>NZ_AUBD01000024.1 GCF_000429065.1 Silanimonas lenta DSM 16282 | reverse complement strand
GCTCTTCAGTGAAGCGCTTCTTCATGGGTTCTCCTTGCCTTGATAAGGGTAGAGAACTCACCATCGAAGTGGCTACATGATCCGTCTCAGGTCACTGGGCATGCATCAATGCAATTGAAACACTGTCCAAGCAGCTGGGGGAACCATCATCATCAGAAAGGCGAGAAGACGCTTGGCAAGCAGCTCACTGGAAGATTGGCGCCACCAACGTGGTGGCGATTGGAAAATGCGGTGATGAGTTAATTAACTATCGCATCATCTTGTCCCCAAGAATCTCCACTGGAGCAACCTAACAATTCATTCAAGCCGACGCCGCTTCGCGGCGCGGCTTAACTCAGGCGTTAGCCCGCTCGGGAGCCGTTATGGGCAGTCGCAAGTCTCCTTCCGCAGCTTCAGTCGCCGATTACATCGCCGGCCTTGCTTCACCACTGCGAGAGGAAGTCGAAACTTTGCGCGGTGCGATCCTGGCGTCGGCCGATGGCATCGGGGAAGAGATCAAGTGGAACGCTCCGAGCTTCTATGCCGGCGAGCACTTCGCCACCATGCGCCTGAATGGCAAGGTCCCGCTTCAGCTCATCCTGCACCTCGGCGTCAAGAAGAGCGCCATCGCCCGCGACTCGATTGAGGATCCGGAAGGTCTGTTGCAATGGCTGGGGCCGGATCGCGCATGCATCAGCTTTCCATCGCCCGGGTTCGTTGCCGCACGGGTCGCCTCCGTGCAGCACATTGTTCGCCAGTGGGTGCAACATGTGCCGGCCCGGGGCGCGGGCTAACAATTCGTCCAAGCCGACGCCGCTTCGCGGTACGACTTAATTCAGGCGTTAGCCGTTACGGCATCGAGTCCCTCGCAGTGTTTCAACCTATCTCTCATGCAGCCGGTGGCATCACGCCAGCCCAGAACTCTCTGCCTCGCGTGGATCCGTAACCTCCCCCGTCAAGCGGACATGCGTACCGCGCGCCGCAACTCATGGCAAGGCAATCATTGCCAGGAATGCCAATAGGCTGATGCCGATCAGCCACCACTGCAGTTTCGCCTCGCGCGCGGCCCGGCGCCGGTCCCTGGCAACGGAGGAGTGCCGGAGCACCAAGAAGAACAGTATGCCAAGCGCTGCGCAGGCGCCCGCCACGAGTCCATGAATCATCTCTGCCACGCCATAGCACTTGGGGATGACCTGCCGGCTTTTTTCGGACCACCGATTAGTTGAGGACGGCTCGGTGGGTTGATGCGGGTTGCTGCTTCTGGAACTCGTCCTTGAACTGC
>NZ_AUBD01000023.1 GCF_000429065.1 Silanimonas lenta DSM 16282 | reverse complement strand
GCATGGTTCCGCTGGCGGCATGTCACCGGTAGAGTTCGAAAGGCGCTACGCGCAGAGCGGCGAATGAGTGTCTACGGAACTCTGGTCGGTCCAGGGCCGCCGGTCGTGGCGTCGAGGATCAGCACCGAGCCGTGCCGGGCGTGCACCTGGTACTGCGTCGCCGGCAGGGTCTTGGGCGGGCTGCTCCCGTCCTGGATCTGCACCGCCGAGACGTTCTGGTGCGCGAGCGGATAGAGGCTGCCCACGGTGACAGGGTTGGGCAGTGTCTCGCCGGTGATCGTGCCCGGTGTCACCGTGGTCGAGTGGCCGTAGAGGGCGAGCGCGAGGTTGCCGCTGCTGAGTTCCTCCAGCGTGCAGGCGAACTCGCCCTTCTTGGTCTTGATGAGCTGCAGGTCGGTGAGGCGCTGGCCGGACTGCGCCTCCTGGTGTTCCAGCGTCTCCACCGACAGCGACACCTTCAGTTCCGGCACGTTGCCGACGAAGGTGAGGCCGGCCGGATTGCCAGCCGAGTCGCGCGCGCCGATGTAGACGCGCCCTTGTCCAGAGAAGTAGGCCATGGTCAGTCTCCCGTGGAGGTTGCCGCGGCGGCGGGACCGTCACGGCGCGAGGGTTTGGGGGATGGGGCCGGCGCCGGGGAGTCCGGCGTGACGAGCCGGGCCGCGCCCTGGGCGATCAGCCAGCGGGCGCTGACCTCCGGCAGGTCCAGCCGCGCGCCTGCGGGCAGGCGCCGACCGGCGTGGGTGTGGGGTCGGAGCAGTTCGATGGGCATCGGGGGTCATCCCAGGGTCGTGAGGTCGGTCAGCGTGGTGCGGTAGCGGATCTCGTAGCGCGCCGGCAGCGTCACCGTGCCGGCATCGAGGTCGTCGGCGTCCCAGTCGGCGTCGAGCTCGCGCACCGCGAGCGCCAGGCCGCCCAGATTCGGGTCCGCGAGCACGGCGGCGTGGGCGGCGACGATCAGCCGGTCGGTCGCGTCAAAGGCGTCCATGCCGCGCGCGAGCGCGACCAGGCGGACGGTGATCGCCCGGTCCGCCAGCCGGTTGGCGTGCGCAGTAATGGCGTCGCCCTCGACGAAGACGAGCAAGGCAGGGCCGGCCTCGCGGGGCAGCGGTGTCGCCGGCTGGCGCAGCACGGGCGCCGGGGCCAGGGCCGCCGTGAGCCGATCGACGAGGATGCGCAGCAGGCGCTCGCGCACCGAGTTCATGGCAGCCTCGCGAGCCTCGCCCGGCACTCGCGGCCGTCGCCGAAGGCGCCGACCTCGCGCACGCGGTAGGACTCGCCAGCGATGGTGACCACGTCGCCCGGTGCGAGCGCGAGGCGCGAGGACGCGTATTCGAGCTCGAAGTCACGCGCCAGCGCCAGGCCGTCGAGCACCGTCTCGTCCGGCGCGCGGAACGCACAGTGCACGGTGACGGCGCCCACCACGACGGGCGTCAAGAGTCCCGCGCGCTCGGCGGCGTCGTACAGATCCTCCACACGGACCATCGGACAGGCACCCTCAGACGGTGAGCTTGACCAGCACGCCGGGCCGGTGGCACATCGGCAGCGGGTTGCTCTGGGTGTGCAGGTCGGTGCCGCGGTCGAACTTGCGCGGCTCCTGCTTGGCGTAGAGTGGCTGGCCGAGGGTGCCCACCGTCTCGTTGAAGTCGGCCGGGGCGAAGTAGGTGGCGAAGGTGTCCACCGTCCCCAGCGGGAAGGCGTGGGCCTC
>NZ_AUBD01000022.1 GCF_000429065.1 Silanimonas lenta DSM 16282 | reverse complement strand
AAGTACGCGGCGGCTTTTTTTAGGATGTCGCGCTCCTCGGTCACGCGCCGCAGCTCGGCCTTCAGCCGACGGATCTCCGCCGAGTCGCTCGGCGCTGCGGCGGCCACGGATAGCGGCGCCGTCCTCCTGGCCGCCTGCACCCAGCCATACAACGTGTGCTTGGGGATCCCGATCCGGGACGCCACGTCCACCACCGTAAAGCCGCGCTCCAGCACCTGCTTCACCGCTTCGGCCCGGAACTCATCCGTGTACTGCTTGCTGTTGCCCATAAACACCTCGGTCATTGCCATCAATTATGGCGTCCGGATGTCTACGAAAAGCTGGTCGGTCCACACAGGGCCGAGGGGCTTGCACCAACCGTGAGTTCAAGGTCATCTGCCCACCAGGAGACAAGCTTCCCCATCGGCTACGCATCTCGCGTACTGCGATGCGTGGCCTCTCGTGCCCAAGTCGCTGGAACGTATCAAAGGCATCCGTCAGCACAGCATCGAACACCTCACGGGCTCGACCAAGATACCAGCGTCGCAGGAGCGCCTTGACCTTTGCGGGAGGAAGTTCTCCCGGGCTGATGACCCACATTTCGCCACGGGTCAGTTTCACATGATCCTGACGGGCGTCCGAGTCGTTTGCCTTGACGCGCAAGCGGTACTGTCGTCCAAGGTAGCGATGCGATTCACCGCTGAGATACTGCCTGGGCGCGGTGTGTCTTTCATACCGAGAGAACGTTGCCAGCTGACGACTGACCCACCCTGCCCGCAAGCGAAGCTTCTCGTCTATGATTGCGTCATCGCACCCCCTGGGGGCAAGCACGAGAACACGCCCTCCGGGGTGCACCTCGATGCCCAGTGTTCGTCTCGACGGGCGCTCGACAATCTCATAGCGGATAACCTCGTCGCCGTAGCAGACCAAGCCGCTTCTGTCGCTCATACCGCCATCCGATGCCTGGCGAGCTGCATCGTCCGGTCGATGATGTCGTCCATCTCGCCGGTCGTCAGAGGGACACCCTTCTTGTCCTTGACCTCGTCGTACAGGTAGTCGTCGATTTCGTTCATCGTTCGACGTTGCGCGTCCAAGTCGTCCCAAAAGCCCACCTTTTTGTTGCGTTGAATGATCGACCAGATGTCGACAGCAGAGTCGGCAGCAAGCGTCGCTGCTGTCTCTTCCGCCTTCACATGGCCGAGGACATAGGGCTTGATAACGCCGTACAAAGCAAGGGCATTGTCGTTACCGGCCAACTGCGCCGGGGCATCGTCACTGCGCCGGTTGACAACCGCATCCTTGATCTCACTGACCTTGTTCAGGTATTCCAGATCGGAGATGCGTTTGGCACGGAAGTCGTCGATGGTCTGCTGAATGAGTTTGGAGAACTTCTCGTAGAACGCGGGGTCCTGTTCCAAGCGCTCGCTGATGGCCTTCTTGGTCGCGTGCGCGATCATGTCTGCCTTGGCTGCCGTAGCCTTAGCTTCACCTTGATCCTCGACCACCTGCTTGAACGCTTTCTCGTCGAAGATGTTCACGGGCTCATTCAGGCGAACCACTTCGTTTGCCGAAATATGCGTGTCCAGCAGCTTCTTGATCTTGGGCTCGAAGTCGCGGTAATCCACCGACTCGGCGTACCGCAACTTGACTGACGCCTTCAGGTTCGTAAACCGCTTCAGATCGTTTTTGTACGACTGGAGCTTCTTCTCGGAGGTCGATGCGATGAACTGCTCAGACGACATCGCAATGGACAGCGTCTTGCCGTAGGCCGCCAGTCTCTCGTAGAAGGACTCGCGCAGCTTTTCGTCAGCCAGCAGCTGCTCGTAGGCCTCTTCGTCGTGCTGGTTCTTGACCTCTTTAAAGAGGTCCCAAAGATCGGCGTGACGCTGGGGCAGTTTGGCCACTTCCTCATTGATGCTAACCAGAGCCCCCGCAAGGTCTGCCTCGTCAAATCCATCGAGTGCGCTATAAGTGGTCAGCGCCTGATCGAGCTCACCCAGGATGCCGGCGTAGTCGATGATGTAGCCGAACTCCTTGGGTTGCCTGCCCTCGTCGTCGTCATACAACCGGTTCACGCGCGCGATCGCCTGAAGCAGCGTGTGCTCGCGCAGTTTGCGCGTCAAGTACAGCACCGTGTTTCGTGGCGCGTCGAAGCCGGTCAGCAGCTTGTCGACGACGATGAGAATCTCCGGCTCGTCGCCGTGCTTGAACAGGTTGATGACCTGCTTGTTGTACTCCTCCTCGGAGCCATACCGCTTCATCATCCGTTCCCAAAAGGCGACCACGTCATCGGTCGGGCTGTCGTCGGTCTCCTCGTTGCCTTCCCGAGTGTCCGGCGGTGAGATGATGACGTCACTGGTCACGTGCCCGATCTCATCGAGGAACTTCTTGTAGGTCAGCGCAGCGGCCTTGCTCGGGGCGACGAGCTGGGCCTTGAACCCCGTTCCCTGCCAGTTCTGCCGGAAGTGCTCGCTGATGTCGAAGGCGCGCATGTAGATCACCTGGTCGGCCTTGTTGAGCATCTCCGCCCGGCTGTACTTCTTCTTCAAGTCCGCCTTCTGCGCGTCCGTCAGGCCCTGGGTGTGGCGCTCGAACCAGGTGTCGATGGCTTTCTCGTTCTGCTCCATCTCCACATGCCGCGCCTCGTAGAGCAGAGGGACAACCGCGCCGTCCTTGACGGCCTGATTGATGGCGTAGGTATCGATCAAGCCGCCGAACTTGGCGAAGTTGTTCTTCTCCTTCTTCATCAGCGGCGTCCCGGTGAAGCCAAGGTAGCAGGCCATCGGGAACATTTGGCGCATGCGCGCGGCAAAGCCGCCGAAGTTCGTGCGGTGGCTCTCATCGACCAGGATGAAGATATCGGCCGATTCCTCGACGTGCTTCCTGACCGACAGCGCCTTGTCGAACTTGTGAATGAGCGTGGTGACGATGTGCGCCTTGTTCTCGGAGACCAGCTCCAGCAAGTGGCGCCCGCTGTCCGCCCGGTCTGGCGTCAGGCCGCAGGCGGCGAAGGTGTTGCCGAGCTGTTTGTCCAAATCCACCCGGTCCGTCACCAGGACGATACGCGGGTTTCGAATGTCAGGGTCCAGCGCCAGTGCCCTGGCCAACATCACCATCGTCAGCGACTTGCCCGATCCTTGCGTGTGCCAGATGATGCCGCCCAAGCGCCGCCCCACCTCGTCCCGGTGCTTGACCCGTTCGAGCACACGCTGGACGGCAAAGAACTGCTGATAACGGGCGACCTTGCGGATACCGCCGTCGAACACCGTGAAGCGAAACGCCAGATCCAGCAGGCGCTCAGGCCGGCACAGGCTGTAAAGTGTCCTGTCCTGCTCGGTAATCTGGCGCTCCCCCTCACGTTCCAACGCATCGAAGAACGTGCGAGCGATGGCGAAGTCGCCCGAAAACAGGGCATCCTTGTCCTGGGGTTTCAGCGGAAAATTGACTACCGATGCCACCGCCTTCGCATCGTCGAACTGTTCGCGCCACAACGCCCAGAACTTGGCTGGTGTGCCTGTCGTCGCGTACTGGCCGCCATTCTTGTTCACGCCAATCAGCAGTTGCGCGTAGGTAAAGAGCTTGGGGATATACTCCTCACGCTGGTTACGGATCATCTGCGACACCGCCTGACCGACCTCCACTTTGGGTGACTTGCACTCGATCACCGCAAAGGGGATGCCATTGACGAACAGCACGATGTCCGGGCGGCAGGTTTCGGTGCTGCGCGTCCGCTCGACAGGAAACTCGGCGGTGACGTGGTAGTCGTTGTTGGCCGGGTTCTTCCAGTCGATGTAGTTGAGTGTGAAGCTCTTGCTGTCCCCCTCGATGGACTGCTCCAGCGACACGCCCAGGGTCAGCAAGTCATAGATCGCCTCATTGGTCTTCAGCAGGCCGTCGTACTTGACGTTCTTCAGGCGCTGGATGGCGGTCTGGATGTTCTCCTCGGAGAAGAGATAGCTCTTCCCCTTGTACTGGATGCGGTTGTTCTTCTTCAGCCGCTCGCGCAGCACCTCCTCCAAAAGCACCTGCCCAGGCTTGCCACCCCTTGCTGCCAGCGCCTGCTCGGGCGTGAGATAGGTGTAGCCCAGGTTGACCAAGACCTGCAGGGCAGGGATCTGCGACAGGTACTTCTCGTTGAATCGAAAGCCGTCCATGCGCTCCCTCACAGCAGGCTTTGCAGCGCGTGACGACTCGCAACAAAGTCGATTCGCGCCTTGATGAGCTTGTCCAATTCCGAACCGTCCGTATAGGTGGCCGAGACCACCGCATGGACCCGGCCATCCTGACGATATTTTTCCGCCTTGTCCTTCGCGCCTTTTCTTCCAGGCGGGTACACGGCAACGGACAGCCCTCCTTGATCCTTGATCAAGCGAAAACAAGGAATGTCCGTGGAACCATCGCCGATGAAGACCATGTGCTCAAACGGTACCGGCCGCTCGTCTTTGGGAATAAACTTATTGACGGAGGCGTTATCGCTGATGTCCGTGATGCCCTTGTTGATGCGAAAGAGGAACTGGGTCTTGGTGGTGTAGTTGATGGCGAGCGCCGGCCATTGCGCGACGCCGTTGACGTCGAACAGGTATTTCGAGGCATAAACCGCCTCGAACTCCTTGGCAATGGGTGTTCCGGCAAAAATCTCCTCATTGCCGGAGGAAATCAGGAAGTGCTTGAGGTCCACGCCTTTGGCCTTTGCGTACGCATTGATCCGGCCGAACCACTCCTCCACGCCGTCGAACAGCGCGATGGACTTGCCCCTGGCCTTGAAATCCTCACGCCGGACCGGCACGTTCGCGGCCGCAGCCTTGCGCAGCATCAGGTTCATGTAAACCAGCACCTCATCGGCCTGATGCGCCTGTGCGACCTCATGCACTTCTTTCCAGAAGTCATGCGGCTTGATGCCGATATCGGGCAGGAACTGGTGCTCCTGCATGTTGCCGGGGGCAAGCGTGCCATCAAAGTCATAGGCGATGGCCATCCGGGCCTTACGGGGTCTGCTCATACCGGAACTCCTTCTTCCATTTGGATGCGCCACTTGCCAGTCAGCAGCTTTTGCATCAGGCCGCGTTTTTGGCGCTTGAGGGCTTCTCGCAACTGGCGTAAATGGTCAAGCTCTTCGCGCATGAGGAGAACGGCGCTAGCAATTTGCTGTTGTTCCTCTCGGGATGGGAAGTAGCACTCGGTGTTGAAGAGACCTTCAAAGTCGATGGCCTTTCCTTGGCGTGCCGAGGTGATCAAGAACCGTTTGCTCAAGCGCCCATTAAATACGCGCAAGTAGCCTTCAAAGAAGCGTGGATCCGCTCCATTGATTTGGAATGTGCGATACGCGGGGCTAACGCTGTACGTTTGATTGGTCGAGTTGACGCCGAACGCCATGCAATCACTCGCCAAGCCGAAGCATAGCCACCCGGGTTTGACCAAAAGATTCCGCTCGTGGTTGCTTGTCAAATCTTTTGAATAAACCTCATCACGGGGCTTGATACCATTTTTGCCAACTGAACCAATCACATAATCGCCATGACCGTGGAGAACCTTTGTTTCCTGCAGAAAGTCGCCGAGTCTATATCGACTCCAACCGGGGCTTCGGCGATATATACGCTCCGTGACGGCACCGATGTACACCTCCTTCGCCGCGATCAGGCGCTCGGTGGTTTCGATGGCGGTGTCCCAAGCAGAGAGCACGCTAGCTGTCCGCCGCTGTAGTTGAATGTCTGGCAGCGGTACCTCTTGAAGTTTCAGGTTCCGCCCATTGATGACCGGGACGGTTCCCGAGTTGCAGAAGTCCTGAAGATCATGGAAATCAAACCAGTAGTAGAGATACTCGGGGTCGCAAACATTCGCATCCCGTACTGTGACGACAAGGACGTTATCGTCAGTCAGACAGTCCTCGGCGAGAATTCTCTTGTTGTTGTTACGGAGAGCCGCTCCGACACGCGGGAACACGATGCTCCCTGCAGGAAATGAGGTAGCACGCATTTCACGAAGCACCTCGGAGCTGACGTAGTTCAAGGACTTGCGCAGGTACTTTGAGCTTGTTGGAGAGCCGATATTGGACCGACCAGAGTTCCGTAGACACTCATTCGCCGCTCTGCGCGTAGCGCCTTTCGAACTCTACCGGTGACATGCCGCCAGCGGAACCATGCCGGCGGATCGGGTTGTAGAACATCTCGATGTAGTCGAACACGTCCGATGCGGCGGTGGCCCTCGTCGGGTAGATCCGACGCTTGATCCGCTCCTTCTTCAGGACGCTGAAGAAGCTCTCGGCCACGGCGTTGTCGTGGCAGTTCCCGCGACGGCTCATGCTCGGCACCATCCGGTGCGCCTTCAGGAACGACTGCCAGTCGCTGCTGGTGAACTGGCAGCCCTGGTCGGAGTGGACCATCACGCCCGGACCGGGCTT
>NZ_AUBD01000021.1 GCF_000429065.1 Silanimonas lenta DSM 16282 | reverse complement strand
TGGTCCCAAGGCTTGCTGGTTCTGACCATGGCATTGAGGGTGGTCAGCAGCTTGCGCATGCAGGCCACCAAGGCGACCTTGGGCAGCTTGCCAGCGGCGATCAGGCGCTCGTAGAAAGCCTTGATGACGGGGTTGCGGCGGCTGGCGGTCAGTGCGGCCATGTACAGCACACGGCGCACGTCGAAGCGTCCGCCCTGGATGCGTCGTCGGCCCCGGCTTGCGCCGGAGTCGTTGGCCATCGGGGCGAGGCCCACCAGCGCGGCGATCTCGCGCCGGTTGAGCCGGCCGAGTTCGGGCAACTCGGCGATCAGCGTGGCGCTAGCCACCGGGCCAATCCCGCTGGCTGACTGCAGCAAGCGGTCGAGCTCGGTGAAGTGCTCGCGCACGTGGCCGACCATCTGGCCTTCGATCTCGTCGAGCTGGGCCTTGATGGCCGCCACGATGGCTTCGATGCTCGGGTGCAGCCCCTTGGGCGTGATCTGCAGCCGCTGGCGCTCGGCGAGCAGCATGGCCAGCAGCTGGCGCCGGCGCGTGACCAGCGCGGCCAGCCACTGCTGCTGCGGGTCGGCCAGCGGGCGCAGGAATCGGGCGAGGTCTTCGCGGCGCAGCAGCACCGCGGCAAACTCGGCCAGCATCCGCGCGTCCACCGCGTCGGTCTTGGCCAGGCAGCCCATCGACCTGGCGAAGTCACGCGCCTGGCGCGGGTTGACCACCGCCACCGGCAGGCCCGCCGCCTGCAGCGCGCAGGCCAGCGCCGTCTCGTAGCCGCCGGTGGCCTCCATCACCACCAGCGCCACGGAAAGCGGCTTCAAGGCTGCCGCCAACGCCGAGTGAGCCTCGGCCTGGTTGTCGAACCGCTGGGCCCCGAGCTGGGCGCCCAGCACCGCGACATCGACATGCGTCTTGGCCACGTCGATGCCCACCACCACTGAGGAAGCAGACATGGTCTTCGGATCCCTTGCTTGTGCATGCGCGCTCGGCAAGGCCGGCGCGCGTAACCGTTCGGGCTTCAGAAAGACCAGCACGGCGGCCGTGCGCTCTGTACTCAGACACGGGCTCGATCACCCCAGCGGCTACCAAACTGCACGGGCCGGTCTGGCCGCCTCAACGGCGTTCAGACTCTACCGTGCTGGGCTGGTCTGAACATACAAGCGGCACGGGGGCGCACTCCCCGCGAAGGCAGGCGCTCCACAGTGAAGCGCCAGACGAGGCAGGCGCTTCCGAGAAGGGCCGCCACGCGAAGGCAGGCGCCCCCCGCTGCCGCGCCGCCCATCCCCGCATCACGCCCCCTGTCCTAGCCTGAGGCCATGAAGGCCTTCTACTGCCCGAGCTTCGAACTGCCCCTGCCCGAAGGCCATGCCTTCCCGATGGCGAAGTACCGGCGGCTTTACGAGCGCGTGCGCGGGCACGCCGCGCTCTGGGGCGTGGACCTGCACGAGCCGGTCTCGGCCAGCGACGAGGCCCTGCGCCGGGTGCATTGCCCGGCCTACATCGAGCGCGTGCGCCGCGGCACTTTGAGCCCTCAGGAGCAGCGGCGCATCGGCTTTCCCTGGTCGGAGGCCATGGCCCGCCGTGCCCGGCGCACCGTGGGCGGCACCCTCGCCGCGCTGGAGGCGGCGCTGCGCGGCGACGGGGTGGCGGTGAACCTCGCCGGCGGCACCCACCACGCCGCCTTCGATCGCGGCGGCGGCTACTGCATCTTCAACGATGCCGTGGTGGCCGCCCGCCACGTGCAGGCGGAAGGCCTGGTCCGGCGCCTGCTCATCGTCGATCTCGACGTGCACCACGGCAACGGCACCGCCGAGCTGGTGGCGGGGGATCCGACCGTCTTCGCCTTCTCCATGCACGATGCGAAGAACTACCCGGCCATCAAGCCTCCCTCCGACCTCGACGTGCCCCTGCCGCCGGGCACGGGCGATGCGCGCTACCTCGACCTGCTCGCCGCGCACCTGCCGGCGGCCATCGCGGCGGCGCGCCCGGAGGCGGTGATCTACCTCGCCGGGGCCGATCCCTTCGTCGGCGACCGCCTGGGCCAGCTCGCGCTGAGCAAGGCCGGCCTCGCCCAGCGCGACCGCATGGTGTTCGAGACCTGCCGCCGCCTCGGCCTGCCGGTGGCGGTGGCCATGGCCGGCGGCTATGCCCCGGACGTGGAGGACATCGTCGACATCCATGCCGAGACCGTGCGCTTGGCAGCCCGCGCCGCCTGTGCTGCGATGGCGTCATGCCGGCCTTCCTCCGTCCACTCCTCGCCCTGAGCGCGCTGGCCGCGGGCCTTGCCGCGGCGCAGCCGGCCACGGTGAGCGAGCGCCGGCCCCTGGCCGAAGGCCAGGCCTTCGCGCTCTGGCTCGAAGCCGGGTCGGTCACGGTCTCGGTGCAGCCTCCGACTGCCGCGGCGGAGGCGCCGGTGGCGGATGCCTCTGCGGCCGCAGGCGGAGCGGCGGCTGCATCATCGGCGGAACCCGATGCCGGGCAGGGGCTTGCAGCGGTGCTGGTCGAGGCCGGACTCGAGCCCGGCCAGCGGCTGCGCTGGCGCGAGCGTCCGGGCCTGCTGCAACTGCGGCTGGAGGATCCGGCCCGGCTGCGGCCGCGGCCGGCCGGGCTGCGTCTGGTGCTGCCGCCGGGGCGGGTCCTGCGCCTGGATCTCGGCGAGGCGCGGCTGCGGCTCACCGGCCTGCAGGGCGGGCGCCTGCGCGTGCAGGGAGGCGAGGGCGAGGTGGCCATCGAGGCCCGCGATGCCGATGTCTTCGTGCAGACCCGGAATGGCCCCCAGGTACTGCGCCTGCAGGGCGGGCGCCTGCGGGCCGACAGCCTGGGCGGGGCGATCGACCTCGAGGCCGCAGGCATGGAAACGGTTTCCGTCGAGACCTTCAGCGGCGATCTGCGCATCGCCCTGCCGGCCGACGACTCGGCCGCGCTCGCCTTCGTCCAGGCCCTTGGCTGCGCCGAGGTGCCCGAGGCCTTCACCGCCTTGCCACAGGGGCTTCGTGTGCTCGGCGAGGGGCGCGGGCAGGTGCGGCTCGAGAGTTTCAGTGGAAATGTTTTCGTGCGAACCCTTCCTGCCGGCACGCTGCCCGCCCTGCCGCCCGAGGCTCCGGCCGCGGCCGCCCGGTGAAGGGGCGGCGGAGCAGGAAAATCCAGTGTTTTCATGGGCTTGCGGCGCAGCATCGGTCCTGCTGCCGTGCACGATTTGCACCCCGTAAAGATTGCGTTATATTCGGCCTGCTCGCGGTCCGGCCCACCGGCGCCGTCGGCAACAACCGGACCCCCGAGTCCATCTGATCGTTGGAGAGAAATTAATGTCGAACATCAAGCAGCTGTCCGGCGCGATCCGCTTCGCGCTCATCACTGGTGCTGCCGCAGCCATGGCTGTTCCGGCTTTTGCCCAGGCTCCGCAGCAGACTGGGGAAGAAAAAGCGACGACCTTGGAGCGCATCGAAGTGGTCGGTAGTCGCATCCGTGGTGTCGATCTTGAGAATGCCCAGCCGGTGATCTCGTTGAGTCGCGATCAGATCGAGGCTCAGGGTCTGACCTCGATCGGTGATGTCATTCAGAACCTTGCTGCTAACGGCGCCACCCTTAACACTAATTTCAACAACGGCGGCAATGGTGAGACCCGCGTCAACTTGCGCAATCTTGGCTCGGCCCGCACCCTCGTGCTGGTTAACGGCCGCCGCTGGGTCGGTGGCACTGGCCTGGGTGGCGCGGTCGATCTGAACACTATTCCGACCGCCGCGGTTGAGCGTATCGAAGTCCTCAAGGACGGTGCTTCGTCGATCTACGGCTCCGACGCCATCGCTGGCGTCGTTAACATTATCCTTCGCACCGAGTTCCAAGGCGCTGAAGCTAACGCGTATCTCGGTCAATTTAGTCGAGGTGATGGTAGTCGCCAGTCTTACGACGCCACTATTGGTGCGCTCTCCGACCGGTCAGCCGTGATGCTCGGCATTGGCTATGTCAAAGAAGAGCCGGTTATGGCGGGGAATCGCGAAATTTCGGCGGTGCCGCTGTTTGGTTCGACCCCGGGCTTCCGCGGCAGCTCGACGACCCCGAATGGCCGTTACGCCATTACTCCGGATGGCGGCACGACACTGCTCAATCCGGGCGCGACCCCGGGGTCGACTGTTAATGCGGGCAACTTCTTCGTCCCGACCGGCCCCAACTCCTTCCGCCCCTGGGGGGGCACCACCGAGAACTATAACTTTGCTCCGGACAACTACCTGCTCACCCCTCAGGAACGCACCTCAGTCTTTGGTCACGCTCGTTTCGATCTGACCGACACCCTGCGCTTCGTCACCACGGTGACTTACAACGAGCGCATCTCGGAGCAGCTGCTGGCCGCTATGCCGTTGGTGCTGGGCGTGCCAGCCGCGGGTACGGCGTCGGCCGATATCGTCATCAGTCGCGACAGCATCTACAACCCCTATGGTGTTGACGTGAACTGGATCCAGCGCCGCGTCGTCGAGACCGGCGGCCGTAGCTTCAATCAGAACGTCAAGACCTTTGCTTTTAACGGCCGTTTCGAGGGTGAGTTCGACGTTGGCGACCGCAGCTTCTCGTGGGATGCCGGCTACTTCTATGGCAAGAACGACCAGACCGATGTGACCCGCGGCCTGTTCAACGTGCCGGCTCTGCGTCAGGCTCTTGGCCCGTCCTTCATCAATGCGCAGGGCGTTGCGACTTGCGGCACGCCCGCAGCTCCGATCAGCGGCTGCGTGCCGCTGAACCTGCTGGGCGGCGGCGCCGGCACCATTACCCCGGACATGTTGCGGTTCGTCGGCTTCGAGGCCAAAGATGTACTTGGCTATGAGCAGATCAGCTATTTTGCTAATGTGACCGGTGGTCTATTTGAACTTCCGGCGGGCACCATGGCGTTTGCCGCCGGTGCCGAGCATCGACGCGAGGAGGGCTTCGATCGTCCGGATGCATTGATCGCTTCGGGCAATACTACGGGCAATGCGCGCACGCCTACCGGCGGCGGCTACTCGCTTGACGAGCTGTACCTTGAGTTGCAGATCCCGCTTCTCGCTGACAGGCCGTTTGCGAAGAGCCTTGACCTGAATCTGGCTAGCCGCTATTCCGACTACAGCAATTTTGGTGACACCACCAATAGCAAGGCGAGCCTGACTTGGCGTCCGGTCAGTCAGCTGCTGGTCCGCGCCAACTGGGCCGAGGGGTTTCGCGCGCCGTCTATCCTTGAGCTGTTCCAGGGCGTCAGCGACAACTTCCCGCAGGCGACTGACCCGTGCAACACTGCTGGCTTTGGCGGGTTGACCCCGGAAGCGCAGGCCCGTTGTGTCGCTGGCGGAGTGCCGGTCGGCGGCTATTCTCAGGCCAACTCGCAGATCCGTACGCTGGTTGGCGGTAATCCGAATCTGCAGCCGGAGAGCTCGCGTTCCAAGACCTTCGGCTTCGTTTATAGCCCCGAGTTCGTGGAAGGCTTGGACGTTTCGCTCGACTGGTGGAATATCCGCATCGAGGACGCGATCGCCCAGCTTTCGGCGCAGACCATTCTCAATAGCTGCTATCGCGGTAATGCGGCAGCTGTGGCGCAGTTCTGCCCGATCATCCAGCGCGCTCCGGGTGGAATTATCTCCAGCCTGAACTCGGTGTCTCGAAACATCGGCATCAACGAGTTCGAAGGTTATGATCTGACGCTGACCTACCGCTTGCCTGAATCCTCCTTCGGGCAGTTCAGCATCAACTGGGACAACACCATCCTTACGGATGCTTTGGTTGACGAGAACGGTGACGGCCGTGTGACCGAGGATCCGGTGACTGGTGAGGGCGGCAATCGCGTCGGTGAGTACTACGACCGCAACCCGTACTGGCGTATCCGCAGCAACCTGTCCCTGCGCTGGACCCGGGGGGACTTCGCTGCCGATGTCTCAGCTCGCTATTACTCGGGTATGGACGAGAGCTGCGAGTCGCTCCGAACTGCCCCAGGCGGTGGCGCAGCTCAGGTGCCGCTCGTTTGCTCGAACCCAACCCGTCGCACTCAGCTGGATGGTCAGGCGACCTCGGTCCTGCGCCCGGAGAACTATATTCCCTCGGTCACTTACACCGACGTTGTGGGTCATTGGAAAGCGCCGTGGAACGCGCGCATCTCGATCGGCGTGAACAACATCTTCGATCGAGATCCACCGTTCTCGGCGATCACTTTCGCCAACAGTTTTGATCCGCAGTACGAAGTGCCGGGGCGCTTCTATTACATGCGTTACTCGCAGAGCTTCTAACTGCAATTCGCTGGGCGTAACCAGAGCCGGCACGGGTCATCCCGTGCCGGCATTTTTGTAATGATCCAGTGATTTCCTGTTTGGCTGCTACCTTGAAGAGGGGGCTGAAACCGGAGGTTGTCAGGATTTTTGTGTGAGGGGCCTACCATGACGATGTTCAGGAGCCCCCATGCCACGCAAGAAGACCACCCCTGCCGCGAAGCCGGACGCCATCCTTCCCGACGAGCTGCTTGAGAAGCTGATCCCGGGCCCGAGAGGCCGTGACCTGCCCCCAGTAGCCGTACCAGCCATTACTGGGAGAGCCCGGGGTTGAATGGTACTGCGGTGGGGTTGGTTTGGGTTCGATGATTGGCGGCAAACTGGGCCGGCGGGATGCGCCCGCAGCTGCTGTGCGGTCTGACCTCGTTGTAGTCGCGCCGCCACTCGCTGATCACCTCGCGGGCTTGGGCGAGCGACGTGAACCAGTGCTCGTTCAGGCATTCGTCGCGGAACTTGCCGTTGAAGCTCTCGATGTAGCCGTTCTGCATGGGGCGGCCGGGCTCGATCAGCAGGTGCGTGATGCCGTGCTGCTGGGTCCACGCGATGAAGGCGCGACTGGTGAACTCGGGGCCGTTGTCGGTGCGTACGGCGCGCGGATAGCCCCGGAACCGGGCGGCCTGGTCCAGGACACGCGCGACATAGGCGCCGCTGATGCCATGGTCGACCGTGATGTCGATGCACTCGTGGGTGAAGTCGTCGGCGACCGTCAGGTGACCTGCCGGGTTTTTTCGGACCACCGATTAGTTGAGGACGGCTCGGTGGGTTGATGCGGGTTGCTGCTGCTGGAACTCGTCCTTGAACTGCCTGGGCGTCCGGTAGCCGAGGCTCGAGTGTGGCCGATCCTCGTTGTAGTGGCGTCGCCACGTCTCGATGATCGCCCGGGCCTCGATCCGGTTCCGGAACCATTCCATGCTGAGGCACTCGTCTCGGAACTTCCCGTTCAAGCTCTCGGCGGTGCCATTCTGCCAAGGCTTGCCTGGATCGATCAGCGCGGTTGACCTGCGTACGGAATTTGTAGCCAATCAGCCGGTGAGTCCGGGTTGGATGGTATCGGTTTCCCGCCAGGCCCTGCGGACACTGGCTGGCGGCTTGTAGCGATGCGCACTGTGCGGTCGCCGTTCGTTGTAGAACTGCCGCCAGCGCTCGATCAGCACGCGCGCCTCGGCCCGACTGCGGAACCACTCCCGGTTCAACAGCTCATCCCGAAGCTTTCCATTGAAGCTCTCGACGAAACCGTTCTGCCACGGGCTACCCGGGGCGATGAACGCGGGGCCGATGGCCGCGTCTCGCAACCAGCGCATGACTTTCGCCGCAGTGAACTCGGCACCGTTGTCGGAA
>NZ_AUBD01000020.1 GCF_000429065.1 Silanimonas lenta DSM 16282 | reverse complement strand
GCCCAGGCGTTGCGCCGGGCGAGATCGCGGCTCTTGGCGCGCAGCTCGCCCTGGGTGGAGGCGAGCGCCGCGACCGCCCCGGGGTTGCCGACCTGCCAGGCCACGGCCCTGCGGCCGCCGCCCACGCCGTCGTAGGTGGGGCTGGTGCCGAGCAGCCGGCGCTTGAGCACATTCAGCCAGCCCATCACGTCCCCTTGGTCGTGTGAAGGCGGATCTGCCGCGGCGCGCCGGGCCACAGCCCGGTGGCCACGGCCTGTTCGTGCAGGTCGCGCTTGACCGCGCGGATGGCGGCTTGCAACTCCTCGATCGAGCGGTACTCGACCGTCTTGTCGCCGAAGCTCACGCGCCGCTCGCCCTTGGCGAGCGCGGCTTGCAGGGCCTCGAGATGGGCTTCGGTGTAGGCCATCAGCGGTAGACCACGAGGTTGATTTCGGGGGAGTCGGCGAACGACGCCGCGGTGGTCGCGCAGGTCACGTCGAGGTGGGTCGGCGCCTTCTCGTCGGCGGTCGCGCGCACGATCAGCAGCCGCTGCGTGCCGCTGTTGGTGCTGCTGCGGGCCACGCCCACCCAGGCATAGTTCGCGTCCGGCAGCGGGCTGGCGAAGTGCACGCGGTAGCGCCCTGCGGCCAGCCGGGTGACCGAGGCGACGTTGTGCGCGGCCCGCACGACGATCTGGTTGCCGACATAGCCGAAACACACCCAGGCCCGCGCCAGCCCGGGGTGGCCGGCATCGATCTTGGTCTTGACCTCCAGGCCGATGCGGCTGGCCAAGGCGGCAAGGCGCAAGGCCAGGCTCATCAGACCAGGGCCCCTTCGAAGATCGCGACGAAGTCGGTGTCGGTGTCGCCCACGTCGGCGGCGGCCACGGCGCCGATGTTGCTGCGCGCCTGGGCTTGCTCGGTTGCGGTGAGGGTCTGCGCGGCGTCGAAGCGCACGCGGTGGTTCACCGCAGTGAGCAAGGCGTCCAGGCCGCTGGTGCCGTCCTGCAGCAGCTGCTGGATCTCCAGCAGCGTGTCGTAGGCGGCATCGGCCCCGCCCAGGATCTCGGCCTTGAGCGTGTCGAGCAGCGTGACGATCTTGCTCGACGAGTAGGTGCTGCTCGTGGCGACCTGGGTGTCGTCGATCGCACCCGAGGCCACCACCGCGGCCTTCAGCTCGTTGATGGCCGCCACCAGACTGGACTTGTCGGTGGTGGTGAGCTGGGCGAGATTCCCGGCCTTCGCGCGGACGTCGTTGAACTCCTGCGCGACGCGGAGGACGAGGCTTTCGATGCGGGTGGCCAGGGACATGGGTTCTCCTTGAAGGCTCAGGCCAGCCAGCGGCTTTTGATCACACGCCGGCCGGGGTGGCGGTTCGTAGAAGTAGCGAGGCCACCTCGATGGGTGGCCTCGGGAGGTCGTTCGACGGGCATTTCGTTCGACGGCATGGGCTCATCGGGCGGCGGCAGCCCCAGTTGCCGCTCCAGTTCGCGCCAGTGGCGTTCCTCGAAACGGTCCAGCCCCGCGGCACTGGCCGCGGCGCGGGCATACACATAGCAGTCCAGCGCCTCGTTGCGCTCGCGCATCTTCTGCCATTCGCGCACCGCAAAGCCGTGGCGGTCGCGCCGGGTGACGAGCTGCTCGGCGCACAGTTGCTGGAGGAACTCGGCGTCGATCTTCGGCAGGTGCACGTAGCCGGCGGGGTACGTCACCGTCACGCCGTCCTCGGCTACTTCGGGGGCGAGGCGCAGGTGGTCGTAGAGCTCGCGCTTGGCGATGCCCACCGCCACCGAGAACACTTTCACGCCCCGGCGCAGCCGCTTGCCGCCCTGGGTCACGTCGACCGCGGTGGGGGTGCCGATCAGCGCCACCCCTTTGGGCGCGCCCTTGACCGCCATCACCCGGCCGTCACGCACCCGGCGCACGAAGGCGTAGGCCTCCTGCGTCGCAAAGCCGGTGTCCACCGCCAGGCGGGCCAGCGGCAGCTGCGCGCCGCTCTCGTGCGTCCAGGTCTCGGCGAGCAGGTCGGCCAAGCGCTGCCAGACCGCTTCGCGCGCCGTGTCCCCCATCAGCACGCGGTGCTCGACGAGCCAACACGTCTTGCCGCGCCCGAAGGCCCACACCGACACCTCGATGCGGTCCTTCTGCACGTCGGCGCCGGCGGTGAGCAGCAGGCCGCCGGCGGGAATGGTGCCGATGGCATAGTCCTCGCGGCGCTCCAGCAGGCGTTGCCAGTCGGGCGCTTCGCCCTCCTCGACCCAGGTCTCGCCGAGCTCGGTGTTCTTGAAGGTCTTGATCGCGGCGCTCGATCCGGTTTCCTTGCTCACGGCGGCTTCCCACGCGGCGGCGATCTCGCGCCAGGCGCGCCAGCCCAGCGGGCTGTACAGCGACGACAGATGAAAACCCGCCGTCTTACCCGAGCCTTCCGCCGTCGCGCGCCACTCGCCGTGCTCCAGCATCCAGGTCTTGTGGTGCTCGGCGATCGCCGTCTCGCATGATTCGCACACATACGCCGCCGTCTCGGGCCGGCCCTTCTCCCAACGCAGTTGCTCGAAGCGCAGCCACTGCCGGTGCGAGCAATGCGGGCAGGGCACGAAGTAGCGGCGCTGGTCGCTGGCCTCGTACTCGCGCTCGATGGCCGAGGCACCCGCAATCGTCGGCGTCGAGACGATGAAGATCTTGCGCCGCGCAAAGGTGCGCGTGCGCGCCTCAGCGAGCGAGATCGCATCGCCCTCCCCCTCGACGTCGAGCGGGTAGGCGTCCACCTCGTCGAGAAAGAGATAGCGCACCGGCATCGAGCGCAGGCCCACCGCGCTGTTCGCGCCGGTCATCACCAGCACGCCGCCACGAAACTCCTTGGCGAGGATGGTGTTGCCCGAGTCGCGCGAACGCGCCGGAGCGATGAGTTCGCAGAGCACCGGCGACTCCTCGATCAGCGGGTCGATGCGCTGCTTGGAGTTGCGCTTGGCCATCTCCACGGTGGGCCACACCGCCATCATCGGACCGGGCGCGTGGTGGATCACGTAGCCGATCCAGTTCGAGCCGGTCTCGGTCGCGCCCACCTGCGCGCCCTTCATGAACACCACGCGCTCGATGGGCGAGGTCGGCGACAGGCAATCCATGATCTCGCGCAGGTAAGGCGTGCGGCTGGTGCGCCAGCGCCCCGGCTCGCTCGACGCCTTGCTCGAGAGCACCCGATGCCGGTCGGCCCATTCGGAGACGGTGAGCAGCGGGTCCGGCGTGAGGCCCTCGCGCCAAGCGCGCTCGATGACGTCCCAGCCCTCATAGGCGAACTCGTCCATCAATCGACCCGAACCTTGAGTTCCCCGAGCTCGGCGAGGTGCTCGCGCACGGCGGCATCCAGGGCCACGTGCAGGGTGTGTGTCTCCACGCCAAGCCGGGCCGCCATCTGCGCCGATATGCGCGCCGGCCAGTTGAGCCAGGCGTCGCGCTCGGTGCGGGCGAGCTTGAACACATGCGCGATGGCGTGGTGGCGATCGACCAGTTCGCCCTTGAGGCGGGCCAGCCGCACCTTGTTGGTCTGCGCCTTGACCACTTCGTTGACCGTGCGCGCCTGCACGAGCGTGGTGCCGCCTGCGGGCAGGCCGGTGGCGAGGTTCGGGGCCGGATCCTCCGCCACCCGCACCTTCACGGTCCGGGAGCCCGTTCCCGCCTTCGGCGGCTCGGAGTTCCGGGTCCAGTCGCGGTCGGCCCGGTCTGGGTCGATGGTGCCGTCCGCCTCGGGCGTGATGCGCCCGGTGCGGATGGCCTTGTGCACGGCGGTGTCCGATACCCCACGGTGGCGGGCGTAGGCGCGAATCGAGATGCCCATGGCCCTCTTCGATCAAGTCATCGTCAGTTCTTGGCCAACACCCGCAGAAAACGCTTGGCTTCACGGGCGAACAGCGCGTTCATCACGTCACCCCGAACCACCCGATCGAAAGGACGCCCGATGAACCCCCACATCCCCGACCTTCTCGCCACCAAGCTCGCCGAGGCCGCCCTGACCGTGCTGGTGCGCACTTGCCGCAAGGAGGTGGCCGCCGCCAGCCGCGACGAGCTCGAAGCCGCCTGCGCCGCGATGCGCGCCAAGGCCCGGCCGGTCATCGACCGCTTGTTTGACGACGCAAGGGCTGCGCCCTGGGTCGGCGAGATGGCCTTCCACGCCGCCGCGCTCGAACTGGCGCAGGCCGGCATCTCGGTGTTGCGCAAGGTCTGACGAGCAATGCGAAGCCAAGCAAGAACGCTTGGCTTCTCACGCGAACAGCGCGTTCATCACCTCACCCAATCACCACGCACCAAGGAGCAGACCATGACCCTGCGCATCCGCCAACCCCAGGTCACCGACACCAACGGAAACGCCCTCGGCACCCGCCTGATCCGAATCGAGTTCGACGAGCAAGGCCCAGCGACCGTGATGCACGACGGCCAGCGTTACGACTTCACCGGCAAGACCGGCACCCACCTCAAAACCGGCTTGGCGGTGCGCGAGATGGCCACCGCGCGCGATGCGCGCCTGTGGATCAGCCTCGATGGCGAGCACCTGTGGGAAGACTGACTCGCGCCGATCCATCCCTATCCAGGAGCAGACCATGAGCACCATCACCCTGACCCCCGCCCAGCACGCCATCCTGGCCTACGCCGTCGAGCACACCGGTGGCAAGATCGAGTGGTTCCCCGACAACGTGAAAGGCGGCGCCCGCAAGAAGGTGCTGGACGGCCTCTGCAATCGGGCCCTGATCACCACCGACGGCACCGACTGGTCCGTCGCCGCCGAGGGTTACGAAGCCCTGGGGCGCCCGCGTCCCGCGCCGGCGCCGGTGGAGGCAGATGCGGATCTCGAGGCGGAGGTCGCAGCCGCCGAAGCCACCTGGGCACCGCAGCGCGCCGAGACCAAGCCCCGCACCCGCGAAAACGAGCGCAGCGAAGTTTCGCGAGGCGAAGCCGAGAGGGTGCGAAGCACCCGGCAAAACAGCAAGCAGGCCCAAGTCATCGCGATGCTCCGGCGCCCGGAGGGCGCGACGGTGCGTCAGATCTGCGAACTCACCGGCTGGCAGGCGCACACGGTGCGCGGCACCTTGGCCGGGGCGCTGAAGAAGAAACTGGGCCTGACGATCGTCTCCGAGAAATCCCCGGGCGGCGAGCGCGTCTACCGGCTTGCCTGAGTCGCGATGGGGCAGCACATCCCGCGCGGGCTGCCCTATCTGACCGGCTTCGTGATTCACTGCGCGATCATCGAAGACGAACTTGCTGCCTGATCGAAGGCCACGCCATCCGCCTCGCGGGTGGCCTGCTGGCCCGCCCACTCCTGCCATCGCCGCACGATCACGTCGACGTACTTCGGATCGAGCTCGATCAGCCGCGCCACACGCCCCGACTTCTCGGCGGCGATCAGCGTCGTGCCCGAGCCGCCGAAGGGGTCGAGCACCACGTCGCCCGGTCGGCTGGAGTTGCGGATCGCGCGCTCGACCAGTTCGACCGGCTTCATCGTCGGGTGCAGGTCGTTCTTCTGCGGCTTCTTGATCTGCCAGACGTCGCCCTGGTCGCGGTCGCCGCACCAGTGGCGCGTCGCGCCTTCGGGCCAGCCGTAGAGGATCGGCTCGTACTGGCGCTGGTAGTCGGCGCGCCCGAGCGTGAAGGTGTTCTTGGCCCAGATGATGAAGGTGGACCAGTGGCCGCCGGCGGCGCGGAAGGCCGCCTGCAGCGTGTCCAGTTCGCTGGAGGACATGGCGACGTAGATCGCGCCTCGGGTGTGCGCCATGATCAGCGCCAGCGCATCAAAGAGGAAATCGTAGAAGCCTTCGCCCAGCGCATCGTTGAGGATGGGGCGGTGTTTGCCGCGTAGCTTGTCCTTCGCGCTGTTGGCGTAGTTCACGTTGTAGGGCGGATCGGTGAAGACCATGTCCGCCCGCTCGCCGTTCGGGAACAGCTTCACGTAGGCCTCGGCGGTGGTCGCGTCCCCGCAGACCAGGCGGTGCGGCCCGAGTCGCCAGACGTCGCCCGGCCGGGAGACGGGTTCCTCGGGCACGTCGGGCGCGGCGTCGTCCTCCGTCCGGCCCTCGATCTGTGGTTCCTCATCGGCCAGCAGTTCTGCCAGTGCATCGGCGTCGAATCCGGTGAGATCGAGATCGAAGCCATCGTCCTGCAGCGCCTCCAGTTCGATGCGCAGCAGGGCATCGTCCCAGGTCGCGAGTTCCGCGAGCCGGTTGTCCGCGAGCACCAGGGCGCGGCGCTGGGTCGGCGTGAGGTGGTCGAGCACGACCACCGGCACGGTGGGCAGGCCCAGCTTGCGCGCGGCGGCAAGCCGCCCATGGCCCGCGACCAGCACACCGTCGGCGCCGGTGAGAATGGGATTGACGAAGCCGAACTCCGCGATGGAGGCCGCGATCTGGGCGATCTGCTCGTCCGAGTGCTGGCGGGCGTTCCGCGCGTAGGGCAGTAGCTTGTCGATCGGCCAGTGCTCGATGCGATCGGCCAGCCAGCTCATGCAGTGACCTCCGCCGTCTCGCCCAGCCGCTCGGCGGCGACTTCGGCGAAGGTCCGACCGCTGCCCTCCAGCACCGGCACCGTGCCCGGGTGGTGCTGCAGCCAGCGGCGCAGCGCGACGTCCACGTACTCTGGAGCGAGTTCGATGGCGCGTACCGGGCGGCCGGTGAGTTGGCCGGCCAGCAGCGTGGTGCCGGAGCCCGCGAACGGCTCGAAGACGATCTCGCCCGCGTCGGTGTAGGCCTCGATGAAGAACCGGGGCAACCCCACCGGGAACACCGCCGGATGATCGATGCCTTCACCGATGCGGCCGCGCTGGCGCGTCACCTCGACGACCGAGTCTGGGATGCGGAACTCCTGCGTGGGCTGTCCGGCATGGTTCCAGGCGCCGACCTTGCCGTCCTTGCCGCGCATCGCGGTGGACGATCCGTCGGCGCGCAGGTGCGTCTCGTGCCCGGCCCACTTGCAGGGCACGATCTTGTTCGGCTTGCGCGAGCGTCGGTTGAAGTGGAAGACGAACTCGTGCCGGGGCGCCAGCCGCCCGGCCCAGTCGCCGGGCACGGTCACCGACTGGTCCCACACGTACCAGCCAAAGCGCCGCCAGCCTTGAGTGCGCATCCATGCGATCCAGCCGTCCCAGTACGGCTGCCACTCGTTGTCGCGATGCACGAGCCCGAGGTTGACCAGGATTTGCGCGTCCTCGCGCAGTGCCGCGCGGGCAGCGCCGAACACGCCCTGCATCAACGCGTCCCAGTCCGCGATGCCGCCGGTGGTGTAGTCGCGCTGGTTGGCATACGGCGGGCTGGTGAAGAGCAGGTGCGCCCGCTCGCCCTCGAGGAGGCGCGCGACGGCGGCCGCGTCGCGGCTGTCGGCGCAGAGCAGTCGGTGTTCACCGATCAGCCACAGATCGCGGGGGCGTGTGACCGCCACCGCGGGCGGTATGACGTCGTCCTCGTCCGGGGCGCGGACCAAAGCGCTCGTGTCCTCTTCGGCGGACGGTTCCGTCTTCTCGATGGCGTCGAGCAGGCCTTCGATCTCGGAGGCCGAGAAGCCGGTCAGGTCCAGATCGAAGCCGGCGTCGGCCAGTTCGGCGAACTCCAGCGCCAACATCGCCTCGTCCCAGCCGGCATCGAGCGCGAGCCGGTTGTCGGCGATCACGTAGGCGCGCTTCTGCGCAGGCGTCAGGTGCGCGAGCTCGATCACCGGCACCTCGGCGAGCCCCAGCTTGCGTGCGGCCAGCAGTCGGCCATGGCCGGCGATCACACCATGGTCGCCATCGACCAGGATCGGGTTGGTCCAGCCAAACTCGACAATGCTGGCGGCGATGCGCGCGACCTGCTCGTCGCTGTGCGTGCGCGGATTGCGGGCGTAGGGGATCAGCGTCTCGACCTTGCGGTACGTGACGGCCAGCATGTCCAGAATCGGTGCCTCGGAAACGAAGAAGCCCGCCGACGGCGGACCGTGGGCGGGCTGGGGGTGTCGGGGAGAAGGTCTCGGGCTGGAGGGCTGCAAACCGCAAACCCTGCAAACCTCGGTTTGCGCTCAGACGCTAGGCCAATGCCGCGCTCGCGCCCCCCGCATGGCTGGGTGCCCAGGAAGGACCCGTGGATGGCTGGACGGCTTGCTTGACCGTCGCCGCTGTCCAGACCTTAGCCGAGATACTACCCTCGGACCGGCGGATTTGTTGCACCTGTGCGCACGCCCGGTTTCGCATCCAACCCCAAACCGCGAGCAACCGAGTGCGGCGTTAATCGGCGTTGCGCATGGCTTTGGGAGTGGTGCTTCGTCCTGCCGCTGCGCTGGCACCTTGTTGCGTGGTGTTTAGGTGGTTCGCGACAGTCTGCAACGCCCGCTGCCACCGCCGCCAGGCGGTGGTCCGGTCGCAGCCAAAGCGGGCGCAGATGTCGCGCCAGCGGTGGCGCTCGGCGCGCATCCATACCAGGTGGCGTTCCTCTTCCTCCAGCCACAAGACCCAGCGCATGGTCTCGAGCATCCGCTCGACCGTCTCGGGTGCGGGCGGGAAGCGCCGGATCGAGGGTTCGGCCCCCAGCGTCTCCCAGGGCATGCGCCGGATCGCGGGCCAGGTGTTGAAGTAGCCCTGCACGCGCACGGGCGGCAGGCGGTGGGCGGTGATGGCCGCCTCCCGGAAGCGTTCGGCCACACGCTCGACGGTCCACTCAGCCATGGCGCGCCTCCCGTGCACCGTAGAGCCGCTCGCCGATTCGGCGGATCAGCTCGCGTTCCATCCAGTCGAGCCGGTCGTCGTCGAGGGAGACGACGAGCAGGCGTTGCTCGCGCCAGCCGCGGCGCTTGACGGCCTCCACGTCCATCGGCTCGGGCTGCAGGCGCCCCAGCGGGCAGCGGTAGCGAGGGGTCGGGAGGTCCATCTCACGCCTCCTGCGCCGCGTCGTGCTGCTGGATGGCCCAGTGCAACAGCGCCAGGGCGTCGGCTTCGTTGTCGTCCGCCGGGGCGTGGCCCCGCGCACGCACGGCCGCCATCACCGCGTCCTTGCGGGCGTTGCCTTTGCCGGTGGCGTGCTTCTTGATCGTGCCCACCGGCACGCCCTGGTAGGGGACGCCGTGGTGCTCGCACCAGGCCGTGAGCGTGGCCAGGAACCCGCCGTAGGCGTGCGCCGCGTCGGTCGAGACGTGGCGGCGCACTTCCTCGAAGACCAGCGCGTCGATCCCGTCGGCGTGGGCCTTCAGCTCGGTGAGCCAGCGCTTGAAGCGCAGGAAACGCATGCCGCCGCCTTCGAAGCGTCGGGGCTTGAAGGATTCGGTGCCGCTGGTGATTCGGCCCGTGCGGTCGCGCAGCGCCCAGCCGGTGGTGGTGCCCAGGTCGAGGGCAAGCAGGGTGGTGTGCATCGTGTCGGTCCTTGTCAAGGTCCTTGTCAACATGGGGTGACCGAAGGTGACCGCCGTGGGGAATCGTCCTTCCGCCTGTGCGCGCGTACGCGCGTAAAGAGACTCAATCCCCGGGCGGGTCACCTTCGGTCACCGTGGGTGGTCAGTCGTCGCGGTACGGGAGCCGTACGCCGGAGTCCTTGGGCTTGAGCGACAGGCCCGCCAGGGCCTTGACGCCGCCGTGGATGCGCGTGCGCTCGAAGCCGCGGTTGGCCAGTTGCTGGGCGAGCCAGCGGCTTGTGCCCACGTACTCGCCGCGCCGGCCGGCCCAGTCCTGCCAGCGCTGGAACACGTCGGCCACGGCCACGCGGGCCTGCGGGTGGCGCTGCGCCTCTTCGTCCAGGAAGTCGCCGACGGCGTCCTCCTCGTCGAAGTACTCGGCGGTGGCCGACACCACGCTGGCCGGGGGCTGGAGCCCCTCGCGCTGCCAGGCCAGACAGCCCTGCACCGCCCAGGCGAGGATCCCGTCGCGCTCGGCCAGGAGCTTGTCGGTCAACATGGCGTCGCGCCGCTCGGGCGGGATGGTCACGGTGAAGGGGATCAGGTGCAGCCGGCGCTTCATCGCCTCGTCCAC
>NZ_AUBD01000019.1 GCF_000429065.1 Silanimonas lenta DSM 16282 | reverse complement strand
CGCCGAACCCTTGATGATCGGCGTCTCGTCGCCCGGGAAGTCGTACTTCGACAGCAGCTCGCGGACCTCCATCTCCACCAGGTCCAGCAGCTCCGCGTCGTCCACCATGTCCGCCTTGTTCAGGAACACCACGATGTACGGCACGCCCACCTGGCGCGACAGCAGGATGTGCTCGCGCGTCTGCGGCATCGGGCCGTCCGCCGCCGACACCACCAGGATCGCACCGTCCATCTGCGCCGCACCCGTGATCATGTTCTTCACGTAGTCGGCGTGGCCCGGGCAGTCCACGTGCGCATAGTGACGGGTCGGGCTCTCGTACTCCACGTGCGCCGTCGAGATCGTGATGCCGCGAGCCTTCTCCTCCGGCGCCGCGTCGATCTGGTCGTACGCCTTGAACTCGCCACCGAAACGCTCCGCGCCAACCTTCGTCAGCGCCGCCGTCAGCGTCGTCTTGCCGTGGTCAACGTGACCGATCGTGCCCACGTTCACGTGAGGCTTGGTGCGCTCGAACTTGCCCTTTGCCATGGTTGTCTACCTTGTGATGACTTGATGCTTGGTTCGCCAGCCGGTTCCCCGGATCAGGCCTTCTTGATGACCGCTTCGGCGATGTTCGCCGGGGCCTCGGCGTAATGGTCGAATTCCATCGTGTAGGTCGCGCGGCCCTGGGTCATCGACCGCAGGGTGGTGGCGTAGCCGAACATCTCGCCCAGCGGCACCATCGCGTTGATGACCTTGCCGGCCGGCGAGTCGTCGCTGCCCTGCAGGATGCCGCGGCGGCGGCTCACGTCGCCCATCACGTCGCCGAGGTAGTCCTCGGGGGTGACGATCTCGACCTTCATGATCGGCTCGAGCAGGACCGGATTGGCCTTCTGGAAGCCTTCCTTGAAGGCCATCGAGCCGGCCACCTTGAAGGCCATTTCGTTCGAGTCGACGTCATGGAACGAGCCGTCCACGGCGCGGATCTTCACATCGACCACCGGGAAGCCGGCGAGCACGCCGTTCTTCATGGCCTCCTCGATGCCCTTGCCGGCGGCCGCCACGTATTCCTTGGGCACCACGCCGCCGACGATGGCGTTCTCGTAGACGAAGCCGGCGCCACGCTCCAGCGGCTCCATCTCGATGACGATGTGGCCGTACTGGCCGCGGCCGCCCGACTGGCGCACGAACTTGCCTTCCTGGCGCACCGGCTTGCGGATCGCCTCGCGGTAGGCCACCTGCGGCTTGCCGACGTTGGCCTCGACGTTGAACTCGCGCTTCATGCGGTCGACGATGATCTCGAGGTGCAGTTCGCCCATGCCCGAGATGATCGTCTGGCCCGACTCCTCGTCGGTGCGCACGCGGAAGGAGGGGTCTTCCTGGGCCAGGCGGCCCAGGGCGATGCCCATCTTCTCCTGGTCGCCCTTGGTCTTCGGCTCGACCGCCATCGAGATGACGGGCTCCGGGAAGACCATGCGCTCGAGGGTGATGATGTGGTCCTGCGAGCAGAGGGTGTCACCGGTGGTGACGTCCTTCAGGCCCACGGCGGCGGCGATGTCGCCGGCCAGCACTTCCTTGATCTCCTCGCGCTGGTTGGCGTGCATCTGCAGGATGCGGCCGATGCGCTCCTTCTTGCCCTTGACCGAGTTGTAGACCTGGTCGCCGCTGCTCAGGGTACCGGAGTAGACGCGGAAGAAGGTGAGCGCGCCGACGAAGGGGTCGGTCATGATCTTGAAGGCCAGCGCCGAGAAGGGCTCGGAATCGCCCGCCTTGCGGAAGGCCTCGTTGCCGTTCTCGTCCTCGCCGCGGACCGGCGGGCGGTCGGACGGGGCCGGCAGGTAGCGGATCACCGCGTCGAGCACGGCCTGCACGCCCTTGTTCTTGAAGGCGGTGCCGCAGAAGGCCGGGATGACCTCGCAGCGCAGGGTGCGCTCGCGGATGCCGGCGATGATCTCCTCCTCGGAGAGCTCGCCTTCCTCGAGGTACTTGTTCATCAGCTCTTCGCTGGCCTCGGCGGCGGCCTCGACCATGAAGGCACGGGCGGCCTTGCACTCGTCGGCCAGGTGCGCCGGGATGTCAGCGTAGCTGAAGGTATTGCCGTTGGTGGCCATGTCCCAGACGATGGCCTTCATCTTCAGCAGGTCGACCACGCCCTCGAAGTTCTCCTCGGCGCCGATCGCGACCTGCATCGGCACCGGATAGGCGCCGAGGCGGGTGCGCAGCTGCTCGATGACCTTCTTGAAGTTGGCGCCGGTGCGGTCCATCTTGTTGACGAAGGCAAGGCGCGGCACGTTGTACTTGTTGGCCTGGCGCCACACCGTCTCGGACTGCGGCTGCACGCCGCCCACGGCGCAGAGCACGAACACCGCACCGTCGAGCACGCGCAGACTGCGCTCCACCTCGATGGTGAAGTCGACGTGGCCCGGGGTGTCGATGATGTTGAAGCGGTGCTCCGGGAAGGACTTGTCCATGCCCTTCCAGAAGCAGGTGGTGGCGGCCGAGGTGATGGTGATGCCGCGCTCCTGCTCCTGCTCCATCCAGTCCATCGTCGCGGCGCCGTCGTGCACCTCGCCGATCTTGTGATTGACGCCGGTGTAGAACAGGATGCGTTCGGTGGTCGTCGTCTTGCCGGCATCGATGTGGGCCATGATGCCGAAGTTGCGGTAGCGTTCGATCGGTGTGGTGCGTGCCACGTCAGTAACCCTTGTGCTTTACCAGCGGTAGTGCGAGAAGGCCTTGTTGGCCTCCGCCATGCGGTGCGTCTCTTCGCGCTTCTTGACCGCGCCGCCGCGGTTTTCCGAGGCATCCAGCAGCTCGGCGGCCAGCTTGCGCGGCATCGAGTTCTCGCCGCGCTTGCGCGAGGACTCGATCACCCAGCGCATGGCCAGCGCCATGCGGCGGCTGGAACGCACCTCGACCGGCACCTGGTAGGTGGCGCCGCCGACGCGGCGGGACTTCACCTCGACCATCGGGGCGACGTTGGCGAGCGCCTTCTCGACCAGCGCCAGCGGGTCGGGGTTCTTCTGGCCGATGACATCCATCGCGCCATAGACGATCTGCTCGGCGATCGACTTCTTGCCGTTCTTCATCACCATGTTGATGAAGCGGGCGACCATCTCGCTGCCGTGCTTGGGATCCGCGGTGACCGTGCGGACGGGGGTCTGACCTTTACGGGACATGGGGCTTGCCTACCTGGAATGGGGGACGCGCGTCACTGCTTCGGACGCTTGGCGCCGTACTTGGAACGGCCCTGGCGGCGCTTGGTGACGCCCGAGGCGTCGAGCGAGCCGCGGACGGTGTGGTAACGGACGCCCGGCAGGTCCTTCACACGACCGCCACGGATCAGGACCACCGAGTGCTCCTGCAGGTTGTGGCCCTCGCCGCCGATGTAGGAAATGACCTCGAAGCCGTTGGTCAGGCGGACCTTCGCGACCTTGCGGAGCGCGGAGTTCGGCTTCTTCGGCGTGGTGGTGTACACGCGGGTGCACACGCCACGGCGCTGCGGGCAGTTGGCCAGCGCCGGGGAGGCGCTCTTGTAGGTGTTGGGCCGGCGCGGCTTGCGGACCAGCTGGTTGATCGTCGCCATTCTTCGGGACCTGTCGATGAAAACGAAAGGCAGGCCGAGACGAACCCGACCTGCCGAGACTCGGGATTGTAGTCCGCCTTGACAAGCCCCGTCAACGGCGGCAGGGCCTGCAAGGCCGCCCCGCTCCCGGGGCGGACGGGAACCGCTTCCCTGCGGTTCAGTTCTGGGGCCGGGAAGGCCGGCTTACTCCTCGCCCCCCGCCTCCGCCCCGGCCTCAAGGGGCTGGGTGATGGCGCGGAACGCCTCGAGGTCGGCCTCGCTGAGCTCGCCGGCACCCGCGGCGCGGCGCTTGGCATGGTAGGCCAGGCCGGTTCCGGCGGGGATCAGGCGGCCGACGATAACGTTCTCCTTCAGGCCCCGCAAGGTATCGCGGGTGCCCCGGACCGCCGCCTCGGTGAGGACGCGGGTGGTCTCCTGGAAGGAGGCCGCCGAGATGAAGCTCTCGGTGGCCAGCGAGGCCTTGGTGATGCCGAGCAGCACCGGCTCGCCCTTGGCCGGGAGTTCGTTCCGGGCCAGGGCGCGGGCGTTCTCCTCCATGAAGCGGACGCGGTCCACCTGCTCGCCGGCGAGGAAGCGGGTGTCGCCGGCATCGGTGATCTCGACCTTGCGCAGCATCTGCCGGAGGATGGTCTCGATGTGCTTGTCGTTGATCTTCACGCCCTGCAGGCGGTAGACGTCCTGGATCTCCTTCACGAGGTAGGCGGCGAGCGCCTCCACCCCCTTCAGGCGCAGGATGTCCTGCGGATTGGGCTCGCCGGCCACGACCTCCTCGCCCTTCTCGACGTGCTCGCCTTCGAACACGACGATCTGGCGGTACTTCGGGATCAGCTCCTCGTGCTCGTTGCCCTCGGCGTCCTTGATGATGAGGCGCTGCTTGCCCTTGGTGTCCTTGCCGAAGCTGACGATGCCCGAGACCTCGGCGAGGATGGCCTGGTCCTTGGGCTTGCGCGCCTCGAACAGGTCGGCCACGCGCGGCAGACCACCGGTGATGTCGCGGGTCTTGGAGGCTTCCTGCGGGATCTTGGCCACCACGTCGCCCACGCCCACTTCGGCGCCGTTCTGCACCGTCACCACCGCGCGCGGCGGCAGCAGGTACTGGGCCGGCAGGTCGGTGCCCGGGATGACCAGGTCCTTGCCCTTGGCGTCGACGATGCGGACCATCGGACGCAGGTCCTTGCCGGCCTGGCCACGGCGCTTCGGGTCGGTGATCTCGATCGAGGCCAGACCGGTGAGCTCGTCCACCTTCTCGATGGCGGTGACGCCCTCGACGAAGTCGACGAAGCGCACGAAGCCCTTCACTTCCGAGACGATCGGATGGTTGTGCGGATCCCAGGTGGCCACGGTCTGGCCGGCCTTGATCGGATCGCCGTCCTTGCCATTGATGGTGGCGCCGTAAGGCAGCTTGTGGCGTTCGCGCTCGCGGCCCAGCGGGTCGAGCACCGACAGCTCGCCGGAACGCGAGACCGCCACCAGATGGCCGGCGGCATGCTCCACGGTCTTCAGGTGGGCGAACTTGATGGTGCCGGTGGTCTTGACCGTGATGTTGTCCACCGCGGCGGCACGCGAGGCGGCGCCACCGATGTGGAAGGTACGCATCGTCAGCTGCGTGCCGGGCTCGCCGATCGACTGGGCGGCGATCACGCCCACCGCCTCGCCGATGTTGACGAGGTGGCCGCGGGCCAGGTCGCGGCCATAGCACATGGCGCAGATGCCGAAACCGGTCTCGCAGGTGATGGCCGAACGCACCTTGATGCTCTGCACGCCGGCGGCGTCGAGCTTCTCCACCCACTTCTCGTCGAGCAGGGTGTTGCGGGTGACGATCGGCTCCTCGTCGTTGCCGGGCAGGAACACGTCCTCGGCCACCACGCGGCCGAGCACGCGGTCGCGCAGCGGCTCGACCACGTCGCTGCCTTCCACGATCGAGGCCATGGTCAGGCCATTGGTGGTGCCGCAGTCGACCTCGGTGACCACCACGTCCTGGGCCACGTCCACCAGGCGGCGGGTGAGGTAGCCGGAGTTCGCGGTCTTCAGCGCGGTGTCCGCGAGGCCCTTGCGGGCGCCGTGGGTCGAGATGAAGTACTGCAGGACGTTGAGGCCCTCGCGGAAGTTCGCGGTGATCGGCGTCTCGATGATCGAGCCGTCCGGCTTGGCCATCAGGCCGCGCATGCCGGCGAGCTGGCGGATCTGGGCCTGCGAACCACGCGCGCCCGAGTCGGCCATGATGTAGATCGAGTTCATCGACTTTTGCTCGACGAGCTCGCCCTTGGCGTTCCTCACCTTGTCGGTGCCGATGGTGTCCATCATCGCCTTGGCGATCTGCTCGTTGGTGCGCGACCAGATGTCGACCACCTTGTTGTAGCGCTCGCCCGAGGTGACCAGGCCCGACTGGTACTGGTTCTGGATCTCCAGCACCTCGGCCTCGGCCTTGGCGAGGATCTCCTTCTTCTCGGCCGGGATGGTCATGTCGTCGATGCCCACCGACACGCCGGCGCGGGTGGCGTTGTAGAAGCCGGTGTACATCAGCTTGTCGGCGAACACCACGGTGTGCTTCAGGCCGAGCTGGCGGTAGCAGGCGTTGATCAGGCGCGAGATGTTCTTCTTGGTCAGCTCGAGGTTGACCAGCGAGAACGGCAGCCCCTCGGGCAGGATCTCGGCCAGCAGAGCGCGGCCCACGGTGGTGTCGTGGATCACCGACTTGCGCACGGGGTTGCCGGCCTCGTCGGTGGTGGTCTCGACGATGCGCACCTTGACCTTGGCGTGCAGCTCGACGGTGCGGTTGTCATAGGCGCGGCGCACCTCCGCCACGTTGGCGAACACCATGCCCTCGCCCTTCTTGTTCTCGAGGGCGCGGGTCATGTAGTACAGGCCGAGCACCACGTCCTGCGTCGGGACGATGATCGGCTCGCCGTTCGCCGGCGAGAGGATGTTGTTGGTCGACATCATCAGCGCGCGCGCCTCCAGCTGGGCTTCCAGCGAGAGCGGCACGTGGACGGCCATCTGGTCGCCGTCGAAGTCGGCGTTGAAGGCGGTGCAGACCAGCGGATGCAGCTGGATCGCCTTGCCCTCGATCAGCACCGGCTCGAAGGCCTGGATGCCGAGTCGGTGCAGGGTCGGGGCGCGGTTCAGCAGCACCGGGTGCTCGCGGATCACCTCCTCGAGGATGTCCCACACCACGGCCTCCTCACGCTCGACGAGCTTCTTGGCCGCCTTGATGGTGGTGGCAAGGCCGCGGCGCTGGAGCTTGGAGAAGATGAAGGGCTTGAACAGCTCGAGCGCCATCTTCTTCGGCAGGCCGCACTCGTGCAGGCGCAGGGTCGGACCGACCACGATGACCGAGCGGCCCGAGTAGTCCACGCGCTTGCCGAGCAGGTTCTGGCGGAAACGGCCCTGCTTGCCCTTGATCATGTCGGCCAGCGACTTCAGCGGGCGCTTGTTGGTGCCGGTGATGGCGCGGCCGCGGCGGCCGTTGTCCATCAGCGCGTCCACCGACTCCTGAAGCATGCGCTTCTCGTTGCGCACGATGATGTCGGGCGCGTTGAGCTCGAGCAGGCGCTTCAGGCGGTTGTTGCGGTTGATGACGCGGCGGTACAGGTCGTTGAGGTCGGAGGTGGCGAAGCGGCCGCCGTCCAGCGGCACCAGCGGGCGCAGGTCGGGCGGCAGCACCGGCAGCACGGTCATCACCATCCACTCCGGGCGGTTGCCGGAGTCGATGAAGGCCTCGACCAGCTTGATGCGCTTGGTGAGGCGCTTGAGCTTGGTCTCGGAATTGGTGCCGGCGATCTCCTCCTTGAGCTTCAGCAGTTCGGCCTGCAGGTCGATGGTGCGCAGCAGCTCATGGATCGCCTCCGCGCCCATCAGGGCCTCGAAGTCGTCACCATGCTCCTGGCGCGCCTGCATCAGCTGCTCTTCGTTCATCAGCATGCCGCGCTCGAGCGGGGTCAGACCCGGCTCGGTGACGACGAAGGCCTCGAAGTAGAGGATCCGCTCGATGTCGCGCAGGGTCATGTCGAGCATCAGGCCGATGCGCGAGGGCAGCGACTTCAGGAACCAGATGTGGGCCACCGGCGAGGCGAGCTCGATGTGGCCCATGCGCTCGCGGCGCACCTTGGCCAGCGTCACCTCGGTGCCGCACTTCTCGCAGACCACGCCACGGTGCTTCATGCGCTTGTACTTGCCGCACAGGCACTCGTAGTCCTTGATCGGGCCGAAGATGGCCGAGCAGAACAGGCCATCACGCTCCGGCTTGAAGGTGCGGTAGTTGATGGTCTCCGGCTTCTTGACCTCGCCGTAGCTCCACGAGCGGATCAGGTCGGGGGACGCCAGGCCGATCTTGATCGAGTCGAACTCGAGGGTCGGGCGCTGCTGGTTGAACAGGTTGAGCAAATCTTTCATGGCTTGATTCTCCAGTGGCGCGCGATCACTGCCCTTCGAGCTCGATGTTGATGCCGAGCGAACGGATTTCCTTCACCAGCACGTTGAACGACTCCGGCATGCCGGCCACCATCTCGTGGTTGCCGTCGACGACGTTCTTGTACATCTGGTTGCGGCCCTGCACGTCGTCGGACTTGACGGTGAGCATCTCCTGCAGCGTGTAGGCGGCGCCGTAGGCCTCGAGCGCCCACACCTCCATCTCGCCGAAACGCTGGCCGCCGAACTGCGCCTTGCCGCCCAGCGGCTGCTGGGTGACGAGCGAGTACGGACCGGTGGAGCGGGCGTGCATCTTGTCGTCGACCAGGTGGTTGAGCTTCAGCATGTGCATGTAGCCCACCGTCACCTTGCGGTCGAACGGCTCGCCGGTGCGGCCGTCGTACAGCGTGACCTGGGTCTTGCTGTCGCTCATGCCGAGCAGCTGGGTGTGCGGGTCGTCGGAGGGATAGGCCAGCTCCAGCATGGCCTTGATCTCCGACTCGGCCGCGCCGTCGAACACCGGGGTGGCCATCGGCACGCCGTCGGTGAGGTTCCTGGCGAGGTTCAGCAGCTCCTCGTCGTTGAACTGCGAGAGATCGACGCGGGTATTGCCGGTGATCTTGCGGTCGTGGTTGTAGATCTTGTCGAGGAACTCGCGCAGCTCGGCCACCTTGGCCTGCGCCTCCAGCATCTTCTGGATGCGCTCACCGAGGCCCTTGGCGGCGAAGCCGAGGTGGGTCTCGAGGATCTGGCCGATGTTCATGCGGCTCGGCACGCCGAGCGGGTTCAGCACGATGTCGACGGTGCGGCCGTCGGCCATGTGCGGCATGTCCTCGACCGGGACGATGGTCGACACCACGCCCTTGTTGCCGTGGCGGCCGGCCATCTTGTCGCCCGGCTGGATGCGGCGCTTCACGGCGAGGTAGACCTTCACCATCTTCAGCACGCCCGGAGCGAGGTCGTCGCCCTGGGTGATCTTGCCGCGCTTGTCCTGGAAGCGCTTCTCGAACTCGGCCTTGTGGGCCTCGATCTGCTTCTGCGCGTTCTCGATGGCCTCGGCGGCGTCATCGTCCTTCATGCGCAGCGAGAACCAGTCGTCCTTCTTCAGGCTGTCGAGGTAGGCCGCGGTGACCTCGGCCTTCTTCAGGCCATTCGGGCCGCCGTTGGCCATGCGGCCGACCAGCTGCGAGCGCAGGCGGGCGAAGATCGCACCTTCGAGGATGCGGAACTGGTCGTCGAAGTCCTTCTTGACGCGCTTGATCTCGGAATCCTCGATCTGCTTGGCGCGCTTGTCCTTCTCGATGCCGTCGCGGGTGAAGACCTGCACGTCGATCACGGTGCCGTCCATGCCCGGGGGCACGCGCAGCGAGCTGTCCTTCACGTCGGAGGCCTTCTCGCCGAAGATGGCGCGCAGCAGCTTCTCCTCGGGGGTGAGCTGGCTCTCGCCCTTCGGCGTGACCTTGCCGACCAGGATGTCGCCGGCGCGGACCTCGGCGCCGATGTACACCACGCCCGACTCGTCGAGGCGCGAGAGCGCCTGCTCGGAGACGTTCGGAATGTCGGCGGTGATCTCCTCCGGGCCCAGCTTGGTGTCGCGGGCCACGCAGGTCAGCTCCTCGATGTGGATCGTGGTGTAGCGGTCCTGCTCGACCACGCGCTCGGAGAGCAGGATCGAGTCCTCGAAGTTGTAGCCGTTCCACGGCATGAACGCGACCAGCATGTTCTGGCCGAGCGCGAGCTCGCCGATGTCGGTCGAGGGGCCGTCGGCCAGCACGTCGCCGCGGGCCACGCGGTCGCCCACCTTCACCAGCGGACGCTGGTTGATGCAGGTGTTCTGGTTGGAGCGCTGGTACTTGATGAGGGTGTAGATGTCGACGCCGGCGTCGTTGGCGCCCACCTCGTCCTCGTTCACCCGCACCACGATGCGGCCGGCATCGACCTGGTCGACCACGCCGCCGCGGCGGGCGTTCACGGTGACGCCGGAGTCACGGGCCACGGCACGCTCGATGCCGGTACCGACCAGCGGCTTCTGGGCGCGCAGGGTGGGGACGGCCTGGCGCTGCATGTTGGCGCCCATCAGCGCGCGGTTGGCGTCGTCATGCTCGAGGAAGGGCACGAGCGCGGCAGCCACCGACACCGACTGCATCGGCGAGACGTCCATGTAGTGAATCTCGGACGGCGGCTTGAGCAGCGCCTCGCCCTGCTGGCGGCAGGTGACGAACTCGGCGGTGAAGCGGCCCTGCTCGTCGATCTCGGCGTTCGCCTGGGCGATGGTGTACTCGTTCTCCTCGATCGCCGAGAGGAACTCGACCTCGTCGGTGACGCGGCCGTTCACCACCTTGCGGTACGGGGTCTCGAGGAAGCCGTACTTGTTGGTGCGGGCGTACACGGCCAGCGAGTTGATCAGACCGATGTTCGGACCTTCCGGCGTCTCGATGGTGCAGACGCGGCCGTAGTGGGTCGGGTGCACGTCGCGCACCTCGAAGCCGGCGCGCTCGCGGGTCAGGCCGCCCGGGCCGAGCGCCGAGACGCGGCGCTTGTGCGTCACCTCGGAGAGCGGGTTGTTCTGGTCCATGAACTGGCTGAGCTGCGAGGAGCCGAAGAACTCCTTGATCGCGGCGGCCACCGGCTTGGCGTTGATCAGCTCCTGCGGGGTGAGGCCTTCCGATTCGGCCAGCGACAGGCGCTCCTTCACGGCGCGCTCGACGCGCACCAGACCGACGCGGAACACGTTCTCGGCCATCTCGCCCACCGAACGCACGCGGCGGTTGCCGAGGTGGTCGATGTCGTCGACCACGCCACGGCCGTTGCGGATCTCGCACAGGGTGCGGATGACGTCGAGGATGTCAGAGGTGTCGCCGTTGGCGGCGAGCAGGCGCTTCGCCTCGTCGGTGTTCTGCTGCGAGAAGTACTTGGCGTCGTACAGCACCGGCTCGCCGGTGACTTCCTTGCGGCCGACGCGGCGGTTGAACTTCATGCGGCCGACCGCCGAAAGGTCGTAGCGCTCGAAGGTGAAGAACAGGTTGTGGAACAGGTTCTGCGCGGCGTCCTTGGTGGGCGGCTCGCCCGGGCGCATCATGCGGTAGATCTCGACCAGCGCCTCCAGCTGGGTGCGGGTGGGATCGGTGCGCAGGGTGTTGGAGATGTACGGGCCGCGGTCGAGGTCGTTCACCCACAGGGTGCCGAAGCTCGAGACGCCGGCCTTGCGCAGCCTGGCCAGCAGGGCGTCGTCGATCTCGTCATTGGCGGCGGCGATCAGCTCGCCGGTCTTGGGATCGGCGAGGTCCTGGGCGAGGATGCGGCCGACGAGGTAGTCGTCGGGCACCTCGAGGGTGGCGATCTTCTCGCGCTCGAGATCACGCACGTGGCGCGCGGTGATGCGCTTGCCGGCCTCGACCAGCACCTTGCCGTTGGCCACGAGGTCGAAGTTCAGGGTCTCGCCCTTCAGGCGCTCGGCCACCAGCGAGAGCTCGGCACCCTCCTTCGGCAGCAGGGTGAAGGTGTTGATCTCGAAGAACTGCTGCAGCATCTCCTCGTTGCTGTAGCCCAGCGCGCGCAGCAGCACCGTCACCGGCAGCTTGCGGCGGCGGTCGATGCGGGCATAGACGATGTCCTTCGGGTCGAACTCGAAGTCCAGCCAGGAGCCGCGGTAGGGGATGATGCGGGCGCTGTAGAGCAGCTTGCCCGAGCTGTGGGTCTTGCCGCGGTCATGGTCGAAGAACACGCCCGGGCTGCGGTGCAGCTGCGAGACGATGACGCGCTCGGTACCGTTGACGATGAAGGTGCCGTTCTCGGTCATCAGGGGCATCTCGCCCATGTAGACCTCCTGCTCCTTCACGTACTTCACTGCCTTGGTGCTCGACTCCTTGTCGTAGATCACCAGGCGTACGGTGACGCGCAGGGGCGCGCCGTAAGTGAGGCCGCGGTTGTGGCACTCACGAACGTCGAACGGCGGCTCGCCGAGGCGGTAGCTGACGTACTCGAGGGCGGCATTGCCCGAATAGCTGGTGATCGGGAAGACCGACTTCAGGGCGGCGTGCAGTCCCTGGTCGGCGCGCTGGCCGGCGGGCACGCCCTCCTGCAGGAACTCACGGTAGGAATCCATCTGGATCGCAAGCAGGTAGGGCACGTCGAGGACGGCGCGGCGCTTGCCGAAATCCTTGCGGATGCGCTTCTTTTCGGTGAACGAGTACGTCATGGGGACCTTCAGGCTCGCTGAGCTGTGGGGGTCAAGTGGCCAGTGGGAAGCCGCTGGTATTGCCGGCACCAGCACGCCCTCTGCTGCTGCTTCTCACTGCCCACTCGTTGCGTGGAGCGGGTGCTGCGGGTGGATCGGACCGCTTCGCGGATGCAGGCACCCTGAAACGGCCAAAGGCCGGGGGCTTTCGCCCCCAGCCTCGGTGGTGTCGCCGGCGGTGTGTCGGCGACCCAAGTGCGGCTTACTTGAGCTCGACGGTGGCGCCGGCGGCTTCCAGTTCCTTCTTGAACTTGGCCGCATCGTCCTTCGACACGCCTTCCTTGACGTTCTGCGGAGCGCCCTCGACGAGGTCCTTGGCCTCCTTGAGGCCGAGGCCGGTGATGGCACGGACGGCCTTGATGACCTCGACCTTCTTGTCGCCGGCGGCCTTCAGCACCACGGTGAACTCGGTCTGCTCCTCGGCCGGAGCGGCGGCGGCGGCGGCCGGACCGGCAGCCATCACCACCGGGGCGGCGGCGGAGACGCCGAACTTCTCTTCCATCGCCTTGACGAGATCCATGATCTCCATCAGGGACTTGGTGGCGATCGCTTCGATGATCTGATCGTTGGAAAGGGACATTTCTCGATACCTCTGGATGGTTCTTGATTGATGCAGTCGGTTGCGCTCTGCGGTCAGGCCGCGGCTTCCTGCTTCTCGGCGATCGCCTTGAGCGCGCGGGCCACGCGGGTGGCCGGCTCGACGAGCGTGCTGAGGAACATGGACAGGGCCTGGTCGCGGGTGGGCAGCGAGGCCAGCACGTCGAGGTGGGCCGGCGGGTAGGCCTTGCCACCGATCGAGACGACCTTCGTCTTCAGCTTGTCGTTGCCCTTGGCGAACTCCTTGATCAGGCGCCCGGCGGAACCGGGCTCCTCGACCGAGAACGCGTACAGCAGCGGGCCGGTGAGCTGGTCCTGGGTGCACTCGAACTCGGTACCCGCGACGGCGCGGGTAGCCAGCGTGTTCTTGACGACCTTCAGGTAGACACCGGTCTCGCGAGCCTTCTTGCGCATCGCCGTCATCTGCTCGACGGTGACGCCCGCGTACTCGACGGCGACCAGGGAGTGGGCCTTGGCAGCGACCGCCGCGACTTCCGCGACGACTTCATGCTTCTGGGACAGATTGAGAGCCATTGCACTCCTCCTAACTTCATTCCACCCCTGCTCCAGCAGGCGGTGGCACCTTGGGGCGGCGGCTTCCCTGCACGCCGGGACGCCTCGCGGCGTCCGTGGTGGCCTCTCCAGAGGAAATCCTGAAGAAGGTTGCACCATCTACGCAGGACGGGCCTTGCGGCCTCGATTAAGCGGCCCCGCTTGGAACCGGCGGCGATTCCCTGCCTTTCGTGCATCCGATGCCCGACGCCGGTCCGCGCTTGCCGCACCTGCGGTCTTAGATGGCCCCCGCCGGGGCGGGCGCCTTCTAAACCATGCCCCCCGCGGTCGGGCCACGGGGGGCGAAAACATCACTTGCCGAGCGAGAGGCTGGCCTGGTCGACGGTCACGCCGATGCCCATGGTCGAGCTCAGCGAGATCTTCTGCAGGTACTGGCCCTTCGCGGTGGCCGGCTTGGCCTTCACGAGATCGGCGAGCAGCGCGTGCAGGTTCTGCGACAGCGCCTCCGGCGAGAAGCTGGCCTTACCGATGGTGCAGTGGATGATGCCGGCCTTGTCGGTGCGGTAGCGCACCTGGCCCGACTTGGCATTCTTCACCGCCTCGGCCGGGTTGGCCGACACCGTGCCGACCTTCGGGTTCGGCATCAGGCCGCGCGGGCCGAGCACCTGGCCCAGCTTGCCGACCACGCGCATGGCATCCGGAGTGGCGATGACCACGCCATAGTCCAGCTCGCCGGCGAGCATGCGGTCGGCGAGGTCATCCATGCCCACGGCATCGGCGCCGGCGGCGAGCGCCTCGTCGGCCTTGGCGCCCGGCGGGCAGAACACCGCCACGCGCACGGTCTTGCCGGTGCCGGCGGGGAGCACGGTGGAGCCACGCACCTGCTGGTCGGACTTCTTGGCATCCACGCCGAGGCGGACGGCCACGTCGACCGACTCGACGAACTTCGCCTTGGCGTTCTTGGTGATGATGTCCAGCGCTTCGTTGAGCGGGTACTGCTTGCCCGGCACCACCAGGGCCTGCAGGGCCTTGTAACGCTTCGAGACCTTCGCCATCGCTTAACCCTCCACCACCAGGCCCATGGAGCGGGCCGAGCCCGCGATCGTGCGCACCGCCGCATCGAGCGAGGCGGCCGTCAGGTCGGCCTCCTTCTGCTTGGCGATCGCTTCCAGCTGGGCGCGGGTGACCTTGCCCACCTTGTCGGTGTTGGGGCGCTTCGAGCCCGAAGTGATGCCCGCGGCCTTCTTCAGCAGCACCGAGGCCGGCGTGCTCTTGATGACGAAGGTGAAGGTGCGGTCGGAGTAGGCGGTGATGATCACCGGGGTCGGCAGGCCCGGCTCCAGCTTGGAGGTCGCGGCGTTGAAGGCCTTGCAGAACTCCATGATGTTGAGGCCGCGCTGACCCAGCGCAGGACCGACCGGCGGCGAGGGGTTGGCCTGGCCGGCCTTCACCTGCAGCTTGATGTAACCAACGACTTTCTTTGCCATGACTCTTCTCCGGGTGCATGCGGCCGCGCAGGCGGCCTCCCCATCGGACCAGGGGGATTGGCGTGCCCTGGCTTCACGCTGCCCTGCAAAGGGAAGCCTGAGAGCTTACCCCATGCCGGGAAGAACTTCCTGAACGGGAAACGCCGGAGGCCCGGGCATGACCCGGTCCTGCCGGCGCGGAGCCCGGAATGCCCGGGCAGACCTCAGGCCTTCTCGACCTGGCCGAACTCCAGCTCCACCGGGGTGGAGCGGCCGAAGATCATCACCGCCACGCGCAGACGGTTGCGTTCGTAGTTGACCTCCTCGACCGTGCCGTTGAAGTCGTTGAACGGCCCGTCGATCACCCGCACCAGCTCGCCGGGGGCGAACAGCACCTTGGGCTTGGGCTTGTCCACGCCCTCCTGCACCCGGGCGAGGATGGCCTCGGCCTCGCTGTCCTTGATCGGCAGCGGGCGCTCGGCGGTGCCGCCGATGAAGCCCATGACCTTCGGGGTTTCCTTGATGAGATGCCAGCTCTCGTTATCGATGCGCGGGATGCCGTTCTCGTCGGTGGTCTCGATCTGCACCAGCACGTAGCCGGGGAAGAACTTGCGCTCGGACTTGCGCTTCTGCCCGGAGCGCATCTCCACGACCTCCTCGGTCGGGACCAGCACCTGGCCGAACTTGTCCTGCATGCCGAAACGGGCGATGCGGGTCTCCAGGGCCTTGGCCACCTGGTTCTCGAAGCCCGAGTAGGCGTGCACCACGTACCAGCGCTTGCTCATCATCAACCTCCGGCGCCGAGCAGCGCGCGCACGCCCAGCGAAATCAACCAGTCGAAGCCCGCGAGGATCAGGCTGACGATCACCACCACGATCAGGATGACGATGGTCGTGCGGGTGGTTTCCTCGGTGGTGGGCCAGACCACCTTGCGCAGCTCGAACATCGACTCGGAGGCGAACTCGCGCACCTCGCGGCCCTTGGCGGTGAAGGCGGCAACGCCGAGCGCCGCGCCCACCGCCGCGATCATCAGCAGCACCTTGAGCGGCGACGGCCACGGCAACAGGTACCAGCCGGCGATGCCGCCGCCGACCAGCAGGAGAGCCACCGCGTACTTGAGGAGGTCCAGCGGGCTGGCCGCGGCGTCCGTCGAATCGACCTTGGTGTTCATTCGCATCCCGGCCGGCCTCCGCGCGAAGGCCGGCCCCGTTGGTGGCACGCCAGGAGGGACTCGAACCCCCAACCTGCGGTTTTGGAGACCGCTGCTCTGCCGGTTGAGCTACTGGCGTACGTTGTCTTGTTGCCGCTTGCTGCCGAAACGGCGATGGCGGACCGCGACCCGGCCCGCCATCCCGTGCGGAACTGCGCCCGGGAAGGCGCGGTTCGCGCGTCGATTACTTGACGATCTTGGCGACGACGCCGGCGCCGACCGTGCGGCCGCCCTCGCGGATCGCGAAGCGCAGACCCTCGTCCATCGCCACCGGGGCGATCAGCGTCACCGTCATCTTGATGTTGTCGCCCGGCATCACCATCTCCACGCCCTCCGGAAGCTCGATCGAGCCCGTCACGTCGGTCGTGCGGAAATAGAACTGCGGACGGTAGCCCTTGAAGAACGGCGTGTGGCGACCGCCCTCCTCCTTCGACAGCACGTACACCTCGGCCTCGAAGGTCGTGTGCGGCTTGATCGT
>NZ_AUBD01000018.1 GCF_000429065.1 Silanimonas lenta DSM 16282 | reverse complement strand
CGGGGAGGTCGATCCCCGCGTGCGCGGGGGAGACCACGTTCGAGAGCTTCAGCAGCCCCAGCTCGAAGGTCGATCCCCGCGTGCGCGGGGGAGACCGCAGCATGCGCGCATCCGCCAGATGGTCGGCGGGTCGATCCCCGCGTGCGCGGGGGAGACCCTAGATCCTAACCCATTGCCTCGGTTGGGAAAAATGGATTGTGAAAGAGCCTCGGGGGTGCGCCTCACTCCCGCCGCGACAGCACCAGCCCATCGACGTCAACGAAGCTGATGGGCGGGCTGCCAAGGACGCGGACGGCTTGGCCCCCGGGAACGGCGCGCTCCTGCCAGAGCATCACGATGGCGGCGTTCTTTTCGTGGGGGAACCATTCTTCCAGCACGTTCCACGCCCGCTCGCGAACGGCGGGAGACAGGCGAGGGGCGCTATAGACCCCGGGAACGAGTTCCAGCATGGCTGATGCAAGGAAGCCGCGCACGCGCGAGGACACATTACGCGTCACCACCACGGTCATCGACATCGAACAGCTCCTTGATGCGGTCGATCATGCGCGGGATGAGTTTTTCCTGGCGGAACAGTTTCGTGGCACGTCGCCGGACTTCCCGTTCGAGATTCTCGGCCTCGCCATCACGGAAGGCGCGAACGGCGGCAAAGGCCAGGGGGAGGGTCAGGTCTACGCGGTAGAGGTCGGCTACGTCCAGCGTGAAGGCGTTGCTGGAGTCTTCATGGATGAAACCCAGTGGCGGCAGGGCCCCCACGGCCGCCACGGCGAGATCGGCGGCCGCCTCCACGAACGTGGCGGCGTGGTTCAGCGCCTGGTTGGGCAGATCGGCGGCATTGGGGTTTTGCCGGTCATAGCGCCGCCCCTGCCAGTGAATGCCGAAGCGCTGGGCCACGAGCTTGTAACTCTCCTTGATGCGGGCGCCCTCGATGCCGCGCAGGGTCTCGATATCGCGGTGCGGGAGGATCCGGCCGAAGCGCCAGGCATAGAGCCGGCGCGCCGTGTCCAGGCGGAGGGTGGGGTCGGCCCAGCGCTCGGCATGGCGGCGGGCCACGTCCGAACGCCCCTGCCCCATCGGCGGTGCCGTGTAGCTCTTGACGCCCCCTTCGCCCACGGCGGCGATCAGGGTGCCGTGGCGCGCGCACAGGCGCAGGACGTCCTGCGTCAGGCTGGTGCCGGGCCCGAGCAGGATCATCGACACCGCCTGGTAAGGGATGGCGTAGTCGCCGGCATCGAGCGTCTCGCTCTTTGCCGCCACGAAGCGCAGCGTGCCGTCCTCCACCGAGAGCCTGCCGTACTCCAGCCACAAGAGGCCGTGGCGATCGGCATGCGGGATGCGCGAGGCGGCCAGCCCCAGCCGCCCATGCATCAGGCCGGGCGTGGGGCTCATCGCGGCGGGGCGAGCAGCACCATGCCGAAACCGAAAGCGCGATGGCGGCCGATGCCCCGGGCCAGTTGCGATGCGAAGGCCGTGCCGTCCTGCACCACGGCATCGGCGCCGAACAGGGCCTGTGGTCGCTCGACGACTCGGAGGCGGTTGCCGCCATTGCGGGCACGGCGCAAGAGCCGGCTGCGGGCGCTCATCCCGAGCAGTTCCACCTGTTCCAGCCGCAGCGCCTCGCCCCATTGGGCCATGAACCATTGGCGATAGACCTCGGCGCGTGGCGGTGTGGCTGCGCCCGTGCGGTCCAGTGCCCGCAGGTAGACGTCCTTCTCCTCATCGTCCTTGCGCGAAACCGGGCAGGCCAGCACCTCCAGCCGCAGGCGCTGGCCGCTGCGCCACTCACCGGGCATGGGCTTGCTGGCCAGGCCTTCGGCCTCCAGGGCCGCCCAGGCGCCGGGGGAGGCGAATGCCTGGGCGCGTTCAAGCAGTTCGCTGGCGGGCCGCCGGGCATAGCCGAGTACTTCGCTCCGTCGCTCCAGATAGCGGAAGGGTTTGGGCGCCTCCTCCCCGAACAGGGCCGTAAACCAGGCGTGCAGGGTGTAGCCCAGGGTCTCGTCTTCCTGGGGGATGCCGTGATCAACAGCGAAGCGCAGCAGGCGCGGGGCATGGACGGGGATGCGCACGAGATGCAGGGGGCTCATGCCGTCACCTCCAGGAAGCCCACGGCATGGCGCTCGGTGCCGCGGTGGATGTTGTTGCGCCAGTCACGCGGGGCGTAGCGCTCTTCGACCTGGGCGCCCTGTGCCTCATCCAGCGGCCAGAGGGCGGGGATGCGGCCGGGACGCCGGCGCGGGCCGATGTCGGCGAGCGGCTCGGCGGCGAGCGCGGCCCGCACCCCCTCCGCCTTGCGGCGCCCCAGCAGCAAGGGGCCCGCGGGCAGGCAGGGCTTGCGGCCGAGGAACAGCGGCCGGGCAGGGCATCGCAGTGCCTGCTCCAGGGCCGCAAGGCCGGGCTCGCCTTCTCCGTCCAGCGCCAGCGCGATGGTGGCCACACCGTTGGCCCAGTGGTCGCGGTAGCGGATATGGGTGCCGGTGGTGGCAGCCCCCTTACCACGGTCTTCCCGGCGTCCGCGCGTGGTCCAGCCGGTGCCGATCATGAAATCCTGCCCCAGGTCCACGGTCTGGTAGTCGGTCAGCAACTCCGGTTCGGCATCCCAGCGGGCGGCGAAACGCAGCCGGTCCTGCAGGGACTGCAGCCGGTCGGTGTCGCGGTGGTCCCAGCCCAGGGCATTGCCGAGCAGGCCGGTGAGCATGGCCACGCCGGGGAAGCGCCAGACCGGATGGTTCTGGTCCACCACCACGGCGCCGAAGCTCATCAGAGGCGCATCGAGGCGCAGCAGCAGTACGTCCATGCCCATGGCCTCATGCCTTGGAGCCGAAGATGGCATCCAGCGCCGCCGTCACCGCCTGCGGCACCGGTTGCCTGGGCGGCAGATGCGCGGGCTGCTCCAGCGTGGTGGAGAGCTGGCGCGTCTCGCCATCGTTAGGGCCGCCGTACATCTCGTCGAGCTGTTTGACATAAGCCGCCAGACGGCTGAGCGCCGCGTTGCGCAGGTCGCTCTTCCCTTCCGGGCGCAGGGCGTCGAGGAAGGCATTGGAGAGCGCCCGGGGCTGGCTGCGCCCCACCTCGAGGTAGAGCGCGTCGGCCCAGGCGTAGGGCGCGGTGCTGCCCTTCTTCGCGCCGGGGCTCTGGCGCAGGATGCTGTCGATCAGGGCCTCCAGCACGCGCCGGGCGGTGCTGCCGTCCTGGCCCTGCCAGTCCTTCGCCTCGCAGCCGGTGAGATTGGAGACCAGCAGCGGCACGTCCACGGCCACGTAGCCGTAGTACAGGCCGGCGCCGAGTTCGGTCTGGTTGGCATGCGCCGCGCCGGTTTCGTCCTCGCGGTTGAGGTCGTCCACCACCGTGAAATAGTCCATCTCGGTGCTGGCGGCGTGCACGCTGAAGGCATGCGCCACGTGCACCGGCGCATCCACGCGGGCCAGCAGATCGGAGGTGACCATGCGGCCGAAGAGCGCGGCGGTGAGGCCGGCGGCCGATTTGCTCATCGCCTTGAGGTTGTCCTTCTCCTCCCGGGATTTCAGGCGTTCTTCCAGCGCCTTCTTCGGGTCGCCCGCCTGGCTGGCCTCGCGCAGCAGTTGCACGAAATAGTCGGCTTCACGCAGGCCAAAGAGCACGGGCTGGTTGAGATCACCTCCTTCCTTGACGCCGCCGTCGATCACGGCCTTTGCCAGCGGCTCGATCAGGCTCTCGGCGAGGGGCTGCGGCACGCCAGCCTCGACGGCTCGCGGCAGCACGGTCCGGGTGAAGAAGGAGCGGGTGCGTTGCCCGTCAGGGAGTTCGGGCAGCCGGAGGGCGAGATCCTCCCGCCAGTGCCGCTTCAGGCACTGCGAGGACACACGCAGCCGCACGGCGTTGCCGAAGGGGATGCGCTTGGCCAGCCCGGCGTCATCGCGGTTCAGGAGGCTGGCAGGGTAGGCGGTGAGGGTGTGGATTTGCAGGAACATGCGGCACTCCTTGCTGTGGGTCAGTCGTTTTTCGGCAGGTGGCGGTAGAAGGCCTGCGCGATGCGGCGATGCACGGCTTCGCGCTTGTCCGCATCCGAGGTGATGAGGAATCGGGCGGCCTCGGTGAGGTCGAAGCGCTCGCCCTTGGCGGCGAGGAAGCGCACGGCGGCCATGAACAGGTCCGGCCGCACGTCTTCGGGAGCGGAGAGCAGCCGTTCCAGCCGGCCTTCGGCAAAGCCGCTTTCGGCCAGCGCCTGGCCCCAGGGGTGTTTGGGGTCATGGGCCTCCGCGCCCAGCGTGGCTAGGCTCCAGGCCAGCAGCATCCAGGCTTGGGTCGCGGCCTCGGCCGGAAGATCCCCGTTCATCTGGCGCAGCCACAGGCGGTAGAAGGCCAGTGGCAGCGGTTGCCCGGGGGCCCAGCGCCGCAACGCGGCGCGGTCGCCATTGGGGTAGTGCTCGGCACCGATCGCGTGCGCCAGCCGGCCCACGGTGCTGGCGAGGGTCGATGTCTTGGGGGGCGTGGGGACGGGTTCGCTCATGCCGTTTGCTCCTCGGTTTCGGCGGGTTCGGTGGTGGCGCGGCCCGGCAGGGGCAGGCCGGCCTTGTGCAACATGCCGCGCCAGGCGCTTTCGGCCTGGGTCAGGGCCCGCCAGCGCCGGTTGGTTGGCAGCGGCAGGCGGGTGGCAGCCTCGTCGAGCAGGGCCTGGCCGGCCTCGACGAGGCGCTGCTGCCAGTTGCGGCGCACGGTCTCGTGGTCTTCGTCGGCGCCGCGCCAGAGCGTGGGGAAGTAGTGCTGTTCCCAGGTCCTGGTAAGGGCCGAGATCGTCTCTCGGCTAAATAGATCGATCCTTTCAAAAGCTTTCTTTTTCTCTTTCTTCCGACTGAGTTCCTGGATAGCGTTCAGTGCAGCAAAAGTCGTCGTATGCTGCTTTTTTCGGAGTTCATTTTCTGCTGCCTCGACTGCTAACACATAAAACGCGATTCGCAAGCATTCCTGCACGTCCTTGGCGTCATTCAGAAGGTGTTGCGCTAGATGCGCCAAGGTTTTCCGGGTTGTTTCTTGAGACAGCGAACGCTTGATCTTTGCGGGAACGGGGAGTTCGATGTGGTAGAACCCGTCTGTTTGACAATTTCCCCCAGTTAGAACGCTTGCTACCAGCCAGGAGTTTGAGTCCGATAGATGGCTTGTCATCAATAGCCCTTTGGATTCACTTATGCCATCTTTGAATATCAGTTTGCACAGGCGAGCTGGTGTGAATCCTGGGCTGGTGATGGTGAGCGCCGCTCCTTCCGTGGTTATAGGTATCCACGGGTCCCCAATATCACCTTTGTGAGGCTCTTTGGGGCCGATTTGTCTGGCTTTGGTTCCTGCTTGTAGTGCAAAAATCCCTTTTTGATACTCGTCGCGTTTTAGGCGGATGAGCCGGGCGGACTCGATAAACCAGGGCTCAAGTTGTCTAAGGAAAAATTGGTGCCCTTGACTGTTCCAGGGATGCGTCCACGTCAAGACAACAGCTCTGTCGCTGCTGTAGCCGTAAGGTGCATTAACAATGCTCCCTCGCAACCGACAAAGTGCATTGGTCTCATCCTGGAAACGTTTGGAGGTATGAAGATCCCGTACCCAGGCCACGAATGGTCGGCTGCCATATCCGCTGTTCATCCTTGCAACCCCATTCAGCGCGCCACCGCCCCCGCCGTAAGGGGAGATGGTTTGACGGGTCATCAGCGCGTAGAGCCAAGCCTCCATGTCGTCAGGCGCCACTTTTGCTGGCTTGACGTCATGGCTTTTAGATGTGAATAAAACATCTAACTCATCGGGTGCATAAGCGCAGGGTTTATAGCTGGCTTTCGGACAGTAAGGGTGTTGCATGAAGGCCGGCTTGGTCACGTCCTCCACCACCAGCTGCCAGGCCTCGGGGATGCCGTCGGCCAGATCGAGCAGGCCCTCGCGCCAGTAGGTGGCATCGGTGGGCAGGGCGTCGGTGGGGCGCCGCGCCTGGATGCTGGCGGCCAGCTGCACCAGGAACACATGCCAGGGATCGGCCTGATGGGCGCGCAGGCCCGTGTAGCCGTCCACCTGACCCGCACTCAGGGCTGCGAGCAGCCCGGGCAGGCTCAATCGCTGCACTCCGGCCGGCGTGCGCACGCCGATCAGCGGGTCGTGGAGCAGGTCATGCATCGTCTTTCTCCAGTCCAAGGCGGGTGTAGCGGAAGGCGCTGGCGCCGATGCGGAAGCGCAAGCCCTCGGGCGAGGCTTCGGCCTCCAGCGTCTCGGGTGGGGAATCGCCCTTGAGCCAGTGCGCGGGGAGGGCCACGCGGTCGATCGTCGCGCCGAAAGGTGAGCGCAGCGCAGCGGCCAGGGGAAGCTCGAAGGTCGGGCGGCCCAGCCGGGTGAGGACGCGCTCGCTCTTGTCCGGGTAATGCAGCTCGCCAAAGGGCTGGTCGTCGAGCAGCGAACGCAGGGCCTGGCGGATCTCGCCGAGGGCTTTGCCCTCGATCATCTGGCCATGGGCCGTCCAGAGGGCTGGCAGGGTGGCGAAGGCATCGGGGTGCGTGGTGCGCTCGATGCGCTCGCGTGCCTGTGCGGGCAGTTCGACCCGTGGCGCGTCCTGCAGTGAGCGCAGGGTGAGCGCCAGCACGCGGCCATCGGTGTAGACCGGGCCGAGGCCGGCCGGGCCGCGCAGGGCGCCGTCCTGTGCGAGATGGGCTTCCAGCCCGCGTTCGGGGATGCGCACCAGCGCGCGGGGCTGCGCGAAGCCGTCAGGGCGCTGGGCGCGGTCGTGCCGGTGCAGGCGGCCGAAGCGCTGGATCAGCACGTCCATGGGCGCAAGATCGGTGATGAGCCAGTCGGCATCGATGTCGAGGCTCTGTTCCAGCGTCTGGGTGCCGATCAGCAGTCGCGGTCCGTCCGCGGAGCCCTTGCCCAGCTGTGCCGTCACCGCCGCGTCCAGCCGTTCGCGGTCGGCACGGGCGAAGCGGCCATGGTGCGGGCAGCGCTGGCCATCGAGCTGGAACAACGCGGCGAGTAGCGCGGGATGGTTGCGTTCGAGCGTGCTCTCCACGAGCCGGAACAGCGCGTTGGCCCGGGCCACGGTATTGCAGACCACCAGCACGCGGGCGCCGGCCTCGAGCGCCGCGATGAGCCTGGGCAGCAGGGCGGCATCGTCGGTGAGGCTGGGCGAGCCGCTCACCTCGATGCTGCGCGTGCGGCTCGCCGGCATGGGCCAGGCCTTGGTGCGCGAGGACAGCAGCGGATAGGGGCGCTGGATGGCGTCGGCAAGCGGCTGGGGCGGGCGGCCAAAAAACTCGGCGGCCGCCGACTCGCCGAGGGTGGCCGAGAGCAAGAGCGCCCATCCGCCCCGCGCCAGATGGCCTTTCAGCAGGGCTTTCAGGGCCTCGCGCATGTAAGGGTCAGAGGCGTGCACTTCGTCGACCACCAGCAGGTGCCGATCCAGGCACACCGAGCGCAACAGGCTGTGCTTGACCTGCAGCACCGAGAGCAGGGCCTGGTCGATGGTTCCGACCGCGACCGGCGCGGCGAGGAAGCGCTTGGGCCGTTCGGCCGACCACAGGCGTTCTCGCTGCCGGTCGGCCTTGTTGTCGTCCCACAGCGTGCCCTCGGGGTCGGCGAGCGCGTGGCTCACGCTCTGGCCATCCACCTTCACGTAGCCCGGTGCGGCCAGCAGCACCGGCCCGGGACGGTCGTCAGGCTCGAAGGCGGCCTCGATTGCCTGCAACACCCGCCCATACAACTCCCGGGCGGCCACCCGGGTCGGCAGGGCGAAGTAGAGCCCGTCCACCCGGCCCTCGGCATACAGCCGGAAGAACCAGGCCAGCGCCGCCTCGGTCTTGCCCGAGCCGGTGTCGGACTCGGCCAGCAGCAGGCGAACGTCATCGCTGGGCGTGATCTCCCCGGCCAGCGCGGCCTGCAGCGGCGTGGGGCGGAACGCAAAGGTGGTCTCGAACGGCCTGGGCTCACGCCTGGCCGGGGGCATGAGGCCGATGCGCTGCAGGGCCCTTTGCGCCGCGGCCCGCGCCAGCGCCAGCCGGTCTTCTTCCGGGCTCTGCCGGTAGGGAAAGAACTGCGTGTCCGAGCCGATCCAGTCGGCCAGCATGACGAGCCCGGCGAAGCGCTGCTGCAGGGCTGGGGTGGCGTCGATGGGCGCCGCCTCGCCGAAGGCCAGGGGGAAGGCTCCGCGCGCGGTGGCCGCCAGGGCATCGAGCGCCGCGAGCGGGTCGTAGCCGCCGCTCGCCGTCCACCAATGGCGGGCCTTTCGTTCGACGCCTGAGTGCTGATAGTCGCTCTCCGAAACCGGACGGCCATGGTGGGAGAGGCTGGCGAGCAGCATCTGCATCGCTTGCTCCCCGTCCTTGAACCAGCCGACGATATCGGCGAGCAGTGCTTCCCACCCCGGTGGCCGGAGATCGTCGAGATCCCACAGCAGCGCCAATCCCTCGAGCACATGGCCGGCCGTATCCCTGGCGGCTGGGTCGGCCTTGGCCTGAAAGCCCCGGTTGCACTTGCCGAAGTCGTGCAGGAAGGCGAGGACGGTCAGGCGCTCCCACTGAGCGGGGTCGAGGCGTGGGAGCGACCGGGCGATCCCGGGGGCGTCGAGCAGCGCCCGGAAGGTGGCCGCCACATCGAGGCAGTGGTCGGCCAGCGGGTGGAATGCGCCATCTTCCCGGCGCTTGCCCCAGGGCTGGGTATCCATGCGGGTGCTGCCATCCATGCCTCGTCCTCCTTGCTGGCGTGATGAACCCGGTGTTCGACGGGCATCAGTCCGTGCTCCCCTTGCCCATCTTCCCACCCTCCGGGCTGGGCCGCAGTGGGTGCTTCGCAGGCAGCCTGCCGCGCTCGCGTCTCATGGATTAAGACGCCGGGCCCGTCTGGCCGCGGAACCGCGCCGGCCTCGGCGGGCTGCTGTCCTCGGAGCGGTCGGGGATGGGCTCCAGCACCGTGTAGCGCTCGCGTTTCGGCGGGTGGGTGAGAGGAGGAAGCTCCAGCACCGGCTGTTCCGGGGCATTCCATGGCAGGGTGCCGAGCCAGTGGCGGATCATCGACAGCCGGCCGCGCCGCTGGTCGTTGAAGTCCACGAGGGTCCAGGGCGCATGCCGGGTGTGGGTGGCTTCCAGCATGGCCTCGCGGGCGCGGGTGTAGGCCTCGTAGCTGGCGCGGGCCATAAGGTCGATGGGCGAGAGCTTGTAGCGCTTCAAAGGGTCGCTGGCGCGCTCGGCGAAGCGCTCCTCCTGCTGGGCCTGGTCCACGCACAGCCAGTACTTGGCGAGCCGGATGCCGTCCTGCACCAGCAGTTTCTCGAACACCGGCACCTGTTTCAGGAAGGCCTCGTACTGGGCATCGGTGCAGAAGCCCATCACTTTCTCCACGCCGGCGCGGTTGTACCAGCTGCGGTCCATCAGCACGATCTCGCCGGCCGCGGGCAGGTGCGCCACGTAGCGCTGGAAGTACCACTGGCCGCGCTCGCGTTCGCTGGGTTTGTCGAGCGCCACCACCCGGCAGTGGCGCGGGTTGAGGGTTTCGGCGATGGCATGGATCACGCCGCCCTTGCCGGCGGTGTCGCGGCCTTCCACCAGTACCAGCAGGCGCTGGCCGGTGGCCGCCACCCAGCGCTCCACCTCGCTCAGGGCGAGCTGCAGCGGCGCCAGCCGTTCGAGGTAGTCCTTCTTGCGCAGCTTCTCCGGGGTGCGTGTGGCCGCCGCCTTGTGCTTCGCCATGGCCCCACCTTAGCGCCGTCGCGGCGGGCCTGCACCGGGGGCCGGCGTGCCCGGCCGGGCGCCGCGCGGGCCGGGCTCAGCCCTGCTCGCCGAGCAGCTTCAGCTCGTCGGCCTGCGCCTCGCGGGCGAGGCGCTGCAACAGTTCGTCGAGCTCGCCTTCCATCACCTGCGGCAGGCTGTAGAGGGTGAGGCCCTCCACGCGGTGGTCGGTGATGCGGCCCTGCGGATAGTTGTAGGTGCGGATGCGCTGGCTGCGGTCGCCGCTGCCCACCTGCAGGCGCCGGCGGGCGGCGGTGGCGGCCTGCTGTGCCGCCAGCTGCTGGGCATGCAGGGCCGACTTCAGGCGCTGCATGGCCTTCTCGCGGTTGGCATGCTGGCTGCGCTCGGTCTGGCACTCCACCACGAGGCCGCTCGGCAGGTGGGTGATGCGGATGGCCGATTCGGTCTTGTTGACGTGCTGGCCGCCGGCGCCCGAGCTGCGGAAGGTGTCGATGCGTAGGTCGGCGGGGTTCAGCACCACTTCGCCCACGTCCTCGAGCTCGGGCAGGATGGCCACGGTGGCAGCCGAGGTGTGGATGCGGCCCTGCGATTCGGTGGCCGGCACGCGCTGCACCCGGTGGGTGCCGGACTCGTACTTCAGCCGGGCGAAGGCGCCGCGGCCCTCGATGCGCGCCACGATCTCCTTGAAGCCGCCATGCTCGCCCGGGCTGGCGCTCTGCACTTCCACCGTCCAGCCCTGGCGCTCGGCGTAGCGCGAATACATGCGGAACAGGTCGCCGGCGAAGATCGCCGCCTCGTCGCCGCCGGTGCCGGCGCGCACCTCGAGGAACAGGTTGGCGTCGTCGCGCGGATCGCGCGGAATCAGCAGCAGGGTGAGTTCCTCGTCCAGCGCGGCGAGGCGTTCGCGCAGGGCCGGGAGTTCCTCCTCGGCCATGGCCCGAAGCTCGGGGTCGGCCCGCATCGCCTCGGCCTCGCGCAGGTCGGCGAGCAGGGCGGCCTCGCGGGCCAGGGCCTGGGCCAGCGGCTCGAGCTGGGCGAACTCGCGCGAGAGGCTGCGGAAGCGGGCGGCATCGGCCACCGCCCCGGGCTCGGCCAGCAGGCGGGCCAGTTCCTCGTGGCGCTCGGCGAGGGCCTCGAGCTTGCGGCGCAGGGCGGGGCTCATGCGCCGGTGCCGGGATCCGCGCCGGCCGCGGCGGGCTGGGCGGGGAACAGGCGGTTGGCGGCGGCGAGCAGGGCGGTGTCGCCCTCGAGGGCGGCCTGGCGCAGGGTGGCGGTGGGGGCGTGCAGCAGGCGGTTGGTGAGCTGGTGGGCGAGGCGCTCCACCACGGCTTCCGGTGCCTCGCCGGCGGCCAGGCGCTCGCGGGCGCGGGCCAGGGCCTCGGCCTTGGCCGCCTCCGCGGCGCGGCGCAGGGCACGCAGGCCGTCCTGCTGGTCCTGGGCGCGCCACCAGGCCATGAAGTGGTCCACGGCAAGGTCGATGATGGCCTCGGCCTGCTCGGCGGCCTCGCGGCGCGAGGCGCGGTTCTCGGCGATCACCTGCTCGAGGTCGTCCACGGTGTAGAGGTAGGCATCGGGCAGCCGGGCCACGGCCGGGTCGATGTCGCGCGGCACGGCGAGGTCGAGCAGGAACATCGGGCGGTGCCGCCGCGCCTTCAGCGCCGCCTCCACGGTGCCGGCGGGCAGCACCACGTCACGCGCGGCGGTGGCGGAGATCACCACGTCGGCCTCCGGCAGGTGGCGCGGCAGCTCGGTGAGCGGCAGGGCATAGGCTCCCACCCGCGAGGCCAGGGCCTGGGCATGCTCCAGCGTGCGGTTGGCCACCAGCAGGCGTTTCGCCCCGGCCTTGGCGAGGTGCTTGGCGGCAAGCTCGATGGTGTCGCCGGCCCCCACCAGCAGCACGGTGGCGTGGTCGAAATCGGCGAACACCTGGCGTACGAGGCGCACGCCGGCGAAGGCCACCGACACCGGATGGGCGCCGATCCGGGTATCGGTGCGCACCCGCTTGGCCACTGCGAAGCCCTGCTGGAACAGGCGGTCGAGCGGGGTGCGCAGGCTGCCGGCGCCGCGCGCCTGCTGCCAGGCCGTCTTCACCTGGCCGAGGATCTGCGGTTCGCCCAGCACCAGGGAATCGAGGCCGGTGGCTACGCGGAACAGATGGCGCACCGCGGCCTCGTCCTCGTGCCGGTAGAGGTAGGCCTCGAGGGCGCCGCGCGGCAGCCCGCTGCGGCCGGCCAGCCAGGCCACGAGGCCTTCGTGGCGGCCTTCCGCCACCCGGGCATAGATCTCGGTGCGGTTGCAGGTGGAGAGCAGGGCGGCCTCCTCCACCCCCTCCAGGGCCTTGAGCTCGCGCAGGGTGTCGGCGAGCTGCGCCTCGCCCACGGCCACCCGTTCGCGCACGTCGACCGGCGCGGTCTGGTGGTTCACTCCGAGGGCGATCAGGGGCATGGCGGGCGGTGGGCGGGCGCGAGGCGGTATTCTAGCGGTCTTGCTTGGAGTGCCGATGAACTGCCCCCGGAGCCTTGCCGCGAACGCGCTCGCCGTGCTGGCCCTGGGCCTTGCCATCGCGACGGTATCCCGCCCCCTGGCGGCGGCCCTGCCCGTGCCTTCCGCCGCATCGCCCGCGCCGGCCCCGGCTGCCGGCCTGAGCCCGCCGGTGCTCGAGGCCCTGCTGGCCGCCGAGTTCGCCCGCGCCGCCGGCGAGGAGCGGCTGGCCGCCCTGTACGCCCTGCGTGCCAGCGAGGCCATGGCCGCGCCCGCGCTGGCCGGGCAGGCGGTCGAGGCGGCCCTGCTGGCCGGCGATGCCGAACTCGCCGCCCGTGCCCTCGAGCGCTGGCAGGCGATCGAGCCGAGTTCCTTCCGCCGTGATGCCATGGCCCTGCGCTTCCACGTCTTCCAGGGCGATGACGACCGCGCCCTCGAGACTGCCCTGCGCCTGCTGCAGCGCCCGGAGGGCGTGGCCGCGGTGGTGGCCGGGCTGGAGGCGCCCTATCCCGATGGCGGGGTGATCGCCCGTGCCGTGCTGCGCGCCCTGCGCGCCGCGCCGGCCTTCCCGCCGCGCATCGAGGCCTGGCTGGCGATGGCCGGGCTGGCGCAGCGGCTTGGCGACGACGCGCTCTCCGGGCAATGGGTGGAGGGCCTCGTCGCCGCCTTCCCCGACGACCCGCGGGCCGGCCTGCTGCGGGCCGAGCGGCTTGGCCGGCGCGGCGAGCGCGAGGCCGCCCGCGCCGAGGTGCGGCGGGTGCTGGACATGCCGGGGCTGGGCCCGGAGCAGCGGCGCATCGGTGCCGAAGCGCTGGCGGTGCTGGGCGACCCGGAAGGCGCGGCGGCCGCCATGGCCCGCGGTCCGCAGGATGCCCGCTCGCTCGGCCTGCGGGCCGGCTGGCTCACCCGGGTGGGCGATCTGCCCGGGCTGCGCCTGCTGCTCGGCGAAGCCGCGGCCCTGGCCTCGGCCGCGCCTCCGGGACGGGTCGAGCCGGCCCTGCTGCTCCTGCTCGGCGAGCTGGCCGAGCAACTGCAGGACTGGCCCGAGGCCGAGCGCTGGTACCGCCGCCTGACGGCCGGCGAGGCGGGCGAGAAGGCCCGGTTGCGGCTCGGCGTGGTGCTGGCCCGGCAGGGACGGCAGGCCGAGGCGGTGGCCGCCCTGCGCGCCCTGCAGAACGACGAGGCCGTGGATGGCGAGGTGCGGCGCGATGCCTTCCTCGCCGAGGCCGATCTCTGGGAGGCCCGCCGTCGCCGCGAGAGCGCCTTCGAGGCCCTCGGCCGCGGCCTTGCGGTGCTGGAAGACGATCCGGCGCTGCGGGTGGCCCGGGCGCGGCTCGCTGCCCGGGCCGGCCGTGGCGCCGAGGCCGAGGCCGACCTGCGCGCCGTGCTGGCGCGCGACGGCGCCTACCCCCCGGCCCTGCGTGCCCTCGGAGCCCTGATGCTGGAAAACGGCAAGCCCGCCGCAGCCCGCGAGGCCCTGCAGCAGGCCTTCGAACTCGAACCCGGCGCCCCCACCGCCGCCTCGCTGGGCGAGGCCCTGTGGCTGCTCGGGCGTACCGCCGATGCCCGCCGTGTCTGGGAGCAGGGCCGGGCGCTGGACCCCGCCGATCCCGTGCTCCTCGATACCCTGCGCCGCTTCGGCCAGTAACCCGCCCCCGCCATGCCCGTCTGCCTGCGTCTTCCCCTCACCGCGCTCCTCGCCCTGCTGCTCGCCGCCTGCGCCCACCGGCCGCCGCCTGCCGGGGCGCCGGGCATCGAGGTCGTGCAGGCCCATGCCGCGCAGGCCGCCCGCGAGGCCCGCCTGGCCGAAGTGCCCGGCTGGCGGCTGCGCGGCCGGGTGGCCTTCGCCCACGGGCAGGAGGGCAGCAGCGCCCAGATCGACTGGCGCCAGCAGGGCGATGCCTTCGACATCCGCCTGATCGCCCCGGTCACCGGCCGCCAGTGGCGCCTGCATGGCGATCCTGCCGGCGCCACGCTGGAAGGGCTGGACGGCGGCCCGCGCCACGCCGCCGATGCCGAGGCCCTGCTCGCCGAGGCCACCGGCTGGGTGCTGCCGGTGCGCGAGCTGCCGGCCTGGGTGCGTGGCGCCCGCGGCCCCGGTCCGGCCGAAGGCCTGGCGGTCGATGCCGAGGGCCGGCCCCTGGGCTGGCGGCAGGCCGGCTGGCAGCTGCGTTTCCCCGACTGGCTGCCCGGCGATCCGCCGCTGCCGCGGCGGATCTTCGCCGAGCGCGGCAAGGCCTCGGTGCGCCTCGTCGTCGGCCAGTGGGAGCCCGCCCCGTGAACGTGCCGCCCGCCGCGCCGCCCGAGGGCGAGGGCTGGCAGGCCTATCCCGCCCCGGCCAAGCTCAACCTGTTCCTCGCCATCACCGGCCGCCGGGCGGACGGCTACCACCTGCTGCAGACCGTGTTCCAGCTGCTCGACTGGGGCGATACGGTCTGGCTGCGCCCGCGCGCGGATGACCGCATCTGCCGCCCCACGGCCCCGGCCTACGCCCCCGAGGCCGGGCGCGACCTCGCGGTGCGGGCGGCAAGGCAGCTGCAGGCGGCGCTGGGGGTCCGGCAGGGGGTGGACATCCACGTCGAAAAACGGATCCCCGTGGGAGGCGGCTTCGGTGGTGGTTCCTCCAATGCCGCCACCGTGCTGCGGGCCCTGCCGCGGCTGTGGGGCCGGCCCAGCCCCCCTCCGGGGCAGCTGGCAGCCCTCGGGCTCGCCCTGGGGGCCGATGTGCCGGTCTTCGTGCACGGGCACAGCGCCTGGGCCGAGGGAGTGGGGGAGCGGCTGGACCCCCTCGCGCTCGGCGAGCGCCATTACCTCGTGGCCGATTCCGGGGTGTCGGTGCCCACGGCTGAACTGTTCCAGGCGCCCGGTTTGAAGCGGGATACGCCCCCGGCTACAATCGCCGACTTCCTTTCCGGGGCCGTCCACGGCAACGCCTTCGAGCCGGTGCTGCGCCAGCGCGCGCCGCTCGTGGCCGCGCTGCTGGACCGGCTGGGGGCATTCGGCGTGGCGCGGCTCACCGGCACCGGGGGCGGCTGCTTCGTCGAGCTGCCCTCCCGCGCCGAGGCCGAGGCCGCACAGCGGGCGCTGGCGGCCGAGGGCTGGGCCTGCCGGGCCTGCACGGGCCTCGACCGCTCGCCGCTCCTGGCGGCCCTCGGGGCCTGACAGGCGCACCGCAAGAGCGTTTGGGGCGTCGCCAAGCTGGTCCAAGGCACCGGATTTTGATTCCGGCATCCGCAGGTTCGAATCCTGCCGCCCCAGCCACCACCACCGTCGCCACGCCACCAGCCCGGAGCCCGCGCCATGCGCAAGCAAAACCTGCTGCTGTTCACCGGCAACGCCAACCGCCCGCTGGCGCTCTCGGTGTGCCGCGAGCTCGGCGTGCCGCTGGGCAAGGCGCTGGTGGGGCGCTTCTCCGACGGCGAGGTGCAGGTCGAGATCGAGGAGAACGTGCGCGGCCAGGACGTGTTCGTGCTCCAGCCCACCTGCGCCCCCACCGCCGAGAACCTGATGGAGCTGCTGGTGCTGGTGGATGCGCTCAAGCGCGCCTCGGCGGCCAGCATCACCGCCGTGGTGCCCTACTTCGGCTACGCCCGCCAGGACCGCCGCCCGCGCTCGGCCCGCGTGCCGATCACCGCCAAGGTGGCGGCCAAGATGTTCGGCGCCGTCGGCACCGACCGCCTGCTCACCATCGACCTGCACGCCGACCAGATCCAGGGCTTCTTCGACATTCCGGTCGACAACGTCTACTCCTCGCCGCTGCTGCTCGCCGACATCTGGCGCACCCACGGCACCGCGAACCTGATCGTGGTCTCGCCCGACGTCGGTGGCGTGGTGCGTGCCCGCAGCATCGCCAAGCGCCTCGACGACGCCGATCTCGCCATCATCGACAAGCGCCGCCCCAAGGCCAACGTCGCCACGGTGATGAACATCATCGGCGACGTGGCCGACAAGACCTGCGTGCTGGTCGACGACATCGTCGACACCGCCGGCACCCTGTGCGCCGCCGCCGCCGCCCTCAAGGCCAACGGCGCGCGCAAGGTGGTGGCCTACTGCACCCACCCGGTGCTCTCCGGGGCCGCCATCAGCAACATCACCAACAGCCAGCTCGACGAGCTGGTCGTCACCGACACCATCCCGCTGTCGGAGACCGCGCGCCTGTGCCCGCGGATCCGCCAGCTCAGCGTCGCCCAGCTGCTCGCCGAGACCATCCGCCGCATCGCCTTCGGCGAATCGGTCTCCGAGCTCTACGTCGACTGACCGATACGCCGCGGCGGGTCTCCCGCCGCGGCCGCTGCACCACTGCCCTGGTCGCGGGGCAGTGTCCCAGCCACCGCGAGGTGGTCACTCCAAAAACCAAGGCAACAACCATGGCAACCCACATCATCAACGCCACCAGCCGCAAGGACGAGGGGAAGGGTGCGAGCCGCCGCCTGCGTCGTGCGGGCCAGGTCCCGGCGATCGTCTACGGCGCCGGCACCGCTCCCCAGTCGATCCAGCTCAACCACGAGAAGCTCTGGCTGATCCAGCAGAACGAGTGGTTCTACGCCTCGATCCTCGACCTCGACGTCGATGGCAAGGTGCAGAAGGTGCTGCTGCGCGACATCCAGCGCCACCCCTACAAGCAGCTGGTCATGCACGTCGACTTCCAGCGCATCGACGAGAACGCGCCGATCCGCTTCAAGGTGCCGCTGCACTTCATCAACCAGGAGACCTCGCCGGCCGGCAAGACCGCGGGCGTGGTCATCACCCACGAGCTCAACGAGGTCGAGGTGAGCTGCCTGCCGAAGGACCTGCCGGAGTTCATCGAGGTCGATCTCGCCGGCCTCGCCGTGGGCGACATCGTGCACCTCTCGGCGCTCAGGCTGCCGGCTGGCGTCACCATCCCCGAGCTGAAGCTGGGCAAGGAGCACGACCTCGCCGTCGTGATCGCCAAGCACGCCCGCGCCGCCGAGGAGGACACCGCCGCGCCGGAGGCCGCCGAGGTGCCGAGCACCAAGTCGGCCAAGGCCGCCGCCGCCCCGGCCGCCGCGCCGGCCAAGGACAAGAAGAAGTAACCGTGCCGTCCGCGGCGCCCGGCAAGGGCGCCGCGGCGGGTACGGCGGTCACCGGCAGCGATGGCTGGCCTGCGCCTCATCGTCGGGCTCGGCAATCCCGGCCCCGACTACGACCGGACCCGGCACAACGCCGGGTTCTGGTTTGTTGATGCCCTCGCGGAGCAGGCAGGCGCCCGCTGGGGCCTCGATTCCAAGCTGCACGGCGAGGTGGCCAAGGCCGAGCTCGCCGGGCATGCGCTGTGGCTGCTCAAGCCCGGCACCTTCATGAATGCGTCGGGGCGCGCGGTGGCCGCGGCCCTGCGCTACTGGAAGATCGATCCGGCCGAATGCCTGGTCGCCCACGACGAGCTCGATCTCCCGCCGGGCGTGGCGCGGCTCAAGTTCGACGGCGGCCACGGCGGCCAGAACGGCCTGCGCGACATCCATGCCCAGCTCGGGCATGGGCGCTACCACCGGCTGCGGATCGGCATCGGCCACCCCGGCGACAAGGCCAGGGTCACGCCCTGGGTGCTCGGGCGCCCGGGGCGCGACGACGAGGCGGCCATCCGCGGCGCGATCGACGACGCCCTGCGCGTGCTGCCGCTGGCACTTTCCGGCGATTTTTCCGAGGCGATGAAGCGCCTCCATACCCCGAAACCCTGACGGAGTCCCCATGGGCATCAAGTGCGGCATCGTCGGCCTGCCGAACGTCGGCAAGTCGACCCTCTTCAACGCCCTGACCAAGGCCGGCATCGCGGCCGAGAACTACCCCTTCTGCACCATCGAGCCGAACGTCGGCATCGTCGAGGTGCCCGATCCGCGCCTGCAGCAGCTCGCCGAGATCGTGAAGCCGCAGAAGGTGCAGCCGGCCATCGTCGAGTTCGTCGACATCGCCGGCCTCGTGGCCGGTGCCAGCAAGGGCGAGGGCCTCGGCAACCAGTTCCTCGCCAACATCCGCGAGACCGACGCCATCGTCAACGTGGTGCGCTGCTTCGACGACCCCAACGTGGTGCATGTCTCCGGGCGCGTCGACCCGATCGCCGACATCGAGACCATCGTCACCGAGCTGGCCCTGGCCGACCTGGGTGCGGTCGAGAAGGCGCTCGCCCGCGAGGGCAAGCGCGCCAAGTCCGGCGACAAGGACGCGCAGAAGCTGGTGGCCGTGCTCGAGCGCCTGATGCCGGTGCTGAACGAGGGGCGTCCGGCGCGCACCGCCGGCCTCGGCGAGGAGGAGAAGGCCCTGCTCAGGCCGCTGTGCCTGCTCACCATCAAGCCCGCCATGTACGTCGGCAACGTGCTGGAGGACGGCTTCGAGAACAACCCGCACCTCGACCGCCTGCGCGAGTACGCGGCCGGCGAGGGGGCCCCGGTGGTGGCGGTCTGCGCCAAGATCGAGGCCGAGCTCGCCGATCTGGACGAGGCCGACAAGCAGGCCTTCCTCGCCGACCTCGGCCTCGAGGAGCCGGGCCTGAACCGCCTGATCCGCGCCGCCTACGACCTGCTCGGCCTGCAGACCTACTTCACCGCCGGCGTGAAGGAGGTGCGGGCCTGGACCATCCGCAAGGGCGATACCGCGCCCAGGGCCGCCGGGGTCATCCACAGCGACTTCGAGAAGGGCTTCATCCGCGCCCAGACCATCGCCTTCGAGGACTTCATCGCCTGCAGGGGCGAGCAGGGCGCCCGGGAGGCCGGCAAGCAGCGCGCCGAGGGCAAGGACTACGTGGTCCGGGACGGCGACGTGCTCAACTTCCTGTTCAACGTCTGAAGCCGGGCCGTCCCGCCGGCGGCCATCGCCGCCGCCTGCGTTGACAAGCCCGGGACCCCTCGCCAGAATATGCGGCTCTGTCGGAGGAATACCCAAGCGGCCAACGGGGGCAGACTGTAAATCTGCTGGCTTACGCCTTCGGTGGTTCGAATCCACCTTCCTCCACCACCCCTTCCGCCCCGGCGGGCCGGGTGGCCGAACGGTCCAGCCTTCGGGCGGGAGTAGTTCAATGGTAGAACCTCAGCCTTCCAAGCTGATGGTGCGGGTTCGATTCCCGTCTCCCGCTCCACGGTTCCACCGCAACACCGAAAACCTGCTCACATAGCTCAGTCGGTAGAGCACTTCCTTGGTAAGGAAGAGGTCGCTGGTTCGATTCCAGTTGTGAGCACCACCCCTACGAACCTTCATCACCGGATAGACGGCAATGGCAAAGGGCAAGTTCGAGCGCACCAAGCCTCACGTGAACGTGGGCACGATCGGTCACGTTGACCACGGCAAGACGACGCTGACGGCGGCGCTGACGAAGGTTGGCGCGGAGCGTTTCGGTGGCGAGTTCAAGGCGTACGACCAGATCGACGCGGCGCCGGAGGAGAAGGCTCGCGGCATCACGATCTCGACGGCGCACGTGGAGTACGAGAGCCCGACCCGTCACTATGCGCACGTGGACTGCCCGGGCCACGCCGACTACGTGAAGAACATGATCACGGGTGCGGCGCAGATGGACGGTGCGATTCTGGTGGTGTCGGCGGCGGACGGCCCGATGCCGCAGACGCGCGAGCACATCCTGCTGTCGCGCCAGGTGGGCGTGCCGTACATCGTGGTGTTCCTGAACAAGGCGGACATGGTGGACGACGCGGAGCTGCTGGACCTGGTGGAGATGGAGGTCCGCGAGCTGCTGTCGAAGTACGACTTCCCGGGCGACGAGACGCCGATCATCAAGGGTTCGGCG
>NZ_AUBD01000017.1:5000-27958 GCF_000429065.1 Silanimonas lenta DSM 16282 | reverse complement strand
TTCCGACAACGGTGCCGAGTTCACTGCGGCGAAAGTCATGCGCTGGTTGCGAGACGCGGCCATCGGCCCCGCGTTCATCGCCCCGGGTAGCCCGTGGCAGAACGGTTTCGTCGAGAGCTTCAATGGAAAGCTTCGGGATGAGCTGTTGAACCGGGAGTGGTTCCGCAGTCGGGCCGAGGCGCGCGTGCTGATCGAGCGCTGGCGGCAGTTCTACAACGAACGGCGACCGCACAGTGCGCATCGCTACAAGCCGCCAGCCAGTGTCCGCAGGGCCTGGCGGGAAACCGATACCATCCAACCCGGACTCACCGGCTGATTGGCTACAAATTCCGTACGCAGGTCAAGGGTGTTCGCCGGAACTTTCATTCCACCAGGCGGTTCGCCAATCGATGCCGCCCGGCATAGCGACGGCTGCAATTGATGTTCGGAATCAACTAGTGGTGCTGCGCGCAGGTAGGGGGACTGTTGGAACCGAGAGACGCTAAGGGGGTACCTCTTGGCCCTTTCTCTTCACCCGCTACTTTCTACTCGCTGCTCGCTACCCATCACTCGTTGCTCGCACTCCACCTCTCACTCCGCCAGTGCACGCTCGACGAAGGGCGGCAGGGCCAGCGCGCCGCGGTGCACGGCAGCGGTGTAGTACTCAGTGGCGAAGGGCTTGGCCGCGGCGTCGGCCTCGCGGAACCGGGTGAGGTCGCGCGCCTCCTTCGCGGCGATCAGGCAGCTCCAGTAGCCCGTGGGGTAGCAGGGCTGCGGGAAGGGCAGCAGGCGGAAGCTCTGGAAGCCGGCGTCGCGCATGGCGGCGCGCATGTCGAGGATCAGGTGCATCAGGGCGAGCGGGCTCTCGCTCTGCTGCACCAGAAGGCCGCCCGGCTTCAGCGCGCGCAGGCAGTCTTCGTAGAAGGCGCGGTTGAACAGGCCTTCGGCCGGGCCCACCGGGTCGGTGGAATCGACGATCACCACGTCGATGCTCGAAGGCTGAGCGTTCTTCATGTAGGCGATGCCGTCGTCGAACATCACCGTCGCCCGCGGGTCGTCGTTGCTTTCGCACAGCTCCGGGAAATGCTTGCGGGCCATCACCGTGACCTGCTCGTCGATGTCGCACTGCACGGCGGTCTTCACGCCCGGGTGCTTCAGCACTTCGCGCAGGGTGCCGCAGTCGCCGCCGCCGATGATGACGACGTGCTCGGGGTTCGCATGGGTGAACAGCGGCGCGTGCGACATCATCTCGTGGTAGAAGAAATTGTCGCGCGTGGTCACCATCATCGCGCCATCGATCAGCATCACCTTGCCCCAGTCGGTGCTGTCGTAGATCTCGATCTTCTGGAACGGCGACTGCACTTCGTCCAGCTTCGCCCTCACGCGCAGGCCGAAGGCCGAGCCGGTGTGCTCGAAGGTCTCGTGGAGCCAAGTCGGGGATGAGTTCACTGTCGATACTCCTCGAAGGGATGAAGGCGAGGCGGTGAGGGTAGGGCGCGAGCTTGGCCCTGAGTAGCGCGGGGCGCGAGCTCGGCTCTGGATGGTTCCGGCCAAACACGGGGGGCGCGCAGTCTACCCCCGTTTTTCGGTCCCGGCCGCCCCCGGCCGCCCCCCGTTCACCCCCCGGTCGTACACTACGCGCCCCTTGGTTCCACCGGCCGCCTGCCCATGCCCGCCTGGACGCTCGACCGCGCCCGCCACACCTATTCCATCCCGTACTGGTCCGACGGCTACTTCGACATCGACGTGAGCGGCCGCTTGGTGGCGCGCCCGCACGGCGAGGCCGGCCCCGCCGTAGCGTTGTCGGAGGTCGTGGCGCGCGCCCGCGGCATGGGCCACAAGCTGCCTTTGCTGCTGCGCTTCTCCGACATCCTCGGCCACCGCCTCGGCAAGCTGCAGGAGGCCTTCGCGCAGGCCATGCGCGAGCTCGATTACCGGGGCGGCTACACGGCGGTCTATCCGATCAAGGTCAACCAGCATGCGGGCGTGGCCGGCGAGCTGGCCCGCGTCGGCGCGCCGGTGGGCGCGGCGCCCTATGCCGCCGACTTCGGCCTCGAGGCCGGCAGCAAGCCCGAGCTGATGGCCGTGCTGGCGCTCGCCCGCCCGGGCAGCCTCGTGGTCTGCAACGGCTACAAGGACCGCGAGTTCATCCGTCTTGCCCTGATGAGCCGGCGCCTCGGGCTCGATACCGTGATCGTGATCGAGAAGCCCTCGGAAGTGGCCTTGATCATCGAGGAGTCGCGCGCGCTGGGCGTCACGCCGGTGGTCGGCATCCGCCTCAGGCTCGCTTCGCTCGGCGCCGGCAAGTGGCAGAACAGCGGCGGCGACAAGGCCAAGTTCGGCCTCTCGCCGCGCCAGGTGCTGGATGCCGTCGACCGCCTGCAGACTGCGGGCCTCGGCGAGAGCGTGGCGATGCTCCACTTCCACATGGGATCGCAGATCAGCAATGTGCGCGACATCGCCAGCGGCATGCGCGAGGCGGTGAACTACTTCGTCGAACTCTCGAAGCGCGGCTGTCCGATCCGCATCATGGATGCCGGTGGTGGCCTTGGCGTCGATTACGAAGGCACGCGCTCGCGGTCTTTCTGCTCGATCAACTACGGCCTCGAGCAGTACGCCTACACCCTGCTGCAGCCGCTTTCCGAGGCCTGCGCCGAGCATGGCCTGCCACAGCCGCGTCTCGTCACCGAGGCGGGCCGCGCCATGACCGCGCACCACGCGGTGATAGTGGTGAACGTCTCGGAGGTGGAGCGCGCGCCGGAAGGCCGTGTGCCGCCGGCGAGCCCGGGAGAGCCCGCCGTCATCCGCCACCTGCGCGAGGTGCAGGCGGAGCTCGACGTGCGCCCACCGGTCGAGCTGTTCCACGAGGCCCAGCACCACCTCGCCGAGGGCCAGACCCTGTTCGCACTCGGTCAGCTCGGCATCGAGCAGCGCGCCCTGCTCGACGATCTTTTCTACGCCATCGCCCATGCGGTGCGGCAGCGCCTCTCGGCCGAGGAGAAGAGCCACCGCCCGGTGCTCGACGAGCTCAACGAGCGCCTGGTCGACAAGTACTTCGTCAATTTTTCGGTGTTCGAGTCGATCCCCGATGTCTGGGCCATCGAGCAGGTGTTCCCGATCGTGCCGGTGGAGCGCCTGAACGAGGAACCGACCCGGCGCGGCGTGATCGCCGATCTCACCTGCGATTCCGACGGCCGCATCGATACCTACGTGGAAAGCGAGGCCCTCGACGCCTCCCTGCCCCTGCACCCCCCGCGCCCGGGCGAGCCCTACCTGCTCGCCATCGCCATGGTCGGCGCCTACCAGGAGACGCTGGGCGACATCCACAACCTGTTCGGCGACACCGACACCGTGGCGGTGCGCCTCGACGGCGAGGGGGGCTATACCCTCGCCACCCAGCGCCGGGGGGATACCACCGATGTGATGCTCGACTACGTGGGCTACCGGCTCGAGGACCTGCGTTCGCGCTACCGTGCCCGGGTCGAGGCCGCCGCCCTGCCGGCGTCCGAGGCGGCGGCCTGTCTCGCCGCCCTGGAGGCTGGCCTCACCGGCTATACCTATCTTTCGGAGGAGCCCCTGGCATGAGTGCTTCGCCTGCTGCCGCCCCGGCCCCGCTCCGTGCCGGGTTCATCGGACTCGGGGCGATGGGCGGGCCGATGGCCGGGCATCTCGCCGCCCGGGGGCTGCTGGCCGTGGCCGGGAACCGCAGCCCGGAAAAGGCGCAGGCCTTCGTCGCGGCGCGTGCCGGCTCGTCCCTGAGGGCCGCGGCCTCCTTCGATGACTACGCGGCCTGCGATGTGGTTGCGCTCTGTGTCTCCGCCGATGCCGACGTGCTGGAGAACGTCGATGGCCTCGCGGCCGTCCTCTCGCCCGGCGCCATCGTCATCGACCACAGCACGGTGGCGGTGGAGACGGCCCGCGAGGCCGCGAGGCGGCTTGCCGCCCGCGGCCTCGGTTTCCTCGATGCGCCGGTCTCCGGCGGCGTGGAGGGGGCCAGGAACGGCAGGCTCTCGGTCATGGTGGGCGGCGACGAGCCCACGCTCGAGCGCGCCCGCCCGGTGCTCGAGGCCTATGGCGCGCGCATCGCCCTGATGGGCCCGACCGGCGCGGGGCAGGCCACCAAGGCGGTGAACCAGATCCTGGTGGCCGGCATCAACGAGGCGGTCTGCGAGGGCCTTGCCTTCGCCGAGAAGCTGGGTCTCGACCCCGAACGCCTGCTGCCCACCCTGATGGCGGGCGCGGCCAGCAACTGGTTCCTCGACAAGCGCGGCGCGAGCATGCTGCGCAACGAGTTCACCCCCGGCTTCAAGTGCGCGCACATGGCCAAGGACCTGCGCATCGTGCAGGCCATGGCCCGGCAGGCGGGCATCCGGCACCCGGTCATCGACCGCGCGCTGGCCGACTACGCTGAACTCGAGGCCCGCGGCGAGGGCGAGCTCGATACCTCGGCGCTGATCCGGCTCAAGCGCTGAGTAGCCCCGGCGGTGCAACCCGCCCGAAGGCCGGGTTTCAACGCACCGGCGTGGCGCTGATGCCGGCCTCGGCGAGCTGGCGCCGGGCGTTCTCCAGCGCCGCCTCGTCGGCGAAGGGCCCGAGGCGCACGCGGTGCAGGGTGCGGCCTTCGGCCTGCACGCTCTCGATGCGCGCGCTCTGGCCGAGCAGGGCGAGCCTGGCGCGCAGAGCCTCGGCATCGGCGGCATTGCTGAAGGCGCCGGCCTGCAGCTGGCGGCCGCTGGCAGCGGGGGGCGGTGTGGCGCCATTCGTGGTGGCCGTCGGTCCGGCCGGCGGCGGGGCCGGGCGGGCCGCCTGCGCGCTCTGTCCGGGCAGCTCCACTTCCTTCTGCGGCAGCACGGTGTAGAAATCGTAGGTGGGCTTGGCCGGCCGGGCCGGGGCTTCCGGCTCCTGGGCCACCGGCTGGCGGTCGCGGGCCACCCGTGGCGCTTCCGCCGCGGGGTTCGGCTGCGGCAGCAGGGCGTCGAGCTTCTTGCGGTCGCCGAACATCAGGTAGCCCGCCGCCAGGGCAAGGCCGATGGCAAGGCCGGCCAGCAATACGAGGGCGGTGCGCATGCCGCCACCGCCGCGCCTGGCCTGGGAGCGTCCGCGCCGGGCTGCCATCACATGCTCTCCGGGGCCGAGACGCCGAGCAGGCCAAGGCCGTTGGCCAGCACCTGGCGGGTGGCGGCGGCGAGGCCGAGGCGGGCATGGCGCAGCTCCTCCTCGGCGCCGAGGATGGGCTGGGCGTTGTAGAAGGCGTGGAAGCTGGCTGCCAGTTCGCGCAGGTAGGTGGCCACCAGTTGCGGCGCCCGGTGCTGGGCGGCGGCCTGCACCACTTCGGGGAAGCGCATCAATTCGGTCACCAGTGCGCTCTCCTGTGTCTCGACGAGCCGGCTGCGTGCAGCCTCGGCAGCGCTGCGGTTCCAGCTGTAGCCCTTCTCGGCGAGCTGGCGGAACAACGAGCAGATGCGGGCATGGGCGTACTGGATGTAGTACACCGGGTTCTCGTTCGACTGCCGCTTGGCAAGATCGAGGTCGAAGTCGAGGTGCTGGTCGTTGCCGCGCATCACGTAGAAGAAGCGGGCGGCATCGCTACCCACCTCCTCGCGCAGCTCGCGCAGGGTGACGAAGCTGCCGGCGCGGGTCGACATCTGCACCCGCTCGCCGCCACGGTAGAGGATGGCGAACTGCACCAGTTCGATATCGATCTTCGATGGATCGAGGCCGAGTCCTTGGGCCGCTGCCTTCAGGCGGGCGATGTAGCCGTGGTGATCGGCGCCGAAGATATAGAGAGCGCGCTCGAAGCCGCGCTCGAACTTGCTGAGCAGGTAGCCGAGATCCGAGGCGAAGTAGGTGGTGACGCCATTCTCGCGCCGCACCACGCGGTCCTTGTCGTCGCCGAAGGTGGTGGCGCGGAACCACAGGGCACCGTCTCGTTCGTAGAGGTGGCCGTTTGCCTGCAGGGTGTCGATGGCGCGCTGCACGTAGCCATCGGTCATCAGCGAGCGTTCACTGAAGAAGGTGTCATGGACGACGCCGAAGGCCTTGAGGTCGTCCTTGATGTCGGCCAGGCACCAGGCCAGGCCGGCCTCGAACACCTGGCGGTAGTCGGCCTCGCCGAGCAGGGCCTTGGCCCGCGCGATCAGGGCATCGACATGGGCTTCCTTGTCGCCGCCCTGCGATTCATCGGGCGGCACGCCGTCCATCACCTCGAGGGCGCTGCGCTTCAGGGCGTCGCCGGCCTTCGCGCGCAGCCTGCGGGCGATCTCGACCACGTACTCGCCCTTGTAGCCGTTGTCCGGGAAGCGCAGGGCCACGCCGGCCAGCTCGTGGTAGCGGATCCACACCGACACCGCGAGGATGTCCATCTGCCGCCCGGCGTCGTTGACGTAGTACTCGCGCTGCACCGTATGGCCGGCGGCCTCGAGCAGGTTGGCCACGGTGGCGCCGTAGGCGGCGCCGCGGCCGTGGCCCACGTGCAGCGGCCCGTTCGGATTGGCGGAGACGAACTCCACCGTCACCGACTCCAGCGAGCCTGGCTCGCCGCGGCCATAGGCCTCGCCGAGCTCGAAGATGCGCCGCAGGGTGGCGAGGCGGCAGGCCTGCGAGATGTGGAAGTTGAGGAAGCCAGGACCGGCGATCTCCACCTTCGCCACGTGCTGGGACCGGGGCAGGGTGTCGAGGATGGCCTGGGCCAGGTCGCGCGGCTTCAGGCCCGCCGGCCTGGCGAGCAGCAGGGCGAGGTTGGTGGCGTAGTCGCCGTGCTCGGGGGTCTTGCTGCGCTCGAGCAGGATCTCGGGCAGGGTGAGGTCGGCCGGGAGGCGGCCATGGCGGCGCAGGTCGAGCAGGGCCTGGGCGAGCAGTTCGCGGAGATGGTCTTTCATCGGGAATCCGGAGCCGGCCGGGGCCGGGCGGCAGGTCAGGGGCGCGGCGCCGGGCCGCGCGGACGGCCCGGCAGTTTACCGGAAGCCCGCCCCCGGGGCCCGGGCTGACATCCGGCTGTCATGAAAGCCTCCCGGAGCTGTCATCGAAGCAGCCCACCCTTTCCGGGCCTCCGGCGGCCCCGCCCGCCGGGCGCCCGCCCGTTCCCGACCCGGAGTTCCACGATGTCTGCCATGCCCCGTCTCACCCGTCTGGCGCTCGCCAGCGCGATCGCCCTCGCGGCCACCCACGCCAGCGCCTCGGTGCGCATGTCCGAAGCCTTCGACGGCAACTGGTTCGAGCCGGCCTCGAACGGCCGCGGCGTCTCGATCGACTGGATCCCGGCCGACAACCGCCAGGGCGGCACCTTCTTCGCCGCCGACTATGTCTACGACAACGCCGGCAACCCGTTCTGGATCACCCTGCAGGAGAACTGGTCGGAGTTCCAGTTCCGCTCGACGACGGTGCCGGTGCGCCGCTTCGCCGCCGGCACCTGGGCCGCGCCGGGCGCGCCTGCCGGCACCCAGATCGGCACCGCGACGGTCACGGTGAACAGCTGCAACTCGATCACCATCAGCTACACCATGAACCCCGGTTCGGGCTTCGCCAACCGCACCCAGACCCTGCAGCGCCTCGGCGGCGTCGACCCGGCCGCCTGCGTCTACCAGCAGGAATTCACCGCCTGCCCGAGCTTCGCCACCGCGGCCCCGACCTACGGCCCGCGTGCCTGCCGCCTGCCGGCCACGATCACCGGTGACACCACGCTCACCAACAACATCACCTGGGTGATGGAGGGCAAGGTGCAGGTCGGCACCGATGTCGGCCAGGGCGGCACCGCCGCCACCCTGCGCATCCAGCCGGGCACCCTGCTGGTTTCCACCGGCGCCTCGGCCAACTCCTTCGACCATCTCGCGGTGAACCGCGGCTCGAAGATCTTCGCTGAAGGCACCCGTGACTTCCCGATCATCATGACTTCGGGCAACGAGCTGCCCGGCTCGCCCACCGCCCCGGCCCCGGGCCAGCTCGGCGGTCTGGTGATCTCCGGCCAGGCCCCGGCCAACTGCAACCCGAACTGCGTGGCCGAGTGGGACAGCACCAACCGCTACGGCGGCAGCAACCCCGCCGACAACAGCGGCATCGTGCGCTACATGCAGGTGCGCTACTCGGGCTACATCTTCACCGCCAACCGCGAGCTCAATGCCTTCACCTTCAATGCCGTGGGCAATGGCACGGTGCTGGAGCACCTGCAGGCCTTCCGCGGCCAGGACGATGGCTTCGAGTTCTTCGGCGGCACCGCCAACCTGCGCTATGCCGTGGTGACCTGCGGCGGCGATGACGGCTTCGACTGGGACGAGGGCTATGCCGGCAAGATCCAGTTCGGCCTGGTGGACAACCGCGGCTGCGCCGGTGAGGACCACGGCTTCGAGCTCTCCAACTCGCCGACCAATGCCGATGCCACGCCGCGCGCCCGCGGTACCGTGGCCAATGTCACGGTGCGTGGCAACGGTGGCGGCCGCGACGGCCTGCAGCTCAACAGCGGCACCGGCGGCAACTTCTACAATGTGCTGATCGAGGGCTTCAACCGCGCCTGCGTGGCCATCGAGGGGGCGGCCACCGCCACTGCCGCCGGCCCGGCGAATGCGCTCACTGGCGTGCTCACCGCCAACAACGTGCACATCTTCGGCTGCACCAGCAACTACCGCGACGGTTCGGGCGTGAGCGCCGGCTACACCCAGGCCTGGTTCACCGGCCAGACCGGCAACACCCTGCGCACGGCCTCGGCCCTGAAGCCCGGCAGCGTCCTGCCGAATGGCAATGCCCCGACCGCCACGTTCCCGCCGGCGGGCGCCAATGCCCCGGGCCTGAACGACTGGTTCGTGCCCACCGACTACGTGGGTGCCTTCCGCTCCGATGCGCCGCAGGACAACTGGACCCTCGGCTGGGCCCTGCCCTTCGTGCCGCAGCCGTAAAGCCACAGGCGCGGGTGCATGGAAACGCCGGCCTTTCGCGCCGGCGTTTCCTTATTTATCGCGGACCCAGTCCCGGCGCGGCCCGGGGACTGCCTTCACTGCTCCCCGGCAGCGAGGCTGCGGAAGGCCAGGATCACTGCATGGGCATCACGCGGGGGCTGGGTGGCGAAATGCTCGCGCAGGCGGCGGCTGGTCTCGCGCACCCTCGCCGCGTTGGCGTCGCGCTGGGTGCCGAAGGCGGCCCGGCCCTCACGCGAGGCGAAACGCTGCAGGGTGAAGACGTAGCGTTCCTGGCCTTCGGCAAGAAAGCCAAGGCAGCTCGCCCCGGCCTCGGGGCTGTCCAGCGGCCGCCCGGCGCGGTGCTGGATCTCGATCGCCAGCGCGATCGCCGACCGGGCAAAGTCGGGGTAGGGCGAGGCCACGTTGCTGGTGTCGAGATCGGCGGCCATCCGCGCCAGGTGCTCGGCCTGGGTGGCGAGGGCATCGTCGCGCCAGCCCGGTCGCTGGCCATCCAGCCAGTGCCCGAGCACATGGGCGAAAGCCCCCTGGGCCTGGCCCTCGTCGGTGCCGGCGGCGAAGGTGCTGCCGGCGATGGCGAAGCGCAGCAGGGTGCGCAGCGCCGGGTCTTCCAGTCCGGCGGCATCGAGCAGGCGGTCGGCCTCGGCCATGCTGGCGGCCTCGTTGGGGCCGATCGGCTCCTCGGCATGGTGCCGCGCCTCGCGCTGCCGCAGGTCGTGGCAGGCGCAGAACAGCACCAGGGCCTCGCGCTCCAGGGTCGGCAGCAGGGCGGTGGAGAGCAGCAGCGGCAGCTTGTCTTCCAGCAGTTCCAGGAGATGCCCTTCGTTGTGGTAGGCGAGCGGGTCGGCCGAGTCTTCGCCATAGCGCAGGGCCATCCTCAGCACGCCGAGCTGCACGGCCGCCACCACGGCCTCGCGCTCCACCCCGGCGGCGCGGCAGGCGGCCGCGGCGCGGCGGGCATGGCCGGCAAGCTCGGGCTGCGAGACCAGTGCCGGGGGCAGCGCAGGGCCGGGCAGGCGGGCCTCCACCTCGTCGGCGGGGTAGGCGCGGCGGTAATCGAAGGGCATCGGACGGGCCTGCGCGGGCGGCGTGCCGGCAGTATCGCGCAGCCTCCGGTGGCCGCAAGTCCCTCGGGCTAGACCCAGCCACGGCCCGCCATCGACACCGGTGGGCCGTCGCCCACCACGAAGTGGTCGAGCAGCCGCACCTCGACCAGGGCCAGGGCCTCTTTCAGCTGCTGGGTGAGCCGGCGGTCCGCGGCGCTCGGCTCGGCCATGCCGCTCGGGTGGTTGTGGCCCAGCAGCACGGCCGCGGCATTGAGTTCGATGGCCCGTTTCGCCACCACCCGCGGATGCACCGCGGCCTGGTCCAGCCCGCCCTCGAACAGCACCTCGGCGGCCAGCAGGCGATGGCGGTTGTCGAGGAAGAGCACGCCGAAGCGCTCGCGCGGCGCGGCGCGCAGCCAGCGGGCGAAGTACTCGCCGGCCAGTGCCGGCGAGTCGAGGACGGCACCGCGGCTCAGGCCGGCCTCGAGATGCCGCCGGCCGAGGGCGAGGGCGGCACAGAGCGCCCCCGCCCGTGCCGGGCCGAGGCCGGGCAGGCGCAACAATGCCTGCGGCGGCCGGTCGAGCAGGCCGCGCAGCCCCCCGCATTGCGCCAGCAGGGCCTTGGCATGGGCCACGGCATTGCTGCCGCGCGGCCCGGTGCCGAGCAGCAGGGCGAGCAGTTCGGCATCGGAAAGGGCCTCGGCGCCCTGGGCGAGCAGGCGCTCGCGGGGGCGTTCGGCATCGGGCCAGTGGCGCAGCGACATGCCGCCATGCTCGCGGCCGGCAGCATGCCACGGGCGTCCGAAGCCGTGGTGCGCTGGGGTAAGCTTCGCCCTCGTCGAAGGCAGGAGCTCGGGTGTGTCGGGATTGCACGGAGCGCGGGTGCTCCTCGGAGTCAGCGGAGGCATCGCCGCCTACAAATCGGCCGATCTGGTGCGCCGCCTGCGCGAGGCCGGGGCCGAAGTGCGCGTGGTGATGACCGAGGCTGCGCAGCGCTTCATCACCGCCACCACCCTGCAGGCCCTGAGCGGCCACCCGGTGCGCGTCTCGATGTGGGACGAGGCCGCCGAGGCGGCGATGGGGCATATCGAACTGGCGCGCTGGGCAAGCCAGGTGCTGGTGGCGCCGGCCAGCGCCGATGTCCTCGCCCGGCTGGCGCACGGCCATGCCGACGACCTGCTCGCCACCCTCTGCCTTGCCACCGCGGCACCGATCGCGGTGGCGCCGGCGATGAACCGGCTGATGTGGGCGAACGCCGCCACCCAGGCCAATCTCGCCCTGCTGCGCCAGCGCGGCGTCGCGGTGCTCGGGCCGGAGGCCGGCGAGCAGGCCTGTGGCGAGGTCGGCGAGGGGCGGATGCGCGAGCCGGCGGCCCTGGTGGCTGACCTCGCGGCGCTCCTGGTGCCGAAGCGGCTTGCGGGCCACCGGGTGCTGGTCAGTGCCGGCCCCACCTACGAGGACATCGACCCGGTGCGCTTTCTCGGCAACCGCAGCAGCGGCCGCATGGGTTTCGCGGTGGCCGAGGCCGCCGCCGCCGCCGGGGCCGAGGTCACGCTGGTGGCCGGGCCGGTGAAGCTCCCCACGCCACCCGGCGTGCGCCGCATCGACGTGCGCTCGGCCGCCGAACTGCATGCCGCGGTGCTGGCCGCGCTGCCGGGCCAGGCGGTCTATGTCGGCGCCGCCGCCGTGGCCGATTACCGCCCCGTCGAGGTGGCGGAGCGCAAGCTCAAGAAATCCGACGGCCCCGCCACCCTGGTGCTGGAACGCACCGTCGACGTGCTGGCCGAGGTGGCGCGCCACCCGGCGCGGCCGCGCTGCGTGATGGGCTTCGCCGCCGAGACCCACGATGTCGAGGCCTACGCCCGCGGCAAGCTGGAGGCCAAGCGGCTCGATGCCATCGCCGCCAACCGGGTGGGCGTGGAGGGCAGCGGCTTCGATGCCGAGGACAATGCCCTGGTGCTGTACTGGCACGGCGGCGAGCAGGCCTTCGGTCCGGGCAGCAAGCGCAGCATCGCCGCCGGCCTCGTGGCCTGGATCGCCGACCGACTGGGGCCGGCATGAGCCTCCCCGTCGATCTCAAGGTCCTCGATCCACGTCTCGGCCGCGAGTTTCCGCTGCCGGAGTACGCCACCGCGCAGTCGGCCGGCATGGACCTGCGCGCCATGCTCGAGACCCCGCTCACCCTCGCCCCGGGCGAGACGGCGCTGGTGCCGAGCGGGCTTGCCATCCACCTCGGCGATCCCGGCCTCTGCGCCGTGGTGCTGCCGCGCTCCGGCCTCGGCCACAGGCAGGGGCTGGTGCTCGGCAACCTCACCGGCCTGATCGACGCCGACTACCAGGGCCCGTTGATGATCAGCCTGTGGAACCGCGGCCCGGCGCCGGTCACCGTACAGCCCGGCGACCGCGTGGCCCAGCTGGTCTTCCTCCCCATCGCCCGCGCCACCTGGCGCCTCGTCGATGCCTTCGACGCCTCCGCGCGCGGCGAAGGCGGTTTTGGCCACACTGGCACGCGCTGACCTCGAGACCCGGACATGTCCGACGCCCCCCGCCCGAAGATCCGCATCCTCAACATCCTGATCGCCGTGCTGGCCATTGCCGCAGGCTCGCTACTGGCCTTCGCCGGCTGGAGCCTGATGCAGGGCGCCGCCCTGGCCGGGCAGGCACAGGCCGTGCGCGGCGAGGTCGCGGCAGCGCTGCGCGCCCGGCTCAGTGCTGAGATGGAGCGGCTCGATGCCCAGCGCCGGCTGCCCCGGGTGCGCGAGGCGGTCGAGGGCAACAACCTCGATGGCGCCCGTGCCGCCCTGGCCGGCGACTGGGTGGGCATCGAGGCGGTCGAGATCCATCCCGCCGACCTCAGTGCCGCCTGGAATGCCGTCGAGCGCTTCGGCTACGGCAAGCTCGGCCTGCTGCTCACTGCGCTCGACAATGACGCCGTGCACATGGCCATCGTCCAGGACGCCGGCCGGGCCTGGCTGGCGCTCGCTGCCCCCATTCCCGGCGAGGGCGGCATCGCCGCGCTCGCCTACGTGCGCCGGCCGATGGACGAGCTGCGCGAGCTGGTGCGCCGCGCCGCGCCGCCGGGGGCCTATGCCGCCCTGCGCCAGGGCGGGCGCTCGCTGATCGAGGAGGGCGATGTGCTGCTCGCCGACCAGGCCGAGCGGGGCGCCGTGGCCATCCCCCATACCCGGCTGCGCCTGGTCGGTGCCGCGCCCTATGCCGAGCCGGGCCTCTACGGTCTTGGCGGCTGGGTGGAGCTGGTGGCCGGCCTGGTGGTGGTCCTGTCCGGTTTCGCCCTGGTGCTGGTGCCGCGCGAGAAGGCGGCCGCCCTCGCCCGCCGGCTGGCCGCGCGCCGCACGCCGGTGGCCGAGCCCGAGCCCACTCTCGCCGAACTGCAGGCCCAGGGCCGGCTGCAGGCCGAGCCCGCGGCTCCGGCGGCCGCCCCGGTGGCGGCCCCGCCCCGGCCCGCCGGCCCGGCCCTCGCCGTGGAGCGCAGCATCTTCCGCGCCTACGACATCCGCGGCGTGGTCGGCCAGACCCTGAGCGCCGACGTGGCGCGGCTGATCGGCCGGGCGGTGGGCGCCCTGATGATGGAGCGCGGCCTGCGCGGCATCGCCGTGGGCCGCGATGGCCGCCTGTCCTCGCCGGAGATGGCCCGCGCCCTGATCGACGGTCTGCGCATGTCGGGCGTGGATGTCACCGACGTCGGCATGGTGCCCACCCCGGTGGCCTACTTCGCCGCCCACCACCTGCGGCTCGGCAGCGCCATCGCCGTGACGGGCAGCCACAACCCGCCCGACTACAACGGCTTCAAGATCGTGGTCGACGGCGAGACGCTCTCCGGCGGCGCCATCGCCGACCTCTACGCCCGCATCGTCGAGGGCCGGATGCCGGTGGCCGAGCGCCGGGGCGACCTCGACACCGTGGACATCGGCGAGGCCTACATCGAGCGCATCGCCGGCGACATCCAGATCGAGCGCCGCCTGCGCGTGGTGGTGGATGCCGGCAGCGGCGTCGCTGGCGAGCTCGGGCCGCGCCTGCTCGAGGCCATCGGCGCCGATGTCGAGACGCTCTACTGCGAGGTGGACGGCAGCTTCCCCTTCCACCATCCCGACCCCAGCGACCCGCACAATCTCGAGGACCTGGTGCAGGCGGTGCAGCGCGCCGGCGCCGATCTCGGCCTCGCCTTCGATGGCGACGGCGACCGCCTCGGCGTGGTCACCCGCGAAGGCCGGATGGTCTATCCCGACCGCCTGCTGATGCTGTTCGCCGCCGACGTGCTGGAGCGCAACCCGGGCGCCTGCATCATCTATGACGTGAAGTGCTCCGGCCATCTCGCCGGTTACGTGCTGCGCCACGGCGGCAGCCCGCTGATGTGGAAGACCGGCCACTCGCTGATCAAGGCGAAGATGAAGGAGACCGAGGCCGAGCTGGCCGGCGAGATGAGCGGCCACTTCTTCTTCAAGGAGCGCTGGTACGGCTTCGACGACGGTCTCTATGCCGCCGCGCGCCTGCTGGAGATCCTCGCCACCCGCCCCGAGGAGCCGGAGGAAGTGTTCGCCGGGCTTCCCGATGCGATCAGCACCCCGGAACTCAAGGTCGAGATGCAGGAGGGCGAACCGCACGCCTTCATCGAGGCCTTCGTGCAGAACGCCCGCTTCGAGGGCGCCCGGGTCTCGACCATCGACGGCCTGCGCGCCGACTGGCCGGACGGCTGGGGCCTCGTGCGTGCCTCGAACACCACGCCGGTGCTGGTGCTGCGCTTCGAGGCCGACAGCGAGGAGGCGCTGGCGCGGGTGCAGCAGGCGTTCCGGACGGCGATGCTGGCGCTGCGCAGCGACCTTTCGCTGCCTTTCTGAGGGCGGATCGCGCGGGGCGGTCGGGGCGGCGGGGGCGGCCTTCAGCCGCCCGGCGGGGCGAGGCCGCGCTCCTGGCGTTCCTTCAGCAGGGCGACCAGCCGCTCCAGCTCTTCCTGCACCACCTGCTTCTCGGCCGCCCGCTCCAGCCGCGCCTGTTCCTGCTTGTAGACCTCGCGGCGCAGTTCCTGGATGGTCTCGGCCACCCGCGGCGGCACCGGCCGCCCGGCCAGCTCGGCATCCCCGGCCACCCCCAGCTGCTGGTGCAGGCTGGCGCGCTGCGAGGCGATCGCCGCCTCCAGGCTCACCAGGGTGTCGTCGATCATGGCCTGGCGGGTGGCGTAGGACCTGCGCAGGTCTTCCTCGGTACGGAAGGCGCTCACCTTCGCCTCCTCGGCGCGCCGGCTGTTCTCGGCGCGGGTGCGCGCCGCGGCCTCGGCCGCGGTCTCGGCCTCGAGCGCCCGCCGCTCTTCCTCGGTCAGCGCCCGGCCGATCTCGGCACGCACCAGACCGGTGCGGGCGCTCAGTTCCTCGCGGGCCTGGTTCACCACCTCGGGCGGCAGGGCATCGGTGTAGTGCACCTTGCCGGTGGCATCCACCCAGCGGTACAGCTTCTTCTCCGCCTCGGCCCGCGGCTGGGCGGCGAGCGGCGCCACGAGCAGCGTCGCGAGGGCGAGGGCGGGCAGGGCGGTGGCCGGGGCGATGCGTGCCATGTCAGTTCACCCGTCGAGGGAGCCGTACTGCGCACGATACGCCAGCAGGCGCTCGCGGTGCAGGGCCAGCGCCGGGCGGTCGGCCACGAAGCCCAGCAGGTCGTCGAGCCGGGCCACCGCCACCACCGGCACGCCGAGGCTCTCCGCCGCCTCCCGGGCCGCCGAACGCTGGCCCTCCGCCCCGCGTTCCTGCCGGTCGAGCGCGATCAGCACCCCGGCCGGCCGGGCGCCGGCGGCACGGATGATCTCCACCGATTCACGTACCGCCGTCCCGGCGGTGATCACGTCGTCCACCACCAGCACCCGCCCGACGAGCGGCGCGCCGATCAGCGTGCCGCCCTCGCCATGGGTCTTGGCTTCCTTGCGGTTGAAAGCCACCGGCACGTCGCGGCCACGCCGCGCCAGCGCGATCGCCAGCGCGGTGGCCAGCGGGATGCCCTTGTAGGCCGGGCCGAACAGCATGTCGAAGCCAAGGCCGCTCTCCAGCAGGGCCTCGGCATAGCAGTCGGCCAGCCCAGCCAGCGCCGCGCCGGAGTTGAACTGCCCGGCATTGAAGAAGTAGGGGCTGGTGCGCCCGGATTTCAGGTGGAACTCGCCGAAGCGCAGGGCGTCGCAGCGCAGCGACAGTTCGAGGAAGGCCTGGCGGTAATCGCCCATGGGTGGCTCCAGTGCATGAAGCGGGGATGAAGGCTGGCGCGCAGGCTAGCCGATTCGCGCCGGCCTGCCCACGCCGAGGCCCTGGATCGGCCACAATCGCCAGGTTTTCCATCCCATCGAGACCCGGACGGCCCCCCGTCGCCGCATGCGCATCGCCACCTTCAACGCCAACGGCCTGCGTTCCGCGGCCAGCAAGGGCTTCTTCGACTGGTTCGCCTCGCAGGGCATCGACGTGCTCTGCGTGCAGGAAACCAAGGCCCAGGCCCACCAGCTCGAGGACGCGCTCTTCCGCCCCGCCGGCTACCACGTGGCCTTCCGCGACGCGACGACCAAGAAGGGCTATTCGGGCGTGGCCATCTACAGCCGCCGCGCGCCCGACGCGCTCGTCACCGGGCTGGGCTGGGAGGCCTTCGACGAGGAGGGGCGCTGGCTGGAGGCGCGTTTCGGCCGCCTCTCCGTGGTCTCGCTCTACCTGCCCTCGGGCAGTTCGGCCGAGGCGCGGCAGGCCTTCAAGTTCGAGGTGATGGACTGGCTGCGGCCGAAGCTGCGCGAACTGCTGGCCTCGGGCCGCGAGGTGGTGCTCTGCGGCGACTGGAACATCGCCCATACGGCCATGGACATCCGCAATGCGAAGTCGAACGAGAAGAACTCCGGCTTCCTGCCCGAGGAGCGGGCCTGGATGGGCGCCCTGCTCGGCGAGGACGGCTGGGTGGATGCCTACCGCCATCTGCGTCCTGCCGGCCAGGACTACACCTGGTGGAGCCAGCGCGGCCAGGCCCGGGCGAAGAACGTGGGCTGGCGCATCGACTACCAGCTGGTGAGCCCGGGGCTCGCCGCCCGCCTCGAGGACTGCGCCATCCATCCGGAGCCGCGCTTCTCCGACCACGCGCCCTTCGTCGTCGATTATGGCGACTGAGCGCACGCGCCCCGGCTGGCGCGAGGTGCTCGCGGGGCTTGGCCGGCCCAACGTCGCCCTGCTCCTGCTGCTCGGCTTCGCCGCCGGCCTGCCCTTCATGCTGGTGGGCAATACCCTCGGCTTCTGGGCACGCAAGGAAGGCATCGATCTTGGCGCGGTGGGCTTCCTGTCCTGGGTCGGCCTTGCCTATTCGATGAAGTTCCTCTGGGCGCCGATCGTCGACCGGGTGCCGGCGCCGCTCGGTTTCGCCCGCTTCGGCCGCCGCCGCGGCTGGCTGCTCCTCGCGCAGTCACTGGTGGTGCTCGGTCTTGCCGGCATGGCCCTGCTGACGCCCGCAGGGCACTTGTCCACCTTCGCCGTACTGGCGGTGCTGGTGGCCTTCGCCTCCGCCACCCAGGACATCGTGATCGACGCCTGGCGCATCGAATGCGCCGAGGACGCCAACCAGCTCGCCCTGCTCAGCGCCGCCTACCAGTTCGGCTACCGCGGCGCGCTCCTGCTCACCGATGCCGCCATCTTCCTGATCGCCGTCGATCTCGGCTGGCCGGGGTCCTATGCCCTGATGGCGGCGCTCGCCTTCGCCGCGCTCGTGGTGGTGCTGCGGGTGGACGAGCCGCGCAGCGTGGCGGCGCTGGCCAGCGGACCGATCTGGACCCCGCGCGGGCTGTACGACGCCATCCTCGGTCCGTTCCTCGCCTTCTTCCGCCAGCACCGGCAGTGGGCGCTGGCGATCCTGGCGGCGATCAGCGTCTATCGCCTCGCCGATTTCGTGATGGGACCGATGGCCAACCCGCTCTACGCCGACCTTGGCATCGCCGAGCAGCTGATCGGCAAGGTGCGGGCCAGCGTCGGGCTTGCCGGCACCCTGCTCGGCACCGCGGCGGCCGGCCTGTGCGCGATCCGCTTCGGTCTCTTTCCCACCCTCATCGGCGGTGCCGTGCTCGGCCCGCTCTCCAACCTGGCCTTCTCCTGGCTGGCCCTGAGCGGCGGCGATCCTGCGGTCTTCATGCTGGCGATGGCGATCGACAACTTCTCCGCCGGGTTCGCCGGCATCGCGCTCGTGGCCTACATGTCGAGCCTCACCGCGCTCGGCTATACCGCCACCCAGTACGCCCTGCTCAGCTCCTTCTACACCCTGCTCGGCAAGCTGCTGAAGGGCTTCTCCGGCGTGGCCGTGGAGGCCCTGGCGGCGAGCCGGCCACTGCCCGAGGCCTATGCCTGGTTCTTCGCCGGCACCGCGCTGTTCGCCATCCCGGCCATCGCGCTCTGCGCGTGGCTGGCACGCCGGGGGCCGCGGGGCGTAAGCTCGGGCCCCTGATTCCCACGGAGCGCGGCCCGCCCCCATGGCCGATTTCCTCGTCCGCGACATCGATGAACGGGTGGCCGAGCGCCTCAAGGAGATCGCCCGGCAGAAGGGCTGGCCGCTCAACGATGTCATCCTGCACCTGCTCAAGCAGGCCCTGGGCCTTGCCGAGCCCGACCCGCCGCCGGTGCCGGGCGACATCGCGCGCCTGCGCGGGGCCTGGAACGACGAGGAGGCGCGTGCCTTCTACGAGGCGATGAACGCCATGAGCGCCCTGCCCGACGATGCGCCGGCCTACGCGCGCAAGCCGGGCGACGAATCGACGCCGGGCTGAGCCGGCGCCCGGCCGGCGCCCTGGTGCGGCCCGGCCGGAACGATGGCGCCCAGCACCCGCGGCCCGGCGGCGCCGGTGACTTCCGGGCGGTTGCCCGGCCGGCCTTCCAGGGTCTGCCAGGCCAGCCAGGCAAAGCCCGCGGCTTCCACGGCATCCGGGTCCAGGCCGTGCGCGGCCGAGGACTCCACCGCGATGTCTGGCAGCAGGGCGGCCAGCCGTGCCATCAAGGCCGTGTTGTGCACGCCGCCGCCGCAGGCGATCAGCCGGCGCGTGGCCGGCTGGGTCGCGCGCAGGGCCTCGGCGATGCTGCGGGCCGTGAGCTCCAGCAGGGTGGCCTGCACGTCCTGCGGCGCCTCGTCCCCTGCCAGATGGGCCTCGAGCCAGCCCAGGTGGAACTGGTCGCGGCCGCTGCTCTTTGGCGGTGGCAGGGCCAGCCAGGGCTCGGCGAGGCAGCGTTCCAGCAGCGCGGGCAGCACGCGCCCGCCCGCGGCCCAGGCGCCGCCGGCGTCGTAGCCGCGGCCGGTGTGGCGCAGGCACCAGGCATCCATCAGGCCATTGGCCGGGCCAGTGTCGAAGCCGCGCACCGGTTCACCGGGAGCCAGCAGGGTGAGGTTGCCGATGCCGCCCAGGTTCAGCACCGCGCGCACCTCCTCCGGATGTCCCAGCACCGCGGCGTGGAAGGCCGGCATCAGCGGCGCGCCTTCGCCGCCCGCGGCCACGTCGCGGCGACGGAAGTCGGCCACCACGGTGATGCCGGTGCGTTCCGCGATCACATGCGGGCAGCCCGCCTGCAGGGTGAAGCGTTGCGGCGGGCGCGGGCGGTGGCGCAGGGTCTGGCCGTGCGAGCCGATCGCCCGCACGGCCTCGCGGGAGACCCCGGCCTCGGCCAGCAGGACGAGCGCGGCGGCGGCGAAGGCTTCGCCGAGCGCGCTGTCGAGGGCGCCGAAGGCATCGAGGTCGAGCCGGGCATCGGCCTGCGAAACCTCCAGCACCGTGGCCCGGAGATCGGCAGGGTAGGGCAGGGTGCGCGCCGCCAGCACCTCGATACGGGGCTCGACCCGCAGCAGCACGGCGTCGATGCCATCGGCACTGGTGCCGCTGATCAGGCCGAGGAAGAGCGACACGGCAGGGCGCGGGGAATGCCGGGGCCGGACCTCAGCGCGCCGCCAGCTGGGTTCCCTCGAGGCGCCTGAGCTGCGCCAGCGCCGGCGCCGTGGCGCGGCGGAACTCGGCCAGTGCCGGGCCCTTGAGCGGCTCCGGCTTCGGCATGGTCACGGTCAGCGGGTTGCGGTGCACGCCATTGACGCGGAACTCGTAGTGCAGGTGCGGGCCGGTGGCAAGGCCGCTCGCCCCCACATAGCCGATGGTCTGGCCCTGGCGTACCCGCTCGCCCACGCGGTGCGGGCCGAGCCGCGACATGTGGGCGTACAGGGTGGTCACGCCATTGCCATGGTCGAGGATGACGGTGCGGCCATAGCCGTTCTGCCAGCCGGCGAACTTCACCCGGGCATCGCCGGCGGCGAAGATCGGCGTGCCCACCGGCGCGGCGTAGTCCACGCCGTTGTGCATGCGCATGCGGCCGAGGATCGGATGGCGGCGCGCGCCGAAGCCCGAGGTCAGGCGGGCGAACTCGATCGGGGTGCGCATGAAGCTCTTGCGCAGCGGCCGGCCCTCGAGGTCGAAGAACTCGGCGCGGCCCTCGTGCTCGAAGCGCAGCGCGGTGTAGTGCTTGCCCTGGTTGACGAAGTTCACTGCCACCACGCCGCCGTCGCGCAGGCGCTCGCCCTCGCGCCAGAGCTCCTCGTAGACGATCTGGAAGCTGTCGCCCTCGCGCAGGTCCTGGGCGAAGTCGATGTCGTACTGCAGCGCCTTGACCATGTCGAGCATCACCGGCGCGCTCAGTCCGGCGCGGGCACCATCGGCGAACAGCGAGCTCGTGATGGTGCCGCCGGCCACCAGGGTGCGGCGTTCGATCGGCCGCTCGATCACCTCCCGGCGCACCCCGTCCTCGGTCACCGCGAGGGCGATCCGGCGGCTCTCGTCCTGGTCGAAGCGCAGGCCGCGCAGTTCGCCATCCGGTCCGATCTCGAAGGCCAGCTCGCTGCCCACCTGCAGCCGTGAGGCCATCTGCTTGGCTTCCGGCACTTCCAGCAGGCGATGCATGGTGCGCGGCGAGAGCCCGAGGTCGGCGAACACGCTGCCCAGGGTCTGGCCCGAGGCGATGCGCACGGTGCGCCACTCCGATGCCGGCGCCACGGCCTCCGCCGCGGGCGGTGGCGGGGGCGGCAGGGCCACGGCCAGTGTCAGGGTATCGGCCGCGCCGCCGTCCATGGCGCGGTACAGGGCAGGAACGACCGAGGCGGTGAGGGCCAGCAGGCCGAGGCCGAGGGCGGCGGTGAGGGCGCGCGGTGCCTTCGGCGCGAGACGGCGGACGTGGATCAAAACGGGGCTCCGGAAGGCAGGATCGGCGTACCTTACCGGCGCCTGAAAACCATCGTCAAACCCTTGTGGCGCTTGGATTTTTTCGCCCCGAGCATTTAACCTCGCGTTAACGGCGAGGCCCCGGATTCCGTGGCCCTGCCCACCCTTTCATCTTCATGAAGCACCGCCATGGCCAGCCCTGATTCCGTCCTCGCGCAGCTCGCGCGTGGCATCGACACCCTCCTCAAGCCCGAAGAGCTCGAGGCCCGCCTCGCCGCCGGCCGCCCGCTCAGGATCAAGGCCGGTTTCGATCCCACCGCCCCCGACCTGCATCTCGGCCACACCGTGCTGCTCAACAAGATGCGGCAGTTCCAGGACCTCGGGCACCAGGTGATCTTCCTGATCGGCGACTTCACCGGGATGATCGGCGATCCCACTGGCAAGAGCGCCACCCGCAAGCCGCTCAGCCGCGAGGATGTCGAGGCCAATGCCCGCACCTATGCCGACCAGGTGTTCAAGGTGCTCGACCGCGAGCGCACCGAGGTGCGCTTCAACTCCGAGTGGTTCGGCGCCATGTCGGCCGCCGACATGATCCGGCTTGCCGCCCAGCACACCGTGGCGCGCATGCTCGAGCGCGACGACTTCAGCAAGCGCTTCGCCGCCCAGCAGCCGATCGCCATCCACGAGTTCCTCTACCCGCTGGTGCAGGGCTACGACTCGGTGGCACTCAGGGCCGACGTCGAGCTCGGCGGCACCGACCAGACCTTCAACCTGCTGATGGGCCGCGCCCTGCAGGAGCACTACGGCCAGCCCCCGCAGGTGGTGATGACGGTGCCCCTGCTCGAGGGCATCGACGGCGTGCACAAGATGAGCAAGTCGCTCGGCAACTACATTGGCATCGACGAGCCGGCCATCGACATGGTCACCAAGACCATGAAGATCGACGATGCCCTGATGTGGCGCTGGATCGAGCTTTTGAGCGTCGAGATCTCGCTCGCCGAGATGGCGCGGCTCAAGGCCGACATCGCCGCCGGCCAGCTCAACCCGCGCGATCTCAAGCTGCGCCTCGCCCGCGAGATCGCGGCGCGCTTCCATGGCGCCGCCGAGGCCGAGAAGGCGGTGGCCGGCTGGCAGGCGGTGGTGAGCGGCAGCGGCGATACCTCCCAGCTGCCGCTTGCCGAACTCGTCGTGCCCGCGGAGGGCCTGCGCATCGCCGCCCTGCTCACCCAGGCCGGGCTCACGCCCAGCAACTCCGAGGCCATGCGCAAGCTGAAGGAGCGCGCCGTGCGCATCGATGGCGAGGTCTTCGAGGACGCCCAGCGCCTGTTCACCCCTGGCTTCGAGGGCCTGCTGCAGGTCGGCAAGCGCACCTTTGCCCGGGTCGTGCTCCGCGGTGCTTCCTGAACGCCGGCGTGTTGTCCTCGCGCCCCGCCGGCTGCGCCTCTTGCATGCGGTTTGTGTGTGGCCTATAGTTCGCGCCCCTTCGCCGGGCGGGCCTTGATGGGCTGGTGTGGTGGAGGGGCTGGAGGAGGATGTCGGTGCTGAGGTGTTGACGTTCTTCGAAAGTGCTGTATAGTGTGCGGCTCCCTCGGGCGAAACGCCTGGTGGCGCGAAAGGCGCCGGTTGGGGGTAGATCTTTGAAAGTACGCGCAGGTGTTTTGTGCGGGTGCCTGCAGGGTGGTGATGGTCATCATCAATCTTGCAGACGCTCGATCATGAGCACTGTCAATTGTCAAGCAAGCGACGCAAGCTCGGGGTCGACGATCTGCTTAAAGCTTTTTGCTTTAACTGAAGAGTTTGATCCTGGCTCAGAGTGAACGCTGGCGGCAGGCC
>NZ_AUBD01000017.1:0-2500 GCF_000429065.1 Silanimonas lenta DSM 16282 | reverse complement strand
GGTCAGCGACTTACTTTCTGTGGCGAGCTTAACCGTATAGGGAAGGCGAAGGGAAACCGAGTCTGAATAGGGCGCATAGTCGCAGGGAGTAGACCCGAAACCGGGTGATCTAGCCATGCCCAGGGTGAAGGTGCGGTAACACGCACTGGAGGCCCGAACCCACTCCTGTTGCAAAAGTAGGGGATGAGGTGTGGCTAGGAGTGAAAAGCTAATCGAACCCGGAGATAGCTGGTTCTCCTCGAAAGCTATTTAGGTAGCGCCTCGTGCGAACACTCCTGGGGGTAGAGCACTGTTATGGCTAGGGGGTCACTGCGACTTACCAAACCATGGCAAACTCCGAATACCAGGACGTGCTACACGGGAGACACACGGCGGGTGCTAACGTCCGTCGTGAAAAGGGAAACAACCCAGACCCACAGCTAAGGTCCCAAAATCATCGCTAAGTGGAAAACGATGTGGAAAGGCATAGACAGCCAGGAGGTTGGCTTAGAAGCAGCCACCCTTTAAAGAAAGCGTAATAGCTCACTGGTCGAGTCGGTCTGCGCGGAAGATTTAACGGGGCTAAGCGATGTACCGAAGCTTGGGGTGCACACTTCGTGTGCGCGGTAGAGGAGCGTTCCGTACGCCTGCGAAGGTGGCCTGAGAAGGCTGCTGGAGGTATCGGAAGTGCGAATGCTGACATGAGTAACGATAATGCGGGTGAAAAGCCCGCACGCCGAAAGCCCAAGGTTTCCTAGCGCAACGTTCATCGGCGCAGGGTGAGTCGGCCCCTAAGGCGAGACCGAAAGGTGTAGTCGATGGGAAGCTGGTTAATATTCCAGCACCTCGCGTGAGTGCGATGGGGGGACGGAGAAGGGTACGTGTACCGGGCGTTGGTCGTCCCGGGGAAAGTGCAAAGGCTGGGGCGGTAGGCAAATCCGCTGTCCCAAGGCTGAAGCACGAGACCAGTCCTATTGGACGAAGTCACCGATCCCACGCTTCCAGGAAAAGCCTCTAAGCTTCAGCTCACGGGAGACCGTACCGTAAACCGACACAGGTGGGTAGGATGAGAATTCTCAGGCGCTTGAGAGAACTTGGGTGAAGGAACTAGGCAAAATAGTACCGTAACTTCGGGAGAAGGTACGCCCATCGCAAGATGGGCCGCAGTGACCAGGCCGCTGCGACTGTTTATCAAAAACACAGCACTCTGCAAACACGAAAGTGGACGTATAGGGTGTGACGCCTGCCCGGTGCTGGAAGGTTAAGTGATGGGGTCAGGGAAACCGAAGCTCTTGATCGAAGCCCCAGTAAACGGCGGCCGTAACTATAACGGTCCTAAGGTAGCGAAATTCCTTGTCGGGTAAGTTCCGACCTGCACGAATGGCGTAACGACAGCGGCGCTGTCTCCACCCAAGGCTCAGTGAAATTGAAATCGCTGTGAAGATGCAGCGTTCCCGCGGCAAGACGGAAAGACCCCGTGAACCTTTACTATAGCTTTACATTGAACGTTGAGTTCGTCTGTGTAGGATAGGTGGGAGGCTGTGAAACCGAGGCGCCAGCTTCGGCGGAGCCATCCTTGAAATACCACCCTGATGTGCTTGACGTTCTAACCTGGGCCCGTGATCCGGGTCGGGGACCATGTATGGTGGGTAGTTTGACTGGGGCGGTCTCCTCCCAAAGAGTAACGGAGGAGCACGAAGGTACGCTCAGCGCGGTCGGACATCGCGCATTGTGTGCAAAGGCAGAAGCGTGCTTGACTGCAAGATCGACGGATCAAGCAGGTGCGAAAGCAGGTCTTAGTGATCCGGTGGTTCTGTATGGAAGGGCCATCGCTCAACGGATAAAAGGTACTCCGGGGATAACAGGCTGATACCGCCCAAGAGTTCATATCGACGGCGGTGTTTGGCACCTCGATGTCGGCTCATCACATCCTGGGGCTGTAGTCGGTCCCAAGGGTATGGCTGTTCGCCATTTAAAGTGGTACGCGAGCTGGGTTCAGAACGTCGTGAGACAGTTCGGTCCCTATCTGTCGTGGGCGTTGGAGATTTGAGAGGGGCTGCTCCTAGTACGAGAGGACCGGAGTGGACGAACCTCTGGTGTTCCGGTTGTCACGCCAGTGGCACTGCCGGGTAGCTATGTTCGGAAGCGATAACCGCTGAAAGCATCTAAGCGGGAAGCGCGCCTCAAGATGAGATCTCCCGGGACACAAGTCCCCTGAAGGAACCATGAAGACTACGTGGTTGATAGGTCGGGTGTGTAAGCGCAGCAATGCGTTGAGCTTACCGATACTAATGATCCGTGCGGCTTGACCATATAACCTCGAGACGCCTTGACATCGCGACGCGCGATTCAGGACAAACCAACTGTTACGTCACAAGTCCCCCATGAGAGCGTGCGCGCTGGAGGCCACAGGGCCAACAGCGACCCTCCACCCTCTCCCTGGTGAACATAGCTGCGTGGAACCACCCGATCCCATCCCGAACTCGGAAGTGAAACGCGCACGCGCCGATGGTAGTGTGCA
>NZ_AUBD01000016.1 GCF_000429065.1 Silanimonas lenta DSM 16282 | reverse complement strand
CGGTGATCTCCTTCATGACCTCGATCTCGAGGTCGCGCTCGGCCAGCAGCTTCTTGAGGCGGGCGTTTTCCTGCTGCAGGGTGCGCAGCTGCTTCACATCCGCCGCCTCCAGTTGCCCGTAGCGCTTCCGCCACAGGTACAGGGTCTGCTCGCTGACGCCGTGCTTCCTGGCCACTTCCGCCACGGGGGATCGGTCGGCCTCCCGCAGGATCTTGACCATCTGCTCTTCGGTGAATCGGGACTTACGCATGGGCTCCTCGTCTTCGTCGGGAGCCATCCTCTCAACTTTCAACTGGACCGAAAATCGCCAGGCAGGTCAATGAGGCCTCGGTCGAATGCTTTGTCATGAAGTGCTGACAGACATAAGCCATTGCTGGGATTGAGGCGGTTAGCCTTGTCGTGGCTCCATGGGACGATATGGCTGGCCACTAGAAGGCGTGTTTCGGACAAGCCGGACATGCAACAACGCCCGCCATAGCTTGCCAACACCGCACGCCGGAAAAAGTGTTGTTTCATTCGCTGCTCGATGATTGCTCGGCGTGTTTCGCCGGCATAATCGTTCAGATCGAAATCGTCCAGCGAATCGGGTGTCGGCTCGATGGCTGATTCCGAGCGGAATTGTCGATCAATTTCAATGCATTCCAGGACAAGGCTCTCCCAGTCGGAATGAAATTCATCCCACACTTCACGATCCAGTGCCGACGCGTTGCCTAGGCCTTTTCTTCCGGATGTCGTAATCGCTGGGTCAAGGCTGGCGAAGTTCACGAGCTTCATTGCCACTGCCGATGGTGTGCGTCCCAGTAATCTGGCTAGCTCGATGATTTGATCGTTGCGGCTATGCAGCTTTCCGAAAGGTAGCTGGCAATAGAGGCTGAAAGCCAGTTTGAGTTGTTCTCTATTCCAGCGATTCGAGCTCACGGTAGGCTTGGGCCATCAAGTCAGTTGTAGTGAACAATCAGGCTCCAGTCCGTTTCCGGCACTGTCCGAACGGCATTATGGCCTGCCAGCGAGCCCCGGCAGGGCGCGCCTCCGGGGACGAGGCCGGAGACGCGCCGCTGCCGGTTCGCAAACCGGTGTCCGGCTTCAGTGCCGCGGCTGCAGGCGGCGGGCCGTTCCGCGCCGGCGTGGGCCGGCCTCGCCGTGGCCGCGCAGCCCGGCCACGAACAGGGCCGAGCCGACCATGGCGAAGCCAAGCCAGAAGGGCACGGCCAGCGCCCAGGCGAACAGGGCGCCGAAGGCCGCGCACAGGGCGAGGGCGAACAGCAGCAGGGCAAGGTCGCTGCTGGCGGAATCGGGGCGGGTGGTCATGGCGGGGCTCCTCGGGATCAGCCGCGCCGCACGAGGCCGCAGTAGAGGCCTTCGATGGCGAAATCGGCCTCGGCAGGCACCTCGATGGGCGCATGGGCGGGGTTGCGCGGCATCAGCAGCACGCGGTCCTTGCCGCGCTTCAGCCGCTTCACGGTGATCTCGCCGTCGATCCTCGCGACGACGATCTGGTGGTTCTCGGCGGTGGGGCAGCGGCGCACGGCGATCAGGTCGCCATCGAAGATGCCGTCGTCGCGCATCGAGTCGCCCTTCACCCGCAGCAGGTAGTCCGGGGTGGGGAAGAACAGGGCGCGGTCGAGCAGCAGTTCCCCCTCGTAGTCGGCCTGCGGGTCGATCGGCCGGCCCGCCGCCACCTGGCCCAGCAGGGGCAGGGTGAGCAGGCTGTCGGCCATGGCGTCCCGGCCCGGGCGGCCGGCCGGGGAGGCGGCCGCCGATGGCGCCGATGGGGCGGTTTCGTCGCGCAGGCGGATGCCGCGCGCGCCCGGCACCAGCTCGATGGCGCCCTTGGCGGCCAGCGCCTGCAGGTGGTCCTGGGCGCTGCGGGCCTGGCGGAAGCCGAAGGCCGACGCGATCTCGGCCAGCGTGGGCGGCCGGCCTTCCGCCGCGAGGTAGGCGCGGAGGAAGTCGAGGATGGCGAGCTGGCGGTCGGTGAGGGTCATGCCACAAATATGTGTGGTATCGACAGAGCCGTCAAGCGGCCGGCAGGGGCATTCCACCCGCCGCGTTTCTCACCGCCTGCGACAGAGGCCAACGGCGTCCGCGGTGGCCGTGTTCCGGTTCACGCCGGGCGCACGCACCGCGGACGCGGCCTGCATCGGCGCTCTGCCAGCCTGCGTGCCTGTCTGCCGCTGCCCCAAGTTTCCGCATGCGACCCTTCCGCGCCCTCGGTCTTGCCTTTCCCCTGCTGCTGCTCCAGGCCTGCGCCTCGGCGCCCGAGACCCGGCGCGATGCCGCCCTCGAGGCCCTGCCCTTCGAGACGCTGCGCGACGAGACCCACGCCCGGGTGGAGCGTTACGTGGATGCCGCGCTCGTCGCGCCGGTGCGCCGGGTGGCCCCGCCGCGGGTGGTGGTGCTGGAGGATGCCGCCGGTGCCGGGGTGAGCGAGGCGCAGGCGGCGCTGGTGGGCAACCGGGCGGCGCGCGAGGCCTGCAACCGCCTTGCCCGGCATTTCCTGATCGATGCGGAGGCACCGGAGCTGGAGATCGAACTGCGGGTGAGCGCGATCCGTCCGACCTCGGCCGGGGCGGCCGGCGTCTCGGCGCTGTTCGATGTCTTCGTGCCGGGGCCGTTCCGTCTGCCCGCGGGCCTGGGCGGCTTTGCTGCCGAAGGCGTGGCGCGGGTGGAGGGCCGCAAGGCCCTGGTGCTGCGCTGGGCCGAGGGGGCGGGAGCGATCAGCGAATCGGCGCGGGTCTCGAGCATCGGCGACGCCTACCAGCTCGCCGGCGATTTCGGCCGCGACTTCGCCCGGGCCCTCGTCGAGGCCACCGGCTCCACCGCCTCGACGGAACGCGGCATCACGACGGCGGTGGAGCAGGCCAACGAGTCGCGATGCCTGGAATGGTTCGGCCGCGCCAGCGTGGCGGGCCGCGGGGCCTCGATCCTGCTGCCGCTGGCACCGGAGGCCATCGATGCCGGCGCCCCGCCCCGCAGGCCCGGACCCGTCAGGGAGTCGGAACGGGTCGAGCCCGAGCCTGCGGGGTAGGCCTGTCAGGCACTGGCGGCGAGCCGCCCGAGCGGTACCGCCTGGCGGCGCAGGCCGGCGGTCTTCTTGCGCAGCTTCAGCACCCGCGAGAGCAGCTTGTGCATGGCCCCGTCGATGGCCCGGCCGAAATCGGTGCTGCGGGCGCGGACGATCAGCGTGCGGCCATCGTGCAGGCGGGCCTGCAGCTGGCATTCGCGGTCCACGCCGCCCTTCGGGCCGTTGAGGTCGGCGAGCCCCACGGCCAGATCGGCGATGCGGTCGGACACGCGGCCGAGAAGCCGGTGGGCGCGGCGCTCGAGGGCCTCGAGGATGCCTTCGCTGTCGACGTCGCGGCGGGTGAGCAGGGCGATGCGCATGGGGGGTGCCTCCATCGGTGGGTTCAGTGCGATGGAGTTGCGGAGGGCGGGCAGGGTTCCCGCGACGCGCGTGCCGGTTCAGCGAGCCATGATCTCGCTGAACCGGTGGCCCGGAGCGTAGGATCGCGGCATGGATTCCCCCGACTCGCCCCTCGTCGTCCACCGCGGCGGCTGCCACTGCGGCGCCGTGCGCTTCGAGGTCGATGCCCCCGCCACCCTGGTGGTGCAGGACTGCAACTGCTCGATCTGCCGCAAGGCCGGCTTCCTGCACCTGATCGTACCGGCCTCGCGCTTCCGCCTGCTCTCGGGCGAGGCGGTGCTGGTGGACTACCGCTGGAACACGGGCGTGGCCCGGCACCGCTTCTGCGGCGTGTGCGGCATCAAGAGCTTCTACGTGCCGCGCAGCAATCCGGACGGCATCGACGTGAACGCCCGCTGCCTCGACGAGGGCAGCGTGCAGGCGCTGGTGGTCGAAGCCTTCGATGGCCGCAACTGGGAGGCGAACGCCGCCGCGCTCGCCCACCTGTCGCGCTGAGGCGCTGCCGGGGTAGGCTCGCCCGACCGTCCGGGAGGGGCTGAATCCACCATGCTGCAGATGCAACACCGGCTCTCGCCGCCGTTCCTCGTGCTGCTGAGCCTGCCGTCCACCGCCATGGGCTTCGCCCTCGCGGTGCAGATCTCGGCCCTGAGCTGGCTACTCAGCACCAGGTACGGGCTCGACATCCACGAGATCGGCCTCGTCTGGGCGGCAGGCCCGCTGGCCGGCATCCTCGGCCAGATGCTGATCGGCCTGCTCAGCGACCAGACCTGGGCCTGGGGCGGGCGGCGGCGGCCCTACATCCTCGTCGGCGGCGTGCTCACCGCGCTCGCCCTGCTGGCCCTGCCGGCCATCGGCCTCATCAACGAGACGCTGGGGCTGGATGCCATCCTCGGCGTGGCGATCACCGTGGCCCTGGTGCTCGATCTCGCCATCAACGTCAGCTTCAACCCCACACGGGCCCTGATCGCCGACGTGACGCCGGAAGGGCCGATGCGCACCACGGCCTACACCTGGATGCAGACCGTGTCGGGCAGCTTCGGCGTGCTGGCCTATGCGATTGGCGCGGGTTTCGGAAATCTTGCGCTGATCTATTTCGGCGCCGGCCTGGTGCTGCTCTTCTCGCTGCTCCCGCCGCTGCTGGTGGAGGAGCCGAAGACGCTGCCCACGGCGGAGCCGGGCAGGGACGGGCAGCGCCTCGGGCTTTTCGCCGTGCTCCGCCTGATGCGCCCGCTCTGGCCCTTCGCCGCCTATGCCGCGGTGGCCATGGGCCTCAAGCTCGCCGGGCAGGCCACGCATCCGCTGTGGCTGGAGGCGGGCTTCGGCCTGGCCGCCCTGCTGTTCATCGTCTGGGCCCTGCTGGAGCGCCAGCCGGCGCCGGGAACGCCGGGCGAGGACCTGCCCGGCTTCCGCAAGGTGCTGGCCGCGCATTCCCTGAGCTGGATCGGCATGCAGACCCTGTTCGTCTACCTCATCGCCACGGTGAAGCAGCGCTTCCCCGAGGCGGACGACGATGCCATCGGCCGGGTGATGGCCAACAGCTTCCTCGCCCTCAATGCCGTGGGCGCGCTGGCTCCGGCCCTGCTGTTGAACCCGCTGGCGCGCCGCTTCGACGAGGTGCGCGTGCATGCGGCCGGCCTCGGCCTGATGGTGGCGGGCTTCCTGCTCGCCTACGTCGCCGGGTATGCGCCGTGGGTGATCTACCTCGGCATGGCGCTGGCCGGCATCGGCTGGGGCGCCATCGTCAGCCTGCCCTTCGCCATGTTCTCGCAGTGCGTCTCGCCGGCGCGCATCGGCCTCTACATGGGCGTGTTCAACCTCAGCGTGGTGCTGCCGCAGCTGGCGGTGAGCCTTGGCATCGGCCTCGTGGTGCAGGCCCTGCCGGACAAGGGCAGCGTGTTCCTGATCGGCGCCGCGGCGATGGCGCTCTCGGCCCTGTCCTGGCTGGCCCTGGTGCCGCGCTGGCGCGCGCAGGCGCAGGGCGGTGCCGGGGTGCCGGCGGCGGGAGGGCACTGAAGGCATGCGCGGCCCGCGCCGCATCGTCTGCCTCGTGGAGGAGCCCACCGAGGTGCTCTACGCCTTGGGTGAGCAGGACCGCATCGTCGGCATCAGTGGCTTTACCGTGCGGCCGCCGCAGGCGCGGCGCGAGAAGCCCAAGGTCAGCGCCTTCACCAGCGCGAAGATCGAGCGCATCCTCGAACTCAGGCCCGACCTCGCCATCGGCTTTTCCGACCTGCAGGCCGACATCGCCGCGCAGCTGGTGCGGGCCGGGGTGGAGGTGTGGATCAGCAACCACCGCTCGGTGGCCGGCATCCTCGACTACGTGCGCCGGCTGGGCGCGCTGGTGGGCGCGGCGGCCAGGGCCGAGGCCTATGCCGACGCGCTGGAGCGCGGGGTGGCGGCGGTGGCCGAGGCCGCCTCGCGCTTTCCCGTGCGGCCGCGGGTGTATTTCGAGGAGTGGGACGAGCCGCGCATCAGCGGCATCCAGTGGGTAGCGGAGCTGGTGCGCATCGCCGGCGGCGACGATCTCTTCCCCGAACTGGCCGCAGAGCCGCTGGCCAGGGCGCGCATCCTCGCCGACGATACCGAGCTCCTGCGCCGCGACCCGCAGATCGTGTTCGGCTCCTGGTGCGGCAAGCGCTTCCGCCCGGAGCAGGTGGCGGCCCGGCCGGGCTGGGCGGGGACCAGCGCGGTGCGCGAAGGCCAGCTCTTCGAGATCAAGTCGCCCCTCATCCTGCAGCCCGGGCCGGCGGCGCTGACCGACGGCCTTGCGGCCCTGCACCGCCACATCGCCCGTTGGGTGCGGGCGCGCGGTTTCAGCGGGTGAGGCGGTTGAGCAGCGGGGTGGCCAGCAGCAGGGCCAGGCCCGCGCCCAGGCCGATCCACATCATCTGGGTGAAGAAGGGGCCGTAGACGGCCAGCGCCTGCGCCGCCGACACCGTGCCCTCGGCCCCGGGCGGGATCGCGGCATAGGTGGCGAGGCGGCCGGCGATCATCTCGCCGAAGGCCGAGAACAGGAACCAGGCACCCATCATGGTGCCCACCACCCGCGGCAGCGAGAGCGCGGTCACCGCCGCGAGGCCGATCGGGCTCAGCACCATTTCCCCGGCCACCAGCACCACGTAGGCGAGGATCATCCACCACAGGCTCACCAGGCCGTCGGCGCCGGGATGGGCGCAGGCGAAGGCCAGTACGCCGAAGGCAAGGCCGCAGAGCATCAGGGCGGCAGCGAACTTGGCGGCGTAGCCGGGGTTCAGGCCGGCGCGGTCGAGGCGCGGCCACAGCCAGGCGAACAGCGGACTCATGGCGATCACGCACAGGGCGCCGATGGCCGTGGTCTGGCCTGCGGTCCACTCCAGCCCGAAGGTGCTGCGGTCCATGGCCCGCTCGGCCAGCGCCACCCAGGGGCCATAGGTCTGCTCGTACAGGCCCCAGAACAGGGCGCTCACGGTGGTGAGCACGAGCAGCAGCAGCATCTTGCCGCGCGCCACCCGGTCGATGCCGGAAAACATCAGCACGGCGAACCAGGCGTAGAGCGCCGTGCCCAGCACCACCGCCACCAGTTCGGTCAGCGTTACCTGGTGGCCGCCCACCAGGCGGTTGAGCGGCTCGAAATCGATCCGCGTCTGCAGTACCTGCCAGACCACCACCACGCCGAGCAGGGCGCCGAGGTAGATCAGCCATTCCAGGCTCAGGCCGGCCAGCAGCGGGGCGCGCAGGCGCGCCGGATCGGCCGGCTCGGCCTGCCCCATCAGGTGTTTCTGGCCGAGCACGAACTGCACCAGGCCGGCGGCCATCATCACGCCGCCGAGGGCGAAACCGTAGCCCCAGCCCAGCCGCTCGCCGACGTAGCCGACGATGACCGAGGCGAGGAAGGCGCCGACATTGATGCCCATGTAGAAGATCGAGAAGGCCGAATCGCGGCGGGCATCGTTCTCGGCGTAGAGCCGCCCGACGATGGTGGAGATGTTGGGCTTGAGAAAGCCCACGCCCATCGCGATCAGGGCCAGCGAGGCATACATCACCTGCACTGCCAGGGCATCACGGCCGCCCTCTGCGGCCGGGCTGCCGGTGTAGGCCATGCCGAACTGGCCGGCCACCAGCAGCGCGCCGCCGAACAGCACGGCCTTGCGCATGCCGAGGTAGCGGTCGGCGAGCAGGCCGCCGAGCAGGGGCAGGGCATAGGCAAGGCCGGCATAGGTGCCGAGCAGCAGATAGCCGTCGCCATCGTTGAAGCCGTGGTGCTTGACCAGATACAGCAGCAGCAGGGCCTTCATGCCGTAGAAGGCGAAGCGTTCCCACATCTCGGTGAGGAAGCAGACGAACAGGCCCTTGGGGTGGCCGAGGAACTCGGCGGAGGGGGCAGCGGTGCTCAACGGTGGCTCCGGCAGGCGGTGGCGGAGCGGCGAGTGTACGGGGCGGCAGGCCCCGGCGGCAGCGGCCCTCACGGCCGGGCTGCTACCATGCCGGGCCTGGTGTTCCGCCGTCCCGCCGAGGTGCTTGATGTCGCGTCCGTCGCCCGCCCTTCCGCTGCTCGCCGGCCTGGTGCTGTTCGCCGGGTGGCCGGCCCCGTCCGAGGCCTCTCCCACGCCGGCCACGCCCGCCGGCCAGGCCCGCGGTTTCACCGCCCAGGACCTGGTGATGCTCGACCGGGTCTCGGCGCCGCAGTTCTCGCCGGATGGCCGCCGCATCCTCTACAGCCTGCGCCGCACCGACTGGGACAAGGACCGCGGCATCGGTTCGCTGATGCTCACCGACCCCGCCAGCGGTCCTGGCCGGCCGCTCACCCCGGAAGGCATGTCGGTAGCCGCCGGCAGCTGGTCGCCGGACGGGCGGCATGTGTACTTCCTTTCCACCCGGTCGGGCTCGATGCAGCTCTGGCGCATCGCGGCCGAGGGCGGTGAACCGGAGCAGGTGAGCGATTACCCGCTGTCGGTGGAGAGCTACCGGCTCTCGCCCGATGGCCGGGCGGTGGCGCTCAGCTTCGAGGTGTTCCCGCGCTGCGAAACCCTGGCCTGCACCGCCGAAGGGCTGGAGGCGCGCGCCGCCGACAAGCGTACCGGCGTGCTCTACGAGCGGATCTTCGTCCGCCACTGGGATACCTGGAAGGACGGCCGCCAGTCGCAGCTCTTCCTCGCCCGCTTCGACGAGGCCGGCAAGCTCGCCGGTGAGCCCCAGCACCTCAGTCGCGGCATCGATGGCGACGTGCCGGGCAAGCCCTTCGGCGATGCCTCCGACTACGTGTTCTCGCCGGATGGGAAGCAGGTGGTCTTCAGCGTGCGCATCGCCGGCCGCAGCGAGCCCTGGTCCACCAACTTCGACCTCTTCCAGGTACCGGTGGACGGCAGCGCGGCGCCGCGCAACCTCACCCCGGACAACCCCGGCACCGACACCAATCCGGTGTTCTCGAAGGATGGCCGCACCCTCTACTGGCGGGCCATGAAGCGCGGCGGCTTCGAGGCCGACCGCTTCGCCCTGATGGCCATGGACCTCGCGAGCGGCGCCACCCGCGAGATCGCCGCCGACTGGGACCGCAGCTTCGACGCCCTCGTGCTGGGCGACGACGGCCGCCATGTCTACACCAGCACCCTCGATACCGGCACCCATCCGCTGTTCGAGATCGATCTCGAGACCGGCGCCGTGCGCAAGGTGGTGCAGGGCGGCAACATCGGCGGCTTTGACATCCACGGCGACCGCGTCGTCTTCACCCGCGATACCCTCGACCGCCCGGCCGACCTCTACCTTTCGGCCATCCGCGCCCGCATCGCCGAGCGTCGCCTCACCCACTACAACGCCGAGCGTCTCGCCGACGTGCGCATGGGCGCCTATGAGCAGTTCAGCTTCAAGGGCTGGAACGACGAGACGGTGTACGGCTATGTCGTCAAGCCCTGGGACTACCAGCCCGGCCGCAAGGCACCGGTAGCCTTCCTGATCCATGGCGGTCCGCAGGGCAGCTTCCACAACCAGTGGCATTACCGCTGGAATGCCCAGACCTATGCCGGCATGGGCTTTGCCGTGGTGATGATCGACTTCCATGGCAGCACCGGCTACGGCCAGGCCTTCACCGATTCGATCTCGCGCGACTGGGGCGGCAAGCCGCTCGTCGACCTCAAAAAGGGCTGGGCCGCGGCGCTGGCGAAGTACGACTTCCTCGATGGCAACCGCGCCTGCGCGCTGGGCGGCAGCTACGGCGGCTACATGGTGAACTGGATCGCCGGCAACTGGAACGAGCCCTGGAAGTGCCTCGTGAGCCATGCCGGGGTGTTCGACCTGCGCTCCATGGCCTATTCCACCGAGGAGCTCTGGTTCACCGAGTGGGAGAACGGCGGCGTGCCCTGGGAGGTGCGCGAGGCCATCGAGAAGCACAACCCGGTGAACTTCGTCGAGCGCTGGCGCGTGCCGATGCTGGTGATCCACGGCCAGAAGGACTACCGCGTGCTGGTGGAGCAGGGCCTCGCCACCTTCACCGCCCTGCAGCGGCGTGGCATCCCCTCCGAGTTCCTGTACTTCCCCGATGAGAACCACTGGATCCTGCGGCCGCACAACAGCGTGCTCTGGCACGAGACGGTGAACCGCTGGCTGAAGACCCATACCGCGCAGTGACGCCCAGGGAGGGCGAGGATGAGCCTCGTTGAACTGAAGCGGGTAGCCGGACAGCGCAGCTGCGACGAGTGCGTGCTGCACCCGCTGTGCCGGCCGGCCCTGGTCGGGGTGGACGACATCGAGAAGCTGGCCGGCGCGGTGCTGGCGCGCCGCCCCTTGCCCAAGGATGCCGCCCTGTTCCGTGCCGGCGAGCCGATGCGCTCGGTGTTCATCTCGCAGAGCGGCGCCTTCAAGACGGTGGCGGTGAACGAGGCCGGCGACGAGCAGGTGATCGGCTTTTACTTCCCCGGCGAGCTGATCGGCCTCGAGGGGCTCGGCGACGGCCGCTTCCGTACCGATGCCATCGCGCTCGAGCCGGTGCAGGTCTGCGAGGTGCCGCTGCCGGCGCTGGAGCGGGTGGCGGCGCAGCGGCCCGATTTCCAGCGGCAGATGATGCGCGCCCTCGGCGAGGGCATGGCCCGGCACCAGGACCACCTCGAGATGCTGGGGCGCAAGCAGGCGCAGGAGCGCATCGCCATGTTCCTGCATGGCCTGGCCGAGCGGCAGCAGCGTCTGGGCCGTGACCCCACCCACATGCAGCTGGCGATGAGCCGCTCCGACATCGGCAGCTACCTTGGCCTCGTCATCGAGACGGTGAGCCGCGGACTGTCCCGGCTGCAGGACGACGGGGTGATCGAAGTGAAGGGTCGCAGCCTGAAGGTGCTGCAGCCCGGGGTGCTGGCCCGCCTCGCCCACGGCGAGGACGGCGAGCTCGCCTGCGCCGGGCGGCGCTGAGGCGGCTCAGCCGGGCAGGCTGCGGCAGCCCAGCGCGGCCAGCAGGCCGTGCACCGCGGGCAGGGCGACCAGCCAGGGTGCGGCCAGGGTGAGCAGGCCACCGGTGCCGATCAGCGCGGCACCGGCGAGGCGGCCGCGCGGGGTGCGTGCAAGCCCGGCAAGCCGCGCGCCGCTGTAGCCCAGCAGCACCATGGCAGGCAGGGTGCCGGCGCCGAAGGCCAGCATCAGCAGGGCGCCATGCAGGGCGCTGGCTTCCAGCCAGGCGGCGGTGAGCAGGGTGAGCGAGAGGCCGCAGGGCAGCCAGCCCCAGAGCAGGCCCTGTGCCCAGGGGCGCAGGCGCGGATGCGCGGGCAGCCTCTCGCGCAGCGGGGCGAGCCAGCGCCACAGCGGCAGGGCCGGCAGTGCGCCGGCGGTGGCGAAGCGCGGCAGGGCGATGCGCAGGGCGGTGTAGAGCAGCACCAGGCCGACCGCCACCCGCAGGCCGGTGGCGAGGCCGGGCAGGGCGAGCAGGCCGAGCAGCCCGGCGCCGAGGCCGCCAGCGAGCGCGCCGGCAAGGCCATAGCCCAGTACCCGCCCGAGGTTGCTCGCCAGCGCGCGGTAGGCCGCGTCTTCCGCCGGGCCGTGGCTGCCGAGCCCGGCGGCGATGCCGCCGCACATCGCCCCGCAGTGCGGTGTGCCGAGCAGGCCGGCGAGGAAGGCGGCGCCGAGCACGATCAGGTCAACCGGCATCGCGGGGCGGCTCCTCGTCCTCGCCCAGGATGTCGAGCGGCGGGGTGTCCAGGTCCTCGAACTGGCCGCTGCGCACCGCCCAGACGAACACCGCCACGGCGATGCCCACCAGCACCAGCGAGATCGGGATCAGGAACAGCAGCACGGTCATGGCGGGGTCCGCCCGATGCGCCAGGCATTGGCAGTGACGGCGAGCGAGGACAGGGCCATGCCCAGCGCCGCCAGGCCCGGGCCGATGAAACCGAGCGCGGCGAGCGGCAGCACCAGTGCGTTGTAGGCCACGGCCCAGCGCAGGTTCTGCCGGATCACGCTTTGGGTCTGCCGCGCCAGGGCGATGGCCCAGGGCAGGCGCGAGAGGCGCTCGCCGCAGAGCACCAGATCGGCCTGGCGCTGCGCCAGCGCCGTGCCTTCGCCCATGGCCACCGAGACATCGGCCGCGGCCAGCACGCCGGCATCGTTGCTGCCATCGCCCACCATCAGCACCCGCCGGCCGTCGGCCTGCAGGCGGCGCAGTACGGCGAGCTTGTCCTCGGGGCCCTGGCGCGCCCAGCGCGGTGCCTGCCCGAGCCCCAGCCGCGCGGCCAGCGCCGCCACCCGTGCCTCGGCATCGCCGCTCAGCAGGGCCAGCTCGAGCCCGGCCGCGCGCAGGGCGGCCACGGCCTCGGCGGCATCCTCGCGCGGGGCATCGTCGATCTCGAAGCGGGCCACGGCCTGCCCCTCGCGGGCGAGCCACAGCGCGCCCCCGTCCTCGCCGGCCTCGCCGCCGGCAAGGGCGAAGCTGCGGCGGCCGAGGCGCCAGCAGGCTCCGTCGAGCAAGGCCTCCACGCCCTGCCCGGGCACCGGGCGCACCCGTTCCGGGGGCGGGCCCGCCGCTTCGCCGAAGGCCCGGGCCAGCGGGTGCTCCACCGCCGCCTCGATGCGGGCGGCGAGTGCGCGGCAGGCCTCGGCCGGCCATCCGGCCAACGGCGTGAGGGACAGCAGCCGCGGTTCGCCGCGGGTCAGGGTGCCGGTCTTGTCGAACACCACGGTGGTGATGCCGGCCAGCCGGGGCAGGGCCTCCGGGCCCAGCACCAGCAGGCCGTGCTCGGCCAGCCGGGCCTGGGCCCGGGCGATGGCGGCGGGCACGGCAAGCGCGAGGGCGCAGGGGCAGGTGGCCACCAGCACGGCAAGGCCGATGGGGAAGGCCCGGGGCGGATCGATCACAGACCAGACTGCCATCACGGCCAGGGCCAGCAGCACGGTCACGCCCACCACCCGCCGCGCCCAGGCCTCGGCCCAGTCCACCTGCGCCGGACGCTGGCCGCGCAGGGCCTCCACCCGGCGGGCGAAGCGCGAGAGCGAGCTCGCCTCGCCGACCGCGGTGGCGCGCAGGCGCAGGCTGCCGCGGTGTACCAGAGCGCCGGCCGGCAGCGTCTCGCCGCGGCGGCGGTGGCGCGGGGTGGATTCACCGCTCAGCACGGCCTCGTCCAGCCAGGCCTCGTCCTCCAGCAGCACGCCGTCGCAGGGCAGGGCGGCCCCCGCGCCCACCCGCACCACGTCGCCCACCGCCAGCCGGCGCGCCGGCACCTGCTCCAGCGTGCCGTCGGCGCGCTCGCGCCAGGCGAAGGCCGGCTGGGCGCCGGCGATGGCGTCCAGCCGCGCCTGGCCGCGTTCGCGCAGGCCGGCTTCGAGGTGGCGGGCGGCGAGCAGGAAGAACACGAACATCACCGCGGCGTCGAACCACACCTGCGGGCCGCCGCGCAGGGTCTCCAGCACCGAGGCCCCCCAGGCCAGCAGCACGCCGCTGCCGATCAGGGTGTCCATGCCCGGCAGGCGGTGCCGCAGCTCGTTGGCCATGCCGCGCAGGAAGGGCGCGCCGGCCCAGAACACCACCGGGGCCGAAACCGCGGCAGTGAGCCAGCGGAAGGCGTCGCGGGTGGCGAGCGGCATGCTGCCGTCCACGTCGAGGTACAGGGCCTCGGAGAACATCATCGCCTGCAGGGTGCCGAGACCGGCCACGCCGAGGGCCACCAGGCGCCGGCGGCGGGCGCGGCGGCGGGCCTGCTCCTGCGCCGGGCTCGCCACCAGCGAGGGCGTGTAGCCGAGCCGGGCGATGCGCTCGAGCAGGGGCGAGAGCGCGGTCTGCGCCGGGTCCCAGACCAGTCGCACCCGGCCTTCCACCGCATTCGCGCTCACCTCGCGCACCCCGGGTGCGGCGCGCAGGGCCTTGTCCACCAGCCAGGCGCAGGCGGCGCAGTGCATGCCGCCCACCGCCAGCCGCAGGCAGCGGCCCTCGTCCACGGCCTCGCTGTGCTCGGCCAGCACCTCCTCGCGGTCCCAGTCGCGGAAATCCGTCGCGCCTTCCGGGCGCGGCCCGGGGGCGCTGCGCCAGCGGTAGTAGTCGCCAAGGCCCGCCTCCTCGATGAAGCGCGCCGCCGCCGCGCAGCCCTCGCAGCAGTAGGCGCGGCGTGCCGCGCCCTCGCCGTGCCAGCGCGGGGCCGGGGCCGCTTCGCCACAGTGGGCGCAGATCGGCAGGCCGGGGCTCCCGGCGTCAGCGGGCGACATCGCGCTCGCCTCCGCCATCGCCGAGGGCCGGCGCCAGCGTGGCCTGCCCCGCGCCCGGCGCCCAGCGCCCGACCAGCCGCCAGCCGCCGCCCGCGGGGCCAAGCGCGAGCCGCCAGTGCACCCCGGGATCGAAGGCCGGGCCCCCCCAGCCATCGTTCCGGGGCTGGAGCGGCAGGTCGCGGTCGCGGGCGGCCTCCAGCGGGTGCTCGAGGTGCAGCACGAGGTCCGTCTCCGGCGCGTTTCCGCGCAGCCGCAACCGGACTTCCGCCCCCTCCAGCGCCAGTTCGGCCGAGAGCCCGAGCCGGCGTGCCGCCTCGTCCTCCGCCCAGTCGCGCACCTGCACCTGCGCCGTGCGCCGCACCGGCTCGCCCACGGCGTCGAGCCCGCCGCGGCCGATGATCCAGAGCGTGGCCGCGCCGGCCGCGAGGGTGGCGAGCGGCAGGGCGAGGAGGACGAGGACGACGGGATTGCGCACGGGCAGGGACAGGGCGGCGGGCAGCTTGGGCAGCCTAGGGCCCAGCCTCGCCCCGGGGCTTGCGCTCGGTCAAGGCGCGAGCGTCAAGGACGGCAAATCCTAGGGTTTCAGCACTGCGCCGATGCCGCGCCGGGCATACGCTCTTTCGCCATGATCAAGGCCGTCCCCATCGACCGCGTCCGCCCCGGCATGTGGTTCCACCGCCTCGGCGGTTCGGGCTACCACCATGCCTTCGTGAAGAACGGCTTCCTGCTGGAGGCCCGCGACATCGAGCTCCTCGCCCAGGGCGGGATCGAGGAGCTGCTGATCGACACCACGAAGGGGCTGGACGTCGAGGAGGCGCCGGCAGTGGCTCCCGGGCCGGTTTCACCGCCGCCGGACGAACTCGCGCCCCCGCCGGAGCCTGCGCCGGCCGCCGTGGCGCCGCCTCCCGCGGAGACCGTCCCGCCGCCGGCCGCGCCGCCGGCCGCGCCGCTCGAGCCGCGGACCAGCATGGACCTCGAGATGCAGCGCGCCCGGCAGATCCGCGAGGAGGCCCGGGCGCAGGTGGTGGCCCTGTTCAACGATGCCCGGCTGGGCCGGGCCATCCAGCCGGAGGCGGTGATGCCGCTCGTCGAACAGGTCAACGACTCCGTGGCCCGCCATCCCGACGCCCTGCTCAGCGTGCTCCGGCTCAAGACCCACGACGAGTACACCTACCTGCATTCGGTGGCGGTCTGCGCCCTGATGGTGGCCCTGGGGCGGCGGCTCGGCCTGCCCGAGGCGCAGGTGCGCGACGCCGGGGCCGCCGGCATGCTGCACGACATCGGCAAGGCGGCCATGCCGCTTTCGGTGCTGAACAAGCCCGGGGCGCTCACCGACGAGGAGTTCCGCATCATGAAGTCGCATCCCGAGCGCGGCTTCGAGATGCTGAAGCAGGCCGGCACCGCCTCGGAGGCGGTGCTCGACGTGGCCCTGCATCATCACGAGAAGTTCGACGGCACGGGCTATCCGCACCGCCTGCAGGGCGAGGACATCGCCCTGATGGCGCGGATGGGCGCGGTCTGCGACGTGTACGACGCCATTACCTCGAACCGCCCCTACAAGCGGGCCTGGGGGCCCGCCGAATCGCTGCAGCGGATGATCAGCTGGAAGGGCCACTTCGACGAGCGGGTGCTCAAGGCCTTCATCCGCAGTGTCGGCATCTACCCGGTGGGCGCCCTGGTGCGGCTGGAGTCCGACCGCCTCGCCGTGGTGCTGGAGCAGGGCGAGGGCTCGCTGCTCACCCCGCGGGTGCGGGTGTTCTTCAATGCCAGGAAGCGCGAGCCGGTGTTCATCAAGGACCTCGATCTTTCCGCGCCCGACTGCGGCGACCGCATCGTCGGTCTGGAATCGGCCGAGAAGTGGAACTTCCCCAATCTCGACCGGCTCTGGCAGGCGCAGTGAGTGCCGCGCGCCGGGCCGGGTGGCAGCCCCCGGCCGGGACAGCCCCTCAGAACGGCCCGAAGAAGCGGGTCTCCTCGCTGGCGCTGGCCTCGCCGTCCTCGGAAGCCACCCGCAGGCGCAGGTCCACCCGGCCCTTCACCGCCCCCGGCGGGGCCGAGAGGGTGACCGGCACGTTGCGCACCTCGCCCGCCGCCATCGCGATCGGCCCCGGGTCGGCGCTGATGGCGATGCCGGCCGGGGCATTCTCCAGCGTCACCCGGAAGGTGCGCGGCACCTCGGCCTTGTTGATGATGCGCAGCGTGTAGCCGTTTTCCACCCTGCCCTCGGCGGCCACCCGGTAGAGCGCATTGCGGTCGCGCAGTACGTCCACCACCACCGGGGCGCGCAGCACGATGCCAAGAGCGATGGCCAGCGTCACCGCCACCAGCAGGCCGGCATAGACCAGCACGCGCGGGCGCAGCACCCGGGTGGGCTTGCCATCCACCGCATTCTGGCTGCTGTAGCGCACCAGCCCGCGTGGGTAGCCCACTTTGTCCATCACCGAGTCGCAGGCGTCGATGCAGGCGCCGCAGGCGATGCACTCGTACTGCAGGCCGTTGCGGATGTCGATGCCGGTGGGGCAGACCTGCACGCACAGGGTGCAGTCGATGCAGTCGCCCAGGGCCTCGCCGCTGGCCGGCTCGCGCTCTTCCACCGGCAGCGCGGTATCGAGCAGCGAGGTGGTGCCACGGGCCCCGGCGGCGCGGCTGGCGGCGCTGGCATGGTGCGCCGACCAGCGCACCCAGGCATCGGCCTCGTCCACCGGCAGCAGGCCGCGGTCGCGCTCCAGCACGCTGGCAAGGCTGCCGCTGCGGCGCGGCCCGCGCGGCTCGCCGCGGCGCTGGTCGTAGGCGATGATCAGGGTGTTGCGGTCGAACATCGCGCTCTGGAAGCGCGCGTAGGGGCACATGTACTTGCACACCTGCTCGCGCAGGAAGCCGGCGTTGCCCCAGGTGGCGAGGGCGTAGAACAGGGTCCAGAAGGTCTCGTAGCCGCCCCATTCGAAGGGCAGCAGCCGGGCGCCGAGATCCCGGATCGGGGTGAAGTAGCCGACGAAGGTGAAGCCGGTCCAGAGGGCGAACAGCAGCCAGAGCAGGTGCTTGGCGCCCTTGCGCAGCCATTTCTCGCGGGTCCAGGGGCCGGCATCGAGCTTCATGCGCTTGGCGCGGTCACCCTCGGTCCAGCGCTCCATCCACAGGAAGACCTCGGTCCACACCGTCTGCGGGCAGGCATAGCCGCACCACAGCCGCCCGGCCAGCGCGGTGAAGAAGAACAGCGAGAAGCCGGCCAGCACCAGCAGCAGGGCGAGGAAGATGAAGTCCTGCGGCCAGAACACCAGGCCGAAGACATGGAACTTGCGCGCCGGCAGGTCCCAGAGCACGGCCTGCTGGCCGTCGATCTCGATCCAGGCCACGCCATAGAACAGGCCCAGCAGCACGAAGACCGCGAGGTGGCGCAGGCGCTGGAAGCGCCCCTTCACCTCGCGCGGGTAGACCTTGGCCTCGGAGACGTAGAGGGACCCGTCGTCCACCACCTTCAGCGGCAGCGGCTTGCCCATGGATCAGCCATCCTTCAGTGGCACGTTGAAGCGGCTCGCCGGGCGCAGCAGGATCCAGGTGAACAGGCTGGCGCTGGCGGTGGCGGCCCAGAACATGAAAAAGCAGATCGTGTAGCCCAGGCCCCGGCCGATCTCGAGCTTGAGGTCGGGGAAGGTGATGTCGCGCAGGTCCAGGGGATCGACGAAGGCGAAGAACACCATCGTCATCACCCCGGCGCTGAAGAACGAGGGCCAGAGGATGGCCCCGAGGCGCTGGGTCCAGCTCCTCGGGGGATGTTCGATGCGCGGCTCGCCGTCCATGGTCTCAGGGCTTCGCCGGTCCGGCCGCATCGGCGCCGGCGTTCAGGGAGTGGACATAGGCGGCCACCAGGCGGATGCGCTTCGGTCCCAGCACCGCCTCGAAGGCCGGCATCTCGCCGCGGCGGCCCTGCAGGATGCCTTCGCGGATGGTGGCAAGGTCACCGCCATAGAGCCAGGTGTCGTCGGTGAGGTTCGGTGCGCCCAGGGCCGGGTTGCCTTTGCCGTCGAGCCCGTGGCAGGCGGCGCAGACCACATCGAACTTGGCCTTGCCCACCGCCCGCAGCGCCGGATCCACCGGGCGGCCCGAGAGCGACTGCACGTAGCTCGCCACCGCCGTCACCGTGGCATCGTCGCCCACCGCCGCGCCCAGCGCCGGCATCACGCCGATGCGGCCATGGGTGATGGTGGTGAGCAGGGTGTCCTCGTCGCCGCCCCACAGCCAGTCGCCGTCGGTGAGGTTGGGGAAGCCCCGTGCGCCGCGGGCATCCGAGCCATGGCACTGGGCGCAGTAGTTGGCGAACAGGTTGCGGCCCACGGCCAGCGCTTCCGGCGAGCGGGCGATCTCGGCCAGCGGCATCGAGGCATAGGCGCCGTAGCGTTCGGCGAACTCGGCATCGGCCTTCCTCTTGGCGATGTCGTGCTGCTTCGCCGAGCTCCAGCCCAGCGTGCCCTCGACGTTGCCGAGGCCGGGGTAGAGCACCACGTAGCCGATGGTGAAGACGATGGTGAGATAGAACAGGTTGATCCACCAGCGCGGCAGCGGCTTGTTGTACTCGGTGATGTTGCCGTCCCACACGTGCCCGGTGGTCTCACCCTGCGGCAGCCCGCTGCCGCGGCGCTTCGAGGTGTACCAGAGCAGGAAGACGCAACCGGCGATGTTCAGCACCACCAGCACGATGACGAACCAGGACCAGAAGGCGCTCACGGACGGTCCTCCCCGGCATTGTCCTCGAGCGGCTGGCGGGCCATGCGCTCGAAGTCGGACGGCTTGCGCAGCACGAAGAGCCAGAACACGCCGCCGAGGAAGGCGGCGAGCAGGGTTGCAGTCACGATTCCAGCCAGCATGGGATCAGCCTCGGGGTGCGTGCTTGCCGAGGCCCTGCAGGTAGGCCACCAGCGCGTCGAGTTCGGACTTGCCCTCCACCGCCTGCGCGGCACCGGCGATCTCCTCGTCGGTATAGGGGTGTCCCAGGGTCTTCAGGGCCTGCATGCGGCGGGCCAGCGCCTGGCCGTCCACCGGCCGTTCGGCCAGCCACGGGTAGCCCGGCATGTTCGATTCCGGCACCACGTCGCGCGGGCGCATCAGGTGCACCCGGTGCCAGTCGTCGGAGTAGCGGCCGCCCACGCGGGCGAGGTCCGGGCCGGTGCGCTTGCTGCCCCACTGGAAGGGGCGGTCGTACACCGATTCGCCGGCCAGCGAGTAGTGGCCGTAGCGCTCGGTCTCGAAGCGCAGGGTGCGCACCATCTGCGAGTGGCAGTTGTAGCAGCCCTCGCGCACGTAGATGTCGAAGCCGGCCTGCTCCAGCGCCGGCCGCGGCTTCATCCCCGGCAGCGGCTCGACCTGCTCGGCCGAGTACATCAGCGGCACGATCTCGGCAAGACCGCCGAAGCTGATCGCCACCGCGATCAGCACGCCCATCAGGCCCACGTTCTTCTCGATCTTCTCATGGCTCATCGCGGCAGCTCCTTCAGGCGTGGGCCGGTTCCAGCACCGGGTTCTCCACCACCCCGCGGGCGGACTGGAGGGTGCGGTAGACGTTCACCACCATCAGGGCCATGCCGTAGAGCACCAGCAGGCCGCCGACGAGCCGCACCAGGTAGTACGGATAGGTGAACTTCACGATCTCGATCCAGGCGTAGGTCAGGGTGCCGTCGAGGTTGGTGGCGCGGCTCATCAGCCCCTGGCCGATGCCCGAGACCCACATCGAGGCGGCATAGAGCACCACGCCGATGGTGTGCACCCAGAAGTGCTGGTCGATCAGCTTCACCGAGGCCATCTGCTTTAAGCCCACGCACTTCGGGATCAGCATGTAGATGGCGCCGATCGAGATCATCGCCACCCAGCCGAGCGCGCCGGAATGCACGTGGCCGATGGTCCAGTCGCTGTAGTGCGAGAGGGCGTTCACCGACTTGATCGACATCATCGGGCCCTCGAAGGTGCTCATCATGTAGAACGACAGCGACACGATGAGGAACTTCAGGATCGGGTCGGTACGCAGCAGGTGCCACACGCCCGAGAGGGTCATGATGCCGTTGATCGCGCCGCCCCAGCTCGGCGCCAGCAGCACCAGCGAGAACACCATGCCGAGGCTCTGCGCCCAGTCGGGGATGGCGGTGTACTGCAGGTGGTGCGGGCCGGCCCACATGTAGATGGCGATCAGCGCCCAGAAGTGCACGATCGACAGCCGGTAGCTGTAGATCGGCCGGCCGGCCTGCTTCGGCACGAAGTAGTACATGATCCCGAGGAAGCCGGCGGTGAGGAAGAAGCCCACCGCGTTGTGGCCGTACCACCACTGCACCATGGCGTCGACCGCGCCCGAGTACACGGGGTAGCTGTGCAGGGCGCCGGTGGGCAGGGCCAGGGAGTTGACGATGTGCAGCACCGCCACGGCGATGATGAAGGCGCCGTAGAACCAGTTGGCCACGTAGATGTGGGCCACGCGGCGGATGGCGATGGTGCCGAAGAACAGCACCGCGTAGGCCACCCAGACCACGGCGATGGCGACGTCGATCGGCCAGATGAGCTCGGCGTACTCCTTGCCCTGGGTGTAGCCCAGCGGCAGCGAGACGGCGGCGGCGACGATGATCGCCTGCCAGCCCCAGAACACGAAGCTCGCCAGCCTGTCGGAGATCAGCCGCACGTGGCAGGTGCGCTGCACCACGTAGAGCGAGGTGGCGAACAGCGCCGAGCCGCCGAAGGCGAAGATCACGGCGTTGGTGTGCAGGGGTCGCAGGCGCCCGAAGCTCAGCCAGGGCAGGTCGAAGTTCAGCGCCGGCCAGTACAGCTGTGCGGCGAGGAAGACGCCGACGGCCATGCCGACGACGCCCCAGACCACGGTGGCGATGGCGAACTGCAGCACCACCTTGTCGTTGTAGGTCGCGGAAGGAGCAGTGGGGCTCATGACGGGCCTCATGGATGAAAGCCGCGTCATGGTCACCGAGGGGCGTCCACCTGCCCTTGACCGGGGTCAAACGCCACCCGGTCTGCGCATCCGGCCCCCGGGAAGAGCGGGAAACAGGGCTGCCGGAAAAACACAATAAAAATCAAGATGCTTGATTGATACGGGATAACTGTTTCGTCATGAAACTGTTACTTGAATCAACATTTATGGCGAGGCTATGACGCGTCGGTGACGAAAGCGTGACCGGCAGCTCGCCCCAGCGCTTTCCGATCGACACCCCGCGATTCGACCGCGCGACGGCGGCCTGCCTCGAGGCCCGCCGCAGGGCGGTACGGCCTGCGGGGGCGACCGGGACCGACGAAAGAGCGGAGGCGGTCGCGCAGGGCCGGCGTCGCCCGGCGGGGAAGGGGAGCCCCGCCGGGTGCCGTTCCGGATCGGCCAGTGCCGCCGGCCCCAAGGACGCCAGGGCGGAGACCCGACCACCGCAGCACACCACATCCACGACCAGGGGATACACCACCGTGAACCGAAAGACCCTCAAGCCCCATGCCCTCGCCCTCGCCCTGATGGCCGCGATGGCGCCCATGGGAGGCGCCTTCGCCGCCGGCGAGGCGCGCATCGTCAACAAGCTGGCCGTCGAGTCCGGCGCCGAGTACACCGGCTTCATCGTCAAGTTCCGCGAAGGCACGCCCGAGCGGGCCGATGCCAGCCGCGTGGCCCGGGCGCTGGCCGGCCCCGAGGCGGTGATGGCCAAGGCCTCGCGCGCCGGCGCGCCGGGCCTGCGCCACTTCCGCCGCATGTCGCTCGGCGCCGACGTGGTGCGCCCCTCGCGCGCCCTGAGCCGCGCCGAGGCCGTGCAGGTGATGGAACAGCTCGCCGCGCTGCCGGGCGTCGAGTACGTCGAGCCCGACCTGATCATGCGCCCGGCCCTGACCCCGAACGACCCGCGCTACAGCGAGCAGTGGGGCTTCAGCAGCCCGACGGCGGGCATCCGCGCCAACACCGCGTGGGATCTGGCGACGGGGGCCGGCATCCGCGTGGCCATCCTCGACACCGGCAGCACCTCGCATCCCGACCTCGATGCGAACACCATCGCGGGCTACGACTTCATCAGCAATGCCACGACCGCCAATGACGGCGGTGGCCGCGATTCGAACCCCGCCGATCCCGGCGACTGGACCACCGGCCAGTGCGGTCCTGCCAGCAATTCCAGCTGGCATGGCACCCATGTGGCCGGCACCGTCGCGGCCGTGACGAACAACGCCACCGGCGTCGCGGGCACCGCGTTCGGCGCGAAGATCTTCCATGCCCGCGTCCTTGGAACCTGCGGCGGCTCCACCTCCGACATCGCCGATGCCATCACCTGGGCCTCGGGCGGTACGGTCTCCGGCGTGCCCACGCTTTCCGATTCGCAGAAGGCGCATGTCATCAACATGTCGCTGGGCGGCTCCGGCTCCTGCGGCACCACCACCCAGAACGCCATCAACGGCGCGGTGAGCCGCGGCACCACCGTGGTCGTGGCGGCCGGCAACAGCAATGCCAACGTCTCCGGCTTCACCCCGGCGAGCTGCAACAACGTCATTGCCGTGGCCTCGATCACCAGCAGTGGCGCGCGCTCCAGCTTCTCCAACTACGGCGCGCTGATCGATGTTTCGGCCCCGGGCTCGAACATCCTCTCCACCCTCAACAGCGGCACCACCACCCCGGGCAGCGAGAGCTATGCCAGCTACAACGGCACCTCGATGGCAGCCCCGCACGTGGCCGGCACCGTGGCCCTGGTGCAGAGCCGCCGCCTCGCCCTCGGCCTGCCGCTCTACACCCCGGCCCAGGTCGAGCAGCTGCTGAAGGACACCGCCTACCCGCTGCCGGGCGCCTGCTCGGGCGGCTGCGGCGCCGGCATCATCGATGCCCGCCGCGCGGTCGAGGTCGCGGGTGGTGGCGGTGGTGGTGGCGGCGGCACCCAGACCTACACCAACGGCACCGACTACCAGATCCGCGACTTCACCACGGTGGAATCGCCGATCACGGTCTCGGGCCGCTCGGGCAACGCGCCGAGCAACACCGCGGTGGCCGTGGACATCCGCCACACCTACCGCGGTGATCTTCTGGTGCAGCTGGTGGCGCCGGATGGCTCGCTCTACACCCTGTCGAACCGCAGCGGCGGCAGCGCCGACAACATCATCGGCACCTACACCGTGAACCTCTCTTCCGAGGCCATCAACGGCACCTGGCGCCTGCGGGTGAACGACAACGCGGCCGGCGACACCGGCTACATCAACAGCTGGAGCATCACCTTCTGACGCCGTGAATGCCGCCGCAAGGCAGGCCGGGGCCCGCGCCAGTCGCGGGCCCCGTTTTTTTTCGGTTTCCTCCCCCGATAAAGAAAGGCGGCGCGAATCTTCAGGGAGAGCAGGGCTTGCTTGACCTGCCGCCCCCGCGCCCCGGGCGCATTGTCTTTTGATGTCATTTCCAGTATTGTGAATTCACTGGATTCATTCATTAACGCTTGATGTCATGGCCACGGTCACGGTCAGAAACCTGCCGGACGAGGTGCACCGCGCCCTGCGGGTGCGGGCCGCGATGCACGGCCGCAGCACCGAGGCCGAAATCCGCGACATTCTCGAGTCGGCCGTCCGCCCACCGGAGCGGCTTCGCCTGGGGACGGCCCTGGCCGACCTGGGGCGGCGGGTGGGGCTGACCAATGAAGACATCGAGGCATTCGAACACCTGCGCGACAAGACCCCGGCCACCCCGTTGAGGATGGGATGATCCTGCTCGATACGAATGTCGTCTCCGAGGCGATGCGGATCGAGCCGAATCCCGCCGTACGGACGTGGCTGGATGAGCAGGCGGCTGAGACCCTCTACCTGTCGAGCGTAACGCTTGCCGAGCTGTTGTTCGGCATCGCGGCCCTGCCCTCCGGTCGGCGCAGGGATTCGCTCTCGCAAACGCTGGATGGTCTGCTGGCCCTGTTCGAGGGGCGCATCCTTGCCTTCGATATCGACGCCGCCCCTCACTATGCCGAACTGGCCCTTGCTGCCCGCGTCGCAGGGAGGGGCTTCCCTACGCCAGACGGCTATATCGCCGCCATCGCGAAAGCCCACGGCTTCCTCATCGCTACCCGCGATACCGCGCCGTTTCTCGCGGTCGGCCTGCAGGTCATCAATCCGTGGGAAGCCCCGCCGAAGCGGGGCATCCCTGGTTCCCGATGACAACGCGGCTCAGAAGCCGCCGCGCACGCCGGCCGGCCCGTCTTCAGTCGATCGGCTCGAAGCGGTTCGCCGCCACGTTCTTGCGCACCTTCATCGGGTCCCAGATGCGGCCGTTCATGGCGATGTACACGCCCGGCGGGCGCGACTGCACGGCGCCTACGGCGCAGCCCACGTTGAACTCGGCGTCCGAGCCGCGGAAGCGCGCCGGGTTGAGGGCGCCGGTGAGCACGATGGTCTTGTCCAGCCCGGCCAGCACCTTCGCCGTCTCCACCATGGTGTCGGTGCCGTGGGTGATCAGCACGTGGCGCTGCGGCTGCGCGGCGATCAGGGTGCGCAGCATCGCCCGGTCCTCGTCGGTGATGTGCAGGCTGTCCTTGCGCAGGGCCGGCACCACGGTGAAGCGGAAGGCCACGCCCAGCTCGCGGAGGATGTTGCCGATCTGCGGCTCGCCCACCTGGTAGTCCGACTTGTCGTCGAAATACACCTTGTCGATGGTGCCGCCGGTGGTGACGATCAGGAGTTCGTCCATGGCCTTGCGCTGGCTGTGCTCGAAGGGCGCAAAGTCTACTCCGTCGGTGGGCTGCGGCGGCGGGCGGCGCGGGCCTTCAGCCCCTGCCAGCTCGCCGCCACGACGAGCGCCACCGACAGCGCCGTCTCGGTGGCGGCCAGCGCCATGACCGCGGGGTTGGCCCACAGCTCGGTCACGCCATGGCTGAAGTGGAACAGGGCGGCCAGCCCGCCCCAGAAGCCGGCGCTGGGGCGCCCCAGCAGGGCCAGCAGCAGGGCAGGCAGCAGGGGCAGGGCCATCGCGGTGGCGGCGAACCAGGGCGGCAGCACCGTGGGCGGGGAAAGCCACAGGTACCAGGCGGGCTGCAGCAGCCACAGGGCGAGGATCAGCAGGGTGAGCCCGGGGCGCTTCATGCCGAGAGCTTCCGGGCAAGCCAGGCCACGCGGCGGCCCAGCGCGCGGGCCAGGCTGGCTTCCACCTCGGCCAGCGCCGGGTCGTCGCCCGGCCCCGCCACATGGCTGGCGCCATAGGGCGTGCCGCCGGCGGTGGTGCTGGAGAGCGCGGCTTCGGTGAAGGGCAGGCCCACGATCAGGCAGCCATGGTGCAGCAGGGGCAGGTGCATCGAGAGCAGGGTGCTTTCCTGCCCGCCGTGCATCGAGGCGGTGGAGGTGAACACCGCGGCCGGCTTGCCCACCAGCGTGCCGGAGGCCCACTCGGCCCCGGTGCCGTCGAGGAAGTGCTTCATCGGCGCGGCCATGTTGCCGAAGCGGGTGGGGCTGCCGAGCAGCAGCCCGGCACAGTCGGCCAGGTCCTGGCGCTCCACATAGGGCGCGCCCTCCGGGGGCACCGGCGGCGCCGCGGCCTGGGTGATGGCGGCCACCGGCGGCACGGTGCGCAGCCGGGCCTGCATGCCCTCCACCGACTCGATGCCGCGGGCGATCTGGCGGGCCAGGGCGGCCACCGAGCCGCCGCGGCTGTAGTAGAGGACGAGGATGTCGGGCATGCGGAGGCTCCGGAGCGGGGCGGCGAAGGCTAGCGCATCCTGCCGGCCCCCGTGGCAGGGCGGCGTCATCGCCGGAGGCGGCGAAGCCCGGGGCGGGAACGGGTAGGCTTGCCACCATGCCTGCCGCCCCGTCTCCCTTCGCCGTGCTGCGCCGCTGGGCCCAGCGCATCGACCACGAACGGATCACCACCTTCGCGCGCTTCCTCGCCCGGCGCTTCATCGACGACCGCTGCTTCGAGTCGGCTGGCGCTCTGGCCTACACCACGGTGTTCGCCCTGGTGCCGCTGTTCGCCGTGGTCTTCGCCGTGCTGGCGGGCTTCCCGGTGTTCGATGCCTGGACCCAGGCCCTGGTGGACTTCGTCTTTGCCAATTTCGTGCCCGAGGCCGCCTCGGCGGTGGCCGGCACCCTGCGCGAACTGGCCGGCAGCGCGCGCCAGCTCAGCACCAAGGGCGTGGTCGCGCTGGCCGCTTCGGTGCTGCTCACCATGCTGGCCATCGAGCAGACCTTCGACCGCATCTGGCGGGTGGCCACGCCGCGCTCCACGCTGTGGCGCATCGTCGTGTACTGGACCCTGCTCACGCTCGGCGCCCTGCTGGCCGGGGCCAGCCTCGCCGCCAGCACCTGGCTGTTCGGCGCCCCGGGCAGCGAGGGCGCGGGGCAGGGCGGCGCGGCCCTGCGCCTGATGCCGAGCCTGGTGGCCTTCGTGGTGTTCACCGCCGCCTACCGGCTGATCCCCAACCGCCCGGTGCCGCTGCGTTTCGCCGTGGCCGGCGGCCTGCTCGCCACCCTGCTGTTCGACGCCGCCAAGCTGCTGTTCGCCACCTACCTGCGCAACACCAACTACGAGCAGATCTACGGCGCGCTGGCGGTGATCCCGATCTTCCTGCTCTGGGTGTGGCTGAGCTGGCTGGTGGTGCTGCTCGGCGCCTCGCTGGCCGCCTCGCTGGGCGCCTTCCGCTACCAGCCGCGGGCCCTGCGCCTGCCGCCGGGGGCCGAGCTCTACGCCTGCCTGCGCCTGCTGGCGCGGCTGGAGGAGAGCCGGGGCCATGGCCGCGGCCTCGATGCCGCCGCCCTGCGCCAGCTCGAGCCCGCGCTCACCGACGACCTCTGCCAGCGCCTGCTGGAAGGCCTTGCCGGGCTCGACATCGTGCAGCGCGGCGAATCCGGCGCCTGGCTGCCGGTGCGTGACCTGCGCACGGTGAGCCTCGAGGACCTGCATGAGCGCCTCGGCCTGCGCCTGCCCCCGGCCGACTGCAGCCTGCCCGGGGCCAACGACCCCATTGGTCAGGCCGCGCTGGCCGCCCTGCGCCACCTGCGACAGCCCCTCGACGCCGCCCTGCGGCATCCTGTCTCCGATTTCCTCGTCCCGGGTTCCCGCTGATGCCCTTCCGCTCCCTGCCGCTTGCCGCGGCCCTCGCCTGCCTGATCGCCTGCACTCCCGCCGGGGAGGGCGCCGCCCCGCCACAGGACACCGCCCCGGCGCCTGCCAGCGCCGCGTCCGATGCTGGCGACGCCGTCCCGCCGGCCTCCTCCCGCGAGTTCCCGGCCCTGGTGGTCGAGACCGTGGACCATGGCCGCTTCGAGCTCGCCGCCCACCGCGGGCAGTGGGTGGTGGTGAACTTCTGGGCCACCTGGTGCGCGCCCTGCCTGAAGGAAATCCCCGACCTCAACGCCCTCGACGCCCGCGAGGACGTGCAGGTGGTGGGCCTCGCCTACGAGGAGACCACGGCGGAGGACCTGCGCGCCTTCTACGCCGCCAAGGTGCGCCCCACCTACCCGGTGGCCATCGTCGACGTGTACGCGCCGCCGGCCGACTTCGAGACCCCGCGCGGCCTGCCGCTCACCATCCTCGTCGACCCCGCCGGCAAGGCGGTGCATACCTTCCTCGGGCCGGTGACGAAGCGCGACATCGAGATGAAGCTCGGCGAACTCGCTGCCGGCGGAGTGCCTGAGTCAGCCGGCGCCTGATTCCGGGCGCTTCGAGTCCCCGGGCCCGGCGGTGTCATCCGTGTCCGCCGGTGCGTCCAGCCATGCGCGCAGCGCGGCCATCTCCCTTGCGAATCCGCCGGTGACCACCGGCCCGCGCAGGGCGTCGTGATCCGGTTCGACCGTGGCGAAGGGCTGCAGCAGCGCGTGGCCGCAGGCATCGCAGAGATCGGCGCTCACCAGGCTGCCATCGCCCCAGGCCGAACCGAAGCCGGCATGCAGGCGGATGTGCAGCACCTCCCCGAGGTTGATCGGATCGTGGATCACCGCCTTGCAGCGGTCGCAGCGCACGGCGGCGATGCGCGGCATGCCGGGCGTGGAGCGGTCGAGGATCAGGCTCATGCGTGGACTCCCTTGGGCTTGAATGCGCACGGGCCACGGCCCGGGCGGGACGCAGCGGGTGGCAAGCAGGGGAGCCACATCAGCGTGGCAGCGGGAAGCTAGGGTGGTGGGCGGGAGGCGTCAAGGGGCACCGGTTTTGCTGGCATCGCCTTGCACATGGCCGATAGGAAAGAGGCGCAGAACCCCCGCGATCAGCCGATGCCAGAGCATCAGCAACCCGATGGCGCACAGACCGAGTAGTGCAGCGGCGAGAAGAACGAGCAAGGTCATGCCTTTATGGTGTCACATTGGGGGCGTGTGACGGCTCGTAGGGGCCGCGTTTACGGGGGGCGACGTTGAAACGCATCGAGGATAGGTGAGCCGCGGTCGATCCCCGCGTGCGCGGGGAAGACGCGAGG
>NZ_AUBD01000015.1 GCF_000429065.1 Silanimonas lenta DSM 16282 | reverse complement strand
GGCTGCAGATCACGCCCAAGGGGCTGCACCCGAGCATCGAAGCCATCGTGGCGGCCATCAAGGCCCAGCTCGACGAGATCGAAGGCCAGATGGTCGGCCACGTGCGCGAGCACTTCACCGAGCTCGACCGCTTGCTGCAGTCAGCCAGCGGGATTGGCCCGGTGGCTAGCGCCACGCTGATCGCCGAGTTGCCCGAACTCGGCCGGCTCAACCGGCGCGAGATCGCCGCGCTGGTGGGCCTCGCCCCGATGGCCAACGACTCCGGCGCAAGCCGGGGCCGACGACGCATCCAGGGCGGACGCTTCGACGTGCGCCGTGTGCTGTACATGGCCGCACTGACCGCCAGCCGCCGCAACCCCGTCATCAAGGCTTTCTACGAGCGCCTGATCGCCGCTGGCAAGCTGCCCAAGGTCGCCTTGGTGGCCTGCATGCGCAAGCTGCTGACCACCCTCAATGCCATGGTCAGAACCAGCAAGCCTTGGGACCACGCGCTTCACCGCGCTTGACTCGGAAGACGGTTACTCAGGCCGAACACCCGCAGCACCGCGTCGCCCTGTTCCATGCCGCCCTCCCCGAGGCGGCGCAGCATGCCATGCTCGCGTCTCGTCCGGACGGGTGAGGAGACGCCTTTAGATGGAGGAAGCACGCCGGCATCGCGGCCCTGCGCTGTGGGTAGCACCAGGACTGGCCGCGCTGCTCTACCTCGGGCTGCGCGCGGGCGGCAGCACGCCGGAGCTGGCCTTCACCGCCGCGCTCACGCTCTGGGTGGCGGGCTGGTGGGTGTTCGAACCGGTGGCCCCGGCGGTGACCGCCCTGCTGCCGCTCACCCTGCTGCCGGCCATGGGCGTGCTCACGCCGCAACAGGTGGCGCAGGCCTATGGCAACGAACTGATCCTGCTGCTGCTCGGCGGCTTCGTGCTCTCGCTGGCGGTGGAACGCAGCGGCGCGCACCGGCGGCTGGCGCTCGGCATGGTGCGGGCGGTGGGCGGCGGCAGCGGCCGCGCGGTGCTCTGGGGCTTCATGATCGCCTCGGCGGCGCTGAGCATGTGGATTTCGAACAGCGCCACCACCCTGCTGCTGCTGCCGGTGGCGCTGGCGGTACTCGAGGACTATCCCGACCAGCGCCTCGCCGCACCGCTGCTGCTCGGCATCGCCTATGCGGCCAGCATCGGCGGCCTTGGCACGCCCATCGGCACGCCGCCCAACCTCGTCTTCATGGGCGTGTACCAGGAGACCACCGGCCAGCGCTTCGGCTTCCTCGACTGGATGCAGGTGGGCGTGCCGGTGGTGCTGCTGCTCATCCCGCTGATGGCCCTGTGGCTGGGCCGGCACCTCGGCGGCGCGCCGCGCGCCGCCCTGCCCGCGCTGCCGGCCTGGTCGGCGGCGGAGCGCCGGGTGCTCGGCGTGTTCGCCCTCACCGCCTTCGCCTGGGTGTTCCGGGAAGTGCCCTTCGGCGGCTGGAGTGGCCTGCTCGGCCTGCCGAATGCCAGCGACACCTCGGTAGCGCTGGCCGGGGCGCTCGCCATGCTGCTGCTCGGCGACGGCAAGGGCGGCCGCCTGCTCGAATGGAAGGCCGCGGAACGCCTGCCCTGGGGCGTGCTGGTGCTGTTCGGCGGCGGCATCGCGCTGTCCTCGGCCTTCCAGGCCTCGGGCCTGAGCACGGTGATCGCCGGGCAGCTCCATGCCCTGGCCAGCCTGCCCCTGCTGCCCATGCTGGTGCTGGTGGTCACCGGCGTGGTGCTGCTCTCCGAGATCGTGAGCAACACCGCCACCGCCGTGCTGCTGATGCCGATCATGGCCTCGGTGGCAGTGGCGATCGGGGTGGACCCGGCCCTGCTGATGTTCCCGGCGGTGCTGGCCGCCAGCATGGCCTTCATGCTGCCGGTGGCCACCGCGCCGAACGCCATCGTCTACGGCTCGGGCCGGGTGCCGGCGCAGCGCATGTTCCGCGAGGGCGCGATGATGAACGTGCTGGGCGTGCTCGTCGCCTGCGCAGTGTGCTACGCGATGTTCCGCTGACGTGGCCCGCGCCGGGCATCAGCGCAGCAGCGCGGCGGCGGCCAGCAAGGCTCCCATCGCGAGCAGCAGCATGGCGCCTGCGGGGCGGCCGATGGCGCGCACCGGGATGGCCAGCCCGGCCCAGAGCGCAAGCAGCGCCGCGCCCTGCACGAGTGGGTGCGCAAGCAACCGCAGATCGAGCGATGGCAAGGCGAGCAGGAACGCGGCTGCGCCGGCCAGCAGGGTGAGCACGAGGCCCGCACCGCCGGTGGCGGCGAAGGCCGCGGCGGCATCGCCGAAGCGGGCGTTGAAGCTGGCGACCACCGCAACGACGAACCCGCTGCACAGGGCCGCGGCGACGAGCAGGGCCGCGCCGGCATCGAGGCCGGCAACGCCCACGAAGGCCGGCGCGGCGGCGAGCACGCCGCGCGCGCCGAGCGCCAGCAGCAGGGCGCCGAAGGCGAGGCGGAAACCGTTCAGTCCCCAGCCGGGCCGGCTCACCGCGAACTCCGTGAGCTCGGCCTGCGCGCGATCGCCGTCGAGCATGCGCCACGGCCGCACGCGCAGGACGACGCCGGTGGTGAGCAGCAGCCCACCTGCACCGAGACCGAGCGCGCCGAGGCTGGCCCCGTGCAGCGCGCTGGCCGCGGCCTGGGCGTCCTGCCAGGCCCAGGCACCGAGGCCGAGGGCGAGGCCCGGCAGGGCGTAACCCGCAAAGACCAGCACGAGGGCAGCGGCAAGCGGCGTGGCCTTCGCCTGCTGCAGCGCTCCCGAAAGGCCCTTGGTGGCGGAATCGGTGCCGAGCAGCAGGGCGATCACGCCGCCAAGGGCGTAGAGGAACTCCATGGACTCGCCTCCGCGCCGGGGCTTACTTCTTCTTCGGGAGGTAGAGATCGGTGATGGTGCCTTCGGCCACTTCCGCCGCCATCGCCACGGTCTCGATCAGCGTCGGGTGCGGGTGGATGGTATGACCGATGTCGCCCACCTCCGCCCCCATCTCGATGGCCAGCGCAATCTCGCCGATGAGATCGCCCGCCCCGGTGCCGACGATGCCGCCGCCGATCACGCGGTGCGTCCCGGCATCGAGGATGAGCTTGGTGAAGCCTTCGGTGCGCCCATTGCCGATGGCGCGGCCCGAGGCCGCCCACGGGAACTTGCCGACCTCGATGGCAAGCCCCCTGGCCTTCGCCTCGGTTTCCGTCACGCCCACCCAGGCCACTTCCGGGTCGGTGTAGGCCACCGACGGGATCACCCGCGCCACCCACTCACGCTTCTCGCCGGCGGCCACTTCGGCCGCGAGCTTGCCCTCGTGCGTGGCCTTGTGGGCGAGCATCGGCTGGCCGACGAGATCACCGATGGCGAAGATGTGCGGCACGTTGGTGCGCATCTGCCGGTCGACCGGGATGAAGCCACGCTCGGTCACCTGCACGCCGGCCTTCTCCGCGGCGAGCTTGCCGCCGTTCGGGCTGCGCCCCACCGAGACCAGCACACGGTCGAACACCGCGCCGGCTGGCGCCTTCTCGCCCTCGAAGCGCGCATGCAGGCCATCGGGCTTCGCGACCACCTCCGGCACCCTGGTATTGAGGTGTACCGTGACGCCCCGGCTCTTCAGCAGGTCGGCCAGCGGCTTGACGAGGTCGAGGTCGGCGCCCGGCATCAGCTGCGGGCCGAGCTCGACGACCGTGACCGCGCTGCCAAGGCCGGCGTACACGCAGGCCATCTCAAGACCGATGATGCCGCCGCCGACGACGAGCAGCTGCTTCGGGATATCGGCAAGCTGCAGCGCGTCGGTGGAATCCATCACCCGCGGGTCGCCCCAGGGGAAGCCGGGCAGCTTCACCGGCTGCGAGCCGGCGGCGATGATCGCCTTCTCGAAGGCGAGGCGCTGGGTACCGTCGGCGGTGGCGATGTCGAGCTCGTTCGGCGAGACGAAGCTTGCGGTGCCCTGGATCACGCGCACCTTGCGCTGCCTGGCCATGCCGGCGAGCCCTTTGGTGAGCGTGCCGATCACCTTTTCCTTGTAGCCGCGCAGCCTGTCCACGTCGATCCTGGGCGCGCCGAAGCTCACGCCCACGGCGTCCATGTGCTTCGCCTCCTGGATGACGGCGGCGGTGTGCAGCAGGGCCTTCGAGGGAATGCAGCCGACATTGAGGCAGACGCCGCCGAGCGTGGGATAGCGCTCGATGAGCACCACGTCGAGGCCGAGGTCGGCGGCGCGGAAGGCGGCGGTGTAGCCACCGGGGCCGGCGCCGATCACGACCAGCTGGCAGCGCTGGTCGGCGGCCTTGCCGTCGCTGGCCGCGGCCTTCGGGGCCGGTGCGGCCACAGCCGGTGGCGCAGCCGCGCTGGCCGCCGATGCGGGCGTGGCGGGTGCCGATGCGGTGGCAGGCTTCGAGGCAGCAGGCGTGGCGGTGGCACCAGCCTCGGCCACTTCCAGCGTGGCGATCACATGGCCTTCCGATACTTCGTCGCCAAGCGTCACCTTCAGCGCGGTGATCACGCCGGCGGCCGGCGCGGGCACCTCCATCGTCGCCTTGTCACTCTCCAGGGTGACGAGCCCCTGGTCCTTCTTCACCGTATCGCCAGGCTTCACCAGCAGCTCGATGACGGGGACGCCGGCATGACCGCCGATGTCGGGAACCTTGACGTCAATACTGGCCATCTCGTGCCTCGGAGTCGTTCGTGTTCGGGGATGCCATGCCTCGGGCTTCACCGCGGAGCGCGGCATAAAGATCGGGACGGCGGTCGATGAGATTGCGCACGCTGCCACGTTCGCGGGCGCGACGGAGGGCAGCGAGGTCGAGCTCGGCCACCACCAGCTGTTCTGCATTGGGCGTCGCGGCCCGCGCCACGCCATCGGCAGCGAAGGCAGCGATGGCATCGTCGCAGGGCGTGAGCACGGCGGATTCGGCGTACTGCTGGTCGAAGTTCGCCACCCCCGGGCAGAACCCGGCATTGCCGGCGGCGACGACATAGACCTGGTTCTCGACGGCACGCGCCTGCGCGCTGTGGCGCACGCGCAGGTGGCCGCCACGCAGGTCGGTGCAGTAGGGAATGGCGAACAGCCAGGCCCCGGCCTCCACCTGCGCCCGGCCCAGTTCCGGAAACTCGCTGTCGTAGCAGATCTGCACGCCCACCTTGCCAAGCGGGGTGTCGACCGGCGCGACGTCGCGGGCCTCTCCGCCCTGTACCGCCCAGCTTCCGGCCTCGCTCGGCGTGATGTGCAGCTTGTCGCGGCGCTGCAGGGCACCATCGGGCGTGGCCACCCAGCAGACGTTGCGCGGGCGGCCCTCGATCCAGGTCAGGTGCGTGCCGCCGACGAGGGTGAGGCGGTGCTGCTTCGCCAGATCCGACAGCAGGGCTTTCCACGCCGGCGTGTGCGCCGAAAGCCGGTCCAGCGCCTCGGCGGGGCCGAGCCGCGCGGGCTCGGCGCTCAGCAGCTGGCAGGTGATCAGCTCCGGCACCACCAGGAGTTCGACACCGTAGTCTGCCGCCACCCGCACCCACTCGGCGAAGGCGCCGGCGAAGTCCTCGAAGCCGGACACCCGGCGCTGCGCCCACTGCAGGGCGCCGACCACGACGCGCGCCGGCAGGGCCTCGTCCCAGGGCGGCAGGGGCGTGTTCACCGCGGGCACTCAGAGCAGCAGGCGGCGCAGGTCGCCGAGCGCCCTGGCAAGGAAACTGGTGAAACGCGCGGCATCGGCGCCGTCGATCACCCGGTGGTCGTAGCTCAGGGAGAGCGGCAGCATCAGGCGCGGCGCGAACTCGCGGCCGTTCCACACCGGCTTCATGCTGCTGCGCGAGACGCCGAGGATGGCCACTTCCGGCGCATTGATGATCGGCGTGAACGCCGTGCCGCCGATACCGCCCAGCGAACTGATCGAGAAGCAGCCGCCCTGCATGTCGGCGGGGCCGAGCTTCTTCTCGCGCGCCTTCCTGCTGATCTCGCCGAGCTCGCGGGCGAGATCGAGCAGGCCCTTCTGGTCGCAGTCGCGGATCACCGGCACCACGAGCCCGTCCGGCGTATCCACGGCGATGCCGATATGGAAGTAGCGCTTGAGCACCAGCTGTTCGCCGTCGAGCGAGGCATTGAACTTCGGGAAGGCCTTGAGCGCGGCCACGGCGGCCTTGATCAGGAACACCAGCGGCGTGACCTTGGTGTCCTTGTGCTCTTCGCCGAGCTGCCGGCGGAACGCCTCCATCTCGGTGATGTCGGCCTCGTCGAACTGGGTGACGTGCGGGATCATCGCCCAGTTGCGGGCGAGGTTCTGGCCGCTGAGCTTCTGGATGCGCGAGAGCGGCTGCGTCTCGATCGGGCCGAACCTGGCGAAGTCGACCTTCGGCCAGGGAATCAGGTTCAGGCCCGTGCCGCTGCCGCCCGCCGGCGCGGCCACCGGCAGGCCTTCCGTCATCACCTTCTTGACGAAGGCCTGCACGTCCTCCTTCGAGATGCGGCCGGCGCGGCCGCTGCCCTGCACTTTCGAAAGATCCACGCCCAGCTCGCGGGCGAACACGCGCACCGCCGGCGAGGCATGCGGCACCGTACCGGGCAGCAGGGCCTCGGCGGTGAAGGCGATCGGCGGCGTACGGGGCGGCAGGGCCTCCGGATCGATCCCCGGCATCGTCGCCGGCACCAGGGCGGCCGGAGTGGCCGGCGCCGGGGCCTCGGCGGGCGCGGGCGCGGGCGCGGGCGCAGGCGGCGTGGCGGGAGCGGGGGCCGGCGCCGGGGCAGGACGGGGAGCCGGTGTGGAAGGCGCGGGAGCCGGGGCGGGGGCGGACGCCGCCGCTTCCACCTCGATCAGGGCCACCACATCGCCTTCGCTGAGCGCGTCGCCGAGCGCCACCTTCAGTTCGCGCACGATGCCGGCGAAGGGCGAGGGCACCTCCATGGTCGCCTTGTCGGACTCCAAGGTGACGAGCCCCTGGTCCCTGGCGACGCGGTCGCCCACCGCCACCAGCAGTTCGATCACGGGCACCTCGCGGCTGCCGCCGAGGTCGGGCACCCGGGCTTCGCGGATATCGGCCATGTCCACTCCGAGGGACGAAAGACAAGCCGACATTCTCGCCTCGCGCCCGGCGGGGCGCCATCCCCGGGCGGGCGCATACGTATCCACGCCCGCCGTGCGCCGCGGTACGGGACGCTTCACGCCACGCGGACACGCCCTTGCCATGCCGTCGATGCGCCCTTGGCAAGGCCTGCACGCCACCTTGGCGCGTGCTGCACCGCGGCGTGACCACACTGCGCGCCGTGGAATCCCCACGCCAGACAAGAAGCAAGGAGAACCCCATGCGCCTGACCCCGATGCTCGCAGCCCTCGTCGCCGCCTCGCTCGCCGCCCCTGCCTTCGCCGAGGGCTTCTCGGCGCGCGGCGGCATCGCCAATGTCGATCCGAAGTCCAACAACGGCACCATCGCCGGCGCCCGCGCCTCGATCGACGACAACACCAAGCTGCTGCTCGGTGCCTCCTACCACTTCGACAATGGCCTCGAACTGGCGGTGGACTTCCCCGGCTCGAAGTTCTCGCACACCGTCACCCTCGAGGGCCTGGGCCAGGTGGTCTCACTCAAGCACCAGCCGGTGACCGTGGGCGTCAACTGGCACTTCCTCGGCAGCGACGCCGGCTTCAGCCCCTATGCCGGAATCGGCTACAACTGGACCTCGGTCTCCAGCGTGCGCGGCATCAATGCCCTGGCCGGCGCCCCGGTGGACGTGAAGAACTCCGATGGCCTTGCCGCCGCCCTCGGCGCCGACTTCAGGCTGGGCGACAGCGCCTATCTCCGCGGCGAGGCCCGCTACATCGATTTCGACAGCAAGGTGACGCTGGGCGGCGCCGACATCGGCACGGCCAATGTCGATCCGTGGATGCTCTCGCTCTCGGTGGGCTTCCGCTTCTGAGGGGTTCGGCTCCTGCCAGTCCGACGCCGCGGCCCCGTGCCGCGGCGTCGCCGTTTCCGCAACGCGTGATGCATTCGCCTCATCCGGCAGGGAGAATGCCCGGCACGCCGCTACCGCCCTGCCGCCTGCCCGGATGACTTCCACCCGCCGGTCGTTCCCGCCCGCCCTTGCCGTGCTCCTGCTGGCCGCCGCCAGCGCCTTCTTCCTGCTCGGCAGCCGCCCGCTCTGGGAACCGGACGAGGGCCGCTTCACCAATGTCGCCCTGCAGATGCTGGAAAGCGGCGAGTTCATCAGCCTGTACCGTCATCCGGAGAGCCTGCACTTCACCAAGCCGCCGGTGACCTACTGGGCCATTGCCGCCAGCGTGGCCAGCCTGGGCTGGAACGAATGGGCGGTGCGGCTCCCGGGCGCCCTCGCCCACCTCGGCATCGTCGCCCTGCTGCTGCGCATCGGCCGGCACTTCGCCCCGCGCCGGCCCTGGCTGCCGGCCCTCGTCTATGCCAGCCTGCCGGTGCCCCTGCTCGGCGCGGGCGTGGTCACCACCGACACCCCGCTGACCTTCGCCACCACCCTCGCCTTCGCCTGCTACAGCATCGCCCGCTTCGAGGGACGGCCGGGCTTCGTGCTGGGCATGTGGGCGGCCTTCGGCCTCGCCTTCCTCACCAAGGGCCCCCCGGCCCTGGTGCTGCTGGCCGGCCTCGCCCTCGTGCATCACCGCGATGGCGACGGGCTGCGCTTCTGGCATCCGGCCGGCCTGCTGCTCTTCGCCCTCGTGGGCCTGGCCTGGTATGCCGTGGTGGTGGCCCGCCACGAGGGCCTGCTCGGCTATTTCCTCGGCTACGAGGTCTATGCCCGCATCGCCACCGACACCCACCAGCGCCATCCGCAATGGTGGGGCGGGTTCTATGTCTATGGCCTGACCCTGAGCCTCGGCACCCTGCCCTGGTGGCCCTGGGCACTCGCCGCCTGGCGGCGTGCCGGCCTGGGCTGGCGCCAGGCCGCACCGGAAACACGGCAGCTGCTGCTGCCGCTGGCACTCGGCCTCGCCGTGTTCCTGCTGGCCCGCTCGCGGCTGCCGCTCTACCTGCTGCCGCTCTTTCCCCTGCTCGCCCTGCTCCTGGGGCGTGCCCTGCAGGAGGCCCGCTTCGGCCCGCCGCGGGTGCTCGCCGTGACCGCCGTGCTGGGCCTGGCGCTCGGCCTCAGGCTCGCCACCACCCATCTCGAGGTGATCGCCGGCTGGCTGCCGGAGAAGCAGGCCGCCCGCGTGCCCCTGCACAAGAACACGGCCGAGTGGGCGCGGGCCCTCGAGGCCCTGGCCCCTTTCCGGATCGAGGAGGTGGTGTTCGTGAACGACATGGCCCGCCTCGGCCTGCACCTCTATCTGCGGGCGCCGGTGGAGAAGGTCGACTTCGATGGCGATCTGGCCTCGAAGCCGATCTCCGATGCGCCCTTCGACGACGTGCTGGGCAACGAGTTGCGCGAAACCCCGGAACCCGCCGGGCGGATCTTCGTGATGCGCGAGGCTTCCGTGCCGCGCTTCGAGGCCGAGGCGCGCGCCGCCGGCTGGGCACCGCAGCGCCTGGGCACGGTGCGCGACCGGGTGGTGTATGCCCTGGCCCGCCCGGGCGACTCAGGCGGCTGAGCGGCGCGGCAGCCAGGCGCTGCTGCGCCCCGCCGCCACGCCACCGGGGCCGAAGCGGCGTTCCTCGAACCACAGGCCGGTCTCGTCGGCCAGCAGCACGCTGCTGGCGCGGGTGCCGTAGTCCTCGCCGCGGATGAAGGCCGCGGAGAGCCGCCGCTCCCAGTCGAGTGGCACGCCGGTGTGCGGCAATGCCTCTTCGGGGGCCTCGCGCGGGTCGGCCAGGGCGGCGAACAGCGGTTCTGTCAGCCCTGGATGGGCATCGGGGTCGCGCACATCCGCCAGCGCCAGCCAGCCGGCCAGGGCGGCGCGCAGGGCCTCGGTCTTCGGCCAGGGCGTGTCGAGGTCGGCGTTCGACAGCGCATGCACCCCCGGCGCCACCCGTCGCTGCCGCGGCGAAGGATGGTTGCTGGCGTAATGCGCCTCGCCATCCCAGAGCAGCAGGTTGAAGGGGCCGTACTCGCCGGCCTGCGGCATCACCCGGGCAAGCCAGTCTTCCGCCCCCGCGGTGCCGGCAATGAAGCCCGCCACCAGCTCGCCGCGCGAGCGCGGGGCCGTCTCGCGGCGGCCCAGCCGCACATTGGTCACCGCCGCTACCCGGCCATCGGCGGCGGCCTGCAGCCAGCCGCCACCGGCCTCGAGATCGCGACCGCCGAAGCGGCCATGGGCCGGCTCCAGCCAGCCCGCGGCGGCCGAGGGCCGGGCATGGAACTCGTCGCGGTTGCCGGCCAGCACGAAGCGCCAGCGCGGATGGGCCTCGATGGCAAACGCGATCAGGCACATCTCAGGGGCAGGCGCGCACCGTGAGGCCGAGCGCCACCGCCTCGCCCGGGGCATCGGCGAAGATGCCGGTGATGCCAGCCGCCACCAGATGCCGCAGGAGTTCGGCAGAAGACAGCTCCTGCCCCCCGGCATCGAGGAGCCGGAAGGGCGGCTCCGGCCGCAGCGTGTAGGCATGCACGGCAAAGCCGAGGCGGCGGGCCTCGGCCAGCCAGGGCGCCATCGCCGGGCCGAGGCGCGGGCGCGGATCGGCCGCGCCTTCGGGCGCGGGCACGGCCTGCACCAGGCTCGGGATCCAGGGGCCGAGGCCATCGACCTCGCGGCGCAGGGCGGCGAGCGCCGCGGGCCCGAGGAACTCGCCGTAGTGGCTGCCCGCGTGCAGGCCCAGCGCCCCGGCGAGCGGGCCGTAGAGCGCCGCGAGATCGTCGCCGCGCCGGGCATGCCAGACCACGTCGTAGGGCTGGCCGAAGTTGCTGGTGGCAGGATCGCTCCGGCCCGAGACATCGCCGAGCAGGAACACCAGCGGCAGGGCGAGGCCACGCGCCGGCATCAGCTCATGCCGCAGGCGCCGCAGGTTGGCGAGCTCGAAGCTCTGGATGAACACGCGCCCGGGATCGGTGAACCCGGCCGCCACGAGCTCGTCGAGGAGAAGCGCGCTGGTATCGAGGCCGATCGGCCGGCCATCGAGATGCCGCCCCTCGTGCAGGAAATAGGTCGGGTGCTTGGTTTCCGGATAGAGACCGATCGGCCGCCCGAGGCGCTCGCCCTCTTCCTTTGCGAGCGCGATGACCTCGGCGAAGCTCGGAATCGAAAAGCGGTCGTCGAAAGCGCGGTTCCCCGGCCGCTCGGCCGGCTTCGTCTCGCGGGCGCGCAGGGTCTTCAGCTCGGCGAAGGTGAAATCCTCGGCGAACCAGTCCTCCACCCATACGCCGTCGATCTGTTTCCGGGTCTTGCGGTCGGCGAACTCGGGGCGCTCGGCCACGTCGGTACTGCCGGAGAGCGCGTTCTCGTGGCGCGCCACCAGCACGCCGTCGCGGGTGGGCACGAGGTCGGGCTCGATGAAGTGCGCCCCCTGGGCGATGGCGAGGCGGTAGGCCTCGAGCGTGTGCTCGGGGCGCTCGGCCGAGGCGCCGCGGTGGGCGATGACGGTGAGCGGGGTGGCGAGGGCGGGCATGGCGGCCAGCATAAGGCCGCCCAAGAGCAGTCGGAAAAGGGCGTGCATGGGTGGAAGCCTGCCCGATGCCGATGTCGGCCGGGTGACGGCCGGCTATCCTGAGGCCATGCGCAAGATCGTGCACATCGACATGGACGCCTTCTACGCGTCGGTCGAGCAGCGCGACGACCCCGCCCTGCGCGGCCGCCCGGTGGTGGTGGCCTGGAAGGGCCCGCGCTCGGTGGTCTGCGCTGCCAGCTACGAGGCCCGCGCCTTCGGCGTGCGCTCGGCCATGCCGGCGCTGCGCGCCGCGCGGCTCTGCCCACAGGCGGTGTTCGTGCCGCCCGACTTCACCCGCTACAAGGCGGTCTCGGCCGAGGTGCGCGCCATCCTCGAGCGCCACACGCCGCTGATCGAGCCCCTGTCGCTGGACGAGGCCTACCTCGACGTCAGCACCAACACCTCGGGCCTGCCCACCGCCACGGCCGTGGCCAAGGCCATCCGCGACGAGATCCGCGAGCGCCTCGCCCTCACCGCCTCGGCTGGCGTGGCCCCGAACAAGTTCGTGGCCAAGATCGCCTCCGACTTCCGCAAGCCCGACGGGCTCTACGTAGTGCCGCCCGAGCGGGTGCTGTCCTTCCTCACCCCGCTGCCGGTGGCGCGCCTGCCCGGCGTGGGCCCGGTGATGGCGGAGAAGCTGGCGGCACTGGCCATCCACCGGGTGGGCGAGCTCAGGGCCGTGCCCACGCCGCTGCTCGTGCACCGCTTCGGCCCCTGGGGCCTGCGGCTCGCCGAGCTGGCGCGAGGCATCGACGAGGAGCCGGTGCGGCCCACGCGAGTCCGCCAGTCCATTTCCTCCGAGGACACCTTCACCGAAGACCACTACCTCGACGAACTCGGGCCTGCCATCACCCGGCTCGCCGAGCGGGTCTGGGCCCTGGCCCAGCGCGAGGCGAGGCCGGCGCGCACGGTGCAGCTCAAGCTCAAGACCGCCGAGTTCCAGATCCTCACCCGCAGCAGCAGCCCGGTGCCGATGCCGGGAAGCGCCCGCGCCCTGGCCGAGGCTGCGCTGGCCCTGCGCGACCGCGTCGACCTGCCGCCGCGCACGCGCTACCGCCTGGTCGGCGTGGGCCTGACCCAGTTCGACGATGCGGCATCGCAGCAAGACGCGCTCTTCGCCCCTCCGGCGGTGTCGGGCTGCTAGGCTCCCGGCTCCTCCGTGATCTGGAACGCATGCCCCATGCGAACGCCGAATCTGCTCGCTCCGCTTCTGCTTCTCGGTCTGGCCACGCCGGCCCTGGCGGCCGCGCCCACCGCCCCGTCGGTACAGCGGGTGGAGGCGGACAACCGCATCAGCGAGAACATCCCCGAGCCGCCGCCCGCGCTACTGGAGCGCCTCGAGCGCTACCAGAACACCCGCGGCGCCAGCTTCGCCGGCTGGGCCGGGAACGAGGCCCTCCTGATCACCACCCGCTTCGGCGAGACCACCCAGGTACACCGCGTGGCCATGCCGCTCGGCATGCGCGAGCAGCTCACCTTCTCCAGCGAGCCCACCCAGGCGGTGCGCGTGCGCCCCGATGGCCGGGGCTTCGTGTTCGGCCGCGACGTGGGCGGCTCGGAGTTCTGGCAGCTCTTCCACTTCGATCTCGAGACCCGCGAGGCGGTGCGCCTCACCGATGGCGGCCGCACCCGCAACGAGGCCCCGGTCTGGTCGGCCGACGGCCGCCAGCTGGCCTGGACCAGCACCGCCCGCAACGGCCGCGACGGCGATCTTTGGGTCAAGACCGGCGATGCGGCCCCGCGCATCGTGCTGCAGGAAGGCGGCACCTGGTTCGCCACCGACTTCTCGCCGGATGGCAGGCGCCTGTTCGTCACCCGCACGGTCTCGATCAACGAGACCTACCCGGGCGAGCTCGACCTCGAGACCGGCGCGCTGCGGATGTTCCCGATCGAAGGCGGCACCGCCGCGGTCGGGCAGTTCCGCTACGCGCCGCGCGGCGAGGGGGCCTACTATCTCTCCGACGAGGGCACCGAGTTCCGCACCCTGCGCTTCCACCGCCCGGGGGATGCCCCGCAGAACCTCAGCGCCGGCATCCCCTGGGACGTGACCGGCTTCGACCTCTCGCGCGACGGCCGTCATCTGGTATTCGCCAGCAACGAGGACGGCATCGGCCGGCTGCACCTGCGCTCGCTGCCCGACCACCGCGAGCGTCCCCTGCCGGCGCTGCCGGTGGGCGTGATCGGCAGCTTCGGCTTCTCGCCCGATGGCCGCCGCATCGCCGTGACCCTCAACACCGCCACCTCGCCCAGCGATGTGTTCGTGATCGACATCGAAACGCAGGCCCTGGTGCGCTGGACCCAGAGCGAGGTGGGCGGCCTCGATACCCGCCGCTTCGTCGCTCCCACCCTGATCCGCTACGAGAGCTTCGATGGCCTCTCGATTCCGGCCTTCTACTACCGTCCGGCCAGCGTGCCCGCCGGAACGCGCCTGCCGGTGGTGATCCAGATCCACGGCGGCCCCGAGGCCCAGGCCTTCCCCAGCTTCAACCCCAGCATCCAGTACATGGTGAACGAGCTGGGCATGGCGGTGCTGGTACCGAACGTGCGTGGCTCGGCCGGCTACGGCAAGACCTACCTGCAGCTCGACAATGGCTTCAAGCGCAAGGACTCGGTGAAGGACATCGGCGCCCTGCTCGACTGGATCGCCCGGCAGCCCGAGCTCGACCCGGCGCGCGTCGGCGTGTTCGGCGGCAGCTATGGCGGCTACATGGTGCTGGCCACCATGGTGGATTACCCCGAACGCATCGCCGCTGGCATCAACGTGGTCGGCATCTCGCACTTCGTGACCTTCCTCGAGGCCACCGAGAGCTACCGCCGCGACCTGCGCCGCGTGGAATACGGCGACGAGCGCGACCCGGTCATGCGCGCCTTCATGGAGGAGATCGCCCCGCTCAACAACGCCGGCCGCATCACCTCGCCGCTGTTCGTGGCCCAGGGCGCCAACGACCCGCGGGTGCCGCTCTCCGAGGCCGAGCAGATCGTGGCGGCGGTGCGCGCCAACGGCCGCGACGTCTGGTACCTCGTTTTCAGGGACGAGGGCCACGGCTTCGCCAAGAAGCGCAATGCCGACTGGTTCAACGCCGCCACCATGCTGTTCTGGCAGAAGCATCTGCTGGAGCGCTGAGCGCCCCGCCTGCCCGTCACCCCGGAGATCCGCCCCGCGATGGAACCCACGCCGCCCCACCGCGAGCTCGGCTCGCGCCTCGAACGCATCGGTCGCCGCATCCCCGATCCGGTGCTGCTCTTCGTCGGCCTCTGGGTGCTGACCTTCGTGGCCGCCAGCCTGCTCGGCGGCCACACCTTCTCGACCCCCGGCGCCGGTGGCGCGCCCATCGAGCAGGTGATCCGCCCGGTGTACCAGGCCGAGCACGTGCGCTGGATCGTCGACAACGCCCTGGTGCAGAACTGGCTGGCCTTCGGCAACGGCGTGCTCGGCGTCATCCTCGTCGTCACCCTCGCCATCGGCGTGGCCGAACACGCCGGCCTGCTCGGCGCCCTGATCAAGAAGGCCGGTCGCCGCGTGCCGCTCACCTGGATGCCGGTGATGCTGGTCTTCCTCGGCATCATGAGCTCGCTGGCCACCGACGCCGGCTACCTCATCCTGGTGCCGCTGGCCGGCCTGCTCTACGCGGCGATGAAGCAGAACCCGCTGATCGGCATGGCCGCGGCCTTCGCCGGCGTCTCGGCGGGCTTCAGCGCCAACCTGATCCCGGCCACCCCGCCCGACGTCATCGTCGGCATGAACGCCCGGGTGTTCGCCGAGGCCCAGCAGGTGCCCTTCGTCGGCGGCGACGGCCGCCCGCTCAATCCCGCCACCATGAACTACTTCTTCATGGTGGCCTCCACCTTCCTGCTCGCCGCCATCGGCGGCTGGGTGACCAAGCGCTTCGTCATGCCGCGCCTCGCGAACGCGCCCTACACCGTGCCGGCCGACCTCGATCTTGGCGAGTTCGAGCTGAGCGAGGGCGAGCGCCGCGGCCTGCGCGCCGCCCTGCTCGCCACCCCCGTGGCCCTGCTGGTGCTGGCCGGGCTGGCGCTCGGGCCGCTGGCTGCCTTCGAGAACGACAGCGGCGTGCGGGTGAATCCCTTCGTCAACAACATCATCCTTGCCATCTCGCTGTTCTTCGTGATGGTGGGCGCTACCTTCGGCTTCGCCAGCGGCCGCTTCCGCGGCCTTGGCGACGTGGTGGCCGCGGCCACGAAACAGATGAACACCACCGGCTACATCGTGGTGCTCACCTTCTTCAGCTACAACGCCCTGGCCCTGCTGGGCTACAGCGGCATCGGCGCCTACATCACCTACCTCGGCGCGCAGGCCCTGCTGGGCCTCGGCGTGGCCGAGTACCCGGTGCTGCTGCTGATCGGCTTCGTGCTCACCACCGCCCTCATCAACCTGTTCGTCGGCGGGCTCAACTCGAAATGGCTGCTGCTCGGCCCGATCTTCGTGCCCATGCTCTACCAGGTGAACCCGCAGATGACCCCGGACCTGGTGGCCGCGGCCTACCGCGTGGCCGACTCCTCCACCAACATCATCACGCCGATGATGTCCTATGCCGGCATCGTGCTCGCCTTCATGCGCCGCTACCGGCCGGAGATGGGCCTCGGCGACATGATCCTGATGATGCTGCCCTACTCCGCCGCCTTCCTCGTGGCCTGGACCGGGCTTCTGCTCGGCTTCTTCCTGCTGGGCCTGCCGCTCGGCTTCTGAGCCTCAGCCCACCCGCTCGAAGCCAATCTCGGCCGGCGGCGGAGCCGGCGCCGGCCCGAGGTAGTGGTCTGCCAGCAGGAAGCCGAACAGCACCATCAGGTAGACCACCGAGTAGTTGAACACCCGCATCGGGTACAGCGGGTCGGGCGGGTTGAACAGGCGCACCGCGTACCAGAGGAACACTCCGCCCAGCACCAGCGCGCCGCCGAGGTAGAACAGCCCGCTCATGCCGCTGGCGAAGGGCAGGATCGTGGCCGCCACCAGCAGCAGGGTGTAGAACAGGATCTGCCAGCGCGTGTACTCCACGCCGTGGGTCACCGGCAGCATCGGCACCATCGCCCGGGCATAGTCCTCCTTGCGGAAGATCGCCAGCGCCCAGAAGTGCGGCGGCGTCCAGACGAAGATGATCAGCACCAGCAGCAGGGCGTGGTGGTAGTCGAAGGGCGGGCCGAACAGGGCGGCGAAGGGCACGCCCTCCGGCCAGCCCTTCACCGCGGCCCAGCCGAGCAGCGGCGGCGCGGCGCCGGCGAGGCCGCCGATCACGATGTTCTGCGGCGTGGCGCGCTTGAGATAGCCGGTGTAGACGATGGCATAGCCGATCAGCGAGGCGAAGGTGAGCGCCGCGGTGAAGGGATTCACCCACAGCGCCAGCACCAGCATCGAGACCACGCCGAGGGCCACGGCGAACAGCAGCACCTGGGGGCCGGTGAGCGAGCCGGTGGGCAGGGGGCGGTGGGCGGTGCGCGCCATCAGTGCATCGATGCGCTGGTCGAGCAGGTGGTTGATGGCCGCCGCCGAGGCCGCGGCCAGCCAGATGCCGAGGCTGCCAAGCAGCAGGACGCGCGTCCCCGGCCATTCCGGCGTGGCGAGGAACATGCCGATCACCGCGGTGAAGACGATCAGCGCCACCACCCGCGGCTTGGTGAGCTCCCAGTACTGGCCGGCGAGCGAGGCCATCGGCTCAGGCCCCGGGCGAGCGCAGGCGCGCCAGCAGGGTGACCACGGTGAACAGCATCAGCACCGCCACCAGCAGGTGGGCGGTGGCGACATACAGCGGCAGGCCCATCACCACATTGGCGATGCCGAGCGCCACCTGCGCCACCAGCAGCACCAGGAGCAGCACGCCCGAGCCCCGGAAGCCCGGGGTGAAGGCGAGGCGGAAGCCCAGCAGCACGAAGTAGGCCGCCACCACCAGCGCGCCGATGCGGTGGGTGAGCTGGATGGCGGCGCGGGCAGCGGCATCCAGCACGCCGCCCTCGTAATCGACGCCGATGCCACGCCAGAGCACGAAGCCCTCGGCGAAATCGGTGGCCGGCCACCATTCGCCCTTGCAGGTGGGGAAGTCGAGGCCGCAGGCCAGGGCGGCATAGTTCGCCGCCACCCAGCCCCCGAGGGCGATCTGCAGCACCAGCAGCCCCAGGCCGGCCCAGAGCCAGCGGCGCAGGGCCGGGGCATCCACGTGCAGGCGCATGGCGTTCGGCGTGCTCCACCAGGCCAGCACGGTGAGCAGCGAGAAGGTGGCAAGCCCGCCCAGCAGATGGCTCATCACGATCACCGGCTTCACCAGCCAGATCACCGTCCACATGCCGAGCAGGGCCTGGAAGGTGACCAGCATCAGCAGGCCCATCGAGAGCCGGGTCACGCCATCGGCCCAGCGCACGAGACCGGACAGCCACACCGCCTGCCCCGCCGCAGCAAGACCGAGGGCGAGGCCGTGGTCGACCTTGATGTAGGCGAAGATCGCCGCCACCACCAGCAGCGTGCCTGCCGCGACGGTGGCGAGGCCCTGCGGGCGGCGGCGGGCGGCCAGCAGGGCCAGGGTGAAGACCAGCAGGCCGAGGCTGGCGGCGAGGATGCGGTGCACCTGCTCCCACACCGCCTTGTGCACTTCCACCGCGCGCTCGAAGGTGGCGTTGGCATGGGCGATGTCGGCCTCGCTGGTGGGCCAGGTGATCTTGCCGTAGCAGGTGGGCCAGTCCGGGCAGCTCAGGCCGGCGTTGTTCAGGCGGGTGAAACCGCCGAGGAAGATCACGCCGAAGGCGACGATGACCGCCACCCAGGCGAGGCGATGGAAATGGCGGACGGGGATCACTCGGTCACCTTCAGCAGCCGGGCGAGGTCCTTGCGGAGGCCGGTGGGGTCGAAGCCGGGTTCGTAACGCATCACGAGGAAGCCGTTCGGGTCGATGAGGTGCACGGCAAGGCTGCCCTCGACGTGCGCGGCGGGCAGTTTCGCACGGAGCGCCGGCGAGGGCGCCATCGGCAGGAAGGCGCGGTATTCCGGGGCCTGCGCCGGCACCTCGCCGAACCACAGCACCTGCACCCGGTCGGCATGCCGGCCTTCGGCCACCCAGACGCGGTAGAGCGTGTCGCTGAGGCGCAGGCAGGGCTCGCCGCAGTCCGGCGGCGGCAGCACCACCACCCGCCACAGGCGGCGCTCGCCCTCCCATTCGGGGTAGGGCCGGCCATCGGCATGGGACAGCCCGAGGACCCCGAGCTCCACCGGCGGCTGCAGCAGCTCGCCGGCATTGCGGGTGGCCGTGGGGCGCCAGCCGGAGAAGATCAGGAAGACGGCGATGCCGAAGGACACGAAGAACAGCGCCACCACCAGCAGCAGGGTGGCGCGCGAGCGCAGGACGGGGTTCATGGACGTCGGAACTGGAGGTAGAGGGAGAGCAGCAGCAGGCCTGTGGCGAAGCCGAACCACTGCAGGGCGTAGCCGCGGTGTTTCTCGGGCGGCAGGGTATTCGGCAGCAGGTCGAGGTCGCGTTCGTGGCCGAAGGGCAGGACGGGATCGAGGCGCAGCACCGCGCCCTCGAGCAGTCCCGCTGCGCGCGGCGCCGCGGCCTCGCGCAGGGCCTCGGGCGTCAGCCGCAGGGCCAGCCAGCCCTGGTCGGGCAGGGGCGAGAGGGCCGGGCCGATGGCAAGCCCGGCAGACGGCGGCGGCGCCAGCAGGCCGGCCAGGCGCAGCGCCCCGTCGGGCAGCGCCGGCTCGGCCGGTACCGTGCGGTCGGCCGGCAGCGGCTGCCAGCCCACGTCTACCCAGAGCCGGTGGCCGTCGGCGAGCCGGGCGAGGCGGTACACCTGCACGCCCACCTGCCCGCCCCGGCGCTGCTGGTCGAGGCGCAGGGCCGGGTGGGGCTCGAACGTTGCCTCGAGTTCCACCCAGGCCGGCATGGCGGCCAGCGCCTGCGGCAATGGCGCCGGCTCCCGGCGTTCCAGCACCGCGGCGGCCTGATCGAGACGGGCCTGCTTCTCCTCGGCACGCCCCAGCTGCCAGACCCCGGCGCGCAGGAACAGCGCCAGCAGGGCCAGCACCAGGGCCCAGCGCAGCGCGAGACGGGAACGGCGCTTCACCCCGCGCCTCCGCGGCAGGCGGATAATGCGGGCTTCGATTCCGCTTCAGGCCACCCCGTGGAAAAACTCATCGTCATCGCCTTCATGGCCGTCATCGTCTGGAACCTCTTCGCGGCCCTCTTCCACATGGTCTCGAAACCGCAGGCCGATGGCCGCATGGTGCGCGCCCTGAGCTGGCGCATCGGCCTGTCGATCGCCCTGCTCGCCATCATGGCGGCCGGCCACTTCCTCGGCTTCTGGCGCTTCCACGGCATCGGCCAGTGACCCGCCCCGGCGCGGCCCTCCCGGATGCCCCGCGAAGACGACGAGGCCGGCATTCGCCGGCCTCGTGCGTTGCGGGCGTGTCCCGGGCTCAGAGCACGTAGACGAACAGGAACAGGCCCAGCCAGACCACGTCCACGAAGTGCCAGTACCAAGCCACCGCCTCGAAGCCGAAGTGCTTCTCCGGGGTGAAGTGGCCCTTCAGCACGCGGAACCAGACCACGGTGAGCATCACCGTGCCAAGGAAGACGTGCAGGCCGTGGAAGCCGGTCAGCATGTAGAAGGTGGCGCCGTAGATGCCCGAGCTGAGGCGCAGGTTGAGGTCGGACCAGGCATGGCCGTACTCGTAGGCCTGCACGCCGAAGAAGCAGAAGCCGAGCAGGATGGTGGCGCCGAGCCAGGCCAGCACCTTGCCGCGCTGCCCGGCCACCATGGCGTGGTGGGCGATGGTGAGGGTGAGGCCCGAGCTGAGCAGGATGATGGTGTTGATCAGCGGCAGGCCGAAGGCCGGCAGGGTACCGAACTCGCCGCCGACGTTGGCCGGGCCGTTGGCCGGCCAGCCGGCCACGTAGCCGTCGTAGAGGAACTGGTTGGCCAGCGCCCCGTGACCCTCGCCCGAGAGCCAGGGCAGGGCGAACTGGCGGACGTAGAACAGCGCGCCGAAGAAGGCGGCGAAGAACATCACTTCCGAGAAGATGAACCAGATCATCCCCTGGCGGAAGCTGACGTCGACCTGGCCGTTGTACTTGCCCGACTCCGACTCGCGGATCACGTCGCCGAACCAGCCGAACAGGGTGTAGATCATCATCGCCAGACCGGCCATGAAGACCCAGAAGGCGGTGTCGCTGCCGTTGAACCAGGTGACGAGGCCGATCATCAGCACGAACAGCGAAACCGAGCCCACGAAGGGCCACTTGCTGTGGTGCGGTACGTAGTAGACGTCGGCGTCGTGGTGTGCGGTGGCCATGCGGGTCCCCTGCGGTGGAACGGTGGAAAGGTCAGCGCGGCACCGCGAGCGGCGCCGTCGCCAGCGCCGGCGCGGGGGCCGGGGCGGCGGCGAGCGCGCGCGCGGTGGCCGGCTCGTTCTTGAAGAAGGTATAGGACAGCGTGATGGTGCGGACGTTGGCCGGCAGCGCCGGATCGACGATGAAACGCACCGGCATCACCTTGCGCTCGCCCGGGGCGAGCAGCTGCTCGGTGAAGCAGAAGCATTCGGTCTTGACGAAGTAACCGGCGGCCACCACCGGCGCCACCGAGGGCGCGGCATTACCGACCACCGGGCCGGCATCGAGATTGCCGGCCACGTAGTTCACTTCGTAGGCCTGCCCCGGCACCACCTCCATCGACAGCTGCTCGGGCTCGAAGGACCAGGGCAGCCTGGAGTTCACGGTGGCGTCGAACTCGACGCGCACCGTGCGGTTGGGGTCGATGGCGATGTCGGCGAGGCGGCGCTCGCCGGCCGGGCCGGTCTCCAGCTTGATGCCGAAGACCTTCTCGCAGGCGATCTCATAGAGCGGCACCAGGCCGAAGGCGGCGCCGAAGCTCAGCAGCGAGACGAGGGCGATGCGCCGGGCGGTGGCGGCGTGGCTACTCATGCCCCCGCCCCCCCGCGGCTGACGATCATCCACAGGGCATAGAGGTAGAAGCCGGCGGCGATGGCCCCCAGCACGATGACCGTCCGCCGCACCGAACCGCGGCGGGGGGCATCGTCCCGGGACTCACGCGGAGCGTCCACGTCTCAAGACTCCGTGCGGAAGATCAGTGGCTCACGTCGCCGTGCGCCAGGTCCTCGTCGCGGATGACCGGCGGCTTCGTGAAGGTGTGGTGCGGGGCCGGCGAGGGCACCGTCCACTCGAGGCCCCGGGCACCCTCCCAGGCGCGCGCCTCGGCCTTCTTGCCGCCGCGGGCGCACTGCCACACCACCGCCACGAACAGCAGCTGGGCAAGGCCGAAGCCAAAGCCGCCGATCGAGGACAGCAGGTTGAAGTCGGCGAAGGCGACGTTGTAGTCCGGGATGCGGCGCGGCATACCGGCAAGGCCGAGGAAGTGCTGCGGGAAGAACAGCAGGTTGACGAAGATGGTGGACAGCCAGAAGTGCCACTTGCCCAGCGTCTCGTTGTACATGTGGCCGGTCCACTTCGGCAGCCAGTAGTACACGCCGGCCATGATGCCGAACACGGCGCCGCTCACCAGCACGTAGTGGAAGTGCGCCACCACGAAGTAGGTGTCGTGGTACTGGTAGTCGGCCGGCACCATCGCCAGCATCAGGCCCGAGAAGCCGCCAATGGTGAACATCACCACGAAGCCGAGCGCGAACAGCATCGGCGTCTCGAAGGTCATCGAGCCGCGCCACATGGTGGTGACCCAGTTGAACACCTTCACACCGGTGGGGATGGCGATCAGCATCGTGGCGTACATGAAGTACAGCTCGGCGCCGAGCGGCATGCCCACGGTGAACATGTGGTGCGCCCAGACGATGAAGCTGAGGAAGGCGATCGAGGCCGTGGCGTACACCATCGCCTGGTAGCCGAACAGCGGCTTGCGGGCGAAGGTCGGGATGATCTCCGAGACGATGCCGAAGGCCGGCAGGATCATGATGTAGACCTCGGGGTGCCCGAAGAACCAGAACACGTGCTGGTAGAGCACCGGGTCGCCACCGCCGGCGGCATTGAAGAAGTTGGTGCCGAAGAACTTGTCGGTGAGCAGCATGGTCACCGCGCCGGCCAGCACCGGCATCACCGCGATCAGCAGGAAGGCGGTGATCAGCCAGGTCCAGACGAAGATCGGCATCTTCAGCAGGTCCATCCCCGGGGCACGCATGTTGAGGATGGTGGCGATGATGTTGATCGCGCCCATGATGGAGCTGATGCCCATCAGGTGGATGGCGAAGATGGTGAAGGCCACGTTCGAGCCGCCCTGCAGCGACAGCGGCGGGTAGAGCGTCCAGCCGCCCGCCGGACCGCCCGAGCCGATGCCGAAGGCCTGCAGGATCAGCGGCATCAGCAGCAGCAGGAAGGCGAAGGGCATGATCCAGAAGGACCAGTTGTTCATGCGCGGCAGCGCCATGTCCGGCGCGCCGATCATCAGCGGGATCATCCAGTTCGCGAGGCCGACGAAGGCCGGCATCACCGCGCCGAAGATCATGACCAGCGCATGCATCGTGGTCATCTGGTTGAAGAAGGCCGGATCGACCAGCTGCAGGCCGGGCTGGAACAGCTCGGCGCGGATCACCAGCGCCATCGACCCGCCGATGAGGAACATCACCAGCGAGAAGATGAGGTAGAGCGTGCCGATGTCCTTGTGGTTGGTGGACAGGAACCAGCGCTCGAAGAAGCTCTGCTGGTGGCCGTGGTCGTCGTGATGCGTGGCGGCGTGGGCGTTAGCCATGGGATGACCTCTCTAGCTCAACCCTGCGGGCCGGCGAGGGCCGGCTCGGCGGATGCGGTGCGGGCGGTGGTGTCGTTCGCGGCCTTCATGGCGGCGAGGCGGGCCTGGAACTCCTCGCGCGGCACGGCCTCGACCACGATCGGCATGAAGCCGTGGTCCTTGCCGCACAGCTCGGCGCACTGGCCGCGGTAGATGCCGGGCTCGCGGATCTCGGTCCAGGCCTCGTTCACGAGGCCGGGGATGGCGTCCATCTTCCAGCCGAGCGCCGGCACCCACCAGGCGTGGATCACGTCGTCGGCGGTGAGCACGAAGCGCACCTTGGTGTTGGTGGGCAGCACCAGGCGGTTGTCGACGTCGAGCAGGTAGTTGGCGTTCTCCGGGTCGTGCTTGTCGACCTTGACGCCGCTCTGGCGCAGGCGGTCGGAGTGGCGGTCGAGGCGGCTGGTGAAGCGCACGCCCTCGCCCACGTACTCGTAGGACCACAGCCACTGCTGGCCGACGATCTTCACCGTCATCTCGTGTTCGCTGGTGTTGTAGGCCTCGATCACCTTGATGGTGGCCGGGTAGGCCATGACCACGAGGATCAGGGTCGGGATGGCGGTCCAGATCACTTCCAGCTTCGTGCTGTGCACGAAGCTCTTGTCGGCCACCGCGCCCTTCGACTTGCGGAAGCGGAGGATGGCGATGGCCATGGCACCGAACACCACCACGCCGATGACCACGCAGATCCACAGCATGATCATGTGCATGTCGTAGGCGCGCTGGGCGGTCTCGGTCACGCCCTGGGTCATGTTGAGCTGCCAGCGCTCCGGCTGGCCCGCCGCGGCCGCCAGCGTGGCGCCCAGGCTGGCCACAAGGCCGGCGATCGCGTGTTGGGGTCGGAACTTCTTCATGCCGATGACCTCACCTCAGGATTCTTCCACCGGCGCCCGGCCCGAGGCCGCCGCCAGCATCGACCGCAACCGGCCGAGCAGCTCGTCGCGCTCGTCGGGCGGCAGGAAACTGCCGATCTCCACCTCCCGGCCCTGCGAGCCGAGGCATATCGCCCCGGGCCCGCCGCGGCCGGACGCCCGGCGCAGGCGCACCCAGTAGGGATGCGCGCTGAACACCGCGGCATCGTCGGGCGAGCGGCGCACCTCGAGGCGCTGCCCGCCCACCACGATCCGCTCGTAGCGGTCGCCTGACCGCCACACCCAGCGCAGCGCCACCGCGACGATGGCGAGGTCCAGCACGGCGAAGGCGGGCGCGAAGGCATTGCCCATGGCGAAGCTGTAGCCCGCCACCACCGAGACCGGAACCGCGATCAGGACGAACAGGACGACGAATTGCCGCGGCGTCAGGATCCGCCTCGGGCGCAGCAGCAGCTGCGCCTCGGAACCGGTCACCGACGGCGGCAGTTCATCGATCACGTGGGACGTGCCAAGACCTGCGACAGGGTGACGCAGTTTACGGCCCGCCCCGGAGCAGGGGCAAGCAAAGCCCCGTGAGGAAGGGCGCCGCAGCGCCGCCTTCACGCCCGCCGCCCCGGGTGGGGCTGACGCGCGCCCGGGCGCCCGGGCACACTGGCGGCTTGTCCCAAGCCGCCCCGCCGCCGCGTGAAGCCGATCCTCCGCCCCGAACTGCCCGGCGCCCCCTCGCCGGCCCGTGAACGCGTCACCGCCGCCTACGCCCGCGACGAGGCCGAGCACCTCGCCGGACTGCTGCCCTTCGCCACCCTGCCGGAAGCCCTGCAGGCCGGGGTGCAGGCCACCGCCGAGGCCCTGGTGGAGCGCACCCGGGTGCGCGCCGCCGACCCGGAGCTGGTCGAGGCCTTCATGCGCCAGTACGACCTGAGCTCGGAGGAGGGCGTGCTGCTGATGTGCGTGGCCGAGGCCCTGCTGCGCATCCCCGACCCGCACACCGCCGACAAGCTGATCCGCGACAAGCTCGGTGACGCGGCCTGGGAAAAGCACCTCGGCGGCTCCTCCTCGGTGCTGGTGAACGCCTCCACCTGGGGGCTGATGCTCACCGGCCGCCTCGTCACCCTGGCCGAGGACACCCGCCGCGACGTGGCCGGCGCCTTCAGGCGCCTCGTCGCCCGCACCGGCGAGCCGGTGGTGCGGCTGGCGGTGCGCCAGGCGATGAAGATCATGGGCCATCAGTTCGTGATGGGGCGCACGATTTCCGAGGCGCTCGAGCGCAGCCGCAAGGGCGAGAACGCCCGCTACCGCTACAGCTTCGACATGCTGGGCGAGGGCGCGCTCACCCGCCGCGACGCCGCCCGCTACTTCCAGGCCTACAAGGACGCGATCGGCGCCATCGGCGCCTCGCTGAAGGCCGCCGGCGGCGCGCCCAGCGTGTTCGCCGCGCCCAGCATCTCGGTGAAGCTCTCGGCCCTGCACCCGCGCTACGAGGTGGGCAAGCGCGCACGGGTGATGGCGGAACTCACCCCGATGGTGCTGGAACTGGCCCAGCACGCGAAGGCGCAGGGCATCGGCTTCACCATCGATGCCGAGGAGAGCGAGCGGCTCGAACTCTCGCTGGACGTGATCGGCGCCGCCTTCGCCGACAGGAGCCTCGACGGCTGGGAGGGCTACGGCCTTGCCGTGCAGGCCTACCAGAAGCGCGCGCCCTTCGTCATCGACGAGCTCGTCGCGCTGGCGCGGCAGGTGGGACGCCGGATGCCGATGCGCCTCGTCAAGGGCGCCTACTGGGATTCCGAGATCAAGAAGGCGCAGGTGGAGGGCCATCCGGGCTATCCGGTGTTCACCCGCAAGGTGAACACCGACGTGAGCTATCTTGCCTGCGCGCGGCGGATGTTCGCGGCCACCGACGCGCTCTACCCGATGTTCGCCACCCACAATGCCCACACCATCGCCGCCATCCACGCCATGGCGAACGAGGGCGGCACGCGCCGTGAGTACGAATACCAGCGCCTGCATGGCATGGGCGAGGACCTCTACGCCGAGGTGATCGGCGCCGACCGCCTCGGCGTGCCCTGCCGCGTCTATGCCCCGGTGGGCTCGCACGAGGACCTGCTGCCCTACCTGGTGCGCCGCCTGCTGGAGAACGGCGCCAACTCCAGCTTCGTCAACCGCATCACCGATGCCCGCGTGCCCGCCGCCGAGCTGGTGGCCGACCCGGTGGCCACGGTGCGCCGCAACGCCCTCTCGCCCCACCCCCGCATTCCGCAACCCCGCGACCTCTTCCGCTCGCAGAACGAACCCCGGACCAATTCCATGGGCATCAATCTCGCCAACGACGCGCAGCTGCGCGAGCTCGCCGACGCCATCAACGCCGCCGTGAAACCGTGGACGGCGCATCCCCTGGTGCCGGGCGCGGCGGCCTTCGGCGGATCGGTGAAGGTGACGAACCCGGCCGACCGCCGCGAGGCGGTGGGCGAGTACCACGCCGCCTCGGAGGCGAACGTGCAGCAGGCCTTGGCCAATGCCGTGAAGGCGCAGCCGGGCTGGGATGCCCTGCCCGCCGCCAGCCGCGCCGTCATCCTCGAAAAGGCCGCCGACCTGCTCGAGGCGCGCACGCCCGAGTTCATGGCGATGTGCGTGAAGGAGGCCGGCAAGAGCCTTGCGGCCTCGGTGGCCGAGGTGCGCGAGGCGGTGGACTTCCTGCGCTATTACGCGCTGCAGGCACGCGAGCTGTTCACCCCGGTGAAGCTGCCCGGCCCCACCGGCGAGTCGAACCAGCTCAGCCTGCATGGCCGCGGCGTGTTCGTCTGCATCAGCCCGTGGAACTTCCCGCTCGCCATCTACCTTGGCCAGGTGGCCGCCGCGCTCGCCGCCGGCAATGCCGTGATCGCCAAGCCCGCCGAGCAGACCACGCTGGTGGCCTTCGCCGCGACCCGGCTGCTGCACGAGGCCGGCATCCCCGAGGATGTGCTGCAGTTCCTGCCCGGCGACGGCGCCACCGTGGGCGCCGGCCTGACCCGCGATCCGCGGGTGGCCGGCGTGGCCTTCACCGGCTCGAACGAGACCGCCTGGGCCATCAACCGCGCCCTGGCCGCGCGCAACGCGCCGATCGCCGCCCTGATCGCCGAGACCGGCGGCCAGAACGCACTGATCGCCGACTCCTCCTCGCTGCCCGAGCAGGTGGTGAAGGACGCCATCGCCTCGGCCTTCGATTCCGCCGGCCAGCGCTGCTCGGCGGCGCGGGTGCTGTTCGTGCAGGAGGACATCGCCGACAAGGTGATGCAGATGCTGGCCGGGGCGATGGAGGAGCTGGTGGTGGGCGACCCTGGCCTGCCCAGCACCGACGTCGGCCCGGTGATCGACGAGGACGCCAAGCGTGGCCTCGAGGCGCATGCCGCGCGCATGGACAGGGAGGCCCGGCTGATCTGCCAGGTGGCCCTGCCCGAGGCCTGCGCCCATGGCTGCTTCGTCGCGCCGCGCGCCTACGAGATCGCCTCGATCCGGCAGCTCGAGCGCGAGGTGTTCGGCCCGATCCTGCACGTGGTGCGCTGGAAGGCCGACCAGCTGGACCAGGTGATCGCCGACATCAACGGCACCGGCTTCGGCCTCACGCTGGGCATCCATTCCCGCATCGACGCCACGGTGGAGCACATCGCGAAGCACGTGCGCGTGGGCAACTGCTATGTCAACCGCAACCAGATCGGCGCCGTGGTGGGCGTGCAGCCCTTCGGCGGCGAGGGCCTCTCCGGCACCGGGCCGAAGGCCGGCGGCCCGCACTACCTCGCCCGCTTCGCCACCGAGCGCACGCTCACCATCAACACCACCGCCGCCGGCGGCAATGCCAGCCTGCTGACGCTGGCGGAATGAGCACCGGGAACGGGGCGGCAGGCCGGCCGCGGCCGGGCCGCCGCCCCGCAGGACCTCGGCGCGCCACGACTGTGGCACCCTGAGGCCCTCCCGTACCGCGCGCCGCCATGCTCCTCGAGTACTACGGCTTTTCCGAACCGCCGTTCTCGATCACGCCGGACCCGCGCTTCGTCTTCCTCGGCGAGCGCCACCGCGACGCCCTGGCGCACCTGCATTACGGCATCACCCAGGGCGGCGGCGGCGGCTTCGTGCAGCTCACCGGCGAGGTGGGCACGGGCAAGACCACGCTCTGCCGCCTGCTGTTAGAGCAGCTGCCGGAGACGGTGCGCGTGGCCCTGGTGCTGAACCCCCTGCTCTCGCCGGTGGAACTGCTGGAGACCATCGCCGAGGAACTGCGGCTCGACCTCACCGGCGTGCGTGGCAGCCTGAAGGGCCTGTACGACCGCCTCAATGCCTTCCTGATCGACGCCTACGCGCAGGGCCTGCGGGTGGTGGTGATCATCGACGAGGCGCAGAACCTCTCGAAGGAGGCGCTGGAGCAGGTGCGCCTGCTCACCAACCTCGAGACCCCGACGCAGAAGCTGCTGCAGATGGTGCTGCTCGGCCAGCCGGAGCTGCGCACCCTGCTCGAGCGCCCGGAACTGCGCCAGCTGGCCCAGCGCATCACCGCCCGCTACCACCTCACGCCACTGGACGCCGAGGAGACCGAGGCCTACCTGCGCCACCGCGTGGCGGTGGCCGGGGCCACGCGCTTTCCCTTCACCCGGCTCGCCGTGAAGCGCCTGCACCAGCACTCCGGCGGGGTGCCGCGGCTGATCAACGTGATCGCCGAGCGCGCCCTGCTCGCCGGCTATGCCCGCGACGAGCAGCCGGTGGGCGAGCGGCTGGTGGATCTGGCTGCCCGCGAGGTGCTGGCCCGCCCGCTCTCGCGCCTGCCCCGGCCCTCGATGCCGGTGGTGGTGGGCGCGCTGCTGGCGCTGGCCATCCTCGCCTTCGCCCTGCGGCCCAAGCAGCCGGCAACGCCCCCCACGCCCAGCCTGGCCCCGGCCCTGCTCGCCCCCGCCCTGCCCCCGCCCCTGCTGGCAGGCCCGGCCTTCGCCGAGCGCCTCGCTGCGCTCGACCCCGGCGCCGAGGCCGCCGCCGGCGAACTGATGAAGCTGTGGGCCGTCCGGGCCGGGGAGGCCACGCCGGCCCGCCTGCTGGCCTGCCCGCCGGTGCTGGCGCCGGGCCTGTTCTGCCAGTCGGGCACGGCGAGCCTCGATGCCCTGGTGGCCAGCCGGCGGCCGGCCCTGGTCGCGCTGGAGGCCCTGCCCGGCGGCCGCAGTGCCGCGGTCTGGGCGGTGCTGCTCGGCGCCGATGCCCTGCGCGTGCGGCTCTGGCTGGGCGATGTGGTGGTGGATGTGCCGCGCATCGACTTCGTCCGTCATTTCCGCGGTCGCCACCTGCAGGCCTGGCGCGGACCGGATCTGCTGTGGCGCATCCCGGCGCCGGGCGATACCGGGCCCGACATCGACTGGCTGGCAGCGCGCGTGGCCGCCGCCCGGGGCCAGCCAGCCCCGGCCGGGCCGGCCGAGTTCGACCCGGCCCTGCAGGCCGCCATCCGTGAACTGCAGCGGGCCCATGGCCTGCGGGTGGACGGGGTGCCCGGCCCGGCCACCCTGCGGGCCCTGGGCGCGGAGCGCGAGGATGGGCCAGCCCTGCGGCGTGCCCTGGACTGAGCCGATGTCCCTGATCCTCGAGGCCCTGCGACGATCCGAAGCCGAGCGCCGGCGCGGCCAGCGCCCCGGCCTGTTCGATGGCGACCCGGCCCCGCCGCCGCGCCGCCGCGGCCCGCCCCCCTGGCGGCCAGCCCTGGGCGGGGCGCTCCTCGGCGCGGCCCTGGTGGGCGCGGGCATGGCTGGCTGGTGGTTCCGCAACGGCCTGGCTCCGGCTCCCCCGAGCCCCGCCGCCGCCGCCCCGCAACCGCCCGCCACCATGGTCGATGCCGGCTCGTCCGGCCCGCTTCACCCCGGCACGCTGAGGCCCGCTCCCCTGCCGCCCGCTCCGGCCGCCCTGCCAAGGCCTCCGCAGCCACCGGCCGAAGCCCGCCCGGTCCGGCCCGCCGCGCCCCCCGCGCCGGCCCCGTCCGGGGTGCCCGCCGCGCCCGGCACGCCCCCAGCGGCTCCCATGCCACCGGTCGCAGACGGCCCCGCCGCTGCCATGGCCACCGAGGGCTCCGCTGCCATGGCCAGCGGCCCCGCCGAGGGCGACCTGCCGCTCGCTGCCGCGCTGGCAGGCGGTGCCGTCCTGCCGCCGCTGCGCCTGAGCATGCATGTCTATGCCGAGGACCCGGCGCGGCGCTTCGCCATCCTCGACGGCGTGCGGGTGCGCGAGGGCGAGTCCCTGGAGGGCGGCCTGCAGGTGCTGGAGATCCGCCGCGACGGCCTGCGCCTCGCCTGGAACGGGCGCGTGCTCTGGGTGCCACGCTGATGCTGCTCGTCGATGCCCCGGGGCGGCGGCGGCGACGGCGGCGCTGGGCCACGCCGCTGATCCTGCTGCTCTGCGTCGGCGCCTTCCTCGGGCTCGCCACGGTGGATGCCGCCACCCGCGAGGCCCTGATCGTGCGCTGGGGGGCGCTCTCGGCCGAGGCCGGCGACTGGCACGTCCTGTTGCAGCCGGACCGCGCCGCCGGCCTCATCACCACGCTCGGCCTGCACGGCAACGGCACCCACCTCGTCGGCAACATGCTCTTCCTGCTGGTGTTCGGCCTGCCCGCCGAGCGCGCCCTCGGGCCGTGGCGCCTGCTGCTGCTGTTCATGCTGGGCGGCGCGGTGTCGAACTTCGTGGCCGCGCTCTCGCTGGACCGCCCCGACCGCGTGATCATCGGCGCCTCCGGCGCGGTCTCCACCCTGATCGGCGCCTACCTCGCCCTGTTCCCGAATGCCCGGCTCGGCGTGGTGCTGCCGCTCGGCCTGTGGCTGCAGTTCGTGCGCATGCCCGCGGTGGTGCTGATCACCCTGTGGGTGGTGATGCAGCTGCTCTTCACCTTCGCCGGCCCCAGCTTCGGCGCCGTGGCCTGGTGGGCGCACCTCTCCGGCTTCGCCTTCGGCTTCCTTGCCGCCCTGCTGCTGCGCGAGGGCCTGGCCCGGCGCTCGCGGCTGCACGGATGAGGGCCGCCGGGCGGCCTATACTCCCGCCATGGCGAAAGCGATCTACAAAATCACCTTTCTCAACGCCGGGCGCATCTACGAGCTCTACGCCCGCGACGTGCAGTCCAGCGCTCTGTGGGGCTTCACCGAGGTCTCGGAGCTGCTGTTCGACGTGAACGAGGGCCTGGTGCTCGACCCCACCGAGGAGCGGCTGAAGGACGAGTTCGGCCAGACCAGGCGCCTGTTCCTGCCGATGCAGAGCATCGTCCGCATCGAGGAAGTGGAGCGGAAAGGCAGCTCGGCCATCCGCGACGCCGGCAGCGGCGAGAAGGTGGTGACCCCGTTCCCGATGCCGTCGAAGGGGCGGTAGGCACACAGCGGACTTCGCTTGGAATGGCAATCCACGCGCCTGTAACAGCTGACCGATTGTTTGATCCGGAAATCTGAACGAAGGAGGTTACGAGGGGGAGGTTACGCATTGGGCAGGCTTGCCAAGCTCCGGAGCGGCTTGGGAAGGTCTGAACAACTCCGCCACTTTCGGCGAGAATTGGTCATCGGTTCAAGGGTGAGTTCGATGCAGCTGTCGTTCGGTGATGCCGAGGATCTGGGAGGCCGCAAGCGCACGCGGCGCGAAGTGTTCCTGGCCGAGATGGATCAGGTGGTGCCTTGGAAGGTGCTGCTGGCGCTGATCGAACCGCATTACCCGAAGCCGGGCCGCCCCGGCCGACAGCCTTACCCCTTGGCGACGATGCTGCGCATTCACTTCCTGCAGCAGTGGTACGCGCTCTCCGACCCGGCGATGGAAGAAGCGCTGGTCGACACGCCGGTGATGCGGCGGTTTGCGCAGTTGGGCGGGCTGGACGACATCCCGGACGAGACGACGATCTTGAACTTCCGGCGCCTGCTGGAGACGCACGGCTTGGCCGAGAAGATCTTCAAACAGGTCAACGCGCACCTTCAGCGCAAGGGCCTGAGCCTGCGGTCGGGGACGATCGTCGACGCGACGATCATCAACGCGCCGAGTTCGACGAAGAACGTGGACGGCGAACGTGATCCGGAGATGCACCAGGCGAAGAAGGGCAACCAGTGGTTCTTCGGGATGAAGGCGCACATCGGCGTGGATGACGCATCGGGCCTGGTGCACCACGTGGAATGCACGGCGGCGAATGTGTCGGACGTGACGCAGGCGCACAAGCTGCTGCACGGCAAGGAAGACGTGGTGTTCGGCGATAGCGGCTACACCGGCGTGGCCAAGCGTGACGAACTGAAGGGCGTCGATGTCGCGTTCCTGATTGCCGAGAAGCCGTCGGTGATCAAGGCGATGAAGACGAAACGGGAGCAGAGTCAGGCTCGCGCACTGGAGCGCTTGAAGGCGAGTGTGCGCGCCAAAGTCGAGCACCCATTCCGAGTGATCAAGCGGCAGTTCGGCTACGCGAAGGTGCGTTACCGCGGAATCGCGAAGAACGCGGCGCAGGTGCTGACGCTGTTCGCGCTGTCGAACCTGTGGATGTCGCGCCGGCGATTGCTGCCGGCGGCGGGATAAGTGCGTCCGCTGGACGGGGAAACCCGTCTGGCGGCGCGGAAAAACGTGAGACTCCGACCGAATTGACGCGATTTCGGCCTTCAGGCCGCGAAATCACGAGGGTTCGGCGGATTGTTCAGCCCTTCCTTAGGGCGAGGCAATCAGTCATCTAGATTTCTGCTCAGCTGACCTGCCGGCTTTTTTCGGACCACCGATTAGTTGAGGACGGCTCGGTGGGTTGATGCGGGTTGCTGCTTCTGGAACTCGTCCTTGAACTGCTTGGGTGTCCGGTAGCCGAGGCTCGAGTGTGGCCGATCCTCGTTGTA
>NZ_AUBD01000014.1 GCF_000429065.1 Silanimonas lenta DSM 16282 | reverse complement strand
GCATGGTTCCGCTGGCGGCATGTCACCGGTAGAGTTCGAAAGGCGCTACGCGCAGAGCGGCGAATGAGTGTCTACGGAACTCTGGTCGGTCCAGGCCAACGGCTACTGGCGCTCAAACGAGGCGCCTCCGCTGCGGTCACAGCGCAGCAGATACGTGGCCCCTGCCTCGAACTCACCTGTAGTCTCCAGCGGGCCATCCATGAGTATGGTGTTGGGGCAGGCGTAGCCAATTCGATGGTTGCCTGGAGTGACGGTAAGCACCTCTGGAGCACCCGGCACAGTCTTCCCGTCCACTTCGCGGAAGCTGCCCGGAAGACCACCCGGTGCGGCAGGCTCGGCGAAGCGAATTGTTGCGGCAGGTCCAGCCGGAGTCGATGCACAGCCTGATGCAGCCACGGCGAGGACAAGCGTAATCAAGAACTTCAAGCGCATCGAACTCTCCTTGTTGGTCTAACGTTGGAGTTCAGCGGGCGTCAAAAAGCGCAGCTTTTTGACGGTCCGCTGGAACGATTTGTTATGTTCATTTCTCATTGGATCTTCGCGCTTTTGCTTAGATTGTGGCGAGCACAGAGTAGCTGAATGTTCTCGGCTTTCAGCGATGTGCCACCCTTCGAAAAGGGAACGATATGATCGAAGTGCAGTTCATCGGTTGCGCCACAGGTAACACACTTGCCGCCATCGCGGGCCCACACCTCCAGCTTTACGCTGGTTGGAATAATGCGACTTCGCTCAACAAGGCGATTGGCGCATTCTTCCGATGCTGATTCGTCAGACACGTTTTCAACGGCAACAAGTTTGAATTTGAAAACATTCCTGATGCCATCGTTTTCGATCCAAGAATCCACAAGATGAAAGAAGCCGTTATCTGTCCAAATGCCGGCTTTGATCTTTTCGTACACCTGAACAATATCAGGGCCTTTTTTGCCTGCTTTGAACTGTTGTGCAGCTTGATGGAATTTGCCGTTCTCGGTAAGAGTGCCACCAGGCGTCCGTTCTGGTTGGTCGAGAGACTTTGGGTCTGACACGCCTTTGCGTTTCGGCTCATCATGCCCCTCGTAGATGAGCACTGCTCCGTCTTCCTGCACTTCGTCGCGATATGGAGAGTTGGGGCGAACAGACATGAGGATGACCGAGTGATGCCCTTTAAGACGGAAATTCATGCCACGTTGTAGGCTCGTGCCCTCTTTCTGGCACATCTCAATGTAGGAGATGACGTTACCTCTCACGCTTCAACCCCGGAAGAACATAACTACTTGTCTCCCCCGGACGGGGGTGTAGCCGCAGCCTGCCGCCTTCACACCTACCCGTCAATCAGCAAATTCCTACCCCGGATCAACCACTTCGCCGCTGCCCGCGCCACGCCAGGGCGGCCAGGCTTGCCGCATTCGCAGGCGGAAAGACCGGGGCTATGGATAGGGGCGGTGGAACGGGGGTGCGAAAAGACCCGCGCGAACTGGCGGCGAACGCGGTATCGCCCCGGGAGCTCATCGAGGCCGTTCGCCTCATGTTGCGCGCAAAACGCTACAGCCTACGAACGGAGCAGGCCTATCTGGGGTGGATTCGCCGCTATATCGCCGAGAACGGGCGCCGCCACCCCAGGGAACTGGACGGGCGGGTGCTGGGCGCCTTCCTCACCCGGCTGGCGGTGGAGGGCAGGGTATCGGCCAGCACCCAGGCCCAGGCGCTCTCGGCGCTGCTGTTCCTCTACCGCGAGCTGCTCGGGGTGGCGCCCGAGTGGCTGGAAGGCGTGGTGCGGGCGCGGCGCAGCCAGCGGGTGCCGGTGGTGCTCTCGCGCGGCGAGGTGGCGCGCCTGCTCGGGCGGCTCGAGGGGCGTGAGTGGCTGATGGCCTCGCTGCTCTATGGCAGTGGCCTGCGCCTGATGGAATGCGTGCGGCTGCGGGTGAAGGACATCGATTTCGAGCGCCACGAGATCACGGTGCGCTGCGGCAAGGGCAACAAGGACCGCCGCACCATGCTGCCCGCGCGGCTCGCCGCGCCGCTGCAGCGGCAGCTGGAGGATGCCCGGGTGGTGCACCAGCGCGACCTCGAGGCCGGCTTCGGCGCGGTATGGCTGCCGGATGCGCTGGCGCGCAAATACCCGAATGCCGCCGAAGACTGGGGCTGGCAATATGTGTTCCCGGCCTCGCGGCGCTCGTCCGATCCGCGCACCGGGATCGAGGGCCGCCACCACATCGACGAGAAGGTGCTGCAGGCGGCGGTGAAGCGCGCCCGGCACGAGGCCGGCATCGCCAAGCCGGCCACCTGCCACACCCTGCGCCACAGTTTCGCCACCCACCTGCTGGAAGCCGGGGCCGACATCCGCACGGTGCAGGAGCTGCTGGGCCACCGCGATGTGCGCACCACGCAGGTCTACACCCATGTGCTGAACCGCGGCCCGGGCGCGGTGCTAAGCCCGCTGGACCGCTGAAGCGCCTGCGCCGCGGGCGGCGGCTCCCGTACAATGCGCGCCCTATGCGTCTTTACCTGCAACAGCGCCCCAGCGGCGGCGAAGCCCCGAAATACGTGCAGCTCACGCTGGAACAGGACCTGTTCGGCGGCTGGTTCCTGGTACGCGAGAGCGGCACCACCGGGGCCAAGGCCACGGTGCGGCGCGAGCAGTTCCTCGCCCGCGAGCAGGCGCTGGCCGCCTTCGAGGCAGCCCGCGACGCCCAGGTGAGGCGCGGCTTCCAGATCATGTTCGCGCAGGGCGTGGAGGCGCCACGATGAACGCCCCGCCCGGAAACGACACCTTCCTTCGTGCCCTGCGCCGCGAGCCGGTGCCCTATACCCCGGTGTGGCTGATGCGCCAGGCCGGCCGCTATCTGCCGGAGTACCGCGCCACCCGCGCCCGGGCCGGCAGCTTCCTTGCCATGGCGAAGACCCCGGAGCTGGCCTGCGAGGTGACCCTGCAGCCGCTGGCCCGCTTCCCGCTGGATGCCGCCATCCTGTTCTCCGACATCCTCACCGTGCCGGATGCGATGGGCCTCGGCCTGTACTTCGCCGAGGGCGAGGGCCCGCGCTTCGAGCGCACCGTGCGCTCGATGGCCGATGTGGAGGCGCTCGGCACGCCGGACATGGAGACCGAGCTGCGCTACGTGATGGATGCGGTGCGGCTGATCCGCCGCGAGCTGGCGGGCAAAGTCCCGCTGATCGGCTTCTCCGGCAGCCCCTGGACCCTGGCCTGCTACATGGTGGAGGGCGGCGGCTCGGAGAACTTCGCCCGCATCAAGGCCATGGCGCTGGAGGCACCGGCCACCCTGCACGCCCTGCTGCGCCGGGTGACCGATGCCGTCATCGCCTATCTCGACGCGCAGCGCCTCGCGGGGGCGCAGGCCCTGCAGGTCTTCGACACCTGGGGCGGGGTGCTGGCGCCGCACCTCTACCGCGAGTTCTCCCTGCCCTATCTGGTGGAGATCGCGCAGCGCCTGCCGCGCGGCGAAGGCGCGGCAAAGGCGCCGCTCATCCTGTTCGGCAAGGGCAATGGCCCGTATCTCGAGGAACTCGCGGCCTCGGGCGCGGAGGCGCTGGGCATCGACTGGACGGTCGCGCTCGGCGAGGCCCGCCGCCGCACCGGCGGCCGGGTGGCGCTGCAGGGCAACCTCGATCCGGCCACGCTCTACGCCCCGCCGGCGGTCATCGCCCGCGAGGCGGCGCGCGCCCTCGACGACTACGCCGCGGCGAACGGCGGCGCGCGCGAGGGCCATGTGTTCAATCTCGGCCACGGCATGTCGCCCGACATGGCGCCGGAACACGTGGCGGCCCTGGTGGAAGCGGTACACGCCCACCGCGGGCGCTGAAGACCGGGCGGCCCCGCCCTTCGCGGGGCCCGAGGGTGCATTGCGCTAGCCCGGCCGCGGCTGGATGCCGGCCAGGGCCTCGGCCAGCATGGCGCCGGTGACCGGCTTGCGCAGGTAGCCGTCCATCCCCGCGGCCCGGGCCTGGTGCTCGGAGGCCAGGTCGGCGCGCGCGGTCACTGCCACCAGCGGCAGGCTCCAGCCCCCCTGGCGGATCAGCCGCGCCAGTTCGAAGCCGTCTACCGCCGGCAGGTCGAGATCGAGCAGGCCGAGGTCGAGCCTCTGGGTCTTGAGCAGGGTCATGGCGGCCAGGGCCTGCGGCGCGTGGTGCACGCGATGGCCCAGCGACTGCAGGAGGCCGGTCATCACCTCGGCCACCACCGGGTCGTCCTCCACCAGCAGGATGTCGAGGGCGCGGGCGGGAGCGCTCGGGGCCGCAGTGCCGGGGGCCATGCCGGCGGGCGGCGCGGTCGATGCCGCGCCCCCGCCGCCCGCCGGCGCGGCATCGGGCAGGGGCAGGCGCACGGTGAAGCGGCTGCCCTGGCCCTTGCGGCTGTGCAGCAGCAGTTCGCCCCCCATGGCACGAGCGAGCTGGCGGCTGATGGCAAGGCCGAGACCGGTGCCGCCGTAGCGCCGCTGGGTGGCCGCACCGCCGGCCTGCTCGAAGCGCTGGAACAGGCGCTGCTGCGCCTCGGCATCGAGGCCGATGCCGCTGTCTTCCACCTCCACCTCGATGCCGCCCCCGGCGAGCGGCGCCACGCGCAGGGCAACGAAGCCCTGCTCGGTGAACTTGATGGCATTGCCGCCGAGGTTGAGCAGGATCTGCCGCACCCGGGCGGCATCGCCGCGCAGCCAGGGCGGCAGGCCGGGGGCGAGCTGCACGTCAAAGCGCAGGCCCTTGGCCTCGGCGCTGGGGCGCAGCCACTGCGCCACGTCGGCCACCAGGGCCGGCAGGTCGAAGGGCTCGTCCTGCAGGAGCAGGCGGCCGGCCTCGATGCGGGCGAGGTCGAGGGTGTCGTTCACCAGCCGCAGGAGGTGCTGGCCGGCGCGCAGCACGGTCTCGGCGCGCTGCCGCTGCACCTCCGGCAGGGGCTCGCGGAGCATCAGCTCGGTCATGCCGAGCACGCCGGTGAGCGGGGTGCGCAGTTCGTGGCCGAGATCGGCCAGGAACCGGCTCTTGGCCTCCGAGGCCTCGAGGGCGAGGCGCCGGGCCTCGCGCTCCTGGCGCTCGCGGGCGCGCAGGCGCAGGCGGTGGCGCACCAGCAGCACGCCGCCCGCGGCCAGGCCGAGCAGCAGCACGGCATAGGCCACCAGCGCCCGTGGGCTCAGCCACCAGGGCGGCAGCACCTCGTACTCGATCAGCCGGGTCTCGCCCCAGCGGCCATCGGCTCCGGCGGCGCGCACCTCGAGGCGGTAGCGCCCCGGCAGCTGGCGCGGCAGCTGGCGCTCGCCCGCCGCTCCCACCTCGACCCAGTCCGGGTCGTAGCCGTGCAGGCGGAAGCGGAAACGGTGCGCGCCCGGATCGGCGAAGGACATCAGCCGCGCCACGATCCTGAGGTCGCGGTCGCTGGCCTCCAGCCGCACCGGGGCATCGGGGTCGAGGGCCACCACGTCTTCGGCCCGGCGCACGCTCAGGGTGTCGATCACCAGCGGCGGCACCCGGCCATCGGCGGCCACCGTGAGGGGATCGAAGAGCACGGCGCCATTGGCGGTGCCGGCCACCACCCGGCCATCGGGCAGCACCAGGGGCGGGCGCAGGCCGAACTCGCGCTCGCGCAGGCCATCGGCCGGGCCGAACAGGCGCAGGCCGCGGGTGGCAGGGTCGAAGCGCACCAGGCCGCGCAGGCTGAAGATCCACAGCCGGCCATGGGCATCGCGCACCAGGCCGCCGGCATCGACGGCGGGCATGCCCTCGTTGGCGGCATCGGCGCGGCTGGCCTCCTTCCAGCGCCCGCCATCACGGCGCCACTGCTGCAGAAGGCCGGTGCGGTAGGTCCAGAAGGCCTCGGGCGATTCGAAGGCGATGCCGAACACCGGGCCGCCTTCGGCATCGACGAGGCGTTCGAAGCGCGCGCCGTCCCAGCGCAGTACTCCTTGGGCATTGGCCACCCAGAGCGCGCCGTCGGGGCCGGCGAGGGCGTGCTCCACGTGCAGGGTCTCGAGGCCGAGGCCGTCCTCCGGCTGCACCCGGCGCAGCACCCGGCCATCGGCGGCACGCTGCTGCAGACCGGCGCCATAGGCCGCCACCCAGAGCGTGCCATCGGGCATCGGCACCAGGAAATCGATGGCGGCGGCCGGGGCGGCATCCGGCCCCTCGGCGCCCCAGCGGGTCCAGCGCCCGGCCGGATCGCGCCGCAGCAGCAGGCGCGAGGCCCCGACCCAGAGCGTGCCATCGGGCAGGGCGAGCAGGGCGGTGAGGCGCTCGCCCCCGAACTGCGAGGGCGGCAGCAGCCGCGGCGTGACCCGCCGCCGGTCGGCGTCCAGGCGGTCGAGCAGTCCCTCCTCGCCGCCGATCAGCAGGCCGCCATCGGGCAGGGCGGCGAAGGCCAGGGCCTGGCGCATCGACAGCCGCAGCGGCGGCTCGCCGCTGCGCGAGAGCGAGGCGAAGCTGCGCCAGCCCGGCGAGAGCCAGGCAAGCCCGTGGTCGGCATCGCCGAACCACAGCCCGCCCTGGCGGTCGACCAGCATCTGCTGGAAATTGCCCTCGCTGCCCTCCGGCGCCGGCAGGCGGCGCAGGCCGGAGGCATCGGCCAGGAACAGGCCGCGGGCGGTGTGGATCCAGTGGCCGCCGCTGCCATCGGCTTTCACTCCGAAGGGACGCGCGCCGCCGATGCCGGCATTCCAGGGCGAGCGTTCGAAACGGCCCTCGGGGCTGCGCCGCCACAGCCCGTGGGAGCGGGTGGAAAGCCACAGGCTGCCGTCGGGATCGCGGTCCATGGCGATGATCGCCGCCTCGTCGAGCTCACCTGCCGCCACTGCCTCGAGGGTCTCGCCGTTCCAGTAGGCAAGGCCGCTGACGGTGCCGATCCACAGGCCTTCGCCGGCATCGGCCAGTAGCGAGATCAGTCGCGGCACCGGGCGGGCGGCCGCACCGGTGGGCACGGCCCCGACGAGGTGCAGAGCACCGTCCGGCTCGCGCCGCAGTAGGCCCTCGCCAAAGCTGGCGAACCACAGCCGGCCGTCGCCGGTTTCGGCAATGCTCCATACATCGATGGTCTCGAGCTGCGGCAGGGCCGGATCACGCAGCGGCAGCACGGCCTCGCGCTGGCGGCCGATGCGGGCGATGCCGCGGTCGGAGACGGCCATCCAGACATCGTCCCGGGCATCGACGTGGATGGCATTGACGAGGTTGCCTGGCATGCCATCGACGATGCCGGGGTCGTACCGCCAGATACGCATGCCCACCCCGTCGTAGCGGGCGACGCCGTCGTCGGTGGCAATCCACAGGTAGCCAGCGCGGTCCTGCGCCAGGCCATTGACGCGGCTGGAGGGCAGGCCCTGTTCGACGCCGAAGCGGCGGAACTGCGGCGTCTCCGGCAATGGCATGGCAAAAGCCGCCACGGCTGCCAAGAACAGGCCGAGCACGAGAAGCCCTCGGGCGAGGCGGGGCTGGCGGGCGGCGGGCCGGGGGCGCGGCATGGGTCCTTCCTTGCAGTGCGGATGAGGCCTCGGAGGCGGCGATGCATGCTCGCAACGCAGCATTGCGGGCGCAAGCCGGGCCATCACGCCCGGCCTGCCTAGAATCTCCGGCGATGGACCGTGCCCCTGCCCCCGCTTCGATGCCCCGGCGCCGCCCGCGCCCTGCGCCCTTCCGGCCCGCGCTGGGCTTCGCGCTCGCCCTGCTGGCCGCCCCGCTCCTGGCCGCCCGGCCACTGCCGGAATGGCGCCTCGACCCGGTGCACAGCCGGGTGCTGTTCGAGGTGGAGCATGCCGGCTTCTCGCAGGCCCTGGCCACGCTCTCGGCGCCGGAGGGCCGGCTGCGCTACGCGCCGGGCCGCTGGGAGGACGCCGAAGTGGACGTGCGGCTGCCGCTCTCCCGCCTCGATTTCGGCGATGCCGGCTGGAACGAGGCCATGCTCGGCCGGCGCTGGTTCGATGCCGGGCGCCACCCCGAGATCCATTTCCGTTCCACCCGCGTGGAGCCCATCGATGCCGAACACGCCCGCGTGCATGGCGAGCTCAGCGTGCGCGGCAGGACCGCCCCGGTGGTGCTGGAGGTGCGCCAGAACGCGGTGAAGCGCAATCCGCTCACCCTGCGCCGCACCGCCGGCTTCTCCGCCACCGCCGAACTCGACCGCCGCGCCTTCGGTCTCGACGCCGCGCCTGGCCTCGTCGGCCATGCGGTGCGGGTGCGGATCGAAGTGGAAGCCCTGCGCACACGCGGCAGCGCCTCGCCCGGCGAGGCCGATGCGCCATCCGAGACCGAAGCCCCTGCCACGGAGCCCGACGATGCCGATCCGCAATTCCCCTGAGCGCTGGGGCAGCGTCTCCATCGCCCTGCACTGGATCACCGCGCTGGCCGTGCTCGGCCTCGTGGCGGTGGGCTATGTGATGGTGGACCTGCCGCCGGGGCGCACCAAGATCGATGTGTACAACCTGCACAAGAGCATCGGGCTTACCGTGCTCGCGCTCACCCTGCTGCGGCTGGGCTGGCGGCTCGCCCAGCCCGCGCCACGGCTGCCGGAGGGCATGCCCGGCTGGCAGGTCTGGGCCGCCCGCCTCGGCCATCTCGGCCTGTACCTGCTGCTGCTGCTGATCCCGGCCAGCGGCTGGGTCTACAACTGGGCCTCGAACTTCCCCACCCGCTGGTTCGGCCTCACCGTGCTGGCCAGCCCCGGGCAGGTGGACGCCGGCTTGAAGGCGCTCTCGAAGGAAGTGCATGAGTACGGCGTCATCGCCCTGCTCCTGCTGCTGCTGGCGCATGCCGGGGCTGCCTTCTACCACCACTACCAGCTCAAGGACGCGGTGCTGCGGCGCATGGCGCCGTGGATCAGGCCCGCGGGCTGAGCACCCCGACCCTCCGCCGACGCCCTCTTCACTCTTCATCTCTCGCACTCCGCTTCTGCCATGCGCACCATCACCGCCGTCCTCCTCGCCTTCGTCCCCTGCATCGCCCTTGCCGCGCCGCCCGTGCTCGTGCCCGCCGCAGGCTCTCGCCTCGGCTTCGAGACGAGCTACGAGGGCGAACCCATCCGCGGCCGCTTCGATCGCTTCGAGGCGCGCATCGCCTTCGATCCGGCCGATCTCGCCAACAGCCGCTTCGACGTGGTGATCGACCTCGCCTCGGCCGATACCGGCAACGAGGAGCGCGACGAAGTGCTGCATGGCCCGGAGTTCTTCGCCGTGGCCCGCCTCGCCGAGGCGCGCTACGAGGCCCGCCGCTTCCGCGCCCTGCCCGATGGCCGCTTCGTCGCCGAGGGCACCCTCACGCTGCGCGGGGTGAGCGCCGCAGTACCGCTCACCTTCCGCTGGGAGGCAGGAGCGGCGCCGGTGCTGGAAGGCACGGCCAGCGTGCCGCGCCTCGCCTTCGGCGTGGGCGCCGGGCCGGACTGGAAAGACACCCGGAGCCTGCCCGACGCGGTGGCGGTCTCGACCCGGCTGGTGCTGGCGAAGCCCGCGCCCTGAAGGCCATCCGCCGCCCAGCCCCGCGGGCGGCGAGCGTGGAAGACTTCAGGTGCTGCCGAGCAACGCCCGTACCGCGAGGGCATCGAAGGGCCAGGCCAACTCAAGACCGCTGTCCTCGTCGCGCAGCACCGGCACCCGCGTGCCGTAACGCGCTTCCAGCGCCGCATCGCCATCGATCCACACGCTCTCGAAGGCCGGCACGCCGGCCTCGGCGAGCACCGCCAATGCGGCATCGCACAAATGGCAGTCGTCGCGCTGGTAGAGGGCAAGGGCCATGCCGCTAGACTATGCGCCCGTCCTGAACCCTCGCCGTCCGCGCCGCCATGGCCGTCAGCCTGTTCGACCTCTTCAAGATCGGCATCGGGCCGTCCTCCTCGCACACCGTGGGCCCGATGCGCGCCGCGGCGCGCTTCCTCGAGCGCTGGCTGGTGGAGCCAGGCCAGCTCGGACGGGTGGCGCGGGTGCGCGGCGAGCTCTACGGCTCGCTGGCGCTCACCGGGCGCGGGCACGGCACCGACAAGGCGGTGCTGATGGGGCTGGAGGGCCACTGGCCGGACCGCATCGATCCCGACCTGATTCCCGGCGCGCTGGAGCGCATCCGCGGCACCAGGCGCATCCGCCTGATGGGCCGGCACGAGATCGATTTCGACGAGAAGCGCGACCTCGTGTTCAACAAGCGCGAGAAGCTGCCCTACCACACCAATGGCATGCGCTTCACCGCCTACGCCGCCGACGGCGGCGTGATCGCCACCCGCGACTACTACTCGGTGGGCGGCGGCTTCGTGGTGAACCAGGACGAGGCGGCGGAAGACCGCATCGTGGCCGACACCACCGAGCTGCCCTACCCCTTCCACTCCGGCGACGAGCTCTTGGCCCGCTGCCGGGAGAGCGGCCTGTCGATCGCCCGGCTGATGTTCGAGAACGAGAAGGCCTGGCGGCCGGAGGCGGAGATCCGCGAGGGCCTCGACCGGATCTGGGATGCCATGCGCGCCTGCGTGGCCCGCGGCATCCGCGAGGAAGGCGTGCTGCCGGGCGGCCTGAAGGTGGGCCGCCGCGCCCCGGCGCTGGCGCGCGAGCTGCAGGCCCGGCCCGAGGCGGCGCTGCGCGACCCGCTCACCATCCTCGACTGGGTGAACCTCTATGCCCTGGCGGTGAACGAGGAGAACGCCGCCGGCGGCCGGGTGGTGACCGCGCCCACCAATGGCGCCGCCGGCATCATCCCGGCGGTGGGCCACTACTACGAGCGCTTCTGCCCGCAGGCGAGCCGCGAGGGCGTCCACGACTTCCTGCTCACCGCCGCGGCGGTGGGCATCCTCTACAAGGAGAACGCCAGCATCAGCGGCGCGGAGGTGGGCTGCCAGGGCGAGGTGGGGGTGGCCTGCTCGATGGCCGCCGCCGGCCTCACCGCCGCGCTCGGCGGCAGCCCGGCGCAGGTGGAGAACGCCGCCGAGATCGGCATGGAACACAACCTCGGCCTGACCTGCGACCCGATCGGCGGCCTCGTGCAGATCCCCTGCATCGAACGCAATGCCATGGGCGCGGTGAAGGCCATCAATGCCAGCCGCATGGCGCTGCGCGGCGACGGCAGCCACAAGGTCTCGCTCGACAAGGTCATCAAGACCATGCGCGAGACCGGCCGCGACATGCGCGACAAGTACAAGGAGACCAGCCGCGGCGGGCTGGCGGTGAACGTCATCGAGTGCTGAACTAGGGGGCATGACGCCCCCGCCCCCCCGCCCACCGCCCGCCTGGAAGGCCTGCCTGGCCGGACTCGCGCTGGCGGCCGCGGCGCTCGCCGGCCCGGCCGCGGCGCTGGACCCGGGCAAGGCCTTCCACCACTGCGTGCGCGATGCCTGGAGCATCGAGGAGGGCCTGCCGCAGATCAGCGTGCTCGCCATCGCCCAGGACCGGCAGGGCTATGTCTGGGCCGGCACCCAGGCCGGCCTCGCCCGCTTCGACGGCATCCGCTTCACCGCCTACCGGCCGGAGTCCAGCCCCGGCCTGCCCGGGCAGTGGATCCGCGACCTGCGGGCCGGGCCCGATGGCCGGCTCTGGGTGGCGACCTACCGCGGCCTCGGGGTCCACGAGGCGGGGCAGTTCCACGCCGTCCCGGCCGATGCCGGGCATGCCACGCCCCGCCCCGACCTGCTGGCCCTGGCCTTCGATGCCGCGGGCCGCCTGCATGCCAGCCATGCCGGCGGGGTCTCGGTGGTCGAGGACGACGAACTGCGCCTGCGCTACCCCCTGCCGCGCCCGGCCCACGCCCTGCTGGCGCGGCCGGAGGGCCTGCTCGTCGGCAGCCGCGGCGGCCTTTACACCCTGCCCGGCGCGGGTGGGGAGCCGCAGTTCGAGCCCCTGCCCGCGGAGGCCGAGTCTGCCACCGTCACCCGGCTGGCCGAGGAAGGCGGGCGGCTCTGGGCCGGCACCAGCGCCGGCCTGTTCCGCCGCCGGCCGGAAGGCGGCTGGGAGCGCTTCGAGGCCGACCCGGAGCTCGCCCGCAGCGCGATCGAGGCCCTGTACGTCGATGCCGCGGGCAGCCTCTGGGTGGCCACCACCACCCACCTCGCACGGCTGCGCGGCGGCGAGGTGCACGAATGGGTGCGCGAGGCGCCGGTCGGACTCTCGGTGCGGGCGATCGCCGAGGACCACGAAGGCAACCTCTGGCTCGGCAGCCAGTGGGCCGGGCTGCTGCGGGTGCGCGATGGCTGGACCCGCCGCTACTCGGTGCCCGAGGGCCTGCACGACCCGCTGGTCTGGTCGCTCGCCCGCGATGCCGACGGCCGCACCTGGGTGGGCACCAATGACGGCCTCGCGGTGTTCGATGGCCGGCGTTTCACCCGGGTGGTGCCGGGCGCGGCCCTGCCGCATGCCAATGTCTACACCCTGCTGCCCGAGGCCGGCGGGCTGTGGATCGGCACCCGCGGCGGCCTGGTGCGCCGCGAGGCGGACGGCCGCCTGCACACGCCCCTTGGCCTGGAGGCCCTGGACGGCTCGCAGATCAATGCCCTCCTGAGAACCCCCGACGGCCGGCTGTGGATTGCCGGGACCCGCGGCCTTTCCGTGCTCGACGGCGAAGGCCGCCTGCGCCCCGTCCACCGCGCCGACGGCGGCCCGGTGCCGCCCGCGCGGGTGCTGCACCACGATGGCCGGCAGCTGCTGGTGGGCACCCAGGGCGGCCTGTTCCGCGTGGACGACGACGCCCTGCAGCCGGTGGGCAGCGGCGCCGGCCTCGACGAAACCATGGACATCACCGCCATCCACGCCCTGGCCGACGGCCGGCGGGTGCTCGGCACCCTGGACGAGCGGATCGCGCTCGAGGACGGGCGGGGCCACTGGCAGGTGTTCGGCAGCGCCGACGGCCTGCCGGTGAACTCGGCCTTCTTCCTCACCGACCACGGCGGCTATCTGTGGGTGGCCGGCCTGCGCGGCATCTACCGGGTGCCGCTCGCCGATCTCGATGCCGCCCTGGCCGACCGCCGCCGGGGCCTGCGCGGCGAGATGCTGCTCAACGAACGCGGCGACCGCCGTGGCGGGCAGAAAGGCTACTGCTGCAATGGCGCCGGGCTGGCCAAGGGCTTCCTCGCCGGCAGCGAGCTGTGGCTGCCCACCCGCGACGGCGTGGTGGTGATGGACGCCGCCGCCATCCGCCACAACCCGCACCCGCCGGCTACCGTCATCGAGCGCGTCCGCGCCCGGGAAGCCTGGATCGACGTGCTGGGCCGGGGCGAGGCGGTGCTCGAGCTCGGGGCCGAGGCCCGCGACCTCGATTTCGAGTTCACCGCGCTCTCCTTCCAGGCCCCGGCCAGCGTCGATCTCAAGGTGCGGCTGGTCGGCTACGACCAGGACTGGCGGCTGCTCGACGACCCCTCACGGCGCAGCCTGCGCTACACCAACCTGCCCCCCGGCCCCTACACCTTCGAGGTGCTGGCGGCGAACAACGACGGCCGCTGGGCCGAGACCCCGGCCCGCCTCCGCTTCCGCATCGCGCCCTATTTCCACGAGACCACCGGCTTCAGGCTGCTCCTGCTCGCCCTGGCCGGCCTGCTCGCCACCGCGGCCTACCGCTGGCAGGTGCGGCGCCACCGGCAGCAGCGCGAGCGCCTGGAGGCCCTGGTGCGCCAGCGTACCGAGGCCCTCGAGGAGGCCAACCGCCGCCTGCGCGAGGCCAGCCTCACCGACCCGCTCACCGGCCTGCGCAACCGCCGCTACCTCGCCGGCCAGATTCCTGCCGACATCGCCTTCTACGACCGTGAATCGATGGCCGAGGCGGCGCAGGACGAGGTGATGGCCTTCGCCCTGATCGACATCGACCACTTCAAGCGCATCAACGATGTGCATGGCCACCAGGCCGGCGACCTCGTGCTGCAGCAGTTCGCCCGCCGGCTGGAGGGGCTGGTGCGCAGCGGCGACTACAGCGTGCGCTGGGGCGGCGAGGAATTCCTGCTGGTGTTCCGCCCCCTGCCCCGGCGCCATCTGCCCACCCTGGGCGAACGCATCCGGCACAGGATCGCCGGCACGCCTTTCGACTTCGGCGATGGCACCCAGGCCACGGTGACCTGCTCGGTCGGCTTCGCCGCCTATCCGCTGTTTCCCGGCATCCGCGGCGTGCCGAGCTGGGAGCAGATGATCGCGCTGGCGGACCGCGCCCTGTACCGAGTGAAGGCGGAAGGACGCAATGGCTGGGCCCTCTGGCAGCCCGCCCCGGGCGCGGATCCCGAGACCGGCGCCCGGGTCTTCCGCGAGGACCCCAATGCCGACCCCGCGGCCGCCGGCCTGGTGCTGGTGCTCTCCGGCCCGCCTGGCCGGTCGTCCGGATCAGCGGCCTGAACCCGACCCGAAACTGTCATCCGCTCCGCCTAGGCTCGGGCGTTTTCTTCATGGAGTCTGCCGCATGCCGCTGCGCCCCCTGCCTGCCTTGCGTCTCGTCCTCGCCGCCCCGTTCGTGCTGCTCCTCGCCGCCTGCACCAAGGGCGATCCTGCTCCGGCCGCGGAGGCCACTCCCCCTGCCCCTGCCAGCCCGCGCAGCGCCATCTTCCTGCACCCCGACGGCATGGGCGCGAACACCTGGATGGCTACCCGGCTGATGTTCGTCGGCCCGGACGGCCGGCTGGCCTGGGATGCTCTGCCGCGGGTGGCGCTCTATGTCGGCCCCACCGCCGAGGCGGTGAACCAGAGCTCGAACGCCGGCGCCACCACCCATGCCTTCGGCGTGCGGGCGAAGCTGGACAGCTTCGGCATGATCGACGGTAAAGTGCCGGTGGCTGCCTCCGGCAAGGCCATGAGCCTGATGCGCGAGGCCCAGGCCGCCGGAAAGAAGGTGGCGGTGTTCAACTCCTCGACCCTGGCCGAGCCGGGCACCGGCGCCTTCCTCGCCTCGGTGCGCGAGCGCAAAGACGCCGCCGAGATCGTCTCGCAGGTGCTGGCTGCCCGCCCCGACATCGCGCTCGGCGGCGGCGAGACCCATTTCCTGCCGAAAGGCGTGATGGGCCGCCACGGCGAAGGCTCGCGCGAGGACGGCCGCAACCTCGTCGAGGAAGCCAGGGCCGCGGGCTACACCGTGGTCTTCACCCGCGAGGAACTGCTGGCCCTGCCGCCCGAGGCCGGGCGCGTGCTCGGCCTGTTCGCCCACGAGGAGACCTTCAACGAAGTCGACGAGGACACCATGCGCGAACAGGGCCTGCCGCCCTTCCAGCCGCAGGCCCCGCGCTTCGACGAGATGCTGGCCTTCATCCTCGAGCGCTTCCGCGGCGCGCCGAACGGCTACTTCATCGTCGGCAACGAGGAAGCGACGGACAACCTCTCCGGCGAGAACAATGCCCCGGCCACGCTGGAGGCGGCGATCGGCGCCGACCGCGCCATCGCCCTGGCGGTGGCGGAGGCGAAGCGCGATCCCGGCCTCACCGTGATCGTGGCCTCCGATTCCGACAACGCCGGCCTGAATGCCACCTCGGACGACCTCGACGAACTGCCGCGACCGCTGCCGGACAGGACCGCGGTGGGCTCGCCCCTGTCCAGCGACAAGGGCGAACCCTTCCTCACCCCGCCGGACCGCGACGGCCACCGCATCCCCTTCTACCTCACCTGGGCCAGCGACTCGGACAGCGCCGGCGGCCTGGTGGCGCGCGGCATGGGCCCGGGCGCGGTCCGCCTCGAGGGCACCATCGACGCCACCGAGGTCTACAAGGCGCTCTACCTCGGCCTCTTCGACACCTCGCTCGACTGAGGGCGACACACGGACGACACGCCCGCGTCATGGGCGTGTCACCGGCGAACGTGAAAGTTTGGTTTTCCGTTCGCAGGAGCCTCACCCGTGCCCGCCCTTCGCCCCGCACTGATCAGCGCCGCCGTGGCGCTCGCCCTCGCGGCCAGCCTCACTCCCGCCCCCAGCCAGGCGGCCGAGCCCCGGGTGGCCGCCACCCGCAGCGCCGGCACCCTCACCGGCACGGTGAAGGAAGGGGTTTCCGGCCAGTTCCTCGATGGCGCCAGGATCTCGGTGGCGGGCATCGTCACCAGCAGCAACCGCGAGGGCCGCTTCCGCGTCGCCGGCCTGCCGGCCGGGCGCCATACGGTGGAGGTGGACTTCGTGGGCTATGCCCCGCAGCGCTTCGAGATCGAGGTGGACGCCGGGCGCGGCGCCCGCGCCGAGGTGGTGCTCGTCTCGACCACGCAGATCCTCGAGCGCGTGGAAGTGCGCGCCAGCCGCGACGCCCAGGCCCTGGCCCTGAACCAGCAGCGCACCACCACCAACTACACCAACGTGGTCTCGGCCGACCTGCTCGGCCGCTTCCCCGACGCCAACGTGGCCGAGGCCACCCAGCGCATCCCGGGCGTGGCCATCGAGCGCGACCAGGGCGAGGGCCGCTATGTCAGCGTGCGCGGCGCACCGCTGGAGTTCACCAGCGTCTCGGTGGACGGCCTGCCGCTCTCGGCGCCGAACCCCACCCGCCGCGCGGTCGAGCTCGACACCATTCCCTCCGACGTGATCGCGGCGATGGAGGTGACCAAGGCCCTGACCCCGGACATGGATGGCGATGCCATCGCCGGCAACATCAACATCCGCACCCAGAGCGCGCTCGACCGCGAGGGCCCGACGGTGCGCGCCTCGATCGCCGGCGGTCGCTACCAGCTCGGCCCGGGCGACAACGATGCCGCCAAGCTGACCCTGGGCAACCGCTTCGGCGCCGAGCGCAACCTCGGCCTGCTCATCTCCGCCTCGGGCAGCCGCCAGGGCCGCTTCACCGAGAACATCGAGACCACCTTCCAGCGCAACACCAGTACCGGGCAGTTCCTGCCCACGCTCACCGAGATCAAGGACTACGACGGCACCCGCACCCGCACCGGCTTCTCCGGCCGCTTCGATGCCCGCCTCGACGAGAACCACCTCGTCTACGCCATCGCCTCGGCCTCAAAGTTCCGCGACAAGGAATACCGCAACCTGTTCGGCATCACCTTCGAGCAGCCGCGCCCCGGCGCCACCCAGGCCGGCGGCGAGTTCGGCCGCGCCACCTTCGACAAGGAGATCCGTGAGCGCATCCAGGAACAGCGCATCCGCACCCTGAACCTGGGCGGTGAGCACTACCTCGGCGACTGGGCGCTGACCTGGCAGGCCGGTCGCAGCGAGGGCGAGTTCGACATCCCGAGCCGCCAGCAGGTGATCTACCGCTCCACCCTGCGCCCGCCGCTGCGCTACGACTACAGCAATCCGGACTTCCCGCGCTACACCCTGCTCAACCCCGACGGCTCGGTGCGCCAGGAGGGCATCAACATCGCCGAGTCGACCTACGCCTTCCGCCGCTACAACCGCCGCTTCGAGCAGGCCGACGAGAGCGAGAACAGCTTCCGCATCGACCTCCTGCGTGACCAGGAGTGGCTGGGCGACTACGGCACGGTCAAGTTCGGCCTGCGCTCGCGCCTGCGCGACAAGGTGAGCAACGACGACCGATTCCGCAACTCGGTGGCGGCCGGCACCCCGGCCTACGCCGGCCTGCTCTGCGATACGGTCTCGAACAACTTCGGCCGCTACCTGTTCGGCCGCGAGTACTGCCAGTCGATCTTCTCCGATGGCACCATCGAGGCCTTCCGCAACGCCAACCTGCGGCCGCTGGTGGCCGATTCGGTGGTCAACGACTACCGCTCCTCGGAGGACATCCACGCCGCCTACCTGCGTCTCGATGCCCACTGGGACCGCCTGACCCTGGTCACCGGCCTGCGCTACGAGCGCACCAGCACCGAGGGCTTCGCCAACCGCTTCGCCATCAACACCGGGCAGATCACCCCGCAGGCGGTCGAGCGCGACTACGTGAAGCTGCTGCCCAGCCTGCATTTCCGCTTCGAGGGCGATGCCGACACGGTCTACCGCTGGTCCTACTCCACCGCGGTGCGCCGCCCGAACTACCCGGACACCGTGCCGCGGCTGGCCATCGACGACAACGCCCGCACCGCCACCGCCGGCAACCCGGATCTCAAGGCCACCTACTCGCACAACTTCGATGCCTCGGTGGAGCGCTACCTGCGTCCGCTGGGCCTGGTCTCGGCGGCGGTGTTCCACAAGGAACTGCGCGACCCGATCTTCATCGCCAGCACGACGGTGGGCACGGGACCTGACGCACTGCGCATCACCCAGCCGCTGAACGGCAAGGACGGCCACATCTCGGGCCTCGAGCTCGCCTGGCAGCAGAGCTTCGACTGGCTGCCGGCACCCTTCGACGGCTTTGGCCTCTACACCAACTACACCTATGCCGAGTCGGAGGCCGAGCTGCCGCTCGGCATCGGCAAGACCGAGCTGCCCGGCACCTCGCGCAACAACCTCAACGTGGCGCTGTCCTACGAGAAGGCCGGCTTCAACACCCGCCTGAGCTACACCCGCCGCTCGAAGTTCATCCAGGAATTCGACGTCGACGACGACAGCCTCAACGTCTACTGGGACGCCCGCCCGGTGCTGGACCTGAGCGCGAGCTACGCCATCGACGGGCACTGGGAAGTGTTCGCCGAGGCCAACAACCTCACCGACAGCCTGCAGCGGCGCTTCCAGGGCAACCGCAACCGGGTGTTCGAACTGGAGGGCTTCGGCCGCTTCTGGAAGCTGGGTCTGCGCTACAAGCTCTGAAGCCCTCCTGGGGCAAGCCCACGAAGCCCGCCCCCCCCCCCGGCGGGCTTCGTGTCTTTCGGGGTGGCCCATCGCTATGCTGGCGGCCTTCACCGGATACGCCCATGCCCCGCAGCCTGCTCCCGATCCCAGAACCGGCGCGATTCGCGCTCCTTCTCCTGCTCGCCCTGCTCGCCGGCTGCGCCAGCTGGCGGGCTGCGGTGCCCGGCCGCGAGCCCGACGAGCCCGGCACCCCGGGGCCGATGCTGGCGGATACGCCCCTCGATCCGCCGCAGATCCGCGAGGCCTTCATCACGCCGAGCAGCCCGGCCGACGAGTTCGACTCGCCCACGGCCTGGTCCGCCCCCGGCGGCGGCCGCTGGCTGATCGGCAGCGCGAAGAAGACCCACCAGCTCGTGGTCTTCGATGGCGAAACCGGCGCCCTGCTCCACCGCGTCGGCGGGCGCGGTCCCGAGCCCGGCCGCTTCGACCGCCCGAATGGGGTGTTCGCCTGGGGCGACCGGCTCTTCGTGGCCGAGCGCGACAACCGCCGCGTGCAGGTGCTCTCCCTGCCCGGTTTCACTCCGCTCGCCACCTTCGGCGAGGCCGAGTTGCGCTCGCCCTACGGCCTGTGGCTGCACGAGCCGGAGGCCGGCACGCTCGAGGTCTGGGTGACCGACAGCTACATGGAAGGCGAGCGCCACGAGATCGTGCCGGCGCTGGCGAAGCTCGATGCCCGGCTCAAGCGCTATACCCTGCTGGTGGATGGAGACGCCGTTTCGGCGCGCTTCGCCGGCGCGGCTGGCGACACCTCGCCCGCCGGCGCGCTCAGGGTGGTGGAATCGGTGGTGGGCGACCCCGGGCATGGCCGCCTGCTGGTGGCCGAAGAGGACGTGCCTACCGGCACCGGCTACCGCGTCTACGATCTCGAGGGCCGCTATACCGGCCGCGACATGGGCGTGGGCGCGTTCTCCGCCCAGGCCGAGGGCCTCGCCCTCTGGGCCTGCCCCGACGGCAGTGGCGTGTGGATCGGCGCCGACCAGTTCCACGACCGCAGCGTCTTCCACGTCTTCGACCGCACCACCCTGGCGCCGCTCGGCCAGTTCACCGGCGAGGCGACCTCGCTCACCGACGGCCTCTGGCTCTCGCAGGCGCCCAGCGCCCGCTTCCCCGCCGGCGTGCTCTATGCCTCGAACGGCGACGAGGCCTTCAGCGCCTTTGACTGGCGCGACATCGCGCGCACCCTGGGCCTGCCCGAGACATGCCCCTGAACCACCGCAGCCTTCGCGCCGCCGCCCCTGCCGTGCTGGCCGCGGCATTCGTGTCATCGCCCTCGATCGCGCAGCAGGCCAGCATCGACCTCGCCGCCGAGCGCCTGCCCTCCGGCGAGCGCACGGCGCTGGTACAGAACCGCCTCGGCGGGCCGGTGCAGGTGCTGGTCTGGGACCCGCGCCGACCGCATGAGCGCAGCAGCGCCGTGCTCGAGGCCGGCGAATACCGCCGTCTGGGCCGCTTCCCGGGCGGGGACGTGGCCGAACTGGCCTCCGAAGCCCGGCCCGGCGCGCCCCTGCCCCTGCCCCCGGAGCAACGCCGCCCCTATGCCTTTCCGCTCGCGGCCGGCTCGGCCTGGACCCTGACCCAGGGCTTCGGCGGCCGCGCCAGCCACCGCGATGCGGCCAACTGGTTCGCCATCGATCTTGCCGCCGCCGAAGGCACGCCGGTGCTGGCCGCCCGCGAGGGCATGGTGATGCAGGTGATCGACCAGTTCCGCGAAGGCGGCACCGATGCGGCGCTGAAGGAACGCGGCAACCTCGTGCGGGTGCTGCATGCCGACGGCTCGATGGGCCTGTACGCCCACATCGCCCACGGCAGCGCCCGGGTGCGGACCGGCGAGGCCGTGGCCGCCGGGCAGGTGCTGGCCGCGGTGGGCAGCGTGGGCTGGAGCACGGCCCCGCACCTGCACTTCGCAGTGCAGGTGAACGACGGCCGCGAGCTGCTCTCGCTGCCCTTCCGCATGGCAGCACCCGGCGGCGGCCTGCTGCCCACCGGCGACTGAACCCGGCCGCCGGCCCAGGAACAGGGCCGCCCGGCGCCGCGGCGTATAATCGCCGCCCTTCCCGCTTCCCCGAGCCGCCGGCCCCGTGTCCGGCGTGGCCCGCATGTCCCAGCAAAGCACCGAAACCCGGCGCCGCCGGACCTTCGCCATCATCTCCCACCCCGACGCCGGCAAGACCACGCTGACCGAGAAGCTGCTGCTGTTCGGCGGGGCGATCCAGATGGCCGGCTCGGTGAAGGGCCGCAAGGCCGCCCGCCACGCCACCTCCGACTGGATGGCGCTGGAAAAGGAGCGCGGCATCTCGGTCACCAGCTCGGTGATGCAGTTCCCCTACGAGGGCAAGATCGTCAACCTGCTCGACACCCCGGGCCACGCCGACTTCGGCGAGGACACCTACCGCGTGCTCACCGCGGTGGACTCGGCGCTGATGGTGATCGACTGCGCCAAGGGCGTGGAGGAACGCACCATCAAGCTGATGGAGGTGTGCCGCATGCGCGACACGCCGATCATGAGCTTCATCAACAAGCTCGACCGCGAGGGCAAGGAGCCGCTGGAACTGCTCGACGAAGTGGAGAAGGTGCTCGGCATCCAGTGCGCGCCGATCACCTGGCCGATCGGCATGGGCAGCCGCCTCAAGGGCGTGGTGCACCTCGTCGACGACGAAGTCCACCTGTTCGAGCCGGGCCGGAACTTCACCCGCCAGGACTCCACCATCCTGAAGCTCGACGACCCCGAGCTGGAGCGCCGTCTCGGCGCGCAGGAACTGGCCGCGCTGCGCGACGAACTGGAACTGGTGCAGGGGGCTTCCAACCCCTTCGACGCCCAGGCCTACCTCGAAGGCCGGCAGACCCCGGTGTTCTTCGGCTCGGCGGTGAACAACTTCGGCGTACAGCTGCTGCTCGACTTCTTCGTCGAGCACGCCCCGCCGCCGCGGCCGCGCGCCACCACCACCCGCGAAGTGCACCCGGAGGAGGAGAAGCTCACCGGCTTCGTGTTCAAGATCCAGGCCAATATGGACCCGCAGCACCGCGACCGGGTGGCCTTCATGCGCGTCTGCTCCGGGCGCTTCAGCGCCGGGATGAAGGTGTTCCACCCGCGCACCGGCAAGGAACTCAAGCTCGCCAATGCCCTGACCTTCATGGCCTCGGACCGCGAGATCGCCGCCGAAGCCTGGCCGGGCGACGTGATCGGCATCCACAACCACGGCACCATCGCCATCGGCGACAGCTTCAGCGAGGGCGAGGCGATCAGCTTCACCGGCATCCCCAACTTCGCCCCCGAGCTGTTCCGCCGCGCCCGGCTGCGCGACCCGCTCAAGCTAAAGCAGCTGCAGAAGGGCCTGGCCCAGCTCAGCGAGGAAGGCGCCACCCAGTTCTTCCGCCCGCTGATGAGCAACGACCTGATCCTCGGCGCCGTGGGCATGCTGCAGTTCGACGTGGTGGCCTACCGCCTCAAGGACGAATACGGCGTGGACGCCAGCTTCGAGCCGGTGCCGGTGCAGACCGCGCGCTGGGTGTACGCGAAGGACGAGCGGACGCTCGAGGCCTTCCGCGAGAAGAACGCCATGAACCTCGCCGTGGATGCCGCCGGCCACCTGGTCTATCTCGCGCCCTCGCGGGTGAACCTGCAGCTCGCCCAGGAGCGCGCCCCCGACGTGCGCTTCGAGGCCACCCGCGAGCATGCCGCCTCGGTGGCGGTGGACTGACGCCGCCCGTGGCCCCTGGCTCTCCCTCCCCGATGCCGCCGGACGGAAGCGATCCTGGCTTCTTCGAGCTTGGCCACTGGCGCGAGGGCGGCGAGCACATTCCCACGCCGCTCGGCCGCCTGTTCGTCCGCCGCCAGACCGAGCCACGCCTGCCGGTGCTGCTGCTCCTGCACGGCTTTCCTTCCGCGAGCTGGGACTGGGCGCCGCTCTGGGAGCCGCTCTCGAAGCACTTCTCCCTGCTCGCCCTCGACTTCCTCGGCTTCGGCGATTCGGCCAAGCCGAAACGCCACCGCTACACCATCATCGAGCAGGCCGAGCTCTGCGAGTGGCTGCTGCGCCGCGAAGGCGCCTGGGACTACCACGTGCTGGCCCACGACTACGGCGACACCGTGGCGCAGGAGCTGCTGGCCCGCCAGCTCGACCGGCGCAAACCACGGCCTCAGCTGCGCTCGGTGCTGTTCCTCAACGGCGGGATCTTCCCGGAAGCCCACCGGCCGCGGCCGATCCAGCGCCTGCTGGCCACGCCCCTGCTCGGCCCGCTGCTGGCCCGGCTCTCCACCCGCCGCCGCTTCGCCGCCAGCCTGCGTTCGGTCTTCGGCCCGGACACCCCGCCCGATCCACGCCTCGTCGATGGCCTCTGGCAGCTACTCGAAACCGAGGACGGCCGCCGCGTGCTGCCCGACCTGTCGGGCTACCTGAAGGAACGGCGGCAGCTGCGCGCCCGCTGGGTAGGAGCGCTGGAGCGCGTGGCGGTGCCGATGGCCCTCGTCAATGGCAGCGCCGATCCGGTCTCCGGCGCCCATGCCGCGCAGCGCTGGCGCGAGCTCTTGGGCGAGGACGATCTCGTGGAGCTGCCCGGCATCGGCCATTACCCACACGTGGAAGCCCCGGCGCAGGTGCTGGAGGCAGGTCTGCGCTTCTGGCGCCGGCACCGGGTGCTGGGTTGAGGGCGGAGCGCCTGCCTTCGCGGTGAGCGCGCCCCCGTGCCGCTCAAACTCTGCGTCCAGCGCCGTATTCGCGGACGCTCGGCGTCCTGCCTCGCTCACGGGGGCGCACTCCCCGCGGGCGCGGCGCTCCGGGGGTTCCGCCGCGAGCCGCGACGCCGCGGGTGGCGTTTCGCGGCAAGCGAGCCATGGATGGCGAGCGCCCGAGTCGGGGCAGGGTGAGGCGCAGGCGCTCTGCGGGCACTGCCCGCAGCCTGCGACGAACGCCCGCTGCGCTGCAGCGGGCCGGGTCGCCCCGACCGAGGGAAGAGCGAAATGCCGCACGCGGCAGGCAGGCTCGCCTCCCGCGACCGCCGTCCGCGCGAGGCAAGCGCTCCCTCGGGAAATGGCACCCGCGCCAGGCAAACGCCCCGCCGCGGGCGCTCAGGCCTCGTCGATATCCACGTACCCGCGCTCGATCGCCCGCTCCAGCGCCGCGAAGGCGTCGCGGGCCTCCTCGAAGGCCTGGCGATGGGCGCGCAGGGCGGCGAAGTCCTCGCCGCCACGGCCCTCGGCCAGGGCCAGCGCCGCCTTCAGGTACTCGGCGCGCAGCTCCGCCACGCGGGTGGCGAAGGCCACGAAGCGGCCGCGGTCGAGGCGGCGGATGTGCGCCTGCAGGATGTCGCGGTTGACGTCGCGGATGGCGTGCTCGACATCCTGCAGGAACTTCTGCTGCTTGCGGATGCGTTCGGTTTCCTCGTCGAACATGGCGCTCTCCCCGGGCGGCGGTGGTCTCAAGCCTAGCGGAACACGGCGGTGCCGCGGCGGCCGTCGGTCGCCACCCAGCCGCGGTACATGCCGGCGGTATTGAAGGGCATGACGATGGTGCCGCGGGCATCGAGGCCGATGGCCCCGCCGTCGCCACCCATGGCCGGGATGAGGCCGTTGATCACGTCCTCGGCGGCGGCCCCGATCGGGTCGCCGCGCAGTTCCACCCGGGCGCAGATGGCATGCGCCGCCACACTGCGCAGGTAGAACTCGCCCCAGCCGGTGGTGCTGATGCCGCAGCCCGTGCTGGCGTAGGTGCCGGCGCCGATCACCGGGGCATCGCCCACCCGGCCCCAGCGCTTGTAGGTCATGCCGCCGGTGGAGGTGGCGGCGGCGATGTGGCCGTGGCGGTCGAGGGCCACCGCGCCCACCGTGCCGAAGCGGGCCTCGGCCGGGGTAGTGACGGCCTGCCGCTGGGCGCGCTCGCGCGCCGCCTCGAGCTGCTCCCGGCGGCGCGGGGTGTCGAACCAGTCGTTCGGCACCCGCTCGAGCTCGGGGCGGGTGTCGGCGAAACGCTCGGCGCCCTCGCCGGCCAGCATCACATGCGGGGTGTGCTCCATCACCGCACGGGCCAGCAGTACCGGGTTCCGCACCGTGCGCAGCCCGGCCACGGCCCCGGCGCGACCGGTGTGCCCCTCCATCACCGCGGCGTCCAGTTCATGCCCGCCCTCGGCGGTGAACACCGCGCCCTTGCCGGCATTGAACCAGGGCGAGTCCTCCAGCACCCGCACCGCGGCCACCACCGCCTCCAGGGCCGTGCCACCGGCCACGAGCACTCCATGGCCGGCATCCAGCGCCCGGTCGAGGTCGGCGCGCACGGCCGCCTCATCGGCTTCCGAGAGCTGCTCGCGGGTGATCACGCCGGCGCCACCGTGGATCACCAGGGCGACGGGCGCTGGCGCGTCGCCCGCCGCCGGCGACGAAGCCGGGCGGGCCCCGGCCAGGGCGGGAAGGGCGCAGGCGGCGAGCAGCAGGACGCAGGGGGCAAGACGCATCGGGACGGCTCCGGAACGCAGGGGCAGGCCCCGACTCTAGGCCGGGGTCGGCCTGCGGCTCAATCCAGGTCTTCGTCGGAGGGCGGCTCGGCCTGCGGGAAGCGCACCGTGGCTACGGTGCCCTTTCCGGCCTCGCTGGCGAGATGCACCGGCCAGCCGAAGCGGCGCGAGAGCCGCTGCACGATCGACAGGCCGATGCCCTGGCCGCCGGCGCGCTGGGTATCAGCGCGCCAGAAGGGCTCGAACACGCGCTCGAGCTGCTCGGGCGACATGCCGATGCCGGTGTCCTCCACCCGGATCTCGCCGAACGCCACGTGCACCCGCACCGCGCCCGCATCGGTGTAGTAGCAGGCATTGCGCAGCAGGTTGCTGATCAGCACCGAGACCACCCGGCGCGGAGCCACCAGGCGGAAGTCCGACTCCACCACCAGCTCGAGCGCCACCGGCTTGTTCGCCACCAGCGGCCTTGCCTTCTCCAGCTCCTCCTCCACCACGGCGGAGGCGCGCAGGGCCTCGGGCGGCAGGCCGGTGTCGCCGTCGCGGGCGAGGATCAGGAAGGCCTCGATCAGGGTCTCCATGTCGCGCACCGCGCCATGGATGCGGTTCAGCGATTTTTGCTGGCGCGGCGAGCACACCGCATCGGCCTGCATCATCTCGGTGGCCATGCGGATCACCGCCAGCGGGGTACGCAGCTCGTGCGAGGCATCGCGGGTGAAGTTGCGCTCGCGCTGCACCAGCTCTTCGATGCGCACGCCGAAATCATGCAGGGAGGAAGCGAGCACCAGGGTCTCGCCCTCCACGTCCACCGGCAGGTTCTCGGGCTTCAGCGCGCTCACCTCGGGATGCTTCGGGTCCCAGCGCTGCACCTGCGAGGCGAGCCAGATCACCGGCGAGACGGCGCGCTTCGAGGCCCGGTAGGTGGTCCAGGCGATGATGTAGACCACGATCAGCACCAGGGCCAACGGCACCACGCCGAACCAGAAGGCCAGGGCATCCACCTGCTCCTGCTTGAACAGCAGGTAGAGCACGCGGTCGCCGCGCCGTTCCACCAGCACCAGCGAGCCGCCCTCGGAGCGCGGCAGGCTGTGGTAGCCCTCGGGCAGACCGCGCAGGGGCGGCGGCAGGGCATCGTCCGGCTCGCCGTCCACCCGCAGGAAGCCGGTCATGTTGAAGGTATCGGGCACCGCCGCGGCCGGGTCGGCCTCGCTGCGCTTCCAGAAATGCGCAGCCTCCTCGGTGAGGGCGCGCTGGATGAGCAGGTGCTTCAACACCGCCGAGGCGCCGTAGACGCCCAGCACCGCGGCGAAGCTGATCGCCGCGGCCTGCAGGATGAAGGCGATCCAGATCTTGCGGCGCAGGCCGCTGGCGTCGGTCATGCCGAGGGCGCGGTGTCGAGGTCGGCGATACGGTAGCCCGCGGTCTGCACGGTGTGCAGCAGGGGCTTGTCGAAGGGCCGGTCGATGGCCTTGCGCAGGTTGTACAGATGGCTGCGCAGGGTGTCGGAATCCGGCAGGCCATCGCCCCAGATCTCGCGCTCGATGTCACGCCGGCTCACCACCCGCGGCGATTCGCGCATCAGGATGGTGAGCAGGCGCAGGCCGATCGGCGAGAGCTGGATTTCCTTGCCGCCGCGGGTTACCCGCAGCGAGGCGGTGTCGAGCACCAGGTCGGCCACCTTCAGCACCTCGGCGCTCACCTGCCGGCGGTCGCGGCGGATCAGGGCGCGCAGGCGGGCCTCCAGCTCCTGGATGGCGAAGGGCTTGACGAGGTAGTCGTCGGCACCGGCGTCGAGGCCGATCACCTTGTCCTGCAGGGTGTCGCGGGCGGTGAGCATCAGCACCGGGGTGCTCTTCTTGGCCTCGTTGCGCAGGCGCCGGCACAGCTCCACGCCGTCCATGCGCGGCAGCATGAGATCGAGCACGATCACGTCGTAGCTGTTGTCCACGGCCAGGCGGTAGCCGTCGTGGCCGTCGCCGGCGTAGTCCACGCCGAAGCCGCGGGTTTCGAGGTATTCGCCCATCATCTCGGAAAGGTTGCGGTTGTCCTCGACCACGAGGATCAGTCCGGCGGGATCGTCACGGCGCATGGCGGGCTCCTTCAGGGATGTGATGACGGCGTGTTCAGGTTTGTGAAACCCTGCCAGCATTGGGCGACAGCGCGGGTGACACGGGCGTGAACTTGCGTCAGCTGCATGCCGTCTTCACGCCAGCCGCCGCCGGCGGCGGGACGATGGCGGGGTTTCCCCGGAGGCCAGGCATGGAGCACGGCAATTCCCCGCCCGCGCTGGAGCGCGATGGCTTCCTGCGCGACCTGCTGCGCGAGCTGAGCGGCCTGCTCGAGGACGTGGTGGGCCTCGAGGAGGCCTCGGGCTTCATCGCTCTCGTCGGCCAGCGCATCGGCCGCCGCATCGACGCGCTCTATGCCGAACGCCTCGGCGAAGGCGAATGGACCACGGAACAGCTGGCCCAGGTGCTGGTCGACCTCAAGCGCCGCATCCAGGGCGGCTTCCGCATCGAGTCGATCGACGGCCTCGAGATCGTGCTGGTGAACGATGCCTGCCCCTTCGGCGACCGGGTGCTCGATCGTCCTTCCCTGTGCATGATGACCTCGAACGTGTTCGGCACCCTCGCCGCCGCGCACCGGGGCTTTGCCCAGGTCGAGGTCGAACAGGCCATCGCCCGCGGCGACCGCGGCTGCCGGGTGCGGGTGAGCCTGGATCCGAATGCGAGGATTCCCGGTGCACGGCAGTACCGCAAAGCCTGAGTCCGGCGCGGCCTGCCGCTGGCTGCTGGAGGCCGTGCCGGCGCCCCTGCTCTATCTCGATGCCGGGGGCGTGCTGCGCGCCGCGAACCGGCCAGCCCATGCCCTGGTGCCCACGCTGGCAGCCTGGCTCGACCGCCCGCTCGCCGACGCCCTCGCCGGGGGCGAGACGCTGGCGCAGCACCTGCGGGAAGCCCGCGGCAGTTCGCAGGCCCTGCCCCTGCGCCTGCGCTGGCAGGTGCCGGAGGCAGGAGCCGACCTGCTCGCCGCACTCAGCGCCCTGCCCGCCGAGGCACCGGGCGGCGGCGGCTTCCTGCTGCTGCTCAAGCCGCATGCCGATCTGGCGCGGCGCTTCGTCAGCCTGCGCGAGAAGATGGACCAGCTCGATGCCGAGATCGAGCGCCGGCGCCGGGCCGAGGAGGCCCTGCGCGAACGCGAGGCCTGGCTGCGGGTGGTGCTGGCGAGCATCGCCGATGCCGTCGTCACCGCCGACACCGGCGGCCGTGTGACCTGGATGAATCCTGCCGCCGAGGCCCTGACCGGCTGGACGCTGGCCGAAGCGAACGGCCAGCCGATCCAGCGGGTGATGGACCTGGTCGACGAGAACACCGGCGCCGCCGCGCCCAACCCGCTGCTGGTCGCCATCGGCGAGCGCCGCCCGACCGGCATGCTCGGCGACACTGCCCTGCAGCGCCGCGATGGCACGACCATCGCCGTGGAGGACACCGCCTCGCCGATCTTCGACGAGCAGGCGCGGCTGGTGGGCGGTGTCATCGTGTTCCACGACGTGACCGAGAAGCGCCGCCTCGCCCGGGAGATGGCCGAGCGCGCCACCCACGATGCGCTCACCGGGCTCTACAACCGCTTCGAGCTGGACAGCCGCCTCGCCCGCGCGCTCGAGGACGCGCGCCGCAGCGGCGACGTGCACGCCCTGCTCTACCTCGACCTCGACCACTTCAAGCTGGTCAACGACACCGCCGGCCATGCCGCCGGCGACCTCTTGCTGCAGCAGCTCGTCGGCCTGCTGGAATCCGCGGTACGCAGCAGCGACACCATCGCCCGGCTGGGCGGCGACGAGTTCGGCATCCTGCTGCCGGGCTGCGGCCAGGAGGCGGCGTTGCGGGTGGCGCAGGAAATCCTCGGCCGGCTGGCGGCCTTCCGCTTCGAGCACGAGGGCCGCCGGTTCCGCATCGGCGCCTCGATCGGCATCGCCCTCGTCGATGGCCGCTGGAGCGACTGTGGCGAGGTGCTGCAGGCCGCCGACACCGCCTGCTATGCCGCCAAGGAGGCCGGCGGCCAGCAGGTGCGGCTCTGGCAGGAGGCGGGCGAGGCCGCCGATGCCCGCGGGCGCATGGTCTGGGCGCAGCGCCTCACCGATGCCCTGGAGGAGGACCGCTTCGAGCTGCACCTGCAGCGTATCGAGCGCCTGCGCGAAAGCCCGGGGCCGGCCCATGCCGAGGCCCTGCTGCGAATGCGCGACGAGGCGGGCCGCCTGGTAATGCCGGGAGACTTCCTGCCCGCCGCGGAGCGCTTCCGCATCGCGCCGGCCATCGACCGCCATGTGCTGGAGCGGGTGGTGGCGGCCCTGCGCGCCGATCCGCGCGCCCAGGTCGAGGTGGCGGTGAACCTCTCCGGCCAGTCGATCGGCAGCCGCGCCTTCCGCGACGCGGCCCTGGCCCTGCTGCGCGAGGGTGGCAGCGCCATCGCCGGGCGCCTGTGCGTCGAAGTCACCGAGACCGCGGTGATCACCCACCTGATGGAGGCCGGGCGCTTCGCCGCCCAGCTGCGCGACCTCGGCGTGGCGGTGGCGCTGGACGATTTCGGCGCCGGGTCTTCCTCCTTCGGCTACCTGCGCCAGCTGCCCATCGACTACCTCAAGATCGACGGCCAGTTCGTCGAGGGCCTGCCCAGCGACCGCCTCGGCGCCACGGCCGTGGGCTGCTTCGTCGAAGCCGCGCGCGTGGTCGGGGCGCGCAGCATCGCCGAACGGGTGGAGACGGGCGAGGTGCTGGACGCCCTGCGCCTGCTCGGCGTGGATTTCGTCCAGGGCTACCACCTGCACCGCCCCGAGCCCTGGGAGGGGGTGTGGACCAGGCTGCCGCGGCTTCCCGCCGCCCGCGGCATCGCCTGAGGCGCTGCCGGGCACGCCGGCGCTGCGGCACACTGCGCGCCTCCGCCGCCACGATCCCCCGCCATGAGCGCCAGCCCCTACGTCCTGCCGATCCTGCTCCTCATCGGCTCGAACCTCTTCATGACCTTCGCCTGGTACGGGCACCTCAAGTACAAGGCCGCGCCGCTCGCCACCGTGGTGCTGGTGAGCTGGGGCATCGCCTTCTTCGAGTACTGCCTGATGGTGCCGGCCAACCGCCTCGGCCACCAGGTCTATTCGGCAGCGCAGCTGAAGGGCATGCAGGAGATCATCACCCTCACCGTGTTCGCCGGCTTCTCGATCAGCTACCTTGGCGAAGCCATCAAGTGGAACCACGTGGCCGCCTTCGTGCTGATCGTGGCGGCGGCCTTCCTGCTCTTCCTCGAATGAGCGCGCGCGGCGCCCACGCGGCGCCGGCCTAGAACGGGATGCGCCCGGTGAGCACGTCCTTGAACATCACCCAGTCGCCCATCAGCGAATACAGCGGATGCCTGAAGGTGGCGGGCTTGTTGTGCTCGAAGAAGAAGTGCCCCACCCAGGCAAAGCCGTAACCACAGACCGGCAGCGCCAGCAGCCACCACGGGCTCAACACCTGGAACAGCACGAGGCCGAGGATCAGCAGCACCCCGGCCGAGCCGATGACGTGCAGGCGGCGGCAGGTGCGGTTCTGGTGCTCGCCGAGGTAATAGGGGTAGAAGTCGCGGAAGCAGGAAAACCCGGTGCTGGCGTTCATGTCGGGAGCGGGAGTTCGGGCGGAAGCCGGCCGGCCGTCACGCGGCCACTCTCGAGAGCCTACCTGCCGGCGGTCGCGGCCGCATCAAGGCCACGCTCATGGCGCTTGGCCTCGGCCCACAGCGCCTCCTGCTCGGCCAGCGTCAGGGTGGCGAACTCGCGGCCCTGCGCACGGGCCAGCGCCTCCATCTGCCGGAAGCGCCGCTCGTACTTGGCATTGGCGCGGCGCAGCGCCGCGCCTGGGTCCACCCTGGCCTTGCGCGCGAGGTTCATGGCCACGAACAGCAGGTCGCCGATCTCGTCCTCCAGCGCCTGCTGCCGCTCCGGCGAGGGCGGCAGGGCCAGCGCCTCGCGCACCTCCTCGATTTCCTCGTGCAGCTTGTCGATCACCGGCGCCGGGCCCGGCCAGTCATAGCCCACGCTCGCCCCACGCTTCTGCAGCTTCAGCGCCCGCTGCCACTCCGGCAGGGCCGCCGGCACGTCGTCCAGCGCCGAGGGCGGTGCATCCCCCGCGCGGCGCTTCGCCGCGCGCTCGGCGGCCTTCATCCGCTCCCAGGCCGCGGTCTGGGCATCGGCATCCTCCACCGAGGCCGTGCTGAACACGTGCGGGTGGCGGCGGATCATCTTGTCGTTGATCGCCGCGAGCACATCGGCGAAGGCGAAGGCGCCCCGCTCTTCCGCCATCCGTGCATGGAAGGCCACCTGCAGCAGGAGATCGCCGAGCTCGTCCCTGAGGTCGCAAAGATCGCCGCGGCCAATGGCCTCGGCCACCTCATAGGCCTCCTCGATGGTGTAGGTGGCGATGCTGGCGAAGTCCTGCTTCACGTCCCAGGGGCAGCCGCGCTCGGGATCGCGCAGCCGCGCCATGATCGCGAGCAGGGTCTCGAGGCGGCCAAGCGCCTCCGCCTCAACGGCAAGGCCGAGCGCGGCCAGGGCCTCGCGGTGTTCGGGGCGCAGGGCCTCAGTCAAGCAGGGACTCCCAGGGCAGGCGCGGGTCGGAGAGCGCGAGGAAATCGCCATTGATCAGGGTATCGCGCTGGTTGTAGCGCAGTGGCCGGCCCTCGAGATCGAGCACGGCACCGCCCATGGCCTCGACGAGGCACTGCCCGGCGGCGGTATCCCATTCCGAGGTGGGCCCGAAGCGCGGGTAGAGGTCGAGCCGGCCCTCGGCCAGCAGGCCGAACTTCAGGGCCGAGCCGAGCGCCACCCGCTCGGCTCCGGGCAGGCGTTCGAGCAGGGCGGCGGTGCGGGCATCGAGATGCGAGCGGCTGGCCGCCACCCGCAGGCCGGCGAGCGTGGGGGGCGTCACGCTGGCCGGGCGCGGGGCGAGGCGCTGTTCGCGGCCCTCGGGCCCGTGCTTCCAGACGCCCCCGCCGGCCAGCGCCGACCAGCCCGTGTCGCCCACCGGCGCATGCACCACGCCAAGCACCGGCACCCCGTCCTCGACGAGGGCGATGCAGACGCAGAACTCGCCGTTCTTCTTCACGAACTCGCGGGTGCCATCGAGCGGATCGACCAGCCACAGCCGCCGCCAGCGGCGTCGCTCGGCCACTTCACTGGCCGGCGATTCCTCGGACAGCACCGGAATGCCGGGCGCCAGCGCGCCAAGGCCCGCCACCAGCACCCGGTGCGAGGCGAGATCGGCCTCGGTGAGAGGCGAGCGGTCGGCCTTGGCCTCGACGCCGAAATCGCGGGCATACACCGCGAGGATGGCCTCGCCGGCGCGCCGGGCCAGCGCGACGAGCGGCGCACGCAGAGCGGCTCGGTCGAGCGTGCCGGCCCCCGTCGCCGCCGGAACCTCCGCCGCGCTCATGGCCGTGGCCGGCCCCGGGCCAGCCATTCGCGCACCAGGAACAGGGCGGCGATCGAACGGCCTTCCGAGAACTCCTCGCGCAGCATGAGCTCATGCAGGCGGTCGAGGCGCCAGGGCAGGACCTCGAGCGGCTCGGGTTCGTCGCCGGGCAGGCGGTCCGGAAACAGGTCCTCGGCCACCACCAGCTGGATCTCGTGGCTCATGTACGTGGGCGCGAGGCTGAGCGCGCGCAGCCGGGTGAGGCGGTGCGCGCCATGGCCGATCTCCTCGCGCATCTCGCGGCCCGCGGCCTGCTCCCAGGTCTCGCCGGCGTCGATCTTGCCCTTGGGCAGGCCAAGCTCGTAGCGGTGGGTGCCGGTGCCGTACTCGCGCACCAGCAGCACGGTCTCCGGGTCCGGCAGGGCGGCGATCATCACCGCGCCATGGCCCTTGCTCTTCAGGCGCTCGAAGCGGCGGCGCTCGCCATTGCTGAACTCGAGGTCCACGCGCTCCAGCCGGTAGGCCCCGACATCGACTTCCTCGCGGCCATGGACGATGGGCAGCGGCCGGCTCATGGCCGGCCCCATGCGCCACGCGGCCACGATCGCGCATGGACAGCCGCAGCCCGGCTCACCATCATTCGGGGCATGAACGAGAACGCTTCCATCGCGCCGATGCTAGCAGAGGGCGGCGTCGAGGCCTTCCTCGCCCGCGACCTCGCCGTGGTCTGGCACCCCTGCACGCAGATGCGCGAGCACCGCGGCGAGCTGCCCCTGCTGCCGGTCCGGCGCGGCCGCGGCGCCTGGCTCGAAGGCCTGGACGGCACGCGCTGGCTGGATGCCATCTCCAGCTGGTGGACCAACCTCTTCGGCCATGCCCATCCGCACATCGCCGCCGCCATCGGCGCGCAGGCGGCGGAGCTGGAACACGTGATCTATGCCGGTTTCGCCCACGAGCCCGGCCTGCGGCTCGCCGAGCGCCTGGTGGCGCTCGCCCCGCGGGAGCCGGGGCGCGCCCCGCTGCGCCGCGTGTTCTACGGCGAGAACGGCAGCGCGGCGATCGAGATCGCGCTCAAGATGAGCTTCCACGCCCACCAGAACGCCGGGCAGGCGCAGCGCACCCGCTTCGTGGCGCTGGAGAACGGCTACCACGGCGAGACGCTCGGCGCGCTGGCCATGAGCGACATCCCGCTCTACCGCCGCATCTACGCCCCGCTGCTGCTGGAGCCGCGGCTGGTGCCCTCGCCCGATGCCTTCCACGCCGCGCCGGGCGAATCGCCGGAGGCCTGCGCCCGCCGCGCCGCCGCCGCCCTCGCCGCCCTGTTCGAACGCGAGGGCGAGACCCTCGCCGCCCTGGTGCTGGAGCCGCTGGTGCAGTGCGCCGGCGGCATGCGCATGCACCATCCGGCCTACCTCGCCGAGGCGCGGACGCTCTGCGACCGCTTTGGCGTGCACCTGATCGCCGACGAGATCGCCGTGGGCTTCGGCCGCACCGGCACCCTGTTCGCCTGCGAGCAGGCCGGCATCGCGCCGGACTTCCTCTGCCTGTCGAAAGGCCTCTCCGGCGGCGCCCTGCCGCTCTCGGCGGTGCTCACCACCGAGGCGGTGTTCGAGGCCTTCTGGAGCGAGGACCGCAGCCGCGCCTTCCTGCATTCGCACAGCTTCGCCGGCAATCCGGTGGCCTGCGCCGCCGCCAATGCCACCCTCGACCTGTTCGAGTCCACGCATGCCATCGAGGCCAACCGCGCCCTGTCGGCCCGGCTCGGCCACGCCGCCGCGCGCTTCGCCGACCGCCCGCTGGTGGGCGACCTGCGCCAGACCGGCATGATCCTCGCCTTCGAACTGGTGGAAGACCGCAGGAGCCGCCGCCCGCATGCCGACCATCCCCGGCGCCGCGCGCTCGCCGCCTACCGCGCCGGGCTCGCCGCCGGGGCCGTGCTGCGGCCCCTGGGCAACGTGCTCTACTGGATGCCGCCGTACTGCATCGGCGAGGAGGAGATCGCCGTGCTGGAACGCGCCACCGCCGCCGCCCTCGAAGCCTACGCCCGATGCGCCTGATCCGCTGCCATGTCGAGGCGCCGCTGGCCCCCGGGCAGCGGGTGCCGCTGCCCGAGGACAAGAGCCTGCACCTGCTGCGCGTACTGCGTCTGCGCGCCGGCGACGCCGTGACCCTGTTCAACGGCGATGGCTACGACTACCCGGCCCGGATCACCGGCACCGAGAAGAAGGCGGTCGAACTCACCGTCGAGGGCGTGCAGGCGCGCGGCAACGAATCGCCGCTCGCCATCACCCTGCTGCAGGGCGTGGCCCGCGGCGACAGGATGGACCTGATCCTGCAGAAGGCCACCGAACTCGGCGTGCACGCCATCCAGCCGGTGCTCACCGAGCGCACCGAGGTGAAGCTGGAGGGCGAACGCGCCGAACGCCGCCTCGCCCACTGGCGTGGGGTGGTGGCCGCGGCCTGCGAGCAGAGCGGGCGGGCGCGCCTGCCCGCGGTGGCCGAGCCCCTGCCCCTGCACGCGGCGGTGGCCGCCCTGCCCGCCACGGCCCGGCGGCTGATCCTCGACCCGCACCGGGGCCGCGCCCTGAGAGCGCTGGACATCGACGTCTCCCAACCGCTCGTGCTGGTCATCGGCCCGGAGGGCGGGCTTGGCGAGCGCGACCTCGGCCTGCTCACGCAATCCGGTTTCGAGGGGGTACGGCTCGGACCCCGGGTGCTGCGTACCGAGACGGCAGGCCTGGCGGTACTGGCCGCCCTGCAGGCGCTTTACGGCGACTGGGCCTGAACCCGGAGGGCCTCAGGCCGCCTTGGCCAGGGCTTCCTCGACCAGCAGTTCCACGGTGAGCAGGTCGGGGATCACGGCCACGTCCTCGCCGAGCTGCACCCGGGCCTGCACGCCGAGCGGCAGGTCCTTCATGTCCTCGATCGCCACCAGGCGCTCGCGGCCCACGCTGACGAGGCGCGGGAAGCCCTGCGAGACCACCGCGAAATAGGGCAGGCGCGGATTGCCGCCAAGGGCCTTGAGCACCGCCACCTTGGCGCCGAGCTGGGCGGTATCGGCGGGCCAGCCCACGAGCTGCGGGAAGCTCAGCACCGGCAGGCGCCAGCCGCGCCAGCGGGCGGCGCCGAGCAGCCAGTCGGGCGCGCCCTCGATGCGCTCCGGCTCGGAGTAGGAGATGACCTCGGCGACGCTGGCATTGGGCAGCAGCAGGCGGCCACCGCCCACCGCGATCAGCACGCCTCGGATGTCGTTCTGGAGCTCGCTCATGGGGCGTCCGGATCAGGAGGAGAAATAGGCATCGAGGCGGGCGGCGAGATCGGCGGCCGGCACCGCGGGGGCGCCCGCCTCGCGCAGCACGCCCGCCACCTTGCCGTCGAAGCAGCTGGACGGATCCTGCACCAGCACGCGCACGCCGCCCGCCATCGCCGCCTTCAGGGGCTCGATGGCGGCCTCGTCGGCACCGCTCAGCACCACGATGGCGCCATCGAGCGCGGCCACCGCCTCGATCAGGGCGGCGACGCCGCCCTCCTTCGGGAAGCTCAAGGCACCTGCGGCACTGGCCCCATCGGGCAGTACCCGCACGGCATTGCCCGGCGGCGTTTCATGCGGTTCCGACAGCGCCACCGGCAGGCGGCTGATCTTGGCCAGCTGCTCCACGAAGCGGTCGTGGCGGCCGCCGTCGAGGTTCTGCTTCAGCAGCACCGCGCCCGGGAAACTGGCCGGCAGGGCGCGCACCAGCTGGCGCACCGCATCCGGGCCACCGATGCCGGAGAGCACCAGCACCGTGCGTACCGCGGCGGCGGCCTCCCCCCCGGCGTCGGCAAGCGGGGCGAGGCTGAGATGGCCGATGTCGAGCGCCGGCGGCGGCGCAGCCGGTGCAGTGGCCGGCAGCGGGGCTGCCGGGCTCTCGTCCACCGGGGCCAGCTCCAGCGACAGGCCGCTGAAGTCGAAGCGGGGCCTGGTGGCAGCCGGCGTCTCCAGCGGTGCTGCGCCGTCATCCAGGCGCAGGTGCGAGACATCCGGCGGCGGCGGGCGCTCCTCCTGCGGCGCGGCCAGCGGCTCCTCGGCAACGGGCTCGACGCTCAGGGCTTCCAGGTTCTCGTCGAGGGAGGCGGCGAGCTTCGCCAGGTCTTCGTCCAGCTCCAGGGCTTCCTCACCTTCCGTCACGGTCCCGGCAGCCTCTGCCGCCAGGGGGGCGCCGAGTTCGCCGAAGGCCGCCAGCTCCTCCTCGGAAAGCGTGAGCTCCTCGACCTCGATGACCGAGGCATCGAAGCGGATCTCCTTCGCCGAGAGCAGCGAGACCGAAGGCGGTGGCGGCACGGCCCCGGCCGGATCATCGATCAGTTCCAGGCCGGAAAGGTCGATGGCCTCGTCGGACAGAAGCTGCGGCTCTGCCGCCGAAGCCGGCTCGCGCTCGGGCGGCGGGGCATCGGTAGCGCCAAGGGCCTGGGCCAGGGCGGCATCGTCCAGGGCCAGGGCCCCGGGATCCCCTTCCGCCGCCGGCGGGGCCGCCCAGGCCGGCGGCTCGCCCTCTCCGCCCGGCCGGGGCTCGGGCTGCGGCAGGTCGCTCGGCAGTTCGGCGCTCGGCACCGCCGCCGCCATCTGGCCCAGCTCGGCCGTGTAGTCCTCGATACGGGCACCGGCGGCCAGCGCCGAGGGCGTGGGCAGGGGCGCGGCCACCAGGTGCTCGGCCGCCTCGGCATGCGGCGCCGGTTCGGCGCCCGGCGGCAGCACGTCCTTGCCGAGCAGCTTGGCGGCGAGATGCCGCGCCCAGCGGTTGAGGTCCCAGCCCTGCAGCCTCGCCGTGGTCTCGGCCTCGTCGTAGAGCACGGTGAGGCCCGGAGCGAGCAGCACGGCCTCCAGCCGCTCCAGCGCCGATTCGACGGCCGGCTCGACACTGACCAGCACCGTGGTGGCGCCCGAACCGGCAAGCTGCCCGGCATCGAGCTCGTTGGGGTCGGCCTCCAGCACCAGCTCGGCGCCGAACTCGTCGAGGGCGCGGCGCAGCTGGCCGCGGGCCTCGCCGGCACGGGCCAGCAGGGCCACCTTCAGCGGCACGCCCTCAGCCACGGGCGGCCACCTCGGCCAGCAGTTCGAACACGTGGCGGATCAGTTCCGGCTCCTGGTAGGGCTTGCCAAGGTAGCGGTTCACGCCGATCTCGAAGGCGCGCTGGCGGTGTTTGTCGCCGGTGCGCGAGGTGATCATGATGATCGGCACGTCGCGCAGGCGCGGGTCGCCGCGCATGGTCTGCGCCAGCTCGTAGCCGTCCATGCGCGGCATCTCGATGTCGAGCAGCATCAGGTCGGGCACGCGATCGGCCATCTTCTCGATGGCATCCACGCCGTCCTTCGCCGTGCCCACCTCGAAGTTGTGGCGCTCCAGCACGCGGCCGGTGACCTTGCGCATGGTGATGGAGTCGTCCACCACCATCACGTAGGGCACCCGGCGCTCGGCCAGCGGCGCGGCGGCCGGCGCCGCCGGGCGGTCGGAGGTCGCGGCCTCGGCCGCCAGCGCGTTGTAGCGGCGTGCCAGCGGCGCCACGTCGAGGATCACCACCACCGAGCCATCGCCCATGATGGTGGCGCCGAAGATGCCGGAGACCGAACTGACCTGCGGCCCGACCGGCTTCACCACGATCTCGCGGCTGCCCAGCACCTGGTCGACGCAGATGGCGGCGCGCAGGTCGCCCGAACGCGCCAGCAGCAGCGGCATCTGCAGGCTGCCCTCGGCCCTGGCCGGGGCATGGCCGACGAGGCGGCCAAGATCGTAGATGCCGTAGTCCTCGCCGGCGTAGCGGAAGGTGGGCTTCTCCTCGCGCTCCTGCCTGGCGAGCTCCTCGCGGCCGATGCGGGCCACGCCCTGCACCGAGGCGATCGGCACCGCGAAGCGGGTCTCGCCGATCTTGACGAACACCGCCTGCGTCACCGCCAGGGTGAAGGGCAGGCGGATGGTGAACTCGCTGCCCTTGCCCGGGGTGGAGCGGATCTGCAGCGAGCCGCCGAGCTGGCGGATCTCGTTGTAGACCACGTCCATGCCCACGCCGCGGCCGGCGAGCCTGCTCACCGACTCGGCGGTGGAGAAGCCGGACTCGAGGATGAAGCCGTATACCTGTTCGTCGCTGAGCTGGGCGTCCGGCGTGGTCAGGCCGCGCTCCACTGCCTTGGCGAAGATGCGCTCGCGGTCGAGGCCGCGGCCATCGTCGCTGATCCGCAGCACCACTTCCGAGCCTTCGCGCGCCACCGCGATGCGTACCGTGCCCTCGGCATCCTTCTTCGCCCGGCGGCGCTCTTCCGGCATCTCGAGGCCATGGGCGATGGCGTTGCGCAGCATGTGCTCGATGGGCGCCGTCATCCGGTCGAGCACCGAGCGGTCCATCTCGCCACTGGCGCCATCCACCTTGAGCTGGGCCTGCTTGCCGGTATCGGCGCAGGCCTGGCGCAGCACCCGGCGCAGGCGCGGCACCAGCGACTCGAAGGGCAGCATGCGGGTGCGCATGAGGCCCTCCTGCAGATCGGAACTCACTCGCGACTGCTGCAGCAGCAGGGCCTCATAGCCTCGGGTCAGCTCGTCCAGCGAGTCGTAGAGGTTGCCGAGGTCGTTGGTCGACTCGGCCAGCGAGCGGGTGAGCTGCTGCTGGGTGGAGAAGCGGTCGAACTCCAGTGGGTCGAAGTCGCGGTCGTCCTCCTCCTCGCGCTGGTAGCGCGAGGCGATCTGCGCCTCGGTCTCGATCTCGAGGCGGCGCAGCTGGTCGCGGATACGGGTGGTGGTCTGCTCCAGCTCGTTGAGGTTGGCGCGGAAGGCGCCAAGCTGCTGCTCGAGGCGGGAACGGTAGATCGCCACCTCGCCGGCGTAGTTGACGAGCTTGTCGAGCAGGTCGGCGCGGATGCGCACCTGCTCCTGGGCCGCGCGCAGGGCGCCGCCGTCGTCCTCGTCCACGGCATCGGCGATCGGCCGCGAGAGCTCGCCGAGCCTGGGCTTGCGCGGCGCCTCCAACGGGGCCGGGGCGCCGCCCTCTGCCTCGCCGACCGCCGGAGCGGCTTCGGCTGCGGCCAGCGGCTCGCCGGCGGCCAGCGCATTCACCTGGGCAATCAGGCCATTGGGCTGGACGATGGCCTTGCGCTCGGCCACCCGGGCGATCATCGCGTGCAGGCGGTCGAAGCAGCGCTCGAGCACGATGATGCCGCTGGCATCGAGCTGGCGGCGACCGTCGGCCACCGCTTCCAGCAGCGATTCCATGGCATGGCCGAGCTCGCCCACGGCCCAGACGCCGGCCATGCGCGCCCCGCCCTTCAGGGTGTGCAGGTCGCGCTGCAGGCCGGTGACGAGCTCGCGGTCTTCGTGCTCGTCGCGCAGGCGGGCCACCAGCCCGTCGCTGTGGTCGAGCAGGTCGCGCGATTCCTCGAGGAAGATCTCGAGCAGGTCGAGGTCGATGTCGGTGGTGTCGAGCGGCGCATCCGGATCGGCAGGATCGCCGGCATCGGGCACGTCCACGCCCTCGAAGGACAGGCCGGCGCGGCCCGTCTCGGGAGCCGCGGCGGCCGCCTCGGCGGCGCGCGCCGCCTCGCGGCGGGCGATTTCCTCGGCAAGGCGCTGGCGCTCGGCCTCGAGACGGGCGCGCTCCTCCGCCAGCCGGGCCTCCTCCGCCAGCCGGGCCTCCTCCGCCAGCCGGGCCTCCTCCGCCAGCCGGGCCTCCTCCGCCAGCCGGGCCTCCT
>NZ_AUBD01000013.1 GCF_000429065.1 Silanimonas lenta DSM 16282 | reverse complement strand
CTCCACCCTCTCCCTGGTGAACATAGCTGCGTGGAACCACCCGATCCCATCCCGAACTCGGAAGTGAAACGCGCACGCGCCGATGGTAGTGTGCAGCCGCATGCGAGAGTAGGTCATCGCCAGGGCCTTACACCAAAACCCCGCCCCACAAGGGCGGGGTTTTCCTTTGCACCACCCCAAAACCACACCAGACGACACGCACCCCAAGGGGCCCAGGGCCGATGCGTCCTCCCCGGCCGTCGGCAGCTCGGGTGCCCGGGATCAGCGGGAGCGTAACCGCCCCCAGTGCCCCGGCCAGCCATCACCCACGCATCGACAGCAAACGGCGAAGCTCCGAAGGCTTCTGGCCGTTGAGGCAGCGGCCGGGGGCATGCTAGACTTCCGCGTCTTGGCAGGAGCCACTTGCGAGTCACTCCACGGCCATGCTCTCCCCCGATGCCCTCTACGCCCTGTCCTCCCGGATCTGGTGGCGGGCCATCGTGGTGCTGGCGGCGGGCGCCCTGCTTCCGGGCGCGCTTTCCGGTCCGGCGGCGGCGCTGTCCTTCCTCGCCGGAGGGCTCGCGCTGCTGCTCGGCACGCTGGTGTCGGGGCGCATCGCCCTGAGGGGCGTGGCGCCCAGCGCCGGTGCCGCGGCTCTGGGGCTCGGCCTCGGCGTGGTGGCGAAGTGGGTGCTGGTCGGCGCGTTGCTGCTGCTGGCCATCCGCTGGCCCGGCGCGCATCCGCTGTGGGTGCTGGCCGGCCTGCTGGCGGGACAGGTGGCGATGGTGCTGGTGGTATTGACGTTCAAGAGGCGACGAGTCGGCGATGGCAAGTGAGAACGAAACGGCGGCGGGCTACATCCAGCACCACCTCGAGAACCTGAAGTTCCAGGTCGATGAGGGCAGCGCCTTCTGGACCCTGCACGTCGATACCCTCGCCACCTCGGTGGTGCTCGGCCTGCTGATGCTCTTCGGCTTCTGGCTTGCCACGCGCAAGGCCACCGCTGGCGTGCCGGGCAAGTGGCAGGCCTTCGTCGAGCTCGTCCTCGAGTTCCTCGACAAGCAGGCGAAGGATGCCTACCACGGCCCGAGCCGGCTGGTCACCCCGATCGCCATCACCCTGTTCTGCTGGATCCTGCTGCTCAACGGCCTGAAGCTGGTGCCGGCCGATTTCATCGCCAAGCCGCTCGAGTTCCTCGGCGTCGGCTACTGGAAGCCGGTGCCCACCGCCGATCTCAACGCCACGCTCGGCCTGAGCATGTCGGTGTTCCTGCTGATGATCGTGTTCGCGCTGCGCGCCAAGGGGCTCGGCGGCTGGATCCACGAGCTGTTCACCGCGCCCTTCGGCAAGTGGATGTTCCCCTTCAACCTGCTGCTCAATGCCGTCGAGCTCCTGAGCAAGCCGGTGTCGCTGGCCATGCGTCTGTTCGGCAACATGTTCGCCGGCGAAGTGCTCTTCCTCCTGATCTGGGCCCTCGGCGGCGCCGGCCTGCTCGGCATGGTGGCCTCGGGCGCGCTCGGCCTGGGCTGGATGCTGTTCCACCTGCTGGTGATTCCGCTGCAGGCCTTCATCTTCATGATGCTTTCGGTGGTCTACCTGAGCCTCATGGAAGAAGGTCACTGACCCTGCTGCACCCGGCCCCGGCCGACCCGTTTTCCTCCCTTTCCCTTCCACCTTCGTCACTTGGAGTAACACCATGGAAACCCTCGCCCTCCTCGCGAACGTCCAGGCCTCGACCGCGCTGGCCATCGGCATCATGGTCGGCCTCGCCGCCCTCGGCGCCGGTATCGGCATGGCCCTGATGGCTGGCAAGTTCCTCGAGTCGGCGGCCCGCCAGCCGGAGCTGATCCCGGTGCTGCAGGTCCGCATGTTCCTCACCGCCGGCCTGATCGACGCCGCCTTCATCATCACGGTCGGCGTGGCGCTCATGTTCGCCTTCATCAACCCGCTCGCCACCGCCTTCGCGGCCGGCTGATCCGGGACCGGGCCGGCGTGGGGCCGTTCCCGCGCCGGCCTTCGAAGCGTCGGACTTGTATGCCGGCCCCTGACGGGGTGGGCGTCTGTTCTCCCAGAGCGAATCCATGAATATCAATCTCACGCTGTTTGCGCAGGCCATCGCGTTCGCCGCGCTGACTTGGCTGATCGCCAAGACGGTGTGGCCGCCGCTGCTGCAGGCCATCGAGGAGCGCCAGAAGAAGATCGCCGAGGGCCTCGCCGCGGCCGAGCGCAGCCAGAAGGACCTGGCGCAGGCGCAGGAGAAGGTCAACGAGGCGCTGAAGGAGGCCCGGGCGAAGGCCAACGAGATCATCGCCCAGGCCGAGGCCCGTGCCGCGCAGATCGTCGAGGCCGCGAAGCAGGAGGCGATCGCCGAGGGGCAGCGCCAGAAGGCGCTGGCCGAGGCCGAGATCGAGGCTTCGGCCTTCCGTGCCAAGGAAGCGCTCCGCCGCGAGGTGGGCGCCATCGCCGTGGCCGGTGCCGAGAAGCTCATCCGCCGCGAGATCGACGCCAAGGCCCATGCGGCCCTGATCGACGAACTGGCCGCCCAGATCTGACGAAACGCCCATGAGCCTGGCCCTGACCCTCGCCCGCCCCTACGCCCGCGCCGCCTTCGCGCTGGCCCGCCAAGCCGGCGCCCTGCCGGCCTGGTCGGCCGCGCTGGCGACGTCGGCACGGATCGCCGCCGACCCGCGCATCGCCGCGCTCGTGGCCCATCCGGGCCTGGAGCGCGCCGAGGCCGCCGGCCTCGTCGCCCCGCCCGGCTGCGATGCCACCTTCCTGCAGTTCCTCGACGTGCTCGCCGAGAACGACCGCATCGCCCTGCTGCCGGAGATCGCCGGCCAGTACGAGCAGCTGCGGGCCGAGGCGGAGCGCGTGGTGCGGGCGAAGGTGACCTCGGCGGCGCCGCTCTCGGACGAGGAGAAGGCCAAGATCGAGCAGGCCCTGCGCCGCCGCTTCGACGCCGACGTGGCCCTCGAGCTGGCGGTGGACCCGGAGCTCATCGGCGGCGCGGTGATCGACGCCGGCGACGTGGTGATCGACGGCTCCATCCGCAGCAAGCTCGCGCGCCTCGAAACCGCGCTCACGCACTAAGTCTTCCCATTCCCCTAACCGGCCACGCGCCGGCAACGAGGCACCCCAATGCAGACGCTCAACCCGTCGGAAATCAGCGAACTCATCAAGCAGCGCGTCGAGAAGGCCAAGCTCTCGGCCGAGGCCCGCAATGAAGGCACCGTCACCTCGGTGTCGGACGGCATCGTCCGCATCCACGGCCTCGCCGACGTGATGCAGGGCGAGATGATCGAGCTGCCGGGCAACACCTTCGCCCTGGCCCTGAACCTCGAGCGCGACTCGGTCGGCGCGGTGGTGCTGGGTGACTACGAGCACCTGCGCGAGGGCGCGGTGGCCAAGACCACCGGTCGCATCCTCGAGGTGCCGGTCGGTCCCGAGCTGCTCGGCCGCGTGGTGAACGCGCTGGGCGAGCCGATCGACGGCAAGGGCCCGGTGAACGCCTCCCTGACCTCGCCGGTGGAGCGCGTGGCCCCGGGTGTGATCTGGCGCCAGTCGGTGAGCCAGCCGGTGCAGACCGGTTACAAGTCGGTCGACAGCATGATCCCGATCGGCCGCGGCCAGCGCGAGCTGATCATCGGCGACCGCCAGACCGGCAAGACCGCGCTGGCGATCGACGCGATCATCAACCAGAAGAATTCGGGCATCAAGTGCGTCTACGTGGCGATCGGGCAGAAGAACTCGACCATCGCCAACATCGTGCGCAAGCTCGAGGAGAACGGCGCGATGGCCTACACCACGGTCGTCGCCGCCTCGGCCTCGGAATCGGCGGCGATGCAGTACATCGCTCCGTATGCCGGCTGCGCCATGGGCGAGTACTTCATGGACCGCGGCGAGGATGCGCTGATCGTCTATGACGACCTGTCGAAGCAGGCCGTGGCCTACCGCCAGATCTCGCTGCTGCTGCGCCGCCCGCCGGGTCGCGAAGCCTACCCGGGCGACGTGTTCTACCTGCACTCGCGCCTGCTCGAGCGTGCGGCCCGCGTCTCGGCCGCCTATGTCGAGAAGTTCACCAACGGCGCCGTGAAGGGCAAGACCGGCTCGCTCACCGCGCTGCCGATCATCGAGACCCAGGCCGGCGACGTCTCGGCCTTCGTGCCGACCAACGTGATCTCGATCACTGACGGCCAGATCTTCCTCGAGACCGACCTGTTCAACGCCGGCATCCGCCCGGCGGTGAACGCCGGCATCTCGGTCTCGCGCGTCGGTGGCGCGGCGCAGACCACGATCATGAAGAAGCTCTCGGGCGGCATCCGCATCTCGCTGGCGCAGTACCGAGAGCTGGCGGCCTTCGCCCAGTTCGCCTCGGATCTCGACGAGGCCACCCGCAAGCAGCTCGAGCGCGGCCAGCGCGTGACCGAGCTGATGAAGCAGAAGCAGTACGCGCCGATGTCGATCGCGCAGATGGCCCTGTCGATCTACGCCGTCAACGAGGGCTACATGGACGACGTGCCGCTGGCCAAGATCGGCGCCTTCGAGGCCGGTCTGCACGCGCACGCCGCCAACACCCAGGGCGCGCTGATGGACAAGATCGTCCAGACCGGCGCGTGGGACAAGGAGATCGAGGCCCAGTTCAAGGCCCTGATCACCGAGTTCAAGTCGACGGGCAGCTACTAAGGCATTGATGGGCCGGGGCGCGCGGCGCCCTGGCCGGAGGACACCATGGCAGGCGGTCGCGAAATCAAAACCAAGATCAAGAGCGTGCAGAACACCCGCAAGGTGACGCGCGCGCTCGAGATGGTCTCGGCCTCGAAGATCCGCAAGGCGCAGGACAAGATGAAGTCCTCGCGTCCGTATGCGCGCCTGATGAAGCAGGTGATCGGTCACATCGCCCAGGCGAACGCCGACTACGTGCATCCGTTCATGGCCACGCGCGCGGAAGTGAAGCGCGTGGGCTACGTCATCATCTCCACCGACCGCGGCCTGTGCGGCGGCCTGAACTCGCAGCTGTTCCGCCGCATCCTCGCCGACATGCGCGAGTGGCAGGGCAGGGGTGTGGAGGTGGACGTGGTGTGCGTGGGCCAGAAGGCCGCCACCTTCTTCCGCCGGCTCAAGGTCGGGATGCTGGCCTCGGTGACCCACCTTGGCGAGAGCCCCACCGTCGAGCAGCTGATCGGCGTGGTGAAGGTGATGATCGACGGCTTCACCGAGGGCCGGATCGACCGCGTGAACCTCTGCTACAACGACTTCGTCAACACGATGTCGCAGAAGCCCACGGTCTCGCAGCTCCTGCCGCTGCCGCCCTCCGAGGCGCTCGAGGCCAAGCACGACTGGGACTACCTCTACGAGCCCGACGCCCAGACCGTGCTCGACGAGGTGATGACCCGCTACGTCGAGTCGCTGGTGTACCAGGCGGTGCTCGAGAACCTCGCCTCCGAGCATGCCGCGCGCATGGTCGCGATGAAGGCGGCCTCGGACAACGCCACCAAGCTGATCGGCACCCTGAATCTGGTCTACAACAAGGCCCGCCAGGCGGCGATCACCCAGGAAATCTCCGAAATCGTCGGCGGCGCCGCGGCTGTCTGATCGCGGCGCGCCCTCTACAGCATCCATTCGAGGAACCCCACCATGAGCCAGGGCAAAGTTGTTCAGATCATCGGCGCCGTCGTGGACGTCGAATTCCCGCGTGACCAGGTGCCGAAGGTGTACGACGCCCTGAAGGTCCAGGGCACCGACATCACGCTGGAAGTGCAGCAGCAGCTCGGCGATGGCGTGGTGCGCACCATTGCGCTCGGCTCGACCGACGGCCTGAAGCGCGGCCTCGTGGCCGAGAACACCGGCAAGGCGATCTCGGTGCCGGTGGGCCGCGCCACCCTCGGCCGCATCATGGACGTGCTCGGCAATGCCATCGACGAGGCCGGCCCGATCGCCGCCGACACCCACTGGGAGATCCACCGCCCGGCCCCGGCCTACGCCGACCAGAGCTCGGCGACCGAGCTGCTGGAGACCGGCATCAAGGTGATCGACCTGATGTGCCCCTTCGCCAAGGGCGGCAAGGTGGGCCTGTTCGGCGGCGCCGGCGTGGGCAAGACCGTCAACATGATGGAGCTCATCAACAACATCGCCAAGCAGCACTCGGGCCTGTCGGTGTTCGCCGGCGTGGGCGAGCGTACCCGCGAGGGCAACGACTTCTACCACGAGATGAAGGACTCCAACGTCCTCGACAAGGTGGCGATGGTGTACGGCCAGATGAACGAGCCGCCGGGCAACCGCCTGCGCGTGGCGCTCACCGGTCTCACCATGGCGGAGTACTTCCGCGACGACATCGATCCTGCCACCGGCAAGGGCCGCGACATCCTGTTCTTCGTCGACAACATCTACCGCTACACCCTGGCCGGTACCGAAGTGTCGGCGCTGCTCGGCCGCATGCCCTCGGCGGTGGGCTACCAGCCGACGCTGGCCGAGGAGATGGGCGTGCTGCAGGAGCGCATCACCTCGACCAAGACCGGCTCGATCACCTCGATCCAGGCCGTGTACGTGCCCGCCGACGACCTGACCGACCCCTCGCCGGCCACCACCTTCGCCCACCTCGACGCCACCGTGGTGCTGTCGCGCCAGATCGCCTCGCTCGGCATCTACCCGGCGGTGGACCCGCTGGACTCGACCTCGCGCCAGCTCGACCCGAACGTGATCGGCGTGGAGCACTACGAGACCGCGCGCAAGGTGCAGGCCACCCTGCAGAAGTACAAGGAACTCAAGGACATCATCGCCATCCTCGGCATGGACGAGCTCTCGGAAGAGGACAAGCTGGTGGTGGCGCGCGCCCGCAAGGCCGAGCGCTTCTTCTCGCAGCCCTTCCACGTGGCCGAGGTGTTCACTGGCTCGCCGGGCAAGTACGTGTCGCTCAAGGAAACCATCCGCGGCTTCAAGATGATCGTGGACGGCGAGTGCGACCACCTGCCGGAGCAGGCCTTCTATATGGTGGGCGGCATCGACGAGGCCTTCGAGAAGGCCAAGAAGATCGCGGCCTGACGGCCGGCAGCCCGACCGGAGCACCGACATGAGCACGACCATCCGCTGCGACATCGTCAGCGCCGAGAAGGAGATCTTCCACGGCGACGCGACGCTGGTCGTGGCCACCGGCGAGCTGGGCGAGCTCGGCATCGCGCCGCGCCACGCCCCGCTCATCACCCGGATCAAGCCGGGCAAGGTCATCGTCACCCAGCCGAACGGCGAGAAGCTCGACTTCTACGTCTCGGGCGGCATCCTCGAGGTGCAGCCGCAGGTGGTGACCGTGCTGGCCGATACCGTGGTGCGCGCCGATGACCTCGACGAGGCCGTGGTGCGCAAGGCCAAGGAGGAGGCCGAGCGCATCCTCGCCAACCGCAGCGAGGCGATGAGCGTGGCCGAGGCCCAGGCCAAGCTGGCCGAGGCCATGGCCCAGCTGCAGGCGCTGGAGCGCCTGCGCAAGAACCTCAAGCACTAAAACCGCCGGGCCGCAAGGCCACTGCCGATCCGCGACGACGCCGGCCCTGGGGCCGGCGTTTTCGTTGTGGCCGGCCTAGAATCACCCACCCCCACGAGGATGCTCCCGGATGAGCCCCACGATTCCCGCCCCCCTGCATGTCGTCGTCCTCGCCGCCGGCGAGGGCAAGCGGATGAAGTCGCCTTTGCCGAAGGTACTGCAGCCAGTGGCCGGCCGGCCCATGCTCGGCCATGTGCTGGACACCGCCCGCGCCCTCGGCGCGGCGCGCATCCATGTCGTCCATGGCCACGGCGGCGAGGCGGTGCGCGCGGCCTTCCAGGCCGATGCCGACCTGGTATGGGTGGAGCAGTCCGAGCGCCTCGGCACCGGCCATGCCGTGCAGCAGGCGGCGCCGGGCCTGCCCGACGAGGCGCGGGTGCTGGTGCTCTATGGCGACGTGCCGCTGGTGCGCGCCGAGTCGCTGCGGCCGCTGGTGGCTGCGGAGGGTGCACTCGCCGTGCTGGTGGCCGAGCTTCCCGATCCCACCGGCTACGGCCGGGTGCTGGTCGATGGGCAGGGCCGCGTGCAGGCCATCGTCGAGCAGAAGGACGCCACGCCGGAGCAGCGCGCCGTCCGGACGATCAATACCGGCCTCGTCGCGGCCGAAGGCGCGGCGCTGAAGCGCTGGCTGGCGAACCTGCGCAACGAGAATGCCCAGCGCGAGTACTACCTCACCGACATCTTCGCCATGGCCGCGGCGGAGGGACGGCCGGCCACGGCGGTTCCGGTCGCGGATGCCGGCGAGGTGGAAGGGGCCAACGATCCCTGGCAGCTCGCCCAGCTCGAGCGCGCCTACCAGCGGCGTTGCGCCAGGCATCTGGCGGAGCAGGGGGTGCAGTTCGCCGATCCTGCGCGCTTCGACCAGCGCGGCAGCGTGGAGGTGGGACCGGGCGTGCGCATCGACGTGGACGTGGTGCTGGAGGGCCGGGTGGTGCTGGGCGAGGGCGTGCGCATCGGGCCTTTCTGCCGGCTCAAGGACGTGGTGCTCGGCGCCGGCACGGTCGTGGCGGCGCACAGTGACCTCGAGGGGGTGGTGGCGGAGGCGGACTGCCGCATTGGCCCCTTCGCCCGCCTGCGGCCGGGCACGCAGCTGGCCGAGGGCGTGCACATCGGCAACTTCGTCGAGACGAAGCAGGCCACGATGGGGAAGGGCAGCAAGGCCAACCACCTGAGCTACCTCGGCGATGCGCGGGTGGGGGCCGGGGTGAACATCGGCGCCGGCACCATCACCTGCAACTACGACGGCGTGAACAAGTGGGTGACCACGATCGGCGACGGCGCTTTCATCGGCAGCAACAGCTCGCTGGTGGCGCCGGTGAGCATCGGCGCGATGGCGACCATCGGTGCCGGCTCGGTGGTGACCAAGGACGCCCCGGAAGGCCAGCTCACGGTGGCCCGGGGCCGGCAGGTGAGCATTCCCGGCTGGCAGCGGCCGGTGAAGCGGGAGTGAGTGAATGAGAATCTGATGCGAATCACTTGCATTTAGATTCGCAACACTCTATCGTCGCCGCCTTCACGGCCCCTTCGGGCTGCTGGAAGGATGTCGATGCTGCGTGTGTCTTTCCGGGCGTTCCGGCCCGTGCTCCTGTTCCCGGTGGCGCTGCTCGCCGGGCTTCCCGCCCTCGCCATGGCCGCCGACGGGCGGCCCCCCGCCCTGACGCCGTGGGCCATGTACCAGCAGGCCGACTGGGTGGTGAAGGCGGTGATGCTGGGCCTGCTGCTCGCCTCCCTGCTCACCTGGGCGGCCCTCGTCGCCAAGAGCATCGAACTCCGGCGGGTGGGAACCCGGCTGCGGGCCCTGGCTGGACGCTTCGAGGCGACGGGCTCGCTCGCCGAACTCGCCAGCGAGCAGGACCCGGCGGGGCTGATCGCCGAACTGCGGGCGGAGCTGGCGCTCTCCGAGGGGGCGCTGGGCGACCGCGAGGGGCTGAAAGAGCGCCTGGTCTCGCGCTTCGACCGCCGCGAGGCCGCGCTGGCGCGGCGGATGGGCCGTAGCGTCGCCCTCATCGGCACGATCGGCGCCACGGCCCCCTTCGTCGGCCTGTTCGGCACGGTGTGGGGAATCATGAACAGCTTCGTCGGCATCGCCCGCGAGCAGACCACCAACCTCGCCGTGGTCGCCCCGGGCATCGCCGAGGCCCTGCTCGCCACGGCCCTTGGCCTGGCTGCCGCCATCCCTGCCGTCGTGATCTACAACCATTTCGCCCGTCGCATCGCCGCGCTTCGCGGCGAGCTGGGCGACGCGGCGGCGGCGCTGCTGCGCCTCGTCTCGCGCGAACTCTCCCGCGGCCGGCTCGGAGCCTGAGCCATGGCCCTCAGGCTTGCCTCCGACCGCGAGGAGCTCGCGCTGGCGCACGAGATGAACGTGACGCCCTTCATCGACGTGATGCTGGTGCTGCTGATCATCTTCATGGTGGCCGCGCCACTGTCCACGGTGGAACTGGACGTGGACCTGCCGGCCTCGAGGGCGGCGCCTGCGCCGCGCCCGGAGCCGGTGGTAGTGCTGACGCTGCCGCGCGAAGGCGGCTGGCGGCTGGGCGGGCGGGCGCTGGACGATGCCCGGCTTGCCGCGGCGCTGCGCGAAGCCACGGGCGGCGATACCGGGGCGCGCATCCATCTCGGCGCCGACCGCACGGTGCCCTACGAGCGCCTGATGGCCGCCATGGACGCCCTGCGTGAAGCCGGCTACACGCGGGTGGCTCTGGTAGGCCTGGAGGCCGGGAAGGCGCGCTGATGGAGCGGCTGTTCCATGGTCGCGGTCCCTGGGCCGCCGGCGGCGTCGTGGCCTTCGTCCTGCATGCGGCGGTGCTGGCCTGGCTGCTGCAGGAATCGCCCCCGGCGCCGCGGCCGGTGCTGCCGGCGCCCATGACGGTGGAGCTGCTGCCCTTCGAGGCCGGGACCGACACCGATGCCGTGGTCCGGCCGGCGCCCGCGCCCGCGGCGGAGCCGCCTCCCCCGGTGCGGACGCGCGCGGCCGCGCCGCCGGCGCAGCCGCTCTCGCCTCCGCTTCCTCCTGCGGCTCCGTCCGAAGCCCTGCCCCCGACGCCGGTCGCGCTGCCGCAGGCCGAGGTCGCGCCGCTGCCGGAGCCCCCCGCCTCCGGGGCCGATGCGGCGGACGCGACGGAGACTGAGGCCCTCCTTGCCGCGGCGGCGACGGGCGTAACGGAGGCCGAGGCGCTCTCTGCCGGCGCGGCGGCGCGGCAGCGGCCGGCCGGGGCGCGCCTCTCGCGCCGCGAGCGGGACTACTTCGCGCATCTCAGCGCCCATCTCAACCGGCGCAAGGAATACCCGGTCGAAGCCCGCCAGGCCCGGCAGCAGGGCGTGGTGGTGGTGCGCTTCGGCATCGACCGCGACGGCAATGTGCTGTTTGCCGAGATCAAGCAGGGCAGCGGCCACGCGCTGCTCGACGAAGCCACGCTCGCCCTGCTCAAGCGGGTATCGCCCCTGCCGCGCATCCCGCGTTCCCTCGATCGCGACCGCCTGACGCTCTCGTTGCCGATCGATTACTCCCTCACCACCGATTGACCCCCCAAGGAGTCTGCATGTCCCGTCCGTCTTCCCCGCTCCGGCGGCCCGCCACCCTGCGCCGCACCCTGCTGGCCGTCGGCCTGTCCACCGCCACCCTCGCCATCGCCGCGCCTGCGCCCGAGGCCGCGGACGAGGAGGAGGTGGAACTCGACACCCTGCGCATCGAGGGCCGGGCCGCCGACGTCAATCCCTATGCCAGCGAGGGCGCGCCCTACAAGGCGCGGATCTCCGGCGATGCGCGCCGGGTGCTGCCGCTGGCGGAGACGCCGGCCACCCTCACCGTGATCACCGAGCGGCAGCTGAAGGATTCCGGCCGCGCCGATTTCCGCGCCATCCTCGACGCCCAGCCCGGCATTACCCTGGGCACCGGCGAGGGCGGCAACCAGTTCGGCGACCGCTACATCATCCGCGGCCAGGAGGCGCGCAGCGACATCTTCGTCGACGGCCTGCGCGATCCCGGCCTGCAGGCCCGCGAGAGCTTCGCCGTGGAGCAGATCGAGATCACCAAGGGGCCGAGCGCCACCTTCGCCGGCCGCGGAGCCTCCGGCGGCTCGGTGAATGCGATCAGCAAGCAGGCCAGCACCGAATACGACTTCCACAACCTCGAGATCGGCGCCGGCACCCAGAACCACGTCCGCAGCACCCTGGACAGCAACTTCAAGCTCTCCGAGACCCTGGCCCTGCGCGCCAACCTGCTCTACACCCGCGAGGACGTGCCCGACCGCGCCCCGGCGAAGCGCGAGCGCTACGGCCTTGCCCTGGCCGGGCGCGCCGATCTCGGCGAGGCGGTCAGCCTGCTGGCCGACTACTACCGGGTGAGCGGACGCGACCGTACCGATCTCGGCCAGGCCATCGCCGGCCTCGATGCCGGCGGCCAGCCCTTCCGCGACATCCCGCCCTATGCCCAGAAGGAGGATTTCCAGGACGGCGATGTCGACATCCTCAGCCTGCGCTTCCAGTGGCGGGTGAGCGATGCCCTGCGGCTGGAGAACATCGCCCGCTGGGGCCGTACCGAGGGCGGCTACCTCGTCAGCCAGGGCGCGCGCTTCACCCGCGGCGCCAATGACCCGGTGGCCCCGGGGGCGGTGGACTACCGCATCAGCAATACCCGCAGCGGCTGGCAGGACATCGACTATCTTGCCGACCGCCTGAACCTCGTCGCCGAGTTCGAGACTGGCGCCCTGCGGCACACCCTGGTGGCCGGCATCGAGTACACCGACTACGATGTGGACGGCCGGCACGGCGCCGGCACCACCGGAGGCTATGGCTTCACCGCCAGCGGCCCCTTCAACTGCGTGATGGGCACGGGCTCGGTGCCGAATGCCTGGTGCGTCACCGATGGCCGCGGCAACCGGCTGGTGGACTTCGATCGCCTCGTCGGCCGCCGCGACATCGTCCGGAACGGCATCCCCACCACGTCCTGGAACGTGAAGACCGTGGCCGGCTACCTGATGGACTCGGTCGAACTGACTCCCTGGCTCAGCCTGGCTGGCGGCCTGCGCTTCGATGACTACGATTTCCGCCTCGTCACCCGCAATGGCAGCACGGGAGCGGTGACCGGCGATTACGCCAGCAGCGACGTGATCCGCGGCTACAACGCCAGCCTCACTGCCAAGCCACACCGGAACGGCATCGTCTACCTTGCCTGGGCCACCGGCGCCGACATCAATGGCGGGGAGTCCGATGTCGGGACCAACTGCGGCTATGGCGGCCTTTGCACGGTCATCGACCCGGTGAGCGGCGAGCTGGTGTTCCAGGGCGAGCCGGAGCGCTCGCGCAATCTCGAGCTTGGCACCAAGTGGAACCTGTTCGACGACCAGCTGCTGCTCACGGCGGCGGTGTTCGAGACGGTGAAGAGCGACCTGTTCGAGGGCGGGGTGAACAGCTATGTGGCCAATGGCGGCCAGCTCAATGGCGGCAAGCACCGGGTGCGCGGCATCGAGCTCGGCGCCACCGGCAATTTCACCGAGCGCCTGAGTGGCCAGCTCTCGGCCACGCTGATGGACTCCGAGGTGCTGGAATCCAGCGACAGCAACTTCACCGCCCAGCAGCGGGCGCTGGGGGCGACGAACGTCGGCAAGCCGCTGTCGAACTTCGCCGAGCGCTCGTTCGATGCCCAGCTGCGCTACCGCTGGACCGAGCGCTTCAGTCTGGGCGCCAATGCCACGTACCAGAGCGAGATGTACGCCGGCCAGCCCGATGCGGCGGCGGCGATCAATACCACCATCATCAACGGCCAGCCGGGACCCAATTTCGGCCGACCCAACATCCGCATCCCCTCGCATACGGTGTTCGGCGCCTTTGCCGAGTACGCCATCAACGAACGGCTCTCGCTCAGGCTCAATGGCCTCAACCTCGGTGACAAGCAGTACTACCTCGCCGGCTACCGCAGCGGCGGCTTTGCCTACCTCGGTGATGGCCGCACCCTCCGCCTCACCCTGAGCGGGAAGTTCTGAGCCATGCCTCCGACGCGGCGCCGGCCACCGCTTTCCGCCCTGCCGGCGGACGTGGTGGCGCTGGAGGACTACGCCCGCCTCGCCCCGGAATTCCTGGCACCGCCGGTGCTGGCCTGGCTCGAGGGGGGCAGCGGTGACGGGCAGGCCTTGCGGGCGAACCGCGAGGCCTTCGCCCGCCACGCCATCCTGCCGCGGCTGCTCGTCGATACGACGGCGGGGCATACCCGCCGTCGCCTGTTCGGGCGCGAGCTCGCGCATCCCGTCCTGTGCGCGCCGATCGGCTACCAGCGGCTCTTGCATCCGGAGGGCGAATGCGAGGCGGCGCGGGGAGCGCTCGACACGCCCTTCCTCATCAGCAGCTTCGCCTCCTGCCGGATCGCCGACATCGCCGCGGCGGCGGCCGGGCCCTGCTGGTTCCAGCTCTACTGGCAGCCCGAGCGTTCCCAGACCCTGGCCCTGCTGCGGGCGGCCGAGGAGGCGGGCTGCGAGGCCATCGTGCTCACCCTCGACGTGCCGGTGAAGCCGGCCAGCCGGGCGGCGCTGCGGGCCGGCTTCGCCCTGCCGGAGGACGTGCGGGCGGTGAATGTGGAGGGCTTCCTGCCACAGGCGCCGGTCGTGGTGCCGCCGGGCGAGAGCGCGATCCTGCGCGGCATGATGCGCTATGCCCCGGGGCCGCAGGACATTGCCTGGCTGCGAGCCATGACCGCGCTGCCCCTGCTCGTCAAGGGCGTGCTGCACCCGGGAGATGCCCGGCGTCTCGTCGAACTCGGCTGCGATGGCCTCGTGGTGTCCAACCATGGCGGGCGGGCGCTGGAAAGCGCGCCGGCGGCACTCGACCGGCTGCCGCTGATCCGCGACGCCGTCGGCCCGGATCTCCCGCTGCTGCTCGATGGCGGCCTCCGCTCCGGGGGTGATGTGTTCAAGGCGCTGGCTCTCGGCGCCGATGCGGTGCTGCTCGGCCGCCCCCTGGCCCATGGCCTGGCCGTGGCCGGGGCCCTGGGCGTGGCCCATGTGCTGCGCCTGCTGCGCGAGGACCTCGAACTCACCCTGGCGCTTGCCGGTTGTCCCAGGCTGGCCGACATCGACCGGGCCTGCCTCGTTCCCGCCTTTCCGGAGCCGTCTGCATGCTCACCGTGATCGAACAGGTGCTCAGCGCCGATGAAGTCGCCCATTTCCGCCAGCGTCTGCGCGCGGCCCGCTGGGTGGACGGGCGCGCCACCGCCGGGACCCGGGCCGTGGCCGTGAAGCAGAACCTCCAGGTCGAGCGCGAGGACCCGGTGGGCCGCGAGCTGGGCCAGGCCCTGCTTGCCCGGCTGGGGCGCCTGCCGCTGTTCGTCTCGGCCTCGCTGGCCGAGCGCATCTGGCCGCCGGTATTCAATGCCTACCGCGATGGCGGGCACTACGGCCTGCACAGCGATGCGGCGCTGATGCTGCTGCCCGGGGCCGAGCGCTCGCTGCGCAGCGATCTTTCCGCCACCCTGTTCCTTTCCCCTCCCGAGGAGTACGAGGGCGGCGAACTGGAGATCGAGACCAGCTTCGGCGCGCAGGCAGTGAAGCTCGCTGCCGGCGACATGGTGCTCTACCCGTCGTCCAGCCTGCACCGGGTGACGCCGGTGACGGCCGGCGAACGGGTCTGCGCCATCACCTGGATCCAGAGCGCGGTGGCCGATGCCTCGGCGCGGGCCCTGCTGTTCGATCTCGACCAGGGGATCCAGGCCCTGTCGGTGGGCCGGCCGGCGGACGACCCCGCCATCGGCCGGCTGGTGCACGTCTACCAGAACCTGCTGCGACGCTGGGCGACCCCCTGAGGCCCTGCCCGGAAACTGCCCGCTCTGGCCGGCGCCGTGGCAGGGCGGGGAGGGCTTCCGCCGTTACACTAGGCGATCTCCCCCCAATCCCCATGGAGCAGACTGGATGTGCGGAATCGTTGGAGCGATCGCCGGCCGTGATGTCGTGCCGGTGCTCATCGATGGACTGAAGCGGCTCGAGTACCGCGGCTACGACTCGGCCGGCGTGGCCGTGCTGGATGGCGAGCTGAAGCGCGTGCGGCGCACCGGCCGGGTGGCCGAGATGGAGGCCGCCGCCAGCGCCGAGGGGCTGGCGGCGGGGCTTGGCATCGGCCACACCCGCTGGGCCACCCATGGCGGCGTCACCGAAGCCAATGCGCATCCGCACATCAGCGAGGGCGAGCTCGCGCTGGTGCACAACGGCATCATCGAGAACCACGAGGAGCAGCGCGAGCGCCTGAAGGCCCTGGGCTACGGGTTCAGCTCGCAGACCGACACCGAGGTGGTGGCCCATCTGGTCTGCCACCACCTGCGCGAGACCGGCGACCTCCTGTCCGCCACCCAGCGCGCCGTGCGCGAACTGCGTGGCGCCTATGCGCTTGCCATCATCGCCAGGTCCGATCCCTCGCGGCTGGTGGTGGCGCGCATGGGCTGCCCGCTGCTGGTGGGCCTTGGCGAGGGCGAGGCCTTCGTCGCTTCCGATGTGTCTGCCGTGGTGGCGCAGACGCGCCGGGTGGTCTATCTCGAGGAGGGTGACGTGGCCGAGGTGCGGCGCGATGGCCTCGCCGTGTTCGACGCCACGGGCGCCGCCGTGCAGCGCGCCGAGCAGGTCTCCGGCGTGTCGCTGGCCTCGCTGGAGCTGGGCCCCTACCGCCACTTCATGCAGAAGGAGATCCACGAGCAGCCGCGTGCCATCGCCGATACGCTCGAGCCGATCCTCGAGACCGGTTTCTCGCCGGCCCTGTTCGGTCCGCGGGGTTCCGAACTGCTGGCGGGCCTCACCGGCGTGCAGATCCTCGCCTGCGGCACCAGCCACTATGCCGGGCTGGTGGCCCGTTACTGGATCGAGGCGCTCGCCGGCGTGCCCTGTGCGGTGGACATCGCCAGCGAGTACCGCTACCGCCCGATCGTGGCGAACCCGGGCACCCTCGTCGTCACCATCTCGCAGTCGGGCGAAACCCTCGATACCTTCGAGGCGCTGAAGTACGCCATCGCCGAGGGCCACCACCGCACCCTCTCGATCTGCAACGTGGCGGAAAGCGCGATCCCCCGGCTCTCGGCGATGCAGTTCCTCACCCGCGCCGGGGCCGAGATCGGCGTGGCCTCGACCAAGGCCTTCACCACCCAGCTCGTGGCCCTGTTCGCCCTGGCCCTGGTGATCGCCAAGGCCCGTGGCCGGCTCACGGCGGAGGACGAGGCGCTTCACGTCGAGGCGCTGCGCCATCTGCCGGGCAGCGTGCAGCACGCGCTCAACCTCGAGCCGCAGATCGCCGCCTGGGCCGAGAGGTTCGCGCCGAAGCAGCATGCGCTGTTCCTTGGCCGCGGCCTGCACTTCCCGATCGCCCTCGAAGGCGCGCTCAAGCTCAAGGAGATCAGCTACATCCACGCCGAGGCCTATGCCGCCGGCGAGCTGAAGCACGGGCCGCTCGCCCTCGTCGACCGCGAGATGCCGGTGGTGGTGATCGCCCCCAACGACGCCCTGCTCGAGAAGGTGAAGTCGAACATCCACGAAGTGCGGGCGCGCGGCGGCGAGATGTTCGTGTTCGCCGATGCCGACAGCCAGTTCGGCGAGGAGGAGGGCGTGCACGTGATCCGTACCCCGCGCCATGTCGGCCTGCTCTCGCCGGTGGTGCATGCCGTCCCGGTGCAGATGCTGGCCTACCACACGGCGCTCGCCCGCGGCACCGACGTGGACAAGCCGCGCAATCTCGCGAAGTCCGTCACGGTGGAGTGAGCCACCTGCCCGCGTTCCGGGACGGACGGCGCAGACCGGGGCGCGAGCGGCCTTGAAGGCCGCCGCGCCGTGGCGCTAGCGTGGAGCCGTGCGGACGCGAGGAGGTGGTATATGGTCGCGGCACGGTTCGAGCAGGGCAGCGCTCTGGCCCTCTGGCAGGGCCTGGTGGCGGAAGGCGAGGACAGCGCCGGCGTGCGCCTTTCCGAAACCACCGAGAGCTATCTCGTGTTCCTGCTGATGCAGCATCTGCGCGACGGCGCCCTGGCCGGGCGGACGATGGCCCTCGAATGGCTCTCGGCCCTGGAGCGCGCGGGCACGCTGCGGGCCGAGCAGCTGCGCGAGGTGGGCGACCGCAGCCTGCTGATCGCCGGCCTCTATCCCGGCCTGGCCGAGCGGCGGCGGGTTGGGCGCGAGTACTACGTGCGCATCGGCGAGCTCGCCTACGACGGCGCGGCCGACAGCGCCCGCCGCTCGGAGCGCCCGCTGTTCGCCGAGCTGGCGGCCACCGTGCGCCCGCTGGTGCGGGTGCTGGCGGCCCTGCGCAAACGCTGAGGACCGCACGCTTCGCGCCGGCCGGCGTTGACGCGCCGCTCCGTGGCTGCTGCCATAGGCGGCATGCGCATCTGTGTCTACGCCGCCTCGAGCGGCAGGGTCGATCCCGTCTATCTCGCCGCCGCCCGCGAGCTCGGCGCCACCCTGGCGCGCGCCGGCTGCACCACGGTCTATGGCGGCGGCGGGCAGGGGCTGATGGGGGCGCTGGCCGACGGCGCCCTCGCCGAAGGCGGCGAGGTCATCGGCATCATCCCGAAGTTCATGGTCGAGCTGGAATGGGGCCACCCCGGCGTCACCACGCTGGAGCTGGTCGAGGACATGCGCGAGCGCAAGCACCGCCTGCTCACCGGCAGCGATGCGGTGGTGGCCCTGCCCGGCGGCTGCGGCACGCTGGAAGAACTGTTCGAGGCCATCACCCTGAAGCGCCTCGGCCTGTACTTCAACCCGATCGTGCTGCTCAGCGTGAACGGGTTCTACGAAGGGCTGCAGGCCTTCATGGAGAAAGTGGTGGCCGAGCGCTTCATGAACCCCGAGCACGCCGCCATGTGGTCCCTCGTCGACCGGGTGGATGCGGTGCTGCCGCGCATCCGCGCCACCCCGCGCTGGCACGAAAACGCCCGCGACTACGCCGTGGTGCGCTGAGCGCTGCGTCAGAGCGTGTCGAGGAAGGCCCGCGCCAGCGCCTCGAGGCCGCGCTGGTCGTCGGCGTCGAAGCGGTCGGGCACCGGGCTGTCGATGTCGAACACGCCGATGAGCGTCTCGCCGAGGAACAGCGGCACCACCACCTCCGAGCGCGAGGCCGAGTCGCAGGCGATGTGACCGGGGAAGGCGTCCACGTCCGGCACCACCTGGGTCTGGCGGGTGGCGGCGGCGGTGCCGCACACGCCCTTGCCGAGCGGGATGCGCACGCAGGCCGGCAGGCCCTGGAAGGGGCCGACCACCAGCTCCCTGCCGTCGAAGAAGTAGAAGCCCACCCAGTTGAGCTCGGGCAGAGCGTGGTAGACGAGGGCCGAGAGATTGGCGGCGTTGGCGATGCGGTCGCGCTCGCCGTGCATCAGCGCCCGCGCCTGCTCGACGAGTTGGGCGTACTGCTCGGGCTTGCTGCCGGTGAGGGCGGTGGCGGTGAAGGACATGCGGAAAACCAGGGGCAGGCCGCGGCGCGGCCGGGAGCGCCACGATGGGGGCGGCACCCGCGCTTGGCAAGCCTTGCCGGCTTCGCCATCGCGTTCACCGGAGCATGGGCGACAATGCCGTCATGACACGCGCCTTCTTCGTGACCGGCACCGACACCGGCGCCGGCAAGACCTTCGCCAGCACCGTGCTCCTGCACGCCTTGCGCCAGCGCGGCCTGCGCGCCGTGGGCATGAAGCCGGTGGCGAGCGGCAGCGAGCCGACGCCCGAGGGCCTGCGCAACGAGGACGCCCTGGCCCTCAGGGCCGCCAGCGATCCTTCCCCCCTCTATGCCCTCGTCAATCCCTTCGCCCTGCGCGAGCCCACGGCGCCGGAGATCGCCGCCCGCCTCGATGGCGTGCAGGTGGAGCTGCCGCCGATCGCGGCAGCCTTCGCGCAGCTTGCGGCGCAGGCCGACGTGGTACTGGTGGAGGGCGTGGGCGGTTTCCTCGCGCCGATCCGCGAAGGCCTCGACCAGTGCGAGCTGCCGCGTGCGCTGGGCCTGCCCGTGCTGCTGGTGGTGGGCCTGAAGCTCGGCTGCATCAACCATGCCCGGCTCACCCTCGAGGCCGTGCAGGCCCGCGGCTTTCCGGTGCTGGGCTGGATCGCCTCCGAGGTCGAGCCGACCATGCTGTTCCCCGACGACTACTTCGAGGCCCTGAAGGCGGCGCTGCCAGTGCCCTGCCTCGGCCGTCTGCCGCATGCGCCGGGGGGCGATCCGGCCACGCTCACCCGCCACCTGGCGCTGCCGCCGGGGTTCCCCGGGGCCTGATCGCGGACGGCGCGGCGCGCCTTTAGCCGAGGTGCAGGGTGGCGCGGTCGCCCGAGGCCGGGCGGAACACCGAGACCCGCACCAGGAGCGGCAGGGCCGGGGCCAGCGCGCGGGCGATGAAGCCGCAGAGGTTCTCCAGCGTGGCAGGACCGATGCCTTCCACCTCGTCGAGGAAGCGGTGGTCGAGGCGCTCGCGCAGGGCCGCGAGCTCGCGGCGCACGAGGCCGAGATCCATCACCATCCCGGTGGCCGGGTCGGGCTCGCCGCGCAGCGTGACCTCGGCGTGGTAGGTGTGGCCGTGGATGCGCCGGCTGGCCTCGCTCTCGCCCTCGACGTAGCGGCGCAGGGTGTGCGCGGCCTCGAAGTAGAAGGACTGGGTGAGCTCGACAGGCATGGGAATGGCGGACGGGGCAGGCGCGTATTCTGCCACGGGCGCCCGCGGGGCCCGGGGCCGGTGGCAGGTTCCGGAACCTGCCGGAGCGCTAGCGCACGGGAGCGGCTGCGGCCTGGGCCGGCATGGGCGGTTTTTGGGAATACCCGGCAAGGCGTGCGGCGATGCCGGCACGCGTGAGCTCGCCCACATGCACGTCGATCAGGCGCCCGGTGGCGTCGAAGAACAGGGTCGTCGGCAGGCCGCGCGCGCCCGCGTCTTCGGAAAGCCGCGAGAGTCGGTCGACCAGCACGAGTTCGAGGTCCAGCCCTGCGGCGTCGAGGTAGCGCTGGATGGTGGCGGGGTCCTCGCCCTGATTCGCGAACACGATGTGCACGTCGTCGTACCAGGCCTGCGCCGCCGCCAGCGCCGGCATCTCCCGCCGGCAGGGCGGGCACCAGGTGGCCCACAGGTTCACCACGATGGGCTTGCCCGTGAGCGCCGCGAGGCGCGTGCTGCGCCCGTCGAGCGTGGTCAGCACGGCCTCGGAGAGGCCGATGGCCCGGGACTGCCAGTGCTGCAGGCCGAAGGCGAGCGCGCCGTAGGCCAGCGCGGCCGTCCCGAGCCCCGCAGTTAGCGGGCGACGCAGTTCCGGCCGCCGCCAGGCGCGCCAGCCGGCGAAGGCGAGGGCGGCCAGCACGCCGGCCATCGGCACATAGCCGCCGTCGCCGGGGCGCAGCATCGCCCAGGGGTCGGAGGCGTACTGCGGCCACCACGCCACAATGAAGGCGAGGCGGGCCGCCACCAGGCCCACGAGGGCGGCATCGAACAGGGCGCCGCCGACTGCGGGCTTCGGCTCCGGCCGGCCGCGCAGCATCCAGCGCCCCGCCACCGTGCCCGCGCCCCAGGCGGCGAGCAGGATCAGGACGGTGAAGGGCAGGGGGCCGAGGCTGGTCATGGGTCCATAATGGCGGCATTGCACTGAGGAGCGTGTCGATGGCCGCGCCACCGCCGGGCAACGAGCCCGGCCTCGAAGCCCGCCTCATCCGCGCCTGGCCCTGGGCCCTGCTCGGCGGCAGCGTGCTGCCGGCGCTGATCGCCCTGCTGATCGCGGCCCTGGCGCCGGATGCCCCGTCGGCCGAGGAGGAGAAGCGCCTGTGGATCGCCTGGTTCACCCTTGCCGGCGCCGTCGTCTTCTACTGGACGATGGTGTTCACCATCGCCATCGGCTGCTGGGTGGTGCGGGTGATGAAAGGCCCGGTGCGCGAGGGGCGCGATCCTTACCCGATGCCGGAGCAGGACCGGTTCGAGGTCTGAGCCCCCGTGCGTCTCAATCGCCGCGCGCGGCAGGCACCTTCCAGCCGTGCCGGATAGCCATCAATCGCGGCGCGATGCAGATGAGGTCGCCGGCCATCGCGGCGACCGCGTAGAACTCCTGCACGACGAGCGCGCTCGGGATCTTCGCCACCAGCACATCGCGGGCGTGACCTGCCGGCCTTTTTCAGACCACCGATTAGTTGAGGACGGCTCGTTGGGTTGATGCGGGTTGTTGCTGCTGGAACTCGTCCTTGAACTGCTTGGATGTCTTGTCAGTTCCCGCAGTCGCGCGGGTATTCGAACATCCCGCCGGCATCGTCGGCCTCGTTCGAGGGGATGGTCACTCAGAATCTCCTTTCAGATCAGTGCGCGGGGCGACCTTCGGCATAGGGATATGCAGGGTCTTGAAGAGCCGTCGCACTGCACGCGACGCGGCGATCCGCTGTGGCGTGTCGGGCGGGTTCACCGGGTTTCGAGGCCGCTTGATCCGCTTCGGTAGCCGCCCTTGGCCGCCCTGGATCAAGCCGGGGTGCCAGGGCCGCTCAATACGGACGGCAGCGAGCAGCCGATGGAGCAGGGAGAGCAGGGGGTGCAGCGTCATCAGGGCTTCCTCGCAGGCGGTGGGGCTCATCCACCCTCCAACGACGTCGGCCACAGCGAAGTTGGGGGCGAAAGTTTCGGCCGGCGCGTCCTCTCGCAGCTCATCTGGTCGAAGGCGCGGACGATCGTTCTGATCGCCAGCGGGTAGGTGCTGTCCCTCGGGGCCTTCGGGCCGCCCAGCAGTTCGGCGAGCCGTGCCTCGTCGCGCCCCTCGCGGGCGCGTGGATGTCCTGGGCACGGCTTTTGGAGTCGCCGGGCCGAACTGCGGGCACAAAAAACCCCGCAGAATCGCGGGGTTGGATGGGGTTCCCGATGGTGGCTATGGGTGGGCTCGAACCACCGACCCCAGCATTATGAGTGCTGTGCTCTAACCGGCTGAGCTACATAGCCACGGGGACCGCGCATTCTCCGTGCTGCCAGGCGGGGCGTCAAGCCCGCGGCTGAACCGGCGGTGAGGCATGGGGCGGGGAGTGACAGATCGCCGATAATCGGCCTTCACGCCCGCGTTCCCGAAGGCCGACGCCCGCCATGAACACCGCCCACCGCAAGCCGCTGCCCGGCACCCCCTACGACTACTTCGATGCCCGCGAGGCCGTGGAGGCCCTGCAGCCCGGGGCCTGGGCGCGGCTGCCCTACACGGCCCGGGTGCATGCCGAGAACATCGTCCGCCGGGCCGAGCCCGCGCGTGTGCCGGACTACCTGCGGCAACTCGTGGAGCGCCGCCGTGACCTCGATTTCCCCTGGTTCCCGGCGCGGGTGGTCTGCCATGACATCCTCGGCCAGACGGCCCTGGTCGATCTCGCCGGCCTGCGCGATGCCATCGCCGCGCGCGGGGGCGACCCGGCACAGGTGAACCCGGTGGTGCCAGTGCAGCTGATCGTCGATCACTCGCTGGCAGTGGAGTGCGGCGGCGACGATCCCGCGGCCTTCGAGAAGAACCGCGTCATCGAGGACCGCCGCAACGAGGACCGCTTCCACTTCATCGAGTGGACGAAGCGCGCGTTCAAGAACGTCGACGTGATCCCGCCGGGCAACGGCATCATGCACCAGATCAATCTGGAGAAGATGTCGCCGGTGATCGGCGTGGAGCGTGATGCCGCGGGCCGCGGCGTGGCCTACCCGGATACCTGCGTCGGCACCGATTCGCACACCCCGCACGTCGATGCGCTAGGTGTCATCGCCATCGGCGTGGGCGGCCTCGAAGCCGAGAACGTGATGCTGGGGCGTGCCTCGTGGATGCGCCTGCCGGAGATCGTCGCCGTCGAGCTCGCGGGCAAGCCGCAGCCGGGTATCACCGCCACCGACATCGTGCTCTCGCTCACCGAGTTCCTGCGCCGATCGAAGGTGGTGGGGGCCTATCTCGAGTTCCGTGGCGAAGGCGCGGCGGCGCTGTCGATCGGCGACCGCGCGACGATTTCGAACATGGCGCCGGAGTACGGCGCCACCGCGGCGATGTTCTTCATCGATGGCAATACGCTCGACTACCTGCGCCTCACCGGCCGCACGGACGAGCAGGTGGCCCTGGTCGAGGCCTATGCGAAGACCGCCGGGCTGTGGGCGGACGACCTGAAGACCGCCGAGTACGAGCGCACCCTGCACTTCGATCTCTCCACCGTGGTGCGCAGCCTGGCCGGCCCCTCGAACCCGCATGCCCGGGTGGCCACCACCGACCTCGCCGCCAGGGGGATTGCCGGCAACCTTGCTGCCGTGCGCGAGCAGGAAGCGCAGGGGCTCATGCCCGATGGCGCGGTGATCATCGCCGCCATCACCTCCTGCACCAACACCAGCAATCCGCGCAACGTCATCGCCGCCGGCCTGCTGGCGAAGAAGGCGAATGCGCTGGGCCTCGTGCGCAAGCCCTGGGTGAAGAGTTCGCTGGCGCCCGGCTCGAAGGCGGTGGCGCTCTACCTCGAGGAGGCCGGGCTGAAGACCGAGCTGGAGCGGCTGGGCTTCGGCATCGTGGCCTTTGCCTGCACCACCTGCAATGGCATGAGCGGGGCGCTCGATCCGAAGATCCAGCAGGAGATCATCGACCGCGACCTCTATGCCGTGGCCGTGCTTTCTGGCAACCGCAACTTCGATGGCCGCATCCATCCCTATGCGAAGCAGGCCTTCCTCGCCTCGCCGCCGCTGGTGGTGGCCTATGCCATTGCCGGCACCATCCGCTTCGACATCGAGAAGGACGCGCTGGGCCATCGCGCCGACGGCACGCCGATCCTGCTGAAGGACCTGTGGCCGACGGACGCCGAGATCGATGCGGTCGTGAAGGCGTCGGTGAAGCCCGAGCAGTACCGCCGCGTCTACGAGCCGATGTTCAGGGCGTCGGTCGAGCACGTTGATGCGGTGAAGCCGCTCTACGACTGGCGGCCGCAGAGCACCTACATCCGCCGCCCGCCCTACTGGGAGGGCGCGCTGGCCCGGCCGCGCACGCTCTCGGGCCTGCGCCCGCTCGCCATCCTCGGCGACAACATCACCACCGACCATCTCTCGCCCTCGAACGCCATCCTGCCCGACAGCGCCGCCGGCGAGTACCTGGCGAAGATGGGCCTGCCGCCCGAGGACTTCAATTCCTATGCCACGCACCGAGGCGACCACCTGACGGCGCAGCGCGCCACTTTCGCCAATCCCACCCTGCAGAACGAGATGGTGCGCGATGCAGACGGGAAGGTGCGCAAGGGCTCGCTGGCCCGGCTGGAGCCGGAAGGCACGGTGATGCGCATGTGGGAGGCCATCGAGACCTACATGGGGCGCGGCCAGCCGCTGATCATCATCGCCGGCGCCGACTATGGCCAGGGCAGCTCGCGCGACTGGGCGGCCAAGGGCGTGCGCCTCGCCGGCGTGGAGGCGATCGTGGCCGAGGGCTTCGAGCGCATCCACCGCACCAACCTGATCGGCATGGGCGTGCTGCCCTGCGAGTTCCTGCCCGGCACCACGCGCCTCACGCTGGGCCTCGATGGCACGGAGACCTACGATGTCGTCGGCCCCCGCACGCCGGGGGCGACGCTGACCCTGGTCGTGCACCGCAGGGACGGCAGCACCACCGAGGTGCCGGTACGCTGCCGCCTCGATTCCGACGAGGAGGTCGCCATCTACGAGGCCGGCGGCGTGCTGCAGCGCTTCGCCGAAGACTTCCTCGAGGCCAGCAGGGCGGCGTAAGCCGGAGCTTGCAAATGCCCAATATGGGCATTAATGTGCCCCATATGGGCATGAAGGCGGCTCCCAAGGTCAGCGAAGCGGCGGCGATCTACGCCACCGCCAGCCTGTCTGATGCCTTGTTCACGCACACGCAGCAGCGGGTGCTTGGCGCCCTGTTCGGCGCCCCGGGTCGCAGTCTCAGCGTCAGCGAGCTGATCCAGTGCACCGGCGCCGGGAGCGGTGCCGTCCAGCGCGAGGTGGCGCGGCTGGCCGGGAGTGGTTTGCTCGCCGTCGAGAGCATTGGCCGGCAGAAGCGCTACCGCGCCAATCCCGAGGCCCCGATCTACGCCGAACTGGTCGGCATCGTCCGCAAGACCTTCGGACTTGCCGCACCGCTGCGCGAGGCCCTGAGTCCGTTCGGGCCGGCAGTGCGCGCCGCCTTCGTGTTCGGTTCGGTGGCAAAAGGTGAGGACACCGGGCGCAGCGACATCGACCTTCTGGTGCTGTCCGATACTCTGGCCTATGGCGAGCTGATGGCGGCGCTGGAGCCGGTGTCGGAGGCGCTGGGTCGGCGCGTCAATCCCACCCTGTACACGGTCGAGGATTTCACCGCCAGGCGCCGGTCTGGCCAGACCTTCCTTGCACGCGTGATGGCCCAGCCGCGGATCTGGGTGATCGGAGGCGAGCATGCGCTCCCCGCTTGAGCGTCTTGCCTCGACGGGTGGGACGCTGGCCGCCGAGGCGCCGGATGTCAGCGAGATCGCCGGTCTGCTCCGGTCGGGCCGCGCCCGGCTCGCGGATGCGCGGAACACGGGGCTCTCGCCGGAAAGCCGCTTCGATCTTGCCTACAACGCCGCTCATGCCTTGTGCCTTGCTGCGCTTCGCCGGCACGGCTATCGGCCGAAGCATCGCTATATCGTGTTCCAGGTGCTCCCGCACACTCTGGGCTTGGGGCCCGCTGTGTGGCGCGTGCTCGACAAGGCACACCAGGTCCGCAACCTTTCCGAGTACGAAGGGCATACAGACGTGGATCTGCGCCTTCTGGACGATCTTCTCACCGCCTGTGCCGCCGTTTCAGCGGCGCTTGGAGACCCCTGATGACGACCTTTCGCCCCCAGCTCCGCATCCCCGCCACCTATATGCGGGGTGGTACCTCGAAGGGTGTGTTCTTCCGCCTTGCCGACCTGCCGGAGGCCGCGCGCCTGCCCGGCGCCGCGCGCGATGCCCTGCTGCTGCGGGTGATCGGTTCGCCCGATCCCTACGGCAAGCACACCGATGGCATGGGGGGGGCCACCAGCAGCACCAGCAAGTGCGTGATCATCGGCCCTTCCACGCAGCCCGGGCATGACGTGGACTACCTCTATGGCCAGGTGTCGATCGACAGCGCCTTCGTCGACTGGAGCGGCAACTGCGGAAACCTTTCCAGCGCCGTCGGGCCCTTCGCCATCGCGAACGGCTTCATTCCTGCAGGGCGCATTCCACGCGATGGCGTGTGCACGGTGCGGATCTGGCAGAAGAACATCGGCAAGACCATCGTGGCCCATGTGCCGATCGCGAACGGCGAGGTGCAGGAGGACGGCGATTTCGAGCTCGATGGCGTCACCTTCCCGAGCGCCGAGATCCCGCTCGAGTTCCTCGATCCGGTGGACGAGGGCGACGAGGGCGGGGCGATGTTCCCGACCGGGAATGTCGTCGACACCCTGGATGTGCCCGGGGTCGGTACCCTGCAGGCGACGATGATCACGGCGGGCATCCCCACGGTGTTCGTGCGGGCGGCAGACGTGGGCCTTGCCGGCACCGAGCTGCAGCCGGCCATCAATGAAAGCCGCGAGCGCCTCGCTCTGTTCGAGGCCATCCGCGTGGCCGGCGCCCTGCGTATGGGCCTGATCGCCGCGCCCGAGGAGGCGGTAAGGCGCCAGCACACGCCGAAGGTGGCCTTCGTCGCGCCGCCGGCCGATTACGTGGCCAGCAGCGGCAGGCTGGTGCGCGCCGCCGAGATCGATCTCCTCGCCCGTGCGCTGTCGATGGGCAAGCTGCATCACGCCATGATGGGCACGGCCTCGGTGGCCATCGCCACGGCAGCGGCCATCCCGGGCACGCTGGTCAACGAAGCCGCCGGCGGTGGCGTGCGCGAGGCGGTGCGCTTCGGCCACCCCAGCGGCACGATGCGCGTGGGCGCGGCGGCCGAGCAGGTCGATGGCCAGTGGGTCGTGCGCAAGGCGCTGATGAGCCGCAGCGCCCGCGTGCTGATGGAGGGCCATGTGCGGGTGCCGGCCTCGGTACTCGGGAGCTGACGGAGCCTGCCCATGCATTCCGCGGCCTTCAGCGAATTCGCCCTGATCCTGCTGGTGGCCGCGCTCGCCGGCCTCGTCTTCGTGCGCCTGCGCCAGCCGGTGCTGATCGCCTACATCGTGGTCGGCATCGCGCTCGGGCCGGCGGGCTTTGGGCTTGCCACCGCGCAGGACCAGATCGCCCTGCTGGCGCAGGTGGGCGTGGCGGTGCTGCTGTTCATCGTCGGCCTCAAGCTGGACCTCACGCACGTGCGGCACATCGGGCCGGTGGCCCTGGCCACGGGCCTGGGGCAGCTCGCCTTCACCATCCTGCTGGGCTTCGGCATCATCCTCGCGCTCGGCAAGGACCTGATGACGGCGCTCTACGTGGCGGTGGCGCTCACCTTCTCGAGCACCATCATCATCGTCAAGCTGCTCTCCGACAAACGCGAGCTCGACTCGCTGCACGGCCGCATCGCCATCGGTTTCCTCATCGTGCAGGACCTCGCCGTGGTGCTGGCGATGATGGTGATGAGCGCGCTGGGTGGCCCGGGCGGCGAGGGCGCGGCGCCCGATGCGGCCAGCGTGGTGCTTTCGCTCGCCGGCCGGGTGCTGGCCGCGGCGGTGGCGGTCTTCGTGCTGATGCGCTACCTGCTGCCCTGGCTGGTGGCGCAGATGGCGCGTTCGCAGGAGCTGCTGCTGATCTTCGCTCTCAGCTGGGCAGTGGCGCTGGCCGCGCTCGGGGCCTGGGCGGGCTTCAGCATGGAGGCGGGCGCTTTCATCGCCGGCTTCACGCTGGCCTCCACCAAGTTCCGCGAGTCGATCAACGCCCGGCTCTCTGGCATCCGCGACTTCCTGCTGCTGTTCTTCTTCATCCACCTCGGCCTCGAGCTCGAGCTCTCGACCCTGGGCGAGGAACTGGTGCCGGCCCTGCTGCTCTCGCTGTTCGTGCTCATCGGCAACCCGCTGATCGTGATGGCCATCATGGGCTACATGGGCTACCGCAAGCGCACCGGCTTCATGGCCGGGCTCACCGTGGCGCAGATCAGCGAGTTTTCGATCGTCTTCGTGGCCATGGGCATCAGCCTCGGCCACGTCGACCGCGCGGCGCTCGGCCTCACCACCCTGGTGGGCCTCGTCACGATCACGCTCTCCACCTACATGATCCTGTACTCGGGGCCGCTCTACGAGCGCGTCTCGCGCTTCCTCGGCGTCTTCGAACGCCGCATGCCGTTCCGCGAGCTGGCCGAGACCGGCAAGGACGAGGGCGGCCCGCCGGTGGAGGTGCTGGTCTGCGGCCTTGGCCGCTACGGCCGGCGGGTGCTGGAGCGCCTGCACCTCGAGGGGGTGCCGGTGCTGGGCGTGGACTTCGACCCGGAGAATGTCGAGCGCCTGGCGCGGCGCGGCCTGCCGGTGCGCTTCGGCGACGTGGAGAGCCCGGAATTCCTGGAGACCCTGCCGCTCTCGCAGGTGCGCTGGGTGCTCTCCACCCTGCCGCTGCTGGAGGGCCAGTGCGCCTTGCTGGAAGGCCTGAAAGGGGCCGGCTACGGCGGGCGGGTGGCGGTGGCGGTGCGCGAGCAGTTGCCGGTGCGCGAGCTCAAGGCCCTGGGCGTGGACCGGGTGTTCCAGCCCTTCCTCGACGCCGCCGACCATGCCGGCGAACAGCTGCTGGCCCTGCTGCGGGGGCGCGCCCCCGCGACTTGAGGCGGCCAGCGCCGCTGTGGCATGGTGGCCCGAGTGAATTCGGAGCCCGACCGGTGATCGATCCGGACGGATACCGCCCCAATGTCGGCATCATCCTGATGCGGGACGACGGCCGCCTGTTCTGGGCGCGCCGCGTGCACCGCGATGGCTGGCAGTTCCCCCAGGGCGGGATGAACAGCGACGAGACCCCGCTGGAGGCCATGTACCGGGAGCTCGGCGAGGAAACCGGCCTGCGCCCGGAGCAGGTCGAGGTGCTCGGCTCCACCCCGGGCTGGCTGCGCTACCGCCTGCCCGCGCGCTGCGTGCGCCCTGGCGAGAAGCCGCGCTGCATCGGCCAGAAGCAGGTCTGGTTCCTGCTGCGCCTGCTCTGCGGCGAGGAGGCCCTGCGGCTCGATGCCACGCCGAAGCCCGAGTTCGACCGGTTCCGCTGGGTCGATTACTGGTACCCGGTGGAGCACGTGGTGGCCTTCAAGCGCGAGGTCTATGCCCGGGCGCTCGGCCACATGGCCCCGGCCGCCCGGCAGGTGGCCGGGGAGCTGGCGGTGCCCCTGCCGCAGTTCCCGCTGCCCGGCCGCGAGCCGCCCCGGGCCCGGCGCCGGGCCTGAGCCTGCCCCGGCCTGAACCGCCGGTGGGGGAGGCTTGACAGCCGGCGGGCAGCGTCTTGTAATGCGAACTGTTCGTATTCCGAGGTGCCGGGCCGTGTACGTCTGCGTCTGCAACGGGGTGACCGAGCGCGATATCCAGCGTGCCGTCGAGGAGGGCTGCGACAGCCTCGAGGCCCTGGCGGCGCGCACCGGTTGCGGCAGCACCTGCGGCTGCTGCCGCGAGTACGCCTTGGAGGCCCTCGAGCAGGCCAGGGCGCGGCCGCTCGGCCTGCCCGTCGCCGCCTGAGCCGGGGCCGCCCACGCCCTTCACGCCATTTCCATTTCCGGCAGCGCAACGCGCACGCATTCGCATTCCGGCAGCGCGCGCTCAGCTTCGCTAGGCTGGGCGCGTTCCATCCACAGGAGGCCGGCCATGAAGGGCGATCCCCAGGTCATCCAGCACCTCAACAAGGTGCTCTACAACGAACTCACCGCCATCAACCAGTACTTCCTGCATGCCCGCATGCTGAAGAACTGGGGCTTCAAGGAACTCGGCGAGCACGAGTACCACGAGTCGATCGACGAGATGAAGCACGCCGACTGGGTGATCGAGCGGATCCTCTTCCTCGAGGGCCTGCCGAACCTGCAGAACCTCGGCAAGCTGATGATCGGCGAGACGCCGAAGGAAGTGTTCGAATGCGACCTCAGGCTCGAGCAGATGGCGATCCCCGATCTGAAGGCGGCGATCGCCCATGCGGAGTCGGTGGGGGATTACGTGAGCCGCGATCTCTTCGCCAGGATCCTCGCCTCCGAGGAGGAGCACGTGGACTGGCTGGAAACGCAGCTCGACCTGATCCGGCGCCTGGGCGAGGGCCCCTATCTGCAGAGCACGCTGTCGAAGGACTGAGGCCCTGCCACGATGGCGGGTGCGCGACGGCCGGGGCGACCCGGCCGTCGGCGTTTCAGGCCACCAGCTTTCGCAGCGATTCGCTGGCGCGCTGGAACTCGGCTTCCAGCACCGCCACCGCCACCGCCGGGCGCGGCAGCACGCCCTCGCGGGCGCCGACCTCGATGCGCTTGGCCGCCGCCGAGACCGCCATCGCCCCGAGGTTGGCGCTCGAGGACTTCAGGGTGTGGGCCGGGGCGATCATCCGCTCGAGGGCATTGTCGGCCGCCGCCGCCTCCAGCTCGTCGATGTACTTCTTGGCGTCGGTGAGGAACATGCGCACGAGGTTGTCGAACTCGGCGCCCATCACTTCCTTCAGTTCGGCGAGGATTTCCTGGTCCAGCACGGGGGTCTCGGCAGGGCTGGGGGTGGCGGGAGCGGCCGGGGCGCCGATGGCGGGCTCCGGACGTTTCAGGCTGGCGACCTCGGGCAGTACCGGAGCATCGGCGGGGCTGGCGGGCGTGGCGCCGGGCGGCGGCGCGGCAGGCGCGCTGCGGCGGGCCGCGGCCCCGCGCTGCAGCCAGCGCTTGATGGTTTCCTCCAGCTGGGTCTTGTCCACCGGCTTGGAGAGGTAGTCGTCCATGCCGGCGTCGAGGCATTTCTGCCGGTCGCCGGCCATGGCATTGGCGGTCATGGCGATGATCGGCAGCCGCGGCAGGCCGTGCGCCGCCTCGTACTGGCGCCACTCACGGGTGGCGCTGTAGCCGTCCTTCACCGGCATCTGGCAGTCCATCAGCACGAGGTCGAGATTGCCGGCGGCCATGCGCTCCAGCGCCCGCTCGCCGTCGCCGGCCGATTCGCAGATCAGATCCATCTGCGAGATCAGCTTCTGCGCCACCAGCATGTTCACCGGGTTGTCCTCGACCAGCAGCAGGCGCGCGCGGCGGCCGATGGCGGCCTCGGCGAAGGCGCCCACCGAGCTGCCCTGGGGCAGGGCGGCGAGCGCGGCGGTCGGGGGATCGAGCGGGGCCTCGAGCCCGAAGCCCTCGGCCTCGCCGGCGGACAGGGCCGAGGCGCTGGCGGCCGGCACCAGCAGGGCGGCGAGCGCGGTCTTGAGATCGGCCGGCGCCACCTCGCGGCGCAGCAGGGTGGTGCGCTGCGAGGCGAGCGCCTCGGGGGGCGGGCTCTCGGTGCCGGCGAGGAAGACGATGGCGAGGTCCTCGAGCTCGGGCGAGCGGCCGAGGGCACGCTGCAGCACCACGGCGGCCGAGGCGCCATCGCGCAGGTCGGCCACCAGGGCGTCGAAGGCGCCGGCATTGCCGCGCGACACCGCCGAGCGCAGCATCTGCAGCGCTTCCGGTGGCGAACTGCAGTAGGACAGGCGCAGGCCCCAGCCCTGCATGGCGGTGGCGAGGCGGTCGCGCAGGGCGGCGTCCGGGGTCATCAGCAGCAGCCGGGCGCCGGAGAGGTCGGTGCGGGCCGCCGGCAGGTCGCCCACCGCCTTCAGCACCGGCACCTCGAACCAGAACTTCGAGCCCTGGCCCGGGGTGCTCTCGACATCGATGCGGCCGCCCATCAGGGTGACGATGCGCTTGCAGATCACGAGGCCGAGGCCGGTGCCGCCGTACATGCGGGTGGTGGAGGCATCGGCCTGGGAGAAGGCGACGAAGAGCTGCGAGCGCTTCTCCTTCGGGATGCCGATGCCGGTGTCGATGACCTCGAAGCGCAGCGTGTGGTGCAGCCGGTCCTCGCCGATCTTCTGGATGCGCAGGGTGACGCGGCCGCGGTCGGTGAACTTGATGGCATTGCTGAGCAGGTTGGTGAGCACCTGGCGCAGGCGGGTCGGGTCGCCGCGCACCGGCAGGCGCACCGAAGGCTCGATCTCGAGGTGCAGCAGCAGGCCCTTGGTCTCGGCCTGCTTGGTGAGCAGGCGCACCACCGACTCGGCCAGCTCGCGCAGGTTGAAGGCGGTGGTCTCGAGGTCGACTTTGTTCGCCTCGAGCTTGGAGTAGTCGAGGATGTCGTCGACGATGCGCAGCATCTGCTTCGCGGAGCCGTGCGCCGTGCGCAGCAGGTCGGCCTGGTCGGGGGTGAGCCGCGCCGTCATCAGCATGTCGAGCACGGGCAGGATGCCGTTGAGCGGCGTGCGGATCTCATGGCTCATGGTGGCGAGGAACTCGCCCTTGGCCATCATCGCCGCTTCGGTCTGCTTCTTCGCCTCCTTCAGCTCGGCTTCCAGCCGGCGGTGGCGCTCCAGCTCCTGCTGCAGGGTCTCCAGCATGCGCTGGTTCTCGCTGGTGAGCCGCTGGTGCTCGGCCAGCAGTTCGCGGGCCTGGCGCAGGCCGCCGGGCACGCACCAGGCGGCGGCGGCGGTCAGCAGGGTGGCGGCGATGACGATCGGCAGGAAGCCGCCGGTGGGCAGCAGGCCGAGCACCAGGGCCAGGAGGAGGCCGCCGGCGCCCGCGAGCAGCAGCCAGCCGGCGAGGAGGCGGTTGGGGATGCGCGGCGGCAGCACTCAGAGGATCGCCTGGTTGAAGTCGAAGTCGAGGCCGTCGGCCGCCTGCTGCACCAGGTTGCCCTGCACGAAGTCGACGCCGCTCATCCACAGCGTGGCGGCGGCCTGCGGGTCCTCGACGCCGTGGCCGATCACCTCGAGGCTGCGGCGGTGGGCGCGGTCGATGATCACCCGGAGCTCGTCGCGCACCGCGGTGGAGAGCGCCCCGGTGCTGTACTTGCCGGCGAGCTTGATCAGGGACAGCGGCAGCTGCTCCAGGATCGACTCGACCTCGGGTCCGGGCTCGAACTGCGAGAGGCAGAACTGCACGCCGTCGGCCACCATGGCCGAGCAGAACTCGCGCAGGGTGCCGGTGTGCACGCTGGCATCGGCGAGCCGCAGCTCGATCACCAGGGCGCTTCCCGGCACGCCCAGCGCGCGCAGCTCGTTGCGCAGCCACTCGGCCTGGCCGCCGTGGGCCAGGGTGTAGGGCGACTGGGTGACGAACAGGGTCATGGCCGTGCCGCTGGCGCGCGCCTGGGCGATGCGGGCGATGGCCTCGCGCATCACCCAGCGGTCGATCTCGACGATGAAGCCGGAGCGTTCGGCGGCGGGGATGACCTCGGCGGCGGTCATGCGCCTGCCGCTGCTGGTGTCGAGGCGCAGCAGGGTCTGGTAGCGGCTCTCCTCGCCGCCGGCCACGGCGACGATCGGCTGGTAGAGCAGCGAGAGCCGGCCCTGGGCCATGGCCTGGCGCATGTCCTCGATCAGGGCGGCCTGGCGGGCGGCCTCCTCGGCGGCCAGCGGACGGTAGAGGTCGATGCGGTCGGGGCGCTTGCGCGCGCCATGCGCCACCTTCTCCACCGCATTGAGCAGGGCGCCGGCATCGGTGAGCTCGGGGGCGAAGGGCGCCACGCCGGCCACCGCCGGGGTCATCACGCTCTGGTCGCCGAGGCGGAATTCGTGGGCGGCCAGGGCCTCGCGCAGCTGCACGCCGAGCATCAGCAGTTCCTCGGGATCGAGGCTGGCATCGAGCACCAGGAAGCCGCCGTCGGCGAAGCGGCAGACGAGGCGCTCGCCGGCCAGCGGCAGCAGCAGGTCGAGGGCCTCGACGTGCAGGCGCTCGAACTGGCTCAGGCCGAGCCGCTCGCGCAGCTTGGCGATGGTCTCCATCTCGAGGAAGACCACGCCGCCCTTGCCGCGGCCCTCGGTGATGAGCTGGTCGATACGCGCCATCATCCGGCCGCGCTCGACGATGCCGCTGTCGACGCTGGCCAGCGGCGCGGCCGCCGTGCCGGCCTCGCCCTCGCGTTCGCGGATCTGCTGCACGTCGCGGTAGCGGCGGATGCGGCCCTGCACGCTGGCGATCAGGTGCTTGGGGCGGATCGGCTTGGAGAGGAAGTCATCGCCGCCGGCGTCGAGGGCGTTGAAGCGCACTTCCTGGTCCTGCTCGCCGGTGAGGAAGACGATCGGCGTGTGCACGAAGGCCTCGCGCTCGCGGATCAGGGCGGTGAGCTCGATGCCGTTGGCCACCGGCATGTGGAAGTCCATCAGGATCAGGTCGGGGTGGAAGCTGTCGAGCGCCGGCAGCACGTCGAGCGCATCGAGCACGATCCGGGTCTCCATCCCGGCGTTGCGTAGCACGCCCTCGGCGAACAGGGCCTGGGCGCGGTCGTCCTCGACGATCAGCACGCGGTAGGAGGGCTCGCCGGTGCTGAACAGGTCGCGCAGGCGGTTGGCGATGTCGAGGCCGCCGTGTGGGCGCACGATCACCGCGTCCACGCCGGCGCGGCGCGCGGCGAGACGCGCCATCACGTCGTCGGTGTCGGAGACCAGGGCCATGCGGATGGGCTGGCTGGCGCGAGCGCGGATCGGCTTCATCGCCTCGCCAATCGCTTCGATGGCGGCGGCATGCGGACGGTCGATCAGCACCACGTCGGCGGGCAGGGCGCCGGAGAGTTCCACCAGCTCGTCGATGCCGGTGAGCAGGTCCACCTCGAACTGGCGGCTGCGCAGCTGCTCGGCGAGGGCCGCGGCCTCGGGGCCGTCGTCGGAAAGGAGGTAGAGCCGCAGCGTGCCCATGGCCAGCGATCCGTTGCCGATGGAAAGACCATCGAGTGTAGTCGCCTCGGGCGCGGCCGGGCGTGCCGGAGCGGGGGCGGGCCGCGGGGCGGCGGGCACCCGTTCAGGCGCGGCGGCATCCGCCACCCAGCGGCGCCAGAAGCCGAGCGGCAGCGCTTCGGCGCGCGGCGGGTGAGGGATCAGGGCGTAATGCCGGGTGCCCTCGCCCTCGCCGCTGGCCGGCAGCTGTTCGATCAGCGATTCGATGAGGGCGCTCAGACGCGCGCCCAGCACCGGGTCGGGCAGGGCCTGGGCCTCCAGCGGTACGGCAAGCGCGTCGGCGAGCGCGAGCACGGTGCCGACTGCCGGGGCCTGACCCAGGGCGTGCAGGCCTTGGGCCAGTGGGCCGAGCTCCTCGCGTAGCTGGGCCACGGCATTGATATCCCAGCCGCTGCGCCGGGCCCCGCGCACCCGCCGCTCCATGCGCCGGCAGCGCTGGCGCAGCAGGGGCGCCAGGTCTTCGGCGGTGAGCTGGCCGGTCTGGATGGCGGTGGCGAGGGTCACGGGCGGCGGCACCACGGGGGGACCGCCGCATTCTCACGTCCACCGCCGCCGCCGGGACGGTGGTTCAAAAAAGTTCACACTTGTGACGGGGCTAACGGTTTTCTTTGTCGGCGTGAGGTGAAGCGGCGCAGCAGGCGCCAGCCCAGCCAGCCGGCCAGGGCCAGGGCGAGCAGGATCAGGCCCAGGGCCAGCACCGGTGCCACCAGGGCGAGGGCAAGACCGCCCACCACCAAGCCGTCCTCGGCACTGGAGGCAAGCCAGTTCGAGAGGGGCTCGGGCGAGGCATTGATCGCCACCCGGGTGCCAGATTTCAGGGCGTGGGTAGTGAGGGCCGCGGTCCCACCTAGCACGGCGGCGGCCAGGCTCCATTCCCCTTCCGGGCTGAAGGCGGCGGAGGCGAGGAAGGCGCCTACCGGGATGCGGGCCAGGGTGTTCACGAGGTCCCAGGCCGAATCGACGCCGGGGATCTTGTCGGCGGCGAACTCGACCGCGGCGAGGGCGGCGGCGGTGCCCAGCACCCAGGGCGACGTGAGCACCGCCGTCTCGGGGCTGGCCGGCAGCCAGCCGAGCAGGGCGGCGATGCCGGTGCCGAGCACGGTGAGATAGGCGCGGACGCCGGCGAGGCAGGCCAGGGCAAGGCCGAGGGCGAATACGGGGGCATCGGGCATGGCGGGACTCCACGTAAAGGCCTCGGGCTCGCCGCGAGTATGCGCCCGCCGGCTTGACCCTGCCTGAAAAGGGCCGCTATACCGGGCGGCCCTTCCGCAAGGCCGCCGCGAGACGTGAACAGCCCCCGCCCCGACGACCGAGGCTTCATGGTGGTGCCGCGCCGTGCCTCCGACCGCCTGCGCCGCTGGGCGGTGCGGATCGGCTGGCCGGCGAGCCTGCTGCTGCTCTGGGCCTTCATGGCCTGGCGGGCCGAGCCGGCGCTCGTGGAACTGCGGGCCGAGCATGCCGCCCTGCGCCGCGAGCATGCCGAGACCGCGGCCCGGCTCGAGACGCTGGCCCAGGAGGCAGCGAACCTGCGCCGCTCCGACCAGGTGAGCCGGGCGGCCAACATCGAGCTGCAGCAGACCCTGGCCGAGCGCGACGAGGAGATCTCGGCCCTGCGCGCCGACGTGGAGTTCTACGAGCGGCTGGTGGGCGCCACCGGCCAGCGTCGTGGCCTTTCGGTGCATGCCGCCGAGTTCCAGCGCGAGGCCGGCGGCAGCTGGCGCTACACCCTCACGCTCACCCAGAACCTCAACCGCGGCGCGATCAGCCGCGGGCGGATGCGCTTTGCCGTGGAAGGGGTGGAGGGCGGCGCGCTCACCACCCTCGACTGGCCATCCCTGGTGCCGGCCGAGCTGGCGCCGGGGCAGGAGTATTCCTTCCGCTACTTCCAGAAACTCGAGGGGAGTATCGTGTTGCCCGAGGGCTTCACGCCGCAGCGCGTGCGGGTCACCCTCGACGCGCCGGGCGGCGTGGTCGAGGCCCGGGTGCCCTGGCCTACCCCCCAAGGAGGAACACCATGAGCTTTTTCGGCGACGGCAAGGGCCGTGCGCAACGCAGCGGCGCCTGCGTGGACACCCTGATCGGCCACCCGGTGGTGCTGAGCGGCGAGCTGCGCTTCTCGGGCGGCCTCTACGTCGAGGGCCGCCTGGTCGGCAAGGCCGTGGCCGAGGACGGGGCCGCGGCCACCATCACCGTCGCCCCCCGCGGCGTGGTCGAAGGCGAGCTGCGCGCTCCGGTGGTCATCATCAATGGCCGGGTGAAGGGCGTGGTGCATGCCGGCGAGCGCCTCGAGCTCGGCCCGGAGGCCCGGGTGGAGGGCGACCTGCATTACGCGGTGGTGGAGATGGCGGCCGGGGCCGAGGTGAGCGGCAAGCTGGTGCACCTGGCGCCGCCGGCGGCCGGCACCCCGCCTGCCGGGGGCGGCCGCAAGGCCGCCAGCCCCTCGCCGCGCAGCACCGGCGAGCGCGAGGCGACGCCGGCCTGACGCCGGCTCTGCTGCAATCGCCCGGTTGAATCCCGCCGCCTGCGACGCCATCTCCCGGACATGACCGCGACCGCCACCCCCAGCTACCGAGACCTCGATGCCCCGCTCGTGTTCACCGAGGCGGCGGCGCGCAAGGTGGCGGCCCTGATCGCCGACGAGGGCAACCCGGCGCTCAAGCTGCGGGTGTTCATCACCGGCGGCGGCTGCTCGGGCTTCCAGTACGGCTTCGAGTTCGACGAGGAGCGCGGCGAGGACGACGTGGCGGTCGAGCGCGATGGCGTGACCCTGCTGGTCGACCCCCTGAGCCTGCAGTACCTGATGGGGGCCGAGGTGGATTACCGCGAAAGCCTCGCCGGTTCGCAGTTCGTGATCCGCAACCCGAACGCCAAGACCACCTGCGGCTGCGGCAGCAGCTTCTCGGTGTGAGCCTGTCCGGCTTCGCCTTCGCCGAGGGCGGCTTCGACCGCGCCGGCCACCTGCGCGAGGCGGAGGAGGCGCTGGATGCCCTCTGGCCGCGGGCCCGGGTGCTGCTGCTGGACGGCGAGTCGCGGGCCCTGGTCCCGGGCGAGCTCCCGGCCTGGCCGCTGGGGGCGGCGCTGCGCGGCGAGCGGCCCCGGGCGGCGCTGTTCCTCGGCATGGCCGGCGATACCCCCTGCTTCGCGCTCGAGGAGCGGGCCGAAGGCCGCCCGGCCTGCGACCTGCGCGAGGCCGGCATGCGCTGGCCGGGGCGCGAGGCCAGCCTGTTCGCCGCCGCTGCCGGGGTGCTGAACTGGCAGCGCCGCGCCCGCCACTGCGGGGGCTGCGGCGCCCGGGTGGAGCTGCGCCAGGGCGGCTGGTCGGTGCGCTGCCCGGCCTGCGGCCTCGAGGCCTACCCGCGCACCGATCCTGCCGTGATCGTGGCCGTGTCCTCCGGCGAGCGCCTGCTGCTGGGGCGGCAGGCGCGCTGGCCGGCCGGGCGCTGGTCGGTGATCGCCGGCTTCATCGAGCCGGGGGAATCGCTGTCGCAGGCGGTGGCCCGCGAGGTGTTCGAGGAAACCGGCGTGCGGGTGCAGCAGGTGCGCTTCGCCGCGGCCCAGCCCTGGCCCTTCCCCTCGGCCCTGATGCTGGGCTGCTTCGCCGAGGCCGCGCCGGACGCGCCCGATCCGGTGGTAGGGGAAGAACTGGAGGATGCCCGCTGGTTCAGCCACGAAGAGGTGGCGCAGGGCCTCGCCGCCAGCGATGCCCCTGCCGCCGGCGAGCCGCCGCCGATCGCCTTCTCGCCGCGCCTGTCGATCGCCCGGTCGCTGATCGAGGCCTGGCATGCCAGGGCCTCAGGCTAGACTGGGGGCCGATTCCCGTCCGTTGCCCATGGCCACCACCCTCGTCGCCGTCATCCTCGCCCTGCTGCTCGGCCACTTCGTTCGGCCGCTCGCCAGCCTGCGCCAGTACGGCTGGTTCGTGGCCTGGCTCGGCTGGCTGGGGCGTGAAGGCTCGGCCCTGCGCGGCTTCGTCTTGCCGCTCGGCCTGTTGCTGCCGCTTACCGTGCTCGGTCTGCTGCAATGGGGTTGGGCGGGCTGGGCCTATGGCCTGTTCGGCCTGCTCTTGGGAGTGGCGGCCCTGTTCTATGCCTGGGGGCCGCGGGACCTCGACCTCGATGTCGAGGCCGTGGTGGCGGCCGAGGGCCTGGAGGCCCGGCGCGAGGCCGCGCGCCCGCTGTTCCCGCAGCGCGAGACGGTATCGGTGGAGGGGGGGGCGCTGGTGGAGGCGGTGTTCCGTTGTGCCCTGTGGCGCTGGTTCGGCCCGCTGTTCTGGTTCCTGCTGCTGGGGCCGGTGGGGGCGGTGGGCTACCGCCTGGTGACGCTCTCGGCGCAGGGCGCGGCGCGCGAGCGCCTGCCGGAGGCACAGGGCGGGGCGGCGGCCACCCTGCTTGCCCTGCTCGACTGGCCGGTAGCGCAGCTGATGACCCTGACCCTGGCCCTGGCCGCGGATTTCGACGCCGTGATCGGCGCCTGGCGGCAGTGGCATGCCGAGGGCGTCCGCCTCGGCCTCGGCCATCTCGAGGCCGCCGCCCGCGCCAGTGTGGCGGTGGAACTGGCGGAAGAGGACGCCTGCGCTGCCGACGGCCCGGCGCAGGCTCCGGCCCTGCTCGAGCTGCGCGATGCGATGAGCCTGGTCTGGCGCATCCTGGTGATCTGGATGGGCGTGCTGGCCCTGTTCGTGGTGGCCGGCTTCGTCGGCTGACGGGCCGCGCCCGCAGCCGCCCCGTATAATCCGCCGCTTTCCGCCCGCGAGGGGCGAGGGAGCGCGCATGTCCGAGATCCGCCAGCCCGTCCGCCGGGCCCTGCTGTCCGTTTCCGACAAGACCGGTCTCGTGCCGCTGGCGCAGGCCCTCGCGGCGAAGGGGGTCGCCCTGCTTTCCACGGGCGGCACGGCCAGGGCCCTGCGCGAGGCCGGCCTCGAAGTCACCGATGTCTCCGCGGTGACCGGCTTCCCGGAGATCATGGATGGCCGCGTCAAGACCCTGCACCCCAGGGTGCATGGCGGCCTGCTCGGCCGCGCCGGCACGGATGAGGCGGTGATGGCCGAGCACGGCATCGAGGCGATCGACCTGCTGGTGGTGAATCTCTATCCGTTCGAGGCGACGGTCGCCAAGCCCGGCTGCAGCTACGAGGATGCGGTCGAGAACATCGACATCGGCGGCCCGGCCATGCTGCGCGCGGCGGCCAAGAACCACGCCCGGGTCGCCGTGCTCACCGATCCTTCCGACTACGAGGGCTTCCTGGAAGCGCTCGCTGCCGGCGGCACCACCGCGGCGCAGCGCCGCGCCTATGCCGCGAAGGGCTTCGCCCATACCGCGCGCTACGACGGCCGGGTGGCGATGTGGCTTTCCGAGCGCGTCGAGGACGTGGAAAAGCCCGCCGAGTGGCCCGCCACGCTGAACCTGCAACTCGATCTCATGAGCCCGCTGCGCTACGGCGAGAACCCGCACCAGCGCGGGGCGCTCTATGTCGAGCGCGGCGCGCCGGCGGGCATCGTGGCCACCGCAAGGGTCCTGCAGGGCAAGGAGCTCAGCTACAACAACCTCGCCGATGCCGACGCGGCGCTGGAGTGCGTGAAGCAGTTCCAGCAGCCGGCCTGCGTGATCGTGAAGCACGCCAACCCCTGCGGCGTGGCCGTGGCGCAGGACGTGTTCGCCGCCTACGACCGCGCCTACGCCACCGACCCCACCTCGGCCTTCGGCGGCATCATCGCCTTCAACCGTCCGCTCGATGCCGGCACCGCCGAGGAGATCCTCAAGCGCCAGTTCGTCGAGGTGGTGATCGCGCCGGTGGTCAGCGAGGAGGCCGTGGCGGTGTTCGCCAGGAAGCCCAATGTGCGCGTGCTGGCCTGCGGCGCGCTCGATGCGCCGGCCGCCGCCCTCGACTACAAGCGCATCGCCGGTGGCCTGCTGGTGCAGGATGCCGATGTCGCTCCCTGGGCGGCCGGCGATGGGCGCATCGTGACGAAGCGCGAGCCCACGCCGGAGGAGATGGCCGACCTCGTCTTCGCCTGGCAGGTGGCGATGTACGTGAAGTCGAACGCCATCGTCTATGCGAAGGACGCGCAGACCATCGGCATCGGCGCCGGGCAGATGAGCCGGGTGGTGAGCGCGAAGATTGCCGCCCTGAAGGCGGCGGAGGCCGGGCTTCCAGTGACCGGGGCGGTGATGGCGAGCGATGCCTTCTTCCCCTTCCGCGACGGCATCGATGCCGCGGCCGAGGCCGGCATCCGCGCGGTGATCCAGCCGGGCGGTTCGATGCGCGACGCCGAGGTGATCGCCGCTGCCGACGAGCACGGCATGGCCATGGTGTTCACGGGCACCCGCCATTTCCGCCACTGAACAAGGCGGCTCCCGTGGGCCCGCACCCTGCGAGCCGCCCCGCAACTGCCTGCGAGATGGAGGTTTTCCGGTGAAAATCCTGGTGATCGGCAATGGTGGCCGCGAGCACGCATTGAGCTGGAAGCTCGCGCAGTCGCCCCGCGTCTCCGAGGTCCTCGTCGCGCCCGGCAATGCCGGCACGGCCGCCGAGCCGAAGTGCCGGAACGTCGATGTGAAGGCCACCGACCTCGAGGGCCTGCTGGCGCTCGTGCAGCGCGAGGGGGTGGCCCTCACCGTGGTCGGCCCCGAGGCCCCGCTGGTGGCCGGGGTGGTCGACCGCTTCCGCGCCGCCGGGCAGCGCATCTTCGGCCCCACGGCCAAGGCCGCGCAGCTCGAGGGCAGCAAGGCTTTCGCCAAGGCCTTCCTCAGGCGCCATGGCATCCCCACCGCGGGCTACGAGGTATTCACCGAGGTCGACGCCGCGATCGCGTACATCCGCGCCCGTACGGCCGAACGGAACGACCCCCGGATCGTGGTGAAGGCCGACGGGCTCGCCGCCGGCAAGGGCGTGATCGTGGCGACGGACGTGGCCGAGGCCGAGGCCGCGGTGCGCGACATGCTGGCCGGCAATGCCTTCGGCAGCGCCGGCTCGCGCGTGGTCATCGAGGATTTCCTCGAGGGCGAGGAGGCCAGCTTCATCTCGATGGTGGACGGCGTGCATGCGCTGCCGATGGCCACCAGCCAGGACCACAAGCGGGTGGGCGATGGTGATACCGGCCCGAACACCGGCGGCATGGGCGCCTACTCGCCCGCGCCCGTGGTCACGCCGGAGGTGCATGCCCGCGTGATGCGCGAGATCGTCGAACCCACGGTGCGCGGCATGGCGGCCGACGGCATTCCCTTCACCGGCTTCCTCTATGCCGGGCTGATGATCGACGCCCAGGGCGCGCCGCGGGTGATCGAGTTCAATGTGCGCTTCGGCGACCCGGAGACCCAGCCGGTGATGCTGCGGCTCGATTCCGACCTCGTCGATCTCCTCGAGGCTGCCATCGACGGCCGGCTCGATACGGTGCAGGCCCACTGGTCGGCCGAGGCCGCATTGGGCGTGGTCATGGCGGCGAAGCCCTACCCGGAGCCCCCGATCACCGGCGACGTGATCCACGGCCTCGATGCCGTGCCGGCTTTCGCCAAGGTCTTCCATGCCGGCACCGTGCGGGACGGCGAGGGGGTGAAGACGAGCGGTGGCCGCGTGCTCTGTGTCTGCGCCAGGGGGGCTGGCATCGCCGAGGCACAGCGCCGGGCCTACGAGGCGGTGGCGAAGATCTCGTGGACCAACGAGCTGCACCGCAGCGACATCGGCTGGCGCGCGGTGGCGCGTGAACAGGGCTGAGCGCTGCGCACCGGAGGCGACCATGAAGCTCTTCTGCTCCCTGCCTTCGCCCTTCGCCCGCAAGGTGCGGGCCCTGGCGGCCGAGAAGGGCCTCCCTCTCGAACTCGTGCTGGTGGACGTGCTCGACCCGGCGAGCCCGGTGGCGGCGCTCAACCCCCTGCGCAAGGTGCCCTGCCTCGTCGATGAGCGCGGCGAGGCCTGGTTCGATTCGCCGGTGATCTGCGAATGGCTGGACGCCATGCCCGGCCCGCGTTTGATCCCGGACGCCTTCGAGGCACGGATGCGGGTGAAGCGGATCGAGGCCCTGGCCGATGGCCTGATGGATGCCGGAGTGGCGATCCGCCTGGAATCCGTGTGGGCCGGCCGCACGGCGGAACAGCGCAGCGCGGCCTGGATGGACTGGCAGTGGCTGAAGGTGGAAGGCGCCATCGATGAGCTCGAGCGCCGCCTCGCCGGCCGCGCCCACTTCGAGGGCGAGGCCCTGACGCTGGCCGACCTCGCCGTGGCCTGTGGCCTCGAATGGCTCGACTTCCGCCTCCCCGACCGGCCGTGGCGGCCGCGTGCCCCGGCGCTGGCTGGGTGGTTGGCGGGCATGGCCGTGCGGCCCTCGCTGGCGCAGACCGCCCCCACGGCCCTCTGATAGTGTCTCCGGGGGCCCCACGGATCCCCCGGATGCCACGCAACCAGTTCGAGCTGCTCGGCCAGCGCCGCTTCGCCCCGTTCTTCCTCACCCAGGCCCTCGGCGCCTTCAACGACAACGTCTTCAAGCAGGCCCTGATCATTCTGATCACGGTGAAGGTGGTGGGCTTCACCGACGCCGAGCGCAGCCTCTGGGCGAACATCGCCAGCGCCCTGTTCATCCTGCCTTTCTTCCTGTTCTCGGCCAGTGCCGGGCAATGGGCGGAGAAGTACGAGAAGGCGCGCTCGATCCGCCGCATCAAGCTGCTCGAGATCGGCATCGCCCTGCTGGCGGCGCTGGGTTTCTGGCTGGATTCCCTGCCCCTGCTGCTCGGCGTGCTGTTCCTGCTTGGCGCCCAGAGCGCGCTGTTCGGGCCGATCAAGTACGCCATCCTGCCCCAGGCGCTGAAGCCCGAGGAACTGACTGGCGGCAATGGCCTGGTCGAGATGGGCACCTTCCTCGCCATCCTCGTCGGCACCCTGTTCGGCGGCTGGCTGGTGGCTGGCTTCGAGCAGGGCGAGCGCTACGCTTCGCTCGCGGTCATCGCCATCGCCCTCCTCGGCTACCTCGTGGCCCGCGCCGTGCCGCCGGCCCCGGCCACGGCCCCCGATCTCGCCATCGACCGCAACCCGCTGCGCGCCACCTTCGCCACCCTGGGCGTGCTCAAGGGCCAGCGCGTGGTGCTGAACGCCGTGCTCGGGGTGAGCTGGTTCTTCTTCTTCGGCGCGCTGGTGCTGGCGCAGCTGCCGAACTACGCGCTCAAGGTGCTGGGCGGCGATGCCTCGGTGATCTCGCTGCTGCTCGCCCTGTTCTCCATCGGCATCGCCATGGGCTCGCTACTCTGCGAATCGCTGTCGCGGCGCACGGTGGAGATCGGCCTGGTGCCGCTCGGGGCCATCGGCATGACCCTGTTCGGCATCGATCTCTACTTCGCCCAGCCGGCGGCCACCGAGACCGCGCTGCAGGCCGCAGCCGGCCTTGCCGCTCCGATCGACTGGCGCGGCTTCCTCGCCGCCGAAGGCCAATGGCGGGTGGCCCTCGACGTGGCGATGATCGGCCTGTTCGGCGGCTTTTACATCGTGCCCCTGTTCGCCCTGATCCAGCAGCGCAGCCCGCGCGAGCAGCTCTCGCGCACCATCGCCGCCAACAATATCCTCAATGCCGCCTTCATCGTCGCCGCGGCGCTGCTGGCCATCGGTCTCATCGCCGCAGGCTTCTCCATCCCGCAGGTCTTCCTCGTCGGTGCCGTGCTGAACGCCGTGGTGGCGGTCTACATCTTCAGCCTCGTGCCCGAGTTCCTGATGCGCTTCCTGGTCTGGCTGCTGACCCTGGCCATGTACCGCATCGAGATCCGTGGCGTGGAAGAACACGTGCCCGACGAAGGCCCGGCGCTGGTGGTGTGCAACCACGTGGGCTACATGGATGCCCTGCTGCTGGCCGGCGCCATCCCGCGCCCGGTGCGCTTCGTCATGTACTACAAGATCTACCGCCTGCCGGTGCTCAACTGGGTGTTCCGGGTGGCCGGGGCGATTCCGATCGCCGGCAGCAAGGAAGACCCTGCGCTGATGGAGGCGGCCTTCCGCCGCATCGATGCCGCCCTCGCCGCCGGCGAAATCGTGGGGATCTTCCCCGAGGGCAGCCTGACGAAGGATGGAGAGATCGCGCCCTTCCGGCCCGGGGTGGAGAAGATCCTCGCCGCCCGTCCGGTGCCGGTGGTGCCGATGGCGTTGAAGAACCTCTGGGGCAGCATGTTCAGCCGCCGCGATTCGCGCCTCGGGCGGATGCGCCTGCCGCGGCGCTTCCGCGCGCCGATCGGCATCGTGGCCGGCGAGCCGGTGCCAGGCACCGAGGCCAGCGCGGCGCTGCTGGAGGCGAGGGTGCGGGAACTGCGCGGGGACGCGGCGTAGCGGGGGCGTCCGGCGTCGATCGGCGCGCTGCGTCTCCTGAGCGTGCGCCTGTCTGCTCTGCGCGGCATGTCGTGCTGCAGCGCCTGCCTCGTGCGGACGGCGGTCGCGGCTGGCGAGCCTGCCTGCCGCGTGCGGCATTTCACTATGGAGCGCCTGCCCTCGCGTGGCGTGCGCCCCCGTGCCGCTCAAACTCTGCGTCCAGCGCCGTATTCGCGGACGCTCGGCGTCGTGCCTCGCTCACGGGGGCGCACTCCCCGCGGGCGCGGCGCTCCGGGACGGTCGCGGCGAGCCGCGACGCCGCGGG
>NZ_AUBD01000012.1 GCF_000429065.1 Silanimonas lenta DSM 16282 | reverse complement strand
GTCGGACAATGGCCCCGAGTTCGTCAGCCATGCCATCCTGAAGTGGCTGCAGCAGGCGGGCATCGAGACCGCGCTGATCGATCCAGGCAAGCCTTGGCAGAATGGCACCGCCGAGAGCTTGAACGGGAAGTTCCGAGACGAGTGCCTCAGCATGGAATGGTTCCGGAACCGGGTCGAGGCCCGGGCGATCATCGAGACGTGGCGACGCCATTACAACGAGGATCGGCCACACTCGAGCCTCGGCTACCGGACACCCAAGCAGTTCAAGGACGAGTTCCAGAAGCAGCAACCCGCATCAACCCACCGAGCCGTCCTCAACTAATCGGTGGTCCGAAAAAAGCCGGCAGGTCATCATCACGGTTTCAGATGACTTTCGAGTCTTGGTTTCTACCCAGCTCCGGAATTCACCCAAGGACTCGATACTGAAGTCGGCGCTGGTGGACCTACACGAGAAGCCCATTGAGAAACCCGAGCGCTTCCTGCCGCGCGCCGATTTTTTGGCTCGCCACAGAACCGAGGTCTATGTCGGCTGAACATCGAACCTAACCGACTTCTCAGTCCCCCCCGTCCAGCACCCTCCGCACGAAAGGCACGGTGAGCCGGCGCTGCGCCGCCAGCGCGGCGCGGTCGAGGCGGTCGAGCAGGGCGGTGAGCGAGCGCAGGTCGCGCTCGACGCGACGGAACAGGTAGTCCAGCACGGCATCGTCCAGCTCCAGTCCGCGCCGGGCGGCACGCCGCCGCAGGGCCTCGCGGCGGCCGGCCTCGTCGAGCGGATCGAGCGAGACGCGCAGGGCCTGGCCGAGGCGCGAGCGCAGGTCGGGCAGGGGCCAGGCGGCATCGCCCGCCGGCAGGCGCGAGCCGTAGAGCAGGCTGCGGCCGGCATCGCGCAGGCGGTTGTGCAGGTGGAACATGGCCTCGGCATCGGCCGGGAAGGCGGTAAGCGCCTCGAGCCCGTCCACCGCCAGCAGGTCCACGGCCTCGAGGCCCGGCGCGAGTTCGCCCAGGGCGCCGGCGAAGGCCGGCAGCGGCAGGTAGCGGGCGCGGCGGCCCCGGGCCTCGGCCTCGCGGCAGGCCGCGAGCAGCAGATGGCTCTTGCCGCTGCCCTCGCCACCTTCGACGAAAAGCAGGGGCTCGCCCTCGCCGGCGGCAGCGGCGGCCACCGCCTGCACCGCCCAGTCATGGCCCACGAAGAGATCGAAGCGCTGGTCCGGCCCGATCGGCAGGGCGAGCGGGAGCTGCGCCTTCATGCCACGGGCGGTGCGGCATCGCCGCCGGGCGGCGCCGGCCGGGGGCCTGCCCCGCCCTGCTCCGGCGCGGGCGGCACGGCATCCACCGCCTCCTGGTAGAGCAGGCTTTCGCGGTAGCGGTCGTGGGCGTAGCGGGCGAGCACCCGGATCACTGCGGCCACCGGCAGGGCCAGCAGGATGCCGAGGAAGCCGAAGAGCTGCCCGCCCGCCATCACCGCGAAGATCACCGCCACCGGCGAGAGGCCGATGCGGTCGCCCACCAGCCAGGGGGTGAGCACGAAGCTTTCCACCAGCTGCCCGATACCGAAGACGCTGGCCACCAGCACGAGGTGGAACGGATCGCCGTGTTCGACCAGCGTGGCGATGAGCGCCATGCCGAGGCCGACTGCGGTGCCGAGGTAGGGCACGAAGCTCAGCAGCCCGGCCAGCATGCCGATCAGGAACCCGAGATCGAGGCCGGCAAGGCTCAGGCCCAGGCCATAGATCACCCCGAGTGCGAGCATCACGCTGAGCTGGCCGCGCAGGAAGCCGGAGAGCACGGCGTCGGATTCCTTCGCCAGCCGCACCACGGTGGGTTCCAGCGGGCGCGGCAGCAGGTCGTGCACGAAGCCGAGCATGTCGCGCCAATCGCGCATGAAGTAGAAAGTGACGAGCGGCACGAGCAGCAGGTTGGCGAGGAAGGCCATCAGCGCCATGCCCGACTTCGAGAGCCCGCCGATCACGTTCGCCGCCACGCCGCCGGCCTGGCTCCAGTGTTCCTTGAGCAGGCGGCCGAGCTCGGAGGGGTCGATGTAAGCCGAAAGCGGCAGGTCGAGGCGGGTCTCGAGCCAGGGCACCGCGGTGTCGGTGATCCAGCCGCCCAGCTTCGGTCCCCACTCCAGGGCGCGCAGCGCCTGGCGCTGCAGGGTGGGCACCAGCAACAGCAGCACCAGCACCACCGCCAGGCTCATCAGCAGGAACACCAGGAAGACCGCCGCGGTACGCGAGCGCCCGCGGCGCTCGATGGCCGAGACCAGCGGGTCGGCGAGCCAGGCGAGCAGCGCCGCCACGGCGAAGGGCGTGAGCACCGGGCCGAGGGCCCAGAGCAGGCCGCCCAGCAGCACGAAGCCCGCCAGCCAGAGCCAGGGGCGTAGCCAGAGCAGGGAGGGGGTCATCACGCGTGTCCTGCCGGGCTCAGCGTGGCACGCGGTAGCGGGCGATGGGCCGGCCTTCGGCATCCTCGCCCGGCGCCGCCACCTCGAGCCGCCGCCCGGCGGCCAGCAGGGCCTCGAAGCGGGCACGGTCCACCGCAAGATCGAGGCGCAGGCGCAGGCGGTCGCCCTCGGCCTCCTGCACCTCGAAGCCGCGCAGCACCGGCAGGGTCTGCAGATAGCCCGCCACGCCCAGCCAGTCCTCGGCCGAACGCAGGCCCAGCAGTTCGGCCTCCAGCACCTCGGGTTGGCCGGCCGGGATGCGGATGGCCTGGCGGGCCGCCAGCACGTCGGCGGCCGGATCGGCGCCGGAGGCGATGGCCCGCTGCGGCTGCGGATCGACGAGGTTCCAGCGGCGCAGTTCCCTGCCCTCCTCGGCCAGCAGCCACTCGGCGGCCCAGCCGCCCTCCGGCGCACGCGCGATCTTGCCGAGGAGCTGCACGCGGGCGCCGTAGCGGCCGCCGAGCACCGCGAGCGCGGCGGCATCGAGCTTCCAGAGACTGGACACCGCGGCCTGCTCCACCGCCGTGCCGGCCGGCAGCGAGAGGCGCAGGCCACGCTCGAGGCCGCGCTGGGCCAGGGGGCGCACCACGTTCAGCTGCTGGGCCGAGACGAGCCGCGGGCCGGCCCCGCTGCCATCGTCGATGGCCAGCCACAGCAGGGGCTTCGGGCGCTCGCCCGTCCACAGCGGCAGGCCGGCGGCCACGGCCAGGGCATCGACGGCATCGGGCTCGAAGCTGGCCGCCAGCAGCAGGCGCCGCACCGGCACGCCACCGGCCAGTTCCTCGGTCTCGCGGTACTCGCTGGCCAGCAGCAGGCTCTCGGCGCTGCGCAGGGCGCGGGCCACCACCGGATGGCTTCCCGCCTCGGGCTGGCCGGTCACCCGTACCATCACCTGGGCGAGTGCGCGACCGAGGGCGGCGCTGCGCTCGCGCGCCTCCTGCGAGGTGACCGGCACCTCGGCGGTGTACCAGGCCTCCTCGCGGGCCGAGGCCGGCGCCGCCGCGGCCCCGGTCTCGCCCGCGGCGCCCTGGGCCGGCACGGCGGCGGGAAGCAGGAGGCCGGCGACTCCGAGAAGGAGCGCGGCAAGGCAGGACATCGGGGACGGAGCCATGCGGGAAGCGGCAAAGGCGGGGCGGGCCGTCCATGGTGCCGCAGCCCGGGCGCGAGCGTCCAACGCCGGCGAAGGCGGACGGACCGAGGTTCGGGCCGCGAAGGCCGGCCGGCATGCCGCGGCTGCTAGACTGTGCGCTTCGCCTGACGCCCCGAAGGCCGCCCGCCCGTGAGCACGCCCACGCCCCTGACCTACCGCGACGCCGGGGTCGACATCGACGCCGGCAATGCCCTCGTCGAACGCATCAAGCCCCTCGTCAAGCGCAGCTTCCGCCCCGAGGTGATGGGCGGCCTCGGCGGCTTTGGCGCCCTGTTCGACCTTTCGGGCAAGTACAAGGAGCCGGTGCTGGTCTCCGGCACCGACGGCGTGGGCACCAAGCTGAAGCTGGCCCAGCAGCTCGGCCGCCACGACAGCATCGGCATCGACCTCGTGGCCATGTGCGTGAACGACGTACTGGTGCAGGGCGCCGAGCCGCTGTTCTTCCTCGACTACTTCGCCACCGGCAGGCTGGACGTGGACACCGCGGCCGCGGTGATCGGCGGTATTGCCAGAGGCTGCGAGGAATCCGGCTGCGCCCTGATCGGCGGCGAGACCGCCGAGATGCCCGACATGTATGCCCCGGGCGAGTACGACCTCGCCGGCTTCTGCGTGGCGGCGGTGGAGAAGAGCGAGCTGCGCGACGGCAGCCGGGTGCGCGAGGGCGATGTGCTGCTCGGCCTGCCCTCCTCCGGCCCGCACAGCAACGGCTACTCACTGATCCGCAAGGTACTGGCCCGTGCCGGCTTCGACGCCGCCAGGGGCGGCTTCGACGTGCAGGTGGGCGGCGTGCTGCTGCTCGATGCGCTGATGGCGCCCACCCGGCTCTACGTGAAGCCCATCCTCTCGCTGCTGCGGGCCTTCCCGGGGGCCGGCTCGCCCATCCACGGCATGGCCCACATCACCGGCGGCGGCCTCACCGAAAACATCATCCGCGTGGTGCCGGAGGGGCTCGGCCTCGAGATCGAGGCCAGCGCGATCCCTCTTCCGCCGGTCTTCGACTGGCTGCAGCGCGAAGGCGCCATCGCCGATGCCGAGATGTGGCGCACCTTCAACTGTGGCATCGGCTTCGTGCTGCTGGTGCCGGAGGAGGGCGTGGCCGCCCTTGCGCCGACACTCACCAGCGCCGGCCTCGCCCCGCGCCCGATCGGCCGCGTGGTGAAGAATGCCGGCGCCTCGGTGCACGAGCGCGTGCGCATCGGCTGAAGCTCTGGCAGGCCACCCCATGGGCAGGCGGATCGCGGTGCTGGCCTCGGGCCGTGGCAGCAATCTCGGCGCCCTGCTCGACGCCTGTGGCGATGGCCGCATCGATGGGCGCGTGGTCGGGCTGTTTTCTGACAAGCCCGCCAGCGGCGCCGTCGAGCGAGCCCGCGAGGCGGGCGTTCACGCCTGGGCGATGAAGCCGAACGGCTTCGCAACGCGCGAGGCCTTCGATGCGGCGATGTTCGATGCCATCGCCGCGGTTCAGCCCGATCTCATCGTCTGTGCGGGATACATGCGCATCATCGGCCAGGCGGCCATCGCCCGATTCCCGAACCGCATGCTCAACATCCACCCCTCGCTGCTGCCGCGCCACCCGGGCCTGCACACGCATGCGCGGGCGCTGGCCGCGGGTGATGCGGAACACGGCGCCAGCGTGCACGTGGTGATCCCCGAGCTGGATGCCGGCCCGGTGCTGGCGCAGGCGCGCGTGCCCGTTCTCGCGGGCGACACGCCGGAGACGCTCGCTGCCCGCGTGCTGGCCCGCGAACATCCGCTGCTGGTGGCAACCGTGGCCGCCTGGTGCGGCGGCGAGCTCGGCTGCGAGGGCGGCATCCCGCGCTGGCACGGCGCAGCGCTGGCCGCGCCCCTGCAGCTGGATGGCGAAGGCCGACTGCGGCCCGCCGCCTGAATCCGACGACGAAGAAGCCCGCATGCCTCCCGTGCTCCGTACCGCCACCCTGCTCGTCCTGGCCGCGCTGCCCACGCTCGCCGGGGCGGCCGCGCTGAATCCCTTCACCGGCACCTATGAGGTGCGCCGCAATGGCGAGCTCGTGGGCGAGGCCACCCTGCGCCTGGTGCCCGAGGGCAGCCTCTGGCGCTTCAGCAGCGAGACCCGAGGCACCCAGGGCATGGCCCGCACGCTCGGCCTGCGGGTGGACGAAAGCAGCCTGTTCCGCCTGCACGAGGGCAGGCCGGAAACCCGGGAATACCGCTACCGCCAGCGCACCAGCTTCAACAGCCGGGAACGCGCCGCCAGCGTGGACCCCGGCGCCGGGCGCATCGTCTTCGACAACCGCGGTACCCGCCAGGAACAGGCCTACGTGCCGGGCGTGCTCGACCGCCAGCTCGTCACCCTTGCCCTGATGCAGGCGGTGGCCGCCGGCCGCCGCGGCGAGCAGGTGTTCCAGGTGGCCGGCCGCAACGCGGTCGAGGCCCAGACCTGGCGGATCGGCGGGGTGGAACGCGTGCCGCTCGGCACGGCGGCGGAGGAAGGCATCCGCGTGGAGCGCCTGCGCGAGCCGGGGGATGGCAAGAAGACCTTGCTCTGGCTCGACCGCGACCAGGGCCATCTGCCGCTACGCATCGAGCAGACCGACGAGGACGGCGAGCGGGTGGAGATGCGCCTGCTGCGCCGCGGCTGAAGGCCGCGCTGCCCGTGGCCGCGCCTTCCGGCGTGGCGGGGCCTCAGCCGGCGAGGCCGCGCCAGCCCAGCTCGACCAGCCACGAGAGCTGCGGCCAGGCCTCGAAGAGCAGCCAGGCCTTCTTCGCCATCGCGAGGAAGACCTCGTAGAGTGCGATGAAGTAGCCCAGCGTCACCAGCAGCCAGAACACGGCCAGCAAGAACATCAGGCCGTCGTCGGCCATCAGCGCCAGCGCCGCGCAGACGATGGCCAGGGCCGGCAGCAGGTTGTTGAGCGGAATGCCGCCGAGCGGGATGGCGAGCAGCAGGGCGGCGGCGATGACGAGGCTGCCGGCGATGCGATGGCCGCGCCGGCCTTCGGTCCAGTGGCCGAGCCGCGGGCGCACCACCCTGCCCGCCCAGCCCAGCACCTTGCGCGCCGCCGCCGCCACCTGCGCCCACTGCCGGGCCTCAAGCCGGGCCTCGCCGACCGACTTCGGCAGCCAGGGGCGGGCATCCCCCCGGGCGAGCTGCCAGCCGATACCCGCCATGGCAAGACCGCCGATGGTGCCGAGCGGCCCCAGCGAGATCGGCTGCAGGAAGGGCAGGCTGAGCACCAGCAGGGTAAAGGCGAAGGCCGAGGTGCCGCCCCCGTCCAGCACCTCGCCGATGCGCGGCGGCTCCGGGGCGGCGGCGGCAGCGTCGAGGGCCGCGAGGATGTCCTCGCCGATGCGCTGCATGCGCTCAGCCCGGCAGGCGGCGGATGCGGGCCCCGAGCGCACCGAGCTTCTCCTCGATGTTCTCGTAGCCGCGGTCGATGTGGTAGACGCGGTCTACCGTGGTCTCGCCCTCGGCCACCAGGCCGGCGAGCACCAGCGAGGCCGAGGCACGCAGGTCGGTGGCCATGATCGGTGCGCCGGTCATGCGCTCCACGCCGCGGATGATCGCGGTATTGCCCTCGATGCGCACGTCGGCGCCGAGCCGGGTCAGCTCGTTCAGGTGCATGAAGCGGTTCTCGAAGATCGTCTCGGTGATCACGCCCACGCCCTCGGCGATGGTGTTCATCGCCGCGAACTGCGCCTGCATGTCGGTGGGGAAGGCCGGATAGGGCGCGGTGGTGAGGCTCACTGCCTTCGGCCGGCGGCCGCGCATGTCCACTTCGATGGTGTCGGGCCCGGTGTTGACGTGGGCGCCGGCCTCCTCGAGCTTGGCGAGCACCGCGTCCATGATGTCGGCGCGGGTCTTCTTCGCCAGCACCCGGCCGCCGGTCATCGCGCCGGCCACGAGGAAGGTGCCGGTCTCGATGCGGTCGGGCAGCACGTCGTAGCGGCCGCCGTGCAGGCGGTCGACGCCATGGATGGTGATCTTGTTGCTGCCCGCCCCTTCGATGCGCGCGCCCATGGCATTGAGGCAGTGCGCGAGGTCGACGACCTCCGGCTCCTGCGCGCAGTTCTCCAGCACCGTGGTGCCTTCGGCCAGGGTGGCGGCCATCATCACGTTCTCGGTGCCGGTGACGGTGACCATGTCGAAGACGAAGCGGGCGCCCTTGAGGCGCCTGGCCGTGGCCTTGATGAAGCCGCCCTCCACCAGCACCTCGGCGCCCAGCGCCTGCAGGCCGCGGATGTGCTGGTCCACCGGCCGCGAGCCGATGGCGCAGCCGCCGGGCAGGGCCACCTGGGCATGGCCGAAGCGGGCCACCAGGGGGCCCAGCACCAGGATCGAGGCGCGCATGGTCTTCACCAGCTCGTAGGGCGCCACGGTGTTCGAGACCTGCCTGGGATCGGCGGTGATGGTGAGCTTCTCGTCGACGATCAGCTGCACCCCCATCTCGCCGAGCAGCTCCATGGTGGTGGTGACGTCGTGCAGATGCGGCACGTTGCCGACCTCCACCGGGCTGTCGGCCAGCAGGGTGGCGCAGAGGATGGGCAGCACGGCGTTCTTGGCGCCGGAGATCTGCACCTCTCCGTTCAGCGGCTCGCCGCCGGCGATCACGATCTTTGCCATCTCAGCTCCGGGCGGCTTCGTCGGGGGTCAGGGTGCGCAGGGCGAGGGCGTGGATCTCGCCCCCCATGCGCTCGCCGAGCGTGGCGTAGACCATGCGGTGGCGGGCGATCGGCGGCTTGCCGGCGAAGGCGGGGCTGATGACGGTGGCTTCGAAATGGACGCCATCGGCCCCCTCGACCTGGACCTCGGCGCCGGGCAGGCCAGCCATGATGAGCTGGCGCACGAACTCTGCATTCATGTGGGAGGCAAGGAGGGCCGCGGGCCCTGCCGTAGACTTAACAAGGCTTTCCATTCTACCCCGAGGGGTTCCATGAGCGCCCGAACGGCCGCCAACACCGCCACGCCTCCCAATGCCGTTGCCGCCGGGCAGCGGGTGGTGCGCCAGGAGGCCGAGGCCCTGCTGGCCCTCGCCGACCGCCTCGGCCCCGCCTTCGACGAGGCCTGTACGCGGATCCTCGCCTGCCGCGGCCGGGTGGTGTGCACCGGCATGGGCAAGAGCGGGCACATCGCCCGCAAGATCGCCGCCACCCTCGCCTCCACCGGCACCCCGGCCTTCTTCATGCACCCCGGCGAAGCCAGCCACGGCGACCTCGGGATGGTGACCGGGCAGGACGTGGTGCTGGCCCTGTCCTACTCCGGCGAGAGCGACGAGCTGCTGATGATCGCCCCGGCGCTCAAGCGCCTCGGCGTGCCGCTGCTCGCCATGACCGGACGGCCCGGCTCTTCGCTCGCCCGGCTGGCCGACGTTCACCTCGATGTCTCGGTGCCGGCCGAGGCCTGCCCGCACAATCTCGCCCCCACCACCAGCACCACGGCCTCCCTCGCGCTCGGCGATGCGCTGGCGGTGGCAGTGCTGGAAGCCCGCGGCTTCACCGCCGAGGACTTCGCCCGCTCGCATCCGGCCGGGGCGCTGGGCCGCCGCCTGCTGCTCACCATCCGCGACGTGATGCACGCCGGCGAGGCGGTTCCGCGCGTGCGCCCCGACGCCCCCATCGCCCAGGCCCTGGTGGTGATGAGCCGGGGCAAGCTCGGCATGACCGCCGTGGTGGAGGAGGGCGACCGCCTGGTCGGCGTGTTCACCGACGGCGACCTGCGCCGCGCCCTCGACGATCCCGGTCTCGACGTGCGCCGCGACCCGGTCTCGAAGGTGATGGGGCGCTCGCCCAAGACCATCGCCCCCGGCGAACTCGCCAGCGCCGCCGTGCACGCCATGGAGGCACACAAGATCAATGCCCTGGTGGTGGTGGAGGACGGCCGGGTGGTCGGGGCGCTCAACTTCATCGATCTACTTCGCGCCCGGGTGGTCTGAAGGCCATGGCCCACGTCCCGTTCCCTGACCTCCCCGCCGACCTCCGCGAGCGTGCCGCACGCATCCGGCTGGCCTGCTTCGATGTCGATGGCACGCTCACCGACGGCCGGCTCTGGCTGGATGCCGAGGGCCGCGAGCTGAAGGCCTTCCACATCCAGGACGGCATGGGCCTGCGCCTGCTGGAAGAGCATGGCGTGCGGGTAGCCCTGGTCACCGCCCGAGAGAGCGCCGTGGTCGCGGCCCGCGGCCGCGAGCTGCGGCTCTCCGAAGTGCACGTGGGTATCCGCGACAAGCGCGCCCTGCTCGAACAGCTCTGCTCGAAGCACGGGCACACCCCGGCCGAGGCGGCAATGATGGGCGACGATCTCGTCGACCTCGGGGCGCTCTCCATCGCCGGCCTTGCCGTGGCCCCGGCCAATGCCCACCCCTGGGTGAAGGCCCGCGTGCACTGGCATACCCGGACCGCAGGAGGCGAAGGCGCCGCCCGCGAGCTCTGCGATCTCATCCTCACCGCCCAGGGCAAGGCCGAGGCGGTGCTGGCGGGCTTCCTGCAATGAACCGCACCGGCCTTGGCCTGTTCCTGTTCGCCGGCGCCCTTGGCACCGGCCTGATGCTGTGGTGGCTGCGCGAGCCGCCCCCGCCGCCGGCGGAGGGTGCCCGCGCCGACTACCGGCTGGAGAACTACGAGATGACCGCGCTGCGCGAGGACGGCAGCGAGGGCTTCACCGTCACCGGGCCGCTGCTCGAGCGCGACACCGAGGCCGAGGTCACCACACTCACCGAGCCGCGCTTCAGCTTCCCCTCGAAGACCCCGGGCGAGCGCTGGAATGCCCGTTCCGGCCGTGCCTGGGTGGGGCCGAAGAACGAGGAAGTGCATCTGCTCGGCGGCGTGGAGATGCTGGGCCCGGCCAATGGCGGCCAGCCGCTGCGCTTCAGCACCGAAGAACTCACCGTCTACCCGGAGGCCGAGAAGGCCCGCACCGCCGCCGCGGTGACCGTCACCCAGGGCCGCTCTATACTGCGGGCGACCGGCCTCGAAGTGGACATGCAGGCCCAACGCTACGAGCTCCTCGCCGATGTCGATGCGATCTTCCATCCTGATCCTGCTCGCAACCGCCGCGCTGGCGCTGCCGCACGCCCTTGAGGCGCGCAAGAGCGACCGCGAGCAGCCGATGGCGGTGCGCTCCGACCGCCAGGTGGGCGGCATGGGCGACGATGACAGCATCGTGCTCTCGGGCAATGTCGTGATCGAGCAGGGCTCGCTCAAGGTGGATGCCGCCCGCGCCACGGTGGAACGCCGTGACGGCGCGGTGGTGCGCGTGCTGCTGGAAGGCGCCCCGGTGCGGATCCGCCAGCTCGACGAACGCGGCGAGCCGATCGATGCCTCGGCGAGCCGCGTGAGCTACGCCCCGGACGACGAGATCATGGTGCTCTCCGGCAGCGCCCGGGTGGTCCAGAAGCGCGGCGAACTCACCGCCGAGACCATCCGCTACAACCTCGACACCGGGCAGGTCGACAGCGGCGGCGACGGCAACCGGGTGCAGATGATCATCCAGCCGAAAGCCCGCGCGGCCGCGAACTGATGCTGGCCGCCCAGGGACTCAGCAAGCGCTACCGGAAGCGCGAGGTCGTCAAGGACTTCGGCTTCGAGCTGGCGCCCGGCGAGGTGGTCGGCCTGCTCGGCCCGAATGGCGCCGGCAAGACCACCTGCTTTTACATGGTGGTGGGCCTGGTGCCGAGCGACGGCGGACGCATCCTGCTCGACGGCGAGGACATCGCCGCCCTGCCCATGCACCTCCGGGCACGCCGCGGCATCGGCTACCTGCCGCAGGAAGCCAGCGTGTTCCGCAGCCTCTCCGCCGCCGACAACGTGCGTGCCGCGCTCGAGCTGCGCCCCGACCTCTCCCCGGAGCAGCGCGAGGCCGAGCTTGGCAAGCTCCTCGACGAACTGCACATCAGCCACGTGGCCGAACAGCCGGGCGAGAGCCTCTCCGGCGGCGAGCGGCGGCGCATCGAGATCGCCCGCGCGCTGGCCGCCAACCCGCGTTTCATGCTGCTCGACGAGCCCTTCGCCGGCGTCGATCCGATCTCGGTGGGCGAGATCCAAGGCATCATCCGCCACCTCAAGCAGCGTGGCATCGGCGTGCTCATCACCGACCACAATGTGCGCGAGACGCTCGGCATCTGCGACCGCGCTTACATCCTCAATGCCGGCACCGTGCTGGCGCAAGGATCGCCCAACGACGTGCTGATGAACGCCGAGGTCCGCCGGGTCTACCTCGGCTCCAGCTTCAGCCTCTGAGGCGGTGATGAAGCCCGCGCTGCAGGCCAAGCTCGGCACGGCGCTGGCCCTGACCCCGCAGCTGCGGCAGGCCATCCGCCTCCTGCAGCTCTCGCAGGTGGAACTGGAGGCCGAGCTGCAGGCCGCGGTGGAAGCGAACCCGCTGCTGGAACGGGTGGAGCCCGGCGGGGAGGAGGACGGCGCGGAGCCGGCCGACGGCGAGGGGGCGGACGAACGCGGGCCGGAGGCGGCAGACACGGCCTTCGAGGGCGAGGCGGATGCGGCGGCGGAGGGCGACGGCGAGCCCGATCCGCTGGAGGTCCTGGACGAGAACTGGTCGCTGGGCAGCGAAGACCTCGGCCCGCGGATGCCCGAGGAGGAAGACGGGCGCGAGCCCGCCGGTAGCGAGCCCGGCCTGCGGGCGCATCTGCTCTGGCAGCTGCGCATGGCCCTGCATTCGCCACGCGACCTCGCCATCGGCGAGGCCATCATCGACGCTCTCGACGAGGACGGCTATCTGCGCGAGCCGCTGGAGGCCCTGGCCGCGGCCACCGGCCTTTCGCCACCGCCCGATGCCGGAGAGCTGCGCGCCGTGCTGCATCACGTCCAGCAGCTCGATCCCCCCGGCTGCGGCGCCCGCGACCTCGGCGAATGCCTGCGCCTGCAGCTCGCCCTGCTCGATCCGGCCACGCCGGGCCTGGCGCTCGCCCGGCGGCTGGCCGAAGACCACCTCGAGGCGCTTGCCCGCCTGCCTCCGGAACGCCTGGCCGAACGGCTCGGCGAACCCGTCGAGGCCGTGGCCAGCGCCAGCGCCCTGCTGCGCCGCCTCGACCCCCGTCCCGGCGCCCGCCATGCCGGGGTCATGCCGGAATACGTGCAGCCCGACGCCATGGTGCTGCGCCAGCACGGGGTATGGCGGGTGCGGATGCTGCACGGCCCCGGCCTGCGCATCGCCCGCCACTACGAGCGGCTGATCGGCCGCTGCCGGCAGGAGGACGATGCCTGGCTGCGCGGCCAGCTGCAGGAGGCGCGCTGGCTGATCCGCGCCCTCGAGAACCGCAGCGACACCCTGCGGCGGGTGGCCGAGGCCATCGTCCGCGCCCAGAGCGGCTTTCTCGACCACGGCCCCGAGGCCATGCGCCCGCTCACCCTGCGCGACATCGCCGAGGAGCTCGGCCTGCACGAATCGACCATCTCCCGCGCCACCACCCGCAAGTACCTGCGCACCCCCCGCGGCACCTTCGAATTCAAGCACTTCTTCGGCGCCGGGCTGGCCACCGAGCATGGCGGCGCGGCCTCGGCGCTGGCGGTGCAGGCCCTGATCCGCCGCCTGATCGCCGCCGAGCCTCCCGGCAAACCCCTGTCCGATCAGGCACTTGCCGAGCAGCTCAGGGCCCAGGGCATCCAGGTGGCGCGGCGCACGGTGGCGAAATACCGGGAAGCCCTCGGCATCCCCCCCTCCTCGGAGCGGGGCGGGCGTGAAGGCCGGCCTGCGGAAATTTGACCGGTGTCCCCTTCGCCCTCTCCCCCGAGGGGCGTATGCTGGCAGCCGCGACGCTTTCGTCCCGCAGCAAGGAGTACGCGCCCATGCGCCTTGAAGTGAGCGGCCACCAGATCGAGGTGACCCCGGCCCTGAAGGACTTCGTCACCAGCAAGCTGGAGCGCATCGCCCGCCATTTCGACCACCACCTCGACGTCCGCGTGCTGCTCGGCGTGGACAGGCTGCAGCACCGGGCCGAGGCCACCCTCGCCCCGCGCGGCAAGGCCTTCCACGCCGAGGCCGAGGCCGCCGACATGTACGCGGCCATCGATCTTCTGGTGGACAAGCTGGACCGCATCGTGCTCAAGGAAAAGGAGCGCATGACCGACCATCACCGCGGCGAATCCGCCGCCCGCAACGGCAGCTTCGGCTGATTTCCGGCCCCTCGCGACCCCATGCACCTCCTCGACCTCCTGGCGCCCGCGCGCATCGCCGCGAGTGCCCGGCTTTCCAGCAAGAAACGCCTCCTGGAACACCTGGCGCACCTGCTCGCCGAAGGCGATGCCGGGCGCGAGGCCGCGCTCTACGACAGCCTCTGCCAGCGCGAGCGCCTCGGCAGCACCGGGCTCGGCCATGGCGTGGCCATCCCGCACGGCCGCAGCCCCGCGCTCAGCGTGGCCACCGGCGCCTTCGTGCGCCTGGCCGAGCCGGTGGAGTTCGGCGCCAGCGACGGCGAGCCGGTGGACCTGGTGTTCGCGCTGGCGGTGCCCGAGCACTTCACCCAGCAGCACCTGGTGCTGCTGGCCCAGCTCGCCGAGATGTTCGCCGACGAGGCCTTCCGCGCCCGCCTGCGCGCCGGGGCCGATGCCGAGGCCCTGTACCGCCTGGTGGCCGACTGGCGCCCGGGCCACTCCGCCGCTGCCTGAGCCGCGCGCCGTGCTGCCGCGCCGCATCACCGCCCGCGAGCTCTTCGAACAGCAGCGCGACCGCCTCGGCCTGCGCTGGCTCTCCGGGCAGGAGGGCGGCGAGCGGGCCATCGAGGCCGACGAGCACCGCACCCGCCGCCCCTCGCTCGCCGGCTACCTCAACGTCATCCACCCCAACAAGGTGCAGATCCTCGGCCGCGAGGAGCTGCAGTGGCTCGACTCGCTGGATGCCCGCCAGCGCTGGGAGACCCTGCAGAAGATCGTCGACTTCCGGCCGATCGCGCTCGTCATCACCCGCGACCAGGGCTGCCCTGCCGACCTGCGCGAAGTGGCGCAGGAGTCGGCCACGCCGCTGTGGGTGAGCGCCCAGCCCGGCCACGAGCTGCTCTCGCAGCTGCAGTACGTGCTGGCACGCTCGCTGGCGCCGCGCATCACCCTGCACGGCGTGTTCATGGAGATCTATTCCATCGGCGTGCTGATCACCGGCGAATCCGGCCTCGGCAAGAGCGAACTGGCGCTGGAGCTGATCAGCCGCGGCCACCGCCTGGTCGCCGACGATGCCCCGGAGTTCACCCAGATCGCGCCGGACGTGCTCGACGGCACCTGCCCGGAACTGCTGCAGGACCTGCTGGAAGTGCGCGGCCTCGGCATCATGAACATCCGCCAGATGTTCGGCGACACGGCGGTGAAGCGGAACAAGTACCTGCGGCTGATCGTGCACCTGGTGCGCGCCGGCGACACCGACCTCGAGGGCATGGCGAGGCTCACCGGCGAGACCGCCGCCCGGCCGGTGCTGGGCCTCGACGTGCCGGTGTTCAACCTGCCGGTGGCGGCCGGCCGCAACCTCGCCGTGCTCACCGAGGCCGCCGCCCGCCTGCACATCCTGCGCGCCAAGGGCGATGATCCGGCCGCCGCCTTCCTCGCCCGCCACTCCGCCCTGCTCGACAAGTCCGCGCCATGAGCCGCTCCCTCACCGTGGTCTCGGGGCTCTCCGGCTCCGGCAAGACCGTCGCCCTCCGGACCCTCGAGGACCTCGGCTACTACTGCGTCGACAACCTGCCCGTCGACCTGCTGCCGGCCTTCGTCGACAGCGTGGGCGGCGAGGCATACCAGAAGCTGGCGGTGGGCATCGACGTGCGCAACCACCATGCCGACCTCGGCAACATCGGCGAATGGCTGGCGGCGGTGGGCGCGCGCGGCTACCAGCACCGGCTGCTGTTCTTCGACACCGCCGACGAGGCCCTGATCAAGCGCTACTCCGATACCCGGCGCCGGCATCCGCTCTCGCAGCTCGGCCTCGCCCTGCCGGATGCCATCGCGCTCGAGCGCCAGGTGCTGCGCCCGGTGAAGGCTCTCGCCGACCACGTGCTCGACACCACCACCCTCAACGTGCACCAGCTGCGCAAGCGGGTGCTCACCGAGCTGGAGGCGGTGAACCGTCCCGGCCTCACCCTGCTGTTCGAGAGCTTCGCCTACAAGCGCGGCCTGCCGGTGGATGCCGACTTCGTCTTCGACACCCGCTGCCTGCCCAATCCGCACTGGGACCCGGCCCTGCGCCCACTCACCGGCCGCGACGCCGCGATCCAGCAGTACTTCGCCGGGCAGGCCGAAGCCCGGGCCTACCTCGAACAGGTGCGGGCCTTCGTCGCTGCCTGGCTGCCGCGCTTCGAATCGGAATCGCGCAGCTACCTGTCGATCGCCTTCGGCTGCACCGGGGGGCGGCACCGCTCGGTCTACCTCGCCGAGAGCCTGGCCGCCTGGTTCCGCGAGCAGGGGCGCGAGGACGCGCTCACCTACCACCGCGAACTGGAATAGACCTTTGCTAAGGTTCCGGCATGGCCGTCGGAATCCTCCTCATCACCCATCCCGGTGTCGGCAGCGCCCTGCTCGAGACCGCCACCCGCCTGCTCGGCCGGCTGCCGCTGGAAGCGCGGGCCTTCGAGGTCGAGTTCGATGCCGACCTCGCCGCCCTGCTGCCGCGGGCCAGCGCCGCCCTGAAGACCGTGATGGGCGAGGAAGGCGCCCTGCTGCTCACCGACGTGTATGGCGCCTCGCCGGCCCGGCTGGCGCACCAGCTGGTGCGCATCGCCGAACCCTGCCGGCGGGTGGCCGGGCTTTCGCTGCCGATGCTGCTCCGGGTGATGAACTACGGCGAGCAGCCGCTCGACGAGCTCGCGCGTACCGCGGCCAATGGCGGCCGCAATGGCGTGGTGGTGGACGATGCTTGAGCGCGAGATCCCGGTCGTGAACCGCCTCGGCCTGCATGCCCGCGCCGCGGCCAGGCTGGTGCAGCTGCTGGCGGGCTTCCAGTCGCGGGCGACGCTGATCGGTGGCGGCCGCGAGGTGAATGCGAAATCGATCATGGGCGTGCTGCTGCTGGCGGCCGGCAAGGGCAGCACCGTGCGGCTGCGCACCGAGGGGCCCGACGAGGCCGAGGCCATGGCTGCGGCCGAGGCCCTGTTCGCCCGCCGCTTCGACGAGGCCGACTAGAGCATGCGGCGGCAGCTCGCCGGCATCGGTGCCTCGCGCGGCCTGGCCCTGGGCCGGGCGCGGGTGCGCCACCCGCACGTGCTGAGCCTGAGCGAGGAGACCATCGCCGCCGAACAGGTGCCGGCCGAGCTGGAACGCCTGGATGCCGCCATGGCGGCGGCGCGCGCCGAGCTTTCCGGCCTGCGCGAGCGCCTGCAGGGCACGCTGGCCCGCGAGGTCGGGGAATTCCTCGACCTGCACGTGCTGATCCTCGACGATCCCGAACTGCGCGCCGGCCTGCGCGATCTGGTGCAGACCGGCCGCTACTCCGCCGACTACGCCCTGAAGCTGCAGCGCGACCGCCTCGCTGCCGTGTTCCAGTCGATGGAGGACGATTACTTCCGCACCCGCCTCGACGATCTCGACCACGTGATCGGCCGGGTGCACGCCGCCCTGCACCGCCGTCCCGACGATGCCCTGCTGGGCTTCGCCGGCGAGGTGCTGGTGGCCGACGACATCGCGCCTGCCGAACTGGTGGAACTGGCGCGGCGCCAGGTGGCGGCCGTGGTCACCCGGGCCGGCAGCCCGCTCTCGCACAGCGCCATCGTCGCCCGCGGCCTGCATCTGCCGATGGTGGTGGGCTGCGCCGATGCGCTCTCGCACGTGAACGACGGCGATGCCCTGCTGGTGGATGGCCGCGACGGCCTGCTGGTGGTGGAGCCGGATGCCGACGACCTCTCCCGCTACCAGGTGCTGCGGGCCAAAATCGAGAAGAAGCGGGTCGAGCTCGAACGCCTGCGCCGCGCCCCCACCCGCACCCGCGACGGGGTGGACATCGGCCTGTTCGCCAATGCCGAACGGCCGGAGGAGATCGAGGAAGCCCTGGCCTGCGGCGCCGACGGCATCGGGCTTTACCGCACCGAGTTCCTGTTCCTGGGCCGCGAGGACGTGCCGGACGAGGAGGAGCAGTTCGCCACCTACCGCGAGGTGGTGCGGGCCATGGGCGGACGTCCGGTCACCCTGCGCACCCTCGACCTCGGCGCCGACAAGGCCGACCGGGCGGGGCTTTCGCTGCGCGACGAGCCCAATCCGGCGCTCGGCCTGCGCGGCGTGCGGCTTTCGCTGCACCGCCCCACCCTGCTCGACACCCAGCTGCGCGCCATCCTGCGCGCCTCGGCCTTCGGTCCGGTCCGGGTGCTGGTGCCGATGGTGACGGCACGCGAGGAAGTGGAGGCGGTGAAGGCGCGGCTCGGCCTGCTGGCCGAGCGCCTGCGCGGCGAAGGCCATGCCCTCGGCGAGCGGGTGGCCTTCGGGGTGATGGTGGAGGTGCCGGCCGCCGCCCTCACCCTGCCCGACTACGCCGACCTCGTCGATTTCGCCGCCGTGGGCACCAACGACCTGGTGCAGTACCTGCTCGCCGCCGACCGCACCCACGAGGCGCTGGACGGCCTGTTCAGCGAACGCCATCCGGCGGTGCTGCGCCTGCTGCAGCGATTGTTCGAGGAGGCGCGCGCCGCCGCCCTGCCGATCCATGTCTGCGGCGAGCTCGCCGCCAGCGCGCCCGACGTGCCCCTGCTGCTGGCCCTCGGCCTGCGCGATTTCAGCGTGCACCCCGGGGCCCTGCTGGAGATCCGCGAGGCGATCCGCGCCTGCGAACTCGGAACGCTGAAGCGCCGCGCCCCGGCCCTGCTGCGCTGCCGCGAGCGGGCCGAGGTGGAGCGCTGGCTGGCGCGCGGCCAGGCCTGAGGGCGCCGGGGCACGCAGCGCCCCCGGTCAGGCGTTCAGCCCGGCGGGCATTCCAGCGGCGGCACGGCCTGCGCGGCCATCACCACCCCGGTATTGCGGTCCACCATCACGAACCACTTGCCCGGCACCGCCCAGGGGTCGGAGACCTGCTGCCCCGAGGCCTCGTTGGCGCGCGCCCAGAGCTGGCCCCGGCTGCTGTCGAGACGGAAATCGAATTTCGGATCGGGCCAGTCCTGCACCGCCCAGGACACCCGCACGGCGAAGGGCCGGGCCGGATCGCAGGCCTCCTGCGGCAGGGGGCGGATCTCCAGGCTCACGCCATCCAGGGCCATCGGCGCCTCGGGCACGAACTCGGCCGGGCTGCAGGCAGCGAGCAGCAGGGCGGCGACAGGCAGGCAGAGCGATGCAATACGCATGGGGAACTCCTCGTCCAGATCCATTGGCAGGCCCCGAGCGTGCCCGAGCCTGCATGAACGCCACAAGCACGGGTGGGCGGCGCTGGCGGCAGGGGCCATAATGCGCGCGCCCCGCACCCAGGCCCGCCGATGGTCGATGCCACCCGCCACGAACGCACCGCGCAGCAGCTGCGCATGCTCTCGCAGTCGCTGGACAGCGGACGGCTCGGCCCCGTGCGCCGGCTGGTCAACAGCCTGAGCGCGGCCGAGATCGGCAACCTGCTGGAATCCCTGCCGCCGGCCAAGCGCGACGTGGTCTGGGGCCTCGTCGATCCCGAGGACGACGGCGAGGTGCTGCTGCACGTCGACGACGAGGTGCGCGAGGGCCTGATCGCCGCCATGGACCCGGACGAGCTGGTCGCCGCCGTCGAGGACCTCGACATCGACGATCTGGCCGAGCTGATGGAGGACCTGCCGGACACGGTCATCGACGAAGTGCTGAAGTCGATGGACCGCGAGAACCGCGAGCGGCTGGAGCAGGTGCTCTCCTACCCGGAGGACAGCGCCGGCCGCCTGATGAATCCGGACGTGGTGACGGTGCGCGCCGACGTCACCGTGGACGTGGTGCTGCGCTACCTGCGCCTGCGCGGCGAGCTTCCCGAGAACACCGACCATCTCTACGTGGTGAGCCGCCGTCACCAGTACCTCGGGCGCATCGCCCTGGCGCAGCTGGTGACGCAGGAGCCCTCCACGCCCATCAACACCCTGATGGACGACAGCCAGCCGGCGATCCCGGTGGACACGCCCTCCGACGAGGTGGCGCGGCAGTTCTCCGACCACGACTGGATCTCGGCGCCGGTGGTGGACGAGAACAACGTGCTGCTCGGGCGCATCACCATCGACGACGTGGTCGACATCATCCGCGAACAGGCCGACTACCAGGTGCTCTCGGCCGCCGGCGTGAGCGAGGACGAGAGCCTGTTCAGCCCGGTGCTGCGCGCCTTCAAGGGTCGCTTCACCTGGCTCAGCATCAATCTTTGCACTGCCTTCCTCGCCGCCAGCGTGGTCGGCCGCTTCGAAGCCACGCTGGCCGAGATCGTGGCGCTGGCGGTGCTGATGCCGATCGTGGCCGGGATGGGCGGCAATGCCGGCACCCAGGTGCTGGCGCTGATGGTGCGCGGCATCGCGCTCGGCCAGGTCTCCAGCGCCAACCTGCGCACCCTGATCTGGAAGGAGATCCGCATCGCCATCATGAATGGCGTGCTGCTCGGCACCCTGGTGGCCATCGTCACCTACCTGTGGTTCGGCAAGCCCGGCATCTCGCTGGTGATCTTCTCGGCCATGGTGATCAACCTGAGCTGCGCGGCCACCGCCGGAGTGCTGGTGCCGATGGCCCTGCGCCGCTTCAACATCGACCCTGCCGTGGGCGGCGCGGTGATCCTCACCACCGTCACCGACGTGATGGGCTTCTTCGCCTTCCTCGGCCTTGCCACCCTGTTCCTGCTGCAGTGAGGCCGCGCGTGCCGCCGGGGCGGCACCCGGCTTCAGGCGCCGAGCAGGTGGCTTAGCACCGCCATGCGCACCGCCACACCGTTCGCCACCTGCTCGAGGATGACCGAGCGCGGCCCGTCGGCCACCTCGGCGGCGATCTCCACCCCGCGGTTCATCGGCCCGGGGTGCATGACGATGGCGTCGGGCTTCGCGCGGGCGAGACGGCGGGCATCCAGCCCGTAGTCGGCGAAATAGGCCTCGAGCGAGGGCACCAGGCCCTCCTCCATGCGCTCGCGCTGCAGGCGCAGCATCATCAGCACGTCCACGCCCTCGAGCATGGCATCGAGCTCCTGGCCTACCGTGCAGCCCTCCAGCACCTCGGGCCCGGGCAGGAGGGCCGCCGGCCCGCAGACCCGCAAATCGCGGCAGCCGAGCTGGCGCAGGGCCTGCAGGTCGGAGCGGGCCACCCGGGAATGCTTCACGTCGCCCACCACCAGCACCGAGAGACGGCTGAAATCGCGCCCCTTGTGGCGGCGCAGGGTGAGCATGTCGAGCAGGCCCTGCGTGGGGTGGTTGCTGCGGCCATCACCGGCATTGAGCAGGGCCGTGCCGGGGCCGGCGGCATCGGCCAGCGCGGCCACGGCGCCATCCTCGGCATGGCGCACCACGAAGGCTTCCACGCCCATGGCCTCGAGGGTGCGGAAGGTATCGAGCGCGGTCTCGCCCTTCTTCACCGAGGACGCGCCGACATCGAAGTTCAGCACATCGGCGCCGAGCCGCTGGGCGGCGAGCTGGAAACTGCTGCGGGTGCGGGTGGAGTTCTCGAAGAACAGGTTGCACACGGTGCGTCCGGCCAGCACCTGGCGCAGGGCGGTACCGCCCCGGGCGTGCGGCAGCATCGCCTCGGCCTCGTCGAGCAGGGCATGCAGCCGGGCCTCGCCGAGGCCGTCGAGGGTGAGCAGGTGGCGGAGACGGGGCAGGGTCATGGCATCGGCAGATCAGGGGAAACGGAAGGATTCGGCCGCATCGCCGGCCAGCCAGCGCTCGACGATGACCACGGCGGCGAGGGCATCGATGGCCTCGCCGTGGCGGCGGCGCACCACGCCGGCGCGACGCTGCCCGGCGAAACGGGCAGCGGCCTCACGGGAGCTGTGGCGCTCGTCCACCATCACCACCGGAAGACCGCTGCGCTTCGCCGCGGCGCGGGCGAAGCCGCGCACCCACTGGCGGGCCGGCGGGTCCTCGCCGGGATCGTCGCTGCGCGGATCGCCCACCACCAGCCGGCAGGGCCGCCATTCGCCGAGCAGGCGGTCGAAGCGCTCCCAGTCCGGAAGGCCCTCGCGCACCTCGATCAGCCCGAGCGCGCTGGCAGTGCCGGTGATGCCATTGCCGACCGCCACGCCGATGCGCCGGCTGCCGACGTCGAAACCGAGGACGGCGCCGTCGTCCATGCGCTCACGCGTGGCCGCTGTAGTCGGCGAGATGCGCGACATCGACGCCGATCTGCCCCGCGGCAGCCTGCCAGACGAGGTCGCGGTCGGCCTCGAACACCAGGGCCTCCGGGGCCGGCACGGTGAGCCAGGCATTCTGGGCGAGTTCGCCCTCGAGCTGCTCGCGACCCCAGCCGGCATGGCCGATCAGTACCTGGAAACGCTCCGGGCCCTCGCCGCGGGCCATGGCGTGCAGGATCTCGCGCGAGGTGGTGAGGCCATAGACGCCGAAGCGCAGGGTGGACGGCCAGGGCCGGGGATCGTCGTGCAGCACGAAGCCGCGGTCGATCTGCACCGGGCCGCCCCAGAGCACCTGCCGGGCCTTGAGCTCGCGGCTGCCCCCCTCGATGCCGAGCTGGTCCATCAGCTCGCCGAGCAGCACGTCGGTGCGGCGGTTGATCACCACCCCCATCGCCCCGTCGCCGTCGTGCTGGCACATCAGCACGGCGGAGCGGGCGAAATGCGGATCGTCCATGCCGGGCATGGCGAGCAGCAGCTGGGAAGCGAGCGAGCGTTCGAGCGGCATGCCGCCATTGTAGGCCGTGGGCATCGGGGCGGGGGCTGGCTAAGCTGAGTGCCCCCGAAACGCGACGACGCCCCGATGATCCGCCACGCGATTTCCACTGCCGGCCTCCTGGTCCTCGCCCTCACGGCCTGCGGCCCTTCGGAAGAACAGCGCCAGGCCGCCGCCGAGGCCGCGGCGCGCGCCCGCGAGGCCAGGCTGGCCCCCACGCTGGCGGTCTACCGGGAGGCGAAGGCGCGGCAGGACTGGGCCCTGGCACTGGCGAGCGCCGAGGTGCTGCTGGCCGACGGCCCCGGCTCGGCCGCCGCTGCCGAGGCCTCGGAGGGGCTGGAGGCGCTCCGCGAAGCCGCCGCGGCCCAGCGGGAGGCGCAGCGCCTCCGTGCGTTGTGGGCCTACACCTCGACTCCGGTGGAGGGCAGGCCGACGCCCCAGAAAGCCGCCTCGATCCGCAACCAGCGCCCGGAAGACGATGCCGCAAGCTTCGCCGTGCCGCCCACCGTGCAGCTGGTGCTGCGCAACGACCCGCGCTGGGGCCAGAGCGTCTACCTCGTCATCGAGGAGGGCCTGTTCGACTGCGGCCGGCCCTGCGCCTTCCGCATCGGCTTCGACGGGGCCGCGCCGCGGCGCTTCGCCGGCGAGGCCTCCAGCACCGGCACCCGCCCGGCCCTGTTCATCAAGGACGACGCCGGCTTCATCCGCGCCCTCGAGGGCGCCGCCCGCGTCTCCATCCAGGCCGCCGATGGCCGCGGCCCGGTGCTCGAGTTCGAGACCGGGGGCTACGACCCGGTGCGCTACCGCACGGGCGGCTGAGCGCCGTCCGCGCCGGAGTCGTCTATCAGTCGGCCTTCGCCACTTCCACCCCGTCGAGGCCGGCGGACAGCGAGCGGGCGTCGCCGCCCTGGGCCAGCTTGATCTTGAGGCGCACCTCGTTGGCCGAGTCGGCGTAGCGCAGCGCATCCTCGTAGGTGATCTCGCCGGCCTGGTACAGCTCGAACAGGGCCTGGTCGAAGGTCTTCATCCCGAGCTGGGTGGATTCCTTCATCACGTCCTTGAGCTTGTGGATCTCGCCGTCGCGGATGTAGTCCTGCACCAGCGGCGTGCCGAGCAGGATCTCCATGGCGCAGCGCCGGCCCTTGCCGTCCGGCGTGGGGATCAGCTGCTGGGCCACGATGCCCTTGAGATTGAGCGAGAGGTCCATCAGCAGCTGGCTCCTGCGCTCCTCGGGGAAGAAGTTGATGATGCGGTCCATCGCCTGGTTGGCGTTGTTCGCATGCAGGGTGCAGAGCACCAGGTGGCCGGTCTCGGCGAAGGCGATGGCGTGGTCCATGCCCTCGCGGGTGCGCACCTCGCCGATCATGATGACGTCGGGCGCCTGGCGCAGGGTGTTCTTCAGCGCCGCCTCCCAGCTCTCGGTGTCGATGCCGACCTCGCGCTGGGTGATGATGCAGCCCTCGTGCTTGTGCACGAACTCGATCGGGTCCTCGATGGTGATGATGTGGCCCGAGGAGTTCATGTTGCGGTAGCCGATCATCGCCGCCAGTGAGGTCGACTTGCCGGTGCCGGTGGCGCCCACGAAGATGATGATGCCGCGCTTGGTCATCGCCAGCGTCTTGATGATCGGCGGCAGGTTCAGCTCGTCGATGGTGGGGATCTTGGTCTCGATCCGGCGCAGCACCATGCCCACCTGGTTGCGCTGGTAGAAGCAGGAGACACGGAAGCGGCCGACGCCGGCAAGGCCGATGGCGAAGTTGCACTCGTGGGTCTTCTCGAACTCCTCTCGCTGCGAGGGGTTCATCACGTTGAGCACGAGGTCGCGGCTCTGCTGCGGGGTGAGCGGCTCCTGGGTGATCGGCACCAGCTTGCCGTGCAGCTTCATCGACGGCGGCACGCCGGCGGTGATGAAGAGGTCCGACGCCTTCTTGTGCGCCATCAGCTTGAGGAAGGAGGTGAAGTCGATGCTGCTCATGGGGGGCTCCGGCCGTTTCTCCTGGGGGGCTGGGTGACGTGCCAGCTCACTCGAACAGGCGCTTGTCCTTGGCGTAGGTGGCGGCCTGGGCACGGGTGATGATGCCGCGCTTGAGCAGGTCCTGCAGGCACTGGTCGAGCGTCTGCATGCCGTACTGCTGGCCGGTCTGGATGGCGCTGTACATCTGCGCCACCTTGTCTTCACGGATCAGGTTGCGGATGGCGGGGATGCCCACCATGATCTCGTGCGCCGCCACGCGGCCGCCGCCCACCTTCTTCAGCAGGGACTGCGAGATCACCGCGCGCAGGCTCTCGGAGAGCATCGAGCGCACCATCGGCTTCTCGCCGGCCGGGAACACGTCGATGATGCGGTCGATGGTCTTGGCGGCCGAGCTGGTGTGCAGGGTGCCGAACACCAGGTGGCCGGTCTCGGCGGCGGTGAGCGCGAGGCGGATGGTCTCGAGGTCGCGCAGCTCGCCGACCAGGATGTAGTCGGGGTCCTCGCGCAGCGCCGAGCGCAGGGCCTCGTTGAAGCCATGGGTGTCGCGGTGCACCTCGCGCTGGTTCACCAGGCACTTCTGCGAGGTGTGGACGAACTCGATCGGGTCCTCGATGGTGAGGATGTGCGAGTACTCGTTCTTGTTGATGTGGTCGATCATCGCCGCCAGCGTGGTCGACTTGCCCGAGCCGGTGGGACCGGTGACGAGGATCAGGCCCTGCGGCTGGTCGATGAGCTCCTTGAACACCCGCGGCGCGGCGAGATCCTCGAGGGTGAGGATCTCGGAGGGAATGGTGCGGAACACCGCGCCAGCGCCGCGGTTCTGGTTGAAGGCATTGACGCGGAAGCGGGCGAGGCCGGGGATCTCGAAGCTGAAGTCGGTCTCGAGGAACTCCTCGTAGTCGCGGCGCTGCTTGTCCGACATGATGTCGTAGATCAGCGCGTGCACCGTCTTGTGGTCCAGTGCCGGGATGTTGATGCGGCGGACGTCGCCGTCCACCCGGATCATCGGCGGCAGGCCGGCCGAGAGATGGAGGTCGGAGGCCTTGTTCTTGACCGAGAAGGCCAACAGTTCCGCGATGTCCATGCGTGTTCTCCCCTGGGCGCAACGTGAGTCAGTGCGGTCTCGCGCGCTCGTGCGACGCGCGGCATTCCGGCAGTATAGCCCCAGCCCATGGACGCTCTGGAAGCCCGCTACCGCCACCTGCTGGACGCCCTGGCCGGGGCCGCCCCCGGGCGCGCCCCGGTGCTGCTCGCGGTGAGCAAGACCCAGCCCGCCGGGGCGGTGCGGGCGCTCGCCGCCCTGGGCCAGCGCGCCTTCGGCGAGAACTACGTGCAGGAGGCGCTGGCCAAGCAGCGCGCGCTGGCCGACCTGGCGCTGGAATGGCACCTGATCGGCCCGCTGCAGAGCAACAAATGCCGCGAGGCCGCCCGCCACTTCGACTGGGTGCAGAGCGTGGACCGGCCCAAGCTGCCGCCCCTGCTGGACCGCGAACGCCCTGCCGGGCGGCCGCCGCTCAATGTGCTGCTGCAGGTGAACATCGATGGCGAGGCCAGCAAGTCGGGCTGCGCGCCGGAGGCGGTGATGGCGCTCGCCGACCAGGTGGCCGCCCTGCCCCGGCTGCGGCTGCGCGGGCTGATGGCCATCCCGGCCCCGCACCCCGAGCCGGAGCGGCGGCGCGCCGCCTTCGCCCGGATGCGCCGGCTGTTCGAGACCCTGCGCGCCGCCCATCCCGGCTGCGACACCCTGTCGATGGGCATGAGCGAGGATTACCCGCTGGCCCTGGCCGAAGGCGCCACCCTGGTGCGCGTGGGCAGCGCCCTGTTCGGGCCGCGCCCGCCGAAGCCCTGAGCCCCGCCCCGGGGTTCCGCCCGCGCGGCGAGGCAGGCCATGATGCGGGCCCGCCCTCGCCCCAGCACCGCGCCGATGTCCAGCCCGTCCCCTGCCTTCCCCACGGTCGCCTTCATCGGCGGCGGCAACATGGCCCGCGCCCTCATCGGCGGGCTCCGGCGCGGCGGCATGGCCGCCGGACGCATCATCGTCAGCGAACCTTCGGCCGCGAGCCGCGAGGGTCTGGCCGCCGAGTTCGGCGTGACGGCCACCGCGGACAATGCCGAGGCCGCGGCCGCCGGCGAGGTCTGGGTGCTGGCCACCAAGCCGCAGGTGCTGCGCGGGGTCTGCGAGGCCCTGGCGCCGCTGGCGCAGGCCCGCCGCCCCCTCGTGGTCTCGATCGCCGCCGGCATCACCAGCGCCCAGCTCGACCGCTGGCTGGGCGGCGGCCAGGCGGTGGTGCGCAGCATGCCCAATACCCCGGCCCTGCTCGGCGCCGGGGTGACCGGCCTCTACGCCACCGCCGCGGTCGGTGAGGCCCAGCGCGCCCTGGCCGAGGCCCTGCTGCGACCCGCCGGCGAAACCGTGTGGATCGCCGACGAGGCCCTGATGGACGCGGTGACCGCCACCTCCGGCAGCGGTCCTGCGTATGTGTTCCTGCTGGCAGAAGCGATGCAGGCCGCGGCCGCGGCCGAGGGCCTGCCCGCCGAGGCGGCGCGCACCCTGGTGGTGGAGACCATCGCCGGCGCCGCCCGCATGCTGAAGGAGAGCGGCGAGCCCGCGGCCACGCTGCGCCAGCGCGTGACCTCGCCGAACGGCACCACCCAGGCCGCGCTGGAGGCCTTCGCCGCCGGCGGCTTCATGCCCCTGGTGGCGGCGGCCGTTCACGCGGCGCGAATCCGTGGCGCGGAACTCTCGGCCCTCAACGACTGAAGCCGGAGCCACGCCATGGCCACCTTTCCTCCAGCCCCGGACACGCGGCGGGTCCGCCTCGCCGCCCTCCTCGGCCTTGCCCTCGCCCTGCCGCTGCCCGCCCTGGCCTCGCCCCCGGCGGCGCCCCCGGTCTCTGCGGCGGCCAGCGCGCCCGCAACGCCGGCCCGGCCCTCGCTCTACCTCGGCTCGGGCCGCAACAGCACGCAGTCCGGCGAGTTCACCGTGCACTACAACGCCATGCCCACCCTGCAGCTCACGCCGGAGATCGCCCGCCGCCACGGCATCACCCGCTCGGCCAACCGGGCGCTGCTGAACGTGTCGGTGCGCCGCGGCAAGGCCGCCGAGAGTAGCCCCGTCAGCGCCCGCATCAGCGCGGCCGCCACCAATCCCGCCGGCCAGCGGCAGTCGCTCAATCTGCGCGAGGTGCGCGACGGCCAGGCGCTCTACTACCTCGGCGAGGCGCGCATCGAGCCGCGCGACGAGCTCGATTTCGAGCTCGAGGTGCAGCCGGAAGGCAGCGCGCCGATCCGGGTACGCTTCCGCCAGGAGTTCTGGCCGGCGCAGGCGACCCGCTGAGCATGGCCCTGCTCTTCGTCCGCCACGCGCAGGCCAGCTACGGCAGCGAGGACTACGACCGGCTCTCCCCGCTGGGCTGGACCCAGGCCCAGCACCTCGGCGCCTGGCTGGCCCGCGAGCCGCACGGCTTCGCCCGGGTGCGGGTGGGACGCATGCGCCGCCACCGCGAGACCCTCGAGGCCATCCACCGCGCCTTCGCCGAGGCCGGGCATCCGCTGCCAGAGCCGGAGGAAGACGCCGACCTCGACGAGTTCGACCACGGCGCGGTGATCCGCGCCTTCCTCCTCGAGCGGGCCGATGCCGGCATGCGTGAGCGCGCGAGCTCGCAGGACCCGGCCATCCTCGGCCCGATGCTGCATGCAGCGATCCTCGCCTGGGCCAACGACGAACTCGAGGCCGTGCCCGAGCGCTGGGAAGCCTTCGGCGAGCGCGTGGCCCGGGCCGGGGCGGCGGCGGCCGAGGCCGCCCGCGAGGGCGCCACCCTCGTGGTCAGCTCGGGCGGCGTCATCGCCCGGCTCGCCCAGCAGGCCCTCGAGGTGCCGGCGCGCCGCGCCGTGGACCTCAACCTCGCCATCCGCAATGCCTCGATCAACGAGTTCAGCGCCGGGTCGGGCCGGCTGCGCTTCGGCAGCTTCAACACCCTGCCGCACCTCGCCCACGACCGCCGGCTGTGGACGCATTTCTGAAGGACCGCCGATGAGCCCGCTGTTTCCCTTTTCCGACCGCGCCCGCGCGCTCGACGCGCAGCTCGCCGCCTTCATGGCCGAACGCGTGCTGCCGGCCGAAGCCGAAGTGCAGGCCTGGCAGCAGGATCCGGCCACGCGCTGGACGGTCTGCCCGCGCATCGAAGCCCTGAAGGCGGAGGCGAAGGCCGCGGGCCTGTGGAACCTGTTCCTGCCCGATACCACGCACGGCGCCGGCCTCTCCAACCTCGACTACGCGCCGCTGGCCGAGCGCATGGGCCGCGTGCCCTGGGCCAGCGAGGTGTTCAACTGCAATGCGCCGGACACCGGCAATATGGAGCTGCTGGCGCACTTCGGCACCCCGGAGCAGAAGGCGCGCTGGCTGGAACCGCTGCTGCGCGGCGAGATCCGCTCGGCCTTCGCCATGACCGAGCCGGAGGTGGCCTCATCCGATGCCACCAACATTGCCCTTTCGATCCGCCGCGAGGGCGATCACTACGTGCTCGATGGCCGCAAGTGGTGGATCACCGGCGCCGGCGACCCGCGCTGCCGGGTTCTCATCGTCATGGGCGTCACCACGCCGGAGGCCGGGCCGCACGCACGCCATGCCATGGTGCTGGTGCCGATGGACAGCCCGGGCCTGGGCGTGGTGCGGCCGCTGCAGGCCTTCGGCTTCGACGATGCGCCGGGTGGCCATGTCGAGCTCGAGTTCCGCAACGTGCGCGTGCCCGTGGAGAACCTCGTCGGCGGCGAAGGCCAGGGCTTTGCGCTGGCGCAGGCCCGCCTCGGCCCCGGCCGCATCCACCACTGCATGCGCCTGATCGGCATGGCGCAGCGGGCGCTGGAGATGATGGTGGCGCGGGCGCAGCACCGCATCGCCTTCGGAAAACCGCTGGGCACGCAGGGCATAGTGCAGGAGGCCATCGCGCTCTCGCGCTGCGAGATCGAGCAGGCCCGCCTGCTCACGCTCGACGCCGCCGCCCAGCTCGACGCCAAGGGCAACAAGGGCGCGAAGGACGCCATCGGCATGATCAAGATCGTGGCCCCGCGCATGGCCTGCGCCGTCATCGACCGCGCCATCCAGGTGCATGGCGCCGCCGGCCTCGCCGACCCCTTCCTCTCGGCGGCCTACACCGGCGCGCGCTGCCTGCGCCTGGCCGACGGCCCGGACGAGGTGCACCTCGCCGCGCTGGCCAAGGGCATGCTGAAGGGCCCCGGCGCATGAGCGGCGAGTGCTTCGCGCTGGACGAGGCCGTGCTCGCCGCGGCGCTGGAGGCCCACCTGCCCGGCTTCCGAGGGCCGCTCAGGGCCACGAAGTTCGAGGGCGGCCAGAGCAACCCCACCTACCGTCTCGATGCCGCCTCCGGCACCTATGTGCTGCGCCGCAAGCCGCCGGGTGCCCTGCTCGCTTCGGCCCATGCCGTGGACCGCGAGTACCGCGTGCTCACGGCCCTGCAGGGCCGGGTGCCGGTGGCGCGGCCGCTCTGGCTGTGCCACGACGCTGCGGTGATCGGCTCGATGTTCTACGTGATGGCCTTCGTCGACGGCCGCGTCGAGTGGGACCCATCGCTGCCCAGGCACACCCCCGAACAGCGCAGCGCGCATTACCACGCGCTCATCGACACGCTCGCCGCCATCCACTGCGTCGACCTGGAGGCCACGGGGCTGGTCGATTTCGGTAAGCCCGGCAACTACTTCGCCCGCCAGATCGCCCGCTGGAGCGAGCAGTACGCGCAGAGCCGTACCCGCGACATCCCGGCCATGGACGCGCTGATCGCCGAGCTTCCGGCGCGCTGCCCGGCCGACGATGGCCGCGTGGCCCTGGTGCATGGCGACTTCCGCCTCGACAACCTGATGTGGGCGAAGGACGGCCCGCAGGTGCTGGCGGTGATGGACTGGGAACTCGCCACCCTCGGCCACCCGCTAGCCGACCTCGGCTATCTCGCCATGGCCCTGCGCCTGCCGCGCAACCCCGCCCTGCCGGGTCTGGCCGGTCTCGACCGCGCCGCGCTCGGCATCCCCTCGGAAGCCGAACTGCTGGAGCGCTACGCCGCGCGCACCGGGCAGGCGCTTCCGCAGGACTGGGGCTTCGTGCTCGCCTTCAGCTACTTTCGCCTCGCTGCCATCGCGCAGGGCGTGGCCCGGCGCGCCGAACAGGGCAATGCCAGCAACGCCCGCGCCGCGGAGGCCGGGCGGATGGTGGACCTGCTCGCCAGCGCGGGGCGGGCGGCGCTGGGCTGAAGGCCCGGAGGCCGGGCGCGGCCGACGGGTTCAGCCGAGCACGCGCCGCCCGGCGTCGAGCGCGATGGTCTCGTCGGCGATGCCGGGCAGGGTGGCCAGGGCCTGCCGCGAGACCCGCTCGAAGAACTGCACGAAGCGCTCCACCTCGCTGCGGCTCATGGCGCGGCGTCCCGGATTGGCCGCGGCCAGGGTCTGCTCCTGCTGCCAGCGCCAGTCTGGCACCACCTCGAAGCCCGGCCCGCGCAGGAAGAGCAGATGGTCGAGCCGCGCCCACAGCGGGGCATAGGCCGGAAGGGCGGCATTGCACCAGCGCCGCCAGATGCCCTCGGGGTCCTCCTCGCGCTCCAGCGCATTGAGCGGCCGGGCGAGCTCGGCCTCGGCCTGCGGCGGCACCTTGTGGAACCAGCCCTCGAACAGCACGAGATCGGGCACGCCCTGCACCCGCTCCCAGGCCGACTCGGGCAGGCGGCGGTCGGCGAGCTTGTCGAAGGCCGGCAGCCGCGCCCGGCCCTCGCGCAGGGCATCGAGGGTGGCGAGGCCCAGCGCGATGTCGTGCGAGCCGGGCGCCCCGCGGGTGGCGAGCAGGGGATGCACCTCGCGGCCGAGACGCTGGCGCTCCGGCTGGTCGAGGTAGACATCGTCGATCGACAGCACCACCGCCCGCAGGCCGCGCTCGCTGGCCAGAGCCGCCACCTGCGCGGCGAGCGTGGACTTTCCCGTGCCCTGCAATCCGGTGAGGCCGAACACCCGGCACGGCCCCGGCAGGGCCAGGGCGCGCGCCAGCACTGCCGCCACGAACCCGGCGGGATAACCGGTTCCCCGAGGTTTTAGCACGGCCATCGGACGGTCTTGAGCGGGATCATGCGCCCGGGGCGCGGGGGCGGCGAGAATAGCGCGTCCCGCCCCGAGCCCGAGTGCCCCCGACGTGAGCGAACACCCCACCGACACCGCTGCCCCCGACCCGCTGCTGGCCGAGGCCATCGCCACCTTCCGCACCCTGCTGGCCGAGGCCACGGCCGCCGGCGACCCGGAGCCCACGGCCATGACCGTGGCCACCGCCGATGCCCGGGGCCGCCCCTCCGCGCGCACGGTGCTGCTGAAGCACGTGGACGAGCAGGGCTTCGTGTTCTACACCAACTTCGACTCACGCAAGGGCCGGCAGCTCGCCGCCAATCCGCAGGCCGCGCTGCTGTTCCTGTGGAAGACCCTGCGCGAGCAGGTGCAGGTGAAGGTGGAAGGCACGGTGGAGCCGGTGACAGCCGCCGAGGCCGATGCCTATTTCGCCAGCCGCCCGCGCGAGAGCCAGATCGGCGCCTGGGCCTCGCTGCAGTCGCAGACGCTCGATTCGCGCGAGACCCTCGAGCGGCGCATCGCCGAGTTCAGCGCGAAGTTCGAGGGCGGACCGGTGCCGCGGCCGCCGCACTGGTCGGGTTTCCGCGTGGTGCCGGAGATGATCGAATTCTGGTACGGCGCGAAGTTCCGCCTGCACGAGCGCCAGCGCTACGCCCGCATCGAGGGCCGCTGGACGAAGCGGATGCTCTACCCCTGAGGGCCTTCGCCGGGGCCGCGCCGCGCGGCCCCGGCAGGTGCCTCACTGCACTTCGATCTCGATGCCGCCGACGATGCCGGCCACAAGGTTGTAGAGAAAGGCGCTGATGACCCCGCCGATGAAGCCGAGCACGCCGTAGAACAGCGGGAAGGCGATGACGGAGCCGACGCCGAAGAGCATGCCGGCGAACCCGCCGCCCTGGTTGCCGCCGAGGGCGGCCGCCGCGCCGAGCAGGGCGAACAGCGAGAAGAACAGGCCGATGATGAGGCCGAGGCCGGCGTAGAGCGCGCCCAGCACCTTGCCGGCGGACAGCACGCCGATGCGACGAATGATCATGCTTGGAAATCCCCTTGAAAGCGCCCGCGGTCCTGCGGGCCGGCCGACGATACCCACGGACGGGTGGCAGGCGTCAACACCGGGCGGCGCGACGCGCGCTCAGTCCGGCGGCGTGGCGTAGCCCTCGCGCCAGCTGGGGAAACGGGGGGCCCAGCCGGTGCCGCGCAGGCGGGCGTTGGAGACGCGCTTGCCGCTCTCCGGGCCGGCCGCCGCGCCGAGCGCCGGCAGGCCGAGCCGCGCGCGCAGGCCATCGACCACTTCATGCTCCAGCGCGGGCGCGTCGTCGCTGCCGCAGTACACGCGGGCGATGCGCGGCGCCTCCAGCAGATGCAGGAGCGCCCCGGCGACATCCTCGACATGGATGCGGTTGGTCCAGCGCCGTTCGCCGGGGGCCTCGCGGCGCGCGCGCTGCCACATCCGCTCGCGGCCGGGCCCGTAGATGCCGGAGGCGCGGAAGGCCGCGGCGTCGGGGTGGGCCTCGAGCTCGCGCTCGGCCTCGCGCAGCACGCGGGCGTTGAAGGCGGTGGCGTCCGCCGGCGTGTCCTCGTCCACCCAGCCGCCCGCGTCCTCGGCGTAGACCGCGGTGCTGCTGACGAACAGCGCGCGACCGATGTCGGCGCGGTCGAGCAGGCGGCAGAGGCCGTCGCGGTACAGGGCGCGGTAGGCGGCCTCGCTGCGCTCGTCGGGGGCGGCGCAGAACACCAGGGCTGCGAGCTGCCCTGGCACCGCGGCAAGCCCCTCGCCGGTGGCGAGGTCGGCGCGCAAGGCGCGGATGCCCGCCCCCGGGTCCGTGGCGCGGCGGCGCAGGGCCAGCACCTCCCAGCCGGCCCGCGAGGCGGCGGCGGCGAGGCGCGAGCCGGTATCGCCGGCGCCGGCCACGAGCAGCGTCGGGCGGGAGTCGTTCAAGGCAGGCATGGGGCGATGCTACCGTTCGCCCATGAATCCTGCGGTGAACCTCGTGCTCGTCGGCCCCATGGGGGCCGGAAAGACCTCCATCGGCCGGCGGCTGGCGGAGCGCTTCGGCCTTGTCTTCGTCGATCTCGACCAGGCCATCGAGGCGGCCGCTGGCGCGCGGGTAGCGGAGCTCTTCGAGCGCGAGGGCGAGGCCGGCTTCCGCGAGCGCGAGGCGCGGCAGCTGGCGCAGGAGCTCGCAGGCGAGAACCGGCTCATCGCCACCGGCGGCGGCGCGGTGCTGGCCGAGGCCAACCGCCGGCGGATGCGCGAGGGCGCCTTCGTGCTTCACCTCGCGGTCTCGGTGGAAGAACAGCTGAAGCGCCTCGCCAACGACCACGCCCGGCCCCTGCTGCAGCGCCCCGACCGCGAGGCAGTGCTGCGGCGACTCGCGGAGGAGCGCGCCCCGCTCTATGCCGAGGTGGCCGATCTGCGCTTCGACACCAGCGGCCTTGCCCCCGCCCAGGCCTGCGAGCGGCTGGTGCCGCTGCTGCGCGAGGGCTGGCAGCACGCGAGGGCGGCATGAGCATGCCGCCGTCCGCCCTGCACCGGCTCGAGGTGGAACTGGGCCCGCGCCGCTACCCGATCCACATCGGCCCTGGCCTGCTCGGCGACCAGGCGCTGCTCGCCGCCCAGGCGCCCGGCCGTCATGTGCTGATCGTCAGCGATGCCAACGTGGCTCCGCATTACCTCGCCCGGGTCGAGGCCGCCTTCGCCGGGGCCGGAAAGCAGGTGGCCAGCGTGGTGCTGCCGCCCGGCGAGCAGGAGAAGACCCTCGCCCGCTTCGGCGAGCTGCTGTCTGCCCTCGCCCGGCTCGGGGCCAGCCGCGATGCCTGCCTCGTCGCGCTGGGCGGCGGGGTGGTGGGCGATCTTGCCGGCTTCGCCGCCGCCTGCTGGATGCGCGGCGTGCGCTTCGTGCAGCTGCCCACCACCCTGCTGGCGATGGTGGATTCCTCGGTGGGCGGCAAGACCGCCGTCGACCTGCCCGAGGGCAAGAACCTCGTCGGCGCCTTCCACCAGCCCTCGGCCGTGATCGCCGACACCGACACCCTGGCCACCCTGCCGGAGCGCGAACTCTGCGCCGGGCTGGCGGAGGTGCTGAAGTACGGCGCGCTGGGCGATGCCGCCTTCTTCGCCTGGGTGGAGGCGAAGGCCGCCGCCCTGCGGGCCCGCGAGCCCACTGCTCTCGCCGAGGCGATCGCCCGGAGCTGCGCGCACAAGGCCGCCATCGTGGCCCGCGACGAGACGGAAACCGGCGAACGCATGCTGCTCAACCTCGGCCATACCTTCGGCCATGCCATCGAGGCCGAGCAGGGCTTCGGTGGCCTGGTGCATGGCGAGGCGGTGGCCGTGGGCATGGTGCTGGCGGCGCGGCTCTCGGCCCGGCGGGGCCACGCCCCGGACGCCGATGCCGAGCGGCTCGCCGCGGCGCTGCAGGCCCTCGGCCTGCCCACCGCCCTGCCCCCGGGCCTCGCCCCGGAAGCCCTGCTCGCCCGCATGCGGCTCGACAAGAAGAATCTCTCCGGGCGCCTGCGGCTGATCCTCTGGCGCGGCATCGGCCAGGCCTTCGTGGCCGAGGACGTGGAGGAAGCCGCGGTGCTCCGGGTGCTGTCCGGGCAAGGACCGCTGGCTGGCGCCTGAAGCCCTCCCCGTGAAACGGTGGCGCCGCGCACACTTTGGCGGCAGCATGAGGACAACGCCTCCGCGGGATGCCCTATGTCCGACCTGCTGGCCCGGCTGGCCGATTCCGTCACCCGCTCGAATGGACTCGAATCCCTGACCCGCCCGCTGCTGGAACTGCTGGAGAGCATCACCGGGCTGGAATCGACCTACCTCACCACCATCGACCTCGCGCAGGGCCGGCAGCGGGTGCGCTTCGCCCGCAATGCCGGCGAGCTGCAGATCCCGGAAGGCATCGAGGTGCCCTGGGAAGACACCCTCTGCCGCCGCGCCCTCGAGGGCGGCAGCTGCGCCGTGGACGACGTTCCGGAACGCTGGGGCGACTCGGACGCCGCCCGCGCCCTTGGCATCACCAGCTATGTCACCACGCCGGTCCGGGCAGCGGACGGCGAGCTGCTCGGCACCCTGTGCGCGGCCAGCAGCCGGCGCCGGGCGGTGGATGCCGAGGCCCGCAAGGTGCTGGAACTGTTCGCCCGCCTGATCGCCCAGCAGATCGAGCGCGAGGCCCTGCTCTCGCGCCTGCAGGCCGCCAACGAGGAACTGGCCGCCCATGCCGCCACCGATGCCCTCACCGGCCTGCCCAACCGCCGCGCCGTGCGCGAGCTCCTCGCCAGCCGGCTGCAGCACGCCAACGCGCAGGGCCGGCGCCTGCACCTCGGCTTCGTCGACCTCGACGGCTTCAAGCGCATCAACGACCAGCACGGCCACGCGGCCGGCGACCGCTTCCTCAAGGCCATGGCCGGCCGCCTTGCCGGCGTGCTGCGCCAGGGCGACGTGGTGGCCCGCTACGGCGGCGACGAGTTCGTGGTGCTGTTCGACACCCCGGCCGACCATGGCGCCGCCGAGCTGCACCTCGAGGAGCGCCTGGAAGCCGCCAGCCAGGGCCGCTTCGACCTCGGCGGTGTGGTGCTGGATTACCCCGGCGCCAGCGTCGGGGTGGTCTCCAGCCTGCCCGGGGAAGCGGACGTGGATGCCCTCATCGCCCGCGCCGACGCCGCCATGTACGCCCGCAAGCAGGCCCGGCGCAACGCCGGCTGAGGCTGGGCACGCCACGGCCGCCGCCGGCCGTAGACTGGCGGCATGGACTGGCTCGATGCCCTGCCCGAGACCCGCGTGCTGCGCGCCCCGGACATTCCCGGGGAATACACCCGCGACGAATCGCATGTGCGCGGCCCGCTGCCAAGGGCCGTGGTGCGCCCGCGCAGCCCGGCCGCCCTGCGCGCACTGGTGCGCCGCGCCGGCGAGGAGGGCTTCACCCTGGTGCCGCGCGGCGCCGGCAGCGGCAAGGCCGGCGGCTGCGTGCCCACGCCGGGCAGCGTGGTGGTCGATCTCTCCGACTGGCCGGGCACGATCGCGGTCTCGCCGGAGAACCTGAGCCTCTCCGCCCCGGCCAGCGCCCCGCTGGCCCGGGTGCGCGAGGCGGCCGATGCCGTGGGCCTGTGGTATCCCCCCGACCCGAACTCCTGGCCGCTGTGCAGCTTCGGCGGCACGCTGGCCACCAATGCCGGCGGCCCGAACGCCTGCAAGTACGGCATGACCCGGCGCTGGGTACGCTGGGTGGACGCCCTGATGGCCGACGGCGAAATCCACCGCTTCGGCATCGACTCGGTGAAGCAGAACACCGGCCCCAGCCTCGCCCAGCTGCTCGTCGGCAGCGAGGGCGTGTTCGGCCTGATCCTCGGCGCCGGCGTGGGCCTGCTGCCGCGCCCGCGCGAGTTCCTCACCGTGCTGCTGCCCCTGCCCGACATGGCCCTGCTGCCGGGGCTGCCGGCGCGGCTCTCGGCCGCCGGCCTGCTGCCCTCGGCCATGGAGTTCTGGGACGCCGCCGTGCTCGCCGACCTGCGCGCCCACGGCCCGGAGGACGCCCGCCGCCTGCCGGGCGAAGCCCTGGTACTGCTCGAATTCGATGATGCCGGCTGCAGCCATGCCGGCTTCGTCGAGCATCTGCTGGAAGCCCTCGGCGAGGCCGCCGCGAACGCCGAGGTAGCCACCACCGGCCCGCAGCGCGAGGCGCTCTGGGCGCTGCGCCGCCTCACCAGCGTGCACCTCAAGCAGCGCTTCCCGAACAAGGTGAGCGAGGACGTGGTGGTGCCACGCGCACGCCTGCCCGAGTTCTTCGCCCGCCTCGCCGAAAGCGGCCTGCCGGCAGTGAGCTACGGCCACCTCGGCGACGGCAACCTGCACGTCAACCTGCTGCACGCGGGTGAGTTGGAAGGCGAGGCGTTGGAGGCCGCGCTCGAACCACTGTTCGCGCTCTGCCTCGAACTCGGTGGCGCACTCTCCGGCGAGCACGGCATCGGCCTGGCCAAGCGCGCCGCCTTCCTGCGCCATGCCGATCCCTACACGATCGCCACCCTCCGGGCGCTGAAACAGGCCCTGGACCCCCGCGGGATCTTCAACGCCGGCAAGGTGTTCTAGGCCGCGCCCTCGAGGCGCTCGATCACCGCCTGCGCCAGCGCCTCCGGCGTGTCCCGCGTGGTGTCGAGGCGCAGGTCCGGCGCCTCGGGGCGCTCGTAGGGCGCGTTCACCCCGGTGAAGTTCGGAATCTTCCCCGCCCGCGCCTTGGCATACAGGCCCTTGGGATCGCGGGCCTCGCAGACCTCGGGCGGGGTATCGACGAAGACCTCGAGGAACTCGCCCGGCGCGAACAGGCTGCGCGCCATCTCGCGCTCGCGGGCATAGGGCGCGATGAAGCTCACGATCACCACCAGCCCGGCATCCACCATCAGCTTCGCCACCTCGGCCACCCGGCGCAGGTTCTCCACGCGGTCGGCCTCGGTGAAGCCAAGATCGCGGTTGAGGCCGTGGCGCACATTGTCACCATCGAGCAGGTAGGTATGGCGCCCGCGGGCCACCAGCCCGCGCTCGACCAGGTTGGCGATGGTCGACTTGCCGGCCCCCGGCAGGCCGGTGAACCACAGGCAGCGCGGCGCCTGCCCTTTCTGCGCCGCCCGCACGGCCTTGTCCACGCTGAAGTGCTGCCAGTGCACGTTCTCGCCCCGGCGCAGGCCATGGCGCACCACGCCGGCCGCGGCGGTGGCATGGCTGAGGCGATCGACGAGGATGAAGCCGCCGAGCGCGCGCGATTCGGCATAGGGCGCGAGCGGCACTGGCGCGGCCAGGCTCAGCTTCACCAGCCCGACCTCGTTCATCGCCAGCTGCCTTGCGGGCTCGTGGGCCTGGGTGTTGATGTCGATCCGGTGGCTGATCTCGGTGACGGTGGCCGGCACCTCGCGGGTGCCGATGCGCAGCCAGTAGGCCCGGCCCGGCAGCAGCGGCGTCTCGTCCATCCACAGGAGCTGGGCGGCGAACTGGTCGCTGAGCGGCAGGGGCGAACCGGCCGCCGAGAAGAGGTCGCCGCGCGAGACGTCGCGCTCCTCGTCCAGGGTGACGAGCACCGCCTGCCCGGCCTCGGCGCGTTCGGCCGGGCGGCCCGCCACCCACAGGCGGGCGATGCGCGCCTGCTGCCCGGAGGGCTGGATCTGCACCGCATCCCCCGGCGCCAGGCAGCCCTCCGCCAGGGTGCCGGCATAGCCCCGGAAATCCTGGTCGGGGCGCAGCACCAGCTGCACTGGCAGGCGTGCCGGCGCCGTGGCCGCGGGGGCCGGCAGGGGCAGGGTTTCCAGCCATTCGAGCAGGGTGGGCCCGGTATACCAGGCGCACCCGGCCGGACGGCAGACATTGCCGCCCTCGAGGGCCGATACCGGCAGCGCGCCGACCCGCGGCAGACCGAGGGTCGCGGCCAGTGCCCGGTACTCGGCCTCGATGGCACGGAAGCGGGCCTCGTCCCAGCCCACGAGGTCCATCTTGTTCACCGCCAGCAGCAGCGTCTGCACGCCGAACAGGGCACAGATCCAGCTGTGCCGGCGGGTCTGCGGCAGCAGGCCCTTGCGCACGTCCACCAGCAGCACTGCGGCATCGGCCGTGGAGGCCCCGGTGGCCATGTTGCGGGTGTACTGCTCGTGGCCCGGGCAGTCGGCCACGATGAACCGTCGCCGCGCGGTGCCAAAGTAGCGGTAGGCGACATCGATGGTGATGCCCTGCTCGCGCTCGGCTTCGAGACCGTCGAGGAGCAGGGCGAAATCCAGTGCGCCGCCCTGCGTGCCGAAGCGTGCCGAGTCGCGCGCCAGGGCGGCGAGCTGGTCCTCGTGCAGGGCCCCGCTGTCGTAGAGCAGGCGGCCGAGCAGGGTGCTCTTGCCATCGTCCACGCTGCCGCAGGTGATGAAACGAAGGTGTCCGGGTTCCGGGCTCATCGGTAGATCCAGTATCGGGACGCAGTGAACTGCAGCACGGCGAGCACGGCGTCGATGAAGGGCTTGGCGGCCACGGCCGGCCACAGGCCGAAGCGGGCATCGAGGACCGCCACGGCCAGGGTGCTGGCCAGGGTGAGACCGCTCCAGACCAGGGCGAAACGCCGCAGCGGCCGACCGGCGAGGGACGGCCGCGCGGGATGGGCGAAGGTGACCCGGCCATTCAGCAGGAAGCCGGCCATCGCTCCGCTCGCGCGCGCCAGCAAATTGGCCGGAAACGCCGCCAGGCCGGCAAGGCCGAGGGCCAGGAAGACCAGGCCGTCCACCCCCACCTGGACCAGCCCGAACAGGCCGTACCAGGCGATCTGCCGGGGCAGGGCCGGACTCAGAAGTAGCCCTCCCGCTTCTTCTTCTCCATCGAATCGCCGGGCACGTGGTCGATCACCCGGCCCTGGCGCTCCGAGCGCCGGGTCTGCTCCAGCTCGGCGATGATCTTCGCCACCGTATCGGCCTCCGATTCGATGCCGCCGGTGAAGGGCCAGCAGCCGAGCGTGCGGAAACGCACCCGGCGCAGCACGGTCCGCTCGCCCTCGCGCAGCGGCATGCGATCGTCATCGCGCATCAGCAGCACGCCGTCGCGCTCGACGACCGGGCGATCCTTCGCGAAATACAGCGGCGGCAGCTCGATGCCTTCGCGCTCGATGTAACGCCACACGTCCATCTCGGTCCAGTTCGAGAGCGGGAAGGCGCGCACGCTCTCGCCGGGGTGAATACGGCCGTTGTACTGGCTCCAGAGTTCCGGCCGCTGGGCCTTGGGCTCCCAGCGCAGAGCGGCGTTGCGGAAGCTGAAGATGCGCTCCTTGGCCCGCGAGGCCTCCTCGTCGCGGCGCGCCCCGCCGATGGCGCAGTCGTAGCCGCCGGCAGCCAGGGCCTGCCGCAATGCCTGCGTGCGCATCACCTCGGTATGCACCGTCACCCCGTGCACGAAGGGATCGATGCCGGCCCTTCGCCCCTCCTCGTTCACGTGCACCCGCAGTTCCACGCCATGCTTCGCCGGCACGGCATCGCGGAAGGCATAGGCCTCGGCGAACTCGAAGGTGCTGTCGATGTGCAGCAGCGGAATCGGCGGGCGGGCCGGGGCGAAGGCCTTCACCAGCAGGTGCAGCAGGGTGGTGCTGTCCTTGCCGATCGAGTAGAGCAGCACGGGATTGCGGAACTGCGCCGCCACCTCGCGGATCACGTGGATGGCCTCGGCCTCCAGCCGGTCGAGATGGCTCAGCGCCACAGGCGCACTCCTGCCGCGGCAGGCCGTGCCGGCCGCCTCGGCCCCGCCTCACGCATGCCGGCCATACACGTCATCCAGGCGGACGATGTCGTCCTCGCCGAGGTAATCACCGCTCTGCACCTCGATCAGGGCGAGCGGCTCGGTGCCGGGATTCTTCAGCCGGTGCACGCTGCCCTTCGGGATGTAGGTGCTCTGGTTCTTCTCGAGGCGGAACACGCGGCCGTCGCAGGTCACTTCGGCCACGCCGTCGACCACGATCCAGTGCTCGGCGCGATGGGCATGCTTCTGCAGGCTCAGGGAAGCCCCCGGCTTGACCACGATGCGCTTGACCTGGAAGTGCTCGCCACGGTCCACGCTGTCGTAATGCCCCCAGGGGCGGTACACCTGCCGGTGGTTCACGTGCTCGCTGCGGCCGGCGGCCTTGAGGGCATCGACGATGGCCTTCACCTCCTGCACCCGGTCGCGGTGCGCCACGAGCGTGGCGTCCGGAGTATCGACGATGACGAGATCACGCACGCCCACGGTGGCGATCAGGTGGTCGCCCACGGCATGCAGCAGGCAGTCGCGGGTGTCGCGCACCAGCACATCGCCGCTGATGACATTGCCGGCGGCATCCTGCGGACCGATGGCCCAGAGCGCACTCCATGAACCGATATCGTTCCAGTCACAGTCCACCGGCACCACGGCGGCGCGGCGGGTCTTCTCCATCACCGCATAGTCGATGGAATCGGAGGGCGAGGCGGCGAAGGCCTCGCGGTCGATACGGATGAAGTCGAGGTCGGCCCTGGCCTGTGCCATGGCCGTGCGGGCCGCGGCCAGCATGGCCGGCGCGTGTTCGGCCAGCTCCTCGAGATAGCGGTCGGCGCGGAACAGGAAGATGCCGGCATTCCACACGTAGCGGCCATCGGCGAGGTAGGCCCGGGCCGTGGCGGCATCCGGCTTCTCCACGAAGCGCTCGACGGCGAACACGCCCTCGGCCAGCGCCGTACCGCAACGGATGTAGCCATAGCCGGTATGCGCCTCGGTGGGCGCGATGCCGAAGGTCACCAGCGCACCCGCCTCCGCTGTCGCGCGGGCCTGCTGCACCGCCGCCACCCAGCGCTCCGGGGCACCAATGCGGTGGTCGGCCGGCAGCACCAGCAGCAGGGCCTCGGGGTCGCGTTCAGCGACCTGCAACGCGGCCAGCGCGATGGCCGGGGCGGTGTTGCGGGCCAGCGGCTCCAGCACGATGGCCCGCGGCGTCACGCCGAGGGCCTGCAGCTGCTCGCCGGCGAGGAAGCGATGGTCGTCGCTCGCCACCACCAGCGGCGCCGTGGCGCCAGGCACCAAAGCCGCCCGCTTCACGGTCTGCTGGAACAGGGTGTCGGCACCGCCGAGGGCGAGGAACTGCTTGGGCAGGTTCTGCCGCGAGAGCGGCCACAGGCGGGTGCCGCTGCCGCCGCTGAGGATCACCGGGACGATCATGCGAGTTCTTCCTGGAGCAGTCGCGCCTGCACGCCGAAGCGGACGGCGGCCTTCGCGAGGGTCGAATCGAGGGTGACGAGGGCGAGGCCCTCGCGGGCGGCCATCGCGAGATGCAGGGCATCGCCGGCCCGCAGGCCACTGGCGGGGTCGGCCGCCAGGCGTGCGGCGAGCGCGAAATCGGCCTCCTCCACGCTGACGCGGCGGCAGGCCTGTTCGAGGCTTGCGCTGAACAGGGTCATGACCTCCGCGGCCTGCGCCGCATCGAGCTGGCCGGTGCGCTGCTTCAAGGACAGGGCGCCGGCGAACTCCGCCTGCACCCAGCCGCTGACGTTCAGCACGCCGGGCGTCTGCTTTTCCAGCCATGCCTGCGCCGTGGGCGTGAACGGCTCGCGGCACAGGGCCGCCACCCAGACACTGGTGTCGATGTAGACCATCGGGCGGTCAGTAGCGTGCGCCGTCGCGCAGCTCGCGGATGAAGTCCGCGGCCGGTGCCTGCTCGGCCTGTTGCGCGGTGGCGCGCCGGAAGGCGGCGACGTCGAGGCGACGGGCCTTGTCGCGGACCTGCTGGATGCGCGCCACCGGCTTGCCGTGCCGGGTGATGACCACCTCGTCGCCATGCGCCACGCGCTCGGTCAGCTCCGAAAGGCGGGCCTTGGCCTCGGCAAGATTGAGGGTGAGCGTGCTCATATCGCCATCTGACCAAAAAAATGGTCAGAGCGCAAGACGGCCCGGCCGGCACATCGCCGCGCCCCGGCGACACCGCCCTCGACCCCATCCCCACGACCGCACGCGACCCAGCCGTTAGAATCGGGGGCCCGCCGCAGCCCGCGGCCGCCCTTCCCCATCGATACGACCCCATGAAGATCCTCGTCGCCTACAAGCGGGTGGTGGACTACAACGTCCGCATCCAGGTCAAGCCGGACGGTTCCGGCGTCGTCACCGAGGGCGTCAAGCTCTCACCCAACCCCTTCGACGACATCGCCCTCGAGGAGGCCCTGCGCCTGCGAGAGAAGGGCATCGCCTCGGAGGTGATCGTCGCCACCATCGCCCCGGCCGACGCCCAGGCCCACCTGCGCAACGGCCTCGCCATGGGCGCCAACCGCGCCATCCACGTGGTCACCGACACCGCCGTTCAGCCGCTCACCGCCGCCCGCACCCTGCTGAAGCTGGTGGAGCGGGAGCAGCCGGGCCTGGTGATCCTCGGCAAGCAGGCCATCGACGACGATTCCAGCCAGACCGGCCAGATGCTGGCCACGCTCTGGGGCCGCCCGCAGGCCACCTTCGCCTCGAAGGTCGAAGTGACCGGCGAGATCGCCACCGTCACCCGTGAAGTCGATGCCGGCCTCGAGACCCTCGAGGTCGACCTGCCGGCCGTGATCACCACCGACCTGCGCCTCAACGAGCCACGCTTCATCAAGCTGCCGGACATCATGAAGGCCAAAACGAAGCCGCTGGAGACGCTGCCGCTCGCCGAGCTCGGCGTCGAGCCGGGCGATTTCCTCACCACCACCCACTACGCTCCGCCGCCGAAGCGCACGAAGGGCGTGATGGTGAAGGACGTCGCCGAACTGGTGGCGCTGCTGAAAGCCAAGGGCCTGGCCTGAGCCGGGACGACGGAGCACATGACATGAGCAAGATCCTGATCGTCGCCGAACACCTCGACGGCACGCTGAACCCCGCCACCGCCCGCTGCGTCACTGCCGCCACCCGGATCGGTGGCGAGATCCACATCGCCGTGCTGGCCGCCGACCCGGCCAATGTTGCCGCCCAAGCCGCCAGGATCGCCGGCGTGGCCAAGGTGATCACCGTGGCCCGCGCCGAGAACGCGCATGCCCTGGCCGCCGTGCTGGCCCCGCAGGTTGCCGCGCTCGCGGCCGGCTACAGCCATGTGCTGCTGCCCTCCACCACCTTCGGCCGCGACCTCGCCCCCTGCGTGGCCGCCCTGCTCGGCGTGGCCCAGGTCTCCGATCTGATGGCCGTGGACGGCCCGCATGCCTTCAAGCGCCCGATCTATGCCGGCAACGCCATCATCTCGGTCACCGCGCCCGCCGACCGCACCGTGGTGGCCACCGTACGACCGGCCTCCTGGCCGGCTGCCGGCAACGGTGGCAACGCGCCGATCGAGGCAGCGAGCCTCGATGTCGCCCTGCCCACGCATACCCGCTTCCGAGGTCTTTCCACCGGCAAGAGCGACCGCCCGGACCTGCAGAGCGCCGGGAAGGTGGTCTCCGGTGGTCGCGGCGTGGGCTCGGCCGAGAACTTCGAGCTCATCTATCGGCTCGCCGACAAGCTCGGCGCCGCGGTCGGCGCCTCGCGCGCGGCAGTGGATGCCGGCTACGTGCCGAACGACATGCAGGTGGGCCAGACCGGCAAGATCATCGCCCCCGAGCTCTACATCGCCATCGGCATCTCCGGCGCCATCCAGCACCTCACCGGCATCAAGGATGCCGGCACCATCGTCGCCATCAACAAGGATGCAGACGCGCCGATCTTCGAGATCGCCGACATCGGCCTCGTGGGCGACCTGTTCCAGATCGTTCCGGAACTCGAGAAGGCCCTGGGCTGACGCCCTCTTGCCCCGCCACGGAGTGGCGGGGCTCCCCCCGGGCCGTGGCCCCCGCCGCGGCCCCGTGCAAGGAGTGAGGCATGAAGGTGCTGGTCACCGGCGGCGCCGGTTACATCGGCTCGCATACCGTGGTGGAACTCGTCGCCGCCGGCTTCGACGTCCACATCGTCGACAACTTCTGCAACAGCGAGCGCTGGATCCTCGAACGCCTCGCCACCCTGTGCGGGCGCGGGATCCCGCATACCGAGCTCGACCTGCTCGATGAGGCCGCACTACAGGCCTGTTTCGCCGAAGTGCGACCCGGGGCAGTGATCCACTTCGCCGCCCTCAAGGCCGTGGGCGAGAGCGTGCAGCAGCCGCTGCGCTACCACCGCAACAATGTCGGCGGCACCCTCGCCCTTCTTCAGGCCATGCAGGACCACGGCTGCCCGCACCTCGTGTTCAGCAGCTCGGCCACCGTCTATGGCGTGCCCGAGCGCTGCCCCATCCGCGAGGACGCCCCGCTCGGCGCCACCAATCCCTATGGCCAGACCAAGCTGGTGATGGAGCACGTGATCCGCGACCTCCTGGCCGCGCCCGGCAGCACGCTGAAAGCCGCCATCCTGCGCTACTTCAACCCCGCCGGCGCCCACGAGAGCGGGCTGATCGGCGAACTGCCGCGCGGCGTGCCGAACAACCTGGTGCCCTTCGTGGCCCAGACCGCCGCCGGCCTGCGCGAGGCCATCCAGGTCTTCGGCAACGACTACCCCACCCGCGACGGCACCGGCGTGCGCGACTACATCCACGTCGTCGATCTTGCCCAGGCCCATGTCGCGGCCCTGCGGGCCCTGCGCGATGGCGAGGCCCGCGAGATCACGGTCAATCTCGGCACCGGCACCGGCTATTCCGTGCTCGAGGTGATCGAAGCCTTTGGCCGCGCCGTGGGCCGCCCCATCCCCCACCGCATCGCCCCGCGCCGCCCCGGCGACGTGGCCGAATGCTGGGCCGACCCGGCCCTGGCCGAGCGCCTGCTGGGCTGGAAGGCCCGCCGCGGCCTCGATGCCATGTGTACCGATGCGTGGCGGTGGCAGAAAACTCTGTCTCCTTCTGTCTGACCCGCTATCCTTCGCACCCTGTGTGTTCGGCGGCCATCGCCGCGCACGACATCCCCCCAATCAATCCTTCGGAGTCCCTCATGCAGACCTGGCTGGTCACCGGCGGTGCCGGTTTCATCGGCGGCAACTTCGTGCTCGAGGCGCGGCAGAAGAAGCTCGCCCGCATCGTGAACCTCGATGCCCTCACCTATGCCGGCAACCGCGAGACCCTGGCCTCGCTGGAGGGCGATCCCGGGCATGTGTTCGTGCATGGCAGCATCGGCGATCGCGCTTTGGTCTCGCACCTGCTGGCGGAGCACGGCGTCGATGCGGTGATCAACTTCGCCGCCGAGAGCCATGTCGACCGTTCGATCGACGGCCCGGCCGCCTTCATCCAGACCAATGTCGTCGGCACCCTCGCCCTGCTCGAGGCCGCCCGCGACTACTGGAAGGGCCTGCCGCCCGACAAGGCCGCGGCCTTCCGCTTCCTGCACGTCTCCACCGACGAGGTCTATGGCTCGCTCGGCGACACCGGCCATTTCACCGAAGAGACGCCCTATGCCCCGAACTCGCCCTACTCGGCCTCCAAGGCGGCTTCCGACCACCTCGTCCGCGCCTTCCACCACACCTACGGGCTGCCGGTGCTGACGACCAACTGCTCGAACAACTACGGGCCCTACCAGTTCCCCGAGAAGCTGATCCCGCTGATGATCCAGAAGCTGGTGAAGGGCGAGCCGCTGCCGGTGTACGGCGATGGCAGCAATGTGCGCGACTGGCTCTACGTGGGCGACCACTGCGCGGCGATCCGTGCCGTGCTCGCGCGTGGCCGCGTCGGCGAGACCTACAACGTGGGCGGGGACGCCGAGCGCCGCAACCTCGAGGTGGTGCACGCCCTCTGCGATGCCATCGACCAGCGCCGCCCGCGCAGCGATGGCCGGTCGCGGCGGGTGCAGATCAGCTTCGTGAAGGACCGCCCGGGCCACGACAGGCGTTACGCCATCGACGCCTCCAAGCTCAAGCGCGAACTCGGCTGGGCGCCCACGGTGAGCTTCGAGGAAGGGCTTTCCCGTACCGTCGACTGGTATCTCGCCAACGAGGCCTGGGTGAACAACATCCTCGACGGCAGCTACCGCCTCGAGCGCATCGGCACGGCGGCCTGAGGAGAGCGCCATGACCCAGCGCAAGGGCATCATCCTCGCCGGCGGTTCCGGCACCCGGCTCTACCCGATCACCAAGGGCGTGAGCAAGCAGCTGCTGCCGGTATACGACAAGCCGATGATCTACTACCCGCTCTCGGTGCTGATGCTGGCCGGCATCCGCGAGGTGCTGGTCATCAACACTCCGCACGAGCAGCCGCTGTTCCAGGGCCTGCTGGGCGATGGCGCGCAGTGGGGCATGCGCTTCGAGTACGTGGCGCAGCCCAGCCCCGATGGCCTCGCCCAGGCCCTGATCCTCGGCCGCGACTTCCTCGATGGCGCGCCCTCCTGCCTCGTGCTGGGCGACAACATCTTCTACGGCAGCGGCTTTACCGAGCTGTTGAAGCGGGCCGACGCCCGCACCACCGGCGCCACCGTGTTCGGCTACTGGGTGAAGGATGCGAAGGCCTACGGCGTGGCCGAGTTCGATGCGCAGGGCCGCGTCGTCGGCCTCGAGGAAAAGCCAGCGCAGCCGAAATCGAACTACGCCGTCACCGGCCTCTACTTCTACGATGGCCGGGCCCCGGAGTTCGCGGCCGGGCTCAGGCCCTCGCCGCGTGGCGAGCTCGAGATCACCGACCTCAACCGCCGCTACCTCGAGGATGGCTCCCTGCACCTCGAGAAGATGGGCCGCGGCTACGCCTGGCTGGATACCGGCACCCACGAGTCCCTGCTGCAGGCCGGCAATTTCATCGAGACCATCGAGCAGCGCCAGGGCCTACGCGTGGCCTGCCCGGAGGAGATCGCCTATACCAAGGGCTGGATCGACGCCGCCCAGCTCGAAGCCCTCGCCAGGCCCCTGGCGAAGAACGGCTACGGCCAGTACCTGCTCTCGCTGCTCCAGCCTAGCTGACCAACGCCACCCCGGTCCGGCCCCTCACCTCGTCCAGGGCCACGCCCGGCGCCAGCTCGGCCACCTTCAGGCCCTCCGGAGTGACGTCGAACACGCCGAGTTCGGTGATGATGCGGTTCACCACGCCCACGCCAGTGAGCGGCAGGGTGCATCGCGGCACGATCTTGTGCTCGCCGTTCTTCGCCGTGTGCTCCATCAGCACCACCACGCGCTTCACCCCGGCCACGAGATCCATCGCCCCGCCCATGCCCTTCACCATCTTGCCGGGCACCATCCAGTTGGCGAGATCACCCTTGTCGGTCACCTGCATGGCGCCGAGAATGGCAAGGTCGATGTGGCCACCGCGGATCATCGCGAAGCTGTCGTGGCTGCCGAAGAAGCTGGCGCCCGGGCGGGCCGTCACCGTCTGCTTGCCGGCATTGATGAGATCGGGATCGACCTCGTCCTCGGTGGGGAAAGGGCCGATGCCGAGCAGGCCGTTCTCGCTCTGCAACCAGACATCCATACCCTCGGGAATGTGATTGGCCACCAGGGTCGGCAGGCCGATGCCGAGGTTCACGTAAGCGCCATCGGAAAGCTCGCGGGCGGCGCGCGCGGCCATTTCGTCGCGGGTCCAGGGCATCTTACTTGCCTCCTTCGCGGGTGGTGCGCTGCTCGATGCGCTTTTCGGGATTGGGGTTGAGCACGATGCGATCGACATAGATGCCCGGCAGGTGCACCTGGTCCGGATCGATCTCGCCGATCTCCACCAGCTCCTCCACCTCGGCCACGCAGACCTTGCCGGCCATGGCGCAAGCCGGGTTGAAGTTGCGCGCCGTCTTGCGGAACACCAGGTTGCCCGCCCGGTCCGCCTTCCAGGCCTTGACCAGCGAGACATCGGCAACCAGGGCCGTCTCCAGGACATACCAGTGCTCGCCGAACTGGCGCGTCTCCTTGCCCTCGGCCACCACCGTACCGTAGCCGGTGCGGGTGTAGAAGGCCGGGATGCCCGCCCCGCCGGCGCGCAGGCGCTCGGCCAGCGTGCCCTGCGGGTTGAACTCGAGCTCGAGCTCGCCGGCGAGGTACTGGCGCTCGAACTCCTTGTTCTCGCCCACGTAGCTCGAAATCATCTTGCGGATCTGCCGCGTGGCGAGCAGCTGGCCAAGGCCAAAGCCGTCGACCCCGGCATTGTTCGAGATGACGGTGAGGTCCTTCACCCCGGAATCGCGCAGGGCGGCGATCAGGGCCTCGGGAATGCCGCAGAGGCCGAAGCCGCCGACGGCGAGGGTCTGGCCGTCGGAAACGAGATCAGCAAGTGCCGACCCCGCGTCGCCATAAACCTTTCTTGAGCTGATCATCTGGATGTACCGGGAGAGATATCGGAAGGGGGAAGGCTTCTTGCAAAAACCTGCAACTCATTCTACTGAAGATCAATGACGGACCAGATGACCCCAAAGTACGATCCTGACTAGGGAATCGACATCGAGAACCTTTCCCATGTCCGCCTCGCGAGAGCCGCGTTCTGCTCTCTCACGAGCCTCGAAGCGAAGAGGGGATCAGAGATCACGCGTCTTGCTGCCGCAGCAAACTGAATCGCCTCATCCTCCCCCTGAATCAACGCATCGGGACCGAGGAAATCGGGAACCCCGCCCACATTCGATGCAATGATGGGAAGCTGCGCACGTGCCGCATCGAGCAGGATCGTCGGCATCCCGTCCCAGGATGAGGTGTATACAAACAAACCATGCTGCTCGTCGACGATGTCAGTAAAAGCATCGAATGGACCATGCAGCGTCACATTCGGAAGTTGCTTGAGCATCGAAACCGATGCTCCATGACCGGGGACAATTGGCGCGCCATGGACATCCCAATGGAGCTCCGGCGTGAGCCGGGCAATCTCCGCTACCAGGTCAAGCCGCTTCTGGCGATCAAACCTGCCAGCCCAAAGTACCCGCGATCCCTTTGGCGATGTGCAAGAACCATTGGACGGTGACGGAGCAGGAAAATCGGCAACGATGAAGAACGATGCAGGGAGCCCATGCCTTCGCTGCCATATGGCAGGGGCATTCCGGTTGTCTACCAGAACCGCATCGATCCAAGGACTGCACGCAGCAAGGCAGGACTCGGCATATCCAGAAGGAATGCCCGCTTCGTCCAGTTCATCGCAGAACAGCGAGGCATAGATCTTCGAGACTGCCTTGAGGGATGGGCCATGCTTCCTTAGCGCCGCCCATCCATGTCGCGAGCCAACGACATGAATGTCGCTCGGCGCAAGCTGAACGAGAAGACGCGTAAGAACCTCTATCCCATCATCCCCGTCGAAGTGAAGCGAAGCCAGTTCACTTCCGATCTCAAGAAACTGGACTCCGCTGGGGAGCCTGTCTCGCCATGGTGAGTCACTAGGCTCCGTAGCAAGTACGAGCACCCGCATCCCACGATCAACGGCAAGCACTCTCGTCAACGCGATCGCCCACCGGTCAGCCCCTCCAGGCTTCAGCCACGGCACGACCACGACCGCATCGATTGGGGCGCTTATGGCTTGACGGATCCTGAAGTAAGCCTCTCCGGAATAGGCCCGGTGGTATGGAGGATGGTAAATGGAGACCCCTCGTCGGAACAGCATGCCGGGGTTCAGAGAGGCATCAACCTCCTTCGCCATGACTCCCAGTTCCCGGATGGCCCAGTCCGGGAGAGGATCCCGGGGAGGGAAGTCAACCCGGCGCCGCACCAGCAACTCATCCGGAACCCATGCCGGCACGGAGCCGGGAAAAACCCACCGGACTACGGATAGCACACAGCGCTTCAGTGCCACCTGAAGCGCAGGAGGGAGCCGACTCAACAAACGGCGATCGACTGCACCGGCAATACGACGGGCTACAGACTTCCAATTCACGGAATATCAAAGAAAGCGGAGCGCGCGGGGATCGCGAATCGACGCTTGTGGTCCTGATTCATCGAGCCATCTGTTTTCGATCGGACACAGTGTAGTGAACCCGGAGCAATCCGATGCACGCAACCTGCCGCAATGGTGTCACAATGCCAGAGCCAGTCCTCATGGCCGAACCCGCTCCCGACCACATTGGACCTGCGGTACGGAAACCGCAGACGGATTTCACGATGGGCAAAGCTGCAGGAATTCCAAGGATTGGCCACAAGAAAGATGCCGCGCCTGAGAAGCGGGTCATCGTCGCCACGCTGCCGCTGGATCATTGCATCACCGCCAAAGAAAACCACCCATTCCGGGTGGATGATGGGTTGACGGGGATCGGCTCGCCCCGTCAAGACTGAACTGGCGATCCATGAGGCAGAGACGTAGTCATCGGCATCGAGAACGCCAATCCATTCTGCGTTGGCGTGAGACATGGCTCGATTCCTCGATTCACCCACATCACCCTCGTCCACACTGATCACCTTATCCCCATCAAGCATCTCCGGAAGGCTCGCCGAAACCCGGATTGTCTCTGGTGTGGGACGATCGAGCACCACGATGACCTGGGTCGTCAACCCATGGTTCCTCGCTCTCAGGCGCGCACGCGCCAGGGAATTCCACGACTTCTGGAGCAGCACCCCCTCCGCGTGGGCCGTGAGTACGATGCAGGCATCGAACATGCGGACATCGATCACGCGGGGACCGTTGGGACCATGTGCGCCACAGTCGCACGAATGCCAGTATCAAAATCCATTTCCGGAACCCATCCCAGCTCTGCCTTCGCCCTGGCACAATCAAGGACGATACGTGGCACGTCAGCTGGCGAGGCAGGACCGAAGTTCAACCGTGCCGGCACCCCCATCACGCTCGCCACCATCTCGATGACGTCCCGGACACTCAAACCAATACCGCTCCCGATATTCATGGCACCTTCTGCCGGTGAGCTAACGGCCATCGCAACCGCGCGCGCCACATCTGTAACGTACACGTAATCCCTGACAGCAGATCCGTCACCCCGGACATCGATCGGCATCCCGTGCCGGAGCCGATAAATGACAGTCCCCACAAGCCCCTGAACACCCGATCCCGCCTGTCGCGGACCGTAAGGATTTGAGGGTCTCAACGCCAAGGCAGAGAAGCCATGGACTTTCGAGAAAACGCGGAGATAGTGCTCGCAGGCCAGCTTGACGATGCCGTAGCCCGAAATGGGCTGGCAAGACTTGCCTTCATCCACCATATCACTGTCGCTGACGCCGTAGACCGTCCCCCCGGATGACAGATAGACGATGCGGGGGACACGGCTCCGCACCATCCCCTGAATGATGCGCAGTGTCCCTACAAGGTTTTGCTCCACGTCACGCACCGGGTCCGTCATGGAAGTGGACGGGACAGACGTCGAGGCGGCATGTACGACACACTCCATACCGGGAAGAACGTCATCGAGCACTGCCTCGTCGAGGAACGATCCTCTGACATACCCGACTCCATCCCAATCGAGATCCGGGCGCTGCTCCCCAATATCGAGGACCGTTACCTGGTGCCCCATGCTGCGGAGCGCAACGACTGCATGGGAGCCAATGAAGCCATTTCCTCCGGTCAGAAGTACTTTCATGCTGCCCCCTCCGACGCCCGAACGACAGGCAGGAAATAGCCATCCACAGCGCGCAGATGCTCTACGAAACCATCCCAGCGACGCGTCGAGGCAAGGCGCTCCCACTGCTTCTTTCTCAGCATCTGGCGAAGCTCGAAGGAGGAGCGGATCTGCTCGAGGCGGGTCTTGAAGGCATCGATATCATCAAAGCGATCGACAAGATCATCTGGATCGCAGAAATCAGGAATCCCCCCCACCTTGGGGGCACAAATTGGAACCCCTGCCGCAGCAACATCGAACAGGATCGTGGGAACTCCCTCCCAGGCTGTGGTGTGCAGATAGGCAAAATGCTCTGGCAACACCACGTCCTCGAGGCGTGAAAAAGCACCATGCATCGTGACGTTCGGAAGCGACTGCAGCTTCGTGATAGCAGGATCTGCCGGCCCCATGACACGATCCCCCCAAACATCAAAATGACAGGACGGCATGGCTTCGGCAATTGCCGCTAGAATATCGGGCCGTTTCTGCCGGTCAAGGCGCCCTGCCCAAAGAATGCGGGTAGGCGATGCCTCCGGATCCAGTGGCTTCAGAGGCTCGACGGCCCTGTCATACGGAAAGGGGAGCACCATGAACCTCGAAACATCGACCCCCAGATCCCGCACCCAGACTTTCGGAGCCTCACTGTTGTCGGTGAATACTCGCGTCAGCCACTTCAGGGCTACACGAAGATAGTCGCGCGCATACCCAACGGGGACCATACGACTCGTATGATCATCGCAGAACAACGAGGCAAACAGAGAGGAATTTTGCGAGAGTGCAAGCCCGTGGCGGGCGATGCACTCCCATCCCACTCTCGAGTTGATTACATGGATGGTGGCGGGCGCCAGTTGTACGAGCAGACGCGTCGCAACAGCCACCTGCTTACTGAAATCAAGCCCACGCGCCTGCTTGCCAAACTCGACGAAGCGAACCGATGAGGGCAGCTTTTCCGCCCACGGCGAATCGGCATCCTCAGTGGCAATAACGAGCACCCGGGCCTGGGGGATGGACTCCACGATGGCACGTACATGGTAAATAGCCCCGCGATCCGCCCCTCCCGCCTTGAGCCAGGGCACCATGAGAATATGGGTGGGCGCTATGTCACCAACTGTGTTGATCAGGCTACGGTACACTCGCCCAGGCCCAGAATTCACCGGTACAGAATAGAACTGGAACCGAGCGACGGAGTCATCCGCAGGGAGCAGTTCTGGCTCGATGCGTACTAATTCCTTCAGCTCATCTACCACCCACTCCGGCATGGACGGCGGCACCCAGGCGCTAGGCGACGCCATCGCTCCCTGTGATGGAGTAGCCGAATATTCGAGCCGGCTGGCCACGGCTCTAAGAATACGGGCAAGACGCGCCTTCATGCGAGACATGAACTCAGCGGACATGCTCACTCCCCCCTGGCAGCCCAGAGACTGCCATATTGGAATAGCGCCGTTGGGGGCATCACCGAGTGGAGCCCGTGGCTTACCTCATTGAGCGACCCATGGTACTTGCGCCGATAAACGTACACGGCTCCCCAGGCCAGCCGATGGACTAGCCCCCTCGCGATCGTTTCACAGTTCCAGTACCAGTCTTCGAAGCCGAACCCGGTTGCCCTTGGGTAACAGGCACGGTAGGGAATCTCTTCGAAAATTGACCTGTGCGAGAACGCCGCGCTGATCCATGGATTCACTGTCAGAAGCGAATCGGCATCGAAATACTCTCCAGCCTGATCGACCTGCCAGTTGAATGCGTTGTACATTCCGAAGCTGACCACCATCTCCGGGTGGAGAACGGTTCGAAGATCGTTCCTTTCCGCCTCAATCAGGTGGCAGCAGAAATACCGTCGAGAAATCAGATCATCCCCGTCCAGTGTGCAGATGTACTCCCCCGAACTGGCAAAAACTCCGGAATTTCTCGCAAGCGCCAGGTCGCCATGATCCACCTCGACGAATTTCTCCGAACCATCAAGTAGAGGATGGGATATGACGATGGCCTTCGTTTTCGGATCTGCCCTATCCAGAACGAACACCATCTCCACGCTGAAGCCCTCGTCTCGTGCAAACCTGCGAGAAAGCAGGTAGGAATTCATGGCGGTATGCGCCAGAACATCCTCATTGTGCAAGGTAACGATGGCACTCAGTTTTGGTCTCATTTGTTTTCTCCATTATTGACTTCCATTTCAGGCAGAACCCGAAGCCATCTTGCAAGCCGAACGGGACGTGACGACTCGAGCCAATTCAGCCTGACAAGAGCAGCCTGGGTTCGCTCCTTCTCGGTGGCAAGCGCTGCCTCCAGACATTCTCGCCGCTGCATTTCAGTGCCCAGCGCCGCCTGCAGCGACGAACGCTGGCCCTCCAGCCAGGCCACCGCCGCTTCGCGCTCCGACAGATGCTCGCGCAACGCCTGCTCCGCCGCCGCGCGTTCCTCCAGCGCCGCCTGCAGCGACGAACGCTGGCCCTCCAGCCAGGCCACCGCCGCCTCGCGCTCCGACAAATGCTCGCGCAGCGCCTGCTCCGCCGCCGCACGCTCCTCCAGCGCCGCCTGCAGCGACGTGCGCTGGCCCTCCAGCCAGGCCACCGCCGCCTCGCGCTCCGACAAATGCTCGCGCAGCG
>NZ_AUBD01000011.1:5000-104543 GCF_000429065.1 Silanimonas lenta DSM 16282 | reverse complement strand
TGCCCCGACCGAGGGAAGAGCGAAATGCCGCACGCGGCAGGCAGGCTCGCCTGCGATAACCGCCCTCCGCACGAGGCAGGCGCCCCAGAGAAGGGCAGCAAGAGGCAGGCGCCCCCGAGATTGAATCGCCTGCGGCAGGCGCGTTCCGACGCCTCGGGCGCAGGCCTTCAGAGCAGCCCGTGCGCTTCCAGCTTCTTGCGCAGGGTCGCGCGGTTGATGCCCAGCACCGCCGCGGCGCGGCTCTGGTTGCCCTCGCAGTGCTTCAGCACCTCGGCCAGCAGGCCCATCTCCATCTCCGCCAGCATCAGCGCATAGAGCGAATCGGCCTCGCAGTCGCCGCGGTCGCTGAGATAGCGGCGCGTGGCGCGGGCCGCGGCTTCGCGCAGCGCGGGTGTGGCAGATTCGGCACGGGAAGGAAGAGCGTTCACGGCATCCCCAGGAGCTGGCCCGCCGCCCTCCATTGGTGGCGGGGGAGGGGAGTCTGCCGCAAATCCCCCCGCGGCGCGACCTCGACCTTCGGGAAGCGTGAGCGCGGTGCCGGGTCTCAGTGGAAATCGAACTCGAAGGCCACGGCGCGGTTGCCAGGATCGAGGATCTCCAGCGCGATGGTGGCCGACTGGCCGGGCGCGAGTCCTTCGCGCGCGGGCGCGCCGCCGAGGTATTCCTCGGGGCGGAAGCGGCGCAGGCCGATGCGGCTGCCGTCGAGGTCGGTGAGGGCGAGTTCCAGCAGTGGCCAGGGCTGCGGCCAGCGGGCATCGTTGCGGAAGCTGGCGGTGACAAGCAGGGCCTGCGGGTGGCTGGGGTGCGGCTGGATCTCGCGGCTCAGCACGGTGAAGGCGCGGGGTTCGCGCCAGGGCGGCAGCGTGCAGCCGAGCAGGGCGCAGGCCCGTTCCATGAATGGCCGGGTGCGGGCATCGGCGGCGAGCCGCGCGCGGTCGGCCAGCAGTACCTGCAGCACGAGCAGCAGGCTGCCGGCCACCAGGCCCAGGGCCACGCCCCAGCGGCCCCTGGCCGAGAGCGGGGCGATCCGCGGCGGCGGGCGGACGAATCGGGGCAGGGAGCGCGACATGGCGCGGCAGTGTAGCCCTTCAGCCGCGGCGGTGGCCGTCGATGCGCACCCAGTCGCCGCGCTGCTCGACGTGGAGCGCATCGAACCAGGCGGCATAGCGCTGCAGCAGTGCGTCCTCCTGGCCTGCGAGGATCCCGGACAGCGCGATCCGTCCGCCCGGAGCAACGCGCGCGGCGAGGGTCTCGGCCAGCGCATCGAGGGCCACAGCGAGGATGTTGGCCACCACCACCGGATAGACCGCCTGCGGCTCTTCCGGCGGCAGGTACACCGAGAGCCGCCCGCCCAGGCCGTTGCGCAGCGCGTTCTCGCGGCTGGCGAGGATGGCCTGCGGGTCGTTGTCGACCCCCACGGCGCGCGCCGCGCCCAGCTTCAGCGCCGCGAGGGCGAGGATGCCGCTGCCGCAGCCGAAATCGAGCACGGTGGCGCCGGCAAGATCGAGGCCGTCGAGCCATTCTAGGCAGAGCGCGGTGGTGGCATGGGTGCCGGAGCCGAAGGCGAGGCCGGGGTCGAGGCGCACCACGGCGGCCTCGGAGCTGTCGGCCTCGGCGGGCAGGGCATGGTCCGAGGGCACGATCCAGGTGCGGCGGCCGAAGCGCATGGGCTGGAACTGGTCCATCCAGGCACGCACCCAGTCGGCGTCGTCCACCACGCGGAAGGAGGCCGAGGCGAGATCGACCCGCGGATCGATCGACTCCAGCGCCGCCAGCAGGGCCTCGCGCGGAACCCCGGTTTCGAACAGGGCCACCACCAGGCAGTCGGGCCAGAGCGGCATTTCACCGACCCCGGGTTCGAGGATGGACTGCTCCTCCGGGGTATCGGCGCACGGGTCGAGCAGGGTGACGCTCATGGCGCCGAGGTCGTGCAGGGCGCGCTCGAGCCAGGGCTCGTCGGTGGCGCGGCAGCGCAGGGAAAGTTCGAGCTGGGGCATGGGGGGATTGTAGGGCGGCACGCCTGGCCGCTCAGCCACCCGAGCGGATCTCGTCCAGGCGCTGGGCCATCTCCGCCCGCAGAGCCCGGCGCTGCTCGCCCTTGCGGTAGCGGCGCCGTTCGTCCTCGGTCTCGGGCACCAGGGGCGGTACCGGCGTGGGGCGGCCGTCGTCGCCCATGGCCACCATGGTGAAAAAGCAGCTGTTGACGTGGCGCACCGAGCGTTCGCGGATGTTCTCGGCCACCACCTTGATGCCGATCTCCATCGAGCTCGTGCCGGTGTAGTTCACCCGGGCCATGAAGTGCACCAGCTCGCCGACCAGGATCGGTTCACGGAAGGTCACCTGGTCCACCGAGAGCGTCACGCAGTAGCGACCCGCATAGCGCGAGGCGCAGGCGTAGGCCACCTCGTCGAGCAGCTTGAGCAGCGCCCCGCCGTGTACCTTGCCGCTGAAGTTCACCTTGTCCGGCGTCATCAGCACGGTCATGGTGAACTCGGCGGTGGCGGGGCCGGGACTGCCCATGGCGGGGCTTCAGCCGAGGCCGAAGCTCTTCTCCTTGCGTTCGGCCAGCCGCTTCTCGAGGTAGTGGATGTTGGTGCCGCCCTGCTGGAAGCCGATGTCGGCCATGATGCGCTGCTGCAGCGGGATATTGGTCTTGATGCCGTCGACGATCATCTCGGCCAGCGCCACGCGCATGCGCGCGATCGCCTGCGCGCGCGTCGCGCCATGCACGATCAGCTTGCCGATCATCGAGTCGTAGTTCGGCGGCACCTTGTAGCCCTCGTAGATGTGCGAGTCCACGCGCACGCCGGGGCCGCCGGCGGCGTGGAAATGCTTGATCAGGCCGGGGCAGGGCGCGAAGGTCTCGGGGTCCTCTGCATTGATGCGGCACTCGATGGCGTGGCCGCGCAGCACCACGTCTTCCTGCCGGATCGAGAGCTTCTCGCCGCCGGCGATCAGGAGCTGCTCGCGCACCAGGTCGATGCCGGTGACCAGTTCGGTGACCGGATGCTCCACCTGGATGCGGGTGTTCATCTCGATGAAGTAGAAGCGGCCGTTCTCGTACAGGAACTCGAAGGTGCCAGCGCCTCGGTAGCCGATGCGCAGACAGGCCTCCACGCAGACGCGGCCGATCTCGGCACGCTGCGCCTCGGTGATGCCCGGCGCCGGCGCTTCCTCGACCACCTTCTGGTGGCGGCGCTGCATCGAGCAGTCGCGCTCGCCGAGATGGATCGCGTTGCCCTGGCCGTCGGCCAGCACCTGGATCTCCACATGGCGCGGATTCTCGAGGAACTTCTCCATGTAGACCATGTCGTTGCCGAAGGCCGCCTTGGCCTCGGCACGGGTGGTGGCGATGGAGGCGATGAGCGCGCTCTCCTCACGGACGACCCGCATGCCGCGGCCGCCGCCGCCGCCCGCGGCCTTGATGATGACGGGGTAGCCGATCTCGCGGCCGAGGCGCAGGCATTCGGCCTCGTCGTCGGGCAGTGGACCGTCGGAGCCGGGCACGCAGGGTACGCCGGCCTCCTTCATCGCCCGGATCGCCTCCACCTTGTCGCCCATCATGCGGATGACATCCGCCGTGGGGCCGATGAAGACGAAGCCCGAGGCCTCGACCCGCTCGGCGAAGGTGGCGTTCTCGGAGAGGAAGCCGTAGCCCGGGTGGATGGCGTCGGCGTCGGTCACTTCCGCCGCGGCGATGATGGCCGGGATGTTGAGGTAGCTCTCGGCCGAGGGCGCCGGGCCGATGCACACCGACTCGTCGGCCATGGCCACGTGCTTGAGGTTGCGGTCGACGGTGCTGTGCACGGCCACGGTCTGGATGCCCAGCGCATGGCAGGCCCGCAGGATGCGCAGCGCGATCTCGCCGCGGTTGGCGATGACGACTTTCTTCAGCATGGCCGCCCGCTCAGCCGATCACGAACATGGGTTCGTCGAACTCGATCGGCTGGCCGCTCTGCACCAGGATGGCGCGCACGGTGCCGGAGACATCGGCCTCGATCGGGTTGAACATCTTCATCGCCTCGATGATGCCTAGGGTGTCGCCGGCCTTCACTGTCTGGCCCACCTTCACGAAGGGCGGTGCATCGGGGTTGGGGCTGGCGTAGAAGGTGCCAACCATCGGCGAGCGGATGGTGTGGCCGTCGGGAATGTCCTTGCCGGCCTTGCCATGCGATTCGCTGTGGTGCTCGGCGGCCGGCGCCTTCGCCGCAGGGGCGGGGGCGGCGGGGGCCATGGCGATGTGCTCCAGCGCGGCGGCGGGGGCCGGCGGCGCGGCCGGCGCGGCGCGGCTGGCCCGCGACAGGCGGACGGACTCCTCGCCCTCCTTGATCTCGATCTCGGTGAGGTTGGACTTCTCGAGCAGGTCGATCAGCGCCTTGATTTTGCGGAGGTCCATGGGCGGTCTCGCGTGCGGTGAAGGTGAAGGGAAAGGGGAAAGGCGGGCAGCGGGGAACGCGTGGGCGCTTCAGCGCGCCGAGACGTCGTGGCGTGGGGCGTCCAGCCGGAGGATTGCGGCCTCGAGGGCCAGCAGGTAGCTCTGGGCGCCGAAGCCGCAGACCACGCCGAGAGCCAGGTCCGAAAGATAGCTGTGGTGGCGGAAGGGCTCGCGGGCGTGGGGGTTGGAGAGGTGCACTTCGATGAAAGGGGTCTTCACCGCGGCGAAGGCATCGCGCAGGGCCACCGAGGTGTGGGTGAAGGCTGCCGGGTTCACCAGCACGATGGCGGTGCCGTCCAGCCGGGTGGCCTGCACCCGTTCCACGAGAGCGTGCTCGGCATTGCTCTGGAAGGCGCTGAGCTCATGCCCCGCGGCGCTGGCCCGCAGCGCCAGCCGGGTGTTGATGGCCTCCAGCGTGTCGCGGCCGTAGACCTCCGGCTCGCGGCTGCCGAGCAGGTTGAGGTTGGGGCCGTGCAGGACGAGGATGGAGGCCATGGCGGGCAGGGGCCGTCGAAGGCGCACAGCCTGCCCCGGTTAGAGCCGCCTGTCTAGAGTTTCGATGCGATTTCCCCGGAGATGACGGCTGTTTGTCGATCTGGAGTTTCGCGAAGTGCTGGACACGGGCTTGACTAGCGGGAGGCGTGAAGGGCGGCTTGACGCTCGTGTGCCCGCGTGCGAGGGTGGCGCAATCCCCTGCGCAAGGTGATCGTCATGCCCCCCCCCCGCGCGCACGTTATGCCACCCCTCTGGCGCGGTTCTAGCCGCCCTGTGCGCCGTTTCTGGCGTTTTGCACGCGTGCCCGCCAATCCCAGACCCGATCGTTGGCGACCCCTGCGCATCGCCGGGCCCATCGCTTCCCAAGGGGGCCAAGGTCGCCCACATGGAATTGCGTGGTGCTACAGGCGTCGGGGTGTTGGTGCTGGAGGATGGGACCCTCATTTCCCTGGATTTCGCCACGGGTGAGGTGGTGCTCCGCCCCGCCAGCGGGGCCGATATCCGAGTTCATCGTGATCAATTGCCTGCCGCTGCGCGAGAGCAGTTCATCCATCTCGCGTCGCGTGCTGCCGACAATCCCGGGTTTTCCTTCGAGGCCGGAACGAGTGCCCCGCCTTACGCCTCGGCTTCACCCGTCGTTGTCCCGCGATGGGGCTATCCGCTCAAGGAGTCAATGTTCGCTTTTGGCGGCCGGTATTTCCCGAAGAGCGGTGAGGACGAGGAGGAATCTCCCTGTGCTGAAAACCCGGCATCATGCCGGCCCCCTGTCCTACTGGAGCGCATTCAGGTGACGGGTTTCAGCATCGATGGCGTGAGTTCGTCTGACAGGTTTGATGAGTGGTGGGCGCGCACCAGCGATCCGCGACCGGTTCTCTCGCCCAGCGACATGAGATCTCTCTTCGACCAGTGGCATCTTGAGCAGGACCGATCACAGTGGGAGCAGTGGCGTCAGCGGCAATGTGCTTCGGTCCATTCCCACGTTGCCGCTTCCGCGACGGCAACCGCGGCTTTTGCGACTACCTGTGTTTTTTTATGGACGCCTGCGGGTGCCATAGGCTGTGCGGCATCGGCGGTCGCGCTCATTCTTGCCATGAGTCAGCAGGCTAGCGTCACGGCTGCTTGCGCCGGCTCTTATCCGGGCCCTGGAGGATGGCCGTGAAAACAGGCTTTTGGTTCGTCGATACCTTCGGTCCTTGGGGGCCACTGGTTACTGCGATCGCGAGTTTCTCGTTTCTGGTGCTTTATTGGGTATTTCTGAGGCCGCCTTTGATCGCCTGGGTAGAGAGCGATCCCGCATTACGGAAGAAAAGGCTGTCCCTTGTCATCGGTGTGGGCTTTTTTCTTGTGGCTTTGAGTTTCGTGCTCATTTTCTCGGCAGGATGAGTCGAGTCGGCTCGTCTCCATGGGGCTTATTTGCTTGTGGACATCCTCATCCGCCAAGGAAGGCATGAAAAATCCGCCAGCGCCCCGCATGTGAGCTCGCGGCTGAGACAGGCCCTTCCGTCGGCAAGGGGCGCGATGGCGTTATTTGTTCGATAGCGCCGTCCTTCCCTTCGCAACTCGCTCTTCCACCCAGTCCGCCACGTCCTTGGCCTCGTCGAAGGGCCGGGAATGCGTGGCCACCAGCCGGCCTTCGGGGTCGATGAGCACGGTGTAGGGCAGAAGGCCTCGGGTGTTGCCGAGGCGCACCGAGCTGTCGCGCGGGGAGTTGGGTTCCACGAAGACCGGGAAGCCCACCGGTTGGCGTTCGAGGAAGGCGCGGGCGTCCTCGGGGGGCTCGAGGGCCACGCCGATCACCTGCACCCCGCCCTCGCCCTGTGCCCGGTGGAAGGCGTCGAGGGCCGGCAGTTCCTTGATGCAGGGCGGGCACCAGCTGGCCCAGAAGTTGATCAGCCGCCAGCGGCCCTCGCCGGGCAGGGGCTGGTTCACGCCCTCGAGCGTGGTGCCGACGAGCGGTCCGGCCGGCTCCCCCAGCGCCACCACGCTGAGGCCCTCGGGCACGGCGGCACGCCGCGCGGCGTCGAACTCGCCGCGCAGCCACAGGCCGAGCGCGGCGCTGCCAAGGGCGAAGCCGGCGATCAGGGTCCACTGCAGCCAGGGCTTCATGCGGCGCTCCTCAAGGCGTGCCGCCGCGGGCGGTGGCGCGGGTGAGGGCTGCTTCGACGAGGCCGGAGGTCAGCAGGGTCGGCAGTACCTCGGGTGCCCCGCCGTCGGCCGGGTAGACGGCGTAGAAGGGCACACCCACCGCGCCATGCTCGGCAAGGTAGGCGGTGATGGCGGGATCGACGTCGGTCCAGTCGCCCTTGAGGTAGACCGCGCCGGCGCGCTCCAGGGCGTGGCGGAAAGCGTTGGTGGCGAGCACGGCGCGCTCATTGGCCTTGCAGGTGACGCACCAGTCGGCCGTCATGTTGACGAACACCACCCGGCCTTCCGCGCGCAGCGAAGCCAGCGCTTCCGCAGAGTACGGAAGGCTGCCGTCCGCCGCGGGCTGCGATGCGGCGATCGCACCACCTCCCGCGGCCGCGGAGGCGCGCGCAGCCGGCAACTGCTGCACCGGCCAGAGCACCGCCACGCCGGCCGCGGCGACGGCCAGCGCCAGGGCGCGCAGGGTGGCGCTGCGGTAGCGCGCGGCCTCCCAGGCCCAGAGGCCGAGGGCCAGCAGCACCGCGCCGACCAGCAGCCAGCCCACGGCATCGGCTCCGCGCTGCTTGGCCAGCACCCAGGCCAGCCACACGGCGGTGAGGTACATGGGGAAGGCGAGGAACTGCTTGAGCCGGTCCATCCACGCCCCGGGTTTCGGCAGGCGGGCGGCCAGGCCGGGCAGGAAGCCGATGGCGAGGAAGGGCAGGGCAAGGCCCAGGCCCAGCGCCACGAAGACCCCCAGCGCCACGCCGGCCGGTGCGGCGAAGGCATAGGCCAGGGCCGCGCCCATGAAGGGCGCCGTGCAGGGGGCGGCCACCACCACCGCCAGCATGCCGGTGAAGAAATCGCCGGCCGGGCCGGAGCGCGCGGCCAGCGATTGGCCGAGCCCGGCCAGCCCGCCGCCGAGGGTGAACACGCCGGAGAGCGACAGGCCGATGGCGAACATCAGCAGCGATAGCGCGCCCACCACCAGCGGCTGCTGCAGCTGGAAGCCCCAGCCCAGGGCCAGCCCGGCGGCGCGCAGACCGAGCGCCAGTGCGCCGAGCGCGGCGAAGCTCAGCACCACGCCGGCGCTGTACCAGAGCGCATGGGCGCGGGCCCTGGCCGGGCTCTCGCCGCTGCCTGCGAGGCCCAGCGCCTTGAGCGAGAGGATCGGCAGCACGCAGGGCATGAGGTTGAGGATCAGGCCGCCGAGCAGGGCGAAGCCCAGCGCCGCGAACAGGCCGATGCCGCCGCCCGCCCCGCCGTTCGCCGCGCCCGCCTCCGGCGTCGCCGTGCTTGCGCTCGCCGGCGCATCGGCCAGCGCGATCTCAAAACGGCGGCTGAGCGGCGGGTAGCAGACGCCGTTCTCCTGGCAGCCCATGAAGCCCAGCTCGAGGCGGAGGGTGTCGGGGCCCGCCTGCGCGCGGACCACCTCCAGTGGCAGCAGCAACTCGTCGAAATAGACCGCCTGCTCGCCGAAGTACTCGTCGCGGATCGTGCGCGCGGGCGGCCACTCGCCGGGGCGGACCACGGCGCCCTTGTCGCTCCGCGCGGCGAAGGTGGTCTTGTCGCGGTAGAGGTAGTAGCCCGGGGCGATGGTGAAGCGCAGCACGAGGCGGTTGGGGCCGTCGGTGGCCACCTCGACGCGGTAGGCCTCGGTCTCCGGCAGCGGCAGGCCGGGACCGGTGGCCGTCGTGTCTCCGCCGAGCAGGGCGCTGCGCGGGGAGGCCCCGAGCAAGGCGACCACCGGGGACGGCCCGGCCGGCGCGGGCAGGGCCAGGTCCAGTTCGCGCACTTGCGGCGGGTAGCAGATGCCGATATCGGCGCAGCCCTGGTACTTCACCCGCAGGCGCACCCGGGTGGCGTCGTCGGCCGCGGCGCCGGTCAGCGTGGCGAGCAGCGACCCGCGGTAGGTCTCGACCTCGCCGAAGAATTCGTCGGTGTGGCGTTCACCGGCGGGCAGGGCGAGGTTCGCCGCCGAAAAGCCGCCGTCCAGCACCTCGACCGCGGTGCGGTGGCGGTACAGGTAGTAGCCCTCGGCAATCGCGAAGCGCACCTCGATGGCATCGCGGCCACTGGCCTTGGCGGAAAGCGCGAAGGCCTCGTCCACCGGCAGCAGCGCATCCTGTCCGGCCGCGGCCAGCGGGGCGGACAGGGCCGGAGCGAGGAGGGTGGCGAGCAGGAGCAGCAGGCGGCGGACGGGCCGCAGGAGGCGGGGCATGGGGTGGCGTATCCGGAGGGCGCCGCAAGGCGCCGAAGGCCCGATTATCGCCAAGCCGGTGTCGGCGCGAGGTGCGAAGGACCCGGGGCCCCGGACTCGGGGCGTTCAGTCCGCGTCGCCCGGCTCGCCGGCGGCCGTCTCCCCGGCCAGCCAGCGCAGGTAGGCCGGCAGGCCGGCGCTGGCGTCCACGGCGAGGAGTTCCGGCACCTCGTAGGGGTGGCGTGCACTGAGCCCGCGCTCCAGCGCGGCATAGCGCCCGGCCGTGGTCTTGATCAGCAGCAGGGTTTCCGTGGCCTGCTGCACCTCGCCCTCCCAGCGGTAGGTGCTGCGGATGCCGGGCAGGGCCTGCACGCAGGCCGCCAGGCGTTCCTCCACCAGCCAGCGGGCGAGGCGGTCGGCCTCGGCGGGCGGCACGGCGCAGAACACGATCAGGGCCTCGGTCTCGGGGCGGGCGGCCATGGCAGGGCTCCGGGAGGGGGGGGCGCCAAGGGTGGGCCGGGCGGGGTAGGGCCGCAAGCCACCCCTTGAAACCTGCCGGGCCGGCCCCATCTGCTGCCCCGCGATCCTGAGGCCCCCGGTGTCCTCGGCGCGCGCTAGAATTGGCACTCACTCGGGCCGAGTGCTAGCAAATCTGGCCCGGACCACTGCAACCCATTGATCAACAAGGCAAAGAGGTTCCCCTCATGAGCATCAAGCCGCTGTTCGACCGCGTGGTCATCAAGCGCATGGAAGAAGAGAAGGTCTCCGCGGGTGGCATCGTCATCCCCGACTCGGCCACCGAGAAGCCGATCAAGGGCGAGGTCGTGGCCGTGGGTCCCGGCAAGGCGCTGGACAACGGCACGGTTCGTGCGCCTGCCGTGAAGGTCGGCGACAAGGTGCTGTTCGGCAAGTACGCCGGCACCGAGGTGAAGCTCGACGGCACCGAGTACCTGGTGGTCCGCGAGGACGACATCTTCGCCATCCTGGGCTGAGCCGCGTGGCGGCGCGCCGGCGGGATCACCGCCCGGCTGCTGAAACCACCGCCCGCCCCCGCCCGCTTTGATTCCTCCCCCGTTTTCCGGAGTACAGAACATGGCTGCAAAAGACATCCGTTTCGGTGAAGACGCCCGCGTCCGCATGGTCCGCGGCGTGAACATCCTCGCCAATGCCGTCAAGGCGACCCTCGGCCCGAAGGGCCGCAACGTGGTGCTGGAGAAGAGCTTCGGCGCCCCGACCATCACCAAGGACGGCGTGTCCGTCGCCAAGGAGATCGAGCTTTCCGACAAGTTCGAGAACATGGGCGCCCAGATGGTCAAGGAAGTCGCGTCCAAGACCTCGGACGTGGCCGGTGACGGCACCACCACCGCCACCGTGCTGGCCCAGGCCCTGATCCGCGAGGGCATGAAGGCGGTTGCCGCCGGCATGAACCCGATGGACCTGAAGCGCGGCATCGACAAGGCGGTGAATGCCGCGGTCGACGAGCTGAAGAAGATCAGCAAGCCGTGCTCGACCTCGAAGGAGATCGCCCAGGTCGGTTCGATCTCGGCCAACTCCGATCACAACATCGGCGAGCTGATCGCCAAGGCGATGGACAAGGTCGGCAAGGAAGGCGTGATCACCGTCGAGGAGGGCTCGGGCCTGGAGAACGAGCTGGACGTGGTCGAGGGCATGCAGTTCGACCGCGGCTACCTCTCGCCGTACTTCATCAACAACCAGCAGAGCATGCAGTGCGAGCTGGATGACCCCTTCATCCTGCTGCACGACAAGAAGATCTCGAACGTGCGCGACCTGCTGCCGGTACTGGAAGGCGTGGCCAAGGCCGGCAAGCCGCTGCTGATCGTGGCCGAGGAGGTCGAGGGCGAGGCGCTCGCCACCCTCGTCGTCAACACCATCCGCGGCATCGTGAAGGTGTGCGCCGTCAAGGCCCCGGGCTTCGGTGACCGCCGCAAGGCGATGCTGGAGGACATGGCCATCCTGACCGGCGGCACGGTGATCTCGGAGGAGGTCGGCCTGCAGCTCGACAAGGCCACCATCAAGGACCTCGGCCGCGCCAAGAAGGTGCAGGTCTCGAAGGAGAACACCACCATCATCGACGGCGCTGGCAATGCCGAGGCCATCCAGTCGCGCATCAAGCAGATCAAGGCGCAGATCGAGGAAACTACCTCGGACTACGACCGCGAGAAGCTGCAGGAGCGTGTGGCCAAGCTGGCCGGCGGCGTGGCCGTCATCAAGGTTGGCGCTGCGACGGAAGTCGAGATGAAGGAGAAGAAGGCCCGCGTCGAAGACGCCCTGCACGCGACCCGTGCGGCCGTCGAGGAAGGCATCGTGCCGGGCGGTGGCGTGGCCCTGCTGCGCGCCAAGGCTGCCATCAAGGACCTCAAGGGTGCCAACGAGGACCAGAACCACGGCATCGCCATCGCCCTGCGCGCGATGGAGGCCCCGCTGCGCGAGATCGTGACCAACGCCGGCGACGAGCCCTCGGTGATCCTCAACAAGGTGCTCGAGGGTTCGGGCAACTTCGGCTACAACGCCGCCTCGGGCGAGTTCGGCGACATGGTGCAGTTCGGCATCCTCGACCCGACCAAGGTCACCCGCACTGCGCTGCAGAACGCCGCCTCGATCGCCGGTCTCATGATCACCACCGAGGCCATGGTGGCCGAGGCGCCGAAGAAGGACGAGAAGCCGGCTGCCCCGGGCATGGGCGGCATGGGCGACATGGACTTCTGATCCGCGCCGCATCGCATCCAGTGCGACAATCGGGGGCCCGCGAAAGCGGGCCCTCTCTTTTTCCGGATCCCGATGCGAACCTTCGTTCTCCGCGCCCGCGCCGCGCCCACCGATGGCCAGAAGCTGCTCGCCGGCATCGGCGGCGAGGCGCATCCCGAGATCCTCGCCCATGTGCTGATGAATGCGATCTTCGTCGCCCAGTCGCACCGCGAGGACGTGACCGTCTACTTGGTGCTCGAGAGCACTCCGGACTACTCGCGCACGGTCCGCTTCGAACCGCGGGAAATGCGCGGGCTCGGCGGTTTCGACGAGCGCACCCTGCTCGCCAGGGTGGCCAAGGCCCTGGATGCCTCGCGCGGCATGGGCAAGGAGGAGGAACGGCCGGTGGAGCCCGGCGTCACGGTGCGCACGGTGAGTTTCGAGCGCCTGGTGCAGCAGCTCTCGGCCGATCACCAGCTGTTCTTGCTCGACCGCAAGGGCGTGCCGGCCGGCGAACAGGCCTTCGGTGAAGCCCCCTGTTTCCTGCTCACCGACCACATCCCGATGCCGAAGAAAACCCTCGGCAGTCTGGAGCGCCTCGGCGCCACCCGGCTGTCGCTGGGGCCGCGGATGCTGTTCGCCTCGCAGTGCGTGGTGCTGATCCACCACCTCCTCGACCAGCGCTAGGCCGGGCCGGCGGCGGTCTGCCCGCGGCCGGGGGCTTCACTGCCCGCGCCCCCCCGCCTTCCGGCACGGACGGCATTCATCCGGCTGGCGGATAATGCGCGGCCATGCCGACGCGTGAAGAACTCGACCGCCACCACCTGCTCTGGCTGCAGCGCCGCCGCCGCCTGCGCCGCCTGCTCCGGCCCCTGCCGCGGCGCGCCAATCTTTCCCGCTACCCGGTGCTGAAGTGGTTTTCGAAGTACGCGGCGAAGGCCTCCTTCCTGTGGTCGTTCAAGCGCTCGAACATCCTGCCGGCGCTCTACGTCGGCAGCGTGCTCGCCTTCCTGCCGCTCTACGGCGTGCAGGCCCTGCTGGCCTTCGGCGCCGCCCTGCTGTTCCGCGCCAACCTGACGGTGATGGTGGGCCTGCAGTTCATCACCAACCCCTTCACCATCGCGCCGATCTATGCCTTCACCGGCTGGTTGGGCGTGAAGCTGATGCACCTCGTGGGGGTGGGCGACCACGTGGAGCCGGCCCTGCGCTTCGCCCAGGGCCTGTTCGTCGGCGGCGTGGTGGTGGGGCTTGCCACGGCCCTGGTGGCCGATCTCGCCTGGCGGCTGCTGGCCTGGGAGGCGGCAGTCTTCAAGCGCAAGCTGCAGGAGCTGCGGCAGCGCCATGCCGAGCGGCATCCGCCGGAGCCGCCCGCCCCGCCCGGGGCCTGACGCCGCCGCCTCATCGCGGCATGGCGGCGGCGCGCAGCTGGCGCAGGCCGGCGGCATCGAGGCGAAGCACCGGGTAGCGGCTGAACTCGCGGTCGAAGTAGGGCGTGCGCTGGTAGAAGAAGCGCAGTCGCTCGCGCGGACTGGCGGCGAAGGCCGCGTCCTCGCGCAGCCGGGCCTCGAATTCGGTGCGCAGGGCCGGGTCGGCGGCCAGCATCTCGCGCGCCATGCGCTCCATCACTCGCGGCTCGGCGTATTCCTTCTCCTCGAAGATGGCATCGAAGAAGCCCCAGCGTAGAAAGCTGTCGGGCGAGTCGGGTTCCAGCAGCAGGGCGGCGAGGCGCGCCAGCGGCTGGTCGGCCGGGATTACCCAGCTGCCCGCCGGCACCGGCTCCGTCCCGGTTTCCAGGCGATGGCGCAGGGTGGTGATGGCATGCCGGCCCTCGAAGGGGCGTGGCGCCCATTCCACCGCCTCGATGCGGTAGCGGGTGGCCATCACCTCGGTCGCCTGCGGCAGCGGCCACATCACGAGGCCGTGCAGCCGCAGGCGCTCGGCCACCGTCTGCCACTGCGGCGGCAGCACCCAGGCGGCGGGAGCCGGGGCGCTGGCGGTCACGGTGACCTCGGCCTGCACCGGCAGGCTGAGCGTGATGGGGGTCTCGGGGTCGTACTGCACCCAGGTGCCACCCGAGATCTCGCTCTCCACGCGGCGGTCGGCCACGCCGAGGAACTCGCGCTGCTCGACGCGATCGGAAAGGCCGAAGGCCAGCGGCACCGGCTCGTCCTCGGCGAAGCGCCGGGCATCGGCGGCAGCATTCGCGGCGCGCAGGGCCTTGCCCTCCTCGCCGAGCATGCGCAGCAGTTCCAGCATCACCGCTTCGTTCACCGCCACCCGGGTGCGGAAGTCCTTGAGCATGTGAGTCTCGAGCAGCAGGCCCGGGCGGTTGGCCGCGGCGGCATAGCCCACCGAGAAGCGCGGGCCGGAGGCGCCCTCCACGAGGCCGGCGCGGATGTCGGTGGAATCCTTCAGGCTCACGTAGAAGGTGAGGGGCCAGCCCTGCGCGGCCAGCGCCGGCTTCATCCGCCCGTCGAAGGCGCGGCGCTGCCATTCGGCCAGCACCGGCTCGATGTTGGCCGCCGTCTCGTAGGCCCAGGTCATGGCGTACTGGTAGTCGGCGCCGTTGGTGTTGTGCATGTCCACCAGCAGGTCGGGGCGCCAATCGGTCCACAGCCGCATCCAGGCCTGCATCTCCGGGGCATCGAGCTTGGTGTAGTCGCGGTTGAGGTTGAGGTTCTGCGCCGTGGCCCGCCAGCCCATGGCCTCGGGGCCGTTCTGGTTGATGCGGTGGTAGGGGCCGAAGCGCTCGTGGCCATCGACGTTGAAGATCGGCACCAGCAGCAGCACGGCATGTTCGAGTAGCCCGGCGTGCCTGCCGCTCACCGTGAGGTCGCGCGCCAGCGCCATCAGCACGTCCTTGCCCTCGTTCTCGCCGGGGTGGATGGCGGCCTGCACCAGCACCACCGGCTTGCCGGTGGCATGGGCCTCCTGCGGCGTGCGCAGGCCGTCGCTCGACAGCACCACCGCCTTCAGCGCCCGGCCCTGCGGGCTGGTGCCGAACTCGAACAGCTGCACCTGCGGGCTCGCGGCGGCGAGGCGCTCGAAGTAGGCGAAGGTCTCGGCATAGCGCGGCGTGCGGGTGTAGTCGCTCTGCTCGGCCGGGGTGCGCCAGTCGGGGGCGGCAGTGGGCGGGGCTACGGTGCGGGAAGGATTCGCCGGTGTGGCCGAGAGGGCGGCGTGCGGGGCGAGCGCCAGCAGCAGCGGAAGGAGGCCTAAGGTACGGGCGCGGAAGGCCGGGCGAGCGGGGCAGGGCATCAGCGAAGGCAGGCAGGTGGGGAGGGCGCAAGCCTGCCACAGGCTTCTTGTGTTCTTGACGCCGGCGCGGCTAGCGTCGCTGCTTCACCCTGCTTCGACGGAGGTTCCATGCTGCATCGCATCGTCGCGCTGGCCCTGTTCGCGTCCGGGGCTGCGCTTGCGCAGGCGCCCGCCACGCCGGCGGCCAAGCTCCCCTTCACCGTCGAGCGCAGCTGGGAGATCCAGCGCCTCGGCGCCCCGGTGATCTCGCCCGACGGGCGGCGCATCGTCGCTCCGGTCACGCGCTTCGTGATGAGCGAGGACAAGGGTTACACCGATCTGTGGATCTGGAACCGCGACGGCAGCGGCGAGCGCGCCTTCACCACCCATGCCAGCAACGAGGGCTCGCCGGCCTTCAGCCCGGATGGCCGCTTCCTCGCCTTCGTCGCCCAGCGCGAGGACGACAAGGCGCCGCAGCTCTACGTGATGCCACTGGACGGCGGCGAGGCGCGTCGTCTCACCCGGCTCGCCACCGGCGTGCAGAGCCCGAAGTGGTTCCCCGATGGCCGTCGCCTCGCCTTCGTCTCGCGGGTGTTCGCCGACCTGCCGCTTTCCGAGCAAGGCAAGCGCCTCGAGGAGCGGGCCAATCCCAAGATGACCGGGCAGGTCTGGGACGGCGCGCCGGTGACGGCCTGGGACCGCTATATCGACGAGCGCCAGTTCCATGTCTTCGCCGTGGACGTGGGCGGCGGCGAGCCGCAGGCGCTCACCCTCGGCACGGGCCTGCAGCTGCCGCGCAGCGCGGTGCAGGGCACCGACAGCCTGTTCGCCATTTCGCCCGAAGGCAATGAACTCGCCTTCGTCGCCGATTCCGACCCGGCGCCGAACGTCACCAACAACGACGTGTTCACCGTCGCCATCCCGGCCGCGGGCGCGGTCAGCGCCACGCCGGTGAACCTCACCGCCGACAACCCAGCCAATGACGGCAACCCGCTCTACAGCCCCGATGGCCGTCTGCTCAGCTTCGTGCAGCAGCGCATCAAGGGCTTCTACGCCGACAAGGGCCGGCTGATGCTGCGCGAGCGCCGCAGCGGCGAGACCCGCGAGCTGTTCGCCGACTGGGACCGTAGCGCGAGCGGGCTCGTTTGGGCGGCGGATGGCCGGCGCCTGTACGGTGCCATCGACGATGCCGGTACCACCCGCGTCTACGAACTGCCGATCGACGGCCGGCCGCGCCCCGTCACCGGCACGGAGGCTTCCTACGACTCGCTGGCCCTGGCGAAGGACGGCACCCTCGTGGCCCTGCGCCAGAGTTTCGTCGAGCCGCCCACACTGGTGCGCCTCGATCCGCGCTCGGGCCGCGCCGAGAAGCTCTCGACGATCAATGACGCCCTGCTCGCCGCCACTGATTTCGGCACCTACGAGTCGATCACCTACCGCGGCGCGAACGGGGCCGAGATCCAGATGTGGGTGAACTACCCGCCGGGCTTCGACAAATCGAAGAAATACCCGCTTTTCATGCTCATCCACGGCGGCCCGCACAATGCCATCACCAATGGCATGCACTTCCGCTGGAATGCGCAGGTGTTCGGCAGCTGGGGCTACGTGACGGCTTGGCCGAACTTCCACGGCAGCTCGGGCTTCGGCCAGGCCTTCACCGATTCGATCAATCCGGAGTGGGCCGAGAAGCCCTACCAGGACGTGATCAAGGCCGCGGAGTGGTTCGCCGCCCAGCCCTGGATCGACACCCGCCGCATGGTGGCCGGCGGCGGCAGCTATGGCGGTTACCTCACCAGCGTGATCCTCGGCCGCGAGCATCCGTTCCGTGCGCTGGTGGCGCATGCCAAGGTCTACAACCTCTACACCCAGTACGCCGCCGATTTCTCCACCGAGCTGCCGCGCTTCGGCGGCTTCTGGGAAGAGGGCAACGACGCGGTGCTGCGCCGCAACTCGCCGCATTACGGCGCGGCGAACTTCAAGACGCCCACGCTGGTGGTGCATGGCCAGAACGACCTGCGCGTGCCGGTGAACCATGGCCTCGAGCTCTACCAGACCCTGCTGATGAAGGGCGTTCCCACGCGCTTCCTCTACTACCCGAACGAGAATCACTGGATCCTAAAACCCCAGAACTCGGTGTTCTGGTACCAGCAGGTGCGGAAGTGGTTCGAGGAGCACGGCGGGCTCGAGCCGGCCTCGCGCTGAACGCTGCCGCTGCGGCACACTGCAGGGCCCCGCCATGTGCGGGGCCTTGCGTTTCCACCATCAAGCTCCTCCATGCTGCGCTGCGGCGTGCGCGCCGCCATCGTGCCAGCGCAGGATCGGACCGCTTCCGACGTGGGGGAGGGAGCACGGACCCGCAAGCGCCTCGGCCTTGCGGGTTCTTTTTTGGGGCCGGTGTCGGCCCGCGGAGAAGGAGATGGGCGGCAGCCTGGAACACGAACTCGAGGCCCTGGTCTGGCGTCGCCTGGAGGCCCTGCCATCGGCCGGGGCGGCAGGGGTCGATCCCGAGGCTTTGCGGCCGCTCGCCATCGCCTCCGATTTCGCCCTCGACACCCTGCGCCGCCAGCCCGCCCTGCTGGCCGCGCGGCATACGCTGCCGGCGCCGCCCGTGCTCGATCCGGCGGCGCCCGAGGCGGCGATGGCCGCCCTGCGCCGCTGGCGGGCTGCGGCCTCGACCGTGCTGGTGGCCCGCGACGTGGACGGCCTCGATCCGGTGGAGGCTACCCTGGCCGGCAGCACCCGCATCGCCGAGCAGGCCCTCGCCCTGGCGCTGGCGCAGGCCGAGGGCGAGCTGGCGCCGCGCTTCGGCACCGTGCGCGATGCCGCAGGGCGGGCGCAGCGCCTCGTGGTGTTCGCGCTCGGCAAGCTGGGCGGCGGCGAGCTCAACTTCAGCTCCGATATCGACCTCGTCTACGCCCATGCCGGGCCCGGCAGCAGCGACGGGCCGCGGGTGCTGGAGGCCGAGGCCTATTTCGTCCGCCTCGGCCAGCGCCTGGGCCAGCTGCTCGGCGAGACCACGGCCGAGGGCTTCTGCCACCGCGTGGACCTGCGCCTGCGGCCCTTCGGCGACAGCGGCCGGCTGGTGATGGGCTTCGAGGCCATGGATGCCTATTTCCAGCGCGAGGGCCGCGACTGGGAGCGCTATGCCTGGATCAAGGCACGGGCGGTGGCCGGCGACATCGAGGCCGGCGAGGCCTGGCTGCGCGGGCTTAGGCCCTTCGTCTACCGCCGCTATCTCGATTTCACCGCCCTCGACGCCCTGCGCGGCATGAAGGCGATGATCGAGGCCGAGGTGGCGCGCCGGGACATGGCCGACGACCTCAAGCGCGGGCCCGGCGGCATCCGCGAGGTGGAGTTCCTGGTGCAGGCCCTGCAACTGATCCGCGGCGGCCGCGAACCGGCCCTGCGCCAGCGCGGCCTGCTGCCGGCGCTGGCGGCGCTGGCCGGGGCCGGGCATCTCGCCCCCGCCACCGCGGTGCGGCTGGCCGAGGCCTACCGCTTCCTGCGCCGGGTGGAGAACCGGGTGCAGATGCTGCGCGATGCCCAGACCCACGCCCTGCCGGCCGACCCCCTGGACCGCCTGCGCATCGCCCGCGGGCTCGGTTATGCCGATGCCGCCGCGCTCGATGCCGCGCTCGGGGGGCACCGCGCCGTGGTGGCCGAGGAATTCGCCGCCGTGCTCGGAAGCGGCCGCCGCGCCGCGCCGCCGCCGGGGCCGCTTGCGGCCTACTGGCAGGCCCTGCCCGAGGGTGGCGAGGCCCGGGTGCTGGCAGAGGCCGGTTTCGCCGATGCCACGGCCGCCGACGAGGCCCTGCGCCGGCTGGCCGGCTCGGCCCTGCGGCGCAGCCTCTCGCCACGGGCGGCCGCATGGTTCGACGGCATCCTGCCCGTGCTGATCGCCCAGGCGGCGGCCAGCGAGGCGCCGGATGCCAGCCTCGCCCGCGCCATCGCCCTGCTCGGCGCGATCGGGCGGCGCAGCAGTTACTTTGCCCTGCTGGCCGAGCAGCCGGCGGCGCTGGAGCGGCTGGTCGCGGTCTGTGCCGACAGTGCCCTGCTCGCCGAGCGCCTCACCGAGCAGCCGCAGCTGCTCGACGAGCTGCTCGACGTGCGCGCCGCCGGCCCCCTGCCCGAGCCCGAGGGCATCGCCGCGGAGTTCGCCGCGCTGGCGGCTCTGCCCGAGGATGCCGAGGCCGCCTTGCTGGCCCTGAACGAGCGCCGCCACAGCCTGGCCTTCCGCATCGGTCTTGCCTGGCGCGCCGGGCGCCTGGATGCCGTGGCCGCCACCCGCCTGCTCGCCCGGGTGGCCGAAGCCGTGCTGGTGGCCGCCCTGCGGCTGGCCCGCCACGAGGTGGAGCGCGCCCATGGCCGCCTGCCCGACGGCGAGTTTGCCGTGCTCGGCTACGGGAGCATCGGGGCCGAGGAGCTTGGCTTTGCGTCCGACCTCGACCTCGTCTTCGTGCATGGCGGGGCGCTGGCCTCGGTCTCCGACGGGCCGCGGCCCCTGGATGCCCCGCGCTGGTACCTGCGGCTTGCCCAGAAGCTGGTGGCCCTGCTCGACACGCCCACCGCCGCCGGCCGGCTCTACGAGGTGGACGTGCGCCTGCGCCCGGACGGGGCGCAGGGTCTGCTGGTGGTGCACGAGGCCAGCTATGCGGGCTACCAGCGCGAGCGTGCCTGGACCTGGGAGCACCAGGCCCTGGTGCGGATGCGGCCGCTGGCCGGGGATGCCGGCCTGCTCGCCCGGCTCGAGGCCCTGCGCGGCGAGATCCTCGCCCGCGAGCGCGACCCGGTGGCCCTGGCCGCCGACGTGGCGGCGATGCGCGAGCGCATGCGCCGCGAGCTGGACCGCAGCGATGCTTTGCACCTCGACCTCAAGCAGGGCGAGGGCGGGCTGGTGGACCTCGAGTTCTTCCTCCAGCAGGCGGTGCTGCGGCATGCGGCGCGGCACCCGGCCCTGCGTGCTCCGCGGCACAGCGTGGACCTGCTGCGGGCGCTCGAGGCCGAGGGCCTGCTCGATGCCGGAACCGCCCGGGGCCTCGTCGAGGCCCATGCCGCGCTGGTGGCGGCCTCGCTGGCCTGCACTCTCGACCATCGCCCGCGGCGGGTGGCGCGGGCGCGGCTCGGCGACACCCCGGCGCGGCTCGCTGCCCTGCTCGCGGCTCAGGTCGGAGGCAGCCCGAGCAGCCTGCGCAACCCGGCCAGCAGCGGCGGCAGCTCGACCCAGGGCGCGAGCGGGTAGGGCGCGAAACCGGTGGCGAGGCCCTCCTCGAAGCGCCGGGCCCGGCCGCTGTCCAGCAGTTCCCGCACCAGTGCGGCGAGGCGGCCCGAGACCGCGTCGGCGCCCAGGATCCACAGCGGTGCTTCGGTGGCCGCGGCCTCGCTCAGCAGGTTGGCGGAATCGGCCGTCACCACGAGGGCCCCGGCCCAGCCGAGGAAGCCGGCATAGGGGTTGGGACCGTCGGCGGCCGAGGCCCAGAGCCGCAGTACGTCGGGCGGGGCCTGTGCCGTATCGAGGCGGGAGCGCAGCGCGGCGGTGAGCGCCGGGGGCGTGCGCCGCGAACCGCTGATCCACAGCGCGCCGCCGTCGCGGGCCTGTGCTGCCCGCAGGGCCTCGAAGGCCTGCAGCACCGAGGCCTTGCTCCAGGGGCAGCGGCGGGTGGGGCCGCCGAGCAGCAGCAGCCGGCGCGGCCCGGGAGCGGCGCCGAGTTCGGGCGTGGTTTCGCGCGCCTTTGCCAGCCAGGCGGCGTCTACCGGATGCAGGCTGCCGCGCAGGCAGAGCACGTTCGGCCCGGCAAGCCCGTCGTGGGCCGGGGCCACCACGGCGTCCCAGTGCCGCGGCGCCAGGCGCGGATCGAGCACCTGCACCACCCGGCTGCCGCGGGCGCGCAGCAGGCGGGTGGCCAGGGCCGCCTGCCGGCCGCAGCCGACGGCCAGCGGTGGCGGCGCGGCCAGTGCCCGGGCGAAGGCCGGGCCGAAGGCGTGGACCGAGAAGGGAAGGCGGCGTGGGGCGGCGAAACGCCAGGGCGCCCGCGGCGCCAGCACCAGTTCCTGCACCCGGGGCGAGAGCGCCTCGGCCAGCGCCAGCGCCTGCCGCCGGTTGCCGGCGGCGCCATCGTGGAGCACCAGCAGGGACGGGGCATCGAGGGGCATCGGTGGAGTGTAGCGGCGGCGTGCCGGCCTGCCTGCGTTCCAGCGTTCACAACGGGCTGTTGCAGGGGTGGGCATGGTACGGCGCCCGGGCTTGCCCATACTTCAGCGCCATTCCACTCTCCCATGAGGCCTTCCATGAGCCCCGCCGATGCCATGCCGCGCGATGCCCGCGCCCTCGATGCCGCCGCCCTCGACCAGCTCTTCCGCGAGGCCCGCACCCACAATGCCTGGCAGCAGAAGGACGTGCCCGACAGCCTGCTGCGCGAGCTCTACGAGCTCCTGAAGTGGGGCCCCACCAGCGCCAATGCCTCGCCGGCGCGCTTCGTCTTCGTCAAGTCGCCGGAGGCCAAGGCGAAGCTGAAGGAAGCGCTCTCGCCCGGCAACGTGGAGAAGACCATGAGCGCGCCGGTGACGGTGATCGTGGCCCAGGACATGGCCTTCTACGACAGGCTGCCGCAGCTCTTCCCGCATGCCGATGCGCGCAGCTGGTTCGCCGGGAACGACGCCCTGATCGAGAGCACGGCCTTCCGCAACAGCAGCCTGCAGGGCGCCTACCTGATCCTCGCCGCCCGCGCCCTCGGCCTCGATGCCGGCCCGATGTCGGGCTTCGATGCCGGGAAGCTGGACGAGGCCTTCTTCGCCGGCACCACCCTCAGGTCGAACTTCCTCGTCAACCTTGGCTACGGCGATCCTGCCGGCCTGTTCCCGCGCTCGCCGCGCCTCGCCTTCGACGAGGCCGCGCGCATCGCCTGATGTCCCCCTCCCGCACCCCGGAGCCCACCATGAAGCGCACCCTGCCTGCCCTGGCCCTCGCGGCCGCCGCCCTCCCGGCCCTGGCCGCCGACGAGTTCCGCTTCGACGCCGGCCATACCTACATCGGCTTCGAGATCGACCACCTCGGCTTTTCCAGGACCCTCGGCGAGTTCCTGAAGTACGAGGGCACCCTGGTGCTCGACCGCGAGAACCTCGCCAGGTCCTCGATCGAGGTCAGCATCGATACCGCCAGCATCGATACCGACCAGGAGGACTTCGACGAGCACCTGCGCTCGGCCGATTTCTTCGATGTCGCCAACCACCCGACGATGCGTTTCAAGAGCACGAAGGTGGAGGACCTCGGCAATGGCCGGCTCAAGGTCACCGGTGACTTCACGATGCTGGGCAAGACCCATCCGGTGGTGCTCGACGTGAGCATGAACAAGGTGGCCCCGCATCCCTTCCGCCCCACCATCGAGGTGGCCGGCTTCTCGGCGCGCACCACCCTCGACCGCACCCAGTGGGGCATGGACAAGTACGCTCCGGCGGTGGGCAAGGACGTGAGCATCCGCATCGAGACCGAGTTCAACCGCCCGATCCCGGCCCAGTAAGGCCTGCGGCGCCCACGGCGGGCAGGGCACAATAGCGCCATGCCCGTCTTCCGTCCGGCCGCCGAGCGCGGCCTCCTCGACGACCCCGGCCTCCGGGGTCGTGCCGCCTTCAGCCATGGCAGCGCCTTCGATCCGGCCTGGCTGGGCTGGGGGGCCCTGCGCGTGATGAACCGCCTGGAACTGGCGCCCGGCGCCACGCTGCCGGTGGCGCGGCGCGCCAACATGGAGGTGCTGAGCCTGGTGCTCTCCGGCCGCTACCGCGTGGGCATTCCCGGCGAGCCGGTACTGGAGGTGCCCGCCGGCCACTGGCACCGGCTGGGCGCCGGGGCCGGGGTGGACGTGGTGGAGGCCAATGCCGATGCGGCGCAGCCCCTGCATCTGCTGCAGCTCTGGGTGCAGCCGGCGCGCAGCAATGCGCGGCCCGGTCAGGCGGTGGTGGCCCCGGCGGTGGGGCAGGAGCGCATCGCCGCGCCGGCGCCCGATCCGGCCCTCCTGCCCTGGGGGGCGAAGGTCCGGCTGCGACGCCTGAGCGTGCTGCCGGGCGGCGCGCTTTCTCTGCCGGCCACCGCCGGGGATGCCGCCTGGCTCGAGGTGATCGGCGGCGAGCTGGCCCTGGGCGGCCGCTTCCTGCGCGGCGGCGACGGGCTTGGCCTGCGCGACGAGCCCGGCCTCGCCCTCGTATCGTCCTTCGGCGCCGATGTGCTGCTGCTCGAGGGCCTCGGCTGAGCCCCGGGTGGCGGCAGGCTAGAATGGCGGCCTTGCCGAACGAGCCCGAGCCATGCTCCCCACCGACGCCACGGCCCAGAAGCCCGCCAACACCGAGCGCGTGTACCAGGTGAAGCGCGCCGACCTGCCGCTGTCCTGCCCGACGCCCGAGATGCGCCTGTGGAACTCGCATCCGCGCGTCTACCTGCCGATCGAGGCCGAGGGCGGCACATCGACCTGCCCCTACTGCGGCGCCAAGTACGAGCTGGTGGACTGAACCGCCGCCAGTGGCGCGTCGGCTCACGGTCGTCCAGCTGCTGCCTGCGCTCGATTCGGGCGGGGTCGAGCGTTCCACCCTGGAAATCGCCGAGGCCCTGGTCGCTGCGGGCCATGCCTCGCACGTGGTCTCGGCCGGGGGGCGCCTGGTGCCGGCGCTGGAGGCCGCAGGCAGCACCCACCACCACCTCGCCATCGGCGAGAAGTCGCTGGCCACGCCGTTCCGCGTGCCGGCGCTGCGCCGCCTGCTGGCAGGCCTGCGCCCCGACATCGTGCATGCCCGCTCGCGCCTGCCGGCCTGGCTCGCGCTCGCCGCGCTGCGCGGCCTTTCGCCGCGCCCGGCCTTCATCACCACCGTGCATGGCCTCAACTCGCCCGGCCGCTACAGCGGGGTGATGACCCGCGGCGATGCGGTGATCGGGGTCTCCGAGACCGTGCGCCGCCACGTGCTGCGGCACTGGCCCGATGCGGCAGCGCGGCTGGTGGTGATTCCGCGCGGTGTGGACGTGGCGCGCTTTCCGCGCCATCCGCGGCCCGATCCGGCGGCCCGGGCGGCGGTGCTGGGCGAACTCGGCCTGCCCGCCGACACCCGCCTGCTGCTGATGCCGGGGCGCGGCACCCGGCTCAAGGGCCATGCCCATGCCGTCGGCCTGCTGGCCGGCCTGCGCGCCGCCGGCGAGCCTGCCGCGCTGTGGCTGCTGGGCAGCCGCGAGCCGGGCCGCGAGGCCTATCTCGCCGCCCTCGAGGCCGAGGCCGCGGCGCGCGGCGTAGCGGCCTGGCTTCGCATCAGCCCGCCGCGCAGCGCGGTGGTGCCCGCCTATGCCGGGGCCGATCTCGTGCTGCAGCTCTCCGACAAGCCCGAGGCCTTCGGCCGCACCGTGGTGGAGGCGCTGGCCGTGGGCACTCCGGTGCTGGGCTGGGACCACGGCGGGGTGGGCGAGCAGCTCGCCGCCCTGCAGCCCGAGGGCGCGGTGCCGGTGGGCGATGCGGCTGCCCTGCTGGAACGTGCCCGCGCCCTGCTGGCCGCGCCGCCCGCGCCGCCGGCCCACATTCCCTACACTCTGGCGGCCATGCAGCAGGCCACCCTCGACCTCTATGCGCGAATCGCTGCTTGAACGCCTGCCCCGGCTGGCCCCGTGGTGGGTGCTGCTGCAGGTGGCCTGCTGGCCCTGGCGTGGCCTTGCCGAGGCCGTGCTCTCCCTCGGGGCCCTGCTCGGCTTCGGCCTGATGCTGGCCGCCCGCTTCCGCGGCGGCATGCGCGTGCTGAGCCACGAGGCCTGGGCGCTCACCAGCATCCTGTTCCTCGGTTACTGGCTGGCGCAGCTGGTCTCGGTGCCCTTCGCCCTCGATCCCGGGCTCTCCGCCCTCGAGGTGCTGAAAGACCTGCGCTACCTGCCCTTCCTCTGGCTCGTGGCCATGGCCATGGCCACGCCGCGCGGGCGGAGCATCGTCGGTCTGGGCCTGGGCGCGCTCGTCGCCTTCTGGACCGCCGATGCCCTGGCGCAGGCCGCCACCGGCCACAGCCTCGGCGGGCCGGCGCTGGCCGACCGGCTCTCCGGCATCTTCGGCGCCGGCAACCTCAAGCTCGGCCTGGTGCTGGCCTCGCTCTCGCCCTTCCTGCTGCTGCCGGCGGCGCGGCGCGGCGTGCTGCCCTGGCTGCTGGCCGCCGGCGCCCTCGGCGTGGTGATCCTGCTCGCCGGCGCCCGTGCGGCCTGGATCACCTACGGCCTCGTGCTGCTCGTCACCGGCATCGGGCACTGGGGCTGGAAGCGCACGGCCGCCGGCCTGCTCGGCGGCGGCGCGCTGGCCCTATTGCTTGCCTGGAGCGCCGGCGATTTCCTCGCCCCGCGCATCGAGCGCAGCCTGGCCGTCCTGCAGGGGCAGGAGGACGGCCTCGATTTCGCCCTCTCCGGGCGGCTGGTGCTCTGGCGCACCACCCTCGCCATCATCCGCGACCATCCGCTCACTGGCGTGGGGGTGGACAATTTCCAGCAGGCCTACCGCGCCTATGCCAGCCCCGATGACCAGTTCGTCGAATGGGGCCGGCCGGGGGCCTTCCATGCCCACCAGATCCTGCTCGAGATCCTGGCCGAGACCGGGCTGCTCGGCCTGCTGTGCTGGCTGGCGGCAGTGGCGGTGGCGCTGCGTGCCTGGCGCTATGCCGGTGCCGAGGCGAAGGCCCGGGCGGCAGCGCCGGCCCTGGCGCTCGCCGTCACCGTGTTCCCGCTCAACACCCATCTCGCCTTCTATTCCACCTTCTGGGGCGGGCTCACCCTGCTGCTTGCCGCGCTCTATGCCGGCGCGCTCGCCGCCCGCGCCCCGGCGACCGGCGTCGCCCCGGAGGGAGGCTGAGGACCTGGATGGACGGGGCGGAGACCGCGGGCACCCCCCCACCGGGCCGGCGCTGCCCCGGCTGGCGTGTGCTGGCAGGCCTGTTCGCCGCCGTGGCGCGCCTGCCCCAGCCGCTCCTGCTCGCCCTCGGCGGGGGGCTCGCCCGGCTGCTGCGGCCCTTGCTGCGCCGGCGCTGGCAGATCGCGCGGGTGAACCTCGCGCTCTGCTTCCCCGGCGAGAGCGAGGCCCGGCGCCACCAGCGCCTGCGTGCCCACCAGCGCTCGCTCGCCATCGCCCTCCTGGAACTGCTGCGGGCCTGGTTCGCCCCCGACCGGGCCCTGGCCGGGCTGGTCGAGATCGAGGGCCTGCACCACCTGCGCGAGGCTGCGGCCCGCGGGCAGGGCGTGCTGCTGCTCACCGGGCATCTGATGCACACCGAGCTCGCCACCCGCTTCCTCGCCCTCGCCCTGGGCGCCCCGGTGGGCGGCGTGGTGCGGCGCTACGAGCGTCATCCCTGCCTCGAGGCCCTGCTCGATGCCGCCCGCCGCCGCCGGCTCGGGCCCACCGTGGGCAAGTTCGATACCCGTGGCATGGTGCGGGCCCTGCGCGCGGGTGGGCGCCTTGCCTATTCCGCCGACCAGGACTTCCGCATGAACCAGGTGTTCGTGCCCTTCTTCGGCGTGCCGGCCGCCACGCTGGCGAGCGCGCCGCAGCTGGTGAAGGCCGGCCGCGCCTGCGTGCGCTTCTTCGCCATGGCCCGTAGTGCCGATGGCCGCTACCGGCTGCGCGTCTGGGACCCCGGGCTCGATGCCCTGCTCGATGCCCCCGAGGCCTTCGCCGCCCGTTACATGCAGGTACTGGAGGAGGCCGTGCGCGCAGCCCCCGACCAGTACCTCTGGGTGCACCGCCGCTTCAAGACCCGGCCGGCGGGCGAGGCCTCGCCCTACGGCCGCTGAAGCCCTCAGGCCGCGACCTTGAGCGGTGCCCGCAGCACCGCCGGCATCGGCACAGGGCACTGCAGCGCGTAATCGACCGACATCGGGGGGCTCTGGGCGGGGGGAGCCCGGATCTTCAGCGATACAGCGCGCCCCGCTCGAGCGCAGGCTGGGTCTTGAAGCGCTGATGCAGCCACAGATACTGCGCCGGGGCGCGGCGGATCATGGCTTCCAGCGCCGCCATCACCCGCGCGGTGTCGGCGCGGGCGTCGGCGGTGGGGAAGTCGGCCAGCGGGGCCTGCACCTCGAGGCGGTAGCTGCCGTCTGGCAGGCGCTCGTGGAAGAAGGGGCAGACCGCGGCGCCGGAGAGGCGGGCGAGTTGGTGGGTGGAGGTGAGGCTCCAGGCCGGGCGGCCGAAGAAGGGCACGAACACGCTCTCGCCGCGGCGGCTCTCCTGGTCCGGGGCGAACCAGAGGATGCCGCCAGCCTTGAGGTGTTTGAGCGCCGGGCGCAGTTCCTCGCGGGTGAACATGGCACAGGCATAGCGCAGGCGGCCGGCCTTCACCGCCCATTCCATCGCCATCGAGCCATGCGGGCGGTACATGCCGGCCACCGGCACGTGGCGGGTGAGCAGGCGGGCGCAGAGTTCGAGGTGCACGAAGTGTGCCGAGACCAAGAGCACGCCGCGGCCCTGCGAGCGCAGGGCTTCGAGGTGCTGCAGGCCCTCGACGGTGTAGCGCGGTGAGGCCTCGCCCACGCGGCCCCACCAGGCGCGCAGGAATTCGAACAGCCCGATACCGCTCTGCCGCAGGTTCTCGCGCAGCAGGGCGGCGCGCCCAGCCGCATCCAGCGCCGGGAAGCACAGCGCGAGGTTGGTGGCGATGGCGCGGCGGCGGCGCGGGGCCAGTGCGCCCAGCAGCCCTCCGAGGGCGGCGCCCAGGCGATGCTGCAAGGCCGTGGGCAGGCGCGCCGCGCACCAGCCGAAGGCCACGCCCAGCCAGCCGGGCCAGTGCCGCGGATGCCAGGCGCCGGGTGGCAGCGGCGGCAGGGGGGCAGGGGGCGGAGCGGGATCGGGCATGCCGGGCAGGACGGAGGAAAGGGCCGATTGTACGGGCGGTGATCCGGCGCCCGGCCCGCTGCTACGCTTCTCCCATGTCCCTGAGCCTTGGCCGGCGCCTGCTGCTGGCGATCTATTCCGCCCTGCTGTGGCTCCTGCTGCCGGTCACGCTCTACCACCTCGTCTGGCGGGGCTTGCGGCAGCGCGGATACCTGCTGCGCTGGAGCGAGCGCTATGCCTTGCCTGGAGCGTTGCCGGCGTTGCCGCCGGGCGCGATCTGGGTGCATGCGGTCTCGGTGGGCGAGGTGAATGCCGCCATCCCGCTGGTGAACGCGCTGCGCCAGCGCCACCCCGACCGGCCCCTTATCGTCACCACCATCACGCCCACCGGCTCGGCGCGGGTGCGGGCGCTGTGGGGCGAGGGCGTGCACCACGTCTACCTGCCCTACGACCTGCACGGCATGGTGCGGCGCTTCCTCGAGCGCGTGCGCCCGGCGCTGGCGGTGGTGATCGAGACCGAATTGTGGCCGAACCTGTTCGTGGCCTGCGCCCGCGCCGGGGTCCCCATCGTCATCGCCAATGCCCGGCTCTCCGCGCGCTCGCTGCGCGGCTACCGCTGGCTTGCGCCCCTGATCCGCCTCGCGCTTTCGGCGGTGCGCCTGGTGGCGGCGCAGAGCGAGGCCGATGCGGCCCGCTTCCGGGTACTGGCGGGCGATGCAGTGCGCATCGAGGTGACTGGCAACCTGAAGTTCGACCAGCCCCTGCCGGCGGCGGCCCGCGAGGAGGCCTTGGCCTGGCGCCATGCCTGCGGCCCGCGGCCGGTGTGGGTGGCGGCCAGCACGCATGCGGGCGAAGAGGCCGCGGTACTGGAGGCGCATCGGCGCCTGCGCGAGCGCTGGCCCCAGGCCCTGCTACTCTGGGCGCCGCGTCATCCCGAACGCTTCGGCCCGGTGGCCGAACTCGTGCGCGAGGCCGGCCTGTCACTGCGGCGGCGCAGTCTGGAGCGGGCGCCCGATGCCGCCTGTGCGGTGTTCCTGATCGACAGCCTGGGCGAGTTGTCCGGCTTCCTCGCCGCCGCCGACGTGGCCTTCGTCGGCGGCAGCCTGGTCGAGGTGGGTGGCCACAACCTGCTCGAACCGGCGGCGCTCGGCGTGCCGGTGCTGAGCGGGCCGCACACCTTCAACTTCGCCGAGATCGCGGCCATGCTGCGCGAGGCCGGGGCCCTGGTCACGGTCGAGGACGCCGAAAGCCTCGCCGGCGCGATAACGGCGCTATGGGAAGACCCGGCCACGGCGCGGCGGCGCGGGCAGGCCGGTCGCCTGCGCATCGACCGCGAGCGCGGGGCGTTGGAGCGCACGCTCGCCCTGGTCGATGCGGTGCTGGCCGGGCGCTGAGGGCTTCAGCGCCCGGCAGCGGGCTTACTTGGTGGCGTCGAGCAGGGCCTCGGCATCGGCCACCAGGAGCCGGTTCACGGAGCGGATGTCCTCCACCGAGAGGCTGCCGGCAGCCTGCTTCAGACTCAGCTCGTTGACGAGGAAGTTGTGCCGGGCCTGGGCGAACTGGGTCTGGGCGGCGAACAGGGTCTGTTGCGCCAGCAGTACGTCGACCACGGTGCGGGTGCCCACTTCCAGTCCGGCCTCGCCGGCTTCCAGCGCGGCCTTGGCCGAGACCACGGCGAGGCGGCGCGCCTCCACCTCGGCGGCGCCGGCGGCCAGCGAGCGGTAGGCGTTGCGGGTCTGGCGGGCGACGCTGCGGCGCTGCTGTTCCAGCTGTTCGGCGGTGGCGTCGCGGCTCGCCAGGGCCTGGCGCACGCCGGCCTGCACCGCGCCGCCGGCGAAGATCGGTACGGTGAGGGTCAGGCCGACGCGGTTGCCGTCGGAGGCGGCGTCGTTGGGGAAGGTGATGCCGCCCACCGTGTTGTTGCCCCAGGTGGCGGAGTCGTTGCGGCCCGCCGAGAGGCTCAGGGTGGGCAGGTGGCCGGCGCGGGCCGTGGCCACGTTGGCCTCGGCTCCCTCGAGGGCCAGGGCCGCCGCCTGCAGGCCGGGGTTGCCCTCGAGCGCGCGCTGCACCCAGGCCTCCAGGCCCTCGGTATCGGCCAGGGTGGGCTGGTAGTCGGGCGCCAGGCCGCGCAGACCGGCGAGCGGCCGGCCGGTGATCTCGGCCAGGGCCTCGCGGGCGTCGTCGAGGCGGGTGGCGGCGGCGATGGCATTGGCGCGCGCGCCGTCGTAGCTGGCGCGGGCCTCGTGCACGTCGGTGATCGGCGCCAGGCCCACTTCGAGGCGGGTTTCGGCCTGGTCGAGCTGGCGCTTGGCCGCGGCCTCCTGGGCCCGCGCCGAGGCCAGGGCCTCGATGCTGGTGAGGGTGTTGAAGTAGGCGGTGGCCACGCGTACTGCGAGGGCCTGCTCGGCGGCGAGGCGCTGGGCCTCGGCCTCGGCGGCGGCGGCGCGGGCGGCGTTGAGCCGGGTGTAGTTGGCGTGGTCGTAGACCGACTGCGTGAGGTTGATGCCGTAGGTGCGGTTGCGGCTGTCCTGGCTGCTGCTGTTGCGGTCGAACACCACGCCGCCGGAGCCGTCGGGGCGCGAACCGAAGGACGTGCTATCGCCGTCGCTGTCGGTGAGGCTGGCGGTGGCGGCCACCTGCGGCAGCAGGGCGGCGCGGGCGCGGTCTACGCCGGCGCGGGCGGCAGCGGCACGGGCCTCGGCGGCGGCCAGCTGCGGGTCGCCCTGCCGCGCCAGCTCGTAGGCTTCCAGCAGATCGGCCGACCAGGCCGGGGCGGCAAGGCCGAGGGCGAGCAGGGCGGAGACGAGCGGACGCAGTCGCATGGGGAGTCCTTGGGGAATGCGAGATTCAGAGGGTGAAGCGGGCCTGCGGGGCGAAGCCGCGCAGGTAGGGAAGATCGGTTTCGAACAGGCTCTCGATGCGCGGGCCGGCGCTTTCGTTGCGCAGGCACACGGCCTCCTGCGCCGGGGTCGTGCCCCGCACCGCCACCAGGCGGCCGCCGGGCTTGAGCCAGGCGAGGAAGCGTTCGGGAATCTCGGCCACCGCGCCGCCCACCAGGATGGCGTCGAAGCGCAGGCCGGTGTCCCAGTCGCGGGCATCGGCCTGCGAGAGGCGGACATTGACGGCGTTCAGCGCCTCGAGGCGGCGCAGCGCCTCGGCGACGAAGTCGGCATGCAGCTCGATGGCGGTGACCGAACGCGCCAGGCGGGCGAGGCAGGCGGTGAGAAAGCCGCTGCCGGCGCCGATTTCCAGCACCTCGTCGGTGGGTGCAAGATCGAGGGCCTGCAGCAGCCGGCCCTCCAGCACCGGCTTCAGCATCACCTCGTCGTGCCCGAGCGGCAGGCAGAGGTCGGCGAAGGCGAGCTTGCGGTGGCGCACCGGCACGAAGTCCTCGCGGCGTACCTCGGAGAGCACGTCGAGCACGCGGCGGTCCAGCACCTCCCAGGGGCGGACCTGTTGTTCGACCATCGCGTGGCGGGCCTGGTTGAAATCGATCGGCATGGCGGGCTTACCGGGAAAGAGGGCCGCATAGTGTATCGGCGCGGCCTGAAGGACGCTGGCAGGGTGCCGCAGGCGGGCGTGGGGCGGCAGTGACGAAGGTCACCGGGACGGAGGTCATGGCCGCTCCGGGGCGAAGGCCTTCAGGAACAGGGCCACGCAGCGCTCGACGTGGGCGCGGCGGCCGGCCTCGTCGGGCGGCGGCTGCAGGCCGATCAGGCAGCGGAAGTGCGCCAGCCCCTTCAGCAGCACGAAGAACTGCGCGGCGGCGGTCTTCGGGTCGTCGAGGGCGAGCTGGCCGCGGCGCTGGGCCTCGCGCAGGAAGCATTCCATCTCCTCCAGCGCCCGCTTCGGCCCGGCCTGGTAGTAGAGCTCGGCGAGCCGCGTGGACTGCCCGGCCTGCGCCGCCATCATCCGCATCAGCTTGACCGCCTCGTCGCTGAACACGAGGTCGACGAAGGCCGTGCCGATCTGCCGCAGGGCCTCGTCGATCGGCAGGTCGGCCGGGCGCTCGAACAGGCCATGCGGCAGCTGGCATTCGCAGCGCGCCTCCACGGCGGCGGTGAACAGCCCCTCCTTGTCGCCGAAGTGGCTGTAGATCGTCAGCTTGGAGACCCCGGCGGCCTGGGCGATGGCCTCGAGGCTCACTGCCTCGAAACCGTGCTCGCAGAACAGCTGGCCGGCGGCCTCGACGAGGGCGGCGCGCTTCTCGGGGTCCTTGGGGCGGCCGGGGCTGGCGGCGCGGGGGCTGCTCATCACGCAAAGTTTATTGAACTGCCAAGTTCACTAACTATACCATACCGGCCGGTTCACGAATTGTGGTCTTCCCATGCCCGCCCCCCCGTCCCGTCTCGCCGGCCTGCGCCTGGCCCTGGCTGCCCTGGCGCTCCCGTTCCTCCTCGTCGCCTGCGGCGCTGGTGAGGAGGCCGGCCCGCCGCCGCGGCCGGTGCTGGTGCAGCAGCCCGAGCCGGCCACCGATGCCGTGCAGGCCTTCGCCGGCGAGATCCGCGCCCGCCACGAAACCCCGCTGTCCTTCCGGGTCGGCGGCAAGGTGGCGCGGCGCCTGGTCGAGGTGGGCGACCGCGTGGCCGAGGGGCAGGTGCTGGCCGAACTGGATGCCGAAGACCTGCGCCTGAACCGCGAGGCCGCCCAGGCCCAGCTCGCCGCCGCCGAGGCCGATGCCCGGCTGGCCGCCGCGGAGTTCGAGCGGGTGAAGGTGCTGTTCGAGCGCCAGCTGGTGAGCCGCTCGCTGTTCGATGCCCGCCGGAGCGCGCTCGATGCGGCCAATTCACGGGTCGCCCAGGCCCGCGCCCAGCTCGACGTGGCCGGCAACCAGGCGGCCTACGGCCAGCTGCGTGCCCCGGCGGCCGGCGTGATCGCCACCCGCAGCGTCGAGGCCGGGCAGGTGGTGGCCGCCGGCCAGACCGTGTTCGGCCTCGCCGAGGACGGCGAGCGCGAGGTGGCCATCGCCCTGCCGGAGGCCGCGGTGGGCCGCTTCGAGGTGGGGCAGGCGGTGGCGGTGGAGCTCTGGGCGGCGCCGGGCCGGCGGGTGCCGGGCCGGATCCGCGAGATCGCCCCGGCGGCCGATCCGGCCGCCCGTACCTATGCCGCCCGCGTCACCCTGGAACTGCCCGCGGACGTGCGCGTGGAGCTGGGGCAGAGCGCCCGCGTCTATGCCGCCAATGCCGCGGCCGCCGCGCTCGGCGTGCCGCTCTCGGCGCTCACCGAGGCGGACGGCAGCCCGGTGGTCTTCGTGGTGCGCGAAGGCGGGGTGCTGCGCCGGGTGCCGGTGCGTACCGGGCCCTTCGGCGAGACCCAGGTGCCGGTGCTCTCTGGCCTGCAGCCTGGGGACTGGGTGGTGGTGAGCGGCGTGCACCTGCTCGAGGACGGTCAGCGCGTGCGCCCCGTCGACCGCGACAACCGCCCGGTCGAGCCGGGGCGGGCGCCGGGGGCGGAGGCCGACGAGGCCGCCGCCGCGCTCGAGGCCGGGGCTGCCCGGGTCAATGCCGCGCTCGCCGGGTAAGCGCGCATGGCCTCCGCCTTCAATCTCTCGGCTTGGGCGCTGAAGAACCGCGCCCTCGTGCTCTATGCCATGGTGGTGCTGGCCATCGCCGGCCTCTTCAGCTACCAGCGCCTCGGGCAGTCGGAAGACCCGCCCTTCACCTTCAAGGTCATGGTGGTGCGCACCCTCTGGCCTGGTGCCACTGCCGAGGAGGTCGCCAGCCAGCTCACCGACCGCATCGAGAAGAAGCTGATGGAGACCGGGCAGTACGAGTTCATCCGCTCGTACTCGCGCGCCGGTGAGTCGCTGGTGATGTTCATGGCCAAGGACTCGATGGTGTCGAAGGAGCTGCCGCAGCTCTGGTACACCGCGCGCAAGAAGATCGGCGACATCCGCCACACCCTGCCGCCGGGCGTCGTCGGCCCCTTCTTCAACGACGAGTTCGGCGACACCTTCGGCAACATCTACGCCCTGCAGGCCGAGGGCCTCGACTACGCCACGCTCAAGGACTATGCCGAGCGCATCGAGCTCGAGCTGCACCGGGTGCCCGACGTGGCCAAGGTGGAGCTGATCGGCCTGCAGGACGAGAAGATCTGGATCGAGCTGTCCAACACCAAGCTCGCCACGCTCGGCGTGCCGCTGGATGCGGTGCAGCGCGCCATCGACGAGCAGAACGCGGTGGTGGGCGCCAGCTTCTTCGAGACCGCGAGCGACCGGGTGCAGCTGCGCGTCTCCGGTGCCTTCGATTCCGTGGAGGCGGTGCGCCAGTTCCCGATCCGGGTGGGTGACCGCACCTTCCGCCTGCGCGACGTGGCCGAGGTCAAGCGCGGCTTCATCGATCCTGCGGCGCCGCGCATGCGCTTCATGGGCAAGGACGCCATCGGCATCGGCGTCTCGATGCGCGAGGGCGGCGACATCATCCAGCTCGGCAAGCGCCTCTCGGCCGAGTTCGAGCGCATCCAGGGCACCCTGCCGGCCGGTATGACGCTCTCCAAGGTGAACGACCAGCCGGCGGCGGTGCGGCGCTCGGTGGGCGAGTTCGTGAAGGTGCTGGCCGAGGCGGTGGCCATCGTGCTCCTGGTGAGCTTCCTCAGCCTCGGCCTGCGCTCCGGCCTGGTGGTGGCGCTGTCGATCCCGCTGGTGCTGGCCATGACCTTCACCGCCATGCACTTCCTCGGCATCGGCCTGCACAAGATCTCGCTCGGCGCCCTGATCCTCGCCCTCGGCCTCTTGGTGGACGATGCCATCATCGCCATCGAGATGATGCAGGTGAAGATGGAGCAGGGCTTCGATCGGCTCCGCGCCGCGGCCTTCGCCTGGGAGAGCACGGCCTTCCCGATGCTCACCGGCACCCTGATCACCGCTGCCGGCTTCCTGCCGATCGCCACCGCCGCCTCCAGTACCGGCGAGTACACCCGCTCGATCTTCCAGGTGGTGGTGCTGGCCCTGCTGCTGTCGTGGATCGCCGCGGTGGTGTTCGTTCCCTACCTCGGCGACAAGCTGCTGCCGAGCCGCGAGGCCCTGCTGGCGAAGCATGGCGGCGGCAACCCCTACGACACGCCCTTCTATGCCCGCTTCCGCGCCCTCGTGGCCTGGTGCGTGCGCCACCGCAAGACGGTGATCGCGGCCACCCTCGCGGTCTTCCTCGTCTCGCTGGCGCTGTTCCGCTTCGTGCCGCAGCAGTTCTTCCCCGCCTCCACCCGGCTCGAGCTGATGGTCGATCTCGAGCTCGCCGAGGGCGCCTCGCTCAAGGCCACCGAGGCCGCGGCCCGCCGGCTGGAGCAGCGGCTCGTCGGGCAGGAGGGCATCGAGAACTTCGTGGCCTACATCGGCTCTGGCTCGCCGCGCTTCTACCTGCCGCTGGACCAGAAGCTGCCGCAGGCGAACTTCGCCCAGTTCGTCATCACCACGACCGATCTCGATTCCCGCGAGCGGCTGAAGGCCTGGCTGGCCGAGCTTCTCGAGCACGAGTTCCCGGAGCTGCAGGGGCGCGTCACCCGGCTCGAGAACGGCCCTCCGGTGGGCTTCCCGGTGCAGTTCCGGGTCTCCGGCGAGCATGTCGACGAGGTGCTCAGGATCGCCCGCGAGGTGCGCGCCAGGGTGGAGGCCAACCCGCATACGCGCAACGTCAACCTCGACTGGGACGAGCCGAGCAAGGTGGTGCGGCTGGAGATCGACCAGGACCGCGCCCGCGCGCTGGGCGTGAGTTCGGCCCAGGTGGCGGCCTTTCTGCGCGGCTCGCTCTCCGGCACCCCGGTGAGCACCTACCGCGAGGGCAACGAGCTGATCGAGATCCTGCTGCGCGGGCCCGAGGAGGAGCGCACCCGGCTCTCGCTGCTGGGCTCGCTGGCGGTGCCCACGGCCAGCGGCAAGAGCGTGCCGCTCTCGCAGGTGGCGCGCATCGACTATGGATTCGAGCCGGGCATCATCTGGCACCGCAACCGCCTGCCGACGGTGACGGTGCGCGCCGACATCGCCGGGCACGTCACTCCGCCTACGGTGACGGCGCAGATCCTGCCCACCCTCGAGGACATCCGCGCGGTCCTGCCGCCGGGCTATCTGCTCGAGACCGGCGGCACGGTGGAGGACTCGGCGCGCGGCTCGAAGTCGGTGGCCGCCGGCATGCCGCTGTTCCTGTTCGCCGTGGTGACCTTGCTGATGCTGCAGCTGCGCAGCTTCTCGCGCACGCTGATGGTGCTGCTCACCGCGCCGCTCGGCCTGATCGGCGTGGTCTGGTTCCTGCTCGTCCCGCAGGTGCCCTTCGGCTTCGTGGCCATGCTCGGCACCATCGCCCTCTCGGGCATGATCATGCGCAACTCGGTGATCCTGGTGGACCAGATCGAGCACGACATCGCCGCCGGGCACACGCCTTTCGAGGCGGTGGTGGAGGCCACGGTGCGGCGCTTCCGCCCCATCGTGCTCACCGCGCTCGCCGCCGTGCTGGCCATGATCCCGCTCTCGCGCTCGGTGTTCTTCGGTCCGATGGCGGTCGCCATCATGGGCGGGCTGATCGTGGCCACGGCGCTCACCCTGCTGTTCCTGCCGGCGCTCTACGCCGCCTGGTTCCGCATCCAGGCTCCGCCGGCCATGCCGCGCTACTGAGCGCAGCCTCGAGGTTCCCGCCGCCGGGTCGCCGGCCGCCCGACTCCCTCCCCTGGAAGACGGCGGCCCGGCGGCGGACCCCGCGCACCGAGGCCTTGCGGGGCTTCCCGGCATGGCATGGCGCCGGCCGGCATTTCGCGGTCTAATGCCGGGCGGAAGCAGGGGTGCCCGCCTGGGCGGGCTGAGAGAGACCCTTCGAACCTGATGCGGGTAACACCGCCGTAGGGAGCCTTCGACGCGCCGGCCGTGCGCTCCTGCCCGCCTCCCATGCCCCATCGGGGCCCCAAGCAGAGCGCACCGAAATGAATGCCGTCGCCCAGGACCTGCTGGACCGTACCCGCCAGCTCTCCGAAGAAGTCACCCGCCCCATCCCCGGTTCGGTGAAGATCCACGTGGAGGGCTCGCGTCCCGACATCCGTGTGCCGATGCGCGAGATCCGCCTTGCCGATACCCCGCGCACCGTAGGCGTGGAGAAGAACGCGCCCTTCGTGGTCTACGACACCTCGGGGCCCTACACCGATCCTGCGGCATCCATCGACCTTGCCCGCGGCCTCCCGCCGCTGCGCGCGCGCTGGATCGGCGAGCGCGGCGACAGCGAGCCCCTGCCGGCCCTGTCCTCGGCCTTCGGCCGCGCCCGCGAGCAGGACCCGAGGCTGGATGCCCTGCGCTTCCCGGGCCGTGCCCTGCCGCGCCGCGCCCGGGCCGGGGCCAATGTCACCCAGATGCACTATGCCCGGCGCGGCATCATCACGCCGGAGATGGAGTTCGTCGCCATCCGCGAGAACCAGCGGCTGGACGCGATCCGCGAGGCCCACCTGCTGCGCCAGCACCCGGGCGAGGGCTTCGGCGCCCGACTGCCGGAGCGCATCACGCCGGAGTTCGTGCGTGAGGAGGTGGCCCGCGGCCGCGCCATCATCCCGGCCAACATCAACCACCCGGAGTTGGAGCCGATGATCATCGGCCGCAACTTCCTGGTGAAGATCAACGCGAACATCGGCAACTCGGCGGTCAGCTCCGGCATTGCCGAGGAAGTGGAGAAGCTGGTGTGGGCGATCCGCTGGGGGGCCGACACGGTGATGGATCTCAGCACCGGCAAGCACATCCACGAGACCCGCGAGTGGATCATCCGCAACAGTCCCGTCCCCATCGGCACGGTGCCGATCTACCAGGCGCTGGAGAAGGTGGATGGCAGGGCCGAGGAACTCACCTGGGAGCTGTTCCGCGACACGCTGATCGAGCAGGCCGAGCAGGGCGTGGACTACTTCACCATCCATGCCGGCGTGCTGCTGCGCTACGTGCCGCTCACCGCCCGGCGCGTCACCGGCATCGTCAGCCGTGGCGGCTCGATCATGGCCAAGTGGTGTCTGGCGCACCACAAGGAGAATTTCCTCTACACCCACTTCGAGGAGATCTGCGAGATCATGAAGGCCTACGACGTGGCCTTCTCGCTCGGCGACGGCCTGCGCCCCGGCTCGATCGCCGATGCCAACGACGCCGCGCAGTTCGGCGAGCTGGAGACGCTTGGCGAGCTCACGAAGATCGCCTGGAAGCACGACGTCCAGACCATGATCGAGGGCCCCGGCCATGTGCCGATGCAGCTGATCAAGGAAAACATGGACAAGCAGCTGCGCGAGTGTGGCGAGGCGCCGTTCTACACCCTGGGGCCGCTCACCACCGACATCGCGCCGGGTTACGACCACATCACCAGCGCCATCGGCGCGGCGATGATCGGCTGGTACGGCACGGCCATGCTCTGCTACGTGACGCCGAAGGAGCACCTCGGCCTGCCGAACCGCGAGGACGTGCGCGAGGGCATCATGGCCTACAAGATCGCCGCGCACGCGGCGGATCTGGCCAAGGGCCACCCGGGCGCGCAGGCGCGCGACAACGCGCTGTCCAAGGCACGTTTCGAGTTCCGCTGGGAAGACCAGTTCCACCTCGGCCTCGACCCCGAGCGTGCCCGCGCCTACCACGACGAGACCCTGCCGAAGGAGGCGCACAAGGTGGCGCATTTCTGCTCCATGTGTGGCCCGCACTTCTGCTCGATGAAGATCACCCAGGACGTGCGCGACTACGCCGCGGAGAAAGGCGTGGCCGCGGAAACCGAGGCCCTGGCGCAGGGCATGGCCGAAAAGGCGGCCGAGTTCCGCGCCCAGGGCGCGCAGGTCTACCGCAAGGACTGAGGCGATGACGGGCGCCGCCGATCCCTTCGGTCTGCGGCGCTTCGTCGAGGCCCAGGCCCCGGTCTGGGACGAAGTGCTCGACGAGCTGCGCGCCGGGCGCAAGCACGGCCACTGGATGTGGTTCGTGTTCCCGCAGCTTCGCGGCCTGGGCGAGAGCGAGGCCTCGCAGCGCTTCGGTCTTTCCGGGCTGGCCGAGGCCCGGGCCTACCTCGCCCATCCGCTGCTCGGCCCGCGCCTGCGGGCGGCCGTGGCCTGCCTGCTGGCGGAAGACCTGCGCGATCCCGAAGCCCTGTTCGGCAAGACCGATGCCCTGAAGCTGCGCTCCTGCCTCACCCTGTTCGCCGCGGCGGCGCCCGGCGAGCCCGCCTTCATGGCCCTGCTGCGCCGAGCCTTTGGCGGCCGCCCGGATGCCCTCACCCTCCTGCGGCTGGCCGACGAGGACGAGGGGATGCCGCCGTCTGGACATCCCTGAACCCCGGGAAACCGCGGGGCGGAACGGCAGCCGGGGCGCTGCATCGGCCGCCCGCCGGCGCGTAGCATCGGAGCATCGCCCCCTATCCTCCAACGAGGCCGGCCATGACGATCCTGCACCGCATCTCCCGCGTCTTCCTGCCCTTTGCCACCGCCCTGCTGCTCGCCGCCTGCGCCACCGGGCCGCGGGTGAGCACCGATGGCAGCGCGGAAGCGGATTTCTCGCGCTACCGCAGCTTCGCCTTCTTCGAGCCGCTGGCGCTGGAGGACTCCGGCTACTCCACCCTGCTCAGCGAGCAGCTGCGCGCCGAGGCGCGCCGGCAGATGGAGGCCCGCGGCTACGTCTACCAGCCCGAGGCGCCCGACCTGCGGGTGAACCTCAATGCCTTCGTCGAGGAGAAGGCCGACATCGTGCGCGTGCCCGAGGTGGACTTTGGCTGGTACTACAGCTATCGGGCCCGTGCTTACGTGGCGGTGCCGATCCACCGCGAGCGCGCCGAGCTGGTGCGCTACCGCGAGGGCACGGTGAACGTGGACCTGGTGGATGCCCGCGAGAAGCGCCTGGTCTGGGAGGGCGTGGCGGTGGGCAGCGCGGCTGGCCGCACCCCGGCCGAGCGCCGCGAGCGTGCGGCCCGCGCCGTGGCCGCGATCTTCGAGGCCTTCCCGTACCGCGCCGGCGCCGCTGCGCCGGCGGCGCGCTGAGGCGATTGCGCATGGTCGCCGTGTCTCCGTCCCGCCTCCTTCCCGCCACGCCCGTCCGGGCGCCGTCGTCGCGGCTCGTGCCGCTGCTTGCCGCCGTGCTGGCACTCGGAGGGCTTGCCGGCTGCGCCGGCACCGCCCCGGTGGTGGCCGAGCAGGCCCCGGGGGCGGAGGTCTTTCGCTACGCCACCTTCGCCTTCTACGAGCCGATGGCCCTGGAGCGCGAGGGCTACGGCACGCTGGCCGGCGAGCGCGCCCGCGCCGTGCTGCGGCGCGAGATGGAGGCCAGGGGCTACCGCCTCGATCCGGAGCGTCCGGCCCTGCGCCTGAACGTGGTGCCGGCTCCCGCCGAGGCGCCGCGGCGCAGCCGCCCCAGCGTCAGTCTCGGCCTCGGCACCGGTTTTGGCAGCGGCCGGGTCTCGGGCGGTGTGGGCGTGGGCATTCCGCTGGGCGGCGGCCCGCGCGATGCCGGGCGCCTGCCGGGTGCGCTGGCGGTGGACGTGGTGGACGTGGCGGCACGCCGGGTGGTCTGGACCGGCAGCGTGGACCTGCCGCGGGTGGGGCGCGGTGCCGAGGGCGAGGCCCTGCAGGCGGCGCTGGAGCGGGTGATGCTGGCCCTGCCGCGGCAGGGCGAGGCGCCGTCTTACTGAGCCTCTCGCGCCCGGCTCAGCCGGTGCCGGCCAGCGCCCAGGGGCCGCGTCCGCTGGTGGCGGTGATGAGGCCGAGCACGCGCTTTGCCTCCTCATCGACCATCGGCCAGGTGAAGCGCCAGCTCCAGTTGTGATCCCCCATGGTGCCCGGGATGTTCATGCGGTGCGCGGTATCGAGGCCGAGCACGTCCTGCAGGGGGAACACCGCGAAGTTCGCCACCGAGTTGGCGCAGGCGCGGATCATCGCCCAGTGGATGTCGTGCCCGCCGGCGGCAAGATAGCTGCCGGCGAAATGGCGTTCGTGCGCCGAGGCGGCGTTCCACCAGCCGCGCACGGTGTCATTGTCGTGGGTACCGGTGTAGGCCACGGTATTGCGCCGGTAGTGGTGCGGCAGGAAGGGGTCGGAGGCATCGCCGCCGAAGGCGAACTGCAGGATGGCCATGCCGGGAAAGCCGCAGCCATCGCGCAGTTCGACCACGTCCGGGGTGATGAGGCCGAGGTCCTCGGCCACGATCGGTAGCGGGCCCAGTGCCTTCTCGATGGCATCGAACAGGGCCTTGCCAGGGCCGGGCACCCAGCGGCCTTCCTCGGCCGTGGGGCAGCTCGCGGGAATCTCGTAATAGCCGGCAAAGCCGCGGAAGTGGTCGATGCGGAACACATCGGCGAGGCCGAGCGCGCGGCGTACGCGGTCGGTCCACCAGGCGAAGCCTTCGGACGCCATCCGCTCCCAACGGTACAGCGGGTTGCCCCAGCGCTGGCCGGTGGGGGCCATGGCATCCGGCGGGCAGCCGGCCACCGCGGTGGGCTGGCCTTGCGAATCGAGCTGGTAGAGATCGGGCCGCGCCCAGCAGTCGGCGCTGTGGTGGGCGATGTAGATCGGCAGGTCGCCCATGATGGCGATGCCGCGCCCGTTGGCGTAGCGTTTGAGCGCCGTGGCCTGCGTATCGAAGCACCACTGCACCCAGGTCCAGTAGCCGATCTCGGCGGCATGCTCGCGGCGGGCCGCGGCCAGTGCGGCGGGCTCGCGGTCGCGCAGCGACGGTGCCCAGGTCCACCAGGGCTGCCCGCCATGCGCGGTTTCCAGCGCCATGAACAGGGCATAGTCCTCGAGCCAGTAGGCCTCGGCCTCGGCCCAGGCGGCGAGGGCGGCACGCTCGCCGGGGTCGTGCTTGGCAAGGAAGCCGGCATAGGCCTCGCGCAGCCGCGCGCTGCGCCAGGCCACCACCCGGCCGAAGTCGACGCGGTGGGCATCGAAGCCGCCTTCGGGCAAACAGGGCGTTGCGAGCCAGCCCTTCGCCACCAGGCCTTCCAGCGCGATCATCAGCGGGCTGCCGGCGAAGGCCGAAACGCTCTGGTAGGGCGAGTTGCCAGGACCGATGGGGTTCACCGGCAGCCATTGCCAGAGCGTCTGCCCGGCGTCCGAGAGCCAGTCGACGAAGCGGAAGGCATCCGGGCCGAAGTCGCCGATGCCGTGCGGGCCGGGCAGGGAGGTGACATGCAGGAGCACGCCGGCGGCGCGCTGGTCGAGATCGAACATCAGGTCGGCTCCGAGGGAGGCGAGTGGCGCCGAAGCACCATGAGGCTGTAGGCGGGGACGGGCACGGGGCCCGTGAACACGGGGGGCGGCAGTGTGTCGGGGCTGCCCGGCAGGGGGAACGTGCCGGAGGTCTCGATCTGCAGTTCCCAGGGCCCACCGGGCAGGTGGAAGTCGAGCGCGTCGGGCTCGGGGTTGAAGAGGATGGCGCCGCGCGGCAGGGCGCGGCCCGCCGGCCGCAGCCGGCAGGCGAAGGCGCGGCCTCCGGTGTCGTGCCAGTCCTCCAGCGTGAGCGGCTGGCCATCGGGGCGCAGCCAGTCGATGGCCGGCTCGTCCTCTCCGGGCTCGGCGGGGAACCAGTCTGGCCAGCGCAGGTAGGGTTCGTCTGCACGCAGGGCGATCAGTGCCCGGATGAGGGCGCTGGCGTCCTCCGGCCCGCCGAGGCCGGACCAGTCGGTCCAGCCCAGCGGGGTGTCCTGGCAGTAGGCGTTGTTGTTGCCCTGCTGGCTGTTGCCCACCTCGTCGCCGGCCCAGAGCATCGGCGTGCCCTGGGCGAGCAGGGTAGTGGCGAGCAGGGCGCGGCGCAGGCGGCGCCGGGTCTCGAGCAGGCCAGGATCGTCGCTTGGGCCTTCCACGCCGAAATTGGCGCAGACCTCGTGGGCATGGCCGTCGCGGTTGTGCTCGCCATTGGCTTCGTTGTGGCGTTCGGCATAGGCCAGCACGTCGGCCAGCGGCCGGCCATCGTGGGCGGCGACGTAGTTCACGCTCGCCGTCGGCCGGCGCCGGCCGTGCTGGAAGCCGTCGCTGGACGCGGTGAAGCGGCGGGCGAACTCGCTGCGCGGCACCGGGGGCGCGGGCGCGCCGGCGATCCTTGCCGCCGCCCCCAGCCAGTAGCCGCGCACGCCGTCGCGGAAGCGGTCGTTCCATTCGGCGAAGCGGCCGGGGAAGCGGCCGAGCTGGTAGCCGCCGGGCCCGGCATCCCAGGGCTCGGCCACCAGATGCACCTGCGCCAGCACCGGGTCCTGGCGCAGGGCGACGAAGAAGGGCGCATCGGGATCGAAGCCGTGGCGGGTGCGGCCGAGCGCGGCGGCGAGGTCGAAGCGGAAGCCGTCCACGCCCATCGTCTCCACCCAGTAGCGCAGCACGTCGAGGGCGAACTGGGTGGTGCGCGGGTGCTCGAGGCGCAGGGTGTTGCCGCAGCCGCTCAGGTTCTCGTAGCGGCTGCGGTCGTCCTCGACGAGGCGGTACCAGCTCGGATTGTCGAGCCCGCGGAAGGACAGGGTCGGGCCGTGCTTGTCGCCCTCCGCGCTGTGGTTCAGCACCACATCGAGCAGCACCTCGAAGCCCTCCTGCTGCAGGCGGGCCACCATGCGGCGGAACTCGCCGATGGCGTCGTCAGGATCGGCGCAGAGGCGCCGCGCCGGGCAGAAGAAGGCGAGCGGGTTGTAACCCCAGAGGTTTTTCAGGCCGCGTGCGGCGAGCGGCGCTTCGTCCAGCCACTCCATCACCGGCAGCAGCGAGAGGGTGGTGATGCCGAGCGCCTTCAGGCGCGCGATGGCCGCCGGATGCGCGAGGCCGGCGAAGGTGCCGCGCAGGGCCTCGGGAATGCCCGGCAGGCGCATGGTGAAGCCACGCACGCCGAGTTCGTAGAGCACGCTCTCGCGCAGTGGCCGCCGGGGCTGCCGGGCCGGGCGCAGCACGAGGCCATCGGCGAGCGGCGCCGGGGGTTCCGGCACGCGGGCCTTGAGGGCGAAGGCGGCGTTGTCGCGCGGGTCGGGGCGGCGGCCCTGCGGGTGGCTCGCCGCCCAGCCCAGATGCTCTGGCCGCCATGAGAAGTGGCCCACCAGGGCCCGGGCATAGGGATCGAGCAGCAGCTTGGCCGGGTTGAAGCGCAGGCCGGCCTCGGGGCGGTAGGGGCCGTGGGCGCGCAGGCCGTAGACCAGGCCCGGGCCGGCACCTTCCAGCCGCCCATGGAACACGCCGTCCTCGCCCGGATGCAGGGCGAGGCGGGTGTGCTCGTGGAGGCCGTCCTCGTCGAACAGGCAGAGCTCGATGGCCTCGGCATGCTGCGAGTGCACGGCGACATCCACGCCGCCGGCCCGCGGCCAGGCGCCGAGCGGCGCCTGGGGCCCGGGCCGGAGCGGATGGGGGCTGGCCGTTGCCGCTTTCATGCCGGGCGCAGCACCAGGGTGGCGAGCGGCGGCAGGTCGAGCCGCAGCGCCCCGTCCTCGGGATCGAGCCGGCCGGGGTTGCCAACGCCGCTGCCGCCATAGAGGGGCGCATCGGTGTTCAGCACCTCCTGCCAGGGGCCGTGGGCATCGGCCGGGAGCGGCAGGCGGTAGCCATGGCGCGGCACCGGCGTGAAATTGCAGGCCACGATCGCGCGATCGCCCCGGCCATCGCGGCGCAGCCAGGCGAACACACTGTGCTCGCGGTCGTCGGCGACGAGCCATTCAAAGCCTGCGGCGTCCGAATCCAGCCGGTGCAGGGCCGGGCTGGCGCGGTACAGGGCATTGAGGTCGCGCACCAGCGCCTGCAGGCCGGCATGGCGCGGGTCTTCGAGCAGTGCCCAGGGCAGGGCCGCATCGTGCCGCCATTCGCCGGGCTGGCCGAACTCCTGGCCCATGAACAGCAGCTTCTTGCCCGGGTGGCCCCACTGGAAACCGTAGTAGGCGCGCAGGGTGGCGAAGCGCTGCCAGTCGTCGCCGGGGCACTTGCCGAGCAGCGAGCCCTTGCCGTGCACCACCTCGTCGTGCGAGAGCGGCAGCACGAAGTGCTCGCTGAAGGCGTACACCAGGCCGAAGCTCATGAGGTCGTGGTGCCAGCGCCGGTGCACGGGATCCTCGCGCAGGTAGCGCAGCGTGTCGTTCATCCAGCCCATGTTCCACTTGAAGTGGAAGCCAAGGCCGCCGGCATGCACTGGCGCCGAGACGAGGGGGAAACTCGTCGATTCCTCGGCCAGGGTGATGGCGCCCGGGCATTCGCGGCCGATCACCGTGTTGATGTGGCGCAGGAGCGCGATGGCCTCGAGGTTCTCGCGGCCGCCCTGCGCGTTCGGGAGCCATTCGCCCTCGCCGCGCGAGTAGTCGCGGTAGAGCATCGAGGCCACGGCATCGACGCGCAGGCCATCCACGCCCCAGTGCTCCAGCCAGTGCAGGGCGCTGCCGGTGAGGAAGCAGCGCACCTCGTTGCGTCCGAAGTTGGGGATCAGCGTGCCCCAGTCGCGGTGCTCGCCCTCGCGCGGATCGGCGTACTCGTAGAGCGCGGTGCCGTCGAAGCGGCCGAGGCCGTGGGCATCGCGCGGGAAATGCGCCGGCACCCAGTCGAGGATCAGGCCCAGCCCGGCGGCATGGCAGGCGGCGACGAAGCGGCCAAAGCCTTCCGGTTCGCCGAAGCGGGCCGTGGGCGCGAACTGGCCCAGGGTCTGGTAGCCCCAGCTGCCGTCGAAGGGATGCTCGGTGATGGGTAGGAGCTCGAGGTGGGTGAAGCCCAGCGAGGCGGCATAGGCCGGCAGCACCGCGGCCAGCGCGTCCCAGTGTGGAAAACCGCTGCGGGCCGTGTGTTCGGCGCAGTGCGGGCGCTCGGCCGTGGCGGCAGCGAGGTCGGGGTGGCCCCAGGAGCCGAGGTGCACCTCGTAGACGCTGATCGGTGCCGCGGCATGGTTGTGCCCGGCACGGCCGGCGGGCAGTGGCGTGTCCGCGCGCGGAGAGGCCACGCGACTGGCATTGCCCGGCCGCAGCTCGCTGGCGAAGGCATAGGGATCGGCCTTGGCCGGCAGCAGGCTGCCATTGGCATCCAGCAGCTCGTACTTGTACAGATCGCCCGGCGCCGCATGGGGCACGAACAGCTCCCAGACCCCGGCGGCATGGCGCAGGCGCATCGGGTGGCGGCGGCCGTCCCAGGCGTTGAAATCGCCGATCACCGATACCCGGCGGGCATTCGGTGCCCAGACGGCGAAGCGGACGCCGGCCACGCCGGCCACCGTCATGGCATGGGCGCCGAGGAAGCGCTGCGGCCGGGTGTGGTGGCCCTCGTGGAAGGCGCGCAGCTCGTCCTCGTCGAGCAGGGGCGGGAAGGCATAGGCATCGGCGTATACGCCTTCGCCACCCCCGGCCCAGCGCACCCGCAGCCGGTAGTCGAAGCGTTGGCGCCGGCGCGGGATGCGGGCCTCGAACAGCGGCGTGGGCACGGGGCCGCCGTCCGTCTCGAGCCGTCGCGGCGCCAGCGTGGCGAGAGGCCGGCCGCTCGCAGCCTCCAGCACCTCCACCGCCTCCGCGCCGGGCAGCAGGGCGCGCAGCCATAGCGCGCCCTCCGGACCGGCATGCAGGCCGAGCACGGCGAAGGGATCGGCGTGGCGCGCCGCGAGCAGGGCCGCGACGGAGGCCGGATCAAGCATTCCGCTGCGGATCCGCCCGGGGCGGCATGGCCGGCGGCGGCGACCAGATGTGCGCGGCGTACTCGGCTACGGTGCGGTCGGCGGAGAAGAAGCCCATGCCGGCGAGGTTGCGCAGCACCGCCGCGTTCCAGGCCACGGGGTCGCGGTAGAGGGCATCCACCCGCGACTGGGTGGCCACGTAGTCGGCGAAGTCGGCGAGCAGCAGGTAGGGGTCGCGGTTCAGCAGGCCATCGACGAGGGCGCGGTAGCGGCCCGGTTCGCCGGGGCTGAAGGCGCCGTTGCCGATGGCCTCCAGCACGGTCATGAGGGCCGGCTGCTGCGCGGCCACCCAGCGCGGGTCGTAGCCCGTGGCCTTGAGCGTGGCCACCGCGTCGGCGCGCAGACCGAAGACGAACACGTCCGCCTCGCCGATGTGCTGCGCCATCTCGATGGTGGCGCCGTCCCAGGTGCCGATGGTCAGCGCTCCGTTCATGGCGAACTTCATGTTGCCGGTGCCGCTCGCCTCGGTGCCGGCGGTGCTGATCTGCTCGGAGAGGTCTGCCGCCGGGATGATGGCTTCGGCCAGCGAGACGCCGTAGTTCGGCAGGAAGACGAGCTTGAGCCGCCCTTCGAGGCGCGGATCGGCGTTGATGACACGGCCGATGTCATGGGCGAGGCGGACGATCTGCTTCGCCGCCGCGTAGGCGCTGGCGGCCTTGCCGGCGAGGATCACCGTGCGTGGCGTCCAGCCCCGGCCCTCCGGCCCTTCCGGGTTCGCCAGCATGGCCTGATAGCGGTGCACCACGTGCAGCAGGTTCAGCAGCTGGCGCTTGTACTCGTGGATGCGCTTGATCTGCACGTCGAACAGGCTGTCGGTATCGACGGCGATGCCGAGTTCGCGCTGGATGCGGGCGGCGAGCGCCTGCTTGCTGGCGCGCTTCACCGACGCAAGGCGCTGGCCGAGCGCGGGATCACCGGCTTTGCCGCGCAGTGCCGAGAGGGCGGAAAGATCGCGGCGCCATTCGTCTCCAATCGCCGAATCGAGCAGGGCCGAGAGCCCCGGATTGCACTGCTGGAGCCAGCGCCGCGGGGTGACGCCATTGGTGACATTGGTGAAGCGCCCGGGGAAGAGCCGGGCGTAGTCGGCGAAGATCGTCTCGACCATCAGCTGCGAGTGCAGTTTCGCCACGCCGTTCACCCGCTGCGAGGCGACGACGGCGAGCGCGGCCATGCGCACCCGCCGGCCATGCTCCTCGTCGATGATCGAGACGCGCCGCACCAGGGCCTCGTCGCCGGGAACGCGCTCGCGCACCTCGGAGAGGAAGGCATGGTTGATCCGGTAGATGATCTCGAGGTGGCGCGGCAGCAGGCGCTCGAACATCCACACCGGCCAGGTTTCCAGCGCCTCCGGCATCAGGGTGTGGTTGGTGTAGGCCACGGCCTGGCGGGTGATCGCCCAGGCCTCGTCCCAGCCGAGGCCGTGTTCGTCGAGCAGCAGCCGCATCAGCTCGGCCGGAGCCAGCGCCGGATGGGTGTCGTTGAGGTGGATGGCATTGGCGCGGCCCAGCTCGGAAAGCGGCCGGCCCTCGGCGAGATGGCGGGCCACCAGGTCCTGCAGCGAGGCGCTGACCAGGAAGGCTTCCTGCTTCAGCCGCAGCAGGCGGCCTTCCTCGGTGCTGTCGTCGGGGTAGAGCACCCAGTTCAGAGTGTCGGCGGCGAGCTGGGCGGCGCCGGCGGCGGCGTGCTCGCCCCGGCAGAAGGCCGCGAAGTCGATCGGCTGCTCGGCGCGTGCTTCCCACTGGCGCAGGGTGGCCACATGGCCATGGCCATGCGCCGGGACGATGAAGTCGAAGGCGCGGGCGCGCAGGCGTTCGGCCGGCAGCCAGCGTCGGGTGCCGTCGGCCTCGGCCTCGACCCGGCCGCCGAAGCCCACCACGAAGCCGATCCCAGGCCGTTCCACGTCCCAGGGCGTGCCTTCGCGCTGCCAGTCGTCGGGGCGCTCTACCTGCATGCCGTCCTGCAGGCCCTGGGCGAACATGCCGTAGCGGTAGCGCAGGCCGTAGCCGAAGGTCGGCAGGCCGAGCTCGGCGAAGCTGTCGAGGAAGCAGGCGGCGAGGCGGCCCAGCCCGCCATTGCCGAGGGCGGCATCCGGCTCGGCCTCGAGCACGTCGGCCAGCGAAACGCCGTGACGCGCGAGTTCCTCCTTTAGCGCCGGCTCCAGGCGCAGCGCGGCGATCGCATTGCGCAGGGCACGACCCATCAGGAACTCCATCGACAGGTAGTGCACGCGGCGCTGTCCGGCTCCGCGCTTTGCATCCTTCGCCTGGGTGGTGGCCCAGCGCTCGGCGAGCAGGCCGCGGCAGGCTTCGGCCGCGGCCTGCAGCACGGCGCGGGCGGGCGGCTGCCGGCCCTCGGCGGTGTGCACGGCCAGTGCACGGCGGAACAGGGCCACGAGGGCGTCGGTGGCCGGTGCGCTGGCCGGGGCGGAAGCAGGGGCAGTGTCCATCCGCGGGAGCTTAGTGCCGCCTCCCTGGGCGGGCGCAGGCTGAAAACGTATTCATCCCCCGAGGTGGCCCGAGGGCGCCGATCAACGCACGAAGACCAGCGCCGAACGGCCCGGCACCACGAACTGCCCGGCCTGCGGCACCGGGGCCTCGACGAGGCCATCGAGGTCTGGGTGCAGGCGCCAGCCTTCGCCGAGGGACGGCAGGGCGAGGCGGCGCTCCTTCGGCGCGGTGTTCAGCAGGTAGAGCAGCTCGCGGCCGTGGGCCGGATGCGCGGCCGGCAGGGCATGGCCGTCGAGCTGGCCCACCACCAGGCCGGGCAGGCTCTCCGGCCCGGTGTTGTGGAAGCGCAGCGCGGCCTGCACCTCGCTGGCGCGTTCCAGGCGCAGCAGGGGTTCTGCGCGGCGGATGCGCAGCAGGGCGAGGGTGCCTTCCACGGCGTGGTGGATCGCCTCCGGGCCGGGGGCGATGGTCTCGGCGCGGGCCAGCACCGGGGCCATCCAGGGCCAGCTGTCCTCGTTGTCCCAGGCCGGCGGCAGGCCGATGCCGAAGTGGTTGGTGGAATACGACCAGTCGATGCGGTTGAAGGCATCGCCGGAGTCGTAGCTGTTGCGGTCCAGCGACTTGCTGCGCATCAGCTCCTGCCCGGCATGCAGGTAGGCGATGCCTTGCGAGAGCAACACCAGTGCATTGCCGAGCACCTGCACCTTCGCCCGCTCCATCGGCGTCGTCTCCAGCGGCAGGCGCAGGGCGTTGCTGTCGAACAGGGTGAGGTTGTCGTGGTTCTCGGTGTAGTTCACCACCTCGCCCGGCTCGGCCACATAGCCGGCGGGCTGGTCGCCGTAGGCGAAGGCGGAGAGCGGCCGTGTTTCGCCATCCGCGCCTTGCATCGCGTACTCGCGCAGGCTGCCGGCCAGCCCGATGCGGATGCGGTCGTCGAGGGCGCGCAGCGCCGCTTCGCTGGCGGCCGCGGGCTGTGCCTGGTGGGCGGCGTTCGGGGTGAAGTGCAGGCCGGAGAGCCAGCCCTGCTGCAGGAGTCCCTCGCCCCGGTCGCCGGCGCCGCCGCCGCGGGCGGCATCGCGCATGCGGTCGCTGAAGGTGCCGATGCCGCTGCCCGGAAGCGAGCGCTGCGAGGCCTGCACGAAGCGCGCGCCATCGGCCACCTCGCCGAAGTCCCAGCCCTCGCCGATGAGGCGGATGCGGCGGCCGGCGGCGGCGTCCACCGCCTGCTGCAGGGCCAGCATCGCCGCCTTCGGCTGGTGGCCCATGAGGTCGAAGCGGAAGCCGTCGATGCGGTAGTCGCGGGCCCAGACCACCGCCGAGTCGATCATCAGCCGCGCCATCATCCGCGCTTCGGTGGCGGTATTGGGGCAGCAGGTGGAAGTGGTGATGGCCCCTTCGGCATCGAGGCGGTGGTAGTAGCCGGGCACGATGCGGTCGAGCACCGACTGCGTGTCCTGGCCGCCGGCCATGGTGTGGTTGTAGACCACGTCGAGGCCCACGCGCAGGCCGGCCGCGTGCAGGGCCTGCACCATGGCGCGGAATTCGCGCACCCGGCCGGCGGCATCGTCCGGATCCGTGGCGTAGCTGCCTTCCGGTACGGTGTAGTGCCAGGGGTCATAGCCCCAGTTGAAGCAGTCGCGCCCACGCACCTCCCCCACCACCGCCTGCACCGTCGGCGAGTCGGGCGCGGCATCGGGCGGCAGCGCGGGTTCGAGGCAGCCCTGCTCCGGCACCGAGGCGAGGTCGTAGACCGGCAGCAGGTGCACGTCGGTCAGGCCGGCCGCCGCCAGCCGTTTCAGATGCCGCATGCCGAGGCTGTCGGCATGGGTGAAGGCGAGGTAGCGGCCGCGGTGTTCTGCCGGCACGCTGGCATCGTCGCGGGAGAAATCGCGTACGTGCAGTTCGTAGATCACGAGGTCGGTGTTCGCCTGCACGGTGTCGGGTACGGGCGTGCTGCCCCAGCCCGCGGGCCGGGTCTCGGGATGCGCGAGATCCAGCACCACGGCGGCACGGGAGTCGGCCACGAGGCCGAGGGCATAGGGGTCGGTCACGCGGTTGCGCACCCGCCCGAGCCCCGGCACCCAGACCTCGACGAGGAAGGCGTAGCGCCGGCCATGCAGGCTGCCGGGCTGCCCGATCTGCCAAAGGCCGCTGCGTGCCGTTTTCGTCATTGGCAGCACCTGCACGCCAGCCTGCTCCAGCGTGCCCCCGGCATCGAACAGGCAGAGCCGCACCGCGGCGGCAGTGGGCGCCCAGAGGGCGAACCGGGTGTGCCCGTCGGCCAGCGTTGCCCCCAGTGGCGTGGCGTTGGTATGAGGAGCGAAGACCGCGTCGAGCGCCCCGGCGAGCTGCACCCCGGTGGCCGCCAGTACCCGGCCATCGGCATCGAGGGCGGCCACCAGCGGGGGCGCCTCCCAGTCTGAGGCCTCCAGCGGGCGATCGAGCCGGAACACCCGGCCCGGCACATGGCTGAAGCGTGCGTCCACTTCGTCGGGCGCGTCCACCGCGCCCAGCCGGCGCAGCCCATCCCCGTCCGCGAGGCGGGTGCCAGGCGCCAGACTCCGGCCGCCCGCCGGGGCCACCAGGACGAGTCGCGCGGCCTCCTCCGGCGCCTGCCAGCGCAGCCGTTCTCCATCCAGCCAGACCGCCTGCTGCGCCGCGGGCAGGCCATCCGGCCAGGCCTCCAGCAGGGTGGCGCCACCGGGCACCCGGCATTCGGCGGCGAGTGGCCCGTCGAGCGCCGTGGCCGGTGGCAGGGCAAGGGCCGCGAGCAGGGCGGCGAGGAAGCGCGCGGCACGCAGCCGCCGGTGGGCGAGGGGGGTGTCCATCGCCGCATCCTAGGCCGGGGCGCTGGCCGGGCGCTTTGCATACGTATGCGCTGCGCCGGGGGCGCGAAACCGCGTCCTTGCGGGCGTCTTCACGTGGACAGGGGGCGCGGCCTTCGGTTAAAGCTGGCGGCCTTGGGTGGCCCGTGGCCGGGCCGCTCCCTGCCGGGGCAATAGCGGATGAGCGAGCAGCGCGTTCGGGAAGTGGTGATCGTCGGTGGCGGCACGGCGGGCTGGATGACGGCCGCGGCCCTTGCCAAGGTGCTCGGGCCTTCGGCTGCGATCACCCTGGTGGAGAGCGAGGAGATCGGCACCGTCGGGGTGGGCGAGGCCACCATCCCGATGATCAAGCTCTACAACCAGGCGCTCGAGCTCGACGAGGCGGATTTCATCCGCCGCACCAAGGGCTCGTTCAAGCTCGGCATCGAGTTCGTGAACTGGGGCCAGATCGGCGACCGCTACATCCACGGTTTCGGCCGGATCGGCCAGGACCTCGGCACCACCGCCTTCTACCACTACTGGCTCAAGGCCCGGCGGCTCGGCCGCGCCGGGCACCTCGACGACTACTCGATCAATACCGCCGCCGCGCGCGCCAACAAGTTCATGCCGGCGCTCACCGACCGGCCGAACTCGCCGCTGGCCGACATCGCCTACGCCTACCACTTCGATGCGGCGCTGTACGCCCGCTACCTGCGTGAGTACGCCGAAAAGCGCGGCGTGAAGCGCATTGAGGGCAAGGTAAGGGAGGTACAGCAGCGGCCTGACGATGGCTTCATCAGCGCCGTGGTGATGGAGAGCGGCGAGCGGGTGTCAGGGCAGCTGTTCATCGACTGCACGGGTTTCCGAGGTCTTCTCATCGAGCAGACCCTGAAGAGCGGCTACGAGGACTGGACCCACTGGCTGCCCTGTGACCGCGCCGCCGCCGTGCAGTGCGTCAGCAACGGCCCGCTCACGCCCTACACCCGCTCCACCGCCCAGGAGGCCGGTTGGCAGTGGCGTATCCCGCTGCAGCACCGCGTGGGCAACGGCTACGTGTTCTCCAGCCGGTTCATCAGCGAGGACGAGGCCATGGCGAAGCTGATGTCGCGTTTGGAGGGCGAGGCGACGATGACGCCGAAGATCCTCCGTTTCGTCACCGGCAAGCGTCGCAAGTTCTGGAACAAAAATGTGGTGGCGATCGGTCTGTCGAGCGGCTTCATGGAGCCGCTGGAATCGACCTCGATCCACCTCATCCAGTCGGCCATTGCCCGCCTCACCGCCTTCTGGCCGCATCCCGGTTTCGATGCCCGCGACATCGAGGAGTTCAACGCTCACTCGGACTTCGAGTTCGAGAAGATTCGCGACTTCCTCATCCTCCACTACCACGCCACCGAGCGCAGCGATACGCCGTTCTGGAACTACGTGCGCACCATGGAGGTGCCCGAGTCGCTGCGGCGGAAGATGGACCTGTTCCGCAGCAATGGCCGGGTGTTCCGCCAGGCCGAGGAACTGTTCGCCGAGCCTTCCTGGGTGCAGGTGATGATCGGTCAGCGCCTGCTGCCAGAGGGCTACAACGCCATGGTGGATGCCATCGACGAGGCCACGGTGCTGCGCCATGTCGAGACGGTGCGGGCAGTGATCGGCAACTGCGTGCAGGCCATGCCCACGCATGCCGACTTCATCGCCCGCCATTGCGCCGCGCCGATGGCGGCGTGAGTCCTTCCGCGCCCGGCCTGCCCCCCTGGCCGGCCCTGCGCTTCGATCCGCGGGCCGAGGTGCGGGTGCTGGCGGTGGCGGGGCGCCCGCTCTGCCACGTGGTGGACGGCGCGCTCGCCAACCCTGGCGAATGGCGCGATTTCGCCATTGCCGCCCGCGCCGCCTTCGCCCCCCGCCCGGGCAATGCCTTCCCAGGACCCGAACTGGCGCTACCCGAGGCGGTGGCGGCGGAACTGGGCGCCTGGTTCCATGAACGCTTCCGCCATGCCTTCGGAGTCCGCCGCCTGCGCCATCGGCAGGCCCGGCTCTCGATGGTGGCCAAGCCGCCGGAAGCATTGCAGCCATGGCAGTGCCTGCCGCACATCGACCGCCTCGATCTCGGTCCCGGGGAGTGCGCGATCGCCTCGGTGCTCTATCTGTTCCATGACGAGTCCCTGGGCGGTACCGCCTTCTACCGTCCGGCCCGATCGCCCGAGGCAGTGTTCGCCTTGCTCGGTGAAGCGGCGCGCGAGGATCCCGGGGTCTTCCATGCCCGCCACGGCCTGCCGCGGGCCTATCCGCTGGACTCGAATGCCTGGTTCGAGAAAGTGGCCAGCGTGCCGGCGCGCTTCAACCGCCTGCTGCTCTACCCGGGCACGGTGTTCCACAGCGGCGAGATCCGGCATCCGGAGCGGCTCGGCGAGGACCCGGCCAGCGGCCGGCTCACCCTCAACGGCTTCTTCGTCGGCCGGCGGCGGGCGGGCGCCTGAGGCTGGTTGCAACGGAAACGGCCCATGAATACGTATGCAGCCAAGCGGGCGTTTCGAGCTGCAGCACTAACATGAACCTACCGTGACGGGCGCTCCGTGCGCACAGCCACGATCGACCGCGCCGCGAGGCGTCCAGATCCAGCCGGAAGTTCCAGGAGAGGGGAATGTTGAATCTCAAGCGCGACATGCTGAGCGTGGCGCTCGCCTCGGCCCTCGTGGCCATGGCATCGCAGGCGCAGGCCCAGGCTCAGGCCGCGAAGGCCGAGGAGGAAGAGGAGGCCAAGGCCGCCGAGGCCAAGAAGCTCGATGCGGTGATCGTCACCGCCAGCATCCGCCGCGGCATCGAGGATGCGATCGAGAACAAGCAGAACGCCACCTCGATCGTCGAGTCGATCTCGGCCGAGGGCATCGGCCAGCTGCCCGACCAGTCGATCGCCGATTCGATCGCCCGCCTCCCGGGCCTCACCGCGGTGCGCAACCAGCGCACCGGCCGGGCGCAGGAGATCAACGTCCGAGGTCTGTCTGGCGACTTTGCCACCGCCACCCTCAATGGCCGCGAGCAGGTCAGCCTGGCGCAGGCCCGCGGCGTCGAGTTCGACGCCTACCCCTCCGAGCTGCTGAGCTCGGTGCTGGTCTACAAGACCCCGGAGGCGCGGCTGGTGGGGCAGGGCCTCTCCGCCACCATCGACCTGCGCACCGTGCGCCCGCTCGATTTCGATGACCGGGTGATGGCGCTCACCGCGCGCTACGAGCAGAACCGTCTCAACGAGGAGAAGGAGAGCGGCTACCGCACCAGCTTCTCCTACATCGACCAGAACGACGCCAGGACCATGGGCCTCGCCCTGGGCTATGCCCGCCTCAACAACCCGGGCCAGGGCCGGGAGTTCGAGGCCTGGGGCTATGACAATGGCGCCATCGGCGGCGGCAAGATCTACGACTACGAGAGCGAGAACGAGCGTGACGGCCTGATGGCGACGCTCGAGTTCCGCCCGAGCGACGATTACCGCACCTCCTTCGACTTCTTCTACTCGCGCTACGACCGGCAGGAGGACAAGCGCGGCCTCGAGTTCGGCACCACCTGGGGCGGCGCCTCGGTGGCGAGCCGCACCAACAACAGCCAGGGCACCGGCATCGACGTGACCTGGACCAATGTCCGCCCGATCATCCGCAACGACGTCGAGGCCTTCGACGACCGGCTGATGTCGATCGGCTGGAACCACGAGATCAAGTTCGGCGACTACTGGACCTTCACCGCCGACATCAATGGCTCCCAGGGCAAGCGCGACCAGCGCATCCTCGAGACCTACGCCGTGCTGCCGAATGGCGTGGGCGATACCCTGCGCGCCATCTACAACCCGGAGGGTTACTTCGACCTCGATTTCGGCCTCGACTACAGCGATCCTTCGCTGCTGCGCCTGGCCGACCCGGGTGGCTGGGGCGGCGACCGCGCCCAGGCCGGCTACCTCAAGGACTTCGAGATCAAGGACTCGCTGGTGGCCGCGCGCTTCGATCTCGAGCGCCGCTTCGACGAAGGCGCCATCAGCAGCCTGCGCTTCGGTCTCAACTACAACGACCGCGACAAGAGCCGCGGCTCGCTCGAGAACACCCTCTGCCTCACCAGCGGCTGCGAGGCCTCGAACAACGTGCAACTGCCCATTCCGGCCAATTTCGTGATCGGCAGCACCACCGTCTTCGGCGGCACCAACATCGTCGCCTTCGACACCCTGAACCTGCTCAACAGCGGCGTCTATCGCCTGCTGGTGAAGGACGACAAGGACATCACCAACAAGAACTGGACGGTGTCCGAGGAAGTGACCAGCGCCTACGTGCAGGCCAACCTGGATACCGAGTTCCTCGGCAACAGCCTGCTCGGCAACGTCGGCGTGCAGGTGCAGCACGTCTCGCAGGAGGGCACCGGCTTCGCCACCTATGCCGGCGCGCCGCTCGGCGTGCCGATCCGCGACGGCGACCGCTACACCGACGTGCTGCCGAGCCTGAACCTGCGCTGGGGCCTGCCGGCCGACCAGGTGCTGCGTTTCGCCGCGGCCCGCCAGGTGGCCCGCCCGCGCATGGACGACATGCGCGCCAGCCGCGATTTCGGCATCCGCACCAGCGGCAACACCTCGCCGGGCTGCGCGGCCCTGCCCTGCTTCAGCGGTGGCGGCGGCAATCCGAAGCTGCGGCCCTGGGAAGCCAATGCCTACGACCTCTCCTACGAGAAGTACTTCGACGGCACCCGCGGCTATGTCTCGGTGGCCTACTTCTTCAAGGACCTGAAGACCTACATCTACGGCCAGACCATCGCCTTCGACTACAGCGGCCTGCCGATCCCGCCGGGCACCCCGCCCTCGGCCATCCCCGCCAGCCGGATCGGCGAGTACAGCGCGCCCGTGAACGGCGAAGGCGGCCTGCTCAAGGGCTGGGAGTTCTCCGTCTCGCTACCCTTCGATCTGCTCTGGGAGCCGCTCAAGGGCTTCGGCTTCCAGGGTAGCTACACCGATACCACCACCAGCGTGGAGCCGGATGGTCCGGGCAGCACCCAGCCCCTGCCGGGCTTCTCGAAGTACACCTCGAACGCCTCGCTGTATTACGAGGACCACGGCTTCCAGGTGCGTGTGAGCCGCCGTACCCGCTCGGCCTTCCGTTCCACCTTCCAGGGCTTCGGCGGCGACCTCAACTTCCGCAACTTCGCCGGTGAGGAAGTGGTCGATGCTCAGCTCGGCTACACCTTCCGGTCGGGCCCGCTCAAGGATCTGGCCATCCTGCTGCAGGCCGGTAACCTCACCGACGAGGCCTCGCGCGAGCTCGACAGCGGCCGCGAGGATCGGCCGCTCAAGTTCTACGAGTACGGCAAGTACTACCTGCTTGGCGTGAACTACCGCTTCTGAAGCGCTTTGCCCCTGGCCCCCGGCCGGCATTCGCCGCCGGGGGCTTTTCATCAGAATCAGAAGCGATAGCCGGCGCGCAGGTAGTACACGCCGCCGTTGAAGCCGAAGGGGGTGTGCGAGGGGTAGCGTGCGCCCACCACGTCGGCCCAGGGGTTTTCATCCGGGTACTTGTCGAACAGGTTCTGTGCCCCGAGGTTGGCGAAGAAGCCGTTCGCCCAGCGATATCCCACTTCGGCATCGACGATCCATGCCGCATCGCCATAGATCGGCAAGGCGTCCGGGCCACTGATGAAGCCAGTGTCGAGATGGTCCTCGAAGAACGAGCCGTAGTAGCTCAGGCGTAGGTTGACATGCCAGTTGCCGTTGCGGTGGTGGACATTGAAGTTGCCCTTGGTCTTCGGTAGCGAATTCTCGAGGATGAAGACCCTCGCTTCCGAAGTTACATCGGGGTTGTAGCGGTCTACCTTTGTCCGGTTCCAGTTGACGGCGAGCGAGTAGGTGGTGGTGCCACCCCACTGTTCGGTGTCGTAACTGGCCACGAGATCGACGCCACGGGTGCTGGTGTCGAAGTCATTGGTGAAGAAACGCACCGTGCTGTAGGACAGGGCATCGGTCACCCCTTGGGCGAGGAGCGCTGCCCGGTCGGCGTCGGTGAGTGCGAAGTTCCCGGTCAAGGCGATCCGGTCGCGCACCTTGATCCGGTAGAGATCGAGGGTCACCAGCCAGGGGCCTTCACTGAAAACCACGCCCGCGGAAAGGTTGTCCGATTCCTCTGGCTGCAGCTGGCGGCCGCCGAAGCGCTGCGAGATCGGATTGGTCGGCGCGAGGGTCGCCGCATCCCGCAGTTCGCCGTTGATGAACTGCGTGGTCACCTGGGTGATGTTGGACTGCCCCGGTGTCGGCGCACGGAAGCCGGTGCTCGCGGCTGCGCGCAGGGCGACCGAGTCACTGGTTTCGAAGCGGGCGGTGAGCTTGCCGTTGGCAGTGGAGCCGAAGTCTTCGAAGTCCTCGTAGCGTGCTGCCGCCTGCACCAGCAGACGCTCGGTGAAGTTGGCCTCGGCATCCAGGTAGGCAGCCCAGTTGCTGCGCGAGAAGACACCCGACTGGCGCGGATTGAACCCCGGGAAGCCGTTCGAGCCGATCAGGAAGCCTTGGGAGGCGAGCGGCCCGACTTCAAAAGAGGCCTGGTCGCCATTGATGATCTCGAACTCTTCTTTGCGCCACTCCAGGCCGGCGGCGAGGTTCATCGGATAGACCGTGAAGCCGGTATCGATCTCTTTGACGAAGTCGGCGTTGAAGTTGGTTTCGGTCTGGATGTTCGAGCCGGGGCGGAAGCGGCGATCGGCTGGCTGATTGGGGCCGAGCGAGGCGTTGATGGTGTTGAGCAGGTAGAAGTCGACTTCGCTGCGTCCTCGCGAGGCGGAGAAATCGAAGCGAATGCCGTTCAGCCACTCGCCTTTCATGCCGGCCACCAGCGAGCTGTCGCGGACGATGCCGCCGAAGCGCGGAGTGAAGCCTCCGGGAAGCAGGCGTAAGAAGGTGAAGCAGTGGCTGGGAAGGGCATTCACCTGGCTGCTCACCGTGTTGTAGGGAATCAGGTTTCCCTGTGAGTCACGCAGAGCGATGGTGGGGCAGGCAGGACCGCCGAGATTGCCGATGGCGAGGGTATTGCCGCCATCGAAGGAGTACACGCCGGCGCGTGAGGTGGGATTCCGATAGTAGAAACCGCCATCGACATCGCGCGATGCGATGTTGCCGAACAGGTAGTAGTCGAAACGGTCGTAGGAGAGGCCGAGGTTGGCGACGAACTTGAAGTCGCGGTTCACCCGCGGCGAGCCCCAGATCTGGGCAGGATCCGGGACGCCAGGATAGCCGGCGGCTGCCGCCGCGGCCGCATCCGGGCGCTGTACGCTGCGGCTGGTCGGATCGGCATCGCGCCACTCGGCGGTGAGGGTTGCGAAGCCGTCCTCAGTGAGCTTCGTACCCAGCTGGGCGGCCAACTGGCGGTTCTGTCCGTCGCCCTCATAGGTCTGGCTGAGGAAGGCCTCCACCGAACCACCCTCGGTGAGTCGCTTCAGGTTGAAGTTGATGACGCCGGCGATGGCGTCGGAGCCGTACTGAGCCGCGGCGCCGTCACGCAGCACTTCGACCTGCTCAAGGGCGAGCGATGGGATCGTCGAGATGTCCGGCCCCTGCGAGCCATCCGAGAGGCCGTGGCCGAGGAAGGTGATGACCGCCGAACGGTGGCGGCGCTTGCCGTTCACCAGTACCAGGCTGCTGTCGGGCGGGAGCCCTCGCAGGTTGGCTGGACGAACGAGGGTGGCGGCGTCATCGATCGGGACGATGCTGACCTGGAAGGAGGGCACCAGAACCCGCATCTGATCGAGCACATCGACCGTGCCCTGGTTGTGGAAGTCCGCGCCACCGATGATGTCAATGGGAACGGCGGACAAATTCTCGGAGCGGGGCTGACCGCGAGAGCCCAGTGTCGACACGATGACGGCATCCAGCGTCTTGGCATCCTCCGTTTTCGCAGTGCTCTCTGGCGTCTGGGCCTGGGCCGGAAGGCTGGAGATGCAGAGTGCGGCAGAGCACAGGCCAAGCCGGATCGCACTGGCCAGCGCGTGCCTGACCGGGCGGGCGGAAGGTTTCGAACGCATTGGTGATGTCCCCTGTCTGGTTTCCGGCGGCCTTGGTGCCGGCGCGAGGCCGGCCTCCCCTCGCCGGGGGCCACCCGATGCCCGGCGACAGACAAGGCTTACCCCTTTCGCGCCACGACTGCAATCACTTCGCTCCCCGCTCAGGAGCGCTCAACCGCGCGGATGAATACGAATGCAGGCCACTTGGCGGGCTTCCGGCCGGTGTAGGGTTGCGACCATCAGAAAGTTAAGGGGGCGGCATGACACAGGGGGGGACCGTAAAGGCGGCGTCAGACCGCCCGGAACTGTCGTTCTGGCAGATCTGGAACATGTGCTTTGGCTTCCTCGGCATCCAGTTCGGCTTCGCCCTGCAGAACGCCAACGTCAGCCGCATCTTCCAGACCCTCGGCGCCGAGATGGAGCAGATCCCGATGCTGTGGATCGCCGCCCCGCTCACCGGCCTGATCGTGCAACCGATCGTCGGTTACCTGTCCGACCGCACCTGGCACCCCACCTGGGGCCGCCGCCGGCCCTTCTTCCTGATCGGCGCCATCCTCGCCAGCCTCGCCCTGGTGGCCATGCCCAATTCGCCGGCGCTGTGGGTCGCCGCCGGCCTGCTCTGGGTGCTGGACGCCTCGATCAACATCTCGATGGAGCCCTTCCGCGCCTTCGTCGGCGACCAGCTGCCGCCGCGCCAGCGCCCCACGGGCTATGCCATGCAGAGCTTCTTCATCGGTCTGGGGGCGGTGGTGGCGAGCGCCCTGCCCTGGATGCTGGCCGCGCTCGGCGTGGGCAATACCGCGCCGGAGGGCGTGGTGCCGGACAACGTGAAATACGCCTTCTACGCCGGCGCGGCGGTCTTCCTCCTCGCGGTGGGCTGGACGGTGTTCAGCACCCGCGAGTACCCGCCCGAGCAGCTCAAGGCCTTCGATGCCGCGCGCCCCCGGGAGGAGAAGGCCATCGACGGCGGCCGGGCACGCAACCAGGGCCGGCTGCTGCTGGCCATCGGCCTTGCGGCCATCGGCGGCATCTGGCACTTCGGGCTGGCCCGCGACCTCTACCTGCTGGCCACCGGCATCGCGGTATACGGCCTTGCCCTGCTGCTGCTCGGCGGCGGCCGCGCGCCGGGCATGTTCGGCGCCATCCTGCGCGACCTCTACACCATGCCCGGCCGGATGCGCCAGCTCGCGGTGGTGCAGTTCTTCTCCTGGTTCGCGCTGTTCGCCATGTGGATTTACACCACCGGCGCGGTCACCTCGGTGCAGTTCGGTGCCACCGATACCCAGTCCGCGGCCTACAACGCCGGCGCCGACTGGGTGGGCGTGCTGTTCGCCGCCTACAACGGCTTCGCAGTGCTGGCCGCCCTGCTCATCCCGCTGATGGTGAAGCGCTACGGCGCGCGGCTCTCGCACCTCATCAACCTGTCGCTGGGCGGACTCGGCCTCGTCTCCTTCTTCCTGATCGAGGACCCGCAGTGGCTGCTGCTCAGCATGGTGGGCGTGGGCTTCGCCTGGGCCTCGATCCTCTCGCTGCCCTACGCCCTTTTGGCCGACTCCCTGCCGGCCGAGAAGATGGGCGTGTACATGGGCATCTTCAATTTCTTCATCGTCATCCCGCAGCTGGTGGCGGCGAGCATCCTCGGCTTCCTGCTCGCCACCTTCTTCGATGGCCAGCCGGTGTACGCCCTGCTGATGGGCGGGCTGTCGATGCTGGTGGCGGGCGTGCTGGCGCTCAACATCCGCCTGGACTAGGTCCTGCCCGAAGCCAGCGATGCCACGGCCGACCAGTGGCTGAAGCGCGCCGACGACGCCCTCTACGAGGCGAAGCGCCGGCGCGCGCGCTGATCGCTCAGTACTTCACCGAGCAGCCGTAGGGCTGGGTGGTGCCACGGGCCACCGGGCGGCCGGCGCCGAGATCGGCGAGAGCCTCGCGCACGAACTGCGTGGCGCCCGGGATGTCGGCGGGGTCGGCGCTGGGGTTGGAGTCGATGGCGCCGTTGTAGCGCAGCACGCCCTCGCCATCGATGACGAACAGGTGCGGGGTGGTCTTGGCGCCGTAGGCCCGGCCCACGGTGCCGTCGTGGTCGAGCAGGAAGGCGGTGGGCGTGGCCTTCCACTCACCGAGGATGCGCTCGGCCTCCTCGCCGCTGACATGGCCCTGCTTGCCCGGGGCCGAGGAGTTCACCACCAGCCATACCGTTCCCCTGGCCGTGGCCTCGGCCTGCTGCGCCTGCATGTTGCCGGCGCCGTAGTGCTTCTTCACGAAGGGGCACTCGTGGTTGAACCACTCCAGCACCACGGTCTTGCCGGCGAAGTCGGAGAGCGAATGGCGCTGGCCCTTGCTGTCGGTGAGGGTGAAGGCCGGGGCCGGCTGGCCCACGGTGGCGGCAGCCATGGCGGCATTGGCGGCGAAAGCGAGGGCACTGCCGAGGGCGAGGGAAAGCAGGGTCTTCATGTGGAGTCTCCAGCAGGGGTGGACGGGGCACTGCCGTGGCGCGCGGCCTCGCGCAGGGCCTGCGACACGGCGCCGGGGGTGAGCACCTGCGGCAGCAGCACGGGAGCGCCGCCACCGGCGGGGTAGACGACATACAGCGGCACGCCGCTACGCCCGAATTCGGCCAGCGCCGCCGTGATGCGGGCGTCGTAGTCGGTCCAGTCGGCCTTGAGGTAGGCGATGCCGTGCTCGCGCAGGGCCGCCTCGAAGGCCGTCCCGCTGAGCGCCACGCGCTCGTTGGCAAGGCAGGTGATGCACCAGGCGGCGGTGAAGTTCACCAGCACCGGCCGGCCTTCGGCGCGCAGGGCGGCCACGGCTTCCGGCGACCAGGGCTGCCAGAGGCTGGACTCCGCGGACGCGGTGTCGCCAGCGCCGCGCACGCTGGGCGCCAGCCGGGCGATCAGCAGCACCGGGGCCAGCGCGAGCAGCAGCAGGGCCGCCACCGCGAAGCGCCGCAGCCGCCCGGGCTGCGCGCCGCGCCACCACAGGGCGAAGCCCATCAGCAGCATGCCGGCGAGCAGCAGGGCCATGCCGTCCACGCCTACCTGCCGGCCCAGCACCCAGGCCAGCCACAGCGCGGTGAGGTACATCGGGAAGGCCAGCGCCTGCTTCAGCCGCTCCATCCAGGCGCCGGGGCGTGGCAGGCGCGAGGCCAGCGCGGGCACCAGGCCGACGAGCAGCAGGGGCAGCGCGAGGCCGAGGCCGAGCGCGGTGAAGACCAGCAGGGTCTGCGCGGGGGGCTGGGTGAGCGCGAAGCCCAGCGCCGGACCCATGAAGGGAGCGGTGCAGGGGCTGGCCACCACCACCGCCAGCACGCCGGTGAAGAAGGCGGCGCGCCCGCCACCGCCCTCGGTGAGCGATTGGCCCAGCCCCATCAGCGAGGCCCCGGGCGTGGCGAGGCCGGAAAGCGCGAAGCCCACCGCGGCCATCAGCAGGGCCATGGCGGCCACGAACCACGGCGTCTGCAGCTGGAAGCCCCAGCCGAGCGCCTCGCCCGCCGCACGCAGGGCCATTAGCAGGCCGGCGAGCAGCAGGAAGCTCGCGAGCACGCCGGCGGTGTAGAGCAGGGCATGCCGGCGGTGCTCGCGGGCCTCGCCGTGCTGGAAGGCCAGCGCCTTCAGGGCCAGCACCGGGAACACGCAGGGCATCAGGTTGAGGATCAGGCCGCCGAGCAGGGCGAAGAGCAGCGCCATGCCGGGGCCGAGACGCGGTGCGGGCGGGACGGTGCCTGCGGCATCCGCCGGAAGGCGTGCCGCCGCACTTGCCGGGGCATCGCCGTCCTTGGTCGCTGCGCCGGGCGCGCCTGCCAGCGCATCCTCGCCCCGCAGGCGCACGGCGAAGGCGCGGCGTGTCTCGCCGTCCTCGCGCACCAGCACCCAGTCCACGCTGGGGGGCATGCCGGCGTAGTACTCGCTCGCCGGGTGGCGGAAGCGCAGCACGCCCGCGGCATCGTGCGCGGCCTCGATGCGGTGGTTGGCGACGATCTGCGGCGTGGCCGGGAAGACCTCGATGCGTTCCGCTCCGCCCAGCGCCACGCTGCAGCCCTGCACCTCCACCGTGATGCCCCCGGCATCGCGGCGGGTCACGCCCTGCCAGCCCGGCTCCGCCTGCGGCACGGCGGCGAGCGCGGCGGCGAAGGCCGCTGCGTCGGCGGAAGGCCGTGCCTGCGCTTCGACGGGCAGGTCGAGCTCCAGCGTGGCCTCGTCGGGGATGCAGATCTCCTCGCAGATCAGCCAGCGCGCCCGCAGCCGGGCGCGGAAGCGCTCGCCGGGCGCTGCCTGCGGCGGCACCGAGAGTTCCGCCGGCAGCAGCAGCACGCCCTCGTAGCCGAAGTTGGTGAGCTCGCCGATGGGCTTGCGCTCCGGCACCGGCCAGCGGATGTCGCTGGCCGTGGCGCCCTCCGGCAGGGTCCAGTCGTAGCGCGTGGGCAGGCCCGAATCACCGGGGTTCAGCCAGTAGGTATGCCAGCCGGCGTCGTGCACGATGCGCAGCCCGGCGTGGAAGCGCTGCCCCGGCGCCACCGCGGCGTGGTCGGCGAGCAGGGCCACGCGGGCGTGCTGCGTGGCCACGAGGCGCGGGTCGGCATCGATCTCGGGCGGGATCGCGCCCGCCCTGGCCGCCAGCGCGGGAAGGGCGAGGAGCAGTAGCGCCATGGCCAGTGCCATGGAATGCAGAGCCGCGCGGAGGCGCGACGCGTGGGCGAGGCGTGGGCGGATGGGATCGGTTGTCGCCAAGGCGGTGTCCCGTGGATCGGAAACGCCAAGCCTGCCGCCGATCGATGAAGCCGGTGTGCAGGGATCGTCACGTTCCGGCCATGCGGCCGCGACGAAGGCTGCACGTTTCGCCGACGCCTGCATCGCAGCGCCTCGTCCACCGTAAGGGCGTGCGATCCGCACGTCCCCCACCCACGAGGAGTCGTCCCATGCCTTCCTTCCTGAAAGCCCCGCTGGCCGCCGCGCTCACCGCCGCCGTCCTTGCCACCTCCGCCTTCGCCTATGGCGGGGGCAAGCAGAAGGCGGGCGGCACTATCGTCGATGTTGCGGCCGCCAATCCGGATTTCTCCACCCTGGTCACCGCGGTGCAGGCGGCCGGGCTCGTCGAGGCTCTCAGCGGTCCTGGTCCATTCACCGTGTTCGCGCCCACCAACGAGGCCTTCGCCAAGCTGCCGCCGGGCACGGTGGAGGACCTGCTGAAGCCCGAGAACAGGGAGAAGCTGGTCGCGGTGCTGAGCTACCACGTGGTGCCCGCCAAGGTGAAGGCGGCCGATGCGGTGAAGCTCGACGAGGCCACCATGCTGAGCGGCGCCACCGCCGACATCCGCGTCGAGGGCAGCACGGTCACCATCGACGGCGCCACCATCACCGCCACCGATCTGATGGCGAGCAATGGCGTGATCCACGTGATCGACCGGGTGATGCTGCCCGACTGACTGCCGGAACTCAGGCTGGGAGGCTGGCGGCGAGCTCGCGCCAGCCCCCCAGGCGCGGCGCGAGCCCGGCCTCCTCCACCCAGGCCGCGTCGAGCTCGATGGCGCCCACCAGCGCCCGGGCGAGGTGCAGGGTGCCGACTACGTCGAGCCCGCGCCCGGGGAGCCGGCCGGGATGGTGGTGGTAGGCCACGGCCTCGACCATCTCCACCGGCAGGCCCCACAGGGCCATCAGCCCGGCGCCCAGCAGGGCGACGCGCGGGGCGCCCTGCCACAGCTCGCCGGGATACGGGGGCGCATTCAGCACCGAGCCCGGCAGCAGGGCGCCGAGATCGGCGAGCACTGCGGCGCTGCCGGCCAGTGCTGCCTCGCGCGGCGTGGGCGCGATGCGCGCGGCGAGCTGTGCCGCCCGCAGGCCCAGCGTCTCGGCCCGTACCGCTTCCGCGCCCGGCAGCCGGGCGAACACTTCACCGGCCAGTACCAGTTGCAGGATGGTCTGCAGCCCGAGCCGGGCGACGGCCTGGTCGAGGCTGTTGATCGGCCGGCCCCGGGTGTAGAGGGCGGAGTTCGCCATCCGCAGCACCCGCGCGGCCAGAGCCGGGTCACGCTTCAGGGCCACCACGGCTTCTTCGAGGTCGGCGCCATCGTCGGCCATCACCATGCGCAGGCCGAGATAGGTGGCCGGCGAGCCGGGCAGGCGGTCGACGCGGCCGAGTTCGGCGCGCAGCGCGGCATCGCGCAGCAGGCTGCGCACCATCAGCAGGCGGCGCGCGGCGGCCCGCACGGCAGCGGCCTCGTAGGGGGCCGGAAGCACCTGCTGCACGGCCGGATGCGCGGCCAGGCGCTCGCCGAGCCGGGGGTCGATGCCGGCCGGCAGGGCCAGGATGCGCAGGGCCTCCGGGTGCACCTGCTGCACGCGCTGCAGCAGGGTGGCGCCGTCCATCGGGCCCGGGTCTGCGCCGCAGACCACGGCATCGAGGCCGCCGACCTCGGCCTGCTCGATGACTTCGGCCGGCGAGAGCCCGTCGAGCACGATCCAGTCGCCGGGCAGGGCGGCGGCGAGCGCGCGGAGCCGATCATGCGCGCTGGCATGATCGACCAGGGCCACGCGCAGGCTCATGCGGTCTCGAGGTCGGCCAGCTTCCCGGCCAGGCGCTGCCACTCGGGCAGCTTGTCGCGCAGGCCGGCGGCATCGAGCCAGGCCTCGTCGAGCGCGATGCCGCCCACCAGGGCATGCGCCACGTGCACGGCCCCCGGGATCCAGAAGCCGCGCTGGCGGCTGCGCGCCGGCTGCAGGTGGAAGGCCACGCCCTCGACGATCGGCATCGGCAGGCCCCAGAGGCCCAGCAGCCAGGCGCCGGCATCGGCATAGCTCGCCTGGCCGTCGTCGCCGCGGGCGTCCCGGAAGCCCGGCAGCAGGCGGCCCAGCTCGGCGAGCAGGGCCGCCGTGGACGCCATCTCGGCGCTGGGCCCGGGCAGCAGGCGGCTGGCGAGCTGCGAGGCGAAGAAGGCGCGGCGGCGGATGGCTTCGGCCTCGGGACCGTTGTTGGCCGAGAGCGCCTCGGCGGCCAGCACCACCCGGCGCAGGGTTTCGAGGCCGAGGCGCACCACCGCGGCCTTGAGGTCGGCCACCGGACGGCCCCCGGAGAAGAAGGCCGAATTACAGACCCGGAGCACCTTGGCCACCAGAGCCGGGTCCCGCGACAGCATCTGCACCACCTGCGCCGCCCCCACATTGGGGTCGGCGAGCGCCTTGGAGATGGCAAGGTAGGTATCGGGCGCCGGCGGCAGCTGGGCGATTGCGCCCACCTTGGCCTTGAGGTCGGGGTTGTCGAGTACCTCGAAGAGCTCGCCGATGCCTTCCACGGCTTCCACCAGGGCGCCGGCCTGCAGCGGCAGGCCGAGGTGGCGGTGAGCGATGTCGATGGCGCTGGCGCTGGGTTCGGCGCCGGGCGGCAGCAGCAGCAGGCGGACTGCCTGCGGATGCTTTTCACGGGCGCGGCGCAGCAGATCCACGCCGCGGGCCTCGCCGCCATCGACGGCGATCACGTCCACCCCGCGGCCTTCCAGCAGGGCCATGGCCTCGGCGGTCTCGCCCACCCATTCGACCTTCCACTCGAGGCCGAGCTGGGCCAGCGTCTCGGCCAGCTCGCTGCGGCGCTCGAGATCACGGCCGACGATGAGGACGAACATGCACAGGCTCCTTCTGGACGGGGGCGCGCCCCGGTCCCGCGGGGCGTTTCAGGATACGCCCGCCGGGGGGCGGCCGTCGCCCCGTCCGTGCCGGATCAGAACTTCGGCTTGTCGGCGTCCGGGGTGGCGTTGTAGCGGGCCACGCCGTCGAGGATCTCCCGGATCGCCGCCTCGCGGCCCTCCCAGCCCTCGACCTTCACCCACTTGCCCTTCTCGAGGTCCTTGTAGTGCTCGAAGAAGTGGCCGATGCGCTCCAGCCAGTGGCTGGAGACCTGCGAGATGTCGGTGATGTGCTCGTAGCCCTTGAACACCTTGGGCACCGGCACCGCCACCAGCTTGGTGTCCTCGCCGGCCTCGTCGGTCATCTTCAGCATGCCCACCGGGCGGCAGCGGATCACCGAGCCGGGCACCAGGGTCAGGGGCAGGATCACCAGTACGTCCACCGGATCGCCATCGCCGCACAGCGTATGCGGCACATAGCCGTAGTTGCAGGGATAGCGCATCGGGGTGGAGAGGATGCGGTCGACGAAGATCGCGCCGGTCTCCTTGTCCACCTCGTACTTCACCGGCTCGGCATCCTTCGGGATCTCGATGATGACGTTGATCTCGTTCGGCACGTCGCGGCCGGTGGGGACGAGGCTGAGGCCCATGGGAACTCCTTGGAGGATCGGCCGGGCCGCAGGGCCCGGCGGGGGTGGAGGAAGGGCGCGAAGTCTACACCCCGGGCGTTGAATCCGGGCTCGAACGGCCGCCCAGCCGCCGTGCGCAAGGCCGGAAACACGAAGCCCCGGTTTCCCGGGGCTTCGACGTTCCAATGGCATTACTCGGCGGTCGTCAGAGCAAGGGCACCAGCAGCAGGGCCACGATGTTGATGATCTTGATCAAGGGGTTGATGGCCGGGCCTGCGGTGTCCTTGTAGGGGTCGCCCACGGTATCCCCGGTCACCGCGGCCTTGTGGGCGTCAGAGCCCTTGCCGCCATGGTGGCCTTCCTCGATGTACTTCTTGGCATTGTCCCAGGCGCCACCGCCGGTGCACATCGAGATCGCCACGAACAGGCCGGTGACGATGGTGCCCATCAAGAGGCCGCCGAGCGCGGCCGGTCCCAGCAGCACGCCGACCAGGATCGGCACCACCAGCGGCAGCATCGAGGGGAAGACCATCTCCTTGATGGCCGACTTCGTGAGCAGGTCCACCGCCCGGTCATACTCGGGCTTCCCGGTGCCCTCCATGATCCCGGCGATCTCGCGGAACTGGCGCCTTACCTCCTCCACCACGCTGCCCGCGGCGCGGCCCACCGCCTGCATGGCATAGGCGCCGAACAGGTAGGGGATCATGCCGCCGATCAGCAGGCCGATCAGCACCTCAGGGCGGTCGATGGAAAAGTCGATCACGTCCTGTCCGAACTTCTCGTCCAGCTTGTGCGAGTAGTCGGCGAACAGCACCAGCGCGGCAAGGCCCGCCGAACCGATGGCATAGCCCTTGGTGACGGCCTTGGTGGTATTGCCCACGGCGTCGAGCGCATCGGTGGTCTTGCGGATCTCGCGGTCGAGGCCCGACATCTCGGCAATGCCGCCGGCGTTGTCGGTGATCGGGCCATAGGCGTCCAGCGCCACGATCATGCCGGCCATCGAGAGCATCGAGGTGGCGGCAATCGCGATGCCGAACAGGCCGCCGAGGCTGTAGCAGCCCCAGATCGCCGCTGCCACCACCAGCACCGGCGCGGCGGTGGATTTCATCGACACTGCGAGCCCAGCGATCACGTTGGTGCCGTGGCCGGTCTCGGAGGCCTTCGCCACCTGCCGCACCGGGCCGAATTCGGTGGCGGTGTAGTACTCGGTGATCACCACCATGGCCGCCGTGAGCACGAGGCCGGCAAGCGCGCAGAGAAAGACCGGCAGCGCCTTCCCAGTGGGCATCATCGCCTCGGTGACGAACCAGAAACCGATTGCCGCCAGCACCGCCGAGGCCATCAGGCCCTTGTACAGCGCCTTCATGATCCGGCCATCGCTGCCCACCTTCACGAAGAAGGTGCCGAGGATCGAGGCCACGATCGAGACCGCGCCGAGCACCATCGGGTAGAGCACGCCGGAGAAGCCATAGGTGCTGAAGTAGATGCCGGCGATCAGCATTGCCGCGATGATGGTGACGGCGTAGGTCTCGAACAGGTCGGCGGCCATGCCGGCGCAGTCGCCGACGTTGTCGCCCACGTTGTCGGCGATCACCGCCGGGTTGCGCGGATCGTCCTCCGGGATGCCGGCCTCGACCTTGCCCACGAGATCGGCGCCCACGTCGGCGCCCTTGGTGAAGATGCCGCCGCCGAGCCGGGCGAAGATCGAGATCAGCGAGCTGCCGAAAGCGAGCCCGATCATCGGCTGCAGGGCCTGTTTCGCCGCCTCCTCGCTGCCGGCCGCGCCGCCCACCAGCCAGAAGTAGCCGGCCACGCCGAGCAGGCCGAGGCCGACCACCAGCAGGCCGGTGATGGCGCCGCCCCGGAAGCTCACCGCCAGCGCGGCATCAAGGCCCTTGGTGGCGGCCTGGGTGGTGCGGACGTTGGCGCGCACCGAGACGAACATGCCGATGAAACCGGCCACGCCCGAGAGCACGGCGCCGATGGCAAAGCCGATGGCCGTGGCCCAGCCGAGCGGCGGCACGAGGCCGATGACGAGGAAGAGCACCCCGCCGACGAGGGCGATGGTGCCGTACTGCCGGCGCAGGTAGGCGCCGGCGCCTTCCTGGATGGCGGCCGCGATGGCCTGCATGCGCTCGTTCCCCGCGCCCTGCGCGAGGATCCAGCGTGATGAAAGCACTCCGTAGACGATGGCAAGCGCCGCGCAGGCGACTGCGATGGTGATGCCGTGCTGCTCCAACATCCTGACCTCCCCTCAAAGATTCCGGATAACGGACGACCGACACGCAAAGGCGGCTTCTCGCCGCCCTGCGCCCGAGTATTGCCGAAGGGGGAGCGCCCTGCCACCGGAGTCCGTGCTGCGGTGCAGAAAGCGCCTGGGGCCTGCGTCTTTGCCCTGTGCTGCGCTGCGGCAGGCCGGGTTCAGGCCAGCGTGCCCTGCCGGAGGAAGCTGGTGGCGAAACGGGTGGCGTCGGTGGGCCGCCCGAGGTGATAGCCCTGCAGCAGGGCGCAGTTGCGGGTGATGAGGTAGCGGGCCTGGTCCTCGGTCTCCACGCCCTCGGCCACCACGGTAAGCCCGAAGTGCCGGCCCATGGCGAGGATGGCATCGACGATGGCGGCATCGTTGGCATCGGTGCCGAGGTCGCGCACGAAGGCCTTGTCGATCTTCAGGCCATCGGCCGGCAGGCGTTTCAGGTAGGCCATCGAGGAGTAACCGGTGCCGAAATCATCGATGTAGAAGCGCACCCCGCGCGAGCGCAGGGACTTCATCCGCTCGATCGCGGTGTCGATGTCGCCCAGCACCACGCCTTCGGTGATCTCCAGCACCAGCATCGAGGGCGGCACCTCGAAGGCATGCAGGGCCTTGATCAGCTTGTCCTCGAAGTCGGGGGCGCGGAACTGCCGCGGACTGATGTTCACGCTGACGTACTGCTGTGGGCCGAGCAGCCCCGCCTCGCGCCAGGCGCGGATCTGGCCGAGCACGGTGCGCAGCACCCAGTCGCCGAGCTCGATGATGAGGCCGCTTTCCTCGCACAGCGGGATGAACTGCGCCGGCGAGACCGGGCCGCGCACCGGATGGGTCCAGCGCACCAGGGCCTCGGCCCCGCGCACCCCGCCATGCGCATCCACCAGCGGCTGGTAGGCCATGTCCAGCCCGCCTTCCGAGAGCGCGTGGCGCAGGTCGGTCTCGAGGGCATGGCGCTCCTCCATGGCCTCGAGCAGCCCGCGCTCGAAGAAATGGATGGTGTTCCGGCCCTCGGTCTTGGCCTGGTACATCGCCGTGTCGGCATACTTGATCAGGTTCTCCGGCGTGCCGTGCTCGTCGGGGAACAGGGCCACGCCGATGCTGGCCGAGAGCCGGAACACCTCGTCGCGCACCACGATCGGCTCGGCCAGGGCGAGGCGCAGCTTCTCGGCGGCGATCCGGGCGTTCGCCGCGGCCCTCTCGCGCAGTTCGCCCAGCATCGGCAGCACGGCCACGAACTCGTCGCCCCCCAGCCGGGCCACCAGGTCCACCTCGCGCAGCTGCGAGCGCAGGCGCCGGGCCACCTCGATCAGTACCGCATCGCCGATGCTGTGGCCGCGGGCATCGTTGAGGGTCTTGAAGTGGTCGAGGTCGATGAACAGCATCGCCCCGTGGGTACCGCTGCGCTCGGCCACCGCCAGCTCATGCGAGAGCCGCTGGAACAACAGGCGGCGGTTCGGCAGGTTGGTCAGGGCATCGTGGTTGGCGAGGTGGTCGGCCGCGGCTTCGGCGCGCAGCCGGGCGGCGATGTCGGCCTGCAGCTTGGTATTGGCCTCCGCGAGGTCGCGGTAGGCGCTGCGCAGGCTGCTGCGCATGGTTTCCAGGGCGTCCATCACCCGGTCGATCTCGTCGCCGCCGCCGGCGGCCGGAGCGCGGACGCGGAAGCTGGACGATTCGTCGCGCAGGTCGAAACGCTCGGCGGCGCGGGCCAGCGCCGAGAGGTGGCGGGTCACGATCTGCCGCACCACCAGCAGCAGCACCAGGCTGATCAGCAGGGTGATACCGGCCTGGGTGAAGAGGATGCCAAGGGCACGGTCGCGGGCTTCGGCCTGTACCGCACCGATGTCCAGCTCCAGGAGCAGGCTGCCGAGTAGGGCATCCTCGCCATCGCGCCGGTAGTGCAGCGGCAGGCGTTCAGTACGGCTCTCGCCGGCGGCATGCTCGCCGAGCCGGGCCCGTACCGTGCCGTCGCTGCCGTCGGCGGCCAGTTCGCGCACCTCGACCGAAGCGATGAAGGGACGCTGCCGGATGGCGTCGAGCTGCAGCCGCAGCTGGGCATCGTCGTAGTTCCACAGCGAGAGCGCGATCGGCTCCAGGGTGGCCCGGCCGAGCTGTTCCACTTCACGGTCGAGCTGGGCGAGCTGGCCGCGGTAGCCGGCCCAGGCCTCGATCGCGGCGAAGGCCGTGCTCACCACCAGGCTGGTGCCGAGCATGAACAGGAACAGCCGCGCCCCGATGCCGCGCAGGGGCGCGCGCAGCCGGCGGATCACCCCTTGCTGGCCTCGCGATGGCTCGGACATGCGGCTTCGGTGCTCCGGCGGCGGTACGGCCAGCATAGTCTCCCGGCCGGGCCTGTCCAGCACCCGCGGCCCGCCTTCAGTTCACTTCGACCATGCCGGCAGCTTCTTCGCCAGCAGGGGCAGGCGCGGGCGGACGAAGGCCGGCAGGCCATCCTTGCCGTAGGGGGGCGGGGCTTCGCCGCGGACCAGCGGTTCGAGGTAGCGGCGGCAGGCCTCGCTGATGCCGAAGCCGTCCTTGCGGATGAAGGCCTCCGGCAGGGTCTTCTCGCGGTTGGCGATCTCGGAGAGCGGATGCGGCACGATCTTCCAGCGGTAGGGCGCATCGCTGGTGCGCTGGATCGTCGGCATCACGCCGTTTCTCCCGGCAAGTGCCAGCTCCACCGCCGCCTTGCCCACCGCCATGGCCTGCCGCAGGTCGGTCTTGCTGGCCAGATGCCGGGCCGAGCGCTGCAGGTAGTCCGGCACCGTCCAGTGCACCTTCACGCCCAGCCTGTCCTTGCACAGGGCCGCCAGCATCGGGCCCACGCCGCCGAGCTGGGAATGGCCGAAGGCGTCCTTGCCGCCCGCCTCGGCCACGAAGCGGCCATCGGCATGGCGGATGCCCTCGGAGACCACGACGACGCAGTGCCCCACCTTCTCCACCACGGCCTTCACCCTGGCGAGGAAGGCGGCCTCGTCGAAGGCGCGTTCGGGGAACAGGATGAGGTGCGGGGCCTCGTCCTCGCCGCGGCCGGCGAGGCCCGCGGCCGCGGCCAGCCAGCCGGCATGACGGCCCATCACCTCGTAGACGAAGACCTTGGTCGAGGTATCGGCCATGGCGGCCACGTCGAGCGCCGCCTCGGCCACCGAGACCGCGGTGTATTTCGCCGCCGAGCCAAAGCCGGGGCAGCAGTCGGTCACCACGAGGTCGTTGTCCACGGTCTTCGGCACGCCCACGCAGGTGAGCGGGTAGCCCAGCTCCGAGGCCACCTGGGAGAGCTTGAGGGCGGTATCGGCCGAATCGTTGCCGCCGTTGTAGAGGAACCAGCGGATGTCGTGGGCGCGGAAGACCTCGATCAGGCGCTCGTACTGGGCGCGGTCCTGCTCGATGGATTTCAGCTTGAAGCGGCAGCTGCCGAAGGCGCCGCCAGGGGTATGGGCGAGGCCCCTGATCTCGGCGGGCTTGAGCTTGCGGGTGTCGTAGAGCTCCTCGCGCAGGGCGCCGAGGATGCCGTTCTTCGCCCACAGGGCGGGCACCCGGTGGGCACGGGCGGTGGCCAGCACGGCGCTGGCGGTGGCATTGATGACGGCAGTCACGCCGCCGGACTGGGCATAGAGCAGCTGGCCTTTGGGCATGGGGGGTCTCCAGGGAATGGTTTGACTTCACCACCCGGGGCGGCTAGCGTGCAAGCGTCCGCACGGCCTGTCGGCGGCCCCCCAGCATCCGGACGGGGGTGAAGACGGTGCCGTGCGTCATCGTTTATGGAGCCTCCCAGATGCGACTCGTCTTCCTCGGCGCCCCCGGTTCGGGCAAGGGCACGCAAGCAGCCAAGCTGCGCGAGCACTTCGACATCGCCCACATCTCCACCGGTGACCTGCTGCGCGCCGCGGTGAAAGAGGGCACGCCGCTCGGCCTGCAGGCCAAGGCGGTGATGGATGCGGGGCAGCTGGTGTCCGACGAGATTGTGCTTGGCATGCTCGAGGAGCGTCTCGCCAGGCCGGACACCGCCAAGGGCTTCATCCTCGACGGCTACCCGCGCAACCTGGCCCAGGCCGATGCCCTGGAAGGCCTACTGGCGCGCCTGGGCCAGCCGCTTGACGCGGTGGTGAAGTTCGAGGTGCCCAACGAGGTCATCGTCGGCCGCTGCGAGATCCGTTATGCCGCCGAGGGCCGGGCCGACGATCATCCAGAGACGGTGCGCAAGCGGCTTGCCGTCTACGCCGAACAGACGGCGCCGGTGGCCGGTTTCTACCAGGCGCGCGGGCGCCTCGTCGTGGTCGATGGTGTCGGCCCGGTGGACGAGGTCTTCCAGCGCATCGTCTCGGCCCTGCCCGCGCGCTGAACCCGCTTGCGTCTCCACATCCTCGGCATCTGCGGCACCTTCATGGGCGGCGTGGCCGCCCTGGCGCGCGAGCTCGGCCACGCCGTCGAAGGCAGCGACCAGAACGTCTACCCGCCGATGAGCACCCAGCTCGAGCAGCTGGGCATCGCACTGGCCTCGGGTTATGCGCCGTCGAACCTCGGCTCCGGCGTCGATGAGGTCGTGATCGGAAACGCGCTGTCGCGCGGCAACCCCGCGGTGGAGCATGTGCTGGATGCCGGTCTGCCCTACACCTCGGGCGCCCAGTGGCTCGCCGAGCACGTGCTGCGCGGCCGCGAGACCCTGGCGGTGGCCGGCACCCACGGCAAGACCACCACCACCGCGCTGCTGGCCTGGCTGCTCGAGTTCGCTGGCCGCGCCCCGGGCTTCCTCGTGGGCGGCGTGCCGGGGAACTTCGGCGTCTCGGCGCGGCTCGGCACGGGGCGCGAGTTCGTCGTCGAGGCCGACGAGTACGACACCGCCTTCTTCGACAAGCGCAGCAAGTTCGTGCACTACCGCCCCACGGTGGCGGTGCTGAACAACCTCGAGTACGACCACGCCGACATCTTCCCCGACCTCGCGGCGATCCAGCGGCAGTTCCACCATCTCGTGCGCACCGTGCCGGGCCGCGGGCGGCTCATCGTCAATGGTGAGGACCCGGCGCTGGCCGCCGTGCTGGCCATGGGCTGCTGGACTCCGGTGGAGCGTTTCGGCCTCGTCGATGCGGAAGGCCAGCCCGAGGCGCTGCTACCGGAGGGCTGGGTGCTCGACTGGACCGCGCGCCTGCTGGTGGCCGATGGCTCCCGATTCCTCATCGCCCATCGCGGCGTCGAGCTCGGCACCGTGGAGTGGTCGCTGCTCGGCCGCCACAACGTGATGAATGCACTCGCTGCGCTGGCCGCCGCATCGGCGGTGGGCTGCGACGCCCGCGCCCTGCTGCCGGCCTTCGCCGGTTTCGCCAGCGCCAAGCGCCGCCTCGAGGTGGTGGGTACGGCGCGGGGCGTCACGGTCTACGACGATTTCGCCCACCATCCCACCGCCATCCACACCACGCTGGCGGGCCTGCGCGCCCGGGTCGGCGGTGCACGGGTGATCGCGGTGCTGGAGCCGCGCAGCAACTCCATGCGGCTGGGCGCCCATGCCGACGCGCTGGCGCCCGCGCTCGATCCGGCCGATGCCACCGTGTTCCTGCATCGTCCGAATCTGCCCTGGGATGCCGCGAAGGTGGTGGCCGCGGTGCGTGGCATTGCCCGCACGGTGCCCGACGTGGAGCGCCTCGTGGCCACCCTCGCCGCCGAAGTGCGGGAGGGCGACCATGTCGTGTTCATGTCGAATGGCGGCTTCGAGAACGCCCCGCGGCGCTTCCTCGCCGCGCTGCAGGCCTGAGCGAGGGCTTGGGGCCGTGCCGGCAGGGCCTCAGGCGGCCAGCAGCCGCCAGCCCAGCCAGAGCGGCACACCGGCATAGAACACGAGGCGGGCGAGCCATTCGCTGCCTTCGCGCAGGGTTTGCGCGGCGCTCGGCGCGAGCAGGGCCGCTGCGAGCTGGAAGGCCTCGACGAGCAACCGCAGCGCGGCGGCGAGCAGCATCAGGCCCAGTGACCAGGCGCCCCACCAGAGGAGCAGCCCGGAAAGCCAGGCGCCGGGGCCGTAGGTCAGCCACTCGCCGAAGGGCCCGCCGAAGGCGATCACCTGGTGCAGGCGGAAGGCGACGAGGGCTGGCAGCAGCGGGAACAGGCCGAACTTCAGCAGGCCGTGGTCGAGCCCGGGCCGGCGCGCCCGTTGCCTCGCGCTGGCGAGCCGGGCGAGGAGGGGCAGGCCGGCCTCATCCGCGGGGGAACCCGCTGCTTCCATGCGCTCGCCGCGACCAAGCGCGGCGCGCAGGGCCGCAAGCTCGCTGCTGCCGATGCCAAGGCGCCTTCCCGAGGCGAGCACGAGATCGCCGCCGGGCAGCGGCAGGGGCAGGGCCCAGGGCTGGACTCCCGTGATCGATGCCAGCGGCACCTCGGTGCGCTGGCGGCGGCCCTCGATCACCAGGCTCCCGCCCTCGAGGCCGAGCCGGGCGCGGAAGGCATGGCCGAGTGCCCAGGCGAGGACGAGCGGGGTCAGCACCGCGCTGGCGTAGAGCGTGAGCTGGGAGAGGCTCTGCACCTGCCAGCCGATCCGCGTGGCCATGCCGTGCGTCAGGGCCACGAGGCCAAGGCCGGCGACGACGCGCAGCAGGGCGATGGCAAGCCGCGCCCAGCCCGGCGCATACAGCACGGGCAAGCCGGCGGTGGCCACCCCGCCCGGCGGGAGCCGCAGGCGTTCCGGCGGCCAGGGCCGGGTGGGTGCCGGCGCGAAGCGACGCCACAGCCCGAGCAGGCCGAGCACGGCGAGCAGGCCGGCCCCGGCCCGCCCCACCCAGTCGCCCCAGGCCACCATCAGCGTGGGTAGGGGCGAAGCGGCACTGATCGTGCCGGTGAGCACCGCCTGCTGCCCCATTTCGGTACGCGCCACCACCGCGCCGCTGGCATCGACGATGGCCGAGAGGCCGTTGGTGGTGACGCGCAGCTGCGGCAGCCGGGTCTCGATGCTGCGGAAGCGGGCCACCGCGAGATGCAGGCGTGCCCCCTGCGGGGTGTGGGTGAACCAGCTGTCGTTCGACAGCCCGAGCAGGGCCTGCGCGCCCTGCCGCGCGCCTTCGAGGGCGAGGCCGGGGCGGGTGTCGTCGAGGCAGATCAGCGGCAGCACTTCCACCTCGCGGCCATCGCGGTGGCGCAGCGGCAGCACGCGGGCGCCGTCGCCGGCGCGCCAGCCTCCGGCCCAGGGCAGCAGGCGGCGGAAGGCTGGCCCCTCGAGCCAGTCCGGCACGTGCTCGGTGAGCGGGAAGGGATGGGTCTTGCGGTAGCGGCCAAGCAGGCCCCGCCCCGGCTCGAGGAAGACCGCCACGTTGTACTCGCCCCGCGCATCGCGCTCGTAGCTGCCGAAGACCAGCGGCACGCCGGTGACATCGACGAAGCCTTGGATCTCGCGGTCGAGCAGGGCGGCATCCTCGCTGCGTGGCTGGCCGAAGGTGGTGGGGTAGACCGTCTCCGACCAGAGCAGGGCCTCGGCGCCGTGGTCGCGGATCGCCGAGAAGCCGAGGGCGTAGTGGGTGTCCAGCACCTCGCGCACCACGTCATAGGCGCTGCTTTCGCGGCGCCGGCGTTCGTAGTCGGTGAGGTTCGACTGCACCATGGCCACGCGCAGGGCCGGGGCGGAGGCCGCTTCCGCCATCGCCGCCTCCACCTGCGGCAGGCGCCAGGCGCCGTAGAGCGCGAGCCCGGCGGCGAGGCTGACCGCCGCGAGCAGGGGCCGGGCGAGGCGGGCGGCCCCGGCATGGCGCTGCTGCCAGGCCCGGGCCAGTGCCTCGTTCGCCAGCAGCAGCACCACGGTGAGGCCGGTGGCACCGCCGAGGTCGGCGGCCTGCCGCAGCCAGGCCGAGCCGTGCAGGCCGTGGCCCAGGGTGTCGCCGAGCAGCTTCGGCAGCAGGGCCTCGCTGGCCACCCAGGCCGCGGCGGCGGCCAGCGCCCGCAGTGCCGGGCCGTGCCCGCGCGCCCACCAGCGCACCAGCGCGAAGGCGAGCAGCTGTGGCTGCAGCAGCGGGCCTGCCAGCACCACGAGGGCGATGCCGGCCAGGCTGCCCAATCCGGTGAACGTGCCCAGCGCGGCCCCGAACCAGGCGAAGGCGGCGGCGCTGAAGGCAAAGCCCATCAGCAGGGCGGAAAGCAGCACGCCGCGCCCGCTTCGTGCGCGGTCGAGGACGAGCAGCCAGGGCACCAGCAGCACGAAGCCGAGCGGCCAGGCCGCCTCGACGTGGGCATAGACGGAAAGCAGGAGCGCACTGGCGAGGATGCCGGCCAGCAGGGTGGTGAAGGGGCCGAGGCGTTGGCCGCGAAGCGGGCGCAGCCACGCACCGGCCGAAGGGTCGGGAGTCAAGGCATCGGGTCCTTGCAGCGGGGGTCAGGGCCTGGGCGGGCCGACCCAGCGGATCGGCAGGCCGGGCGGGGCGTGCTCGGGCGGCACCACGCGGTCGGCGCTCACCGGCAGGGGCTGGCCGTCGGGGCCACGAGGCACCACGTCCGGCGAGAACATCAGGATCGGCTCCAGCGGCTCGCCCTCGTCGGTGAACTGGTGGTGGCGCACATAGCCCGGGGGCAGCGCGAAGTCGGGTGGCACGGCAAGCCCGGCGATCACCGGCATGGTGCCCGGCGGGTTGAAGGCGCCGAGCCCTTCGTGGATGCCGGCCTCATTGAGGGCGCGGATCACGTTGGCCGCGCTCGGGGCCGGGTCGCCCGGGCGCACGTAGCTGGCGAGGTCGTCGGGATCGAAGGCCGGGCGCGGGTCGTGCAGCTCGGGCGAATCGCTGTTCCAGGAAGGGCTGGCGTAGTACACCGTCGCTGCGGATGGAGTAGGCCTTTCCGTGCCGGCCACGACCTGCCCTCCGCTGGTCCGGCCTGGTGCAGGGGGAGGCGGTCGATCAGATGGTTGGAGCAAGGGGGCGAGCGCCAGGCCCAAGACCACGAGTGCGGCGACGGTGGCGGCGAGCCGCCACCGTCGGCCGCCTTCGCGGCGGGGCCTGGGTGGGATCCGCAGGCCGTCGTTCTGCATTGCGGTCAGGGGCTCGCCGGGTTGTACACCGAGAGCGCCCAGCCCATGCGCTCGTGGCCGAGCTGGTTCCAGATCGGGTTCCGGCCATTGGTGAAGCTGGTGTAGCGCGGCGCGCCGGAGCCGGTGGTGCCGCCGAACAGTCCGGCGGTGACGGTGCCCCCGGTGTAGGTGGGGTGCACGTCGTCCGACTGGATGTAGTCGAAGCTGCTGGAGGCCGTCACCATCTTGAAGTTGGCATCCCGCAGGGTGCCGCGCAGGGTCTGGGTGATGCGGGTGACGTAGGCGCTCTCGGTGTCGCCCGGGCGGTAGCGGATGGCCTCGGAATCGACCATGCCATCGCCATTGCTGTCGTAGTCGGCCGCCATGTACTGGGCGAAGCTGTCGGCGCACTGGAAGCCCTTCTGCCGGGCGTATTCGCACATCCAGTAGTTCATGCGCGCGAGCGCCGGCAGGAAGCGGTCGCGCAGGTTCACCGTCTGGCCGGTGGCCGCATCGCGGCAGCTGCTCTGCACGTTGTCGGCATTGAAGCCCGGGTAGTAGAGGTTGGAGATCACCTTCACCCGGGTGTTCGGGTGGGCATTGGCATTGATGTAGTCCATCGCCGCCGCGACATAGGTCTTGCAGTTGTTCACCGCGGTCTCAAGGCCGCTGTAGTTGCAGGTGCCGCTCTGGTTCTTGAAAGCGGTGCGGGCCTGCAGGCCGTCGTTGCCGCACATCTCGAAGGTCACCACGCGGGTGTTGCTGCTCTGCATCCAGCTGCGCTCGGCGACGATCTTGTTCTCGTACACGTCGCGGGCCACAGCGCCCGACTTGGCCCGGCGCACGCTCTGGATGTCGGCATTCCACAGGGCCGAGAGGTATTCGGCGTCCACCGTCGGCGCGGCGAAGCGCGCGGCATTGGTGGTCGAGCCGTTGTAGCCGGCGTAGATCGAATCGCCGTAGGCCACGAGGCGGTAGGTGGTGCTGGTGCCGGCGCGGTCGATGGTCCAGCTCACGTTCTGGTTGAGCGTGCTGGCGAAGGACGGCAGCGCCAGCGCGGCCAGCGCGAGGGCCGGTGCCCAGCGCCCGAGGGCGCGGAAAAGCGGTGTCTTCATCGAGGGATCCCCTGGTCGAGGGCCGGTTCCGGGGGCTCCGCCCCGGGTCGGCCATGGCATGGGGTGCCGGATGGCCCCCCGCGATCACGGCCCCGCTCCTCCCCCGGGCCCGCGATCGCGGAACGGACGCTAGCGTATGGATCCGGGGGCGGCAAGCCGCGCCCCCGGGCCGCGCCGTTGCTGACGCTTTTTCATGCTGCAAGGCAGCAATGTTTCCGGATGGAAATATTGCGTCGCAGCATGGTGCTTCTCCCGCCCGCAACCATCGCCTCAGTCGCGCAGGGGGATCGCGGGAAAGGCCGGTTCCGGATGAAGGCAGGCAGCGATTCCGGCATGCAGGGCCGCCAGCACGGCACGGGTGATGGCCTCCGTGCCGGCGCTGCCGCCGAGATCTTTGGGCCGTTTCCTCGGGTCATGTTCGCCTGCGGCCAGTACTCGGGCCACCGCCGCCTCGACGCAGGCCGCCTCGCGATGCAGGGAGAGCGAGTGCCGTAGCAGCAGGGCGGCGCTGAGGATGGCGGCGATGGGATTGGCGATGCCCTGGCCGGCGATGTCCGGGGCGCTGCCGTGGATCGGCTCGAAGAGCCCGCGGGTTCCCTCGCCGAGCGAGGCCGAGGGCAGCAGGCCCATCGAGCCGGCCAGCATCGCCGCCTCGTCGGTGAGGATGTCGCCGAACAGGTTTTCGGTCAGCACCACGTCGTAGGCGGCCGGACGGGCGATCAGGTGCATGGCCATGGAATCCACCAGCTGGTGCTCCAGCAGCACGTCCGGGTAATGGGTCTGGTGGACGCGGGTGGTGACCTCGCGCCAGAGCCGCGAGGTCTCCAGCACGTTCGCCTTGTCCACCGAGCAGACCCGGCCGCGGCGACCGCGGGCGAGGCGGAAGGCGACATGGGCCACGCGCTCGATCTCGGCCACGCTGTACTCGCACACGTCCACTGCGCGGTCGGCCTGGCGTTCCTTGCGGCCAAAATAGCTGCCGCCGGTGAGTTCGCGCACCACCATGAGATCGACGCCGCGCAGCACTTCGGGCTTGATCGCCGAGTGCGCCAGCGTGGCGGGGTGCGGCTTCACCGGCCGCAGGTTGGCGAACACGCCGAGCGCCTGGCGCAGGGCGAGCAGGCCCTGCTCCGGCCGCACCGGGGCCTTGGGATCGCTCCAGCGCGGCCCTCCCACTGCGCCCAGCAGCACGGCATCGGCGCGCTCGCAGGCGGCGAGCGTGGTCTCCGGTAGCGGGCTGCCGCAGGCCTCGATGGCGGCGCCGCCGATCAGGGCGTCCTCGAAGACGAAGCGATGGCCGAAGCCTTCGGCCACCGCTTGCAGCACGGCGACGGCGCTGGCGATGACCTCGGGGCCGATGCCATCGCCAGCGAGCACGGCGATGCGGGCACTCACGGCATCAGGCGACATGGGCGGTGTCCTCGTGGCGGCGTTCGTATGCGGCGATGGCCTCGTGCTGGGAGAGCAGGTAGCCGAGTTCGTCCACGCCCTCGAGCAGGCAGGTGCGGGAGAAGGCATCGAGGGCGAAGGGCAGCGACTCGCCCTCCGGCCAGTACACCCGCCCCTTGGCCACGTCGATCTTCAGCCGCAGGCCGGGCTGGGCGAGCAGGGTGTCGACCACGGCCTCGGGCAGCACGATCGGCAGCAGGCCGTTCTTCAGGGCATTGGCGCGGAAGATGTCGGCGATGCCGGCGCTGATGACGGCGCGGATGCCGGCGTCGAGCAGGGCCCAGGGGGCGTGCTCGCGCGAGCTGCCGCAGCCGAAGTTGGGGCCGGCCACCAGAATGCGGGCCTGCGCGGCCTCCGGGCGGTTGAGCACGAAGTCCGGGTCGGGGCGGCCTTCGGCGTCGTAGCGCCAGTCGTGGAAGGCATGGCGGCCGAGGCCCTCGCGCGTGGTGGTGGTGAGGAAGCGGGCCGGGATGATCTGGTCGGTGTCGATGTTGGCCTGTGGCAGGCAGGCGATGGGGGATTCCAGGCAGCGGAAGGGACTCATGCATCCACCTCATGGGCGAAGGCCGGGGCGGGCGCGGAGGGCGCGCCGCCGGGGCCGAGGAAGGGACGGGGATCGGCTACGCAGCCGGCCACCGCGGCGGCGGCGGCGCTGGCCGGCGAGGCCAGCAGGGTGCGCGCGCCCTTGCCCTGCCGGCCTTCGAAATTGCGGTTGCTGGTGCTCACGGCGAGCTGGCCCGGGGCGACGACATCGCCATTCATGGCGATGCACATCGAGCAGCCGGCCTCGCGCCACTCGGCGCCGGCCTCGCGCACGATGCGGTCGATGCCCTCGGCTTCGGCGGCGCGTTTCACCGCATCCGAGCCCGGCACCACCAGCATCCGCACCCGTGGATGCACGCGGCGGCCGCGCAGCACGGCGGCGGCCTCGCGCAGGTCGGAGAGCCGGCCATTGGTGCAGCTGCCGACGAAGACCACGTCCACCGGCGTGCCGGCCAGCGCCTGTCCACTCTCGAAGCCCATGTAGGACAGGGCGCGGACGGTCTCGGGTCCCGCCGGTGGCAGATGGCCATCGACCGGCAGCACCTGACCCGGATGGGTGCCCCAGCTCAGGGTGGGGCGAAGTTCACTGGCATCGATCCGCACCTCGCGGTCGAAGCGTGCGCCCTCGTCGCTGCGCCACTGCCGCCAGCGCGCCGCCGCAGCCTCGAAGGCGGCGCCCTGCGGCACGCGCTCGCGGCCGCGCAGCCAGTCGATGGTCGTCTCGTCCACGCCCACCAGCCCGGCCCGGGCGCCGGCCTCGATGCTCATGTTGCACACCGTCATCCGCTCCTCCATCGACAGGGCCTCGATGGCAGGACCGCGGTACTCGATGACATGGCCGGTGCCGCCGCCCACGCCGATGCGGCCGATCAGGTGCAGGACGAGGTCCTTGGCGCTGCAGCCGGGGGGCAGGCGGCCCTCCACCGTCACCGCCAGCGTCTTCGGGCGCCGCTGCAGCAGGCACTGGGTGGCCAGCACATGCGCCACCTCGCTGCTGCCGATGCCGAAGGCCAGGGCTCCGAAGGCGCCGTGGGTGGCGGTGTGGCTGTCGCCGCAGACGAGGGTCATGCCGGGCTGGGTCAGACCGAGTTCCGGCCCCACCACGTGGACGATGCCGCGCCGCCCGCTGTCCCAGTCGAACAGCTCGATGCCATGCGCGGCGCAGTTATTGCGCAGGGCCTCGACCTGGGCCTCGGCCTCGCGCGTGGCCCAGGCGCGGCGGCCCTCCGGGCCGGGGGGCAGGGTAGGCGTGCTGTGGTCCAGCGTGGCCTTGTGGCGGTCGGGGCGGCGCACCGGCAGCCCGCGGGCGGCGAGTTCAGCGAAGGCCTGCGGGCTCGTCACCTCGTGCAGCAGATGAAGATCGATGTAGAGCAGGGCCGGGGCGTCGGCGCTTTCCGGGCGCACCAGGTGGGCGTCCCAGAGCTTGTCGAACAGGGTGCGCGGCGCGCTCATGCGCGGGCCTCCGTGGCGGTGTCGGCGCCTGCCGGGACGGCACCGGGCGGTCCTGTGCGACGCCGGGCGATGCGCTGGGCCAGCGCCAGCCACGCGAGGGCGCTGGCCTCGAGGATGTCGGTGCTGGTGGCGCTGGCGCTCAGCTCCTCGCCCTCGTGGCGGGTGCTCAGGGAGGCCTGGCCCTGCGCGTCCTCGCCGCTGCTCACGCTGTGCACGGCGTAGCTCTCGATGTCGAGATGCAGGCCGCGGGCCTCGGTGAGCGCGGCGAACAGGGCATGTACCGGGCCATCGCCGCTGCCGCGGCCGAAATGCGCCTCGCCGTCCGGGGCGCGGAGTTCCACCGCCGCCGCGGGCTGCTCGCCCTGGCCGGCCCCGGTGGAGAGATGGAAGGCGGTGAGCTGCCAGCCGGCGCTGTTGGCATCCTCGCCCAGCACCAGGGCCTCGAGGTCGGCGTCGAAGACCTCCTTCTTCTTCTCGGCCAGGGCCTTGAAGCGGGTGAACAGCCGCTCCGTTGCCGCCTCGTCCAGCGAGAAGCCGAGGAAGGCGAGGCGCTCGTTCACCGCCGCGCGGCCGCTGTGCCGTCCCAGCACCATCTGCGAGCGCGCCCAGCCCACGGTCTCGGGCCGCATGATCTCGTAGGTATCGCGGTGCTTCAGCATGCCGTGCTGGTGGATGCCGCTCTCGTGGGCGAAGGCGTTCGCCCCGACGATGGCCTTGTTGCGCTGCACGGCCATGCCGGTGATGCGCGAGAGCAGGCGCGAGGTGGGCACGAGGCGCGTGGTGTCGATGCCGGTGCGGAAGGGGAAGCGGTCCTTGCGTACCGACAGCGCCATGACGATCTCCTCCAGCGCCGCATTGCCGGCGCGCTCGCCGATGCCATTGACGGTGCATTCCACCTGCCGGGCGCCGCCGGCGATGGCCGCGAGCGAGTTCGCCACCGCAAGCCCGAGGTCGTCGTGGCAGTGCGCCGAGAGGACGGCATTGGCCGGGAGGGCGGCGCGCAGGCGGCGGAACAGGGCCTCGATCTCGGCGGGCGTGGTATAGCCCACGGTGTCTGGCACGTTCAGCGTGCGGGCGCCGGCGGCAGCGGCGGCGCCAAAGACGGCCTCGAGGAACTCCGGCTCGGTACGGATCGCATCCTCGGCGGAGAATTCCACGTCATCGACGAGGCGGCGTGCATGCTCGACGGCACGCACCGCCGCGTCCACCACCTCGGCCGGCGAGAAGCCGAGCTTGTGCTCGCGGTGCAGGGGGCTCGTGGCGATGAAGACATGCAGGCGCGGGGCGTCGGCGCCCTCCAGCGCCCGGGCCGCGGCCTCGATGTCGCCAGGGCGGCAGCGCGCCAGGCTGCACACCCCGACTCCGGTGCCGCGCAGGGCGCGGGCGATGCGGGCGATGCCCTCGGCATCGGCCTCGGAGCTGGCGGCGAAGCCGGCTTCCACGGTGTCGACGCCGAGTTCGGCCAGCGCCAGTGCGAAACGCAGTTTCTGCGCCGGGCCCATGCTGCAGCCGGGCGACTGTTCGCCATCGCGCAGGCTGGTATCGAAGATGCGGATGCGCTCCGGTGGGGCGGTCATGGCAGTGATCCTTCAGGGGAGGGGAAGACGGGATCGGCGGCGCGCCGCCGCGGCGGGCGCGGTGGGCGCGGACGGGTGTCGAGCAGGAGCCGGGCGAAGACCGCGGCATCGATGTTCCCGCCGGAGACCACCGCCACCTTGCGGCGGCTGGCCACGCGGCGGCCGGCGGCCAGGGCCAGCGCCCCGGCGCCCTCGGCGACGATGTGCTCCTCGAGCATCAGTCGCGCCAGGGTCTCGCGCAGCTCGGCCTCGCGCACGATCACGAGGTCGTCGAGCAGGCGTGAGAGGATCTCGCGGGTGAGCGCCCCCGCTTCGGCCACGCGGGTGCCGTCGGCCAGCGTCGGCGCAGGCTGGATGGGCGAGGGGTCACCGCGCAGGGCGCGGGCCATCGCGTCCACGCCCTCCACCTGGGCGCCGATGATGCGCACGCCCTGCGACTTCAGCGCCAGCGCCACGCCGGCGGCGAGGCCGCCGCCGCCGATCGGCACCAGCACGGCCTCCGGCGCATGCGGCGCCAGCTCGATGCCCAGCGTGCCCTGCCCGGCGATCACGTCCGGATCGTCGAAGGCCGAGAGGTAGCGGAACCCATGCTGCTCGGCGAGCAGCAGCGCATGCGCCTTGGCTTCGTCATAGGTCTGGCCGTGCTGGCGCACGGTGGCGCCGAGGAAAGCCACGCCCTGGGCCTTCACCGCTGGCGCCGTCAGCGGCATCACGGTGATCACCGGCACTTTCAGCGCCCGCGCCGCCCAGGCAAGACCCATGGCATGGTTGCCGGCGGACGCCGTGATCACCGTGCGCCGGTCGCCGCGCTCGCGTGCCGCCAGCAGGGCGTTCAGCGCGCCGCGCACCTTGTAGGCGCCGGTGCGCTGCAGGTTCTCCAGCTTCAGCCAGCAACCGAAACGTTCGGCGTAATGCAGGGGTGTGGGCGGCAGGTAGCGGCGCAGGCGCGCGCTGGCCGCCAGCACGTCGCTGGCAGTCACGTCGGCGCGGGCGGCATCCAGCGGCATCAGACCCTCGTCAGCCAGCCGTGCGCGGTATCGCAGCGGCCGCGCACCACGTCGGCGTAGCGGGCGGCCAGGGCATCGCCCACCGGCGAGGCGGGGAACACACGGCCGTCGATGGCCTCGACGCGGGCGATCTCGGCCGAGGTGCCGGTCAGGAACACCTCGTCGGCGGCCAGCAGCTCCTCGATCCGCACCGGCCGCGACGCGGCGCCGGTCAGCCGGATCACGGTATCGCGGGTGATGCCGGGCAGGGCATCGCCATGCTCGACCGCGGTGATGCGCCCGTCCTTCACCAGGAAGACGTTCTCGCCGGTGCATTCGACGACGAAGCCGTGATCGTCCACGAACAGCGCTTCGCCGAAGCCGCGCTGGCTGGCCTCGCGCTTCGCCAGGATCGAGTTGACGTAGTTGCCGCAGAGCTTCAGCGGCGGCAGGGCTTTCGCCGGGTTGCGGCGGAAGGGCGAGACGGTGAGCCGCACCCGGTGCGTGCCGAGATGGCTGCTCCACGGCAGGGTGGCCACCATCAGGCGCTCACTGAGCCTGTCCACGTCGAGGCCAAGCCCGCCGGCATCGAACCAGAGCAGGGGGCGGATATAGGCATCGCGGTGGCCGTTGGCGCGCAGGGTGGCGAGCACGGCCTCGGCGGCCTGCGCCACGTCGAAGCGCATTCCGAGGGCATCGGCGCCCCGGCGCATGCGCTCCAGATGCTCGGGCAGGCGGAACACCGCCGCGCCGCCATCGTCGGTGCCATAGCTGCGGATGCCCTCGAACACCCCGGTGCCGTAGTGCAGGGCATGGCTGGTGAGCGGGGTACTGAAGGACTCGGCCCCGGCGATCCTGCCGTCGCACCACTGCATCAGCGACATGGCGCCACCTCCACCGCTAGGCAGTCGTGCAGCTTGTCGAGCTGCGATTTCAGGCCCTGGGCCGAGCGTGCGCTCTCCACGGTCATCGAGAGCCGCCAGGCCCCGGCCCGCGGGTCGGTCTCGGCCTGCAGGGAAATCGGGGCGTAGCCGCGGCGCTGCGCGGTGCCCAGCACCCGGGCCAGCGCGCCCTCGGCGCGCCGCAGCTGGACCTCAAGTCGGTAGTGCATCGGTGGGCTCCTTCATCGTCGTTTCGGCGCCGGCCGGGCCGTCGAGCATCTGGGCGTTCGAATGGTTGGGCGGTACCAGCGGCCAGACATTGGCCTTCTGGTCGATCACCACGTGCAGGAAGGCCGGCCCCTCGATGGCGAGGAGTTCGGCCAGCACGCGCTCCTGCTCGGCGCGGGTATCGAGGTGCAGGGCGGGGATGCCGTAGGCCCTGGCGATCAAGCCGAAGTCCGGGTTGTCGGAGAGATCGACGGCGGAGTAGCGTTCCTGGAAGAACAGCTCCTGCCACTGCCGCACCATGCCGAGGGCCTGGTTGTCGAGCAGGACGATCTTGATCGGCAGCCGCTCGCGGGCCACGGTGGCCAGCTCCTGCAGGTTCATCTGGAAGCTGCCGTCGCCGCTGACGCAGACCACCGTGGCGCCCGGGTTCGAGAGCTGCGCGCCGATGGCGGCGGGCAGGCCGAAGCCCATCGTGCCGAGCCCGGCGCTCGACAGGTGGTGGCTCGGGTCGGTGAAGCCCCAGTGCTGCGCCACCCACATCTGGTGCTGGCCCACGTCGCAGGCGACGACCGCCTCCGGCGCCAGTTCGGAGAGCCGCTTCAGCAGGGCCGGAGCGTAGATGTCGTTCCCGGGCGCGTCATAGCGGGCGGCGTGTTTGCGGGCACGCGCTGCGCACAGGGCGCGCCAGTCCTCGCAGCGGCTGATGGCGGCACAGAGCGCGTTCAGGCTGGTGTCGAGGCGGCCATGCACCGAGACATCCGCGCGGCGCAGCTTGTTGATCTCGCCGAGATCCGCATCGAGATGGATCACCTTCGCATGCGGGGCGAATTCGGCCAGCTTGCCGGTGGCGCGGTCATCGAAGCGCGCGCCCACGACGATCAGGAGATCGCTCTCCTGCACTGCCAGGTTCGCGGCCTTGCTGCCATGCATGCCCAGCATGCCGAGGAAGGCGGGATGGTCGAAGGGCAGGGCGCCCAGCCCGCGCAGGGTGAGCACGGTGGGAATCTTCGTCGCGGCGATGAAGCGGCGGAAGGCGGCGGTGGCGCCGGCGATGGCGATGCCGCCGCCGCCGTAGACCACGGGCTTCTTCGAGCGCGCGATCAGGGCCAGCGCCTCCACCAGCCCCACCGGCACCGCATTCACCACCGGCGGGCTCTCGATCGGCGCCGGGGAGGGCAGGTGGTCGGCGCAGGCCAGCTGCACGTCCTTCGGCAGGTCGATCAGCACCGGACCGGGCCGGCCGCTGCGGGCCAGATGGAAGGCCTCATGCAGCACTGCCGGAAGCTCGTCGACCGAGCGCGGCAGGTAGCTGTGCTTGACGATCGGCAGGGTCATGCCGAACACGTCCAGTTCCTGGAAGGCGTCGGTGCCCATCAGGTGCGTCGGCACCTGGCCGGTGAGGCAGACCATCGGCACCGAATCCAGCAGGGCATCGGCGATCCCGGTGACGAGGTTCGAGGCGCCGGGGCCCGAGGTTGCGACGCAGACGCCCACGCGGCCGCTGTGCCGGGCATAGCCGTTCGCCGCCAGCGCGGCGGCCTGCTCGTGGCGCACCAGCACATGGTGCATCCGGCTGCCGAGCAGGGCGTCGTAGAAGGGCATGATGCAGCCGCCCGGGTAGCCGAAGAGGGTGTCCACCCCCTCGGTCTCGAGCGCGCGCACCAGCCATTCGGCGCCATTCATGCACTGGCCTCGGCGGGTTTCGCCTGCGGGCTGGCCGTGGTGGACGCCGCCGTTGCCGGGGGATTCGCCGGCGCTTCGCCGCGCGGCTGCAGCCAGGGCATGGCGGCGCGCAGCTTTCGGCCCACGGCTTCGATCGGATGCTCCAGATCGGCCTGCTTCAGGGCGCGGTAGTTCGGGTTGCCGGCGCGGTACTCGGCGATCCACTCGCGGGCGAAGCGGCCGTCCTGGATCTCGGCCAGCACCCGCTTCATCTGCGTGCGGGTGTGCTCGTCCACCACATACGGGCCGCGGGTCAGATCGCCATACTGCGCGGTCTCGCTGATGAAGCGGTGCATCTGGGTGATACCGCCCTCGTAGAGCAGGTCGACGATCAGCTTCAGCTCGTGCAGGCACTCGTAGTAAGCGATTTCGGGCTGGTAGCCGGCTTCCACCAGCGTTTCCCAGCCGGCCATCACCAGCTTGGTGGCGCCGCCGCAGAGCACCGCCTGCTCGCCGAACAGGTCGGTCTCGGTCTCCTCCTTGAAGGTGGTCCTGATCGGCTGGGCGCGGCCACCGCCGATGCCGGCGCAGTAGGCCAGGGCGATCGCCTCGGCCTCGCCACTCTGGTCCTGGTGCACGGCGTAGACGCTGGGCACGCCACGGCCGATCTCGAACTCGCGGCGTACCAGTGCCCCGGGGCCCTTCGGCGCCACCAGCACCACGTCGATGTCATGGCGCGGGTTGATCTGGCCGTAATGCACGTTGAAACCGTGGGCGAACAGCAGGCAGGCGCCGGCCTTCAGGTTCGGCGCGATCTGTTGCTGGTAGAGCTGGGGCTGGGCCATGTCCGGCACCAGCACCGCCACGAGGTCGGCGGCGCGCACGGCCTCGGCGGGTTCGCGCACCTCGAAACCCTCGGCCTTCGCCTTCGCCTCGGTCGGGCCGCCGGGGCGCAGGCCGACGATGACACGCACGCCGGAGTCGCGCAGGTTCTTCGCATGGGCGCTGCCCTGGCTGCCATAGCCGATGACGGCGACGGTGCGGTGTTCCAGGGCGGCGGGCGTGGTGATGCGGGTGGTGCTGGTCATGGCGATGTCCTTCGGGAAGAAACGGGGTGGCGTGCGAGGAAAAACGAGGGGATGGGCGAGGAGCGGGAAACGAGTGGGGCTATCCGCTGGTGATGGCGCCGCGGCTCGCGGAGGCGACGAGGCGGGCGTATTTCGCGAGCGCGCCGTGGCGCACGCGCGGCTCGATGCATATGGGTTCGCGGGCCTCGAGGTTTGCAGGGGTCTCGAGGCGCCGGGCGTCGATGTCGATGCGCACCGGGTCGCCCTCGCGCAGGCGGGCCAGCGGGCCGCCGCGCGCGGCCTCGGGGCTGATGTGGCCCACCATGAAGCCGTGGGTGGCGCCACTGAAGCGGCCATCGGTGATCAGCGCCACCTCATTGCCAAGGCCCTGGCCCACCAGGGCGGCGGTCACGGCCAGCATTTCGCGCATGCCGGGGCCGCCCGCCGGGCCTTCGAAGCGGATCACCACCACGTCGCCGGCACGGATTCGGCGCGCCTGCACGGCGGCGAAGGCGGCCTCCTCGGAGTCGAAGACCCGCGCCGGGCCCTCGAACTGGCGGCGTCCGGCCGGCAGCTTGCAGATGCAGCCTTCCGGGGCGAGGTTGCCGTAGAGCACCGAGTAGCCGCCGTGCGGCTTCAGCGGGGCCTTGAAGCCCGGCACCACGGCCGCGGCGTCGTCCGCCGCCGCGCCGGCGCGCGTGGCATGGGCGGTGCGGGCGGCGTCGATGGCGGCGAACAGGGACTCGCCGGTCATGGTCGGGGTGTCGTGGAGCTTCCCGGCGGCGCGCAGCTCCTCCAGCACCTTCGCCGTGCCGCCGGCGGCATGCAGCTCCACCGCAGTGAAGCGCCCGCCAGGCTTGAGGTCGGCGATGACCGGGGTGCGCGAGGCGGCCTCGAAGCGCTCCAGCGGGTAGTCGATGCCGGCCTCGTGGGCGATGGCGAGCAGGTGCAGCACGGCATTGGTCGAGCCCGCCGTGGCCGCCACCGCGACGGCGGCATTGTCGATGGCCTCGCGGCTCAGGACGGCGCGGGGGCGGCGGTTCGCCCCCAATGCGGCCATCGCCAGCTCGCCGCAGCGGAAGGCCGCCGCGCGTTTCTCCGGATCGGTGGCCGGGATGTCGTTCAGACCCATCGGCGAGAGGCCCAGCGTGGTCAGCACCATGGCCATGGTGTTGGCGGTGAACTGGCCGCCGCAGGCCCCGGCGCCCGGGCAGGCGCTGCGTTCGATACGGTCCAGCTCGGCCTCGTCGATGCGGCCTGCGGCATGCGCGCCCACTGCCTCGAAGACCTCCTGCACGGTGATCTTCCTCGCGTGGCACACCCCGGGCTGGATGCTGCCGCCATAGAGGATCAGGCCCGGCAGGTCGAGCCGCGCCAGGGCCATCGCCGCGGCCGGGATGGTCTTGTCGCAGCCCACGATCGCCACCACCGCGTCGAGGCAATGGCCGCTCACTGCCAGTTCGATCGAGTCGGCGATCACTTCGCGCGAGGGCAGGGAGGCGCGCATGCCCTCGCTGCCCATGGCAATCCCATCGGTCACGGCAATCGTGTTGAACTCCACCGGGGTGCCGCCGGCGGCGCGCACGCCCTCGCGCACCTGGCCGGCCAGCTCGCGCAGGGTCAGGTTGCAGGGCGAGATGTCCGACCAGGTGTGCACCACCGCCACCAGCGGCTTGGCGATGTCGGCATCGCTCAGGCCGGTGGCGCGCAGCATGGCGCGGGCAGGGGCGCGGGAGGGGCCGGTCTTGATCTGGTCGGAGTTCACGGCTGGCGGGTTTCGAGGCGTCGAGGGGAATCCGGAAGCCCTGAAACGCGAAACCCCGCACCGTTGCCGGTGCGGGGTTTTCGTTTCGGACCTGGTTGCTGCGTTGTTCTTAGGTCACGTCGATCCCGCACCGGTGGAGGGGCGAATAAGAAGGACGACGACGATGAGCAGCGCGGCCGCGGGCACGACATCGAGGACCGGCACGAGGGCGGTCTCGGCGACGTGGGAAGCCAGCGGCAGCGCGGTGGTGAACATGCGGGGATTGAAAGCACGGGGCTTTTGCGTCTGTCAACTGCGGTTTTGGCATGAGCGCGCTTTCGAGCCCCGGCTCTAGGCCATGGCCTTGATCACAAAGGGGCATGGTTGCGATCGATACGGCCCCGGGCCCGGCGGCCAGGGCCGGATTCCGGACGCAATGCGCATCACACGACCGCCGTCACGCCCTGCCGCCGGGCGTCGCGTCATGCTCATCCACCCCCGTGACCCCCGCCCACGATGAGCGAGTCTCCGCTGCCGCTGTTCCCGCTGCGCACCGTGCTGCTGCCCGGCGGCGTCCTGGCGCTGCGGGTGTTCGAGCCGCGCTACCTCGGCATGGTCAAGCGCTGCGCCCGCGAGGGCAGCGGTTTTGGGGTCTGTCTGATCCTCGAGGGCGAGGAGGTGGGGCGGCCTGCCGTTCCGGCCCGCACCGGCACCGAGGCGAGGATCGTCGACTTCACCATGCGCGAGCCCGGGGTGCTCGGCATCGCGGTGGAGGGCGAGCGCCGCTTCCGCGTCGAGCGCCGCACGGTGCAGGACGATGGCCTGGTGCTGGGCGAGGTGCGCTGGCTGCCTGTGCCGCCGCGCCAGCCGGTGGCGGCGCAGCACGGCTTCCTCGCCGATCTCCTGCAGCGCCTGCTCGAGCGCGCCGGCGGCCCGCATGCCTATGCCGAGCAGGCCTGCTACGACGATGCCGACTGGGTGTCCTGGCGGCTGGCGGAACTGTTGCCGCTCAGCCATGACCAGCGCCTGCACCTGCTTGAGGAGGATGCCCCGGCGCAGCGCCTCGATGCCCTGCTGCGCTGGCTGCCGCAGCTGGCCTGAGCCATGCTTGGCGCATGAACACGCTCGCTGGAAAAATCCTCTTCATCACCGGCGCCTCGCGCGGCATCGGGCTCGCCATCGCCCTGCGCGCCGCCCGCGACGGCGCCAACATCGCCATTGCCGCCAAGTCCGCGGTGCCCAATCCCAAGCTGCCCGGCACCATCCACAGCGCCGCCGCGGCGGTGGAGGCCGCGGGCGGACGGGCGCTCGCCCTCAAGTGCGACATCCGCGAGGAGGCCGAGGTCGAGGCCGCGGTGGCCGCCACGGTCGAGCGCTTCGGCGGCCTCGACATCCTCGTCAACAACGCCAGTGCGATCTGGCTGAAAGGCACGCTGGACACGCCGATGAAGCGCTTCGACCTGATGCAGCAGGTCAACAGCCGCGGCAGCTTCCTCTGCGCGCAGAAGGCCCTCCCGTACCTGCTGAAGGCGCCGAACCCGCACATCCTCACCTTGGCCCCGCCGCCCACCCTCGACCCGAAGTGGTGGGGGCCGCATACCGGCTACACCCTCGCCAAGATGGGCATGAGCTTCGTCACCCTCGGTCTCGCCGCCGAGTTCGGCCCGCGTGGCGTGGCGGTCAATGCCCTGTGGCCGAAGACGGTGATCGCCACCGACGCCCTCAACATGATCCCGGGCGTGGACGTGGCGCGCTGCCGCCGCCCGGAAGTGGTGGCCGATGCCGCGCATGCCGTGCTCTGCCGCGAGGCCCGCGGGGCTTCCGGCCAGTTCCTGATCGACGAGGACGTGCTGCGCGAGGCCGGCGTCACCGACTTCACGCCCTATGCCGTCGATCCTGCGCAGCCCCTGCTGCCGGATCTGTTCCTCTAGCCTTCCCGCCTTCCTGAAGGAGTCATTCCGCCATGCGTTACCTGCATGCCATGGTCCGCGTCCGCGACCTCGAGGCCTCGCTGCGCTTCTATCGCGATGCCCTGGGCCTCGTCGAAACCCGGCGCAAGGACTACCCCGAGGGCCGCTTCACCCTGGTCTACCTCGCCGCCCCGGCCAATCCCGAGGTCGAGGTCGAGCTCACCTACAACTACGACGACGAGGACTACGGCAGCGCCCGCAACTTCGGCCACCTCGCCTTCGCGGTGGACGACATCTATGCCGCCTGCGAGCGCCTGCAGGCGCATGGCGTCACCATCAACCGGCCGCCGCGCGATGGCCGCATGGCCTTCGTGCGGTCCCCCGACCAGATCTCGATCGAGCTGCTGCAGGCCGGCGAGGCCCTGCCCCCGCGCGAGCCCTGGGCCTCGATGCCGAACATCGGCCGCTGGTAGCGGCGGCCCCTGCCGCGCTCAGCCGAGCGCGGCGATGCCGCGCGCCAGGTCCTCGAGCAGGTCCTCGGCGTGCTCCAGGCCCACCGAGAGCCGCAGCAGGCCCGGTGGCGAGACCGGGTTCGGCCCCTCCACCGAGGCGCGGTGTTCGATCAGGGATTCCACGCCGCCGAGCGAGGTGGCATTGGTGAAGAGTTCCACCGCCCCGGCGAAGGCGAGCGCCGCTTCCCGGCCGCCCTTGAACTCCACCGAGACCATGCCGCCGAAGTCGCGCATCTGCCGCGCGGCCACCGCATGGTTCGGGTGGCCGGCAAGGCCGGGGTAGTGCACCCGTGCCACCGTCGGCTGCGCGGCGAGGAACTCGGCCACCCGCCGGGCATTGGCGCAGTGCCAGGCCATGCGCGCCGGCAGCGAGCGCAGGCCGCGCAGGGTGAGCCAGGCCGAGAACGGGGCGAGGATGTTGCCGGTGATGTGGCGGCGGTGTGCGGCCTTCTCGAACAGGGCATCGCGGCGGGCGAACACCAGGGCGCCGCCCATCACGTCGCTGTGGCCGCCCATGTACTTGGTGGTGGAATGCATCACGAGGTCGGCGCCGAGGGCGAGGGGCTGCTGCAGCACCGGGGTGGCGAAGGTGTTGTCCACTGCCAGCAGGGCATCATGCTGCCTCGCGATGGCCGACAGGGCGGCGAGATCGGCGATGCGCAGCTGCGGGTTCGAGGGCGTCTCGGCCCAGATCATCCGCACCGCCGGCCCCATCGCCGCCGCCACCGCGGCCGGATCGGTCTGGTCGACGCGGCGCACCGTCACCCCGCGTTCGGGCAGGAACTCGGCGCCCAGCGAGCGCAGGCCGGCATAGCAGTCCTCGGGGATCAGCACCTCGCTGCCGGGGGGCAGGCACTCGAGCGCCGCGGTCATCGCCGCCATGCCCGAGCCGTAGGCCAGGGCCGCCGCACCGCCCTCGAGGGCAGCCAGCGCGGTTTCCAGCCGGTCCTGCGTGGGGTTGCCCTCGCGCTGGTATTCGTAGCCCGCCATCCGCTCGGCCGCCGGGCCGTGGCGGAAGGTGGTGGAAAGATGCAGTGGCGGGGCTACCGCGCCGTTGTGCGGGTCGGATTCTCCCCCGGCGTGCACCGCCAGGGTCTCGAGGCGCCGTTCAGTCGGCATGCGCGGGTTCCAGGTCGAAGCCGCGGCGCGCCAGTTCCTCGGCGAGCCCGGCGGGGGTGGTGTAGTGGATGGCATCCAGCCCGGCGCTGCGCGCCCCGGCCACGTTGTCCTCGCGGTCGTCGATCATCAGCGCCGAGGCCGGGGAGAAGCCCAGGGTGGACAGGCAGGCGAAGTAGGCCCGCGGGTCGGGCTTGGTCAGCCCGAGCTGGCCGCTCGTCACCATGCGGGTGCCGAACAGGGGCCGCAGCTCCGGCAGCAGCTTCGGCAGCTGCCGGCCCAGCCACTGGCCGTTGTTGGTGAACAGCGCCAGCGTGGTCTGCGGCGCCAGCGCCTCGGCGATCGCCAGCACCTCGCGGCGCAGGCGCATGCTCTGCCGCCGCGCCTCGATGAAGGCCTCGAGCGGGATGTCGATGCCATGGCGGCGGCGCACGGCGTCGAGGTAGTCCTCGATGCCGAGGTCGCCGCGGTCGTTCTTCGCCTCCAGCCCGCTGCGGAACAGCGCGGCATCGATGAGCGACGGCGGGGCGCCCACCGCCCGCGACAGGGCCTCGATCCGCGGCACGCGGCTGTAGTCGACCAGCACCTCGTCGAGGTCGAAGATCACCAGCCGCGGTCGCGGACGTGGACTCACGTGGCGGCCACCTCGCGGAAGGCGGCGCGGGCGGCCTCCAGGGTATGCGCGATCTCGGCCTCGCCATGCATCGAGGAGACGAAGCCGGCCTCGAAGGCCGAGGGCGCGAGGTAGACGCCGCGCTTCAGCATGGCGTGGAAGAAGCGGTTGAAGCGCGCGGTGTCGGCGGCCTTGGCCTGTTCGAAGCGCGTCACGCGCTCGGCGGTGAAGTACAGCCCGAACATGGCGCAGACATGGCGGGTGCTGAAGGCCACCCCGGCCTCGGCGGCAGCGGCCTCGAAGCCGGCCACCAGGGCATCGGTCGTGGCAGAGAGCCCCTCGTAGAAGCCTGGCTGCTGGATCAGCTTCAGCGTCGCGAGGCCGGCCGCCATCGCCACCGGGTTCCCGCTCAGGGTGCCGGCCTGGTAGATCGGGCCGGCCGGGGCGATCTGCTGCATCAGGTCACGGCGGCCGCCGTAGGCGCCCACCGGCATGCCGCCGCCGATGATCTTGCCGAAGGTGCTGAGGTCCGGGCGCACGCCATACAGCTGTTGCGCACCGCCGAGCGATACGCGGAAGCCGGTCATCACCTCGTCGAAGATCAGCACCGCGCCGTGTTTCGTGCACAGGGCGCGCAGGTGCTCGAGGTAGCCCGGCTCCGGCGGGATGCAGTTGGCATTGCCCACCACCGGCTCGACGATCACGCCGGCGATGTCCTTGCCCACCTCGTCGAACAGGCGCGTGGCGGCCTCGAAATCGTTGTAGGGCAGGATGAGCGTGAGGTCGGCGAGCGCCTTGGGCACGCCCGGCGAGTTCGGCAGGCCGAAGGTGAGCGCGCCGGAGCCGGCCTTCACCAGGAAGCTGTCGCCATGGCCGTGGTAGCAGCCCTCGAACTTCACGATCCGGCTACGCCCGGTGGCGCCCCGCGCCAGCCGGATCGCCGAGAGCGTGGCCTCGGTGCCGGAGTTCACCATCCGCACCATCTCGCAGCTCGGCACGAGGCGGGTGATCTCCTCGGCCATCGTCACTTCCAGCGCATTGGGCACGCCGAAGCTCAGGCCGTCTGCCATCACCTCGCGCACCGCTTCCAGCACTTCCTCGCGGGCATGGCCGGCGATCATCGGCCCCCAGCTGCCGATGTAGTCGACATAGCGGTTGCCGTCCACGTCCTCGATCCAGGCGCCCTTCGCCCGCCTGGCGAAGAAGGGCTCGCCGCCCACCGACTTGAAGGCGCGCACCGGCGAGTTCACGCCGCCGGGCAGCAGCTCGAGGGCGCGGGTGTAGAGGGCGTGGCTTCGGTCGGTCTTCATCGGAAACAGGATCAGGAGCGGGTTGGGGGCGACGGGCAGGGCGGCAGGGCCAGCCTCTCAGTCCGCCGCGGCGTGGGCTGGAGTGGCGTCGAACAGCGCGGTGAAGCGCCGGGCCTCCGCCAGCGGATCGGGGGCCTCGAACACCGCCCCCACCACGGCGAGCAGATCGGCCCCCGCGGCCAGCAGGGCCGGTGCATTATCGGTGCGGATGCCGCCGATGGCGACCCGCGGCCGGCCGAGCACGGCGGCCTCACGCAGCAGTGCGGGCGTGGCGCGCCGCGTGGTGGCCTTGGTGCGGGTGGGGAAGAAGGCGCCGAAGGCGAGATAGTCGGCGCCGGCCTTGGCCATCGCCCGGGCGCGGGACAGATCGTCGTAGCAGGAAGCGCCGAGCAGCAGTCCCGGCGCCGCGCGCCGTGCTTCCGAAAGATCGCCGTCGTCCTCGCCCAGATGCGCCCCGGCGGCCCCGATCTCGAGGGCGAGCCGCCAGTCATCGTTCACCACCAATGGCACGCCCACGGCATCGCACAGGGCCTTGATCGCCCGCGCCTCGTCGCGGCGGCGCTCGTCCGAGGCCCGCTTGTTCCGGTACTGCAGCAGGGCGGGGCGGGCCGGCAGCACGGCGGCCACGCGCTCCAGCAGGCGGTCGCGGTCGTCGTCGTCCGGGGTGATGAGGTAGAGGCCGCGCATCGGCATGCCGGCATTATCGCCTGCCCGGGAGCTCGCGCCCGGCCGCTGCGCCCCTGCTCGCCGTCTCACACCGGCCATGGCAGGCTGTCGGTCCTTGCATCGAATCGCCTTGCGGAGCCCTGTGATGAGCGATGCCCCCTACAAGACCTGGGTCTGCTGCGTCTGCGGCTTCCTCTACGACGAGGCTCAGGGTCTGCCCGCCGAGGGCATTCCGCCCGGCACCCGCTGGGCCGATGTGCCCGAGGACTGGTGCTGCCCCGACTGTGGCGTGGGCAAGGCCGACTTCGAGATGGTCGAGGTCTGAACCCGCGCCGCTCCGTGCCTGGTCTCAGGGCTGGCCGGTCTCGGGGATGCCCGGCGAGAAGCGGATCGGGTCGCCCGGCTTCAGGCCCAGCGCATCGGAGCGCCCGGCATTGAGTTCCAGCACGTATTTCGCCGGCCCGCGGCTCGGGTAGTTCGGGCAGGCATCGCCCGCCGAGCAGGTCGGCACCCCGCGCTGGATCGACACCAGCCGGCGCCCGGCATCGAAGTAGAGGATGTCGAGCGGGATCCGCGTGTTCTTCATCCAGTAGGCGAGCGGCTCCTCGCGCTCGTGCACGAAGAGCATGCCGTGGTCCTCGGGCATCGACTCGCGGTACATCAGCCCGCGGGCGCGCGTCTCGTGGTCCAGCGCCAGCTCCACGCTGAAGCGCTGCCCGCCCACTTCCACCCAATGTGTCGTAGCGCCGCTGCAGGCGGTGGCAAGCACGAGCGCGGAAAGCAGGGAGAGCAGCAGGCCGAGTCGAGGCATGGCGGAGTCCTTGTGGGGGGGCGGCGCGAGGGTCGGGCCGGGATCGCCTGGAGTGTAGCGATGCCTCCCGGGCGGCGATCCAGCGCTCTTCGTCCTGTTTGGTGCTGTGTGCCGGGGAGTGGTCTGCGCGGTTCTGGTTCAGGTGTTTTTCTTGTGGTTGCTGGGTGTTGGGGTGTGGTGTCTGAACGGGTGGTGGTTTGGGGTTGGGTGTTGGGGTGTGGGGCTCTTGCGCTGGGGGGAGGGGTTTGCCTATAGTTCGCGCCCCTTCGCCGGGCGGCCTTGATGGGCTGGTGTGGTGGAGGGGCTGGAGGAGGATGTCGGTGCTGAGGTGTTGACGTTCTTCGAAAGTGCTGTATAGTGTGCGGCTCCCTCGGGCGAAACGCCTGGTGGCGCGAAAGGCGCCGGTTGGGGGTAGATCTTTGAAAGTACGCGCAGGTGTTTTGTGCGGGTGCCTGCAGGGTGGTGATGGTCATCATCAATCTTGCAGACGCTCGATCATGAGCACTGTCAATTGTCAAGCAAGCGACGCAAGCTCGGGGTCGACGATCTGCTTAAAGCTTTTTGCTTTAACTGAAGAGTTTGATCCTGGCTCAGAGTGAACGCTGGCGGCAGGCC
>NZ_AUBD01000011.1:0-2500 GCF_000429065.1 Silanimonas lenta DSM 16282 | reverse complement strand
GGTCAGCGACTTACTTTCTGTGGCGAGCTTAACCGTATAGGGAAGGCGAAGGGAAACCGAGTCTGAATAGGGCGCATAGTCGCAGGGAGTAGACCCGAAACCGGGTGATCTAGCCATGCCCAGGGTGAAGGTGCGGTAACACGCACTGGAGGCCCGAACCCACTCCTGTTGCAAAAGTAGGGGATGAGGTGTGGCTAGGAGTGAAAAGCTAATCGAACCCGGAGATAGCTGGTTCTCCTCGAAAGCTATTTAGGTAGCGCCTCGTGCGAACACTCCTGGGGGTAGAGCACTGTTATGGCTAGGGGGTCACTGCGACTTACCAAACCATGGCAAACTCCGAATACCAGGACGTGCTACACGGGAGACACACGGCGGGTGCTAACGTCCGTCGTGAAAAGGGAAACAACCCAGACCCACAGCTAAGGTCCCAAAATCATCGCTAAGTGGAAAACGATGTGGAAAGGCATAGACAGCCAGGAGGTTGGCTTAGAAGCAGCCACCCTTTAAAGAAAGCGTAATAGCTCACTGGTCGAGTCGGTCTGCGCGGAAGATTTAACGGGGCTAAGCGATGTACCGAAGCTTGGGGTGCACACTTCGTGTGCGCGGTAGAGGAGCGTTCCGTACGCCTGCGAAGGTGGCCTGAGAAGGCTGCTGGAGGTATCGGAAGTGCGAATGCTGACATGAGTAACGATAATGCGGGTGAAAAGCCCGCACGCCGAAAGCCCAAGGTTTCCTAGCGCAACGTTCATCGGCGCAGGGTGAGTCGGCCCCTAAGGCGAGACCGAAAGGTGTAGTCGATGGGAAGCTGGTTAATATTCCAGCACCTCGCGTGAGTGCGATGGGGGGACGGAGAAGGGTACGTGTACCGGGCGTTGGTCGTCCCGGGGAAAGTGCAAAGGCTGGGGCGGTAGGCAAATCCGCTGTCCCAAGGCTGAAGCACGAGACCAGTCCTATTGGACGAAGTCACCGATCCCACGCTTCCAGGAAAAGCCTCTAAGCTTCAGCTCACGGGAGACCGTACCGTAAACCGACACAGGTGGGTAGGATGAGAATTCTCAGGCGCTTGAGAGAACTTGGGTGAAGGAACTAGGCAAAATAGTACCGTAACTTCGGGAGAAGGTACGCCCATCGCAAGATGGGCCGCAGTGACCAGGCCGCTGCGACTGTTTATCAAAAACACAGCACTCTGCAAACACGAAAGTGGACGTATAGGGTGTGACGCCTGCCCGGTGCTGGAAGGTTAAGTGATGGGGTCAGGGAAACCGAAGCTCTTGATCGAAGCCCCAGTAAACGGCGGCCGTAACTATAACGGTCCTAAGGTAGCGAAATTCCTTGTCGGGTAAGTTCCGACCTGCACGAATGGCGTAACGACAGCGGCGCTGTCTCCACCCAAGGCTCAGTGAAATTGAAATCGCTGTGAAGATGCAGCGTTCCCGCGGCAAGACGGAAAGACCCCGTGAACCTTTACTATAGCTTTACATTGAACGTTGAGTTCGTCTGTGTAGGATAGGTGGGAGGCTGTGAAACCGAGGCGCCAGCTTCGGCGGAGCCATCCTTGAAATACCACCCTGATGTGCTTGACGTTCTAACCTGGGCCCGTGATCCGGGTCGGGGACCATGTATGGTGGGTAGTTTGACTGGGGCGGTCTCCTCCCAAAGAGTAACGGAGGAGCACGAAGGTACGCTCAGCGCGGTCGGACATCGCGCATTGTGTGCAAAGGCAGAAGCGTGCTTGACTGCAAGATCGACGGATCAAGCAGGTGCGAAAGCAGGTCTTAGTGATCCGGTGGTTCTGTATGGAAGGGCCATCGCTCAACGGATAAAAGGTACTCCGGGGATAACAGGCTGATACCGCCCAAGAGTTCATATCGACGGCGGTGTTTGGCACCTCGATGTCGGCTCATCACATCCTGGGGCTGTAGTCGGTCCCAAGGGTATGGCTGTTCGCCATTTAAAGTGGTACGCGAGCTGGGTTCAGAACGTCGTGAGACAGTTCGGTCCCTATCTGTCGTGGGCGTTGGAGATTTGAGAGGGGCTGCTCCTAGTACGAGAGGACCGGAGTGGACGAACCTCTGGTGTTCCGGTTGTCACGCCAGTGGCACTGCCGGGTAGCTATGTTCGGAAGCGATAACCGCTGAAAGCATCTAAGCGGGAAGCGCGCCTCAAGATGAGATCTCCCGGGACACAAGTCCCCTGAAGGAACCATGAAGACTACGTGGTTGATAGGTCGGGTGTGTAAGCGCAGCAATGCGTTGAGCTTACCGATACTAATGATCCGTGCGGCTTGACCATATAACCTCGAGACGCCTTGACATCGCGACGCGCGATTCAGGACAAACCAACTGTTACGTCACAAGTCCCCCATGAGAGCGTGCGCGCTGGAGGCCACAGGGCCAACAGCGACCCTCCACCCTCTCCCTGGTGAACATAGCTGCGTGGAACCACCCGATCCCATCCCGAACTCGGAAGTGAAACGCGCACGCGCCGATGGTAGTGTGCA
>NZ_AUBD01000010.1:0-155000 GCF_000429065.1 Silanimonas lenta DSM 16282 | reverse complement strand
CAGTGGCGCGGGTTGGTGGCCCAAGCGAGCTTGGGGCCATAGCTCAGCTGGGAGAGCACCTGCTTTGCAAGCAGGGGGTCGTCGGTTCGATCCCGACTGGCTCCACCAGGGCGAAAACACATTGGGTCTGTAGCTCAGGTGGTTAGAGCGCACCCCTGATAAGGGTGAGGTCGGTGGTTCGAGTCCTCCCAGACCCACCATGCTCCGGATGACAGCGCGTACGAAGAGATGACGAGGGGCCGATGTTGCGGTCGGTTCCGGTTCTTTGACAACTTGTGACGTAACAGCGTTTGAGAGCCGTCGGGACGTGAGTCCTGGTGGCCATCTTGAAACGTGTGTCGTTGGTGCTAAGGCGGCTTGGACCGGCCTCGAGGCGACTCGGGGTTATATGGTCAAGCGAACAAGCGCATACGGTGGATGCCTTGGCAGTCAGAGGCGATGAAGGACGTGGCAGCCTGCGAAAAGCGCGGGGGAGCCGGCAACAAGCGTTGATCCCGCGATGTCCGAATGGGGAAACCCACCCGCAAGGGTATCCTGCACTGAATCCATAGGTGCTGGAGGCGAACCCGGGGAACTGAAATATCTAAGTACCCGGAGGAAAAGAAATCAACCGAGATTCCCTCAGTAGTGACGAGCGAACGGGGAACAGCCCAAAAGCCATCAGAGTTCTAGCAAAACGGTCTGGAAAGGCCGGCCATAGACGGTGATAGCCCGGTATGCGAAAGGGCCCTGGTGGTGAAATTGAGTAGGGCGGGGCACGTGAAACCCTGTCTGAACATGGGGGGACCATCCTCCAAGGCTAAATACTCCTGACTGACCGATAGTGAACCAGTACCGTGAGGGAAAGGCGAAAAGAACCCCGGAGAGGGGAGTGAAATAGAACCTGAAACCGTATGCGTACAAGCAGTAGGAGCCCGCAAGGGTGACTGCGTACCTTTTGTATAATGGGTCAGCGACTTACTTTCTGTGGCGAGCTTAACCGTATAGGGAAGGCGAAGGGAAACCGAGTCTGAATAGGGCGCATAGTCGCAGGGAGTAGACCCGAAACCGGGTGATCTAGCCATGCCCAGGGTGAAGGTGCGGTAACACGCACTGGAGGCCCGAACCCACTCCTGTTGCAAAAGTAGGGGATGAGGTGTGGCTAGGAGTGAAAAGCTAATCGAACCCGGAGATAGCTGGTTCTCCTCGAAAGCTATTTAGGTAGCGCCTCGTGCGAACACTCCTGGGGGTAGAGCACTGTTATGGCTAGGGGGTCACTGCGACTTACCAAACCATGGCAAACTCCGAATACCAGGACGTGCTACACGGGAGACACACGGCGGGTGCTAACGTCCGTCGTGAAAAGGGAAACAACCCAGACCCACAGCTAAGGTCCCAAAATCATCGCTAAGTGGAAAACGATGTGGAAAGGCATAGACAGCCAGGAGGTTGGCTTAGAAGCAGCCACCCTTTAAAGAAAGCGTAATAGCTCACTGGTCGAGTCGGTCTGCGCGGAAGATTTAACGGGGCTAAGCGATGTACCGAAGCTTGGGGTGCACACTTCGTGTGCGCGGTAGAGGAGCGTTCCGTACGCCTGCGAAGGTGGCCTGAGAAGGCTGCTGGAGGTATCGGAAGTGCGAATGCTGACATGAGTAACGATAATGCGGGTGAAAAGCCCGCACGCCGAAAGCCCAAGGTTTCCTAGCGCAACGTTCATCGGCGCAGGGTGAGTCGGCCCCTAAGGCGAGACCGAAAGGTGTAGTCGATGGGAAGCTGGTTAATATTCCAGCACCTCGCGTGAGTGCGATGGGGGGACGGAGAAGGGTACGTGTACCGGGCGTTGGTCGTCCCGGGGAAAGTGCAAAGGCTGGGGCGGTAGGCAAATCCGCTGTCCCAAGGCTGAAGCACGAGACCAGTCCTATTGGACGAAGTCACCGATCCCACGCTTCCAGGAAAAGCCTCTAAGCTTCAGCTCACGGGAGACCGTACCGTAAACCGACACAGGTGGGTAGGATGAGAATTCTCAGGCGCTTGAGAGAACTTGGGTGAAGGAACTAGGCAAAATAGTACCGTAACTTCGGGAGAAGGTACGCCCATCGCAAGATGGGCCGCAGTGACCAGGCCGCTGCGACTGTTTATCAAAAACACAGCACTCTGCAAACACGAAAGTGGACGTATAGGGTGTGACGCCTGCCCGGTGCTGGAAGGTTAAGTGATGGGGTCAGGGAAACCGAAGCTCTTGATCGAAGCCCCAGTAAACGGCGGCCGTAACTATAACGGTCCTAAGGTAGCGAAATTCCTTGTCGGGTAAGTTCCGACCTGCACGAATGGCGTAACGACAGCGGCGCTGTCTCCACCCAAGGCTCAGTGAAATTGAAATCGCTGTGAAGATGCAGCGTTCCCGCGGCAAGACGGAAAGACCCCGTGAACCTTTACTATAGCTTTACATTGAACGTTGAGTTCGTCTGTGTAGGATAGGTGGGAGGCTGTGAAACCGAGGCGCCAGCTTCGGCGGAGCCATCCTTGAAATACCACCCTGATGTGCTTGACGTTCTAACCTGGGCCCGTGATCCGGGTCGGGGACCATGTATGGTGGGTAGTTTGACTGGGGCGGTCTCCTCCCAAAGAGTAACGGAGGAGCACGAAGGTACGCTCAGCGCGGTCGGACATCGCGCATTGTGTGCAAAGGCAGAAGCGTGCTTGACTGCAAGATCGACGGATCAAGCAGGTGCGAAAGCAGGTCTTAGTGATCCGGTGGTTCTGTATGGAAGGGCCATCGCTCAACGGATAAAAGGTACTCCGGGGATAACAGGCTGATACCGCCCAAGAGTTCATATCGACGGCGGTGTTTGGCACCTCGATGTCGGCTCATCACATCCTGGGGCTGTAGTCGGTCCCAAGGGTATGGCTGTTCGCCATTTAAAGTGGTACGCGAGCTGGGTTCAGAACGTCGTGAGACAGTTCGGTCCCTATCTGTCGTGGGCGTTGGAGATTTGAGAGGGGCTGCTCCTAGTACGAGAGGACCGGAGTGGACGAACCTCTGGTGTTCCGGTTGTCACGCCAGTGGCACTGCCGGGTAGCTATGTTCGGAAGCGATAACCGCTGAAAGCATCTAAGCGGGAAGCGCGCCTCAAGATGAGATCTCCCGGGACACAAGTCCCCTGAAGGAACCATGAAGACTACGTGGTTGATAGGTCGGGTGTGTAAGCGCAGCAATGCGTTGAGCTTACCGATACTAATGATCCGTGCGGCTTGACCATATAACCTCGAGACGCCTTGACATCGCGACGCGCGATTCAGGACAAACCAACTGTTACGTCACAAGTCCCCCATGAGAGCGTGCGCGCTGGAGGCCACAGGGCCAACAGCGACCCTCCACCCTCTCCCTGGTGAACATAGCTGCGTGGAACCACCCGATCCCATCCCGAACTCGGAAGTGAAACGCGCACGCGCCGATGGTAGTGTGCACTCGCATGCGAGAGTAGGTCATCGCCAGGGCCTTACACCAAAACCCCGCCACACAAAGGCGGGGTTTTTCTTTACCACCACCAAAAATATATCGGTCGGCACGCACGCCAAGGCTTCCTGTGCGGATGAGCCCCCCGGCCGCTGGCAGCCCAGATCTCCGGGATCACAGGCAGCATAACCACCCCCAGCGCCCAGGCCAGCCATCACCCGCGCATCGACAGCAACCTGCGAAGCTCCGACTTCAGGCCCTCGTCCAGAACAGGCCGCGACTTCAGCCAGGCAATCCGCTGCTCCACCGCCTGGCGCCGCAGTTGCGCGAGGCAGCCCCGGAACTCCGCTTCCAGCCCCTGGTTCTCTCCCGGCAGGTCCACCAGCGCGAGGCGGGCCAGGGCCTCGGCCTGGGGATGCCCGGCGAAGGCCTCGAGCAGGGCGCCCGTGCCGATGCCGGGGCGCGCCAGGGTGTGCCGCAGGAGTTCGACGAACAGGGGGATGCCGGGCTGCTCGAGCCGCTCGATCCAGGGCAGGGCCTCTTCCGCGAGCGGGGCGAGGGCGGGGCGGTTCAGCAGCAGACTGATGGCGCTGCGTACCAGGCTGCGGCGGTGGTCCAGACCGCTGGGGCGGGGGGCGCTGAGCGCCGGCAGTTCGCCGAGGATGCGCTCGGCGGCGGTGCGCGGCCGGCGGCGTGATGGACCGTCGTGCTGGCGGACTCCCGGTGCCGGGAATGGCCCTCGCCCCCCGGGGGGGCGGGCCGCAGGGCTGCCCGGCAATTGCGGGACTTTCACGAGGTAGCCGGCGGGCACCTGGCCACGGGCGAGTTCGAGGGCCTCGCGCTGCGCCTGCTGGCCGAGCTCGGCGAGTTCGCGGGTGTATTCGCTGAGCCGGGCGCTGGCATGGAAGCCGACCTCGGTGCGCTGCACCAGCAGGGCCTCCATGCGGTCGCGGAACTCGCCATCGGGGATGCGCTGGATCAGGGCCTTGGCGCGCTCGGCGAGCCGTGCCTTGCCATCGATGGCGCCGAGGTCGACGTCCTGCGAGAGCTGGGCGAAGAAGAACTCGCTCAAGGGGGTAGCGCTCTGGAGCGCGGCCTCGAAGGCAGCCGCCCCCTGGGCGCGCACGAGGCTGTCGGGGTCCTCGCCCTCCGGCAGGAAAAGGAAGAAGGCCTGCCGGCCATCGGTCATGCGCGGGAGCACGGATTCGAGGGCCTTCCAGGCAGCTCGGCGGCCGGCGGCGTCGCCGTCGAAGCAGAAATAGACGTCGGCGGCGTTGCGGAACAGGAGCTCGGCCTGCTCGGGCGTGGTGGCGGTGCCCAGCGTGGCCACGGCGGTGGTGATGCCGAACTGCCAGAGCGAGACCACGTCCATGTAGCCCTCGACCACTACGAGGCGCGGGATGCGGCTGTGCGCCTGGCGGGCATGCCACAGGCCGTAGAGCTCGCGGCCCTTGTGGAACAGCGCGGTTTCCGGTGAGTTGAGGTATTTCGGGCCGTCGTCCTTGCCGGTGACGCGGCCGCCGAAGGCGATCACCCGGCCACGGCGGTCGTGGATGGGGAACATCACCCGGCCGCGGAACTTGTCGTACACGCGGCCGGCCTCGTTCTTCGACAGCAGGCCGGCGCGGTCCAGGAGTTCGATGCGGCGCGGATCGCCGCGGCCCAGGGCATCGAGCAGGGCGCTCCAGCCTCCAGGGGCCCAGCCGATGCCGAAGCGTTCGATGCTGGCCTCGTCGAGGCCGCGTGCGGCGAGATAGGCCCTGGCCTCGGGGCTGGCCTCGAGCGCGCCGCGGAAGAAGCGCTGCGCTGCCTCGAGCACGGCGTAGAGGTCGGCGCCCTCGCGCGGCGGCTCGCGGCCGCCGGCCTCGCGCGGGACCTCGAGGCCGAGGCGCTTGGCCAGTTCCTCCACCGCATCGACGAAATCGAGGCGGTCGTATTCCATCAGGAAGCGCACCGCGGTGCCGTGCGCCCCGCAGCCGAAGCAGTGGTAGAACTGCTTTGCCGGGCTGACGTAGAACGAGGGCGTGCGCTCGTCGTGGAAGGGGCAGCAGGCCGTGTATTCCTTGCCCTTGCGCTTGAGCGGGATGCGCGAGCCGATCAGCTCGACGATGTCGGTGCGTGCGAGCAGTCCATCGATGAAGCTGTCGGGGATGCGGCCGGCCATGCGGGGAGCTTACGGCCTCGCGGGGGGGATCAGCCCGCCAGCGCGGCCTTCAGGCGCTGCGAGACGACCCCCATGTCGGCGCGGCCGGCGAGCCGCGGCTTCAGCAGGCCCATGACCTTGCCCATGGCCTGCGGTCCGGTGCCGGCACCGGCCTCGGCGATGGCGGCCTGGATGGCGGCGTCGATCTCGGCCTCGCTGAGCGGGGCCGGCAGGTAGGCCTGGATCACCGCCAGCTCGGCCTGCTCGGCGGCGGCGAGGTCTTCGCGGCCGGCGGCCTGGTACTGGGCGATCGAGTCCTTGCGCTGCTTCACCATCTTCTCGAGCACCGCCAGCACGGCGGCATCGTCGAGTTCGACGCGTTCGTCGACTTCCTTCTGCTTGATGGCGGCGTTGACGAGGCGGATGGTGGCGAGGCGCTCCTTGTCGCCGGCCTTCATCGCGGCCTTCATGTCCTCGGTGAGCTGCTGCTTCAAAGGCATCGGGGAATCTCCGGGAGGCGGGAGGCACCGGGCGTGGTGCAAAACAAAAAGCCGGCGACGCCTGGGGCGGGCCGGCTTCCTGCGGATGGGGCCGCGCTCAGTACAGGCGCTGGCGCTTGGTGACGTCGCGCGAGGTGCGGCGCAGCTGGCGCTTCACCGCGGCGGCGGCCTTGCGCTTGCGCTCCTGGGTCGGCTTCTCGTAGAACTCGCGCTTGCGGGTCTCGGCGAGGATGCCGGCCTTCTCGCAGGTGCGCTTGAAACGACGGAGCGCGAACTCGAACGGCTCGTTCTCGCGGACTTTGACGTTGGGCATAGGGCTTCTCGAGGGCTTCGGATACCCGGCAACCCGGGTGAGCCGCGTATGATACGCGGGCCTTCCGGGGCCGTGCAAGTCGGCCCCGGCCCCTGTTCAGGACCGGGTGCGGCTGCCCTGCGGCCGGCCCCGGACCCTCCGCGACCCCCACGCGATGATCGTCCTCGGCCTCGAATCCTCCTGCGATGAAACCGGCGTGGCGGTGTACGACACCGCCCGCGGCCTGCGGGCGCACGCGCTCTACAGCCAGGTGGCCCTGCATGCCGAGTACGGTGGCGTGGTGCCGGAGCTGGCCAGCCGCGACCATGTGCGCAAGCTGCTGCCGCTGCTGCGGCAGACCCTCGATGCGGCCGGGATCGCCGTGGCCGAGCTCGATGGCGTGGCCTACACCGCGGGGCCGGGCCTGATCGGCGCCCTGCTGGTGGGGGCGGCCACCGGCCGGGCCTTGGCCTGGGCGCTGGACGTGCCGAGCATCGGGGTGCACCACATGGAAGGGCATCTGCTGTCCCCGCTGCTGGAGCCCGGCGCACCGCCGCCGCCCTTCGTCTGCCTTCTGGTGTCCGGCGGGCATACCCAGCTGGTGGCGGTGGAGGGCATCGGCCGCTACACCCTGCTCGGCGAGACGCTGGACGACGCCGCCGGCGAGGCCTTCGACAAGACCGCGAAGCTGTTGGGCCTGCCGTATCCCGGCGGTCCGCAGCTCGCCGCCTTGGCCCTGCAGGGGCGCGCGGCGGCCGAGGCCGAGGGGCGGCGGGAAAGCCGCTTCCAGTTCGCCCGGCCGATGACCGACCGCCCGGGCCTCGATTTCAGCTTCAGCGGTCTTAAAACCCAGGTGCTGCTGGCCTGGCAGGCCAGCGATCGCAGTGAGGCCACCCGGGCCGACCTGGCGCTGGGCTTTGAGGACGCGGTCACCGAGACGCTCGCCATCAAGTGCGAACGCGCCCTGCGCGAGACCGGCATGAAGGCGCTGGTGGTGGCCGGCGGCGTGGGGGCGAACCGCCAGCTGCGGGCGCGGCTCGCGGCCCTGGCCGAGCGCCGGCGGGTGGCCCTGAGCTTTCCGCGCCTCGAGTTCTGCACCGACAACGGGGCGATGATCGCGTTTGCCGGTGCCCTCCGGCTGGCGGCCGGGCAGCAGGACCTCGCCTTCCGCGTGCAGCCGCGCTGGGACATGGCCACGCTCGACGCTGTCACCGCCTTGCCATCGCCGGTGGCAGGCTGAGGCTCCCTTTGCAAGGAATTCCGATGGACAAGGTCTTCATCGAGGCGCTCGAGATCGAGTGCACGATCGGTATCTACGACTGGGAACGGCGGATCAAGCAGCCCATCGTGCTCGACATCGAGATGGGCTTCGACAACCGCCGGCCGGCGGCCAGCGATGCGATCGGGGACACGCTCGACTACAAGGCGGTGAGCAAGCGGCTGATCCAGTTCGTTGGCGACTCGGACTTCGGCCTCGTGGAGACCCTGGCCGAGCGCTGCGCGGCCATCATCACCGGGGAGTTCGGCGTGCCCTGGGTGCGGCTGAAGCTCTCCAAGCCCGGCGCGGTGCGCGGCGCCCGGGCCGTGGGTATCGTGATCGAGCGGACCCGCGAGGCATGAGCCCCGGCGCGCAAGGCGGCGACGGCGTGGTGGTGCACGGCCCCGGTCTCGCCCTGCTGAGCCTCGGCAGCAACGAACGGCCCGAGCAGCATCTGCGGGCGGCGGTGGCCGAGCTGCGGGCGCGCTTCGGTGCCGTGGCGCTCTCGCCGGTGTACCGCACCCCGGCGGTGGGCTTCGAGGGGCCGGATTTCCTGAACTGCGCCGCGGCGATCCGGAGCGACCTAGAACCTCAGGCCCTGAACGACTGGCTGCATGCCCTGGAGGACCGCCACGGGCGCCGCCGCGACGTGCCGCGCTTCTCCTCGCGCACGCTGGATGTCGACATCGTCTACTTCGACGACCGGGTGCTGCGTGGCGCGGGCAATCTCGAGCTGCCGCGGCCGGAGCTCAGGCACGCCTTCGTGCTGAAGCCCCTGGCCGACATCGCCCCGGACTTCGTCGATCCGGTGCAGGGACGCACCCTGGCGGCGTTGTGGGCCGCCCACCCGGAGCGGGAAGCGCCGCCGCGGGTCGAAGCGCTGGACTTCGATTGAGCGGCGGGCCTCGCCGTGCACCGGGTGGCGAAGGCATGACGGAGCCCGGGCGGCGAGGCCCGGACGATTCAAAGGTTCAGCAGGCGCCCGCCATCCACGGCGAGGATCTGGCCGGTGGTGTAGCGGGCCTCCTGCAGCAGCCAGCGCACCGCCTCGGCGATGTCCTCGGGGCGGCCTTCGCGGCCGAGCGCGATCTTCTCGCGCATGGCCTGTTTGGCGGCCTCCGGCTTTCCGGCCTCGGGCCAGAGGATGGCGCCGGGGGCGATGCCGTTCACCCGCACCTCGGGGGCGAGTTCGAGGGCGAGCGACTTCACCAGCATGGCGTTCGCCGCCTTGGCCATGCAGTAGAGCGTGTGCCCGCGCAGCGGGCGCTCGGCGTAGATGTCGACGAGGTTGACGATGGCGCCGCCGCTCCTGCGCAGTGCGGGAGCAGCGGCCTGGGCGAGGAAGAAGGGGCCCTTGGCATTGCTGTCGAACAGGGCCTGCCAGTCGGCCTCGCTGGCCGCGCCGAGCGGCGTGGGGTGGAAGGCCGAGGCGTTGTTGACGAGAGCATCGAGCCGGCCGAAGCGCTCGAGCGTGGCGTGGACGAGGCCGGGCAGGGCGGCGGTGTCGCCCAGATCGGCCTGCAGCAGAAGGGTGCTGCCCGGGCGGCGCGTCTCCAGTTCCGCCGCGAGGGCCGCGGCCTCGGCGGCCGAGGCGCGGTGGTGCAGGGCAAGCACGAAGCCGTGCCCGTGCAGGTGGCGGGCGATGGCCGCACCCACCCGCCGGGCCGCGCCGGTGACGAGCGCGACCGGTGGCGACCGCCCGGACGCACCGGCGTCGATGGGCCGGGTGAGGGCGGCGGGCAGGGCCTCGTTCATCGGCAGTCCTTCGGCAATTCGCTGCGCATCATGGCCTCGTTGAACGCGATGACGGCGTGGTGATGCCGGCCCGGCCGGTTGTCGACGGTGCGCAGCCCGCCATCCTGTACGTGGTCGAACAGCCACAGGCCGCGAAGTTCGGCCTCGCCTTCGAGGGCCTCGACGCGGAAGGCCAGCCGGTCCTCGACGGGGTGGCTGTCGATGGTGGTACAGGCCCGGCCGGCATGGCCTGCGGGAAGCGCCAACTCGACCGGCTCGCCGCCCCCGGCCTGGAGGCGCAGCCTGGCCCCGCCGGGGCTCAGGGCATCGACGCAGGCGTGGTCCGGGCGATCGTCGCGGTGCGGCAGCCGCCCACGCTCGCGGCCGAAGGCCTGCGTGAGCACTTCGCCACGGCGCAGGCGCAGGTGCGGGTCGCGCTCCGGTGCGGTGAGCAGGGCCTCGCCTTCGGGGATGGCCCGGCCTTCGCCATCGACGAGATGCCAGCCTTCCAGTCCGTAGGCGAAGGAGGGGTTGTACAGCGGGCTTTCCTCGTAGTCGCGGCCGGTCCAGAGGCCGGCGCCGAGCACGCCGTGGTTCTTCAGCACGCAGACCGCGCCGCGCAGGAAGGGCGCGATCTGGTCGTCGGGGAGGGTGGCGTTGTGCTCGTGGCCCGGCGTGTTGTCGATCAGGTTGAACTGGTTGATGAACACCGGGCGGTCACCGCTCCACGCGGAAGCCTCGGCGAGCATGCCGCCGAGCAGCGCGAGGCTTTCCTCGGCACGCAGCGATTCGCCTTCGTTACGGGCGCCCCAGAATGGCGCCCAGTACATCACCAGCGGCACTGCGCCGGGCTGGCGGTAGGTGCTGCGGTGGTCGATCCAGCCAGCCACCTTACGGCGGCCGGCGGCATCGACTTGCCAGCGTGGCTCCTTGTCGCTGCGGACCTCGTAGCCGAGCAGCGGGATCTGCGCCTGCGCCGGGCGGTGCAGTTCCTCGAGCTTCAGCCAGTCCCAGTAACGGTGGAACCAGGGGGCGCTGTCATCGTCCGCGCGCGGCAGGCGGGTCGGGTCCGGAGGGCGCTCCGCCGGTGGCAGGCTGGCGATGAACCGTGCGTAGTCCTCGGCGGCGATGGGCTCGATGTGCCGCAGCCACTGGTCTTCCCAGCTCATGAAGGACATCAGCACCTGCGGCCGCCCTTCGATGGCCTTGCCGACGCGACCGACGAAGCGCTGGAAGGCGGCACGGGCGCGGACGTCGTTCATCAGCACGTGCACCCGTTCCAGGGTGGGCGGGCTGTCGGGGTGGAAACTCCAGGCGAAGCCGATCCGCAGCATCACGCGAAGTCCCTGCCGCTCCGCTTCGTCCAGCAGGAAGTCGAGGCGCTGGAAGGCGCGCTCGTCCTCGCGGCAGCAAGGCAGGTAGACCGGCTGGAAGTCGCCCCAGCTCACCAGCAGCACCACGGTGTCGAAGCCGTCCTCGCGGATCGTGCGGAACTCCCCGGCCACATCCTCGCGACGGTAGGCGTTGATCAGGTTCTTCGCCCAATGGGCACCGAACCAGTGGGTGGCGCGGATCGGCGGCTGCACGGCCAAGGCTTCGGCAGGAGCAGGTGGCGGTATCTCGGCGGATTCGCCGGCGGGCTGCGCGCCGCAGGCGACGATCAGCAGCGGCAGGAGGGCAGGGATCCATCGGACCGAGCGCAGGGGCGTCGATGGCCAGGGCGGCGAGGTCGGCGGCATTGGGATCATGCTGTCGGGCGGTAAACCACCGCAGCCTACACGGCCCCGCCGACCGGGGCGGTATCCTTTCACCCGTCCGCTGCATCGGCGGGCACCGGTTTCCCGATTCCAAGGCGTTTCGATGAGCACTTTCGGCCTGCCCGAGCCGGGCGGCGCGGCGCGCGAGCATAGCGCGCGCCTGGTGGACTTCCTGAAGGCGGCGATCCGCCATGAGCAGGGGGCGATCCCGTTTTCCCGCTTCATGGAGCTGGCGCTGTATGCGCCGGGCCTCGGCTATTACAGCGCCGGAGCGGCGAAGTTCGGCGAGGGAGGGGATTTCATCACTGCCCCGGAGCTCGGCAGCGTGTTCGCCGAATGCGTCTGCGAGGCGGTGGCGCCGGTGCTGCGCGGCCTGCCGCATCCGGGTTTCCTCGAACTCGGCGGCGGCAGCGGCGCCTTCGCCCTTGCCTTCCTGCGCCATGCCGAACGGCTCGGGGTATTGCCCGAGCGCTACGCCATCCTCGAGCCCAGCGCCGACCTGCGCCAGCGCCAGCAGCAGCGGCTGCGCGAGCAGCTGCCGCCGGCGGTGTTCGCCCGCTGCGACTGGCTGGACGGGCCGCCGGAGCGTGGCTGGAACGGTGTGCTGTTCGCCAATGAGGTGCTGGACGCCCTGCCCACCACCCGCTTCGCCATCCACGAGGGCGAGGTGTACGAGGAGTTCGTCAGCCTCGATGCCGAAGGGGGCTTCCTGCGCGTGGACCAGCCGGCCGATGCCCTGGTGCGCGGCGCGGTGCGCCATGTCGAGCGCACGCTTGGCGCGCCCTTGCCGGACGGCTACCGCTCCGAGCTGCTGCCGCAGCTGCCCTACTGGCTGCAGGCGGTGGGTGGCCTGCTGGAACACGGGGCCATGCTGTTCGTCGACTACGGCTACCCGCGCCGCGAGTTCTACCTGCCCGAGCGGCGCGACGGCACCCTCGTCTGCCATTACCGCCACCGTGCGCACGGCGATCCTTTCTTCCTGCCGGGTTTGCAGGACATCACCGCCTTCGTCGATTTCACCGCGCTGGCCGAGGCCGGGGTGAACGCCGGTTTCGATTTCGCTGGCTACTGCAGCCAGTCGAGCTTCCTGATCGCCAATGGTCTGCCGCAGCGCATCGCCGAGGCCGAGGCCGTGCTCGACGAGCGCGAGCGGCACCGCCGCTTGAACGAGATCCGCAAGCTCACCCTGCCCGGGGAGATGGGGGAACGCTTCCAGGTGATGGGCTTCACCCGCGACGTCGATCTCTCTGCCGCCTTCGCCTTCGGCGAGCTGTCGCGCAGGCTCTAGGCGCCTCGGCCTCGGCCTCGGCCTCAGCCGGCGGCGAGGCGGGCGCGGGCCGCACCGATGGCGGCGATGCGGGCCCGGCGCAGCGCCGCGCCCAGGGCCGGGCCTTCCAGCCCCTCCCGCGCCACGTCCTTCGCCTGCACGGCGAGCGCGGCGTCGCGGCAGGCGCGCAGGGCGCGGCCCTGCGGGTAGTCGGTTTCCCCGAAGCCTTTGCGGCCGCGCTTGTCGGCCTCGCAGGCCAGGGCGAGCCGGTCGATGCGCGCGGGCTGCCGCAGGCCGCCGCAGCGCTCGAGCAGCTCCAGCACGGTGGCATCGCGCAGCTCGGCGAAGCGGTGCACGTTGAGATGCTCGCGGCAGACATCGGTGGCGAGCTGCCGCTCGGCGTTCGGCACCTTGAGCCGGGCGCAGAGCGCGGCCAGGGGCGCAAGGCCGCGGTGTTCGTGCCCCGGGTGGCGCGGCAGGGCCTCGGCCGGGGTGAGGGCCTTGCCGAGGTCGTGCGTGAGGGCGGCGAAGCCGAGGGTGGCATCGCCGGGAGCGAGGCGGGCGGCCATGTCGAGCACCATTTCGGTGTGCACGCCGGTGTCCACCTCGGGGTGGAACTCGGGGCGCTGCGGCACGCCGTAGAGCGCGTCCACTTCCGGCAGCACCACGGCGAGCGCGCCGCAGGCGCGCAGGGCCTGCAGGAAGGCCGAGGGGCGCGGCGCGGCGAGGGCGCGGCGCAGTTCCTGCCAGACCCGCTCCGGCACCAGGTGGGCGAGTTCCCCGGCTTCCACCATGCCGCGCATCAGGGCCAGGGTGTCGTCGTGCAGGCGGAAGCCGAGCGGGGCGAGGCGGGCGAGGAAGCGGGCGCCGCGCAGCACCCGCAGTGGGTCCTCGGCGAAGGCCGGGCTGCAGTGGCGCAGCCAGCGGGCCTCGAGGTCGGCCTGCCCGCCGAGCGGGTCGATCAGGCGTCCATCCGCCGCCTGGGCGATGGCATTGATGGTGAAGTCGCGGCGGGCCAGGTCCTGCTCCAGCGTCACGCCGCGGTCGGCGTGCACCACGAAGCCGGTGTAGCCATGGCCGCGCTTGCGCTCGGTGCGGGCCAGGGCGTACTCCTCGCCGGTGTCCGGGTGCAGGAAGACCGGGAAGTCCGCGCCCACGGCACGGAAGCCGGCGGCCTGCATGGCCTCGGCATCGGTGCCCACCACCACCCAGTCACGGTCGCCCGGCGGCAGGCCGAGCAGGGCGTCGCGCACGGCGCCGCCCACGAGGTAGGCCCGGGCTTCAGCGGGCAGCGCGGTAGCGGTCATAGCGCGGCTGCTTGCCGGCCGGCGAGCCCAGGATGGCCGGCAGTTGCTGGCCGATGCGGGTAGGCGGGATGCCGAGCTGGTGCAGGCCGTCGATGGCGCCCACCGAATCGAGCTTGAGCGAGCGGTAGTTGTCGGAGGAGAAGGGCTTGCCGGGCACGAAATCGAAGAGCAGGCCCTGCAGGCGGCCCAGGGCGTCGGGCAGGGGCAGCACGAGGCGCGTCAGGCCCAGCTGCCGCGCGGTGAGCCGCACCAGCTCGCCGAGGGTGAAGACTTCGGGCCCGTAGAGTTCGTACACCTGCCCCACGGTGCGGCGATCGTGCAGGCTGCGGCGCATGGCCTCCGCCACGTCGCCGACGAACACCGGGGCGAAGCGCGTGCCGGCCCTGGCGAGCGGCAGCACCGGGCTCAGCTTGAGCAGGGCGGCGAAGCGGCAGAAGAAGCCGTCGCCGGGGCCGAAGATCACCGAGGGCTGGAAGATCGTCCAATCCAGGCCGCTGGCCTTCACCACCGCCTCGGCCTCGCCGCGTGACTTGAGGTAGAAGCTCTCGCCGCGCCCGGCATTGAGCGAGCTCATCTGCAGCAGGCGGCACACGCCGGCGAGCTGGCAGGCGGCCACCACCAGCTTGGTCAGGCCCACATGGGCACGCTGGAAGCCGCGGCCGTTGTCGCCGCGCTCGTTGAGGATGCCGACGAGGTTCACCACCGCGTCCTGCCCCTGGAAGCGGGCCTTGAGGAACTCGGGGTCGTAGACATCGCCGCAGGCCACCTGGGTGCCGGGCGGCAGCAGGCGGTCGAGGTGGGCGTGGGGGTTGCGCGAGAGCACGGTGAGCGCATGCCCCTCGGCCGCGAGGCGGGCGAGCAGGGCGCGGCCGACGAAGCCGGTGCCACCGAGGACGGCGATCTTCATGGTCGGTTCCGGGTCAGTTCGCGGGAGGAGACGGGGGAAGGGCGGCGGGCTCGGGGCAGGCGAAGTCACGGCGGTCGCTGCCCGGCCGGCCTTCGAGGCGGTCGGTGAGCGGGCGCGCGTGGCCCTCCAGCCGCCAGTCGTAGATCACGCTGAAGGCCAGCACGCGCGGCACGTATTCGCGGGTCTCGCGAAACGGGATGGTCTCGATCCAGTAGTCGGCCGGCAGGGCCGGGCGGGCCGCCACCCAGCGCTGCACGGCGCCCTGGCCGGCGTTGTAGGCGGCGATGGCGCGGTAGGCAAGGCCGCCGTTGTCGCCGATGCGCTGGGCGAGGTAGGCGGTGCCGAGCGGCACGTTCACCGTGGGATTGAACAGGCTGTCGGGGCCCTGCCAGGGCTGGCCCAGGCGGCGCGCCACGCCTTCGGCGGTGCTGGGCAAGAGCTGCATCAGGCCGCGGGCATTGGCCGGCGAGCGGGCCTCTGCCATGAAGGCGCTCTCGGCGCGGGTGAGGGCGGCCACCAGCGAGGGCTCGAGGCCGTTGCGCCGCGCTTCGCGGCGGATCAGCGATTCGTGCGGCAGTGGGAAGCGCAGGCGGTAGTAGGCCTGCGAGTCCGGGGTGGCGGGCAGGCCGAACAGGGCGCGGTCGGTCCAGCCGGCCTCGACGGCGCGGGCCACGGCGATCAGGCGGCGGGCATCGTCCATGCCGGCCACCGCCGCCTGCCACTCCAGGGCGGCGAAGGCCGGGCGTTTGATGCGGAACAGCTCGATGGCGCGCACCAGGGCGGCATTGCGTTCGACGTCGCGCACCAGCCGCCGCTCGCTGCTGACCTCGCGCGGGCAGAGGGCATAGGGCGTGCCGGCGCGGTCGGCAGCGAGGAAGCCGTGGAAGGTGGGGCTTCGGGCGGCGGCGGCGAACAGTGGCGTGGCGGCCTCGGGCTGGCCGAGGTCCTCGCGCAGCCGGGCCTCGAAGTACTGCCACTGCGCCGTGCCGCGCAGGGCCGCGGGCATGCGCTCGATGGCGGCCAGCGCGCCGGCGAGGTCGTTGCGCGAGAGCGGCTCGCGTACCGCCCAGCCGTGTAGGGCGTCGTCGTAGGCGGTGAGCGGCACGGCGGCGAGGCGGCGGGCCGATTCGGCGCCGTAGGAGGCAGCCGTCCACAACGCGATCGCGGCGCGCACCGCGCCGTGCTCGCGGCTGTCCTTGGGCAGCAGGGTGGCCAGCGCCTCGAGCTGCCGCTCAGCGGCGCCGGCATCGCGGCGTGCGAGCCGCACCAGGCCGGCCTCGGCGATGCCGCGGCTGCGGGCATCGCGCGGCCAGCCGCTGGCACGCGGGTGCGGGGCCTCGATGAAGGCGGCATAGTCGCGGGCCAGGGCAGCCTCGCCCTCCGGCAGACCGCGGGCGGCGGTGCGCATCACCCCGGCATTGCCGGCGCGGGCGGCGAGTTCGAGGCGCTGCCAGCGCCGCTCGGCGCTGAGCTCGCCGCGCTGGGCGAGGGTGGCGAAGACCGGATCGCAGGCGGCGGGCTGCGAGTCGGCCGACAGCCAGAGCGCCAGGGCGGTCTCGGTCCAGGCGGCATCGATGCTGCCGGTGGCGGCGCGGGCCTGCAGGGCGGCGCACTGCAGGGGGGTGTCGGCCGGTTCGCGGTAGTGGGCGAGCAGGTCCTGCCAGCGGTTCTCCGCCGCGGCCCGGCGCAGCCAGGCGGTGCGCAGGCGGTTCGCCGCCGGCTGCGGCCCCAGGGCCTCGAGCACGGCGGTGAGCCCTTCGCGGTCGAGGCGGGCGAGGTCGCGCTCGCGTACCAGCACCTCGAGCCAGCCGGAGAGCGGATGCGATTGCAGGCGGGCGACATCGGCCAGCGTGAGCTCGCCGCGTTCGGCAGCGGCGAAGGCGGCCTGGATCTCGGCGCGGCGGGCGTCGAGAGGCTCGCTGAGGGCGGGCGAAGCCGCGACAATGGCGGCGATGAGGAGACAGGAGTTCAGGAGCGATCGCATGCCCGGCAGTGTAGCGGAGCCGTCCCGGCATGCCTGAGCTCGCATGGCTCGCGTTTCCCGCACTGGGCCTGCTGGCCGGCGTGCTGGCCGGCCTGCTCGGCATCGGCGGCGGCATCGTGCTGGTGGCGGCGCTGGTGGCCCTGCTGCCAGCCTTCGGCGTGCCCGCGCCGGCGGTGATGCATGCCGCGCTCGCCACCTCGCTCGCCTCGATCCTCATCACGGCCGCCGCCTCGGCGCGTGCCCACTGGCGTCGCGGCAGCCTGCTGCCCGCCACCGTGCTCTGGCTCGCCCCCGGCCTGATGCTCGGTGGCGTGCTGGGCAGCCGCTGGGCGGTGGGCGTGGAGGGCCGGCTGCTGGCCCTGCTGGTCGGTGGCTTCTGCCTGCTGATGGCCGCGCGCATGGCCTTTCCCGGCGCCGCGGCCGGGGGGGCGGCAGAGGCGCCGGGGGCGGTGCCGCGCGGCCCCTGGCTGAGTGCGGCCGGGCTTGGCATCGGCGCGGTCTCGGCCGTGGTGGGCATCGGCGGCGGCAGCCTCACCGTGCCCCTGCTGGTGGCGCGCGGGGTGGCCCCGGTGCGGGCGGTGGGGACCTCCTCGGCCTGCGGTGTGCTCATCGCGCTGGCCAGCGCCGCGGCCTATGCCCTCGGCGGGCCGGCGGCCGAGGGCCTGGCCCTGCCGCCGGGCATGCTGGGCTTCGTGCATCTGCCGGCGGCCATCGGCATCGGCCTGGGGGCCGTGCTGGCAGCACCCTGGGGCGTGGCCCTGGCGCACCGGCTGGGTGGGCGGACGCTGTCGCGGGTGTTCGCCGCGGTGCTGGCCCTGGTCGGCCTTGCCCTGCTCTGGCCCTGAATCAGGCCGGCTCGATCTCGATCGCCACCGCGAGGTGGTCGGAGCCAGCCGCGGGCAGGGTGCGATAGTCGTGCACCCGGAAGCCGGCGGTGAACACGTGGTCGAGCGAGCGTTTCGGCTCCCAGCTCGGGAAGGTGGCCACCGGCGCCGGCGGCGGCATCAGCTGGGTGCGCCGGTACAGGCCCTCCATCTCGCGGGCATGGGCCGGGCAGTTGAAGTCGCCCATCAGCACCGCGCGCGGATGGTCGGCCAGCAGTTCGCCGAGGAAATCGAGCTGCATGCGGCGCGAGGCCACGCCGAGCGAGAGGTGGGTGACCGCCAGCACCCAGGCGTCCCCGCCTTCGCCGAAACGCGCGAGAGTGACGCCGCGGCCGCCGATCCGGCCCGGCAGGGCGTGGTGCTCCACCCGCAGCGGGTCGAAGCGGGCGAGCAGTCCGTTGGCGCTGCTGGCGATGCGGCTGACCCGGCGGTTCGGGCGGTGGGTCCAGTAGGGGAAGCCGGCCTGTTCGGCGAGCAGCCGGGTCTGGTTGGCGAAACCCGAGCGCAGGCTGCCCGGGTCGCTCTCCTGCAGCCCGACCACGTCGAAGGGACGGGCGAGCTCGGCGATGGCGCGCAGGTTGCCGGTCTTGCCCGCGGGGAGCACATGGCCCCAGCCGCGGGTGAGGTAGTCGCGGTAGGCGCGGGTGCTGTGCCCGGCCTGGATGTTGCAGCTCAGCAGCCTGAGCGGCCGTGGCGCCATCCGCCGCGCCCCGGGGGCTTCAGCGGCCGGCGGGCGCCGGGGCCGGCTTCGCCGCCGCCGGAGCAGCGGCCGCGGCCGGGGCGGCGGGGCGGGCCTGGGCGGCGCGCTCGCGGGCCACGAGGAAGTCGATGGTGCGGATCATGCCCTCGAAGCCGCGGTCGGCCGTGGCGCTGACGCGGTAGCGGCCGTTCACCACCACGGTCGGCGTGGCGTTCACCCCGGTGCGCTGGGCGAACTGCTTGGCACGGTTCACCTTCGAGGTCACGCCGAAGCTGTTCATGGTCTCGAGCAGCTTCTTGCGGTCGAGGCCGAGGCCGGCATAGACGTCGGCCACCTCCTCGAGGCTGCCGGTCTTGATCTTGCGCTCGACGTGGAAGGCGTTGAAGAAGGCGTCGTGGGTGCGTTCGGTGGCGCCCAGGGTCTCGGCGGCGTAGAAGCCACGGGCGAGGTTGTCGATGGCGCCGCCGAAGGCGGCGTGCACGTAAGTGAGGCGCACGTCGGCCGGCAGCCTGGCCTTCCAGCGGTTGATGTGCGGCTGGAAGTCGGCGCAGTGGATGCAGTGGTAGCTGAACACCTCGGCCACCTCGATCTTGCCCGGCGGCCCGAACAGCGGCTGGGCCGGGGTGATCTCCTGGTAGTCGATGCCGGGGCGGGGCGCTTCGGCGGCCTGGGCGAGGGTCAGGCCGGGCAGGGCGAGGGAGGCGATCAGGGCGAGGGTGCGGAGCATCGTGGGCCTCGGGGTCGTGGAAACGAAGAGCCGGCGGAAGGCCGCCGGCTCGGGGTTCGGATCGGGGGCGGGGCGGGAAGTTCCCCGGCCCGGCGGCCTCCGTTCAGCGGGCGGCGGTGGCCGGCGCGGCGTCGCGGACGTCGTGCAGGCCCTGCAGGTAGCTCGCCAGCGAGTCGATCTCCTCGTCGGTGAGGTTGCGCGCCACGGCAGCCATGATGGCATTGGCATTGGCGTCCTTGCCCCAGACCTCGCCGTCGCGGAAGCGGCGCAGCACGTCGGCGGTGTACTGGGCGTGCTGGCCGTGCAGCGCCGGCCAGGAGGGCCCCGGCACGCCGGCGCCGGTGGGGCCGTGGCAGGCCTTGCAGGAGGGGATGTCGCGGGCGGCGTCGCCGTGGCGGTAGAGGCGTTCGCCCACCTGGTAGAACTTGCGGCCAGCGTTCGGGCCCTCGCTGATCAGGGTCTCGTCGGCCACGCCGGGCTTGACGGCCTGGCGGGCGAAGTAGGCGCCGATGTCGCGCATGTCCTGCGAGGACAGGGTGGCGGCGAAGCCGAGCATGATGGCGTTGTCGCGCTCGCCGCTCTTGAACAGGGCGAGCTGGCGGGCGATGTAGTGCTCGTGCTGGCCGGCGAGGTTCGGATACTGCGGGTCGGCGGCATTGCCGTCGGCGCCGTGGCAGGCGGCGCAGGCCGCGGCCTTGCCCTCGCCGGCGGTGGCGTCGCCCGGCACGGCCGGGCCGTCGGCGGGCAGCTCGGTGGCCACGCTGGCGGCGGCATCGGCAGTGGGAGTGACATCGGCCGGCGCCGCCTCGGACTGGGCGATCGCCACGCCGGCCAGGGCGATCGCCGTTCCCACGGCGGCTCCAAGGGCAAGGATGCGCTTCAGCGTCATGCGGTCACTCCGGGGTATCTGCAGGATTCGGGGCCGGGCGGGCCCGGCAGGACGGCGGATTATCCCAGCCGCCTCTGCGGCGGGTCAACGAAGGCCGCGGGCTGGCCGGCCCGGCGGCAGGGGTTCCGGTGGCGGGCGTGAGCGGCCACACTCTGCGCCCATTCGAAGGGGCATGTGATGGCCGCCAACCCGCTCAACACCGCCGCGTACCTGAAGGCCGCGCACACGCCGCAGCAGCTGCCGCCGGATGGCGGTCTCGAGGTGGCCTTCGCCGGGCGCTCGAATGCCGGCAAGTCGAGCGCCCTGAATGTGCTCTGCCAGCGCAGCGGCCTGGCCCGCACCTCCAAGACCCCGGGCCGTACCCAGCAGCTGGTGTACTTCCAGGTGCGCCCCGAACGCTACCTCGTGGACCTGCCAGGCTACGGCTATGCCGAGGTGCCGCAGGCCCTGCGCGCGCACTGGCAGGCCTTCATCGACGGCTATTTCCGCCAGCGCCGGGCGCTCGCCGGGCTGGTGGTGGTGATGGACGGGCGGCATCCGCTGAAGGAATACGACTGGCAGATGCTGGCCTATGCCGAGGCACGCGGCCTTGCCTGCCACGTGCTGCTGACCAAGGCCGACAAGCTGGGCCGCAGCGAGCAGGCCAGGACCCTGGCCCGGGTGCGGAGCGAACTCGGGGCCTTCCGCGGCGCGGGCGTCGGGGTCCAGCTGTTCTCGGCCAGTTCCCGGCTCGGCGTGGAGGAGGCACGGGCCGTGGTGGCGGGCTGGCTGCAGCTGGAGGCGCCGGCGGCCCCGGCCGCCCCCTGACGACCGGCGCTTGCGCCGCCTGCGCCCCGCCCCCATCGTCGGCGGGTTCGCCCCGATTTTTTGATGAGCCCTTGCATGTCCGGCCCCAGTACCGAGCCCTCCCTGCCCATCGAGGGCCGCGCCAGCCTCGTCGAATACCTCGCCTCCGGCGCCAAGCCGCGCGAGGCCTGGCGCATCGGCACCGAGCACGAGAAGTTCGGGTTCCGCCACGAGGACCTGGCGCCGCCGCCCTACGAGGGCGAGCGCGGCATCCGCGCGGTGCTCGAGGGCATCGCCAGGTTCGGCTGGCAGCGGGTGGAGGAGGACGGGAAGCTGATCGCGCTGGTGCAGGACAAGGCCTCGGTGACCCTGGAGCCGGCCGGCCAGCTCGAGCTCTCCGGCGCCCCGCTCGAGACCCTGCACGAGACCTGCCGCGAGACCGCCCAGCACCTCTACGAGGTGAAGGCGGCCGCTGACCCTCTGCGCATCGGCTTTCTTGGCATGGGCTTCCAGCCGAAGTGGCGGCGCGAGGACATGCCGTGGATGCCCAAGGGCCGCTACCGGATCATGCGCGCCTACATGCCGAAGGTAGGATCGCTGGGCCTCGACATGATGACCCGCACCTGCACCATCCAGACCAACCTCGACTTCGCCAGCGAGGCCGACATGGTGCGGAAGTTCCGTGTCTCGCTGGCCCTGCAGCCGGTGGCCACGGCCCTGTTCGCCGATTCCCCCTTCACCGATGGCCGGCCGAACGGTTTTTTGAGCTACCGCAGCCAGGTCTGGACCGACACCGACCCCGACCGCACCGGCCTGCTCGACTTCGTGTTCGAAGACGGCTTCGGCTTCGAGCGCTACGTGGACTACCTGCTCGACGTGCCGATGTACTTCGTCCACCGCAACGGGGCCTACCTCGATGCCGCCGGCAAGAGCTTCCGCGCCTTCATGGACGGCAGGCTGGACCTGCTGCCGGGCGAGCGCCCGACCCTGCGCGATTTCAGCGATCATCTCACCACTGCCTTCCCCGAGGTGCGGCTGAAGCGCTACCTCGAAATGCGCGGCGCCGATGGCGGTCCGTGGAACCGCATCTGCGCGCTCTCCGCCTACTGGGTGGGCCTGCTCTATGACGATGCGGCGCTGGATGCCGCCTGGGACCTCGTGAAGGATTTCACGCGGGAGGAGCGCCATGCCCTGCGCGATGGCGTGCCGCGCCATGCGCTCGGCCTGCCCTTCCGCGGTGGCACGGTGCGCGAGCTGGCACTCGAGACCCTGAAGATCGCCGAGGCCGGGCTGAAGCGCCGCGACCGCCGCAACCGCTGCGGCGCCAGCGAGGCCGTGTACCTCGAGCCGCTCATCGAGATGGCCCTGGCCGGCCAGACCGCCGCCGAGCGCAAGCTCGCGCTCTTCCACAGTGAGTGGAAGGGCAGCGTCGATCCCGTGTTCCACGAATTCGCCTACTGAAGAACGCCATGCCGAACGTCTTCACCGACCAGGACGCCGAGGCCCTGGCCCGGCTCCTCGAGACCCGCGCCATTCCTTTCGGCGGCATGAGCCTGGAGCAGCTCGACGGCTTCCTCTGCGGCATCGTGGTCTCGCCCGAGCCGATCCCGCAATCGCAGTGGATGCCGCGGGTCTGGGGCAAGGAGCCGCGCTGGGAAAATGCACGCGACCGCGACGCGCACTACGCGCCGATCCTGCACCTCAAGGCAGCGATCGAGCGGCGGGTGCGGCTCGACGAGGCGGCGTTCACCGAGCAGGACATGCCCTTCATCTGGGTGCCAGAGGAGGGCGGGCCGCCGGACGATGGCATCCCGGTGGGGGCGGAGTGGGCCGATGGTTTCCTCGAGGCCGTGGGCTTCCATGAGTTCGAGTGGGGAGAGTGGGAAGGCAGCGAGGAGTGGGTGACCGAGGCCCTGGACCTGATCCAGTCGCTCTCCGGCGGCGAGGGGGTGGAGGAGCCGGGCCACGAGGGCCGGCTGGCCATCGTGGGGCAGCTGCCGGCGGTGCTGCACGACCTCTACGCCGGTGGGCTGGAGCGCAAGGCGCCAAAGCAGCCGGTGCGCAAGGCCGAGGGGCCGGGGCGCAATGCTCCCTGCCCCTGTGGCTCGGGGAAGAAGCACAAGGCCTGCTGCGGCCGGCGCTGAGCCGGCGCCGGGCGAAGAAAAAGGCCCGCGGATGCGGGCCTTTTTCCGTTTTCTGCCGTCTGCGCCCGTGAGGGCCGTGGCGGAGGCGAGGCGGCCATCCCCTCCGCCGCGGGCGCTTACTGCAGGCCGCGGCGCTTCAGCAGTGCCTCCACCTGCGGGTCGCGGCCGACGTAGGCGCGGAAGCTCTCCATCGGCTCGCGGGTGTTGCCGCGCGAAAGCACCTCGTTGCGGTAGGCCGTGCCGTTCTCGCGGGTCAGACCGCCGCGCGCCTGGGTGGTGGCGAAGGCGTCGGCCGCCAGCACGTCGGCCCAGAGGTAGGCGTAGTAGCCGGCCGAATAGCCGCCGGCGAAGACGTGGGCGAAGTAGGTGCTCTTGTAGCGCGGTGGGATGGCGTTGAGGTCGACCCCGTGGCGCTTCAGCGAGGCGGCTTCGAAGGCGGCCACGTCGGTGGGGATCTCGCCCGGCTTCAGGGTATGCCAGTCCAGATCGACGAGGGCGGCGGCGATGTATTCCAGGGTGTCGAAGCCCTGGTTGAAGTGGCGGGCATCGACGATCTTCTGCTTCAGTTCGGCCGGGATCGGCTCGCCGCTCTGGTAGTGCCTGGCGTAGCTCGCCATCACCTCCGGATTCAGCGCCCAGTCCTCCTCGTACTGCGAGGGGAACTCGACGAAGTCGCGCGAGACGGCGGTGCCGGCCAGGCTCGGGTACTTCGCCTTCGAGAACAGGCCGTGGATGCCATGGCCCATCTCGTGGAACATGGTCGTGACCTGGTCATAGCTCAGCAGCGCCGGCTGGCCCTCGGCGGGCTTCGGGATGTTCATCACGTTGACCACCACCGGCTTCCTGTCGAGCAGGCCGCTCTGGCTGACGAAGCTGCTCATCCAGGCGCCGCCGCGCTTGCTCTCGCGGGCGAAGTAGTCGGCATAGAACAGGCCGACCGGGGTGCCGTCCTCCTCGAAGACCTCGTAGGCCTTCACGTCGGGGTGGTAGACCGGCAGGTCCGGGCGCGGCTTCAGCGTGATGCCGTACTGGCGGCCCATGGCATAGAGCACGCCGTCGCTGAACACGCGGTCGAACTCGAAGTAGGGGCGCACGCCGGCCTCGTCGAGGGCGAAGCGCTGCTGGCGCACCTTCTCGGCGTAGTACTCCCAGTCCCAGGGCTGCACTTCGCCCTCGATGCCATCGGCCTTCATCATCGCGGCGATGTCGGCCTGCTCGGCCCTGGCATTCGCCACCACCTTCGGCACGAGGTCGGTCAGGATCTTGTACGCCGCCTCCGGCGTGCCGGCCATCTGGTCCTCGAGCACGTAGGCCGCCCAGTTCGGGTAGCCCAGCAGCTGCGCCTTCTCGGCACGGATGGCGGCGAGTTCCAGCACCAGCGGGCGGGTGTCGTTGGCGGCCTGGGCGCCACGCTCGGCCGAGGCGCGCCACACGCGCTCGCGCAGGGCGCGGTCCTTCAGGCTCACCAGCGCCGGCTGGCGGGTGGTGTTCTGCAGGGTGATCAGCCACTTGCCCTCGAGGCCGCGGGCCTTGGCGGCCGCGGCTGCGGCGGCGATGTCGGCCTCGGAGAAGCCCGCCAGGGCCTCGGCGCTGTCCACCACCACGGCATTCTCGTTGGTGGCGGCGAGCAGCTTGTCGCTGAACTCGGTGGTCAGGCTGCTCTCGCGGGCATTGAGCTCCTTTAGCCGGGCCTTGCCGGCCTCGTCGAGCTCGGCGCCGGCGCGCACGAAGCGCTTGTGGGTGCGTTCCAGCAGGCGCAGCGATTCGGCGTCGAGGCCGAGGCGGTCGCGCTGCTCGTACAGGGCCTTCACCCGGGCGAACAGCGGGCCGTCGAGCAGGATGGCGTCCTGGTGGGCGGCGAGCTTCGGCGCCAGTTCGGCGCGCAGGGCCTGGCGCTCCGGATTGCTGTCGGTGCCGATCAGGTTGAAGAACACCGCCTGGGTGCGCAGCAGCAGCTCGCCGCTCTTCTCCATCGCCACCAAGGTGTTCTCGAAGCTCGGCGGCTCGGGGTTGTCGGCGATGGCGCGGATCTCGGCCATGTGCTGCTTCATGCCCTCCTCGAAGGCGGGGCGGAAGTGCTCGTCGCGGATGGCGGCAAAGTCCGGCGTGCCGTAGGGCAGGGGGCTTGCCTGGAAGAAGGGGTTGGCGGCCTGCGCGGCTTCGACGCCGGCGGCGGCAGGGGCCTCGGCGGGCTTCTGGCAGGCGGTGGCGGCGAGGGCGGCGGCGATCATCAGGGCAAGGCGATGCTTCACGTCGGGGTCCCGGGTGGAAGAGGAACGCCCGAGGGTACCCCGGGCCGGCCCCCCCAGCCCCGGGCCGATGGTCATGGGGGCGCGCCGAATGTGATGCTGCACACGTATTCACGCGGCCTCGATCTGCCCGGGCGGGGTAGATTCCGGGCATGGACAGCCCCAGCCCCCGCCTTCGCGACATTGATTTCCCGCCCACCGACGCCCGCCTGCGGGAGGACGTGGGCCGTCTTGGCGCCCTCGTCGGCGAGATCTTGGCCGAGCAGCTCGGTGAAGACTTCCTCGCCCGGGTGGAGCGGGTGCGCCGCGCCGCCATCCGCCGCCGCGAGGCCGGGGCGCCGCTGGCCGAGCTGGCGGCGGAGCTGGCCGGGGTGGAGCCGGAGCAGCATGCCGACCTGGTGCGGGCCTTCGCCCTCTACTTCTCGGCGGTGAACCTGGCCGAGCGGGTACACCGCATCCGCCGCCGCCGCGACTACCAGCGCCAGCCGGGGGGCGGGGCCCAGCCCGGCGGCCTGCTCGATGCCCTGCAGCGGCTGCGCGCCGAAGGTATCGGGGCCGAGGCGGTGCGCGCCCTGCTGCCCGCCCTGCGCATCGAGCCGGTGCTCACCGCCCATCCCACCGAGGCGGTGCGCCGCGCCCTGCTCGACAAGGAGGCGGTGATCGCCCAGGCCCTGATTGCCGACATCGACGGCACCCGCACGCCGGCCGAGAAGCGGGCCGACCGCGAGGTGATCCGCACTGCCCTCACCGCCGGCTGGCAGACCGAGAGCGCGGCCCCGAACAGGCCCACGGTGGCCGACGAGTCGGCCCAGGTGGGCTACTACCTCGGCGATCCGCTCTACCGCGTGCTGCCGGTGTTCTTCGAGGCCTTCGAGGAGGCCTTCGCCGAGGCCTATGGCGAGCGCCCGGAGCTGCCGCCCCTGCTGCGCTTCGCCACCTGGGTGGGCGGCGACATGGACGGCAACCCGGCAGTCGGCGCCGAGACCATCGCCACCGCCCAGCACCAGCAGCGCCAGCGGGTGCTGGCCGCCTACGTGCAGGACCTGGAACACCTGAAGGCCATGCTCACCCAGTCGCGCACCCGGGTGGGCTTCGGCGCCGCCTTCGAGGCCCGGCTGGAGGAGTACGCCGCGCGCTGGCCACAGGCCCTGCAGTACCCCGATACCCCCTACCGCGCCTTCCTCGGGCTGGTGCAGGAGCGCCTGCGCGCCACGCTGGAGGACCGGCTCACCGGCTATCCCGAGGCCGCGGCGCTCGACGAGGACCTGGCCTTGGTGGAGGAGAGTTTGCTGGCCCACCGCGGCCGCCATGCCGGGGTGTTCGCCCTGCGCCGGGTGCGGCGCCGCGTGGCCGCCTTCGGCTTCCATCTCGCCGCCCTCGACCTGCGCCAGCACGCCGACGTGCACCGCCAGGCGGTGGGCGAATGGCTGGGCGATCCGGCCTTCGCCGAGCGCCCGCTCGCCGAGCGGGTGGCGCGCCTGCATGCCGCCCTCGATGCGCCGCTGGCCCCCGCCGAGCCGGGCCGGCTGCCGCCGCGCCCGCTGCCGCCCGAGGCGCCGGCCGCCACGCGCATGCGCCAGGTATTCCGCGCCGTGGTGGAGGGGCGGGCGCGCTATGGCGCGGCCGCCTTCGGGCTCTACATCGTGAGCATGAGCCGCAGCGCCGAGGACGCGCTGGCGGTGCTGGCCCTAGCCCGCTGGTCCGGGCTGGTGGACGCCGCCGGCCAGGTGCCGCTGGACGTGGCGCCGCTGTTCGAGACCGTGGACGACCTCGCCGCCGCGCCCGAAACCCTGCGCGACCTGCTCTCCGACCCGCGCTGGCGCGCCCATCTCGCCGCCCGCGGCGACGTGCAGTGGGTGATGCTGGGCTACAGCGACAGTGCGAAGGACGGCGGCCTCATGGCGGCGCGCTGGGCCCTGCAGCGGGCCCAGGTGCGGCTGGGCGAGGTGGCCGCCGAGGCCGGCGTGAAGCTGCGCTTCTTCCACGGCCGCGGCGGCTCGGTCTCACGCGGCGGCACGCGCACCGAGCGTGCCGTGGTGGCGGCGCCGCGCGGCTCGGTGGGCGGGGTGCTGCGCCTCACCGAGCAGGGCGAGGTGATCCACCGCAAGTACGGGCTGCGCGCGCTGGCCCTGCGCAACCTCGAGCAGGCCACGGCGGCGGTGCTGCGCGCCACCCTGGCGCCGCGCCCGCCCGATCCGCGCGAGGCGGCCTGGCGCGGCATCGCTGACCAGCTCGCGGCGGTCTCGCGCGCCGCCTACCGCGGGCTCGTCTACGAGCGCGAGGGCTTCGTCGAGTACTTCCGCGCGGCCACCCCGATCGACGTGATCGAGCGGCTCAACATCGGCTCCCGGCCCAGCAAGCGCGGGGCCGGGCTGGAAGGCCTGCGCGCCATTCCCTGGGTGTTCGGCTGGAGCCAGAACCGCAGCAACCTCACCGCCTGGTATGGCGTGGGCAGCGCGCTCGCCGCCGCGCAAGAGCGCTTCGGCCTCGAAACCCTCCGGGAAATGGCCCGCGACTGGCCCTTCTTCGATACCGTGCTCGACGATCTCGAAATGGTGCTGGCCAAGACCGAGATCGGCATCTTCGAGGCCTACTCGCGGCTCGCCGGCGCGGCGCACGAGGACTTCTTCCCCGGCATCGAAGCGGAGTTCCGGCGCACCGTGGCCGAGGTCGAGGCCCTGCGCGGGGCGCCCCTGCTGGCCGGGGACGCCCGGCTGGCGCGCTCGATCCGTCTACGCAACCCTTACGTCGACCCGATCAGCCTGCTGCAGGTGGAACTGCTACGCGACTGGCGTGCCGCCGGCCGGCCCGACGATGCCCGCTTCCGGGCCCTCGCGGCCACGGTGAACGGCATCGCCGCCGGCGTGCAGAATACCGGCTGAAGACCCCGGGAGACCGAGCGATGGCAGGGCGCAAGCAGATCGCGGTCGCGGTGTTGGCCCTGCTGCTGTTGCTGCCCTCCTTCGTGCTGGGCTCGCGGGAGGACATCGCCCGCATCCGGGGCGATGCCTTCCGCCTGCCGATCGACTGCGTTGCCGTGCCGGATTCGCCCGGCAGCGCCGAAGTGCGCATCCCGGCGCCGCCAGAGGGCTGGCCGGCCTGGGCGCAGGCCATCGTGGTGCTGGACACCCCGCCGGGCCTGGTGCGCCTGCGCCGCGGCGAGGAAGTGCGCTGCGGTCTTGCGCATGACGCGAGGAGCACCGATTCCCGCTTCCGCGCCGGCGTGGGCGCGGTGTTCTCGGCGGCCCCGGGTTCGAGGGAGCCGATCATCGTCACCGCCCCGCGGCTCGACACAGGCTCGCATGGCCTGACCATCCGCTACGGCGACCCGGCTCCGGTGCAGCGCGAGGACACCCTGCGCTTCGCCGTGCGCATGGGTGGGCTGGCGGTGGTGTTCGCCATGCTGCTCTCGGCCCTGCTGGTCTTCGCCGGGGCGCGTGACCGCATCGCTGGCATGTTCGTGCTGGCCGGCAGCGCCATGGCCCTCTGGCTGGCGGTGCGCAGCGGTTTTGCCGCCTGGCCCCGGCCCTGGCTGCCCGGCGAGGAAGCCATGCATCTCGCCCTGCAGCTCCTGCCGGTGCCGGGGTTCGGCGGTCTTTGGTACGTGGCGCTCGCCTACGGGCGCGCCGACCGAGTCTTGCCGCGGCTCTACCGCACCCGCCATCTCGTCTTCCTGCTCGCCGCCCTGGTGGCGGGCCAGTGGTGGCTGGGCGGCCCCGAGCCCACGGTGTTCTGGCGCGGCTTCGCCTTCCTGCTGCTGCTCGCCATGCTCGCCGTGGGCATCGCCTGCTGGCGCGCCGGCCAGCCCGGCGGGCGCGCGGTGGTGTTGGCACTGGCCCCGCAGCTGCTGGTGCTGGGCCCGCTCTACGGCACCCTGCTGCGGGCCTGGCATGCCGAGACCCTGATCCTTGGCCTTGCCTGGTACACGGTGGTGATGACCCTGGCCCTGTCCCTGCGCATGGGGGCGCTGGCGCGCCAGCGCGACCGGATGAAGGCCCTGGCCGAACGCGACCCGCTCACCGGCCTGCCCAATCGCCGCGCCATGGCCCCGGTGCTGCCGCGCCGTATCGACGAGGCGCAGGCCCTGGGCAAGCCGCTGGCTCTGGTCTTCGTGGATCTCGACCGCTTCAAGCAGGTGAACGACACCCATGGGCATGCGGTGGGCGACGAGGTGCTGGTGGAGGTGGGGCGGCGGCTCGCCTCGCAGCTGCGCGGTGGCGACATGGTGGCGCGCCACGGCGGCGAGGAGTTCGTGATGCTGGTGCCCGGCGCCGATGCCGCCGAGGCGGCGGCCGTGGCCGAGCGCCTGCGCAGCCTGCTGGCCGAAACCCCGGTGGAGACTGCCGCCGGTGCGTTGCCGGTTACGGCGAGCTTCGGCTATGCCGTGCTGCGCCCGGGCGACCCCGGTGGCTCGGCCGGCGTGGCGGCCTTGCTGGCCCGCGCCGATGCTGCCCTGTACCGGGCCAAGCAGAGCGGGCGCAACCGCGTCGAGGGCGACGCCGGCTGATCGTCGGGAACGCCCCGTGCTGGTCGACCGGGCTCAGCGTGCTGGGCGCGCCGCCACCGCCACCCCGGCCAGCACCACTGCGCCGCCGAGCAGCATCGGCAGGGTGAGCGGCTCGCCCAGCAGGCCCACGCCCCAGCCCACCCCGAAGACCGGGGCGAGGTAGGTGACGGTGGTGGCGCGGGTGGGGCCGATGCGGCGGATCAGCCCGAAATAGATGAGGTAGGCCAGGGCCGTGCAGACGATGCCGAGCACGGCCACACTGGCCCAGGCAAGCAGCGAGGGGGGCTGTGCCGGCCAGGCGGCGAAGGCTGCGGGCGCCAGCCACAGGCTGGCGAGCAGCTGGCTGCCGAAGGCCAGCCCGAGTGGCCCGAGGCCGGGAAAGCCGCTGCGGGCGAAGTGCGCGGCATGGCCGTAGCAGGCGGTGGCGAGCAGGCCGGCCAGCACTGGCAGCACGGCCTTGGGCCCGAGTTCGTCGAGCTTGCCCACGACCAGCAGGGCCACGCCGAGGAAGCCGAGCACAAGGCCGCCGAGCAGGGCGCGCCCGGCCCGCAGCCCGAAGAACAGTGTACCGAGCAGCGCGCCCCAGAGCGGGGTGGTGGCGTTCAGCAGGGCGCCGTAGCCGGCGCTGAGCTGCACCGTGGCCCAGGTCAGCAGCAGGAAGGGCGCGGCGGTGTTGGTGAGCCCCATCAGCGCCATGGGCCGCCAGCGCCCGGCAAGATCCGGGGCTTCGCGGCGGGCGAGCAGCAGGGCGCCGAGGAAGGCCGCCGCCACCGTGACCCGCAGCCAGGCGAGCGGTGCCGCGCCCAGCTCCGGCCCGGCCAGCCGCATGAACAGGAAGGAGCTGCCCCAGATCGCGGCGAGCAGGACCAGCAGGGCGGCATCGCGCAGCGTCATCGTCGGGCAGGGCGGGGCGGGGCGCGGAGTATCGCAGGCATCGCCCCCGGCTACGCTCCGGTTCATGCGCTGCCGACAGCGCCTCGTTATGGTGTAACCCTCTTTTGCCGTTTCCTGTCGCCCATGCCCCGCACGCCGACCGCGCTCGCCCTCGCCGCCCTGCTGGCCCTGCCCGCCGCCTCCGCCCATGTGCACGGCCTCGCCCTGCTCGACGTGGCCCTCGACGGCGGGCGCCTGCAGCTGGATCTCGAGGCCACGGCGCACGACCTCGTCGGCTTCGAGCGGGCGCCGCGCGACGAGGCGGAGAAGGCCAGGCTGGAGGCCGCCCGCCGGGCCCTGCTCGACCACGCCCGGTTGTGGCAGTTCAACGTGGCCGCCGGCTGCGTGGCCGAGGCCCCGGTGCTCGAGGTGCCCGGCACGCCCGAGGGCGGCCCGGCGAAGGCCCATGCGCACGGGCACGGTCATGAGCACGGCGATGGGCAGGCGCAGGAGAAGACGCACGGCGACTGGCGGGTGCGCTACCGCTTCCAGTGCCGCAACCCCGAGGCCCTGCGCGCCATCGACACTGGCCTGTTCGCCGCCTTCCCGGCGATCGAGTCGGTCCGCGTGCAGCTGATCGATGCCAGCGGCGCCCGCGCCGCCAGCCTCGGCCCGGCCCAGCCGCGCCTCGTGCTGCGTCCATGAGCGAGGCGCTGCGCATCGAGGGGCTGCGCTTCGCGTGGCCCGGCGGCGGGTGGACCCTTGCCCTCGATTCGCTGGTGCTGGCCCGCGGCGAGCGCCTGTTCCTGCACGGGCCGAGCGGCAGCGGCAAGAGCACCCTGCTCAACCTGGTCGCCGGCACGCTAAGACCGCAGGCCGGGCGCGTCTGCATCGCCGGCGAGGACATGGCGGCACGCTCCGGCCCGGGCCGCGATCGCCTGCGCGCCGACCACCTCGGCATCGTGTTCCAGCAGTTCAACCTGCTGCCCTTCCTCAGCCTGGTCGAGAACGTGACCCTGCCCTGCCGCTTCTCGGCCCTGCGCCGCCGCCGCGCGCTGGAGCGCTTCGGCAGCCTCGGGGCCGCCGCCCGCCACTACCTCGCCGCCCTCGGCCTCGGCGGCGAGGCCATGCAGGCGCGGCGGGTGATCGAGCTCTCGGTGGGGCAGCAGCAACGCGTGGCCGCGGCCCGCGCCCTGATCGGCGGGCCTTCGCTGGTGCTCTGCGACGAGCCGACCTCGGCGCTGGACGCTGGCAACCGGGACCTCTTCATGGACCTGCTGTTCGCCGAGTGCGAGGCCGCCGGCGCGGCCCTGCTCTTCGTCAGCCATGACCTGGCGCTGGCCGGGCGCTTCCCGCGCCAGCACGCGCTGGCCGCCGCCGCGGCCCCGGAGGCGGCATGAGCGGCCTTGTCGGTCTCGCCTGGGCCAGCCTGAGGAACCGCCGGGCCACGGTGCTGCTCACCGTGCTCACCCTCGGGCTCTCGGTGCTGCTGATGCTGGGCATCGAGCGGGTGCGCCAGGAGGCTCGCGAGAGCTTCCTGCGCTCGGTCTCAGGCACCGACCTGATCGTCGGCGCGCGCTCGCACCCGGTGCAGCTGCTGCTCTACTCGGTGTTCCACCTGGGTGAACCCACCGCCAACCTGCAGTGGGACACCTACGAGAAGCTGAAGGCCCTGCCACCGGTGGCCTGGACGGTGCCGATCAGCCTTGGTGATTCCTACCGCGGCTACCGGGTGGTGGGCACCACGCCGGCCTACTTCGAGCACATGGGCTATGCCGAGCGGCGCGGCCTTCCCTTCCGCGAGGGACGGGCCTTCGCCGGCCTGCACGATGCCGTGCTCGGCGCCGACGTGGCCGAGGGCCTGCGCCACGCCCTCGGCGACGAGATCGTGCTCGCCCACGGCACCGCCCGGGTGGCGGCGCACAGGCACGAGGACCAGCCCTTCCGCGTGGTCGGCATCCTCGCCCGCACCGGCACCCCCATCGACCAGGGCGTCTACGTCTCGCTCGAGGCCATCGAGGCCATCCATCTCAACTGGCGCGGCGGCGTGCCGATGCGCCGCGGCGCCGTGGATCCGGCGCGCATCCCGCCGGAGCTGCTGAAGCCGAAGTCGGTCACCGCGGTGTTCGTCGGCCTCGACTCGCGGCTCGAGACCTTCACCGTGCAGCGGGTGGTGAACGAGTACCGCGGCGAGCCGCTGATCGCCGTGCTGCCCGGCGTGGCCCTGGCCCAGCTCTGGGGCCTGATGCACGGGGTCGAGCGCGCCCTGCTGGTGGCTGCCGGGGTGGCGGTGCTGGCGGCCCTGATGGTGCTGCTCACCACCATCCTCTCCACCCTGAAGGAACGCCGGCGCGAGATGGCCCTGCTGCGTGCCGTGGGCGCCGGGCCGCGCCACGTCTTCGCCCTGCTACTGGCCGAGGCGGCCCTGCTCACCGGCCTGGGCCTGCTGCTCGGCCTGCTGCTGCTGCAGGGCGGGCTCGCTGCCCTCTCGCCCTGGCTGGAGGCCCGCTACGGCCTGTTCTTCGCCCCCGGCTGGCCGCGCCCCTCGGAGTGGGCCCTGCTCGCCGGCATCTGGTTCGGCGGTATCCTGCTCGGCCTGATTCCCGCGGCGCTCGCCTACCTGCGCTCCCTGCAGGACGGCGTGGCCGTCGACCGCTGATCCACCCGGACCCACCCATGCGCCTGCCGTTCGCCCTTTCCGCCGCATCCGTCCTCGCCGCCGCGCTGCTGCTCGGCGCCTCCCTGCCGCCCGCCGCGCTCGCGCAGGCGGCCCGCCCCGGCGACGGGCTCGCCGCCGATGCCGCGGTGCGCGAGATCGACTGGCTCGAGCTGCTGCCGCCGGAGGACCTCAAGGCGCTGGAGGAGATGCCCGAGATCGATCACAGCGGGCAGATGCAGATGCCGCAGGTGATGAGCAGCACCAAGACGGTGCCCGCGATGAACGGCGTGCGCGGCAAGGTGCCGGGCTACCTCGTGCCGATCGCCTTCGACGACCAGCAGCGCGTCACCGAGATGTTCCTGGTGCCGTATTTCGGCGCCTGCATCCACGTGCCGCCGCCGCCGCCGAACCAGCTCATCTACATCAAGCCCAAGCATCCGGTCGAACTCGGGCAGCTCTGGGACGCCTACTGGGTGCACGGCACCCTGCGTACCGAGCTCGTCTCCAATGCCATGGCCACTTCCGCCTATGCCATGGACCTGGAGCGCCTCGAGCTGATGACCGAGTAAGGCCGTGCGCCGGCGCGCGATGCCCGTGATGCCGCCCTGCCCGGCCCCGGCGGGCCGCCGCCGTCTGCCGGGTCTGGTGCTCGCCGTGGCGCTCGGAGGCGCGGGGCCGGCCCCGGCCTGCGAACTCGACGGGCTCTCCCATGGCTGCGGCCCGGTCTCGGCGCTGTTCGCCGGCCTGCACCGTGGAACGCCCCTGGATGGCCGCGAGGACGCGCCGCCGCCGGAAACCCCGCCGGCCAGCGCTCCCGTGCCGGCCGCTTCCGGCGCAGTATCGGGGGGCGGCATGGCGCCGGGACCGCGGCGCAGCTTCGCCCGCTGGGCCAGACCGCGGCCGGCCGCCGGCGAGGCGGCGCAACCCGCGCTGCCGGCGCAGGGCGCGCCCGGGGGCGTGAGAGCGCCCGGCACGCCGCCGCCGCGCCCCTGAGCCTGGCCCCTAGAATCATGGGGAACCACAAGATCTTGGGTTGACTCGGCGGACCTGCCTCAATAGGCTGGGGTTGTCGGTTCCCGGACTCGCGTCCGGGATGAAAAGGGAACCCGGTGCGAATCCGGGGCTGCCCCGCAGCGGTATGTGGAAACGACCGCCGTCAAGGCACTGGGGAACTCATCCCCCGGGAAGCGACGGCCAGTAGGGGGACGGCCATGCCGTCCGTGTCCGCGAGCCCGAAGACCTGCCGACCCGCCGCGCGAAGCACAGCGCGTGGCGTGCGGTGATCCGGGCCCGGCGAAGGGCCTGTCGCCCGCGGGGGCGACGCCGGCATCCAGTCGGGGCGGCCCGTTCCGCGCTCCGGCGCCTGCCGATTTCGTTCCCGCGCGTCGCTCCCGAGGGAGGGGCGGCGGCCCGTGCGTCGACCACGGAGTTCCCACGCGATGAGCATCCATCCCGAAGCGGCCGAAGCCGCCCGCGACGCATCCCTGCGTCCTGCCGATTCCACCCCGCGCCCTGCCGCGGCCGTCCCCGCCGCAGCCCCGGGCTTCGACCTGCGTCCGCCGCACCACGCCCCGGTGATGACCGTCACCAAGCGCGACGGCCGCCGCGAGCCGGTCGATCTCAACAAGATCGTGCGGGCGGTGATGCGCTGCGCGGATGGCCTGCATGCCGTCGACCCGATGCGCGTGGCCACCCGCACCATCTCCGGCCTCTACGACGGCGCGAGCACCCGCGAGCTCGACGAGCTCTCGATCCGCACCGCCGCCCTGCTCACCGCCGAGGAACCGGAATACGGCCGCCTCGCCGCCCGCCTGCTCTCCGGGGTGATCGAGAAGGAGGTGGCGGGGCAGGGCATCCATGCCTTCTCGCAGAGCGTGCAGCGCGGCGCCGAGCTCGGCCTCGTCAACGAGCGCCTGCTCGGCTTCGTGCAGGCCAATGCGCGCAAGCTCAACGACACCCTCGACCGCGAGCACGACCGCCGCTTCGACTATTTCGGCCTGCGCACGGTCTACGACCGCTACCTCCTGCGCCATCCGCAGACCCGGCTGGTCATCGAGACCCCGCAGCAGTTCTTCCTGCGCATCGCCTCGGCGCTCGCCACCTCGGTGGCCGAGGCGGTGGAGCTCTACGGGCGCATGGCGCGGCTGGAATACCTGCCGAGCTCGCCCACCCTGTTCAACAGCGGCACCCGCCACGAGCAGCTCTCCAGCTGCTTTTTGCTGGATTCGCCCGAGGATTCGCTGGAAGGCATCTACAAGGCCTACACCGACGTGGCGCGGCTGTCGAAGTTCGCTGGTGGCATCGGTCTTGGCTTCAGCCGCATCCGCTCACGCGGTGCCCTGATCCGCGGCACCAATGGCCTCTCCAATGGCATCGTGCCCTGGCTGAAGACCCTGGATGCCTCGGTGGCGGCGGTGAACCAGGGCGGCAAGCGCAAGGGCGCGGCCTGCGTCTACCTCGAGACCTGGCATGCCGACATCGAGGAGTTCCTCGAGCTGCGCGACAACACCGGCGACGAGGCCCGGCGCACCCACAACCTCAACCTCGCGCACTGGGTGCCCGACCTGTTCATGCGCCGAGTGGAGGCCGATGCGGCCTGGTCGCTGTTCAATCCGAGCGACGTGCCGGAGCTGGTGGACCTGCACGGCGCCGCCTTCGATCGCGCCTATGAGAGCGCCGAGGCCCGCGGCCTGGCGCGAAAGCAGGTTCGGGCCCGCGATCTTTATGCGCGGATGATGCGCACCCTGGCCCAGACCGGGAACGGCTGGATGAACTTCAAGGACCGCGCCAATGCCACCTGCAACCAGGCGGCGAAGCCCGGCCACGTAGTGCACCTCTCCAACCTGTGCACCGAAATCCTCGAGGTGACTTCGGCCCGGCACACGGCCGTGTGCAACCTGGGCTCGGTGAACCTGGCCCAGCACCTCGGCGAGGACGGTGTGGATTTCGAGCGCCTGGGCGAGACCGTACGGGCGGCGGTGCGCCAGCTCGACCGGGTGATCGACCTCAACTTCTACCCGATCCCCGAGGCCGCGGCCTCGAACGCCCAGTGGCGCCCGGTGGGCCTTGGCCTGATGGGCCTGCAGGACGTGTTCTTCGCCCTGCGCCTGCCCTTCGATTCAGCCGAGGCGAAGGCGCTCTCCACCCGCATCAGCGCCGAGATCTACTACCACGCGCTGTCGGCGAGCTGCGAGCTTGCCGAGGCGCATGGCCCGCATCCGGCCTTCGCCGATACCCATGCGGCCGAGGGGCGGCTGCAGTTCGACCTCTGGGGCGTGGTGCCGGAGCAGCCCGAGCGCTGGCAGGCGCTGAAGGAGCGCATCGCCCGCCATGGGCTGAGGAACTCGCTGCTGGTGGCGATCGCGCCCACCGCCACCATCGCCTCGATCGCCGGCTGCTACGAGTGCATCGAGCCGCAGGTGAGCAATCTGTTCAAGCGCGAAACGCTCTCCGGCGATTTCCTGCAGGTGAACCGCCACCTGGTGGAGGAGCTGAAGCGGCTGGGCCTGTGGACGCCGGAGATCCGCGACCGGATCAAGCAGGCCGAGGGCTCGATCGCCGGCATCGAGGAGATCCCGGAGGCGCTACGCCGGGTCTACCGCACTGCCTGGGAACTGCCGATGCGGGCGCTGATCGACCTGCAGGCGGCGCGCGGGCCCTACATCGACCAGAGCGCCTCGCTCAATCTGTTCATGGAAAGCCCGACCATCGGCGCGCTCTCCTCGATGTACATGTACGCCTGGAAGCAGGGGCTCAAGACCACCTACTACCTGCGCTCGCGGCCGGCGACGAAGATCGCCAAGACCACCGTGGCCGCCAGCGCCACCGCCGCGCCCATCGCCGATACCGCGGCGGTGGCCTGCTCGCTCGAGAACCCCGGAAGCTGCGAGGCCTGCCAGTGAATCAGTAGGGGTGGTGAAGCGAGAGGAGTGGAACGAGTGGGAACGGCGGGGGCGGGATCACGCCCACCCCGGCGGCGGAAGGCGGAAGCGGCGGCGAAGGCTGGTGAGCATCCGGCTGAGTTCGTCTGCAGTGCCGAGGATCCGGTCGAGGCGTTCCTCGTCGATCCACCGCAGGCGCCGGACGACCAGGAGCAGGGTTTCGGCTTCCGCGAGCGAGCCCTGTGCAATGGCCAGGAACTGCGCTTTCTCTTTCCGACTCTCGCGCGTCCAGCCTTCGGCAATGTTCGCTGGTACCGATACCGCCGCCCGCTGGAGCTGGCTCGTTACGCCGAATCGCTCCTCCGCCGGGAGGTTGCGGCCCACTCCGTAGATCTCGATCACCCAATCCATCGCCTTTTGCCACATCACCGAACTCTTGAAATGCACTGGAGCCCTCCATGGATGCGCCACTCGTTCCTCTCTCCTCGCCACTCTCTTCTCCGGCACAGGCCGGGCCCATCGGAAAACTCCTCGACCCCGGCTTCGACCTCACCCTGCGGCCGATGCGTTACCCGCAGTTCTACGAGATGTACCGGGATGCCATCCGCAACACCTGGACGGTGGAGGAGGTGGACTTCGCCCCTGACGTGCAGGATCTGGCCCTGAAACTTGGGCCTGCCGAGAAGCACCTGGTGCAGCGCCTGGTGGCCTTCTTCGCCACCGGCGATTCGATCGTGGCCAACAATCTCGTGCTCAACCTGTACCGTCACATCAACGCCCCGGAGGCGCGGATGTACCTGTCCCGGCAGCTGTTCGAGGAGGCCCTGCACGTGCAGTTCTACCTCACCCTGCTCGATGCCTACCTGCCGGATCCGGCCGAGCGTGCGCGGGCCTTCGCCGCGGTGGAGAACATCCCGAGCATCCGGGCCAAGGCCGAGTTCTGCTTCCGCTGGATCGATTCGATCCATGCCCTGGAGCGGCTCGAGACGCCGGCCGACCGCCGGCGCTTCCTGCTCAACCTGGCCTGCTTCGCCGCCTGCATCGAGGGGCTGTTCTTCTTCGCCGCCTTCGCCTATGTGTACTACCTGCGCTCGCGCGGGCTGCTGCACGGCCTCGCCTCGGGCACCAACTGGGTGTTCCGCGACGAGAGCGCGCACATGGCCTTCGCCATGGCGGTGCTGAAGACCGCCCGCGAGGAGGAGCCGACGCTCTGCGATGCTGCCTGGGCCGCCGATGTCGACCGTATGCTCGACGAGGCGGTGGCGGTGGAATACGCCTTCGCCGAGGATGTGCTCTCGGGCGGCATGGCCGGGCTCTCGCTCAAGGACATGCGCGAGTATCTCGATTACGTGGCCGACCAGCGCCGCGTGCAGCTGGGTCTCAAGGCGAAGACCGGCGCGAAGAACCCCTTCCCCTTCATGGACCTGCAGGACGTGCAGGAGCTCACCAACTTCTTCGAGCGGCGGGTGAGCGCCTACCAGGTGGGCGTGGAAGGCGAGGTGGCCTTCGACGAGGCGTTCTGAAGGCGGTTCCCCCGCAGTCGCCAGAGGCCCGCGGGCAGTCCCGCGGGCCTCCTGCCTTCAGCCGCGGTCCTCCGTGATGACGGGCGTCGGCCGTCCCTGCCCGTCGAGGGCGATCATGTGGAATCGCCCGGTGGTGCACAGCCGGCGCTCTCCGCTGTGGATGGATTCCGCGATCAGCTCCACATCCACCTGCATCGAACTTCGGCCGATGCGGGTGACCCGGGCCACCACTTCCACGAGATCGCCCTGGCGGATCGGGGAGAGGAAGTTCACCCGTTCCGAGCGGGCGGTGACCACGGTGCGACGGGCCAGGCGCGAGGCGGCGATGAAGGCCGCCTTGTCCATCAGGGCCAGGCCCTGGCCACCGAACAGGGTTCCGAGGTGGTTGGTGTGGTGGGGGAAGACGATTTCCATCAGCCTGGCCTCGGAAAGCGGTCTTTCCCCGTCCTCCCGGGGCATGGGGGTGCTCATGGGGTCGCCTCCACCGGTTCGGCTGCCGCTGCGGGAAGGCGGGACCGCAACTGCCGTGCCGCGCCCACCATCCGCGTCAGTGCCTCGCGGGTTTCCGGCCAGTCGCGGGTCTTGAGGCCGCAGTCGGGATTCACCCAAAGCTGGGCTGCCGGAATGACCGCACAGGCCCGTTCCAGCAGTTCGAGCATCTCTGCCTCGCTGGGGATGCGGGGCGAATGGATGTCGTAGACACCGGGGCCGATCTGGTTGGGATAGCGGAACCTCACGAAGGCATCGAGCAGGGCCATGCGCGAGCGGCTGGTCTCGATGGAGACCACGTCGGCATCCATGGCGGCCACGGCCTCGATGATGTCGTTGAACTCCGAATAGCACATATGGGTGTGCACCTGCACCGCATCACCGGCGCCGGCGGCGGTGATCCGGAAGGCTTCCACGGCCCATTCGAGGTAGTCTGCCCGGTCGCTTCGGCGCAGCGGCAGGCCCTCGCGCAAGGCGGGTTCGTCGATCTGCACGATGGGCAGTCCGGCGGCAGCGAGATCGGCCACCTCCCCCCGCAGGGCCAGGGCAATCTGCAGGGCGGTGCGCTGGCGTGGTACGTCATCACGGACGAACGACCAGTGCAGCATGGTCACCGGCCCGGTCAGCATGCCCTTCATCGGCCTTGACGTGAGCGACTGGGCATGGCGGCTCCAGTCCACCGTCATCGGCCGGGGCCGCCAGACATCGCCCCAGATGATCGGTGGCTTGACGCAGCGCGATCCATAGCTCTGCACCCAGCCGTGGCGGGTGAAGGCGAATCCTTCGAGCTGCTCGGCGAAGTACTCCACCATGTCGTTGCGCTCGAATTCGCCATGCACCAGCACGTCGAGGCCGATGGCTTCCTGCTCGCGGACGCAGGCGGCGATATGCTTGCGGATCGTCGCCTGGTACTGGTCGTCATCGAGCTTCCCGGCACGCCAGGCGGCCCGGACTTCGCGGACTCCGGACGTCTGCGGAAAAGAGCCGATGGTGGTCGTGGGGAAGGGCGGCAGACCGAGGCGTTCCCGCTGCAGGGACTGGCGTTCGGCATAGGGCGCGCGCACTGCAAGGTCGCCGGCGGCGTGCTGGCGCAGCCGTTCGGCTACCTCCGGGCGATGCACGCGGGAGGAGCGGCGACGGCCTTCGATGACGGCACGCTGGGCAGCGAGGGCTGGCCCGGCTGTCTGCGGATCGTCGAGCGCGGTTGCCAGCAGGGCGAGTTCTTCGATCTTCTGCCGGGCGAAGGCCAGCCAGCTGCGCAGCTCGGGATCCAGCCGGGTCTCCGTGGCGAGGTCGATCGGGACATGCAGCAGCGAGCATGAGGGAGCCAGCCACAGCCGTTCCCGGCCGATCACATCGGCAATGCGCCGGGCAGTGGCGAGCAGGCCATCGAGGTCGCTGCGCCAGACATTGCGGCCATCGTTGAGACCGGCCGAGAGAATCATGCCGTCGGGCAGGGCGGCGAGCACTGGTTCGAGATCCTCGCCGCCGCGGACGAGATCGAGGTGCAGGGCTTCGAAGCCGGAGTCGAGCGCCAGCGCGCGGTTTTCCCGCAGGGGGCCAAAGTAGCTGGCAAGCAGTACCTTCGGGCGTGGAACGCCGGCCAGGGCGGAGAAGGCATGGGTGAAGGCCCGCTCCGTGGCGTGGTCGAGGTCGGTGGCGAGCCAGGGTTCGTCGAGTTGCAGCCATTCGGCCCCCGCCTCGTGCAGGGCCGAGAACAGGGCCGCGTAGTGCGGCAGCAGGGCATCGAGCAGTTCGAGGGCCGGACTGCCGTCGATGGTCTTGGCGAGCTTGAGGAAACTCACCGGCCCGAGCACTACCGGGCGGGCCTGGAAGCCGGCGGCGCGGGCTTCATGGAAGACGCCGAGCAGATCATCGGGCTCCAGGCGGAATGATTGTCCGGCCCGCAGCTCTGGCACGAGATAGTGGTAGTTGGTATCGAACCACTTGGTCATCTCGAGGGCCCGGAGGTCGTGGCGTGCATCCTGGTGGCCACGGGCCAGGGCAAACAGGCCGCGTAGCCGATGCTCGGCGAGCAGGGCGGTATGGGATTCCGGGACCGCGCCGAAGCGCAGCGCAGTGTCCAGGACGTGGTCGTAGAGCGAGAAATCGCCACAGGGCAGGTGTCGGGCGCCGGCTTCATGCTGAAGCTGCCAGTGGCGAAGCCGCAGGGTGCGGGCACGCGCTTCGAGCGTGGCTGTATCGATCTCGCCCCGCCAGTACTGCTCGAGCGCCTGCTTGAGCTCGCGCTTGGCGCCGATGCGGGGGAACCCCAGGGTATGAACGATGGTCATGGAACAGGTCCTCATGCGGTGTCGGATGAGGAACGAAGGCAACGCGCTCCGGTGCGGAGAACGGAGCGGAAGCGGCCCTCGCCCCCTCGGGCGAGCCGGCATTCCGTGAGGACACGAAGACGCAGGGCCGGTGGCGTGGTCGCCCCGACCATCACGCCCTCTGCCTCCCCTCGGAGACGCCAGGCCAGTCGGAAAGCCGGTGTGGCCTTCCGGTCGAGGCAGGTCTTCGGGCTCATGGACGGGCGCCCGGAGGCGCGGGCCTACTGTCCGCGGCTTCCCGGCCACAGGGGCCAGTGCCTGGTGCGGAGGTCGTTTCCAATGACCGCTGCGGGGCAGCGCCGGAATGGGCACGGGGCCTTCACCGGCTTCCCTTTTCATTCCATCGCATCATCTCGATGAAGCGATGGAAACCTTCGACGCCCGCCACCCTAGTGGCCGGCGCATGAGGCGTCAAGTGCCAGTCTCGCCTCAGCGCTTCAGCTCAGCGCTTCAGCGCCCGCAGGGCATCGGCCAGGGCGGTGTTGGCGGGCCCCGGGGCCGTGCCGGCGGGGGCGCCGCGTCCGCCGCCGCGCGCAGCGGCGTGGCGGGGGTCGCGCGTCGCCTGTCCGCTGCGCCCGTCCGGCCCGGGGCGCTCCTCGCGCCGGCCGCCGCGGGCCTCGCCGGGGACGTCGTCGAGGCGGCGGGTGAGGGCGATGCGCCTGCGCGCCACGTCCACCTCCAGCACCTTCACCTTCACCACGTCGCCCACCTTCACCACCTCGCGCGGGTCCTTCACGAAGCGCTCGGACAGGGCCGAGATGTGGACGAGGCCGTCCTGGTGCACGCCGATGTCGACGAAGGCGCCGAAGGCCGCCACGTTGGTGACCACGCCCTCCAGCACCATGCCGGGGCGCAGGTCCTTCAGGTCCTCGATGCCCTCGGCGAAGCGTGCGGCCTTGAACTCCGGGCGCGGGTCGCGGCCGGGCTTCTCGAGTTCCTTCACGATGTCCCGCACCGTCGGCAGGCCGAAGCGCTCGTCGGTGAACTGCTCCAGCTTCAGGCTGCGCAGGGTGGCGGTATCGCCGATCAGCTGTGTTACCGGGCGGCCGCAGGCCTTCACGATCTTCTCCACCACCGGGTAGGCCTCGGGGTGCACGGCCGAGGCATCGAGCGGCTCCTCGCCGCCGGCGATGCGCAAAAAGCCGGCGCACTGCTCGAAGGTCTTCTCGCCGAGGCGCGGCACTTTCAGCAGCTCGCGGCGCGAGCGGAAGGCGCCGTGCTCGTCGCGGTAGCGGACGATGTTCTCGGCCACCGTGGCACTCAGGCCCGAAACGCGTGCCAGCAGCGGTGCCGAGGCGGTGTTCACGAATACCCCCACGGCGTTCACGCAGTCCTCCACCCGGGCGTCGAGGGCGCGCGCCAGGGCGTACTGGTTCACGTCGTGCTGGTACTGGCCGACGCCGATCGATTTCGGCTCGATCTTCACCAGCTCGGCCAGCGGGTCCTGCAGGCGGCGGGCGATGGAGACGGCGCCGCGCAGGCTGACGTCGAGCTCCGGGAACTCGCGTGCGGCCAGCTCCGAGGCCGAATACACTGAGGCGCCGGCCTCGCTGACCACCACCTTGGTGAGTTTCAGCGCCGGGTGCCTGGCGATCAGTTCGCCGGCCAGCCTGTCGGTCTCGCGGCTGGCAGTGCCGTTGCCGATGGCGATCAGCTCGACCCGGTGCGCGGCGCAGAGCTCGGCGAGGCGGGCGATCGAGGCCTCCCACTGCCGCTTCGGTTCGTGCGGGTAGATCGTGTCGGTGGCCACCAGCTTGCCGGTGGCATCCACCACCGCCACCTTCACCCCGGTGCGCAGGCCGGGGTCGAGGCCCAGCACCGGGCGCGGGCCGGCAGGGGCGGCGAGCAGCAGATCCTTGAGGTTCTCGCCGAACACCGCGATGGCTTCCGCTTCGGCCTTCTCCCGGGCGGCGGCCAGCAGTTCCACCGAGAGGTGCATCAGCAGGCGGGCGCGCCAGGCGAGGCGGCAGGTGGCGAGCAGCCAGGCATCCGCCGCCCGGCCCTTCGGCGTGATGCCGGCCGCCAGGGCCACGCGGCCTTCGGCATAGGCGTGGCCGGCCTCGAGGTCGGCGGTGGGCTCGAGATCGACGGCCAGGATCTCCTCGCGGCGGCCGCGCAGCAGGGCCAGCATGCGGTGCGAGGGGATGGTGGCGATCGGCTCGACGTGCTCGAAGTAGTCGCGGTACTTCGCGCCCTCCGCCTCCTTGCCCGGCATCACCCGGGAGCGCAGCACGCCCTTCTGCTGCAGCCATTCGCGCAGTTCGCCGACCAGGGCGGCATTTTCGGCGAGGCGCTCGATCAGGATGGCGCGGGCGCCGTCCAGCGCCGCGGCCACGTCGGCCACGCCCTTCTCCGCATCGACGAAGGCGGCGGCGCGTTCCTCGGGGGCGACCGAGGGATCGGCCAGGATCGCATCGGCGAGCGGCTCCAGCCCGGCCTCGCGGGCGATCTGTGCCTTGGTGCGGCGCTTCGGCTTGTAGGGCAGGTAGAGGTCTTCCAGGCGCGCCTTGCTGTCGGCGGCGAGCAGGTCCTCGAGCAGGGCCTTCGTCAGCTTCCCCTGCTCGGCGATCGAGGCGAGGATGGCGTCGCGGCGCTCCTCCAGCTCGCGCAGGTAGCCGAGCTGCTGTTCCAGCTCGCGCAGCTGGGTGTCATCGAGGCCGCCGGTCACTTCCTTGCGGTAGCGGGCGATGAAGGGCACGGTGGCGCCGCCGTCGAGCAGCTCGATGGCTGCCCGTACCTGCGCCGGCTGGGCGCCGATGCCCTCGGCGATGCGCCGGGCGATGCCGGCGGCGATGGCCGCGGGATCGCGGGCCGGGGCGGGCAGGGCGGTGGCGGTTTCGGCGGCAGCGGGGGTGGAGCTCGACATCGGCACGGGGCAGGGCATGGAACGGCCCCCGATTCTCTCCGCCCCGGGCGGCGGCGCACAGGCTGGCGTTGCAGGCGGCTTCGTGCTTGCGGGCGGCCCTCAGGGGCGGGGGGCGAGGGCCTCGGCGAGGGCCGCGGCCTCGCGCCGGCGGTAGTCCTCGCCATCGCGCACCTCGCGCACGGCGGCCCAGATGCGCCGGGCGAGCTTGGGATGCGCTTCGGCGAAGGCCCTGGAGAGGCCGAGGAAGTAATGCTTGGTGAGGATGGGTTCGGGCAGGGCCTCCAGCCGGGCCAGGGCCGGGCCGCCCACGGCCTGCAGCTGCTTCCAGCGGAAGGCGCTCAGGGCCACGGCATCGACCTCCCCGGCGACGAGCCGGGAGAGCTGCACCACGTGGTCGCGGGAAGCGGTCTCCACCGGCCAGCCGAGGCGCTGCAGGTCATCGGCGATGGCATAGCCCGGCAGCACGCCGACCGGCCTGGCCGTGCCGAGCAGGCGGCCGTCCACCACCCGCACTTCGCTGCCGCGGCGGCGGATGAGCAGGATGTCGTCGGTGCGCAGGATGTCGGCGGGCACTGCCGGCGCATACTCGGGGAAGGCGAAGATGCGCCGGCGCTCCGGGCTCCAGGCCACGGCGAAGGCCCCATGCATGCGCCCGGCCTCGACCTCGGCGAGGCAGAAGGGCCAGGGCTGGGGTTCGAAGACGAAGGCGAGGTCGAGGCGGCGCGCCGCCTCGCGCAGGAGCTCGAAGTACAGGCCCACCTGCTGCCGGGTGCGCCAGGGGGGTGCCGGGGTTTCCTCGAAGCAGAAGCGCAGCAGCCGTGGTTCGGCTCCGGAGGCCGTGCCGCGGGCGGGCTGCGAGGCCAGGCCGGACGGCAGGGCGGGCAGGAGCAGGGCGAGCAGCAGGAGCAGGCGGGTCATGGCCGCGGCTCGGCGCTGGCAGGGGCCTGCCGGCCACGGGCCTCGGCCAGCGCAGCCTGGTAGCCGGGGCTTTCGCGCACGGTGGCGATGGCTTCCCACAGACGTTCGGCCAGAACGGGGCGGCTGCGCACGAAAGGCCGCGAGAACACCAGGAAGTAGGGCTTCTCCACCAGCGGCACCGGCAGCACCTCGAGGCCGTCGAACAGCGCGGGATCGTCGCGCCGCAGATTGTGCGCCTGGTCGGTGCCCACGGCGGCGGCGCCGAGGCGGCCGGCCTTCAGCTTGCGCAGCAGGGCCTCGGGTCCGGGCGAGCCGTCGTCCACCTCGTAGCCGGCGCGTGCGAGATCGAGGGCGATGGAGTGCGAGGGTTCGGCGCCGATCGGGCCGGACAGGCCGCGGATGCGTCCGCCCTCGAGGTGCACCGGGGTTCCGGCACGCCGCACCAGCACGTAGCCGCCTTCGAACATGCGCCGCGCCGGATCCGGGTGGATGCCGCCGGGGTAGACGGCGAAGCTGGCCCGCTCCGGGGTGTAGCTCATGCCGAAGGCCCCATCCACGCGCCCGGCGCGCAGGTCGTCCTGGCAGCGCCGCCAGGGCCGGGCGTGGTAGACGAAGCGCACGTTGCTCTCGCGGGCCACCGCCTCCAGCATCAGGAAATTGAGCCCACTGCGGTCACGGAAGCGCCATGGCGCGATCTCGCTGTTCTCGTAGCAGAGGTGGACGAGGACGGCGGGAGTGGCCGGCGCCGGGGAGGCCGAGGCCATGCCGCCCAGCAGGGCGGCGAGGAGGACGGCGGCGGAGAGGCCCGGGCGCATGCCCCCAGCCTAGCGCGTCCAGGCGCCGCCGTACTCCCAGGGCATCGGCACGCGGTGGCCCTTCGGGCAGTGGCAGGGAGCGGTAGGGCCCCAGGCTGCGGCCGCGCTGAGTCCGGTGGGCTGGCGCTGCCAGTGGAAGACCGGCGCCGGCCGCTGCCGGCCGCCGATCTCGGCCATGGTGCTGGCATCGAACAGGCGGCCATTCACCATCACCAGCGCCGTGTTCGCGCTGGCGCGCAGGTCCTCGAGCGGATTGCCCTCGAGCACCACGAGATCGGCCTTCTTGCCCACTTCCAGCGAGCCCAGGTCCTGGCGGAAGCCGAGGTGGTCGGCGCCGTCGATGGTGAAGGCACGCAGGGCCTCGAAGGGCGTGAAGCCCCCCTGGGCCAGCATCCACATCTCCCAGTGCGGAGCCAGGCCCTGCAGCTGGCCGTGGCCGCCCACCTGCACGCCCACGCCGGCATCGCGCAGCCGCTTCAGCGACTCGGCCACGGTGAGGTGCCAGTAGTCCCAGTCCGGCCCGGTCTCGCGGCGGATGGCGCGGGCATCCAGGGTGCTGCGCGGGAAGAAGCGCAGCAGGCGCTCGTTCTCCCAGACCCGCTCGCGGGCATACCACCAGTACTCGCCGGAGAGGCCGCCGAAGGTGACCACCAGGGTGGGCGTGTTGCGCACGTCGGTCTGCCGCCACAGCTCGATCACATCACGGCGCAGCGGCGCCACCGGCAGGTTGTGCTCGATGTTGCTGCTGCCGTCCACGATCATGGTGAGGTTGTGCTGCAGGGTGCTGCCGCCTTCCTCCACCGTCATCATCCCCAGCTCGCGCGCCGCCTGGTTGATCTGCTGGCGCTGGTCGCGGCGCGGCTGGTTGTAGCTTTTCACCGCGAAGGCGCCGTTCGCCTTCAGGCGCTGCAGGTGGGCGCGGGCGTCGTCCAGCGAGTTCACCACGGCCTTGAAGTCGCCGTCGGCGCCGTACAGGATGGTGCCGGTGGAGAACACCCGCGGGCCCACCATCCGCCCGGCCTGCACCAGTTCCGCCTGCGAGAACACCGTGGGGGTGTTGGCGGAAGGGTCGAACATCGTGGTGATGCCGAAGGCGAGGTTGGCGTAGTAGGCCCAGTTGGCCTGCGGGATGGCGCCGTCGAAGAAGTGGTTGGCGTGGGCGTGGGCGTCGATGAAGCCGGGCAGCAGGGTCTTGCCGGCCACGTCCACCACCCGCGCTCCGGCCGGCACGGCCACCTCGCCGCGCCGGCCCACGGCGGCGATGCGGTCGCCGCGCACCAGCAGCACGCCGTCCTCGATCACTTCCTGGGTGGTCTCGGCCTCGCGCATGGTGATGATCCGGCCGCCGACGAAGGCCACGGTATCGCTCGGCGTGTCCACCGGGACGCTCAAACCCAGCGGCCGGCCGCCGTCGTCGTTCCCGGCCTCCAGCCGGCGGCTCACGTAGCGATCGCCTTCCACCCAGTGCAGGGTGCGGGCATCCGACCAGTGCAGTTCGGCGCCCACCCGGGTGGTGAGGGCGGTGACCGGAATCGCCCTGGTGTCCTTCGACAGGGCGATGCTGCCGCCGGTGGCCGGCAGCGGCGCCACGTAGGCATTGAACAGCTCGGTGAAGGCCACGTGCCGGCCATCCGGCGAGAGCGCCACGGCATTCACGTACTTGAGGTCGAGCAGCTCGCGCGGCTGTTCGCCGTGCAGGCCGACCGACATCAGCTTCTTTGCGATGCCGCCGCCGGTGAGGAACAGCACCCGCTCGCCATCGGCGCTGAACTGCGGGTCGCGGCCGCGCTCGGCGATGCGCCGCGGGGCGCTGCCCGGCTCCAGCAGGTAGACGCCGGCGTCGCGGTCGTAGGCGCCGCCGATCAGGGCATGGCCGCCGTCCTTGGTGAAGACGATGCGGCGTCCATCCGGGGAATAGCGCGGCGAGGCGTAGACACCGGGTTCGCTGCTCAGCACCCGCTCGCGGCCGCTGGCCAGCTCGCGTTCCACCACCTGGCCGCGGCGCTCGTCGTTCCAGGTGGTGAAGAGCACCCGCCGGCCATCCGGCGAGAAGGCCGGCTGGTACTCGAAGCGGTCCTCGGCCGCCGTCAGGGCGCGCGGCCGGCCTTCGCCCTCCTTGAGCCAGAGCCGGCCCACGGCATGGAAGAGCACCCGCCGCCCGTCCGGCGAGGTGGCCACGTCGCGCACCATGCGCGGGGTGAACTCGCCCTGCGGCAGCACCTTCTGCTGCCGCGGTGCTTCCGTCACCTGCAGTTCCACCTCGGCCTCGAAGGGGATGTTGGTGGCCTCGCCGCTTACGGCATCGACGCGCCAGAACCTGCCCTCCCGGCCCCAGACCACGAGGGCGCGGCCATCCGGCGTCCAGTCGAAGTTGGCGTAGGGGCCGAAGATCGCCCAGCCCTCCTGCTGGTCGCGCTCGAGGCCGTCCCAGAGCGGGCGCACGATGCCGCTCTCGAGGTCGAGCAGATGCAGCACGCTCTTCTCGCGCAGGCGCTTGACGAAGGCCAGGGTCCTGCCATCCGGCGAAGGCTGCGGCCGCACCGCGCCGCCGGCGCTGGCCACCAGGGTCTCGATGGCGCCGGTCTCGCGGTCGAGGCGCTTGATGGCGTAGATCAGACCGTGCGGGTTCTTGTTGTACTGGAAGCTCGGGCCCGGACTCACGTCCTCGCTGAAATAGACGTAGCGGCCATCCGGCGAGACCGCGGGTTCGCCGAGGTCCTGCTGGTCGTTCTTCTGTTTGGTGAGCTGCAGGCCCTCGCCGCCGTCGCGGTGGTAGAGCCAGAGCTCGCCCGCGCCCAGAGAACGCAGGCCGGTGAAATGCTTGCGGCCCACGAGGTACTGCCCGTCCGGGGTCCAGGCCGGGTTGTTGAGCAGGCGGAAGCGCTCCCGGGTGACCTGCACCGGGTTCGTGCCATCGGCCCGCATGCGCCAGAGGTTGTTGCCGCCATCGCGGTCGGAGGTGAAGGCGATCTCCGCGCCATCGGGCGAATAGCGCGGCTGCACGTCCCAGGCCGGCCCCGAGGTGAGGCGTTCGGCGCGACCGCCGCCGATCGGCAGGCGGTAGAGGTCGCCGAGCAGGGAGAACACGATGTGGTGACCGTCCGGCGACACGTCGAGATCCAGCCAGGTGCCTTCGTCGGTGGAGAAGCGCACGGTCCTGGTCGGGCCGTGCTTCCCGTTCACGTCCCACTTCGCCGCCTCGGCGGCATGGGCGCTGGAGAACGCGAGGGCGAGGGCCGTGGCGAGGGCGAGGCGGGCATGGCGCATGCGGAAGATCCCCTTGAGGCGGATGCCCTGAGAGTAGCTGCCGGGCGCGCCTCCGCCCCGTGCCGGAGGTCGGGGGCGGCCCGGGGCCATGCCGTGGTGCGCGCCTTCCGCGTTTCACCCACCCGCCGCGGGCGGCGGGGCAGCATCCACGCATGGCCCACGCCCTCGTCTGGTTCAAGCGCGACCTGCGCATCGCCGACCACGCGCCCCTGCGCGCGGCGGCGGCCAGCGGCCGTCCGCTGCTGCCGGTCTACCTCGTCGAGCCGGGGCTCTGGCAGCAGCCGGATGCCAGCGGCCGGCAGTGGGCGGTGATCCGCGAGGCGCTCGAGGAACTGCGGGGCGAGCTGGCCGGCCTCGGGGCGCCCCTCGGGGTATTCACCGGCGAGGCGGTGGCGGTGTTCGAGGCCCTGCGCCGCGCCCATGGCATCGCCGAGCTGCACGCCCACGAGGAAACCGGCAATGCCTGGACCTTCGCCCGCGACCGGGCCGTGGCCGCCTGGGCGAGGGCGCAGGGCATTCCCTTCATCGAGCATCCGAACGGCAGCACGGTGCGCCGGCTGGCCCGCCGCAGCGACTGGCTGCCGCGCTGGGAGCGGCACAATGGCGCTGCTCCGCTTCCGGCGCCTGCCGCGCTTCGCCCGCCCCTGCCGCCCCCGCGCGAGGGCGAAGCCTCGGCTTGGCTGGCGGAGCGCCGCTGCGAGGCCCTGCCTGCCGCGCGCGAGCTCGGCCTGCCCGAGGATCCCTGCCCCGGCCGCCAGCCCGGCGGCAGGGCCTCGGCGCTTCGCCTGCTGGCGAGCTTCCTCGATGGCCGCGGCGCGGACTACGTGCGTGGCATGAGCAGCCCTTTGAGCGCGACGAAGGCCTGCTCGCGGCTCTCGGTGCATTTCGCCACCGGCAGCCTGTCGATCCGCGAGGCGCTGTCCGCCACCCGCGCCGCGGCGGCGGCCGGCGCGGCCACGCCGGCGCGCGCCCTGCGCAGCTTCGAGTCGCGCCTGCACTGGCAGGGGCATTTCATGCAGAAGCTGGAGAGCGAGCCGGCGATCGAGTTCCGCAACACCCACCGCGGTTTCGACGGCCTGCGCGAAGGCCAGTTCGACCGCGCGGCCTTCGAGGCCTGGCGCAGTGGCACCACCGGCTGGCCCTTCGTCGATGCCTGCATGCGCCGGCTCCTTGCCACCGGCTGGATCAACTTCCGCATGCGGGCGATGCTGATGGCCGTGGCCGGCTACCACCTCTGGCTGCACTGGCGCGAGCCCGGCCTGCATCTTGCCCGCTGCTTCAGCGATTACGAGCCCGGCATCCACTGGCCGCAGGTGCAGATGCAGGCCGGCGTCACCGGCATCAACGTGCCGCGCATCTACAACCCGGTGAAGCAGGGCCTGGACCAGGATCCCGAGGGCTGCTTCGTGCGTCGCTGGGTGCCCGAGCTGGCCGCGCTGCCGGCGCCCTGGATACACATGCCCTGGAAACTGCCGCCGGCGCAGCTTGCGAAGCACGGCCTGGTGCTGGGACGCGACTACCCCGGGCCGCTGCGCGACCACGAGCAGGCCGCGCGCGAGGCCAAGGCGCGGCTCACCGCCTGGTGGCGCGAGCACCCCGGCATGCGCGAAGAGGCCCGCGCCGTGCTGGCGAAGCATGGCAGCCGGCTGCGCCAGGCACGTCCGCGCCTGCGCGACGAGGCGGCGAAAAAACGCCCCGCGCCGGTGCCAGCGCAGGGCGAACTGTTCGCCGCGCCCGCCGCCTCTGCGGCAGGCCGGGATCAGAAGTCGATGGCGAGGCGGCCGTAGACGAGGCGTCCGGAACGGCCGAAGGGCGAGTAGTTCGAGAAGGCCGTGGCGCCGGTGGTGTTGAGGAAGGGCGGCAGCGGGTCGGGGTACCGGTCGGTGAGGTTCTCCGCGCCCACGGCGAGTTCGATGCTCTCCCACAGCCGCACCCGGCCCTCGAGATCGATCAGCACCTTCGGACTCAGCACGAAGTCGTTGGCCGGCGTGGTGCCCGGGGCCAGCACCTCGCCGTAGCGGGTGGCGCGGAAGGTGGCGGCGAAGCGGTCGAGCGTCCAGTTCAGGTGGGCGCCGATCTTGTCCTTCGGCGAGCCTTTCTCGAAGGTCAGCACGTTCACCCGGTCGAACAGGCGGATGGTGGGGTCGATGCTGGTGATCGGTGCCGTCGTCGGGGTGCGAGTGACCTTGGTGCGGTTGTAGTTGCCGAGCAGGGTGAGGTCGAAGCGGCCGGCGCCGGTTTCCCAGGGCAGGGTGAACACCACGTCCACGCCGGTGGTCTCGGTGTCCACGCCGTTGATGAAGAAGCGGCCGCCGCCGATGCCGACGAAGCCCTGCGCGGTGAGGTAGTTGCGCACGCTGGCCTGCGTCAGGTTCTCGGAGAGCACGATGCGGTTGTCGACATCGATGCGGTAGGCGTCGATGGTCAGGGTGGCCTCGCCGAAGGTGAACACCGCGCCGAGCGAGAGGTTCACCGATTCCTCTGCCTCCAGTGGTTTCGCGCCCAGGGCCGCCGCCACGGCGCTGGTCGCCGGGAAGGTGGTGATCTCGAAGGGCACGCCGTTGATGAAGTTGGTGGAGGTGGCGGTGAAGTACTGCTGCTGCGGCGAGGGGGCGCGGAAGCCGTTCTGCAGCGAGCCGCGCAGGGCGAAGGCCTCGCTGAAGTCATAGCGCAGGGCCAGCTTGCCGGAGAGGTTGCTGCCGAAGTCGGAGTAGTGCTCGCCGCGCAGGGCGGCGGAGCCGAGCAGCCGCTCGCTCAGGTTGGCCTCCAGGTCCACGTACAGGCCCACGGCCTCGCGCGATTCGTCCACTTCGTTGCTGGGGCGGAAGCCGGGGAAGACCTGGGCGCCCGGCGGGGCCGGCTGGCCATTGGGCAGCAGGGCGCCGCCAAACACGTAGGAGGCCGGCTCGCCGGCGAAGATGCGGTAGCGCTCGCTGCGGGCCTCGAGGCCGGCGGCCACGTAGAGGTCGGAGGCGAGGCGCTCGGTGGGGTAGGCGCGGGTGCCACCGAAATTGAAGACCAGCTGGCTGTAGTCGAAGCCGCCGGCGCGGAACACGGTCTGGCTGCTGGGGCCGATCGAGCGGTTGAGGCTGTTGCGGATGGTGAAGTCCATCTCGTTCCTGCCCCAGACCAGCGAGCTGTCCATCGACCACTCGCCCCACAGCCACTTGATGCCGCCGGCCACGCTGCTGTCGATCACCGTCGGGTTGATCAGTGGCAGGAAGCCATCGGGGTAGATCGAGGGGATGTTGCGGGTGTCGTTGGCCGGGCGGTAGAAGCCGGCCGAGGTGGCGTTGCGGTCTTGCCAGCTCGCCCAGCCGTAGAGGCGCGCGCCGCTCTCGAAATCGATGCCGGCATTGGCGAACAGGGTCTTCTGCCGCAGTTCCGGTTCGCCGTACCAGGCACTGAAGCGGTTGAAGGTGGCCTCGCGCGGATCGAAGCTGCCGTTCAGCAGCGGGTACTGCTGGCGGAAGTCCCAGCCGCCGCGCTCGGTGCGTTCCTGGTCCTTGATCTCGGCCGAGAGGGTGAGGAATCCCGCCCCGGCGAGGTTCAGGCCCTTCCAGGCCGATACCGTGGTGGTATCGCCATCGCTGCGCGAGCGCTTCAGGCGCGCCGGGGCCGACCAGGTGGCGCCGGCAGGCGGCGTGCCGGTGAGGGTCTCGTATTCGGTATCGCGCCAGCCATGGCTGATGGTCAGCCCGCCGCCGCTGTCGGCCTCGCGCAGCAGCACGTTGATCACGCCGGCGATGGCATCCGAGCCGTACTGCGCCGAGGCGCCGTCGCGCAGCACCTCCACCGTGCGCACCGCGGCCGTGGGGATGGTATTGAGGTCCACGGCTGCCGAGCCGCGGCCCACGGTGCCATTCACGTTCACCAGCGAGGCCGCGTGGCGGCGCTTGCTGTTCACCAGCACCAGGGTCTGGTCGGGGGCGAGGCCGCGCAGCTGCGCCGGACGGATGGTGTCGGTGCCGTCGGCGAGGCCGGGGCGCGGGAAGTTGAAGGAGGGCAGGGCCACCGACAGGGCCTGATTGAGCTCCGGCGCGCCGGTGCGTTCGAGCTGCGCGGCCGGAATGGCATCCACCGGGGCGGGCGTGTCGTTGCGCGAGCGTCCGGCCACGCGGGTGCCGGTGACGATGATCGCGTCGAGGGTCTTGGCATCGCTGGTGGCGGGTTCCGCAGGCGGCGCGGACTGTGCCTGGGCCAGGCCCGAGGCGAGGGCGCTGGCGATGGCGAGGGAGAGCAGGGACGGCGTTTTCACGGAGCGACCTCGACGTGCAGGGACGAAGGGAAGCGGCGGCGTGGCGTCACGCAACGGCAACATCAAGGCATGCCCGCCTCCTCGAAACCGTGAAGGTTTTGTCTGAAACGGTCTTGCGGGGTGGGCCGCCCGCCCGGGAGCCGGCGGGGCAGGGGCATCCGGTAGACTGGCCGGATGCTCGCCTTCAAGAATCTGGCCCTCCGCCGCGGGCCGCGCCTGCTTTTCTCCGAGGTCGATCTCGCCCTGCACGCCGGCTGGCGGGTCGGGGTGGTTGGTCGCAACGGCTGCGGCAAGTCCAGCCTGTTCGCCGCTATCCGCGGGGAGATCGAGCCGGACAGGGGAGATATCGACCGCCCTGCCAGGCTGCGCATGGCCTCGGTGGCGCAGGAGACCCCGGCCCTGCCGGACGCGGCGCTCGACTTCGTGCTCTCCGGCGATGCCGAAGTGCATGCCGCCCTGCGTCTGGAGGCCGAGGCCATGGCCGCCGAGGACTACGAGCGGGTGGCCGAAGCCCATGCCCGGCTGGCCGAACTCAAGGGCTATGATGCCCCGGCGCGGGCGGCGCGGCTGCTGCATGGCCTGGGGTTCCCGCCGCATACCCACGGCATGCCGGTGGCCGAGTTCTCCGGCGGCTGGCGGGTGCGCCTGAACGTGGCGCGGGCACTGATGACACCCTCTGACCTCCTGCTGCTCGACGAACCCACCAACCACCTCGACCTCGATGCCGTGCTCTGGCTGGAGGAGTGGCTGCGCAGCTACCCTGGCACCCTGCTCGTGATCTCGCACGACCGCGAATTCCTCGATGGCCTGTGCACCCACACCCTGCACTTGCACGAGGGCCGGGCACGGCTCTATCCCGGCGGTTATACCGCCTTCGAGCGCCAGCGCGCCGAGCAGCTGCGTCTGCAGCAGATCGCCTTCGAGAAGGAGCAGGCCGAACGCGCCCACCTGCAGGCCTTCATCGACCGCTTCAAGGCCAAGGCCAGCAAGGCCCGGCAGGCGCAGAGCCGGATGAAGCGCCTGGAGAAGCTGGCCGGCACCGAAGCAGTGCGCGCCGAACGCGAGGTGCGGATCGACTTCCCGGTGCCGGCCAGGCAGCCCACCACCCTGATCCAGCTGCGCGGGGCCGACTGCGGCTACACCGCCAACGAGAAGGGCGAGGGCGGCATCACCAGGATCCTCGGCGGCGTCGGCCTGTCCATCGAGGCCGGCGACCGCCTGGGCCTGCTCGGCCCGAACGGCGCCGGTAAATCCACGCTGGTGAAGACCCTGGTGGGCGAACTGCCCCTGCTCTCCGGCGAGCGCGTGGCGCATCCCGATGCCGTGATCGGCTACTTTGCCCAGCACACCGTCGAATCGCTGCACGAGGGGAAGACGCCGATCGACCACCTGCGGATGATCGCCCCGGAGGCCCCCACCCAGGCCTTCCGCGACTTCCTCGGCAGGTGGAACTTCCCCGGCGACCGCGCCTTCGAGCCGATCGACGGCTTTTCCGGCGGCGAGCGCGCACGCCTCGCCCTCGCCCTCCTCGCCTGGCGCAGGCCGAACGTCCTGCTGCTCGACGAGCCCACCAACCACCTCGACCTCGAGATGCGCGAGGCCCTGGCCGAGGCGCTGGCGGATTTCGACGGCGCCATCGTCATGGTCTCGCACGACCGCCACCTCATCGGCCTTGTCTGCGACCGCTACGTGCGCGTGGCCGATGGCCGGGTCGAGCCCTACGACGAGGACCTCGATGCCTATGCCGCCTGGCTCAGGCAGCGTGGCAACAGTGCGAATGCCAGGGCCAAAGCCGCCGCAGCCGAGCCCGTGGCCAAGGCCGAACCCGCCGCCAGGCCCGCGCCCGCCAGGACGGCCAGACCGGCCGATGCTGCCACGAAGAAGCGCTATGCCGCGGTCGAGGCCCGGCTGGCCTCGCTGGCCGCCGAAACCGAGGTGCTGGATGCCGAGCTCGCCGCCATTGCCGTGAAGGGCGGGGGCGGGGCGGCGCAGGCAGCGCAGTCCCTGGGCCAGCGCCGCCAGGCGCTCATGGCCGAGCGCGAGGCGCTGGAGCAAGAGTGGCTGGAACTGGCGGAGAAACTGGAGACGGGCTGAAGCCGCCCCTTGAAAACGGCCCGTTCCGCCCCCAGCCTGCGGCCCCAGACGGCCAACCGAACCGATCCACGCGCCATGCCCATCTACGCTTTCGCCTGCTCGGCCTGCGGCCATCACTTCGACCGCCTGCAGCGCCTGTCCGATGCCGATCCCACCACCTGCCCCGAGTGCGGGGCCGAGGGCACGGTGGGGCGCCAGCTCACCGCCCCGCAGTTCCGCCTGGCCGGCGGCGGCTGGTACGAGACCGATTTCAAGAAGGACGGCGAGAAGAAGCGCAACCTCGCCGACAAGGGTGAGACGGGCGGCGGCGGCAGCGGGAGCGCCGCTGCTCCTGCTGCGCCGGCCCCGGCCAAGGCCGGCGCCGACTAAAGCCCCGCCGCGGGAACGCGGTCTGCCGGTGGCGGGGCGGGGACCGTCCGGCCCGGGCTTCCCCGCTACAATGGCGGGCTTGCCGCCCGCCCGGGCGGCCCGATGTTTCCGGAGTTCCCATGCGTAGCCATTACTGCGGCCAGCTCGGCGAAGCGCTGATCGGCCAGACCGTCACCCTCTGCGGCTGGGCCGACGTGGCCCGCAACCTTGGTGGGATTTGCTTCATCGACCTACGCGACCACGAGGGCATCGTGCAGGTGGTGGCCGAGCCGGACAACGCCACCGCTTATGCCAGCGCGGCCCGGGTGGGCTACGAAGATTGCCTCAAGGTGACCGGCGTGGTGCGCGCCCGCCACAGCGTCAACGACCGGCTCAAGACCGGTCGCATCGAGGTAGTGGCCGAGCGCATCGAGATCCTCAACAAGGCCGAGACGCTGCCCTTCTACCTGCACGAGACGCCGGGCGAGGACGTGCGTCTCAAGTACCGCTACCTCGACCTGCGCCGCCCCGAGATGCAGCGCATGCTGCGTACCCGCGTGGCCCTGGTGCGCGCCCTGCGCCGCCATCTCGACGCCGCCGGCTTCCAGGATATCGAGACGCCGATCCTCACCAAGGCCACCCCGGAAGGCGCGCGCGACTACCTGGTGCCGAGCCGCGTGCATCCGGGCGAGTTCTTCGCCTTGCCCCAGTCGCCGCAGCTGTTCAAGCAGCTCTTGATGATGGCGGGCTTCGACCGCTACTACCAGATCGCGCGCTGCTTCCGCGACGAGGATCTGCGCGCCGATCGCCAGCCGGAATTCACCCAGCTCGACATGGAGTTCGCCTTCGTCACCGAGCAGGACATTCAGGGCTTCGTGGAAGAGATGATCCGCAGCGTGCTGAAGGAGGTGGCGGGCATCGAGCTTGCCAACCCCTTCCCGCGCATGACCTATGCCGAGGCCATGCGGCTCTACGGCTCGGACAAGCCGGACCTGCGGATTGCATGGACCTTCACCGACATCGCCGAACTGGTGAAGGGCTGCGAGTTCAAGGTCTTCACCGACTGGGCGAACCACGCCGAGGGTCGCGTGGTGGCGCTGCGGGTGCCGGGTGGTGTCGCGCTCTCGCGCAAGCAGATCGACGACTACGGCGCCTACTGCGCCAAGTACGGCGCCAAGGGCTTGGCCTGGATGAAGGTCGAATCGCGCGCTGGAGGCCGTGCGGGCATCGCCTCGCCGATCGCCAAGTTCCTCAGCGATGCCACGCTCGAGGCCGTGCTCGACGCCGCGCAGGCCGCCGACGGCGACCTGCTGTTCTTCGGCGCCGGCCCCTACAAGACCGTGTGTGACTTCATGGGCGCCCTGCGGCTCAAGGCCGCCAAGGACCTCGGCCAGGTCGAGAACGCCTGGAAGCCGCTGTGGGTCACCGACTTCCCGATGTTCGAGTGGGATGAGGAGGCGCAGCGCTACGTGGCCCTGCACCACCCCTTCACCGCGCCGAAGATCGACGACATCGCCGAGCTTGCCGCCAATGCCCGCATCGCCGTGTCGCGCGGTTACGACATGGTGCTGAACGGCAACGAGATCGGCGGCGGCTCGGTGCGCATCCACAGCAGCGCGATGCAGGCCAAGGTGTTCGAGCTGCTCGGCATCGGCCCGGAAGAGGCCGAGGCCAAGTTCGGCTTCCTGCTGGAAGCCCTGCGCTACGGTGCCCCGCCGCACGGCGGCATCGCCTTCGGCATCGACCGCATTGCCGCGCTGGTGGCCGGCACCGAGTCGATCCGCGATGTCATCGCCTTTCCCAAGACCGCCAGCGCCCAGTGCCTGCTGACCAGCGCCCCGTCGCCGATCGACGACGGACAGCTCGCCGAACTGCACGTGCAGGTGCGTCCGGCGGCGAAGGGCTGAGGCAGTCCGGGCCGGGGCGATGGCCGGGCGCGTCGTCCTGCTCCATGGGCTGTGGAACCCCCGCGCCGTGCTCTGGCCCCTGGCCGCCCGCCTGCGCGCCGTCGGCTTCGCGCCCGAGGCCTTCGCGTATTCCAGCGCATTCGAGGGGGCCGAGGCGGCGGCCGGGCGGCTTGCGGACAGGCTCCGGCAGCAGACTCGCCAGGGGCGGCCGCCGCCCCATCTGGTCGGGCACAGCCTCGGCGGGCTGGTGGCGCTGATCGCGGCACACGAGCCCGGACTGCCCCTGCAGCGCATCGTCTGTCTTGGCAGCCCGCTTTCCGGCAGCCGGGCCGCCGACACCCTCGGCCGGCACGGCCTCGCCGTCCTGCTCGGGCGTAGCGCCCGGGTGCTGCGCCGGGGCCTGGAGGGCCTGCCCGCCGGGCGCGAGGTGGGCGTGGTGGCCGGCACCCTCGGGCTGGGGCTTGGCCGCGCCTTGAGCCGCTTCGAAGGCCGGCACGACGGCACGGTGGCGGTGGCCGAAACCCGGCTGCCCGGGCTTGCCGGCCACTGCGAGGTGCATGCCAGCCATATGGGCCTGCTGGTCTCGCGGGCCGCGGCGGAGGCGGTGGCGAGCTTCCTGCGGACGGGGCGCTTCGCGGGCTAGCGCCTGGCGGCGAGCCGCGACGCGGCGCCGGGCGTTTCGCGGAAAGCGAGCCATGGATGGCGAGCGCCCGAGTCGGGGCAGGACCGCCCCGACCGAGGGAGGAGCGAATGCCCGGCGCCGCAGGCAGGCTCGCGCTGCGCTCGCCCTCGGCGATAATCCCCGCATCGAATCACAGCACCGAGGCACCCCATGGGTCGATTGATGGCCATCGAAGGCCGCAAGAACGCGCAGGCCGCCAAGCGCGGCGCGATCTTCACCAAGCTGGTCCGCGAGATCTCGGTCGCGGCGCGCCTGGGCGGCGGCGATCCTGCCGGCAATCCGCGCCTGCGCCTTGCCATCGACCGGGCGCTGGCCGCCTCGATGCCGAAGGACAACATCGAGCGCGCGATCAAGAAGGCCACCGGCGAGCTCGAGGGGGTCGACTACGAGGAAGTGCGCTACGAGGGCTACGCCCCGGGTGGCATCGCCGTCATCGTCGAGTGCCTCACCGACAACCGCGTGCGCACCGTGGCCGACGTGCGTCATGCCTTCTCGAAGTTCGGCGGCAACCTCGGCACGGAAGGCTCGGTGGCCTTCATGTTCAGGAAGGTCGGTGTGCTGACCTACGGCGCCGGTGCCGACGAGGAGAAGATCACCGAGGCGGCCATCGAGGCCGGCGCCGACGACATCAAGGGCTACGAGGACGGCGCGGTCGAGGTCATCACCTCGCCCGAGGCCTTCGAATCGGTGAAAAAGGCGATGGAGGCCGCGGGGCTCGTGCCGGCCGAGGCCGGCGTGACGATGCGCGCCGACAACGAGGTGGCCGTGGAGGGCGAGACCGCGCAGCAGGTGGTGAAGCTGCTCGACAGGCTCGAGGACCTCGACGACGTGCAGCACGTCTACCACAACGCCGACCTGCCCGACAGCGCCTGGCAGTGACGGCGCGCCCGTGTCGATCCGCCTGCTCGGCATCGATCCTGGCTCCCGGCGCACCGGCATCGGGCTCATCGACATCGATGCCGCCGGCCGCTACCGCTTCGTGCACTGCGAGGTGCTGAACCTGCTCATCGATACCGAGCACTTCCCCGAACGCCTCGGGCGGCTGGCGGAAGGCATCGACGCCATCATCGATGCGTGGCAGCCGCAGCAGGCGGCCATCGAGACCGTGTTCATGGACAAGAGCGCCACCTCGGCCCTGAAACTCGGCCATGCCCGGGGCGCTGCCATCGCCACCGTGGTGCGCCGCGGCCTGCCGCTCGCCGAGTACGCCCCGCGGGTCATCAAGCAGAGCCTCGTCGGGAAGGGCGCCGCCGACAAGGCGCAGGTGCAGCACATGGTGAAGATCCTGCTGAACCTGCAGGGCGAGCGCCTGTTCGCCGATGCGGCGGACGCGCTGGCCGTCGCGCTTACCCACGCCCACATGTCCGCCACCGCCCTGCGCGCCGGCGTCGGCGTGGCCGCCCTGCGCCGGCGCTAGGCTTGCCTCACTCCACCCCCCCTTCTCTCGACTCCCTCCTCTCTTCCACATCTCTTCTCTCCACCTCTTCCCCGCCATGATCGGACGCCTCCGCGGCACCCTCCTGCAGAAATCCCCGCCCTGGCTGATGCTCGAGGTGGGCGGCGTGGGCTACGAGCTCGAGGCGCCGATGTCGACCTTCTACGACTTGCCGGATCTCGGCCGCGAAGTCGTGCTGTTCACCCACTACGCGGTGAAGGAGGACAGCGTGGCGCTGTACGGCTTCCTCACCGAGCGCGAGCGCCGGCTGTTCCGCGACGTGCAGAAGGTGAGCGGCATCGGCGCCAGGATCGCGCTGGCCATCCTCTCGGGGGTCAGCGTCGAGGAGTTCGCGCGGCTCGTCGCCGCGAGCGATGTCGCCGCGCTCACCCGTATCCCGGGCATCGGCAAGAAGACTGCCGAGCGCATCGTGGTGGAGCTGCGCGACCGCGCGGCCGAGCTGGGCGGCGTGGGCAGCCCCGTCGCCAGGGGTCAGCCGATCCCGGCCGACCCCGCTTCCGAGGCCGTGATCGCCCTGCAGCAGCTGGGCTACAAGCCGGCCGAGGCGGCGAAGATGGCCCGGGATGCCTTCGAGGCCGGCGACAGCGCCGAGGCGGTGATCCGCAAGGCGCTCAAGGCCGCGCTGAAGGCCTGACATGCCATCATCCGGCCCATGAACCCCCGCACCGTCGCACCCGGCGCCACCGCCGAGGACGAGTCCCTCGAAGCCAGCATCCGTCCGAAGTCGCTCGCCGACTATCTCGGCCAGGAGGCCGTGCGCGAGCAGATGCAGATCTATATCCAGGCCGCCAAGCAGCGTGGCGAGGCGCTCGACCACGTGCTGATCTTCGGCCCGCCGGGCCTTGGCAAGACCACGCTCTCGCACGTCATCGCCAACGAACTGGGCGTCAATCTGCGGCAGACTTCGGGCCCGGTGATCGAGAAGGCCGGCGATCTTGCCGCCCTGCTCACCAACCTGCAGCCCAATGACGTGCTGTTCGTGGACGAGATCCACCGCCTCTCGCCGATGGTGGAGGAGGTGCTCTACCCGGCGATGGAGGACTACCAGATCGACATCATGATCGGCGAGGGCCCGGCGGCCCGCTCGATCAAGCTCGACCTGCCGCCCTTCACCCTGATCGGCGCCACCACCCGCGCCGGCCTGCTCACCGCCCCGCTGCGCGACCGCTTCGGCATCGTCCAGCGCCTTGAGTTCTACACGGCGGAGGAGCTCACCCGCATCGTCCGCCGTTCGGCCAGGATTCTCGGCATCGCCTGCGATGCCGAGGGGGCGGGGGAGATCGCCCGCCGTTCGCGTGGCACGCCGCGCATCGCCAACCGCCTGCTGCGCCGCGCCCGCGACTACGCCCAGGTGAAGGGCGGGGGGGTGATCACCCGCGAGATCGCCGCAGCAGCGATGAAGATGCTGAAGGTCGACCCGGAAGGCTTCGACGAGCTCGACCGCCGCCTGCTCGCCACCATCGCCGAGAGCTTTGGCGGCGGCCCGGTGGGGGTGGAATCGCTGGCGGCGGCGCTCTCCGAGGAGCGCGGCACTCTCGAGGACGTGGTCGAGCCCTACCTGATCCAGCAGGGCTTCCTCGTGCGCACGGCGCGCGGCCGGATGCTGGCCCCGAAGGCCTGGGCCTGGCTCGGCCTCAAGCCGCCGCGTGGCGCCCCCACGCCCGACCTGTTCGAGTCCGATGGCCCGGCCTGAGGAACGGCCCGCGGGAGGCAGGCCGCGCCGCGGGGACGCCGGGGCCGTGGGCCAGCCGGCGTTCAGCCATACCTCAAGGGTCTATTGGGAAGATACCGACGCCGGTGGGGTCGTCTACCACGCCAGCTACGTCCGGTTCCTCGAGCGGGCGCGCACCGAGTGGCTGCGCGCCGCCGGCCACGACCAGACGCGGCTGCGCGCGCGCGACGGCCTGCTGCTGGTGGTGCGCTCGATGCGGCTCGACTTCCTGGCCCCGGCGCGGCTCGACGACCTGCTCACCGTCACCGTCACCCCGGTGTCGGCGAAGGGGGCCGGCCTGCGCTGCCACCAGGCGGTCCTGCTGGATGGCCGCCCGCTGCTCACCGCCGAGGTCGAGGTGGCCTGCCTGCGCGCCGCCGACTTCCGGCCCACCCGAATCCCCGCCGGCCTGCTGGCCGGCCTGATGCCCACGCCTGGTGCCCCATGCTGACGACCGCCCTGCTGCCCGGTTTCCTCGCCACTGCCGCCACCACCTCGGCCCTGCCGGCCGACCCCGCCGCCGCCGCGGCTGCCGTGGAGGCCGCGGCCCCCGGGGGCATCAACTACTGGGCCCTGGTGATGGCGGCCTCGGTGCCGGTGAAGATCGTGCTCCTGCTGCTGCTCATCGGTTCGGTGGTGAGCTGGGTGATCATCTTCCGCAAGGCCCGCGTCTACCGCCGCGCCGATGCCGAGGCCGATGCCTTCGAGGGGCGCTTCTGGTCGGGCGCCGACCTGACCCAGCTCTACCGCGCCGCCACCGACCGCAACCGCGTGGTGGAAGGCCTGGAGGCGATCTTCGAGGCCGGCTTCCGCGAGTTCACCCGCCTGCGGCAGAAGAAGGGCACCGACAGCCGGGCCCAGCTGGAGGGCGCCCAGCGCGCCATGCGCGCCACCCTGGCGCGCGAGACCGGCGAGCTCGAGCGCAACCTCGAGATGCTGGCCAACATCGGCTCCACCTCGCCCTACGTCGGCCTCGTGGGCACCGTGTGGGGGATCATGATCGCCTTCCACGAGCTCGGGAACATCAAGCAGGCCACCATGGCCCAGGTGGCCCCGCACATCTCTGAGGCCCTGATCGCCACCGCGCTCGGCCTGTTCGCTGCCATCCCGGCGGTCTGGGCCTACAACCGCTACGCCACCCGGGTGGAGCGCCTCACCGTGCGTTACGAGGCCTTCGCCGAGGACTTCAGCTCCATCCTCGCCCGCCAGGGCGGCAGCGACGAGCACTGACCCCGCGCCATCGCCTGATCCGTTGGAGGGCCCATGGCCGCGTTCAGCAACCGACACAAGAAGCGCAAGCTCAAGGCCGACATCAATGTCGTGCCCTACATCGACGTGATGCTCGTGCTGCTGGTGATCTTCATGATCACCGCCTCCGTGATGAACCTCGGCGTCGAGGTGAACCTGCCGCAGTCGAACGCCCGCCCGGTGGAGCAGGCGCAGGACCCGGTGGTGGTATCGATCCGCCGCGACGGCAGCTATTCGCTGAAGCTGGGCGAGGGCGCCGACACGCCGATGGCTCCCGAGGAGCTGGCCGCCCGTGTGCGCGCCGTGGTGGCCACCAACCCGCAGACCCCGGTCTTCGTCGCCGCCCATCGTGAGCTGCCCTACCAGGCGGTGATGGACGCCATGGCCCTGCTGCAGGGGGCCGGCGTCTCCAAGGCGGCCCTGATGAGCGAGCCGCGGCAGGCGGGGCGCTGATGCGCGAGCGTCCCCAAGACACCGGCATCGCCGTGGGCCTGGCCCTCGGCGTGCACCTGCTGGTGTTCCTGCTGCTCTACCTCGGCTGGCTCCTGAGCCCGGCCCCTACCGTGCTCTCGGTGGCCGGGCCGCCGATCGAGGTGGAGTTCGTGCCCGCCGCGGCGCTGCGCGAGACGCCGCGGGTGGCCCCGAGCCCGCCGCCGCGGCCGCAGGCCCCGCGTCCGGTGGAGCAGGAGGCCGCCCCGCCGCCGCAGCCGCGCCCCGAGCCGGCCCCGCAGACCGCCCCGGTCGAGCCGCAACCGGCCCCGCAGGCGCCGCAGGTGGTGCCGGACACCCGGCAGCAGGAGCGCGCCTCGCGCGATGCCGTCAGCCCCAAGCCCCCGGCCCCGCGCGAGCAGGAGGAGCGCAACCGCCAGCAGCAGGTCGACCTGACCGAGCGCGAGCGCCAGGACCGCCCGGAGAACCGCCAGCGGCTCTCCCAGCAGCAGCTCGAGCGCCTGCGCCAGCTGGCCCAACTGCAGCAGCAGCGCGCCGAGCTCAGCCAGCAGAGCCGGATGGAGCAGCAGCGGCTGGAGCAGCAGCGCGACCTCGCCCAGCGCCAGCCCACCCCGCCGGCGCCGGCCAGCGCCGCCACCCCGCGCGAGGCCACGCCCACCCCGATGGCCGGCAACGACGGCACCGACGCCAGCCTGCAGGCGGCCTACGTGCTGGCCATCCAGAACGCGGTGGAGCGGCACTGGATCCGCCCCGATACCATTCCTCCGGGCACCCAGTGCACGGTGCGGGTGATCCAGATCCCCGGCGGCGAGGTGATCAGCGCCGAGGTGCAGCAGCCCTGCCGCTTCGATCCGATCGGCCAGCGCTCGCTGGAGGCCGCGGTGCTGCGCGCCCGGCCGCTGCCTTACGCCGGCTTTGAGACAGTGTTCAGGCGCGAGCTGCTATTCAGGTTCACCGCGCCGCAGGACTGAAGCGCCGCCGGCCGCGCCCCCGAAGCCCACGACCCGGAAAGCCGTCCATGACGCGAAGCCTCGTCTCCCTGCTCCTGCTCGTCCTCGGGCTTCTGGCCCTGCCCTTCCAGGCCCGGGCCCAGGCCCTCGAGATCGACATCGTCCGCGGCAGCGCCGCGGCCCTGCCGATCACCGTGGTGCCGATGCCCTACCTCGGCACCAACGTGGCCCCGGACACCGACGTGGCGGCGGTGATCAGCGCCAATCTCAACCGTTCCGGCCAGTTCCGCACCCTGCCGGAGGCCAACATCATCGAGAAGCCGATCCGCGGCAGCGAGATCCAGTTCCCCACCTGGCGGGTGCTACGCCAGGACTTCATCGTGGTGGGCCGGGTGCTGGACGCCCCGGACGGCGGCTACCGGGTGGAGTACGAGCTGTACGACGTGGCCAAGCAGGAGCGCCTGCTGGGGCTTGCCATGAGCGGCCGGGCCCGCGGCATGCGCGACATCGCCCACCAGATCTCCGACCAGATCTACGAGAAGATCCTCGGGGTGCGCGGCGCCTTCTGGACCCGCATCGCCTACGTCACCAGCACCGGCACCTATCCGAACCAGCAGTTTTCCCTGATGGTGGCCGATGCCGACGGCCACAACCCGCAGACCGTGGTGCGCTCGCGCGAGCCGCTGCTCTCGCCGGCCTGGTCGCCGGACGGCCGCCGCCTCGCCTACGTGAGCTTCGAGCGCGGCAACTCCACCATCTACATCCAGGAACTGACCACCGGCGCCCGCGAGGTGGTGGCGAGCTTCCGCGGCATCAACGGCGCCCCGGCCTTCAGCCCGGACGGCAGCAAGCTCGCGCTCACCCTCTCGCGCACCGGGAACCCCGAGATCTACGTGATGGACCTCGCCACCAAGGCCCTCACCCAGATCACCCGCCATTTCGCCATCGACACCGAGCCGGTGTGGATGCCGGACGGTCAGAGCCTGGTCTTCACGTCGGATCGCGCCGGCCGGCCGCAGCTTTACCAGGTGCCGGCCACCGGGGGCGAGGCCCAGCGCCTGACCTTCGAGGGCGACTACAACGCCAAGGCCTCGGTCTCCTTCGATGGTAAAAAAATCGCTATGGCGCAGGGAAACCGGAACATTTATCGTATTGCGGTGATGGACCGCAGTCTGGGCCAGCCGCGCTGGCAGACCCTGTCGCCGGGCAACCTGGACGAGTCCCCCAGTTTTGCACCCAACGCCAGCATGCTGCTCTACGCGACCAAGGAGGGCGGCAAGGGCGTGCTGTATGCGGTGTCGGCCGATGCACGGGTCCGGCAGCGCTTGGTTTTGACCGACGGTGATGTCCGGGAGCCCGCCTGGTCGCCGTTCCGGCAACGATAAGAACAGGACGGGCCTGCTGTATCCCCGCTATCCGCTTTCCGATCCACTGCCAACGAGGTTGCACCCATGAACAACGTCACCCGCATCGCGCTGGTCGCCGCCTGCGCCGTCGCCCTCTCCGCCTGCTCGAAGAAGGTGAAGGAAGAGCCGGCGGCGCCTGCTCCGGCCCCCGCCCCGACCACCACCGCTCCGGTCAGCGATGGCCGCTACGGCCCGTCGGATCTCGACACCGACGCCTGCCTGCGCCAGCGCACCGTCTACTTCGATTTCGACCAGGACGCCGTGAAGCCGGAGTTCCTGGCCATCATGGCCTGCCACGCCAAGTACCTGCGTGACCGTCCGGAGTCGCGCATCACCCTCGAGGGCAATGCCGACGAGCGCGGCACCCGCGAATACAACCTCGGCCTCGGCGAGCGCCGCGGCAACGCCGTCTCGGCTGCCCTGCAGGCCGCCGGCGGTTCGGCCGCCCAGCTCACCGTCGTCTCCTACGGCGAGGAGCGCCCGGTCTGCACGCAGTCCAACGAGGAGTGCTGGCAGAAGAACCGCCGCGTCGAGATCGTCTACACCGCGCGCTAAGCGATGACGGTCCTGCGCAGCCTCACGCTCGCAAGCCTGGCGGCGGCCCTCGTGGCCGCCGCCCCGGCCTTTGCCCAGCGCATGAGCCTCGCTGAGCGCGTGGAGCGCCTGGAGGCCCAGGCCGCGGCGCAGAACCAGACCCAGGCCAACATCGAACTGCTGAACCGGCTGAACGCCCTGCAGCAGGAACTCGCCGCCCTGCGCGGCACTGTCGAGCAGTTGCAGCACGAGAACGCCCAGTTGAAGCAGGCGGCGCGTGACCAGTACCTCGACATCGATTCCCGGCTGGGCCGCCTCGAGGGCGGCCAGGCCCCGGTCGCCCCCGCCGCCCCGGCGGAAGTGGCGCCCTCTGCCACCCCGGCTCCGCCGGCCGCCAGCCCGGCCCCGGCCAGTCCCGCTTCCGCCAGTGGCCGCGGCGTGGTGGCCGACGTGGTGAATGCCGGCGCCGCGCCGGCCGCACCCGCGGGCGAGCGCCCGCTCTACGACAGCGCCTTCCAGGCCCTGCGCGACGGCGAGTATGCCGAGGCCTCGCGCCGCTTCCAGGCCTATCTCGAGGCTTACCCGGCCGGCAGCCTCGCCCCGAATGCCTGGTACTGGCTCGGCGAGAGCTACTACGTCACCCAGAACTACGAGGTGGCCCTGCAGGCCTTCCAGAGCCTGCTCGACACCTTCCCCGACTCCGCCAAGGCCCCCGATGGCCTGCTGAAGCTGGGCTATACCCAGTTCGAGCTGGGCCGCCGCCAGGAGGGCGAGGCCACCCTGCGCGCGGTGATGAGCCGCTACCCCGGCTCGGACGCCGCCCGCCTCGCGCAGAGCCGTCTGCGCAGCCTCGCGCTCGACGCGCGCTGAGGCCGTGGGCATGGGCATGGCGCCGCGCCCGCGCGAGCAGCCGGGCGACCGCGAGCGCCCCTCCGAGATCGTGCAGGCCGAGCGCCTGAAGATCACCGAGGTCTTCCTCTCGCTGCAGGGCGAGTCGCGCTCGGTGGGCTGGCCAACGGTGTTCATCCGCCTCACCGGCTGCCCGCTGCGCTGCACCTACTGCGACACCGCCTACGCCTTCCACGGCGGCGAGTGGCGCAGCATTCCCGAGCTGGTGGACGAGGCACGGGCCCATGGCGTGCGCCATGTCTGCGTGACCGGCGGCGAGCCGCTGGCGCAGAAGCGCTGCCTCGTGCTGCTTGGTGCGCTCTGCGATGCCGGCTTCGAGGTCTCGCTCGAGACCTCGGGCGCGCTCGACGTGGGGGCGGTCGATCCGCGGGTTTCGCGGGTGCTCGATCTCAAGACCCCGGGCTCCGGGGAACTGGCGCGCAACCGCTGGGAGAACCTCGCCCTGCTCACCCCCCGCGACCAGGTGAAGTTCGTGCTGCGCGACCGCGCCGACTACGACTGGGCGAAGCGCACCGTGGCCGAACACGCCCTGACGGCACGTTGCGAGGTGCTGTTCTCGCCCAGCTTCGGCGAGCTTTCGCCCCGCGAGCTCGCCGACTGGATCGTCGCCGACCGCCTGCCGGTGCGCTTCCAGCTGCAGCTGCACAAGCTGCTCTGGGGCGACGAGCCGGGGCGCTGAGACCGGGGCGGGGGAAGGCTGGGCAACGATGGCGGAGACGATGATGGCTTCCACTTCCACGTCGAAGGGCCGCGAGGGCGAGGGCCGGCGCGCCGTGGTGCTGGTCTCGGGCGGCATGGATTCGGCCGTGGTGCTGGCCATCGCCCGCGAACGCGGTTTCGTGCCCTACGCGCTGTCGGTGCGCTACGGCCAGCGGCATTCCGCCGAGCTCGAGGCGGCGGCGCGCACCGCGGCACGTCTCGGCGCCGTGGCGCACAAGGTGGTGGAGGTCGATCTGCGCAGCATCGGCGGCTCGGCGCTCACCGCCGACATCGCCGTGCCGGAGGCGCCGGCCGAGGGCATTCCGGTCACCTACGTGCCGGCGCGCAACACCATCATGCTCTCGGTGGCCCTGGGCTGGGCCGAGGTGCTGGGCGCGCGCGACCTGTTCTGCGGCGTGAATGCCGTCGACTACTCCGGCTACCCCGACTGCCGCCCGGCCTTCATCGAGGCCTTCGAGCGGCTGGCCAACCTCGCCACCAAGGCCGGGGTGGAGCAGGGCGGCCTGCGGGTGCACGCCCCGCTGATCGCCATGTCGAAGGCCGACATTGTGCGCGAGGGCCTGCGTCTCGGCGTCGACTTCGCACAGACGGTGAGCTGCTACCAGGCCGATGCCGACGGCCGGGCCTGCGGCCGCTGCGACGCCTGCCGCCTGCGCGCCGAGGGCTTCGCCCGGGCCGGCGTGGCCGATCCGACGCGCTACGCGAAGGCCGGCTGAGGCCGCGCGCCCTGCCGCCTTCGCGGCGCTTGCGCTACACTGCGCGCCCCCCGCGAGGCCGCGGGAGGCGCCGATCCGGCATGCCGGGCCGTTAGCTCAGTCGGTAGAGCAGCTGGCTTTTAACCAGTTGGTCGAAGGTTCGAATCCTTCACGGCCCACCATTCTCCCGCCCACCCGCCGCCGGGTACTGCCGCGGCAGCGCGCCCTTCGGCGCGAGGTAGCGGTCGCGCAGCAGGGTCTGGCGCGACTGCATCGGCACCGCGCGGCCGCCGACGAAGACCTGCGTGGCGGTGGTGGTCACCTCCAGCGGGTCGCCGTTCCAGAGCACGAGATCGGCCACCTTGCCCACCTCGATGCTGCCGAGCCGGCCCTCGATGCCGAAGATGCGCGCCGGGTTCGCGGTGAGACCGGCCAGGGCCGCTTCCCAGGGCAGGCCGTTGGCCGCGGCCACGCCGGCGAGCTGGCGGATCTTGCGGGCATTGTGGGTGGCATCGCCGCTCTGGGTGAAGGCGATGGTGACGCCGGCGGCATGCAGCTTCGCCGCGTTGTCGATGCGGGCGCCAAGCTGGTCGAAGCTGCCGGGCAGGTTCACCAGGGCGTCGAGCAGCACCGGCACCCTGGCCGCAGCGAGTTCTTCGGCCACCACCCAGGCCTCGGCGCCGCCGGCGATCACCGGCTGGAAGCCGTACTGCTGGCCGAGGCGGATCACCTGGCGGATGTCGGCGGCGCGGTCGACCATGAAGACCACCCGGCCGCCGCGCAGGTAGCGGCTCATGGCCTCGCGGCCGGCCGGGGTGAGCAGGCCGTGGCCAGGGCTCACCATCATCATCGGCGAAGGCGCGGGGCGGGCCTCGCGGATGGCCTGGTCGAGCAGCATGTACTGCCCGGCGCGGCTGCCGCCGGAGGCGGCGACGGCGCCGTTGCCAAGGTCGATGAACAGGCTGCGGCTGCCCTCCACCAGGGCATCGAAGCGGCCGTCGAGGCGCACCGCGCCGCCCTGCCCGGCAACGAAGCTGCCCTGCTCCAGGGCGCCGGGGGCGAGCACGGTGAAGGTGAGGCCCTCGAGGCGGTTGACGCCGATCACCTGCGAGCGAGGGTTGAAGGCCGGTAGCACGTCGAACTCCGGGCGCCAGCGGGTCTCGCCCGGGTGCACGTGCGGGGCCGGGGCGCCGAGGGCATTGTGCACGGTGCTGGACTCGGCGCTGATCTCCTCGAGGCCGAGGGCGGTGAGGCCGGCGAACAGGCCCGGCGTCAGGGGCTGGCCCTTCGCATCGATGCGCAGGGCACCGGGAGGCGGCGCGAGTTCGCGGCCCACGGCGGTGATCAGGCCGTCGGTGATCAGCACATCGCCGTTTTCCAGCGTGCCGGCGGGGCCGGCGGTATGGACGCGGGCATTGTCGATGAACACGGCCTGCGCCGAGGCGAGGCCGGCGAGGGCCAGCGCGAGGGCGCCAGCGAGCAGGGAGAGACGGCGCATCACAGGGGCTCCTGGCCGAGCATGAAGTCGTAGGTGGGCTGGCGGGCGGGATCGGCGCGGTCGTAGAGCAGGGCGCCGTCGATCCACACCTTCTCGGCCTTGGCATAAACGCTGAAGGGGTTCTGGTTCCACAGCACCACATCGGCCATCTTGCCGCGCTCCAGCGTGCCGACCTGCGCCTCGATGCCGAGCACGCGCGCGGCGTTCGCGGTGAGCCAGCGGATGGCCTGTTCCGGCGCCACCTCGATGCCGGCGCGGCGGGCCACGCCGATCACCTTGCCGGCTTCCTGGTTGAGGCGCTGGATGCCCTCGGGGGAATCCGAGTGCACCACCGCGCAGCCGCGGCCATTGCGGGCGCGGTCGACGATCAGGATGTTCTCCTGCACCGCGTCGTAGGCCTCGGCCTTGAAGCCCCACCAGTCGGCCCAGAGGGCACCGCAGGTGCCGGCATCGGCCATCTCGTCGGCGATCTTGTAAGCCTCCACGCCATGGTGGAAGGCGGCCACTTTGAAGCCGAACTCCTTGGCGAGGTCGAGCATGATCGCCATCTCGTCGGCGCGGTAGCAGTGGATCTGCACCTGGATCTCGCCGTTGATGGCGGCGGCCAGGGTCTCGAGCCGCAGGTCCTGCGCCGGGGCCTCCTTGCCACCCAGCTTCTTCAGGTATTCGCGGGCCTCGATGAAGGCGTTGCGGTAGCCGGCCACGTTGCCCATGCGGGTCATCGGGGCCGAGCCGCGGCCGCCGTAGACCCGCTTCGGGTTCTCGCCGCAGGCCATCTTCAGGCTCCAGGGCGCGCCGGGGAACTTCATCTGCTGGTAGGTGGTGGCGGGTACGTTCTTCAGCACCACGCCACGGCCGCCGATCAGGTTGGCGCTGCCAGGCAGGATCAGCATCGAAGTGACGCCACCGGCCAGCGCGGTGCCGAAGCCGGGATCCTGCGGCCACACGCCGTGCTCGGCCCAGACCTGCGAGGTCACCGGGCTCGTCATCTCGTTGCCGTCCTGGTGCGCCTGCAGGCCGGGCGAGGGGTAGACGCCGAGGTGCGAGTGCACGTCGATCAGGCCGGGCGTGACCCATTTCCCGGCAGCCTCCACCACCACGGCATCGCGCGGGGCCTCGAGGCCGCGGCCGATGCGGGCGATGCGGCCCTCGCGCAGCAGCAGGTCGGCGCCTTCCAGCCGGGTGCCGTCGCCGATGAGCAGGGTGGCGTTGCGGATCAGGGTGGGCGGCGCGGCCAGTGGCTGGTAGGTGCTGGGGTAGGGGTCCTGCTTCAGGACCGTGGTGCGCGAGGCCGGCGCGGCCATGGCGCCGAGGGCGCAGACAAGGGCGGCGGCGAGGAGGACGAGACGGCCCGCCCGGGGGCGGGCGGCGGCGGATCGGGGGCGCATGTGGGGCTCCGGGTCGGGAGAACCGTCACGTTAGCCAAGCAGGCGCGGGCTTCCAACCGGGCCGAAGGTCATGGTCGGCCGGGGGTGCATGGCAAAATCGTGCGATCGAAGACGACGAGGACGCAGGCGATGCGTGACAAGCAGGAAATCGTGACCAATTGGCTGCCGCGTTACACCGGGGTGCCGATCGAACAGTTCGGCCAGCATGTGCTGCTCACCAATTTCGGGGGCTACCTCGAGGTCTTCGCCAGGCTCACCGGGGCCGAGATCGTGGGACGCGACCGGCCGATGCCCAGTGCCACCATCGACGGCATCACCATGGTGAACTTCGGCATGGGCAGCGCCAACGCTGCCACCATCATGGACCTGCTCTCGGCCTATGGTCCGAAGGCTGTGCTCTTCCTCGGCAAGTGCGGCGGCTTGAAGCGCAAGAACGAGTTGGGCGACCTCATCCTGCCGATCGCCGCCATCCGCGGCGAGGGCACCAGCAACGACTACCTGCCGCCCGAGGTGCCGGCCCTGCCGGCCTTCGCCCTGCAGCGCGCGGTCTCCACCACCATCCGCGACCTCGAGCTCGATTACTGGACCGGCACGGTGTTCACCACCAACCGCCGAGTCTGGGAGCACGACGACGAGTTCAAGGAGAAGCTGCGGCGCATGCGCTGCATGGCGATCGACATGGAGACCGCCACCGTGTTCGCTGCCGGTTTCGCCAACAGCATCCCGAGTGGCGCTCTGTTGCTGGTCTCGGACCAGCCGATGGTGCCGGAAGGGGTGAAGACCGAGGCTTCCGACCGCGTGGTCAGCGAGCGCTTCGTGGAGAGCCACATCCGCATCGGCATCGAGGCGTTGCGGCTGGTGCGCCGCCACGGCAAGTCGGTGAAGCACCTGCGCTTCGACTGAAAGGGGCCCGGGGCGCGGCCTCGGGCCGCACGGGCTCACCAGATGAAGCGCAGGTTGAGCACCTCGGCACTGGGCGGCTCGCCGCTCAAGCGCACCGTGCACTCGAGCTGCTGGGTGCCCTCGTCGGCCAGCCCGGCGTTGACCACGATCGGCGCGCTGAGCAGGAGGCCGCCGCGGCCGTCGTCGGTGGCCGAACTGGCGAGCATGGCCCTGTCCAGGGTGTAGGGCTTGCCGCCTAGCCGGCCTTTGGCCTGGGCCTCGCAGGCCGCGGCGGCGAGCTCGGCCGGGGTCTCCGCGCTGCCGCAGCCCACGGCCAGCATGGCCGCCGAGCACAGCCCGATCCATATCGCAGTACGCGCCATCGTCCTCTCCCGTTCTCCTGCCCCGGCAGAATCGCCGGGAAATACAGGGTGTTGCCGTCGTATTTAGGGCAGATACTCTAGCGCTGCTGCGATAGCGATGGGCGGCCGGCAGCGCTTGGCTGCCAGCTTTGACGGGGTTTGACGCTTGGCTCTTTCCGGCACGGGGGCGCCCCGTACCGGGGGCACCCTGCCTCAGTAACGCGGTACCGAGGGATCGACCTCCACCGACCAGGCGTCGATGCCGCCTTCCACGTTGTACACCTGGGTGAAGCCAAGGCTGCGGAAGTGTTCGGCGGCCTGGCGGCTGCTGTTGCCGTGGTGGCAGAGGAAGGCGAGCAAGGTGTCCTTCGGCAGGGCGGCGAGCTGGTCGTGGCTGCTCTCGTCCAGCACCCGGTGCGGGTGCGGGAAGGGGGCATGGGCGCGGGCCGAGGGCGGGCGCACGTCGATCACGGTGAACTCGGACAGGCGTGCGGCCAGCGCTTTCACCGACAGCGGGCGTACCGGGGCCGGGGCGTTCGGATTGGTGATCGACAGGCCGGCCCCCTGCACGCCGCGGTCCACCCAGTCGATCACGATGCCATTGGCGCGCGGCGCGCTGGCAAGGTCGAAGTGCACCACGATGCCGTTCGATTCGGCGCGCAGTTCGTGCCCGGTGGCAGGCTTGAGCTCGAAGCGGCTGTTGAACTTCGCGTCCACCGCCATGTGCAGGGCGAGGCCCTCGCCCTGCTCGGCCATGGCCTTGCGGATCTGCGCGGCGGCCTCGTCGGTGATGGTGATGGCAGGCGGGGTGCGGTCCGGGGGCTCGCCGCCGAGCAGGGCATGCAGCTCGCCGGAGTTGAGCATCTGCTCGAGGATGTCCGAGCCGCCGATCAGCTCGCCCCTCACGTAGAGCTGCGGAATGGTCGGCCACTGGCCGTAGATCTTGATGCCCTCGCGGATCTCCGGGTCTTGCAGCACGTCGACGTGGGCGAACTCGGGCAGGATGCCGGAGACGATGCTGGCGGCCTTCATCGAGAAGCCGCACTGCGGGCGCTGCGGGCTGCCCTTCATGAACAGCACTACCTCGTGCGAGGCGAGGATGGATTCGATGCGGGCGCGGGTATCGGGGCTGAGGCTCATGGCGGCGGGAGGGGAATCCGGGAAGCGGCCATTGTACGCCGCCCTTGCCTCCCGGCCGGATGAACACCGTGCCGCGGCGCGCCTTCAGGCCGCGCTACGGATGGCGATGCCCTTGAACTGCCGCAGCATGGCCGCGGCTGCGTCGCGGCCGTCGCGCACGGCAGTGACCACGAGGTCGGCGCCGCGCAGGGCATCGCCGCCGGCCCAGAGCTTCGGCAGCGAGGTCTGGTAGGGCGAGTCGATGCACCATGCCGGCTCGCTGCCGGCCGCCGCCGGGCCGCCCAGCACCAGGCCGTTGCCGGCGAGGCGCACGCCGTGCCCGACGAGCCAGGCCGGCGGGCTCGGGCGGTAGCCGAAGGCGAGGATCACCACGTCGGCCGTCAGGGTCTCGGTGGCGCCTTCGAGCACCGAGAAGGCCCCGCGGCCCGTAGCCTCGGTGCGGGCCACGCGCAGGGCCTGCACCCGGCCCTGGCCCTCGATGGCGAGCGGGGCGCGGTGGAACAGGAACTCCACGCCCTCGTCGCGGGCGTTCTTCACCTCGCGGCGCGAGCCGGGCATGCCGGCCTCGTCGCGGCGGTAGACGCAGCTCACCCGGGCGGCGCCGAGCCGCTTCGCGGTGCGCACGCAGTCCATGGCGGTGTCGCCGCCGCCGAGCACGCGCACGGTCTTGCCGGCGAGGTCGAGCATGGCGGCCTCGTCTTCGGCGAGCGGGCGGCCGAGCACGCGGCGGGCATTGGCGATCAGGAAGGGCAGGGCCGGCAGTACCCCGGGCAGGGCCTGCCCCGGCAGGCCGGCATCGACCGGCGTGGTGGCCCCGGTGCCGACGAAGACCGCGTCGTGCTCGGCCATCAGCCGGCCGAACTCGATGTCGCGGCCCACCTCGGTGGCGAGCTGGAAGCGCACGCCCATGGCCTCCAGCACCTGCCGTCGGGTGGCGATCACCGACTTCTCCAGCTTGAAGGGCGGGATGCCGAAGGTGAGCAGACCGCCGATCTCGTCGTGGCGGTCGTAAACGGTGACGCCCACGCCGGCGCGCACCAGCCGGTCGGCGCAGGCGAGGCCCGCGGGCCCGGCGCCGATCACGGCCACGCGCTCCCGGCGCGGCTTCACCCGCGAGAGGTCGGGGCGCCAGCCCTGGCGAAAGGCCTCGTCGACCAGGTACTTCTCGAGGCTGCCGATGGTCACCGCCTCGAAGCCGGCCTCCAGCGTGCAGGCGCCCTCGCAGAGCCGGTCCTGCGGGCAGACCCGGCCGCAGATCTCCGGCAGCGGGTTGGTCTCGTGCGCCAGCGTGGCGGCCTCGAACAGCCGGCCCTGGCGCACCAGCTCCAGCCACTGCGGGATGGCATTGCCCACCGGGCAGGCGTGGCTGCAGTAGGGGTTGCCGCAGTCGAGGCAGCGCCCCGCCTGGGCCTTGGCCTCCGCGGGCGGGAAGTGGCCGTAGATCTCGCCGCCGAGGGCGAGCCGGGTGGCCACGCCCAGTTCCTGCGGCATCTGCCGCGGCAGGTCGAGGAAATCGAAGTGCGGACGGGGCATCAGGCGGCCCTCTTGAGTGCGGCGACCAGGGAATCGAGGCTGGCGGCCTTCGGCTTCACCAGCCAGAACTTGCCGATCACCTCGCGGAAGTCTTCCAGCAGGCCGCGGGCGAGAGCGCTGCCGGCGAACTGGGCATGGGTGCGCAGCAGGGCGCGCAGGTGCTGCAGGTGGTGCTCCATCGACTCGGCCTCGAGGCGGTGGATGTCGACCAGCTCGTGGTTGTAGCGGTCGACGAAGCCACGGTCGAGATCGAGCACGTAGGCGAAGCCGCCGGTCATGCCGGCGCCGAAGTTGAGCCCGGTGCGGCCGAGCACCAGCACCTGGCCGCCGGTCATGTACTCGCAGCCATGGTCGCCGAGGCCTTCCACCACCGCAGTGGCGCCGGAGTTGCGCACGGCGAAGCGTTCGCCGGCCCGGCCCGCGGCGAACAGCTCGCCGCCGGTGGCGCCGTACAGCGCGGCATTGCCGAGGATGGCCGCCTCATGGGCGGGGAAGCGGTGGCCGGCCGGCGGGGCGATGACGATCCGCCCCCCCGCCATGCCCTTGCCGACGCCGTCGTTGGCCTCGCCATGCAGGTGCAGGTGCACGCCCTTGGCGTTGAAGGCACCGAAGCTCTGGCCGGCGCTGCCGTGGCAGTGCAGTTCCAGCGTGGCCGGTGGGGCCTCGTCGCCGCAAGCCCGGGCCAGGGCGCCGGAGAGCCCGGCGCCGAGGCTGCGATCCTGGGTGTCGATGCGCACTTCGCGGCGCACGCTGCGCCCGGCCAACAGCTCCGGTAGCACCTCGTCGAGCAGGGTGGCAGCGAGCGGGCTGGGAGGAGCAGGATGCGGCGGTGCCGGCTGGTGGCAGGCGGGCCCCGGCAGGGCGGCGCTGGCGACGAGGCGCGAGAGGTCGAGCAGGCGCTGGCGCGGCGGCAGATCCTCGCGTGTCCGCAAGAGGTCGGCGCGGCCGATGAGTTCGTCCAGCGAGCGCGCGCCCAGCGCCGCGAGGTGCCGGCGCACGTCCTCGGCGAGGAAGCGGAAATAGGCCATCACCCGCTCCGGCAGGCCCTTGAAGTGCTGTTCGCGCAGCCGGGCATCCTGGGTGGCCACCCCGGTGGCGCAGGTGTTGAGGTGGCAGATGCGCAGGTACTTGCAGCCCAGCGCCATCATCGGCACGGTGCCGAAGCCGAAGCTGTCGGCCCCGAGCAGGGCGGCCTTCACCACGTCGAGCCCGGTCTTGAGCCCACCGTCGGCCTGCAGCCGCACGCGCCCGCGCAGGCCGTTGCGGCGCAGGGTCTCCTGGGCCTCGGCAAGGCCCAGTTCCCAGGGCGAGCCGGCGTAGCGGATCGAACTGACGGGGCTGGCGCCGGTGCCGCCGTCATGGCCGGAGACGGTGATGAAATCGGCGCCGGCCTTGGCCACGCCGGCGGCGATCGTGCCCACCCCGGCGTGCGCCACCAGCTTCACCGAGACCAGGGCCGTGGGGTTCACCTGCTTGAGATCGTAGATGAGCTGGGCGAGGTCCTCGATCGAGTAGATGTCGTGGTGTGGCGGCGGCGAGATCAGGCCGATGCCCGGCCGGGCATGGCGCAGGCGGGCGATGGTGGCGTCCACCTTGTGGCCCGGCAGCTGGCCGCCCTCGCCGGGCTTGGCGCCCTGGGCGATCTTGATCTGCAGCACCTCGGCGTTGACGAGATAGCCCGGGGTGACGCCGAAGCGGCCCGAGGCCACCTGCTTGATCTTGCTGCGGCGCTCGGTGCCGTGGCGCGCCGGGTCCTCGCCGCCTTCGCCGGAGTTGCTGCGGCAGCCCAGCCGGTTCATGGCGATGGCGAGGGCTTCATGCGCCTCCGGCGAGAGCGCGCCGAGGCTCATGCCGGCGGAGTCGAAGCGGGCGAGGATGGCGCTGGCCGGCTCCACCGCCTCGAGCGGCACGGGCGGCCCCAGGGGCTCGATCGCGAACAGGTCGCGCAGGGCCGAGGGCGGGCGTTCGTCCACCGCGCGGCGGAAGGCCTCCCAGTCGGCCTCGGCCTCGCTCAGCACCGCGCGCTGCAGGCATAGCACCACCTCCGGGTTGGCCATGTGGTACTCGCCGCCGGGGCGGTACTGCATCAGCCCGCCGATCTCCAGCGGCGCGGCATCGTCGGCGGCGAAGGCCGCGTACTCGGCGGCATCGGCATCGAGCTCGGCGAAGCCCGCGCCGCCGATGCGGCTCGGAGTACCGGGGAAGCACAGCGCCACCACCTCGGGCGCGAGGCCGACGATCTCGAACAGCCGCGCCCCGCGGTAGCTGGAGAGCGAACTGATGCCCATCTTCGAGAGGATCTTCAGCAGCCCCTTCTTGAGCCCCCTGCGGTAGCGCCGTCCCGGCTCGGCATCGTCTCCGGGCAGCTGCAGCTGGCCCTGCCGCAGCATGCCGTGCAGGGTCTGGTAGGCAAGGTAGGGGTAGACGAAGGTGGCCCCCATGCCGATCAGGCAGGCCATGTGGTGGGCATCGCGGGCGGTGCCGGTTTCCACCACCAGGTTGCAGTCGCAGCGCAGGCCGGCCTCCACCAGGCCGTGGTGGATGGCGCCGGTGGCGAGCAGGGCGTGCACGGCGCGGGCGCCGTCGGGCGGGTAGCGGTCGGAGAGCAGCAGCACGCGGGCGCCCTCGCGCACCGCCTGCGCCGCCTCGGCCACCAGCCGGCGCAGCGCCGCCTCCAGGCCCTCGCCCTCGCGGCAGTACAGGTGCAGCAGGGCATGGCGCTGGGCGTAGTCCGGCATGGCCAGCAGCTCGCGCAGCTTGCGCTGGCTCAGGATCGGCGAGTTGAGCTGCACCTGGCGGGCATGCTCGGGCCGGGCCTCGAACACATTGCGCTCGGCGCCGAACTGGGTGACCAGCGACATCACCACCGTCTCGCGCAGCGGGTCGATGGGCGGATTGGTGACCTGGGCGAAGGCCTGGCGGAAGCTGTCGTAGAGCGAGCGCAGGCGCTGCGAGAAGGCCGGCAGCGGGGTGTCGTCGCCCATCGAGCCCACCGCCTCGCCCTCGGTCTCGGCCAGCACCTTGAGGATGCCGTCGCGTTCCTCGCGGGTCAGGCCGAAGCGGCGCTGGAAGCGGGCGAGGGTGAGATCGTCGAAGGGTTCGGCGGCCAGCGCCGGGTCGATCAGGTCGGAGACGAGGTAGCCCACGCCCTCCTTCAGCCACTGCTTGAAGGGGTGGCGCGAGGCGTTGATCCGGTCGATGGCCTCGCTGTCGAGCACTTCGCCGCGTTCGAGATCGACGGCGAGCATCTGCCCCGGGCCGAGCCGGCCCTTGGCGAGGATCTCGCCTTCCGGCAGGCGGAAGGCGCCGGCCTCGGAGGCGATCACCAGCGTGTCTTCGGTGCGCGCCCAGCGTGCCGGGCGCAGGCCGTTGCGGTCGAGCAGGCAGCCGGCATAGCGGCCGTCGTTGAAGCTCACTGCCGCCGGCCCGTCCCAAGGCTCGGTGTGCAGGGCGTAGTACTCGTAGAAGGCGGCGAGGTCGGGGTCGAGGGTGGAGAGCGTGTGCGCCGCCGGCGGGATCAGGATGCGCAGCGCAGCCAGCGCATCGAAGCCGCCGGCCAGCATCACCTCCAGCATGTCGTCGAGGCTTTGCGAGTCCGAGCCATGCTCGGAGACCAGCGGTCCTAATGCGGCGAAGTCGAGGCCTTCCGCCTTCCACAGCGTGCGCCGGGCCCGCGCCCAGCCGCGGTTGCCGGCGATGGTGTTGATCTCGCCGTTGTGGGCGAGGTGGCGGAAGGGCTGGGCCAGCGGCCAGCGCGGCGCGGTGTTGGTGGAGAAGCGCTGGTGGACGATGACGCAGGTGGAGGCCAGCGCCGGGTGCCGGAGGTCGGGGTAGAGCCGCGGCAGGCGCTCGGGGATGACCATGGCCTTGAAGCCGATGCTGTCGGCCGAGAGCGAGACGAGGTAGCCGGCTTCCTCGCTGCCGAGGGCCTGGGCAGCACGGCGGCGGGTGGCGAACAGGGCGCGGCGGAACTCGGGCGCGCTGAGTGGTGCGGCCGGGGCGACGAAGAGCTGCTCGATGTGCGGGCGGCGGGCCTCGGCCACCGGCCCGCAGGCCGAGAGGTCGAGCGGCACCCGGCGCCAGCCGAGCACGATGAGCCCGCTCTCGCGGGCGGCCGCGGTGATCTTCTGCCGCGAGGCCTGGGCCTCGGCCACCTCGCGCGGCAGGAGGACGAGACCCGAGGCGGACTGCGCCGGAAGGCTGAGGCCGATGTCGGCGGCGCAGGCGGCGAGCCAGGCCGAGGGCCGCTGGATCAGCAGGCCGGCGCCGTCGCCGGAGGCGCCATCGGCCGCCACCGCGCCGCGGTGCGCCATGCGGGCCAGGGCATCGAGGGCGAGGTCGAGGTTGCGCCGTTTCGGCACGCCGTCCAGCGAGGCGATGAGCCCGAAGCCACAGGCATCGTGTTCGAAGGACGGATCATGGAGCCCGCGGGAGGCTTTGCCCCGCTGGTCCGGCTCCTGTGCCGGCGTGACGCACTCGCGCATGCCTTCTGCTCCCCTTGGCCGCTCGGTATCGGAGGTGGCCCCCGACTTCACCACGCGGGTCTAGAGTCGGGACTCCAAGCGCGAGGGCCTCGCGTAAACCCTGGCCGCCACGCGGCCCGGCGGGGCCAGGGCGCATTCGTATTCAGCGGCGGGTGCGCGGAGTGGTTGCGGATGCAACCGATCAGCGGCGCAGGAGGGCCTCGGCCACTGGCAGCGCCGCCTCGGCCCACAGGGCGTACAGCGCAGCCGAGGGATGCAGGCCGTCCTCGGCCAGCATCGCTGCCTCGCCACCGCGCTCGCGGCTCACCGGCGCGATGTCGACGAAGCGCGCGCCGCGGGCGTCCGCGATGCGCCGGGCCGCGGCATTGAAGGCATCCAGCTGTGCTGCGATCTTGGCGCGGTCGCGGCCGGACCGGATCGCGAAGGGCGTGACGCCCCAGTCGGGGATGGCGAGCACCAGCACCCGCGCAGGATCGCCCCCGGCGAAGCCGATCGCGCGTTCGAGCAGGGCGGAAAACTGCTGCTCGTACTCGGCGAGCGGCCGGCCCCGGTACTGGTTGTTGACGCCGATCAGCAGCGAGACCAGGGCATGGTCGGCGGGGAGGGGCTCGCGCGCGGCCGCGGCATCGATGCCGGCCTCCAGCTCGTCGGTGGTCCAGCCGGTGGTGGCGATGAGGCGAGGCTCACCGATGGCGATGCCGCGCTCGCGCAGCCGCGCGGCGAGCTGCACCGGCCAGCGGCCCTCCGGGGCCACGCCCTCGCCGATGGTGTAGCTGTCGCCGAGCGCGAGGAAGCGCGGTTCGGGCGCAGCGTTGGCGGCGCCGGTCGCCGCGCCGGCGGGCAGGGTGGCGAGGGCCATGGCGAGCAGGGCCTCAGGCCACATGGCGGGCGCCGCCGCGGTCGGCGTACTGCGAGAGCGAGCGCTCGATGCGGCGGAACACTTCGGCGATCTCGCGGGCCTCGGGCAGCAGGGTGACGCGGAAGTGGTCGCGGTAGGGCACGTTGAAGCTGCTGCCCGGCACGATCAGCACGTGCTCGGTCTCCAGCAGCTCGAGCGCGAAGCGGTAGTCGTCGAAGTCCGGCAGGTGGGTGGTGTCCACCCGCGGGAAGGCATAGAGCGCGCCCTGCGGCGGCACTACCGAGAGGAAGCGGCTGCCGGCGCAGGCCTCGATCACCGCCTGGCGCGAGGCGTGCAGGCGGCCGCCGGGGGCGGTGAGGGCGCCGATGGTGTCGCCGCCGGTGAGCGCGGCCTCGATGGCGAACTGGCCCGGCACGTTGGCGCACAGGCGCAGGGCGCCGAGCAGGTCGAGGGCATGGTGGTACTCGCCGGTGCGCAAGGGGTCGCCGGAGAGCACCGCCCAGCCCACGCGCCAGCCGCAGGCGCGGTGCACCTTGGAAAGACCGCTGAAGGTGAGACAGGGCAGCTCGCCGGCCAGCGGGGCCAGCGGCTGGAAGGCGTTGCCGTCGTAGAGGATGCCGTCGTAGATCTCGTCGGCCATCAGCAGCAGGCGGTACTTCGCGGCCAGCGCCACGAGCTTTTCCAGCAGCGGCCTGGGGTAGCTGGCGCCGGTCGGGTTGTTCGGGTTGATGAGCACGAGGGCGCGGGTCTTGGGCCCGATCATCCGCTCGATCTCGTCCGGGTCGGGCAGGAAGCCGTTCTCGGCGCGGCAGCTGTAATAGCGCGGGATGCCGTCGTTGAGGATGGTGGCCGCACTCCACAGCGGGTAGTCCGGGCTGGGCAGCAGCACCTCGTCGCCGAGGTTGAGCAGGGCGCGCAGGGCGATGTCGATCAGCTCCGAGACGCCATTGCCGATGAAGATGCGCTCCGCCGAGGCATGCGGCGTGCCACGGGCCCGGTAGTGCGCGGCCAGTGCCTCGCGCGCCCGGGGCAGGCCCTGCTGATGGGTGTAGGGGTCGGTGTCGTGGATGTGGTCGGCAATCGCACGCTGCAGGTGCTCGGGGGCGCGGAAGCCGAAGGCCCCGGGATTGCCGATGTTGAGCTTGATCAGTTTGTGGCCGTGGCTTTCCAGCTCACGGGCGCGGCGGGCAAGATCGCCGCGGATCTCGTAACGGACTTCCCGCAGGCGTTCGCGGGTGGCGAGGGTATGGGAGGGCATGGGGCAGGGTGGGAGAGACCAGCCCCGAGGGTAACGCATGCGCTTCGAGACCGGCCTCAGGCCTGCGGACGGCCTCCCCGCAGACCGGCCAGGGCGAGGGCGGCGAAGCCGAGTTCCCAGACCAGGGCATAGGCGAAGAAGGGCACCCAGACCCCGTCCAGCGCGATGCCGACGAGGCGCCCGAGGGCAATGCCGCCATTGGCCGCCAGTACCAGCCACAGGCCCGGGCGGCGCCAGGCCGGGCGGGCGGCCGCTGCGAGCAGCAGGGCGCCGAGGCCAAGCTCGAGGCCGCCGTAGAAGGCGCGGAACTCGGTGGCCGCGGCCGGCCCCTCGGCGCGGATGCCGATGGCGGCCAGCGGCACGACCGGATCCACGAGGAACCACAGGCCGAAGCCGAGGAAGCCGAGGCCGGCGAGCACGAGCACGAGGACACGGTAGTTTTCCATCCCTGCAGGCTAGCACCCGCCGCGGTCAAGGGCGGGGCAAGCCCGCGTACACTGCGCGCGATGACGTGGACCCCCGACGACTTCGAGGCCGTGCGGCCGATGGGCTGGCGCGAGGGCGCGCCTGCGGCCGAGGCTCTCGCCGCCCTGCCGCGTGCGACGCTGGCGCGGGTGGTGGGGCAGCACCGCAATGCCTACGTGGTGGCCACCGCCATCGACGAGACGCGCCGCGTGCAGCCGCCAGCGGCCTGGACCCGGCCGCGCTTCCCGGCCGAGCAGCGCGCGGTGGTGGGCGACTGGGTGCTGCTCGACGACCGCGGCGAGGCCATCGCCCAGCGGCTACCGCGCCACGCCCTGCTGCGCCGCGCCGCCGCCGGCGAGCACTACCAGCAGCAGCCGATCGCCGCCAACATCGATCACGTGCTGGTGGTGACCGGGCTGGACGGCGATTTCAACCCGCGGCGCATCGAACGCTACCTGCTGCTGGTGCAGGCGAGCGGCGCCGCCCCGGTGCTGGTGCTGACCAAGGCCGACCTCGCCGGTGACCTCGCCGGCGAGGCCGCCGAGCTGCTGGCGCCGCTCACCGCTGCCGGTTTCCCGCTGCATGTGGTGAACGGCAAGGACCCGGCCAGTGCCGCCGTGCTCGCGCCCTACCTCGGGCCGGGGCGGAGCTGCGTGCTGGTAGGCAGCTCGGGCGCCGGCAAGTCCACGCTCACCAACACCCTGCTCGGGTGCGAGCAGATGAAGACCGCGGCGGTGCGCGAGGCCGATTCGCGCGGCCGCCACACCACCACCTCGCGGGTGCTGATCCCGCTGCCGCAGGGCGGCTGCCTGATCGACACCCCAGGCATGCGCGAGCTCAAGCTGGTGGGCGAGGAGGATTTTGCCGAGGGCGTGTTCGAGGACATCGAGGCGCTGGCCGCCACCTGCCGCTTCCGCGACTGCGCCCACCTCAACGAGCCGGGCTGCGCGGTGTTGGCGGCCCTTGCGGCAGAGCAGCTCGACGAGGCGCGCTATGCCCACTACATCAAGCTGCGCGACGAGCGCGACGCCGCCGCCCAGACCCTTGCCCAGCGGCGGCAGGAGGCGCGGCAGGCGCCGCGGGGCGGGCGGCCGCGGCCGAAGGATAGGTTCGGGCGGCGCTGAAACCGCCTGCCTCAGCGTTCCTGGGCACGCGGCTCCGAGGGACGAACGCCGAAGAGCTGCGGCACCGCATCGAGGTTGTCGATGTCCACCCGGTCGAGGCGGATGGTGTTGGCGAACAGCGAGAAGGCCAGCAGGCCGGCGAGGCCTCCCGCCCGGCGCGCCCAGGGCGGCAGGTGGCGGGGTGGGGCGATGGCCCCGCTCTCGAAGGCGGGCTCGAGGTCGAACACGTCCTCCAGCGTCATCTTCCCGGCGAACAGCCGGTGGGTGAGGGCGAGGCGGCGGTGCTTCAGGCACCAGCGGAAGAAGGTATGCACCCGCACCAGGCCGGCGAGGTAGACGCCGTCCTTGGTGAAGGCCGCGCCACCGGTCACCGGCACGCCGCGGAAGATGCGCGCCGCCGAGGCGAAGCTCTCGGTCTCGCGCTGCCCGGCCTCGAGGAAGAAGCGGAACACGTCGATGAAATCGGCGCCGCGCAGGGCCATGTCGATGGCGAGAATGCGCAGGCTGATGCGCTTCATGCGCTCGATGTCGATATGGCCGGTGATCAGCTCGGCGAAGGTGGCGAGTCCCTCCTGGGTGGCGATGATCCGCGGCGAGGTGCGCGAAAGTGAGGCGAAGTGCGGCTGCGCCCGGCCATTGAGGGCGGTGAGGGTGTGCACGAAGGCCTCGTGCTCGCGCAGCTGGTGCACGTCGTATTCGCTGAATGCGGCGCCCTCGCGCAGACGGATGCGGGTAGGGCCGGCGGCGGCCTTGGCGATCAGGTCGGCATCCAGTTCCACCGCCACTTCGCCGGGGCCGAAGAAAGCGTCCATGTCGGCCTGCAGCCGGTCGCGCACCTCGGTGGAGGGGATGCGCACGTCGTCGGTGTCGGCATCCCGCAGTTCGGCGTCCAGCTCGTCGGCGATGCGCACGAAGTGCAGGGCGGCATCGAGCCCGGAGACCTCGCCGCCGGGCAGGGGGTCGCCGGGGCGGCCGAACAGGCGGATCGAGTGGTCGGTGACCGCCGCCGTGCCCACCGCCTCCAGCAGCTGGGCGGCGGTGTGCCAGCTCTCGCAGCTGCGGCGCAGGTAGAGGCCGAGCGGCGAGTCGACGTCGCAGGCCTCGCCGATGGCGCGCAGCTCGGCGCGCACGTCCGCGAGGTCCTCGGGCTCGTATTCGGGTTCGGGAAGGCGCAGCACGCCGCGCCGCCAGCGTTCGAGGAAGGCCACCTGCACCCGGCGCTTCCAGCTCACCGCCTGCAGCAGCCGCAGCCGCCGCGTCGCCCGCACCAGGCGGGCGTCGAGGTCGGCATGGTGCGCGAGCTCGGATCGGGTGGCCACGGCGGGCGGTCCATCGGGCATGCCGGCCAGCATACGCCCCCCGCGCCCCGTTGACCGGCCGGGCGCCGGGCCGCAGCCTTGGCGCCCATGACCGCCCTGCTCCCCGACCCGCCCGCGCGTCCCCGCTGGCACCACAGCCTGCAGACGCGTTTCGCGCTCTGGTTCGGCGTGGCCGGGGCGCTGGCGGCGGTGGCCGGCGGCATCGCCCTCTACCGGGTGGCCGAGGCCCGGGCGCTGGAGGCCGCGGGCGCCAGCCTGGTCGAATCGCTGCGCCGCACCGGGGTCGAGGGCCGCGCCCTGCTGCAGGCGGTGGACGTGGGGGCGGCCACCCTGGCCGGGGCGGTGCCGGGGATGCGCGGCGATGCCGCCCAGACCCTCGCCCTGCTCGATGCCGTGGTGCTGGCCGATCCGAACGTGGCCGGTGGCCTGGTGGCCGCCGAGCCTGCCGTCTCGCCGCTGCCGGGGCGGCACTGGGCGGTGTACGCGGCGAAGCAGGGGCGTGGCGTGGTGCACCGCGACCTGATCGGCGAGCGCGGCATCGACGTGCCGGCCCAAGCCTGGTACCGCGAGACCCTGGCCGCCCGCGGGCCGCGCTGGTCGCCGCCCTACTTCAACGAGACGGCGGGCGGGCGCTGGATGGTGACGCTCAACCGCCCGCTGGCGCCCAGCAACGGGCAGCCCTCGGGCATGGTGAGCCTCGACGTGCCGATCGACCGCTTCAACGCCCTGCTCGATCCCTTCCGCAACGATCCCCGGCTGCGCGCCGTCCTGCACAAGGGGCCAGTGTGGATCGGCGATTCGGACTGGGTATCGGTGGGAACGCCGCCGCCGGCCCTGCCAGAACTGGATGCCCTGCTCACCACGGCGCGCCAGCAGGCCAGGCCGGGCGAACTCGTCGCCCTCGGGCAGGGGCGGCGCGGGGCCCATGCCAGCATCGACGGCGACTGGGGCCTGCTCCTGGTGCTCGACGAGGCGGCTACCCTGGCTCCCCTGCGCGAAGTGGCCTGGCGCTTCGCCGGCGGCACCGTGGTGCTGATCGGCCTGCTCGCCCTGCTGGGGAACGCCCTGTCGCGCGGCATCACCCGGCCGATGGTGCAGCTCGGCGAGGCCGCCCGCCGCCTCGCCCAGGAAGGCTTCGCCATGCCCACCGCCCTGCTGGTGCGGCGCGACGAGGTGGGCGAGCTGGCGCGGGTGCTGGATGGCGCCGATGCCGCCCTGCGCCAGCAGATGGCGCAGACCCAGCGGCTTGCCCAGGAGCAGCAGAAGCTCGACAGCGAGCTGCGGCTCGCCCACGACCTGCAGCAGTCGATGCTGCCGCCGGCCACCGCGGTCGACGTGCACGAGGGCCACCTCGACATCCATGCCGTGCTGAAGCCGGCCAAGAGCGTGGGCGGCGACTTCTACGCCTTCCACCCGCGCGAGGACGGGATGCTGTGGTTCGCCATCGGCGACATCAGCGACAAGGGCGTGCCGGCGGCCCTGTTCATGGCCCGCACGGTGGCCGTGCTGGAGGCCACCGCCCGCAACACCGATTCCCCGGCCCTGATGCTGGCCCGCGCCGCGCCACGGCTCGCCGAAGGCAACGAGAGCTGCATGTTCGCCACTGCCCTGTGCGGGCTGGTGGACCCGCACACCGGCATGTTCGAGCTGGCGAGCTCCGGCCACGAGCTGCCCTTCATCGTCCGCGCCGACGGGCGGGTCGAGCTGTTCGAGATGGAGACCGGCGCTCCGCTCGGCATCGATCCGGAGGCCTATGGCGAGGGTCACGCCGGCATGCTCGCCCCCGGCGACTGCCTGTTCTGCTTCACCGATGGCGTGACCGAGGCCCGCAACCGGCAGGGCGAGCTGTTCGGCGAGGCCCGGCTGCGCGAGGTGCTGGCGCAGCCCGGGCGCAATGCCGAGCAGCGCATCGCCGACGTGGTGGCGGCCGTGGAGGCCTTCGCCGCCGGGGCCGAACCGGCCGACGACGTGACCGTGCTGGCGGTGGGCCTGGTCGCCCCGGAGCAGCCGGCCAGCGATCCGCTGCATTTCTCCATCTGGCCCTCCGGCCTGCGGGCGATGAACCGGGCGATCGACGAATGCCTGGCCCGCCATGGCATCGACGCCGAGGGGCAGTCGGACGTGCGCCTGGTGCTGGAGGAGCTGCTGGCCAATGCCATCGACCATGGCGGCGCGGTGGACTGCACCGTGGACCTGAGCTTCACCGAGCGCACCATCACCCTGCGCATCGTCGATGACGGGATGCCCTTCAATCCGCTCGATACCCCCGATCTCGAGCTCGATGCCGAGGACCTCGACCGCCCGATCGGCGGCCTTGGCATCCATCTCATCAAGACCATGAGCCTCGACGCAGTCTATGCTCGCGAGGGCGACCACAACCGGCTCACTCTCGTTCTTCCCAGGAATCCGCCGACATGAGCGACGATCTTCGCATCTCCATCGAAGGCAGCGGCCCGAAGCGCACCTGCGCGCTCGCCGGCCACCTCGACACCCATACCTACCAGATGGCCGATTCGGCCCTGGAGCCGGTGCTGGCCGACCCGTCGGTGAGCCTGCTGGTGCTCGACCTCTCGGAACTCGATTACATCAGCTCGGCCGGCCTGCGCACCGTGTTCCGCGCCCGCAAGACCCTCGGGGCGCGGGGCGGCAAGGTGGTGGTGGCCAATCCACAGCCGCAGATCCGCAAGGTCTTCGACCTCGTCAAGGCCGTGCCCTTCTCCGAGATCTTCAGCTCGATGGACGAGGCCGACGCCTATCTCGATGCCATGCAGAAGCGGGTGCTCTCGGGCGAGGACGACTGACCTTTCCGGGCCGTCTGCCGGCCCCTGCCCGCCGCTTCCCGTACGCCGCCGTCGCCAGCCCTCCCCGGGGCATGGCTAGAATGCGGCTCGCCTTTCCATGCCCGCTCCGATGTCCGACCAAGACGCGTTCAAACAGGCCGCCCTCGACTACCACCGCCAGGCGCCGGCCGGAAAGATCAAGGTCATGCCGACCAAGGCGCTGGTCACCCAGCGCGACCTCTCGCTCGCCTATTCGCCCGGCGTGGCCGCGGCCTGCGAGGCGATCGTGGCCGATCCCGCCACGGCGCGGGACTACACCGCCCGCGGCAACCTGGTGGCGGTGATCTCCAACGGCACCGCGGTGCTCGGTCTCGGCGACATCGGCCCGCTGGCCGGCAAGCCGGTGATGGAGGGCAAGGGCGTGCTGTTCCAGAAGTTCGCTGGCATCGACGTGTTCGATCTCGAGGTGGCGGAGAAGGACCCCGACCGGCTGGTGGACATCATCGCCTCTCTGGAGCCCACCTTCGGTGGCATCAACCTCGAGGACATCAAGGCCCCGGAGTGCTTCATCGTCGAGCGCAAGCTGCGCGAGCGGATGAAGATCCCGGTATTCCACGACGACCAGCACGGCACCGCCATCATCGTCGGCGCCGCCATGCTCAATGCCCTGCATGTCGTCGGCAAGAAGATCGATGAGGTGAGGCTGGCGGTGAGCGGGGCCGGGGCCGCCGGCATCGCCTGCCTCGACATGCTGGTCTCGCTCGGCGTGCGCCCGGAGCACATCCTGGTGGTCGACCGCGAGGGCGTGCTGCACACCGGTCGCACCGACCTCAACGAGGGCACGGTGCGCTATGCCCGCGACACGCCCTTCCGCAGCCTGGCCGAGATCGTGCGTGGCGCCGACGTCTTCCTCGGCCTTTCCGCCGGCGGCGTGCTGAAGCCAGAGATGGTGGCGACCATGGCGCCGCGGCCGATCATCTTCGCGCTGGCCAACCCCACGCCCGAGATCCTGCCGGAAGCGGCCAAGGCGGTGCGCCCCGATGCCATCATCGCCACCGGCCGCAGCGACTATCCGAACCAGGTCAACAATGCGCTGTGCTTCCCCTACATCTTCCGCGGCGCGCTCGACGTGGGGGCCACCACCATCAACGAGGCGATGAAGCGCGCCTGTGTGCTCGCCATCGCCGAGCTGGCCCGCAAGGAAGCCACCGATCTCGGCGGCGCCTATGGCGGCGAGCCGGTGCAGTTCGGCGCCGAATCGCTGATTCCCCGGCCCTTCGACCCGCGCCTGCTGGTCTCGCTGGCCCCGGCGGTGGCCGAGGCGGCGATGGCCTCCGGCGTGGCCACCCGGCCGCTCGACATCGCCCAGTACCGCGACCGCCTGAGCCAGTGGGTGTTCCGCACCGGCCTGATGATGAAGCCGGTGTTCGACCGCGCGCGCGCGAACCGGCAGCGCGTGGTCTATGCCGAGGGCGAGGAGGAGAACGTGCTGCGCGCCGTGCAGACGGTGGTGGACGAAGGACTCGCCTTCCCGATCCTGGTCGGTCGCCCGGCGGTGATCGAGCGCCGTATCCAGCGCCTCGGCCTGCGTATCCGCCCCGGCGTGGATGTCGAGGTGACCAACATCGACGATGACCCGCGCTTCAACGAATACTGGCAGCTCTACCACCAGATCATGGCCCGCAAGGGCGTGACCCCCTCGGCGGCCAAGGCCATCGTGCGCGGCCGCGACACGGTGATCGCCGCCCTGATGGTGCGCCGGGGGGAGGCCGATGCCATGCTCTGCGGCATCGTCGGCCGCTATGCCCGCAAGCTGCGCTACGTGCGCGAGATCCTCGGCCTCGATGCCGGCAGCAAGGCGCTCTCGGCGATGTCGGCGGTGCTCAACGACAAGGGCGTGTTCTTCTTCGCCGATACCCATGTGCAGCCCGACCCCAGCGCCGAACAGATCGCCGACTGCGTGCAGCAGGCGGCGTTCCGGCTGCGGCTGTTCGGTGTCTCGCCGAAGGTGGCGCTGGTTGGCCACTCCAACTTCGGCAGTTCCGACGCGCCCTCGGCGCAGAAGCTGCGCGAGGCCCTGTGCCTGCTGCACGAGCGCGACCCGAAGCTGGAAGTGGAGGGTGAGATGCACGCCGACCTTGCCCTGGACGAAGAGGCCCGCGAAAGAGTGTTCCCGGACTCGCGCCTGAAGGGCCGGGCCAACCTGATGGTGTTCGCCAACATCGACGCCGCCAACGCCGCCTATAACCTCACCCGTTCGATGACCGACGGCGTTGGCCTCGGCCCCATTCTGATGGGACTTGGCAAAGCGGCACACGTGCTTACGCCATCGGCCACCATCCGCCGGATCGTCAACATGACTGCGGTAGCAGCAGTGGATGCGCAGATCCGAGCCGAGCGCGCTGCTTGACCAGCGTCAAATCGCTGTCGTGTCGCAGCGCTAGCCTACGGCAGGAAGTCACGGGAGAAGAGCGATGAAGGTTCTGGTGGCGATGGATGGCAGTGCTCATGGCCTCAGGGCGCTCGATTACGTTCTTTCCAAGCCGCAGATGTTCGCGGCTGCTGAACTCGTGCTGATGCATGTTGCTCTGCCACTACCGCCGCGTGCGGCGGCAGCCGTGGGGGCAGAGGTCGTCGCCGCCCAGCACGCACACGAGCATGAAGAGGCAATGCGTGCGGCCAGACAACGGCTGGCGGATTCCGGGCTGCGTGCACGGGAAGTGCTCGAAGTGGGAATGCCAGGGCCGGCCCTGGCGGCTGAGGCAGAGCGTGGCGGCTATGACTTGGTGGTGATGGGGTCTCACGGTCATGGCGCGGCACTCGGGCTGCTGCTTGGCAGCACGGTGAGCAAGGTGCTCGCCGCGAGCCGGGTGCCGCTGCTGGTCGTTCGTTGACGGCCCTGTTTCACGGCAATCGTATGCACCAGGAGTCTGCCCTGCCTGTGGGGAGAAGGGGGCTGTTAGACTTTCTGCTCTAGTTTCTTTTTGCGGCGGAGCAGGCTGACATGAACTGGTTGCAGGACGTCCTGGCGAACGATATCGACCCGACCGAAACCCAGGAATGGCTGGAATCGCTGAAGGCGGTGATTGATGCCGACGGCCCGGAGCGCGCCCATCATCTGCTCGAGCGCATGGTGGAGTTGACTCGCCGTGCGGGCGCGCATCTGCCTTTTGCTCCTACCACCGAGTACATCAACACCATCCCGCCGCACCTCGAGGCCAAGAGCCCGGGCGATGCGCAGATGGAATGGCGGCTGCGCTCGCTGATCCGCTGGAACGCCCTGGCCATGGTGGTACGGGCCAACCGCAAGCCCGGGGAACTCGGCGGCCACATCGCCAGCTTCGCCTCGGCGGCCACGCTCTACGACGTCGGCTTCAACCACTTCTGGCGCGCGCCGAGCGAGCAGCACCCGGGAGACCTGCTCTACATCCAGGGCCACAGCGCGCCCGGCATCTATGCCCGTGCCTTCCTCGAAGGGCGGCTCACCGAAGAGCAGCTCGACCACTTCCGCATGGAGGTCGATGGCAAGGGCATCTCGAGCTATCCCCACCCCTGGCTGATGCCGGACTTCTGGCAGACGCCCACCGTGTCGATGGGCCTTGGTCCCATCGCCGCCATCTACCAGGCGCGCTTCTGGAAGTACCTCGAGGCCCGCGGCCTGATGCCGGCCTCCGACCGCAAGGTGTGGTGTTTCATGGGCGATGGCGAGTGCGACGAGCCCGAGAGCCTCGGTGCCATCTCGCTGGCCGGTCGCGAGGGCCTCGACAACCTGGTGTTCGTCATCAACTGCAACCTGCAGCGTCTCGATGGCCCGGTGCGCGGCAACGGCAAGATCATCCAGGAACTCGAGGGCGTGTTCCGCGGCGCCGGCTGGAACGTCATCAAGGTGATCTGGGGCAGCTACTGGGATCCGCTGCTGGCCAAGGACAGCAACGGCACCCTGAAGAAGCTGATGATGGAGACCGTCGACGGCGAGTACCAGAACTGCAAGGCCTTCGGCGGCGCCTATACCCGCGAGCACTTCTTCGGCAAGTACGAAGAGACGAAGCGCATGGTGGCCTCGCTCTCCGACGAGGACATCTGGCGCCTCAACCGCGGCGGCCACGACCCGCACAAGGTGTATGCCGCCTACCACGCCGCGGTGAACCACAAGGGCCAGCCCACCGTGATCCTCGCCAAGACGGTGAAGGGCTACGGCATGGGCAAGGCCGGCGAGTCGATCAACATCACCCACCAGCAGAAGAAGCTGGACGATGCGGCGGTGAAGGCCTTCCGCGACCGCTTCAACATCCCGGTGAGCGACGAGGACCTGCCCTCGGTGCCCTTCTACCATCCCGGCCCGGACTCGCCCGAGGTGCAGTACCTGAAGGCGCGCCGGGCCGCGCTCGGCGGGCCTCTGCCGCAGCGCCGCAGGAAGGCCAGCCAGTCGCTGCCGGTGCCCGCGCTGTCCGCCTTCGAGCGCCTGCTGAAGAGCAGCGGCGAGCGCGAGATCAGCACCACCATGGCCTTCGTGCAGGCGCTGAACGTGATCCTGCGCGACAAGGTGGTGGGTCCGCGCACGGTGCCGATCATCTGCGACGAGGCACGCACCTTCGGCATGGAAGGCCTGTTCCGCCAGATCGGCATCTACTCGCCGCACGGGCAGAAGTACAAGCCGGTGGACGCCGACCAGCTGATGTTCTACCGCGAAGACGAAGCCGGGCAGGTGCTGCAGGAGGGCATCAACGAGGCCGGCAGCTTCGCCAGCTGGATGGCGGCCGCCACCAGCTACAGCACCAACGACGTGCCGATGCTGCCGTTCTACATCTTCTATTCGATGTTCGGCTTCCAGCGCGTGGGCGACTCGGCCTGGCAGGCCGCCGACATGCGCGCCCGCGGCTTCCTGCTCGGCGCCACCGCCGGTCGCACCACGCTCAACGGCGAGGGCCTGCAGCACGAGGACGGCCACTCGCACCTGCTGGCCGGCAACATCCCGAACTGCCGCCCCTACGACCCCACTTTCGCCTATGAGGTGGCGGTGGTGCTGCAGCACGGCATGCAGCGCATGCTCACCGAGCAGGTGGACGAGTACTACTACCTCACCCTGATGAACGAGAACTACGCGCACCCGGACATGCCGGAAGGCGCCGCGGAAGGGATCATCAAGGGCATGTACCTGCTGAAGGATGCCGGCAAGCCGAAGAAGGGCGAGCTGCGCGTGCAGCTGATGGGCTCGGGCACCATCCTGCGCGAGGCGATCGCCGCCGCCGAGCTGCTCGACCGCGAGTTCGGCGTTTCGGCCGACATCTGGAGCTGCCCGAGCTTCACCGAGCTGCGCCGCGACGGCTTCGACTGCGAGCGCTGGAACCGTCTGCATCCGGAGGCGAAGACGCCGCGCAAGGCCTATGTCACCGAGCTGCTGGAGGGCCGCCAGGGCCCGGCCATCGCCGCCACCGACTACGTGCGCCAGTACGCCGACCAGATCCGTGCCTTCGTGCCGATGCGCTACACCGTGCTCGGCACCGACGGCTTCGGCCGTTCGGATACCCGTGCCAACCTGCGCCGCCACTTCGAGGTCGACCGCCACTACATCGCCCATGCCGCCATCGCGGCGCTGGCGGCCGAGGGCAAGATGAACGCCAAGGACGTGGCCCGGGCGATCAAGACCTTCGGCATCGACCCGGAGAAGGCCAACCCGATCGGCGTCTGACCGTCGCGGGAGCGGCGCCGCATGCTTCCCCCGAACGCCGGCACGGCGTTGCAGGCGGCCCTGCCGCAGGTGCTGGCCGGGCTGCCTGCCACGGCCGCGGTGCGTGTCTTCCGCGCCCTGCCCGGTCTTGCCGCGGCCCTGCCGCCCGGCCTTCGCCTCTCCTTCGCGCAGGGCATGAAGCCGCTGCATGACGCCCTGCGGGCCGAAGGGCGCGGACCGGTCGATGACGGGCTCGCCGAACCCGCCGGGCTTCCTGCCCCTTCGCTCGCCCTGCTGCTGCTGCCGCGCTCCCGCGAGGAAGGCAGGGCGCTGCTGGCACGGGCCGTGTGCGGGCTGGCGCCCGGCGGCCGGGTGCTGGCGGCGGCGCTGAACGAGGAAGGTGCGAAAGCCTTCGAGAGGGATCTCGCGGCCCTGATGCCCTTGGGGGGCGTGCTCAGCAAGGCCCATGGCCGCGCCTTCTGGACCCGGCCGCGACCGGCCGTGCTGGACGCCGCCTCACGGGCGCTGGCGGAGCGCTGGATCGCCGCCGACGCCCCGCGGCATGACGTGCACACCGGCCTGTGGACGCGCCCCGGGGTGTTCAACGAGGGCCGGCTCGATGCCGGCTCGGCCCTGCTCATCGCGCATCTTCCGGCGAGCCTGCGTGGGCGGGTGGCCGATCTCGGGGCCGGCAGCGGCCTCTTGGCACGGGCGGTGCTCGAGCGCTGCCCCGGCGTCACGGCGCTCGCGCTCTTCGAGGCCGAGGCCCGGGCCCTCGACCTGGCGCGGCGCCATCTCGCGGCTGCCCGGGTGCCGGTGGGCGTCCACTGGCATGACGTGGCCGGCGGTGTGCCGGGGCGTTTCGACGCCATCGTCTGCAACCCGCCCTTCCATGTCGGCTCGCGCGGCGTGCCGGCGCTGGGCAAAGCCTTCATCGCCGCCGCGGCCCGGGCGCTCACCCGCGAGGGGCAACTCCTGCTGGTGGCGAACCGCCACCTGCCCTACGAAGAGGCCCTGCTCGAGGCCTTCGCCCGCAGCGAACGGCTGGCCGAGCAGGGCGGCTTCAAGGTGTATCGCGCCTGGGAGCCGAAACGGTGAGCGGCAAGCCAGTGAAGCTGCGGCAGTACCTGCAGGCGCTGGGTTACGGCACGCGGCGTGAGGTGGAGGCTCTGATCGCCGCAGGGCGCGTCACGGACGCGGCGGGGGGGGCCCTGTACGTGGATGACGAGGTGGGCGAGGGCGCTCCGGCCCGCGGCGGTCATCGACTGCCGCATGCGGCGCTGCGCCTCGATGGCGCGCCGCTCGACCCGGCCCCGGGCCTCTTGGCGGCCCTGCACAAGCCGGTGGGTGTCACCTGTTCTACCAAGGATCCCGGGCGGCTCGTCTACGACCTGCTGCCGCCGCGCTGGAAGCGCCGCGATCCGATCGTCTCGCCGGTGGGGCGGCTCGACAAGGACACTTCGGGCCTGCTGCTGCTCACCGATGATGGCCCGCTGCTGCACCGCCTCACCCATCCGCGCCGGCATCTGCCCAAGGTCTACCGCGTCCGCCTCGCCGAAGCGCTGCGCGGCGACGAGGCCGCGCGCTTCGCCGCCGGCACCCTGATGCTGGAGGGAGAGACCAAGCCCCTGCTGCCCGCCGCGCTCGAGGTGCTGGGCGAACGCGAGGCCCGCCTCACCCTGCACGAGGGCCGCTACCACCAGGTGCGGCGGATGTTCGCCGCCACCGGCAATGCCGTACTGGCCCTGCACCGCGAAGCCATCGGCGGGCTCGCCCTGGACGCGCTCGGCCTCGCCGCCGGGGAGTGGTGCCTGCTCGATGCGGCGCAGCGGGCCCTGCTGCTGCCGGGCGAGGCGCGCGGCTTAGGCCCTAGGCGCGGTTGAAGCGCCCGATGCCCTCGACCAGGGCGGCGAGTGCCTCGCGCTCCGGGGGCTCGAGATCCGGGTGCCAGGTATCCATCAGCAGGATGATCCGCACGCGGTCGCTGCGGTTCCAGGCCTCGTGCAGCCACGTGTCGTCAAATACCAGCACCTCGCCCTCGCGCCAGGCATGGGTGAGCCCGGCCACGTGCAGGGCGCAGTCCCGCGGCACCACCAGCGGCAGGTGCACCACGAGTCGGGTGTTGGTGACCCCGTGGTGCGGCTTGATGTGGGTGTCCGGGCCAAGCAGCGAGAAGCAGATCTCCGGGGCGTGGTCGGCGATCCGCACCAGGGGCAGGGCCTCGATGGCCGCCGAGGTGGCCGGGCAGGCGGCATGGACCGACCCGAAGCGCCGACCGTCGCGGTAGAAGAAGCGCGCCTCCCAGCGGGGCTCGGCGCCGCCGAGGTAGTCGCCGGGATCCTCGCCCTCGCCGAAATGCAGGAAGGATTCGCGGGCATCCTCGACGCAGGCCGCGAGCGCCTCGGCGCGGATCGCGTCGGTGCGGGCCTCGAGGGCCTCGATCCATGGAAAGCGTGAGCGGGGATGGATGCGGTCCTCGGCCAGGCCCGGCAGGAACAGGAAGCGGGCCTTGCGGGCGGGATCAGAGGGCGCCGGCGGCGCGTGCCCGAGGTAGGCCTCGAGCCAGGCGCGGATGCGCGCGAGGGCAGGGCGGCCGTGGGCCTCCTCGAAGGGGCGGAGCAGGGCGTCCAGCAACTGCCGGCGCTCGGCATCCACGAGGTCCATCGCCGCCAGCACCAGCGGACGAAGCCCGGGTGGCGTGCTGCCGGCATCGCGCCAGCGGCCCTTGGCCTGGGCCCGGGTCAGGGCCCGGAAGCCCTGCCGCGCGGCTTCGAGCCGCTCGCCCTGCGCGAGCAGGAGGCGGGCGAGGTTGAGATGGGCGAGTTCGGGCTCCGGGTCGGCGGCCAGGGCCTCGCGCAGCCGGGCGATGCCCGCCTCGCGCTCCCCGGCCGCGGCGAGCGCGATGCCGAGATTGCGCCGCAGCACGGCGCGCAGGGCGGCATCCGCCCCTGCTCCCAGCCCGGCCTCGGCCTCTTCGATGAGGCGCACGGCGTCGCGCGGGCGCCCGGAACGCATGGCCTGCCCGGCATGGACCATCAGGGCCTCGAGAGGTGGCTGGACGGATTCCGTCATGTCGGGGTGCCGGGCAGGAGGCGCCTAGAATACGTGCCTTCCGCCGCAGCCCGGGATCGCCCTGCCGTGAGTCTTCCGCCCGCCCCTCCTCCGGTGGCGCGTCTTTACGAATACTTCGCCGCCGGGCACTGGGACGAGGCCGAGGCCGGGGCACGCCAGCGCCTCGCCCATTGGCCCGAGGAGATCCCGACCCGGCTCGTGTTGGCCCTGGCCCTGAGCGCCCGGCGCCGGCCCGACGAGGCCCTGCCGCATTTCGAGTGGCTGGCGTCGGTCCAGCCGGAGGAGCCGGCCCATTGGGTGAACCTTGGGCATTGCCTCTGTGAGCTCGATCGTGCGGTAGACGCGCTGGCGCCGCTCGAGCGCGCCGAGCGGCTCGGGGCGCGGGACGAGGCCTTCCTGCTCGCAATGGTGCGGGCCCTGCTCGCCCATCAGCGCGTGGCCAGCGCCCGTCCGCTTGCCGAAGCCCTGGTGCGCCGGGCTCCGGATGACCCGGAGGCGGTCCTGCTGTATGTCCGCACCCTGCTGGCCAACGAGGAACCCGAGCTGGCCGCCGAGGCGATGGCGGCCTTTTCCGGGCGCCCGCTCGACCCCGAGCCGGCTCTCGAGGCTGGCCACCTGCTGCTGGAAATCGGCCTCTACGAAGACGCCCTGGCGCGCTTCCGCGAGGCGGCCGCCGCCAACCCGGAACAGGTCGAGGCCAGGCTCGGCATCGCCTCGGCCCTGGAGCGGCTCAACCGGGTCGATGAAGCGGTCGCGGTCTTCGCCACGGTTGCGGGCGTGGCGGAGGGCGAAGGCCGTATCGCCGAACTCGCCCTCGAGCTGGACGCCCAACTGGCGGCCCGTCGCGGCGAGCACGGGCGCGCCATCGCCGGTTACCGCCGGCTCTGCGCGCGTTCGCGCGACCTCGCCGCCCGGGGCGATCTGCATCTCAAGCTCGCCCGGAGCCTGGCTGAAGCCGGTCGGGCCGAGGAAGCCATTGCCGAGGCGGGCGAGGGCCATCGCCTGAAACTGGCCCGCGTGCGTGCCGCGCATGCCGGCATGCCGCCCGGAGAGCGCCTGCTGGCGGTGCTGGACGAGCCCGTGCCGCCGGTGGGCCGCTTCCACGATGCCGGGCCCGTGGGGGCTCCCCCGGATCCGGTCTTCGTCGTCGGCTTCCCGCGTTCCGGCACCACCCTGCTCGAGCAGCTCCTGGATGCCCACGAGGCCCTCGCCTCTTTCGACGAGCAGCCCTTCCTGCACCGGCTCGTCACCGAGCTCGAGCGCGGAGGAGTGCCGTACCCGGCGGCGCTCGCCGGCCTCGACAGGGCGCTTGCCGGGCGGCTCCGCGGGCGCTACTTCACCGAGGTCGGCCGCAAGCTCGGTGAGGCCGGCGGGCGGCGGGCGGTCGACAAGAATCCGCTCAACCTCGTGCGCCTGCCGCTGGTAGCCGCGCTGTTCCCGCAGGCCCACGTCATCCTCGCGCTTCGCCATCCCTGCGACGTGGTGCTGAGCTGTTTCATGCAGAACTTCCGTTCGCCGGCCTTCGCAGTCACTTTCGCCACGCTGGAGTCCACGGCGGCGATGTACGCGAAGGTGATGGCGCACTGGCAGCGCAATGCCACGGCGCTCGGCCTGCCAGTCCACCTCCTGCGCTACGAGGCGCTGGTGGCCGACGTGGCCGGCGAGGGTCGGCGACTGTTCGATTTCCTCGGCCTGCCCTGGGACGACTCTCTGCTCGCCTTCACCGAGCGTGCCCGGGCGAAGGGCGCGATCAGCACGCCGAGCTACGCCCAGGTGGTACAGCCGGTGAACCGCCGGGCCGTGGGGCGCTGGCAGGCCTACCGCACTGCCTTCGAGTCCTCCGGGGCGTTGCGCCTGCTCGGGCCCTGGATCGAGGCCTTCGGCTACGAGGCATGAAAAAAGCCGCGCAGGTCGCCCCGCGCGGCTTCGGTGGGCATGGCCCCTGCGTCAGAAGCTGACGGTGGCGCTCGCCCAGTAGAAGCGGCCCACGGTGTCGTGGGTACGTTCGTCGATGTTGCCGTTGAGCGAGTTGTTCTGGTACAGGATCGCCGGCTGCTTGTCGAAGGCATTGTCGATACCGAGCATGAAGCGGGTGTTCCAGTCATCGACGCGGTAACCCACCTGGAAGTTGTGGTAGGTGTTGGCGCCGCGGAAGAACACGCAGCCCGCGTTGCCGACGACCGAGCGCCCGGCATTGTCGGCGCAGGGGCCGTCCTCGCGCAGGCTGCCGACCTTGAAGCCATGGACGTAGCGCTGGGTCCACTGCGCCTCCCAGTTGCCGATCGTCCAGTTCAGGGTGCCGAGTGCGCGCCAGCGGCTGTAGTTGCCGAGGCCGCCCTTCGAGGCGGGCAGGAAGGTGCCGGCGTTGAACTGCTGGTCCACCACCACGCCGTTGACGATCACCTTGACGTCGTACTGCGCCACATAGGTGGTGTCGAGGCTGTAGCGGAAGCTACCCCAGTCGGTGTCGAGCGCGTACTTGAAGCCGAGGTCGAAGCCGCGCGTGACCGTGGTGCCGGCATTCTGCTGGCGGTCCTGCACCAGGAACACGTCGCCGGTGGCCGGATTGCGGGTGAACAGGCTGCAGAAGGCCGCGTTGCCGGCGAAGCAGGCATCGAGGATCGGCTGGGTGCCGTAGGTCTGGATGGTGTCCTTCAGGCTCACGCGCCAGACGTCGAGGGTGGCGGAGAAGCCATCGAGCCATTCCGGTGAGTACACCGCGCCCCAGGTCACCACGTCGCCGGTCTCCGGCTTCAGGTTCTCGTTGCCGCCGAGCAGGGCGTTGGTCTGGCCCAGGCCCTGCTGGAAGGTGCCGGGCCCGCTGAGGCCGACGCAGGACAGCGGGCGGCCATTGCAGGGGTCGGAGTACACCGGGTTGGTGATGCGGATGCCGCCGTAGAGATCGGAGATGGTCGGCGCGCGGAACACCTCGGCATAGGTCCCGCGCAGCATCAGGTCGTCGATGACCCGCCACTCGAGACCGAGCTTGCTGTTGGTGGTGCTGCCGAAGCTGTCGTAGTCGGACCAGCGGGTGCCGAGGGTGGCGTTCAGGCGGCTGGCCAGCGGCAGCAGGAACTCGGCATAGAGTTCCTTCACCGTGGAGGCCCCCGAGGTGGGATTGGCGCAGCTCTCGGAGCTGATGCCGCAGCCGAAGGTGCTGCCGTCGCCCTGGATGAACTTGATCGCCGCCGGGCGGAAGGCGAAACGCTCCTTGCGGTATTCGGCACCGATGGCGGCGCCGACCGTGCCGGCCGGCAGCTCGAACAGATCACCGCTGAAATTCAGGCTCAGGCTGCGTTCGGTATTGGTGGTGGTGTCGTTCACCGGCACGCGCAGGGCTTCCAGCGCGGCGATCTGGGCCTGGCCTTCCGGGGTGGCCGGATCGGGCTGGTTGAAGAAGTTGATCGGCGTGCAGTTGGCGATCACGTTGCCGGGCGTGCCGCAGCGCGGCACGTTCTGGGCGTCGCGGAAGGACGGGCCAAGGGCGTTGGCGAGGCGGGCATAATCGATGTAGCCCACGTCCTCGTTGGTCTGCACCAGACGGCCGTAGCCCAGGGTGGCGTCCCAGCGCCAGGAGGTGTTGCCGATGGCCCCCTCGAGGCCGGCGTACATCTGCTTGAAATCGGTCTCGTACTCGTAGCTGCGGTCGCCGAGGCCGAGGATGCGGTAGCGGCCGTTCACGTCGGCGCCGAAGGGGTTGTAGATGCTCTGGCCCGACAGCGGGATGCCGTCGAAGTCGGAGAAGAAGGGCAGCGGGGCGATGATGCCGGCGGAGCGGGTGTTCTGGCCGAGGAAGGTGGCGAAGGCCGTCACCGTCTCGGTCAGGTCCAGCTTGCCGCTGAAGGCGAGGCCGGCGCGCTCCTGCGGCGTCATCACCACGTTGCCGGCGGCCTGGTAGTTGTAGGAATCGGTCTCGCCGCCGACGTAGCAGCGGAAGTCCGAGGGGCTGGTGCCCGAGGTGCCCTCGCGGCGGGTGACGTTGGCGAAGCCGTTGCCGTCGACGCAGGCACCGAGGCCGTTGGCAATGGCGACCGCGGCCGGCAGGGTGTAGCGGCCGCGCGGCGTGGAGCTGGAGCCCGCACGCGAGACCACGCCGGTCGAGAGGTAGAGGGCGAAGGCCGAGAAGTCGCGGTCGGCCGAGGAGATCTTCTCCTGCTTGTTGTAGTTCACCGAGAGGATCGCCGAGCCACGGTCGCCCGACCAGCCGAGCGTCGAGGAGGCGCCGGTGCGCTCGCCGTCGTCGCGCGAGGAGATGCCGTAGTTCACGGTGGCGGTGGCGCCCTCGAAGCCACGCTTGATGATGAAGTTCACCACGCCGCCGATGGCGTCGGAGCCATAGATCGCCGAGGCGCCGTCCTTCAGTACCTCGACGCGCTCGATCATCTCGACCGGGATCGAGTTGATGTCGTCATAGGTGACGCGGCGGCCGTCGAGCAGCAGCAGGGTGCGCTGTTCGCCGAGGCCGCGCAGCGAGACGGTGGAGGCGCCGTCGCCGCCGCCGTTGTTCACCGCCGGGTTGGTGGCGGCGCCGGCGATCGAGGGCGTGGACTGGATGAGGTTGCCGAGCGTGACGGCGCCGCTGCGCTCGATGGTGGCGCGGTCGAGCACCAGCACGGGGCTCGCGGTTTCGGCATCGACGCGGCGGATGCGGGTGCCCGTGACCTGGACGGCATCGAGGGTCTTGGCTTCGGTGCCCTCGGCGGGCGTGCTGCCCTGGGCGAGGGCCTGGCCGGCAAGGGCGGTGCTGCCGGCGAGGCCGAGCGCGAGGGCGCGGCGCACGCTGGCGGCGAGCGAGGTGGGAGCGGTCATGCAGGGGTCCTTCGGAAGTGGCGGGACGGGAAGGCGTCGTGGAGGGAACGTCAAAACACGGTCACGCCCAGATGAAGGCGCGATGACCGTCTTTGACATTTAATGGGTTCTTCACGCCCTGTCCAGTGCCTTCCGGGCGGGCGCGCCCGCCGTTCAGAGCGCGTAGCCGAACTGCTGGCGGAACTGCTCGGCGAACTCGGGATAGTCGAAGCGCTGGTTCTGAGGCCCTAGGTGCTCGATCTTCAGCGCCCCCATCAGGCTGGCGATGCGCCCGGTGGTGGCCAGATCGAGGCCGTTCATGAAGCCGAAGATCAGGCCGGCGCGGTAAGCGTCGCCGCAGCCGGTGGGGTCGACCACCCGCATGGCAGTGGCCGAGGGGATGTGGATCATGCCGTCCGGGGTGTGCACCTCGGAGCCCTTGGGGCCGCGGGTGATGAAGTAGGCCTTGACCTTCTTCGCGATCTCCTGCGCCGACCAGCCGGTGCGCTCCTGCAGCAGGCTCGACTCGTAGTCGTTCACCGTGACGTAGGTGGCCTGGTCGATCATCCGCCGCAGTTCCTCGCCGTTGTAGAGCGGCATGGCCTGGCCGGGATCGAAGATGAAGGGGATGCCGCACTCGGCGAACTCGGCGCAGTTCTGCAGCATGGCCTCGTAGCCGTCCGGCCCGACGATGCCGAAGCTCACCCCGGGCACGTCGCGGACGTGGTTCTCGTAGCTGCGCATCATCGCCCCCGGGTGGAAGGCGGTGATCTGGTTGTCGTCGAGGTCGGTGGTGATGAAGGCCTGGGCGGTGTAGAGGTCGGGGATCTCCTTCACGTAGGTGAGGGGGATGCCCTGTTCCTCGAAATGCGCCCGGTAGGGGCCGAAATCCTGGCCCACGGTGGCCATGGGCAGGGGCTTGCCGCCGAGCAGGTTCAGGTTGTAGGCGATGTTGCCGGCGCAGCCGCCGAACTCGCGGCGCATCCGCGGCACGAGGAAGGACACGTTCAGGATGTGCACCTTGTCCGGCAGGATGTGGTTCTTGAACTGGTCGGGGAACACCATGATGGTGTCGTAGGCCAGCGAACCGCAGATCAGGGCAGCACTCATTGCCGGGGATTCCTCGGGATGGGTCGGCCCGGGCTTGGCCGGGCGGGGCAGGGCAGGGGCCCCGGGCGGGCCCGGGGCGGCCGGCAAGGATACCGGGGGGGGCGGGGGCATGCATCCCGCCGGGCCCGGGGAAGGGGGGGAATTCCCCTGGCAGGACCGCCGCTTAACGGGCTTTTTCCTTGTGGGCCAGGGTGGCCGGTTGCTACCCTGCGGGGCTTGTTTCCCGCCCATTTCACGGCCCTTTCCCCGATGTTCAAGAAGCTCCGCGGTCTTTTCTCCAACGACCTGTCGATCGACCTCGGCACGGCCAACACCCTGATCTACGTCCGCGGACAGGGCATCGTCCTCAACGAACCCTCGGTGGTGGCGGTGCGCCAGGACCGCGGGGTGGGCTCCACCAAGTCGGTGGCGGCGGTGGGCGCGGAGGCCAAGCGCATGCTCGGCCGCACGCCGGGGAACATCACCACCATCCGGCCGATGAAGGACGGCGTGATCGCCGACTTCACCTACACCGAGGAGATGCTCAAGCACTTCATCCGCAAGGTGCACACCAGCCGCCTGCTGCGCCCCAGCCCGCGGGTGCTGATCTGCGTGCCCTGCGGCTCCACCCAGGTGGAGCGCCGCGCCATCAAGGAATCGGCACTGGAGGCCGGGGCGCGCGACGTGTACCTGATCGAGGAGCCGATGGCAGCCGCGATCGGCGCCGGCATCCCGGTGGGCGAGGCTTCGGGTTCGATGGTGATCGATATCGGCGGCGGCACCACCGAGGTGGCGGTGATCTCGCTCAACGGCATCGTCTACTCGCAGTCGGTGCGCATCGGCGGCGACCGCTTCGACGAGGGCATCATCAACTACGTGCGCCGCAACCACGGCACCCTGATCGGCGAGGCCACCGCCGAGCGGATCAAGATGGAGATCGGCTGTGCCTACCCGCAGAAGGAGCAGCGCTCGATGGAGGTCTCGGGCCGCAACCTGGCCGAGGGGGTGCCGCGCAACATCACCATCACCTCCTCCGAGATCCTCGAGGCCCTGCACGAGCCGCTCTCGGGCATCGTCACCGCGGTGAAGCAGGCCCTGGAGCAGACTCCGCCGGAACTCTGCGCCGACGTGGCCGAGCGCGGCATCGTGCTCACCGGCGGCGGCGCGCTGCTGAAGGATCTCGACAAGCTGCTCTCCGAGGAAACCGGCCTCTCGGTACACGTGGCCGACGACCCGCTCACCTGCGTGGCCCGCGGTGGTGGCCGGGCGCTCGAGCTGGTCGACATGAACGGCAACGAATTCTTCTCGGCGGAGTGAACCGCGCCAGCGGAAGCCCCGTTCCTGCGTGATCCAGTCCGGTTCGCCCCCGCCGAAACTCGCCGACGCGGCCGCGGGCACCCTGCCGCTGCTGGCCTCCATCGCGCTCTCGGCGGTGCTGATGGTGGTCGACCACCGCGGCGAGCTGTCGCCGCGGGTGCGTGCTGCCCTTTCGCTGGCGGTGGAGCCGGTCTGGCGGCTGGCCGCCCTTCCGGGAAGTCTCTGGCGCTGGGCCGACACCACCCTGGCGCGGCAGCAGGCCCTGGCCGAGGAGACGCGGCTGCTGCGCCGCGAGCTGCAGCTGCGCGATGCCCAGCTGGCGCGGCTGGAGGCGGTCTCGCGCGAGAACCAGCGCCTGCGCGACCTGCTCGGGGCCAAGGGCGACTTCCAGCTGGCGGTGCAGATGGCCGGCATCCTCGATGTCGACCTCGACCCGTGGCGGCAGCGCATCCGCCTCGACCGCGGCCGGGCCGAGGGCGTGGAGGAAGGCCAGGCGGTGATCGATGCCGGCGGCATGCTCGGGCAGGTGGTGGAGGTCTCCGAGCACGGCGCCACCGCCCTGCTGCTCACCGATGCCAGCCACTCGGTGCCGGTGCAGGTGGTGCGCACCGGGCTGCGCCTGGTGGCGGTGGGCACCGGCCGCAGCGACACGCTGCGGGTGCCGAACATCCCGCAGTCGGCGGATGTCCGGGTGGGCGACCTGCTGGTCACCTCGGGCATCGGCGGGCGCTTCCCGGCCGGGTTCGCCGTGGGCACGGTGCGCGCGGTGGGGCCCGATGACACCCGTCTCTTCCTCGTCGCCGAGGCCACGCCGGCGGCCCGCCTCGACCGCGGGCAGGAAGTGCTGCTGGTGATGCGCGGCGAGATCGATCCCACCGTCGGGCCGCCGGTCCCCGAGGCGCCGGCCACGCCGCCGCCGCCGGCCGCCACCGCGGAGCCATCGCGATGAACCGCGCGCCTCCGCTCTGGCTGCGCCTTGGCAGCCTGGCCCTCGGCCTCGTCTTCCTGGTGCTGGCCCTGCCCTGGCCGCTCGACCTGCTGCGCCCGCACCTGCTCGCCCTCGCCCTGGTCTACTGGAGCCTGGAAGCCCCGGGGCGTGGCGCCATGGCGCTCGCCTGGGGTGCCGGCCTGCTGGCCGACGTGCTGGGCGGCACCCTGCTCGGCGAGCAGGCCCTGCGCATGGCCGTGCTGGTGTTCCTGGTGCAGCGCTTCCGCGCCCAGCTGCGCTTCTTCCCGCTCTGGCAGCAGTCGGCCGCGGTGGGCCTGCTGCTGCTCAACGATCTCGCCCTGATGGCCCTGGTGCGCCTGGTCGCCGGGGCAGGGCTGCCTTCGCCCTTGCTGCTGCTCTCGCCGCTGGTGGCGATGCTCACCTGGCCCTGGTGGTTCCTGCTGCTCGATGCGCTCAGGCTGCGCCACCGCGAGCGGACCCTGCCGCGATGAGGCGTTTCGGCCGCCGTCCGGTGCGCGCGCCGGCCGCCGAGGCCGAGCAGTTCCGCAGGCGGGCACTGTGGGCGGCATTCGGCGTGCTGCTCGCCCTGCTGGCCCTGGCGGCCGGTTATGCCCACCTGCAGATCGTGCAGTACGAGAGCTTCGCCACCCGTTCGGAAAAGAACCGTATCCGGCTGGAGCCGATCGTGCCGGCGCGCGGGCTGGTCTATGACCGCAACGGCGTGCTGCTGGCCGACAACGCCCCGGCCTACCGCCTCGACGTGGTGCCGGAGCGGGTGTCCGACATGGCGGCCCTGCTCGAGGCCCTGCGCCAGCGCGTGGCGCTCTCCGAGGAGGAGATCCGGCGCTTCGAGCAGGCGCGCAAGGGCAGCCGCCGCTTCAAGCCGGTCACCCTGAAATACCGGCTCTCCGAGGAAGAGATCGCCCGCCTCGCGGTGGACCGCCACCGCTTTCCGGGTGTCGAGGTGGTGCCCTATCTCACCCGCCGCTATCCCTTCGGCGAGCTTGCCGCCCACATCGTCGGCTATGTGGGACGGATCGATGCCGACGACCTCGCCGCCATGGAGCAGCGCGGCGAGGGCCGCTTCGCCGCCCTGCCGCACATCGGCAAGACCGGGATCGAGCGTTACTACGAGGCCCGGCTGCGCGGCGACGTGGGCTACCAGGAAGTGGAGACCAATGCCGAGAACCGGCCGCTGCGGGTACTGCGCCGGCACGATGCCAAGCCGGGCCAGGATCTCCATCTCGGCATCGACATCCGCCTGCAGCAGGCCATGGTGGAGGCCTTCCAGGGGCAGCACGGGGCCGCGGTGGCGATCGATCCGGGCAGTGGCGAGATCCTCGCCATGGTCAGCCTGCCGAGCTACGACCCCAACCTGTTCGTGGGCGGCATCTCCTTCGCCGATTACAGGCGGCTCAACGAGGACGTGGCCCGGCCGCTGTTCAACCGCAATGTGCTGGGCGGCTTCCCGCCCGGCTCCACCCTCAAGCCCTTCATGGCGCTGGCCGGGCTGGAGCATGGCCTGATCACTCCGCAGAGCACGGTGTTCTCCAGCGGCGCCTACCGCCTGCCGGGGCAGGACCGCGAATACCGCGACTGGCGGCCCGGTGGCCACGGTACGGTGAACCTGCGCGAGTCGCTGGCGCAGTCGGTGAACACCTACTACTTCGACCTTGCGGTGAAGCTCGGCATCGACCGCATCAGCGAGGATTTCGCGCGCATGGGCTTTGGCCGGCCCACCGGCATCGATCTTGCTGGCGAGGCGGCGGGCATCCTGCCTTCGCGGGCCTGGAAGCAGGCGCGCTTCAAGCAGCCCTGGTTCCCCGGCGAGACGGTGATCGCCGGCATCGGCCAGGGCTACTGGGTGGTCACGCCGCTGCAGCTCGCCCAGGCCACGGCGATGCTGGCCGATGGCGGGCGGCTGCGGCGCCCGCACCTGCTGCGCGCCTCGCAGGCCGGCTTCGGCGCGCCCCGGCTGCCGGAACCGCAGCCGCCGCCGGTGCCGGTGGCAACCCAGGCGCGGCACGTCGAGGCGGTGAAGGACGGGCTCGTGGCCACCATGCACGGCCCCACCGGCACCGCCGCGCGGGCCGCTGCCGGGGCCCCTTACCGCATGGCCGGCAAGACCGGCACCGCGCAGCGGGTGAGCCGCCAGGGCACCGAGCGCCTCGATCCCAACAAGCTGCCCTACCACCTGCGCCACCAGGCCCTGTTCATCGGCTATGCCCCGGCCGAGCAGCCGACCATCGCGCTCGCCCTGGTCGTCGAGCACGGTGGCTCGGGCTCGGCCGCCGCCGCCCCGGTGGCGCGGCGCATCTTCGATGCCTGGATGCGGCTTTCAGGGGCGCTGGAGCCCTCCCCGGCGGTGCCGGAGGCCGGACCATGAACCTGCTCTTCCACTGGCTCCGGGCCTTCGCCTGGCGCTGGCTCGACAAGATCGACCTGCCGCTGCTGCTCGGCCTCCTCGGCATCATGGCCATCGCCCTCGTGGTGCAGGCCAGCGCCTGGGGCGATCCTGCGGCGGCGCTCAAGCACGGCGTCCGCTTCGCCCTCGGCCTCGTGGCCCTGGTGCTGCTCTCGCGGGTCTCGCCGGCCAGCCTGCGCGAATGGACGCCGCTCGCCTATCTCGCCAGCCTTGGCCTGCTCGGCCTCGTCTTCCTCTTCGGCACCGGGCGCAGCGCCAATCTCTGGCTCGACCTGAAGCTGTTCCACCTGCAGCCGGGCGAGCTGCTCAAGCTGAGCGTGCCGATGATGGTGGCCTGGTTCCTGCACCAGGCCGTGCTGCCGCCGCGCTGGGGCAGCCTCGCGGTGTGCGCGGCCATCATCGGCCTGCCTTTCGCCCTCACCGTGCTGCAGCCCGACCTCGGCACTGGCGTGCTGGTGGCGGCCTCCGGGGCCTTCGCCGTGTTCCTCGCCGGCATCGCCTGGTGGCGCATCGGCCTGTTCGCCGGCCTCGGGCTCGCCGCCCTGCCGATCGCCTGGCAGTTCCTGATGCCCTACCAGCGCGACCGCATCCTGGTCTTCCTCGACCCGGAGACCGACCCTTTGGGCGCGGGCTGGAACATCATCCAGTCGAAGATCGCCATCGGCTCCGGTGGCCTTGCCGGCAAGGGCTGGGGGCAGGGCACCCAGTCGCAGCTCAATTTCCTGCCCGAGCACACCACCGACTTCGCCTTCTCGGTCTTTGCCGAGGAGTTCGGCTGGCTTGGCGTGGCAGTGCTCTTCTCGCTCTACCTCTTCGTGGTGCTGCGTTCGCTCTGGCTGGCGACCCAGGCCCGCGACACCTATGCCCGCCTGCTGGCCGGGGCCCTGGCCCTGGCCTTCTCGGTCTACGTGGTGGTGAACGCGGGCATGGTGGCCGGCTTCCTGCCGGTGGTGGGCGTGCCCATGCCGCTGCTGAGCTATGGCGGCACTTCGGCGGTGAGCCTGCTGGCCGGGTTCGGCATCGTGATGGCGGCGGGCAGCTACCGGCGTAGCTGGGGCGGGTAGTCGGCGCGGGTTTCCATTGGCGGCGCCTGCCGCGTGCGGCGTCGGTTGTCACAGGCGAGCCTGCCTGCCTGCTGCGAGCAGACCCTCTCTGGAGCGCCGGCCTCGTGCGGACGGCGGTCGCGGGCGCCTCAGATTCCGCGTCCGGCTCCATATTCGGCGACGCAGGCCATCCTAGGCATCTCCCCACTGACCGCCATCCGCACGGGCGCGGCGCTGAGGGTTCCTCGCGGCGGGGTCAGGAAACGCATGGCTTCGCCGCAGCCATGCCGGAGCGCCGCGCCCGCGGGGAGTGCGCCCCCGTGAGCGAGGCAGGATGCCGAGCGTCCGCGAATACGGCGCTGGACGCAGAGTTTGAGCGGCACGGGGGCGCAGTCACCGCGAAGGCAGGCGCTCCGGGGAGAATCGCTGCGCCCCCGCGCTGACGGCCTTTCCGCGCCCGCGTGCTACATTCCGGCCGTGCGCGGCCGCCCCGCGCGAGGTCCAGATCCGATCCCGATGCGCTTCGCTCCGCTGCTTTCCGCCCTGCTCGCGGCCCTTGCCCTTCCGGCCGCCGCCAAGGCCCCCGATCCCGCCGTCGAGGCGGCCTTCATCGCCGAGGCCGGCGCCAAGTACGGGCTCTCCGAGGTCGAGATCCGCGAATGGCTGGGGAAGGCGAGCTACCGGCAGGGGATCGTCGACCTGATGTCGCGCCCGGCCGAACGGGTGAAGCCCTGGCGCGAGTACCGGCCGATCTTCCTCACCGAGGCGCGCATCGCCGGCGGCCGCCGTTTCCTCGCCGAGCATCGGGAGGCGCTGCAGCGGGTGGAGGACGCCACCGGCGTACCCAAGCAGTACATCGTCGCCATCCTTGGCGTCGAGACCTCGTACGGCCGCATCACCGGCAGCCACCGCGTGCTGGATGCGCTCTATACCCTGGGCTTCCACTATCCCTCGCTCGGCGACCCGGAGCGTGAGGCACGCCGTGCCGCCTTCTTCCGCGACGAGCTCGCGCAGTCGCTGCTGCTGGCGCGCGAGGAGGGTATCGACATCCCCTCGCGTACCGGCAGCTACGCCGGTGCCATGGGCTGGGGGCAGTTCATGCCCTCGAGCTACCGCGCTTACGCGAAGGACGGCGACGGCGACGGCCGGCGCGACCTGTTCAACTCCCTGCCCGATGTCTTCGCCTCGGTGGCCAACTACTTCGTGGCCCATGGCTGGGAGCCCGGGGCCCCGGTGGTGGCGCGCGCCCTGGTGGCCGCCGATGCCGGCTTCGCCCCGCCCGACCTCGAGCCGCGCTATTCGCTGGCGGAGCTCGGCAACCTCGGCATCCGGCCGCTGGAGGCCCTGGGCGAAGACCGCCCGGCCACGGTGGTGAGCCTCGAGGGCGAGCAGGGCCAGGAGACCTGGCTTGGCTTCCGCAATTTCTACGTGATCACCCGCTACAACCGCTCGCCGATGTACGCGCTGGCGGTGCACCAGCTGGCCGAGGCGATCGCCGCCGGCGAGGCGGCGCCCGCGGCCACGGCGGGGGCGATGCCGGCCGGGGTGCCGGCGGGCGGCCGCTGATGCGGCTCGCAACGGCGCTGCTCGCCCTCCTGCTGCTGGCCGGCTGCGCCTCGGCGCCCGGGGGCAAGACGCCGCGTCCCGACCCGTATGCCGGCGAGCCGGGCAGCCGGGCCCGGGCCCTGCGTGAGGCCGGCCCGACCCGGATCGACCCCCTGCCGGCCCCGCCCAGCTGCGTGCCGCCGCGCGAGCACGACGAATCGCTCTACACCCCGGGCGGGCTCTATGCCCCGGGCGTGCCCGACAGTGCGCCGCCGGTGCCGGTCGATGTCTCCCACCTGCCCGAGCCGGTGCCGCGCCGCGAGCCGCGCGCGGCCTACGGCAACCGCGAGACCTACACCGTGCTCGGCCGCACCTACCGGGTGATGGCTTCGGCGGAGGGCTATGTCGAGCGCGGCATCGCCAGCTGGTATGGCTACAAGTTCCACGGCCGCCATACCTCCAGCCGCGAGCGCTACGACATGTGCGCCTTCACCGCGGCGCACAAGACCCTGCCGCTGCCGAGCTATGTGCGCGTCACCAACCTCGAGAACGGCCGCAGCGTGGTGGTGCGGGTGAACGACCGCGGCCCTTTCCACGAAGGGCGGATCATCGATCTTAGCTACGCGGCGGCGGCCCGGCTCGACATGAAGCGCAATGGCACCGCGCGGGTGGAGGTGCGGGCCCTGATGGGGCCGGACGACAGCCTGGTTGCCGAGCGGCCGCCGGCACCGCCTGCGCCTGCCCCGCCGGCACCGCTCCCGCCGCCCGCCCAGCGCACGCCCCCGGCCTCGGCCTCGGTCTCGGTCTCGGCCTCGGCGCCGCCCCCGCCCGCGGCGGTCCCGCCGCCCGGCCGGCCGGCGTCTCCGGTGGCGGGGCCGCAGGTGGTGCAGGTGGGCAGCTTCGGCGACCGGCTGAATGCCGAGCGGCTCGTCGGGCGGCTCGCCGAGGCCGGCCTGCCCGGGGCCCAGCTCGACCACGCCATCGTCGGCGAACGCAGCCTGTGGCGGGTGCGCTTCCCGCCCCAGCCGCTGGAGGCGGCGCAGGCCCTGGCCGAGCGCATCGCTGCCCTCGGTCTTGGCACGCCCGGCCTGCTGCCGGCGCCGCGTTGAGGCCGGCGCCCGGGCCTGAACCCGCCGTTAAGCCGGGCCGCCCTAAGCTTTCCCTTCACGTTTCCGCCCTCATTCCTCGGCCCCGCTCCGGAGTCCTGACCGCCCCATGCCCCGCCTCGCCCCGATCGTGCTGCCCGCGCTCCTCGCCGCCCTTCTCACCGCGCCGCTCTCGGCGCAGGCCCCTGCGCCGCAGCCCGTGCCGCAGCCGGTTCCCCGGCCGGCCGCGCCGGCGCCGGCGACCGCGCCCGCGGCCATTCCACCGGCACCGGCCTCGCAGGGCGCGGCCTGGATCCTGATGGATGCCACCAGCGGGCAGATCCTCGCCGGACACGAGATCGACACTCCGCGCGCCCCGGCCTCGCTCACCAAGGTCATGACCTCCTACGTGGTGGCCGCCGAACTGGCGGCCGGGCGCATCAAGCGCGACGACATGGTGCTGATCTCCGAGCGCGCCTGGCGCGAGGGCGGGGCGGGCACGGCCGGCAGCTACTCCGGCTTCGACGTCAACACCCGCGCGCCCTTCGAGAAGGTGATGACGGGCATGGTGGTGCAGAGCGGCAACGACGCCTCGATCGCGCTGGCCGAGCACGTGGCCGGCTCCCAGGAGGCCTTCGCCGACCTGATGAACCGCTACGCGAAGCAGCTCGGCATGACGAACAGCCATTTCGTCAACGCCCATGGCCTCGATGCCGAAGGCCAGGTGATCACTGCCCGCGACATGGCGATCCTCGCCCGCGCCCTGATCCGCGACTTCCCCGAGGCCTATGCCCTGCACTCCATCAAGGAGTTCACCTGGAACGGCATCACCCAGCACAACCGCAATGGGCTGCTGTGGAAGGATCCGAGCGTGGACGGCATCAAGACCGGCCATACCAGTCGCGCCGGCTACAACCTCGCGGCCTCGGCCAAGCGCGGCGACATGCGCCTGATCTCGGTGGTGCTGGGCGTGGAGACCAGCAACCGCGCCGATGCCTTCCGCATCCGCGAGGGCGACAACCTCGCGCTGCTGAACTGGGGCTTCCGCTTCTACGAGACCCATGCCCTGTTCGATCCCGCCACGCCGCTCGCCACCCAGCCGCTGTACAAGGGCGAGACCGACAGCGTGGCCCTCGGCGTGGCCGCGCCGCTGCTCGTCACCCTGCCGCGCGGCCGCTACGGCGATCTCAAGCCGGTGATCGACGTGCCAAAGCAGATCATCGCCCCGATCAGCGAGGGGCAGACGATCGGTACCGTGCGCGTGCAGCTCGACGGCCAGACCGTGGCCGAGGCGCCGCTCGTCGCCCGGCAGGCGGTGGCCGAGGCTGGCTTCTTCGGCCGCCTCTACGACGAATTCCGTCTCTGGTGGAACGCCGAGTAAGCGGAGTCCGCACGTGTCGATCAAGTCCGACAATCCCGAGCACGGCCTGCAGTTCCCCGGCACCTTCGAGATCTGCGCCATGGGAGCGGCGGGCGCCGGGCTCGAGACCCGGGTGCCGGCGGCGCTCGAGGCCGCCGGCCTCGTGGTGCACCGCGACCGCCATCGCAGCCGCCCGTCCGCCAGGGGCAACTGGGTGTCGATCACCTATGCCTTCGATGCCGGAAGCCGCGCCGAGTACGAATTGGCCCATGCGGCGCTGCGCGCCCTGCCCGAGGTGAAGTGGACGCTCTGAGGCCCTGCGCGGTGCGCTGGCTCGGGCGCCGGCCCTATGTGCCGGTGTGGCGGGCCATGCAGGCCTTCACCGATGGCCGTGGCCCGGAGACCGGCGACGAGCTCTGGCTGGTCGAGCACGAGCCGGTCTTCACCCTCGGTCAGGCCGGCAGGCCAGAACACGTGCTGGCCCCCGGCGACATCCCGGTGCTGCCGGTGGACCGCGGCGGGCAGGTGACCTACCACGGCCCGGGCCAGCTGGTGGCCTACCCCCTGCTCGACCTGCGCCGCCTCGGCATCGGCGTGAAGGCCCTGGTGGAGCGGATCGAGCAGGCGGTGATCGATACCTGCGCCGCCGCCGGCATCGCCACCGTGCGCCGCGAGGGCGCGCCCGGGGTCTACACCGCCGACGGCGCCAAGATCGCCGCCCTCGGCCTGCGGGTCCGCCGGGGCTGCAGCTTCCATGGCCTGGCCTTCAACGTGGACATGGACCTCGAGCCCTTCCAGCGCATCAATCCCTGCGGCTATGCCGGCCAGCCGGTCACCATGCTGGCCGCGCACGGCGGCCCGGCCGGGCTGCGCACCGTGGCCGAACTGCTCGTCCCCCGCCTTTCCTCACATCTCGGGCTGCGCCCGGCATGGCAGGATGGCGCCATCCCCGGCCTCTGACGCCGGCCCCCGACTGCCATGACCAGCCCCAGCAAGACCATTCCCCTCACCGTGCTCGCGCCCGACCTGCCCGAGGCCGGCAGAAAACAGCTCGGCGGCGACAAGATCGGCCGGAGCCCGGTGCAGTTCGGCGAGGCGCCGAAGCTGCGCAAGCCCTCGTGGATCCGCGTGCGCATCCCTTCCGGGAATGCCGTGCAGCAGCTGAAATCGAAGCTCCGCGAGAACGCGCTCGTCACCGTCTGCGAGGAGGCGAGCTGCCCGAACATCCACGAGTGCTTCAGCCACGGCACCGCCACCTTCATGATCCTCGGCGAGGTCTGCACCCGGCGCTGCAGCTTCTGCGACGTGGCCCACGGCCGGCCCAGGCCGCCCGACCCCTCGGAGCCGCTGAAGCTGGCCCGCACCATCGCCGACATGGGTCTCAAGTACGTGGTCATCACCTCGGTGGACCGCGACGACCTGCGCGACGGCGGCGCCCAGCACTTCGTCGACTGCATCCGCGAGGCGCGCGCGCTCTCGCCGGACCTCAGGATCGAGATCCTGACCCCGGATTTCCGCGGCAAGGGCCGGATGGACCGGGCCCTGGAGATCCTCGCCACCGCCCCGCCGGATGTGTTCAACCACAATCTCGAGACGGTAAAGCCGCTCTATCCCAATGTGCGGCCGGGCGCCGATTACGACTGGTCGCTCAAGCTGTTGCGGCGCTTCAAGGCCCAGCACCCCGAGGTACCCACCAAGAGCGGCATCATGCTGGGCCTGGGCGAGACCATGGAACAGGTGCAGGAGTGCCTGCGCCACCTGCGCGCCCATGACGTTGACATGGTCACCATCGGCCAGTACCTGCAGCCCACGCCGCACCACCATCCGGTGATGAAGTACTGGACGCCGGACGAGTTCCGGGAACTCGAGGCCTTCGGCTACGGTCTTGGCTTCAGCCACGTGGCCGCAGGGCCGATGGTGCGCTCGTCCTACCACGCCGACCGTTCGGCGGCCGAGGCGGGCCTCCTCGCCCGGGCCGGAGCCCGTTGAGGTCCTGAAGAAGAATCCCGCCGCCATGCCAAAGCCGCTGCCCCTTCTCCTCGCCGCCCTGCTGCCGCTGGCGCTCGCCGGTACCAGTGCCGTGCCCGCCGCCGCGCCGGCGGCTGCCCCGGCCGCTCCCCGCAGCGCCGCCGCGCCGGCCGCCGCCTTCGCCCCCACGGCCGACCAGATCGGTGCCGCCCGCATGGTGCATGGCGTGCTCTCCGACAGCCGCTACGTCTACGCCCCGCGGCCCCTGGACGCCAAGCTCGGCGCCGTGGTGTTCCGCCGCTACCTCGAGAGCCTGGACCGGCAGAAGCTGTTCTTCCTGCAGGAGGACATCGACCGCTTCAAGGCGGTAGCCCCGCGTTTCGACGAGGCGGTGCGCGGCAATGCCATGCAGCCGGCCTTCGACATCTATGCCCTGTACATGCAGCGCGTGGCCGAGCGGGTGGCCTTCGCCCGCGAGCGGCTGAAGGGCGAGTTCGACTTCGATACCGACGAGGTCTGGCACTACAAGCGCGAGGACGCCCCCTGGGCGCGCTCCAGCATCGAGCTCGACGCGCTCTGGGCGAAGTACGTGAAGAACGACTGGCTGCGGCTGAAGCTGGCCGGCCGTTCGCCCGAAGAGATCCGTCGCACCCTCGACCGCCGCTACGCCCAGCTCGGCACCCGGGTGGCCAAGCTCAAGCCCGAGGATGCCTTCGAGACCTTCCTCAACGCCTACACCACCTCGCTCGACCCGCACACCAGCTACATGGGGCCGCGCAGCGCCGAGAACTTCAACATGTCGATGCGGCTCTCGCTGGAGGGCATCGGCGCGGTGCTGCAGACGCAGGACGACTACGTGGTGGTGCGCACCCTCGTGCCCGGCGGCCCGGCGGCGAAGTCGGGGCGCATCAGCGTCGGCGACCGGATCGTCGCCGTGGGCCAGGGCGATGGCCCGATGGTGGACGTGATGGGCTGGCGCATCGACGACGTGGTGCAGCTGGTGCGTGGCCCCAAGGGCACCCGGGTGCGGCTCGACATCATCCCTGCCGCCCATGGCCTCGACGGCGAGCACGTGCTGGTGGAGCTGGTGCGCGAGCGGGTGAAGCTCGAGGAGCAGGCGGCACGCCGCCAGCTCATCGAGGCCGATGGCCGCCGCATCGGCGTGATCCGCCTGCCCACCTTCTACGCCGATTTCGAGGCCAAGCGCCGCGGCGATCCCGACGCCCGCTCCGCCACCACCGACGTTGCCCGCCTGCTTGCCGAACTGAAGGCGGAGAAGGTCGACGGCGTGGTGGTCGACCTGCGCGGCAACGGCGGTGGCTCGCTCACCGAGGCGGTGGAACTCACCGGCCTGTTCATCGATACCGGCCCGGTGGTGCAGGTGCGCGAGGCCGGCGGCCGGGTGAGCGTGGAGGCCGACGACCGTCCGGGCGTGGCCTGGGATGGCCCGCTCGCCGTGCTGGTGGACCGCAGCTCGGCCTCGGCCTCCGAGATCTTCGCCGCCGCCATCCAGGACTACGGACGCGGCCTCGTGCTCGGCGAGACCACCTTCGGCAAGGGCACGGTGCAGAACCTGATCGACCTCGACCGCTTCCAGAACAGCCGCCAGCCGCGCTTCGGCCAGCTGAAGCTCACCGTGGCGCAGTTCTTCCGCATCAGCGGCGGGACTACCCAGTTCAACGGCGTGGTGCCCGACATCGCCTTCCCGGTCACCCTGGACGCCGACGAGTTCGGCGAGAGCACCTACGAGAACGCCCTGCCGGCCACCCGGATCGCCCCGGCCGAGCACCGCAGCTACGGCAACTTCGCCCCCCTGCTGCTGCCGCTCGCGCAGCGCCATGAGGCGCGCATCGCCAAGGACGTCGAGATCCAGTGGTGGAAGGAAGACGTGGCGCAGTTCCGCGCCGAGCGCGAGCGCGGCACCATCTCGCTCAACGAGGCCGAGCGCCGCGCCGAGCGCGAGCGCGCCGAGGCCAGGCGCCTGCACCGGGAAGCCGAGCGCAAGCGGCTTGGCCTCAATGGTCTGCCGCCCACCCGCGCCGACGACGGCCTGCAGGCCGACGAGCGTGACGTGGCGCAGCAGGTGGAGGAGGAGAAGGCGGCGGAGAACCTGATCGACCCGCTGCTGCGCGAGAGCGCCTTCGTGCTTTCGGATGCGATCCACCTGCTGTCCCGGGATGCCCGGCTCACCGCCCTGGTGCTGCCGCAGGGCGGCAAGCCCACCCGCTGGGCCGACTGATTCCCAGCGCGATGGCGCCGTCCGACCTGCATCCGCCGCTCGGCGGCTCGCGCCTGTCGGTGGCGCCGATGATGGACTGGACCGACCGCCACTGCCGGGCCTTCCACCGCGTGCTGGCGCCGAAGGCCCTGCTCTACACCGAGATGGTGCATGCGCAGGCGGTGATCCATGGCGACCGCGAGCGCCTGCTCGGCTTCGATCCCGCCGAGCATCCGGTCGCCCTGCAGCTCGGCGGCAGCGATCCTGCCCTGCTTGCCGAAGCCAGCCGCATCGGCGCCGGATGGGGCTATGACGAGATCAATCTCAATGTCGGCTGCCCCTCCGACCGCGTGCAGGCCGGACGCTTCGGTGCCTGCCTGATGCGCGAGCCGACCCTGGTGGCCGAGTGCATCGCCGCCATGCAGGCCGCCGTCTCCGTGCCGGTCACGGTGAAATGCCGTCTCGGCGTGGACGAGCAGGAGGACTACGAGGTCTTCCTCGCCTTCGTCGACACCGTGGCCGCCACCGGCTGCCGGCGCTTCATCGTGCATGCCCGCAAGGCCTGGCTGCAGGGGCTCTCGCCGAAGGAGAACCGCGAGATCCCGCCCCTGCGCTACGACTGGGTGTACCGCCTCAAGCGCGAGCGCCCCGATCTCGTGGTGAGCCTCAACGGCGGCCTGCGCGAGACCGACGACCTGCGCGCCCAGCTCGCCCGGGTCGACGGGGTGATGATCGGCCGCGCCGCCTACCACGAGCCCTACCGCCTGCACGAGTACGCCGTGGCCTTCGACGGCGAGCCCCGACGACCGCGCGCCGCCCTGCTGCGGGCCTGGTTCCCCTACGTCGAGCGCCAGCTCGCCGCCGGCGTGGCGCTGAAGCATCTCAGCCGGCATGTGCTCGGTCTGTTCCATGCCCGCCCAGGCGGCCGCGCCTTCCGCCAGATCCTGAGCGAGGGGGCGGCGAAGCCCGGCGCCGGCATTGCCCTGCTGGAGCGGGCACTGGCCGCCACCGAGGCAAGCCCGGAGGCGGCGTGATCACCCGCGACCCCGAGGCCTTCTTCGCCTTCGCCGCCACCCGCCCGCCCGAACCGGCGCGGGCGCTGCCCAAGGCGGTGTTCCTGGTGGCCCCGGAGGGCCTGCGGCTGGCCGAGGAATCGGCGCAGGACAACCGCTACATGGCGCTGGGGCAGGGCATCGACGCAGAGCGGGCCTTGGCCGAGCACCGGGCGCTCGCCCGCGCCCTGTCGGCGCATGTCCCGGTGATCACCTTCCCCGGCGACCCCGCCACCCCCGATGCGGTGTTCCCGAACAATGTGTTCGCCACCGCGCCTGGCCGCCTCGTGGTGGGGCATATGCGCCATGCGGTGCGCCGCCGCGAAGCCGGGCGCGCCGACATCCGCGCCTTCTTCGCCCGCGCCGCCGGCTATGCCTGCCTCGATCTTTCCCGCCAGCCCGGCATCTGCGAGCTCACCGGCTCGCTGGTGATCGACCGCGCCCGCAACGTGGGCTACTGCGGCCTGTCCGAGCGCTGCGACGAGGCCGGGGCCGCCGCCATGCACGACGCCTTCGGCCTCGATGCCACCCTGGTGTTCGAGCTCGCCGCGGGCGAGTACCACACCAATGTGCTGCTGCAGGTCTATGCCGGCCGCCTCGCCGTGGCCTGCCCCGATGGCTTCGCCGACCCGGCGCTGGCCCGGGCCATCCTCCGGTTCTATGCCCCGCACGCCCTCGCGCTCGGCACCGAGGCGCGCCTGGCCTATGCTGGCAATGGCATCGCCGTATCCGCCGATGCCGCCTTCCTCAGCGCCCGGGCCGAGGCGGCGCTTGGCCCTGCCGAGCGCGAGGCCTTCGCCCGTGCCGGCTTCACCCTGCATGCCGTGCCGCTGCCGGAGATCGAGAAGGCCGGCGGCTCGCTGCGCTGCTGCGTGGGGGAGTGGTTCTAGCCGGTTCGTCTGCCACCTGCGGCATCTTTCTCTCGCGAGTCTTGCTTCAGCCGTGGAGCGCCTGCCTTCGCGGTGATTGCGCCCCCGTGCCGCTCAAACTCTGCATCCAGCGCCGTATTCGCGGACGCTCGGCGTCGTGCCTCGCTCACGGGGGCGCACTCCCCGCGGGCGCGGCGCTCCGGCATGGCTGAGGCGAGCCGCGACGCCGCGGGTGGCGTTTCGCGGCAAGCGAGCCCAAGGATGGCGAGCGCCCGAGTCGGGGCAGGGTGAGGCGCAGGCGCTCTGCGGGCACTGCCCGCAGCCTGCGACGAACGCCCGCTGCGCTGCAGCGGGCCGGGTCGCCCCGACCGAGGGAAGAGCGAAATGCCGCACGCGGCAGGCAGGCTCGCCTGCTGAAATCGCCGGCCGCACCGCACCTCGCGGGAACCGTCCGTGCCGCTGAATGGCAGCGCTACGCCCCCGGCCCGGGTTAAGAGGGAATTCACCCCCGCGGAACCAGACTTCGTCCATCGCTGGCCAGCCCCGCGCCACGCCCGCTATCCTCCGCCCATGCCGATGCTCCGCCCCCTCGCCTTCGCCGCCGCCGTCGCCTGCCTCGCGGGCGAGGGCTTCGCGCAGCAGCGCGACCCGGGGCCCCGCCCGGAGCGCCGCGAGCGCTCGGAACTGCCGGAATCGGTGCTGCGCGCCGAGCGCCAGACCGGGGGCGAGGTGCTGCGCGCCGAATCGATGCAGCGCGATGGCCGCGAGGTCTACCGGCTCAAGGTGCTCACCCCGGATGGCCGCGTGCGCATCATGCGCGACGACCCCCATGAGCGCCGCCGCGAAGCCTGGCGCGAGTCGCGCGGCGAGGCCGGTCGCGCGGCCTTCGACGACATTCGCTCGCAGCGTGAGGAACGCTTCCGCGAGCCTCGCAGCCTGCGGCCGGAGCCGGCCCCGGTGAGCCACCCGGCCGAGCTCGCGGTGCCGGAAACCCTGCCGCCCGCCGAACGCGGCGACCGTTACTGAGGCCGGCCGCGGGCCGGCATCGAGAAGGAGACTCCATGCGCATCCTGCTGGTCGAAGATGAAGCCCCCCTGCGGGAGACCCTGGCCGCCCGCCTGAAGCGCGAGGGCTTCGCGGTCGATGCCGCCGCCGACGGCGAGGAAGGCCTCTACAACGGCCGCGAAGTGCCCTTCGACATCGCCATCGTCGATCTTGGCCTGCCGCGCATGTCGGGCATGGATCTCGTGCGTGCCCTGCGCGCCGAGGGCAAGAAGTTCCCGATCCTGATCCTCACCGCCCGCTCCTCCTGGCAGGACAAGGTGGAGGGGCTGAAGTCCGGGGCCGACGACTACCTCGTCAAGCCCTTCCACGTCGAGGAGCTGCTGGCGCGCATCAATGCCCTGCTGCGTCGCGCCGCCGGCTGGAGCAAGCCCTCGCTGGAGTGCGGCCCGGTGAAGCTCGATCTCTCGGCGCAGACCGTCTCGGTGGCCGACACCCCGGTCGATCTGACGAGCTACGAGTACAAGGTGCTCGAATACCTGATGCTGCATGCCGGCGAGCTGGTCTCCAAGGCCGACCTCACCGAGCACATCTACCAGCAGGATTTCGACCGCGATTCCAATGTGCTCGAGGTGTTCATCGGCCGCCTGCGCAAGAAGCTCGACCCCGAGGGCACCCTGAAGCCCATCGAGACCGTGCGCGGCCGCGGCTACCGCTTCGCCATCCCGCGCAACGAGTAAGCCGCCATGGGCGTGGTGCGCCGCCGCCTCTCGCTGCAGGCGCGCCAGATGCTGGCTGCGGGCCTGGCGCTCGTGGCCTTCTTGGGCCTCACCGGCTACGCCCTCGACCGCGCCTTCGCCGAGGCGGCGCTCACCAGCCAGCGCGAGCGCCTGGAGAACTTCGCCAAGGCCTACCTCAATGGCGCCGAGGTGCTGCGCTCCGGCGCCATCGTGATGCCGCAGGTGCCGCCCGATCCGCGCTTCGACCGCCCGGGCAGTGGCCTGTATGCCGGCATGGTGGGCGAGGGCCTGCGCTGGGAATCGGCCTCCTCGCTCGGGCGCATCCTGCCGCCGCCGGTGCCGGGCAGCCCGGGAGTGGGCCGCTTCGAGGGGCCGCTGCCGGCCACCGAGGCCAGTGGCCGCGGGCTTGCGGTGTACCGCTATTCGCTCACTACCATCTGGGAGACCGGGCGCGGCGACATCGAGCTCACGCTGGCGCTCTACGAGGATGCGGCCTATGTGGGCAAGCAGGTGGCGGTGTACCGCCGCACGCTCTGGGGCTGGCTGGGCGCCGCCGCGGTGGTGCTGGCCCTGGTGCAGGCGCTGGCCCTGCGCTGGAGCCTGCGTCCGCTGCTCGGCGTCGAGAAGGCGCTGGCCGACGTGCAGCAGGGCAGCGTGGCGCGTCTCACCGACGAGCATCCGCGCGAGCTGCAGCCGCTCACCGACAGCATCAACGCCCTGATCGATTCCGAACGCCGCAACCTCGAGCAGGTACGGCGCACCCTGGGCGATCTTGCGCATTCGCTCAAGACGCCGCTCGCCGTGCTGCAGAGCCTGCTCGACGCCGGCGCCTCGCCCGCCGAGCTGCGTGCCGAGGTCCGTACCCAGGTGCAGCGCATGAACGACATCGTCGGCTACCAGCTCTCGCGCGCGGCGCGCTCCGGGCATGTGCTGTTCGCCGCGCCGCTGAAGATCGAGGGACCGGCCGAGGAGATCGTGCAGGGCCTGGAGAAGATCTATGCCGCCAAGGGCGTGCTCTGCGAGTTCGAGATCGATCCCGCGGCGCGCTTCCACGGCGAACTCGGCGACCTGCAGGAACTGCTCGGCAACCTGCTCGAGAATGCCTTCAAGTGGGCGAAGTCGCGGGTGGTGCTGCAGGTCTCGGTGCTGCCGGCGCCCGCCGGCAAGCGTAGCGGCCTGGTGCTGGCAGTGGACGACGACGGTCCGGGCATCCCCGAGGACCAGGTCGAGCGGGTGCTGCAGCGCGGGGTGCGCGGCGACGAACGGGTGCAGGGCCATGGCATCGGTCTGTCGATCGTGCTCGACATCGTCGCTGCCTACCAGGGCGCGCTCTCGGTGGAACGCTCGCCGGAGCTGGGCGGAGCACGTTTCGTGGCGCGCTTCCCGCCGCAGGTCTAGCTGGACGCGGGCAGGGCGGCGGTGTAGCGTCCGGCCGTCTCTTCCCCCCGGATCGAGGACGCTCCCGATGGCCCACCCCGTCATCCCGCGTGGCGCGGCGCTCGCCGCCTTCCTGTCCTGCACTGCCTGCGCTGCCGGAGACGAGGGCGAGATCGGCGGGCGCATCGAATTCCCTGGCGAAGGAGTGCCGGCGATGACCCTGGTGCTGCTCGAGCGCAACGATCCGGTCCCGCGGCGCGTGCCCATCGCGGCCGGGCAGGAGCGCTACTCGCTTCGCGTCGCCCCCGGCACCTACACGGTGTTCGCCATCCCCGAGGAGCGGCCCGACCCGCTGCTGGTGGGGGCGCACACCAGCTACTCCGTATGCAATGCCCGGCAGCGCGTCGGCGGGGAGGCCGATGGGACCTGCCGCACCGGCCCGCCGCGGGAGGTGGAGGTGACGGCCGGGGCGCGCATCGAGGATGCCGACATCGACGACTGGTATCTCGAGGAGTCGGTGGCCTCGGCCCTGCTGGCGCTGGCCGGGAGCGGGGAATGAACCAGAAGGCCGTGCTCTCGCAGTGGCGCCGGATGACATCGGGGGCATGAGGCGCTCCGGGTGAGCGGCCACCTGTTGCTGCTGGTGCTTGCGGTGCCCGCGGGCATCGTCGCGCTGTTCGCCGTCGTGTTCCTGAAGGGGGCGGTCGAGCGGCGGCGGGGGGCGCACGGCCATGACTTCGGCCCTGCCGGGTTCTCGCGCATCCTGCGCCTCCTGGTGACGGGCCGTGCCGGGAGCGCGGCGCGGCGCCCGCCGATCCTCACCGTGGCCGCGGTGCTGGTGGATGGCCGGGGCCACACGCTGCTGGTGCGCAAGCGCGGCTCGGGGGTGTTCATCCAGCCCGGCGGCAAGCGCGAGCCGGGCGAGGCGCCCGAGGCCACGCTGGCGCGGGAACTGGCCGAGGAACTGGGCGTGGCCATGGTGCCGGGTTCGGCGCGCCTGCTCGGCGAATTCGAAGCCGAGGCGGTGAACGAGCCAGGGCGGCGGGTGCGGGCGCTGGCCTTCCAGTGCGCCTTCGAGGGCGAGCCCCGCGCCCAGGCCGAGATCGAGGAAGTGCGCTGGTTGCCGCTCGAAGGCCCGCCCGGCGTGCCGGTGGCGCCGCTCAGCGCCCGGCACATCCTGCCGGCCTACCGGCGGGCCATCGGCGAGGGGCCGTAGAAGCGCTCGAGGTGCGCCGCCACGGCGGGGAAGGCCTCGCGCAGCAGGTCTGGCGCGGTGAAGTGGTACTCGCTGCAGACCGCGAAGAATTCCTCGGGAGCTTCGGCGGCGTAGGGATCGATCGGGGTCTCGGCCTCGGGGTCGGCATCGAGCAGGGCGTTCAGGGCCTCGAAGGCGGCACCGAAATCGCGGGCCCACTCGCGCTGCCAGGCGCGCGGCAGCAGCGGGGTGCCGTCCATCACCCCGTCCACGCCGTCGAGCTTGTGCGCCATCTCGTGCACCACCAGCTGGTAGCCCGGCTCGGGTTCGGCGATCTCGGCGGCGAGGTCGGCCCAGCTCAGCACCAGGGGGCCGCGCTCCCAGCTCTCGCCCTCGCGGTCCTCGCTTCCTTCGTGCACCACCTCGAGGGCGTCGAACTCCCAGGGCGTGCCGTGGCGGCCGTGCTCCACCCGGAAGGCGCCCGGGTGGACGATGACCTGCGACCAGCCGCGCAGGGCGGCGGTGCCGGCCTCCAGCAGCGGCAGGCAGGCATGGGCGGCGAGCGCGAGGCGGTCGGCCCCGTCGAGTTCCAGGCCCTGCACCGGGGTGATGGCCTTGCCATCGAGGAAGCGCGCGGTGAGCCTGCGGAGCCGTTCCGACCGTGCCGGCTCGAGGCCGGCGATCAGCGGGGCACGGCGGACGAGGGCCTGCCAGGCGGCGGGATCGACGGGCGGCGGATCGCCGCCCCAGAAGCGCCACCAGGGCCGGGCCATGCCACCGCGGGCTTTAGCGGAACATGCCCGGCAGCAGGCGGTTCCAGCGCGGCAGGAGGGGGCGGCTGGGGGCCGGATGGCTGGCCGAGGCGGGGCGGGCGGCGGGGGCGTCGGCGCGGCGACCGGCAACGTCGCTGCTGCCGGTGGCGCCGGCGTCCTTGCTGGCCGGGGACTCGCAGGCGCTGGCCTCCGCCGCGGCCGGGCTGGCCTCGTCCTGCACCGATGCGGTCCCGGCGCTGGGCAGGGCGAGCACGAACATCAGCAGCAGGCTGGAGCGCAGCATGGGACCCCCTCGGGCAGTGGCAGGCAAAAAGATGCCGGCCGCGGGAAAACCGTCGCAGCATCATACGCCTCCCGTGAAGGCGGTGCAGGCGGCCGGCTTGCCGCGGCCCATGCTGTCCCGCAGCATGCCCGGCCATGGGCCTTTCCGACAGACTCCGGGCATGACCCTGATCGCCACGCCCCAAGGCGGCCTTCTCGCCGCCGGTTCCGCGCCCGGCCCGATCCGCGCGGCCGCCCTCCGCCAGGCCCTGATCGCCGGTGCCCGGCGGGTGATCGCCCGCCGCGACCAGCTCAACCACATCAATGTGTTCCCGGTGCCCGATGGCGATACCGGGAACAATCTCGCGCTCACCCTGGGCACGGTGCTGAGCGGCGCCCTGCAGCGGCCGGCGGCCGGGGTGGGCACCCTGCTGCGGCGGGTGGGAGATGAGGCCGTCGACGGGGCCCGCGGCAATTCCGGGGCCATCCTCGCCCAGTACTTCTGTGGCCTTGCCGATGCCGTGGGGCAGCGGGCCAGCCTGGATGTGCACGGCCTCGCCGAGGCCGCGCGGGCGGCGGCGCGCTCGGCGCGCGCGGCCATGGCCGAGCCGCGCGAGGGCACCATGCTCAGCGTGATCCATGCCTTCGGCGAGGCGCTGGCGCAGGCCGCCCGCGGCGGCGAGGCGCGCGAACCGCGGCAGTGGTTCGAGGCGGCGCTGGCGCAGGTGCGGGAAGCCCTGCGCCGCACCCCGGAGCAGCTGCCGGTGCTGCGCAAGGCCGGGGTGGTGGATGCCGGCGCGCAGGGCTTCGTCGACCTGCTCGAGGGCATCAACGACTTCCTCGCCCGGCGCACGCCGCCCGAGGAGGCTGCTTCCGATGCGCTGGCGGCGGTGGATCTGCATGCGAACGACCCCGAGGCGGTGGATCCGGCGCACCGCTGGTGTACCGAGTGCCTGCTCTCGGGCGCGGGCCTCGACCGCACCGGCCTGCAGGCGGCGCTGGCCGACCTCGGGGCCGACTGCGTGGTGGTGGCGGGCGGGCCGCACCGGGTGAAGGTGCATGCCCACGTGGCCGAGCCGGCGCGCCTGTTCGCCCGGCTCGCCGCCTTCGGCCGGGTGGACGGCGCCAAGGCCGACGACATGCTGGCCCAGGCCCGCACCACGCAGGGCGCGGCGCGGGTGGTGGTGGCCACCGACAGCTCGGCGGATCTCCCCGAGGGCATGGCCGATGCCCTCGACATCCACGTCATCCCGCTGCGCCTGAACTTCGGCGAGCAGGACTACCTCGACCGCGTGGGACTGGCGCCTTCCGAGTTCTACCGGCGCCTGCGCGAGGACCATTTGCTGCCGCGCACCAGCCAGCCGCCGGTGGGGGATTTCCGCCGCTGCTTCGAGTTCCTGCTCTCGCACCATGCCGACGTGGTCTACGTGGGGCTCTCGCGCGCCGTCTCCGGCACCCTGCAGGCCGCGGAATCGGCCGCGCAGCGCGGGATTCCCGAACGCACCCACGTCTTCGACACCGCCAATGCTGCGGCCGGGCAGGCCCTGCTGGCGATGGCGGCGGCGGAGACGGCCGCCCGCGGGGCCAGCGCCGCCGAGGTGCTGGCCCGGCTCGAGGCCTTAAAGCCGCAGACCCTCACCTTCGCCCTGGCCCGCGATGTCCGTCATGCGGTGCGCGGCGGCCGGGTGCCGACCTGGGCCGGCACGGTGGCCCGGCTGCTGCGCGCCACGCCGCTCGCCCGGGTGCTGCCCTCGGGCCGGCTCAAGCCCTGCGCCGCGCTGTTCGGCACGCAGCGCCTGCCGGAACGCTTCGCCCGCTACGTGGCGAAGCGGCTGCCGCCCGGACGGCGCTGGCGCCTGATCGTGGGCCATGGCGATGCCCGCGCCGAGGGCGACGCCCTGCTGTCCGCCCTGCAGGCGCGGCTGGACGTGGCGCAGGCCTGGCTGGTCGAGACCGGCGCGGCGGTGGGGGCGCACGCCGGCCCCGGCGCGCTGGTGGTGGCCGTGCAGCCGGTGGAGGCGGCATGAGCCTCGACCCCCTGCTGCTCTCGGCGCTGGCCGCCGCCTACCTGCTGGGTTCGATCTCCGGCAGCCTCGTGATCGGCCGCTTCCGGGGCGTCGACATCCGCACCCAGGGCAGCGGCAATGCCGGCGGCACCAATGCCTTCCGCACCCAGGGCTGGGCCTTCGCCCTCGGCACCGTGCTGGTGGACATCGGCAAGGGCGTGGCGGCCGTGGCCCTGGTGCGCCTTGTCGGCGGTGGCGAAATGGCGCAGATGGCGGCGGTGCTGCTGGCGGCGCTGGGCCATGTCTGGCCGCTGTTCCATGGCTTCCGCGGCGGCAAGGGCGCGGCCACCCTGGTGGGCGGACTGGCCTTGCTCTGGCCCACCGCCCTGCTGCCTCTCTTCGCGGTCTGGCTGGGGGTGCTGGTGGCCAGTGGCTATGTCGGCCTTGCCACCGTGCTCGCCGGTCTTGCCCTGCCGCTCTGGGCCCTGTGGGAGGGCCGGGCGCCGGGCTGGCCCGGCTTCGCCCTTCTCGTGGCCGGTCTGCTCGTTTTCACCCATCGCGGCAACCTGCAGCGCCTGCGGGCCGGCACCGAGCACCGCTTCGAGCGGGTGCGCCTGTTCGCGCGGCGGCCGCCTGCCGATGTCTGAGAGCGCGCTTCTGCTTTCGGAGGCGGCGCGGGCGGAACTGGCCGCTTTCGCCCACCGTGCCGAGGTCGGTTCGACCCAGGACTGGGCAGCCGCCGAGGCCCTGCCCGCGCGTGGCTGCGCGGTCTACCTCGCCGACCGCCAGACCGCCGGCCGCGGCCGCCGGGGGCGCGCCTGGCATACCGAGCCGGGCGGGGCGCTGGCCTTCACCGTGGCGCGGCGCTTCGCCCTGCCGCCGCGCGCCCTGCCGCCACTGGCCCTGGTGGCGGGCCTGGCCGTGGCCGAGGGCCTGCATGCGCTGGGGGCCACGGCGGTGCGGCTGAAATGGCCGAACGATCTGTTGCTGGAAGGCGCCAAGCTCGGCGGCCTCTTGGTGGAAGGCCGCGAGGGCGGGGCGCTGGTGGGGGTTGGCCTCAATCTGCGTCTCGGCGATGCCGACGGATCGGCAGGGGAGGGGGCGGCGGCCGGCGCGGCGCCCGAGGCCCTGCCGCGCACCGATCTCGCCGCGGCCGGGGTGCCGGCTGCGGTGCCGGCGGTGCTGGCCGCCGTGCTGGAGGCCCTGCTGCCGGCCCTGGCCCGCTTCGAGCGCGAGGGCTTCGCCCCTTTCCATGCGCAGTGGCCGCGTTTCGATGCCCTGGCCGGCCGCCGCGTGCGCCTGCTGGCCGGCGAGGCCGTGCTGGAGGGCGAGGTGCTGGGCCTCGCCGCCGACGGCGGCCTGCGGGTGCGGCATGCCGAGGGCGAGCGCGTGCACCATGCCGGTGAGGTGAGCCTGCGTGTGGCTGCTTGATCTCGGCAACACCCGGCTGAAGCTGGCCTGGGCCGAGGCGGCGGGTCTCGGGCCGGTGAGCGCGCTCGCCCATGGCGAGCCGGACTTCGAGGCCCGGCTGGCGCGGCTGCTCGCCTCCCGCCCGGCGACGCCGGCCTGCATCGCCAGCGTGGCTCCGGCGGGGGTGCGGCTGCGGGTGGAGGCGGTGCTGCAAAGCCTCGGCATCGTTCCACGGCGGGCCGAGACCCGGGCCGAATGCGCCGGGGTGCGCATCGCCTATGCCGATCCGGCGCGGCTCGGCGTCGATCGCTTTCTCGGCTTGCTTGCCGCCCGCCGCCGGGGCGGCGACTGGCTGGTGGCCAGCTTCGGCAGCGCCCTCACCCTCGACCTGCTCGATGCCCGCGGCCGCCATCGCGGCGGCCTCATCGGCATTGCCGAGCAGCACCAGCGCGCGGCCCTGGTCGAGCGCTTCCCGGCCCTGCAGCGGGGCTTTGGCGAGTCTTCCGTGGCCTGGGCCACCGATACCGCCGACGCGGTAGCGGCCGGCGCGCGGCGGCAGGCACTGGGCTTCGTGATGGCGGCCTGGGACGATGCCTGCGCCGAACTCGGGCACCCGCCGCGCCTGCTGCTGGGCGGTGGCGATGCCCTCCGGCACGCTGACGCCCTGCGCCGGCGCCTGGGCGCCGAGGTCGCGTTGAGCGAGGGCCTGGTGCTGGAAGGGCTGGCGGTGTTTGCCGGGCTGGCGTAGCGTCTCCGCCGTGGCCGGCTTCGTGGAAAGCGGCCGCTACGCCAGCCTGCGCGACCGCTACCTCAGCCGTGCCGCGCAGGGCGGCCTGCCCCTGCGCCTCGACTGCCCGCCGCTCACTCCAGCAGGGCCCTGAGCATCCATGCCGTCTTCTCGTGGGCCTTGAGCCGCACGGTGAGCAGATCGCAGGTGGGCTGGTCGTTCGCCGCCTCCGCCACCCTGAACACCCTGCGCGCGGTGCGGGCGCAGGTGTCGTGGCCCTCGACCAGCTGCCCGACCATGCCGCGCCAGTCGGGCACGCCGCTCTCTTCCTTCACGCTCGCGAGCTTCGCGAACTGCGCTCCGGAGCCGGGGGCGAAGTGGTCGAGGGCGCGGATGCGCTCCGCGATCTCGTCCAGCGCCATCCACAGCTCGTTGTACTGCGTCATGAACATGGCGTGCAGGCTGTTGAACATCGGCCCGGTCACGTTCCAGTGGAAGGCATGGGTCTTGAGATAGAGCGTGTAGGAGTCGGCGAGCAGGGCCGAGAGGCCCTCGGCGAGCTTCTTGCGGTCCTTGGCGGCGATGCCGTTGTCGACCCTGGGGCTGGCGGGCTTGGTCATGGCGGAGTCTCCCTGTGGGGTTTCCCTGCAGGGTAGCGCCCCCCATCGCCCCGGGGCCACCTCACCCCTGCCAGCCGCTACACTGCGCGGCCCATGCGCGAGCCTGCCGAGCACCCCGCCGCGCCCGCGCCCCGCGCCGCGCGCCCCGATCCGCTGGACCGCGTCCTTGCCAAGGACCGTGGCGCCCTGCTGCGCCTGCAGAAGCGGCTGGCGGAGGCCCGGGGCGAGACGAGGACGGCGGCCCGGCAGGCCCTGGAGCAGGCCCTCGAGCGCTCGCGCGCGGCCTACGAGGCGCGGCGCGCGCGCCTGCCCGAGCCGCGCATCGATACCGAGCTGCCGATCGGCCGTGAGGCCGAGGCGATCGTCGGGCTGATCCGAAAGCACCAGGTCGTGGTGATCGCCGGCGAGACCGGCTCGGGCAAGACCACCCAGCTGCCGAAGCTCTGCCTCGCCGCCGGGCGCGGCGCAGCGGGCCTGATCGGCTGCACCCAGCCGCGCCGGATCGCCGCGCGCGCCGTGGCGAAGCGCGTGGCCGAGGAGCTGCAGGTGCCGCTCGGCAGGGAAGTGGGCTGGCAGGTGCGCTTCACCGAGCAGGTGGGCGAGGACACGCTGATCAAGTTCATGACCGACGGCATCCTGCTGGCCGAGATCCAGAAGGACCGCTGGCTGTCGGCCTACGACACGATCATCGTCGACGAGGCGCACGAACGCTCGCTCAACATCGATTTCCTGCTGGGCTACCTGAAGGGCCTGCTGAGGAAGCGCCGCGATCTCAAGCTGATCGTCACTTCGGCCACCATCGATACCGAGCGCTTCGCAAAGCATTTCGATGGTGCGCCGGTGATCAGCGTCGAGGGCCGCAGCTACCCCGTGGAGGTGCGCTACCGGCCGCTGGAGGAGACGACGGCCGACGTCGCCGCCAAGCCGGATGCCGAAAGATCGCTGTACGAGGGCCTGCTGGCGGCCTGCGACGAGATCACCCGCGAGGTCGACTCCGCAGGAGTCGGTCGCGGCGATGTGCTGGTGTTCCTGCCGGGTGAGCGCGAGATCCGCGAGGTGCATCACCTGCTGGAGCGGCGGAAGTACCGCGAGACCGAGGTGCTACCGCTCTACGCCAGACTCTCGGCGAAGGACCAGGACCGCGTGTTCAACCCAGGTCCGAAGCGGCGCATCGTGCTGGCCACCAACGTGGCGGAGACCTCGCTCACCGTGCCGCGCATCCGCTACGTGGTCGACCCGGGCACGGCGCGGGTGAAGCGCTACAGCCCGCGCATGAAGCTCGACCGCCTGCACATCGAGGACATCGCCCAGGCCAGCGCCGACCAGCGCAAGGGCCGCTGCGGCCGCGTGTCCTCCGGCATCTGCTACCGGCTCTACAGCGAGGAGGACTTCAAGCGCCGGCCGCGCTACACCGATCCCGAGCTTCTGCGCTCCTCGCTGGCCGGCGTGATCCTGCGCATGCTCTCGCTGGGCCTCGGCCGGGTGGAGGACTTCCCCTTCATCGATGCGCCGGATCCGCGCGCCGTGGCGGATGGCTGGCAGCAGCTCACCGAGCTCGGTGCCGTCGACAGGCAGCGCCAGCTCACCCCGGTGGGCCGGCAGATGGCGGCCTTCGCCGTCGACGTGAAGCTGGCCCGGATGCTGATCGCCGCGAAAGAGCGCGGGGCCCTGCGCGAGATGCTGGTGATCGCCAGTTTCCTCGGCGTGCAGGACCCGCGCGAACGCCCGGCCGAGGCGCGCGAGGCCGCCGACCGGGCCCATGCGGCCTTTGCCGACGAGCGTTCGGAATTCGTCGGCATCCTGAAGCTCTGGGAGGCCTATCGCGCCGCGCACGAAGCGCTCTCGCAGTCCAGGCTGCGCGACTGGTGCGGGCAACGCTTCCTCAGCTTCCTCAGGATGCGCGAGTGGCGCGAGCTGCATCGCCAGCTGCTGCTCAACTGCGAGGCCCTGGGCTGGGCGCAGAACGAGGCGCCGGCCGACTATGCCGATCTGCACAGGGCCCTGCTCAGTGGCCTTGCACTGCAGGTGGGGCACCGCTCCGAAAAGGGCCTGTACGAGGCCCCACGCAGCCGCAAGTTCGGTCTGTTCCCGGCCTCGCCCCTGGCACAGAAGCCGCCGCCCTGGGTGCTGTGCGCCACCCTGCTCGACACCGCGAAGGTCTGGGGCATCACCGCGGCGAAGATCGAGCCGGAATGGGTGATCGATGCCGTGCCGCACCTGCTCTCGCGCCGGCACTTCGACCCGCACTGGTCGCGGCGGCAGGGGCGGGTGCAGGGCGCGGAGCAGATCGGCCTGTTCGGCCTCGTGCTGCTGCCCCGGAAGCCGGTGCACTACGGTGCCCTGTACCCCGATGAGGCACGCGAGATCTTCGTGCGCCAGGCGCTGGTGACGGGCGAGATCGATACCCGCATCCCGCTGGTGAAGCGCAACCTCGCCACGCTGGCGCGGGCGCAGGAAGAGGAAGCCAAGCAGCGCCGCGCCGGACTCGTCGTCGACGAGGACTGGCAGGCGCGCTGGTACCTCGACCGCCTTCCTCCCGAGGTGCACAACACGGCGGCGCTGGAGGCCTGGTACGGCAGGCTCGATCCGGCATCGAAGAAGGCACTGGAGTGGTCGCTCGCCGAGCTGATGTCGGTGGAAGGCAGTGGCGCGGAGCGCTTCCCCAGCGTCCTGCCGCTCGGCGATGCGCGGCTCGCGCTGCACTACCGCTTCGAGCCGGGGCATGCCGAGGACGGGGTGACGCTGGACGTGCCCCTGCATCTGCTGCCGGCCCTCGATGCCGCGCGGCTCACCTGGCTGGTGCCGGGCCTGGTCGAGGAAAAGGCCGCCGCACTGATCCGGGGGCTTCCAAAGGCGCTGCGGCGCCATTTCGTGCCGGCGCCGGACTTCGCCCGCGCCTTCGCCCTCGCCTATCCCGACGGCGATGCGGACAGCCTCATGGGCGCCCTCGCCCGTTTCCTTGCGAGGGCGACGGGCATCGAGATCTCGCCGCTCGACTTCGACGAGGCTGCGCTCGAGCCGCATCTGCGCATGAACCTGCGCGTCGGCGAAGCAGAAGCGCTGGAAGGCCTGCCCGCCGGCGCCCAGGCCCGTGATGCGCGCGCGTCGCGCTTCCGGGTGCTGGGCCAGTCGCGCTCGCTCGACGAGCTGAAAGCGCGGTTCGGCGTCGAAGCCGAGAGGGCTTTCGCCGCGCGGGCAGGCGAGCGCCTGGTCCGCGAGGGCCTGCGCGAGTTTCCTGCCGAGCCAATCCCGCCCGAAATCCCCGGGGCCGGCGGCCTGCCGGCCTTTCCTGCGCTGGTGCCCGAGGGCGAGGGCGTGGCCCTGCGCGTCCTCGCCGACCGCGAGGCCGCCGCCGTCGCGCACGCCGGTGGCGTGCTGCGCCTCGCCGAGATCGCGCTCGCCGATACGGTGAAGCAGGCCCGCCGGCAGCTGCCGCTGAATCCGAAGACGGCCATGGTCTACACCGCCGTGGCCACGGCCGAGCAGCTGCGCGCCGATCTCGTCGAAAAGGCGCTGGCCGCCCTGCTGGAGGAGGGGCAGGGCGGCATGGCGCTGGCTGCGATCCGCGACCGCGAGGCTTTTCAGAGGGCCATTGGCACGGTGCGGCAGAAACTGTTCGGCGAGGCGATGGCGCGGCTGAAGATCGCCGAGGCCGCGCTCGGCCAGTACGCCGAGATCCGCCCGAAGCTGGAGGCGCCGGTGATGGGCTGGGCGAAGGCGAACCTCGACGATCTTCGCGCCCAGCTGGCCGGTCTCGTGCATCCCGGCTTCGTGAGGGAGACGCCGCCCGAGGCCTTCACCGAGCTGCCGCGTTACCTGAAGGCGCTGGCCCTGCGCGCCGAGCGCGCCCTGCGCGACCCTGCGCGCGACCAGCAGCGGATGCTGGAGCTCAAGCCTTTCGTCGAGGCGCTGGACGAGGCGCGGCGCCGCGGGCTCGCGGGCCGGCCTGGCTGGCAGGCCCTGCGCTGGGACCTCGAGGAGCTGCGCGTCTCGCTGTTTGCCCAGGAACTGGGCACGAAGCGGCCGGTTTCCGCCAAGCGCCTCGCAAAGCAGCTCGAGGCGCTGCGGGCAGGGGGAGGCCTTACTTGACGCGCTCGACCCGCGCCGAGCTGTTGTAGCCCTGGAACTTCATGATCCAGCCACCGATGAGCCCGGGGCGGATCTCGACCACCGGATTCACCAGGCGGACGCCCCCGAAACTGCCACTGGTGTCGGTGACCCGCCACACTTGACCATTCTCGAGTTCGATGAGGGTGCCCAGGGTCCAGCCAGTGCTCTCGCCCACCAGTCGCGAGACGATCGGGGCGTTGTTGCGCGCCGAGCTGCGACGGAAGCCGCGCAGGTCCTCTCCAGCGGCCGCTACGGCCACCGCCCCCGACCCATGCCGCTGCAGCCAGGCGTTCAGCGCGGCCAGTTCCTCCTCGCTCAGCTTGTCGAGGCCGGCGCGCTTGAAGTCGGCTGCGCTCATGCGCTCCTCCAGGGTGGAGGCCTGCTGGGCGCCGGCGGCGAAGGGCAGCAGGGCAACGGCCAGGGCGAGGGCAAGAACGGGTGGCCGCATGGCGGAATCCTCGGTATCGGTTGTGGCGGGAAAGGCCCCAAGTCTACCCTCGGCCGTCGTGAAAGCCGCAGTCTCCCGTGCCATCGATCCTGGGCAGGCCCTCGCCGAGTGGCCGGCGCTGGCCGCGCGCGTCGCCCTCGCGGATGCGCCGGCGCTGGCCGCGCGCCGGGCCCTGGAGGTGCTGGCGGCCCTTTCCCCCGATCGCGAGATGCAGTGGGCAACGGCCCTTGCGGCCCTGGGCGAGGCCGCACCGCCGCTCGATTCAGCCCCGGCGACGGGGCGCCTGCCGGCGATGCTGGAGGGCATCCGCGCCGCCGAGCAGGTCTGGGCCCTGCATGCCCGGCCGGAAGGGCGGGCCAATGCCGAGGGGCTGCGCCGCCTGCTGCTCGCCATCGTCCGCGACCTGCGGGTGGTGCCGGTGCTGCTCGCCCTGCAGCTCGCCCGGCTGCGCGCCGCCGCCGCCCTGCCCGATGCCGAACGCCTGGCGCTCGCCCGGCTGGCCGCCGATCTGCTGGCCCCGCTCGCCAACCGCCTCGGCATCTGGCAGCTGAAGTGGGAGATCGAGGATCTCGCCTTCCGCCACCTGCAGCCCGAGACCTACCAGCGCATCGCCCGCCTGCTCGACGAGAAGCGGGTGGCGCGCGAGCAGTACATCGAGGAGGTGAAGCGGCAGCTGCGCGAGGCCCTGGCCGCCGCCGGCATCGAGGCCGAGGTGGCGGGCCGGCCGAAGCACATCTACAGCATCTGGAAGAAGATGCAGCGCAAGGACGTGCCCTTCGGCGAGCTCTACGACATCCGCGCGGTGCGGGTGCTGGTGGCCGACGTGGCGGACTGCTATGCCGCCCTCGGCGTGGTGCACCAGGTCTGGACGCCGATCGCCCGGGAATTCGACGACTACATCGCCCGCCCCAAGGGCAATGGCTACCGCAGCCTGCATACCGCGGTGATCGGCCCCGAGGGGCGCACGGTGGAGGTGCAGATCCGCACCCGCGACATGCACGAGCAGGCCGAGCTCGGCGTGGCCGCGCACTGGCGCTACAAGGAGGGCGGCGGTGCCGATGCCAGCTTCGAGCGCAAGATCGCCTGGATGCGCCAGCTGCTCGAGGCCAGCGAGGGCGACGAGCAGGCCCTACAGGCCGGCCTGCGCACCGATCTCGTGGAGGACCGGGTCTATGTGCTCACGCCGCAGGGTAAGGTGATCGACCTGCCGCGCGGGGCCACGGTGCTCGACTTCGCCTATGCCGTGCATACCGAGGTGGGCCACCGCTGCCGCGGCGCCAAGGTGAACGGCCGCATCGTCACCCTCGACCACGCCCCGGCCACCGGCGACGTGGTGGAGATCCTCACCGGGAAAGAGGCCGCGCCGCGCCGCGACTGGCTGCTGCCGGCCAACGGCTATCTCGTCACCGGGCGGGCGCGCGACAAGGTGCGCGCCTGGTTCCACAAGCTCGACCGGGCGCAGAACCTCGCCGAGGGCCGCGAACTGCTGGACAAGGAGCTGCGCCGCCTCGGCCTCATCGGCGCCGATCTCGCGCCGGTGCTGCCGAAGCTGCGCGTGGCCACGGTGGACGACCTGATGGTGGCGCTCTCGCTGGGCGACATCGGCCCGGCCCAGGTGAGCCGTGCCCTGCACGAGGCGCAGCAGCCCAAGGAGCCGAACCCGCTGCCGCCGGTTCCGGCCGCGGCCGCGCGCGACCGGGTGGGGGCGCGGCACGACAGTTTCGTGGTGGAGGGCGTGGGCAACCTGCTCACCCAGCTCGCGCGCTGCTGCCAGCCGGTGCCGGGCGATGCCATCGCCGGCTACCTGACACGCGGCCGCGGCATCAGCGTGCACCGCGCCGACTGCGCCGCGCTCGCCCGGCTGCTGGCCCGCGATCCGGACCGGGCGATGCCGGTGGCCTGGGGCCGTGCCGGTGGCACCTATGCCGTCGATGTCGCCATCCAGGGCTTCGACCGCAAGTCCCTGCTCAAGGACATCACCACCCTGATCGCCCAGGAGGGCGTGCACATCCATGCCATCGCCTCGCGTGCCGACGATGGCCGCGGCCTCGTCGACCTCCGGCTGACGCTCAAGGTCTCGGATTTCGGCCAGCTCTCGCGCCTGCTGGCGCGGCTCGCCGGCGTGCCCGGCGTGCGCGACGCGCGGCGGGTGGGCTGATGCACCGGCGTCTCGTCCTGCTGGCCCTGCTCGGCGGGCTGCTGGCGGCGATCCTGCTGCTGCGCGGGCCGCTGGGCCGCTGGCTGTACCCGGATGCCGCGCTCGACGGCCTTCTGGCGGCGGCCGATGCGGCGATGGCCGAAGGCGATGTGCTGCGGGCCGCGACCCTGCTGCAGGCGGCCGCGGCGCGTAGCCCCGACCATCCGCGCCTGCCCGTGGAGCGGGCCGAGGCCGTGGGCATCGCGCTGGCTCGGGTGGACACGCTGCTCGGCGGGCCGCCGCCGGGCCCGCCGCTGGCGGCGGCAGCCCGGGCCGAGATCGAAGCCCTGCTGGCCGCGGCCGCGGCGCTCGGCGCGCCGGGCGATGCCCTCGAGCCGCGGCGCCGGCATCTCGCCGAGCGCGCCGAGCCCTCGATCGAGGTGCTGCTGCAGCGGGCTCTCGCGGCGGAGCAGACGGACCCCGAGGCGGCGCTGGCCGACTATCTCCGGGTGCTTGCGCGTGAACCGGGGAACACCCTCGCACGGCATGGCCGGCAGCAGGTGCTTTCGGCCTGGCTGGGCCTGGCGGTGGCGGAGATCGAGCGCGGCGAGTGGGAATCGGCCCGCCTGCGGCTGCGACGGGTACGCGCGCTCGATCCGGGGCATGTGGACCTGCCGGCGGTCGAGGCCCGGCTCGCCGGACGCCATGGCAGCGCCGCGGAGCCGCTCCCGGATCCGGCCCTGCAGGCCGGACGCTCGCGCGAGGCCCTGCGCTGGCTTGGCCTGGCGGAAGAAGCCCTGGGCCGCGGCGCCCTCGACACCGCCCGGCGCGCCCTCGACCAGGCCGCCCTGCTGGCGCCGGAGGCGCCGGAGCGCGAGGCGCTCGAGCAGCGCTATCGCCTCGCCCTCAGCGCAGCTCGCTGAAGATCGCCCGCAGGGTCTGGCGCGCCCGCTCGGGCGAGAACTCGCGTTCGGTATTGGCAAGCCCTCCGGCCACCAGCCGCTCCCACAGCGGCTCGTCCTCGTAGGCGGCGAGCAGGGTGGCGGCGAAGGACTCGGCATCGTCGGCCACCAGCACGTCCACGCCATGGGAGAGGCCCATGCCCTCCACCGCGCAGGACGTGGCCACCACCGGCAGGCCATGGGCCAGGGCCTGGTTCACCTTGCCCTTCACCCCGGCGCCGTAGCGCAGCGGGGCCACCGAGAAGCGGTGGGCATCGAGCAGCGGCACGAGATCGGGCACGTGGCCGTGCACGCGGATGCCGTCGCGCTCGCCGAGCGCCAGCACTTCGGGCGGGGCCTCGCTGCCGACCAGGCTGAGGTGGATGTCCGGCCGTACGGCGCGCAGCCGCGGCAGGATCTCGCAGGCCAGCCACAGCGCCGCATCGACGTTCGGCGGATGCCGGTAGCCACCGACGAAGAGCAGGCCGGAGCGCGCCGCCATGCCGGGGCCGCGGCCGCGCACGCGGTGGATGTTCGACACCACGTCCACCCGGGCCTGCGGCAGCTCCTTGGCCAGCAGGGCCTGCTCCACCGGGCTCACCACCCAGGTGCGGTCCACGCTCCGCATCAGCGCCAGCTCGGCCTCGCGGGTGCGCTCGGCATGGCGTTTGAGCACAGGGTCGCGGCGTTCCTCGGCCTCGCGCAGCTCGCGCAGGTGGTGCAGATCCACGGTGTCGAAGACGATCCGTGCCTGTGGCGCATGGCGTCGCAGCAGCGGCAGCAGCGGCGAGAGCACGTAGTGCCGGCTGACGATGATGAGCTGGAAGCGGGCGCCGTGCTTCGCCAGCCAGTCCGGCACCGAGCCGAGCCAGGGCTGGGTCCAGGCCTCCACCCCGAGCCCGCGCAGGGCCTGGGTGTAAGGGCCGTCGTCGAGGCCGTTCTCCGGGAAGAAGCTGACCGCGCAGCCCTCCTCCACCAGCAGGCGCAGCAGCTCGAACAGCCGCACCGAGCCGGAGTCGCGGTCGGGCATGGGCGTGGTGGCGTCGATCACCAGCACCCGGGCCCGGGCCCGGTGCTGGGCGGCATAGTGCGGCGCCTGGGTGGGCGAGGGGTGGCGGCGCTGCAGCACCTCGCGCCAGCGCTCGAGGAAGCGCTGCTGGTTGCGCACCTGGTAGGCCTTCACCCCGCTCGCGGTATCGGTGCCGGCGGTCACGCCCTCGTGGTGCACCACCACCGCGGCGGGCTGCACCCGCACCTTCAGCCCGGCCTCGCGCACCTTCATGGCGAGGTCGGTGTCCTCGTAGTAGGCCGGGGCGTAGCGCTCGTCGAAGCCGCCCAGGCCCTCGAACAGGGCGCGCGGCAGGGCGATGGCCGCGCCCGAGCAGTAATCGGCCTCGCGGACGAAGGTGTAGGCCGGGTGCTGCGGATCCTCGAAGCGGCCGTAGTTCCAGCCCGAGCCATCAGAGAACACGATGCCGCCGGACTCCTGCAGCCGGCCGTCCGGATAGACCAGCAGGGCGCCGGCAAGCCCGGTGTCGGGGTGCTGCTCGAAGGTGGCGAGCAGGGCCGTGAGCCAGCCCGGCCGCACCGTGGTGTCGTTGTTGAGGAAGACGAGGTAGTCGCCACGCGCCAGCGCCGCGCCGGCATTGCAGCTGCCGACGAAGCCGAGGTTCTCGCGGTTGCGGTGGTAGCGCAGGCCGGGGATGCGCGGCAGCACCTCGCCGCTGGCATCGGGCGAGGCGTCATCGACGACGATCACCTCGGCCTCGTCCCCGAGGCCGGCCGCGATCAGGCTGCGCAGGCAGGCCAGGGTGAAATCGAGCTTGCCGTGTACCGGGATGACGATGCTGGCGCGCAGGGGGCCTGCCGCATGCGGGAAGCACAGCGGGGCCTCGGCCACGGGAGCGGCGTCTTCCGGCGCGGCGGCCGGGCCGCCGAGGAAGCGCCGCCTGGCCGCCGCCAGGGTGGCGGCCAGGCCGCGCTGGCGCAGGCTGCGCAGGCCGCGCCGGCCGAGGTCGAGGCCATGCAGCAGGTGGTAGCGCAGCACCAGGAGGGCATCGGCCAGTCGCCGCCGCAGCTGCCGGGGCCAGCGCACCCAGGGGTGGGCGACGATGGCCTGCAGGCGCGCCAGTTCGGCCTGGGCGGCGTCGCGCTGGGCGAGGGCCACGTCGCGCTGGCGGATCAGGTCGGCGGTGTCGCGCTCGTAGAAGGCATAGGCGCGGTCGCGTTCCTCGGCCAGCTGCCGGGCCTCGGTCCTTGCCCGCTCGGCTTCGGCCTGCGCAAGCCCGGCCTCGGCCCTGAGGCCACTGATCTGCTGCTCGAACGCCTGACGCGCATGTTCGGTCTCCTGTTCGATGGCAAGGACACGGCGGCGGGTTTCTTCGAGCGCTGCGTCGAGCCGTCCGGCCTGCTCGCGCGCCTGGGTCAGGTCCTGCATCAGGGTCTGGGTCTGGGTGACGGCGATGTCGCGTTGGCGGATCAGGTCGGCGGTGTCGCGCTCGTAGAAGGCATAGGCGCGGTCGCGTTCCTCGGCCAGCTGCCGGGCCTCGGTCCTTGCCCGCTCGGCTTCGGCCTGAGCAAGCCCGGCCTCGGCCCTGAGGCCACTGATCTGCTGCTCGAACGCCTGACGCGCATGTTCGGTCTCCTGTTCGATGGCAAGGACACGGCGGCGGGTTTCTTCGAGCGCTGCGTCGAGCCGTCCGGCCTGCTCGCGCGCCTGGGTCAGGTCCTGCATCAGGGTCTGGGTCTGGGTGACGGCGATGTCGCGTTGCTGGATGAGATCGGCGGTGTCCCGGTCGTAGGCGCGGTAGGCCTCGTCGCGCTCCTGCGCAAGATCGCCGGCAAGACCGATCAGCATGCCCTGCTCGTGTTGCAGCAGGGCGACGGGATCTTCCGCCCGGGCACGCGGCCGGGGCGGTGCCAGGGGCTGCAGCTGCTGCCAGGCCGCGAGGCTGTCGGCCAGCCCGGGCGGGGGCGGGGGCCTGCGCGGCAGGGCTTCGGGCCGGCCCGCCCAGTGGGCCAGCGTCGCGGCGAAGGCTTCGGCGTTGGGGGGCAGGGGCCGCAGGCCCTCTGGGGCGCCGGCGAGGCGTTCGGCATAGGCCCCCACGGCCGCGGCCAGCACTGGCACGCCCAGGGCCTGCATTTCCGAGAGCACGTAGCCGAAGGTTTCGGGCAGTAGGGAGGGCAGCAGGGCAAGATCGGGGTCGAAGGCCGCCACCAGGGCCGGCAGTTCGCTGGCCGTGTAGTCGGCCAGGGCCCGCCCGCCGGTTTGGGCGGCGAAACGTCCGGCCCGCTCTCCGCCGCCAGCGAAGTACCAGGCGATGCCCGGCGGGGCGAGCGGCAGCAGGGCCTCGAGCAGGCGTTCGCCCTTGCCTCCGGCCAGCCGGCCGGGCACCAGCACCCGCAGCGGGCCGGGGCGGCGGTCGGTCGGTCGGGGCGTTGCGGGCAGGGCGAGCCCATGCGGCAGCACCCGGATGCGCTGGCGCAGGGCCGCGGGCAGCAGGGCTTCCAGGCGCGCAACGGCCGCCTGAGAGGGCGCCACCAGGCTGATGCCGGGCGCCCCCAGCGCCGCGATCGCGGCCGCGCTCCAGGCCCGCCAGACCTCGGGGTCCTGCTCGCGGAAGCGGCTGCCCGGGGCGGCAAGGCCGGCGCGCAGCCGGTCCGGGTCGAATGCCGGCTGCGGCGTCTCGTCGTCGAGCAGGGGCCAGAAGGGGAAGGCGTCGTGCAGCACGAAGGCGGTGGGCAGCCCGGTGCGCAGCACGTCGAGGCTGCTGCCGATCAGCGAGGAGACGCGCAGGGCGCAGACGCCGAAGTCCGCCAGGGTCTCGGCGAGGGCGGCAGCCACCCCGGGATGGCGGTCGGCCATGTCGCCCACAGCCGGCTCGCAGGCCCAGACCCGGAGCGGCGGCGCGTCGAGATCGGCGTGCAGGGCCAGGGATTCGCCGAAGGCCCGGCCTTCGCGGCCCCGGCTGAGCAGGGCGATGTGGGTGGCGCTGCCATCGTGGCGCATCTGGTCGCGGACGAAGCGCTCGACACCTCCGCCCCAGTCGTGCAGCACGTGCAGCACCACCGGCCGGCCGTCGCGGCCGGCAAGGGTGGGCCGGGGGCGGCGGCGCGCCCGCCCGCCCGGGCACCAGCCCCGGCGCAGCAGCGGGGACAGGCCGGGCAGGGGCGGGCCGAGTTCGAGGGCGAGATGGGGCAGGCGGGCGCTGGCAAGCCGTGCCTGCGGGCCTTCGCGCAGCAGGCGTTCGGCGGCGCTGCGCCGCCACAGGGCGCAGCGCGGGTCGAGCGGGCCCGCCAGGGCCTGGTGCGGGGCGAAGCTCCAGGCAAAGGCCGCGGCCTCCTCGTCGGCCGCGAGCGCCCAGCTGGCGCGCACTTCGGCGGCATCGGCCGGGCTGAGCGCATCGAGCCCCGGCAGCCCGGACAGGGCCTCGTGCAGCAGATGGAGGCTGCCTGCATCCGGCACCAGGCCGGGGGCCACCAGCAGGAGCCGCTCGCCGGCATCGGCGGCCAGGGCGGCGCGCAGGCGGGTGGACCAGGGCAGGGCAGGGTCGCTGGCGTGGAGGGAGAGGTCGCCGTCGCGGTGCGGGGGCAGCGTCGCGGTGTTCAAGGGGGAGGAATCCGGGCTGCGCTAGACTGCGCGGAGCGCATTATCCCTTGGTTCCGCCTTGCATTTCCGCCCGCCCCCCGTGCCTGCGGCCTTCCCGGTTCTGCCCCGGCCCTGCCCCCGGTGTCTGCTGGAATCGTGCTCCCGCCATCCGGCGGACGGCACTCCGGAGGTGACATGGCGATGAGGCGGCCCTGGCGGCTCGGCCTGTGGGCGGGGGGCTTCCTCCTCGCCGTGGCCCTGGGCTTTGGCGTGCCGGTGATGCTGGTGCTCGACCGCGAGGTGCGGGCCGAGTTCGCCGCGCTGGACTGGCAGATCCCCACCCGGGTCTTCGCCCGGCCGCTGGTGCTGGCGGTGGGCGAGCCGCTCACCGCCGAGGCCCTGCTGCAGGAACTGGAAGCGGCGGCCTTCGCCGAGGGTGATGGCGTGGTGCCCGGCACCTATCGCCGCGAGGGGGGGCGCTTCCTGATCGCCACCCGTGGTTTCCGTGATGTCGATGGGCCGGTGGACCCGGCCCGGGCCGAGGTGCTGCTGGCTGGCGGCCGGGTGGCCAGCGTGAAGCGCCTGGACGGCGGTGGCCCCGGCTTCATGCTCGACCCGGCCAGGATCGCCACCCTGTACGGCGCCAAGCAGGAGGAGCGCGAGCTGATCCGCCTCGAGGACGCGCCGGTGCTGCTGGTGGCCGGCCTGCAGGCGGTGGAAGACCGCAACTTCAAGCACCACATCGGCATCGACCCCTGGGGCGTGCTGCGGGCGATGCTGGTGAACGTGCGCGAGGGCGAACTGGAGCAGGGCGGCAGCACCCTGACGCAGCAGCTGGTGCGCAGCCTGTTCCTCAGCAATGCCAAGACCGCCTCGCGCAAGGCGAAGGAGGCGGCCTACGCCCTCATCATCGAGGCCCGCTTCGACAAGCGGCGCATCCTCGAGACCTACCTCAACCAGGTCTACCTCGGGCAGCAGGGCGGGCAGGCCATCCACGGCGTGGCCGCGGCCTCGCGCTTCTGGTTCGGCCGCGAGGTGTCGCGCCTGCGCCCGCACGAGATCGCCCTGCTCATCGGCATGATCCAGGGGCCGTCCCTGTACGACCCGCGGCGCTTCCCGGAGCGGGCGAAGGCCCGCCGTGATCTCGTGCTCGGGGTGTTCGCCGAGACCGGCCTGCTCACCCCCGCCGAGCGGGATGCCGCCCGCGCCCAGCCGCTCGGCGTGCTGGCCCGCCCCGGCCTGGCCCGCAACCGCTACCCGGCCTTCCTCGAGCTGGCACGCCGCCAGCTGGCCCGCGACTATCCCGCCGACGCCCTCACCGGCGCCGGGCTGGTGGTGCACACCACGCTGGCGCCCTCGGCCCAGCGCCAGGCCGAGCGGGCCGTCACCACCACTCTGGCCGGGCTGGAGCGTCCCGGCCGGCCGCCGCTGCAGGCCGCCCTGGTGCTCACCGACGCCCGCAATGGCGACGTGCTGGCGATCGTGGGTGACCGCGATCCGTCTCAGCCGGCCTTCAACCGCGCCCTCGATGCCCGCCGCCCGGTGGGCTCGCTGCTGAAGCCCATGGTCTACCTGCTCGCCCTGGCCCAGCCCGGGCGCTGGTCGCTGGCCTCGCCGGTGGACGATGGCCCGGTGCAGGTGCGCCTGGCCGACGGCAAGCTCTGGGCGCCGCAGAACGCCGACGGCCAGAGCCATGGCGTGCTGCCGCTGATGGATGCGCTCTCCTTCAGCTACAACCAGGCCACGGTGCGCCTGGGCATGGACGTGGGCCCCGGACGTCTCGCCGCCCTGCTGCGGGCCCTGGCCGAGGTGCGGGCCGAGCCGAACCCCTCGCTGATCCTCGGCAGCGTGGACCTGCCGCCGCTGGCAGTGGCCCAGCTCTACCAGTTCCTCGCCTCCGGCGGGCGCATCCAGCCCCTGCGCGCGGTGCGCGGCGTGCTCGATCCCGAAGGCCGGCCGCTGGCGCGCTACGACGGCCGCAAGGACGAGGCCCAGCCCGGCGATGCCATCGCCGCCCGCCTCGTCACCCTCGCCCTGCAGGATGCGGCGAAGCGCGGCACCGCGCGGGCCCTGGCCTCCGGCCCCACCGCCGGGCTGGCGGCCGCCGGCAAGACCGGCACCAGCAACGATGGCCGCGACAGCTGGTTCGCCGGCTACACCGGCCGCCATCTCGCCGTGGCCTGGGTGGGCAACGACCAGAACGAGGCCACCGGCCTTTACGGCGCCACCGGCGCCATGCGGGTCTGGTCCAGCCTGTTTTCCGGCCTGCCGAGCCAGCCCCTCGTTCCCGGCGAGGAGGGCATCGAATGGACCTATGTGGCCCAGGGCGAGTTCGCCACCACCGAGGCGGAATGTCCGGGCGCCCGGCGCTATCCTTTCGTCGCCGGCTACCTGCCGGCCGAGCACCTGAGCTGCACGCGCCGCAGCCTGCTCGATTTCTTCGGTTTCGGATCGACCCGCGAATGAGCGTTCTCCGCTTCCTCGCCCCGGCCCTGCTGCTGGCCGGATGTGCCACCGTGCCGGCGCCGGTGCCGCCGGCCGGACCGCCGCCGCCCAGTGCCGCCGAGATCCTCGCGGCGGTGCGCGAGGCTGGGCGCGACGGAGTGGAACTGGTGGTGGCGCCGCTGGTCGATCCGCAGGTGGCCGATCTGCGCGAACGCGCCGCACGCGCCGAGGCCGGGGGCCGCTTCGCCGAGGCCGAGGCCGATATCGCCCACGCCCTCGCGCTCTCGCCCGGCGATCCGGACCTGCTGCAGTGGCGGGCCGAACTGCTGCTGATGCTCGGACGGCGCGAGGAAGCCGCGGCCTCGGCGCAGGAGAGCGCCCAGCGCGGCCCGCGCTCAGGACCGCTGTGCCGCCGCAACTGGACTCTGCTCGCCTATCTGCGCGAGGGCTGGGGCGAGGCCGAGAATGCCGCCTCGGCCCGCGCCATGGGCGAAGCCTGCACCATCGCCCCGCCGGTGCGGATGTGAACCGGGAGACCGCCAGCGGCGGCCCGGCACGGGCCCTGCCGGCGCTCACCGCCCGTGCCCTCGATGCCGGCGGCGCGCTTGCCGGCAGCCTGCCCGGATTCGTGCCGCGTCCGGCCCAGCAGCGGCTCGGCGTGGCCATCGCCGAGGCCATGGCCGACCGCGCCGCGCTGGTGGCCGAGGCCGGCACCGGCACCGGCAAGACCTTCGCCTATCTCGTGCCGGCCCTGCTCTCCGGCCAGCGAGTGATCGTCTCCACCGGCACCAAGGCCCTGCAGGACCAGCTCTACCACCGCGACCTGCCCCTCGTGCGGCAGGCCCTGGGCCTCGGCCTGCGCACCGCCCTGCTCAAGGGGCGGGCGAACTACCTCTGCCTGCACCGCCTCGCGCTGGCGCAGGGCAGCCCGGTGTTCAGCGACCGCGATCAGATCGCGCTGTTCGAGCGCATCGTGGCCTGGAGCCGGCGCACCCGCCGCGGCGATCTTGCCGAGGTGGAGGGGCTGCCCGAGGACTCGCCCGTGCGCGGCCTCGTCACCTCCACCGCCGAGAACTGCCTCGGCAGCGACTGCCCGTTCTGGCAGGACTGCCACGTGGTGCGCGCCCGCGCCGAGGCGCAGGCCGCCGATCTCGTGGTGGTGAACCACCACCTGCTGCTGGCCGACCTCGCCATCAAGGAGGAGGGCTTCGGCGAGATCCTGCCCGGGGCCTCGGCCTTCGTGCTCGACGAGGCCCACCAGCTGCCCGACCTCGCCTCGCAGTTCTTCGGCGAGAGTCTTTCGGCGCGCATGCTGGTCGATCTCGGCCGCGACGTGATCGGCGCCTGCGCCAAGCTGGCCGGCAGCCTGGCCGCGCTCTCGCCGCCGGTGCGGGCGCTGGAGCTCGCGATCAAGCAGCTCAGGGCCGACTGCGAGGGCCTGCCGCAGCGCGGGGCGCAGACCCTGCTGCTCGCCCACCACCCGGAGATGCCGGCTAGGCTGCGCGGCCTCGCCGAAGCGATGGCAGTGCTGGCCGGGGCGCTCTTGCCGGTGAAGGAGGCGGCGCCCGAGTTCGCCGCCGCCCTGGCCCGGCTGGAGCTGTTCCAGCAGCGCCTGCGGCACTGGGGCGAGGGCGCGCCCGGCCTGTTCGAGGGCGGGGCGGATTCCCCCGGTGCCCTGGCCGGGGAAGACGACGGCGATGAGACGCCGGCCCCGGTGGCGGGCGAGACGCAGGGCGAGGTGCGCTGGTTCGAGCTGACCCAGCGCGGCTTCGCCCTCTCGGTGACGCCGCTCGACGTGGCCGGGCCGTTGCGCCGCTACCGCGAGCAGAGCCGTGCGGCCTGGATCTTCACCTCGGCCACCCTCGCCGTGGGCGGCGATCTGCGCCACATCGCCTGGAAACTGGGCCTCGACGCCCCGCGCCTGCTGCTCGAGGAAAGCCCCTTCGACTGGCCGCGGCAGGCGCTCGCCTACCTGCCGAAGGGCCTGCCGGAACCGGCGGCCCGCGACTACACCGCCCGCGTGGTCGAGGCCGTGCGCCCGGTGCTGGAGGCCTCGAAGGGCCGCGCCTTCCTGCTCTTCACCTCGCACCGTGCCCTGCGCGAGGCCGCCACCCTGCTCGAGGGCGGGCCCTGGCCGCTGTTCGTGCAGGGCACGGCGCCGCGCGCCGCCCTGCTCGAGCAGTTCCGCGCCAGCGGCAATGGCGTGCTGCTGGGCGCCGCCAGCTTCTGGGAGGGCGTGGACGTGGCCGGCGAGGCCCTGAGCGTGGTGGTCATCGACAAGCTGCCCTTCGCCGCTCCCGACGATCCGGTGCTGGAGGCGCGGCTGGAGGCGGTGCGCCGCCGCGGCGGCAACCCTTTCCTCGCCGAGCAGGTGCCGGCCGCCGCCATCGCCCTCAAGCAGGGCGTGGGCCGGCTGATCCGCCGCCACGACGACCGCGGCGTGCTGGTGCTCTGCGACCCGCGACTGCTTGGCAAGCCCTACGGCCGGGTCTTCCTCGCCAGCCTGCCGCCGCTCACCCGCACCCGCGAGCTGGCCGAGGTGCTGGCCTTCCTCGCCCCCGGCACTGCGCCGGCCCATGACGAGACCCGCCGCCATGCCGTCTGAGCCCATCGCCATGCCCGCGCCCTCCGGTCCGACCCTGCTGGCCTTCGAGCTGGCCACCGAGGCCTGCTCGGTGGCCTTGCTGCATGGCGGCGAGCTCTTCGCCCGCCATGCGCCGGCGCCGCGCCGCCACGCCGAGCTCGCCCTGCCCTGGGCCGAAGCCCTGCTGGCCGAGGCCGGCCTCGGCAAGTCGCGCATCGACGCCCTGGCCGTCGGCATCGGCCCCGGGGCCTTCACCGGCGTGCGCCTTGCCATCAGCCTCGCGCAGGGCATCGCCCTCGGCCTCGGGCGCCCGGTGCTGCCGGTGTCCACCCTCGCCGCGCTGGCCGAACCCTTCCTCGCCGGCGGGCCGGTGCTGGCCGCCATCGATGCGCGGATGGGCGAGCTGTATCTGGGCGAGTACGCCGCCGACGCCGAGGGGCTGCCGGTCGCCCTGGAGCCGGAATGCCTGGTCCCGGTGGGCGAGGCGGCGACCCTGCTTCAGGCCCGCTGGGCGGCGCGGCCCGGACGGGACGGTGCTTCCGCCGGCCCGCGCTTTCGGGTGGTGGGCAGCGGCGCTGCGGCCGCCGGGGGCGCCTGGCTCGCATCGCTGGCGGACCGGCTTTCCGGGGCCGAGCCCGAGGCCCTGCCCACGGCCGCGGCCGTGGCCCGCATCGCCCGGCGCGATTTCCTCGCCGGCCGCGTCCTCGCCCCGGAACGGCTCGAGCCGCGCTACCTGCGCGACAAGGTGGCGCTCACCGCCGCCGAGCAGGCCGCGGCCCGCGCCGCCCGCGCGCTCATTCCTCGCTGCTCACCCGGCCGTTCTTGAACTCCCAGGTGCGGGTGATGTGCAGCACATCCACCCGCTCGCCGGCCTGCGGCACGGCGGCGAAGGGCGCAGCGAGGCCGACGATGCGCCGGGCGGCCTGGTTCAGGGTCTCGTGGCGGCTGGGCTCGTTCAGGGTCACCGACTCCACGCTGCCGTCGCGGCGCACCGCCACCGTCATCACCAGCCGGCCCTCCAGCCGCTCGGCGCGGGCGCGCTCCGGGTAGTTGGCATTGCCCACCCGCTCCACCCGCTCCACCCACTGCCGCAGGTACTGGGCGTAGGCGTACTCCTGGGTGCTGGCCGAGACGAACTTGCGCTTCGGCCGCTTCGCGTACTGGGCCTGGCGGCGCTCCACCTCGGCGGCCAGCCGGGCCATGGCGACCTGCTGCTCGAGGAACTGCTCGCCGAGCGGCAGCGGGGAGGGGGGGGTCTCCGGGCGCGGCGGCTGCGCTGGCGCGTGCTCGGCGGCCTCGGCGGTGGTGGAGAGCAGCGGCATCGGGGCCTCCGCCTGCGGGCGCGGAGCCTGGGCCCGGACCGGCACCGGGGCCACCCCGTCCTCGAGCTTCGGCACCGGCGCGCTCACCGTGTCGCGGGGGCGCAGGGCCTCCTCGTGCTCGCCACCGCCCTGCTGGCTCGCCTGGGCGAGGAAGTCGGCCCGCGTGGGCGGGGTATCGCTGCGGGTCTCGGTCAGGATCACGTCGAGGGTGGGGGTGATCGGCGCAGCATCGTCGCGGCCGAAGCTCACCCCCAGCACTACGATGCCGATGAGCACGCCGCCCAGCAGGGTGGTGGCGGTGAGGCGTTGCGCAGGCCCGATCTCGGGAACGGGCGCCGGGGTGGCCGGGGACATGGGGCGCCGCTCAGGGGCCGTCCGGGGACGCCTCGAGGGCATCGAACAGCAGGCCGGCGATGTTCAGCCCGGTCCCGGCGTCGATCTCGCGGATGCAGGTCGGGCTGGTCACGTTCACCTCGGTGAGGCAGTCGCCGATCACGTCGAGGCCGACGAAGCGCATGCCGCGGCGGCGCATCTCCGGGCCCACCCGGGCGGCGATCTCGCGGTCGCGCTCGCTGAGCGGCCGCACCTCGCCGCGGCCGCCGGCGGCGAGGTTGCCGCGGAACTCGCTGCCCTGCGGGATGCGGGCGAGGCAGTAGGGCACCGGCTCGCCGTCGATGAGCAGGATGCGCTTGTCACCCTGGGCGATCTCCGGCAGGAAGCGCTGCGCCATGGCGAGGTGCCGCCCGTTTCCGGTGAGCGTCTCGAGGATCACGTTGAGATTGGGGTCGCCGTGGCGGCTGCGGAAGATCGAGCGCCCGCCCATGCCGTCCAGGGGCTTGAGCACGATCTCGCCCTGCTCGGCGGCGAAGGCCCGGAACTCGGCGGCCTCGCGGCTGACCAGGGTGGGCGGGATGCAGTCCGGGAAGAGCAGGGCGGCGAGCTTCTCGTTGAGGTCGCGCAGGCCTGCCGGGGCGTTCGTCACCCGCGCCCCTTGCGCCTCGGCGGCACTGAGGACCTGGGTGTCGTGCAGGTAGTCGGCATCCACCGGCGGGTCTCGGCGCATCAGCACCTGGTCCATGGCGGCCAGGGGGCGCCAGACCGGCTCGCCGAGCGTGAACCAGCCGGCCGGGTCGTCGCGCACCGAGAGCGGCGCGAGCCGGGCGCCGGCCTCGCCGCCGCGCAGCCCGAGGCTGCCGGGCAGCACGTACTGCAACGTCCATCCGCGACGCTGGGCTTCCAGCAGCATGGCGAATGTGGAGTCCTTCACGATTTTGATCGACCCGATCGGGTCCATGACGACGGCGAGCTGCCGGGGCATCCGCGGGCGTTCCGGAATGGGACAATGTGAAAGAGCGTAACAGGGGAGGGCCGCAGGTGCCGAACGGGGAATCGCTTGGCGCGGCGCGGGCTTGACACGTTTTGTTGACACTGGGATATAGCTTGCATTGCGGTGCGTCACGGCCCCGGCCGCCGGCCGCCCGCTGGAACTTCCTTGGGGAATGCAATGACTGAGAGCAACGAGTCCGGCGGTTTGGCGGGGCTGCGGGTCATGGTGATCGACGACTCGAAGACCATCCGCCGCACGGCGGAGACCCTGCTGAAGAAGGAGGGCTGCGACGTCTTCACCGCCAACGACGGCTTCGAGGCCCTCGGGAAGATCGCCGAGGTGCAGCCGCAGGTGATCTTCGTCGACATCATGATGCCGCGCCTGGACGGCTACCAGACCTGCGCGCTGATCAAGTCGAACCAGCTGTTCCGCAACACCCCGGTGATCATGCTCTCCTCGAAGGACGGCCTGTTCGACAAGGCCCGCGGCCGCATCGTCGGCTCCGAGCAGTACCTCACCAAGCCCTTCACCCGCGACGAACTGCTCGAGGCGGTGCGTCGCTACGCCCCGGCGGCATGAGCATGGGCACGCCCAAGGCCGAGGCCCGCGCCCCCGACCCCTTCGAGCTGCTGCTCGACTACGAGCGCCGCTCGCTCGCCCACCAGCCCGGGCGCCCGGAACTGGTCGAGGCCCCGGGCCACTGGCGCGGCGTGGGTTTCCGCGTCGGCCGGCACCGCCTGGTCGGGGCCTTCGGCGACGTGCTCGAGATCATCAACCTGCCGCCGCTCACCCCGGTGCCGGGCGCCCAGCCCTGGATGCTCGGGCTGGCCAACGTCCGCGGCAGCCTCTATGGCGTGGTCGACCTCAAGCAGTTCCTCGAGGGCGAGCGCAGCGCCGTGAACGAGGGCCAGCGCGTGCTGCTGGTGCGCCAGCCCGGCGGCAACGTGATCCTGCTGGTCGACGAGCTCTACGGCCAGCGTGCCTTCAACGATGCCCATCTCGTCGAGCGCCCCGAGCAGTTCGACGGGCGCTATGCCAGCGTGGTGAGCCGCGCCTACCGGCTCGGCGACACCACCTGGGGCGTGCTCGACATCCCCCTGCTCTGCCGTACCCCCGAATTCCGCCAGGCCGCCGCCTGATCCCGCCACCGCCCAGGCCCGCACCGTTTCCGATCCGAGGTCGTAACGTAATGAGCGCTTCGAAAACCACCTTCCAGGACCGCCTGACCAAGATCGGGCTCCGCGTCTGGGCCTTCCTGCTCGCGATCTCGGCGATCCTGTTCCTCGTGAACTTCCTCGCCGCCGCCTACTACGGCGGGCAGATCCAGAGCGCCTCGCAGCTCAGCTTCCGCCTGCAGGTGGACGCACAGAAGCTGGGCCGTTACGCCACCGAGGCGATCAATGGCCGCGAGGAGGCCTTCAACGAGCTGCGCAGCACCCGCCAGGGCATCGAGGCCGCGGTGAGCGCGCTCAACGACGGCACCGGCGACTTCGGCGTGCCGGGCTACCGCGGCAGCTTCCAGATGCCGCAGGTGAGCGCCTCGCTGGAGCAGGTCACCAACACCTGGACGCGGATGGCCGCCGACGCCGACCGCATCCTCGGTGCCGAGACCGAGATCCTCTCCCTGGCCCAGACCGCCGACCAGTTCACCGGCCGCATCCCGCGCCTGACCGCCCGCCTCGACGAGGTGGTGCGCGCGATGTCGGATGCCGGTGCCCCGGCCTCGCAGATCAACATCGCCAACCGCCAGATCGTGCTTGCCAACCGCATGGCGCAGCGCGTGGCCGAGATCCGCGCCGGCTCCGACCAGTCCGACGCGCTCTCGCGCGACGCCGCGGTGTTCGCCCAGGTGCTGCTCGGCCTGAAGCAGGGCAATGCCGACCTCGGCGTCTCGCCGGTCACCACCGCCGCCGCCCGCGCCGCGGTGGAGGCGGTGGAGGCGCAGTACGCCGATGCGCAGAAGGAGATCGACAGTATCCTCAGCGCCGCCCCCAACCTGTTCGCCGTGCAGTCGGCCGCCGAGGTGCTCTCCGGCGACGCCGAGGTGCTGGGCGAGAACAGCGCGGCGCTGGCGAACGCCTTCGCCAACGCCAACGTCACCCGCATCTTCCCCAACAACTGGTGGGCGATCGGCGGCGGCGTGGGCCTGGTGGTCGGCCTCGTCGGCCTGCTGTTCACCATCTTCACGGAAGGCCGCCGCCGCGAGCGCGCCGCCACCGAGCTCAACCAGCGCAACCAGGAGGCCATTCTCCGCCTGCTGGACGAAATGGGCTCGCTCGCCGAGGGCGACCTGACCGCCAAGGCCACGGTGACCGAAGACATCACCGGCGCGATCGCCGACTCGATCAACTTCGCCATCGACCAGCTGCGCACCCTCGTCGGCACCATCAACGAGACCGCCGTGCAGGTGGCTGCCGCCGCCCAGGAGACGCAGGCCACGGCCATGCACCTCGCCGACGCCGCCGAGCACCAGGCGCAGCAGATCACCTCGGCCTCGGCAAAGATCAACGAGATCGCGGCCAGCATCGACGAGGTGTCGAAGAACTCCGCCGAATCGGCCGACGTGGCCCAGCGCTCGGTGCAGATCGCCGCCAAGGGCGCCGAGGTGGTGCGGCAGACGATCCAGGGCATGGACAACATCCGTGACCAGATCCAGGAGACCTCGAAGCGCATCAAGCGCCTGGGCGAGAGCTCGCAGGAAATCGGCTCGATCATCGAGCTCATCAATGACATCTCGGAGCAGACGAACATCCTCGCGCTGAACGCCGCCATCCAGGCGGCCTCGGCGGGCGAGGCGGGCCGCGGCTTCGCGGTGGTGGCCGACGAAGTGCAGCGACTCGCCGAGCGCGCCTCCAACGCGACGAAGCGGATCGAAGCCCTGGTGGCGACGATCCAGAGCGATACCAACGAGGCCGTTTCCTCGATGGAGCAGACCACCGCGGAAGTGGTGGCGGGTGCCCGTCTCGCCGAGGACGCCGGCCTCGCCCTGGTCGAGATCGAGAAGGTGTCGAACGACCTCGCCGACCTCATCCAGAACATCTCGGAGGCCTCGCGCCAGCAGTCGGCCGCGGCGACCAACATCACCGCGACCATGACCGTCATCCAGGAGATCACCACGCAGACCTCGCAGGGCGCGAGCCAGACCGCCGAGTCGATCGGCAACCTGGCTCAGCTGGCCGCAGACCTGCGCCGTTCGGTCGCCGACTTCAAGCTGCCGGACTGAACCCGCGCTCCCGCGGCCGCATGGCCGCGGCGTGACCCCGAACCCTGAGAGCGCACGATGCGTCTGCAAGACCAGAACGACTACACCACGCTGACCTGGGTCAAGCCGGAGATCGACGAAACCCTCAAGCTGGCCCGCCAGGGCCTCGAGGACTACGTCGAGAACGGCCAGGACCCGGCCCGGCTCGAACTGTGCGCCAACGGCCTCGGCCAGGTGCACGGCGCACTGCGCATGGTCGAGCTCTACGGGGCGGCGATGGTGGCCGAGGAGATGCACGCGCTGGCCCGGGCCCTGCTGGCCGGGAGCGTCGGGGACCGCGATACCGCCTACAGCGCGCTGATGCGCGGCATCATGCAGTTGCCCGACTACCTCGAGCGCCTGCAGAGCGGTTTCCGCGACATCCCGCTGGTGCTGCTGCCCCTGCTCAACGAGCTGCGCGCCGCGCGCGGCGAGAAGGGGGTGTCGGAGGCCATGCTGTTCTCGCCCAACCTCGGTGTGGAACTGCCGGCCATCGCCCGCGGGCCGGCAGCACCCCTGCCCGCCGAGCAGGTGAAGCGTCGCGCCGAGGTGGCGAGCCAGCTGTTCCAGGGCTCGCTGCTGAAATGGCTCAAGGACGCCGATCCGGTGTCGGCCCGCGATCTTGCCGATGTCTGCCTGCAGCTCGTCGAGTTCACCAGCGCCGAATCGGCGCGCCGCCTGTTCTGGATCGCCTCCGCCCTGCTGGATGCCGCGGCCCGTGGCGTGTTCCCGATGGAGCGCAGCCACCAGCAGGCCCTGGCCCGGGTGGAGCGCGAGATCCGCCGCCTCGCCACCGATGGCGATGCCGCCTTCCGCACCCAGCCGCCGGTCGAGCTGACCCGCCAGCTGCTGTATTTCGTGGCCCATGCACCGGAGAAGTCCGGGCGCCTTGCCGAGGTGCATGCCACCTTCGAGCTCGAGCGCTACATGCCGAGCGAGCGCGAGGTGGAGCATGCGCGCAGCGCCATGGCCGGCCACAACCGCGCCCTGCTCGCCACCGTCACCAATGCCATCAAGGAAGACCTGCTGCGGGTGAAGGACGCGCTCGACCTGCACATGCGCGCTCCCGCCGGCGTCATCGCCGATCTCGGGGCGCAGATCGAGACCCTCGACCGGGTGAAGGAGACCCTCGGGGTGCTCGGCCTCGGCGTGCCGCAGCGGGTGGTGCGCGACCAGCTCGCCACCATGCAGGCCATCGCCGGGGGGCAGCGCCAGCCCGACGAGGCGGTGCTGCTCGACATCGCCGGGGCCCTGCTCTACGTCGAGGCCATGCTGGATGACCAGGTGGCGCGGCTGGGCGAGGGCGAGGCGGACGCGGCCGCGCCGCAGCCCCTGCTGCCGGCCGCCGAGGCCCGCGCGGTGCTCGATGCCGTGGCCAAGGAGGCCCTGGCCAACTTCGGCAATGCCCGTGCCTGCTTCGTCGCCTTCGTCGAGACCCACTGGGACCACGAGCGCCTGCGCGACGTGGCGCCCCTGCTCGGCGAGGTGGCCGGTGCCCTGCGCCTGCTCGAGGTGCCCTCGGCCGTCGACCTGCTCACCGGCATCGCCCGCTTCACCACCGAAGAGCTGATCGCCAGGCGCCGGGTGCCGAGTGGCCAGCAGCTCGACCGCCTCGCCGATGCGCTCGCCTCGGTCGAGTACTTCCTCGAGGCGGTGCGCGACCGCCGCCCCAATCCCGAGCAGGTGCTCGGCATCGCCCGTGAAAGCCTGGCCGCGATCGGCTACTGGCCGCTGCCGGCGACGCCCGGGCCGGCAGCCGCGCCGCCGACCACCCCCGGTGCCGTTCCGCCTGCCGCTGTTGCTCCGCCGCCTGTTTCTGCTGCCGGGGCCGAGCCGCCGGCGCCCGCGGAAACTCTGGCCACGACACCGGCGCCGGCCCTGGAGGCGGCGCCCGAGGCCGTATTGCCGGAGTCCGCCCTCGATGCCGGCGCCGACGCGGACGGTGGTGCCGGCATCGAGGCGGTGCCGCCTGCTTCCGGTGCCGGAGCCGAGCCTCCGGCGCCCGCCGAAGCCCCGGCCATGGCGTCGGCCATGGAGGCAGCGCCCGGGCCCGCCGTGGACGAGGCGGCGCCGGTCGCCCCGGCCGCAGAGCCGGTTGCGGCCCTGGTCGGCGAACGCCTGCCCGGCTATGACGCTGCTTCCAGCGACGAGGTCGATGCCGAGATCCAGGAAGTCTTCCTCGAGGAGTTCCAGGAGGAGATCGACAATCTCGCCACCCTGATGCCGGCCTGGGAGGCGAAGCTCGACGATGTCGACGTGCTGCGCCCGATCCGCCGGGTGTTCCACACCCTCAAGGGCAGCGGCCGCCTGGTGGGCGCCAAGGCGCTCGGCGAGTTCAGCTGGAAGATCGAGAACATGCTGAACCGCGTGCTCGACGGCACGCGCCCCCCCACCGCGGCCGTGCACGCGCTCGTCGCCGAGGCCACCCGCCTGCTGCCCGATCTGCGCGCCGCGCTGGCGGGCGAGGTCCGTTACGGCGATCTCGAGGGCATCAAGGCGGTGGCCGACCGCATCGCCGCCGGCGAGGAGGCGCGCTATGTCGCGCCGGCGCCGGTGCTCACCCCCCCGGTGCCGCCGCCCGCGGCCCCGGTCGAGCCGGTGGCCGATACGGCGGCCCCGGCCGGGCCGCCGCCCGCCGCCGTCGAGCCGCCACCCCGGCCCGAGACTGCCCCGGCCACTGCCCCGCGCGCGCCCAGCGCCTGGCCCATGCTGCCGGACTACGAGGCCGCGCCCGAAACCGTGGCCTTCGCCCTCGATCCGGTGCTGCTGGAGATCCTGCGCCCGGAGGTGGAAGGGCATCTCGAGACCGTCGATGCCTGGCTGGCCGGCTGCGAGGCGCGAGGCCCGCAGGCGGTGGAAGACCGCCTGCTGCGTGCCGTGCACACCATGAACGGCGCCTTCGCCATGACCGAGGTGAATGCCATCACCGGCGTCACTTCCCCGCTGGAGGGCTTCCTCAAGCGCGCACTGGCGGCCCAGGCCCTGCCCAGCGCCGACGAGGTGGTGCTGGTGCGCCAGGCCACCCTCGCCGTGCGCCAGACCCTCGAGGCCCTGGCCGAGCCGGAGGCGCGGCTGCCGCAGTTCCCGGCGCTTGCCCGGGCCCTGCAGGCGGCGAAGGATGCCCTGCCCGAGCCCGGCGCTCCGGTCATCCGCCTGCCGGAGGAGGACGAGCTCGTTCCGGTGGATCTCGGCAGCATCGATACCGGCGAGGTGCCGCGCTTCGATGCCGCGGTGGCCGACGCCCCCGCCGAACCGCCGTCCGCCCCCGACGCGCCCGAAACCGCCGAGGCCGGGGCCGGCCTCGAGCCGGCCACGCCCGAGGATCCGGAGCGGCTCACCCTCGAGTCCTTCCTCGAGGCCCCCATGCCGGTGACCTTCGACATCGTCGATGCCGCGCCGGTGGGCGAGGCGCTCGAACCGGCGGGCGACGAGGCCCCGTCCGAGACCGGGAGCAGCGGCGATGGGACCGGCGAAACGCCGGCGCAGGGCCCTGCCTTCACCATCGCCCCCGACCTCCCGCCTGCCGACGAGCGCGAAGCCGAAGCGGCCTACACCGCGCAGCAGGCCGCCCTGCAGGCCGCCGCCGAAGCAGAGCGTCTGGCGGAAGAGGCGGCCACCCGGCGCGCCGAGGCCGAGGCAGCGGCACGGCTGGCCGAGGAAGCGCGTCTGGCCGAGGAAGCGCGTCTGGCCGAGGAAGCGCGTCTGGCCGAGGAAGCGCGTCTGGCCGAGGAAGCGCGTCTGGC
>NZ_AUBD01000009.1 GCF_000429065.1 Silanimonas lenta DSM 16282 | reverse complement strand
TGGTCCCAAGGCTTGCTGGTTCTGACCATGGCATTGAGGGTGGTCAGCAGCTTGCGCATGCAGGCCACCAAGGCGACCTTGGGCAGCTTGCCAGCGGCGATCAGGCGCTCGTAGAAAGCCTTGATGACGGGGTTGCGGCGGCTGGCGGTCAGTGCGGCCATGTACAGCACACGGCGCACGTCGAAGCGTCCGCCCTGGATGCGTCGTCGGCCCCGGCTTGCGCCGGAGTCGTTGGCCATCGGGGCGAGGCCCACCAGCGCGGCGATCTCGCGCCGGTTGAGCCGGCCGAGTTCGGGCAACTCGGCGATCAGCGTGGCGCTAGCCACCGGGCCAATCCCGCTGGCTGACTGCAGCAAGCGGTCGAGCTCGGTGAAGTGCTCGCGCACGTGGCCGACCATCTGGCCTTCGATCTCGTCGAGCTGGGCCTTGATGGCCGCCACGATGGCTTCGATGCTCGGGTGCAGCCCCTTGGGCGTGATCTGCAGCCGCTGGCGCTCGGCGAGCAGCATGGCCAGCAGCTGGCGCCGGCGCGTGACCAGCGCGGCCAGCCACTGCTGCTGCGGGTCGGCCAGCGGGCGCAGGAATCGGGCGAGGTCTTCGCGGCGCAGCAGCACCGCGGCAAACTCGGCCAGCATCCGCGCGTCCACCGCGTCGGTCTTGGCCAGGCAGCCCATCGACCTGGCGAAGTCACGCGCCTGGCGCGGGTTGACCACCGCCACCGGCAGGCCCGCCGCCTGCAGCGCGCAGGCCAGCGCCGTCTCGTAGCCGCCGGTGGCCTCCATCACCACCAGCGCCACGGAAAGCGGCTTCAAGGCTGCCGCCAACGCCGAGTGAGCCTCGGCCTGGTTGTCGAACCGCTGGGCCCCGAGCTGGGCGCCCAGCACCGCGACATCGACATGCGTCTTGGCCACGTCGATGCCCACCACCACTGAGGAAGCAGACATGGTCTTCGGATCCCTTGCTTGTGCATGCGCGCTCGGCAAGGCCGGCGCGCGTAACCGTTCGGGCTTCAGAAAGACCAGCACGGCGGCCGTGCGCTCTGTACTCAGACACGGGCTCGATCACCCCAGCGGCTACCAAACTGCACGGGCCGGTCTGGCCGCCTCAACGGCGTTCAGACTCTACCGTGCTGGGCTGGTCTGAACATACAAGCGGACAGCTCGGCGAAGCCCTGCGCCGCCTCGGCCTGCCCGGGCCGGTGCAGGCCTGGTCGCGCCGCCCGCCCGGTGCCGGGGCGGCGGCGCGCGATCTCGCCGCCGGCATCCACTGGCAGGCCGGCGATCTTGGCAGCCTGGTGCTTCCGCCGTCCGACCTCCCGGTGCTGAGCCTCGGCCCGCTCGATGCTTTCGCCGCTGCCGTGGCCGAAGGCCGTATCGAGGCTCCCCGGCTCATCGCCTTCGGTTCCACCAGCCGGCATGCCAAGGCCACGTCCCCCGATCCGCAGGAGCGGGCCCTGGCCGGGCGGCTTGTCCGGGCCGAGGAGCAGCTCTTCGAGGCCGCGGCGCGGCGCGGCAGCCTGGTGTTCCTGCTCCGGCCCACCCTGGTCTGGGGCATGGGCCGCGACGCCACCCTGAGCCGGGTGGTGGCCAGGGTCCGTCGGCAGCCGCGCCTGCCCCTGCCGCTGGATGCGCCGGGCCGGCGCCAGCCGGTGCATGCCCTCGATCTTGCCGCCCTGGCCCTGCGCCTGCTTCGGGCCCCGGCCTCGGTGGCCGGGGCCTACGACCTGCCGGGCGGAGAGACCCTGGCCTTCGGCGAGATGCTGGGCCGCGCCCTGCGGGCCGGCGCTCCGGGGGCGCGGCCCCTCTCCCTGCCCTGGTGGCTGCTGCGGCCCGGCGCCCTGCTGCCCGGTCCCTGGCGCGGGCCGCTGTCGCGCCTGGCCCGGGACCTGGTCTTCGACGACACCCCGGCCCGGGCCCTGCTCGGCTGGTCGCCGCGCGGTTTCCAGCCGGTGCCGGCGGACTTCCCGGAGCGCCCGGAGGCCCCCGTCTGAGGCCCTGCGGCAGCGCAGCAGCGCGGGGTCTGGTCGCCATACGCCGGAGCATTGCGTTTCCGCGTAACGGACTCTTAAGATCGGGAGGCCATCACGTTAGAGCTTTCCTTCTACACGCCCCGATGTGCCCCTGCCTGCCCGCCAGCGCCAGTGGTTCCCGATCCGGCCCCCTGCCGGTGGCCCCCCTCTTTCCCGTCCCCGTTCCCGTTCCGAGGAAGTCCTGATGAAGTCCATCCACCCCCTGCGCGGTGGTTTCGCGCTCGCCCCGCTGGCCGCGGCCGTCGGCTTCGCCCTGCTGGCTCCTGCCGCCCATGCCTTCGAGTTCGGTAGCGGCGAGTTCACCGGCAGCATCGACACCACCGTCTCCTACGGCTACTCGTGGCGTACCGAGCGCCAGGACCCGAACCTGATCGGCAAGGCCTACTTCAATCCGCTGATCTGCGCCCAGAACCGCGCGGTGCTGCCGATCCCGCCGGCCTCCATGACCAACCCCTTCCCGGCCTGCTCCTCGGGCTTCCCGGGCTCGGCCGCGCAGATCGCCGCTCCCGGCCGCTTCTCGGTCAACCGCGACGACGGCAACCTGAAGTACGACAAGGGCGATGCCATCGCCAACACGGCGAAGATCACCTCGGAGATGAAGCTGGCCTGGCGCAACTGGGGGGCTTTCACCCGCGCCACCTACTTCTACGACTTCGAGAACGCCGACCGCGCCGACCTCACCCGCGAGGCCAAGGACCGCATCGGCGAGCGCTTCCGCCTGCTCGATGCCTTCGTCTTCCACAACTTCAACGTCGGCGAGCAGAGCGGCACCTGGCGCCTCGGCCGCCAGGTGATCAGCTGGGGCGAGAGCACCTTCATCCAGAACGGCATCAACGTCATCAACCCGGTCGACCTCTCGGCCCTGCGCGTCGCCGGCGCCGAGCTGAAGGAGGCCTTCCTGCCGGTCGATTCGCTCTGGGCCAGCTTCAACCTCACCGAGAACCTCGCCGTCGAGGGCTTCTACCAGTTCGAGTTCGAGGAAATCGAGGTCGATGCCGCCGGCACCTACTTCAGCTCCAACGACTTCGCCACCCCGGGCGGCACCTACGTGATGCTCGGCTTCGGCACCGTGCCGCAGCCGGTGAACAACCCCGAGCGCTTCTTCGCCACCTGCTTCGGCGGCCCGGCGGGCTTCCTCAACACCGACCTCAACTACACCAACCTGCCGCCGGGCGTGACCAACGCCACCATCGCCAGCATCGGCTGCAATGGCGCGGTGGCCCGCGCGCCCAACCGCAATGCCCGCGACAGCGGCCAGTACGGCGCGGCCCTGCGCTGGTTCTCCTCGGCGCTCGGCGACACCGAGTTCGGCTTCTACTTCATCAACTACCACAGCCGCCTGCCGCTGCTCTCCGGCCGTGCGGTCACCGGCACCTCGCCGAGCACCGGCCGCTTCTTCGTCGAGTACCCGGAAGACATCCAGCTCTATGGCCTGTCCTGGAACACCAATCTCCCGGGCGGCGTGGCCTGGCAGGGTGAGGTGAGCTACCGCCCGAACGCGCCCTTCCAGCTCGACGACGTGGAGCTGCTGTTCGCCGCCCTCACCCCGCTGAACCCGGTCATCCGCGCCCAGCTCATCGGCCAGGGCCTGCCGCCGATCCCGGCCTACGAGTTCCGCAGCCAGCTCGGCCAGGCGGTGTTCGGCCAGGAGATCCGCGGCTGGCGCGAGCACAAGATGACCCAGGTGCAGATGACCTTCACCAAGGTCTTCGGCCAGACCCTGGGCGCCGACCAGATCGCCACCGTGGCCGAGCTGGGCTGGACCCAGGTCGATCTCGATTCCAACTTCCGCTACGAGGGCGAGGGCACCGATACCGGCGGCGGCTGCTCGCTGGCCGACGTGCCGGTGTTCAACGGCACCAACATCGCCGCGGTGGCCAATCCGGCCCTGGCCGGCTGCGCCCGCAACCCGGTCACCCTGCGCGGCGGCTTCCCCACCAAGTTCTCCTGGGGCTACCGCCTCGCGGCCCGCGCCGACTACAACAGCTTCCTCGGCACGGCCTTCACCTTCTCGCCCCGTCTCGCCTTCAACCATGACGTGGACGGCACCACCCCGGGCCCGGGCGGCAACTTCCTCGAGGGTCGCAAGTCGCTCACCGTGGGCGCCGAGCTGAACTACCTCAACACCTGGGTGTTCGACATCGCCTGGACCCGCTTCAATGGCGGTGGCATCTACAACCAGATCTCCGATCGCGATTTTGCGTCGGCCAGCGTCCGCTACTCGTTCTGATGCTCTCGGGAGGGAACACATGACTCTGAAGACGAAGGCTGCCCTCGCAGCCACTCTCGGCACGCTGGCCCTCTCGGCCAGCGTCGCCAGCGCCGCGGTGGATGCCGCCAAGGCGGCCCAGCTGGGCCAGACCCTGACCCCGATGGGCTCGGAGAAGGCCGGCAACGCCGCCGGCACCATCCCGGCCTGGGAGGGCGGCATCACCCGTCCGCCGGCGAACTACCGCAATGGCATGTTCCACCCGGATCCCTTCGCCGCCGACCGGCCGAAGTTCCAGATCACCCGCGCCAATGTCTCGCAGTACGCGAACAACCTGACGGCGGGCCAGAAGGCGATGTTCCAGCGCTACCCCACGTTCCGCATGGACGTGTACCCGACCCGCCGCTCGGCCTCCTTCCCGCAGCGCATCTACGAGTACACCAAGCGCAATGCCACGCAGTGCCGCCTCGTGGCCGACGGCGAGGGCGTGCAGAACTGCGCCGAGGGCTTCCCCTTCCCGATCACCGAGAACGCCTATGAGCTGATGTGGAACCACAAGCTCAAGTACAAGGGCGTGGCCGGCCGCCGCTGGGCCAACCGCGTGGCGCCCACGGCCAATGGCCAGTACACGGTGATCCGCCTGCAGGAGCGCCTGCTCGGCCTGTACTACAAGCCGGGCAACACCTCGGAGAACATCAACAACATCCTCGTGTACTTCCTGCAGGACGTGCTCGGCCCGGCCCGCCTCGCCGGCCAGGTGCTGCTGGTGCACGAAACCCTGAACGCCGCCGCCGCGCCGCGCCAGGCCTGGATCTACAACCCCGGCCAGCGCCGCGTGCGCCGCGCGCCGAACGTGGCCTATGACAACCCGGCCACCGCCTCGGACGGCCTCTCCACCAATGACATGACCGACATGTTCAACGGTGCGATGGACCGCTTCGAGTGGACCACGGTGGGCAAAAAGGAGCTGTTCGTGCCGTATAACTCCTACAAGGCCCACAGCGACAGCGCGAAGATTGCCGATCTCGTGCGCCCCGGTCACCTCAACCCCGACTACATGCGTTATGAGCTGCATCGCGTGTGGGTGATCGAGGCCAAGCTGAAAGCCGGCCAGCGCCACATCAACAGCCGCCGCACTTTCTACCTCGACGAAGACAGCTACCAGATCCTCGCCATCGACCATTACGACGGCCAGGGCAACATCTGGCGCGTCTCCGAGGCGCCCTCGATCAACTACTACGAGGTGCCCACCTTCTGGTCGACCATCGAGGCGCACTACGACCTGAAGTCCGGGCGCTACCTCGCCGGCCTGCTCGACAACGAGGAAGACCGCCCCTACGACTTCGGCTTCCAGGCCTCGCCGGCCGACTTCTCGCCGCAGAACCTGCGTTCCGCGGGCGTCCGTTGATCCGCCGCGCCACGGAACCCTTTCGTGGCGCGTTCTTCCCGCGGGCGGCGCCTTCCGGCGCCGCCCGCTCTTCTTGAGGGCCGCATGCCTCCCACTTCCCGCCTCGCCCGGCGATCCCTGCTCGCCGCCGCCGTGCTCGCCGTCGCCGGCCTTGCCACCGGCATGGCCAGCGACCTGCCCGCGGACGACCCCGCCCTGCTTTCCTCCGAACTGAAGCCGCTCGCACCCAAGGCCCTGCTGCTCGACCTGGCCCGTACCAGTGCCGGCATCTTCGCCGTGGGCGAGCGCGGCATCCTGCTGCGCTCCACCGACGAGGGAGCGACCTGGCAGCAGCTTGTCCTGCCGACGCGCCTGCTGATGACCAGCATCGCGGCCGCCGACGGCGACCTGTGGGTCGGCGGGCATGGCGGCCAGATCTTCCGCTCCAGCGACAATGGCGAGACCTGGGTGCGCCAGCGCATCGATGTCTGGACCCCCGACAGCAATGACCCGATGGCCGGTGCCCCGGTGCTCGACCTGCTGTTCCTCGATGGCCAGAACGGCTTTGCCCTCGGCGCCTTCAGCCTGCTGCTGCGCACCCGCGACGGCGGCGTGAGCTGGGAGCCGGTGGAGCTGCCCGAGGCTGCCCCGGCCCCCGAGGCCGCGGCAGCGACGGACGGCGACTGGACCTTCAGCGCCGAGGAACTGGAGCTGGCCGACGAGGCCGATCCGCATCTCAATGCCATGGTGGCCCTGCCCGATGGCACCCTGATCCTCGCCGGCGAGCGCGGGGCCATGTTCCGCTCGCGCGATGGCGGCGAGCAGTGGGAACGCCTCGAATTCCCCTATGACGGCTCGATGTTCGGCCTGCTCGCCTGGGAGGATGGCCATGTGCTGGCCTACGGCCTGCGCGGCAATGCCTTCGAGAGCTTCGATGGCGGCGACAGCTGGTCGCGCCTCGAGACCGGCGGCGAGATCACCCTGCAGGGCGGCGTGGCCCTGCCCGGTGGCGGCGCGCTGCTGGTGGGCAACGAGGGCCTGCTGCTGTTCCGCCCCGATGCCGCCTCGCCGCTGGAGCGCGGCACCTTCCAGACCGAGGCCGGCGAGACGCCGGTGCTCTCGGGTGCCATGGCCCTCGAGGGCCGTTTCCTGCTGATTGGAGAAAAGGGAGTGGGCCAGCATGCCTTCTGAGTCGATGCCGCCGATGGGGGGCTTCCAGCGGGCTGCCGACCGCTTCGTCTTCGGCTTCCGCCCGGTGATGCTGCTGCTGATCGCGGCGGTCACCGTGGCCATGGTGTTCTTCGCCTCGCAGCTCAGGGTCGATGCCGGCTTCAAGAAGCAGATCCCGCTCGCGCATGAGTACATGCGCACCTACCTCGACTACGAGCAGGAGTTCGGTGGCGCCAACCGGGTGCTGATCGCGGTGATGGCGCGTGAGGGTGACATCTTCAACCAGCGCTTCATGCAGACGCTGGAGAAGGTGACCCAGCGCACCATGGCGATCGAGGAGACCGACGACGCCCGCGTGCGCTCGCTGTTCACTCCGAACGTGCGTTTCGTCGAGGTGGTGGAGGACGGCTTCGCCGGCGGCAACGTCATCCCCGACACCTTCACCCCGAACGTCGAGGGCTTCGTTGCCAGCGAGGCCGACTTCGACACCATCCGCTCGAACATCGTCAAGGCCAACATCGTCGGCCGGCTGGTGGCGAAGGACTGGTCCGGCGCCATGGTCTGGGCCGAGCTGGTGCCCGAGACCGAGGGCAACAAGGTCGATTACCAGAAGGTGGCGCGCGAGCTGGAGGCGATCCGCACCGACTTCGAGGACGAGCACCATACGGTGCACATCATCGGCTTTGCCAAGATCGTCGGCGACATCAGCGACGGCGCGCGCTCGGTGGTGATGTTCTTCGCCATCACCGTGGCCCTCACCCTGGTGCTGCTCACCTTCTATTCGGGGTCGCCAAAACTCGCCGTGCTTGGCGTGGTCTCGGCCCTGGTGGCCGTGGTATGGACGCTCGGCACCCTGCGGCTCATCGGCTTCGGTATCGATCCGATGAACATCCTCACCCCCTTCCTCGTGTTCGCCATCGGCGTCAGCCATGGCGTGCAGATGATCAATGGCTGGGTGAACGAACGCCTGTTCGGCGGCGAGGTGATCGACGCCGAACACGCCGGCACCGGCTTCGCTCCGCTGGAAGCCGCGCGCCGGGCCTTCGCCAAGCTGCTGGTGCCCGGCACGGTGGCCCTGGCCTCCGACGTGGTGGGCTTCCTCACCATCCTGCTGATCCCGATCCAGATCATCCGCGAGCTCGCCATCACCGCCTCGATCGGCGTCGGCCTCGTCATCCTCACCAACCTGGTGCTGCTGCCGATCCTGCTCTCCTACACCGACTACCGCGACGCGGCGAAGACCCGGGCGAAGAAGCTGGCCCGCCTCGACCGCTTCGATGGCGTGTGGCGCGGCCTGACCCGGCTCACCGCCCGCGGTCCGGCCCTGGTGATGGTGATGGTGGCCCTCGGCCTCGGCGCCTACGGCTACATCGAGGGGCAGGGCCTGCAGGTGGGCGACAGCGAGGCCGGCGTGCCGGAGCTGCGGCCGGAGGCCCGCTTCAACCAGGACGCGGTGCGCATCTCCGAGCGCTTCGCGCTCGGCGTGGATGCCATCACCATCATCGCCGAGGCCCGCCCTGATGCCTGCACCCTGAGCTACCCGGCCATGGAGCTGATCGACCGCTTCGGCTGGCACCTGCAGAACATCGAGGGCGTGCAGCAGGTGGTCACCCTGCCCACCGCGGCGAAGATCGTGAACGCCGGCTGGAACGAGGGCCTGCTGCGCTGGCGCGAGCTGCCGCGCAACCCCGACGATCTGCGTGTCGCCACCCAGGGCTTCGAGACCGATACCGGTCTGCTGAACAACGACTGCTCGGCGATGACCGTCACTGCCTTCCTCTCCGACCACAAGGCCAGCACCATCGACCGCATCGTCGGCGCGGTGAAGGCCTTCCGCGAGGAGAACGACGCCTTCGCCGGCCCGGGCGTGAACCTGCGCCTCAAGCTTGCCGAGCAGGCCGCCGCCGCGGCCGAGGCCGGCGAGGAGTTCCACAGCGACCAGGTGAACCTGCGGCTCGCCACCGGCAGTGTGGGCGTGATGGCCGCGGTGAACGAGCGGGTGAAGGAAGCGCAGATGCCGATGATGCTGTACGTGTACGGTGCGGTGATCCTGCTCTGCCTGCTCACCTACCGCTCGTTTGGCGCCACCACGGCCATCATCCTGCCGCTGGTGATGGTCTCCCTGCTGGCCAACGCCCTAATGGCCGAGCTCGGCATCGGCCTCAAGGTGAACACCCTGCCGGTGGCAGCCCTCGGCGTCGGCATCGGCGTGGACTATGCGATCTACATCTACAGCCGCATGAAGGAGTTCCTCGATCGCGGCATGTCGCTGCAGGACGCCTACTTCCGCGCCCTCAAGCTCACCGGCACCGCCGTGCTGTTCACCGGCATGACCCTGGCCGTGGGCGTGGGCACCTGGATCTTCTCGGAACTGAAGTTCCAGGCCGACATGGGCGTGCTGCTGAGCTTCTTCTTCCTGATGAACATGCTCGGCGCCGTGCTGCTGCTGCCGGCCGTGCTGCGCTGGCTGCACCGCGACCGCCCGGCGGCGGGCGGCGGGGCGGCGCTCAAGGCCGCGGTCTGAGCCCGCGCGCTTCGCATCGTGGCAAACGACGAAGGGGCCGCGAGGCCCCTTCGTCGTTCCGGCCTCCGGCGATGCCTGCCCCGCTCAGGCTCCCGCCTTGCCCCGCGAGGCCCAGAGCGATACCGCCACGCCGCCCAGCAGCAGGCCCACGGTGACGCCGAGGCTGAGCATGGCCGGCACCTGCAGGCCGAGCAGGCCGTGGCCGACGAGGATCTTAAGACCGATGAAGACCAGCACCAGGGCCAGCGCGTACTTGAGGTAGTGGAAGCGGTGCACCATCGCCGCCAGCGCGAAGTACAGGGCGCGCAGGCCGAGGATGGCGAAGATGTTCGAGGTGTAGACGATGAAGGGGTCCGGGGTGATGGCGAAGATCGCCGGCACCGAGTCGATGGCGAACACCACGTCGGCCAGTTCCACCAGCACGAGGCAGAGGAACAGCGGGGTGGCGTGCAGCAGGGCGGGGCCGCCCGGGACGGCGGGCTGGCGCACGAAGAAGCGCTGGCCGTGCAGCTCGCTGGTGAGCCGCAGGCGTTCTTTCAGGAAGCGCAGCACCGGGTTGTCCTCGATCGAGGGCAGGGCATCGGCGTCCTTGAACATCTTCAGGCCGGTGAGCAGCAGCACGCCGGCGAAGACATAGAGGATCCAGGCCATGTTGAGCACCAGCGCGGCGCCGAGACCGATCATCAGGCCGCGCAGCAGGATCACGCCGAGGATGCCCCAGAACAGCACCCGGTGCTGGTAGATCCGCGGCACCGCAAAGTAGCTGAAGATCATGGCGATGACGAACACGTTGTCCATCGCCAGCGCCTTTTCCAGCAGGTAGCCGGTGAGGTAGAGCTTGACTGCCTCGGCGGCCCGGCTGCCGGCATCGGGCAGGGTGGCGATGCGCGGGTCGAGGGCCTCGCTGCCGCCGTAGCGGGCGTAGATCCACCACACTGCGCCGGCCCAGAGCAGGCCAAGCCCGATGTAGAAGGCCGAGAGCCAGAGGCTCTCGCGCAGTTCGATCTCGTGCGCTTGGCGGTGCAGCACGCCGAGGTCGAAGGCGAGGATGGCAAGGACGATGGCGAGGAAGCCCAGCCACACCCAGACGGGCATGCCGAGCCAGAGGCCGGTCAACAGTTCCATGAGGGACTCCGAAGGCAGGTCGATGGGTCATCGATGCCTCACCCCGGCATGGGACGTGGAGCGTCCCCGCGGCGGGCCGGTGGATCGATGAACGACTCCGACATCGCCGTGCCTTGCGCACGACCAGAGGGGCCCGCAGTCGCGGGGTGAAGCATCTCAGGTCGGGGTGAACGGCGCTTGAACGCGGGCTCGCTGTTTCTGCCAGCTGCGCAGGGCGATGGCGAGCACCCCGCCCAGCACCATGGCGCCGCCCAGCAGCAGGCGCGGGCCGGGGCGGTCGCCCCAGAAGGCGACGCCGAGCCCGATGGCCATCAGCGGCGCCAGAAGCAGGTAGGGGGTGACCAGGGCCACGGGATGCCGCTGCAGCAGGGTGTAGTAGAGGCCATGGCCGAGCAGGGAGGAGACCAGGGCCGAGTAGGCCACGCCCCCCCAGCCGATCCAGCTGCCGAGGCCGAGGTTGGCGATGGGTGATCCCTCGAAGGCCGTACTCAGGGCCAGCAGCGGCCCCACGCTGAGCAAGGAGAGCCAGGCCTGCTGGCTCCAGAGCGTCTGGCCCTTGAGCCCGCGCATCAGCACGCTGGCGCCGGCGAGGAAGAAGGCCGAGCACAGCATCAGCAGCAGCGAGGCCGGATGGTCGAGTACCAGCGGATCGAAGCCCAGCACCATCACACCGAGGAAGCTCACCGCGATGGCGAGCCCGGTGCGCCAGGCGAAGCGTTCGCCGAGCAGGGCCCAGGCCAGCAGGGCCGACATCGGCACATAGCTCTGCATCACGATGGCCACCGAAGAAAGATCGCCGGCCAGCTTCAGTGCCCAGAAGCTCAGGCCGAAATGCAGCACGCCAAGGCCGAGGCTGATCGCGAGCAGGCGCGGCCACTGCCCGGGGGCTGGCGGCTTCAGGAAGGGCCAGAGCAGCAGGGCCAGCAGCGCCATGCGCAGGCCGGTGAACAGCAGCGGCGGGAACTCCTCGAGCGCGAAGGCCGAAGTAAGGAAGTTGATGGCCCAGACGATGCAGACCAGCGTGACCAGACCGAGGTCACGCGCAGGCAGGGTGGCGTTCAATAGGCGATGCCGAGGCGGCGGTAGAGCTTGGAGAGCGTCCAGGCCGGGCCGACGAGGAGATAGACGAGATCGGTGAAGAAGCTCGGGCGCTTGCCCTCGATGCGGTGGCCGATGAACTGGCCGATCCAGGCCAGCACGAAGACGGCGATGGCGATGAAGAGCAGGCCGCGCATGCCGACCTGCCCGGCCAGCCACCAGCAGCTCGCGCCGGCCAGCACGAAGGCCAGGGTGATGCCGAGGCCCAGCGGCCGCGACTGGCGGAAGTACCAGGCCGCGGCCACGGCCATCACCAGGCCGGCGAAGGCGCCCGGCTGCAGGAGGCTGCCGGGCACCGGCACCGTCCACAGCGCGGCGATCACCGACCAGACGATGGCCGGCACACAGACGAGGTGGATGGCCTGGTTGGTGGCATTCACATGATCGGCGCTGTAGCTCTCGAGCAGGGCGTGCAGGCGGCGCATGGCAGGCTCCGGGTCAGTCGACGGTGAGGCCGGCGAGGCGCTGCAGCGCCTCGGCGTACTTGGCACGGGTGACGGCGATGACCTCGGCCGGCAGGGCCGGGCCGGGCGCCGTCTTGTTCCAGGGCAGGGTCTCGAGGTAATCGCGGACGTACTGCTTGTCGTAGCTCGGCGGGCTGATGCCCACGGCGTACTGGTCGGCGGGCCAGAAGCGCGAGGAGTCCGGGGTCAGCATCTCGTCCATCACCACCAGCGTGCCGTCGGCATCGAGGCCGAACTCGAGCTTGGTATCGGCGATGATGATGCCGCGTTCCAGCGCATAGGCAGCGGCGAAGCGGTAGATCGCCAGCGTGGCGGCGCGCACGCGCTCGGCCAGTTCGCCGCCGATGGCGGCCACCACGGCATCGAAGCTCACGTTCTCGTCGTGGTCGCCCACCGCCGCCTTGGTGCTCGGGGTGAAGACCGGTTCCGGCAGCTGCTCTGCCTGGCGCAGGCCGGCGGGCAGGGCGATGCCGCAGACCTGCCCGGTCTTCTGGTAGTCCTTCCAGCCGCTGCCGATCAGGTAGCCGCGGGCGATGGCCTCCACCGGCAGCGGTTTCAGTGCCTTCGTCACCACGGCGCGCTTGGCGTAGAGCGCGGCCTCGGTGCCGGGCGGCAGCACGCTCGCCACGTCCTCGCCGGTGAGGTGGTTCGGCATCAGGTGGGCGGTCTTGCCGAACCAGAAGTTGGAGATCTGGCAGAGCATCTCGCCCTTGCCGGGGATCGGGTCGGGCAGCACCACGTCGAAGGCCGAGAGCCGGTCGCTGGCCACCATCAGCAGGCGTGGGCGGCCGTCGGCCCCGGGCGGCAGGTCGTAGACATCGCGCACCTTGCCGCGGTGGCGCAGGGGCAGGGCGAGGTTCGAGGTGTGCAGGGTAGTGGCCACGGGAGCGGGGCGGGCGGGTGAGGCCGGCATTGTAGCGGGCGCGTCGCTCCGGGATGGCTGCGGCGGGCCATGCTTTTCCCGACATCAGCGCGAGGAACTTCCCGCGCCGAGCCCGTGCGGATGGCGGTCAGCGGGAGCAGGCCAGGGATGGCCTGCGTCGCCGAATATGCAGCGGGAGGCGGAATCTGAGGCGCCCGCGACCGCCGTCCGCACGAGGCAGGCGCTCCAGAGAGGCCGCACGCGGCAGTCAGGCTCGCCCGCGACCGCCGTCCGAACGAGGGCGCTCCAGCCTCCGCTCACGCCCCCCGCGCTAGACTCCGCGTCCATGATCCGCCTCTCCCTCGCCCTGACCGCCCTTGGCATGGCCAGCGCGGCCCTTGCCCAGACCAGCCCGCCGGCCGGCTCGCCGCGCCTGCCCGCCGCCGCGTCCTCCGCTGCCGCCCCGGGCCGCGCCGCGCTGCCCGAGCGTCCGCGCCAGCTCGGCCTGTGCGTGGCCTGCCACGGCGAGGACGGGCGCAGCCGCGCGGTGGGCACCCCGCACATCGGTGGCCAGGACGAGGCCTACCTGCGCAGCAGCCTGCTCGCCTACCGCGACGGCAGCCGCCGGGCGGTGGCGATGAACGGCATCAGCAATGCCCTGCAGCCGGCCGACATCGATGCGCTGGCGCGCTGGTACGCCGCCCAGCCGGGCTTTGGCAAGGAGCCTTGAAGTGCGCTGGTACGGCACCTTCCTGGGCTTCCTCGCCGGCTGGCTGCTGCTGCGGCATCCGGCGGGCGGCCTGCTCGGCGGCCTCATCGGCCTTGCCTTCGACCGCGGCTGGTTCCGCCGCCGCGGACCCGATCCCTACACCGTGCTCGATGTCTCGCCGAGCGCCGACAACGAAACCCTCCGCCGCGCCTGGCAGCGCCTCGTCTCCCAGTACCACCCGGACAAGCTCGAGGGCGTGGCCCCCGAGCTGCGCGCCCAGGCCGACCGCCGGCTGCGCGAGATCAACCGTGCCTACGAAGAACTGCGCCGCCTGCGCGGATTCTGACGCCTCCCTTGCCCAGCCCATCGCCGCCATGTCGAACTGCCTGATCGCACCTTCCATCCTCTCGGCCGATTTCGCCCGCCTCGGGGAGGAGGTGGCGGCCGTGCTGGCGGCCGGGGCCGACTGGGTGCATTTCGACGTGATGGACAACCACTACGTGCCGAACCTCACCATCGGGCCGATGGTCTGCGAGGCGCTGCGCAGGTACGGCATCACGGCGCCGATCGACGTGCACCTGATGGTGGAGCCGGTGGACCGCATCGTGCCCGACTTCGCCAGGGCCGGGGCCTCGCTGATCAGCTTCCATCCGGAAGCCAGCCGCCACGTCGACCGCACCCTCCAGCTCATCAAGGCCTCGGGCTGCCAGGCCGGGCTGGTGCTCAATCCTGCCACTCCGGTCGAGGTGCTCGACTACACGCTGGAGAACCTCGATCTGGTGCTGGTGATGAGCGTGAACCCGGGTTTCGGCGGCCAGAGCTTCATCGATTCGGCCCTGCGCAAGATCGAGGTCATCCGCAAGCGCATCGACTCGAGCGGCAAGCCCGTCCGCCTCGAGGTGGACGGCGGCGTCAAGGTGGAGAACATCGGCCGCATCGCCGCGGCGGGGGCCGACACCTTCGTCGCCGGCTCGGCCATCTTCAATGCGCCGGACTACGCCGAGGTCATCGCCCGGATGCGCGCCGAGGTCGCCCGCGCCCGCGGCTGAACCGCAGCGCCGACGCAGCTCGTCGCGGCCCGGCGGCGTGGGGGCGTGGCCGAAGAAGCGGGCCACGGCCAGCGCGGCATTGCGTGGCGGCTCGCCGGCATGGGCGCCCTGGGGCAGGGCATGGCGCCGGGCCTGCTCGATCTCGAGGCTCATGTCCGTTGCTCCCGTGGCGTATCGCTGCCGCGGAGCAGCAGCAGGGTGGCGAGGCAGAGGCCGGCACCGAGCCACAGGGCGCCGCGCCCGGCACGCAGGCGCGGCGAACGGGTGATGCGGTGGCTGGCGGGCGGGAGTGGTGCCATGGGGAGCGTGGGCAGGCGGGGGCAGGGCGGGGCTGGCATGGGCATGGGGCATCCTCCTTGCCGCGTATTGCAGCCCGGCGAAACGGCCCGTTCCGGCCGTGGAGCGGCAGGGCCGGGACGGCGCATGGCAAAACGCGGGCAGCGGCCGCCGGCCTGCCCGAAGCGCCGCTAGACTGCCCGCCATGAGCCATGCCATCGCCATCGTCGAGGACGAGCCCGCCATCCGCGAGAACTACGCCGAGGGCCTGCGCCGCCACGGCTTCAGCGTCGAGGCCTATGCCTCGCGCCCCGAGGCCCGGGCGGCCTTCGCCCTGCGCCTGCCCGACCTGGTGATGATCGACGTCGGCCTGGGCGAGGAACTGGAGGGCGGCTACGAGCTGTGCCGCGAGCTGCGCGCCCGTTCCGCCAGCCTGCCGATCCTCTTTCTCACCGCCCGCGATTCCGAGCTGGACGTGATCTCCGGCCTGCGCCTCGGTGCCGACGATTACCTCAGCAAGTCGGTGTCATTGCCGCAGATCACCGCCCGCATCCACGCCCTGCTGCGGCGCGTGGAGGCCCTGCGCGCGCCCGCCGCCCGCGATTCGGTGATCCTGCTGCGCGGGCTGAAGCTGGAGTTCGAACGCATGGCCGTGTCCTGGCGCGGCCAGCCGGTGCCGCTCACCGTCACCGAGTTCTGGATCGTGCACGCGCTGGTACGCCACCCGGGGCATGTGAAGAACCGCGAGCAGCTGATGCGCGAGGCGCAGGTGGTGGTGGACGATGCCACCGTGACCTCCCACATCAAGCGCATCCGCCGCAAGTTCCAGGCCCTGGATCCGGCCTTCGACGAGATCGACACCGTGCACGGCGCCGGCTACCGCTGGAAGCCGTGAGCCGGCGGCCGCCCTGCCGCCGCGGAGGCGGGCGATGACGCTGCGCCGGCAACTGCTGCTGCTGGCACTCTCGGCGCTGGTGCTGCCCTGGGCGGCCTGGCGGGCGCTGGTGCAGATGGAAGGGCTGCTGCGGCAGGGCCAGCAGCAGGCCCTGGAGGCCACGGCCGAGGCGGTGGCGCGCAGCCTTGCCCTGCGCCCGGCGCTCCTGCCGCCTGCGGCCCCGGCCGTGCCGCTGCATGCCCTGGCGCAGGCGCCAAGGCTCGATGCGCGGAACGAGGACTGGGGGGAGGCCGCCGGGCCGCTGGTCACCGATCCGGCCGTGCCCGGCCTCGGGTTCGCTTTTGGCCAGTACAACGAGCGGCTCTGGCTGCAGGCGCAGGTCCGCGATGAAACCCCGGCCCGGGGGGAATCGCACTGGCCTGCCGATCTCGCCATCGATGCCTTGCTGGCGGAGCTCGAGACCAGCCAGGGGCCGCTCGTGCTGCGCCTTGCGGCGCGGGCCGAGGGGCCCTTCAGTGTGGCCGGCGCCGATGGCGGCGCCCTCCCTCTGCGGGTGGAGGCCGCCTGGCGCGAAACCGCCGGAGGCTATGCCGTCGAGGCGGTGCTGCCACAGGGAGTGCGCCTGCACGGCCTGCGCCTGGTGCAGGTGGATGGCGACGGGCAGGGAGGGAAGACCGAGCGGGCCAGCGCCCGCCATCGCCCCTACCGCCCCTCACCGGCCCTGGCCCGTGACTGGGCGGCCCTGCTGCCACCGGGGGTACGGGGCCGGGTGCTCGATGCCCACGGCTGGGTTCTCGCCGAGGGCGGCGCCCTGGCGCCGGATGCCAGCCGCGAGGGCGGCACCGGCCTCGGACGGCGCCTGCTCTACCGCGCTCTGCTGCGGGCGGCAGCGGTAGCGCCGGCCCTGCCGCCGGCCACTCCCCGGCGCGACGATCGCCCCGAGCGCCTCGCGGCCGCCGAGGGTGCGCTCGCCTCGCGCTGGCGTCTCGATCCACGCGGCACCCGGCTGCTGCTGAGCACGGCCATGCCGGTGCGTGTGGACGGCGAGGTGCGCGCCGTGCTGCTGCTCGAGCGCAGCAATGCCGAGACCCTGCTGCTGGCCGACCGCGCCGCCGCCCATCTGCTCGGCCTGACCCTGCTGGCCTTCCTCGCCTCGGCGGGCCTCGCCTTCCTGTTCGCCACCCGGCTCTCGGCGCGTATCCGCCGCCTGCGCGATGCCGCCGAACAGGCCCTGGACCGCAGCGGCGAGGTGCGGCGCTTCCCGGTCTCGGCGGCCCGCGACGAGGTGGGTGATCTGTCGCGCAGCTTCTCGCGCCTGCTCGAGGAGATCGCCGCCTACACCGGGTATCTGCGCTCGCTGGCCTCGAAGCTCTCGCACGAGCTGCACACCCCGCTGGCCATCGTCAGGAGCTCGCTCGACAACCTCGATCTTTCCGCCCTGCCGGCCGAGGCCCGGCCCTACCTCGGCCGCGCCCGCGATGGCGTGGAGCGCATGGCCCAGCTGGTGCGCAGCATGAGCGAGGCCACCCGCATCGAGCAGGCCATCGCCGCCGCCGAGCACGAGGACTTCGACCTTGCCCGCCTCGTCGCCGAGGTGGGCGAGGGCTACCGCGCCCTGCTGGCGCCGCGCCGGCTGGAGCTCGCCTTGCCCACGGCGCTGCCCTTCCGCGGTTCGCCCGAGCTGGTGGTGCAGGCCCTCGACAAGCTGATCGACAATGCCCGCGGCTTCACGCCCGAGGCGGGGCGCGTCGCCATCACCCTGCGGCGGGTCGGCCGCCAGGCCTGGCTGGAGGTGGAGAACACCGGCCCCCTGCTGCCCGAGGCCATGCGCCAGCGCCTGTTCGATTCCCTCGTCTCGCTGCGCGAGCGCAGCCGCGATGCCGAGGGCGCCGTGCACCTCGGCTTCGGCCTGCACGTGGTGAAGCTGGTGGCCGCCGCCCATGGCGGCGAGGCCGAGGCCGGGAACCTGCCCGACGGCAGCGGCGTGGTGTTCCGCCTGCGCCTGCCGCTGCCCTGAGGAGTGGTTGGGCCCTCCGTGGCCCGCGTCCGTCCCTGACGATGCGCCGCGCAGTCTGGACCGGCTCGATGACAGTTCGTCGTGGACGCCGGGGTATGGGGCCCTGCGCCGGCGGCATGCCGGCCGCTGGCATACTCGCGGGCCGCCTCCTGCTGCTTTCCTGCGACCCCGATGGACGCCGCCGACTTCGCCCGCCTCGCCGCCGCCGGCCACACCCGCATCCCGGTGGTGCGCGAGGTGCTCTCCGACCTCGACACCCCGCTCTCGGTCTACCTGAAGCTGGTGGATGGCCCGAACGCCTACCTGTTCGAATCGGTGGAGGGCGGCGAGAACTGGGGGCGCTACAGCATCATCGGCCTGCCGGCGCGCCGTACCTGGGCGGTGCATGGCCACACGCTCACGGTGCGCGAGTACGGCGAGGTGGTCGAGACGCGCGAACTGTCCGACCCGCTCGGCGAAGTGGAGCGCCTGCGCGCCGCCCATTCGGTGCCGCGCCTGCCCGGGTTGCCGGGCTTCACCGGCGGACTCGTCGGCTGGTTCGGCTTCGAATGCATCGGCTACATCGAGCCCAGGCTCGCCAAGCCCGTGGCCCCGGACCATCTCGGCACCCCCGAGATCTTCCTGATGCTGAGCGAAGAACTGGCGGTGTTCGACAACCTCAAGGGCAAGCTCTACCTCATCGTGCACGCCGATCCGGCCGAGCCGCAGGCGCTCGCCCGTGCGCAGGCGCGGCTGGACTCGCTCACCCATCGCCTGCGCCACGCCGGCGCCAGCTACCCGGACGTGCTCGATCCCGGCGCCGTCGACGAGGCGCATTTCGTCTCCGGCTTCAGCAAGGAAGGCTTCAAGGCCGCGGTGCTCAGGGCCAAGGACTACATCGCTGCCGGCGATGCCTTCCAGGTGGTGCTGAGCCAGCGCCTCTCGATCCCCTTCAAGGCCCGCCCGGTCGATGTCTACCGCGCGCTGCGGGCGCTCAATCCCTCGCCCTACATGTACTTCCTCGACACCGGGGCATTGCAGGTGGTGGGCTCCTCGCCGGAGATCCTGGTGCGCCAGCAGCAGGGCACGGTCACCGTGCGTCCCATCGCCGGCACCCGGCCGCGCGGCGCCACGCCGGAAGCGGACAGGGCCCTGGAGGCCGAGCTGCTCGCCGATCCGAAGGAGCGCGCCGAGCACCTGATGCTGATCGACCTCGGCCGCAACGACGTGGGGCGTGTGAGCGAGGCGGGCAGCGTGCGCGTGCCCGAGCAGTTCGTGATCGAGCGCTACAGCCACGTCATGCACATCGTCTCCGAAGTGCAGGGCCGGCTGAAGGACGGCCTTTCCTATGCCGACGTGCTCAAGGCCACCTTCCCGGCCGGCACGGTGAGCGGGGCGCCGAAGATCCGCGCGCTGGAGATCATCCGCGAGCTCGAGCCGCACCGGCGCAACCTCTATGCCGGCGCGGTGGGCTATGTGAACTGGTGGGGCGATGCCGATACCGCGATTGCCATCCGCACCGCCGTCATCACCGAAGGCCAGCTGCACGTGCAGGCCGGCGCCGGCATCGTCTTCGACTCCGACCCCGAGAAGGAATGGGAGGAGACCATGAACAAGAGCCGCGCCCTGTTCCGCGCCGTGGCGCAGGCGGCGCGAGGGCTGTAGGCAGGCCACCGGAGCCGGTACACGGATCCGGGCCCGCCCTTCCGGCATACTTCGGCCCTTTCCCCGCCCTTGCGCCACGCTGGAGTCCTTGCGTGCTGCTGATGATCGACAACTACGACAGCTTCACCTTCAATCTCGTGCAGTACCTGCAGGAGCTGGGGGAGGACGTCCGCGTCATCCGCAACGACGAGCTGACGGTGGCCCAGATCGAGGCCCTCAGGCCCGATCGCATCGTGATCTCGCCCGGCCCCTGCACGCCGAACGAGGCCGGGGTGTCCGTCGAGGTGATGAGGACGCTCGGCCCGCGCATCCCGGTGTTCGGCGTCTGCCTCGGCCACCAGTCGCTGGGCCAGGCCTATGGCGGCGAGGTGGTGCGGGCCAGGGCCATCATGCACGGCAAGACCTCGCCGATCCGCCATGCCGGCGCCGGCGTCTTCGCCGGCCTGCCCGATCCCTTCGAGGCTACCCGCTACCACTCCCTCGTGGTGCGGCGCGAAACCCTGCCCGACTGCCTCGAGATCACCGCCTGGACCGAGGACGAGGGCGGCGGATTCGACGAGATCATGGGTCTGCGCCACCGCGAGCATCCGGTCGAGGGCGTGCAGTTCCACCCGGAATCCATCCTCACCCAGCACGGCCACGCCCTGCTGCGGAACTTCATCGAGCGCCGATGATGCGCGTCCCGGCCATCCTGCCGCTCGTGATTGGCCTCGCCGCCGCTTCCGGCTGCGTTCTGGCCGTATCCACCGCCCCCGCCACGCCGCAGGCCGGGGCGCCGCTACGCTTCGATGGCCGCAGCGCCGCGGCCTTCGCCGAGAGCCGCGCCCGCTTCGAGGAGGGCATGGGCGATGCTGCCCGGCTCGCCTTCCACATGCGTCTCGTGCAGGTGCGGGCCAAGCTCGCCGAGCAGCGCGGCCGCCCGCTCACCGATGCCGAGTTCGCCGCCGCCCTCGACGGCAGGACGCTGGACGAGCTCGAGGCCCTGGCCGAGGCGGCGCCGGCCGCCATCACCATCGAAATCGAAACCCGGAACGACACCTGAAGCCATGCCGCTTTCCCCCCAGCAGGCGCTGCAACGCGTCATCGAGCACCGCGAGATCTTCCATGACGAGATGATCGACCTGATGCGCCAGGTCATGCGCGGCGAGGTCTCGCCGGTGATGACCGCGGCCATCTTCATCGCCCTGCGCGTGCGCAAGGAAACGGTGGGCGAGATCGCCGGTGCCGCCGAGGTGATGCGCGAGTTCGCGGCGAAGGTGGAGGTGGCGGATGCGGCGAACTTCGTCGACATCGTCGGCACCGGCGGCGATGGCGCCCACACCTTCAACATCTCCACCGCCAGCATGTTCGTGGCCGCGGCCGCCGGGGCCAAGGTGGCCAAGCACGGCAACCGCAGCGTCAGTTCGAAGTCGGGCAGCGCCGACGTGCTGGAGGCGCTGGGCGCGGCCATCGAGCTTGCGCCGGCGCAGGTGGCCGAGTGCCTCGCCGAGTGCGGCATGGGCTTCATGTTCGCGCCCATCCACCACCCGGCCATGAAGAACGTGGCGCCGGTGCGCCGCGAGATGGGCGTGCGCACCCTGTTCAACATCCTCGGTCCGCTCACCAACCCGGCCGGAGCGCCGAACATCCTGATGGGCGTGTTCCACCCGGACCTCGTCGGCATCCAGTCGCGGGTGCTGCGCAAGCTCGGCAGCCGCCGCGCCCTGGTGGTGTGGGGCCGCGACGGCGTGGACGAGATCTCGCTCGGCGAGCGCACTCTGGTGGGCGAGCTGCGCAACGGCGAGGTCCACGAGTACGAGATCGCCCCCGAGGACTTCGGCCTTGCCCGTGCCCCGCTCTCGGCCCTGCGGGTGGACGACCCGCAGGCCTCGCGGGCCATGCTGCTCGAGGCCATCGAGGGCCGCGGCGGCCCGGCCGCCGACGTGGTGGCCCTGAATGCCGGCGCCGCGCTCTACGCCGCCGGCGTGGCGGTGAGCATCCGCGACGGCCTCGAGCGCGCCCGCGCCGAGATGGCGCGCGGCACGCCGCGGGCCAAGCTCGAGGCCTTCGTGGCTCTCACCCGGGCCAAGGCCGCCCGCACGGAGGCCGGCGCATGAGCGACGTGCTGCAGAAGATCCTCGCCCGCAAGGCCGAGGAAGTGGCCGGGCGCCGGGCCCGCCGGCCGCTCGCCGAAGTGGCGGCACGGGCCCGCGATACGGCCCCGGCCCGCGGCTTCGCCGCCGCTCTCGAGGTGAAGATCGCCGCCGGGCATGCGGCGGTGATCGCCGAGGTGAAGAAGGCCAGCCCCTCCAAGGGCGTGCTGCGCGCCGACTTCGATCCCGCCGCCATCGCCGCCGACTACGCGCGCGGCGGCGCGGCCTGCCTCTCGGTGCTCACCGACGTCGATTTCTTCCAGGGCCACGACGACTACCTCGTCCAGGCCCGCGCGGCCTGCGCCCTGCCGGTGCTGCGCAAGGACTTCACCATCGACGAGTACCAGGTGTACGAGGCCCGGGCGCTGGGCGCCGATGCCGTGCTGCTGATCGTGGCCGCGCTCGACGATGCCCGCCTCGGTGGCCTGTGCGAGCTCGCCATGGGCCTCGGCCTCGACGTGCTGGTGGAGGTGCACGATGCCGACGAGCTCGAGCGCGCCCTGCAGACGGCCTCGCCGCTGATCGGCATCAACAACCGCAACCTGCGCAGCTTCGAGGTCTCGCTCGAGACCACGCTGAGCCTGAAAGAGGCGGTGCCGAACGACCGCCGCCTGGTCACCGAGAGCGGCATCCTCACCCGCGAGGACGTGGCGCGGATGCGCGCGGCGGGGGTGCATGCCTTCCTGGTGGGTGAGGCCTTCATGCGCGCGTCGTCGCCGGGCGCGGCGCTGCGGGCGCTGTTCGACTGAGCGCGGACGCGGGGGCCTCGGCGGCGCCTGCCTCGTGCGGACGGGCGTCTCGGCTGGCGAGCCTGCCTGCCGCGTGCGGCATTTCGCTCTTCCCTCGGTCGGGGCAGTCCTGCCCCGACTCGGGCGCTCGCCATCCTTGGGCTCGCTTGCCGCGAAACGCCACCCGCGGCGTCGCGGCTCGCGGCGGACCACCCGGAGCGCCGCGCCCGCGGGGAGTGCGTCCCCGTGAGCGAGGCAGGGATGCCGAGCGTCCGCGAATACGGCGCTGGACGCAGAGTCTGAGCGGCACGGGGGCGCACGCCACGCGAAGGCAGGCGCCCGGGCGAAGACCCCGGGGCAGGACGCCTCAGCGCGTGCCGTACACCACCACGGTCTTGCCGCGGGCATGCAGCATGCCCTGCTCCTGCAGCTGCTTGAGCACCCGGCCGGCCATCTCGCGCGAGCAGCCGACGATGCGCGCCAGCTCCTGGCGCGAGACCCGGATCTGCGTGCCCTGCGGGTGGCTCATCGCGTCCGGTTCCTGGCAAAGGTCCTGCAGGGCCTTGACGATGCGGCTGCCCACGTCGAGGAAGGCAAGGCGGCTGGCCTTGCGGCTGGTTTCCAGCAGGCGCTTGGAGAGCTGGGCGCCGATCACGTAGAGCAGCTTCGGCGCGTCGGCCGCCAGCGGGCCGGTGAGCAGCTGGTGCAGGCGCTCGTAGCTGATCTCCGCCAGTTCCACCGGCGAGCGGGTGCGCAGGGTCACCACGCGCTTGTCGGCCTTCACGAACAGGCCCATCTCGCCGACGAAATCGCCCGGGTTGGCGTAGCTCAGCACCAGCTCGCGGTCATCCGCCTCCTCGCTGATCACGCTCACCGAGCCGGAAATCACGTAGTACAGGGTGGTGGCCGGGTCGCCGGGGCGGAACACGTCGGTGCGGTTCGGGTACTTCCGGCGGTGGCACTGGTCGAGGAATCGGGCCAGGGTGGCCTTGTCGAGGTCCAGCGGCGAGCTGGCCACCTGCATGCGCACGGTCGGCGTCAGCAGCGCGGCGGTGGCGGTCTGGATCATGGGGCGTCCTTACGAAACCTCACCTTAGCTTATGGCCCGCTGTGACGGGGTTCAATCTCCCGGCGAGGCCCCGTTCACGCTCCGGGGTGGCCCCCGCCGCCGGCATGGCCGATAATCGCGCCCCTTCCCGCTCCCGCGCTCCCCCGAGGACACCATCGTGGTCAAGCCGCTGCCGCGCCTCCGCCTCCAGGGGTTCAACAACCTCACCAAGGCGCTCTCCTTCAACATCTACGACGTCTGCTACGCGGTCACCGAGGAGCAGCGCCAGCGCTACATCGAGTACATCGACGAGGCGTACAACGCCGAGCGCCTGACCCAGATCCTCACCGACGTGGCCGAGATCATCGGCGCCAACATCCTCAACGTGGCGCGCCAGGACTACGACCCGCAGGGCGCCTCGGTCACCATCCTCATCAGCGAGGAGCCGGTGATCGACAAGAAGGCGGCCGGCAAGGAGCTGATCGCCGATGCCGTGGTGGAACACCAGGAGGCCGCCGAGGCTTCGGTGGTGGCGCACCTCGACAAGAGCCACATCACGGTGCACACCTACCCGGAAACGCACCCGCACAACGGCATCGCCACCTTCCGTGCCGACATCGACGTGGCTACCTGCGGCGTGATCTCGCCCCTGAAGGCACTGAACTACCTGATCGAGAGCTTCGAGTCGGACATCGTGATCATGGATTACCGCGTGCGCGGCTTCACCCGCGACGTGCGCGGCACCAAGCACTACATCGACCACCGCATCAACTCGATCCAGGATTTCCTCGCCAAGCCGATCAAGTCGCGCTACGAGATGATCGACGTCAACGTCTACCAGGAGAACCTCTTCCACACGAAGATGCACCTGAAGGAGTTCGACCTCGACACCTACCTGTTCGAGGAGAAGGCGAAGAACCTGAGCTTCAAGGACCGCCTGCGCATCGAGTCGCAGCTCAAGCGCGAGATCGAGGAGCTGTTCCACGGCCGCAACCTGGTCTGATCGCGGCCATGCGCCCTGCCCGCGAAGCCCGCCGCATGGCGGGCTTCGCCGTTTCCGGGGGGGTCAGAGCCGGTAGGCCACCGCCTTCATCAGCTTCGCGGTGGCGGCCATCACCTGCGGAACCGGCCAGGGCAGGCGGCGGGCGCCGGCGGCCTCGGCGTGGTCGGCGTGGCGGGCCTCGTCGGCCTTCATGGTCTCGAGGATGCGCCGCGAATGCGCGTCGCCGGGCGGCAGGCTGGCGAGGTGCTCGTCGAGATGGGCCTCGACCTGGCGCTCGGTCTCGACCACGAAGCCGAGGTTCCAGCCGTCGCCGCGCAGGCCGGCGGCCACGCCGATGGCATAGCTGCCGGCGTACCACAGCGGGTTGAGCAGGCTCGGCCGGCTGTCGAGGGCGGCGAGGCGCCCGGCGCACCAGGCCAGGTGGTCGGTTTCCTCCTGCGCCGCTTCCAGCAGCTGGGCGCGCACAGCGGGGTCGCGGGCCACCGCGGCCTGGCCGCAGTACAGGGCCTGGGCGCAGACCTCGCCGGTGTGGTTCACCCGCATCAGTCCGGCGACGTGGCGGCGCTGGGCCTCGTCCAGTTCGACGGGGGGCAGCCCGGCGCCGGGATCGGGGCGACGGGCCACCGGGGGGGCGAACAGGGTGCTGAGCGCGCCCTGGGCCTCGCCCAGCCAGTGGTCGAGCGGGCCGGCGGCATGGCGGAAGGGGCGGGCGTTCATCGGCGGTGCGGGTGGCAGTGGCACGGGGCGTGTATCCTCGCCCGCCCTGCCGCCCCCGCGCCAGCGCCCCCGCGCGGACAGGGGCGCGGGCTGAACGCCGGACACGCCCCGGCCCCTTGCAAAGGGACGGCGGGCGGGCTATCCTTTTTCGTCTACCCTTTCACTCATTCGCTTTCTGGAGCTGTCATGAAGAGCATGACCGTCAGCGCCAAGGCCGAGACCGTCCAGCGCGACTGGTTCGTCGTCGACGCTTCCGGCAAGACCTTGGGCCGCCTGTGCTCGGAGCTGGCATTCCGCCTGCGCGGCAAGCACAAGCCGACCTGGAGTCCGCATGTCGACACCGGTGACTACTTCGTGGTCATCAATGCCGACAAGATCGCGGTCACCGGCAACAAGCTCAAGGACAAGATGTACCACCGCTTCACCGGCTACGTGGGCAATCTGAAGTCCGAGTCGCTCGAGCAGGCCCTCGAGCGTCATCCGGAGCGCGTGATCGAGATCGGCGTCAAGGGCATGCTCCCGAAGACCCCGCTGGGCCGCGCGATGTACCGCAAGCTCAAGGTCTACAAGGGTGCCGAGCACCCGCACACCGCCCAGCAGCCGAAGCCGCTGGACCTGTAAGGGAATAGGCATCATGGCACTCCAGCAGAATTACGGCACCGGCCGCCGCAAGTCCTCGACCGCCCGCGTGTTCCTGCGCAAGGGCACCGGCAACATCACCGTCAACGGCCGGCCGCTCGACCAGTTCTTCGGCCGCGAGACCTCGCGCATGATCGTGCGCCAGCCGCTCGAGCTGACCAAGACCACCGACCAGTTCGACATCCTCGTCACGGTCGAGGGCGGCGGCATCACCGGCCAGGCCGGCGCCATCCGCCTCGGTCTCGCCCGCGCCCTCGTCGAATACAACGAGGCGCTGAAGCCCGAACTGCGCCGCGCCGGCTTCATGACCCGCGACGCCCGCGAGGTCGAGCGCAAGAAGGTCGGCCTGCACAAGGCCCGCCGCGCCACCCAGTTCTCGAAGCGCTAAACTTCGGGGTATCCTTCCCGAGCATCCGCAGCCCGTTAGCCAAGCGGTAAGGCACCTGACTCTGACTCAGGCATTCGGTGGTTCGAATCCATCACGGGCTGCCACTTCGAGCAGCACAGACGGCCCTCCGGGGCCGTTTGTCGTTTCAGGGGGCGGCAGGCGCTTGGGGGGGCGGTTCCGTTTTCCCGGCCGCTGTCGCATCCTCGCCGGGCCAGCCTTGCCACGGGTCTTGCCATGCCGGTGTCCAGCCAGGAACTCGCCAGCCTCTTCCCCCTGGAGTCGCTGCGCCCCGAATCCCGCCAGTACCTCGCCCGCGAGGCGCTGGAAATCACCGCCGGGCGCGGCGAGCGGGTGTTCGAGGCCGGTGACATCGACGAGGGCACGGTCTACGTCACCCGAGGGGCAGTGCGCTGCGACTACCCCGACGGGCGCAGTACCCTGCACCAGGCCGATTCGCTGGTGCATGGCCGCTACCCGCTCAACGATGCCGTGCCGCGCCGCTTCCGCGCCACCGTGCACAGCCGCGAGGCGCGCCTGCTGCGCCTGAACCGGCGCCAGGTGGAGAAGCTGATCGCCTGGGACCAGATCAGCCGGCAGCCGCAGTTCCGCTTCTTCGACCCCCGCCCGAACGGCAACGAGTGGGCCTACCGCCTGCTGCAGGCCCCGGCCTTCCGCCGCCTGCCCACCGGCAATCTGGAAAAGCTGTTCCAGCTGCTGGCAGAGCAGCCGGTGGCGCCGGGCGAGGTGGTGATGAGCGAGGGCGATCCCCCGGGGGACTTCTACGTCATCCGCCAGGGCACCGCCTCGGTGACCAAGACCCTGGACGGTGCGTCGAAGGTGGTGGCCTACCTCGCCGAGGGCGATGCCTTCGGTGAGGACGGCCTGCTTTCGAACCAGCCGCGCAATGCCACCGTGCGCATGCTGCAGGGCGGGCAGCTGCTGCGCCTGTCGCGCAGCGATTTCGAGGCAGTGCTGAAGCCGCCGGTGATCCGCTGGCTGCTGCCGGCCGAGGCGGCGAGGAAGGCTCAAGAGGGCGCCATCGTGCTCGACGTGCGCCTGCCGGAGGAGGTGGCGCAGCGCTCGATCGCCGGGGCGCTCAACATTCCGCTCGCCCGCCTGCGCGAGGAGGCGCCGGCGCAGTTGCCGCCGGGCCGGCCGGTGATCGTCTACTGCAATACCGGCGAGCGCTCGGCGGCGGCGGCCTTCGTGCTCTCGCGGCTGGAGTTCGAGGTGGCGGCGATCCACGGCGGACTTTCTGCCATGCTGCGCCTGCAGGCGCAGCAGCAGGCAGGTTGACGTCTGCGGTGGGGGGGGTAGGCTGCGCCAACGGTATTCCCCCCCGCCCCCCGCCCCCCGCCATGAAAGATCTGGTCCTTCTCCCCTTGGCCACGCTCGCTTTGGCTGCGGTGGCCACGCCCTCCCTGGCTGCCAGTGTTCGCTGCGAGCATTGCGAGCCTGCCGGCTTCGAGCGCGTCGCCACCGCGCTCGGCCCCGGGCAGCACGTGGTGTTTTCCCTGCGCCAGGGCTTCGCCGCAGGTTTCGTCGTGGAGCGCGAGCGGGAACTGGAACGGGTCGATCCGCGGCTGCCCCGGACTCCCGTGCTGTTCGCCCATCCGCGGGAGCTGACGGCGGACGAGCGGGCGCAGTTCGAAGCGGCCCTGCGGCTCTACCGCGAGACCGGAGGAACGATGAAGTGGGAGGTGGTGGTGCCCATCCGCGACATCCCCCTGCCGCAGCCTCTGGACTTCTCCGGGATGAGTGCCTATCAGTTCGCCAACAGCATGGGCAACTGGCATCACGTTGCACACGGGGCGGTGCAATGGGCACAGACGGCAAGGCCGCTGGGGCAGGCGGGGCAGTGGTGGCAGGTCCCGGGTTCGATCGTCGGAGCAGCAGGAACGCAGCTCGAGCTGACCGTGGTGTTCGCCGATGGTGGCCGCGCCACTTATCTCGTCGATTACGGGACCGAGACGTTTGCCGGGCGCCTGGGGCCGATCCGGGATGCGGATGGCAACCTCATTCCGGCGCCCACGGATTCACCTTCCGTGCAGAACGGCATCGTCACCTTTTCCAGCCCGCTGTCGCTCTCGCGCATGAACGAACATCTGGCCAGTATCGGCAGCCCTTTGCGTTTCGCGGAGCTGCCGGCGGGCTGCCGGCCGCCCGGGCCACTCGTGTATCAGTGCGCCTGGGAGCCGGGAATGAGCACTTATACCTGCCGCCGCCCGGGCGTGACCGGCTGCTGAGCGGCGGCCCTCTTCGGGCGGGCTAGCGGTTCTTCCGCACCTCGCCGGCGCTGATCACCACGTCGGCGGGGCGGCGGGCGAACAGGCCGCAGGTGACGACGCCCGGGATCTGGTTCAGCTCGCGCTCGAGGCCGACCGGATCGACGATGCGCAGGTGGTGCACGTCGAGGATCCAGTTGCCATTGTCGGTGATCACGCCCTCGCGCCACACCGGCTGGCCGCCCATCGCGACGATCTTGCGGCCCACCAGCGAGCGCGCCATCGGGATCACCTCCACCGGCAGCGGGAAGCGGCCGAGTACGTCCACTTCCTTGGCCTTGTCGATGATGCAGACGAACCGTTCGCTGGCCTCGGCGATGATCTTCTCGCGGGTAAGCGCGGCACCGCCGCCCTTGATCAGGCGGTTGTGCGGGTCGCACTCGTCGGCGCCATCGACGTAGAGCGGCAAGGGGCCGGCGGCATTGAGGTCCAGCACCCGGATGCCATGCGCCTTGAGCAGGGCGGTGCTCTGCTCGGAGCTGGAGACGGCGCCTTCGATGCGATCCTTCATCGCCGCAAGGCCCTCGATGAAGTGTTTCACCGTGGAGCCGGTGCCGACGCCGACCACCATGCCCTCCTCGACGTAGTCGAGGGCCTTCAGCGCCGAGGCGCGTTTCTGTTCGTCGGCAGTGCTCATGGGGCTTGCGTCTCCAGATCGAGGATGTAGTTCCACTGTGCGGCGCTGACCGGCAGCACGGACAGGCGGTTGCCCCGGCGCAGCAGGGCGAAGTCGTCGAGGGCCGCGGCATGGCGGCGCAGTTCGTCGAGGGAAATCGTGCGCGACAGCCTGCGCTCGAAGCCGACGTCCACCAGCCACCAGCGCGGGGCTTCGCGCGTGCTCCTGGCGTCGTAATAGTCCGATGCCGGGTCGAACTGCGTCGGGTCGGGGTAGGGGGGGGAGGCCACGGTGGCGAGGCCGACGATGCCGGGCACCGCGGCATTGGAGTGGTAGAAGAACACGCCATCGCCCGGGCGCATCTGCTTCCACATGAAGTTGCGCGCCTGGTAATTGCGCACGCCGCTCCAGGGCTCGGTGCCGACGCGCTCGAGGTCGTCGATGGAGAACTCCTCCGGCTCGGATTTCATCAGCCAGTACTGGCGGGCAGGGCGGGGCATGTCAGGGCCTGGAGGCGGGATGATCGAATCGATGGACGGCAGACGGGGTGGCCACGGCGTCGAGGGGCACGTCCCAGGGTCCGGCGGCGAGGCGCTCGACCTGCTGCCAGTCGTAGGCGATGCCGATGAGGGACGGGGCGGGGGAGGAACCGGCCGTGCCGGAGGGGGCGGCCCCGGGACGACGGAAGGCGAAGCTGCGGTCGTACCAGCCGCCGCCCTGGCCGAGGCGCTGGCCGAGGCCGTCGAAGGCGAGCAGGGGCACGAGGACCACGGCGAGGGCTTCGGGGTCGAGCAGAGGGCCCCCGGCCGGCTCGGGGATGCCGAAGCGGTTGGTGGCCAGCGGCTCGCCCGTGGTCCAGGCGCGGAAGCGCAGGCGGCCGTCGGCATGCAGCACCGGCAGGCACCAGCGCAGGGTGGCGGGCAGCGCGGCCTGCACCGAGTGCAGCGGCAGCTCGCCGCCCACCGCCCAGTAGCCGCCGATGCTTCCGGCATGGGCGGCGAGTTCGGGCAGCAGCCGGGTGGCGAGGGCGGCAGCGGCGTCGAGGCGCTCGCGCACCGGCAGGGCGCTCCGGCGCTGGCGCATGGCCGCGCGCAGGCGCTGGCGCTCGTCGCCGGACGCGGGGTCCCCGGGGGCGCTGGGATGCAAGGGAACGTCCTCCGCCATGCCGATGCGTGCGAAACGACCTTGATCCCGAGGATCAAGTGGGAATGCCGTCGTCGCGTTCAGGCTTTCCGCAACAGGGCGGACATGCGCACCGGCGATGAAGCGGGACTCCCGGGCCGTTGTTATGGGTCAAGGCAAATGTTAGCGCACGCTGTCGAACACAGCAGAGGACGCCCGGGCAGTATAGCCGTGCTGCCGCCCGCCGGCGGCGCCCATGCAGGGTTGGCGGGCCGCCCGTTCAGCGCCCGGCGTGGGCGGCGAGCAGGGCCTCGACCTTGCGGTTGAGGTCGGCGATGCCGCGCGAGAGCTGGTCTTCGCGGCCCTCGAGCTCGCGGCGGAAGGCATTCACCTCGGCGGCGAGGTTGAGGGCGGCGATCACCGCCACGCGGTCGAAGGCGGCCATGCGGTTGTCGCCACGGATGCCGCGCATGCGCGCGTCCAGCAGGCGGGCGGCGGCCTCCAGGGCCTCGCGTTCCTCCGGCTTGCAGCCGATGGTGAACTCGCGGTCGAGGATGCGGATGGCGACGCCCTCGCTCACGGGCTGGCCTCCATCGACTTCAGGCGCTGGATGATGGCTTCCACCCGGCTGCGCGCCTGCTCGTTCCTGCTGAGCAGCTGGGCGCGCTCGCCGGCGAGCTGCGCCTGCGCCGCGCGCAGCTGGCGGTTCTCCTCGGCCAGGCGCTGCACCAGGGCCGACAGGGCCTCGATGCGGGTGGCCAGGGTGGCGAGGTCGTCGCGGGGGTCGGCGGCACGGTCCATGCGGGCAAGTGTCGAGGCGGTCCCGGAAGGGGTCAAGCGGCGGGCTGGTCGAGGCGGCGCCCGGCCTGGCGCTCGCGGATGAAGCCGAAGGCATGGGCGGCTTCCAGCGGCGGCGAGAGCAGGTAGCCCTGCACCTCGTCGCAGCCCTGGCCGCGCAGGTAGGCGAGCTGGGCCTCGGTCTCCACGCCCTCGGCCACCACGTGCAGGCCGAGCGAATGCGCCATGGTGATGACGGTGGCGGTGATGGCCTTGTCGTCGGGGTCGTCAGTAAGATCGCCGATGAACTCCTTGTCGATCTTCAAGGTGTCGATCGGCAGGCGCTTCAGGTAGACCAGCGAGGAGTAGCCGGTGCCGAAGTCGTCGATGGCGAGGCGCACGCCGAGGCCACGCAGGCGGTCGAGCACGGCCCGGGCCTGTTCGGCGTTCTGCATCACCACGCTCTCGGTGAGTTCGAGCTCGATCCGCCCCGGGGCGATGCCGGTCTCGGCGAGGATGGCGGCGAGCTGCTCGGCGAGCGGCGCGCGCAGCAGCTGCAGCACCGAGACGTTGATGCTGCAGGCGATCTCGCCGAGCCCGGCGTCCTGCCACTGGCGCAGGGTGCGGCAGGCCTCGCGCAGCACCCATTCGCCGATGCCGAGGATCAGGCCGCTTTCCTCGGCGAGCGGGATGAACTGCGCCGGCCCCACTTCGCCCAGTTCCGCCGAGCGCCAGCGCAGCAGGGCCTCGACGCCGACGACGCGCTCGCTGCGCAGGCTGAAGCGCGGCTGGAACACCAGCCGGAACTCCTCCTGCGCCAGCGCCCGGCGCAGGGCGGCGAGCAGGGTGGCGCGCCGCCGCGATTCGGCATCCATGGCCTCGTCGTAGACCTCGAAGGTGTTCCGGCCGCGCGCCTTGGCCTGGTACATGGCGGTGTCGGCGAACTTCAGCAGGTCGGTGGGCACCATGGCATGGTCGGGGTAGAGGCTGATGCCGACCGAGGGGGTGATGCCGACGCGGTGGCGCTCGTCCACCTCCAGCGGGGCGGCGAAGGCGGCGATCAGCTCGCCGGCCAGGCGCTCGGCGGCCGCCACGCTGTCGAGATCCTCGACGATGATGGTGAACTCGTCGCCGCCCAGCCGGGCCACGGTATCGGTGGGACCCACCGCGGCCTGCAGGCGGGCGGCGGCGGCCTTCAGCAGGCGGTCGCCGGCGGCATGGCCGAGCGAATCGTTGATGTCCTTGAAGTGGTCGAGGTCGATGAACAGCACCGCCACCCGGCTCTCCTGCCGGCGGGCGCGGATGATGGCGCGGGAGAGGCGCTCGGCCAGCAGGGTGCGGTTCGGCAGGCCGGTGAGGGTGTCGTAGTTGGCGAGGTAGCGCAGTTCCTGCTCGGCGCGCTTCTTCTGGGTGATGTCGTCGACCACGGCGACGAAATGGGTGCGCTGGCCGAGGCGGTCCCTGACTTCGGAGAGCTCGATCCAGCTGAGGAAATCGCCGCCGTCCTTGCGCCGCTGCCACATCTCGCCGCTCCAGTGGCCGCTGCGCAGGGCGATGCTGCGCACCCGCTGGTAGTACTCGCTGCTGTGCTGGCTGGAATCGAGCAGGGAGGCGGGCTTGCCGAGCACTTCCTCCTCGGCGTAGCCGGTGATGCGCGAGAAGGCCGGGTTCACCGCCACGAAGGTGAAGTCGGGGCCGACCACCGACACCGCCTCGGACATGCTGCGGAACACCTCGTAGGCCACCCGGGTCTCGCGCTCGGCGCTGCGCAGGGCCTGGATGTCGCGGGTGATGCCAGCCATCCGCACCGGCCGGCCGGCGGCGTCGCGTTCGATGATCCGGCCGCGGGCCCGCACCCAGCGCCAGCTGCCGTCCTCGCAGCGCAGGCGGTGCTCGGACTCGAAGACCTCGGTCTCGCCGCTGGCGTGGCGTTCCACCTGCTGGCGCAGGGGCTCGAGGTCGTCGGGATGCACCGCCTCCTCGCGCCAGCGTGCCAGCGCGATGTCATCCGGAGCGCCGGGCCCGACCAGCCGCTGGATGCCCTGGCGGTGCAGCACGCCGCCCGGCAGGTCGAGTTCCCAGTAGACATCGCCCGAGTGCGCCAGTACGAGGTCGAGCTGCTGCCGCAGCCGGCGCAGGGCGATGGCCTGCTGCTCGGCCTGGCGCCGCTGCTGGCGCAGCCCCCGCGACCAGAAGAGCAGGGTGACGAACAGGGCGAGCGCGAGCAGGGCCACCAGGAACCAGGCTTCGGAGGCTGCGCTGCGGGCGGGGACGGCGGCCCAGGCCGGCACGGCGGCGATGGCGGAGGGCAGGGCGGCCGCGAGACGGCGGCGCCGGGCCTGGGGTGCCGCGGGCGGCGGGGCGGGCATCGCGCGGGTGCGCCTCGTGCTGGACCGGGTGAGGGGCCAGTGTACGCAGCGTCGGGCCGGGCGACCAAGGGCCCGGACGGGGTGGCGCTGCTAGACTGGCGGGCATCTTCACCGCCCTGTTTCCCGTGCCCGAGACCCTGCCCGACTACGACGCGGTCGCCGCCCAGATCGCCGCTCTCGCCCTCTCGGTGGACCCCGCCGAGCTCCACGGCTCGCTCTGCGCCCTGCGCTGCGGTGGGGCGGGGCCGGCCAACTGGCTGGCCGAGGCCATGGGCGACGAGGGCGTGCCGCCGCCGCCGCCGGCCTCGGCCCTGGCGCGGCTGGAGGCGGTCACGGTGGCCCAGCTCGCCGGCACCGATTTCGGCCTGCAGCTCCTGCTGCCCGACGGGGAGCGGCCGGTGAGCGAGCGCGGCGAGGCCCTGGTGGCCTGGTGCCGGGGCTTCCTCGGCGGCGTCGGCCTGGCGGGGCTCGAGCCCCTGCTCGGCGAGGAGGCCCGTGAGGCCCTGGGCGACGTGGCGAAGATCGCCGAATCCCAGGTGAGCTACGAGGATCCGGAATCCGACGAGGAAGCCCTGGTCGAGATCGAGGAGTTCGTCCGCGTGGCGGCCCTGCTCATCCACGGCGACTGCCTCGCCGCCCGCCAGCGCCAGCGCCTGCACTGATGAGCCTGCCAAAGCCGCCGCCGCCGATCACCCGCGCCGAGTACCAGCGCCGCCGCCGCGCCCTGCTGCGGCTGGCGCAGGAAGACGCGATCCTGATCCTGCCGGCGGCGCCGGAGCGCATCCGCAGCCACGACACCCACCACCCCTACCGGCAGGATTCGGACTTCTGGTACCTCACCGGCTTTCCCGAGCCGGAGGCAGTGCTGGTGCTGGTGCCCGGCCGCGCCCATGGCGAGGCCCTGCTGTTCTGCCGCGAACGCCATCCCGAGCGCGAGCGCTGGGACGGCCCGCGCGCCGGGCCGGAGGGGGCGGTGGCCGAGTACGGCATCGACGACGCCTACCCGATCGATGACATCGACGAGATCCTGCCCGGCCTGCTGGAAGGGCGCTCGCGCGTCTACTACCACTTCGGCCGCGACACCGATTTCGACCTCAAGCTGATCGGCTGGGTGAACCGGGTGCGGGCCCGGGTGCGGCAGGGCGCCGAGCCGCCGCACGAGTTCCTCGAGCTCGGCCACCTGCTGCACGAGCTGCGCCTGTTCAAGTCGCCGGCCGAACTGAAGCAGATGCGCCATGCCGCCCAGGTGGCGGCCGAGGCGCAGAAGGCGGCGATGCGCGCCACCCGCCCGGGCGGCCACGAGTACGAGGTGGAGGCCGCGCTCTGGGCCACCTGGCGCCGCCATGACTGCGTGCCGGCCTACAACCCCATCGTCGGCGCCGGCGCCAATGCCTGCGTGCTGCACTACGTGGCGAACAGCGCGCCGCTGCGCGAGGGCGAGCTGCTGCTCTGCGATGCCGGGGCCGAGTTCCGTGGCTATGCCAGCGACATCACCCGCACCTGGCCGGTGGGCGGGCGCTACTCGAAGGAACAGCGCGCGCTCTACGAGCTGGTCCTGGCGGCACAGGCGGCGGCGATCGCCGAGGCCCGGCCCGGCCGGCCCTACGAGGCCGGGCACCGGGCGGCGGTGCGGGTGCTCACCGAGGGCCTGCTCTCGCTGGGCCTGCTCAGGGGCAGCCTGAAAAAAGCCCTGGAGGACGAGGCCTACAAGGCCTTCTACATGCACAAGACCGGCCACTGGATCGGCCTCGACGTGCATGACGTGGGCGACTACAAGGTGGCCGGCGAATCGCGGCTGCTGGAGCCGGGCATGGTGTTCACCGTCGAGCCCGGCCTGTACATCGCTCCGGATGCCGATGTGCCGGCGAAGTGGCGCGGCATCGGCATCCGCATCGAGGACGAGGTGCTGGTGACCGCAGGCGCGCCGGAGATCCTGACCGCGGCCGTGCCGAAGCAGGTCGAGGCCATCGAGGACTGGATGGCGGCCTGAGCGCCGCCGCCCTCACATGTCGTGCTTGTGCAGTTCCAGGCCCAGGGCCTGGTACTGGCGCCAGCGTTCGCGCAGCGGGCCGCGGGCCGCCGGGTCGGCCGGCACCACTTCCAGCACCCGCTCGAAGCCCGCAGGCACCGCCTCGGCGCGCAGGTTGAGCACGAAGGGCCGCAGCGGCACGTCGATGCCGGGTGGTGCGATCAGCACCGGCACGTCCGCCTCGTCCTCCTCGAGCCCGGCGATCTGGTGCTCGATGAAGCTGTCTTCCTCGAAGGCCCAGAGCAGGTCGTCGAGTTCCTCGGCCTCGGCCTGCGAGGCGCAGAGCACCAGGGTGGGCTTGCCGGTGGCATGGCAGCGCTTGACGAGCTCGCAGACGAGCAGCAGCGGCTGCTCGCGGAAGCGCGGCTTGTCGATGAGGTAGAAATCGGCGCGGGCGCGCATGGCGATGGCCCCGCGGCGGGCGCGGGGCAGGGCCTCAGGCAGCGGCGCGGTCGATCAGCCAGCGGGTGAGCAGGCCCACCGGGCGGCCGGTGGCCATGCCCTTGCGGCCCTCGTCGGAGCCCGAGCCGGCGATGTCGAGGTGGGCCCAGCGCTGGCCCTCGGTGAAGCGGGCGAGGAAGCAGGCGGCGGTGATCGAGCCGGCGGCCTTGCCGCCGATGTTGTAGACATCGGCGTAGATCGATTCGAGCTGGCTCTGGTAGTCGTCCCAGATCGGCAGGCGCCAGGCGCGGTCGTGGGCATACTCGCCGGCCGCCAGCAGTTCGGCGGCGAGGTCGTCGTGGTGGCTCATCAGGCCGGTGGCGTGCTTGCCGAGCGCAATGACGACGGCGCCGGTCAGGGTGGCCACGTCGACCAGGGCCGCGGGCTCGAAGCGGCGGGCATAGGTGAGGGCGTCGCAGAGGATCAGCCGGCCCTCGGCGTCGGTGTTGCCGACCTCGATGGTCTTGCCGCTCATCGAGGTGAGGATGTCGGAGGGGCGGTAGGCGTTTCCGTCCGGCATGTTCTCCACCGCGGCCACGATCGCCACCACGTTCACCGGCAGGCGCAGCCGGGCGGCGGTGAGGAAGCTGCCCATCACGCTGGCGGCGCCCAGCATGTCGAACTTCATCTCCTCGATGCCGCCCTGCACCTTGAGATTGATGCCGCCGGTGTCGAAGGTGATGCCCTTGCCCACCATCACATGCGGCCTGGCCTCGCCGCCGCCGTTCCACTTGAGCACGATGAGCTTCGGCCGGTTGGCCGAGCCGCGGCCCACGGCGAGCAGGGAACCCATGCCGAGGGCCTGCATGTCGGCCTCTTCCAGCACCTCCACCGACACGCCTTCGTGGGCGGCGGCGATGCCGCGGGCGGTCTCGGCGAGGTAGGCCGGGTTGCAGATGTTCGGCGGCAGGTGGCCGAGCTCGCGGGCCAGTTCGACGCCGGCGGCGATGGCCACGCCGCGCTCCAGCGCGGCGGCATCCTCGCCCGTGACGGAGAGCGCGGCCAGCTTGCCGCCATTGGCTTCGGCCTTGCGGGTGGCGGTGTAGCGGTAGGCGGCATGGTCGGCGGCCACCACCGCCTGCTCGATGGAGAAGCCGGCGTCGCGGCCGGGCACCGCGAGTTCTGACAGGGTGACGAGGGCACGCACGGCCGGGCTGGCGCGCAGGGCGCGCACGGCCTCGGCCACGGCCTTGCGGTAGGCCGCCGGGCCGAACTTGCCGGCATCGCCCAGGCCCACCACCAGCACGCGCGGCGCGGTCACGCCGGGCAAGTCGTGCAGCACGGTGACGCGGCCGGTCTTGCCCGGCAGGTCGCCGCGGGCCTTGAGCGCCGAGAGCCGCCCGCCGGAGGCCTCGTCGACCGCGGCCGCGCTCGCCGTCAGGCTGCCGTCGGCGAACACGCCCACCACGAGGGCATCGGTGGCGACGGAGCAGGCAGGGGCGGAGTTCAGGTCGAATTCGAGTGCCATCGGCGGGTTTCCGTAGAATGCGGCGCTCTGTGACCGGCGCCTTCGTGGAGGGCCGGGTCGGCGCCGTCGTGCCGACGGCGGCGCCCGGAAGGGGGCCGCAAGTGTAGTCGATCCCCTCGTGAACGCTCCCGGAAGAGGCCCGTCTTGACCACCCTGCAGCGCTATCTCGTCCGCCAGTTGGCCGCCAGCACGGCGGCGGCGGTCGTGGTGCTGCTGCTGGTGGGCCTGGGCGGCGTGTTCGCCGATCTCGTCTCCGAGATCGCCCGCGGCCGGGTGCCAGCGCCGCTGCTGTTCTCGCAGCTCGGCCTGCGCATCGTGGGCTACCTGCCGCTGGTACTGCCGCTCGGGCTGTTCATCGGCCTTCTGATGGGGCTCTCGCGGCTCTACCGCGACAGCGAGATGGCGGTGCTGGCGGCGCTGGGCGTCGGCCCGCGCCAGCTTCTGGCGCCCCTGCTCTCGGTGGCCCTGCCGGTCGTGGCCCTGGTCGGGGCCTGCTCGCTGTGGCTGGCGCCGCTCGCCGAGCGTACCGCCCGCGAGGCGGTGGACGAGGCCAACCGCAGCTTCCTCGTGGCCGGGCTGGATGCCGGGCGCTTCGTCGAGCTGCCCGGCGGCCGCGGGGTGGTGTTCGTCGGCGAGCTCTCGCCCGATGGCCGGCGCTTCTCGCGGCTGTTCGTGCAGATGCAGCGCGGCGAGCGGGTGGACGTGGTCACGGCGGTGGAAGGCGAGCTGTTCCTCGATGCCGGCGGCCGCTTCCTGCGCCTGCACGACGGCTTCCGCGCCGAAGGGCAGCCCGGACAGCGCGACTTCCGCCTGCAGCGCTTCGAGCTGAACGAGCTGCGCCTGCCCGACCCGGAGAGCAGCAACCGCAATCCGCTGGCCGGGCGACCCACGCCGGAGCTGCTCTCGGCCACGGCCACGCCGCGGGCCCGCGCCGAGTTCCACTACCGCCTCGGCGTGCCGCTGTTCACCCTGGCCCTGGTGTTGCTCGCCCTGCCGCTCTCGCGCAGTCCGCCGCGGCAGTCGCGGCACGGGCGGATGATCGTGGCGGTGCTGGCCTATGCCTTCGGCACCAATCTGCTGCTGCTCGGCAAGGCCTGGCTCGGCAGCGGCCAGGTGCCGCTGGCGGCCGGCCTGTGGTGGCTGCACCTGCCGCTGTTCCTGCTCGCCGCCTGGCTGCTGTGGCGCGAGGGCAGGCCGGCGCGCCGGCGCGCCGGGGAGGCGGTGGCATGAACGGGCTGGCCGTGCACCAGCGCTATCTCGGCCTGTCGGTGCTGAAGGCGGTCTGCGCGGCCTGGCTGGTGTTCGTGGGCCTGGCCACGGTGGGCAGCCTGCTCGGCGAGATCGACCGCCTGGGGCAGGGCGACTACGGCCTTGGCCATGCCCTGCTGGCCCTGGTGCTGCAGACCCCGCGCCGGGCCTACGAGAACTTCCCGATGGCGGCGGTGGTGGGCAGCGTGCTGGCCATCGGCGGGCATGCGGCGCGTTCCGAGCTGGTCGCCCTGCGCGCCGCCGGGCTCTCGCCCTGGCGCATCGTCGCCACCACCCTGGGCACGGTGGCCCTGCTGCTGCTGCCTTTGCTGGTGGCGGGGGAGTGGATCAACCCGGTGGGCGAGCAGCGGGCCCAGGCCCTGAAGCTCAAGGCCACGCGCTCCGAAGTGAGCCTGGCCGGGGCCAACATCTGGGCCCGCGAGGGCGACGAGGTGTTCCATGCCCGCGGCGGCCAGCGCCGCGAGGGCGGGGGCCGGCCCCGGCTGGTGTTCGAGCAGGTGAGGGTCTATGCCTTCGATGCCCAGGGGCGGCTCGAATGGATCCAGCAGGCCGAGGAGGCCGACTACGCCGAGGACGTGGGCTGGACCCTGCGCCGGGTGAAGCGCACCACCTTCGGTCCCCGCAGCGCCACGATCGAGACCTTCGATACCCAGCAGTGGGCCACGGCGCTCAAGCCCGGCGCCATCGAGGCCAGCCTGCAGGGCCCGGAACAGCTCGATACCGCCACGCTCGGCCAGCGCATCGCCCAGCTGCGGCGCAATGGCCTCGATGCCAGCAGCCTGCTCGATACCTACTGGCGGCGCTGGTTCTATCCCTTCACCACCCTGGCCCTGGTGTTCGCCGCGCTGCCCTTCGCCTTCGGCCAGCTGCGCAGCGGCGGCTTTGGCAAGCGGCTGTTCATCGGCATCCTGTTCGCCCTGCTGGCGCGCCTGGTGCAGCCGATGCTGGCCAACCTGGCCAAGGCCTACCAGCTGCCGATGCTGCTCGCCTACCTGGTGCCGGTGCTGCTGCTGGTGGCGCTCGGCGTGGCGATGCTCAGGCGGCGCTGACGAGGCGTACCAGGCGGGTGCCGGAGAGGCGGTCGTGCAGGGCGGCGCGCTCGCCGTCGAGCAGTGACCAGAGCAGGCCCGCCGCGGCCGCCGCGCCGGCGATCCAGAACGGCAGCCGGCGGTCGGCCCAGGGCAGCAGGCCGGCGGCCTCGAGCAGCAGCAGGGCGGGCAGGGTGGCGGCGGCATAGCGCAGGGCCAGGGCGCGGGCCGTGGCCGGCCGGCCATCCGCGGCCACCACCCGGAGGCGCCAGGGGCGCATGCCGAGGGTCTGCCCGCCACGCCGCCAGCTCAGCACGAAGTAGGCCCCGACGAAGGCCCAGGCGCCGAGGGCGAGGAGCGGGCCGGCCCAGGGCAGATCGCTGAGATCGGCATGGCCGAGCCCGGTGGCGAGGGCGGTGGCCAGCGCGCCGAAGAGCAGCAGCACGGCCAGCGCCGGGAAGAGGTCGTAGACGAGGGCCAGCAGGCGCCAGCCGAGATGCGCCGGGACGGCGTGCGGGAAAGGGGAGGACATGGCCACCAGCTTAGCCGGCCGCTACGCTGGCGGCTGCGATGCGCCCCGAACCCGCCCGTCCCGAAGCCGTCCGTTCCGCCTCCGCCGCCCGGAGCCCTGCCGAGCGCCGCCGCCTTGCCGCGGCCTGGCCCGAGGCTCCGGCCGCCGAGCGCGCCGCCATCGAGGCCTTCCTCGGCCGGCTCTGGGCCGAGACCGGCTGCGCCCGGGCCACGCTGGCCGCCTACCGCAGCGATCTGGTGCTGGCGGCCCGCTGGCTGGCGGCGCGGGGCGGCCCCGGGCTGCTGGCCGTGGACCGCGCGCCGCTCTACGAACTGCTCGCCCTGCGTGCCGCCCAGGGCTATTCGCCGCGCAGCACGGCGCGCCTGCTGGCAGCCCTGCGCGCCTTCTATGCCGATGCCCGGCGCCAGGGCCTGCGTGCCGATGATCCCAGTACCCTGCTCGAGCGCCCCGGCCTGCCACGCGGCCTGCCGAAGGTGCTGGCCGAGAGCGAGGTCGAGGCCCTGCTGCGGGCCCCCGACACCGGCAGCCCGGCGGGCCTGGGCGAGCGGGCCATGCTCGAGCTGCTCTACGCCACCGGCCTGCGCGTCTCCGAGCTGGTAGGCCTGCCCACGCTGGCCCTGAACCTGCGGCAGGGCGTGCTCAGGGTGCGCGGCAAGGGCGGCAAGGAGCGGCTGGTGCCGATCGGCGACGAGGCCCAGCACTGGCTCTCGCGCTACCTGGCCGAGGCGCGGCCGGTGCTGGCCAGGGGGCGCAGCCTGCCCGCCCTGTTCCTTGCGGCGGACGGCGAGCCCTACGACCGCCGGGGCTTCTGGGCGCGGCTCAAGGCCCTGGCGGCGGTGGCCGGCCTCGACCCTGCCCGGGTGGCGCCGCACCGCCTGCGCCACAGCTTCGCCACCCATCTCCTCAACCACGGCGCCGACCTGCGCGTGGTGCAGATGCTGCTCGGCCACAGCAGCCTGTCCACCACCCAGATCTACACCCATGTGGCGCGCGAGGGCCTGAAGCGCCTGCATGCCGCGCACCATCCCCGCGGCTAGCCTGTGCTTCAATAGCGCGCCCAGGCGCTCCGGCGCCGCCCGATGCTGGAACCCGCATGCTCCGTTCTCTCGTCCTCGCCCTCTCCCTCGGCCTGAGCCTTGCCGCCTGCGCGCAGCCGGCCGGGAACGCCGGCACGCCTGCCGCCACGGCGCCGGCTGCTCCCGGCGCTCCGGCCCGCCCGGGCGAGGAGGCGGTGCGCGCGGCCCTGGCCGGCGTCCTGCCGGGCAACGAGATCCGTCGCCTGCGCCCGGCGCCCTTCGTCGGCTTCCAGGAGGTGGTGATCGCCGGCCGCGTGCTCTATGTGAGCGACGATGGCCGCTATGCCATCGACGGCGCGCTGATCGATCTTGCCGGCCGCCGCAATCTCACCGAGTCGGCCATGGACGAGGTGCGGGTGCAGGAGCTGAAGCGCATCCCTGCCGGGAAGCGCATCGTCTTCGCCCCGCGCGAGCCGAAGTACACGGTGACGGTGTTCACCGACATCGACTGCGGCTACTGCCGGATGTTCCACCAGCACATGGCCGAGTACAACGCGCTCGGCATCGCCGTGGAGTACCTGTTCTTCCCGCGCGCCGGCCAGGGCTCGGCGCCCTGGCAGCAGGCCGAGGCGGTGTGGTGCTCGAAGGACCCGCGCCAGGCCATGACCGAGGCCAAGGGCGGCAAGACCCTGCCGGCCCCGCCCGCCGGCTGCCGGAGCCCGGTGGCCGAGGAGTACGCGCTGGGCCGCGAGGTCGGGGTCAATGCCACTCCGGCGGTGTTCGCCCCGAGCGGCGCCCAGATCGGCGGCTATCTCGAGCCGCAGCGCCTGCTGCAGGCCCTGGAGCAGGACGCCCGGCGGCAGGCCCAGGCGGCGCAGCGCTGATTGACGCCGATCCCGGCGCTGCCCGGTCGCAGCGCCGGCCGCGGCCGGGCAGGGGTGCTTTGCTAGAATCCGCCCCCCGCCTCGCCGGATCCGCTGGTCCATGATCGTGCTCGAGGGCCTGCCGGCCCTGTCTGCCTTCCGCCTCCAACGCCTGCTGGCCGAGTGCAGGGCGATCCACCCCACGGTCGAGGTGCCTGGCACCCGCCACCTCTACCTGCTGCAGCCCGAGCCGGGCGCCCGCCTCGATCTCGCCGCCATCGGCGCCATCCTCGAGGGCTGCGTGGCGATGACGCCGCCGGCGCCGGGGGCCGTGGCCCGCTACGTGCTGCCGCGCTTCGGCACCCGTTCCCCCTGGTCGAGCAAGGCCACCGAGATCCTGCGCGGCGCCGGCCATGCCGTGGCGCGGGTGGAGCGCGGCCTGCGCCTCGACATCGCCCACTGGCCGGCCGATGCCGGGACCGCGCGCCGTCTCGCCCGGGTACTGCACGACCCGATGACCCAGTCCCTGGTCGAGTCCCTCGATGCGGCGGCGGCCCTGTTCGAGGTGCCGGCCACCGGCGCCGTCGAGTACATCGATCCTGCCGCCCTGCCGCAGGCGAACGTCCGCCTCGGACTCGCGCTCTCGGAGGACGAGATCGCCTATCTTCAGGCGGCCTACACCCGCCTCGGCCGGCCGGCCACCGATGCCGAGCTGATGATGTTCGCCCAGGCGAACTCCGAGCACTGCCGGCACAAGATCTTCAATGCCAGCTGGACCATCGACGGCGAGGCGCAATCGCACTCGCTGTTCAAGATGATCAAGGCGACCCACGCCGCGACGCCGCAGCACACCCTCACCGCCTACAGCGACAACGCGGCGGTGGTGGAAGGCCATCCGGGCCGGCGTTTCCGCCCGGATCCCGCGAGCGGCGAGTACCGCGCCGAGCCGCTCGCCGACAGTGCCTATTGCATCAAGGTCGAAACCCACAACCACCCCACCGCCATCTCGCCCTTTCCGGGGGCCTCCACCGGCGCCGGCGGCGAGATCCGCGACGAGGGCGCCACCGGCCGCGGCGGCAAGCCCAAGGCCGGGCTCACCGGCTTTGCCGTCTCGCATCTGCGCATCCCCGGCGCTCCGCAGCCCTGGGAGCAGCCGCGGCCGCTCAATCCGCGCATGGCCCCGGCCTTCGAGATCATGCGCGACGGCCCGCTCGGTGCCGCCGCCTTCAACAACGAGTTCGGCCGCCCGGCCCTGGCCGGCTATTTCCGCAGCTTCGAGCTGCCCACCGGGACGCCGGGCCTGGTACGCGCCTACGACAAGCCGATCATGCTGGCCGGCGGCCTCGGGGCGATCGACCGGCCGCAGGTGCAGAAACTCGGCCTGCGCCCCGGCGATCTCGTCATCGTGGCCGGTGGGCCGGCGATGCTGATCGGCCTCGGCGGTGGCGCCGCCAGCTCGCTGGCCAGCGGGCAGAGCAGCGAGGAGCTCGATTTCGCCTCGGTGCAGCGCGACAACCCGGAGATGCAGCGCCGGGTGCAGGAGGTGATCGACCGCTGCGTGGCCCTTGGTGATGCCAACCCGATCCGCGCCATCCACGACGTCGGCGCTGGCGGCCTGTCGAACGCCATCCCCGAACTGCTGCACGATGCCGGCCTCGGCGGCCGCATCGAGCTCGCGAAGCTGCCGAGCGACGATCCCTCGCTCTCGCCGATGCAGCTCTGGTGCAACGAGTCGCAGGAGCGCTACGTGCTCGGCATCGCGCCCGGCGACCTTGCCGTCTTCGAGGCCCTGTGCGCCCGCGAGCGCTGCCCCTATGCCGTGGTCGGCGTAGCGACGGCCGAGGAGGTGCTGGTACTGGAGGCCGCGGACGGCAGCCGCCCCATCGACCTGCCGATGGAGGTGCTGTTCGGCAAGCCGCCGAAGATGCACCGCGATACCGCCCGCGTGGCGCCGCCGCGCTGGCCGCGGCTCGACACTGCCGGTCTCGATCTGCGCGAGGCGGCGCTGCGGGTGCTCTCCCACCCCACCGTGGCGGGCAAGGGCTTCCTCGTCACCATCGGTGATCGCAGCGTGGGCGGGCTCACCGCCCGCGACCAGATGGTGGGTCCCTGGCAGCTGCCGGTGGCCGACTGCGCCATCACCCTCACCGATTTCCACGGCCACGCCGGCGAGGCCATGGCCATGGGCGAGCGCACCCCGCTGGCCCTGATCGACGCCAGGGCCTCGGCGCGCATGGCGGTGGGCGAGGCCATCACCAACCTGGTCGCCGCTCCCATCGCGGCGCTGGAGGAAGTGAAGCTCTCGGCCAACTGGATGGCCGCCGCCGGCCACCCCGGCGAGGATGCCGCCCTGTTCGATGCCGTGAAGGCGGTAGGCCTCGAGCTTTGCCCGGCGCTCGACCTCGCGATTCCGGTGGGCAAGGACTCGCTCTCGATGCAGGCGCAGTACGCCGCGCCGGAAGGCGCGCAGAAGAGCGTCTCGCCAGTGTCGCTGGTGGTCAGCGCCTTCGCCCGGGTGGCCGATGTGCGCCGCCAGCTCACCCCGGAGCTGAAGCGCGGGGTGGACTCCGAGCTCTGGCTGATCGGCCTCGGCGCCGGCAAGAAGCGCCTCGGCGGCTCCATCCTGGCACAGTGTTACGGCGCTTTCGGCGGCAGTCCGCCCGATCTCGACGACCCGCAGCGCCTGCGTGATTTCGTTTCTCTCGTGAATGCCGCCCGCGACGAGGGCCTGCTGCTCGCCTACCACGACCGCAGTGACGGCGGCGCCTTCGCCACGCTCTGCGAGATGGCCTTCGCCGGCCACCTGGGCCTCGACGTGGTGCTCGACGGCTGGGGCGACGATCCCTTCCGCACCCTGTTCGCCGAGGAACTCGGCGCGGTGGTGCAGGTGGCGGTGGAAGACCGCGCCGCCTTCGCTGACCTCGTGGAGCGCCACAGCCTCACCGAATGCGCCCAGCGCATCGGCCGCCCCTCGGCCTCGCCACGGGTGCGGGTGAGCGACGAGGGCAAGGTGCTGGCCGAGTGGTCGTGGGCCGAGCTGTTCGACGCCTGGTGGTCGACCAGCCATGCCATGCAGCGGCTGCGCGACGATCCGGCCTGCGCCGACACCGAGCGCGAGGCGCGCCGGCGCTTCGATGATCCGGGTCTCGTGCCGAAGCTCGGCTTCGATCCCGCCGAGGACGTGGCCGCCCCCTACATCGCCACCGGCGTCCGCCCGCGGGTGGCCATCCTGCGCGAGCAGGGGGTGAACGGGCAGGTCGAGATGGCCGCGGCCTTCGACCGCGCCGGCTTCACCGCCGTCGACGTGCACATGAGCGACCTCATCGAAGGCCGCCTCGCGCTGGAGGGCTTCAAGGGTCTCGCCGCCTGCGGCGGCTTCAGCTATGGCGACGTGCTGGGCGCGGGGCGCGGCTGGGCTGCCTCGATCCTCACCCGCCCGGCGCTGCGCGAGCAGTTCGCCGCCTTCTTCGCCCGCCCCGATACCTTCAGCCTCGGCGTCTGCAATGGCTGCCAGATGCTGGCGCAGCTCAAGGACCTGGTGCCGGGGGCCGAGCACTGGCCGCGTTTCGTGCGCAACGAGAGCGAGCAGTACGAGGCCCGGCTGGTGCAGGTGCTGGTGGAGGACTCGCCCTCGGTGCTGCTCGCCGGCATGGCCGGCTCGCGCCTGCCGGTGGTGGTCTCGCATGGCGAGGGACGCGCGCGTTTTGCCGAGGAGGCCCACCGCATCGGTGCCGCCGTGGCGCTGCGCTACGTCGACGGCCACGGGCGGGTGACCCACGAATTCCCGGCCAATCCCAATGGCTCGCCGGAAGGCATCGCCGGCCTCACCTCGCGCGATGGCCGCGCCACCCTGATGATGCCGCACCCGGAGCGGGTGTTCCGTACCGTCCAGCTGAGCTGGGCGCCGGCGGGCTGGGGCGAGGACTCGCCCTGGCTGCGCTTGTTCCGCAACGCGCGGCGCTTCGTGGGCTGAGCGGGAAGGGCAGCCTGCTCCTTCGAGGGCCGTCTCCTCCGCAGACCGGGCTCACGAGGGCGCACTCCCCGCGGGCGCGGCGCTCCGGCTGTCTCGCTGCGAGCCGCGACGCCGCGAGTGGCGTTTCGCGGCAAGCGAGCCCAAGGATGGCGAGCGCCCGAGTCGGGGCAGGAGTGCCCCGACCGAGGGAAGAGCGAAATGCCGCGCGCGGCAGGCAGGCTCGCCTCCTGAAACCGCCGCCCGCACGAGGCAGGCGCCCCGAGGTGGAATCGAACGCGACAGCTAGGCTCGCCCGCGGCGACCGCTTTTCGCCACACGCCCCTGCTACCCTTGGGCGATGGCCGACACCGACGCCCCCGCCCCCCCCGCCGACGCCATGCCGGACGCCGCGCCGGATGCCCTCGACGCCCGCATCGCCGAGGCGCTGCTGGCGCGCGGGCGGCTGAAGGAGGCCGATCTCGCCCGCGCCGAACGCCTGCGTGCCGAGACCGGCGGCGGGCTGCCGGCCCTGCTGGTCAAGCTCGGCATGGTGTCCGAGCGCGACATGGCCGAGACCCTGGGCGAGGTGCTGGGCCTGCCGCTGCTCGCGGCCAAGGACTGCCCTGACACCCCGCCCGCGGGCGTGCAGCTCTCGGCCAAGTTTCTCAAGCACCATGCGCTCTGCCCGGTTGGCGAGGACGAGCGCACGGTGACCCTGCTCTGCGCCGATCCGCAGGAGACCTACCCCGTCGATGCCGTGCGGCTGGCCACCGGGCGCGAGGTGCGGCTGGTGGTCGGCCTCCGTTCGGAGATCGCCGATCTCATCGAGCGTTACTACGGCCAGGGCCGCAGCGCGCTCGGCGCCATCGTCGAGGACGTGGGCGAGGAGGCGCGCGAGGAGGACGATGTCGAGCACCTGCGCGACCTCGCCTCCGAGGCGCCGGTGATCCGCCTCGTGAATCTGCTGATCCAGCGCGCGGTGGAGCAGCGCGCCTCGGACATCCACATCGAGCCCTTCGAATCCCGGCTCAAGGTGCGCTACCGCATCGACGGCGTGCTGGTGGATGCCGAGAGCCCGCCGGCGGCGCTCACCGCGGCGGTGATCTCGCGCATCAAGATCATGGCCAGGCTCAACATCGCCGAGCGCCGCCTGCCGCAGGACGGCCGGATCATGGTGCGGGTGCAGGGCAAGGAACTCGACCTGCGCGTCAGCACCGTGCCCACCCAGCACGGCGAGAGCGTGGTGATGCGCCTGCTCGACCGCGAGTCGGTGGTGTTCGACTTCCAGCAGCTCGGCTTCACCGAGGAATTCCTGCCGAAGTTCCTGAAGGTGCTGGACCAGCCGCACGGCATCCTGCTGGTGACCGGCCCCACCGGCTCGGGCAAGACCACCACGCTCTATACCGCGCTCTCGAAGCTCAATACCGACGACGTCAAGATCATCACCGTCGAGGATCCGGTCGAGTACCAGCTCGAGGGCATCAACCAGATCCAGGCCCGGCCGCAGATCGGCCTCGACTTCGCCGCCGCCCTGCGCAGCATCGTCCGCCAGGACCCCGACATCATCATGATCGGCGAGATGCGCGATCTCGAGACGGCGAGGATCGCCATCCAGTCGGCGCTCACCGGCCACCTCGTGCTCAGCACCCTGCACACCAACAGCGCCGCCGGCGGCATCACCCGCCTGCTCGACATGGGGGTGGAGGACTACCTGCTCACCTCCACGGTGAACGGCATCCTCGGCCAGCGCCTGGTGCGCCGGCTCGAGCCCACGCATGCCGAGCGCTACGAGGCAACACCGGAGGAGATCGCGAAGTTCGGCCTGCGCCGCCTGCAGCCCGAGGGTCCGATCCACCTCTACCGCCCGCGGCCCTCGGCGCTGACGCCCACCGGCTACCTCGGCCGCACCACGATCATGGAGTTCCTGGTGGTGGACGACGCGATCCGCAAACTGGTGATGCAGCACGCCACCAGCAGCGAGATCGAGCGCGAGGCCCGCGCCCGCGGTATGCGCACCATGTACGAGGACGGCCTCGCCAAGGCGCTGGCCGGGCTCACCACCATCGAGGAAGTGCTGCGCGTGACCGAGGAGGCCTGATCGCGTGGCGCTCTTCCGCTACAAGGCCCTGAGCGCCGCTGGTGAAACGCTCTCCGGCAGCATGGAGGCCCCGCGCGCCGAAGACGTGGTCGCGCGTTTGCAGGAACAGGGTTACCTGCCGCTGGAGGTGGGCACCACGCTGGACGAGGGGGCGGGAGAGGGCCTGGCCGCGCTGTTCCGGCGAAAGGCGATGGACGCGGCCGGCCTGCTGCATTTCACCCAGCAGCTCGCCACCCTGCTCGGCGCCGGGCAGCCGCTGGACCGCGCGCTCGGCACCCTGCTCGACCTGCCCGAGCACCCGCAGGGCAGGCGGGTGGTCGAGCGCATCCGCGAGGCAGTGCGCGGCGGCCTGCCGCTCTCGGCGGCGCTGGAGCAGCAGCACGGGCTGTTTCCGCGGCTCTACGTGAACCTGGTGCGGGCCGGCGAGGCGGGTGGCGGCCTGCAGCCGGCCCTGCTGCGGCTGGCCGACTACCTCGAGCGCGCCGCGGCGCTGAAGGCGCAGGTGGTTTCCGCCCTGGTCTATCCGGTGCTGCTGCTGGTGATGGCGCTGGCCGTCTCGGCCTTCCTGCTCGGGGTGGTGGTGCCGCAGTTCAACGAGCTCCTGGAAAGCACCGACGTGGTGCTGCCCTGGTACACGCAGGCGGTGCTGGCGGGCGGCCTGCTGGTGCGCGATTACTGGCTGCCTGCCTTCGTCGCTCTGGCCCTCGGCCTGCTGCTCGTGCTGCGCCAGCTGCGCCAGCCCGGGCCGCGGGCGCGCTTCGACGCCTGGCTGCTGGGCCGCCCGCGCCTCGGTGAACTGCTGGCCCGCTACGAGACGGCGCGGCTTGCCCGCACCCTCGGCACCCTGCTGGGCAATGGCGTGCCCCTGCTCGCCAGCCTCGGCATCGCCGCGCAGGTGCTGGGGAACCGGGCGCTGGCCGCGGCACTCGAACAGGCGGCCGAGGACGTGAAGACCGGGCAGGGTCTGGGCTTCGCCCTCGGCAAGACCAAGCGCTTCCCTCGTCTCGCCGTACAGATGGTGCAGGTGGGGGAGGAGTCCGGCGAGCTTCCGGCCATGCTGCTCAAGGTGGCCGACACTTTCGACACCGAGACCCAGCGTGCCATCCAGCGCGCGCTCTCGGCCCTGGTGCCGCTCATCACCGTGCTGATGGCGGTGCTGGTGGGCCTCGTCATCGTGGCCGTGCTCGTTCCGATCTACCAACTCACCAGTTCCGCAGGAGTGCTGTGATGCGCGTGATGCACCGGGGCCTTGCCGCCCGCCGCCAGTCGGGCTTCAGCCTGATGGAGATCCTGATCGTGGTCGGCATCATCGCCGCCATCATGGCCTTCGCCGCCAGCCAGATCTTCGGCGGCCGCGACCAGGCGAACGTGCGCCTGGCCGAAACCCAGCTCGAGACCCTGGCCTCGAAGGTCGAGCAGTACCGCATGGACACCGGCCAGCTGCCGGCCTCGCTCGAGGCCCTGGTGTCCAACCCCGGGGTGAATGGCTGGCTCGGACCCTACGTGCGCAAGGCGGAGGACCTGCAGGACCCGTGGAAGCGGCCGATCCAGATCCGCACGCCGGGCCGCAACGGCGAGTTCGAGCTGGTGAGCTTCGGCAGCGACGGCAAGCCCGGCGGCGAGAGCACCGCCGCCGACCTCGTGCGCCCCTGAGCCGGCGCCGGGGGCCACTGTTTTTTTCCTCGGGCCTGCCGATGCCGCGCTTTCCCGCCCGCTTCCCAGCCGTCCGCTGGCAGCAGGGCTTCAGCCTGATCGAGCTGCTGGTGGTGGCGGGCCTGGCCGCCGTGGCCTTTGCTCTGTTCGCCGGCGCCCTCGTCGGCGCCCTGCCGGGGCAACAGTTGCGCGAGGCCACCGGCGCGGTGGCGGCCGAGCTGCGCGCCACCCGGGCCCGGGCGCTGGCCAGCGGGCGCGACCAGCAGTTCCTGATCGACACCGTGAACCGGGAATGGCGCAGCCTCGAGGCCGGGCGCGAGACGCCCAGGCGCCAGGGCCGGCTGCCGGAGGCCCTGCAGCTCGGCGCCACGGTGGCGCGCGAGGAGCAGCCCGGCCCCGGCATCGCCGCCATCCGCTTCTTCCCCGACGGCAGCAGCACTGGCGGGCGCATCGTGCTGCGGCGCGAGGGGGCGGCCTGGCACGTGGACGTGCACTGGCTCACCGGCGCGGTGCGGGTGGAGCGCGGGGCGGGTGGGCGATGAGGCGGGACGTGATGCGGCGGACGGGTGGGGGGGGGCGGCAGCGCGGCTTCACCCTGCTCGAGGTGCTGCTCGCCTTCGCCCTGCTCGCGGGGGCGGCGGTGCTGCTGCTGTCCATCCTCTCGAACGGCCTGCGCGACGTCGCCGATGCCGAGCGCCACGGCGAGGCCGCCCTGCATGCCCGCAGCCTGCTCGACAACCTCGGTCGGGTGGAGCGCCTGCGGCCGGGCCGCCGCGGCGGCGAGCTCGAGGGTGGGCGCTATCGCTGGACGCTGGAGGTGCGGCGCGTGGCCGATCCTCTGCCCGGCGCGGCCCTGCCGCCCGCCGGACAGGGGGGCGAGGGCGGAATCATCGATGCGGGCGAGCCGGTGCTCTACGAGCTCTCGCTGGTGCTGGAGTGGGGCGAGGGCGGGCCGCGGCAGCGCCTTGCCACCCGCACCCTGCGGGCGCTCTACCCGCTGCCGGAGGACCTGTGAGGGCGCGCGGCTTCAGCCTGATGGAGCTGCTGCTGGCGGTGGCGCTGATGGCCACCGGGCTGGCGCTGGCCTTCGGCATCGTGCAGGGCGCCACCCGGGCCGCCGCCTCGGCCGAGCGTGTGGCGATGCAGAGCGACCGGGTGCGCACGGTGCAGGGCTTCCTGCGCCGCCAGCTCTCGCTGGCCCTGCCGCAGGCCATCGACCCCGCGGCGGGCTTCGAGGAACTGCGCCTGCTGCGCCTGTCCGGCGAGCGGGTGGAGCTGGTGGCCGAACTGCCGGGCTATCTCGGCCGGGGCGGGGCCTACCTGCAGGTGTTCCGGCTGGAGCCGGGGCCGCGCGGCCAGCGGCTGGTGTTCGAGCACCGGCTGATGACCCCGGAAGGCCCGCTGCGCGCCGAGCGCCCCCCCGAGGTGCTGCTGGAGGGCCTTGCCGAGGCCCGCTTCGAGGCCCGCGGCTTCGCCCCCGATGGCCGGGTGGAGGACTGGGCCCCGCACTGGGACCGCATCGGCCAGCTGCCGAGCCAGGTGCGGCTGCTGGCCCGCTTCCGCGAGCCGCGCCAGGCCTTCCCCACCCTCGTGGTGCCGCTGCGCTACAGCCTCTCGGGCGCGACGGGCGGCCTGCCCGAGGCCGCGCGCCGCGATGGCCGGGGGGAGGGCGAGCAATGAAGCGGCAGCGCGGCGTGGCCCTGGTGGTGGTGCTCTGGCTGCTGGCGCTGCTTTCGGCGCTGGTCGGCCTGTTCGCCCTGAACGCCCATGCCGAGGCCCTGCAGGCCGCGGCCCTGCGCCAGCGGGTGGAACTGGAGCATGCGGCCGAGGCCGGGATCGAGGCGGTGGCGGCGCGCCTGCTCGCCATCGACGAGCGCCGCCGGCCCCTGCCGGACGGCCGCGAGCAGGCCTTCGATTTCGGTGACGGCATCGAGGTGCGGGTGGCGGTGGTGGACGAGAGCGGCAAGATCGACCTCAACGTGGCCGACGCCGGCCTGCTCGCCCGCCTGTTCCAGCAGTTCGGCCTGGGAGCGGGCGAGGCCGCGCAGCTCGCCGGGGCGATCGTCGACTGGCGCGATGCCGATGGCCTCGTCTCCCCCGGTGGAGGGGGCGAGGCCCGCGAGTACCGGGCGGCCGGCCTGCCCTACGGCCCGGCCGACCGGCCCTTCACCCGGGTGTCGGAACTGCAGCGGGTGCTCGGCATGCGCCATGCCCTGTACCGCGAGGTGCGGCCCTACCTCACGGTCTACACCGGGCTTGCCCAGCCCAACCTCGCCTTCGCCGACCGCCCGGTGCTGGCCGCCATGGGCCTGGCCCCCGCGGTGATCGAGCAGGTGCTGGCGGCGCGGGCGCAGCTGCAGCCCGGCATGCCGCCGCCGGTGCTGCCCGGCGGCATCGTCCTCGCCGCCTCCGGCACCGGCACGTATAGTATTTCCAGCCGCGCCGCGCGGGCCGACGGGCCGATGGCCGAACTCGAAACCACCGTGCGCGTCGGCGCGGGGGGCTTCCTCGGCCAGGTCTACACGCCGCTGGTCTGGCGCCACGGACAACAGGACTGATGGCCACCGCCCCCCTTCCCGCCAAGCTCGACTGGGACACCCTGCGCCTGCGCTGGTCGGCCAGTGCGCTCGCGCGCCATCTCGCGGCCTGGTGGGAGGACCTGCTGGCCCTGCTGCCGCCCGGCTGGCAACAGCGCTGTTTCCCGCCCGCCCGCCGGCTGTGGCTGCGGCTGGAAGGGGAGGAACTGCGGCTCGAGGAAGAGGCCGGCGCCGACCGCACTCCGCTGCCGCCGCTGCCGCTGGCAGGCGGGGAGGGGCCGGCCGCGCTGGCCGCCAGCCTCGACCGCCGTGGCGTGGAGGGCGAGCTCTGGCTGGCGCTGCCGCCGTCGCAGGCCCTGAGGCGCGAGCTGGCCCTGCCGCTGGCGGCGGAAGCCCAGCTCGAGGCCGTGCTGCGCCACGAGATCGACCGCCAGACCCCGTTCAGCCCGGACCAGGTGGTGTATGCCTCCCGGGTGCTGGCCCGGCAGCCTGCCGAAGGGCGGCTGCGGGCGGAACTCGTGGTCGTGCCGCGCGCCGTGCTGGAGGCGGCGCTGGCGGCCCTGGGGCCGCTGGCCGGGCGGCTGGCCGGCGTCGATGTCGATGATGCCGCGGCCCGTGCCGGAGGGCGCCGCAACCTGCTGCCGGCGGCCAGCCGGTCGCTGCGCCGTGACCGCGAGCCGATGCTGCGCCTCGCCCTGGTGGGCGGGAGCCTGTTCTGCCTGCTCGCTGCCGGCATGCTGAGCCTGGGCAACCGCGAGCGCGCCCTGGCCCGGCTCGAGGCCGGGCGCGATGCCGCCTTCGAGACCGCCCGCGAGGCCCGCGCCCTGCGCCAGCAGCTCGAGGCCGCGGCCTCGGCGGCCAACTTCCTCGCCGAGCAGCGCGCCGCCCGGCCGACGGTGCTGGAGGTGCTGGCCGACCTCAGCGCCCGCCTGCCCGACGACGTGCATCTCCAGCGCCTGTCGGTGGAGCAGGGGCGGATCACCCTCACCGGCTTCGCCCGCTCGGCCGGCACCGTGGTGCCGACCCTGCAGGCCTCGCCCTACCTCAAGGGGCCGGCCCTGGTGGGCACGGTGCAGCAGGACCGCGCCACCGGGCGCGACGGTTTCACCGTGGTGGCCGAACTGGTGCCGGGAGGACGCGATGCGCCCCGTCCTTGAGCGCTACCGGCCACTGCTCTGGCTGGGCCTGGGGCTGGCCCTCGCCTATCTTCTGCTGGTGCATCCCTGGTGGACCGCGCCGATGCGCGCGCTCGGCGGCAAGATCGCCGAAGTGCGTGACGAGGAGCTTGCCCTGCGCATGGAAGGGCAGCAGATCCCGCTGCTCGAGGCCCGCCTGCGCGAGGTGCGCGAAATCGAGGCGGCCAACCCCGGGTTCCTCGCCGAGCCGGACAAGGACCTCGCCACCGCGGCCCTGGTGCAGCGCCTCGAATCCGACATCCGCCGCGTCTCGCCCAACCCGCTGGCCTGCGAGATGGTGGCGCGCACGCCCCTCGAGGCCCCAGCCCGCGACCCTTACCCGCGGGTCACGGTGCAGATCCGCCTGCGCTGCGACGCCGCCCTGCTGGGGCAGCTCCTGCACGCCCTGGAAAGCGGCAGCCCGCAGCTCTTCATCGACAACCTCGCCCTCAACAGCATGGCCGGCTACTTCGGCATGGGGCAGGCGGTGACCGACACCCGCATCGACGTGGTGTTCGACCTCTATGGCTACCTGCGGCCGGGACCGCGCCCGGGGGGGCCCAATGCCTGAGCGCCTGCGCCCCGCCACCTGGCTGCTCGCCACCCTGGCCGTCTGGGCCTTCGGCCTGCTGCTGCTCGCCGTGGCCGGTCTCGGTGGCCGGGTGGGCCCGCACCCGGCCAATCCCGCCCTGGCGCCGCCGGTGCCCGAGCTGCGCTTCCGCGAGACGGCGCCGCGGCTCGGCCCGCCCGAGCAGTACCTCGCCGTGGGCGAGCGGCCGCTGTTCTCGCCGGACCGCCGCCCGGCGCCGGTGGCCGTGGCCGCCGCCGAGCAGAAGGCGCCCTTCGAGGGCGTGCTGACCTCGGTGGTGCTCACCGAGGCCCTGCGCATGGCGGTGTTCAGCGAGCAGAACGGGCAGGTGAACCGCCGCGTGCGCCTCGGCGACCCCATCCCCGGCACCGCCTGGCGGCTCGTCGGGCTGGAGCCGCGCCGCGCCACCCTGGAAGGCCCGGAGGGCCAGCGCGTGCTCGACCTGCGCCTGTTCGACGGCCAGGGCGGTTCGCTGCCCACCCCGATTCCGTTCACCGAGGCCAAGCCCGAGCAGGCCCCGGCCCCCGGTGCGCCGCAAAGCCTGGTCGAACAGGCCGCGGCCGCCGAGGCCGAGGCCCAGCGCGGTGCCGCCGACCAGGCCCAGATCGAGGCCATCCGCGCCCGCATCGAGGCGCGCCGCGCGGCCCTGCGCGAGCAGCAGGCCCGCAACGCCAACGCCCCCATCGCCGAGCAATGAGCCCCATGAAGACCACGCCGCTGCTGTCCGCCGCCCTTGCCACGGCCCTCGCCGGCTGCGCCACCGTGCCGGTGCCGGAGGTCCGCCGCAGCGCCGAGGCCGGCCCCGTGCCGGAGATCCGCCGCGCCGAGGGTGAGGTGCTGGCCGATGCCACGCCCTCCGGCGGGGTCATGCTGCAGCCCGGCACCGGCCGGGTCATCAACGAGGCGCTGGCCTCGCAGCCGCCACCGGCCCTGCCGCAGGCCGGCGAGGCCACCTTCAACTTCGAGGGCGAGTCCCTGCACGCGGTGGTGAAGCTCATCCTGGGCGATCTTCTGCAGCAGAACTACGTCATCGCCCCTACCGTGCAGGGCACGGTGACGCTCGGTACGCCGCGGCCGGTGAGCCCGGCCCAGGCGCTCGCCCTGCTCGAGATGGTGCTGGGCTGGAACAATGCCCGGCTGATCTGGAGCGAGGGCCGCTACGCCGTGGTGCCGGCCGACCAGGCGGTGGCCGGCAACCTGCCGCTGCGCACCGGCAGCCCGGCCACAGCCCGTGGCTTCGAGCTGCGCGCCGTGCCGCTGCAGTACGTCTCGGTCACCGAGATGGAGAAGCTGCTCAAGCCCTACGTGCGCCAGGGCGCGGTGGTGCAGACCGATGCCGCGCGCAACCTCATCGTGCTCGGCGGCACCCGCAGCGAGCTCGAGAACTACCTGCGTACGGTGCGCATCTTCGATGTCGACTGGCTCAAGGGCATGTCGGTGGGCGTGTTCCCGATCCAGAGCTCGGAGGCCGAGAAGATCGTCGCCGCCCTGGAGCGCACCTTCGGCCCGGAGAGCGGCACGCCGCTGGCCGGCATGTTCCGCTTCCTGCCGGTGCAGGGCAGCAACTCGATCATCGTCATCACCCCGCAGCGCGAGTACCTGCAGGCGGCGCGCGAGTGGATCGAGCGCCTCGACATGGCGGGCGAGGGCGCCAGGCTCTACGTGTACGAGGTGAAGTACATGAAGGCCGGCGACCTCGCCTCCCAGCTCGGCACGGTGTTCGATGCCCAGGTGAATGCCGGGGGCGGCGGGCCGGCGCCGGTCTCGCCGGGCCTCACGCCGGTGGAAGTGGGGGCGGTTTCCCGGCCGCCGCAGCAGCGCAGCCAGGCCCCGGCCGCCGGCAGCAGCGGCGGCACTTCGCTGCCGGGCGGGCGCGGCGGTGAATCCGGCATCGGCATCAGTGCCATCGAGGAGAGCAATGCCCTGATGGTGCGTGCCAGCCCGGCGCAGTGGGAGTCGATCCGCCGCGCCATCGAGCGCCTCGACGTGATGCCGGCGCAGGTGCACATCGAGGCCCAGGTGCTCGAGGTGGCCCTCACCGGCAGCCTCAGCTACGGCGTGAACTGGTTCTTCGACAATGCCGTGCCGGCCGAGCTGCGCGGCCTGCGCCCCGGGCGCGGCAGCCTGGGCCAGGTGGCCGGGCAGATCGCGGCCGGCGCCAGCGGCGGGCCGGCCAGCCTGGCCTACACCTTCGCCTCGGCCGATGCCGCCGCCATTGTGAGTGCCCTCGACAGCGCCAGCGACGTGCGCGTGCTCTCCACGCCCTCGGTGTTCGTGCGCAACAATGCCGAGGCCAACCTCACCGTGGGTCAGGACCTCGCGGTGGAGAGCACCACCTTCAATCCCGGCACCGGCACCGGCAGCAACGTCATCAGCAACATCCAGTACCTGCGCACCGGCACCACGCTGAAGGTGCGGCCGCGCATCGGCGGCGATGGCATGGTCTTCCTCGAGATCAGCCAGACCATCAGCTCGCCGAGCGCCGACCCCGGCGCCGGCGGCAACCCGAACGTGAGCACCCGCGAGGTGACCACCGAGGCCATGGTGCAGGACGGCGAGACGGTGATGCTGGCCGGCCTCATCAGCCAGACGGATTCCAGGGGAAGTTCCGGCGCGCCGGGGCTCTCGCGTATCCCCTTCCTCGGCGGCGCCTTCGGCCGCCAGAGCCAGTCGAAGAACCGCACCGAGGTGGTGGTGCTGATCACGCCGCGGGTGGTGCGCAGCCCGCAGCAGACCCGCAGCTACACCGACGAGTACCTCGAGCGCTTCGAGGGCATGGCGCCGCTGCGCGCGCCGGCCCGCGACTGAGCCCCCAGCCCGGCCATGCGTTTTCCCCACGGCTCCGTGCTGCGCGAGCTGCTCGGCCGCGAATGGCGCGAGCGCTACCAGGGCAGCCTGCTGGGCGCGGCCTGGCTGGTGCTGCTGCCGTTGGCCCAGCTCGCGGTGCTGGCCTTCGTGTTCGGCCAGCTGCTGCCGGCGCGCTCGGCCAGCGCCGGCATGGCCTATCCGGTCTTCCTCGCCCTCGGCCTCTTCCCCTGGCTGCTGTTCGCCAACGCGGTGAACCGCGGCGTCACCACCTACCTCGACCATGCCGGCCTGATCGCCCGCGTGCCCCTGCCGCCCGCGCTCTACGTGCATGCGCGGGTGCTGGCGAGCGTGCTGGTGGACCTGGCCGGCTTCCTCGTGGTGCTCGCCGTGCTGCTCGCCTCTGGCCTGCGGCCCTCGGCGCCCGGCCTGCTCGCCGCCACGGCGGCGCTGGCGGTGCTGGCGCTGATGGCCCTGGCGCTGGCCCGCATCGCCGCCCTGCTGCAGGTCTTCGTCCGCGATCTCGCCCCTCTCGTGGGCCAGCTCACCGGCCTTGGCTTCTTCCTCTCGCCGGTGCTCTACGAGCGCGCGCAGCTGCCGGCGCCGGTGGCCGCGGCGCTGGGCTGGAACCCGCTGGTGGCGCCCATCGAGGCGATCCGCGGCGGGCTCTCGGGCAGCGCGGCCCTGCCGTGGGCGGCGCTCGCCGCATCGGCGGCGGTGGCGGTGCTGCTGCTCGGCCTCTCGCTCGCCCTGCAGCGCCGCGCCGGCCGGCATCTGGAGGACTTCCTGTGAGCGGCGAGTGGCTGGTGCGGCTCTCCGGCGTGGGCAAGCGCTACCCGGTGGTGGGGGCGCGTGGCGACCGCCTCTCGGCCCTCGGCCGCCTGCTGCTCGGGCGCCCGCCGCGGCGCGAGGTGCCGGTGCTCTCCGGCATCGACCTCGAGGTGCGGCGCGGCGAGTCGCTGGCGATCATTGGCGAGAACGGTGCCGGGAAATCCACCCTGCTCAAACTGGTCACCGGCACCCTCACCCCGAGCGAGGGCCGCATCGAGCGCCGTGGGCGCATCGGCGCCCTGCTCGAGCTCGGGGCCGGCTTCCACCCGGAATACAGCGGCCGGGACAACGTGCGCATGGCCGCGGCCCTGCACGGGCTCTCCGGGCTCGCGCTGCAGGCCAAGTTGCCCGAGATCGAGGACTTCGCCGCCATCGGCCGCTACTTCGACGAGCCGGTGAAGCACTACAGCAGCGGCATGGCCATGCGCCTCGGCTTCGCCGTGGTGGCCGCCACCCGTCCCGACCTCCTCATCACCGACGAGGTGCTGGCGGTGGGCGACGAGCGCTTCCAGAAGAAATGCATCCGCTGGATCGACGGCTATCTCGCCGGGGGCGGCACCCTGCTGCTGGTCTCCCATAGCCCCTACCACGTACGCAAGCTCTGCCGCCATGCGCTGTGGCTGCGCGAGGGCCGGATCGAGGCCCAGGGCGAGGCGCACGCGGTGTCGCGGCGCTACGAGGCCTGGCTGGAGGCGCGTGATGCGGCCGCCGGCGAGGCGGCAGCGGAGGGCCTGCCCGAATACCGCATCGAGTCGCTGGACCTGAGCCTGGCCGGAGGGCGGCTCTCGGTGCGGCTCGTTGCCCGCTCCCGCGAGGGCGAGCGCCCGCACCTGCTGGTGGGTCTGGTGCGGGCCGATGGCACGCCGGTGTACGGCGTCAGCACCGAGATCGACGGGCAGGGGCCCTGGCCGCTGCCGGAGGGCGGCTTCGGCGCCCGGCTGGAGCTCGATGTCTCGGCCCTGCTGCCCGGCCGCTACCGCTTCCGCGCCCACACCATGGACCCCGAGGCCCTGCGCGTCTTCCACACCGTGGAGCAGGCCTTCGACCTGCCGGGCGAGAGCCGCGAGTTCGGCTTCGTGCGCCTGCCGCACCGCTGGGAGGCGCCATGAGCCCGGCGCCCGCACGCATCGACCCCAGCCGCCTGCCGGTGGTGGTGGTGCCGGTGTTCAACGCCCTGGAGGCGGTGGATGCCTGTCTCGCCGCGCTCGACCGCAGCCTGGCCCCGGGGACCCGGGTGCTGCTGGCCGACGATGCCTCCCCCGATCCGCGGGTGCCGGCCCTGCTCGAGGGCTGGGTGCGCCGCACCCGGCTCGCGGCCCGCCTGGTGCGCCGCGAGCGCAACCTCGGTTTCCCGGCCAACTGCAATGCCGCCTTCGCCGAGACCGGCGAGGACGACGTGGTGCTGCTCAACTCCGATACCGAGCCGCAGGGGCCGTGGCTGGAGCGGCTGGCGGCCTGCCTCGCCAGCGACCCTCGCATCGCCTCGGCTACCCCCTGGAGCAACAATGGCGAGATCGTGAGCTTCCCCCTGTTCGTCTCGCCCAATCCGGCGCCCGCGGATCCGGCGGCCCTCGCCGCCGCGGCCGCGCGGCTCGCGCCCGCCTATCCCGTGCTGCCCACCGCCGTGGGCTTCTGCATGGCCCTGCGCCGTGCCGCCCTGCGCGCCGTGGGGGGCTTCGATGCCGAGACCTTCGGCCGCGGCTATGGCGAGGAGAACGACTGGTGCCTGCGCGCCGAGGCCCATGGCTGGCGCCACGTGCTCTGCGACGACGCCTATGTGGTGCACCGCGGCCATGCCTCTTTCGCCGCCACCGGCCTTGCTCCCGGCGGCGAGAACCTGCGCCGGCTCAATGCCCGCTGGCCCGGCTACAACGAGCGCATCGCCCGCTACATCCTCGACGACCCGCTGCGCGGCCCGCGGCAGCGTCTTGCCGAGGCCCTCGCTATGCTGGCGGCCGAGAGTCCGCAGGGAGACCTGTTCCGATGAGCGAGGCCACGCCGCTGCCCTTCACCGGCGAGCGCTACCACCCGGAAGTGCCGCGCGAGATGGCCTACGAGCACTGGCACCGCTACGCCTTCGCGATGGAGCTGGCGCGCGGCCGCCAGGTGCTGGATGCCGCCTGCGGCGAGGGCTATGGCGCCGCCCTGCTGGCGCGTACCGCGGCCATGGTGACCGGCATCGACCGCGCGCCGGAAGTGATCGCCCATGCCCGCCGCCGCTACGTGCATCCCAGGCTGCGCTTCCTCGAGGGCGACGTGCTCGATCTCTCCGCCATCGACACCGAGAGCCTCGACCTCGTGGTGAGCTTCGAGACCCTCGAGCACCTCGCCGAGCACGACCGCCTGCTCGCCGGCTTCGCCCGGGTGCTGAAGCCCGATGGCCTGCTGCTCGTCTCCACGCCGGACAAGCACACCTACACCGACCTTGCCGGCGAGCAGAACCCGCACCATGTGCGCGAGCTCTACCGCGAGGAGTTCGAGGCCCTGCTCGGCCGCCATTTCGCCCGCTGGCGGCTCTATGGCCAGCGCGTGGTCACCCATTCCCTGCTCTGGCGCCTCGATGGCGGCACCGGCGCCACCACCGCCTTCACCCAGGACGGCGAGGACGTGTTCGGCGGCATCCGCACCCTGCCGATGTACCACGTGGCGGTGTGCGCCAAGCGCGGCGAGTCGCTGGCCGGCCTGCCGGCCTTGAGCTGCTTTGCCGATGCCCAGCAGAGCATCCATGCCCATTACCACCAGGTGATCCGCGAGCTGCTCGCCACCGACCGCTACGCCCACACCCTGCGCGAGCGCCTGCGCGCCGCCGGCCTGCCCGACGGCCCGTGACGGCAGCGCAGGGCAGCGGCGGAGTCGATGCCGTGGTGGTGGCCTACGACAGCGCCAGCACCCTCGAGGCCTGCCTGCACTCCCTGCTGGCGCAGCCGCCGCTCGTCCGCCTCGTGGTGGTGGACAACGGCTCGCGCGACGACAGCCGGGCGCGGGTGCGGGCCATGGCGGCCGGCGAGCCGCGCCTCTCGCTCCTCGAACTCGACCACAACCCCGGCTTCGCGGCGGCCTGCAATGCCGGGGCGGCGGCCGGAGACTCGCCCTGGCTGCTGTTCGTGAACCCGGACTGCGAACTGCCGCAGGGCACGCTCGAGCGCCTGCTGGCGCATGCCGCCGCCGTGCCCACGCCCGGCGCCCTCGGCGCCGACCTGCGCGATGCCGAAGGCCGGCGCGATGCCGCCGCGCGGCGGCACGACCTCAGCCTCGGCCGCCTGCTCGCCGCCCGCGGCGGGCGCGATGCCCTCGCCCTCCCGGTGGAGGAGGGCAGGGCCCTGCAGCCGGTGGAGGCCTGCTCCGGGGCCCTGATGCTGGTGCCGCGCGTGGCCTTCGAGCGTATCGGCGGCTGGGACGCCGGCTACCGCCTGCATGTCGAGGACCTCGATTTCTGCCGCCGCCTGCGCGCGGCCGGCTTCAGCGTGGCGGTGGCCAACGACGTGCCGGTGCTGCACCACCGCGGGGTGTCGAGCCGCGCCCGGCCGCTGTTCGTGGAATGGCACAAGCACCGCGGCCTGTGGCGTTACTGGCGGCGCTTCGAGGCGCCTGGCCGGGCCTGGGCCTGGCGGCCGCTGGTGGCCCTGGCCCTCGCGGCGCGTTTCACATTGATCGCCCTGCCGCGTGCGATGCTGGGAGCACGCTCCCGCCGCCGCGCCCGATGAGCCCTGGCCCGCCCGATCGCCTCGCCCTGCTCGAAGCCGTGACCCGGGCCCTGGTCGACCCGGTGTTCGTGCTCGACCGCGACGGCCGCTATCTCGAGGCCTTCGGCGGCAGCGACCGCGCGGCCTACGACAGCCTCGCCTATCTCGTCGGCAAGACCCTGCACGACATCATGCCGGCCGCCATCGCCGACGGCTTCCTCGCCGACGTGCGCCGGGTGATCGATACCGGCCAGCCGCATGTCTACGAGTACACCCTCTCGGCCGACGACTGCGCCGGCAATGCCCACGACGGCCCGCCGGGGCCGCAGTGGTTCATGGGTCGCATCGCTCCGATCGTGGCCGGGGCGGGCGACGTGCCCGACTGCGTGGCCTGGGTGGTGATCAACATCACCCGCCGCCGGCAGCTCGAGGCCGAACTGCAGCGCTTTGCCACCACCGACGAGCTCACCGGCCTCCTCAATCGCCGCGCCTTCCTCGCCCGGCTGGAAGCGGCGATGGAGACCGCCCGCGCTGCCGGCTTGCCGCTGGCGCTCGCCATCCTCGACCTCGATCACTTCAAGGCGGTGAATGATCGCTTCGGCCATGCCGTGGGCGATGCTTTCCTGCGCTACGTGGCGAAGGCCCTGCTGGCCTGGCCGGCCGCCGGCAAGGTGCTGGGCCGCATCGGCGGCGAGGAATTCGCCGTGCTGTTCGAGGGTCTTGCCCTGCCGTCGGCCGCGGCCCTGCTGCGTGAATGGCAGGCGCAGTTCCATGTCCGTCCGTTCGAACTCGCCGACCAGGCGATCGGCGTAGCCTTCAGTGCCGGCGTGGTGGCCATGGCCGACGAGGACGCCAGCACCACCGATCTCCTGCGCCGCGCCGACCACTGGCTCTACGAGGCCAAGCATGCCGGGCGCGGGCTGGTGGCGCATCCGGGCTGGATCGACCGGCGCCTGGGCTGAGCCGGGAACCGGAGTGCCTCAGCGGTGGCGGTTGATGGCGTCGCGGGTCTCGCGCGCCACGCGGGCGGCAGCCTCGGCGAAATCGGCGCCGCCGCTGGCGTAGAGGATGGCCCGCGAGCTGCTGATGACGAGCCCGGTGCGGTCGGCGTCGAGGCCGTGCTTCAGCACCGCCCCGACATCGCCGCCCTGGGCGCCGATGCCGGGCACCAGCAGGGGCACCGCGCCGCCGACGATGGCGCGCACCTCGCCCAGCTGTTCCGGCCAGGTGGCGCCGACGACCAGGGCGAGATTGCCGTTCGCGTTCCAGTCGCGCGCGGCCTTTTCGGCCACGTGCTGGTAGAGCGGGCGGCTCGTGCCGTCGGCACCGGCCACCGGCAGGTCCTGCAGGTCGGCCGCCCCCGGGTTCGAGGTGCGGCAGAGCACCACCACGCCGCGGTCGGCGCGTTCGAGGTAGGGCGCCAGCGAATCGCCGCCGAGGTAGGGGTTGGCCGTGACCGCGTCGGCGCGGAAGCGGTCGAAGGCCTCGCGGGCGTAGTTCAGGGCCGTGCTGCCGATGTCGCCGCGCTTGGCATCGAGGATCACCGGGATGCCGGGATGCGCGGCATGGATGTGGGCGATGAGCCGCGCCAGCGCATCCTCCGCCCCCTGCGCGGCGAAGTGGGCGATCTGCGGCTTGAAGGCGCAGGCGTACTCGGCCGTCGCATCCACGATCGCCCTGCCGAAGGCGAAGACCCGGTCCGGGTCGTCGGCCAGCGGGGCGGGGTAGCGCCCCGGTTCCGGGTCGATGCCGACGCACAGCAGGGAGCCGGAGGCAGCCCAGCGGCGCTTCAGCATGGAATGGAAGGTCATGGCCGGAGATCCTTGGGTGGAGGAAAGAGTGATGAAGCGAGCAGAGAGGAAGGAGTGGTTCTCGTGCTGTCCACTCGTTCCTCTCTCCTCTCCACTCGTTACTTCAAGGCCTTGAACCGGATGCGCTTCGGCTTGGCGCCCTCCTCGCCGAGGCGGCGCTTCTTGTCCTCCTCGTACTCGCGGTAGTTGCCCATGAAGAACTCCACGTGCGAGTCGCCCTCGAAGGCGAGGATGTGGGTGGCGATGCGGTCGAGGAACCAGCGGTCGTGCGAGATCACCATGGCGCAGCCGGGGAACTCCAGCAGCGCGTCTTCCAGCGCGCGCAGGGTTTCCACGTCGAGGTCGTTCGAGGGTTCGTCGAGCAGCAGCACGTTGCCGCCCTGCAGCAGGGTCTTGGCGAGATGCAGGCGCCCGCGCTCGCCGCCGGAGAGCGAGCCCACCATCTTCTGCTGGTCCTGGCCCTTGAAGTTGAAGCGGCCGATGTAGGCGCGCGACTGGATCTCGATGCCGTTGATGTTGAGGATGTCGGCGCCGCCCGAGACCTCCTGGAAGACGGTGTGGTTGCCCTCCAGCTTGTCGCGGCTCTGGTCGACGTAGGCCAGCTTCACCGTCGGGCCGATCAGGATCTCGCCTTTGTCGGGCGTTTCCTGCCCGGTGAGCATGCGGAACAGGGTGGACTTGCCGGCACCATTCGGACCGATGATGCCGACGATGGCGCCAGGCGGCACGATGAAGCTGAGGTCGTCGATCAGCAGGCGGTCGCCATAGCTCTTGCTGACGTTCCTGAACTCGATGACGTTGTTGCCCAGGCGCTCGCCCGGCGGGATGAAGATCTCGTTGGTCTCGTTGCGCTTCTGGTATTCCTGCGACTGCAGCTCTTCCAGGCGGGCGAGGCGGGCCTTGCCCTTGGTGCGCCCGCCCTTGGCGTTCTGCCGCGCCCACTCCAGCTCCTTTTGGATCGCCTTCTGCCGGGCCTTCTCCTGGTTCTCCTCCTGGCGCAGGCGTTCGTCCTTCTGCTGCAGCCACTCGGTGTAGTTGCCCTTCCACGGGATGCCGCGGCCGCGGTCGAGCTCGAGGATCCACTCGGCGGCGTTGTCGAGGAAGTAGCGGTCGTGGGTCACGGCCACCACGGTGCCGGGATAGCGCTGCAGGAACTGCTCCAGCCACTCCACCGACTCGGCGTCGAGGTGGTTGGTGGGTTCGTCGAGCAGCAGCATGTCGGGCTTCTGCAGCAGCAGGCGGCACAGCGCCACGCGGCGCTTCTCGCCGCCCGAAAGATGGGCGATCTTGGCATCCCAGGGCGGCAGGCGCAGGGCGTCGGCGGCTACTTCCAACTGCTGCTCTACCTGGTGGGCGTCGCCGGCGGCGAGGATCGCCTCGAGTCGCGCCTGCTCGGCGGCGAGCTTGTCGAAGTCGGCGTCCGGCTCGGCGTAGGCGGCGTAGACGGCATCGAGCTGGGCCTGGGCACTGAAGAGCTCGCCCAGGCCTTCCTCCACCGCCTGGCGCACGGTGTGTTCCGGGTTGAGCTTCGGTTCCTGCTCGAGGTAGCCCACCTTGATGCCGGGCTGCGGGCGGGCCTCGCCGACGAAATCGGTGTCCACGCCGGCCATGATCCGCAGCAGGCTCGACTTGCCGGCGCCGTTCAGGCCCAGCAGACCGATCTTCGCGCCGGGGAAGAAGGACAGCGAGATGTCCTTGAGGATCTGGCGCTTGGGCGGAACGGTCTTGCTGACACCGTTCATGGTGTAGATGTACTGCATGCTTCACTCCATTCAGACGCGCCCGGCCGCGGCGGCGCCGGCGGCGGGAGGGGGCATTCGGGGACCCGTCGAGTATACCGGACGGGCCCGGCCGCCCCGCGGCGCGGCGGGGGAGGGCTCCGGCGGCTGAATGGCGGCAGCCGGCCGGCCGCGTGGCCAGAGACGATTCAGGCAGGACGCGGGATGCTCGGGCCACGTCCCACCGGAGCCCACTGCCATGCGTACCGGACTGCTGACCTCCTCCCTCGCCGCCTTCGTGGCCGCTGGCGCGCTTGCGCTCGGCCAGCCCGTCGAGGCCCGCGACGACGGCCGCCGCCACCATGAGCGTGGCCACTCGGTGCAGCATCACGGCTGGAGTGACCGCGACTACCGCCAGGGTTACCGCGACGGCCGGCGGGATGCCCGCCGCGACCATCGCCGCGACGGCCACCCCGGCCGCGGCTATGGCCCGCCACCGCGGGTGGTCTATCACGCCCCGCCGCCGGTGGTGATCCACGTGCCGCCGCCGCGGGTGGTCTATGCCCCGGTCTATCGCACGCCACCGCGCTGGCAGCGTGGCTACCGCATCCACGACTACCACTGGGCGCCCACCTATGTCGTGGTCGATTACCACCGCTACGGCCTGCGCCACCCGCCGCACGGCCACCACTGGCGCCGCGACGAGCGCGGCAACTGGCTGCTGGTGGCGATTGCCACCGGCATCGTGGTGGACGCCATCCTCAACGGCTGACGCGCTGCGCAGGCCCGGGCGACCGGGCCGGGGCGGGCCGGCATCCCCAAGGGAGGCAGGGCGGGCGGCTACACTAGGGCCTCCCGCCCCTTTCCTTGCCGAGGCCCGAGCCCGATGTTCCCGAGCAGCATGCGCATCGCCGATTACGACACCGAACTGGCCGCGGCCATCGCCGCCGAGCGCCAGCGCCAGGAAGACCATGTCGAGCTGATCGCCTCGGAGAACTACGCCAGCCCGCGCGTCATGGAGGCGCAGGGCTCGGTGCTGACCAACAAGTACGCGGAAGGCTACCCGGGCAAGCGCTACTACGGCGGCTGCGAGCACGTCGACGTGGCCGAGCGGCTGGCCATCGAGCGCTGCAAGGCCCTGTTCGGCGCCGACTACGCCAACGTGCAGCCGCATTCGGGCTCGCAGGCCAACCAGGGCGTGTTCTTCGCCCTGCTGCAGCCGGGCGACACCATCCTCGGCATGAGCCTCGCCCACGGCGGCCACCTCACCCACGGCGCCAAGGTGAATGCCTCGGGCAAGCTCTTCAATGCCGTGCAGTACGGCGTCAACGAGCAGGGCCTCGTGGACATGGACGAGGTCGAGCGCCTCGCCCTCGAGCACCGGCCGAAGATGCTCATCGCCGGCTTCTCGGCCTACTCGCAGATCATGGACTGGGCACGCTTCCGCGCCATCGCCGACAGGGTGGGCGCCTACCTGTTCGTCGACATGGCGCACATCGCCGGCCTCGTCGCCGCAGGCGTCTACCCGAACCCGCTGCCGCACGCGCACGTGGTCACCAGCACCACCCACAAGACCCTGCGCGGCCCGCGCGGCGGCATCATCGTGATGAGCAAGGCCGGCGCCGGCGAGAAGGCCGAGGAAATCGAGAAGAAGCTGCAGAGCATCGTCTTCCCGGGCATCCAGGGCGGCCCGCTGATGCATGTCATCGCCGCCAAGGCCGTGGCCTTCAAGGAGGCGCTCGAGCCGGCCTTCAGGACCTACCAGCAGCAGGTGGTGAAGAATGCCAAGGCCATGGCGGGCGCCCTCATGGCCCGCGGCTACAAGATCGTCTCTGGCGGCACCGAGAACCACCTGATGCTGGTCGATCTGATCGGCCGCGAGGTCTCGGGCAAGGATGCCGAGGCCGCGCTCGGCTCGGCCCACATCACGGTGAACAAGAACGCCGTGCCGAACGACCCGCGCTCGCCCTTCATCACCTCGGGCCTGCGCATCGGCACTCCGGCCATCACCACCCGCGGCTATACCGAGGCCGACTGCATCGAGCTTGCGAACTGGATCGCCGACGTGCTCGATGCCCCGGCCGATGAGGCGGTCATCGCCCGGGTGCGCGCGGCGGTGACCGCGCAGTGCCGCAAGTACCCGGTCTACGGCTGAGCCGCTGACGGATGCACTGCCCCTTCTGCCCGCACGAGGACAGCCGCGTGATCGACTCGCGCGTGGCCGAGGACGGCAGCAGCATCCGCCGCCGCCGCGAGTGCCCGGCCTGCGGCGAGCGCTTCTCCACCGTCGAGCAGGTGGAGTGGCGCCTGCCCGCGGTGGTGAAGAGCGATGGCCGGCGCGAGCCTTTCGACGAGCGCAAGCTGCGCGCCAGCTTCGACAAGGCCCTGCAGAAGCGGCCGGTGCCGGCCGAGCGGATCGATGCCGCGGTACGCGCGGTGGTGAACGAACTGCGCAAGAGCGGCGAGCGCGAGCTGCCCTCGCGGCGCATCGGCGAGCACGTGATGGACCAGCTAAAGCCGCTCGACCAGGTGGCCTATGTGCGCTTCGCCTCGGTGTACCGCAGTTTCGGCGACGTGCAGGATTTTCGCGAGGAGATCGAGAAGCTGGAGCGCGACCTGCCGGCGGCCCAGACCCTCGAACTGCCGTTTTCCGATCCCATGCCGAAGCCGGGCCGGACGCGGAAGTGATGGCCATCGCCCCGGCGTTCAGCGAGATCGACCACCGCCACATGGCCGAGGCCCTGCGCCTCGCGGCCACCGGCGAGTTCACCACCAGGCCGAACCCGATGGTGGGCTGCGTGCTCGCCCACGGCGCCGAGGTGGTAGGGCGCGGTGCCCATAAGCGCGCTGGCGGCCCGCATGCCGAGGTCTTCGCCCTGCGTGAGGCGGGGAGCCGGGCGGCCGGGGCCACGGCCTATGTCACCCTGGAGCCCTGCGCCCATTTCGGCCGCACCCCGCCCTGTGCCGATGCCCTGGTGGCGGCCGGCGTGACCCGGGTGGTGGCGGCCATCCGCGACCCGTTCCATGCCGTGGCCGGGCGCGGGTTCACCGCCCTGCAGGCCGCCGGCATCACGGTGGAGCAGGGCCTGCTGGCCGACGAGGCCGAGTGGCTCAACCGCGGCTTTCTGATGCGCGCCCGCCATGGCCGGCCCTGGGTGCGGGTGAAGCTGGCGATGAGCCTGGATGGCCGCACGGCGCTCGCCAGCGGCGAATCGAAGTGGATCACCGGCGAGGCGGCGCGCGCCGATGTGCAGCGCTGGCGGGCCAGGGCCTCGGCCATCCTCACCGGCCTTGGCACCGTGCTGGCCGACGACCCCCGGCTCACCGCCCGGCTGCCCGAGGGCGTGGAGTGCGTGCCGCCGATGCGCGTGGTGCTCGACCATCACGGCGCCCTGCCACGTGCCTGCCGTCTACTCGATGGCGAGGCGCCCACCCTGGTGGCGCATGCCGACGACATCGTCCCGGACTACGGTCCCACGGTGGAGGGCTTCGCCGTGCCCCGGCTCGGCGGCCACCTCGACCTCGAGGCGGTGCTGGCCCAGCTCGCCATCCGGCAGGTGAACGAGGTACAGGTGGAGGCCGGCGCCACCCTGGCCGGGGCCTTCCTGCGCGCCGGCCTGGTCGACGAGCTCCTGCTCTACGTGGCGCCGGTGCTGCTCGGCGACCGCGGCCGGCCGCTGTTCGGCGGCCTTGGCATCGAGCGCATGGCCGAGCGCATCGGCTTCGAAACCGTGGACCTGCACGCCTTCCCCGACGGCGACCTGCGGCTCTGCCTGCGGCCGCGGGGCTGAGGCATGGGGCGCGGGCCCGTGGGCGCCCGCGCCCGCTGCAACGGCGCGTTGTCCCGGCCGCGACGCCCGCCCCGGGCAGGCTCCCTATAATCGCGGGCTTCCCGAACCGGACCCCGCGATGTTCACCGGACTCATCCAGGCCGTCGGCCGCCTCGTCGCCCGCGAGTCGCTCGGCGGCGACCAGCGACTGCGTTTCACCGTGGGGGGCTTGCCCTTCGCCGATGTCGAGCTCGGCGAATCGATCGCCTGCAATGGCGTCTGCCTCACCGTGGTGGCCTTCGATGCCGCGGCCCCGGACGGGGCCTGGTTCGATGCCGACGTCTCCACCGAGACCCTGGCCCTCACCACCCTCGGCAGCCTGCCCGTGGGCGCGGCGGTGAATCTCGAGCGGGCGTTGCGGGTGGGCGACCGCCTCGGCGGCCACCTCGTCAGCGGCCATGTCGACGGCATCGGCCTCGTCGAGTCGGTGGAGGCCGACGCCCGGGGCCAGCGCTGGCGCTTCCGCGCGCCCAAGGCCCTGCTGCGCTTCATCGCCGCCAAGGGCTCGGTGGCGGTGGACGGCACCTCGCTGACGGTGAACGCCGCCGATGGCGAGGGCTTCGAGGTGATGCTGGTGCCGCACACCCTGGCGCACACCGGCTTCGGCGGCATGGCCGTGGGCACCCCGGTCAACCTCGAGGTGGACACGGTGGCGCGCTACGTGGCGCGGTTGCAGGAAACGGAGGGCTGGGCATGAGCTTCGCCCCGATTCCCGAGATCCTCGAGGACCTGCGCGCCGGCAGGATGGTGGTCATCGTCGACGACGAGGACCGCGAGAACGAAGGCGACCTCATCATGGCCGCCGAGCTGGTGCGGCCTTCCGACATCAACTTCATGGTCACGCACGCGCGTGGCCTCGTCTGCCTCTCGCTGACCCGCGAGCGCTGCCGCCAGCTGGGCCTGGGGCCGATGGTGAGCAGCAACACCTCGCCGCACCACACCAACTTCACGGTCAGCATCGAGGCCGCGGAGGGCGTGACCACCGGCATCAGCGCCTACGACCGCGCCCACACCATCCGCACCGCGGTGCGTCCCGATGCCCGGCCCGAGCACCTCTCGCAGCCCGGGCACATCTTCCCGCTGATGGCCCAGCCAGGCGGCGTGCTGACGCGCGCCGGCCATACCGAGGCGGCCTGCGACCTCGCCCTGCTGGCGGGCCTGGAGCCGGCCGGCGTGCTGGTGGAGATCCTCAATCCCGATGGCTCGATGGCGCGCCGCCCCGAGCTGGAGGTGTTCGCCCGCGAGCACGGCCTCAAGATCGGCTCGATCGAGGACCTGATCCGCTACCGCCTCGCCACCGAGCACACCGTCGAGCGGGTGGACGAGCGCCCGATCGAGACGGCGCACGGCCCGTTCCGCCTGCTCACCTACCGCGACCGGCTGAGCCGCGAGCTGCACTTTGCCCTGGTGCGCGGCAGCCCTTCGGGCGAGCGCCCGACCCTGGTGCGGGTACACGTGAAGAACGTGCTGGCCGACGTGCTGCAGTGGCAGCGCCCGGACTTCGGCGGTTCGGCCTCTGATGCCCTGGCGCGGATCGCCGCCGAAGGCGAGGGGGTGCTGGTGGTGCTGGCCGATGCCGTGGGGCCGGACGCCCTGCTGGCGCGCATCACCGAGCAGCCCGAGGCCCCGGCCGGCCGGGTGCAGGAGTGGCGGCGCAATGGCGCCGGTTCGCAGATCCTCGCCGACCTCGGCCTGCGCCACCTGCGGGTGCTGGGCACGCCGCGCAAGCAGATCGGGCTCGGCGGCTACGGCCTCGACGTGCTCGAGTACCTGCCCCTGCGCTGAGCCGGGCGGGGGGACGGCCGAGGGCGTACACTGTCGGGCCGTTTTCCCTGCCACGACGCCATGCCCCGATTCGAAGGCGACCTCCGGCCCCGCCCCACGGGCCAGTACGCCATCGTCGCCAGCCGCTGGAACCCGAAGATCACCGATGCCCTCGTCGAGGGCGCGCGCCAGGCCCTGCTCGCCCACGGGGTGGAGGAGGGACGGGTCGAGGTGGTGCGGGTGCCCGGGGCCTGGGAGATTCCGCCGGTGGCCGCGGCCATTGCCGCCAGCGGCCGGGCCGCGGCGATCATCGCCCTGGGCTGCGTGGTGCGCGGGGATACCCGGCACTACGAGCAGGTGGCCGATGGCTGCAGCCAGGCCCTGATGCGGCTGCAGCTCGATTTCCGTCTGCCGGTGGCCAACGGCGTGCTGGCGGTGGAGACCTATGCCGATGCCGAGGCCCGCGCCGGCGGCCGCATGGGCAACAAGGGCGAGGAGGCGGCGCTGGCCGCCCTCGAGACGAGCGATCTTTTGACGCACTGGCAGAAGACCCACGAATGAAGCCGATCCGCACCGATGGCATCGATCCTGCCGCACGCTCCCGTGCGCGCCGCCGCGCCCTGCAGGCCCTGTACGCCTGGCAGATGGCGGGCACCTCGATCCCGCAGGTCCTGCAGCAGTTCCAGCACGAGCAGGACATGGAAGTGGCCGATCTGGAGTACTTCGAGGCCCTGGTGAAGGGCGTGGCCGAGCACCGGGCCCTGCTCGACGAGCGGCTTGCCGCCTTCCTCGACCGGCCGATCGAGCAGGTCGATCCGATCGAGCGCGCGGTGCTGCGCATCGCCGCCTTCGAACTGCTGCACCGCCTCGACGTGCCTTACCGGGTGGTGCTCAACGAGGCCATCGAGACCGCCAAGCGCTTTGGCGCCGAGCATGGCCACACCTACGTCAATGGCGTGCTCGACCGCGCCGCCGCCGCCTTCAGGCCGGCCGAGGCCGGGGCCGGCCGGCGCTGACGCCGCGCCATGCCCGAGTTCAGCCTGATCGAGGCCTTCCGCCGCCGTGCCCTGGCGCGCGAGGACGTGCCGCTCGGCATCGGCGACGATGCCGCCCTGTTCGACCCGCCGGCGGGCGAGCGCCTGGCCCTCGCCGTCGATACCCTGGTGGAGGGCGTGCACTTCAACCGCGGCCTGCCACCCGCCTCGATCGGCTGGAAGGCGCTGGCGGTGAACCTGTCCGACCTCGCCGCCATGGGCGCCACCCCGGCCCTGGCCCTGCTGGCCCTCACCCTGCCCGCCGAGGACCCCCGGTTCGTCGAGGAACTGGCCACCGGCTTTGCCGCCCTGGCCGACAGCCATCGCGTGGCCCTGGCCGGCGGCGATACCACCCGGGGGCCGCTTGCGCTGAGCGTCACCGTGGTCGGCCATGTGCCGAAGGACCTCGCCCTGCGCCGCAGCGGCGCGCGGCCGGGCGACGATGTCTGGGTGAGCGGCAGCCTCGGCGATGCCGCCGGGGCCCTGGCCCTGTGGAAGGCCGGCACGCCGATGCTGCGGGTCGGACCGCTGCGCCAGCGCCTCGACCGGCCGACGCCGCGGCTCGGCGCCGGGCAGGCCCTGCGCGGACTGGCCACCGCCTGCATCGACATCAGCGATGGCTTCCTTGCCGATCTCGGCCATCTGCTGGCCGCGAGCGGTGTCGGCGCGGAGGTGGAGGTCGAGGCCCTGCCGGCCTCCACCGACCTGCGCGAGGCCTTCCCCGACCCCGTCGCCCGCCGCGCCCTGCAGCTCAGCGGCGGCGACGACTACGAGCTGTGCTTCACCGCTCCGCCGAGCGAGCGTGCGGCGGTGGAGCGGCTCTCCGGCCGGCTTGCCCTGCCGCTTTCCCGGGTGGGACGCATCACCGCCGGGGCCAGCCTGCGGCTGCTCGATGCCGACGGCCTGCCCCTGCCGCTGCCGGAGCGCCGCGGCTACGTGCACTTCGCCGAGGACGGCGCGTGAGCCTGCTTCCCGCGGGCACGCGCCGGCGGCTGATGCGCGATCCGCGCGGCTGGCTCGCCGCCGGCTTCGGCGCCGGCTTCTCGCCGCGCATGCCGGGCACCATGGGCTCGCTGGCGGCCATCCTGCCCTGGTGGGGCTGGCTGCACGCCCTGCCACCGGCCGACTACGCCGGCTTCCTGCTGCTCGCCTTCGTGGTCGGCGTGCTCTCGGCGAACTGGGTGATCCGCCAGTGCCGGGTCGAGGACCCCTCGCTGGTGGTCTGGGACGAGTACCTCGGCATGTGGGTCGCGCTCTGGATGCTGCCGCGGGAATGGCCCTGGGTGCTGCTGGCCTTCGTCCTGTTCCGCCTGTTCGACATCTGGAAGCCCTGGCCGGTGCGCTGGGCCGACCGCCGCCTGAAGGGCGGCTTCGGCACCATGGTGGACGACCTGCTGGCGGGCCTGATGGCGCTGGCGGTGGTGCAGGGCCTGCTCGCCGCCTGGCCCCTGCTTGCGGTCCGCTGAGGCCTTCAGCCGAGGTCGTCGAGGGTGAAGGCGGCGCGCCGCCAGTCGGCCCTGCCGCCGCCATCGAAGCCCACCACGTCGAACCGGCAGTCACGCCCGGCATGCCGGGGATGCCGCTGCAGGAAGGCGCTGGCGGCGAGCGCGCAGCGGCGGGCCTTGCCCCGGTCGATGCTGGCGAGCGCGCCGCCGAAGGCCGCGTTGCCGCGCCGCCGCACCTCGACGAAGACCAGCACCTCGCCGTCGAGCATCACCAGGTCGAGCTCGCCCACCTTGTAGCGCACGTTGCGCGCCAGCGGGCGCAGGCCCTGCGCCATGAGCAGGGCGAGGGCGGCCGCTTCGGCGGCATCGCCCACCCGTTGGGCAGCGGTGCGGGGGGCTTGCGCGTCCATGCGCCCGGGCTCCGGTTCAGGGCGTGCCGGATGCCGGTTCCACCGGTAGCAGGGCGCCATCGGCGGCGCGGCGGGTCAGGCCGCCGCTGAACTCGGCCCAGGCCGGGCGGCGTTCGATCACTCCGGCGGCATCGAGGCCCAGTTCGCCCGTGGCCCCACGCAGCACCGCGCCGCCCTGCAGGGCCTCGAGATGGGTGGCTACCTTCCAGGCGTCGTATCCGAAGGCGAACAGGCGCGCCGCGCCGCCGCGCGCGCTGGGCAGGCTACGGGCCACGGCCTCGGCCTCGCCCGGGCCCACGAGATCGCCGAGCAGCCAGGGCAGCTCGGGGTACTGCAGGCCGTCGAGCTCCCGGTCCAGCCGCGGGTCGGCACCCGACTGCACCAGCGAGGTGGCGACCACCGGCAGGGCGGCGAGGCCGGCGGCCTCGCGCTGTGGCATCAGGATGCGCACGGCGGGCGCGCGGGCGGCGATGAACAGGGCCTGGGCCTCGGCGGCGCGCGGCGCGAGCCGCCCCAGGGCCTCGGCGGCGGTGCCGCCCAGGGGGTCGATCGAGGCCTCGGCCAGCAGTTGCCCGCCTTCCGCCACGAAGCGTTCGCGGAAGCCGGCCAGCCCGCGCTGGGCGCTGTCATCGGCCTCGACGATGGCGAGCACGCGGCGGATGCCGCGTTCGAGCAGGCGCTGGGCCACGGCGGCCCCCTCGTCTTCCGGGGCGAGGGCGAAGCTGGCCCCGCCCGGACCGCCGAGCGGGGTGCGGTTGAGCGCCACCCAGCCGAGTCCATCGGCAGGGAGGGCGGCGAGCGCCGCCACTTCCTCGCGGCCGAGCGGGCCGAGCACCCGCTCGGCGCCCTGTTCCACGGCCCGGGCCCGGGCCTGGCGTGCGCCCTCGGCACTGCCCCGGGTATCGAGGAAGAGCAGCTGGGGCCGTGGCCGCTGTTCCGCGTAGTAGGCGGCAAGCAGGCCGTCGCGCACGGCGGCGCCGGCCGCCGCGAGCTCACCGCTCATGGGCAGCAGCACGGCAATGCGCCGGGGCGGGGCGTAGCCATCGGCAAACGGCGGAATGGCCGGGGCCGGTGCGCTGGCGGGCCGCACCGCCTCGAGGCCGCGCCGCCGCAGTTCACGCTGCGCCAGCGGCAGCAGGGCATCGTCGGCGGCAAGGAAACCCGCCTGCCGCGACAGGGCCGCGTCCGGCACGGCCTTGAGCTGGCGCTCGGCATCGCGCAGGGCGCGGGCGCGGGCTTCGCCCTCGAGGTAGGCCGCGCGCTCCGCCAGCGCCGCGGCCATGCCGAAGCGGTCGCCGCTGGCCGCCAGCGCCCGGGCGCGCAGGCCGAGCCAGTCGGCGCGCCGCTCCCGCGGCACGGTCTGCGGGTCTTGCTGCAGCAGGGCCAGCGCCTCGGCGCCGCGGCCCTCGGCCAGGGCCAGCTCCGCCGCGAGCAGGTCGTAGCGCAGCTGCTCCGTGGCCTCGAGGCGCCGCCGCGGCAGTTCGGCCAGCGCGCCGCGTGCCGTGGCGAGGTCGCCGGCCTGCAGTGCGCGCTCCGCCCGTGCGAAGCGGTCGGCCGCCTCCTCGGGCCGCACGCCAGGAGCGCTGGCACAGGCCGCCAGGCCAAGGGCGAGGACGAGCGGCAGCAGGAGCGGGAAGGCGGGGCGTCGGGCCGGGCGGATCGCCATGCGGGATGTCTCGGGGGCTGGGGTCTGGAATGATACGTGCCGCCGGGAGGACACGATGTCGGAAATCGCCAGAGGAACGCTGTACGTCGTTGCCACGCCGATCGGCAATCTCGACGATCTCACGCCCCGCGCCCGTGGGGTGCTGGCGGCGGTGGATGCGATCGCCGCCGAGGACACCCGGAACACCGCGGTGCTGCTCTCGCAGTTCGGCCTGCGCACGCCGCTCGTGGCCGTGCACGACCACAACGAGGGCGGGGTGGCGGCCCGGCTGGTGGAACGCCTGCGGGGCGGCGAGGCCCTGGCCCTGGTTTCCGACGCCGGCACCCCGCTGGTTTCCGATCCCGGCTACCGGCTGGTGCGGGCGGTGCGCGAGGCCGGCCTGCCGGTGGTGCCGGTGCCCGGCGCCTGCGCCGCCATCACCGCGCTCAGCGTGGCCGGCATCCCCAGCGACCGGTTCTGCTTCGAAGGGTTCCTGCCGGCGAAGGCGGGCGCGCGCCGCGAGCGCCTCGCCACCCTCGCTGCCGAACCGCGCACCCTGGTGTTCTACGAGAGCGCGCACCGCATCGAAGCCATGCTGGTGGATGCCATCGCGGCCTTCGGCACCGGGCGCGAGGCCATGCTGGGCCGCGAGCTCACCAAGCGTTTCGAGACCCTGCTCGGGCCCACGCTGGGCGCGATCGCCGCGGCGGTGGCCGCCGATGCCAACCAGCGCAAGGGCGAGTTCGTTCTGGTGGTGCGCGGCAGCGAAGATGACGAGGCAGCCCAGCTCGCCGAAGGCCGGCGCCTGTATGCCGCACTTTCGGCGCATCTCAAGCCCTCGGTGGCGGCGAAGCTCGCCGCGGAGTTGAGCGGGGCGCCGCGCAAGGCGTTGTACGGCGGGGAGTGAGTGGGGCATTTCTCCGGGGAGCGCCTGCCTTCGCGGTGATTGCGCCCCCGTGCCGCTCAAACTCTGCGTCCAGCGCCGTATTCGCGGACGCTCGGCGTCGTGCCTCGCTCACGGGGGCGCACTCCCCGCGGGCGCGGCGCTCCGCGTGGCTGCGGCGAGCCGTGCTTTTCCCGACAGCACCGCGACGAACTTCCCGCGCCGCGCCCGTGCGGATGGCGGTCAGTGGGGAGAGGCCTAGGATGGCCTGCGTCGCCGAATATGGAGCCGGACGCGGAATCTGAGGCGCCCGCGACCGCCTTCCGCACGAGGCAGGCGCACTCCAGATGGAACCGTGCGCGGCCGGCAAGCGATCCAGCGGAACATGCCACACGCGCCAGCCGACCGCGCCGGTTCATCCGCCACCCCGCCGCGGCGCGTACACTGGCGGCGACGGAGTCGGCCAGGCAGTCGCGTCGGGAGCAATCCCGCCGAGGAAAGTCCGGGCTCCACAGGGCAGGGTGCCAGGTAACGCCTGGGCGGCGCGAGCCGACGGAAAGTGCAACAGAGAACAGACCGCCGAACGGCCCGCGAGGGTGCGTGGCAAGGGTGAAACGGTGGAGTAAGAGCCCACCGCTCGCGGGGCCAACGCCGCGGGGCACGGCAAACCCCACCCGGAGCAAGACCAAATAGGGGTGCGATGGGCCGGCCCGGCCTGCACCCGGGTAGGTTGCTTGAGCGCCACCGCGAGGTGTCGCCGAGAGGAATGGCTGCCAGCGGCCGCAAGGCCGCCTACAGAACCCGGCTTATCGGCCGGCTCCGTCACCTCCTCCCCCATTGTCCCCGGGGTTCGCCGGGCGGCGGACCCGTGCCCGCCCGGCCGCCGCTGCCCCCCTCCTCCCGGCCCGCCGTCGCCTTGCTGCTTCCCTGCCGCGCTCCGGCGGCCCGGTGGCCGTGCCGGGCCGGCTGCCACAGGCCAAGCGTCGGGCCGGTCACGTTTCCACTGAAAACAAGGCCTGTGGATAAATACTTAAAGTGATACTTGAAGTGTTGGCTAAGGCCTTGATGCGCCTAGCGAAATTGCCCGCAAAAAGTCATTGACACTCCCCCGTCACGGGCCTACCGTGGGCGCCTGAGGGAATTTCTGGTTTTTTGTGGGAGAAGGTGGGAGTCCACCGACGGGCATGTTCCAGGGCGAGACCGCCATCACGATCGACGACAAGGGCCGGCTGGCGATTCCCGTCGCCTTCCGCGAGATCGTCGCGCGTGAGTGCGGCAACCGTCTCGTGCTCACCTACAACCCCTTCGACCAAGGCTCGCTCTACCTCTATCCCGAAGCGGCCTGGCAGGCAGTGCGCGACCAGGTGGTGGCGCTCTCGCCCTTCGTGCCGGAACACCGCGTGCTGCAGCGCATGCTGGTGGGCGCGGCCACGCCGCTGGAGCCGGATTCCGCCGGGCGGGTGCTGCTTCCGGCCTCGATGCGGATGACCTCGGGCATCGAGAAGCGGGCGGTGCTCATGGGCATGGGCGGGCGGCTCGAGCTGTGGAGCGAGCAGGCCCACCTCGCGCAGATGCGGCAGACCATCGGCCAGGCGGGCATCAGCGCGGCGATGCAGGACCTGCGGTTGTAGCGGCGATGGCCAGCGCGTCCATCGCACCGACCCCGCGACACGTGCCGGTGCTTTGGGCGCCGGTACTGGAAGGCCTCGCCGTCAGGCCCGCGGGAACCTACCTCGATGGCACCTTCGGTCGCGGCGGCCACGCCCGCGGCATTCTCGAACGACTCGGCCCGGAGGGCCGCCTGCTGGTGATGGACAAGGACCCGGAAGCGATCCGTGAAGCCGAAGCCCTGGCGGCTGGCGATGCCCGCGTCCGGGTGCGCCATGCCAGCTTCGCCACGCTGGGCGAGTGGGGCGAGACGGCCGGCGGTCTCGATGGGGTGCTGTTCGATCTTGGCGTGTCCTCGCCGCAACTCGACGAGGCCGCGCGCGGCTTCAGCTTCCGCCTCGATGGCCCGCTCGACATGCGCATGGATCCGACGCGCGGCATCAGTGCGGCGGAGTTCGTGAACACCGCCAGCGAGGCCGAGATCGCCCGCGTGCTGTGGGAATACGGCGAGGAGCGGCAGAGCCGCCGCATCGCGCGTGCCATCGTCGCCCGCCGCGCCGAGCGACCCTTCGAGCGCACCGGCGATCTTGCCGACCTGATCGCCAGGCTGCTGGGCCGCGGCGATGGCAAGACCCATCCCGCCACCCGCAGCTTCCAGGCCATCCGCATCCACGTGAACGCCGAACTGGACGATCTCGTGGCCGGCCTCGAGGCCGCGGAGCGGGCGCTGAAGGTGGGCGGGCGGCTGGCGGTGATCAGCTTCCATTCGCTGGAGGACCGCATCACCAAGCAGTTCATCGCCGAGCGCGCCAAGGCGCCGCCGGCCAACCGCCGCAGCCCGGTGGTCGCGCCTTTCGTGCCGCGCCTGCGTGACGTGGGCGGCGCCATCAAGGCCGACGAGGCCGAGGTGGCGATCAATCCACGCGCCCGCAGTGCGGTGCTGCGGGTGGCCGAGAAGCTCGCCGTGGCAGGGGAGGGCGCATGAGCCTGCGGGCCTTCCTGCTGCTCCTGCTGCTCGGCCTGGTGGCCAGCAGCGCCGTGGCCGTGGTGCTCAGCCGCCACCATCACCGCGCCGGCTTCATCGAGCTCTCGCGGCTGGAGAAGGAGCGCGACGAGCTGAACATCGAGTTCGGCCGCCTGCAGATCGAGCAGGCCACCTGGTCGGAGCCGAACCGCATCGAGCAGGTGGCGGTGACCAAGCTCGGCATGAAGTTCCCGGAAGGCGCGGAAGTGGTGGTGGTGCAGCCATGAGCACGCGCCCGCGTCCCAACACCTTCGATCCGCGCCTGCGCCTGCTGTGGCTGGCAGCGGTGCTGGTGGCCTGCGGCTTCACCCTGGTGGCGCGCGCCGCCTGGCTGCAGCTGGTGAGTACCAGCTTCTATCAGCAGCAGGGCGATGCCCGCTTCGTGCGCGAGGTGCCGATCGTGGCCTCGCGCGGCAGCATCCTCGACCGCAATGGCGAGACGCTCGCCGCCTCCTCGCCGGTGGCCTCGGTCTGGGCCAATCCCAGGGAACTGCTTGGCCATCCCGAGCGCCTGCCCGAGCTGGGGCGGGCGCTCTCCATCGCCCCGGAGGAGCTGGCGCGGCGTGTCTCCGAGCGTGCCGACCGCGAGTTCGTCTACCTGCGCCGGCACATGAATCCCGACGAGGCCGCGGCGGTGATCGGACTCGGCATCCCGGGGGTGCACCAGCAGCGCGAGTTCCGCCGCTTCTATCCGCATGGCGAGGTGATGGCCCATGTGCTGGGCTTCACCAACATCGACGACCAGGGGCAGGAGGGTCTGGAGCTGGCCTTCGACGGCTGGCTCACCGGCAAGCCGGGCCTCAAGCGCATCGTCCGCGACCGCCAGGGGCGCATCATCGAGGATGTGGACCTGGTGCGCCCGGCCGAGCCGGGACGCGATCTCGTGCTCGCCATCGACCGCCGCGTGCAGTACCTCGCCTACCGCGAGCTCAAGGCCGCGATCGCCAAGCATCAGGCCCGCAGCGGATCGGTGGTGGTGCTCGACATCCCGAGTGGCGAGATCGTCGCCATGGTCAACCAGCCGAGCTACAACCCGAATGCCCGCGGCAGCGGCGATGGCGCGGCGCGCCGCAACCGCGCCGTCACCGATCTCATCGAGCCCGGTTCGGTGATCAAGGCGATGACGGTGGCGGCGGCGATGGAGAACGGCGCCGATCCGACCCGGCAGATCAACACCAGCCCGGGCTTCTTCCCGCTGCGCAACCACACCATCCGCGACGTGAACAACTACGGCATGGTGGACATGACCCGCCTGCTGATGAAGAGCTCGAACATCGCCGCCACCAAGCTGGCGCTGGAGATGTCGAACGAGCACTTCCACGACGTGCTCAGCCGCTTCGGCTACGGTCAGGGCACGGGCAGCGGTTTTCCCGGTGAGGCAACGGGCGTGCTGCCGCCGCCGCGCCGCTGGGGCGAGGTGGTGAAGGCCACCATCTCCTATGGCTACGGGCTCTCGGCCACGCCGCTGCAGATCGCCCAGAGCTATGCCGTGCTGGCGAACGAAGGCCGCATGCTGCCGCCCACCTTCGTGAAGGGTGGGAATGCCGCGGCGCCGCGTGGCCGCCAGGTGATCGACCCGCACATCGCCCGCAGCGTGGTCGGCATGCTGGAGACGGTGGTCGCCCCGGGCGGTACCGCCACCACTGCCGCCGTGGCCGGCTACCGCGTGGCCGGCAAGACCGGTACCACCCGCCAGTCGGTGCCGGGCGGCTACCAGCAGCGCTATGTCTCGGTGTTCGCCGGCATCGTGCCGGTGCAGCAGCCGCGCTTCGCCATGGTGGTGGCGATCCACGACCCCTCTGCCGGCCGCTTCTATGGCGGGCAGGTGGCGGCTCCGGTGTTCCACAGCGTGATGGACGGTGCCTTGCGCTTGATGGACGTGCCGCCGGACAATGTGCGTCAGTGGTTCGCCACCGCGCCGAAGGCCGCGCCTGCCGAACTGGGCAGCGATGGCCTGGTGCCGATGGACGCCCCGCCCGTGGCGCAGGCCCGGCCCGCCGGAGGGCTGCCGTGAGCGGCCTGCGTCTCTCCGACCTGCTGGTGGGCGTGGCAGCGGTGCCCACCGTGCTCGACGTGCCGGTGCCGCGCCTCGTGGCCGACAGCCGCGCCGTGCAGCCGGGCGATGTCTTCGTGGCCCTGGCCGGCGCCAGCACCCATGGCCTGCACCATGCCGAGGCGGCGCTTTCGCGCGGCGCAGCGGTGGTGCTGCACGATGGTCTGGTGCCCGCCGGCCTCGTGCCGCCGGCCAGGGCCATCGCCGTGCCGGCACTGCGTGCCCGCCTCGGCGCCTGGGCCGACCGGGTCGCCGGCGAGCCTTCCGCCGCCCTGCGGGTGGTGGGTGTCACCGGTACCAATGGCAAGACCTCGACCGTGCAGCTCCTGGCCCAGGCCCTCGAGGCGCTCGGCGTGCCGGCGGGCACCATCGGCACGCTCGGCGCCGGCCGGGTGGGGCGGATCGTCGAAGGCGAGCGCACCACTCCCGACGTGCTCAGCGTGCATGCCCTGCTCGGCCGCCTGCGCGCGGACGGCGCGCAGGCGGTGGCGATGGAGGTGAGTTCGCACGCCCTCGACCAGGGGCGGGTGGACGGCGTGCGCTTCGAGGTCGCGGTGTTCACCAACCTCACCCGCGACCACCTCGACTACCACGGCACGATGGAGGCCTATGGCGAGGCCAAGGCCCGGCTGTTCGCCATGCCCGGCCTGAAGGCGGCGGTGTTCAACATCGACGATGCCTTCGGCGCCCGGCTCGCCGCGCGTGGCGGCGTGGCCGAAGTCTGGACGGTCTCGGCTGCCGGCCAGGCGTCGGCCCGGCTGCACCTCGAGGAGCTGGCGCTGGATGGCGAGGGTCTGCGCTTCGTGCTGGTGGAAGGCGGGCAGCGTGCTTCCGTGCGCTCGCCGCTGCTCGGCCGCTTCAATGCCGACAACCTGCTGGCCGTGGCCGCGGCCCTGCGGGCTCTCGGCTTTGCTTTCGAGGCGGTAGCCGGGGTGCTGGGCGGGCTTTCGCCGGTGCACGGGCGCATGACCCGGCTCGGCGGTGGCACGCAGCCGCTGGTGGTGGTCGATTATGCCCACACCCCGGACGCCCTGGCCCAGGCCCTGGCCAGCCTGCGCGGCCATGCCCGCGGGGCCCTGGTCTGCGTGTTCGGCTGCGGTGGCGAGCGCGACCGCGGCAAGCGCCCGGAGATGGCCGCCGTCGCCGAGGCCGGCGCCGACCGGGTGATCGTGACCGACGACAATCCGCGCGGCGAGGACGGCGAGGCCATCGTGGCCGACATCCTCGCCGGCTTCCGCCGTCCCGGCGAGCACCGCGTGCTGCGCGATCGCCGCGCCGCCATCCGCGCCGCGGTGCGCGGAGCCGCGGCCGGCGACATCGTGCTGGTGGCCGGCAAGGGTCACGAGCCCTACCAGGAGGTGGCCGGTCAGCGCCTGCCCTTCGACGACGTGGCCGAGGCCCGGGCCGCGCTGGAGACCCGCGCATGAGACCGGTGCCGCTTTCCCTGATCGCCCAATGGACCGGGGGGCGCCTGCTCGGTGAGGACCGCGAGATCAGTGCGGTCTCTACCGATACCCGCACCCTGGCGCCGGGCGCCCTGTTCGTCGCCCTGCGCGGTGAGCGCTTTGATGCCCATGACTTCATCGACCGCGCGGAGGCCGCCGGCGCGGCGGCGGTGATGGTCTCGCGCCCGGTGGATACCGCGCTGCCGCAGCTCCACGTGGCCGACACCGAAGCGGCGCTGGGCGGGCTGGCCGCCGGTCTCGCCGAAGGCCGCCCCGCGGTGGTGCTGGCGCTCACCGGCAGCAATGGCAAGACCTCGGTCAAGACCCTGCTGCACGGCATCCTGCGCCATGCCGGCGCGGCCTATGCCAATCCGGGCAATCTCAACAACGAGATCGGCCTGCCGCTGGCGGTGATCGGGGCGTCCGAGGACGCGCGCTTCGCCATCTACGAGATGGGTGCCGGCAAGCCCGGCGACATCGCCTACCTGTGCCGCATCGTCACCCCGAACGTGGCGCTGGTGAACAACGTCGGCGCCGCCCACATCGAGCGCATGGGCAGTCTCTCCGGCATCGCCGAGACCAAGGGCGCGATCTACGAGGCCCTGCCCGACGACGGCATCGCCGTGGTCAATGCCGACGATGCCTACGCCCCCTACTTCATGCAGCGCATCGGCACGCGCCGGGTGCTGCGCTTCGGCATCGAGCAGGACGCCGACGTGCGCGCCCTGCACATCGCAGAGGGCCCGCAGGGCTCGCGCTTCGAGCTGCGCACCCCGGCCGGCCGCGCCGAGGTTCTCCTGCCGCTGCCGGGGCGCCACAGCGTGATGAATGCGCTGGCCGCTGCGGCGATGGCGCTGGCTGCCGGCGCCGGCCTCGAAGCCGTGCTGCGCGGACTGGAGGAAGCCCTGCCGGTGAAGGGCCGCCAGGTGGCGCATGCGCTGCCGGGCGGCAATGTGCTGGTGGACGACAGCTACAACGCCAATCCCGGCTCGGTGGCCGCCGCCATCGCCACCCTGGCGGCGGGCGGCGGCGAGGCCTGGCTGGTGCTTGGCGACATGCGCGAGCTGGGCGCCGACGGCCCGGCCATGCATGCCGAGGCCGGGCGGCAGGCGAAGGCGGCCGGGTTGACGCGCGTGTGGACGGTGGGCGAGCTCGCCGCGGAGACGTCGCGGGCCTTCGGCGAGGGCGGGCGGCATTTCGCCAGCCGCGAGGCACTGGCCGCGGCGTTGAAGGCGGCGCTGGCAGCCGCCCGCGGCGTGCGCTGCCTCGTCAAGGGGTCGCGCGGCAGCGCGATGGAGAAGGTGATCGAGGCCGTGCTGGCCGGGGAGGGCGGCGATGCTGCTTGAATTGATGCGCTGGCTGTTCCCGGGCTTCGGCCTGTTCGAGTTCATCACCATGCGCGCCATCCTCGGCGCGATGACGGCGCTGGGCCTCGCACTCTGGTTGGGCCCTCGGGTGATCGAGCGTCTGCGCCGGCTCAAGGCCGGCGGCCAGCCGATCCGCAGTGATGGCCCGCAGAGCCACTTCAGCAAGGCCGGTACCCCGACCATGGGCGGCGCGCTGATCCTGCTCGCAGTCACGCTCTCCACCCTGCTGTGGTCGGAGCTGTCGAACCGCTATGTCTGGATCACCCTCGCCGTGCTGCTGGCCTTCGCCCTGATCGGCTGGCTCGACGACTGGATCAAGATCGTCCGCCGCGATCCCAAGGGGCTGAAGTCGCGCCACAAGTACGCGCTGCAGTCGCTGTTCGGCCTGGTGGCGGCGGGCGTGCTGTTCGCCACCGCCGACCATCCCTCGAACACCACGCTCTACCTGCCGCTGCTGAAGAACTTCGCCCTGCCGCTCGGGGCCATGTTCGTCGTGGTGGCCTACTTCTGGATCGTCGGCTTTTCCAATGCGGTGAACCTCACCGATGGCCTCGACGGCCTTGCCATCATGCCGGTGGTGCTCACCGCCGGGGTGCTGGCGGTATTCGCCTATGCCTCGGGCAATGCGGTGTTCGCCGAATACCTCGGCATCCCGCGCGTGCCCGGGGCCGGCGAGCTCGCCATCCTCTGCGCCGCCATCGGCGGGGCGGGGCTTGGCTTCCTCTGGTTCAACACCTACCCGGCGATGGTGTTCATGGGCGATGTCGGGGCCCTGGCCCTGGGCGCGGCGCTGGGCTGCATCGCCATCATCGTCCGTCAGGAGATCGTGCTGGTGATCGTCGGCGGCATCTTCGTCATCGAGACGCTCTCGGTGATGGCCCAGGTGGCCTCGTTCAAGCTCACCGGCCGGCGCATCTTCCGCATGGCCCCGATCCACCACCACTTCGAGCTCAAGGGCTGGCCCGAGCCGCGCGTCATCGTGCGCTTCTGGATCATCTCGGTGATGCTCGCCCTGGTCGCGCTGGCGACCCTGAAGGTGCGCTGATGACCCTGGCCCGGCCGATCGAGCTGCCGCACCAGGCCACCCGCCTCGAGGCCATCGAGGGGCGCTACGACCGCGTGCTGCTCGGCAGCACGCTCGCCCTGCTGGTCCTCGGCCTGGTGATGGTCACCTCGGCTTCGGTCGGGCTGGCCGAGGTGATGGGTGTCGGCGAGTTCCACTTCCTGCAAAAGCAGCTGGTGGCGCTGGCCATGGGGGCGGTGCTGGCCGGTATGGCGATGCGGCTCGAGCTGCGCGAGCTGGAGCGCTACCAGCAGCTGGCCCTGGTGGGCTCCTTCGTGCTGCTGCTGCTGGTGTTCGTGCCGGGCCTCGGGGTGCGGGTGAACGGTGCCCGCCGCTGGCTGGATTTCGTGGTGCTGAACTTCCAGGCGGTGGAGGCGGTGAAACTGCTGCTGATCGTCTGGGCGGCGAGCTACCTCGCCCGACGCCGCGACGAGCTCGCCAGCAGTTTTCCCAGCCTGCTCAAGCCGGTGATCGTGACCGGCCTGCTGGTCCTGATGCTGCTTGCCCAGCCGGATTTCGGTTCCTCGGCCCTGCTGCTGGCCATCGTCGGCGGCATGATCTTCCTTGGCGGCGCCTCGGTGGCGAAGCTTTCCGTCCTCGGCGGGCCGGTGGTGCTGGGCTTCGTGGGCATCGCGGTGGTCGAGCCCTACCGGCTTGCCCGCATCACCAGCTTCCGCGAGCCCTTTCAGGATCCCTTCGGCGGCGGCTACCAGCTGGTGCAGGCGCTGATCGCCATCGGTCGCGGCGAGTGGAGCGGCGTCGGGCTCGGGGCCTCGGTGCAGAAGCTGCAGGCCTTCCCGGAAGTGCATACCGACTTCATCTTCTCGGTGCTGGCCGAGGAACTGGGCTTCCTCGGCGTCTGCCTCGTGCTCGGCCTGTATGCGGTGTTCCTGTGGCGCGCCTTCTCGATCGGCCTGCGCTGCATGAACCTGCGCCGCCACTTCGCCGGCCTCCTGGCCTACGGCATCGGCCTGTCGGTGGGCATCCAGGCCATCGTCTCGATCGGCGTGAACCTCGGCCTCCTGCCTACCAAGGGCCTGACCCTGCCTTTCATCAGCTATGGCGGCTCCAGCCTGATGATGAGCTGTGCCGCCGTGGGCCTGCTGCTGCGCGTGAGCTACGAGCTCGACCGTGCCGAGCGCCAGGTGCAGCGCGCCCGGGGCGAACTGCGCGGGCTCGACGAGCCGGGCGAGTCGGTGCTGCCGGCAGCCCTGGTGGCGCAGGCCGCGCGCCTGTCTCCGGCGCCACCGCGGAGCGTTGGCCCGGCATCTGCCGCCGCTCCCGGACGGCGCATCGAGCCGGTGCTGGGAGGGCTGAAATGAGCGCGCCGCGCTTCACCGTGATGGCCGGTGGCACCGGCGGCCACATCTTTCCGGCCCTGGCCGTGGCCCGGGTGCTGCGCGAGCGCGGCGGCGAGGTGCGCTGGATGGGCTCGGCCGGCGGCATGGAGGAACGGCTGGTGGCCGAGGCCGGCTTCCCGCTCGACGTGCTGCCGATCGGCGCCCTGCGCGGGAAGGGGGCCTTTGCCCTGCTGGCCGCGCCCTGGCGGGTGGGCCGTGCCGTGGCCCAGGCCCGTGGCCTGCTGCGCTGCCAGACGCCGCAGGCAGTGCTGGCCTTCGGCGGCTTTGCCAGCGGGCCTGGCGGGCTTGCCGCGCGCAGCCTCGGCCTGCCGCTGATCGTGCACGAGCAGAACCGCGCCCCGGGCCTGACCAACCGCGTGCTGGCGCGGCTGGCGCGGCGCGTGCTCACCGGCTTTCCCGGCACCTTCCCGGCGCCGGCCGAGGCGGTGGGCAATCCGGTGCGCCCCGCCATTGCCGCCCTGCCCGATCCTGCCAGCCGCCTGCGCGGCCGCAGCGGCCCGGTGCGGGTGCTGGTGCTGGGCGGCAGCCAGGGAGCGCGTGGCCTCAATCTCGCCGTGCCGAAAGCCCTGGCCGGCTGGATGAACCTCGAGATCCGCCACCAGTGCGGCGAGAAGCTGGTCGACGAGGCCCGCGCCGCCTATGCGGTATCGAAGCTGCAGGCGCGGATCGAGCCTTTCATCACTGACATGGCCGAGGCCTATGCCTGGGCCGACCTGGTGATCAGCCGCGCCGGTGCCTCGACCCTGGCCGAGCTCTGCGCCGCCGGCGTGGGCAGCGTGCTGGTGCCCTTCCCGCAGGCGGTGGATGACCATCAGGCGCGCAATGCCGAGTTCATGGCCGAGGGCGGGGCCAGCCTCTGGCTGCGCCAGACCGGGGCGCTTGCCAGCGAGCTTGCCGAATGCCTGAAACCGCTGCTCGGCGACCGCCGGCGCCTGCTGGAGATGGCGCAGGCCGCACGCCGCCTTGCCCTGCCCAGGGCCGCCGAGCGGGTGGCCGACATCGCCTTCGAGGAGGCCTGCCGATGATGCGCGGACGGCTCAAGCACCCCGGCGACCTTGCCCGCGTCTTCAACCGCGTGCATTTCGTCGGCATCGGCGGCGTGGGCATGAGCGGGATTGCCGAGGTGCTGCTCACCCTGGGCTATGTGGTCTCCGGCTCCGACCAGGCCGACAACGCCACCACCCGCCGCCTCGCCGCCCTCGGCGCCACCATCCATCGCGGCCACCAGGCGGCGCACGTGGGCGAGGTGGATGCGCTGGTGGTCTCGAGTGCCATCCGGCCCGACAACCCGGAACTGCTCGCGGCCCGCGAGCGCGGCATCCCGGTGGTGCCGCGCGCCGAGATGCTGGCCGAGCTGATGCGCTTCAAGCGCGGCATCGCCATCGCCGGCACCCACGGCAAGACCACCACCACCTCGCTGGTGGCGAGCGTGCTCTCCGAGGGCGGCATGGATCCCACCTTCGTCATCGGTGGCAAGCTGCTCTCGGCCGGCGCCAATGCCCGGCTCGGCAGTGGCGACTGGCTGGTGGCCGAGGCCGACGAGAGCGATGGCAGCTTCCTGCGCCTGAACCCGCTGGTGGCCGTGGTCACCAACATCGATGCCGACCACCTCGAGAACTACGGTGGCGACTTCGAGCGGGTGAAGCAGGCCTTCGGCGAGTTCCTGCACCGCCTGCCGTTCTATGGCCTTGCCGTGCTCTGCATCGACGACGCGGAAGTGGCGGCGCTGGCCGGGCAGATGCCGCGCCACCTGGTGCGCTACGGCTTCTCCGAGGCCGCCGACGTGCGCGCCAGCGAGGTGCGGCAGGTGGGCGGTGCCATGCATTTCGTGCTGCATCTGCCCGGCGAGCCGCCGGCGCCGATGGTGCTCAACCTGCCGGGGCGGCACAACGTGCAGAACGCGCTGGCCGCCGCCGCCATCGGCTGGCAGCTCGGCGTGGACGCGGAGGCCATCGGCCGCGCCCTGGCGCGCTTCGAGGGCGTGGGCCGGCGCTTCAACCTGAAGGGCGAGCTCGTCCTGCCGGGCGGGGGGCGGGCCCTGCTGGTGGACGACTACGGCCACCATCCGGCGGAGCTCAAGGCCGTGTTCGAGGCCGCCCGCGGCGGCTGGCCGGAGCGGCGCCTGGTGGCCTGCTTCCAGCCGCACCGCTACAGCCGTACCCGCGATCTGTTCGACGATTTCGCCCGGGTGCTGAGCGAGGTCGACGGCCTCGTGCTCTGCGAGGTCTACCCGGCCGGCGAAGCCCCGATCGCCACCGCCGATGCCAAGGCCCTGGCCCGCGCCATCCGCACCCGCGGCCGCGTCGATCCGGTGCTGGCCGGCGCGGCGAAGGAACTGCCCGGGGTGCTGGGCGACGTGCTGAAAGATGGCGATCTCGTGATCCTGCTCGGCGCCGGCGACATCGGCGCCGTGGCCCAGCAGCTCGCCGAACAGGGCCTGCCGGAGCGCGCGCCATGAGCCGGGACGCCGCCATCGCGATGGAGGCCATCCGGGCCCGCGTCGAGGCGCTGGACCCGGCGGTGTTCGGCCGCGTGGCCGTGGTCTACGGTGGCAGCTCGGCCGAGCGCGAAGTCTCGCTCGAGTCCGGCCGCAACGTGCTTGCCGCCCTGCGCGCCCGCGGCGTCGACGCCCATGGCGTCGATGGCCTGCCGGCCCTGCTGCCGGAACTGCTGGCCGGCCGCTTCCAGCGGGTGTTCAACATCCTGCACGGCGGGGTGGGGGAGAACGGCGTGCTGCAGGGGGCGCTGGAGGCCCTGGGCATCCCGTACACCGGCCCCGGCGTGCTCGGCAGCGCGCTCACCCTCGACAAGATCCGCACCAAGCAGGTCTGGCAGGCGGAAGGCCTGCCCACCGCGCGCTTCGTGCGCATCCCGCCGGGCGGCGACCTCGCTGCCGCGGTGCGGACGCTCGGCCTGCCCGCCTTCGTGAAGCCTTCGGCCGAGGGCTCCAGCGTCGGCGTGTTCCGCATCGAGGCCGAGGAAGATCTCAGTGCAGCCGCGGCCTTCGCCGCCACCTACCCGGGCGAACTGTTGGCCGAGCAGATGCTCACCGGCGGCGAGTTCACCGTCGGCATCCTCGGTGATCTTGCTCTGCCCTCGGTCCGCATCGTCCCGGCCCGGGGTTGGTACGACTACCACGCCAAGTACATCGCCGAGGACACCCAGTACCACTGTCCCGGTCTCGAAGGCGAGGAGGAAGCGGCGATCCGCGCACTCGCTCTGGCGGGCTTCCGTGCCGCCGGCTGCCAGGGCTGGGGGCGCGTGGACGTGATGCGCGATGGCGCGGGCCGCTTCCTCCTGATGGAGGTGAACACTGCGCCGGGCATGACCAGCCACTCGCTGGTGCCCAAAGCCGCCGCCCGGCTCGGGCTCGGCTTCGAGGCCCTGTGTCTCGCCATCCTCGCTCAGACCCTGGAGGCCCGGCCATGAGCCCGCTGCTGCGCCTCGTGGCCTGGAGTCTCGCCCTCGGCCTGCTCGCCTTGCCGGTGGTGGCGGTGGTACAGGGCTGGATCGGCGGCGAGCGCTGGCCGATCCGCACCCTTGCCCTGCAAGCACCGCTGAAGCTCGTCGACGAGGCCAGCATCCATGCCGCGGTGCAGCCGCTGGCCGGCGGCGGCTTCTTCGCCGTCGATCCCGACGCGGTGCGCGCGGCGCTGCTCGCCCTGCCTTGGGTGGATACGGTGGAAGTGCGCAAGCGCTGGCCCGACCGCCTCGAGGTACGCCTCACCGAGCTGCGCCCGCATGCCCGCTGGGGCGAGGACAGGCTGGTCTCCGAGGATGGCCGGCTGTTCCCGGTGCCCGCCGGTTTCGCCCTGCACCTGCCGCGCCTCGACGCCGCCGATGGCCGGGTGGCCGAGGTGCTCGCCTTCCACCGTGAGCTGCGGCCACTGCTGCTGCGCGCCGGCGACGATGTCGAGCGCCTCGAGCAGTCGGCGCGCGGCGGCTGGACCCTCACCACCCGCGCCGGCCTGCAGGTGGAACTGGGCCGTGCCGAGGCCCTGCCGCGGCTCTCGCGCTTCGTCCGCCTGCTGCCGGCCCTGCGCCGCGACCCGCAGCAGCGCCCGCTGCTGCGCGCCGACCTCCGTTACACCAACGGCTTCGCCCTGGCCTGGGGCGAGCCCTCCCGCGCCCCGAGTTCCACATGACCCGCAAGAGCGACAAGTCCCTCATCGTCGGCCTCGACATCGGCACCTCCAAGGTCACTGCCCTCGTCGGCGAGTACGCCCCGGAGCAGCCGATCGAGGTCATCGGCATCGGCTCGCACGAGTCGCGCGGCATGCGCCGCGGCGTGGTGGTCGACATCGAATCCACCGTGCAGTCGATCCAGCGCGCCATCGAGGAGGCCGACGTGATGGCCGGCTGCGAGATCCGCTCGGTCTATGCCTCGATCGCCGGCAGCCACATCCAGTGCCGCAACTCCAATGGCGTGGTGCCGATCGCCTCCGGCGACGTGAGCTACGCCGACCTCGACCGGGTGCTGGAGGCGGCGCGCGCCGTGGCGGTGCCGGCCGACCAGCGAATCCTCCATGCCATTCCGCAGGAGTACATCGTCGATGGCTCGCAGGAGGGCATCCGCAATCCGGTGGGCATGAGCGGCGTGCGCCTCGAGGTGCGGGCCCACCTGGTCACCGGCGCCACCGCCGCGGCCGCCAACATCGGCAAGTGCATCCAGCGCTGCGGCCTTGCCGTCGACGACCTGATCCTCTCCTCGCTGGCCTCCAGCACCGCCGTGCTCACCGCCGACGAGAAGGAGCTCGGCGTGGTGCTGGTGGACATCGGCGCCGGCACCACCGACGTGGCGGTGTTCGTGGGCGGCGCCATCCGCCACTCGGCCTGCCTGCCGATCGCCGGCGACCAGATCACCAACGACATCGCCCACCTGTTGCGTACGCCCACGCCGGAGGCCGAGCAGATCAAGGTGCGCTACGCCTGCGCGCTGGCCCAGCTCGCCGGCCGCGAGGAAACCATCCAGGTGCCGAGCGTGGGCGACCGCCCGCCGCGCCGGCTCGCCCGCCAGGCGCTGGCGGAGGCGGTGCAGAACCGCTACGAGGAGATCTTCGAGATGGTGCAGGCCGAGCTGCGCCGCGCCGGCTACGAGGAACTGGTGCGGGCCGGCATGGTGCTCACCGGCGGCAGCGCCCGTATGGAGGGCGTGGTCGAGCTGGCCGAGGAAATGCTGCACATGCCGGTGCGCGTCGGCACCCCGCAGGGCGTGACCGGTCTCGGTGACGTCATCCACAACCCGGTCCACGCCACCGGCGTGGGCCTGCTGCTCTGGGGTCGCTCGCTGGAAGCGGGCCCCCGGCCCTCCCTGGCCGCCGGCAAGGCCGGCCAGGTGTTCAACCGCTTCCGGAACTGGCTCCGGAGCGCCTTCTGAGGCGTCGGCCCCCCGACGCATCCACCCCGAGACGCAACACCCCGAGACGAGAGGACGAGACCATGGCGCAGTTTGAACTCATCGAGAAGCTGGCACCGAATGCGGTGATCAAGGTCGTTGGCGTGGGCGGCGGCGGCGGCAATGCCGTGGCGCACATGGTCAACGCCAATGTGGATGGCGTGGAATTCATCGTCGCCAACACCGACGCCCAGGCCATCAAGAATTCCGGCGCCAAGCTGCACCTGCAGCTCGGCGCCAACGTCACCAAGGGCCTTGGCGCCGGCGCCAACCCGGAGGTGGGACGCCAGGCCGCCCTGGAGGACCGCGAGCGCATCCGCGAGGCCATCAGCGGCGCGGACATGGTGTTCATCACCGCCGGCATGGGCGGCGGCACCGGCACCGGCGCCGCGCCGGTGGTGGCCCAGGTGGCCAAGGAGGAGGGCATCCTCACCGTGGCCGTGGTCACCAAGCCCTTCCCCTTCGAGGGCCGCCGCCGCATGCAGGTGGCGCTGAAGGGCATCGAGGAACTGGCCAGCCACTGCGACTCCCTGATCACCATCCCGAACGAGAAGCTGATCACCGTGCTCGGCCGCGACGCCACCATGGTGCAGGCCTTCCGCGCCGCCAACGACGTGCTGCTGGGCGCCGTGCAGGGCATCGCCGACCTGATCGTGCGCCCGGGCCTGATCAACGTCGACTTCGCCGACGTGCGCACGGTGATGAGCGAGATGGGCCTTGCCATGATGGGGACCGGCGTGGCCCGTGGCGACGACCGCGCCCAGGCCGCCGCCGAGGCGGCGATCAGCAACCCGCTGCTCGACGAGGTGAACATCGCCGGCGCCTGCGGCGTGCTGGTGAACATCACCGCCGGGCCGAACTTCACCATGCGCGAGTTCGACGAGGTGGGCCGTACCATCGAGGAATTCGCCTCCGAGGACGCCACCGTGGTCATCGGCACCGTGCTCGACCCGGAGATGCAGGACGACGTGCGCGTCACCGTGGTGGCCACCGGCCTCAACCGCGGCGTGCAGGCCCAGCGCATCCCCAGCCGAGACTTCCATCGCGAGCCGGTGCGTGGCGCCGAGCGCGAGACGGCCCGGCCCAAGGTGCAGCTGATCCGTAATGCCACCACCGGCCTTGCGGAGTACGGCGAGGCGCCGGCCCCGGCCGGCCGCGAGCCGAGCTTCGGCGCCCTGCGCAGCCGTTCCGCCGACGTTGCTCCGGTGACGGCCCTCTCCGACCTGCCGGCCGACCAGTCCTACCTGGACATTCCGGCCTTCCTGCGCCGCCAGGCCGACTGAACCGCGGGGAAACGGGCACCGGAGGGTCTGCGCCGGCCCGGCCGGTGCCGGGAGAGGCCGTCTCGCTCTCCCACGCCAGGCACGTTGCGGGCAGGGGGCTGCCCGCAACGTTGCAGATTTGACACGGAGAAGTCCGTTTTTTAAGGTTTCGTTAAAGGAGGGGCGTGCTAATGTGCGCCCCCAGTTCGTGTCAACCCCCTTTCCGGGGACCGGCCTCATGCTCAAGCAGCGCACCCTCAAGAACGTCATCCGCGCCACCGGCGTCGGCCTGCACAGCGGCGAGAAGGTCTACATGACCCTGCGCCCGGCGGCCGTCGATACCGGCATCGTCTTCCGCCGCGTCGATTTCGACGTGCCGGTGGAGATCAAGGCCACGGCCCTGGCGGTCGGCGACACCTCGCTCTGCACCGCCCTGGTCAAGGACAATGTGCGGGTCATGACCATCGAGCACCTGCTCTCGGCCATGGCCGGCCTCGGCATCGACAATGCCTATGTCGACCTGTCCACCGCCGAGGTGCCGATCATGGACGGCTCGGCCGGCCCCTTCGTGTTCCTGCTGCAGTCGGCGGGCATCGAGGAGCAGAACGCGCCCAAGCGCTTCATCCGCATCAAGAAGCCGGTACGGGTGGAGGAGGGCGACAAGTGGGCCCGCTTCGAGCCCTTCGAGGGCTTCAAGGTCGGCTTCACCATCGACTTCCAGCACCCGGCCTTCCGCCGCTCCACCTCGAACGCCGAGATCGATTTTTCCACCACCTCCTTCGTCAAGGAGGTGAGCCGGGCCCGTACCTTCGGCTTCATGCGCGACATCGAGTTCCTGCGCGAGCGCAACCTCGCGCTCGGCGGCTCGATGGACAATGCCATCGTGATGGACGACTACCGCGTGCTCAACGAAGACGGCCTGCGCTACGAGGACGAGTTCGTGAAGCACAAGATCCTCGATGCCATCGGCGACCTGTACCTTCTGGGGCACAGCCTGATCGGCGCCTTTTACGGCCACAAGTCCGGGCATGCGCTCAACAACCGCCTGCTGCGCACCCTGCTCGCCGACCAGAGCGCCTGGGAGGAAGTGACCTTCAGCGATTCTTCGAAGTCGCCGATCTCCTACGCCAGCCCGGCGGCCGCGATCTGAGCCCTGGCAGAAGCGTGATGGACTTCGTGAGTCCGGTCACAGTCTTTGACAAAGCCCGCCGTCTTCACGGCGGGTTTCGTCTTTCTTGGCCTGCGCTTACGGTTTTCTTAGCGGGTTTTTAACGATAGCCCCGTAGACTCGGCCGGCCCATGGCGTTCCTCAGCGCGTCCGGCCGCTTGCGGCCAGGCGCAGGAGCTGGGCCCGGAGTTCCGGGTCGGCCACGGATCGGGCGGCGGCCTCGAGCACGGCTCGGGCGCCCGCCGAGAGCGGTGCACCGGGCCGGTCCGGAGCCGGAACGGTCGGGGGCACCACCTTCAGGGTCACCGCGCGGGCCTCGATGCCGGCCGCGTTGGCCGCCGCCAGCAGCAGGGCGGTGTCCAGGCGCAGCCGGGCCTTCCAGGCCGGCGAGGGGACCAGCACCACGGCCGTGCCCTCGGCCACGTTCGCCAGCCGTACCTGCGCGGCCACCGCCGCGGGGAGCTGCTGGCGGAAGCGCGTGTCGGCCGCGTCCAGCCACTGGGCGCGTGCCAGCAGCGCGCCCAGTTCGCCCTCCGCCGCTGCGCGCGCCGCGCGCCGCGGGCCGGGGGAGGCGGGCGGGGTCTCGGTGGCCGGGCGGCCTGACTTGGATCGAAGCATGCTCAATATCATCGTCGTTTCCCGCCACCTCCGCGCGCCCCTGGCCCTGAGCCTCGACTCGGCGAGGCAGCGCGCGGCCGCGGTGGGGATCGCCCTTGGCCTGTTCGCCCTGGTCCTGGGCCTCGGCGGGGTGCTCGGCTGGACGCTCGCCGGCGCCGATGCCCGCATCGCCCCGCTGCGCGCCGAGGTGGCGGCCAGCCGTCAGGCGGTGGAGGACGCACGCGCCGAGGCCCGCCGTGAGGTGAATGCCCTGGCGGTGAAGCTGGGCGAGCTGCAGGCCCAGGCCAACCGCCTGAACGCCCTCGGCCACCGCCTCACCACCCTCGGGCAGTTCCGCGAGGGCGAGTTCGACTTCACCGCAAGCCCCGGCCTCGGCGGCCCGGAGCAGGAGGACGAGGGGCGCCAGGACCTGGCCTTCGCCCTGGGCAGCGTGGAGGCGCAGTTCGACCGCGCCGAGCAGCAGCTCGACGTGCTCGGCGCCCTGCTGCAGAACGAGCAGGTGGCCGCCGACGCCCGCCCCAGCCGCGCCCCGGCTCCGGGCTACATCGTCTCGCCCTTCGGCCGCCGCATCGACCCCTTCACCGGCGCCAAGGCCCACCATCTCGGGGTGGACTTCGCCGCCCGCATCGGCGACCCGATCAAGGCCGCGGGCGGCGGCATCGTGAAGTTCTCCGGCTGGAAGAACGGCTATGGCAACACCGTGATCATCGACCACGGCGATGGCTACCAGACGCTCTACGGCCACAACCAGCGCAACCTGGTGCGCGAGGGCGACATCGTCCGCGCCGGCCAGGAGATCGCCAAGGTCGGTTCCACCGGCCGCTCCACCGGTGCCCACCTGCACTTCGAAGTGCACGTGAACGGCCGCCCGGTGAATCCCACCGCCTACCTGCAGCGCATCCGTGGCTGAGCCGGGCGCGCGGCGCGGCCCCTGGCCGCTTCCGTCCGGCGAACACCCGCTGCGCCGTGGCGGGCAGGCCGGGCGGTTCCGCCGCGACTTGATAATGGCCCCCGCCGCCTCCAGCTAGAATGGAAGGCTGCCGTCCGGCAGCCGTTCGCGTTCCTGAACCGGGCGCGACGCCCTCCCCAGAAGACCCGTCCATGCTCAATCGCCTCCTCACCGCCCTGTTCGGCAGCCGCAACGAGCGCATCGTCCGCCAGTTCTCGAAGAACGTCGCCCGGATCAACGCCTACGAGCCCGCCCTGCAGGCCCTCGACGACGAGGCGCTGAAGGCCAAGACCGCCGAGTTCAAGGCGCGCCTCGCCAAGGGCGAGACCCTGGACGACCTGCTGCCCGAGGCCTTCGCCGTCTGCCGCGAGGCGGCGCGCCGCGTGCTCGGCATGCGCCACTACGACGTGCAGCTGATCGGCGGCATGGTGCTGCATGCCGGCAAGATCGCCGAGATGCGCACCGGCGAGGGCAAGACCCTCGTGGCCACCCTGCCCACCTACCTCAATGCGCTGGCCGGCAAGGGCGTGCACGTGGTCACGGTGAACGACTACCTCGCCCGCCGCGACGCGGCGTGGATGGGGCGGCTCTACAACTTCCTCGGCCTCTCGGTGGGCGTGATCTACCCCGGCATGCCGATGGGCGAGGAAAAGCGCGCCGCCTACGCCGCCGACATCACCTACGGCACCAACAACGAGTTCGGCTTCGACTACCTGCGCGACAACATGGCCCTGCGCAAGGAGGACCGCTACCAGCGCGGGCTGAACTTCGCCATCGTCGACGAGGTCGACTCGATCCTGATCGACGAGGCAAGGACGCCGCTGATCATCTCCGGCCCTGGCGACGAATCGCCGGAGCTGTACGTCAAGGTCAACCGCATCGTGCCGCAGCTCTCGCGCCAGGCCGACGAGAACGCCGAAGGCGATTTCTGGGTGGACGAGAAGGGCAAGCAGGTGCACCTCTCGGAGCAGGGCATGGAGCATGCCGAGGCCCTGCTCAAGGCCGCCGGCATCATCGCCCAGGACGACCATCTCTACGCTGGCCACAACATTGCGGTGGTGCACCACCTCAACCAGGCCTTGCGCGCTCATGCCCTGTTCCAGAAGGACGTGGACTACATCGTGCGCAATGGCGAGGTGGTGATCGTGGACGAGTTCACCGGCCGCACCCTGCCGGGCCGGCGCTGGTCCGACGGCCTGCACCAGGCGGTGGAGGCCAAGGAGGGCGTGCCGATCCAGCGCGAGAACCAGACCCTGGCCTCGATCACCTTCCAGAACTACTTCCGCATGTACGGCAAGCTGGCCGGCATGACCGGCACGGCCGACACCGAGGCCTTCGAGTTCCAGCAGATCTATGGCCTCGAGGTGGTGGTGATCCCCACCCACCGGCCGATGATCCGCAAGGACCTGCCGGACCTCGTGTTCCTCAACCGCAAGGGCAAGTACCGGGCGGTGATCGAGGACATCAAGGAACGCAATGCCAAGGGCCAGCCGGTGCTGGTGGGCACCACCTCGATCGAGACCTCGGAACTGCTGAGCCGTGAACTGCGCGCCGCCGGCATCCCGCACGAGGTGCTGAATGCCAAGCAGCACGAGCGCGAGGCGCAGATCGTGGCACAGGCCGGCAAGCCGGGCGCCGTCACCATCGCTACCAACATGGCCGGCCGCGGTACCGACATCGTGCTCGGCGGCTCGCTGGAGGCCGAGCTCGCCGCCGCCGGCGAGATCGACGAGGTGGCGAAGGCGCGCATCAAGTCCGAGTGGCAGGCCCGCCACGATGCGGTGAAGGCTGCCGGCGGCTTGCACATCATCGGCACCGAACGCCACGAGAGCCGCCGCATCGACAACCAGCTGCGCGGCCGCGCCGGCCGCCAGGGCGACCCGGGCTCCTCGCGCTTCTACCTCTCGCTCGAAGACAACCTGATGCGGATCTTCGCCAGCGACTGGGTGCACAAGGCCATGACCCGCATGGGCATGAAGGAGGACGAGGCCATCGAGAGTGGCCTCGTCACCCGCCAGATCGAGAATGCGCAGCGCAAGGTCGAGGCCCACAACTTCGACATTCGCAAGAACCTGCTCGACTTCGACGACGTGGCCAACGACCAGCGCAAGGTGGTGTACGAGCAGCGCAACGAGCTGCTCGACCAGGGCGATGTGCACGAGGCCGTGGCGGCGATCCGCGACGATGTGCTCACCGCCCACGTGCGCCGCTACGTGCCGGCGCAGTCGATCGACGAGCAGTGGGATCTGGCTGGCCTCGAGGCAAGCCTGCGCGACGAGTTCGGCATCGAGGTCAGCGTGCGCGACGCGGTGGCCCGCGAGCTCGACGACGAGGGCGTGCTGGCCGAGGTGCTGGAGGCCGGTCGCCGCCATTTCGAGGCCAAGGAAGCCCAGCTCGGTCCCGAGCTGATGCGCCAGCTCGAGAGCCAGGTGATGCTCTCCATGCTCGACCAGAACTGGAAGGAGCATCTGGCGCGCATGGACTACCTGCGCCAGGGCATCCACCTGCGCAGCTATGCCCAAAAGCAGCCGAAGCAGGAGTACAAGCGCGAGGCCTTCGCCTTGTTCGAGGAGATGCTGGAGAAGGTGAAGCGCGACATCACCACTCTGCTTGCCCGCGTGCGCATCCGCAGCGAGGAGGAGGTGGCGGCGATGGAGGCCGAGGAGCGCCGTCGTGCCGAGGCCGCCGCTCGCGCCATGCAGTTCCAGCACCCGGAGACCGGCAGCTATTCCGCCGACGAGGAAGCTGCCGAGGTGGCCGCGGCCCAGGGCGGCCCGCGCGCCGCCGCCGTGCGCAATCCAGGGCCACCGATCGGCCGCAACGATCCCTGCCCCTGCGGTTCGGGCAAGAAGTACAAGCACTGCCACGGCCAGGCCCGCTAAAGGCCGGCAGGCCCTTTCCGCCGCCATCATGCCCCCGCCGCCGGCCGCGCCGCCGCTGCATGTCGTGGCGGCGGTGCTGCGCGATGCGGCCGGCCGCGTGCTGCTGGCGCGCCGCCCCGCGCACAAAACCGAGGGGGGGCTGTGGGAGTTCCCCGGCGGCAAGGTCGAGCCGGGGGAAGGCGCCGAGCCGGCCCTGCGCCGCGAACTGCAGGAGGAACTCGGCATCGAGGCCGGGCCGATGACGCCGTTCATCCGGGTGCCGGTGGCCGACGGAGTGCCGGCCGTCCCGGCGGGCGAGGCAGGGCTGCCGCCGCTGCGCCTCTGGCTCGACACTTGGGCGGTGGCGGGTTTCCACGGCCAGCCCCGCGCCCGTGAGCATGCCGAACTCGTCTGGGCCGAGCCCGCGGCGCTGGCCGCCTATCCCATGCCCTTGGCCGACCACCCCGTGCGGGCTGCGCTCACCGCGCCCGAGGCCATCCTGGTCACCCCCGAGCCGGGCGAGGGCGAGGCCGCCGAGGCCCGCTTCCTGCGCGCCGTGGAGGAGGCCCTGGCCCGCGGCCTGCGCCGCGTGCACCTGCGCCTGCCGGATGCCCGTGCCGGCCAGCGGGGAAGGCTCGCCGAGGCCCTGGCCCCACGTTGCCGCGCCCACGGCGCCGCCCTGTACGTGCACGGCGATGCGCCCCTTGCCGTTCGCCTCGGCCTTGGCCTGCACCTGCGCCACGGCCAGCTCTTCGCTGCCGGCGCCGAGGCCCTGTGCGCCGCCCAGCGCGCCGCCGGCCTGCCGCTCTCGGCGGCCTGCCACGATGCTCCCAGCCTGCGCCGCGCCGAGGCCCTCGGCGTGCAGGACCTGCTGCTGGGGCCGGTGGCCGCCACCCCCACCCATCCCGGTGCCCCGGTCCTCGGCTGGGAGGGCTTCGAGGCCCTGCGCGCCCTCACCGCCCTGCCGGTGTATGCGCTGGGCGGCCTCGGGCCCGGCGATCTTGCCGAGGCCCGGCGCCACGGGGCGCAGGGCGTGGCCGGCATCCGCGGGTTCTGGCCTCAGCCCTTGGGCAGGTAGCGTGCCGCCAGCCGCGCCACGGCGGCGGCGAGGTCCTCTGGCGTGCCGGTATTCACCAGCACGTCGTCGGCCAGGGCGAGGCGGGCCTCGCGCGGGGCCTGGGCGGCGATCATCGCCTCGGCCAGCGCCGGGTCGATGCCGTCGCGGGCCAGCAGGCGCTGGCGCTGCAGGGCGGGCGGCAGGTCCACCACGAGGATGCGCTCCAGCTCCGGCCAGGCGGCGCGGCCGCCGCCTTCCGTCAGCAGCGGGATGTCCAGCAGCACGAGGGGCGTGGAGGCCGCCGCGGCGCGCTCACGCATCCAGGCGCGGATGCGTGGGTGCAGCAGGCTCTCGAGCTGCTTTCTGGCGGCCGGATCGGCGAACACCCGCTGGCGCAGGGCGGCGCGGTCGAGCTGGCCATCGGGACGGCGCAGGTCCTCCCCGAAAGCCGCCAGCACCGCCGCCAGTCCCTCGCTGCCCGGGGCCACCACGGCACGGGCCGCGGCATCGGCATCCACGAGGCAGCCGGGATGGAGCGCTTCGAAAGCCCGGGCCGCGGTGCTTTTCCCGGAGGCGATGCCGCCGGTCAGGCCGACCCGCAGGCGGTGGGGGGCGGCGGGGGCGGGCATGGGCGGACTTTAGCCGGCCGGTGCGCCGCCTGGCAGCATCAGGCCCCAGTACAGGGCCATCAGCTGCTCGCCGAACAGGAACCAGAGCCAGCCGGCGATGGCGAGGAAGGGGCCGAAGGGGATGGGAGTGGCGCGGTCGCGGCCCTGCACGGCGAGGCCGATGCCGCCGATCAGTGCGCCCACGAGGGAGGAGAGCAGCACGATGGGCAGGATGGCCGAGGCCCCGCACCAGGCGCCGAGTGCGGCCAGCAGCTTGAAGTCGCCATAGCCCATGCCCTCCTTGCCGGTGAGCAGGCGGAAGGCGTGGTACACCGTCCACAGGCTGAGATAGCCCGCGAGCGCCCCCAAGATGGCGCTCTGAGGCGGTATGAACAGGGTGACGAGGCTGGCGGCCAGTCCCAGCCACAGCAGCGGGTAGGTGAGGCTGTCGGGCAGCAGCCGGGTGTGCCAGTCGATGCCGGCCAGGGCGATGAGCAGGGCGCTGAAGGCCATGGCCGCCGCGCCTTCCAGCCCGAGGCCGAAGCGCCAGGCGCAGGCGGCGAAGGCAAGGCCGGTGAGCAGTTCCACCACCGGGTACTGCAGCGAGATCGGCGCCTTGCAGGCCGCGCAGCAGCCGCGCAGCACGAGCCAGCTCAGCACCGGCACGTTCTGGTACCAGCGGATGGCCTGCCCGCAGGCCGGGCAGTGCGAGCCCTTCACCACGATGCCAGGCGGGGCCGGTTCCTCGCCGGGGGGCAGCTCCAGCAGCTCGCGGGCCTCGCGCCGCCAGGCCCACATCAGGCGCGGCGGCACCCGCAGGATCACCACATTGAGGAAGCTGCCGACCAGCAGGCCGAACAGGAAGACGGCCGCGAGCGCGGCCGTCGGGGAGGCATCCAGACCGGTCAGCATCGATCAGATGGCCATACCGAGCTTGAAGATCGGCAGGTACATGGCAATCACCATGCCGCCCACCAGCACGCCGAGCACGGCGATGATGAAAGGCTCCATCAGGCTGGTGAGGGCATCGACGGAGTTGTTCACCTCGTTCTCGTAGAACTCGGCCACCTTGAACAGCATGGAATCCAGCGAACCGGATTCCTCGCCGATGCCGACCATCTGCACCACCATGGGCGGGAAGATGCCCACCTGCTTCATGGCGAGGTTGAGCGAGTAGCCCACCGCCACGTCGTCGCGGATCTTCCGCGTGGCTTCGTCATAGATGACGCTACCGGTGGCGCCGGCCACGGTATCGAGCGCCTCCACCAGGGGCACGCCGGCCTTGAAGGTGAGGGCGAGCGTGCGGGCGAAGCGGCTGATGGCCGACTGGTGCAGGATCTGTCCGATCACCGGGATCTTCAGCAGCATGCGATCCACGGTACGTTGCACGTTGGTCGAGCGTCGGTAACTGAGCACGAATGCGAAACCACCGGCAACGGCAGCGATCAGCATCCACCACCAGTTCGCCAGCATGAACTCGGAAGCGCTCACGTACATCTGGGTGAAGGCCGGCAACTCCGCGCCGAACCCCTCGAAGGTGGTCTTGAACTGCGGGATCACGTACATCAGCAGGATCAGGCTGACGATCAGGCCCACTGCCAGCACGCCGGCGGGGTAGAACAGCGCCTTCTTGATCTTGCCCTTCAGCGCCTGGATGCGCTCGAGGTAGCTCGCCAGGGTATCGAGCACGCCGGCGCCCTCGCCGGCCTTGACGAGGTTGCGGTAGAGCTCGTTGAACTGCATGGGATAGGCCCTGAGGGCCTCGCTGAAGGCCGAGCCACCCGAGACATCGTCGCGCAGGGCTTTCAGCATGTTGGCGAACTTGGGGTTCTTCTGGCCATTGGCGAGGATTTCCAGCGCCTGCACCATGGGCACGCCGGAGGCCATCATGGTGGCCATCTGCCGGCTGAAGAAGGTGATGTCCTGCGGGCCCACCGTCTTGCCCGCCGAGCCGAACAGGGGCTTGGGCTTGGGCTTCACCACGCCGGGGTTCATGCCCTGCTTGCGCAGCTCGGCGCGCACGTAGTTGGCCGATTTCGCGGCCATCTCGCCCTTGATGGTCTTGCCGCGCCGGTCGGTGGCGGTCCAGACGAACTCCGAGAGCGGGTTCTCGCGGGGGGCGGGCTTGGCGCCCTTGAGGCTCTTCGCAGTGGCAGACATGGCTTAGTCCTTGGTCACGCGGTTCATCTCGGCCAGGCTGATCAGCCCGGCCTTGACCTTGTTGATGGCGGAGCGGCGCAGGTCGCCGATGCCTTCCCGTTCGCACACGGCGGCGATGTCCATGGCATTGCCGCCTTCCAGGATGATCTTCTGGATCTCCTCGGTCATCGGCATCACCTGGTAGATGCCGACACGGCCCTTGTAGCCGCCGTTGCAGTCCTCGCAGCCCACGGCCTCGTACAGGTCCAGCCCGCCCTCGCATTCCTCGGGCCTGAAGCCCTCGGCCACCAGGGCGGCCTGTGGGATGTGCACCTTCTTCTTGCAGTCGTGCAGGCGGCGGGCCAGGCGCTGGGCGATGATGAGCGTGACCGAGCTGGTGATGTTGTAGGGCGCGATGCCCATGTTCATCAGGCGGGCGATGGTCTGCGGCGCATCGTTGGTGTGCAGGGTGGAGAGCACCAGATGGCCGGTCTGGGCCGCCTTCACCGCGATCTCGGCGGTCTCGAGGTCGCGGATCTCGCCCACCATGATCACGTCCGGGTCCTGGCGCAGGAAGCTGCGCAGGGCGGCGGCGAAGTCCATGCCCTTCTTCGGGTTCATCTGCACCTGGTTGATGCCGGGCACGCGGATTTCCACCGGGTCCTCGGCGGTGCTGATGTTGCGTTCCTCGGTGTTGAGGATGTTGAGGCCGGTGTAGAGCGAGACCGTCTTGCCCGAGCCGGTGGGGCCGGTGACCAGGATCATGCCGTAGGGCTTGGCCAGCGCATCGAGGTAGAGCTGCTTTTGGTGGTCCTCGTAGCCCAGCTTGTCGATGCCCATCTTCGCCGCGCTGCCATCGAGGATGCGCAGCACCGACTTCTCGCCGAACAGGGTGGGGCAGGTGGACACGCGGAAGTCCATCTGCTTTGTCTTGCTGATGTTGAGCTTGATGCGGCCGTCCTGCGGCAGGCGCTTCTCGGCGATGTCAAGGCCGCTCATCACCTTGATGCGGGCGGTGATGCGCGGCCCCAGCTTCACCGGGGCGCGGGCCACCGTCTTCAGCACGCCATCCATGCGGAAGCGCACGCGGAAGTCGGTTTCGTAGGGCTCGAAATGCAGGTCGGAAGCGCCGCGCTTGATGGCGTCGAGCAGCATCTTGTTGACGAACTTGACAACCGGAGTGTCGTCGCCCTTGGCGTCATTCCCGCCGGTGGGGTCCTTGTCATCGTCGCCCGCCTCCGAGTCCAGCGCGTCGAGGCCCTCGTCGTCGCCACCGGCATCGAAGGACTCGGCGGCGGTGAAGGCGCGGTCGATGGCGCGCCGGAGCTGCTCCTCGTCGACCAGGATGGGCTCGACGGTGGCGCCGGCGGCGAACTGGATCTCCTCGATGGCCCGGGTATTGGTGGGGTCGGAGATGGCGAGGAACAGCCGGTTGCCGCGCTTGTACAGCGGCAGCACGCCGTGCTTGGTGATGAGCTCCTCGCTCACCGCCTTCACCGGGGCGCGGGCGAGATCGAAGGCGTTGATCTCGAAGAGCGGAATGCCGAACTCGATGCTGTTGGCCGCGGCCACCGCGGCGCTGGTGACGAGTTTCTTCTCCAGAAGCCAGCGCAGCACCGGCTGTCTGGCCTTGGGCGCCTCCTCCAGGGCGCGGCGGGCATCGGCCTCGGAGAGGGCCCCGTCCATCACCAGGCGCCGGGCGATGCCGGTGATGCCGACGAGGTTGGGCGTGGGCTGGGCGTTCATGCGGGCGGGGGGCGGATCAGGCCTTCACGGAATGCGTACTGTAGCGCAGGCTGCCTTCCGCACCGCAAAAAAACAAGGCGGCCCGGCACTGGCCGGGACGCGGCCCAATGCTCCGGGTCACGGTGCCCGGCAGGCGGCCGGCCGGTACTTCGCCGGCAGGGTGCCACCGGTGCAGGACCAGACGAAGCCGTTGTCGTTCAGCGTGGGCGTGAAGACGACGGTGGTACCGTTGGCCGACGGGCTGCCGCCGAGGGTGTCGTTGAACAGGATGGTGATCTCGGCTCCTGCGCCCACGGTGACGGAACTGACGGCATTGCCGCGGATCGAGGCGGCCGGGCCGAGCCCCGCGGCGGCATTGCTGGTGGGCAGCACGCCGTTGGCGGTATAGGACTCGACCACGCTGGTCTTGGCGCCGGCAACCAGGTTCAGGCCTTCCGCGACCTTGGCGCGGATGGCGTAGTCCTGGTAGGCCGGCAGCGCGATGGCGGCCAGGATGCCGATGATCGCCACGACGATCATGAGCTCGATGAGCGTGAAGCCTTGCTGCGGGTGGTGCTGGCGCATATGCCTCTCCCCTTGTGGTGTGGCGCCCTGACCCAAGCAGATTCCGGGCCAGCCCGGCCGGTTCAAAAACAAAGGGCGCCCCGGGAGGCGCCCTTTGCCCACGAACCGGGCCGTGCCCGTTCGCTTGCCGCGATTACGAGCGGCAGTTGGCCGGGCGGTACTTGGCCGGCATGCTGCCGCCGGTGCAGTTCCAGGTGATGCCGCCATCGGTCAGGGTCGGGGTCAGGACGATGGTGGTGCCGTTGGCCGACGGGCTGCCGCCGAGGGTGTTGTTGTAGGTGACGGTGATGGCGCCGCCCGTGCCCACTTCCACGGAGGTGACGGCGTTGCCCCTGATGCTGGCAGCGTCAGCCAAGCCCGCAGCAGCATTGGTGGTCGGGAAAGCCCCGGTGGCGGTATAGCCCTCGGCTACCGCGGTCTTGGCGCCAGCGGCAAGACCAAGCCCCTCCGACACCTTGCCGCGGATGGCGTAGTCCTGGTAGGCGGGCAGCGCGATGGCGGCCAGGATGCCGATGATCGCCACGACGATCATCAGTTCGATGAGGGTGAAGCCCTGCTGGTTCTTCATGGTGTGACCTCGTGTGAAGGGAGGGGGGAGGATGCCGGGGGTTGCCACCGGGCCGTGCCACCCGGCACGTGCGGGAGGAACAATGCACCATCCGTGCCAAGGGGAAAAGCCCGGGATGTGTGATGCATTGCAAAAAGTGTTGTCCCGGCCCGGGGGCAGAGGGCGGAGCGGGCGCAGGGCGTCGGAAACTGACGTAGTGGGACAGGCGGCCGCCCGGCTTCACTCGATGCCGTACTTCTTCAGCTTGTAGCGCAGGGCGCGGAAGGTGATGCCCAGGGCCTCGGCGGTGCGGGTGCGGTGCCAGCGGTGGGCCTCGAGGGCGCGGATCAGGGTCTCGCGCTCGATCTGTTCCAGGGCCTGCGGCAGGGCGCCGGCGGCGCGGGCGCGGTCCAGCACCTCGGCCATGGCGGGCAGGGGGCGGTCTTCGGCCTCGGCAGGGGCGGCTCCGGCGGCGGGGCCGGGCAGGGAGGCGGGCGTGCCGGGGGCTGCGGCGCCGGGCGGGCTGGCCGGCAGGCCGAGGTCCTCGGCCCGCAGCAGCGGGCCGTCGGCCAGGGCGGCGGCGCGTTCCAGCACGTTCTCCAGTTCCCGCACATTGCCGGGGAAGGGGTAGGCCTCGAGGGCGGCCAGGGCGTCCTCGCCCAGCCGCAGGGGCGTGCCCGTGCCGGCCAGCCGGGCCAGCACGGCCTCGGCGATGGGGCGGATGTCCTCGCGGCGCTCGCGCAGCGGCGGCACTGGCAGGCCGATCACGTTGATGCGGTAGAAGAGGTCGTGGCGGAAGCGCTCGGCCTCGACCAGTTTCGCGAGGTCCTTGTGGCTGGCGGAGAGGATGCGCACGTCCACCTTCACCTCGCTGGCCGCGCCCACCGGCCGCACCGCCTTCTCCTGGATCACCCGCAGCAGCTTCACCTGCATGTGCAGGGGCAGCTCGGCGATCTCGTCGAGGAACAGGGTGCCGCCGCTGGCGGCCTGGAACAGGCCCTCCTTGTCGGCATGGGCGCCGGTAAAGCTGCCTTTTCTGTGGCCGAAGAACTCACTTTCCATCAGTTCGGCGGGGATGGCGCCGCAGTTCACCGGCACGAAGGGGCCGTCCTTGCGCGGGCTCAAGGCATGCACCAGGCGGGCCACCAGTTCCTTGCCGGTGCCGGATTCGCCGCAGATGAACACCGGGGCCTGGCTGCGCGCCACCCGCGCGGCCAGCTCGCGCAGGCGCTGCATGGCCGGGGAATCGCCGAGCAGGCGCGGGCCCACGGCCTGGACGGCGGCGCGGCGCTGCACGCCGAGGTTCAGGGCATGGGTGACGAGCTGGCGCAGCACGGCGAGATCCACCGGCTTGGTGACGAAGTCGAAGGCCCCGGCCTTGAGCGCGGCCACGGCGGCCTCGACATTGCCGTAGGCGGTCATCATGGCCACCGGGGTGTCGGGGTGGTGGGCGGCGATGTGCTCCACCAGCGACAGGCCGTTGCCATCGGGCAGGCGCATGTCGGTGAGGCACAGATCGAAGTCGTGGGCGGCGAGCTGGGCGCGGGCGGCGGCGAGGTCGGCCGCGGTTTCCACCCGCAGGCCCATGCGGCCGAGGGTGAGGGCCACGAGCTCGCGGATGTCGCGTTCGTCGTCGACGATGAGGGCGCTGCGGGCAAGCATCGCTGGGGGGGCGGTCGCTCCTTCGAACGCGGGCAGTGTAGCGCCGGGCCTGCCATACTGTCGCCGAGGAGGCCGCCATGCGACTCGATGACGCGCAACGGGATGCGATCCGCGGGGAGGTGCGTGCCGCCTTCGGCCCAGTGGCGGTGGTGCGCCTGTTCGGATCGCGGTGTTTCGACGCAGCGAAGGGGGGCGACGTGGATCTGCTCGTGGAGGTGCCGGAGCCGGTGCCGGATCCGGCATGGCGCACGGCCTGGCTGGAGGCCCGGCTGATGCGCCGCCTGGGGGGACGCCGCGTGGATGTGCTCCTGGCAGCGCCGAACCTGGACGAGCAGCCGATCCACGCCCTTGCCCGTGACCAGGGGCTGCGCCTGTGAACGGCACTGGGCTCGAGGCCAGGCGTACCTTCCTGTTCCGCGTGGTGGGCCGTGAGGCCGAACTGCTCGCCACCACCGATGCGCGGGTATTCGTGAGCCCGTTCACCGTCGAACGGGCGCGATTGCTCGCCGTCGATGTGGAAGAGTCCGAGCGGGTGGAGGCCTTCGTCGCGCGTTTCTCGCGCCTGCAGGACAGTCTGGGCGACAAATTGCTGCCGCTGCTGCTGGCTTCGCTCGGGGAGCCGGTTGGCGCGGTGATCGACAATCTCGACCGGGCTGAACGGCTGGGGTTCCTTGCCTCGGCGGATGCCTGGATGGCCGTGCGCCGCCTGCGTAACCGCATGGTGCACGAGTACGTCGAGGACCCGGTGTTGCTGGCCGACAGCCTGAACGAAGGGCATGCGCGGGTACCGATGCTGCTGCAGGCGGAGCAGGCGATGCGGGCCGAGGCCCGCCGGCGGGGCTGGATTCCCGGCGGCGCTTAGGCCCCGATCCCGCCCCGCCCGGGCAGGCGGATGCGGAAGCAGGCGCCGCCGGTGGGCACGGGCACGTAGCGCAGGCTGCCCTGGTTCGCCTCGCAGAGCTGGCGGGCGATGTAGAGGCCGAGTCCGGTGCCGTGTTCGCTGGTGGTGAAGAAGGGAGTGAACAGGCGGCTTGCCACGCCGGCGGGGATGCCGGGGCCATGGTCGAGCACGTCGATCTCCACCGCGCCTTCGGGCTGGCCGGCCTCCTCGGCGGGCAGGGCGCGCAGCAGCACCCGCGCCGGTTCGCCGGGGCGGCGGCCGTAGTGGCGGGCGTTGTCCACCAGCACCGTGAGCACCTGCTGCAGGTGGCGCGGGTCTACCGTGGCCTGCAGCGGGCGCGGGCTGCGCTCCTCCAGCACGTCCTCGCCGAGCGGGTGGGCGGCGGCGTACTCGGCCACGAAGCGGCGCAGCAGGGCGGGCAGGTCCACGCACTCGGCCTGGGCGGGCTGGCGCCGGGCAAGGCCGAGGATGCTGTCGACGATGCCATCCATGCGCTGGCACTGGCCGAGGATGATCTCGATCAGCCGCCGGTCGGTGGCGGCGAGGGCCGGGGATTCCTCGAGCAGCTGGGCGGCATGCAGGATGGCGGTGAGCGGGTTTCTGATCTCATGGGCGATGCTGGCGCCGAGCCGGCCCAGGGTGGCGAGGGTGAGCTCCTCCGCGCGGCCGCTGTAGTGCCGGGCATCGTCGAGGAAGATGAGGAACAGCTCCTCGCGGGTGCCAGTGGCGGCGAAGCGCGGCAGCAGTTCCGGGCCTTCCTCGCCCGCCCGCAGGCTGCGCGGCTGCGCCTGCCCGTTGCTGCGCCACTGCCGCAGCAGGGTGTCGAGCCGCGGGTTCACTTCGGCGAGGGTGGCGGCATCGCCGCGGGCCCCGAGCAGGGCCCAGGCGGCCTCGTTGAACAGGCGGATGCGGTGGGCCTCGTCCACCACCAGCACGCCGGTGCGCATGCGCCGGATCACCAGTTCGTTGAGCTGGGCGAGGCGTTCCACCTCGCTGCCGCGCGCGTCGGCCAGGGCCTCGCTGCGGGCCAGCTCGCGGCGCAGGAACTGCGAGAGCAGGGCGCCGGCGAGGTAGCACAGGGCGAACATCGCCGGCTCCACCAGCGGCCGGTCGTCGCGGGCGGCGAGGGTGCTGAGGGCGAATTCGCCGAACACGGCGCCGGCCGCCAGCAGGGCGAGGGCGAGGGCGAGGCGCGGCCCCAGGAGCAGGCTGCCGATGCAGATGTTGAACAGCAGCAAGAGGCCGACGGCGGCATCGAGGCCCTGCTGGGCGGCGAGCACGACGGCGGCGGTGGCGATGTCGGTGGCAAGGCCCCAGCCGCCCTGCAGGGCGAGGTCGGCGCCGGGGCGGCGGGCCAGCCACAGCAGCAGCAGCGATGCGGTCAGGTAGGCGGTCGCGGCCGCGCGCAGCAGCGGGGCATCCACCTGCGAGAGCAGCTGCCACTGGTCGGGCATGAAGGCCAGCACCGCCAGCAGCACGGCCTCGAGCAGGCGGTAGAGGGCGAAGGCGAACAGCTCGCGCTGCTGCACGCCGCCGCGGGGCAGCTGGCTCGATGAGCGGACGAAACGCATGGCCGGCACTGTAGCCGCCCTGCGGGGCGGGCGGGGATGCGGGGCCGTCTTTGCCTTCGCCGCCGGGAGCGGGGACAATACGCGCCCCGTCGGCCGGCCCCCCCGGCCGCATGGTCGTCTTCTTCCCTTTGCGGCCCCCGGGCCGCCCCTTTCCCAGGTGCCCCATGAATTTCCACGAATACCAGGCCAAAGAGCTGTTCGCCGAGGTCGGCATTCCCGTTCCTGCCGGCAAGATCGCCCGCACCGCCGATGAGGCCGTCGAGGCCGCGAAGGCCCTGGGCGGCGACTTCTGGGTGGTGAAGGCCCAGATCCATGCCGGTGGCCGCGGCAAGGCCGGCGGCGTGAAGCTGTGCCGCAGCCTGGAGGCGGTGCGCGAGGCCGCCGCCGGCATGCTCGGCACCCGCATGGCCACCTACCAGTCGGGCGGCCGCGCCCTGCCGGTGGACGTGGTGCTGGTGACCGAGGCCTCGGACATCGCCAAGGAGCTGTACGTCTCGGCGCTGGTGGACCGCGCCACCAAGTCGGTCACCTTCATCTGCTCGGCCGAGGGCGGCGTGGAGATCGAGAAGGTGGCGGCCGAGACGCCGGAGCTGATCCACACCATCCACGTGAACTACGTGGAGGGCCTGCAGCCCTACCAGTGCCGCCAGGTCGGCTTCGCCATGGGCCTGAACGCCAAGCAGTGCGGCCAGCTCACCAAGATCATGCAGGGCCTCTACACCCTGTTCCACCGCTACGACCTCTCGCTCGTCGAGCTCAATCCGCTCGCCATCGACAAGCACGGCGACCTCGTGGCGCTGGACGGCAAGATCAATTCCGACGACAACGCCGAGTTCCGCCAGCCGAAGACCACCGCCATGCGCGACATCGCACAGGAGGACGAGACCGAGGTGCTGGCCACCAAGTACAACCTGAACTACGTGACCATGGACGGCAACATCGGCTGCCTCGTCAACGGCGCCGGCCTCGCCATGGCGACCATGGACGTCATCAAGCTCAATGGCGGCGAGCCGGCCAACTTCCTCGATGTGGGCGGCGGTGCCACCAAGGAGCGCGTCACCGAGGCCTTCAAGCTGATCCTCAGCTCGGACAGGGTGAAGGCCATCTTCGTCAACATCTTCGGCGGCATCGTCCGCTGCGACATGATCGCCGAGGGCATCATCGCCGCAGTGAAGGAAGTGGGCGTCAAGGTGCCGGTGATCGTGCGCCTCGAGGGCACCAACGTGGAGAAGGGCAAGGAGCTGCTGGCCGGCTCCGGTCTCGCCATCCAGCCTGCCGACGACATCAACGATGGCGCGAAGAAGGCCGTCGCCGCCGCTGCCGCCGCCTGATCACGACCCACCAAGGAATCGAACCATGAGCGTTTTGGTCAACAAGAACACCAAGGTGATCGTGCAGGGCTTCACCGGCCAGCAGGGCACCTTCCACGCCGAGCAGATGCTCGACTACGGCACCAAGGTCGTGGGCGGCGTCACCCCGGGCAAGGGCGGCAGCACCCACATCGGCCTGCCGGTCTTCAATACCGTGCAGGACGCGGTGGAGGAGACGGGCGCCGATGCCTCGGTGATCTACGTGCCGCCGCCGTTCGCCGCCGATGCCATCCTCGAGGCCGCCGCCGCGGGCATCCGCGTGATCGTGGCGATCACCGAGGGCATCCCGGTGCTCGACATGATGCGGGTGAAGCACGTGCTGGCCCAGTACGACGACGTGACCCTGATCGGCCCCAACTGCCCTGGCATCATCACGCCCGGGGAGTGCAAGATCGGCATCATGCCGGGCCACATCCACATGCCGGGCAAGGTGGGCATCGTTTCGCGCTCGGGCACCCTCACCTACGAGGCCGTGAAGCAGACCACCGACGCCGGCCTCGGCCAGTCGACCTGCATCGGCATCGGCGGCGACCCGATCCAGGGCATGAACTTCATCGACGCTCTGCAGCTGTTCCAGGACGACCCGCAGACCGAGGGCATCATCATGGTCGGCGAGATCGGCGGTTCGGCCGAGGAAGAGGCCGCCGAGTTCATCAGCGAGTACGTGACCAAGCCGGTGGTGGGCTTCATCGCCGGTGCTTCGGCCCCCCCGGGCAAGCGCATGGGCCATGCCGGCGCCATCGCCTCGGGCGGTCAGGGCACGGCGGCAGGCAAGTTCGCCGCGCTGGAGAAGGCCGGCGTCACCACGGTGAAGTCGCCGGGCGATCTCGGCGCTGCCATCGCCGCCCGCCTGAAGAAGTAAGGCCGGAGGGCGCCCTCGCCCCTGCCTGCCGCACGCAAGGCCGTCCGAAAGGGCGGCCTTCGTGTTTTCCGCTGGCGCCAGGACATGCGATTCTCGCCGCGCCGCCGGGCGACACTACGCTTTTCTACCGCCGCCTGATCTCCGATGACGTTGCGCCTCGCCCTTGCCCAGTTCGATTTCCCGGTTGGCGCCGTGGCCGCCAATGCCGAGCGCCTCCGCGCCCTGATCGCCGAGGCGCGCGACCGGCATGGCGCCGACCTCGTGGTCTTCCCCGAGCTCGCGCTCTCCGGCTACCCGCCGGAAGACCTGCTGGAGCGCCCAGGCTTCCTCGCCGAATGCGCCGCGCAACTGCAGCGCGTGGCCGAGGCCTGCACCGGCATCGCCGCGGTGGTGGGCTGGCCGGAGGCGGTGGGCGGGGTGGTGTTCAATGCCGCCAGCCTGCTGCGCGGGGGGCGCATCGAGGCCACCTACCGCAAGCGCAAGCTGCCGAACTACGCGGTGTTCGACGAGCGCCGGCATTTCGCGCCGGGGCAGGGGGATGCCGTGTTCGAGATCGCCGGGGTGCCGGTGGGGCTGCTGGTCTGCGAGGACCTCTGGCACCCGGAGCCGGTCGCCTCGACGGTGGCTGCCGGGGCGCGGCTGGTGGTGGTGCCGAATGCCTCGCCCTTCGAGCGCGACAAGCTGGCCGACCGCGACGCCCTGCTGGCGGCGCGCCAGGCCGAGACTGGCGCAGCCATCGCCTACCTCAATCTCGTGGGCGGGCAGGACGAGCTGGTGTTCGACGGCGCCTCGGTGCTGGTGGATGCCGATGGCCGCCTGCATCCGGCGGCGCGCGCCTTCGAGGACCAGTGGCTGGTGGCCGAGTTCGATCCGGCCCGCGGCGCCTTCGCGCCGCTGCACTGGCCGGCGGAGGAGGATGAATCGCGCGAGTCGCTGGCCTACCGCGCCGCGGTGCGCGGCCTGCGCGACTACTGCGGCAAGAACGGCTTCGGTTCCGTATGGCTGGGCCTCTCGGGCGGCATCGATTCCGCCCTGGTGCTGGCGATGGCGGTGGACGCGCTGGGGCCGGCGAACGTCACTGCGGTACGCCTGCCCTCGCGCTATACCTCCGCTCTCTCCAACGCGCTTGCCGCCGAGCAGGCCGCGGCGCTTGGCGTGCGGCTCGAGACGCTGCCGATCGAGGCGCCGTTCCGCGGCTTTCTCGAGGCCTTATCGCCGCTGTTCTCCGGCCTGCCGGCCGACATCACCGAGGAGAACCTGCAGTCGCGCTGCCGCGGCGCCCTGATGATGGCGCTGGCGAACAAGCGGGGGGGGCTGCTGCTCACCACCGGCAACAAGAGCGAGTACGCGGTGGGCTACGCCACCATCTACGGCGACATGTGCGGGGGCTATGCGCCGATCAAGGACCTGTACAAGACCGAGGTGTTCGCGCTGGCGCGCTGGCGCAATGCCCGGCAGCCGGCCGGCGCCCCACCGGCCATCCCCGAGGCGGTGATCACCCGGCCGCCCTCGGCCGAGCTGCGCGAGAACCAGACCGACCAGGACTCGCTGCCGCCCTACGCCCTGCTGGATGCCATCCTCGAGGCCCATATCGAGGGCCGCGAGGGCCGCGACGCCCTGCTCGAGCGCGGCTTCCCGGTGGAGGCCGTGGACCAGGTGCTGCGCCTGGTGCGCATCAGCGAGTGGAAGCGGCGCCAGGCCGCGCCGGGGCCGAAGCTCTCGCGGCGCGCCTTCGGCCGCGAGCGCCGTTATCCGATCAGCAACGGCTGGCGGAACTGAATCAGCGGCCGGCGGCGAAGGGATTGAGCTGGCCGAACAGGCTCTCGCCCTTCGGCCAGTTGCCCGCGAGATAGGGGTGCTGCGGGTAGTTCATCTCCAGCACGCGGCGGGCGTCGGCGGCGAGGTCCTGCTTGCCGAGCTTGGTGTAGGACGAGGCCAGCAGGGCCACGGCGTCGGCCTCGAACTCGCTCTGCGGGTAGATCTCGAGCAGGTACTTGGCGCGGTTGATGGCCGAGACGTAGGCGCCGCGGCGGTGGTAGTACAGGCCGGTGGTGATCTCGTGGCGGGCGAGGAAGTTCTTCAGGTAGACCATGCGCTGCCGCGAGTCGGCGGCGTAGGGGCCGTTCGGGTAGCGGCGCACCAGGTCGGCGAAGGCCTCGAAGCTGGCCTGGGCGCGGCTGAGGTCGCGGGCCGACATGTCGGCGCGGGCCACCCGCTGGAGGAAGAAGCTCTGCCGCTCGAAGTCGTTGAGGGCGCGCAGATAGTAGGCGTAGTCGATCGCCGGATGGGTGGGGTAGGTGCGGATGAAGCGGTCGAGGGTGGAGGTGGCGTCCTCGTGCTTGCCCTGCTTGTACTGCACGTAGGCGAGGTCGAGCTGGGCCTGCTCGGTGTAGGGGCCGAAGGGGAAGCGGCCGATCAGGCGGCTCAGGTACTGCTCGGCGCGCGAGTAGTTCTCGCGGTCGCGCAGGGCACGGGCCTCGGCATACAGGGCCTCGACCGGCAGGGTCTCGGTTTCCGGTTCGTTCTTGCCAAACCAGCCCTTCATGGTCTGGCAGCCGGCGAGGCCCGCGACGAGGAAGGACAGCAGCGCGAGGCGGGCAAGGGCACGGAGGAGCGGCTTGGATCGCACGGAACGGGCACCGGATGGGGCAGGAAGGCCGGATAATAGCGCGTCTCCCGCGCGGAGCCCCTGAACCCCGACCGAGCCGATGCCCATGCCCCAGCCTGCCCCCGATCCCGCCGACCGCCCCGAGATGGAGGACGAGCGCGAGCTGCTGGAGGCGGTGGTGCCGCTGGAGCACGCCGGCCGCCGCTTCGACCAGGCCCTGGCCGAGCTGTTCCCGGATTTCTCGCGTTCCCGCCTGACGGCCTGGATCAAGAGCGGCGAGGCCCTGCTCGACGGCGCCGAGGTAAAACCTCGGCAGATGCTGCGCGGCGGCGAGACCATCACCCTGTGGGTGACGCCCAGCCTCGAGACCCGGGCCGAGCCGGAGCCGATTCCGCTCGACCTGCGCCATGCCGACGAGGAGGTGCTGGTGCTGAACAAGCCGGCCGGGCTGGTGGTGCACCCGGGCGCCGGCAACCCGCGCGGCACCCTGGTGAACGCCCTGCTGCACTTCGACCCGAAGCTGGCGGAGCTGCCGCGCGCCGGCATCGTGCACCGGCTCGACAAGGACACCTCGGGCCTGATGGTGGTGGCGCGCAGCCTGCGCGCCCATGCCGCGCTGGTAGAGCAGCTCTCCTCGCGCCACGTGCACCGCCAGTACCTGGCGGTGGTGGCCGGCAGCATGGTGGCCGGGGGCACGGTGGATGCGCCGATCGGCCGCCACCCCGGCGACCGCATCCGCCAGGCGGTGAACGAGAACGGCCGCGAGGCCGTCACCCACTACCGGGTGCGCGAGCGCTTCCGCAGCCACACCCTGGTGGAATGCCGGCTGGAAACCGGGCGCACCCACCAGATCCGCGTGCACATGGCGCACATCCGCCATCCACTGGTGGGCGACCCGCTCTACGGCGGCGCCCTGCGCCTGCCGCGCGCCGCCACGCCGGCGCTGGCAGAGGCGCTGCGCGGCTTCCGCCGCCAGGCCCTGCATGCCGAGACCCTCGGCTTCACTCACCCGGCCACGGGCGAAGCCCTGCGCTTCCAGGCCGAGGCGCCCGAAGACTTCCAGCGCCTGCTGGCCCTGCTGCGCGAGGACAGCCGCGAGGCCGGGGCACGGGAGCCGCGGTGAGCCCCGGTCCGGCCACGCCGGCCGCTCCGGGCGGGCCCCTGCCTCCCGGCCTGTTGCCCGCCGGCTGGCCGGCCCCGCCCGGCGTGCGGGCCTTCAGCACCCGCCGTGACGCCTCCTTCGGCCAATCCTTGCCGCCCTTCGACCGCCTGAACCTCGGCAATGCCCGGGGACCGGCTGGTGACGATCCGGCCGCCGTGGCCGCGAACCGCGCCGCCCTGGCGGAGGCGGCGGGCCTGCCCTCGGCCCCGCACTGGCTGCGCCAGGTGCACGGGGTGGCGGTGCACCGCGCCGAGGGGCCGCCACCACCCGAGACGCCGGAACCGGAGGCCGATGCCGCCGTGACGGCCAGGCCCGGCGTGGTGCTGGCGGTGCTGCATGCCGACTGCCTGCCGGTGCTGTTCGCCAGCCGCGCGGGCGATGTGGTGGGGGCCGCGCACGCCGGCTGGCGCGGGCTGGCGGCCGGGGTGCTGGAGGCCACGGTGGCGGCGATGGGCACGCCGCCCGGGGACCTGCTGGCCTGGCTGGGGCCGGCGGCCGGGCCGGCGGCCTACGAGGTGGGCGCCGAGGTGCGCGAGGCCTTCCTCGAGGCCCGCGAGGCGGCCGGCTGGCGGGATGCCACCGCTGCCGCCTTCCGGCCGACCCGTCCCGGGCACTGGCACATGGACCTCTATGCACTGGCGCGGCTGCGCCTCGCCGCCCTGGGACTCACCGCCGTCTCTGGCGGCGGCCGCTGCACCATCGGCGAGCCCATGGCCTTTTTCTCGCACCGCCGCGAGGGACGGACCGGGCGCATGGCCAGCCTGGTTTGGATCGACGCGTCGCCATCGGGCTGAACGCCGGGTTGCGCTGGATCAAGCCCGGCTTGAATCCCGCGTCCATCATCCGCACCTGAAAGCCATCGCGGCCCGTCCCGTGGGCCGCCCCCTTTCGGAGACGACCCCATGCGGATGGACAAGCTCACCTCGCGCTTTGCCCAGGCCCTGCAGGACGCACAGTCGCTGGCGCTGGTGCGCGACCACAACCTGATCGAGCCGGTTCACCTGCTCACCGCCCTGCTCGACCAGCAGGGGGGCGGCACCCGGCCGCTGCTCTCGCAGGCCGGCGGCAACGTGGCCCTGCTGCGCGAGAAGTGCGGCGAGGCCCTCGACAGGCTGCCCAAGGTGACCGGCCAGGCCGGCCAGGTGAACCTCGGCAATGAACTGGCGCGCCTGCTCAACGTGACCGACAAGCTCGCCAGCCAGCGTGGCGATGCCTTCATCGCCAGCGAGCTGTTCCTGCTGGCCTGCGTGGAAGACGGCGGCGAGACAGGGCGGCTGATGCGTTCGGCGGGCTTCGACAAGGCGAAGCTCGAGGCGGCCATCCAGAAAATGCGCGGAGGCGAGAAAGTGCAGAGCGAGAATGCCGAGGACCAGCGCCAGGCGCTGGAGAAGTACTGCATCGATCTTACGGCCCGTGCCGAGAACAGCAAGCTCGATCCGGTGATCGGCCGCGACGAGGAGATCCGCCGCACCATCCAGGTGCTGCAGCGGCGCACCAAGAACAACCCGGTGCTGATCGGCGAGCCGGGTGTCGGCAAGACCGCCATCGTCGAAGGCCTGGCGCAGCGCATCGTCAATGGCGAGGTGCCGGAAGGCCTGCGCGGCAAGCGCGTGCTCTCGCTCGACATGGGCGCGCTGATCGCCGGCGCCAAGTTCCGCGGTGAGTTCGAGGAGCGCTTGAAGGCCGTGCTCAACGACCTTGCCAAGAACGAGGGGCAGGTGATCCTGTTCATCGACGAGCTGCACACCATGGTGGGAGCGGGCAAGGCCGAGGGCGCGATGGACGCCGGCAACATGCTGAAGCCGGCGCTGGCCCGCGGCGAGCTGCACTGCATCGGCGCCACTACGCTGGACGAGTACCGCAAGTACATCGAGAAGGATGCCGCGCTGGAGCGCCGCTTCCAGAAGGTGTTCGTGGGCGAGCCGAGCGTCGAGGACACCATCGCCATCCTGCGTGGCCTGAAAGAACGCTACGCCGTGCACCATGGCGTGGAGATCACCGACCCGGCGATCGTGGCCGCGGCCACGCTCTCGCACCGCTACATCGCCGATCGCCAGTTGCCCGACAAGGCCATCGACCTGATGGACGAGGCCGCCAGCCGCATCCGCATGGAGATCGACTCCAAGCCGGAGGAGATGGACCGCATGGAGCGGCGGCTGATCCAGCTCAAGATCCAGCGCGAGGCGCTGAAGAAGGAGAAGGACGAGGAGAGCCGGCAGCGCCTTGCCGATCTCGAGGCCGAGATCGCCCGGCTGGAGCGGGAGTTCAACGACCTCGAGGAAGTGTGGAAGGCCGAGAAGGCCGCCGTCACCGGCACCACGAAGCTCAAGGAGCAGATCGAGCAGCTGAAGGCCGAGCTGGAGGCCGCGCATCGCCGCCAGGACCTCGCCAAGGCCTCGGAGATCCAGTATGGCCGCCTGCCGGCGCTGGAAAAGCAGCTGGCCGAGGCCCAGGCCGCCGAGCGCAAGGGCTTCACCCTGCTGCAGGACAAGGTGACGGCCGAGGAGATCGCCGAGGTCGTCTCGCGCTGGACCGGCATCCCGGTGAGCAAGATGCTGGAAGGCGAGCGCGAGAAGCTGCTGAAGATGGAGGAGGCGCTGGCCGCCCGCGTGGTGGGCCAGCGCGAGGCGGTGCGCGCCGTGTCCGACGCCATCCGCCGCTCGCGCGCCGGCCTGAGTGATCCGAACCGGCCGAACGGCAGCTTCCTCTTCCTTGGCCCCACCGGCGTGGGCAAGACCGAACTCTGCAAGGCGCTGGCGAACTTCCTCTTCGACACCGAGGAGGCCATGGTGCGCATCGACATGAGCGAGTTCATGGAGAAGCATTCCGTGGCCCGCCTGATCGGCGCGCCCCCGGGCTATGTGGGCTACGAGGAGGGCGGCTACCTCACCGAGGCCGTGCGCCGCCGTCCCTACAGCGTCATCCTGCTCGACGAGGTGGAGAAGGCGCACCCGGACGTGTTCAACGTGCTGCTGCAGGTGCTGGACGATGGCCGCCTGACCGACGGCCAGGGCCGCACCGTGGATTTCCGCAACAGCGTGATCGTGATGACGTCCAACCTCGGCAGCCAGCACATCCAGGAGCTGGCCGGCGAGGGCGAGGCGGCCTACATCCAGATGAAGGCCGCGGTGATGGGCGTGGTGCAGTCGCACTTCCGCCCGGAGTTCATCAACCGCCTCGACGAGATTGTGGTCTTCCACCCGCTGGGCAAGGAACACATCCGCGAGATCGCCCGGATCCAGACCGCCTACCTCGGCAAGCGCCTTGCCGAGCGGCAGATGAAGTTCAGCATCGAGGACAAGGCCCTGGAGCTGCTCGGCAACGTGGGCTTCGATCCCGTGTATGGCGCGCGGCCGCTGAAGCGGGCGATCCAGCAGCAGATCGAGAACCCGCTGGCGCAGAAGATCCTTGCCGGCGAGTTCGCGGCGGGCGACACGGTGGTGGTGGCGAACGAGGGCGGCACCATCGTGTTCCGCAAGGGCTGAGTCTGGGGCGGGGAGCGCCTGCCTCGCTCACGGGGGCGCACTCCCCGCCGGCGCGGCGCTCCAGGTGTTTCGCCGCGAGCCGCGACGCCGCGGGTGGCGTTTCGCGGCAAGCGAGCCATGGATGGCGAGCGCCCGAGTCGGGGCAGGATTGCCCCGACCGAGGGAAGAGTGAAATGCCGCACGCGGCAGGCAGGCTCGCCCGCGACCGCCGTCCGCACGAGGCAGGCGCTATCGAAGTGGAGCTGCACGAGGCCGGCGCCCCTCGCCGTTTACTCCGCCAGCCCGAGATCCTCGCGCCGCAGCGGTGCTACCCCGTCCGCGGTCGTGGCGCGTGGGGTCGGCCGGATCTCGCGGTCCTGGGGCAGCGGCGCGCCCTCGTGCAGATGCGCCCACAGCGCATCGAGCGCGGCGTGGGCGTAGGGCAGCAGCGGCAGGTAGCGCGTCGCCAGCGCCGGCTGGCCGAGGAAGGCATCGAAGTGCTGGGCACGGCGCAGGCGCCAGTAGGCGAGCCGCGCGCCGTGGCGGCGGGCATACGCGGCATAGGCCGCGCTGCTGCTCCATTCCGGCACCAGGCCATCGTCGAGGCCGTGCAGCAGCAGGACCGGCAGCTCGGGGCGTGGTGGCCGGGCGCGGGTGGCGGCGATGGCCTCGCGCACACCGGCATCGGTGCGGGCGAGTGCCAGCAGGGCGAGCAGGCCGCGCAGCCGTCCGTCCTCTCCCGGCGGGTCGAGCAGGGCCACGCCGTTGCCGGGGGGAATGCCGCTGGCATCGCTCCACCACAGCGCAGCCTCGGCCGGGTGGGGCGCCGGCGCCGCGCCCCCGGCATCGCGCACGGCATAGCGGTAGCCGGCCGGCATCGCCTCGGCCGGGCTGCGCGTGTAGGCGGAGGCATAGCCTGCGGCCACCGCCCGCCACAGGTCGAAGCCCACGCTCAGGCTGCCGGCCCGCAGCGCGGCCTCGGTCCAGCCGCTGGCCGCGAGGGCCTGCCAGGCCAGCGTGGCCTGCGCTTCGGTGTCCGCGCCGCCGAGTTCGCCGAGCGCGGCAAGCGTGGCGCAGGCCGCGGCATGGGCCGCTGGCCGCGTGCCGCCGGGGCGCAGCAGCGGGTCGTCGTCGAAGGCCGGGGCGGCGAGCGCGCAGGGCATCAGCAGGGCGGCCTGGGTGGCGATGTCGAACAGCGGCCGCGCGCCCTCGACATGCACGTTCGGCGAGACTGCCACCACGCCGTCCAGCTTCGGGGCGCCCGCGATGCCATGTTCGCCTGCGGCCTCGTCGCCGGCGGCGCGCAGCACTGCGCCGGCGCCATTCGAAAGCCCCACGGCGATGACGGTGAGGTCTTCGGGCGCGATGCCGGCCTCGCGCTGCAGCACGGCCTGCCCGAAGGCGGCGGCCTGTAGCACGTGGCGGCCCCAGTCGGCCTCCGGGTGGTCGCCGGAATGGGCGTGCGGCACGAAGACCGTGCCATCTTCATCGCCCAGCCGCCGCCAGTCGGTGCCGGCGCCCTTGTCGGTGTAGGCCACGGCGCAGCCGCGCGGCAGGCCCCAGCCCCCGGCCAGGGCGATGGCGCCATAGACCCCGCGCGAGCCGGAGGCCGCGGTGACCACGAGACAGGGCCGTTCGCGGTCGAAGGCATCGGGCAGCTGCAGCAGCAGGCGGTGCGGGTGGCGCGCGCCCGGCACGCGGGCGGCGGCATGGAATTCGCGGCCGGGCACCGGGGCGAGGGAGCCGTAGACCTCACCGAGGCCGCCGCCCGGGCTCACATCGGCGATGCCGCGCCAGTTCGTCCACACGGCGCGGCGGCGCAGTTCGGCGAAGCTCGGTGCATTGGGATCGGCGGGCGCGGGGAGGGGGCCGCGCAGGCCCGCCAGCCCCAGCCCGGCGCTGAGCAGGTCGTCTTCGCCGCGGTGCACGCTCTCGGTGGGCACCGCGATCCGGCCCGGGGCATCGGCTTCGGTACCGGCGGCGATCGGCGGCGGGGCGAGCAGGCCGAGGGCGAGCGGCAGGGTGGCGATCATCGGGCCAGTCTCCGGCGGATGGCAGGCCGCGCCATCGTACGTTCGTCCAGCAGTGCGCCGGGGGCGTGCGCGGCATGCTCGGGGCCGTGCCGGCGCCCATGGCCGGCAGTGGAGGGCTGCATGAACGATCGCTTCCTCGAGGGCCGCGTGGCCCTGGTCACCGGCGCCACCTCGGGCATCGGGCTTGCGGTGGCCGAGGCCCTGGGCGCGGCCGGTGCCGTGGTGCACATCAACGGGCTTGGCGATGCCGCCCAGGTGCGCGCCGCGCTCGCGGCGGTGCGCGCGGCCGGCGCGCCGGAGGCCGTGCACCATCCCGCCGATCTGCGCGATCCGGCGGCCATCCGCGCCATGATGGCGGCGGCAGGCCCGCTCGACGTGCTGGTGAACAATGCCGGCATCCAGCACACCGCGCCGCTGGCCGACATGCCGGAGGAGCGCTGGGACGCGCTGCTCGCCATCAACCTCTCGGCCTGCTTCCACACCATGAAGGCGGCCCTGCCCGGCATGGCGGCGCGCGGCTTCGGCCGGGTCGTCAACATCGCCTCGGTGCATGGGCTGGTGGCCTCGCTGCACAAGGCGCCCTACGTGGCGGCCAAGCACGGGCTCGTCGGCCTGTCGAAGGTGGCGGCGCTGGAGATGGCGGGGCAGGGCGACCGGGCCTCGGGCGGGGTGACGGTGAACTGCCTCTGTCCGGGCTGGGTGGAAACCCCGCTGATCGAGCCGCAGATCGCCGCCCGCGCCGGGGACGGCGGGCGCGAGGTCGGCATCCGCGCCCTGCTCGCGGAAAAGCAGCCCAGCCTGCGCATGGCGTTGCCGGCCGAGATCGCGGCGCTGGCGCTCTGGCTGTGCCGGCGCGAGGCGCACAACCTCACCGGCGCGGCCATTCCCGTGGATGGTGGCTGGACCGCGCAGTAGCGGCGGGGCTGCTACCGTGTGCCCATGCACCAACTGCTGATCGTCGACGACCACCCGCTCTACCGGCTGGCCCTGCGCCAGACCATCGCCGATGCCCTGCCCGGGGCCCGCGTGGACGAGGCCGGCGATCTTGCCGAGGCCCATGCCCGGCTGGCGGCGGCGCCGGAGACCGAGCTCGTGCTGCTCGACCTGCAGTTGCCCGGCACCCACGGCCTGCTCGCCCTGGGCGAGCTGCGCGCCAGCCATCCCGGCGTGGCGGTGGCCATCCTCTCCGGCCGCGACGACCCGGGCACGGTGCGCCGGGCCTTCGCCATGGGCGCCTGCGGCTACCTCACCAAGCACGCCACGCCCGCCGAACTGCAGGCCGGGCTCTCGGCCCTGCTGGCCGGCCAGCGCTGGATGCCGGAGGCCCTGCGCGAGCTGCTGGCGCGCACCCCGCGCGATGCCGAGGCTGATTCGCTGGCGGCGAGGCTCGCCAGCCTCTCGCCGCAGCAGCTCAAGGTGCTGCAGCGGGTGGCCGAGGGCCGGCTCAACAAGCAGATCGCCGACGAGCTCGGCATCCAGGAACGCACGGTGAAGGCGCACCTCACGGTGGTGTTCGAGAAGCTCGGGGTGCGCAACCGCACCCAGGCCGGCGTGCTGCTCAGTGCGCTGTCGGGAGAGCCCGCGCCAGCAGGCTCCTGAGGCGCAGTGGCCGCAGCGGTTTGGTGAGCGCGAGGGCGCCGGCGGCGAGGATGGCCTCGCGCACCGTTTCGCTGTGGTCGGCGGTGATGAGGATGCCGAGGCTTTCCGGGAAACGCGCGGCGAGGCGGCGGTGCAGGGCATCGCCGGTGGCGCCGTCGTCGAGGTGGAAATCGAGTAGCCAGGCCTGCGGCGCGAACTCCCCGGCCAGCGCCAGCGCGGCCTCGGGCGTGGCGGCGGCACGCACCTCGGCGCCCCAGCCCTGCAGCAGGTGGCGGGTGGCCTCGAGCACGCCGGGCTCGTTGTCCACCACCAGCACGCGCAGGGCCAGCGTCCCGCCGGGCTCCGGTTCGGGCGGCGGTGCGGTCTCGGGCAGGGACTGCGGTGCCACCCGCGGCAGCACCAGGGCGAACACGCTGCCGCGGCCTTCGCGCGAGCGCAGCTCCAGCGGGGCTTCCATCAGGCGGGCGAGGCGGTCGGCGATGGCGAGCCCGAGGCCCAGTCCCTCGCCGCCACGCTGCAGGCGGCGGAACTCCTCGAATACCGCGCGCTGCTGCGCCGGCGGGATGCCGGGGCCGGTATCGCAGACTTCGATGGCGAGCCCATCCGGCCCGCGCCGGCGCACGCCGAGCAGCACGCCGCCCTGCCGGGTGTAGCGCACGGCATTGGCGAGGAAGTTCTGCAGCACGCGGCGCAGCAGCTGCGGGTCGGCCATCACCCAGGCACCGGTGGGGCGGCAGCGCAGGCGCAGGCCCTTGGCCGCGGCCAGCACCCCGGCCTCGCGGGCGAGGCCCTCCAGCAGCGGGCCCAGGGCCACCGGGCGCGGTGCGGCGCGCAGGCCGCCGGCATCGAGGCGGGAGATGTCGAGCAGGCCGCCGAGCAGCTCCTCCGCCGAGGCCAGCGCCCCGGCCACCTGCGCCACCTGCGGCGCCACCGGCCGGGCCTCCTCCTGCCGTGCCAGCGCATCCACCAGCAGGCGGGCGGCATGCAGGGGCTGGGTGAGGTCGTGGCTCACCGCGGCGAGGAAGCGGGTCTTGGCCTGGTGGGCGCGCTCGGCCTCGGCCTTCGCCGCCGTGAGCTCGCGGGTGCGCTCGTCCACCCGCGCCTCCAGGGTCTCGGCATCGCGGCGCAGGGCCTCCTCGCTGGCGCGGAACAGGCTCACGTCGGTGAAGGTGGCCACGAAGCCGCCGCCCGGCATCGGTTCGCCGCGGATCTCGATCACCGCCCCGCCGATGCGCCGCTCGCTCAGGTAGGGCGTGCCGGCGCGCATGTGGGCGAGGCGCTGCTCGAGGCCGCGGGCGAGGTCGAGCTCGCCGGCCAGGCCGCGGCGCAGGTTGTATTCGACCAGCCGGGCCACCGGCATGCCCACCTGCAGCAGGCCCTCGGGGTAGTCGAAGATCTCGCGGTAGCGGCGGTTCCAGACCACGAGGCGCAGCTCGGCATCGACCACGCTGATGCCCTGGCGCATGTGTTCCAGCGCCACTTCCAGCAGGCGCTGGTTGAAGCGCAGCCCCTGCGTGGCCTCGTCGACGAGGGCGGCCACCTGTTCCGGCGCCGGCCCGCCGCCCTCGCGCAGGGCATCCAGCAACAGGCGGGCCGAGGAGGCGCCCACCACCGCCGCCAGCTCGCGCTCCACCCGCTGCAGCGGGGCGGTGGGCAGGGGGCCGCTGGCCGGCGCCCCGGCCAGTGCCAGGTCGAGGCGCTCCGGGGCCAGGAAGCGTGCGGCAAGCCGGCGCACGGCGGCCACGTCGAGCGCGCCGCCGCGTGGCCCCGCTTCATTGCTGCGCCACTGCGAGAGCAGCAGGGGGAGCAGGCTGCCGATGAGCAGGCTGGCGGCCACGGCCCGGGCCAGCGGGCTCCAGCCCGAGAGGCCGAGGAAGCCTTCGGGCGCCAGCCAGGCCAGGCCCAGCGGCGCTTCGGTCCAGGCCGTATCGGCGCCGTAGGCCGCGGCCACGCCCGGCAGCAGCACCCAGGCCCAGGCGAGGAAGCCCGCCACCAGCCCGGCCAGCACCGCCCAGGCCGGGGTGTGCGGGCGCCACAGCGCGAAGCCCAGGGCCGGGGCGAGGGTGGCGATGGCGGAGAAGGAGAGCGCGCCGATGTCGGCGAGGGCCTCGTTCTCGCCCAGCATGCGGCTGTAGGCCCAGGCGGCCGCCAGCAGCACGGCGATGCCGAAGCGGCGCTGGCGCACCACCGCGCCGCGCAGGTCGCCCTCGCCGGCCCGCCAGCCGCCGCGCAGGCGCAGCGGCGTGAGCCAGTGGTTGCCGATCATCACGCTCAGGGTGAGGGTGGCGAGGATCAGCATGCCGGTGGCGGCCGAGAGCCCGCCGAGGAAGGCGAGCAGCGCCATGCCCTCGGCGCCTTCCGAGAGCGGCAGGGCGAGCACGTAGAGGTCGGCCGGTACGCCCAGCGCGCCGAGCGCCGCCTCGCCGGCGATGGCGAGCGGCAGCACCGGCAGGGCGATCAGCACGAGGTAGAGCGGGAACAGCCAGCGTGCGGTGTGCAGGTGGCGCTCCTCGCGGCCCTCGACGAAGCCGACGTGGAACTGGTGCGGCAGGGTGAACATGGCCAGCGCGCCGAGCAGCACCAGGGCGGGGAAGCCGGCGGTGCCGCCCTCGACCGGCGGCAGCGGTGCTTCCGGCAAACCGCCGGGGCGCAGCAGCAGCCACAGCCCGAGGCCGAGCATGGCGGCCAGCTTCAGCAGGGACTCCGCCGCCATCGCCAGCACCAGACCTCGGTTGTGCTCGATGGCCGAGGCACGCCGGGTGCCGAAGAGCATGGCGAAGGCGCCCAGCGCGACCGCCGCGTAGAGCGCGCCATCCTGCCCCGGCGGGGCGGCAAGATCGCTGCCGCGGGTGACGAGGCCATGGCTCATCGCCACCGCCTTCAGCTGCAGGGCGAGATAGGGAACCATGCCGGCCACCGCGATGGCGGTGACCGTGGCCGCCAGCGCCGAGCTGCGGCCGAGGCGGGTGGCGATGAAGTCGGCCAGCGAGGTGCTGTTGAGCTCGCGCGCCAGCCGGAACACCCGCAGCAGCAGCGGGAAGGCAAGGGCGTAGAGCAGCAGGGTGCCGAGGAAGGTGGGCGGCAGCGGCCAGCCGGAATCGCGGGCCTGCTGCACGGTGCCGAAGAAGGTCCAGCTGGTGCAGTACACCGCCAGCGAGAGCGCGAACACCACGCCCCAGCGCCGCGAGAAGGCCTCGGGATGGCGTTCGCCCCAGAGCGCCGCGCCGAACAGCAGGCCCAGCCAGAGCAGGGCCGCGGCGAGCACGACCCAGGGGCTCAGCATGGCACGGCCTTCAGTCGGCAGCGGCGAGGCGGTCGATCAGGGCGGCCACGAAGGCCACCTGCCCGCCCGCGCGGGTGTCGTAGTCGCTGCCGCCGTAGCCCCACCAGTCCCAGCATGCGTTCGGATTCAGCGGCACGTAGCTCGATCGCGCCTGAGGATAGACGACCACGAGCCCCAGCGCGTCGGCCCAGCGGTTGAAGCCGGCCTCGCGCACGAAGGCTTCGCCCACCGATCCGGCGTCCTGCTGGCAGCCGTGGAAGACGACGACGAGGCCGCAGCCTCCGGCCTCGCAGGCCGTGGGCACGTAGAGGTAGCCGGTGTCCGCGAGGCCCTTCGCCCCGGAGGGCAGAAGCGGCCGCTGATCGAAACGCGAGAGCCGGCCGCCGGCTGCCGCGGGCGGGCGTTCCGCCTCGCCGAACAGGGCCTGCATCGCGAGTCCCGCGCCGTCGATGCCGCAGCGGGCGAGCCAGGGGCTTTCAGAGGCCTCGCAGGGACTGCCGGTGTCCTGCGTAGGCAGGGCATGGCCCACCGGCTGATCGTCGATGAGGGTGAGCGTGATCGAGTCGCCGCCGAGCCGGCGGTAGAGCGCGGCGCTGGCCCGTGACAGCGCCGGGTTCACCGTGCGGTCGAGGCGGCCATGGAAGAGGAAGACGCGGTCGCCGGCGAAGGCCGCGACAGGATCGATGCGGCCGTCCCGGGCCCTCGCCTCTGCTTCGCGGGCAAGGGCATCGAGGTCCGGGCCGGCCGGCTCGGCGAGCATGCAGGGGCCGAGCGCCGTTTCCAGCGCGCCTTTCGCGCAGCCGTAGGGGCCGCCGGCGAACAGCGCGGCCCCGTGGATGTGGGTGTTCAGCGCGACATGCACCTGGGTGGCCATGTAGGCCCCGGAGGACAGGCCCGCCACCGCCACGCGCTGCGTGTCGATGCGCAGCGCCGGCAGCGGCGGCTCGGCCCCGCCGCCGCAGCCGGTGGCGAGCAGGCCCGCCAGCAGGAGCGGCGCAGGGGCGAGGCAACGCATGGGGCCGGCCTCAGAACGCGTAGCGGGCGCTCAGGCTGATCTGCCGCGGCGGGCCGTAGAAGCCGGTGTAGACGCCGAGCGCGCGGTTGAGGTTGTAGCCGGTGGTCAGGTACTCCTTGTCCGTGAGGTTGCTGCCCTGCAGCGAGAAGCTCCAGGCCCCCGCGGTCTGCCAGACCACGCCGGCGCTCAGCAGGCCGTAGCCGTCCTGGGTGATCGGCGGCCGGCCGAAGGGCGGTACTTCCGAGCGCAGGATCTCGGTGGTGGCCACTACCTCGCTCTGGTAGTACCAGCCGAGACGGGCGCTCAGCTCGCCGCCGCCGGCCAGGGCCGTGCGGTATTCGAGGTTGAGGGCGCCGGAGAACTCGGGGGCGTTGGTGAACTCCTGCTCGTTGGCGATGTCGACGCCGGCGAAGCGGAACTCGTCGTACTTCGCATCCAGCCAGGCGAGATTGCCGCTGATCGAGAAGCCGCCGCCCAGCAGCCACTGGTACTCCACCTCGACGCCGCGGATGGTGCCCCGGCCGGCATTGGTGAAGTCGCCGAAGAAGGCGTCGTCCACCCCGTCGCCATTGCTGTCGTAGGCGGTGAACACCGAGAGCTGGATGTCCTTGTAGCGGTTGTGGAAGGCGGCGAGGTTCAGGAACAGGCGCTGGTCGAGCAGGCCCATCTTGGCGCCCACCTCGAGGCTGTCCACCACCTCGTCGTCGAAGGGATTGGCCGAGCGCGGCACCGCCGTGGCCTGGGCGCGGATGTTGTAGCCGCCGGACTTGAAGCCACGCGCCCCCAGGGCGTAGAGCATCACGTTCTCGCTGGCATCGAAGTTGAGGGCGATCTTCGGCGAGAGGTTCTTGAAGTTGATCTTCTTGTCGAAGTTGGCCGCCACCACGCCGTTGGGCACGGTGAAGGTGGCGTCGGTGTAGCCGCGGTTGAGTACCCGGGCGCGCTTGTCCTCATCGGTGTAGCGGGCGCCGAGATCCAGCGAGACGCGGTCGGAGAGATCGAAGCTCCAGTCGGCATACAGGGCCAGGCTGTCGGTGTTCACCTTGCCCTGGGTGTCGCCGAAGTTGAGGTTGAAGAAGTTGTTCCGCACCTGGCCGCCGGCAGTGCCGGAGAAGGCATAGAGGCCCACCACGCCGCGGCTGCGGCCGCCGGCGTCCCAGTTGGCCTGCAGCTCGTGGCTCACCTGCTCGTCGGCGTAGAAGGCCTTCACGTCGGCGATCGGCGCCAGGGTGGTGTCGAAGTCGATGTTGGTCTCGGTCTCCGACTGGCGCTTGGCGAGGATGTACTTCAGCGAAAGGTTGTCGCTAGCGCGCCAGTTCACCGTGGCCGAGGCGCCCTCGACCAGGGTGTCGTTCTTGTTCGGCATGCCATTGCGCACGTCGTAGCGGTCGGAAAGCGGCGGGAAGCTGCCGAAGGCCGGGAACAGGGCATTGAAACGGTTGGCCTCCAGCATCCGCGCGCCGCGCACGCCGCTGGTGTCGTCCACGCGGTCGAAGGCGAACTGGATGTCGAGGTCGTCGTTGACGTAGGCGCCGAGCTGGCCGCGGAAGGCCAGCACGTCCTTGTCACTCACGTCCTCGCCGGTGACGAGGTTCTCGCCGAAGCCGTCGCGGCCCAGCTTCGCTACCGCGAAGCGGCCGCGCAGGCCGCCGTTCTCCACCAGCGGCCCGCCGATGGCGGCCTTGAGGTCGAGCTGGCCGAAGCTGCCCACCGTGGCCGAGACGAAGCCCTCGGTCTGGGTCGGGATGCCGCGCGAGATGTACTTGATGGCCCCGCCGATGGTGTTCTTGCCATAGAGCGTGCCCTGCGGGCCGCGCAGCACCTCGATGCGCTCGACGTCGAACACGTCGAGCAGGGCGCCCTGCGGACGGGCGATGTAGACGTCGTCGAGGTAGAGGCCGACACCGGGATCGACGCCCCAGAGCGGGTCGCTCTGGCCGATGCCGCGGATGTAGGCGGTGAGCGTGCTGCTCGAACCACGGGCGGCGTAGAGGGTGAGGTTCGGCACCTGGGTGCCGAGTTCACCGATGTCGCGGGTGCCGAGGCGATCCAGGGCCTCGGCGGTGAAGGCGGTCACTGCCACCGGCACTTCCTGCAGCGTTTCCTCGCGCTTGCGGGCGGTCACCGTCACCGCGTCGAGGGTACGGGCCTGCGGGCCCTCCGCGGGCTCGGCCTGGGCGAAGGCCGCCGGTGCGGCAATGGCGCTGGCAAGCAGCGCGGCGTGGATGGCAGTACTGAGTCGGCTGCGGAACATCGGTCTTCCCCCAAAGGATGCGGACGCCAGTCGTAAGGCGCGTGCCAGGCAGACTAGGGGGCGGCCCGCGCGCGCGGCACCTGTACCTTGGTCCAATCACGTGCCCGGTGCCGGGCCGCGCATCCTGCCCCGGCCCCACCGGAGCCTTCGAAGGATGCTGAGCGCCCTTGGCCTCGCCGCCGCCCTCGCCCTGCTGATCGCGCTCACCATGCGCGGCTGGAACCTGTTCGTGGCCACGCCGCTGTGCGCCGCCATCGTGGCGCTGAGCTCCGGCATGGCCCTGCTGCCGCCGCTTGCCGCCGAGGGCGCGCCCAATCTGGTGGGCGCCTACATGTCGGGCTTCACCGGCTTCATCACCAACTGGTTCTTCATGTTCCTGCTCGGCTCCATCTTCGGGAAGCTGATGGAGGACAGCGGCGCGGCCGATGCCATCGCCGCCGCGGTGATGCGCCACCTCGGTCCCTCGCATGCCGCGCTCGCCGTGGTGCTGGCCTGCGCCATCCTCACCTACGGCGGTGTCAGCCTGTTCGTGGTCGCCTTCTCGGTCTATCCGGCCGCGCTCGCCCTGTTCCGCGCCGCCGACCTGCCGCGCCGCTTCATCCCCGCCGCACTGGCTTTTGGTTCGGTCACCTTCACCATGACCTCGGCCGGCTCGCCGGAGATCCAGAACTGGATCCCGATTCCCTACCTCGGCACCTCGCCCTGGGCCGCCTGGGAGGCCAGCCTCCTCGTGGCGCTCGCCATGGCGGTGGGCGGCCAGCTCTGGCTCGGCTGGATGCTGCGGCGGGCCAAGGCGCGCGGCGAACGCTTCGAGGCGCGGCCCGGCGATCCTGCCGGCCTGCGCAGCGACCTGCCGCCGCTCTGGGCTGCCCTGCTGCCGACCCTGGCCGTGCTCGGCGTGTCCTTCGCCCTGCACGAGCGCTTCCAGGTCTCGGCCCTGATCGTGGCCCTGCTGGCCGGCTGCCTCGCGGTGGGCCTGCTCTGCCTGCGCACCCTGCGCCAGCCCGGTCGGGCCATCGCCGAGGGCAGCACCGGCGCTCTCGTCGCCATCGGCAATACGGCCGCCGTGGTGGGGTTCGGCGCGGTGGCCAAGCTCTCGCCGGCCTTCGCCGTGGCAGTGGATGCCGTGACCCACATGCCCGGCTCGGGCGTGGCCACCGCGGCGCTGGCGGTCAGCCTGATCGCGGCCATGACCGGCTCGGCCTCGGGCGGGCAGGCCATCGCCCTGCCCATCCTCGCCCCGGCCTTCCTCGCGCAGGGCGTGAATCCCGAGCAGCTGCACCGTGCCGTGGCGATCAGCTCCGGCGTGCTCGATTCCATGCCGCACAACGGCTACGTCGTCACCACCATCCGCGCCATCTGCGGCGAGACCCACCGGGCCGCCTACCTGCCGGTGGGCGCGCTCACGGTGATCGTGCCGGGCCTCGGCCTGCTGCTCTGCCTGGGCCTGTTCGCCCTCGGGCTGTGAGCGCCGGCGCAGGCATCGACTAGACTGGCGGGATGCTCGCCCGCGGCGCCCTGCTGATCCTCTTCTGCCTGAACCTCGCCGCCGCGCTGTGGTGGGGCCTGCATCCGCCGGCGCGCGCCGTGCCGCCGCCGGCCACCGAGCCCGGCATCCCCGGCCTTACCCTGCTCGCCGAGGCGGAGCTGGCCGACCTGCCGGCCGATGCCGAGCTGGCGGTGGCCCCGACCCGCATGGAGGCCACCCCGGTCTGCCTCTCGGTGGGGCCCTTCGACACCCCCTCGGCCCTGCGCCGCGCCGTGGATGCGCTGGGCGGCAGCGTGGGCAAGCTGCAGTACCGCGAGGCGCAGGTGCAGAGCACGCGTGGCTGGCGGGTGTTCATCCCCGCCGCGCCCAGCCGCGGCGAGGCCCTGGCCACCGCCCGCTCGCTCGCCGCCCAGGGGGTGCGCGATTACTACGTGGTCACTGCCGGCCCCGGCGAGAACACGGTGTCGCTGGGCCTGTTCCGCGAGCAGCGCAATGCCGAGGCACGGCTCGCCGAAGTGCGGGCGCTCGGTATCGAGGCCGTGATGGAGGCGGCCAGCGAGGAGCGTCCGCAGTGGTGGCTGGAGATCGCGGTGGCCCCGGACTTCGACTGGCGCCGGCCGCTGGGCAGCGGCGCCTGGCAGGCCCGCCCCATTCCCTGCTTCTGAAGCCGCGGCGCTTCGGGGCCGCCATGGCGCCGGGTTACACTGCCGCCCCTGCGCCGGCATAGCTCAGCAGGTAGAGCAACCGCCTTGTAAGCGGTAGGTCGTCCGTTCGATCCGGACTGTCGGCACCACGTCCTGCCGTGAGCGCCGTCCGGCCCAACGACGACGCGTTTTGGTTTGGAGTGAGCATGAGCCGATTCCCGACCGTGGCGCTGATCGGCGCCCCCACCGACATCGGCGCCGGCCACCGCGGCGCCTCGATGGGCCCCGAGGCCCTGCGCGTGGCCAGGATCGCCGAGGCCCTGCGGGCCCGCGGCGTGGAGGTGCTGGACCGCGGCAACCTCACGGGCCCGATGAACCCCTGGCAGCCGCCAGAGGCGGGCTACCGCCACCTGCCCCAGGTGGTGGAGTGGAACAGCGCGGTGATGCAGGCCGTGGAGGCCGAGCTGGAGGCCGGGCACCTGCCCATCCTGCTCGGCGGCGACCATTGCCTCGGCCTTGGCAGCATCACCGCCGTGGCCCGCTGGTGTCGCCGCAGGGGCAAGAAGCTGCGCGTGCTCTGGCTGGACGCCCACGCCGATTTCAACACCTCCGAGGTCACGCCCTCCGGCAACGTGCACGGCATGCCGGTGGCCATGCTCTGCGGCCTCGGGCCGAAGGAACTCACCCACCTCGGCGGCAGCTGCCCTGCCATCCGCCCCGACATGGTGCGGCAGATCGGCATCCGCTCGGTGGACGAGGGCGAGAAGCGGCTGGTGAAGGAATATGGCCTCGACATCTACGACATGCGCTACATCGACGAGGTGGGCATGAAGCGGGCGATGGACGAGGCGCTGGCCGGCATCGATGCCGAGACCCACGTGCACGTGAGCTTCGACGTCGATTTCCTCGATCCTGGCATCGCCCCCGGCGTCGGCACCACGGTGCCCGGCGGCCCGAACTACCGCGAGGCGCAGCTGGTGATGGAGATGATCGCCGACACCGGGCGCATGGGCTCGCTCGACATCGTCGAGCTCAACCCCGCCTTCGACAAGCAGAACAAGACCGCCCGCCTCGCCGTGGACCTGGTGGAGAGCCTGTTCGGCAAGTCCACCCTGATGCGCGACTGAATGCGGGCGTCCCCTGCTGCCGCCTCCACGGCAGCGGCGCTAGACTCCGCCCACCCATCCCAAGGGAGACCGCCATGAAACCGTTCCGCCTGCTCGCCCTGGCCACCCTCGTGCTGATGAGCCTCACCGCCTGCAACACCGTCTCCGGCTTCGGCAAGGACGTGAAGAAGGTCGGCGAGAAGATGACCGAGAAGGCCGAGGAAGCGAAGCGCTGATCCTGCCCCCTCGCGTGGCACGGGGACGCCGGGGGCGGCCCGGCCCCCGTGCCACGGGTGCTGCATGGGGGCGCAGGGCGGCCGGGGTTACACTCGCGGGCCGCGCCAGACGCGGTTTCCCCGCTCCCGACCGTTCCGCATGACCGCTCCCGTCCGCATCCTCACCGGCATCACCACCTCCGGCACCCCGCACCTCGGCAACTACGCCGGCGCCATCCGCCCGGCCATCGCCGCCAGCCGCCAGCCCGGCACCGAGAGCTTCTATTTCCTCGCCGACTACCACGCCCTGATCAAGGCGCAGGATCCGGCGCGCGTGCAGCGCTCGACGCTGGAGATCGCCGCCACCTGGCTGGCCTGCGGCCTCGATCCCGACCGGGTGTGGTTCTACCGCCAGTCGGACATCCCGGAGATCCCGGAACTCGCCTGGTTCCTGGCCTGCGTGGCCGGCAAGGGCCTGCTCAACCGCGCCCATGCCTACAAGGCGGCGGTGGATGCCAATGTGGCCGCCGGCGAAGACCCGGATGCCGGGGTGAGCGTGGGGCTCTACCTCTATCCGGTGCTGATGGCCGCCGACATCCTCGCCTTCAGGGCGCAGAAGGTGCCGGTGGGCCGCGACCAGATCCAGCACATCGAGATGGCGCGGGATTTCGGCCAGCGCTTCAACCACCTCTACGGCGAGCACCTGGTGCTGCCGGAGGCGGTGATCGAGGAGCAGGTGGCCACGCTGCCCGGCCTCGATGGCCGGAAGATGAGCAAGAGCTACGACAACACCATTCCGCTGTTCGCGCCACCCGCGCAGCTGAAGAAGCTGATCGCCTCGATCGTCACCGACTCGCGCGCGCCGGGCGAGCCGAAAGACCCCGATGCCAGCCACCTGTTCACGCTGTACCGCGCCTTCGCCAGCGAGGCGCAGGCAGCCGGGATGCACGCTGCCCTGCGCGGTGGGCTTTCCTGGGGCGAGGCCAAGCAGGCGCTGTTCGAGCTGCTCGACGGCCACCTCGCGCCGATGCGCGAGAAGTACCAAGCGCTGATGGCGCGTCCGGCCGACATCGAAGCCACGCTGCAGGCGGGTGCCGCGAAGGCCCGCGCCATCGCCACCCCGCTGCTGCGCGAGCTGCGCGCCGCCGTGGGCCTGCGCCCGCTCACCGCCGCGATGGTCGATGCCCCGAAGCCCAAGGCCGCGAAGGCCGCGCAGCCGAGCTTCAAGCAGTACCGCGAGAGCGACGGCCGCTTCTACTTCAAGCTGGTGCATGCCGATGGCCGGGTGCTGGTGCAGAGCGAGGGCCATGCCTCGCCGAAGGAGGCGGGCGCCCTGGTCGCGCGGCTGAAGGCCGAGGGCGCCGCGCTGGTGCACGAAGCGGGGAAGGGCCTGCACCTCGCGGGCGTCCTCGTGGGGCGGCTGGAGGACGGCATCGAGCTTGCCGAGGTGCTGGAATCGCTCGCCGCCTTCGCCGGGGACGCGGCCTGAACGCCGGCCCGGGCAGACTGCCGCGATGAGCATCCTCGCCGTCCTCCTCCTGGGGCCGTGGTTCGCCGTGCTCGGCTGGATCTACTGGCGCAGCGCCCCGGCCCCGTTCGCCGCCGCCCGCGGTTTCGACATCGCCGCGCTGGCGGGCGCCATCGCCCTGTCCGTGCTCGGCATGTGGGCCGGCCTGCAGGTCGAGCCCGCCGGCCACCACCCGATCATCCGCGAGATCGTCGCGTCGCTGATCGCCTACAAGTGCTTCCTGCTGGGCCTGGGACTGGCCTGGGCCTGGCGGCGGCGAACAGCCTAGGTGCGCTTCGCGATTCCCGGCCTTGTCGGCCTCAACGATCGGAAGGGTCTTCGGTTCTGGGCGCGTGCCGCTTGAAACTCTTCAGGGTCAGCGCGCCGGCGATCAACAACACAAGCGCGGTCGCCAGTCGCCAGTAGTCGATGCCCTCGCTGGAGTGCGCAGTCGCTGCCATGTAGAGCGCTGCAAGCAGCCAGATGTATGCCGTGCGACGCATGAGCCCCCTCACCGCGCCCGCTGCAGGTCGTCGATCATCGCCTTGAGGAAACGCGCGGCCTCGCCGCCGGTGGCGGCGCGGTGGTCGAAGGTGAGCGAGAGCGGCAGCAGGCGATGCGTCTCGATGCCGCCCAGCACCGGCACCACGCCGTGGTAGAGCCGGCCGGCGGCGACGATGCAGACGCAGGGCGGCACCACGACGGGGGTGGCGTACTTGCCGGCGAACTTGCCGAAATTGCTCAGCATGATGGTGTAGCCGGAGAGGGTCTCGGGCGGCAGCGAGCGGTCCTTGAGGCCATCGCGCAGGCGGCTGATGCCGGCGCGCATCGCCGCCGCGTCCATGCGCTCCGCCCCGCGCAGGGTGGCGACGAAGAGGCCGTCCGGATGGTCGATGGCGATGCCCACGTCCACCCGCGAATGGCGCCGGAGCGTGCCTTCCCTCGCATTGAGCCAGGCATTCATCGCCGGCTCGGCGGCGCTCGCCACCACGAGGGCGCGGACGAGCCGCACGGTGATGTCCTCGCCCGGGGCCCAGGCATGCAGGTCGGCATCGTCCATCAGGGTGGTGGGCACCACCTCGGCATGGGCTGCGGCCATGCTGCGCACCATGTTGCGGCGCACGCCGCGGATCGGGGCATCGGTGTCGAAGCCCGCCTCGGCAGGCTGCCCGGCACGATCCGGTGCCGAGGCGGTGGCGGAGGCTTGGGGCATGGCCCGCGCCGTGGCCGGCGCCGGGGCTTCACCACGTTCGGCGGCGCGCTTCACGTCGGCCAGGGTCACCACGCCATCGGCCCCGCTCGGGGCCACGCGCGCGAGGTCGATGCCCAGCTTCTTCGCCAGCGCCCGCACCGCCGGCACCGCCTTCACGCCGCCGATGGCCACCGCGGCCTCACGGCGCACTTCGCCCGAGGCCTGCATGGCGCCCACCACGGTGCCGGCATCCTCGCGTGGCGGCGTGGGCGAGGGCGTGGGCGCGGCCGGCGCCGGCGCGTGCCCACCGCCATGCCCATGCCCGGTGTCGTGGCCGGTGGCGCGCTGCGGCAGGCTGGGGTCGATCTCGAACTCGGCCAGCCAGGCCCCGGTGGCGATCACGTCGCCGGGCTTGCCGGCCACCCGCAGGAGCGTGCCGGAGCAGGGCGCAGGCACCTCCACCACGGCCTTGGCGGTTTCCATCGAGACCAGCGGCTCGTCGAGACGCACCTTCTGGCCGATGGCCACGTGCCACTCCACGATCTCGGCATCCGGCAGGCCTTCGCCGAGGTCGGGCAGGAGGAACAGCTGGGTCGTGCTCATGCGGGCTCCAAGGCTTTCAGCTCACCGCCAGGGTGCGGCGCACGGCGGCGACGATCTTCTCGACCGAGGGCAGGTACTTCATCTCGAGGCGGAACAGCGGGATCGGCACGTCGTAGCCGGTCACGCGCTCGACCGGGGCGACGAGGTCGTACATGGCGTGCTCGGCGAGCCGCGCGGCGATTTCGGCGCCGAAGCCGGCGGTGCGGCAGGCCTCGTGCACGATCACGCAGCGGCCGGTCTTGCGCACCGATTCATGGATGGTGTCGAAGTCGAGCGGTTTCAGCGTGGCAACGTCGATGACTTCCGCGCTGATGCCCTCGGCAGCAAGCTGTTCGGCGGCCTCCAGGCACTCCTTCACCTGCGCGCCCCAGGTGACCAGCGTGACGTCGGTGCCGTCGCGAAGGACGAAGCAGACATCGAGCGGCAGGGCCTCGCCGTCGTCGGGCACTTCCTCCTTGTACTGGCGGTAGAGGCGCTTGGGCTCGAGGTAGATCACCGGGTCCGGGTCGCGGATGGCAGCGAGCAGCAGGCCATAGGCGCGCTGCGGCGAGGAGGGCATGACCACACGCAGGCCGGGCACGTTGGTGAACATGGCCTCGTTGGCTTCGGAATGATGTTCCGGTGCACGGATGCCGCCGCCCCAGGGCACGCGCAGCACCATCGGGCAGGTGAGCCGGCCGCGGGTGCGGTTGCGGAAGCGCGCGGCATGGCAGACGAGGTGGTCGAGCATCGGGTAGACGAAGCCGTCGAACTGCACTTCGGCCACCGGCCTCATGCCCTGGGTGGCAAGGCCCACGGTGAGCCCGGCGATGGTGGTCTCGTCGAGCGGGGTGTCGAGCACCCGGTCCATGCCGAAGCGCAGCTGCAGGCCGGCCGTGGCGCGGAACACGCCGCCGTTCACGCCCACGTCCTCGCCCAGCACCAGCACGCTGGGGTCGTTGGTCATCTCGTAGGCCAGCGCCTGGGTGATGGCCTCGATCAGGGTGATCGCGGGTGTCGTCTCGGCGCTCATCGGCGGGCCTCCCACTCGATGGCGTCCTCGCGCTGGGCGGCGAGGTCGAGCGGCAGGGTCTCGTAGAGGTGGTCGAACATGTCGGTCACCGGGGGCGGCGGCACGGCGAGGTAGGCGTTCACTTCCTCGTCCACGCGGCGGTTGCATTCCTCGCGCCAGGCCAGTTCCTCGGCCTCGCTCCATACCCCGAGGCCGGTGAGGTAGGTGCGCATCCGCACCAGGGGCTCGCGGGTCCAGGCCGCCTTCACCTCCTCGTCGGGGCGGTAGCGGCGGGCATCATCGGCGGTGGTGTGGTCGGAGAGACGGTAGGTCACCAGTTCCAGCACGCTGCCGCCATGCCCGGCGCGGGCGCGCTTCAGGGCATGGTCCATGGCGGCGCGCACGGCGATCAGGTCGTTGCCGTCCACCTGCACGCAATCGAGCCCGCCGGCCAGGCCCTTCTGCGCCAGGGTGCGGGCGCCGGTCTGGGCCTTGCGCGGCACCGAGATCGCCCACTGGTTGTTGATGATGCAGAGCACGAAGGGCAGGCCGTAGGCACCGGCGGCATTGATGGCGGCATAGGTGTCGGTCTTGGAGCTGCCGCCATCGCCCACGCAGGCCACCGCCACCCGCGGTTCGTCGCGCAGCTTGAAGGCCAGCGCCGCGCCGGCGGCATGCAGGCACTGGGTGCCGATCGGCACGCACCAGGGGTAGTCGTGGGCCGGGCCGGAGAAATGGTTGCCGCGCTCGTCGCCGCCCCAGTACAGCAGCACCTCGCGTGGCTTCACCCCGCGCACGAACTGGGCGCCGTACTCGCGGTAGCTGGGAGCCAGCACGTCGTCGATCTGCATGGCGCTGCCGATGCCGATGTGCGCGGCCTCGTGGCCAAGGCAGCTGGCGTAGGTGCCGAGCTTGCCGGTGCGCTGCAGGGCCACGGCCTTGGTGTCGAAGGCGCGCACCAGCAGCATCTGCTTGAACAGGGCCAGCAGGACCTTGGGGTCGCGGGCGAAATCGGGCAGGTCCTCGCGGAGCAGGCGCCCGTCCTCGCCGAGGTACTGGACGTAGTCGATCTCGAAGGTCGCCGCCGTGCGCATCGCCGCCTCCCGCCGAAGGGACCTGCTTGATAGCAGGCCGGGCCCGGAAAGAACAAGGCCCGGCGGTGCCGGGCCTTGTCTGTTGCGGCGCAATATCGCCTGCGCTCAGCGGCCGCGGCCGACGCGGATGCGGGCGCTGGCGGCGGCGCGGTTGTTCTCCGGCCGCAGGTCCGGGCGGCTGCCCTGCAGCATGGCCTCCACGCTCACCGTCTCGTCGCCGTCGAAATCGCGCGGCAGGGCGGTGAGCAGCAGCGGCGGCAGCAGGGTGGCGGGCACCTCGGCCACCGGGAAGCGGCAGCTGAGGCGCACGCCGGTGGCGAGGGGCTGGCGTGTGCAGTCCCAGCCCAGGCTGAGCACCGGGCCGAGCATGCCGGACGGGCCGCGGAACGTGATCTCGAGCCGCACGTCGGCGGCGCGGCCGGGGCCGGCGTTGGCGGGCGCCACGGCGAAGGTGGCGGTGGGCGAGACCTTGCCATTGCCCGAGGTGGCGACCAGCACCGCCACCATCAGGTCGGCCGGGGCCTGGGCCGGCACGCTGACCGAGGCCGAGGCGAGGTTGTCGGCGCTGGCCGGGTCGACGCTCAGGGCCTCGAGGCTGGCCTCGAGCGACAGGGACTGACCTTCGCCGAGGCGGCCGGCGGGCACGCGCACCTCGACATCGGCGCCGCTGCCGCTCGCCAGCGACTCGCGGCGGCACTCGGCCTCGCCGCGGCCGGCCACGGCGCGGAAGGGCTCGCAGCTCCAGCCGGGGGCGGACACGCTGGCCTCGGCCACCAGGCGGTCCAGCACCAGGCGCAGGCGCGGCAGGCTGGCGGCATCCGGGCCACGGTTCATGACGCGGACGCCGAAGGCGAAGGCAGCGCCGGCCGCCACGTTGGCCGGGGCCTCGACCGCCACGCCGAGGTCGGCGGTGCGGAAGCTGCCTTCCACCAGGCGCACCACCACCGGGTCGTGGTCGGAGGTGCGCACCGGGCCCTGGCCGAAGCGGGTCTCGGAGAAGTCGGCATTGATCGCCGCGTGGGCGCTCTCCACCGCCAGGCTGCCGCGCAGCACCGCCTCGTTCACCACCACGTGGTCGAGCGACTGGGCATTGCCGTCGAAGGTGAAGGAATAGCGCTCGGCCGGCGGGGCGAGGGTGGTGAGGGTGGTGAGCGGGCGCGTCACCGGGCTCGGCACGTGCAGCAGCACTTCGCCGGGGCCGGCGGCGCGGCCGGTGAGGATGCCCATCACGTCGACGAGGCCGTCGCTGAACTCGTAGGCATTGAAGTCGCCCACCAGCACCAGCTTCCCGTTCGGTTCGGCCAACTGCCGCGCCTCGATCCACTCGGCGAGATACCGGGCCTGGGCCGCACGCTTGGCGCGCACGCGCTCGCCCACCGTAGCCCAGCCCTGCGAGCCGGCAGCGGTGTCGTTGGAGCCGATCAACGAACGCAGATGGTTGACCACGAAGGTGAGCGGCACCTGGCTACCGTTGGTGGCGTTCACCTCGAGGCGCACCGCCAGCGAAGGGCGATCATTGAGCAGTTCAGTACTGCCATTGGCGTTGGTGAAGAGAGTCTCTTTGCCGATCTGCTCGAGCGAGAGCACGCGCACGCGCGGGGTGCCGGGGCGCACCTCGCGGGTACTGACCAGCACACCCACGTCGATGCCGCCCACGTCATTGCCCTCCAGCAGGTGGGCCTGGTACTGCGGGTTTGCCGGGCAGGCGCCGGAGAGGTTGGTATTGATGGCCTCGGCCAGCTTCTCGAGGGCGTTGAGGTTCTCCACCTCGACCACGCCGAGCACGTCCGGGGTCTTCAGGAAGCGGCAGATGGCCTCGCTGGTGTCGCGCAGCCGGGCCTGGAAGGCCACCGGGGTCAGCACCGGCTCATTGATGCCGGGGTCGTCGACGTCGTCGAAGAAGCGCAGCAGGTTGAAGCTGCCGAGGCTCAGGGCATCGGCCGGGGCATCCGGCACCGCCTTCGGCGCCGGGCCGCCGGGCAGCAGGCCGGTGGCATCGCCCGCCAGCTGGCCGGGATCGGGCAGCAGGGTGTAGACGCCGCTGCCGTAGTCGAGCACGCCGGTGAGCGAGGGCAGCGGCGTGCCGGCATCGGCCACGGCGCGGGCGGCGCCAAGCTGGCCATCGCTGTCGATGCGCAGGCGCTCGGGGTTGGTGTCGAAGCGCGGCACGCCGGCCGGGGCGCTGGCGGCGATCACGGCGGTGACCGGGATGCCGGGTTCGCGGAAGGGCCGCGGCACGCCGGCGCGCACGGCGAAGAAGATGCCATCGGAACCGGTGACGGTGGCGGTGCGCTCATTGAGGAAGGCGCCGGAAGGGGCCACGGTCACCAGCGGCCCGGTGGCCACGCGCATGAACTCGTAGCGCTCCAGGGCCTCCAGCGGGCCGCCGGCGGCGAGGTCCTCGGCGCGCAGCGGCACCGCCGCGGGCAGCGGCTGGTTGCTGGCGCGCAGGCTGACCTGCACGCTCACTCCGCCGCCGCCGGTGATCTCGGTGATCGGACGCTGGTTCGGGGCCGAGGCCGGCACGAACTCCACCACCCGGCCGGAGACGCGCACCCGGTTGCCCACCTCGACGGCGGGGAACACGGTGCTGCCGGTGAAGACGAACAGGCCTTCCGAGGTGGCGGGGTCGCCGTCGTCCTCGCCATCGGCGGTCTGGAGGAAGAAGCCGTTGCTGCGGCGGGCGGTGACGATGCCCTCGGTCACCACCACCTGGCCTTCCAGCGGCGAGGTGCTGCCGCTGCCCTGGATGGCGTGGATCGGCACCAGCACGATGTCGTCGTTGCGGATGGTGCCGGTGGCCTCGCCGCGCTCGACGCTGGCGCCTTCCACATTGCTTACACGGACGAAGAAGGTCTCGTCCGGCTCCGGCACCGCATCGCCGATGAGCTGCACGTCGAGGAAGGCCTCGCGGCCGCCCTCGGCGATCTCGAGCCGGGCCTGGGTGGCGATGTAGTCCTCGCCGGCCACGGCGCTGCCGTCGGCGGTGGCCACGTCGAAGCGCACGCCGCCGGCCGGAGCCGGGGCGCTCAGGCGGAAAGTGAAGCGCAGCAGGCTGCCGCTGGCATCGCCCTCCTCGATGGCGACATCGGCCACCGAGAGCGCCGGGATCACCGGGCCGCCGCAGGGGGCCGCGGTGGTGGCGCTGTTGCGCGGCGCCGGGGCGGCCACGTCGAAGTCGGCGGCATTGTTGCCGGTATCGGTGCAGCCCGCGCCCTTGCGCAGGGCCGCGGTGGCATTGCCCAAGGTGGCCGTGGGCGCGGTCTCGGCGCAGTTGGTGCCGGCGCCGAAGCCGACGAAATCGATCACCGCACCACCGAGCGGGCAGGCGCCGGAGAGCGTGGTCTGGTTGCCCACCAGCGCCACTTTGCCGGCGCCCGCGGCCATCGCGATGCTGCCCGTGGCATCCGGCGCGGGCAGGGCGGGGGCGGCGGTGTTGCTGCCGTCGGCCTGCTTCACCAGGTAGTACTGCCCCGGCGCGATCGAGCCCGAGAGATTGGTGCGCTGCCAGCTGGTGCCGGTGCTGGAGGCGTACTGCACCGACCAGCCCTCGAGGCTGACGTTCTCGCTGCCGGCATTGAACAGTTCGACAAAGTCGCTGCGCAGCGGGGCGCCGGAGTTGCCGCCGCCGCCATAGACCTGGCTGATGACGACCTGGGCAGGGGCGGCAAGCGGCAGGACGAGCAGGGCGGCGCCCAGCAGGGCGAGCGGGCGGGGGCGGAAGGGCCGCATCGGGGAGTCCTTGGCAGAAGCGCGGGGCGGGGTGGGGCGGGCAGGGGCAAAACCGTGCCGGGGATCGCGGATTCTACGGATCCTCATGACGTTTTGTTTACCGCCCATTCAGCCCGTTCCCGATGGCAGCGGCCTTTTCCGGGCCTGGGGCAGCCCCGAGGCCCTAGACTTTCCGCCTCCGCCCCCGCCTGCCTCCCATGTCCGAGTCCCTGCGCCCCCTCGAAGCCGGCATCACCACCGACCTGCGCGACCGCCTCACCTATGCCGGCTACCTGCGCCTGGATCTCGTGCTGGCCGCCCAGCAGCCGCGCAGCGCCCCGGACAACCACGACGAGCTGCTGTTCATCGTCCAGCACCAGACCTCGGAGCTGTGGATGAAGCTGATGATCGCCGAGCTGCGGGCCGCCATCGGCTGCCTGCGCGAGGACCGGGTGGACCATGCCCTGAAGATGCTGGCGCGGGTGAAGCACGTGCAGCGCCAGCTGGTAGAGCAGTGGAGCGTGCTCGAGACCCTCACGCCGAACGAGTACGCGCGCATCCGCCCGCACCTCGGGCCCTCTTCCGGCTTCCAGTCGCTGCAGTACCGGATGATCGAGTTCCTGCTCGGCAACAAGCATCCGGCCATGCTGGCGGTGTTCGAGCACGCCCCGGCCGACCATGCCGCCCTGCGCGCGGTCTTCGAGGCCCCCAGCCTCTACGACGAGGCCCTGCGCTTCCTCGCCCGCCGCGGCCACGCGGTGCCGCCCGACCTGCTGGCCCGCGATGTGCGTGAGGCGCACCGCCGCCGCGAGGACCTGGTGCCGGTGCTGGCGCGCATCTACGAGGACAGCGCCGCCCACTGGGATGCCTACCACCTCTGCGAGTCGCTGGTAGACATCGAGGTGAACCTGCAGCTCTGGCGCTTCCGCCACCTGAAGACGGTGGAGCGCATCATCGGCTACAAGCCGGGCACCGGCGGCAGCTCCGGCGTGGGCTTCCTCAAGCAGGCCCTCGACATCAGCTTCTTTCCCGAACTGTTCGACGTGCGCACCGCCCTCGGAGGCGGCTGACCCAAGGCGGGTCGGAAGGGGCAGGGCGGGGCCATGGTCGCCGCGGCTGCTAGGATCGGGCCCCATCCCCATGCCAGACCGCCGGGAGGCCCCACCGCATGACCGCCGCCACTTCGCCCGCGCCCACGCCCGAACCGGCGCGCGGCTGGATCGCCCGCAGCCTCGACCTCGTCGAGCGCGTCGGCAACAGGCTGCCCGATCCCGCCGTGCTGTTCCTGCTGCTGATGTTCGCCGCCTGGGCGGTGAGCTGGGCCCTGTCCGGCATCCAGTTCACCGAGACCGATCCGCGCACCGGGCAGGCGCTCGTCGTGAAGAACCTGCTGGCCGGCGAGTCGATCACCGCCTTCTTCGCCACCATGGTGAACACCTTCACCAGCTTCCCGCCGCTCGGCGTGGTGCTGGTGGCCATGCTCGGTCTCGGCGTGGCCGAGCACACCGGCTTCATCAATGCCGTACTGCGCGGCGCCATGGCGGTGACCCCGCGCAGGCTGCTCACCCCGGCCCTGATCGCCGTGGGCATCCTCAGCCACATCGCGGTGGACGCCGGCTACGTGCTGGTGATCCCGCTCGGCGCGGTGATCTTCTATGCCGCCGGGCGCCACCCGCTGGCCGGCATCGCCGCCGCCTTCGCCGGCGTCTCCGGCGGCTTCTCCGCCACCATGGGCATCCCCTCCAGCCTCGATCCGCTGCTGGCCGGCCTGACCCAGACCGCGGCGCATCTCGTCGATCCCTCGGTCACCGTCAACCCGCTCAACAACTTCTACTTCACCACCGCCTCCTCACTGCTGATCATCCTCGTCGGCTGGGCGCTCACCGACCTCGTGATCGAGCCGCGGCTCAAGGCCACGGCGGTGGACGGCGACCCGGCGGAACTGCCGACTCAAGCGCCGCTCGAGGCCCATGAGAAGCGCGGCGTGCTCGCCGCCTTCCTCGCCATGGCGGCCACCGCGCTGCTGTTCCTGCTCACCGTGCTGCCCGAGACCTCGCCCTGGCGCGCTCCGGCCGGCACGCCGCTGGCGGAAGGGCAGAGCAACCTGCTGGTCAGCCAGGCGCCGCTGATGCAGTCGATCGTGCCGCTGATCTTCGTGTTCTTCCTCGTCCCCGGCATCGTCTACGGCCTCGCCGCCGGCACCGTGAAGACCCACCGCGACATCGTCGCCGGCATGAGCAAGGCGATGGGCGGCATGGGCTACTACATCGTCATGGCCTTTTTCTGCGCCCAGTTCATCTATGCCTTCGGGCAGTCGAACCTCGGCGCCCTGCTGGCCATCAAGGGCGCCAACGCCCTGCGCGAGATGGGCCTGCCGCTCGGGGTCACCCTCACCGGCATCGTGCTGCTCTCGGGCCTCGTCAACCTGCTGGTGGGCTCGGCCTCGGCGAAGTGGGCCCTGATCGGCGCGATCATGGTGCCGATGCTGATGCAGCTCGGGGTCTCCCCCGACCTCACCCAGGCCGCCTACCGCGTCGGCGATTCCACCACCAACATCATCACCCCGCTGCTGCCCTATTTCCCGCTGATCGTGGTGTTCTGCCGGCGCTACGTGAAGAACAGCGGCATCGGCACCCTGGTCGCGCTGATGCTGCCGTACTCGATCACCCTGATGGTGGCGTGGACGGCCTTCCTGCTCGCCTTCTGGGCGCTGGACCTGCCGCTCGGCGTGGGCGCGAGCTACACCTACCTGCCGCCGGGCGGCTGAGCCGCCCCGGACGAGGGGATCGCCCGGCGGCCGCGCCGCATTGACGCGCCGCGGTTTGACGCCGCTTTACACAACGGTTACACCTTGGCCGCCCCGGGGGCTGGGTTGGCCCCCGGTTTTTCTTTGTCACGGGGGTAGACCGCATGGGCGGTGCAGTGAAACACGAGGCGGAGGGCTTCACGCCGCCGCCGGCCGGGGAGTTCCTCGGCCATCCGAAGGCGCTCTGGAACCTGTTCGGGACCGAGTTCTGGGAACGCTTCATGTACTACGGCATGCGCGCCATGCTGGCGGTGCATGTCGCGGCGGCGTTCTTCGCCCACCTCTCGGGGGCCGAGGCGCGCGAGCAGGCCAGCCTCACCTATGGCGGTTTCACTTCGCTGGTCTACATGACCGGCATCCTCGGCGGCTTCATCGCCGACCGCATCCTGGGCTACCAGCGCTCGATCATGCTGGGTGGCGTGCTGATGGCCATCGGCAGCTTCATGCTGATGGCGCCCGATCTCACCACCTTCGTCGCCGGCCTTGCCGTGATCGTGGTCGGCAACGGCCTGTTCAAGCCGAACATCTCCACCATGGTGGGCAAGCTCTACGCGCCGGGCGACGTGCGCCGCGACTCGGGCTTCACCATCTTCTACATGGGCATCAATGCCGGTGCCTTCGTGGCGCCCTTCGTCTGCGCCTCCTACATCGGCCAGACCTACGGCTACCGCTGGGGCTTCTTCTCCGCCGGCATGGGCATGCTGCTCGGCCTGATGGTGTTCCAGGCGGTGAAGGGCTGGCTCGGCCGCGTGGGTACCGCCCCGGCCGGCCAGGAGGGCTTCGGCCCGGTGCTGAAGGTGGCCGTGGGCGCCGCCCTGCTGGTGGTGCCGGTGTACTTCCTGCTCAGCCAGTCGGACGTGCTGGGCGGCCTGCTGATCGCAATGATGCTGGGTCTGGCGGCCTACTTCGTCTACAGCGGCATCCGCAGCGGCGAGAAGGTGCAGCTGCACCGCTACCTCGCCATGCTGATCCTGTTCCTCGCCAACATCCTGTTCTGGGCCCTGTTCGAGCAGGCCGGCTCCTCGCTCAACTTCCTCGCCCAGGACCATGTGCGGATGCCGGACGTGTCGATCTTCGGCTGGACCCCGACCTTCGAGGTGTTCCAGGCGGTGAACCCGATCTTCATCATCCTGCTCGCGCCGCTGTTCGCCACGCTCTGGGTGAAGCTCGACAAGGCCGACTGGAACCCCTCGATTCCGCGCAAGTTCGCCTATGGCCTCGCCGGCGCGGCGCTCGGCTTCTACGTGCTGGTGTTCGCCATCCGCCACTTCGCCGACGCCAACGACAGCATCAGCTGGGTCTGGCTCACCCTCACCTACCTGATCCACACCATGGGCGAGCTCTGCCTCTCGCCGATCGGGCTCGCCATGGTCACCAAGCTGGCACGGCCGCAGGAAACCGGGCTTGCCATGGGCGGCTGGTTCCTCTCGATCGCGATGGCGAACTTCGTGGCCGGGCGCATCGCGGCCATTGCCTCGGGCAGTGGCGGGCATGGCGAGGCGGCCGGTTCGCTGGCGCAGTACGCGGCCACCTTCGACCAGCTGTTCTGGCTCGGCATCGTGATCGCGCTGCTGTTCTTCCTGTCAGCTCCGCTGATCAACCGCCTGATGCACGGGGTGAAGTAAGGCGCCGGCTCAGGCCTCGCCGCCGGGCGAGGCCTGGGCTCCGTTGCCGCTGCGGGCGCCGGCCGGGTCGCCGGCGGCGGCCCGGCACTCCCGCCGGTGTTCGGCCGTCACCTGCTCCATCCGCGCCAGCAGCCGGTCCAGGGCCTGGCGCTCGTCCACCCGCAGGGCGCCGAGCAGGCGCTGCTCGTAGGCCAGGGCCCGGGGCGCCACGTCCTCGTACACCGCCCGTCCCGCCTCGGTGAGGCGCAGCACGCTCTTGCGCCGGTCGTCGCCGTCGATGTCGCGCTGGATGCGGCCGGCATCCAGCAGGGCCGAGACCGCGCGGCTCACCGCCACCTTGTCCATGGCCGTGCGCTGGGCCACCTCGGTGGCCGAAAGGCCGGGGCGGCGGGCCAGCACGGCGATCACCCGCCATTCCGGAATGGCCATGTCGTAGCGCGTCTCGTAGAGCTGCGCGATATCGGCGCTGATGCGGTTGGAAAGGACCGAGAGGCGATAGGGCAGGAAGCGTTCGAGATCGAGCATCGGTGGCTGCGCCGGGGCGCCAGTTGCATGTGGTTTCAAATGAAACTATAACGGGCGCTGAAAGTGCGTCAGCCCCCGTCCCCAGCCCCGGAGCATGCCATGAACGCCACTCCCGCAATGGCCACGCCGAACCTCGGCATGAATGTCACCACCTTCGAGAACCCGATGGGCATCGATGGCTTCGAGTTCGTCGAGTTCTCCGCCCCGGCGGGGCAGGGCGAGGCCCTGCACGCCTATTTCCGCGCCATGGGCTTCACCGCGGTGCGCCGCCACCGCACGCGGCCGATCACGCTCTACAAGCAGGGCGGGGTGCATTTCCTCGTGAACGAGGATCCCGACAGCTTCGCCGCCGATTTCGCCCGTGCCCACGGCCCCTGCGCCTGCGGCTTCGCCATCCGTTTCCGCAAGAATGCCCACGAGGTGCAGGCCGCGGCGCTGGCCGCCGGCGGCGAGCGGGTGGCCCGTGAGGACACCCGGGCCATCGACCGCCCGGTGATCCAGGGCATCGGCGGCTGCATGCTCTATCTCGTGGACGACTACGGCAGCCTCGAGTCCATCTACCGAGACTATGCGCCGATCCCGGGCGCCGACCAGGCCCCGAAGGGCTTTGGCCTCACCTTCATCGACCATCTCACCCACAACCTCTACTTCGGCAACATGCAGAAGTGGAGCGACTACTACGAGAAGCTGTTCAACTTCCGCGAGATCCGCTACTTCGACATCAAGGGCGTGAAGACCGGCCTGGTCTCGAAGGCGATGACGGCGCCCGACGGCATCGTGCGCATCCCGCTCAACGAGTCTTCCGACCCGAAGTCGCAGATCAACGAGTACCTCGACCAGTACAAGGGCGAGGGCATCCAGCACATCGCCTGCTTCACCGACGACATCTACGCCACGGTCGAGGCGATGCGCGCGCAGGGCATCGAGTTTCTGCATACGCCCGACACCTATTTCGAGGTGATCGACGAGCGCATCCCCAACCACGGCGAGGACGTGCCGCGGCTGGCGAAGAACAAGATCCTGATCGACGCCGACCCGGAGACCAAGACGCGCAAGCTGCTGCAGATCTTCACCCAGAACGCGATCGGCCCGATCTTCTTCGAGATCATCCAGCGCAAGGGCAACGAGGGCTTCGGCGAGGGCAACTTCCAGGCGCTGTTCGAGAGCATCGAGCGCGACCAGATGCGCCGCGGCGTGCTCTGAGGGAAGGCCGCCATGTCGCTTGCCTACCTTTCCGGCTTCGGCAACGAGTTCGCCAGCGAGGCCCTGCCCGGCGCCCTGCCGGTGGGGCGGAACTCGCCGCAGCGCTGCCCCTACGGGCTGTATGCCGAGCAGCTCTCCGGCACGGCCTTCACTGCGCCGCGCCACGCCAACCGCCGCAGCTGGCTCTACCGCATCCGTCCCGCCGCCATGCACGGCGCCTTCGGGCTGCTGCCCGAGGGGCGCTTCCACAACGCCTTCGGCGCCGGCCCGGTCTCGCCCGAGCAGATGCGCTGGAACCCGCTGCCGCTGCCCGAGGCGCCTACCGACTTCCTCGACGGCCTTTACACCATGGCCGGCAACGGCGGGCCGGAGGCCGGTACCGGCATCGGCATCCATGTGTACGCCGCCAACCGCTCGATGCAGGGGCGCTACTTCTACGATGCCGACGGCGAGCTCCTGATCGTGCCGCAGCAGGGCCGCCTGCGACTGCGCACCGAGTTCGGCGTGCTCGAGGTCGAGCCCCAGGAGATCGCCTTGGTGCCGCGCGGCATCCGCTTCATGGTGGAACTGCCGGACGGCGTGGCCCGCGGCTATGTCTGCGAGAACTTCGGCGCCGCCCTGCGCCTGCCCGACCTCGGCCCGATCGGCAGCAATGGCCTTGCCAACCCGCGTGATTTCCTCGCCCCGGTGGCGGCCTGGGAAGACGTGGAAGGCGATTTCGAACTGGTGGCGAAGTTCCAGGGCCGCCTGTGGCGCGCCGCGATCGGCCACTCGCCGCTCGACGTGGTGGCCTGGCACGGCAACCACGTGCCCTGCAAGTACGACCTGCGGCGCTTCAACACCATCGGCTCGATCAGCTTCGACCACCCGGACCCGAGCATCTTCCTCGTGCTCACCAGCCCCAGCGACACCCCGGGCGTGGGCAACATGGACTTCGTGATCTTCCCGCCGCGCATCCTGGCGATGGAGGACACCTTCCGCCCGCCCTGGTTCCACCGCAACGTGGCCAGCGAGTTCATGGGCCTGATCCATGGCGCCTACGACGCCAAGGCCGAAGGCTTCGTGCCGGGCGGCGCCTCGCTGCACAACAGCTTCACCGGCCACGGCCCGGATGCCGAGACCTTCGAGAAGGCCAGCGCGGCCGATACCTCGGTGCCGCATTACATCCGCGACACCATGGCCTTCATGTTCGAATCGCGCTTCGTGCTCCGGCCCACCGCCCAGGCGCAGGCGGCCGCCCACCGCCAGCGCGACTATCTTGCCTGCTGGGCCGGCCTGAAGAAGCACTTCACCAAGGACACGCCATGAAGCTCGGATCCCTGAAGGAAGGCGGCCGCGACGGTACGCTCATCGTCGTCTCCCGCGACCTCGCGCGCGCCGTGCGCGTGCCGCACATCGCCCCTACCCTGCAGCGGGCGCTGGAGGACTGGTCGAACACCGCGCCGCGCCTGAACGGCGTGTCGGAAGCCCTCAATGCCTCGAACGCGCAGACCATCGACGGGCACGAGGTGTTCGCCCTCGACATGGCGGCCCTGGCCGCCCCGCTGCCGCGGGCCTACGAGTTCGTCGATGGCTCTGCCTATCTGCCGCACGTCGAGCGGGTGCGCCGCGCCCGCGGCGCCGAGGTGCCGGAGAGCTTCTACACCGACCCGCTGATGTACCAGGCGGTGAGCGCCGGCTTCTATGGCCCGCGCGACCCGGTGCTGGTGCGCGACGAGGCCTATGGCATCGACCTCGAGGCCGAGGTGGTGGTGGTCACCGACGACGTGCCGCATGGCGTTTCGGTGGAGGAGGCCGCCCGGCACATCCAGCTCATCGGGCTCGTCAACGATGTCTCCCTGCGCAACCTGATCCCGGCGGAACTGGCCAAGGGCTTCGGCTTCCTGCAGAGCAAGCCGCGCTCGGCCCTGAGCCCGGTGTTCGTCACCCCGGACGAGCTCGGCGAGGCATGGCGCGACAACAAGGTGCACCGGCCGCTGCTCACCCACATCAACGGCCAGTGGTTCGGCGCCCCGGAGGCCGGCGAGGACATGCAGTTCGACTTCGCCCAGCTGATCGCCCATGCCGCCAAGACCCGGCCGCTCTCGGCCGGCACGATCGTCGGCTCGGGCACGGTGGCGAACCAGAGCACCGACCGGGGCGCCAGCTGCTTTGCCGAGCTGCGCACCATCGAGACCCTGCGCGACGGCAAGCCGTCCACGCCGTTCATGAAGTTCGGCGACACCGTGCGCATCGAGATGCTGGATGCCGAGGGCCGCTCGATCTTCGGCGCCATCGAACAGGTCATCGCCCGGCAGCCGTGAGCGCATCGCGCTAGGCTTGGCGGAAGCAGGCGGGGCAGGGAAGGGGGCGGTGGCCCCGGGCCCCGCCGGGAGACGAGGCATGGTCAGCGGCGGCGGACTCAGGCTGTATTCCTACTGGCGTTCCAGCGCGGCCTACCGCGTGCGGATCGCCCTCAATCTCAAGGGCCTCGACTACCAGCTGGTGCCCGTGCACCTGGTGCGCGACGGCGGCGAACAGCATGCGCCGGGCTACCGGGCGGTGAATCCGCAGGGCCTGGTGCCGGCCCTGCAGCATGGCCAGCGCCTCATCCGGCAGTCGATGGCCATCATCGAGTACCTCGACGAGACCTTCGCCGACCAGCCCCTGCTCCCTGCCACCGCCCGTGAGCGGGCGCGGGTGCGGGGTCTGGCGCAGGTCATCGCCTGCGACATGCACCCCCTGGGCAACCTGCGCGTGCTGCAGTACCTCGAGCGCGAGTTCCGGGCCACGCCGGAGCAGCGCGAGGCCTGGATCCGCCACTGGCTGGCGCTGGGCTTCGCCGCCATCGAGGCCCTGCTGGCCGAGAATCCCTCCACCGGCGAGTTCTGCGACGGCGACCAGCCGGGGCTGGCCGACTGCCTCTTGGTGCCGCAGCTCTACAACGCCCGCCGCTTCGGCCTCGACCTCGACCCCTACCCCACGGTGCGGCGCATCGAGGCGCGCTGCCTCGAACTCGAGGCCTTCCGCCGGGCCGCGCCCGAGGCGCAGCCGGACGCCCCCGCCGCGGCCGGCTGAAGGCCGCGGCTTCGGCGCGGCGCCGGCTCAGTGGCCGAAAGCGCCCCCCGCCCCGCCGCCGCCGAAGACGTCGGCATAGGGGTCGTGCTCGGCCGAGGCGCCTTCCGAGAGGCGGATGCGCAGGGCGAGGCCGTCGCGCGAATCGGCCTTGCGCAGGGCCTCCTCGAGGTCGATCCGGCCTTCCTTGTACAGCCGGAACAGCGACTGGTCGAAGGTGTGCATGCCGGCTTCCAGCGACTTTTCCATCGCCTCCTTGATCTCGTGGATCTGCCCGCGGCGGATCAGGTCGCGGATCATCGGCGTGTTGATCAGGATCTCCGAGGCCGGCAGGCGCTTGCCGTCCTTGCCGATGACGAGACGCAGCGAGATGACGGCCTTCAGGTTCAGGGCCAGGTTCATCAGGATGTTCTTGTGCGCCGCTTCGGGGAAGAAGTTGAGGATGCGCTCCAGCGTCTGGTCGGCGTTGTTCGAGTGCAGGGTGGCAAGGCAGAGGTGGCCGGTCTCGGCGAAGGCGATGGCCGATTCCATGGTCACGGAATCGAGGATCTCGCCGATCAGGATCACGTCCGGCGCCTCGCGCATGGCGTTCTTCAGCGCATTGTGGAAGGCGTGGGTATCGAGGCCCACCTCGCGCTGGTTGACGATCGACTTCTTGTGCGTGTGCAGGAACTCGATCGGGTCCTCGATGGTGAGGATGTGGCCCGTCGAGTTGGTGTTGCGGTAGTCGATCATCGAGGCCAGCGCGGTCGACTTGCCCGAGCCGGTGGAGCCCACCACCAGCACCAGGCCGCGCGGCTCCATGATGATGTCCTTGAGCACCGGCGGCAGCTGCAGCTGCTCCAGGGTGGGCACCACGCTCTTGATGGCGCGGATCACCATGCCCACCTCGCCGCGCTGCTTGAACACGTTGACGCGGAAGCGGCCGGCGTCCTTCACCGCGATGGCCATGTTGTACTCGAGGTCGCGCTCGAACTGCGGCACCTGCCCCTCGTCCATCAGCGAGTAGGCGATCTTCTTCACCATGCCGGCCGGCAGGCCGGTGTTGCCGAGCGGGTAGAGCTTGCCTTCGACCTTGATGTACACCGGCGCGCCGGTGGTGAGGAACATGTCGGAAGCGTTCTTCTCCGTCATCAGCTTCAGGAAATAGCCGATGTCCATGGGTGGCAGGCTCCTCGTGGCCGTTGCTTTACCGGGGCGGGCTTTTGAGAATAGCCCCGAACCCACGCCAAAAGCGACTCCGAAACCCATGACCCGCAACGCCCCCGCCGGCCTTGCCGCCGCCCTCGCCGCCGCCCTGTTCCTGGCGGCCTGCGCCAGCGTTCCGCCGCCCACTGCCGAGCTCGCCGCCGCCGAGCGCGGCATCCGCGAGGCCGAGGCCCGCCAGCCGCGTGGCGCGGCGCAGCAGGCCCTGACCGAAGCCCGGCTGCGCCTTGCCACTGCCCGGGAGGCCTCCGCCCGCGGCCGCCAGGTCGAGGCCCTGGTCGCCGCCCGCGAGGCCGAGGCCGCCGCCGCCCATGCCGCTGCCGAGGCGCGCCGCGCCGCGCTGGAGGAGGAGGTCGAATCGAAGGCCGTGCGCAATGCCGAGCTGCGCCGCCGCCTGCTGGTGCAGGGGGGCTGAGCCATGGCGATCCGTCTCCCGCGCTCCGCTTTCCTGGTGGTCGCCTTCGCCCTCGTCCAGGGCCTGCCGCTCGCCGCCGCCGAGCGCGTCGATCCCGAACTCGCCCGCCTGCAGGCCGAACTGGCCCGGCTGGAGGCCGATGCCCAGTACGCCGGCCTTGCCGGAGTCGAGCGCCTGAAGGCCCAGCAGGCCCTGCAGGCCCTGGCCGAGGCCCGGCGCAGCGAGCGCGCCAGTGCGCTCTACATCGCCGAGCAGCGGGTCCGGGCCGCCTTCGCCGCCGCCCGTGCCGATGTCCTGGCGCAGCGCTCGGCCGAGCTCGACCGCGAGCGCGACCAGATCATGGTCGAGGCCAGCCGGCGCGAGGCCGAGAATGCCCGCCGCGAGGCCGAGCGCCTGCGCCTGCAGGCCCTCGCCCGGCAGGAAGAGGCCGCCCGCCTCGCCGAGGAGGCCGAGGCCGAGCGCACGGCCCGGGCCGAAACCTTCGCGCTCGCCGAGAAGGCCAGGGCCGATGCCGAGCAGGCCCGCCGCCTCGCCGCCACCCGCGCCCGCGAGGCCGAGCTGGCCCGCCAGGAAGCCGAGCTCGCCAGCCAGCTGGTGGCCGAGGCCCTGGCCGCCGACGCCCCGCTGCCGCCCTCGCGCCAGGTCGGCCCGGCCACCGTCTACACCCTGGCCGGCAGCGCCTTCGCCAGCGGCCGGGCCACCCTCACCACCGAGGCCAATGCCAGCCTCCGGCGCCTTGCCCGCGAGATCGGCAACCGCAGCGTCGAGGTCGTGGGCCATACCGACGGCCAGGGCGCGGCCCAGGCCAATCTGCAGCTCTCGCAGCGCCGGGCCGAGGCGGTGGCCGCCATCCTCAAGGAGTCCGGGGCCACCGGCCCCATCCGCACCGTGGGCCGCGGCGCCGCCGAGCCAGTGGCCGACAACGCCACTGCGGAAGGGCGGGCGAAGAACCGCCGGGTCGAGATCATCGTGCGCTGAGAACGTTAGTTCCGGGTGATGGCCTCCGCGCCCTTGCGTTAAGCGCCGCAGAACCGCGACACCGCGCTTGCCCCCTGCCGGGGGCAGGCGTAGCGTCGGATTCCCAAGGGGCATCTTCCCCTTGGCCAACGAGGCAGGTCGAGGAGGTCATTCCATGTTCGAAGGTCAATCCCCCGCCGACGTCGAGGCGCTGATCAAGTCCGATCCCGAGTTCCGCCAGCTCTACCGCCATCACCAGCAGCTCAACAGCAAGGTGATGGACGCCGAGCTCGGCGTGCTCCCGATCGACGACTTCACCCTCGCCCGCATGAAGAAGGAAAAGCTGCTGGCGAAGGACCGGCTCACGCGCATGCTCGCCCGAACGCGGCATTGACCCCGGGCGCGATGGCAAGCGCAACGGCCCGCCCAGTGCGGGCCGTTGTGTTTCGCACGAACGGAAGGAATGGAGCCGCTGTTACAATCCGGGCCCGTTTCCCCCCACGGCCCGTGCCCATGCCCGTCCACCAGAGCGTCCTCGAACTCGTCGGCAACACGCCCATCGTCCGGGCCCGCCGGCTCGATACCGGCCTCTGCGAGCTCTACCTGAAGCTGGAATGCATGAACCCGGGCGGGTCGATCAAGGACCGCATCGGCGTGACCATGATCGAGGCCGCCGAGCGCGCCGGGAAGATCCAGCCGGGCGCCACCCTCGTGGAAGGCACGGCCGGCAATACCGGCATCGGCCTTGCGCTCGCCGCCCAGCAGAAGGGCTACCGCCTGGTGCTGGTGGTGCCGGACAAGATGAGCCGCGAGAAGATCTTCAACCTCAAGGCCATGGGCGCCGAGGTGATCCTGACGCGCTCCGACGTGGCCAAGGGCCATCCCGAGTACTACCAGGACCTTGCCGCGCGCATCGCCGAGGAAACGCCGGGTGCCTACTTCATCAACCAGTTCGGCAACCCCGACAACCCGCTCACCCACGAGACGGTGACCGGCCCCGAGATCTGGGCGCAGATGCAGGAGGTGGGGGGCATGGATGCCATCGTCTTTGGCTGCGGCAGCTCGGGCACCATGACCGGGCTCTCGCGCTTCTTCGCCAGGGCCGCGCCGCAGGTGGAACTGATACTGGCCGACCCGGCCGGCTCGATCCTGACGAAGTACATCAACGAGGGCATCCTCGACACCAAGTCGGGCAGCTGGCTCGTCGAAGGCATCGGCGAGGACTTCCTGCCCAGCATCGCCGACTTCTCCCGCGTCAAGAAGGCCTATGCCATCTCCGACCGCGACAGCATGCTGGCCGGCCGCGAGCTGCTGCTGAAGGAGGGCGTGCTGGGCGGGTCCTCCTCCGGCACCCTGCTGGCCGCCGCGCTGCGCTACTGCCGCGAGCAGACCACACCGAAGAAGGTGGTGGTGTTCGTCTGCGACACGGGCAACAAGTACCTGTCGAAGATGTACAACGACTACTGGATGCTCGACCAGGGCTTCCTCGAGCGCCCGCAGCACGGCGACCTGCGCGACCTGATCCTGCGCCCCTACGCCCAGCGCGACACCATCGTGGTGGGGCCGAACGACGCCCTCACGGTGGCCTACCAGCGCATGAAGCTCTACGACGTTTCGCAGCTGCCGGTGATGGACGGCGAGCGGATCGTCGGCATCCTCGACGAGAGCGACGTCTTGATGCACGTGCATGCCGACGAGGCGCGCTTCCGCGATCCGGTTTCCACCGCCATGGTGACCAAGCTCGAACTCGTCGACATGCGCGCTCCGATCAACAGCCTGATGGGCGTGTTCGAGCGCGGCCATGTCGCCATCGTGATGGATGGGCCGAAGTTCCTCGGCCTCATCACCCGCATCGACTTCCTCAACTACCTGCGCCGCAAGGTGCAGTGAGGCAGCGCCGACTCGGCGCACCGCAAGGACGAACCATGAACGAGAAAGCCCTCGGCTTTGGCACGCTGGCCATCCATGCCGGCCAGCAGTCCGACCCTTCCACCGGCGCGGTGATGACGCCCATCTACGCCACCTCCACCTATGTGCAGGAAAGCCCCGGTGTGCACCAGGGCTACGAGTACTCGCGCAGCCACAACCCCACCCGCTTCGCCTACGAGCGCTGCGTGGCGGCGCTGGAGGGCGGCAGCCGGGGCTTTGCCTTTGCCTCCGGCCTGGCGGCCTCGTCCACCATCCTCGAGCTGCTGGACTCCGGCAGCCATGTGGTGGCCATGGACGATGTCTACGGCGGCACCTACCGCCTGTTCGAGCGCGTGCGCCGGCGCAGCGCCGGTCTCGACTTCTCCTGGGTGGATCTCTCGGACCTCGCTGCCTTCGAAGCCGCCATTAGGCCCAACACCCGGATGGTGTGGATCGAGACGCCCACCAACCCGACCCTGAAGCTGGTGGACATCGCCGCCGTGGCTGAGCGTGCGAAGAAGCGCGGTCTCATCGTGGTGGTGGACAATACCTTCTGCTCGCCGGCCCTGCAGCGCCCGCTGGAACTCGGCGCCGACATCGTCATGCACTCGGCCACCAAGTACATCAACGGCCACAGCGATATCGTCGGCGGGCTTGCCGTGGTCGGAGAGCGCGCTGACCTCGCCGAGCAGATGGCCTTCCTGCAGAACGCCGTGGGCGGCGTGCAGGGGCCTTTCGACAGTTTCCTCGCCCTGCGCGGCCTCAAGACCCTGCACCTGCGCATGAAGGCGCACTGCGAGAATGCGCAGGCGATCGCCGAGTTCCTCGAGCGCCATCCGGCGGTGGAGCGCGTGGCCTATCCCGGCCTCAGGGCGCATCCGCAGTACGCCCTTGCCCAGCGGCAGATGAAGGGGCCGGGCGGCATGGTGAGTGTCTGGCTGAAAGGGGGCTTCGGGGCGGCGAAGCGCTTCATGGAGCGCACCGAGCTGTTCGCCTGCGCCGAGAGCCTGGGCGGCGTGGAGAGCCTCGCCAACCACCCGGCGGTGATGACGCACGCCAGCGTGCCACCCGAGCGCCGCGCCGCGCTCGGCATCGACGACAACCTCGTGCGGCTGAGTGTGGGGGTGGAGAATGTGGGGGATCTGATCGAGGAGCTCGGATGCGCACTCACCTGATTTCCGGGGGCAACATGGACACCGGGACCCTCCGGAAAAACTGCCAAGGACTCGGGGTGGATCGATGAATCTGGCCGGATTCAGCAGGAATGAGTGGGATCTTTTCCGCGCCCTGGCGCTCCGTGACATCCGCAAGCGGTATACCGAGACACTTCTTGGGGCGTCGTGGGGACTCCTCGTCCCCTTGGTGATGCTGGCAATTTATACGATCATTTTCAGTGAGATCTTCAAGGCCAAGTGGGGAGGGCTTGAGGTTGCAGCGAAAACGGACTATGCCGTTATTCTGTTCGTGGGGCTGATCATTTACGGGATCTTTGCTGAATCCGTGGCGCGCGCCCCGTCGTTGATCGTCTCCCAGCCGAATCTGGTGACGAAAGTCGTGTTCCCCTTGCGGCTGCTTCCGATGGTGGCCGTTAGCACCTCGCTTTACAGTGCTCTTGTTTCTCTCGTCCCCCTCCTCGTCTTTCTTGCATTTTCCAGCTTTGGTCTGCACCTGGAGGCGCTTCTTGCTCCTCTTCTCTTGATTCCGACAATTGCCTTCGTGCTGGGGTTCACATTTCTCTTTGCATCGCTCGGTGTTTTTCTTCGGGATGTCGACCAGTTTGCAGCGCTGTTTGCACGAGTAATGCAGTACCTGACTCCCGTTCTTTATCCCTCGGAGATTTTTCCCGAGCCGATCCGGTCGGTGATGCGCGCCAGCCCGCTGGCAGTGCAGGTGGAACAGCTGAGAGACCTGATCGTGTTCGGGAAACTCCCGGACTGGTCGGATTTCGGTGTTTCTGCAGTGATCTCGTTCCTGGTATTCCTTGCGGGTTACTGGTGGTTCCAGCGTACCCGGCGGGCGTTTGCTGATGTCATCTAACCTGCCTTCGATCGAGATAGATGCGGTCTCCAAGGTTTACCGCGTCTACGAAAAGCCTTCAGACCGTCTACGCCAGATGCTGGGCTCGGGCATAAGAGCATCCCTTCCGCGCCGGATCAGTGGACGCTGGCAGTCCAGATCGTTCGGCAGGGAATTCTGGGCACTCCAGGACGTCAGTTTCCAGGTCCAGAAGGGGGAGTCTTTCGGTATCCTGGGGCGAAATGGAGCGGGCAAATCGACGTTGCTCCAGCTGATCGCCGGGACTCTCCAGCCCACCTCCGGATGCGTGAAGGCGAGGGGTAGGATTGGTGCGCTACTCGAATTGGGAAGTGGTTTCAATCCTGACTTCACTGGCCGTGAAAACGTTTACATGAATGCCATGATCCTCGGGTTGACCAAGTCGGAGGTTGATGCGCGTTTCGACGATATCGCAATGTTTGCAGACATCGGGGAGTTCCTCGATCAGCCTGTGAAAACATATTCGAGCGGCATGATGCTGCGGCTTGCATTTGCCGTGCAGACTCAGATTCGCCCCGAGATCCTGATCATCGACGAGGCGCTGGCCGTCGGTGATGCGATCTTCCAGAAACGCTGCCTCGCCAAGTTGCGATCGCTGGTGGACGATGGGTGTACCTTGCTTTTCGTTTCGCATGACCAGGAGACCATTCGGACCATGACATCGCGCAGTCTCCTGCTCAGGGATGGCAGGGTGAGTGCCTGCGGTCCTTCTTCCGAAGTCGTACTGGAGTATCGAAGGCAGCAACATGCCGATGAGAGCGACTATTTCACGCGGATGGCGATTGCCAGGGGCAATGGGGATGGCTCAAGAAGTGTTGATGCTGCGGCGGATATTGCTCCGGCAGCCGATGTGGATCTGAGGAATGCCTTTGGAGACTTCGATGCTTATATCGTTGGGGTTTCAGTCCGGAATGAGGCTGGTGAAAGAGTGGGTTACTTTATCCCCGGCGACCTCGTTCGGATTTTCGTTACCGTTAGATGCAATCGGGATCTCCAGAACCTGAATGTCAACATCAGGATCAGGAACAAGGAGGGGGTGAAGCTCTATTCTTGGGGGACGCTCAACCAGGATATCCATCGCTGGGCGATTGGGGATGAGAGGGAGATATTCTGGGACAAGTCGTTCTCTGCCGGGCAGGTCGTAGAAGTCGAATTCGAGTTCCGGTGCACCCTTGGTGTGGGTTTCTACGAGGTCCAGGCCTCCGTCTCTGAGGAAAAAGATCGTTACTACGCGGAGCAGCGGATGCTGCATTGGCAGGACGAAGCGGCATTCTTCCAGGTGGGGATGCTTCAGCGTGAGTACCGGTTTGGGGGCGTTGCAGACCTCAGGATGTGCGCGCGCTGGCGGGGTGCTCCAGAATGACCCGTCGTCTGTCTGATCCGGAAGTGATCACCCAGCGGTTTTTGCGTGCTACCGGGCAAAGGCGGGTGCTGGTGCTTGGCGATGGTGCAAAATCTGTCGCCACTGCTCTGCGTCTGCGTGGCGTGATCGCCGAGTCGCATGAGGGACACGAATTCCCCATCAAGGCGATCGCCAAGGCGAGAGGCTTCAGTCTGCTATGGCTTGCCGCCACTGCTGTCGGTCTGGAGGCTCGAGTCAAGGCGCTTCTTGCCGGTTTGCCTGTTTTCGAAACCATCACGATCGCCGTCTTCGACGTACTGCCATGTGTGTCGCAACGTGACGTGGTAGAGGCTGCTTTTATTTCTGCAGGCTTCCGAAAGACTCTGGCGGCACTGGAGCTTTCCCCGTATTCCGCCCTTGATCATTTTCCGCCTGAGTCATGGTGGGTTTTTGAGCGGATTCCAGATGCATTGGCAAGCGCCTACCCTCTCGAAGCATTGAAGGAAGAACGGGATCTTCATATGGACATGACGCGCGAGGCTGGGCGCCGTTCGGATGCCCATCTCGTGCGCTATCTCGAGGCTTCTCGGTTCGTCAGGCCTGGGGATGTGGTTCTCGATGCGGCATGCGGCCTCGGATACGGATTGCATAGTCTGGCGCAGGGGAGTCGAGCTTTCGAACTCCTCGGGGTGGATGAAAGCGAGTACGCAGTCAGATATGCTTCTACTGCATTTTCTCCCCCCCCTGGCATACGAATGTCTTTCCGTCGGGGAGATGCCGAGAACCTTTCTTTTGTGGGGTCTTCCAGCGTCGACTTCATGGTTTCCGTCGAGACGTTGGAACATCTCTACCATCCGGAGAGACTTGTCGCGGAGGCATATCGCGTTCTCCGTCCTGGTGGGCGGTTGTATGTGAGCGTTCCAAATCTTTGGGTGGATGAGACCGGCAACGATCCGAACCCGTTTCATCACCATGTCTATGACTGGTCGAAGCTGCGAGAGCAACTTGTCTCGGGCGGTTTCATCATTGAGCGGGCCTGGCTGCAGGATGCTGGTGGCGGCATGCGGCGTACGCATGAGCCCCGAGGAATCAGTGAGTTCGACGTCAGTGGGGAGCCTGCTACAGACGGGGAGTGGATACTTGCGCTCGCCATCAAGCCACTTTCCGAATCCGGCCGTGCGACGGCTGCCCGCAAAAAAGGGAGGGGGATACCGAACATCATCGCGTTCTCGAGGGACTACGACGATGATGCGCTGGTCAAGACCGTGGTTTCGATCGGGCTTCGGGCTTCGACTCCATCTTCGCTGGATGCGCTGGTTTCCCCGTTGCTTGGCTCGGTGCGTCCAGACTCTGCTGATCGTGGCGCACTTTTGTGCGTTTCAGCATATCGGGCGCTTTCCAGGATTCATGAAGCTTCTCCAGATCAGCGTTTGATCCAGGAGTGCGAGGCCTATCTTGAGTGCCCGGTTGAAACGCCCACCCACTACCGGTGGTTCATAAGCATCCGCTATGTCCTGGCGTTGATTGCGATGGCCGAGGGGGCATGGGCGCGTGCGGAGCGATTGCTCACAAGCACTGCGCAGATGGATCCGCTTCGCTATAGCCCGCTGATCGCGACGAAGACGATCGGTGCCTGCGTTCTTCTTGGTGACATGGCCTCGTCGAGGGGCAAGGCGGATGTTGCGCGTCGCTGGTGGCGTAAGGCGATTTCCGAGTGTGAGCGTGTCCTTCGGCTGGCACGGTGGCGGGAGGTGATCGGGTCGCCGAATGCCCCAGAAACGTTCGGGATGCCCGAACTTGCCGAGGTCATTTTTATCGGTGCACGTGCTGCCGGTTCTCTCCGGGCTCTCTCGGAGACATCGGGCCGTACTGCGATTGCATGGCGTCTTGCGAACCAGACCCCTGCAGAGGAGCGCCTTCTTCACCAGGTAGAGGTGGCGGAGCTTCGCGCATGGATCGCGCAGCTCCAGCACGGTCTGAAAATTCTTGATTCTGAGAGGAGTAAAGACCGCGAATGGAGCAGTAGCCTCGAAGAAGGTAAGGCATGGCTCGAGTCCCAGATGCAAGCCTGGAAGGCCGAGGCAGAGGCGATTTCGAAGTCGTCCAGTGAGATCCAGACTCAACTCCGCGAGCATTTGTCGGAGCGCGAGGCGGCGGTGGCCTGGCTGGAGGG
>NZ_AUBD01000008.1 GCF_000429065.1 Silanimonas lenta DSM 16282 | reverse complement strand
GTTTCGCCGCGAGCCGCGACGCCGCGGGTGGCGTTTCGCGGCAAGCGAGCCATGGATGGCGAGCGCCCGAGTCGGGGCAGGATTGCCCCGACCGAGGGAAGAGCGAAATGCCGCATGCGGCAGGCAGGCTCGCCAGTGACAACCCCGCCGTCCGCACGAGGCAGGCGCCCCGAGATGCGGTCTTCTCGAGGCAGGCGCTCCCCCGATGGTATGCCGCGCGTTGAGTGCCTCGTGGGGCGACGGCTACGGCGCCGCCTCCCAGCGGTCCAGCCAGGCCTCCAGTTCACGGTAGAAGGTGCGGCTGTTCTCGCCCTTCAGGATCCAGTGGTTCTCGTCCGGGAACACCAGCAGCCGGCTCTCCACCTGCTGGCGCTGCAGCAGCGACCAGTACTCCAGCACGTTGTTGAGCGGCACGCGGAAGTCCTGCTCGCCGATGGTCACCAGCACCGGGGTGCGGAAGTTGGCGGCCTTCAGCATGGGGTTCTGCGCCGTCCACACCGGGCCGCGCTCCCACACCGGGCCGCCGTTGTTCTGCTCGCGGCTGAAGATGATGTCGGAGGTGCCCCACTGCGATTCGAGGTTGACGAGGCCGGCATGGCTCACGAGGCAGCGGTAGCGGGTGGTGGTGCCCTGAAGCCAGTTGGCGAGATGGCCGCCGTAGCTGGCGCCGCCGGCGCACTGGCGCGTGCCGTCGATGAAGGCATGGCGCTCGATGGCCACGTCGGCGGCCTGGTTGATCTCCTTGGCGGGGCCCTCGAAGGGATCGCCCTGGATGCCCTGGGCGAAGGCAGCGCCGAAGCCGGTCGATCCGGTGTAGTTGGTGAGCAGCACCACCCGGTCGGTGCCGGCGATGAGGTGGTAGTTCCAGCGCACGAAGAAGCTGTCGCGCCACATGATGTGCGGACCGCCGTGGATCAGCACGAACAGCGGGTAGCGCTTCGCCGGGTCGAAGCCGGCCGGCTTCACCAGCAGGTTGTGGATGCGGGCGCCGCGTTCGCTCTCGAACCAGAAGGTCTCGGCGGGTGCGAGGTCGAGGGCGGCGGTGCGCTCGCGGTTGAAGGCGCTGAGCGGCTGGTGGCCGCCGCGCGGCATGAGCCGCACCACCTCGGGCGGTTCGGCGGCGCTGTCGTAGTTCGCCACCAGCACGCCGCTGGCGCGACGGGCCACCTGCAGGCCGGTGTACACGCCGCGATCCATGTCGAAGGCGAGGCGGGCCTCGGGCTCGCCGAGGCGGGCGCGCCAGAGCTTCTCGTGGCCGGCATCCTCGGCGGTGAGCCAGACGGTGCGGGAATCGGCATCGATGCCGAAGCCATTCACTGCCCGCTCGCCCGGCAGGCGCAGGGTGGTGCCGGGGCGCATCGCCGGCCAGTCGAAGGGCTGCAGGTGGGTGGGCTGGTAGACCTGCTCGCCGCGCGGGGTGCGCTGGGCGAGCAGGGTGCGGCCATCGGGGCTGAACTGCGGCCGGGCATAGCTGTCCTGGGCTTCCAGCGTGCCGTCGCCGGTGAGGCGTACCGCCTCGCCGCCGCTCGCGGAGACGCGGTAGAGGTCGGTGTGCACATTGGCGAAGGCGGCGCGGTGGCGGTTCACGGTGGCGGCGAACACCACCGACTGGCCATCCGGCGTCCAGGTGGCGTCGATCTCCTCGCCCGTATCGCTGAAGCGGCCGCCGAAGCCGGGCTGCTTCACGAGTTCGCTGCCGGCCAGCAGGTCGAGGGCTTCGCCGCCGGCCACCGGCACCACGAACAGGCGCTGCTGGCGGTCGTCGAGCCAGCGGTCCCAGTTGCGGATGGGGAAGCCGGTATAGATCCGCACATTGTCCTTGCGCGCCTTGCGCTCGGCGGCGATGCGCTGGTTGTCGGCGTCGTTTTTCGTGCCGGGATAGACGCTGCTCACGAACAGCAGGCGGCTGCCGTCGGGCGAGAACTGCGGCTGCCGGGCGCCGGTGGAGAGCGAGGTGACGCGGCGCGGCTCGCCGCCCTGCTGCAGGTCGAGCACATAGATCTGGGGGACGGCATCGCCCTCGCGCTGCACGCTGTAGGCGAGCAGGCGACCGTCGGGGCTGAAGGCGGGGCCGGCTTCGGCGGCCCGGCTGAAGGTGAGCTGGCGCGGCTCGCCGCGGCCGTCCACCGGCAGCAGCCAGAGGTCGGCGCTCTGCTCGGCCGGGTCGTAGGCCGGTTTCGTCACCACTACCGCGGCGAAGCGGCCATCCGGCGAGAGGGCCGGGGCCGAGAGACGGTCGAAGCTCCACAGGTCCTCGTGAGTGATCGGCCGTTTGGCCGCCAGCGCCGGCAGGGCCAGCAGGGCGGCCAGTGCAGGCAGGAGCAGGGAGGGCAGGGCAGGGCGTCGCAGCAGGCTCATGCGGGGTCCCGTCGGGTGGAAACCTTGGAGCATCGCCGATTGCCGCCGCGCCGGGGTGTGCCGGAAGTGAGGAGGCGGCCCCCACGGCCCCGGCCGGGGTTCAGGCGCCCACGGCCCGCCGGGGGTATCCTGCGCGCCCTCCCTTCCTTCGGCACGCAGCGATGCGCCTGAACAAGTACCTCTCCGAGGCGGGCTTCTGCTCGCGCCGCGAGGCCGACCGCCTGATCGGCGAAGGCCGTGTCACCGTCAACGGCGTCCGCGCCCGGATCGGCGCCGAGCTCGGCGAGGAGGATGTGGTCGCCATCGACGGCCAGACCGTGGCCCGGCGCGCCGCCGCCGCGCCCCACAAGCGCCGGCACGTCTACATCGCCTACCACAAGCCGGTGGGCATCACCTGCACCACCGAGCAGGACGTGAAGGGCAACATCATCGAGGCCATCGGCCACGAGCAGCGCATCTTCCCCATCGGCCGCCTCGACAAGGACAGCGAGGGCCTGATCCTGCTCACCAGCAATGGCGACATCGTCAACGAGATCCTGCGTGCCGAGAACAGCAAGGAGAAGGAGTACCTGGTCGGCGTCAACAAGGACGTGAGCCCGGAATTCCTGCGTGGTATGGCGCGCGGCGGCATCCCCATGCATGGCACGAAGACCCTGCCCTGCAAGGTCTCGAAGCTCGGCCCGGTGGGCTTCCGCATCGTGCTGACCCAGGGCCTCAACCGGCAGATCCGCCTGATGTGCGCCCACTTCGGCTACCGGGTGAAGCGCCTGTTCCGCAGCCGCATCGTCAACATCCAGATCGGCCATTTGAAGCCCGGGCAGTGGCGCAACCTCACCGATGCCGAGCTGCGTGGCCTGCTGCCGAACCGCAGCGAGTGGTGAGGGCGGCCCCTCGCGGGGCCGCCGTTTCCGGGGATGACCCTGCCGGCCTCAGCCCAGCGCTGGCAGCACGAAGGCGAACACCGCGCCGAGGATCGTGGCGGCCACCGAGGCCAGGTACAGTCCGTTCGACCAGCGGCGCAGCCGGGCGCAGGCCCGGGCGAGCGCCGGGTCGGCCGGGCAGGGGGCATGGCGGGCGCGCCAGAGCAGGGCGCCAGCGATGGCCAGCGCGCCGGCCGCCACGCTGAACACCAGCCCCTTGCGCTCGGAGAGCCAGACGAGCTGCGGCACGGCGGTGACGAGGCCGGCCAGGGTGGCGCCGGCCCCGAGGCTCACCATCACCGCCGGCAGCACGCAGCACACCAGAGTGCCGGAGCTGGCGAGGAGGGCGCCGAAGGCGCCCCACAGGCCCTGCCGCAGTTCCTTCATCGGCCGACTCCGGCACGGATGGTGGCGACGGTATCGTCGGTGCGCTCGATGCCGACCACGGTGTAGCCGGCATCCACGAGGGTCTTTTTCAGCACCTCGTCGGCGATGTCCTGGCCGTCCTTGAGGCCGACCGCCACGAGGCGGTGTTCGAGGCTGACGAAGACTTCCTCGGCGGCCGGCTGCTTTTTCAGGGCGCGGGTGATGCCGTCGGCGCAGAAGGCGCAGACGAGGCCGTTGACCTCGACGCGGATGCTGCGGGCTTCGGCAAGGCCGAAGGGCGCGGCGGCGAGCAGGAGGGCGAGGGGGATGGCGATCAGACGGTTCATTTCGGGGACTCCTCGAATGGGCTCATGGAAGATCAGAGGTTCAGCATGAAACTGGCGAGCGGCTTGCCGTCGTCATCGGCGCCCACTTCCAGCCACCAGCGGGTGGTGAACAGGCGCAGCACGGCGGCGGGCTTCACCCCGCGGTCCAGGGCGTTCGTGGTGTGCATGCCCTTCAGCACGAACCAGGTGGCCACGCGATCCACGTCGTGTGGGTAGGGCGCCCAGCCCAGCGCGGCGGTATCCAGCCGGTGCGACCAGCCTTCGCCCTCGTGCAGTTCACTCACGAAGGAGGTGTAGACCCTTCGGGTCTCATAGTCGAGCTGCAGGCCGAGGTGGCGGGCGCCACCGGTGCCAAGGCCCGTGCGTGCCTCCCCGAGGCCGGCCCAGGCGAAGGCATTGGCCTGGGCCGTGGGCAGGTTCCAGCGCTGCAGCAGGCGGGCCGAGCGGGCGTAGCGCAGGTCCAGCAGGCCCGTGCGCTCCAGCCCGTCCAGCCGCAGCCGTCCGGCCGAGACCGACCAGCGGAAGCTGGGTGAGTAGGTGTAGCTCCACTGGTCCAGATCGGACTGGTGGTCGATCATCAGCATATGGCCGCCGGCATAGGACACCGGACGCGCCGCAAGGCCGTCCGCGGCCAGCAGGGCGGCCAGGGCCAGCAGGCCCGGAAGCGAAGTCGTCTTCATTGGGAATTCCGTGGTGGCGCGGGCAGGCAGCCCGCAGGAATGGACCCGCCCTCGGGGCGGGGCGCTCACGACGGAATCAGGCGATGGGCGGTCGCAGTGGCTGGGTCACCGGCCAGCGGGGGGCGGCCGGGCGGGGGGCCGGCAGCGCTCCGGGCGCGGCATCGGGGGGCGGGAGCCGGAGTTCGGCCGCCGGGACCATCGGGGCCATGGCGCAGGCCCACTGGCAGAGCCCGCCGCCATCGCAGCAGTCGCCCGCGTCCGAAGGGAGCGGCGCCCCGGCCGGGGTCAGTGCCGCGGCGAGCGCCGCGTGGCAGGGCAGGGATGGCGCGGTTTCAGGGCCCTGGCTGGTTTCGAGCGCCGCCGCCGCGCCGGTGGCCGGGGCGAGCGGCATGGCCTGCCGCAGGGCGAGCGCCGTGGCCGATTGCAGCACGAGCACCAGGGCCAGCAGCAGGTGCAGGCCAGGGGGCAGGCGGCGGGCGAAGGGCAGGGCCATGGCGTCCAGTGTAGCCCCTTTTCCTGAACCGCGGCCCCGGGGGGCTGAAAAACCGTTGGCGCGGCGGCGGGAAAACCCGTATCGTGGCCTGGCTGAGCTTGCCGGGTCACGGTGAATTGTGTCCCGATGCGGTAGATCGAAGATCCGCTACATCGCCCTTGTGTTGCCTCCCAGCAGACAGCCGCCGGTTTTTCCGGTGAACCCTCAAGACATCGAAATCTGTTACTCGGAGACAACAAAATGAGCGACCGTCAGAACGGTACCGTCAAGTGGTTCAACGACGCGAAGGGCTTCGGCTTCATCTCGCGCGAGGGCGGCGAGGATCTCTTCGTCCATTTCCGCTCCATCCAGGGCTCGGGCTTCAAGACCCTGAAGGAAGGCCAGAAGGTCAGCTTCACCGTGGTGAAGGGGCCGAAGGGCCTGCAGGCCGACGCCGTCCAGGCGCTCTGAGAGCCCTGCCTTCGCCCATGCGTGACGAACCCCGGGCGCGCGCCCGGGGTTTTTCTTTTCCACGAGGAGACTTTCCATGCAGATCGCCGAGCGCACCGTCGCGTCCTTCCACTACACCCTCACCAGTCCGGACGGCCAGGTGATCGACAGCTCGCGCGGCCGCGAGCCGCTGCCCTACCTGCACGGCGTCGGCCAGATCGTGCCGGGCCTCGAGAAGGCCATGGCCGGCCGGATGGCCGGTGATACCTTCCAGGTGGTGGTGCCGCCCGCCGAGGGCTATGGCGAGAGCAACCCGGAGATGCTGCAGGCGGTGCCGCGCGCGGCCTTCCCGCAGGACATCGAGATCCAGCCGGGCATGCAGTTCGAGGCCCAGGGCCCGATGGGGCCGATCACCGTGGTGGTGCGCGAGGTCGCCGAGGACAGCATCACCATCGATGCCAACCACCCGCTGGCCGGCATGCCCCTGCACTTCGACATCGAGATCGTCGAGGTGCGCGAGGCCACGGTGGAAGAGGTGCTGCACGGCCATGTGCATGGCCCGGGCGGCCACCATCACGGCTGAGTTCCGGCTCGACACGCCAGCGTTAAACTTGTGTTACCCCGCGCCCTACGGGCGCGGGGTTTTGCGTTTTCTGGCCAGGACGGCCCCGAATCCTCTCCCTAATTTCGTCTCCAAGGAACCGAGATGCGCCGCCATCCCACCTCCCCGATCCGCCACGCGCTGGCCATCGCCGTCGCGCTGGCCCTGCCGTCCCTTGCCGCCGCCCAGGCCGAGGGCGACACCCCGGGCACTGATGCCCGCACCCTCGACACGGTGAACGTCACCGCCACCCGCCGCAGCGAGGATGCCCGCGAGGTGCCGATCGCGGTGAGCGCGGTCGATGGCGAGAAGCTCGACGTGATCCGCTCCGGCGGCGAGGACATCCGCTTCCTCGCCAGCCGCGTGCCCAGTCTCAACATCGAATCCTCCTTCGGCCGCAGCTTCCCGCGCTTCTACATCCGCGGCCTTGGCAACACCGACTTCGACCTCAATGCCTCGCAGCCGGTGTCGCTGGTCTACGACGAGGTGGTGTACGAGAACGTGGCGCTGAAGGGCTTCCCGGTGTTCGACGTGGACCGCATCGAGGTGCTGCGCGGCCCGCAGGGCACGCTGTTCGGCCGTAACACCCCGGCCGGCCTCGTCAAGTTCGAATCGGTGCGCCCGGAGGCCGCCACCAGCGGCTATGGCAGGCTCAGCTACGGCCGCTTCGACACCGCCAACCTCGAGGGCGCCGTCGGCGGCGCGCTCGGTGACGCCCTCGCCGGCCGCGCCTCGATGCTCTACCAGCGCCGCGGCGACTGGGTGCGCAACACCTTCGCCGGCACCCCGCGCGAGCGCGCGCTCGAGGGCTACGAGGACATGGCCTTCCGCGGCCAGCTGCTGTTCTTTGGCGACGAGGCTTTCGAGGCCCTGCTCTCGCTGCAGTCGCGCCGCCTCGAGGGCACGGCCCGCCTGTTCCGCGCCAACATCCTCACGCCGGAAGGCCGGCTGGTGCGCGACTTCGACCCGCGCCGCGTTTCCATCGATGCCCGCAACGCCCAGGACCTCGACACCGACGGCGCCACCCTGCGCCTGCGTTGGGACCTCGGCGGCGCCACCCTGCATTCGGTGAGCAGCTGGAACCAGGCCAGCCTGTTCTCGCGTGGCGACATCGATGGCGGCTCTGCCTACACCTTCGACTTCTTCCCTGGCACCAACCCGGGCGCCTTCCCCGACGGCGCCCGCTTCCCGGCCGACTCCGGCGACGGCTCCGAGGTGCGGCAGTACACGCAGGAGCTGCGCCTTGCCTCGAACGGCGAGGGCCCGCTGCGCTGGCAGGGCGGCCTGTACTGGTTCAAGGACCGCGCCGAGATCGACAGCTTCAGCTACGACACCTTCGCTGGCGGCATCCCGAACGCCTATGCCTTCCAGCGCCAGGACAACACCGCCTGGGCGGCCTTCGCCTCGCTGGACTGGGCGCTCTCCGACACCCTGACCCTGCGCGGCGGCCTGCGCTACACCGAGGACGAGAAGCGCTTCGTCGGCGAGCGCGTGTTCGGCGCCTTCGGCGCTCCGCCGATCGCCCCGATCCGGGTGAACCCGAAGGCCGAGGACTGGAGCGGCGACCTTGCCGCCACCTGGGCGGTGGACGAGGACGTGAATCTCTACCTGCGCGTGGCGAAGGGCTTCCGCGCCCCGAGCATCCAGGGCCGGCTCACCTTCGCCGATGCCACGCTGGCGCCGAACCAGCTCGTCACCGTGGCGCAGGCCGAGGAAGTGCTGAGCTACGAGGCCGGCCTCAAGGCCGCCCTGTTCGGCAACCGCGCCCGCCTCAACCTCTCGGTGTTCGACTACACCATCGAGGACCAGCAGCTCACCGCCGTCGGCGGCACCGCCAACTTCAACAGCCTGCTGAACGCCGACAAGGGCAAGGGCCGCGGCTTCGAGCTGGACATGGAGGCCTACCTCGGCGACCAGCTGCTGGTGACCTTCGGCACCGGCTACAACCACACCGAGATCCGCGATGCCGGCCTCGCCGTGGCGCCCTGCTTCAACGCCGCGGCCTGCCGGGTGACCGACCCGCTGGTGGTGCGCAACGGCGTGACCCTGGCCCTGATCGATGGCAACCCGCTGCCGCAGGCCCCGGAGTGGACCACCAACCTCACCGCCCGCTACGGCATCCCGCTCGCCAACGACGCCGAGCTCTACGTCTACACCGACTGGGCCTACCGCAGCGCGATCAACTTCTTCCTCTACGAGAGCGAGGTCTACCGCGGCCGCGCCCTGCTGGAGGGTGGGCTGCGCGTCGGCTACAGCTGGGAGCTCGGCAAGTACGAGGTGGCGGCCTTCGGCCGCAACATCCTCGACCGCGTGGAGGCGGTGGGCGGCATCGACTTCAACAACCTCACCGGCTTCATCAACGAGCCACGCACCTGGGGCGTGGAGTTCAAGGCCAGCTTCTGAGCCGGCCGGAAAAGACAGGCACGAAGGGCGGCCCCGAAGGCCGCCCTTCGCGTTTTGGGGGGCGACGGGCATCGCATGGCAGAAGCCCAGGCGCTAGGCTGTGCGGCATTCCCACCGGAGCCCCGACCATGACCACCGCCTTCGATTTTTCCGCCACCGACATCGAGGGCAAGGAGCGTGCCCTCTCCGAGTTCCGCGGCAAGGCCCTGCTGGTGGTGAACACCGCCAGCAAGTGCGGCTTCACCCCGCAGTACGCCGGCCTCGAACGGCTCTGGCGCGACTATGGTGCGAAGGGCCTCGTGGTGCTCGGCTTCCCCTGCGACCAGTTCGGCCACCAGGAACCCGGCGACGAGGCCGAGATCAGGCAGTTCTGCTCGCTCACCTACGACGTCAGCTTCCCGATGTTCGCCAAGGTGGACGTGAACGGCCCCAGGGCCCACCCGCTGTTCAACTGGCTGAAGAGCGAGAAGGCGGGCTTCCTCGGCACCGAGGGCATCAAGTGGAACTTCACCAAGTTCCTGGTCGGCCGCGACGGCAGGGTGCTGAAGCGCTACGCCCCCACCGACAAGCCGGAGAGCCTGCGCAAGGACATCGAGCAGGCGCTCGGCTGAGCTACTTCTCGACGAAGGCGCGCTCGAACACGTAGTGCCCGGCCTGACCGATCTTCGGCGAGGCCGTGAAGCCGCGCTCGTCGAGCAGGCGGCGGAAATCCGCCAGCATCTGCGGGCTGCCGCAGATCATGGCGCGGTCGCGTTCCGGGCTGATCTCGGGCAGGCCGAGGTCGCGCTGCATCTGTCCGCTCGCCATCAGGTCGGTGAGCCGGCCGCGGTGGCGGAAGGGCTGGCGGCTCACCGCCGGGTAGTACAGCAGCTTTTCGCGGATCTGCTCGCCGAGGTATTCGTGTCTGGGCAGCTCGCGTTCGATGTAGTCGCGGTAGGCGAGGTCGGCTTCCTCGCGCACGCCATGGGTCAGCACCACCCGGTCGAAGCGCTCGTAGGTGGCGGGGTCGCGGATCACCGAGAGGAAGGGGGCCAGCCCGGTGCCGGTGGCGAGCAGGTAGAGGGTGCCGCCGGGGAGGAGGTCACTGATCAGCAGGGTGCCGGTGGGCTTGCGCGAGAGCAGCAGGCTGTCGCCCGGGCGGATGTGCTGCAGCCGCGAGGTGAGCGGGCCGTCGGGCACCTTGATCGAGAAGAACTCGAGCTGCTCCTCCCAGTTCGGGCTGGCGATGGAGTAGGCGCGCATCAGCGGCTTGCCGTCCACCATGAGGCCGATCATCACGAACTGGCCGTTCTCGAAGCGGAAGCCGTCGTCGCGGGTGCAGGTGAAGCTGAAGTAGGCGTCGGTCCAGTGGCGGACGTCGAGGATGGTTTCGGTGATGAAGGCGGAGGACATGCCGGTCGGGGCCTCGGGAAACGCGCCATTGTCGCATCCGCGGGCGGGCCGGATTTGACCGGGGTCGTGCCGGCCTGCCGGGGCTGCCGCCGGGGCGGGCAGGGCGGACCTGCGCCGGGCCATGCGGCGGCGCAGCAGCCGGGAGGCGGAAGGGGCCCGGAAAGGGGGTGGAACTGCGATGGGATTCGCAGTCCTGCGGGGACTTACTTTTCGTTCAGCCCCGGGTTACTGTAGGCCCACTGCTCCGTCCGGGTCACAGTCGACCGTGGCCCGGTGTGCCGATCCGTTCGATCTGCTGCATCGTCGCAACGATTCCCCGGGCAAGCAGTAGCGGCGTGCGGTTGGCGTCGTTCCTATCTCCAGCCAATGTTCGAGGATGCATTGCAATGTCGGATCGTCAGTTCGGAACCGTGAAGTGGTTCAACGACGCCAAGGGCTTCGGCTTCATCACGCCGGAGAACGGCCAGGACGTGTTCGTCCACTTCCGCTCCATCGTGGGCACCGGCTTCAAGACCCTGAAGGAAGGCCAGCGTGTCTCCTTCAAGGTGGTCCAGGGCCAGAAGGGGCTCCAGGCCGACGAAGTCCAGGTCGCCTGAGTCCCGCCCGCAGGGGAGGGAAAACGGAAAACCCCGGGTCCGCCCGGGGTTTTCTTTCACCGGCCGGAGGAACACACTCGCCCCATGAATGCGCCGTTGCCGCACGTCCTCGAGGGCCACGCGCCGGTGGAGATCCGCTGGCGCACCGACCTCGATGTCCTGGTCGTGGAATACCGGGGGCGGCGCGGTTCCCCGGAGCACATGGCCTCCTGCTGGCATGCGGTGCGCGATCTCGCGGCCTCGCTGCGGATCGTGAAGGTGCTGGCCATCGACCTGATGGACGACGAGCCCTTCGTCGGTGAGCAACGCGAGACCTTCATGCGGACCCTGGGGCCGCAGACCTTCGTCGGACGGCGCTGGGCCTTCGTGGCCCGCAGCGTCGACCGCGTGGGGGCCTACGAGGCCACCCAGCTCGATGCCCAGGCTGCCGGGCTCGAGGTGCGCATCTTCGGCTCGCGCTCCGAGGCCGAGCTCTGGGTGCGCTTCGCAGAGTGAGCAGCGTCCCGGCCGCCACCGGCCGCAGGCGGCGGCTGGCTTAGAATCGGGGTCCTCATCCACGCCACGCGGCGCCGCGCCGCCATGCCATGACCGTCATCAAGCAGGACGATTTCATCCAGTCGATTGCCGACGCGCTGCAGTACATCAGCTACTACCACCCGGTCGACTACATCAAGGCGCTCACCGCGGCCTACGAGAAGGAGGAGAGCCCCGCAGCCAGGGACGCGATGGCGCAGATCCTCATCAACTCACGGATGTGCGCCGAAGGCCACCGCCCGATCTGCCAGGACACCGGCATCGTCACCGTCTTCCTCGAGATCGGCATGGACGTGCGCTGGGAGGCCACGCTCTCGGTGGAGGAGATGGTGAACGAGGGCGTGCGCCGCGCCTACAACCATCCCGACAACCGGCTGCGCGCCTCGGTGCTGGCCGACCCGGCCGGCCGGCGCCAGAACACCCGGGACAACACCCCGGCGGTGGTCAACATGAAGGTGGTGCCGGGCGACAAGGTCGACGTGACCGTGGCCGCCAAGGGCGGCGGCTCGGAGGCGAAGTCGAAGTTCGCCATGCTCAATCCCTCCGATTCGATCGTGGACTGGGTGCTGAAGACCGTGCCGACCATGGGCGCCGGCTGGTGCCCGCCGGGCATGCTGGGCATCGGCATCGGCGGCACCGCCGAGAAGGCCATGCTGCTCGCCAAGGAAGCCCTGATGGAGCCGATCGACATCCAGGAACTGATCGCCCGGGGCCCCTCGAACCGGGTGGAGGAACTGCGCATCGAGCTCTACGAGAAGGTGAACCGGCTCGGCATCGGCGCCCAGGGCCTTGGCGGTCTTACCACCGTGCTCGACGTCAAGATCCGGGACTACCCGACGCATGCGGCCAATCTGCCGGTGGCCATCATCCCGAACTGCGCGGCCACGCGGCATGCGCACTTCACGCTCGACGGCAGCGGCCCGGTGATGCTCGAGCCGCCGTCGCTGGAGAACTGGCCGGCGCTGACCTACGATGCCAGCAAGGGCCGACGCGTGAACCTCGATGCGATCACCAAGGAAGAGATCGCGAGCTGGAAGCCCGGCGAGGTGCTGCTGCTCAATGGCCGGCTGCTCACCGGCCGCGATGCCGCGCACAAGCGCATGGTCGACATGCTGGACCGGGGCGAGCCCCTGCCGGTGGACCTGCGAGGCCGCTTCATCTACTACGTCGGCCCGGTCGATCCGGTGCGCGACGAGGTGGTGGGCCCGGCCGGCCCGACCACGGCCACGCGCATGGACAAGTTCACCGAGCAGGTGCTGGCCCAGACCGGCCTCTACGGCATGGTGGGCAAGGCCGAGCGCGGCCCGGCCGCCATCGAGGCCATCAAGAAGCACCAGAGCGCCTACCTGATGGCGGTGGGGGGCGCGGCCTACCTGGTGTCGAAGGCGATCAGGGCGGCGAAGGTGGTGGGCTTCCCCGACCTCGGCATGGAGGCGATCTACGAGTTCGAGGTCAAGGACATGCCGGTGACCGTGGCCGTGGATTCGCGCGGCGAGTCGGTGCACAGCACCGGCCCGGCCGAGTGGAAGGCGCGCATCGAAAAGCGCCTCGGCATTCCGGTGGTGGTGGAATGAGTCCACCGGCCTGCCCCGCACCACGGCGGGGCCGGGAGACGGAAACGGCGCCCCAAAGGGCGCCGTTTCCGTTCATGGCAGGCAGCGGGGCTTACCAGGCGTAGCGCAGGCCGGCGATCACCTGCCGCGGATTGCCGAACAGGATGCCGCGGGTGCGATCGACGATGTATTCGCGGTCGGTGAGGTTCTTCACCGCAAGGAAGCCGCTCCAAGGCTTTCCTTCCGGCTCGTAGTTGAGGGTGGCGTTCCACACCGCGTAGCTGTCGATGCGGCCGAACTGCCCGTCGCCATTCGCGGCCGGGTGCAGGGTGTTGGCGAAGTCGGACCACTGCCGGCCGACATGCTGCACTTCCAGCGAGCCGTCCCAGGCGCCCTCGACGTAACCGGCGCGGAAGGTGGTGGTGAGGTCGGGGGCATAGGGCAGGCGGTTGCCGGCCACGCTGCCATTGGCCGGCTGGCCGTTGTCCACCCGCCGCAGCACGCTGCGCTGTTCGGCGGTGAACAGGCGGGTGAGGGCGAGATCGGCATAGAACTCGCCGCTGCGGCGTGCCAGGGCCCCGCGGTTCAGGCCGGCCGAGAACTCGATGCCGGCGTACTCGGTCTCGCCCTGGGCCAGCGGGGTGCTGCCGCCGGCGATCGAGCCCACCACTACCTGGTTGTCGAAGTCGTTGCGGAAGGCCACCGCCTCGAGATCGATGCCCTGCCAGCGGGTGCGCAGGCCGAGTTCGAGGTTCAGGCTCTTCTCGGCATCCACCGTGGTGCTGGTGCCGTTGCCGGCGATCAGGTCCTCGACCCGCGGCGGGGCGAAGCCCTCGTGGGCCGAGGCGAACAGCACCAGTTCCTCGCTGGCCTGCCAGTGCGCGCCCAGGCCCCAGGTGGTTTCCTCGAGGCCATCCCGGCCGCCCAGGCCGCCCGGCAGGCGGTTCTGGCGGGTGAAGCGGATGTCCTCGTGGCGCAGGCTGGGGCTCAGCTTCAGTGCGCCAAGCTCGAAGGTGGTGGTGGCGAAGGCGGCCAGGGCCTCGGCGGTGCGCAGGTTGTCCTCCACCGTGGTGCCGCTGCGGGCGGCGGGGCTGCTGCCGTTCACCTGGTAGCGGATCTGCTTCTCCTCGTGCCAGCGCAGGCCAAGCTCGCTGTTGCCCGGCGTGCCGAACAGGCTGCGGTCCCAGGCAAGGCGGGTGTCCACGCCCCAGGTGTAGTAGTTGCGCAGGCGGCCCTGGGTCGAGTTGCAGCTCCGGGGATCGACGCGCTGGCCGGAAAGGCGCGCGTCGCGGAAGGCGGTGCCGCACTGGGTGTCGGTGGTGGTGCTGGCCTGGCGCCACCAGTCGCGCTCGAACTGGCTGTAGTAGGCCGAGGTGAGCAGCGAGAGCCCCGGGCGCGGGGTCCAGTCGTGGCTGGCCGAGAAGGCGTAGCGCTCGATGTCGAACAGGTCGTCGAGGAAGGGGTAGTACTCGCGGCCGAAGTGGCGGTATTCGGCATCGGTGATGCCGGAATAGCCCACCTGCGAGTCTTCGCGCAGGGCGTTGCCGCGCAGGGTCAGGGCATGGTGCTCGCTGATCTGGCGCTGGAACTTCACGAACAGGTCGGTCTGCTCGAGCGCGGTGTTGTCGCGGGCGCCGTCGCCCTGCTTGTGGCCGAGGTCGAGCTCGAAGCCCTTGCCGCCCACGGCGGCGTGCAGGGCGCCGTAGCCGCGGCTGCCGCCGGAGAGCTGCACGTGGCCGGCGGCCTCCTCGGGCGGGGTGGGGGTGATGTAGTTGATGGCGCCGGTGATGGTCTGCGGGCCGAAGCGCAGCAGGCCGGCGCCCTTCAGCACCTCGATGCGCTCGTAGCGCTGGATCGGGGCGTGGTAGTAGCTGGCATTGTCGCCATAGGGCGCGTACATGGCCGGCAGGCCGTCCTCGAGCAGCAGCACCTTGGTGGAACGGGTGGGATTGCTGCCGCGGATGCCGATGTTCGGCCTCAGGCCGAAGCCTTCCTCGTCGCGCACGGTCACGCCCGGCACCTTGCGCAGGGCCTCGTTCACGGTGAGCGTGCGGCTGGAGACCAGCACCGCCTGGTCGAGGATGGCGGCGCTGCCCTCGGCGCTGGCCGGCTGCGGCACCGTGCCCACCACCTCGATGGTGGCCAGGGTGCGGCGCTTCTCGCCGGCATCGTCTGCCTCCGGCGCAGGCGCGGCAAGGACGGGGGAGGCGGCCAGGGCGAGGCCGAGGGCGGCGCAGAGCGGATGCAGGCGGGGGCAGGGCATGGACAGGGCAAGGGAAGGTAACAAATGAGAAGCACTATTATCTGATAGGCGTTTGCCTTTGTCACCGGGGCCTCACGCCCAATCCCGCCGATCCGGGGCGAAAACCGCGGCGGCGGTCGGATTTTGTCGCCATTGGTCGTGATACTTTCGGGCCTTTCTTCACATCCGACACCCGCCGCATGCAAGCGCCCCTGCCGCTGCCGGAGACCGACGCGCCGCTGCGCCGGGTGTTGCTGTCGGGGGCCTCGGGGCTGGTCGGCAGCCGCCTGCTTGAGCGCCTGCTGGCGCCGGGGGCGGGCTTCCAGGTGGTGGCGCCTACCCGCAGCCCGCTCGCCCTGCGCTCGCCGCGGCTGGAAAACCCGGTCTATGAAGGGCCGACGGCAGAGCGCCGGAGCGACAGCGGCCTTCGCAAGACGCTCTCCGGCTTCCGCGCCGAGGCCTGGATCTGCGCGCTCGGCACCACCATGGCCAAGGCCGGCAATCAGGCCGCATTCGTCGCCGTCGACCGCGATCTCGTCCTGAAATTCGCCGCCCTGGCCCGTGCCCTCGGTGCCCGGCACGCCATCCTGGTGTCCTCGGCCGGGGCGAACCCGCGGTCGGGCAACTTCTATCTTCGGGTGAAGGCCGAGGCCGAGCGGGGCCTGGCGGAGCAGAACTTCCCGCGGGTGGACATCCTGCGCCCGGGCCTCCTGCTCGGCGAGCGCACCGAGCGGCGGCCGCTGGAGCGCTTCGGGCAGGTCCTGGCACCGCTCTACAACCCCCTGCTGCTAGGCCCGCTGGCCCGCTTCCGCGCCATCGAGGCCGAGGTGGTGGCCGATGCCGCCATGCACTGCCTCGAGGCCGGCGGCAGCGGCTGGTTCGTGCACGAGTACCGCGCCATGCGCGCCGCCGCGGAGGCCCGCCGCCCCGGCCGGGGCGGCTGAGCCGGGTTCCCCGCATCAGCCCTGGGACAGGGTGGCGAACAGGGCGCGGGCGGCGCGCAGCCGGCTGGCGGCGTCGGGCAGTTCGAGCCGCATCCGCAGCTTGTCGGGCCCGTCCATGGCGTAGACCTTCGGCTGGCCCTGGATCATGCGGATCACCGCCATCGGATCGATGCTCGGCCTGGCCTCGAACACCAGGCGGCCGCCCTGCGGCCCCAGTTCCAGCTTGCGGATGCCGAGCCGGGCCGCCTCCAGCTTCAGCTCGCCGATGGCGAACAGGTGCCTGGCCGGCTCGGGCAGCAGGCCGAAGCGGTCCACCAGTTCCACCTGCAGCTCGCGCAGCTGCTCGGGCGTCCTGGCGGCGCTGATGCGCTTGTACTGGGTGAGCCTGGCGTGCACGTCGGGCAGGTAGTCCTCGGGCAGCAGGGCCGGCAGGTTGAGGTTGATCTCCGGGCCCAGCGGCGTGCCGGCGTCGAGGTCGGGGATCTTGCCGGCCTTGATCGACTTCACCGCCCGCTCCAGCAGCTCGGTGTAGAGCGAGAACCCGACCTCGGCGATCTGGCCGCTCTGCTCCTCGCCGAGCAGCTCGCCGGCGCCGCGGATCTCGAGGTCGTGGGTGGCCAGCATGAAGCCGGCGCCCAGTTCCTCGATGGCTGCCAGCGCCTCGAGGCGTTTCTCGGCATCCGGGGTGAGCTTCGGGGGCACGATGAGGTAGCAGTAGGCGCGGTGATGCGAGCGGCCGACGCGGCCGCGTACCTGGTGCAGCTGCGCCAGGCCGAACTTGTCGGCGCGGTTCACCAGGATGGTGTTGGCGCTGGGGATGTCGATGCCCGACTCGATGATGGTGGTGCACACCAGCACGTTGAAGCGCTGGCGGTGGAAGTCGAGCATCACCTGCTCCAGCTCGCGCTCGGCCATCTGGCCATGGGCCACGCGGATGCGGGCCTCCGGCACCAGGGCCTCGAGGTCGCGCGCCATCCTCTCGATGCTCTCGACCTCGTTGTGCAGGAAGTACACCTGGCCACCGCGGGCGAGTTCGCGCTGGAAGGCCTCGGTGATCGTGGCCTCGTCCCAGGGGGTGAGGAAGGTCTTGACCGCGAGGCGGTGCGCCGGGGGCGTGGCGATGATCGACAGGTCGCGCAGGCCGCTCATGGCCATGTTGAGGGTGCGCGGGATCGGGGTGGCGGTGAGGGTGAGCAGGTGCACCTCGGCCCGCATGGCCTTCAGCCGCTCCTTCTGCCGCACGCCGAAGCGCTGCTCCTCGTCGACGATGACCAGCCCGAGGTCCTTGAAGCGCACGTCGGCCTGCAGCAGGCGGTGGGTGCCGACGATGACATCGACCTTGCCCTCGGCTACCTGCGCCAGCACGGCCTTGATGTCTTTCGGCGACTTGAAGCGCGAGAGCACCTCGACGCGGATCGGCCAGTCGGCGAAGCGGTCGCGGAAATTGCGGTAGTGCTGCTCGGCGAGCAGGGTGGTGGGCACCAGCACCGCCACCTGCCTGCCCGCCGTGGCGGCGACGAAGGCGGCGCGTACCGCCACCTCGGTCTTGCCGAAGCCCACGTCGCCGCAGACCACCCGGTCCATCGGCGAGGGCTTCGCAAGATCGGCGATCACCGCCTCGATGGCGGCGAGCTGGTCGGGGGTTTCCTCGAAGGGGAAGCTGGCGGCGAAGGGCTCGTACATCGCCCGGTCCACCGGCAGGGCAAGCCCGGCGCGGGCCTGGCGCCGGGCCTGGATCTCCAGCAGCTCGGCGGCCACGTCGCGTACCTTCTCGGCGGCCTTGCGCCGGGCCTTCTCCCAGGTCTCGCCGCCGAGGCTGTGTAGCGGCGCGTGTTCCGGCGAGGCGCCCGAGTAGCGCGAGACGCGCTCCAGCTGCGAGACCGGCACGTAGAGCCGGTCGCCCTTGGCGTACTCGATGACCAGGTACTCGCCGGCCACGCCGCCGGCCTCCAGCACCTCGAGTCCGCGGTAGCGGCCCACGCCGTGCTCCTCGTGGACGATCGGCGAGCCGATCGCGATCTCCGCGAGGTCGCGGATGATCGTGTCCGGGTCGCGCACCCCGCGCCGGCCGCGGCGACGCGACTGCTCGGCCTTCTCCGGGAACAGCTGGCGCTCGGTGAGCACCACGAGGGCCGGCTCGCCGGTGGCAAAGCCGCCATCGAGCGGCAGCACGGCGATGGCGTAGCGCTCGTTGCCCTCGAGGAAGGCCGCCCAGTCGGCCACCGTGGGCGGCTTCAGGTCGGCGGCGGCCAGCACCTCGATCAGGGCTTCGCGGCGGCCCGGCGAGTCGGCGGCCACCAGCACGCGGCCCGGGTAGCGGCCGAGGAAGGCGCGCAGCGCGGCGCCGGGCGCTTCGCCGCGGGCCGCAAGCGGCAGTTCGGGCGCGGGCTGCAGGGGCAGTTCCGCGGCCTCGGCCCAGCGCGGGTGGCCAGGGGGCAGAAGCTCGATGCGCGGATGGTGGTTCAGCGCGCCCCGCAGTTCGTCGAGGCGCAGCCACAGTTCCCCGGGCGGCAGCACCGGCCGCTCGATGTCGTGGCGGCGCTGCTCCCAGCGCTGGGCGCAGGCGGCGAGGTGCTGTTCGGCGGCCTGCTCCCAGCCGGCATCCAGCACCACCAGGGTATCGGCGGGCACATGCTCGAAGAGGCTGGCGGTCTGCTCGAAGAACAGCGGCAGGTAGTACTCGATGCCGGCCGGCGCCACGCCTTCCTTCAGGTCCTGCACCAGCGGGCAGCGTCGCGGGTCGAGGTCGAAGCGTTCCAGCAGGGCCTCGCGGGCACGCCGGCAGCCGGCCGCGTCGAGCGGGAACTCGCGCGCCGGCAGCAGGGACACGGCCTCCACCGGGTGCAGCGAGCGCTGGGTCTCGGGGTCGAAGCTGCGCAGCGAGTCGATGCGGTCGTCGAACAGCTCGATGCGGTAGGGCTCGGCTGCTCCGGTGGGGAAGAGGTCGAGCAGGGCGCCGCGCACGCTGAAATCGCCCGGGTCGTTGACCTGCGGCACATGGCGGTAGCCGGCGGCCTGCAGGCGCCGTTTCTCGGCGTCGAGGTCGAGTACCTGGCCACGTTTCAGGTCGAGCACGTTGCCGGCGATCCATTCCGGCGGCGCCACGCGCTGCAGCAGGGTGGAGACCGGCACCACCAGCACGCCGCGGGTGAGGGAGGGCAGGCGGTACAGGGCCGCCACGCGCTCCGAGATGATGTCGGGGTGCGGCGAGAACAGGTCGTAGGGCAGGGTCTCCCAGTCGGGGAAATGCAGTACCGGCAGGCCGCGGGACAGGCTCCGCAGGTCGGCTTCCAGGCGCAGGGCCGACTGCGGGTCGCGGGCCACGGCCAGCACCAGGCCGGCGTGCTGGCGGGCCCGCTCGGCGATGGCCAGGGCGGCGGCGGTGGGCGTGGCGGGGAGGCGCCAGTCGGCGCGCTGCTGGCCGCGCCTCGGCAGGGGCGCGGCGGGGAGGCTGGGGTGGCTCATAGAGGGCGCGAAGTGTAGCGGCTCGCCGTCTTGACGCGGCGAACACCTCGGCGCTAAATCGGCAGCGGGGGAAAATCAGCCATGCGTCACATTTGTTGCGCTGCGGTTTCACGCCGCCGCCACGGATGGGCGCTCGCCAAGGGGAGTCGTGCGGATGGCGGACGACAACATCCTGAGCCATGCCCGCCTGCGTTACTTCAAGTGGGCGCTGCTGCTGGTGGCCGCCAGCGTGCTCTGGTACGCCCTCGACGAACCGCGCTTCGGCCCGGGCGGCGGCACCCTGCTCGGCTACACCCTCGGCAGCCTGGGCGCCCTGCTGATCGTCTGGCTGCTGTGGTTCGGGGTGCGCAAGCGGCAGTACCTCGGCGGCATCGGCACGGTGCGCGGCTGGCTCTCGGCCCATGTCTACCTCGGCCTTTCGCTGCTGGTGGTAGCCACCCTGCACACCGGCTTCCAGTTCGGCTGGAACGTGCACACCCTGGCCTACGGCCTGATGGTGGCGGTGATCGCCAGCGGCCTGTGGGGCGTGGCGGTGTACCTGCGCAATCCCGGCCTGATGAGCGACCTGCTCGACGGCCGCACCCTGGAGCAGCACGCCGCGTCGCTGGCCGAGATCGACGGCCAGTCGCGCCAGCTCGCCGCGCGCATCGCGCCGCGTTTCGTCGAACTGGTCGAGGCCTCCGCCGCCACGCCGATCGCCCGTCCCGGCTGGGGCCGGCTGCGGCGCCGGCTGCCGGGTTGCGCCACCGCCGCCGCCGTGGCCGCCCTGCGCGCCGACGAGCGCGCCTCGGAGCGCGAGGTGCGCGACCTGTTCGCCCTGCAGTTCCGCCGCCTGCAGGTGCTCGAGCGGCTGCGCGCCTACCTGCGCCTGCGGGCCTGGACCGAGGCCTGGCTGGTGGTGCACGTGCCGCTCTCGCTGGCCCTGCTCGGGGCCCTGCTGGCGCACATCCTCGCGGTCTTTACCTACTGGTGACCCATGGCCCCGAGCGCTCCCGACCCCCATGCCGATGCCCTGGAGGCCCTGCGCCGGCCGCTCGCTGGCCGCCGCCTGCTCTCCTGGGGGCTGCTGCTCCTGCTGCTGGCAGGCTTCGCCCTGGTGCCGCTGCTGCTGAGCCAGAAGGCCGCGAAGGCCCAGGCCGCCGCCCGCCCCGAGCCGCTCGACCGCCCGCTGGGTGCCGAGGACGTGCGCGCTTTCCGCACTGCCCTGGCCTGGGACCGGGTGTGGGACGCCGGGCCGCTGGATTCGGCCCATGCCGCCCTCAGCCTCGACTGCCGCGCCTGTCACGCCGAGCCCTTCGTGCGCGTGCGCGACGAGGACTGCACCGCCTGCCACCGTACGGTGGCCGCCCATGGCGGTGCCTCGCCGCCGATCGCCGGCGAGGCTGCGCCGCGCTGCGCCAGCTGTCATCGCGAGCACCACGGGCCGATGGGCCTGCAGGTGCAGAACCTCGCCCATGCCGGGGGCAGCTGCATCGACTGCCATGGCGACCTCGCCGCCCGCCGCCCGGAGCTCGGCCTGCTGGATGCCAGCGACTTTGCCGCGGCCCACCCGGAGTTCGCCGTGCGCGTGGACGACGGCCACGGCGGACTGGTGAAGCGCCGCCTCGACGAAGGGCCGGTGTCGGAGCCCACGGGCCTCAAGTTCCCCCACGACGTGCATCTCGCCGCCAGCGGGATCGGCGGGCCGGATGGCCGGGAGCGTCTGGACTGCGGCAGCTGCCACCGCCTGCGCCCGGATGCACTGGGCTTCGAGCCGGTGCGCTTCGCCTCCGACTGCCAGGCCTGCCATGCCCTGCATCTGGAGGGCACTTTCGCTCGCCGCAGCGTGCCGCATGGTCCGCTGGACGAGGCCCTGTCGATGATCCGCGAGTTCTACGGCTTCGCCGCCAGCCTGCCTGGCGGGCTCGATGCCCATGCCGCGGGCGAGGGAGCGGTGCAGCGCCCGGGCGGCAGCGCGCCGCGGCCGCGACAGGAAGATGCTCTCGCTCTGGCGCGACAGGAGGCCATCGCTCTCGTCGAGCGGCGGGGCTGCGTGGTCTGTCACGAGGTGACGCGGGTGGCCGAGACCGGGCGCCCTGGCACCCCGGCCGCCGACCTGCCCGAATGGCGGATCGCCGCCGTGCCCTCGTCGCACCCGTGGATGCCGGGGGCCCGCTTCAGCCATGCCGCGCATACCCAGATGGCCTGCACGGACTGCCATGCCGCCGAGGCCTCGAAGACGGCCAGCGAGGTGCTGATGCCCGGCATCGGCGGCTGCCGCGACTGCCATGCCGGGGCCAGGGCCGCCCCGGGCATGGTCCGTTCCGACTGCGGGCTCTGCCATGACTACCACCCGGCACACGCGGCCCTGCAGGCCAGCGAGCGCCTGTTCGGCCGGGTGCGAGAGGAGGCCCGGCCATGAACCGGCGGCGTCTCTTTCCGGCCTTGCTCGGCCTCGCCCTGCTCGCCGCCGGGCAGGTCGCGGCACGCTGCCCGGCGCCCGCTGCGCCCGACCAGCGGCTCGAGGTGGCCGACGTGGAGCGGGTGGTGGCCCAGGCCGCGGACGTGGCGGGCCGGCTGGGGCAACCGGCCACCATCGCCGTGGTCGACCGCGTCGGCAACGTGCTGGCGGTCTATCAGATGGCCGGAGCGGCGCCGGGCATCCGCATCAGCAGCGGGGTATCCAGCGGCGGCGGGCTCGAGGGCCTGGTGGTGCCGAGCACGGCGGCGGCCATCGCCAAGGCCATCACCGGGGCCTACCTTTCCTCCTCGGGGCAGGCCTTCAGCACCCGCACCGCCGGCTTCATCGTCCAGGACCACTTCCCGCCGATGATTCGCAATGTGCCCGCAGGGCCGCTGTTCGGCGTGCAGTTCAGCCAGCTGCCCTGCAGCGACCTCATGCAGGGCGGCGAGCCGCTCGGCATCGGGCCGCGGCGTTCACCACTCGGGCTCTCGGCCGATCCCGGTGGTTTCCCGCTCTACAAGGCCGGTAGCGTGGTGGGCGGCATCGGTGTGGTGGCGGGGGCCTCGCCGGTCTACGGCATCGACCTCAATCCCTTCGATTTCGACAACGACCCCGAGGAAGTGATCGCCCATTCGGCGGTGCGTGGCTTCGATGCCCCCGACTGCATTCGCGCCGAGCGGGTGACGGCCGGTGGGGTGAGCTTGCGTTATTCCGATGCTGATGGCCGGCGGCTGGCCAGCAGCGCCAGCCTGCCCGCGGGCGGCGCCTACGTGGACGTCCCGGGCTATTTCGCCGCGGCCGGTGGCCCGCGGGCCGGGCGCATCTTCGGCCGGGCCGAGTCGGGCATCGGCCCCGATCCGGTGAACCTGATGGGCAATGCCTTCGCCCTGCTCACCGCCACTGGAGCCAACCGGTTCCCGCCCGCCGGCGGTGGAAGCCTGTCGCAGCCCGAGGTTTTCGCCCTCCTCGACGAGGCGATCGAGGTGGCGAACGCGGCCCGGGCGCAGATCCGCATCCCGCTCGGTTCGCCGGCCCAGGTGACGGTGAGCGTGGTGGATGCCTCGGGGACCATCCTCGGCATCGCCCGCACTCCCGACGCGCCGGTGTTCGGCATCGATGTCTCGCTGCAGAAGGCGCGGGCGGCGGCCCTGTTCTCGCGGCCCGATGCCGCAGCGCGGCTCGCCAGCGTGAACTCGCCGGCGCAGCAGGCCTTCTACATCAGCGGCGATCCGCGCTCGGCCAGCGCCTTCTTCGGCCGGCCGTCGATCTTCGCCGACGGCATGGCCTTCACCAGCCGCGCCCTCGGCAACATCGCGCGTCCCTCCTACCCCGACGGCATCGACAGCCGGCCGCGCGGCCCGCTCTCCAGCGCCCGTCCGGCCTGGAGCCCGTTCAACGTGGGCCTGCAGCTCGATCTCGTCTTCCCCGGCCTCGCCGCCTCGCTGGCTCCGGGGGGCCCGATCATCCCGCGCTGCACTGCCGCGCCGATCGGCGCCGACAACGGTGTGCAGATCTTCCCCGGCGGGGTGCCGGTGTACCGCAACGGCCTGCTCGTGGGCGCGGTGGGCGTCTCCGGTGACGGCGTGGACCAGGACGACATGATCGCCTTCCTCGGCATCACCCGCGCCGGGCGCTGGCTGGGCGGCGGTCTTGGCCACGCCCCGCTGCTGCGCCGCGCCGACCAGCTCGGCCTGCGCTACGTGCAATGCCCGCAGTCGCCCTTCAACGGCAGCGATGCGCAGAATGTCTGCAGCGGCGAGGGCGACCTGCCGACCCAGGGCGCGCCGCTGCTGCTGCGGATGCCGCCTGAGGCGCAGCCCCGCCCGAAGCCCGTGCCGTCCACGCCGGCCCGGCCGGGGAGCGCGGAGCGCGCCTCGCCCCGCCGGCCGATGGAGCGCGAGCGATGAGGCCCTCGCGCCGCCCCCTGGTGGTGGCCTGCGCGATGGCCCTGATGGCCCTTGCGGTCCCGCCGGTCTTCGCGGAGGCCGGGGCGGCTTCCGCGGCTGCGCCCGGTGCCATGGATCCGGCACCGGCGCCGGTGATGCTGCTGCAGGTGATGGCTCCCTCGCTGCTGCTGCGCGAGGCCCCGGGCGAGGCCGCCGCCCCGGTGCGCGAGGTGGCGCGCGGCCGCCTGCTGGAGGTGCTCTCCGCACAGGGCGGCTGGGTGGAAGTGCGGACCCGCGAGGGCGAAGGCGAGGGCACGCGGGCCTGGCTGAAGCGCGAGCGCCTCGCCGACGGGCAGTGGAACGTGCAGGCCCTCTCGGCGCCAGCGCCACCGCGCATCGTCACGCCGGAGGGCCTCGAGGCGCCGGCCATCGCCCCGCTGGTGCGTCCCGGCGAGCGCCCGCAGCCGCTGGTCACCCTTCCGCCCCCCGAACCGGGGCAGATCCCGGCTCCGGCGGCGACCCTGCCGCGGGAATCGGTGCCGGTGCCGGACCGCTGGCGCATCCTGCAGTCGCTGGGCTACCGCTTCCCCTGGTACGACCCCTACCACCAGAACGTGCTGAAGGGCGATTTCCCGGTGCGCGAGATCGGACCGGACTGGTTCGTCGCCCTCAACCTCGTCTCCGACACCCTGCTCGAGGGCCGCCGTTTCCCGGTGCCGGTGGCGCAGACCATCGGCATTCCCGGGCAGGGCCGCGACATCTATGGCCGCAACCGCTTCGAGATCGGCGCCCAGACCCTGATCCTCAACGTCGGCCTGATCAAGGGCAACACCACCTACAAGCCGCCGGACCACGAGATCCGCATCGTGCCGGTGCTGAACGTGAACCACGTGCGCGCCCAGGAGGCCGGACTGCTGCGCATCGACCCGCTGGAGGGCCGTACCCGCACCGACCGCCACGTCGGGTTCCAGGAACTGTTCTACGACAAGCACCTGAGAAACGTCTCCGACCGCTACGACTTCGACAGCCTGCGCATCGGCATCCAGCCCTTCACCAGCGACTTCCGAGGCTTTCTGTTCATCGACCAGCCCTTCGGCGTGCGCCTGTTCGGCAACCGCGACAACAACCACTGGCAGTACAACCTGGCCTGGTTCCGGCGCATGGAGAAGGACACCAACAGCGGTCTTAACGACACCAGCCGGGCGCTGCGCCGCGACGACGTGTTCGTGGCCAATGTCTACCGCCAGGACTGGCCGCGGCTCGGCTTCACCTCGCAGGCCACGCTGCTGCACAACCGCAACCGCGAGGACCGCTTCCACTACGACACCAACGGCTTCCTGGTGCGGCCGGCCTTCTTCGGCGACCTGCGGCCCTTCCGCTACCACGTGACCTACCTCGGCGTGAGCGGCGATGGCCACCTCACGTCCTGGTGGCCGAAGGCGAGGCTCAACCTCACCACCAGCACCTACCTCGCCATCGGCGAGCAGGAGCGCCATCCGCTGGCGCAGCGCCGCCAGCGCATCCGCGCCGCCTTCCACGCCAGCGAGCTCTCGCGCGACTTCAGCTGGATCCGCCTGCGCGGCAGCCTGCTGCTGGCCAGCGGCGACGCGGATCCCTACGACGACAAGGCCACCGGCTTCGACGCCATCTTCGAGAACCCGCAGTTCGCCGGCGCCGATACCAGCTATTTCATCCGCCAGACCATCCCGCTGGTGGGCGGCGGCGGGGTGGTGCTGAGCAGCCGCAATGGCCTGCTTCCCGCCCTGCGCTCCTCGAAGGAGCAGGGGCAGTCGAACTTCGTCAATCCCGGACTGGTGCTGCTCGGCATCGGGGCCGACCTCGACCTCAAGCCGGAACTGCGGCTCACGGCCAATCTCAACCATCTGCGCTTCATGCATACCGGGGTGCTGGGCGCCCTGCGCAACGAGGCCCCGCCACCGAAGGAGATCGGCTGGGACATGGCCGTGGGCCTGCAGTGGCGGCCGCTGTTCATCCAGAACATCGTCATCAACGGCTCGATCTCGGTGCTCCGGCCGGGCTCGGGCATCGAGCGCTTCTACGGCACCGGGCAGGGCACCCTGTATTCCGGGCTGATCAACGCAGTGCTGACCTACTGACGCCATGGCCCCCCGTCCTTCCCCCCGCTTCTTCCTGCTGGCCTGCGCCGCCGTGCTGGCCCTGGGATCGGTCTCGCTCTCGGTGCAGTCGGCCGGCATCGTCAAGGTCAAGCGCGAGTACCGGGAGTTCCCGCCGGCTCCGGCGCGCCAGCCCCGGAGCCTGGCCGAGACCAAGTCCGCCGGCTGCGTCACCTGCCACGAGAAGACCGACCAGCCCACCATGCATGCCAATCCCGGGGTGGTGCTGGGCTGCGCCGACTGCCATGGCGGCGATCCTGCCGTGCGCCGCGGCAGCGAGGCGCCGGGCAGCGCGGCTTACACGGCACTGAAGGAGGCGGCCCACGTGCTGCCCGCCGACATCGGCACCTTCGGCCATGGGCCGGGCAATCCCCCCCATTCCATGGCGCGCTGGACCCAGGAGCACCCGGCCTATGTGCGCTTCGTGAACCCGGGCGATCTTCGGGTGGCCCGCGAGGCCTGCGGGGCCTGCCATCTGCCCATCATCCAGGCCCAGGAGCGCAGCCTGATGTCGACCTCGGCCATGCTCTGGGGCGGCGCGGCGTACAACAACGGCATCCTGCCCTACAAGGTCTACACCCTCGGCGAGGCCTACACCCGCGAGGGCGAGCCGGCCATGCTGAAGAACCCGGTGGATGCCAGCGATCCGGCGCTCGCCGCGCGCGGCGTGCTGCCGGCCCTGTACCCGCTGCCGGCCTGGGAGACCGTGCCGCCGGCCGATGTGTTCCGGGTCTTCGAACGCGGCGGCCGGGTCATCAACTCCACCTTCCCCGAGATCGGCCTGCCCAACGTGCTGGGCTTCCTGCAGCGCCTCGACGAGCCGGGCCGGCCGGACCTGCGGCAGTCGAACCGCGGCCCCGGCACCGGCAACCGGGTGGCGGTGCCGGTGATCAACCTCACCAAGACCCGCCTCAACGACCCGCACCTGTGGATGCTGGGCACCAACGACAACCCGGGCGACTACCGCAGCTCGGGCTGCACCGCCTGCCATACCGTGTATGCCAACGACCGCGATCCCAGGCATTCCGGACCCTACGCGGTGCACGGCAACCGCGGTTTCACCGCCACCCTCGACCCGACGATCCCGAAGGACAGGAGCGGCAGCCCGATCCAGCATGCCTTCACCCGGGCCATTCCCTCCTCGCAGTGCATGGTCTGCCACATGCACCAGCCGAACATCTACGTGAACTCGTTCTACGGCTATGTGCAGACCGACTACGAGGCCGATGCCGAGGCGCTCTGGCCCGAGCAGCAGCGTTACCCCAGCGCCGCCGAGATCCGCGCCATCAACCTGCGCAACCCCGAGGAGGCGGCGATTCGCGGTAAGTGGTCGGATCCCGAATACCTTGCCGAGATCTCGCGCCTCAACCCCACGCTGAAGCACACCCAGTTCGCCGACTACCACGGCCATGGCTGGGTATTCCGCGCCGTGTTCAAACGCGACCGCCAGGGCAACCTGCTCGATGCCGAGGGCCGGGTGGTGGCGAACGACGACCCGGAGAAGTTCAAGAAGGCCGTGCACCTGTCCTCGATCCACCTCGACAAGGGCATGCACTGCGTGGACTGCCATTTTGCGCAGGACATGCATGGCAATGGCCACATCTATGGCGAGGTGGCGGCGGCGATCGAGATCACCTGCGCCGACTGCCACGGCACGGCCAGGCGCTATCCCACCCTCACCACCTCCGGCCCGGCGGCCCGCCCCGGCGGCATGGACCTCTCGCTGCTGCGCACCCCGGATGGCCGGCCGCGCTTCGAATGGCGCGATGGCGCGCTCTACCAGCGCTCGGCCCTGTACCCCGATCTCGAGTGGAAGGTGAGCCTGACCCGGGACTCGGTGAACCCGGCCAGCCCCGAGTACAACGAGAAGGCGGCGCGGGCCAAGCTGATGCCGGCCGGGGAGGCCGGGCGGCGCGGCGAATGGAATGCTGCCGCCGCCTTCGCCAATGCCTCCGACATGGCGCTGGCGCATGGCGAGGAGAAGATGGAGTGCTTCACCTGCCATCTTTCCTGGACCACGAGCTGCGCCGGCTGCCATTTGCCGATCCAGGCCAACTGGAAGACCGAGCGCAACCACTACGAGGGCGGCGAGACGCGCAACTACGCCACCTACAACGTGCAGGTGGTGCGCGACGACGTGTTCCAGCTCGGCCTGCACGGCACGGTGAAGGGCAACCGCATCGCTCCGATCCGCTCCAGCTCGGCCCTGGTGCTGAGCTCGCAGAACATCAACCGCGAGCGCATCTACATCCAGCAGCCGCCGGTGGCGGCGAGTGGTTACTCCTCGCAGGCCTTCGCCCCCCACTACCCGCATACCGAGCGGCTCACCGAGACCAAGCAGTGCGAGGACTGCCATGTCTCGGTGAACGAGGACAACAACGCCATCATGGCCCAGCTGCTCTTGCAGGGCACCAACTTCGTCAACTTCGTCGGCGCTTATGCCATGGTGGGCGAGGAGCGCCACGTCGAGGGAATCGGCGTGACCGAGCTCGACGAGCCGCAGGCGGTGATCGGCAGCTACCTGCAGCGCATGGCCTACCCGGACTTCTTCCGCCAGCACCAGGAACGCGGGCGGCAGCTGCGCGAAGCCTACGGCATCGGTAGCGACGGCCCGGCGAACTGCGTGCAGCTGCGCGGCGAGTACCTCTATGTCGCCGAGGGACGGGGCGGGTTCCGGGTGTACGACGCCGCCTCGCTGCCGAACAAGGGCTTCTCGCAGCGGATCATCCGCGCGCCCTTCTCGCCGCTGGGGCACGACGCCCATGTGCCCTCGAAGAACGCCACCTGCATGGCCCTGCCCACCAACCAGCCCGTCGCCCCCTTCAAGAACCAGGGCGAGCTGATGCGGGTCACCAACCAGGAACAGCCCTTCCACCCGATCTACCACTACGCCTTCATCATCGATGCCGAGGAAGGCCTGATCGTGGTGAACGTGGACACCTTCGCCGACGGCGAGCCGCGCAACAACTTCCTCCGCCGCGCCGCCACCTGGAACGAGGGCGGGGTGCTCACCGGGGCCCGGCACATCGTGGTGGCCGGGCATTACGCCTATGTCACCACCCCGCGCGGGGTGCAGATCGTCGATCTCGACGACCCCGTCAGGCCCCGGGCCAAGGCCTTCCTGCCGCTGGAGGACGCCCGCGCCACCGCGGTGCAGTTCCGCTACCTCTTCATCACCGCGGGCAGTGGCCTGCATGTCGCCGACATCACCGACATGGGGGCGCCCCGCCTCCTGCCGGCCTCGGTGCCGATGCGCGATGCCCGCCGCGTCTACGTGGCCCGCACCTATGCCTATGTGGCGGCAGGCGAGGAGGGGCTGGCGATCGTGGACGTGACCCGGCCGGTACAGCCGCGCCTGCTCACCCGCTTCACTGCCGAAGGCGCGATCAACGATGCCCGCGACGTGGTGGTGGCTTCCACCAATGCCTCGCTCTTCGCCTACGTGGCCGATGGCCGCAACGGCCTGCGGGTGATCCAGCTCACCTCGCCGGAGAGCCAGCCGAACTTCTACGGCTTCTCGCCCGAGCCGCGGCCCGAGCTGATCGCCAGCCGCGCCACCCGCAGCCCGGCCCTCGCGCTCTCCAAGGGACTCGACCGCGACCGGGCGGTGGACGAGACCGGCGGGCAGATCGCCGTGTTCGGCCGCCTCGGCTCGCGGCCCTTCACCCTGCGTGAGATGCAGAAGCTCTACCTCAACCCGGACGGCACGGTCTGGCGCGTGAGCAATACGCCCGGCACGCCGTCGCCCGCCGCTGCCGCCAGCGCCTCCGGAGGTCGCCCATGAGCCCCCGTCCCGTGGCCGCCCTCGGCCTGCTCGCCGCCTTCGTCTCCCTCGCCGCAAGCGCCGCCGCCGGGCCCGGCTGGAGCGCCGAGGACGAGGCGCGGCGTGCCCGGCTCGCCGCCACCGCTCCGATGCCCGACCTGATGCCGGCAAAGAGCCTGGGCGTGGTGAACTGCGCCAGCAGCACCTGCCATGGCAGCGTGCTGGCCTGGGACGACGTGGTGCTGCACAACGAGTACACCACCTGGGCGCGGCTCGACCGCCATGCCCGCGCCTATGCCACCCTGCTGAAGCCGGAGAGCGTGGCGATTGCCCGCAAGCTCGGGCTGCCGAAACCGGCGCACGAGTCGCGCGAGTGCCTGGCCTGCCACGCCTATGCGCCGGCGGCCGAGTTCCAGGGCGAACGCTTCCTCGTGAGTGATGGCATCTCCTGCGAGGGTTGCCATGGGCCGGCCGAGCCCTGGGTCGCCGCCCACACCGCGCCGGAGGCCACGCATGGCGCCAACCTCGCCAATGGCCTCTACCCGACCTCCGATCCGGTGGGGCAGGCGAGGCTCTGCACCTCCTGCCATGTCGGCGATGCCGATCGCTGGGTCACCCACCGCATCATGGGCGCCGGGCACCCGCGTCTCGGCTTCGAGGTGGGCACCTTCGCCGCCCTGCAGCCCCCGCACTACGCCATCGATGCCGACTGGATCCGGCGCAAGGGCGCGTTCTCGCCCGGGCGGGTCTGGGCCCTGGGACAGCTGTTCGGCGCCCGGGCCCTGCTGGAGCGCCTGGCGCATCCGGTGCACGGGCGCGACGGGCTGTTCCCGGAGCTCTCGGTGTTCGACTGCCATGCCTGCCACAAGCCGATGGGTAGCAACCGCTGGTCGCCCCGGCTGGGCGTGGGGCCGGGCGTGGTGCGGGTCAACGACGGCCATCTGCTGATGCTGCGGGCGATCACCGAGGCCGTGGCCCCGGACGAGGCGGCGGCCTTCCGCAACGAGGTGCGGGCCCTGCATCTCGCGGTCTCGGGTGGGCAGGGCGATCCCCAGGCGGCCTTGAAGCGCGTCCTCTCGCGCCTCGACGGCCTCGTGCCGAGCCTGCGCGAACAGGCCTTCGACGCACCGCAGATGCGTGCGGTACTGCAGCGCCTGATCGCCATCGGCCGCAGCGGCGAGTACAGCGATTATGCCGGCGCCGAGCAGGCCTACATGGCGATCGCGCCGCTCCTGGAGCATCTGGCCGCCGAGGGCCAGCTCGCCGAGCCCGAGGCCCTGCGGCCGCTGCTCGCCCGGGCCCGCGCCACCCTGGCCTCGGAAGACGATTACCGCGCCGAGCGCTTCCGTGCCGCGCTCGACGCCCTGGCCGCCGCCCTGCGCGCGCCGGCCGCAACGGAGGGCTGAGCCATGGCCGTGCGTGCCCACGACCGCCCCGCGGAGTTCGACATCGTGATCATCGGCGCCGGCCCGGCCGGGCTGTCCGCCGCCTCCCGTGCCGCGGCCCGCGGCAACCGCTACGTGCTGCTCGAGGCCGCTCCGCATCCGTCCGACACCATCTTCAAGTACCAGAAGGGAAAGCACGTGATGGCCGAGCCGGGCTTCCTGCCGCTGCGCAGCGGCATGAGCTTCGCCGCCGGCAAGCGCGAGACCGTGCTCGCCACCTGGAACGCCGAGATCGCGGCGCAGCGGATCGACATCCGCCACGGCAAGCGGGTGAATGCCATCGACCGCCATGCCGAGGGGCCGCCTTTCACCGTGCGCTGCGAGGACGGCAGCCAGTACACCACCCGCAACGTCATCCTCGCCATCGGCCTGCAGGGCAATGTGCGCAAGATGGGGGTACCCGGCGAGGACCACCCCAACGTGCAGTACACGCTCTCCGATCCGGACGAGTACGAGGGCGAGACCATCGTGGTGGTCGGCGCCGGCGATGCCGGCATCGAGAACGCCATGGGCCTGGCGCCGAAGAACCGCGTGCACCTGATGAACCGGCAGGAGGAGTTCACGGTCTGCAAGGACGCCAACCGCGATGCCGCGCAGGCCATGGAGCGGGCGGGCAGGCTGCGGATCTGGCACTCGGCCTTCGCCGCCCGGGTCGAGCCGCTGCCGCCCGGCGCGGCGGAGGAGGGCGGGGCGCGGCCGCCGGTGCTCAACTTCGTCTTCAACGGCAAGGTGGGCGAGCAGTCGATCGCCTGCCACCGCATCATCGTGCGCGCCGGCGCCATCCCGCCGCGCAAGCTGGTGGAGAGTTTCGGGGTGCAGTTCCCGAACGCCGACCCGGCGGCCATCCCGGTGCTTTCCGAAACCTATGAATCCACGGTGCCGGGCCTGTTCGTGGTGGGGGCCCTGGGCGGCTATCCGCTGATCAAGCAGGCCATGAACCAGGGCCACGAGGTGGTGGATACCATCAACGGCGACGTGGTCGAACCGGTGGACGAGCCGCTGCTGCGCGAGCGCCTCGCTCCCTGGCGCCCGGGCGTGCCGGTGCCGCAGGTGGTGGAGGAACTCGGCCGCCACCCGATCATGGGGGCGCTGACCAAGCTCCAGCGCCGCGAGCTTTTGCTGGAAAGCACGGTGCACGTGCTGTCCCCCGGCGCCCTGGTATTCCGCAAGAACGATTACTCCAACAGCTTCTACTCGATCATCGAGGGGAGCGTGCAGGTGGAGGTGGATGGCGAGGACGGCGCGCCGCGCGTCATCGGCCTCGGTGCCGGCCGCTTCTTCGGCGAGATGGGCCTGCTCTCGGGCCGCCGCCGCACCGCCACGGTGGTGGCAGCCACCGACTGCGTGCTGGTGGAAACCCCGCGCCGCACCATGCTGAAGCTCATCAGTGCCTCGGAGGCCCTGCGCGAGCGCATCGACCATGCATTCGTGCGCAATGCGGTGATGCAGTACATCGGCCCCGTGCTCGGGGTGGACGATCTCGAGGACCTGATCGAGACCGGGGTGCAGTTGCGCCGCTACAACGCCGGCCAGGTGCTGTTCCGCGAGGGCGATCCCGCCGATGGCCTGTACCTGATCCGGCGCGGGTCGGTGGCGGTCTCGAAGCGGATGGGAGGCGAGGAGCGGGTGCTGGCCTATGTCAGTGCCGGCAACTACGTGGGCGAGATGGCGATGCTCGACGGCGGGCCGCGTACCGCCACCGTCACCGCCTCGGTGCTCACCGAGGCCCTGGTGTTCGAGAGCACCCGCATCCGCCGCCTGATCGCCGCCACCCCGGCGCTGCGGCAGACGCTCGAGGCCATCATGATGGCCCGCACCGAGCACAACATCGCCGCCGAGCAGGACGTGGCGGATGGCAGTGCGCTCTCGCGCTTCCTGCTCAGGCAGGGCGTGGGCGATGCCTCCGACATCCTGGTGATCGACGAGGCCCTGTGCGTGCAGTGCAACAACTGCGAGACCGCCTGCGCCGAGTCGCATGGCGGCACCTCGCGGCTGAAACGCGAGGCCGGTGCCACCTTCGCCCGCATCCACCTGCCGGTGGCCTGCCGCCACTGCGAGAACCCGCACTGCATGAAGGACTGCCCGCCGGATGCGATCCGCCGCGGCCCTGCCGGCGAGGTCACGATCAGCGAGGCCTGCATCGGTTGCGGCAACTGCCAGCGCAACTGCCCCTATGGCGTGATCCAGATGGCCCCCGACCTGCCGCCGAAGCCCGGCGGCGGCCTGCTCTGGCTGCTGTTCGGCCTGGGCGCGGCGCCCGGCCGCCGCCAGCCGGAGGTGACGGGCGAGGTGCAGAAGAAGGCGGTGAAATGCGATCTGTGCACCGGCATCCAGGGCGGACCGCGCTGTGTCGAGGCCTGCCCCACCGGGGCCGCCACCCGCCAGTCGGCCGAGGTGCTGTTCCGCAAGGTGCGCCGGGCCGGGCTTTGAGCCTTCAGTCGCGCAGCCGCTTCTCGATCCGCACGAGGCCGGGCTCATCGCTGGGCAGGCGACGGAAGCCCAGCTGCTGGGCGAGGTGCAGCATGGCCGTGTTCTCCTGCAGCACGTCCCCGTGTACGGCCTCGAGCTGCTTGAGCCGTGCCCAGTGCAGCATGCGCCGCATCAGCAGGGTGCCGAGCCCCTGATGGGCGAGGAAGCGGGTGACGAGGATGGCGAACTCGGCCCGCCGCGTGCCCGGCTCGATCGCCGCCCGCACCACCGCGCCCACCAGCGCCTTGCCCGGCGGCTCCGGTTCTGCGGCCACCAGGGCGAACTGGGTACGCGGGTCGATGTGCGTGAGCTTGCGGGCCATGGCCTCGGAGAGGCTGGTGAGCGGGCGCAGGAAACGCATCCGCACCTCTTCCGGGGTGAGCAGGCTGAAGCCGATCCGCAGGGGCTCGGCATCGGCCGGGCAGATCGGCCGCAGCCAGAGCACCCGCCCGTCCTCGAGGCGGAGTTCCTCCTGCCAGGGTTTTCCCAGGGGACGGCGATGGATCACGCGGGCTCCTCTCATGGGCTCCGGCCAGGCCCAGCCTGAACCATCCCCGTGACGCGGTCGAGACCCCGGCAAGCCCCGGCTTGACCAATGTAATAGCGCGCTATTACATTTATTCGCCATGAAGCGCCGGACCCTGCCCGATTCCGCCCTTGCCGATGCCCCGGTACCGCTGGCGCCGGGGGTGGCCTCGCGTCTCGAGGGGCTGGTGGCGGCCCTTGCCAGCCTGCGTGGCCCGGAGGAGTTCCGCCGCTTCCTGATCGACCTGTGCACCCCGGCTGAGCTCGAGGCCATGGCCGACCGCTGGGCCGTGGTGCCGGAGCTTGCCGACGGGCGTGCCTACCGCGAGATCCACGAGCGCACCGGGGTGAGCGTGACCACCATCGGCCGCGTGGCGCGCTGCCTCGCCCTTGGCGCCGGCGGTTACCGCGTGGCCGCCGAGCGCCTGGGGCATCTGGCGCCCGGAGCGGCGCTGGCCGCGCCGCAGGCCGAGGCCGTGGCGCCGGCTATCCACGGCCCCGGCGACACCCACTGATCCTTCCCGTCTGCTTTCCCACGGAGCCCGCACCATGCGGACGCACGACCGCCTGCGTATCGCCATCCAGAAATCCGGACGCCTGTCCGAGCCCGCCCGCGACCTGCTCGCGCGTGCCGGACTGAGCTTCCGCGAGAGCCGCGACCGCCTGTTCTGCTATGGCGAGTCGCTGCCCATCGACCTCTTGCTGGTGCGCGACGACGACATCCCCGGCCTGATCGCCGAAGGGGTGTGCGACCTCGGCATCGTCGGCCTCAACGTGCTGGCCGAGCAGGACTGCGAGCGCCGCGCGAGGGGCGAGGGCGAGGCCTTCACCGTGTTGCGCCGGCTCGGCTTCGGCCGCTGCCGGCTTTCGGTGGCGGTGCCACAGGACTGGGACTGGCCGGGCCCGCAGCGGCTTTCCGGCCTGCGCTGCGCCACCAGCTATCCTGCGCTGCTCGCGAAGTGGCTGCGCGACGAGGGCGTGGAGGCCGAGCCGGTGCTGCTCTCCGGCTCGGTGGAGATCGCGCCGCGGCTGGGCAAGGCCGAGACCATCTGCGATCTCGTCTCCACCGGTGGCACGCTGGCGGCCAACCAGCTCAAGGAAGTGGCGGTGGTGCTGGAGAGCGAGGCGGTGCTGGCCGGACCCTCCAGGGCCTTCAACGACGAGCGCCAGGCCCTCGCCGACCTGCTGCTGCGACGGCTCGACGGCGTGCTCTCGGTGAAGGCGGCCAAGCTGCTGCTGCTGCAGGCCGAGCGCGGCGCGCTCGAGGGCCTGCTGAAGCTGCTGCCCGATGCCGATGCGCCCATCGTCACCCCGGTGGACGGCTCGGCCGACCGCGTGGCGGTGCAGGCCCTGTGCCGCACGGCGGTGACCTGGCAGCGCCTGGAGGACATGAAGAAGGCCGGCGCCCGCGCCCTGATGGTGCTGCCGGTCGAGCAGATGCTGGCCTGAGGATGCCCATGCAACGCCTGGACTGGACCCGACTCACCGAGGCCGAGCGCGCCGCCGCGCTGGCCCGCCCGCCCGCCACCGCCAGCGAGGAGCGCATCGCTGCCGTGCAGCGCATCCTTGCCCAGGTGCGCGCCGATGGCGATGGCGCCCTGCGCGCCCTGACCCGCCGCTTCGATGGCGTGGAACTCGCCGCCCTCGAGGTCGACGAGGCGGCCTTCGAGGCGGCAGAGCGGGCGCTCGACCCGGCGCTGAAGGCGGCGATGCAGGAGGCCAGGGAGCGGCTCGAGGCCTGGCACCGCGCCGGGGCGCCCGGCGAGTTCGAGATCGAGACCGCCCCCGGCGTGCGCTGTGGCCGGGTACTGCGGGCCATCGACACCGTGGGCCTGTACGTGCCGGCCGGCAGCGCGCCCCTGCCGTCCACGGCCCTGATGCTCGGTGTGCCGGCCATGATCGCCGGCTGCCGCGAGGTGGTGCTGTGCACCCCGCCGCGGCCCGACGGCAGCGCCGATCCTTCGGTGCTGGTGGCGGCGAGGCTCTGCGGCATCCGCCGGGTCTTCACCCTGGGCGGGGCGCAGGCCATTGCCGCCATGGCCTTCGGCACCGAAAGCGTGCCGCGCTGCGACAAGCTCTTCGGCCCCGGCAATCCCTGGGTGACCTTGGCGAAGTCGGCGGTCTCGGCGCTTCCCGACGGCCCGGCCATCGACATGCCCGCCGGTCCCTCCGAGGTGCTGGTGGTGGCCGATGCTGGGGCCAGCCCGCCCTTCATCGCCGCCGACCTCCTGGCGCAGGCCGAGCACGGGCCGGATTCGCAGGTGCTGCTGGTGACCGACAGCCCGAGCCTGGCCGCCGCGGTGGAGGCCGAGGTGCTGGCCCAGCTCGCCCGCCTGCCGCGCGAGGCCATCGCCACGCAGGCGCTGGCCTTCGCCCGGCTGATCGTGGTGCCCAGCCTCGAGGAGGCCTTCGCGCTCAGCAACCGCTACGGCCCCGAGCACCTGATCGTGCAGGTGCGCGAGCCGCGCGCCTGGCTCGGGCACATCACCTGCGCCGGTTCGATCTTCCTTGGCGACTACGCCCCGGAGTCGCTCGGCGACTACTGCTCGGGCACCAACCACGTGCTGCCCACCGGCGGCGCGGCGCGGGCCTGGAGCGGGGTCTCGGTGGCGAGCTTCCAGCGCAGCATCAGCGTGCAGCAGGTGAGCCGCGAGGGCCTTGCCGCGATCGGCCCCTGTGCCATCACCCTGGCCCGCGCCGAATCGCTCGAGGCGCATGCCCAGGCCGTGGTGCAGCGGCTCGAGGGGGCGGCATGAACGTGCTCGATCTCGTGCGCGCCGACCTGCGCGGCTTCGGCGGCTACGGCTCGGCGCGCAAGACCGGCCTGACCGGCCGCATCTGGCTCAATGCCAACGAGAGCCCCTGGCCCTCGCCGGCCGATCCGGGTCTGGGCCTCAACCGCTACCCCGAGCCGCAGCCCGCCGCCCTGCGGGCGCGGCTGGCGGCCCTCTACGGTGTGGCGCCGGAGGCCCTGCTGATGACCCGCGGCAGCGACGAGGGCATCGACCTGCTGACCCGTGCGCTGTGCCGCGCCGAGCGCGAGGCGGTGCTGGTGACGCCGCCGGTGTTCGGCATGTACGCGGTCTCGGCGCGGGTGCAGGGCGCGCCGCTGGTGGAAGTGCCGCTGGTGGACGAGGGCGGGGTTTTCCGCTTCGATGTCGAGGCGGTGCTGCGGGCAGTGGAACTCTCGGTGGCGAAGGCGCCGGTGAAGCTCATCCATGCCTGCTCGCCCGCCAACCCCACCGGCAGCGCCCTGCCGCTGGCGGCGATCGAGCGCCTGCTCGTCGGCCTTGCCGGCCGCGCGGTGCTGGTGGTGGACGAGGCCTATGCCGAGTACAGCACGCAGCCCAGCGCCATCGCCCTGCTCGGACGCTTTACGAACCTCGTGGTGCTGCGCACGCTCTCGAAGGCCTATGCCCTCGCCGGGGCGCGGCTCGGCATCACCCTGGCCGACCCGGCCCTGGTGCGGGTGCTCTCGGCGATCGCGCCGCCCTATCCGCTGGCGGCTCCGGCGGTGGCCCTGGCCCTCGAGGCGGTCTCGCCCGCGGCGGCGGACGAGGCGAAGCGCCGCGCCGGCCGCATCGTCGCCGAGCGCGAGCGTGTCGCCGCGGCGCTCGCGGCGCTACCCGCCGTGCGCCGGGTCTATGCCTCGGATGCCAACTACCTCCTCGTGCGCTTCGCCGATGCCGAGGCGGCCTTCCGCGCCCTGCTCGCGGCCGGGGTGGTGGTGCGCGACCAGCGCGCCCAGCCCGGCCTGCACGATGCCCTGCGTCTCACCATCGGCAGCCCGGAGGAGAACGAGGCCCTGCTGGCCGCGCTCGCCGCCCTGCCCGGAGTCGATTCCCCATGAGCCAGAAGATCCTGTTCATCGACCGCGACGGCGTGCTGATCGAGGAGCCCGCCGACGAGCAGATCGACGCCTTCGAGAAGTTCCGCCTGGTGCCGGGCTGCATCGCCGCCCTGCAGCGCCTGCGCGATGCCGGCTTTCAGTTCGTGATGGTGAGCAACCAGGACGGCCTCGGCACGCCCTCCTTCCCGCGCGAGGCCTTCGAAGGCCCGCAGCGCCTGCTGCTGCAGATCCTCGAATCGCAGGGCATCCGCTTCCGCGAGGTGCTGATCGACGAGAGCTTCGCCCACGAGGGTAAGCCCACCCGCAAGCCGGGCATCGGCCTCGTGATGCACTACCTGCGCGACCGCGGCATCGACCTCGAGGGCAGCGCCATGGTGGGCGACCGCGAGACCGACATGCAGTTCGCCGCCAATCTCGGCGTGCGCGGCTTCCGCCTGAAGGCCGGGCACTACGACTGGGCGGGCATCGCCCATGCGCTCACCGCCTCGCCGCGCACCGCCCGCGTCGAGCGCAGCACGAAGGAAACCCGGATCGTGGTCGACCTCGACCTCGACCGCGCCGCCGAGCCGGCCATCGCCACCGGCCATGGCTTCTTCGACCACATGCTGGAGCAGCTCGGCAAGCACGGCGGCTTCTCGCTGGCCGTGCGCTGCGCCGGCGACCTGCACGTGGACGAGCACCACACGGTGGAGGATTGCGCGCTGGCGATCGGCCAGGCCCTGCGGCAGGCGCTCGGCGACAAGCGTGGCATCGCCCGCTATGGCTTCACCCTGCCGATGGACGAGAGCCTGGCCTCGGCGGCGCTGGATGTCTCCGGCCGCCCCTGCTTCGTCTTCGAGGGCCAGTTCCCGCGCCCCGAGGTGGGCGGGCTCGCCACCGAGCTCGTGCCGCATTTCTTCCGCTCGCTCTGCGAGACCGCCGGCCTCGGCCTGCACCTCTCGGTGAAGGGCGAGAACACCCATCACATGGTGGAAGCCTGCTTCAAGGCAGCGGCCCGCGCCCTGCGCGAGGCCCTGCGCCGCGAGGGCAGCCAGCTTCCCAGCACCAAGGGCGTGCTGTGAGCCTCGATCCTGCGCGCATCCGCCTGGTGCTGCTGGATTCCGGCGGCAACAACCTGGGCTCGGTGCAGGCGGCCTTCGCCCGGCTCGGCATCGAGGCCCCGGTGAGCAGTGATGCGGCGCGCATCCGCGCCGCCACCCATGTGGTGCTGCCGGGGGTAGGGGCCGCCGGGCCGGCCATGCAGCGCCTGCGCGAGAACGGGCTGGACCGGCTGATCCCCACGCTCAGCCAGCCCCTGCTCGGCATCTGCGTCGGCATGCAGCTGTTGTTCGAGCAGTCGGCGGAGGGCGGGGTGGACTGCCTCGGCCTGCTGCCCGGCCGGGTGGAGCGCCTGCCCGAGGCCCCGGGCATCCGCGTGCCGCACATGGGCTGGAACCGGCTGGACGTGGCCCCCGCGGCGGCGGGGCATCCGCTGGTGCAGGGCCTCGACGGGCGCCGCGCCTACTTCGTGCACAGCTTCGCCGTGCGCGGGAGCGCCGATGCCCTTGCCACCTGCCACCACGGCCAGCCCTTCGTCGCCATCGCCGCCCGCGGCCGGGTGATGGGGGCGCAATGCCATCCCGAGCGTTCCGCCGCCGTCGGCGCGCGCCTGCTCGCCAACTTCCTTTCCCTGTGAGGCCGAGGCCATGGGCCTGATCTGCTATCCCGCCATCGATGTGCGCGAGGGCCGCGTGGTGCGCCTGCGCCAGGGCGACTACGCCGCCGAGACCCGCTACCCGGAAGAGCCGCTGGCCCTGGCCCGCCGTTATGCCGAGGCCGGGGCCGAGTGGCTGCACCTCGTCGATCTCGATGCCGCCCGCGCCGGCGGCTACACCCTGGCGCCCCTGCTCGCCGCCATCGGCCGCGAGACCAGACTCAAGGTGCAGAGCGGCGGCGGCATCCGCGAGGAGGCCGATGTCGAGGCCGTGCTGGCCGCGGGGGCCTCGCGGGTGGTGGTGGGCACCCTGGCGGTGCGCCAGCCCAACCGCGTGATCGGCTGGCTGCAGCGCTTCGGCCCCGACCGCATCGCCATCGCCCTCGATGCCCGGGCCGATGCCGAGGGCGTGTTCCGCCTGCCGGTGCAGGGCTGGACCGAGGCCTCGGGCTTCGCCCTCTTCGACCTGCTCGGCCGCTATGCCGAGGCCGGCCTGCAGCACCTGCTGTGCACCGACATCGCCCGCGACGGCATGCTCGCCGGGCTCAACCTCGAGCTCTATGCCGCCATCGCCCGGCGCTTCCCCGGCGTGGCGGTGCAGGCCTCGGGCGGTGTCGCCGGGCTCGCCGATGTGCGTGGCGCCCGTGCCGCCGGCGCCCGTGGCGTGGTGCTGGGCAAGGCCCTGCTGGAAGGGCGTTTCACGCTTTCCGCCGCCCTCGAGGCCGCCGCGGAGCCGCTGCCGTGCTGAGCCGCCGGATCATTCCCTGCCTCGACGTGCGCGAGGGCCGGGTGGTGAAGGGCGTGTGCTTCCGCGACCACGTGGTGATGGGCGAGATCGAGGCCCTGGCCCTGCGCTACCGCGACGAGGGGGCCGACGAACTGGTGTTCTACGACATCACCGCCAGCCCCGAGGGTCGCCCGGTCGATCGCGGCTGGGTGGAGCGGGTGGCGCGGCTGATCGACATCCCTTTCTGCGTGGCCGGCGGCATCCGTTCGGTGGCCGATGCGGCGCGGGTGCTGGAGGCCGGGGCCGACAAGGTCTCGGTGAACTCGCCGGCGCTGGAGCGCCCGGCCCTGGTCGACGAACTGGCGGCTGCCTTCGGCGTGCAGTGCGTGGTGGTGGGCGTGGATTCGCTGCGCGATGCCGATGGCGAGTGGCGGGTGCGGCAGTACACCGGCGATCCCGAGCGCACCCGGGCGCTGCCGCGGCGCACCCTCGACTGGGTGGCCGAGGCGGTGTCCCGCGGCGCCGGCGAGATCGTGCTCAACTGCATGGGCAGCGATGGCGCCCGCGAGGGCTACGACATCGGCCAGCTCGCCGCGGTGCGCGCCGTCTGCCCGGTGCCCCTGGTGGCCTCCGGCGGGGCCGGGGCCATCGACCATTTCACCGAGGTGTTCCAGAGGGCCGATGTCGATGCGGCGCTCGCCGCCTCGGTCTTCCACTCGGGCACCGTGCCCATTCCCGAACTCAAGCGCCGGCTGCGCGAGGCCGGCATCGAGGTGCGCGATGATTGACCTGGAATCCCTCGACTTCGCCAAGCAGGGCGGCCTCTTGCCGGCCATCGTGCAGGACGCGCGCAGTCACCGCGTGCTGATGCTGGGCTACATGGACCGCGCCGCGCTGGAGGCCACGCTGGCGCAGGGCCGCGTCACTTTCTTCAGCCGCAGCAAGGGCCGGCTGTGGATGAAGGGCGAGCGCTCGGGCGACGTGCTCGAGCTGGTCGCGATCGAGACCGACTGCGATGGCGATGCCCTGCTGGTGCAGGCCATCCCCCACGGCCCCACCTGCCACCTGAAGCGCACGAGCTGCTTTGCGCAGGCGCCGGGCAGCGTGCTCGGCGAGCTCGAGGCCATCGTCGCCCAGCGCGCCCGCGAGCGCCCCCAGGGCAGCTACACCACCACCCTGTTCGAGGCGGGCCCGAAGCGCATCGCCCAGAAGATCGGCGAGGAGGGCGTGGAAACCGCGCTGGCCCTGCTCGCCGAGGCCGACGAGGCCCTGCTCGGCGAGGTGGCCGACCTGTTCTTCCACACCCTGGTCGGGCTGCAGGCCCGCGGCCTCTCGCTGGCCGAGGTGGGGCGGGTGCTGGAGAAACGCCGGCTGGCCAAGCAGCGCGTGAGCGACTGAATGCCGGTGCCGGCCGGCTTGCGGCCGGCGTGGGCGGCTCCGTAGGCTCGCGCTTTCCGTGAGTTCCGGGGCGTCCATGCGAGTTTCGATCCCGATGCTGGCCCTGGCCGCCGCGCTGGCCTTCGTTCCCGGGCCGGGCCGGGGCGCGGAGGTGGCCGGCCGGGCCTTCTCCGATCTCGATGGCAACGGTCGCCACGATGCCGGCGAGCCCTCGCTGCCGGGGGTCCTGGTCTCGGATGGCGAGCGCCTCGTCGAGACCGATGCTGGAGGCCGCTTCCGCCTGCCGCTCACGGCCGACGCCCCGGTGTTCGTGATCCCGCCGGCCGGATACCTGCCGCCGCTGCGCCGCGATGGCCTGCCCGACACCTGGCGCGATGCGCCCACCGGGGACTGGGCCGTGGCCCTGCGCCCCGCGGCCTTCGCGCCGCCCTATGCGCTGCGCGTGTTCGGCGACCCGCAGGTGAAGAATGCCGAGGACCTGAGGTCGTTCGAGACCGCCATCGTCGAGGCCGAGCGCCGCCTGCCGCGGGCCCGGCTCGGGCTTTCGCTGGGCGACATCGTGCACGGCAACCTCGCCCTGCTGCCGGCGATGGCGGCGGCCACGGCGCGGATGGGCACGCCCTGGCTCACCGCGAGCGGCAACCACGACCGCGACCACGGGGCCGGCAGCGACGAGGCCTCGCTCGCCAGCTTCCGCCGCGTGTTCGGGCCCGACACCTTCGCCTGGGAGGCGCCGGGGCTCGCGGTGGTGGTGCTCGACAACGTCATCCACCAGCCCGGCAGCGGCGAGCCGGCGGCCTATGTGGGGGGGCTTCGCGAGCGCCAGTTCCGCTTCCTCGAGGCCTACCTGCCGCGGGTGCCGCGCGATGCCCTGCTGCTGCTCGCCATGCACATCCCGCTGTTCGACACCGATGCCTCGCCCGGGCGCGACAGCTTCCGCCAAGGCGACCGCCAGCGCCTGTTCCGCCTGCTCGAGGCCCACCCGGCGGTGCTGGTGCTGAGCAGTCACACCCATGTGCAGCAGCACCGCTGGCATGGAGAGGAAGCCGGCTGGCGCGGGGCATCGCCCCTGCACGAGTACAACGTGGGGGCGGCCTGCGGCGCCTTCTGGAGCGGGCTCGCCGATGCCCGCGGCGTGCCGGATTCGCGCATGGCCGATGGCACGCCCAAGGGCTTCGCCACCCTCACCGTGCAGCCCGGTGGCGGCTATGCCCTGCGCTGGCATGCGGTGGACCATGCCGACGACCCGCCCTTCGCCCTGCATGCGCCGCGGGTGCTGCGCCGCGGCGCCTGGCCGGGCTTCGCGGTGTACGCGAACGTCTGGATGGGCGATGCCGGCAGCCGCGTGGAGTACCGGGTGGCCGGCGGCGAGTGGCGGCCGATGCAGCGGGTGGATCGCCCGGACCCGGCCCTGCTCGCCATCAATGCCGCCGACGATGCCGCGGACGCCCTGCGCGCCTACGACCGGGCGCCGGAAGCCGCGCCCTCGCCGCATCTGTGGCGCGGCGCCCTGCCCACCGACCTGCCGGCCGGCGAGCATGCCATCGAGGTGCGGGTGTTCGACCGCTGGCGCGGCGAGTTGCGACAGACCACCCGCTACCGGCTCGAGGAGGCAGCGCTCCGGTGAAAAGCCGTCAAGCAGCGTCCGGGTCGATGGCCGAGAAGTCGCGTACCCGCCGGTGGCCGTTGGCCGCGGCCTCGCGCGGCACCGGGTAGTCCTGCGGGCGGTCCACCAGCACGGTACGCAGCCCGGCCTCGCGGGCGGCATCCAGTTCCTCCACCACGTCGGAGAGGAACAGGAGGTGGGAGGGCGCCACGCCGATATCGGCGGCGATGTGACGGTAGCTCGCCACGTCGCGCTTGGGGCCGATCTCGGTGTCGAAATGCCCCGAGAACAGGGGCGTGAGGTCGCCAGCATCGCTGTGGGCGAAGAACAGTTTCTGCGCTTCCACCGACCCCGAGGAATAGACGTAGAGCTCGTGGCCGGCGGCCTTCCAGCGCTTCAGCGCCTCGACCGCATCGGGGTAGACGTGGGCCTTGTACTCGCCGAGCGCGTAGCCCTCGCGCCAGAGCTGGCCCTGGATGGCCTTGAGCGCGGTGTGCTTGCGGTCCTCGTCGATCCAGGCCAGGAGCTGCTGCACCGCGGCCTCGTCGCGGTCGTCGCGGTGCGCCTGGCCGATCTCCAGCGCCACCGCGTCCAGCCAGCGGCGGATCTCCGGTTCCTCGCGCCGTGCTTCCACGAAGCCCGGCAGGTTGGCGCGGGCATAGGGGAAGAGCACGTCCTTGACGAAGGCGATGCTGCTGGTGGTGCCCTCGATGTCGGTGAGCACCACCGTCGGCGGCTGCGGCACGCTCATGCGGGCAGCGCCTGTCCGCGCTCATAGCGCGGGAAGCGTCTGGCGATGTCGCTGCCGGTGAAGTTCGCCACCCAGCCCTCGACGTTGGTGAACAGGCGGATGGCGACGAAGAACGGCTCCGGCCCCATGTCGAACCAGTGGGTGGTGCCGTCGGGCACGCCGATCAGGTCGCCGGCCTCGCACAGCACCTCGTAGACCTTGCTGCCGACGTGCAGGGTGAACAGACCGGAGCCGGCGACGAAGAAGCGCACCTCGTCCTCGCTGTGGGTGTGCTCGTCGAGGAATTTCTGGCGCAGCGCGTCCTTCTGCGGGTGGTCGGGGGTGAGGCTGATCACGTCGACCGCCTGGTAGCCGCCCTCGGCCATCAGCCGGTCGATGTCGGCGCGGTAGGCGGCGATGACCGCCTCCTGTGAGGCGCCGGGGGCCACCGGCGCGTTCGCCTCCCAGCGCTCGAAGCGCACGCCGATGCGGGCGAGCTCGGCGGCGATGGCGGCGTGCTCGCGGGTCTCGACGAGCGGCGTGGACGGGTCATCGTCCTGGAAGATGCGGATGCGGCTCATGCGTGCAGTCTCCGGAGTTCGAGTTCGCAGTCGAGGAGGAATTCGAAGGCCTCGAGGTGGCGGCGCGCCTCGGCCATGTCGCGGCCCCAGGCGTACAGGCCGTGGCCCTCGATCAGGTAGCCCCAGAGCGGGCCGCGGTCCAGCTCGGCCTCCACCCGTGCGGCCAGGGCGGGCATGTCCTGAGAGTTGGGCAGCACCGGCACGCGCACCGCCGCCTCGTGGGTATCGTTGCCGCGGAAGGCCTTCTGCAGCTCGTAGCCCTCGAAGGTGATGTGGCCCTGCGCCGCGAACAGGCGCGAGGCGACCGTCTGGGCCTTCGAGTGCGTGTGCAGGATGCAGCCCACCTCGGGGAAGCGGCGGTAGAGCTGGGTATGCAGCAGGGTCTCGGCCGAGGGGCGCTTGTCGGTGCCCACTGGGCGGCCGTCAAAATCCACCACCATGATGTCGTCCTGCACCAGCCGGCCCTTGTCGCGGCCGGAGACGGTGATGGCGCAGTGGCGATCGTCGAGCCGCAGCGAGAAATTGCTGCTGGTGGCCGGGGTCAGGCCCCGCTGCGCCAGCTCGCGGCAGTTCGTGATCAGGCTGCCGGCGGCATCGGCCAAGCGGTGGGGGTCGTAGGGCAGGGCGTCCATGCTGCAAGTGTAGGCAAGCCGGCATGAACGGGCCATGCGGGATGCGAGCCATTCGCTTGGCGCTTTGCCCGGGATCAAGGCGGGGCGACGGCGGCCGGCGTAGGCTCATGACACCTGCCAACCCTGCCATGAGGGAGAGCCATGTCCAGCCGCGCCGCCAATCCTGACCGCCGCCGTTTCCTCGCGATCGCCGCCACGGCCACCGCCGCGCCTTTCCTTGCCCGTCTCGCCGTGCCGGCCGCCGCCGCCCAGGGCCTGCCGAAGCTGCCGCTCGACCATCCGCAGGCCAAGGCCCTGGCCTACACCACCGATGCCGCCAGCAGCAGGCACCCCAGCTTCAAGCCGGGCAGCGACTGCGCCAACTGCCAGTTCTACACGGCGGCGAACCAGGGCTGCAGCCTGTTCCCGGGCTTCAGCGTCGAGCCCAAGGGCTGGTGCGCGGCCTGGGCGAAGAAGGCCTGAACCCGCCCCGCCCCGCTCCGCCGCTGCGCGCGCCGTCTCGGCCTACGAGACGGCGGCCTGCCACAATGCCCGCCTGCCGCGAGGGCGGCGATGACACGAGTGGGGGCGGTAAGGCGGCATGGAATGGGCATGGGGCATCGTCGGGCTTCTTCTGGGCCTGCTGGCCGGTGGCGCGTTGGCCTGGCGTGCCCGCGCGGGGGCGCGGGAATGGGCGGAGCTCGGTTCCCGTTTCGAGGCCGGCATCGGCCGGGTGGAGCAGCGGCTCGAGGCCCTGGCTGGCCGGGTGGCCGGGCTTGCCGAGAGCTCGGAGCGTGCCGAGCGCGGCCTGCGTGAGGAACAGCGCGCCAGCCGGGCCGAACTCACCGATTCCCTGGGGCGCCGCCTCGATGGCTTCGAGCAGCGCCTCGGGCAGGCGCTGGAGCGCCTCGACCGCAGTTTCGAGGCCCTGACCCAGTCGCTGGGCCAGGAGGGGGCGCGGCAGCGCGAGGTCACGGACCAGGCGCTGGCGCGTTTCACCCAGGACCAGCAGCAGCGCATGGCCGAGGTGCGGCAGACCCTCGAACGCCGCCTGGCCGAACTGCAGCAGGGCAACGAGGCCAAGCTCGAGCAGATGCGCGCCACGGTGGACGAGAAACTGCATGCCACGCTGGAGACCCGGCTGGGCGAGAGCTTCCGGCTGGTCTCCGAGCGGCTGGAACAGGTGCATGCGGGGCTCGGCGAGATGCGCTCGCTGGCCCATGGCGTGGGCGACCTCAAGCGGGTGCTCGGCAATGTCAAATCACGGGGCGTGTTCGGTGAGGTGCAGCTCGCCGCCATCCTCGACGAACTGCTCACTCCCGAGCAGTACGCGGCGAACGTGGCGGTGCGGCCGGACAGCGCCGAGCGGGTGGAGTTCGCGGTGAAGCTGCCGGGCGACGGGGGCGGGCCGGTCTGGCTGCCGATCGATGCCAAGTTTCCGCGTGAGGACTACGAGCGTCTCCTGGAAGCGCAGGAACGCGCCGATGCCGAGGCCGCCGCTGCAGCCGGCCAGGCCCTGGAACAGCGCCTGCGCCTCGAGGCGAAGAAGATCGCCGAGAAGTATGTCGCGCCGCCGCACAGCACCGATTTCGCCGTGCTCTTCCTGCCCACCGAGGGGCTGTATGCCGAGGTGCTGCGTCGCCCGGGCCTGTTCGAGGCCCTGCAGCGCGAGTACCGCGTGACCCTGACCGGGCCCACCACCCTCGCCGCCCTGCTCAATTCACTGCGCATGGGCTTCCGCACCCTGGCGATCCAGCAGCGCAGCTCGGACGTGTGGAAGATCCTCGGCGCCGTGCGTACCGAGTTCGGCAAGTTCGGCGACGTGCTGGCCAAGACCCGCAGGAAGCTCGACGAGGCGGCGAATGTCATCGACAACGCCGGGGTGCGCACCCGCGCCATCCAGCGCCATCTGAGCAAGGTCGAGGCCCTGGATGCCGAGACCAGCCGGCGCCTGCTGGGCGAGCCCGGGCTGGAGGAGACGGAGGACGGCCCCTGATGCCGGTGGCGGCCCCGTGGGAGCCAGCAGGCCCGGAGCTGGTACTGCTGGCGCGCTGGGACTAGACGCGCCCGGCCTCGCGCACCTGGTCGGCGGCGAGGCGCAGGATCTTGATGCCGGCGAAGGCGAACAGCAGCGCCAGGACCGGGTTGATGAGGTTGAACAGCGCGTAGGGCAGGTAGCTCCAGGTGGCCACGCCGAGCGTGGCCGCCATGTAAGCGCCGCAGCTGTTCCAGGGCACCAGCGGCGAGGTGAGGGTGCCGGCATCCTCGAGGGCACGCGAGAGGTTCACCGGCGCCAGGCCGCGCTTTTCGTACTCGCCGCGGTAGAGCCGGCCGGGCAGGGCGATGGAGATGTACTGGTCGGCGGTGACCACGTTGGAGCCGAAGGCCGTGACCAGGGTGGCGGCGATCAGCGAGCCCGTGCTCCGGGCCGCGGCCAGCACGCTGCGGACCAGGCGTTCCAGCAGCCCGGCCTTTTCCATCAGGGCCCCGAAGGCCATGGCGCTCAAGATCAGCCAGATGGTGTTGAGCATGCTCGACATGCCGCCGCGGCTGAGCAGGGAATCCACCGCGGCGACGCCGGATTCGAGCCGGTAGCCGTTGAACATCGCCATCCAGGCGCCCTTGAGCAGGGCAAGCCCGCCGGATACGCCCTCGCCGGCGAAGGTCTTCACCGCCTCGGGCTGGAACACCACCGCGAAGACACCACCGAGCAGGGCGCCGGCCAGTACGGTCGGCAGGGCCGGAATGCGCATCGCCGCCATGGCCAGCACCACGGCCAGCGGCACCAGCAGGTGCGGGCCGAGGTGGAAGTGCTTCGCCATCTCGGCCGAGAGCCCGCCCACCGCCTCCAGGCCGGTCTCGCCTGCGGCTTGGCCGCCGGCCCCGAGCAGGGCGAAGCCGGCGAGCGCGAGGCCGAAGCTGGGGAAGGTGGTCCAGACCATGTGGCGGATGTGGGCGAACAGTTCGCTGCCCGCTGCCGCCGAGGCGAGATTGGTGGTATCGGACAGCGGCGACATCTTGTCGCCGAAGTAGGCGCCGGAAATGATCGCTCCGGCGGTGATCGCCGGGTCCATGCCAAGGCCGCCGGCCACGCCCATCAGGGCCACGCCCACCGTGCCGGCCGTGGTCCAGGAACTGCCGATCGACATGGCGATGGCGGCGCAGAGCAGGCAGGCGGCGAGGTAGAACCAGGAGGGATCGAGCAGCAGCAGCCCGTAGTGGATCAGGGTGGGCACGATGCCGGCGAGGATCCAGGTGCCGATCAGGGCGCCCACGGCGAGCAGAATGAAGATCGCGCTGGTGGCGATGCTCACCCCGTGCACCATGGCGTCCTGCAGGTCCTGCCAGGCCAGTCCGTTGCGCCAGCCCACCAGGGCGGCCACGGCGGCGGCGAGCACCAGCGAGACCTGGTTGGCGCCGTAGGCGGCATCCTCGCCGAACAGGGCGACCCCTCCGGCCAGCAGGGCCATCAGGACCAGCAGGGGCAGGAAGGCCTGCAGCAGCGAGGGGGCGCGGACGCCGGCGGGCGTGGGCGTGTCGGTGGGCATGGGGCCTCGCAGGACATGGGAAAGGCCCGAGTGTAGACGGCGTGAGCGCCCCGGCGGCAGTCCCGTTGCCCGTGCCTGCCCGGATCCGGCTAGGGTAGGCGCCCCCATGCCTGCCGGTGCCGCCATGTCCCTGCCGCCTTCGCCCCCGCCCCGCAACGATGCCGCCTGCGAGGGCGGGGAGAGCATCGCTGCCCGGCTGGCCAGGCTCGATGCCGCCCTCGCGGCCTATGGCGAGCGCCTCGGCGACCTGCTGGCCGCCGAGTACCGCGCCTTCCTGCGGGGCGGCATCGAACGCTTCACCCGCCGGCACCTCGCCGGGCATTTCACCGGCTCGGCCTTCGTGGTCTCCGCCGATGGCGAGCGCTGCCTGCTGCTGCACCACGCCAAGCTTGGCCGCTGGCTGCAGCCCGGTGGCCACGCCGACGGCGAGCCCGACCTCGCCGCCGTCGCGCTGCGCGAGGCCGGGGAGGAAACCGGCCTTCCGGGCCTCGTGGTCGAAGGCGGCATCCTCGACCTCGATCGCCACGCCATCCCGGCCCGTGGTGCAGAGCCGGAGCACTGGCACTGGGACGTGCGCTACCTCGTGCGCTGCACCGCCGGCGAGACGCCGCGGATCAATGCCGAGTCGCGCGCCTTCGCCTGGCGGAAGATCGACGCACTGGCCGCAGATGCCGGCATCGAGCCTTCGATCCGGCGGATGGCGGCGCGGTGGCTGGAATCGCGCGGCACGTAACCCGCCGCAGGGCGCATCACGCCCTGCCGGAGAACTCGCCGGTCGCGGTATTGATCAGCACCTTCTCGCCGTTGCCGATGTACTCCGGCACCATCACCTCGATGCCGGTATTGAGCCTGGCCGGCTTCGGGCGCTTGGTGGCGGTGCCGCCCTTCAGCTCCGGCGGCGTGTCCACCACCTCCAGCGTCACCGTGGCCGGCAGCTGCAGGGCCACCGGTGCCTCGTCGATCAGCTGCACGTAGCAGCCGGTCAGCCCCTCGGTGATGTAGCCGGCGGCGTCGCCCAGGGCCTCGGGATCGAGGGTGTAGGGGGTGAAGTCCTCGTCGTCGAGGAAGACGAAGGCCTCGCCGTCCCTGTACGAGAAGCTGGCGGCGCGGCGCACCAGTTCCACTTCCTTCAGTTCGTCCTCGGCACGCAGCGAGAGATCGAGCTTGGTGCCGCCCGGCACCGAATACAGGGTGAAGCGGTAGGTGACGTTGCCGCCGCGGCCCTGCGGCGCGCTGCGCTCGATGTCGCGCACCTGCCAGACGCCGTTGGCGTGCTCGACGACATTGCCTTTCTTGATCTCGGAAGCCTTCATGGCGGGTCCTTACTTCGGCTGCATGCGGATGGCGCCATCGATGCGGATGGTCTCGCCGTTGAGGTAGCGGGTGCGCAGGATGAAGCCCACGGTTTCCGCGAACTCCTCGGGCCGGCCGAGGCGCGAGGGGTAGGGCACCTGGGCGCAGAGGCTCTGGTACACGGCTTCCGGCATGCCGTCGACCATCGGGGTGTGGAACACGCCCGGAGCGATGGTCATCACCCGCACGCCGATGCGGGCGAACTCGCGGGCCATCGGCAGGGTCATGCCGATGACACCGCCCTTGCTGGCGGCATAGGCCGCCTGGCCGATCTGGCCCTCAAAGGCCGCCACCGAGGCGGTGTTGACGATGACGCCGCGCTCGCCGTCCTCGCCCGGGCCGTTTTCCTGCATCAGCGCCGCGGCGGCCTTGGCCACGTTGAAGCTGCCGACGAGGTTCACCATCACCGTGCGGCTGAAGGTATCGAGCGGCATCGGTCCTTCCTTCCCCAGCACCCGGCCCGAGCCGAGGATGCCGGCGCAGTTGATCACGGCGTTCAGGCCGCCCATCGCCGCCCGGGCCGCCTGCATGTTGGCGGCCACCGCGCCCTCGTCGGCCACGTCGGTGCGGAAGAAGTGCGCCCTGCCGGCGCCAAGTTCGGCTACTGCGGTCGCGCCGCGTTCGGCATTCACGTCGAACAGGGCGACCTGGCCGCCGTTCGCCACGAGGTACTGGGCCACGGCGAAGCCGAGGCCGGAGGCGCCGCCGGTGACGACGGCGCGGACGGTATCGAGTTGCATGGGGCTGCTCCGGAAAGGACACCGGATTTTACCCGAGCCGGCCTGCCGCGCCGCCCCGGCCTGGGCCACACTGGTGGCGGTTCTGGCAGGGTGGGGAGGCCATGGAACGCATCGCGGTGGAGCGTCTCCGGGTGGGGCTCTGGGTGTCGATGGAAGACGTGCCCGGCACCGGCTTTCTGTTGCGCAGCGAGGCGCAGATCGCCACCTTCGCCACGCTCGGCATCACCCATGTCTGGCACGAGCCGGCCCGCAGCGAGGCCGAGCCGCTGCCCGCAACCGGGCCTGCCGAGGCGGCAGTGTCTGCGCTTCCGGAGGCTGGCGGGGATGGGAGCGCGGCGTTCCTTGCCGCAGAGTCGCGGCCCTCGGCCTTCGACGAGGAGCCGGCAGTCGCCCCGCCGGCCGATGCCCTCGATGCCCAGCGGCAGAGCCTGGACCGCTGCGAGCGCCGTTTCAGTGCCGTCTCGCGCACTTTCCGCACCGTGCTGCTGAACGTCCGCGCACAGCCCGAGGAGGCGCATGCGCTCGCGGCCGCCGAGATCGGCGGCATGGTGCGGGCGATGCAGCGCGAGCCGGACGTGGCGATCCGCCTGCTCTCGGAGAAGGCCGGGCAGGAGACTGCCCTGCATGCCATCAATGTCTCGGTGCTCTCGGTGCTGCTGGCCCGGTCGATGGGCTTCGACGAGGCCTTCGTGCAGGCCGTGGGGCTCGGCGCCCTGCTGCACGACATCGGCAAGATCGAGCTGCCCGACGTGATGCGCGGCAAGGGCGATTCCACCAATCCCACCGAACGGCGCATGTTCCAGAGCCATGTCGAGCATGGGCGGGGGCTGGCCGGGCGCATGGGGCTTCCCGAGGCCGCCTTCGCCGCCGTGGTGCAGCACCACGAGGCCGCCGACGGCAGCGGCTTTCCGCAGGGCCTGCGCAACGAGGCCCTGCATCCGGCGGCGCGCATCGTCGCCCTGGTGAACCACTACGACAATCTGTGCAACCCGCCGAACCCGATCCATGCGCAGACCCCGCACGATGCCATCGCCAGCGTCTACCGCAAGGCCAATGCGGCCTTCGATGCGGACACCCTCAAGGCCTTCGTGCGCATGATGGGCATCTACCCGCCGGGCTCGGTGCTGCAGCTCTCTGACGGCCGGTTCGCGCTCTCGGTGGCGGTGGATCCGGCCAATGCCCTGAAGCCGCGGGTGATCATCCACGACCCGGCGGTGCCGGCCGACGAGGCCCTGGTGGTGGCGCTGGCGGAACGCCCGGAGCTCTCGATCCAGCGGGCGATCAAGCCGCAGGCCCTGCCGCGGGCGGCGCTCGACTATCTGAAGCCGCGCAAGCGCGCCAGCTTCTTCATCGAATCGCGGCCGCCGCGGGCCTGATTCAGAGCGCGCGCAGGAAGAAGCGGTTGCAGCCGAAATGCCCGGTGGCGCCCAGCGGCTGCCCGATCGGCTCGAAACCGGCGCGGGCATAGAGCGCCTGGGCCGCGTCCATGCCGGTGAGGGTCTCGAGGTAGGCCCGGCGGTAGCCGAACTGGCGCGCCGCGAGCAGACAGCGGCCCATCAGGGCGGTGCCGGCGCCGAGGCCGCGCAGGGCGGGCAGGAAATACATCTTGCGCAGCTCGCAGGTGCCCGCCTCACCGTCCAGCGGGGCCACGCCGCCGCCGCCCAGCACCTCGCCGCCCCGCTCGATCACGAAGTAGGCCGCGCCGGGCCGGTCGTAGGCGGCGCTCATGCCGTCTACCTCGGCATCGTGGAGGGCAAAGCCCGGGCCATCGGCGCCGAACTCGGGCATGACGCGGCGGATGATGGCGGCGACGGTGGCGTCGTCGGCAGGAGCGATCGGTCGCAGCAGGAAGCGCGGGGCATCCTCGATGCGCGAGAGGTCTTCCTCGGCCACCCAGCCGCAGTCGCCATTGCCGGCATAGCACCAGCGGCGGCCCCCCATGGGCTCGCCCACCAGCAGGCGCTCCTGGGGCTGGAGGGCGAGCTCGCGTTCCGCGAGCGGCTGGCCGGGGACGGGAACGGGGCGGCGCGCGGCATAGGCCACGGCGGCGCGCAGGGATTCAGCGGCGTGCACGGTTCACCTTGCTCATGCTCTCGCGGCCCAGCAGGGCCGACAGCCAGCGGCCGGTATCGACCAGGGCCTCGAGATCGACGCCATGGGTGAAGCCCATGCCGTCGAGGAGGTAGACGATGTCCTCGGTGGCGACATTGCCGCTGGCGCCCTTGGCGTAGGGGCAGCCGCCGGTGCCCGAGACGGCGGCATCCACCACGCGCACCCCGGCCTCCAGGCAGGCGGCGACATTGGCCACTGCCTGGCCATAGGTATCGTGGAAGTGCACCGCCAGCGCGGCCATCGGCACCTCGCCCGCCACCGCCTCGAGCATGGCGCGGGCCTTGCGCGGCGTGCCAACACCGATGGTGTCGCCGAGCGAGATCTCGTAGCAGCCCATGGCATGCAGGGCCTTCGCCACCCGCACCACGTCGGCGACCGGCACCTCGCCCTGGTAGGGGCAGCCGAGCACGGTGGAAACGTAGCCGCGCACCGCCACGCCGTCACGCTTCGCCGCCTCCAGCACCGGGGCGAAGCGCGTGAGCGACTCTTCGATACTGGCATTGATGTTTGCCCTGCTGAAGGCCTCGGAAGCCGCGCCGAACACCGCGATCTCGGTCACGCCGACGGCACGCGCGCGCTCGTAGCCCTGCAGGTTCGGCACCAGTACCGGGTAGCGCACGCCCTCGCGCTTCGCCACGCCGGAGAAGACCTCGGCCGCATCGGCCATCTGCGGCACCCATTTCGGGCTGACGAAGGCCGTGGCCTCGACCGTGCCCAGGCCCGTCGCGGCGAGCTTCTCGATCAGCGCGATCTTGTCGGCAGTGGCGATGATCGCCTTCTCGTTCTGCAGGCCGTCGCGCGGACCCACTTCGACGATGCGGACGAAGTCCGTCGCGGCCATCATTCCAGCACCACCAGGGCGGCATCGGCCTCGACGAAATCGCCGGCTGCGGCGCGTACCTCCTTCACCGTGCCGGCGCGTGGCGCCTTCAGGCTCAGTTCCATCTTCATCGCCTCCATCACCGCGCATTCCTGGCCTTCGGCCACGACCTCGCCGGCAGCCACCTTCATCAGCACCACCCGGCCCGGCATCGGGGCCTTGAGCGTTCCCTCACCGCCGGCGCCGGTCTGGCCAGCGAAGGCATAGGCGCCAAGCCGCCCGATGAGCCAGCGCTGCGTGCCGTCATGCAAGAGCACGGTCGTGGCATCGACCTGGGCACGGACCAGCACGCTCCTGCCATCGATGCGCGCCGAGGCGCGGCCATCGTGCTCCAGCCGCAGGCCTTCGACGCGGATCGTGGTGGCCTCGCCGTCGGGCACGATGGCGTAGTCGCCGCCATGGCCGCGGGCGTTGAGCACATGGCGCTGGCCAGCGGCCTCCAGCACGAGACGGCGCGCCCCCCCGTGGCCGAGCCGCCAGCCATCGGCGATGGCCCAGGGGGAGGTCGGGTCGGGGCCGGCCGCCGCGTTCGTGCGCGTGGCCTCTTCCTCGCGCAGCAGCACTGCCGCGGCGGCCAGGGCCAGCAGGGGCGTGGGCGGCGGCGTGGCGGGAGTGAGCACCTCGTCCAGCGCCCGGTCGAGGTAGCCGGTGTCGATCGTGCCCTCGACCACGCTGGGGTGGCGCACCAGGGCCTCGAGGAAGTCGATGTTCGACTTCGGGCCGCGGATGTCGCAGTCCATCAGGGCCTCGCGCAGGCGGGCCAGCGCCCGCGGCCGCGTCTCGTCCCAGACGATGAGCTTGGCGATCATCGGGTCATAGAAGATCGTCACCGTGTCGCCTTCCACCACGCCGCCGTCGAGGCGCACATGGGCGGAGGGCGCCGGCAGGCGCAGGCGTTCCAGCCTGCCGGAGCCGGGCAGGAAGCCGGCCGCCGGGTCTTCCGCATACAGGCGCAGCTCGATGGCATGGCCCTGCTGGCGCACCTCGGCCTGGGCGAAGGGCAGGGGTTCGCCCGCGGCCACGCGCAGCTGCAGTTCGACGAGATCGAGCCCGGTGACGAGCTCGGTCACCGGATGCTCCACCTGCAGGCGGGTATTGATCTCCATGAAATAGAAACGGCCGTCCTGGCCGACGATGAACTCGACGGTGCCGGCATTGACGTAGTCGATGGCCTTCGCGGCCTGCACCGCCGCCGCGCCCATGGCCTCGCGCAGGGCCGGGGTGAGGAAGGGCGAGGGCGATTCCTCCAGCACCTTCTGGTAGCGGCGCTGCGCCGAGCATTCGCGCTCGTTGAGGTGCAGGACCTGGCCGTGGGTATCGGCGAAGACCTGGATCTCGATATGGCGCGGCTTCTCGACGTAGCGCTCGAGCAGCACGCGGTCGCGGCCGAAGGCGTTCTTCGCCTCGCGCTGGCAGCTCTCCAGCGCTGCGGCGAAGTCGGCGGGCGCGCGCACGATGCGCATGCCCTTGCCGCCGCCGCCGTGCGCGGCCTTGATCATCAGCGGATAGCCGATGGCATCGGCCTCGCGCTGCAGCCGGGCCGGATCCTGGTCCTCGCCGGTATAGCCCGGCACCACGGGCACGCCGTGGGCGCGCATCAGCTCCTTGGCGCCCGCCTTGCTGCCCATCTTGCGCATCGAGGCGCCCGAAGGCCCGACGAAGGCGATGCCCGCGGCGGCCACCGCGTCGGCGAAATCGGCGTTCTCGGAGAGGAAGCCATAGCCCGGATGGATGGCCTCGGCGCCGGTCTTCTTCGCCACCTCGAGAATGGCATCGAAGCGCAGGTAGCTCTCGCCCGGCGCCGGGCCGCCGATGCGGTGCGCTTCATCGGCAAGCCGTACATGCTGGGCGTCGGCGTCGGCATCGGAGTAGACGGCCACGGTGCGGATGCCGAGCCTGCGCGCGGTGCGGATGACGCGGCAGGCGATTTCGCCGCGGTTGGCGATGAGCAGGGTCTTGAACATCAGGCGGCCACCCAGCGCGGGGCGCGCTTGTCGAGGAAGGCGCCCAGGCCCTCTTGTCCTTCCGGCGAGACGCGCAGGCGGGCGATCAGCCGCGCGTTCTCGGCATCGATGCGCTCGGCGTCCTGATGCGTCATGCCGCCCATGCGCAGGGCCAGCGTCTTGGCTTCGGCCTGGGCGATCGGGCCGCCCTTGCCCAGCCAGTGCAGTTCGCGCTCGACGGCCTCGTCCAGTCCGGCGGCCGGCACGCAGCGGTGCAGCAGGCCGATGCGCGCCGCTTCCGGCGCCTCGAAGACTTCCGCCGTCTGGAACAGCCTGCGCGCCTGCCGCGCGCCGATGGCGGCCACCACGTACGGCGAAATCACCGCCGGCACCAGGCCGAGCTTGACCTCGGAGAGCGAGAACTTCGCGCCCTCGACGCCGATGGCGATATCGCAGCAGGCCACCAGCCCCACGCCGCCGCCATAGGCCGAGCCATTCACCCGGGCGATGGTCGGCTTCGGAAAGAAGTTCAGCGTGCGCATCAGCCGCGCCAGCGCCAGGGAATCATCGAGATTCTCGGCCTCGCTGGCCTTCGCCATGCCGCGCATCCAGTGGAGATCGGCGCCGGCGGAGAAGGTGCTGCCCTGGCCCGTGAGCACCAGGGCGCGCACGGCATCGTCGCCGGCCAGGGCGTCGAGCGCCTCGACGAGGGCGGCGATCAGGCTGGCATCGAAGGCATTGTGCACCTCGGGGCGGTTCAGGATGAGCCAGGCGCTGCTACCGCGCCGTTGCAGGTCGATCGGGGCCGTCACGCATCCTCCAGGCGAGCGCGCCGGAAGGGTCGGCGCCCGCCGATTCTAGCGGCAGCGCCGTGGGCGGCATTGCGCCCGTCTGCGGCTATAATCGAGAACGATTCTCAAAAGGTGCGTGCATGCGTCTCCGGGATTTGCAGCAGGGCCAGCGGGCACGGGTGGTGGCCGTGGACGATGCCCATCCGGCCGATGCCATCGCCCGGCGCCTGCGCGAGCTGGGCTTCATCCCCGGCGCTCCGCTGCGTCTGCTGGCCCTGGCCCCCTTCGGCGGCGATCCGATGCTGGTCGGCATCGGCGGCAGCCGTTTCGCCCTGCGCCGGGCCGAGGCCGAGCGGGTGCGGGTGGAGGCGGAGGCCTGATGGACTGCGCCGTTACTCCTTCCACCGCGGCCCGGCCGCGGCGCGTGGCCCTGGTGGGCAATCCCAATGCCGGCAAGACCGCCCTGTTCAACCGCCTCACTGGCAGCCGCCAGAAGGTGGCGAACTACGCCGGGGTCACGGTGGAGCGCAAGGAGGGCCGGCTGCGCCTGCCTTCCGGGCAGGAGCTGCTGCTGCTCGACCTGCCGGGCAGCTACAGCCTGCGCCCGGCCAGCCTCGACGAGGCGGTGACCCGCGACCTGCTGCGCGGCATGTATCCGGGCGAGCCGGCGCCCGATGCCATCGTCTGCGTGGTCGATGCCACCCATCTGCGCCTGCATCTGCGCTTCGTGCTGGAGCTGCGGGCCCTGGGGCGGCCGATGCTGGTGGCGCTGAACCAGATGGACGCCGCCAGGCGGCGTGGCCTGCGCATCGATCTTGCGCGTCTCGCCGCGGAACTCGGAGTGCCGGTGCTGCCGACGGTGGCGGTACGCCGCGGTGGGGCCGACGCGCTCGTGGACGCGCTCGAGACCGGCCGGGCCTGCGTGCCTGCGCTGCCGCCCCCGGCGGACGAGGCCGCGGCCCATGCCGAGGTGCAGCGGCTGCTCGCCGCGGCCGTGGAGGCGCCGGAAGACTCCATGAGCCTCGAGGATCGCCTCGACCGCTGGCTGCTGCATCCGTTGTTCGGCTACCTGATCTTCGCCCTGCTGATGTTCTTCGTCTTCCAGGCCGTCTATGCCTGGGCCGAGCCCCTGGTGGCCGGCATCGAGGCGGCCACGGCCTGGGCGGGCGAGGGCGTGGCGGCCTGGATGCCGGAAGGGCCGCTGCGCAGCCTGCTGGTGGATGGCGTCTTCTCCGGTCTCGGGGCCGTGCTGGTCTTCCTGCCGCAGATCCTGATCCTGTTCCTCTTCATCCTCGTGCTCGAGGAGAGTGGCTACCTGCCGCGCGCGGCCTTCCTGCTCGACCGTCCGATGCGTGCCGCCGGCCTGTCCGGGCGCAGCTTCATCCCGCTGCTCTCCAGCTTCGCCTGCGCCGTGCCCGGCATCATGGCCACGCGCAGCATCCAGGACCCGCGCGACCGCTTCGCCACCCAGCTGGTGGCCCCGCTGATGACCTGCTCGGCCCGCCTGCCGGTGTACGCCCTGCTGATCGGCGCCTTCATTCCGCGGCGCGATCTGCCGGGGGGACTCAAGCTGCAGGGGCTGGTGCTGTTCGGCCTGTACCTGGCCGGCATCCTCTCGGCGCTGGCCGTGGCCTGGTTTTCGAAGCGTTGGCGGCGCGACCGCCGCGAGGCGGCATTGCTGCTGGAACTTCCCGCCTACCGCTGGCCGCATCCGCGCGATCTCGCTCTCGGTCTTGCCGAGCGGGCCACGATCTTCCTGCGCCGCGTCGGCGGGATCCTGCTGGCCCTCACCGTGCTGCTCTGGTTCCTCGCCAGTTATCCCGCGCCCCCCGAAGGCGCGGCGACGGCGATCGACCACAGCTTCGCCGGCCGCATCGGCCACTTCATCGCCCCGCTGTTCGCCCCGCTCGGCTTTCCCTGGCAGGTCTGCGTGGCCCTGGTGCCCGCCATGGCGGCGCGCGAGGTGGCGGTCTCGGCCCTGGCCACGGTCTATGCCCTCTCCGCCACGGACGCGGATGCCGCCGGCGCCCTGGCGCCGCTGATCGCCCACGACTGGTCGCTGGCCACCGCCCTCGCCCTGCTGGTCTGGTTCATCTATGCCCCGCAGTGCATCAGCACCCTTGCCACCCTGCGGCGCGAAACCGGCAGCTGGCGCAAGACCGCGTTCGCGGCGGGCTACCTGTTCGCCCTGGCCTATCTCGCCGCCCTGCTCACCTACCAGCTGGCCGTGGCGCTCGGGGCCGGGTGAGGGCGGGGGGATGCCGGACGGACATGCCATGATCGCCACCGCCCCGGCCTCCGGGCCCCTGTGGCAACAGGTCCTGGTGGCGCTGGCGGTATTCGCCGCGGCGCTCCATGTGCTGCACGACCGCGCCCCCGGGCTGCTGCGGCGCCTGCGCCTCGGGCTGGCCCGCCGCCTGCTGGCAGGGCGCGCTCCCTTCGTGCGGATGCTGGGCCGCTGGGTGGCCCCCCCGCCGCCCGCCGGCAGCGGCGGGACTGCCTGCGGTGCCTGCCAGAAGGCCGGCTGCGCCCCGCGCCCCGCGGATCACATGCGGAACACGCCGTAGCGCTGCTCGGTGGTGGTGGTGCGCTCGATCGGGGCATTGAGCGCGGCAGAGAGGGCAAGTCCCAGCACGCGCCGCGTATCGGCAGGATCGATGATGCCGTCGTCCCACAGTCGCGCCGTGGCGTAATACGGATTGCCCTGGGTCTCGTACTGCTCGCGGATCGGCGCCTTGAAGGCCTCCTCCTCCTCGGCGCTCCAGGTCTTGCCGGCGGCCTCGAGGCCGTCGCGCTTCACCGTGGCGAGCACGCTGGCGGCCTGCTCGCCGCCCATCACGCTGATGCGGGCGTTCGGCCACATCCACAGGAAGCGGGCGCCATAGGCGCGGCCGCACATGGCGTAATTGCCGGCGCCGAAGCTGCCGCCGATCACCACGGTGAACTTCGGCACGTGCGAGCAGGCCACGGCGGTGACCATCTTCGCCCCGTCCTTGGCGATGCCGGCATTCTCGTACTTCCGGCCCACCATGAAGCCGGTGATGTTCTGCAGGAACACCAGCGGGATGTTGCGCTGGTTGCAAAGCTCGATGAAGTGCGCCCCTTTCAGCGCGCTTTCGGCGAACAGGATGCCGTTGTTGGCGACGATGCCCACGGGGTAGCCGTGCAGGTGGGCGAAGCCGCAGACCAGGGTGGTGCCGTAGCGCGCCTTGAATTCCTGGAACTCGCTGCCGTCCACGAGGCGGGCGATCACCTCGCGGATGTCGAAGGGCCTGCGGGTGTCCTTCGGCACCACGCCGTAGAGCTGCTCGGCCGGGTAGAGGGGTTCGCGCACCGGCTGCACCGCCACCGAGGGCGATTTCCTGCGGTTCAGGTGGAACAGCACGTCGCGGGCGATGGAGAGCGCATGGCGGTCGTCTTCGGCGTAGTGGTCGGCCACGCCGGAGATGCGGGTATGCACATCGGCGCCGCCCAGCGCCTCGGCATCCACCACTTCGCCGGTGGCGGCCTTCACCAGCGGCGGGCCGCCGAGGAAGATCGTGCCCTGCTCCCTGACGATGATCGACTCGTCGCACATTGCTGGCACATAGGCTCCGCCGGCCGTGCAGCTGCCCATCACCACCGCCACCTGCGGGATGCCAAGCCCGCTCATCCGCGCCTGGTTGTAGAAGATGCGGCCGAAGTGTTCCTTGTCCGGGAACACCTCGTCCTGCAGCGGCAGGAAGGCGCCACCGGAATCGACGAGGTAGACGCAGGGCAGGCGGTTCTCCAGCGCCACCTCCTGCGCCCGCAGGTGCTTTTTCACCGTCATCGGGAAGTAGGTGCCGCCCTTCACCGTGGCGTCGTTGGCCACCACCATCACCTGCTGGCCATGCACGTTGCCGATGCCGCAGATGATCCCGGCCGCCGGCGCCGCGCCCTCGTACAGGCCCTCGGCGGCCAGCGGTGCGATCTCGAGGAAGGGCGAGCCAGGGTCGAGCAGGGCCTCGATGCGCTCGCGCGGCAGCAGCTTGCCGCGCTCGGTGTGTTTCGCCCGTGCCTTCTCGCCGCCGCCTCGGGCCGCACGGGCCAGGCGCTGTTCGAGCTCGGCGACCAGGCCGCGCAGATGGGCGTCGTTGGCGAGGAAGTCCCCGGAGCGGGGATCGATCTGGCTTCGCAGCAGGGGCATGGGGCAGGGACCGGCGCGAGGGAAAGCGCCGATGGTAGCTGCTCGCGCCCCGCAGGGTCGTGGGCAGGGAGGCCGCAAAAACGAAACCGCCGGGTTTCCCCGGCGGTTTCGGGTGCAGCGTGATCGCGTGGCGATCAGGCAGCCGGGGTCTCCTCCGGCTTCGGCTCCTCGGCCGGAGCGGCCTCGGCGGGGGCAGCCTCGCCTTCGACCGGCGCGGCTTCTTCGGCCGGAGCCATCTCGCCCTCGGCGGGGGCAGCGGCCTCTTCGGCCGGGGCAGCCGGAGCAGCCTCGGCCGGCGCAGCTTCGGCCGGGGCGGCAGCGGGGGCGGCCTCGGCGGCCGGGGCCTCTTCGGCCGGCTTGGAGCAGGCGGCCAGGGCCAGGGCAACGGCCAGGGCGAGCAGCGACTTGTTCAGCGACATGGGAGTGCGTCCTCGTCAACAACAGGGTTGGGGAATACGAAAAACGTGCGGCGACCGCCACACGTTCCCGCCAATGATGACAAGAACGCGAAGGCAGTCAAGCCCCGTTCACCCCTGCCGACCGCCGGGCGGGGAAGCTGGGGGTTTGCTGGCGGCCTCAGGCCAGTTCCACCGCCACCGCCGTGGCCTCGCCGCCGCCGATGCAGAGGGCCGCCACGCCGCGCTTGCCGCCGGTTTTCGCCAGCGCGTTCAGCAGGGTGACGATCAGCCGGGCGCCGGTAGCACCGATCGGATGGCCGAGCGCACAGGCGCCGCCGTGGATATTCAGCCTGGCGTGCGCGATGCCCAGTTCGCGCATCGGCGCCATGGCCACCACCGCGAAGGCCTCGTTCACCTCGAACAGGTCGACCGAGTCCACCGTCCAGCCGGCCTTGTCCAGCACCTTCTGGATGGCGCCCACCGGGGCGGTGGTGAACCACTCCGGCGCCTGCGAATGGGTGGCGTGGGCCACGATGCGGGCCAGCGGCTTCGCGCCGAGGGCCTTGGCCTTCCCGGTCGAGGCCAGCACCAGAGCGGCGGCGCCGTCGTTGATCGAGGAAGACGCGGCGGCGGTGATCGTGCCGTCCTTCTTGAAGGCGGGCTTCAGCGTAGGGATCTTCTCGATGTTGCAGCGGCCCGGCTGCTCGTCCTGGTCGATGGCAACCTCGCCCTTCTTGCCGGCGACGATGACGGGGACGATCTCGTCCTTGAAGATGCCCGCCGCCTGCGCGCTCTGGGCGCGGCGCACCGACTCGGCGGCGTAGGCGTCCTGCTCCTCGCGGGTGAAGCCGTACTTCGCAGCGCACAGCTCGCCAAAGCCGCCCATGGGTTGCCGGTCGTAGGGGTTGGTCAGGCCGTCCCAGGCCATGTGGTCGAGCATCTCGGCGCTGCCGTAGCGGATGCCGGTGCGCGAGCCGTTCAGCAGATGCGGGGCGTTGGTCATGCTCTCCATGCCGCCGGCCACCACGACCTCGGCCGAGCCGGCGGTGATGAGATCGGCACCCAGCATCACGGCCTTCATGCCCGAGCCGCAGACCTTGTTGATCGTGGTGGCGCCCGCGGCGGCAGGAATGCCGGCCGCGAGCATGGCCTGCCGCGCCGGGGCCTGGCCGAGGCCGGCCGGCAGCACGCAGCCCATGATCACTTCGGAGACGGCATCGGCCGCCACGCCGCTCTGCTCGAGCGCGCCCTTGATCGCCGCCGCGCCGAGCGTGGGCGCCGGAACGCCGGTGAACTGGCCGAGGAGGGCGCCGAGGGCGGTGCGCTTGGCGCCGAGGATGACGATGTCCGACATGGTGGGGAGTCCCGGGGAGGAAAGGCCCGATTATCCGCCCCGGGTGGTTTGGGCTGCAAACGTATGCAGCCCCTGCGCCGGGGCTTCGGGCAGGGCGATCAGGCCTTGCCGGCGAACAGCTCGCGGCCGATCAGCATGCGGCGGATCTCGTTGGTGCCGGCACCGATGGCATAGAGCTTGGCGTCGCGCAGGATGCGGCCGGTGGGGTATTCGTTGATGTAGCCGTTGCCGCCGAGGGCCTGGATGGCCTCCAGCGCCACCTGCACGGCGGCTTCCGAGGCATGCAGCAGGCAGGCGGCGGCGTCGACACGGCTCTTGTGACCGGCGTCGTAGTCGCGGCCCACCTGGTAGGCGAAGGCGCGGCTGCTCTGCAGCGCGGTGTACATGTCGGCGATCTTGGCCTGCATGATGCCGAAGCTGCCGACCGGAGCATCGAATTGCCTGCGTTCGCGCACGTAGGGCAGGGCGATGTCGAGGGCCGCCTGCATCAGGCCGAGCGGGCCGCCGGTGAGCACGAGGCGCTCGGTGTTGAGACCGCTCATCAGCACCTTCACGCCCTGGTTCACCTCGCCCAGCACGTTTTCGTCCGGGATCTCGCAGTCCTCGAACACCAGCTCGCAGGTATTGCTGCCGCGCATGCCGAGCTTGTCGAGCTTCTGCGCGGTGGAGAAGCCCTTCATGCCCTTCTCGACGAGGAAGGCGGTCATGCACTGGCTGCCTGCTTCCTTGCCTGCGGTGCGCATGTAGACGATCAGCACATCGGCCTCGGGGCCGTTGGTGATCCACATCTTGTTGCCGTTGGCCACCCAGCGGTCGCCTTTCTTCTCGGCGCGGCAGGCCATCGAGCCCACCACGTCGGAACCGGCGCCCGGCTCGCTCATGGCCAGCGCGCCCACCCACTCGCCGCTGCACAGCTTCGGCAGGTACTTCGCCCGCTGCGCTTCGTTGCCATTGGCGTAGAGGTTGCTCACGCACAGGTTGGAGTGCGCGCCGTAGCTCAAGCCCACCGAGCCCGAGGCGCGGCTGATCTCCTCCATCGCCACGAGATGGGCAAGGTAGCCCATGCCGCTGCCGCCGAATTCGGGCGGCACGGTGATGCCGAGCAGGCCCATTTCGCCCAGCTTGCGCCACAGGTCGGCCGGGAACAGGTTGTCGTGGTCGATCTGCGCGGCGCGCGGCGCGATCTCGCTTTCGGCGAAGCGGCGCACGGCGTCGCGGAGGGCGTCGATGTCGTCGGAGAGCGGGAAGGGGCGCATGGGGATCTCGTTCGGGGAGCCGGAAACGACGGACCCGGCGAAGATGCCGGGTCCGGGGTGAAGCGCGGGTGGGGTCAGCCCTTGCGGCCCATGAACTGCGGGCGGGCCGAGCCGAGGTGCGGCAGCTTGAGCTTGCCGATGGCGTTGATGCGCTCCTCGGCCATGCGGTCGGCGGCGCGGAAGGTGGGGATGCCCTCGCGCTTGCTGATCTCGAAGATGCGGCCGAGGTTGTAGTAGATCGTCCGCATCATGCGCATGGCGCGTTCACGGTTGTAGCCGTCGATCTCCAGCGAGACGTTCATCAGGCCGCCGGCATTCACCGCGTAGTCCGGGGCGTAGAGGATGCCGCGCTTCTCCACCTCGAGGCCGATCTCGTCGTTCGCCAGCTGGTTGTTGGCGGCGCCGCAGATGATCTTGCACTTCAGGCGCGGCAGGGTATTGGCGTTCACCGTGCCGCCCAGGGCGGTGGGCGAGTACACGTCGCAGTCCACGTCGTAGATCTCGTCGAGACCCACGGCCTCGCAGCCGAACTCGTCCACGGCACGCTGCACGGCGTCCTTGTTGATGTCGGTGACGAAGACCTTGGCGCCACGCTCGCGCAGCAGCTTCACGAACTCCATGCCGACATGGCCCACGCCCTGCACGGCATAGCTGTACTTGCCCACCTCCTCGTTGCCGAACTTCACGTTCAGCGCCGCCATCAGGCCCTGCACGGTGCCATAGGCGGTGAACGGCGAGGGGTCGCCCGAGCCGCCGTGCACCTGGTGCACGCCGGTGACGAACTCGGTCTCGCGGAACACGTATTCCATGTCGTTGACGTCGATGCCGACGTCCTCGGCGGTGATGTAGCGGCCGCCCAGCGAGTTCACGAAGCGGCCGAAGGCGCGGAACAGGGCCTCGCTCTTGTCCTTGTTCGGATCGCCGATGATGACCGCCTTGCCGCCGCCGAGGTTGAGGCCGGACACCGCCGCCTTGTAGGTCATGCCGCGCGAGAGGCGCAGCACGTCGTTCAGCGCATCCTGCTCGGTGGCGTAGGGCCACATGCGCGTACCGCCCAGGGCCGGGCCCAGCACGGTGTTGTGGATGGCGATGATGGCCTTCAGGCCGGCATCCGGGTTGTGGCAGAACACCACTTCCTCGTGGCCGGACTTGGCAAGGGTTTCGAAGATCATGCGGAGGCTCCGGAGGGGACCGGCAGGCCCGGAGGGCGCGGTCCGGGAAACAGGAAAACCGCCGGGTGGGCCGGCGGCGGCGCGCATTGTAAAGCAATTGCTCTAGTCCGGCCCTTGGGCCGGAGGTCATGGGCGCTAGAAGGCGCGCAGCGGACGCTGGCGTAGCCAGAAGGTGGCGATCCATTTCTCGCCACGGAGCACCGGGAGGCCGGCGTGCAGGCTGTCTTCGTCGATGCTTCCGTCCCCGGTCAGGTTGCGGAAGGCCAGTGCAGCACCGGGAACTGGAGTGATGCGCAGGCCACGACGCGGGAATGCCGTTTCTCCGCCTTCCGTCACGGCGTTGAGGTAAGCCACCACCGTGGCTACGCGTTGGCCGCCACGTCCCTGTTCTGGATCGGCGAGCAGGGATGGGGGAAGGGTGTCGCGGTGCAGGCGGTACTCCTGCCCCGGCCGGTAGCGCAGTACGACCAGGGGTTCGGCGTTTTCCGGTGGCGTGTCGGCCAGGGCACATAGCCGGGTACGCAGCAGCACCAGGGCGAGATCCTCGATCAAAGGATCCAGGGTGGCGTCATCACTGGTGCGGATGGGGAGGCGCAGCCCTGCGCCGGAGGCCGGATCGATGGCCTGGGAGGGAGTCAGTTGCCCGGCTGCGAGCAGGCGGATGGCAAGGCATTCATCCTCACTGAGCATGCCTTCCGCGAGCTGCCAGTGCCGGTTGCCAAGCCCCTCGGGGCGGCGGGTGAACGTGCCGGGATCGACTGCCGGCATTTCGGGGCTTGTGTCCGTGCCCCTTCGGGCAGTACGGGCATGCGCCAGTGCCCCGGCAAGCCCATCGCCGCGGCGGGCGGCCCGGAGGAGAGCGTATTGCGCGAAGGCCTGTGCGTCATTTCCTGGCAGGCGTCCGAATAGCAGTCCGAGCGATCGCCAGGCAAGCGGCAGGTCTGCGGCATGGGCAGCGCTGAGCAGATCGGCCCACCAGACCTCCTGCCGTGAGCGCGTGGCCGTAGCCAAGGCCCGCATGTAACGCGCTTCGCCGAGTCCGGTCTCGGCAGCCGTATCGAGATGTCCCAGGGCACGGACGGCGTCAGGCTGTGGTGCCAGGCCGTAAAGGTGCAGTCGCGCCCATTGCAGCAGGGCGTGTGCGGAGCCGGCGGCAGCGAGTTGCTCGAGCCGCTGTTCACCTTCGGCGATCCGGCCCTCGCTGATCTCGCCCATGGCGAGAAGGACTTCTGGTTCCGGAGGCTGGGCGGGATGCATCTTCCCAGTGTGCCCGGGGGCGTGGCGGGCGCCAATGCCTGTCTCCGCGCCGGCGGGCCCAAGCCCGTACAATCGAGCATTCACTCGAAACCGGACCGAGGGCGCCATGAGCACTCCCGCCAATTCCCTCCCCGAGGCCGCTGCCGAGGCCTCGCCGCTGCGCTTCGTCACCGCCGCCTCGCTGTTCGACGGCCACGATGCCGCCATCAACGTGATGCGCCGGCTGATCCAGGCCCAGGGCGCCGAGGTCATCCACCTCGGGCACAACCGTTCGGTGGAGGAGGTGGTGCGTGCCGCGCTGCAGGAGGATGCCGACGGCATCGCCCTGTCCAGCTACCAGGGCGGCCACATCGAGTACTTCAAGTACATGGTGGACATGCTGAAAGCGCGCGGCGCCGGCCATGTCCGCGTGTTTGGCGGTGGCGGCGGCACCATCACACCCGAAGAGATCGCCGAGTTGCAGGCCTACGGGGTGGAGCGCATCTACCACCCGAACGACGGCATGCAGATGGGGCTCCTCGGCATGATCGAGGATCTCATCGCCCGCACCCGCAGGGCCCGGCAGGAGACGCGCCGGCCCCCGGCCGTGGCGGCAGAGGACGAGAGTGCCGTGGGCCGCATGCTCTCGGCCATCGAGGATGGCGTGATCCCCGAGGCCGAGCTCGCCACCCTGCGCAAGGAGTGGCAGCTGGCTGGCGGCAAGACCCCGGTGGTGGGACTCACCGGCACCGGCGGCGCGGGCAAGAGCTCGGTCACCGACGAGATCATCAACCGCTTCCTCCAGCATTTCCCGGCCATGCGCATCGCCGTGGTCTCGGTGGACCCCACCCGCCGCCGCACCGGCGGCGCGCTGCTCGGCGACCGCATCCGCATGAACTCGCTGCGCAGTCCGCGCGTGTTCATGCGCTCGATGGCCACCCGCCGCCAGCACGTGGCGACGAATGCCGTCCTGAAGGACTGCATCGCCTTCCTGCGGGCCCTGAGCTACGATCTCGTGCTGGTGGAAACCGCCGGCATCGGCCAGTCCGACTCCGAGATCGTCGATCTCGTCGACTTCCCGGTCTATGTGATGACCAGCGACTACGGCGCGGCCAGCCAGCTCGAGAAGATCGACATGCTGGATTACGCCGAGCTCGTCATCCTCAACAAGTTCGACCGCCGCGGCGCCGAGGATGCCCTGCGCGACGTACGCAAGCAGTGGAAGCGCAACCGCGCCGCCTTCCAGATGCCGGATGATGAAGTGCCCGTCTACCCGACGATCGCCAGCCAGTTCAACGATCCCGGCGTGAGCTGGATGTTCGCCAACCTGTGCCGGCGCCTGAAGGCCAGGCTGGGCGATGCCATCGTGAGCGCCGCCTGCGATTTTGCCCCGGCCATCGATACCCGCCTCAAGGAACCCCGCGCCACCGTGCTGATCCCCGGGGCGCGCATCCGTTATCTGGCCGAGATCGCGGAACAGGGCCGCCGCATCAATGCCGACATCGAGCGCCAGCGCGAGGCGGCCGAGCGTGCCCAGGCCTGCTGGGCGGCGCTGCAGGAGCTGAGTGATCCGAAGCTGCCCAGGGCGCTGGAACTCTATCCCTCGGAGGCGCTCACTGAAACGAATGACCGCTCGCTTTCCATCCTGCGCCAGCGCTACAACGACGCATTGAACTCGCTCAGCACCGAAAGCCTTTCCCTGCTGCGCGCCTGGCCGGAGCGGCTGAAGGCGGTCACCGACGAGTTCAACGAATACAGGGTGCGCGACAAGGTGATCCGCGTCGAGAACTACCGCGAAAGCCTGAGCCACCAGAAAATCCCGAAGATTGCCGCGCCGAAATGGCGCAGCTGGGGCGAGCTGCTGGTGTTCCTCTCCAAGGAGAACCTGCCCGGCCACTACCCCTACACCGGCGGCGTCTATCCCTACCGTCGCAGCGGCGAAGACCCCATCCGCATGTTCGCGGGCGAGGGCACGCCGGAACGCACCAACCGCCGCTTCCATTACCTCAGCCTCGGCCAGCCGGCCGCGCGCCTCTCCACCGCCTTCGATTCCGTGACGCTGTACGGCGAAGACCCGGCCGAGCGCCCGGACATCCACGGCAAGATCGGCAACAGCGGGGTGTCCATCGCCACGCTGGACGACATGAAGAAGCTGTACTCCGGCTTCGACCTGTGCGCGCCCAGCACCTCGGTGAGCATGACCATCAATGGCCCGGCGCCGATCATTCTCGCGATGTTCATGAACACCGCCATCGACCAGCAGGTGGAGAAGTACCTGAAGGCCGATCCGCTGCGCTGGGCCGAGGCCGAGAAGACCATTGCCCGGCTCTACGCGGGGCGCGAGCGCCCGCGTTATGAAGGATTGCTGCCCGAGGGCAACGACGGCCTCGGCCTGGGCCTGCTCGGCGTGACCGGCGACCAGGTGCTGGATGCCGAGACCTACGCCCGCATCAAGGCCGAAACCCTGAGCATCGTGCGCGGCACGGTGCAGGCCGACATCCTGAAGGAAGACCAGGCGCAGAACACCTGCATCTTCAGCACCGAGTTCGCGCTCAGGATGATGGGCGACATCCAGCAGTACTTCGTCGAGCAGAAGGTGCGCAACTTCTACTCGGTGAGCATCTCCGGCTACCACATCGCCGAAGCCGGGGCGAATCCGATCTCGCAGCTCGCCTTCACGCTCAGCAATGGCTTCACCATCGTCGAGTACTACCTCGCGCGTGGGATGAAGATCGACGATTTCGCGCCCAACCTGTCGTTCTTCTTCAGCAACGGCATGGACCCGGAGTACACGGTGATCGGCCGCGTGGCGCGCCGCATCTGGGCCCGCGCCATGCGCGAGCGCTACGGCGCCAACGAGCGCAGCCAGATGCTGAAGTACCACATCCAGACTTCCGGCCGCTCCCTGCATGCGCAGGAGATCCAGTTCAACGACATCCGCACCACGCTGCAGGCCCTGTACGCGCTGTTCGACAACTGCAACAGCCTGCATACCAATGCCTTCGATGAGGCCATCACCACGCCGACGGAAGAAAGCGTGCGCCGCGCCGTGGCCATCCAGATGATCATCAACAAGGAACTGGGGCTCAACTTCAACGAGAATCCCTGGCAGGGCAGTTTCATCGTCGAGCAGCTCACCGATCTCGTGGAGGAGGCCGTATACAGGGAGTTCGAGGCATTGAGCGAGCGCGGCGGCGTGCTCGGCGCCATGGACACCATGTACCAGCGCGGCAAGATCCAGGAAGAATCGCTCTACTACGAGCAGAAGAAGCACGACGGCAGCCTGCCCCTGGTGGGGGTGAACACCTTCCTCGGCAAGGACCACGGCGGCGAGATCACCACCACCATCGAGCTGATCCGCTCCACCCCGGAGGAGAAGGCCCAGCAGATCGCCAACGTGCGCGCCTACCAGGCGGCCCGCAATCCGCTTGCCAGCGAGGGCTTGAAGCCCCTGCAGCAGACCGCGCGGCGGCGCGAGAACCTGTTTGCCGCCCTGATGGAGGCGGTGAAGACCCACAGCCTCGGACAGATCAGCCACGCGCTGTACGAGGTGGGAGGGGAGTACCGGAGGAATATGTGATTCCCGCTTCCTCCTGGTCGGTGCCACGGCATTCTTGGCGGCCGGTTTCGATCAGGTCGCCGAGCGTGTGCCGGGTTCCGCCATCCGCATCAGGCGGAAAACCCCGGCATTGAAGCGTTCGAGGAGGACCTTCGGGGCTCTGGCGTAGATCAGTGAGCCGCTCCAGCTCAGGCCGGGTGCGGAGGAGATCTCGCCGTCTTCTTCCACCCGGTCGAACAATTCATCCATCGGAATCGCGGCGAGCTCGTCGTACAGGCTGGTCCATTCCTCGGGCCAGTCGGCAGGGGGCTTGCGTCCGCTCAGGCGCAGGGCCTCGATCGCCTCGCGGAGTGCTTCCTCCAGGCCTCCTCCTCTCCGTAAAGTGTGCCGCCGGTGATGCCCTCGTCGGCGTCGGTCGCTCATGTTCGGTCTCGCAATGGATCCTTGAATCCGGGATTCGATCGGTGGTCGGTCGCGTCTCTGCCGCCTCATGGCGATGAAGCGATGAGGCTGTGGCGGTTCGTGTCTGGCCGTCCGGTGCAACGCGGCCATTCGCGGTCATCGGGGGGCGGGCCGTCCAGGTCAACAGGGATGTCCGGGGACTCGGGGAAAGGCTCGCCCTTCCAGTCGAGGCGCACGGGGCCGGCCGGGGTGTGCAGGTCGTGCCGGTAGCCGCCGGCATGGAAGGTATAGGTGCAGCGTCCCAGGTCGGCGATCGGCACATCGATCTCGAGGCGATCATTCGCCTCGAGGATGGACTGGAGTGTCCACGGCAGGCTCAGGTAGAGCCGCCCCGGGTCTCCGATCGGGCGGGCGTGCAGGGCTTGCCATGGGCCGTCTTCGGTGCGGACATACAGGAAGCAACCTCGCGCCGGGCAGTCGCCAGTGTAGGTGGCTCCCGCCAGATCGACGACGATGCGCAGCTGCCCATCGGCGTGGAGATCCGAGAAGAGGGCGACGACCGGCCCGAGGCTTTCGGCCCCGCTCCAGCCTTCCTGGCTGAGCAATACCGCGGTGCGGAACGCCGGGCGGTCGGCGCCGTGGTCGACCTCGAAATAGGCCCAGAGATGGGGGCCGCCGTCCGGGTCCTCATCGCCTCCGCCGTCGGCCTGGCAGGCGGCCAGCAGCAGGGCGAAGGCCATCAGAAGCAGCAGGTGGGCGCGTGTCATGGCGGCGATCCTTCGGTGCGGTGGCCCGGGCTTCGTCAGCGTGGCCCGGGACCGTCTCACCGTCTGAGACGCACCTCCAGGATCGGCCTGCTGCTCTCGCTGTCCGGCGGCATCGGGTTATGGCCCCGCCCCGCTCGATGCCGGCCTCGGCATTGCCATTCGCACGGGCGCTGGCACGGGCCGAGCTTTCCTGCCGGGACGGGGACGAGTGGAGGGGGGAGGTGCTGGCCGAGACGGTGCTGCCGGAAGGGGAACTGCCGCTGGCGTTGAGCCGCGGGGATGGCACTTCCCGCAGCGTCCTGCCCTGCCTGGCTGGCGGAAGGCAGCAGCATGGCCGCCGCCCGCTCACAGCCAGAGATCGAGCGCGAACACCGCCACCATGGCAAGGGCCATGCCGAGCTTGAACACCGCCCCCACGGCAAGGCCGATCCAGGTGGCGGCGCCCACCCGGGCCGCCGAGCCGAGGCTCTGCCGGTCGTAGGCCCTTCGGTGCAGCATCTCGCCGAGCACGGCGCCGGCGAAGGGGCCGAGGATCAGGCCGAGCGGGAAGAAGGGCAGCCCGGCCAGGGTGCCGATGGCCGCGCCCCAGACGGCCTTGGATGAGGCGCCGAGCTTCTTCGCGCCGAGTGCCGAGGCGAGGAAATCCACTGCCAGGGCGACGAGGGCCATCAGGCCGAGCAGGGCCAGGGTCCAGCCGCCCACCTGCTGGAAGTCGCCAATCCAGGCGGCGAGCAGCATGCCGGCGAACATCAGCGGGATGCCGGGCAGCACCGGCAGCACGGTGCCGAGCAGGCCGGCCAGCACCATCAGGCCGGCGAGTGCGTAGAGCAGCAGCTGGGGATCCATTCCGGGGGCTTTCAGAGCGTGGAGGGACTGCGGGCCCAGAGGGCGTTGAGGCTGCCCAGCCCGGCCTTGTACTGCGAGGCGGAGACGATCTCGACGATGGCGGTTTCCGGGTTGCGGCTGTCGCGGATCTGCGGGTAGGCGAGCGGCATGCCGTCCTTGCCGATCACGCAGCGCAGCTGCGGGTGGGCGCCATCGGTGGTGCGGCGGATCGCCACCGCGATCTCGCCGTTCGCCAGCCGCACCATGGTGCCCGGGGGATAGACCCCGAGTTCCTTGATGAACAGGAGGGCGAGCCGCTCGTCGATGCGCTGGCCGCGCTCGAGGAAGATGTCGCGCAGGGCGATGCGCGAGGGCTGGGCGTCACGGTAGGCGCGTGGCCGGATCATCGCGCTGTAGATGTCGACGATGCCGAGGATGCGCGCCTCGACCGATACCGCCTCGCCGCGCAGGCCGCGCGGGTAGCCGGTGCCATCCATGCGCTCGTGGTGGTCGCGCACCGCCTCCAGCCACACCGGGTCGTCCACCCCGGCGCGCCGCAGGAGCTCCACGCCGCTCAGGCTGTGCTCCTGGATCAGCTTCCACTGGGCTTCCGAGAGGGGCGTGGTCTGGGCCGCGAGCTGCTCGCTCATCGGCGAGAGCGCCACGTCGAAGGTCAGCGCCGCGCACATCAGGCTCAGGCGGTGATCGGCGGGCAGGCCGCTCGGCAGGGCCAGCACCTGGGTGAGCACGGCGGCATGCATCAGGCGCCGCGAGAGGCGGTGGTCGGTGGCCTCCAGCTGCAGCAGGCCCATGGCCTGGTCGGGATCCTGCTCGTAGGCATCGCGCAGCTGCGCGGCCAGGGCAGAGACGCGGGCCGTGGTGTCGCGGGCGGTGCCGGCGAGCAGGTCGCGGTGGATCAGGGTGAGCTCGTCCTGGGCATCGCGCAGGCGCACGGTCGGGCGTTCCTTCACCGGACGCGGCGGCAGGTCCTCGGGGCGCGGCTCGGTACGCAGGCTGCCCGGGGCGTCCTCCACCATGCCGCGCTCCTGCAGCCGGGCCAGCATCAGTTCGCTGTCGATCACATGGCCCTTCACCAGCAGCGGCATGCCGCTGCGGTCGAACACGGTGAAGGGCAGGGCATCGCCCACCTGGATCGGTACGTCCGGGATTGGCCTCAGCCGCATCGCATGCTCTCCCAAGTCCATCCCACAGCCTAGCCGCTGCTCCGCCGCTGCGGTACGGGGCGGTCTGTCAAGCCTCGTCCACGCCGGCGTGAAGGCCGTCGCAGCTTGCCAGCCATGTGTCCTGCCGCCGATGCTCCGGCCATGCCTGGCCCCACGCCCCCGCTTCTCGTCGAACTGGCCGCCCCGCCGCGGGCGGCCCTGCTCTGGCTGCCTGCATTGGGCGTGCCAGCGCGCAAATACCGGCCTCTGGCCGAGGCCCTGGCGGCCCATGGAGTCCTGTGCGCCGTGCATGAATGGCGCGGCACCGGCGATTGCCCGCAGCGCCCCGGACGGGGTCGGGACTGGGGCTACCGGGAGTGGCTGGAGGAGGACATTCCGGCCAGCGTCGCCGCGCTGGCCGCCCGGGCACCGGGGCTGCCGCGCCTCCTCGGCGGCCACAGCATCGGTGGGCAGATGGCGCTGCTTGCCGCGGCCCTCGGCAGCCCGGCGGCAGGGCTGGTGGTGGCAGCGAGCGGCGTGCCGGACTGGCGCTGTTTCCCGCGCTGGAGCGAGCGGCTCGCGGTGGCCGGCTTCGCGCTCGCCCTGCCCCTGCTCACCCGGCTGTTCGGCCATTACCCCGGCGACCGCCTCGGTTTCGCCGGCCGCGAGGCAGGCCAGCTGATGCGCGACTGGGCGCGGACGGTGCGCACTGGCCGCTATGCCGGCCTGCGCGGCCTGCCGGAGGACCTCGAGGCGCGGCTTGCCCGGCTCGATGCCCCGCTGCTCGGCCTCGGGTTCTGCGACGACTGGCTGGTGCCCGAGGCCTCGTGGGCGGCACTGGTCGGGAAGACCCGGGCCCGGACGGTGACACTCCAGTGGTTCGATGCCGAAAGCCTCGGCGTGGCGCCCGACCACTTCGCCTGGCTGCGGGCGCCCGCCGCGCCTGCGGCAGCCATCGCCGACTGGTGGCAGCGCCAGCCGGCGGCGGGGGCGGCGCCGGTTCAGCCCTTGAACTGCTGATGGCAGGCCTTGCAGGTGGCGCTGATGGCATTCAGCCGTGCGCCGGCCTCGCCGCAGTCGCGCGGGGCCTCGGCCAGGGCCCGGCCCACCGCGGCGCGGTAGTCGCCGGCGAAGCGGCTGAACTGGGCATCGTCGGCGGTCGGCAGGAAGGCGGGCTCGAGGTCGTTGCCGAGGGCCTGCAGGGTGGCGAGATGGCCACCGAGGTCCTCGGCGGTGCAGGCCCCGGCCTTGATGCCACGGTCGAGATGGCCCATCTGCGCGGCCATCACCGCCATCACGCCGTTCGGATAGGCCGTGCCCCTGCGCAGGCTGTTCATCGCCACCACGGTGAGCAGGGCGCCCAGGCCCAGGCCCACCGCCAGCATCACGAGCGCGCGCATGCTCAGCGCACCGGCACGAGGCGGCGGCCGTCCCAGCGCACGTAGGCGCCAGTGCCCACGCCCGCCGGCAGGCTGGTGACGTTGATGGTCAGGCGCCGGCCGTCGTCCATGCGGATGGTGACGTCGAAGGTCTCGGCATTCATCCGGTTCTCGATGGCATTGCCGGCCACGGCGCCGGCGGCGGCGCCGACCACGGTGGCGGTGTTGCGACGGCCGCGGCTCTCGTCCTCGGCCACCTGGTTGCCGACGATGCCGCCGATCACGCCGCCCAGCACCGCGCCGGTGCGGGTGTTCTCACGGCCGTTGAGCACGCGCACGATGCTCTCCACCGTGCCGCAGTCATGGCAGCGCACGGGGTAGTTCTGCGGCGCCGGCTCGTAGGTGGCGTAGCGGCGGGTGGTGGGCTGGGTGCTGCAGGCGGAGACGAATACCGCCACCAGGGCGGCGCCGAGGGCGAGCTTGGTGGATGGATGGAACGTCGTCATGACCTCTCCTCCGTGGGGCTTGCGGCGAACCTAAACGTTCCTTCCTGAACACGCACCATCGATAGAATCCGCGCGATGAATCCTTCCGCAACCCCGGTCGATCCCCGCTTCGCCGGCATCGACCGCCTCTATGGCGCCGGCGCCGCCGCCCGCCTCGCCCGCTGTCACGTCGCCGTGGTGGGCCTGGGCGGCGTGGGCTCCTGGGCGGTGGAGGCCCTGGCCCGCAGCGGGGTGGGGCAGCTCACCCTGGTGGACGCCGACGATCTTTGCATCTCCAACACCAATCGCCAGCTCCACGCCCTGGAGGGCGAGTACGGACGCAACAAGGCCGAGGTGCTGGCCGAGCGCCTCAGGCGCATCAATCCGGCGATCGGGCTGCGGGTGGTGCCGGAGTTCCTCACCCCGTCCAACCTCGAGGCTCTGCTCGATCCGGGCTTCGACCTGGTGCTGGACGCCTTCGACAGCTTCCGTGCCAAGGTGGAGACCATCGCCTTCTGCCGCCGCCGCAAGCAGCCGATCGTGGTGGTGGGCTCGGCCGGCGGGCGCACCGACCCTACCCTGGTGCGGGTGCGCGACCTCTCGCGCACCGAGCACGACGCCCTGCTGGCCCTGGTGCGCAAGAAGCTGCGCGCCGAGTTCCGTTTCCCGCGCAACCCCGACCGCTACTTCGGCGTGCCGGCGGTCTACTCGCTGGAGAACGTGCGCTACCCGCAGCCGGACGGTTCGGTCTGCGGCCTGCGCCCGGCGCTCGAGGGCGAGGCGGCGCTCAAGCTCGACTGCGGCCTTGGCCTAGGCGCTGCCACCCATGTCACCGGCAGCTTCGCCTTCGCCGCCGCCGGCAAGGCCATCGAGCTGCTGCTGAAGCGCCGCGACTGATGTCGCTTTGGGGGCGGCTTGCCCTCAGGCCCCGAACAGGGCCTCGGCATTGCGGCGGGTGGCCTCGGCCAGCCGCGCCTCGTCCTCGCCGCGCAGCCGGGCCACGGTGCGCAGCACGTCCACGAGGAAGGCCGGCTCGTTGCGCTGGCCGCGGCGCGAGGCATCGGGCTGGTCCGGGCTGTCGGTCTCGAGCAGCAGGTGCTCGAGGGGCATGGTCGCCACGGTGCGGCGCAGGCGCTGCGCGCGCTCGAAGCTCACCGGCCCGCCGATGCCGAGGTGGAAGCCGAGGCGGAAGAGCTGCGCGGCCTGTTCCTCGCTGCCCGACCAGCTGTGCACCACCCCGCGCAGCCCGCCGATGCGCCGGAGCATGGCGATCACCTCGTCCACCGCGCGGCGGGCGTGCAGCACCACCGGCAGGCCGAAGTCGCGGGCGATCTCGAGCTGGCGCCGGAAGTAGTGACGCTGCAGGTCCGGGTCGAGGCCGGGCACGAAGAAGTCCAGCCCGCATTCGCCCACCGCGGCGGGGCGCTCGCGCTCGATCCAGACCGGCAGGGCCTCGAGGTGCTCCGGGCGGTGCGCCTCGAGGTACATCGGGTGCAGGCCGTAGGCGGCCTTCAGCCCCGGGCGCAGGCCGCAGGTGGCCTTCAGCCCCGGCCAGGCGGCGAAGGCCACCGCCGGCACCAGCTGCTGCGCCACCCCCGCCGCCTCGGCCCGCGCCAGCACCGCTTCGCGGTCGGCGTCGAACTCGGGGGCATCGAGGTGGCTGTGGCTGTCGTAGAGACGCATTCAGCCCTCGCGGCGTACCTGGTCGGGCGGCAGGTCGATCACCGGCCTGCCGGAGGGCGTCCGCCCCGGTGTGCCGGTGCCGCGCGCGCCGTCGATCGCCTCCTCCGGCGCCTTGCGCTTCTTCCACTGCGAGAGCAGCAGGGTGGCGAGGCCGAGCAGCACCTCGTCCAGGAAGGGCAGCGGATCGGGGAAGAGCAGGCTTGCCACGAACAGCGCCGCGGTGAGGAAGAACAGGGTGCGAAAGCGCAGTCCGCCAGCGAACTGCAGGAGCGGGGCGATCAGGATCGGGCGCGGGCGCATGGCGGCTTCCTTGGAAGGCGGGCCCGCCCACCTTACACGGGGCGGCTGAACGGGGCGGTTGACGGTTTTTGTCAATGTTCAGAATCGGCGTAGCATGGTTTTCCCACACCGCGCCCCGTGCGCCAACCGAAGGGGGAATCCCGCCATGAACAACAAGACGCTCATCATTGCCGGTGTCGTGCTCGCCGCCGGTGCCGCCGTTGGCGGCTACCGCGTGTTCGGCCCGACCTATGCCGACGTCGTCTCGGCCGACCCGATCGTGGTCAAGGAGCCGATCCTCGCCGACGTGCTGGCCGCCACCCCGGTGCGTGAAACCGTGGCCGGCAGCCGCGAGGTCTGCGAGGACCGTGAGGTCGAGCGCCGCGCCCCCGAGCGCTTCGGCGACAAGGACGGCATGGTGGTGGGGGCCGTGGTCGGCGGCCTGGTCGGCAACCAGGTCGGCAAGGGCCGGGGCCGGGACCTCGCCACCGTGGCCGGCGCCGTGGCCGGCGGCTATGCCGGCCGCGAGATCGACCGCCGCCACGAGGGCGGCCGCCGCTACACCGAGACGGTGCGCGACTGTCGTATGGTGGAGGACAACCGCGAGCGCGTGGTCGGCTATGACGTGCAGTACGCCATCGGCGGCGAGGTGAAGACCATGCGCATGGACAAGAAGCCGGGCAGCACCGTGCAGCTGGGCGAGCGCGAGGTCGTCGTCGGCTATGACGTGCGCTGGACCTACCAGGGCCAGAGCGGCACCGTGCGCATGAGCGAGAAGCCGGGCAGCCGGCTGCCGATCAAGGACGGCGTGATCGTGCAGGCCCAGGCCCCGGCGCCGGCCGGCCCCACGGGCTGAACTCCGCTACAATCGGGCGCCCCGCGAAGAGGCCGGTTTCCCCGGCCTCTTCCCTTTCACGGAAGCCGAGCCCCCGCCATGCCCCTGAATCCCACCGATCTCTTCGACATCCGCTCCCTGCTCAGCGAGGAAGAGCGCGCCGTCCAGGACACCGTCGCCCGATTCACCGACGAGAAGGTGCTGCCGATCATCGGCGAATGCTTCGACCAGGGGCGCTTCCCGAAGGAACTGATCCCGGAGATCGCCTCGCTCGGCCTGCTCGGCTCCTCGCTGCCGGAGCAGTACGGCTGCGCCGGCCTCAATGCCGTGAGCTACGGGCTCATCTGCCAGGAGCTGGAGCGCGGCGATTCGGGTATCCGCAGCTTCGTCTCGGTGCAAAGCTCGCTGTGCATGTATCCCATCTATGCCTATGGCAGCGAGGAGCAGCGCCAGCGCTACCTGCCGGGCATGGCCCGTGGCGAGATCATCGGCTGCTTTGGCCTGACCGAGCCGCATGGCGGCTCGGACCCGGCGAACATGAAGACCACCGCCAGGAAGGACGGCGGCGACTGGGTGATCAACGGCGCCAAGATGTGGATCACCAACGGCAACCTGGCGCACATCGCCATCGTCTGGGCGCAGACCGAGGACGGCATCCAGGGCTTCATCGTGCCGACCGACACCAAGGGCTTCACCGCCCAGGAGATCCACCGCAAGATGAGCCTGCGCGCCTCGGTGACGAGTGCGCTGTTCTTCGATGGCGTGCGCATCCCGGACAGCCAGCGCCTGCCGAACGTGAAAGGCCTGAAAGGGCCGCTCGGCTGCCTCACCCAGGCGCGCTACGGCATCACCTGGGGGCCGATCGGCTCGGCCCAGGCCTGCCTCACCGAGGCGCTCAACTACACCCGCGAGCGGGTGCTGTTCGGGCGCCCGGTGGCGGCCAACCAGAGCGCCCAGATCCGGCTTGCCGACATGGCCCGCCGCATCACCCTGGCGCAGCTGCTCTCGCTGCAGCTCGGCCGCCTGAAGGATGCCGGCACCCTGCAGCCCACGCAGGTCTCGCTCGCCAAGTGGAACAACGTGCGCATGGCGCTCGACATCGCCCGCGAGGCCCGCGACCTGCTGGGCGGCTCGGGCATCACCACCGAGTACTGCCCGATCCGCCACGCCCTGAATCTCGAATCGGTCATCACCTACGAGGGCACCGAGACGGTGCACCAGCTGGTGGTGGGCCGCGAGCTCACCGGCATCAACGCCTTCTGAGGCCGGCCCCAGCCCCGTTCCCGGCGGCGCCCTCGGGCGCCGCTTCCGTATCCGCTTCCCGCGCCCGCATGTCCGCCCAGTACGCCCCCCCGATCCCGCATCTGCTTCCGGCCCGCATGAAGGGCCTCAACCGCGCCGAGGTCTGCGACCGCAATTTCAGCGAGTTCGTCGAGGCCTGGGACGGGCCGGTGCATGCCGCGCCGGCCGCCGATGCCCCGGTACTGCCCGGCGCCACGCTCACGGCTGCCGACTTCCTGCACCTGTTCGAATCGCAGCTCATCAGCCGCCACCTCGACCTGATGGCGCGGGTGCTCAGGGTGCAGAACAAGGTCTTCTACACCATCGGTTCCTCCGGCCACGAAGGCAATGCGATGGTGGCGCGGCTCACCCGCCATACCGATCCGGCCTTCCTGCACTACCGCTCCGGCGGCTTCATGGCCGAACGCTTCCGCAAGCTGCCGGGCATGGACCCGATCATGGATTCGGCGCTCTCCTTCGCCGCCAGCAAGGACGATCCGGCCTCGGGAGGGCGGCACAAGGTCTGGGGCAGCAAGCCGCTGTGGGTGCTGCCGCAGACCTCGACGATCGCCAGCCACTTGCCGAAGGCGCTCGGCACCGCCATCGCCATCGGGCAGGCGCGGCGCATCGGCCATGCCCTGCCGATCCCCGAGGATTCGATCGCGATCTGCTCCTTCGGTGATGCCTCGGCCAACCACGCCACGGCGCAGACGGCCTTCAATGCCGCGGCCTGGACGGCGCACCAGAGCCTGCCGGCGCCGGTGCTGTTCGTCTGCGAGGACAATGGCATCGGCATCTCGGTGAAGACGCCCGCGGGCTGGATCGCCGAGCGCTTCCGCGCCATGCACGGCCTCGACTACTTCTTCGCCGACGGCCTCGATCTCGCCGCCGGCTACGGGCAGGTGGCCGCCGCCGTCGAGCACTGCCGGCGCACGCGGCGCCCGACCTTCCTGCATCTCAAGACCACCCGGATCATGGGCCACGCCGGCACCGACTTCGAGATCGAATGGCGGCCCATCGAGGAACTGGTGCGGGTGGAGGCCAGCGACCCCTTGCTGCGCTCGGCGGAGATCGCGCTGATGTCTGGCCTGATGTCGAAGACCGGGGTGCTGGAGCTCTACGAATCGATCCGCACCAGGTGCTTCGCCGCCGCCGAGGAAGCCGATCGCCGGCCGAAGCTCGCCACGCTGGACGAGGTGATGGCGCCGCTGGCGCCCTGCCATGCCGATATCGTCCACCGCGAGGCCACCCGCAACGACTATGCCGAGGCCCGCCTGAAGGCCTTCGGCGGCGAGGCGAAGCTGCCCGAGAAGCAGCCGCCGCGCCATCTCGCCATCCAGATCAACCAGGCCCTGCACGACCTGTTCGCCAAGTACCCGGAAGCCCTGCTGTTCGGCGAGGACGTGGCGCAGAAGGGCGGCGTCTACACGGTGACGAAGGGCCTGCACAAGGCCTTCGGCCCGGCGCGGGTGTTCAACACCCTGCTCGACGAGACCATGATCCTCGGTCTTGCCCAGGGCTATGCCAACCTCGGCATGCTGCCGCTGCCGGAGATCCAGTACCTCGCCTACTTCCACAACGCCTGCGACCAGATCCGCGGCGAGGCCTGCTCGCTGCAGTTCTTCTCCAACGGCCAGTACCGCAATCCGATGGTGGTGCGCATCGCCGGCCTGGGCTACCAGCGCGGTTTCGGCGGCCATTTCCACAACGACAACTCCGTTACGGCGCTCCGCGACATTCCGGGCCTGGTGCTCGGCTGCCCCAGCCGCGGCGACGACGCGGTGATGATGCTGCGCACGATGATGGCGCTCGCCCGTGTGGACGGCCGGGTCTGCGCCTTCCTCGAGCCGATCGCCACCTACATGACCAAGGACCTGTACGAGCCCGGCGACGGCCTCTGGCTCACCGAGTACCCGGCGCCCGACCGCGCCATCCCGCTGGGCGAGGGCAAGGTCTACGGCGAGGGCGACGACCTCGTCGTCTTCACCTTCGGCAACGGCGTGCCGATGAGCCTCAAGGCGGCGCGCCGGATCGAGGCCGAAACCGGCTGGAAGGTCCGCGTGGTCGACCTGCGCTGGCTGCTGCCGCTCAACGAGGCCTTCCTCCGCGAACAGGCCGCGGCGGCGAAGCGCATCCTCGTCGTCGACGAGGGCCGGCGCAGCGCCGGGGTGGGGGAGGGCATCCTCACCGCCCTGGTCGAGGGCGGTTTCGGCGCCACCCCGCTGGCGCGGGTCTGCGGGGCCGATACCTACACCCCGCTGGCCGGGGCCGCCTTCCTGGTGCTGCCCGCCGAGGAGGACATCATGGCGGCCGCCCGCGGCCTGGCCTGAGGTAGACTTCCCGGGCGCAAGGAGCCGCCATGCCCACCTCCCAGCCCCTGACCCTGATGTTCGCCGATGTCAGCGGCAGCACCCGCCTGTTCGAGCAGCGCGGCGACGTGGAGGCCCGCACCCTGATCGCCGGCCTGCTGGAGGCCCTGACGGCGATCTGCCGGCGCCACCAGGGGCGGGTGGTGAAGACCATCGGCGACGAGATCATGTGCGTCTATCCCGGTGGCCGCGAGGGCGTGGACGCCGCCGTGGCCATGCAGCGCCATGTGGCCGCCGACCCGACCTGCATCGCCAACCATCTCGCCATCCGCATCGGCCTGCACCATGGCGAATGCCTGCTCGAGGACGATGGCGACGTCTACGGCGATGCCGTCAACACGGCCGCCCGCATGGCGAAGCTGGCGGGCCGCGAGCAGATCGTCACCACCGCCTCGACCGTGGCCGGGATCCGGCACCAGCCCTTCCGCTCCCTGGGCACCACGCAGGTGGCCGGGAAGCTGCAGGCGCTGGAGATCGTGGACATCATCTGGCAGGAAAACCCGGCCGGCATGACCATGGTGCAAAGCGCCCTCAGCCTCGGCAATGCCCCGGGCCTGGACCAGCGCCTGCTGCTCGAGTACCGCGGCCGGGCCATCGAGCTTTCCCCCGCCTCGCCGCCGCTCACCCTGGGCCGCGAGGCCGGCAATGGCCTGGTGGTGGACCTCGACTGCGTGAGCCGCAGCCATGCCGTGATCGAGTTCCAGCGCGGCCACTGGGTGCTCACCGACCGCTCGACCAACGGCAGCTATTTCCGCATCGAGGGCGACGAGGAGCAGCGCCTGCACCGCGACGAGACCAAGCTGCGCCGCTCCGGGGTGATCAGCCTGGGCCGTGGCATCGCCGCGAGCGGCGATGCGCTGATCTATTTCCGCTGCCCCTGAGCCCGTCTCAGGGCGTGGCCGCGGCCGGGCTGGCCGGCGCGGCGGCCGGGGCCGGCGGGGCGTAGCCGAAGGTATTCACGAGGAGGCGCTCCATGCCGTCGTAGGGGGCAGCCTCGGCGGGCACGAAACGCTCGGTGCGCAGTTCGGTGAGCACCGCGTAAGCCTCGGGGTCTTCGTGCAGCCTGGCCAGCGCCTCGGCCACCGCCTGGCGCACCTCCTGCGGCAGCTCTGGCGAGGCCGAGAACACCCGCCCCGGCACCTCGCGGCTGCGCCAGACCTCGGTGAGTGCGGGGTTTTCGCCGGCCATGTAGAGCGGCAGCACGGTGCCTTCGGCATCGCCGGAGAACACGAGGTCGGGGCCGTCCGACCACTTGCTGCTGATGGCGCGCAGTTCCGGCTGGGCCAGCGGGTTGCGGAAGGCATCGAACACCAGCACGTAGCCGAGGCTGGGGGCGCCCAGGCTGGCCACGGTGCGGCCGACGATGCCATTGCGGCCTTCGCGGGCGATCTCCGGGTCGGCCACGGCGATGACGAAGCCCGAGTTCTCCGCCGTGCGCACGAGCGGCAGGGCGCCGTTCTGCTTGTGCCGGTAGTCGAAGAAGTGGCCCTCCTCGAACACGAAGTCATACTTGGCGCCGGCGCGCAGTTCGCGCCAGTGCTGGTTGAAGTTGGCCGCGCTGCGCACGCTGAAGCGGTGGCCGGTGCTGCGGTTGAGGTATTGCAGCAGGGGGCCGTAGACCTCGCGGATCTGCGCCGGCGGGAAGTTCGGCTCGACGGTGAGGGTGTAGTCGGCGGCCCCGGCCTGGCCGGCTGGACCAAGGGCCAGGACGAGCAGCAGGGCCCCCAGGGGGGAACGGAACGGGTTCGACATCGCAGCTCCTCGACAGGGACGGTCCTCGAAGGCGGCGGCCGGAAGGCCCCGCCATGTGAAGGAGTCTAGAGCTTTTCCTCAGGTGGGGCGCGCCAGCCCCGGCAGTGGAACCGAGGCGGTGGCCACGCTTCCTGCCACCCGCACGGTGCCCGGCGCCTCGAGCGCGGCCACGGCGAGCGCGCCCCGGCCGTCGGCCGTGGCCTCCAGCACCTCGCCGAGCAGGCGCGCCTGCGCATCCTCGACGGCGGCGCCGGCCTTCAGACCCTCGCCTTCCAGCCACCAGGCCTGGCGCTTGCTGCGGCCGAGGAAATGGGTGCGGGCCACGATCTCCTGGCCGGGGTAGCAGCCTTTTTTCACGCTGAAGGCGCGCAGCCGGTCGAGCGAGAGCATGTGCGGGGTCCAGGCATGCTCGCGTCCGGCCGGCCAGCGCGGCAGTCCGTGGCGCAGGTCGGCCTCGCGCCAGCGGGCCCCGGCCCCCGGGTCGGGACGGGCCTCGCCGCGCGGCTGCACCCAGAGCCGCCGCGACACTGCCGGAGTGGAGAGGTCGAGCCCGCACTCCGCGCCCGGGCGGGCGAGCAGGGCATCGGCGGGCGCGGTGGAAGCTGCCGTGGCGACCCCGAACTCGGCGAAGGCGCCGAGATCCTCGCGCACCACGATCGCCACCCGGCTGCGGAGCACGAAGCGCCGCAGGGCCTCGGCGAAGGCGGCTGCCGGCTCGTCGGGCAGCAGCAGCCAGAGCCGTTCCGGCGCGACCCTGGCCAGCGCGAACAGGGCCTGCACCCGACCCTTGGCATCGAGCCAGCCATTCCAGTGCCAGTGCCCGTCGGGCAGGGCGGCGACGTCGTTCATCGTCTGGGCCTGGGCAAAGGCGCTGGCATCACGGCCTTCGAGCAGGATCACGGCGATGTCGGGGAGCAGGGCGGGGGCCTCGGATTTCACGGATTCCAGCTTGAACGTCAGGGAACGGCTGCTTAACATGCCGGGATGCTTCCCGAGCCGGACATTCTAGGCGAGCCTTCCCGCGAGACGCAGGCTCCCGAGGCGATGCGGCCCGACGCGGGCGGCGATGCCGCGGCCCGGCCGCGGGAATACGGTGGACGCGACGGCCCCGAGCCCACCCGCTTCGGCGACTGGGAAAAAAACGGCCGCTGCATCGACTTCTGACCGCAGGACGCGGCCCCCAACCGACACACCAGCACGAGCGCAGCCCATGGCCACGCCCAAACGACCCCTGTCTCCCTTCATGATCGGGCCGTATTACCGGCCGCAGATCACCTCGATGATGTCGATCCTGCACCGTGCCACCGGCGTGGCCAATGCGGTCGGCGCGCTCCTGGTGGCCTGGTGGCTGATGGCGCTCGCCGGTGGCGAGGAGCACTACGCGGCCTTCCTCGCGGTGGCCGGTTCGCTGCCCGGCAAGGCCTTGCTGTTCGTCTTCTGCGCCACCCTCGTCTATCACCTCCTGAACGGCGTGCGCCACCTGTTCTGGGACATGGGCTGGGGCTTCGAGATCCCGCAGGTCTACCGCTCCGGCTACACCGTGGTGGCCCTGGCGGTGCTGCTCACCGGCCTGCTCTGGTATGCCGGCCTCTCGGCGGGAGGTGGGGCATGAGCCGCCTGCGCCATCCCTGGGCCGTGGCCCGCGGCCTTGGCAGCGCCAAGGAGGGCGTGGCCCACTGGTGGGCCCAGCGCGTCTCCGCCGTGGCCCTGCTGTTCCTCGTGCCCTGGTTCGTGGTGACGGCGGTGTCGCTCATCGGCGCCGACCACGCCAATGCCCGCGCCTTCCTCGCCGAGCCGCTCAACGCCACCCTGATGCTGGCCTTCGTGCTGGCGGTGATGTGGCATGCCCGCCTCGGGCTGCAGGTGGTGATCGAGGACTACATCCACACCCCGTGGCTGGAGATCGCGCTGCAGCTCCTCGTGAAGTACGCCTACGCGCTCGCCGCCATCGCCTCCGTCGTGGCCATCGGCCGCATCGCCTTCACCGCCTGACACCGCCATGACCACTGCCTACAAGATCACCGAACACCACTACGACGTGGTCGTGGTGGGAGCCGGCGGCGCCGGCCTGCGTGCCACCTTCGGCCTTGCCGCCAAGGGCCTGCAGACCGCCTGCATCACCAAGGTCTTTCCGACCCGCTCGCACACCGTGGCGGCGCAGGGCGGCATCTCGGCCGCGCTCGCCAACATGGGCGAGGACGACTGGCGCTACCACTTCTTCGACACCGTGAAGGGCTCGGACTGGCTGGGCGACCAGGATGCCATCGAGTACATGTGCCGCGAGGCCATCCCGGCCATCATCGAGCTCGAGCACTACGGCGTGCCGTTCTCGCGCACCGAAGACGGCAAGATCTACCAGCGCCCCTTCGGCGGCATGACCACCCGCTACGGCGAGGGTCCGCCGGCGCAGCGCACCTGTGCCGCCGCCGACCGCACCGGCCATGCCATCCTGCACACGCTCTACCAGCAGTCGCTGGCGCACGACGCCCGCTTCTTCATCGAGTACTTCGCCCTCGACCTGATCATGGACGAGGAGGGGGTGTGCCGCGGCGTGATCGCGCTCGACATGGCGGAAGGCACGATCCACGTGTTCCGCGCCCATGGCGTGGTGCTGGCCACCGGCGGCTACGGCCGCGCCTATTTCAGCGCCACCTCGGCGCACACCTGCACCGGCGACGGTGGCGGCATGGCGCTGCGTGCCGGCCTGCCGCTGCAGGACATGGAGTTCGTGCAGTTCCACCCGACCGGCATCTACGGCGCCGGCTGCCTGATCACCGAGGGCGTGCGCGGCGAGGGCGGCATCCTGCGCAACGCCCAGGGCGAGCGCTTCATGGAGCGCTATGCCCCGAGCGTGAAGGACCTCGCCCCGCGCGACATGGTCAGCCGCTCGATGACCATCGAGATCCGCGAAGGCCGCGGCGTGGGCCCGAACAAGGACCACATCCACCTCGACCTGACCCACCTCGACCCGAAGGTCATCCACGAGCGCCTGCCGGGCATCGCCGAGACGGCGAAGATCTTCGCCGGCGTCGACGTGACCAAGCAGCCGATCCCGGTGCTGCCCACCGTGCACTACAACATGGGCGGCTTGCAGACCAACTACCACGGCGAGGTGGTGACCCTGAAGGATGGCGATCCGGATGCCGTGGTGCCGGGCCTGTATGCCATCGGCGAGGCTGCCTGCGTCTCGGTGCATGGCGCCAACCGCCTCGGCTCGAACTCGCTGCTCGACCTCGTGGTGTTCGGCCGCGCGGTGGCCAACCGCTGCGCCGAGACCATCAGGCCCGGCCAGCCGCACAAGCGCCTTGCCTCCGATGCCCTCGACAAGTCGCTCGCCAACCTCGACCGCCTGCGCCATGCCAAGGGCAGCACGCCGACGGCCGAGATCCGCCTGAACATGCAGCGCATCATGCAGAACGATGCCGCCGTGTTCCGCACCGGCGAGTCGCTGCAGGCCGGGGTGAAGAAGATCCGCGAGGCCCACGCCTCCTTCGCCGACGTGCGGGTGAGCGACCGCTCGCTGGTGTGGAACTCCGACCTGATCGAGACCCTGGAGCTGCAGAACCTGCTCGCCCAGGCGGTGGTCACCATGGTGTCGGCGGAGAACCGCAAGGAATCGCGCGGCGCCCATGCCCGCGAGGACTACCCGGAGCGCAACGACGCCGAGTGGATGAAGCACACCCTCTGCTGGATCGACGAGAAGGGCGAGACCCGCATCGACTACCGCCCGGTGCACCTCTACACCCAGACCGACGCCGTGCAGCCCATTCCGCCCAAGGCGCGCAAGTACTGATCCCGAGGTCACACGATGGCTGAGTTCACCCTCCCGCAGAATTCGAAGGTCGGCAAGGGCAGGCACTTCCCGGCGCCGGCCGGGGCGAAGAACGTCCGCGTCTTCAAGGTCTACCGCTGGAACCCGGACGACGGCAGGAACCCCAGCGTGGACACCTACGAGGTCGATCTCGACAGCTGCGGGCCGATGGTCCTGGACGCGCTGATCAAGATCAAGAACGAGATCGACCCGACGCTGACCTTCCGCCGCTCCTGCCGCGAGGGCATCTGCGGCTCCTGCGCGATGAACATCGACGGCACCAACACGCTGGCCTGCACCAAGGCCATCGACGAGTGCATGAAGAAGGAAGTGCCGGTCTACCCGCTGCCGCACATGCCGGTGATCAAGGACCTGGTGCCGGACCTGACCCATTTCTACGCCCAGTACGCCTCGATCCGCCCCTGGCTGCGCACCCAGAGCGCGCCGCCGGCCAGCCGCGAGCGCCTGCAGAGCCCGGAAGACCGCAAGAAGCTCGACGGCCTTTACGAGTGCATCCTCTGCGCCTGCTGCAGCACCAGCTGCCCCTCCTACTGGTGGAACGGCGAGCGCTACCTGGGCCCGGCGATCCTGCTGCAGGCCTACCGCTGGATCGTCGATTCGCGTGACGAGGACACCGGGGCCCGGCTCGACGACCTCGAGGACCCGTTCAAGCTCTACCGCTGCCACACCATCATGAACTGTGCGCGGACCTGCCCGAAGGGCCTGAACCCGGCCCGGGCCATCGCCGAGATCAAGAAGCTGATGCTGGCGCGGCGGGGTGCCTGATGGCGGCCTCGCCCTGGGTGTGGCCGATGTTGGCGATGGTAGGCCTGGTGTTCGCCGTTGCCGCACGCCTTTTCCAGACTCGCATCGGCGAGATGAAGCGCCGCCGGATCCCTCCGCAGTCGGTGGCCTCGGCACGGCAGATGGCCGAGACCCTGGAGGACACCCGGGCGGCCGACCATTTCCGCAACCTGTTCGAGACGCCGGTGCTGTTCTTCGCTGGCTGCCTTGCCGCCATGCAGACCGGGGTCGAGGGCTTCGGCCCGCTCTCGATGGCCTGGGCCTTCGTCGGCGCCCGGGTGCTCATGGCCATCGAGGCCTGCGGCCGGAACAAGGTGATGCGCCGCTTCCGTGCCTTCCTCGCCGCCTGCACGGCACTGCTGTTCCTCTGGATCCAGCTCGGCCTGCACTGGGCCGGGGTGCTCTGACGGCTCGCTGGGGCAGGGCGCGCATCGTGGCCGAGATCGATCCGGTCGAACTCAGGCGCCTGAGGTGGCGCTGCCGCCGCGGCATGCGCGAGCTCGACCAGCTCATGGAGCGCTACCTCGACCGTGCTTTCGCGACGGCTTCCGACGCCGACCGGGGGCTTTTCCTCAGGCTGCTGGACACCGAAGACGACATCCTCTGGCGCTGGTGCATGGGCCGCGAGCGCCCCGGGGATGCCGACCTTGCCGATTTCGTCGACCGACTGCGGCAGCTTCCGCCTTGAGTGGCGGCCCTCGCGCTGGGAGGCCGGCCTGCGCCTCGTATTGCCGCCGCTGGCGGCCTTCGCCTTTTTCGCCAGCGCCCTCGGACCGGCCCTGCCCCGCGCCGTGCAGTTCGGTCTGGCGGCCGTGGCCTTTGCCTGGGGACTGTGGGAGGCGAGGCGGCACCTCGCCCGCCCCGGCGAATGGCTGACGATCGATGCCGAACGCCCCCCGGTGCTGCATGAACAGTGGCCGCTGCTGGTGCTGCATCCTGGCGGCGGACGCTCCACGCGGGTGTTCTGGCCGGATACCCTGTCGCCCGCGGCGCGGCGGGCCCTGAGGCTGGCGGCGCGACGGCCCCCGGCGCGACCGGGGCTTCCTCCCGACTGGATGGGCTAGGCATGTTCCAACCGCTCCCGCTGGCGATCGGCCTGCGCTACCTGCGCGCCAAGCGCCGCAACCGCTTCATCAGCTTCATCAGCGCCGCGTCCATCCTCGGCATCATCATCGGGGTGATCGCGCTCATCACCACCATCGCGGTGATGAGCGGCTTCCAGCGCGAGATCCGCGACCGCCTGCTCGGCTCGGTGGCCCATGTCACCGTGGAGGGGGCCGGGCGCGGCCTCGAGGACTGGGATTCGGTGCTGGCGGTGGCGCGGGCCGATGCCCGGGTGGTGGGCGCGGCGCCCTATGTGCGGCGCGAGGGCCTGCTGAGCGGCGCGCGCACCAGCGCCGCCCTGGTGATGGGCATCGTGCCGGGCGAGGAGCGCAGCGTCTCCGAGCTGGCGGCGCGGATGCGCGAGGGGCGGCTGGAGGACCTGCGCGAGGGCGAGTTCGGCATCGTGCTCGGCGACCAGCTGGCCCTGATGCTGGGCGTCCGCGTCGGCGACCGGGTGAACGCCACGCTCAACGAGTTCACCAGCACGCCGATGGGGGCGATGCCGCGCTCGCGGCGCTTCACCGTGGTCGGCATCTTCTCGATGGGCGAGCACACCGCCGACAGCAGCTTCGCCTTCGTCGCCCTGGGCGATGCCCAGCGCCTGCTGCGTCTCGGCGGGGCCGTGACCGGGGTGCGGGTGAAGGTGGCCGACCTCTGGCAGGCCGGCGAGGTGGCCCGGCACCTCGCGGTGCGCCTCGGGCCCGAGGCCCGGGTGAGCGACTGGATGCGCGACAACCGCAATTTCTTCTCGGCGCTCAGCATGGAACGCACGGTGATGTTCATCCTGCTCTCGCTGGTGATCGCCATCGCCGCCTTCAACCTCGTCTCCTCGCTGGTGATGCTGGTGCAGGACAAGCAGGCCGACATCGCCATCCTGCGCACCCTCGGCCTCACGCCCCGGCAGGTGATGGCCGTCTTCATCGTGCAGGGCAGCGTGATCGGTGTGGTCGGCACCCTGGCCGGCGTGCTGGGCGGCGTGCTGCTCAGCCTCAATCTCGGCGCCATCGTCCGCTTCATCGAGGGGCTGGTGGGCCATGAGCTGATGCCGGCCGATGTCTACTACATCACCGGCGTGCCGACCGCCGTCTATCCCGCCGACGTGGCCAGCGTGGCGGCCGTGGCGCTCTCGCTGTCCTTCCTCGCCACCCTGTACCCGGCCTGGCGTGCCTCACGCACCGACCCGGCCACGGCCCTGCGCTACGAGTGAGCCCATGAGCATCGTGCTGGAGGCCCGTGGCCTCGCCAAGACCTACCGCGAAGGATCGCTGGAAACCCCGGTGTTCGACGGTCTCGATCTCACCGTGGCGCGCGGCGAGACGGTGGCCATCATCGGGGCCTCGGGGGCCGGCAAGAGCACCCTGCTGCACCTGCTCGGCGGGCTCGATACGCCCACGGCCGGCGAAGTGTGGGTGGAAGGCGAGGCGATGAGCCGCCTCGGCGATGCGGCGCGTGGCCGCCTGCGCAACCGCGCGCTCGGCTTCATCTACCAGTTCCACCACCTGCTGCCGGAATTCACGGCCCTGGAGAACGTGATGCTGCCGCTGCTGGTACGCGGCGAGGCCGTGGCCGGCGCCGAGCCTCCGGCGCGGGCACTGCTGGAGGCGGTGGGCCTCGGCCACCGCCTCGGCCACAAGCCGGGCGAGCTCTCCGGCGGCGAGCGCCAGCGCTGCGCCGTGGCCCGCGCCCTGGTGACGCAACCGGCCTGCGTGCTGGGCGACGAGCCCACGGGCAACCTCGACGAGCATTCGGCCTCGGCGGTCTTCGACCTCCTGCTCTCGCTCAATCGCGCCCGCGGCACGGCGCTGGTGCTGGTGACCCACGACCGGCGCCTCGCCCGCCGGCTCGACCGGGTGCTGGAACTGCGCGGCGGCCGCCTGCAGCCCTGGGTGCCGGACTAGGCCCATGGACGACGGGCAAGGACGCCCCCTCCGCCTCGGCCCGCTGCCCGTCGCCGCCTTCTGCGGCGGCGTGCTCTGGCAGCTCCAGGCCGGCGCCCTGTTGCCACTGGCCGTGGCGATCGCCGTCCTCGGCCTTGCCGTGGGCGGCGCCGTTTTCCTCCGGCCGCGCCTGGCGTGGGCCGTCGCGCTGCTCGCCCTGGCCTCGGGCGCGGCGCTCGCTGCACTGCACGGCCACCGCGCCCTCGCGCAGCGCCTGCCCGCCACGCTGGCGGGCGAGGGCCTGCTGGTCGAGCTGCGTTTCGAGGGGCTGCCGGAGGCGGGCGAGCACGGCCTGCGCGGCCTGGCCCGGATCGAGCGCGTGTTGGCCGGGCCGCCCGGCGCGGCCGAGGCCCTCGACGGCCGCCGCGTGTCCCTGCGCTGGCATGGGCACGGTCAGGGCGTGCGCCCCGGCGAGCGCTGGCGGCTCTCGCTCGTGGCGGAGGTCCCCGAGGGGGCTCGCAACCCGGGGGGCTTCGATGCCGCGCGCCAGGCCCTCGCCCTGCGGGCGGTGGCCTCGGCCAGTATCAGCAGCGCCCAGATGCCGCTACGGCTCGCGCCGGCCTCGGGCATGGATGCCCTGCGCGACCGGATCGCAAGCGCCATTGCCACCGCGCTGGGCGAGGCCCGAGGGCGCTTCGTCGCCGCCCTCGCGGTGGGCGATACCCGCGGGCTCTCGGCTGCCGACTGGGAGCGGCTGCGGCAGTTTGGCCTCACCCACCTGATCGCCATTTCCGGTTTCCATGTCGGCCTCGTCGCCGGGCTCGGCGCCTGGGCGGTGCGCGGCCTGTGGTGGATCGCGCCCGGGCTTGCCCAGCGCTGGCGGCGACCCCAGGCCGCGGCGCTGGCCTGCCTGCTCGCCGGGCTGGGCTATGCAGCCCTGGCCGGCTTCAGCCTGCCCACGCTGCGCACGGTGGCGATGGTGGGCGTGGTGGCCCTGGTTTCCAGCCTGCGCAGCCATGTGGGGCCGATGCAGGCACTGGCACTCGCCGTGGCCTCGATCGCCGCCCTCGATCCCTTCGCCCTGCTGCTGCCGGGCTTCTGGCTCTCCTGCGGCGGCGTGGCCTGGCTGGCCTGGTCGCTGCCGGGCATCACCTCCGCCGTCGATCTCCGGGCCTTCCTGCGCGCGCAATGGGTGGCCAGCTTCGGCCTGCTGCCGATCACCGCGGCCTTCTTCCTGCAGGTGCCGCTCGCCGGGCCGCTGGCCAATCTCGTGGCCATCCCCTGGATCAGCCTGGTGGTGGTGCCGCTCGCGCTGCTCGGTACGCTGGCGCTCGCCTTCGCTCCCGGTCTGGCCGGCCTGCTCTGGGGCATGGCGGCGGCCGCCATGGACGCCCTCTGGTGGGGGCTGGGGCGCTGGCCGCCGGCCCTCGGCGGCGGCCTCTACTGGGTCGCCGAGCCTTCTCCCTGGGCCGTGGCGCTGGCCCTGCTGGGCGTGGCGGTGGTGCTGCCGCCGCTCGGCTGGCGTTGGCGGGGCATGGGGGCGGTGTTGCTGCTGCCCTTGCTGTTTCCATCGGTGTCGCGGCCACTCCAAGGCCGGGTCGAGGCCTGGGTGCTGGCCCTGCCGCGCGGCGAGGCGGTGCTGCTGCGCACGGCGCGGCACGAGGTGCTGGTGGATACCGGGCCGGCAGGCGGCGAGGCGGTGGCGGCGCTGCGCGCCCTCGGGGTGCGGGAGATCGCCCTGCGCATCGAGACCGCCGGCAATGCCGGGCGGCTCGGCGGCGTGGCGCGGGTCGAGGCGGCGTTCCCGGTGCGCGAACGCTGGCACGCGCCGGGTCAGGCGCCGGCCGGGGCGTTGCCTTGCGAGCGCGGGCGCAGCCTCGTGCTGGACGGCGTGCATATCGAGGCCTTGGCGCCCTTGCCGGTGGCCCGGCATGGCGTGGCATCGCCCTGCGTGCTGCGGGTGCGCGATGGCGAGGGGCGCGAGCTCTGGCATGCCTCGGAGGCTTCGGTCTGGACGGCGCGGCGGCTGCCGGGCGCAGACGTGCGGCAGGTGGGCGCCGACGCCTCCCGGAGCATGGAACGCGTGCCGGCACGCGCCGTCATCGGCGGTCCCGGGGCGGTGCTCGCCTGGCAGCAGGCGATGGAGGCCAGCCATGCCGTGGCCACCCGCCGCCCGGGTCCGGCCCGCCTGCGCCACTGGCCAGCAGATGCCTGGCATCCCGGGCGCGAGGGGGCGGTCTACCTCGCTGCCGCCGGCAGCGTGGAGGGCGAAAGCGGGTGGCGTCTCCGGTCCTGGCGCGCCCTGCAGGGCCACTGGTGGAACGGGCAGGGGGGCTGAGCCGCTATGCTGTTGGCCGGTCCATACAGGAAATCGACATGCTGGAACTGGTCATCGCCGGCGGATGGGTCATGGTGCCGATCCTGCTGCTCGCGGTGGGTGCCATTGGCATCGCCGTGGAGCGTGCCTGGACGCTGCGCCGCCGCGAAGTGCTGCCCCCGGGCCTTGGCGAGGAGGTGCGGCAATGGGCGAAGGGCCGCCAGCTCGATCCCCGGCACATCGAGGTGCTGCGCAGTAATTCGCCGCTCGGGGCCCTGCTGGCGGCAGCGCTGGACGTGCGCCACCGCTCGCGCGAAGTGATCAAGGAGCGCATCGAGGACACCGGCCGCCACGTGCTCCACGAGCTCGAGCGCTTCCTGCCGACCCTGGGCACCATCGCCGCCGTCGCGCCGCTGCTCGGCCTGCTCGGCACCGTGCTTGGCATGATCTCGATGTTCATGGCCATCCTCGATGCCGGGGTGGGCGATGCCAACCGCCTTGCCGGCGGCATCGGCCAGGCGCTGATCTCCACCGCGGCCGGCCTGATCGTGGCCATCCCGGCGCTGGTGCTCTACCGTTGGTTCCGCTCCCGCGTGGCCGGCTACGTGGTGGAGATGGAGAAGGAGGCGATCGCACTGGTCGACGCCATCGAGGACCATGCGGTGGCCGGCAAGGCCCGGGCCCGGGGAGCGGCGGCGTGAGGCTGGCCCGAGGCGGCGACGATGAGCCGGAGATCAGCCTGGTCTCGCTGATCGATGTCATCTTCTGCATCATCGTCTTTCTCGTGGTCACCACCACCTTCGACGTGCGCACCGCGCTGCGGCTGGAGCTGCCCACCGCCAGCGGCCCGGCGCTCGAAGCCTCCGGCGAGCCGCTGACCGTGGTCGTCGATGCCGAGGGGCGGCTCTACCTCGGCAACCGCGAGCTGCCGAAGGACGACCGCGCGGCGCTGGTGTCCGCCCTGAAGGGCGTGGAGGGCGAGCGTGCCGCGATCCGGGTGGTCATCCGCGCCGATGCCCGCGCCCCGCACCAGGCGGTGGTGACGGCCATGGATGCGCTCGGCCAGGCCGGTTTCAGCCGTATCGCCATCGCCACCCTTCCGGAGGCCGGCGGGTGAAGGACGGTCACGCCCCGGCCTCGGGCTGGGCGATCTACCGCCGCCTGCTGGGATGGTCGCGGCCCTATGCCGCCCTGCTGGCCCTGGCGGCCTTGGGCATGGTGGTGGAAGCCGGCGCGGCCGCTGCCTTCACCTGGCTGATGCAGCCGATGATCGACGACACGCTGGTGGCGCAGGATCCCGATGCCCGCTGGCAGCTGCCGCTCGCCATCGTCGCCATCTTCCTGCTGCGCGGGATTGCCACCTTCGCCACCGACTACGGCATGGCCCGGGCCGGCCGCGGGGTGGTGCGCGACCTGCGGGTGGCCATGCTCGACAAGCTGCTGCGCCTGCCCAGCGCCCGCTTCGACCGTGAGCCGGTGGCCTCGCTGGTCTCGCGGCTCAACTTCGATACCGAACAGGTGGCGCAGGCCAGCAGCGACGCACTGAAGGTGCTGGTCACCGACACCCTCACCGTGCTCGGTCTCGTCGGCGTGATGCTCTGGTACAGCCCCACCGTCACCGCCGCCATCGCCATCGTGGTGCCGCTGATCGCCCTCATCGCCGCCTACGTGAGCCGGCGCTACCGGCGGCTCAACCGGCGCATCCAGGAGGGCGTGGGCGAGCTTGCCGCCGGTGCCGAGGAGATCATCGCCGGGCAGCAGGACATCAAGGTCTATGGCCGCCGCGAGGCCGAGGTGCGGCGCTACACCGGCCTTGCCGACGCCAACCTGCGGCTGCACCTGAAGGTGGAGGCCACCCGGGCCGCGGCCTCGTCCATCATCCAGCTGCTGGCGGCGGTGGCGCTGGCGGTACTGCTGGCGGTGGCCGGCGCGCAGGCCGCCCGGGGGCGGCTCTCGCCCGGCGATTTCGTTGCCATCATGTCGGCGATGATGGCCCTGATCCCCTCGCTCAGGCGGCTTGCCAACGTGCAGTCGGCGGTGCAGCGCGGCATCGCTGCGGCCCAGCGCCTGTTCGCCGTGCTCGACGAGCCGGAGGAGCGCGATGGCGGCGGCCATGCCGTGCCGCGCGCCCGTGGCGAGCTGGTGTTCCGCGGCGTCGGCCTGCGCTATGAGGGGGCGGAGCATGCCGCGCTGGCGGAGGTCAGTTTCGAGGCAAGGCCGGGCACCGTCACCGCCATCGTCGGCCGCTCGGGCAGCGGCAAGAGCACCCTGGTGCGCCTGCTGCCGCGCTTCTACGAGCCGGACACGGGCGAGATCCTGCTCGATGGCATTCCGCTGCGCGACTGGTCGCTCCCGGCCCTGCGGCGGCAGATCGCCCTCGTCGGCCAGCGGGTGATGCTGTTCGACGACACCGTGGCCGCCAACATCGCCTATGGCGCCAGCGGGCCGGTGGACGAGGCCGCGATCGAACGCGCCGCCGAGGCCGCCAATGCAATGGAGTTCATCCGCCGCCTGCCGCAAGGCATGCAGACCCGCATCGGCGAGAACGGCAACCGGCTCTCCGGCGGCCAGCGCCAGCGCATCGCCATCGCCCGCGCGGTGCTCAAGGATGCGCCGCTGCTGATCCTCGACGAGGCCACCGCGGCGCTCGACAACCAGAGCGAGCGCCTCGTGCAGGCGGCGCTGGACCGCCTGATCCCGAACCACACCACGCTGGTCATCGCCCACCGCCTGTCCACCATCGAGCGGGCCGACCAGGTGCTGGTGATGGACCAGGGGCGCATCGTCGAGGCCGGCACCCATGCCGAACTGCTGGCCCGGGGGGGGCATTACGCCGGGCTCTACCGGGCGCAGTTCCGCGACGCCGCGGCCTAGCGCCATGCCGCGCGCCGCCCTCGAACGCTGGCTTCTGGCGCGCTGGTACGGCGGTGTATCGCCGGGTCTGCTGCTGCGTGGCATCGCTTGCCTCTGGGGTGCCGCGATGCGCCTGCGGCGCCGGGCCTACCGGCAGGGCTGGCGGCGCCAGCACCGGCTCCCGGTGCCGGTGCTGGTGGTGGGGAACCGGACCGTTGGCGGCGCCGGCAAGACGCCGCTGGTGATCGCCCTCGTCGAGGCCCTGCGCAGCCGCGGCTGGCGCCCGGGCGTGGTGAGCCGCGGCCATGGACGTACGGGCCGGGGCCAGCATGCCGTCGCGCCCGGCGACGACGCACGGCTGGTGGGCGACGAGCCGCTGCTGATCCGGCGTGAAGCCGGCTGCCCGGTGGTGGTGGACCGCGACCGCGTGGCCGGGGCCGAGGCCCTCGTGGCCCTGGGCTGCGACCTCGTGATCGCCGACGATGGCCTGCAGCATCTGCGGCTTGGCCGGAACCTCGAGATCGAGGTCGAGGATGCCCGCGGCCTTGGCAATGGCCGGGTGCTGCCGGCCGGCCCCCTGCGCGAGCCGCTGCCGGCCAGGCCAGCGGCCTTCCGCGTGGTGCAGGGCCGCGAGCCGCGCCCCGGCGAGTGGCCGATGCGGCTCGTGCCCGCCGCGCTGCGTGGCCTGGGGCGCCGGGCCGGCGAGACGCGTGCGCTGGCGGCGTTTGCCGGCCAGCGCGTGCATGCCGTGGCCGGCATCGGCCATCCGCCGCGCTTCTTCGCCACCCTGCGCGAGGCCGGGCTGGCGGTGGAGCCGCATCCCTTCCCCGACCACCATGCCTATGTCGAGGCCGATTTCCGAGGTCTGGACGACGCGCCGGTGCTGGTCACGTCCAAGGACGCGGTGAAGCTGCGCGGCATCGACCTTGCCGATGCCTGGGAGCTGCCGGTGCGCGCCGCGCTCCCGCCGGACCTGCCCGATGCCCTCGACTCGCTGCTGCGACAAGGAACGCCCCATGTCGATCCCTGAGTTCATCGTCGCCATCCCCGCCCGTTTCGCCGCCTCGCGCCTGCCGGGCAAGCCATTGCGCCTGCTCGGCGGCGAGCCAATTGTTCGCCACGTGGCGCGGCGGGCCCTGGCCGCGGGGGCGGTCGAGGTGGTGCTGGCCACCGACGACGCGCGCATCGCCGAGGCCGTTTCCGGCCTCGGCGTGGCGGTCTGCCTCACCCGCTCCGACCATCCCTCCGGCACCGACCGCCTCGCCGAGTGCGCGGCGCAGCGTGGCTGGCCACCCGGGGCCATCGTGGTGAACCTGCAGGGCGACGAACCCTTCGCTCCGGTCTCGGCCCTGCACACGGTGGCGGCGGCGCTGGCGGCCAGCCCGGCGCCCGTGGCCACCCTGGCCACGCCGATCACCGACAGCGCCACGCTGTTCGATCCGAACGCCGTGAAGGTGGTGGTGGACGGCACCGGGCATGCGCTGTACTTCAGCCGTGCGCCGATCCCCTGGCACCGCGACCGCTATGCCGTAGACCGTGTCAGTGCGCCCGAGGCGCCCTGCCTGCGGCACATCGGCATGTATGCCTACCGGGCGGGCTTCCTCGCCACCATCAGCGCCCTGCCGGTCTCGCCGCTGGAGCGGCTGGAGGCGCTGGAGCAGCTGCGCGTGCTCGAGGCCGGGCAGCGCATCGCCGTGGCCCTGGCGCCCGAGCCCTTCCCGCCGGGCATCGATACCGAGGAAGACCTGCGGCGTGCCGAAGCCGCATGGCACGCCGCATAATCCGGGCCTACCCCCACGCCGGCCCGCCATGGCTTCCACCTCGGCCCCACGCCCCCGCCTTGCCCCGGAACTCGATGCCAGCCTGAACTGGCTGAACACCCCGCCGCTGCGTCTCGCCGCCCTGCGCGGCCACCCCCTGCTGCTGGTGTTCTGGAATGCCGGCTCCGCGCATTGCCTGAACCTGCTGCAGGCCCTGGTGCCGCTGCAGGCGCGCTACCGCGAGACCGCCCATGTGCTGGCCGTGCACGTGCCGAAGTTCGATTACGAGCGCGACGGCGCCGTGGCCCTGCCGGCGCTGCGCCACAGCGGCCTTGCCGTGCCGCTCGCCAACGACGGCGACTGGGCGGCCTGGCAGCACTACGAGATCGGCGCCTGGCCCACCGTGGTGCTGCTCGATCCCGAGGGCAACGAGTGCGGTCGCTTCGTCGGCGACCGCGAGCTGGAGGCCCTGCATGCGGCGCTCGAGGCGCAGGTGGATGCCAACTTCCTGCGCTCCCCCGGGGTGGCGGAGATGCCGCGCCTCGATGCCGCCGGGGAGGGGTCGGCCCTCGACTCGCCCGCCGGCCTGCTCGCCACCCCCTCGCGGCTCTACGTGGCCGATACCGGCCATCACCGCATCCTCGAATGCACCCACGAGGGGCGGGTGCTGCGCCGCATCGGTACCGGCAACCGCGATTTCGTCGATGGCCTTGCCGACATCGCCGGCTTCAACGCCCCGACGGCCATGGTGCTGCTGCAGGACCGGCTCTATGTGGCCGATTCCGGCAACCACGCCATCCGCCGCATCAATGTGCGCACCGGCGAGGTCGAGACCCTGCTCGGCAATGGCCGCTGCGGCGATCCTGTGCCCGGCATCGTCCAGCAGCCCCGCGACACCGCGCTCGACCGCCCCCGGGGCCTGGCGTTCGCCGGCAATGCCCTCCTCATCACCATGGCCTCCGGCCACCAGCTCTGGGCCTTCGAGCTCGGACGCAACGAGCTGCGGCGCGTGGCCGGGCAGGGCAGTCTGGGCGAGGAGGATGGCGGCCCGGACGAGGCGCGCTTCGCCCAGCCCTCGGCCATCGTCGCCCAGGGCGATCTTGCCTGGGTGCTCGATGCCTCGGCCTCCGCCCTGCGCCAGGTGCGTCTCTCCGACGGCACGGTGCGCACCCTGTTCGGGCGCGGCCTGTTCGAGTTCGGACTGAAGGACGGCGGCAGCCGCACGGCGCTCATGCAGCACCCCGGCGGCCTTGCCCTGGCGGCCGACGGCCTCGGGCTGTGGATCGCCGACACCGGCAATGGCGTACTGCGCCGGCACGTCTTCCGCCACCATGTCCTGTCCACCGTCGAGCTGCCGATGCCGCTGCGCCGGCCGCTCGCGCTCGCCGCCCACGAGGACAGCCTGTGGATCGCCGATGCCGGCAGCCACCTCGTCTGGCGTTTCGATTCCGGCAGCGGCGAGTTGCGGCGGCTTGCGGTGGGGGAATGACCGGGGAGCCCGCGCCCGGATCCGCGGCGCCGGCGGCCGCGGCTTTCGATGGCCGTGCCTTTGCCCGCGGCCTCACCACCGAGCCCGGTGTCTACCGCATGTTCGATGCCGGGGGCGGCGTGCTCTATGTCGGCAAGGCCGCCAACCTGCGCAAGCGCGTCTCCAGCTACTTTTCCAAGCAGCACGGCCCGCGCATCGCCCTGATGGTGGCGCGCATCGCCCGCATCGAGGTCACCGCCACGCGCACCGCCGCCGAGGCCCTGATCCTCGAGAACCAGCTGATCAAGGCCCTGAAGCCGCGCTTCAACATCCTGATGCGCGACGACAAGAGCTACCCCTACCTGCTGCTGACGCAGGAGGCATGGCCGCGCCTGGTCTACCACCGCGGCGGGCGTTCCCGGCCCGGCCGCTACTTCGGCCCCTATCCCGGCACCTTCGCGGTACGCGACACCCTGGAGCTCATGTCCAAGCTGTTCCGCCTGCGCACCTGCGAGGACAGCGTGTTCCGCAACCGCACCCGGCCCTGCCTGCAGCACCAGATCGGCCGCTGCAGCGCACCCTGCGTCGGCCTGGTGGGGGAGGCGGAATACCGCGATGCCGTGCGCCGTGTGGCGCTGTTCCTCGAAGGGCGCAGCGACGAGGTGATGGGCGAGCTCGGCCAGGCCATGGATGCAGCGGCGCAGGCGCTCGATTTCGAGACCGCCGCCGCCCTGCGCGACCAGATCGCCGCCATCCGCAAGGTACAGGCGCGGCAGTACGTCGATGGCGACCGCGCCGAGCTCGACGTGGTGGCCTGCGTGCTCGGCGCCGGCCTCGCCGCCGTGGTGGTGCTGAGCTTCCGCGACGGCATGAACCTCGGCACCCAGGCGCACACCATGCGGGTCGAGCAGGGCGTGGACGAGGCCGAGGTGCTCGGCGCCTTCCTCGCCCAGCACTATGGCGGGCGCGGGGTGCCGCGCGAGCTGGTGCTGAGCCACGAGCCCGAGGAGCTCGACACGCTTGCCGAAGCCCTGTCGCAGCAGGCCGGCCATGCGGTGCAGATCCGGGTTCGGGTGCGCGGCGACCGCGCCCGCTATCTCGAGATCGCCCGCCGCAATGCCACGCTCGCCCTCGCCACCGAACAGGCCAGCCGCGCCAGCCAGCAGGCCCGGCTCGAGGACCTCGAGGCCCTGCTCGGCCTGCCCGCGCCGCCGGCGCGCATCGAGTGCTTCGACATCAGCCATACGCTCGGCGAGGCCACCGTCGCCAGCAACGTGGTGTTCGGCCCCGAGGGCGCCATCCCCGGGCAGTACCGGCGCTACAACATCAGTGGCATCGAGCCCGGCGACGACTACGCCGCCATGCACCAGGCCCTGTCGCGGCGCTTCCGTCGCGGGATGGAGGAGGGCGTGCTGCCCGACCTGCTGCTCATCGACGGTGGCAAGGGCCAGCTCGCCCGGGCGCTCGAAGTGCTGCGTGAGCTGGGCGTGGAGGGTATGACCGTCATCGGCGTGGCCAAGGGCGAGGCGCGCCGGGCCGGCGACGAGCGCCTCGTCTTCCCCGATGGCCGCGAACTGCGGCCCGGCGCCACTTCGCCAGGACTGCAGCTGATCCAGCAGATCCGCGACGAGGCCCACCGCTTCGCCATCACCGGCCATCGCCGGCGCCGGCAGAAGGCCCGCGACACCAGCCGGCTGGAAGACATCCCCGGCGTCGGTCCGCGCCGCCGCCAGGCCCTGCTCAAGCACTTCGGCGGCCTTGCCGGCCTCAAGGAGGCGGGCGTCGAGGAGATCGCCCGGGTCGAGGGCGTGAGTGCGGCCATCGCCCGGCGCATCTATGCTTTCCTGCATGGGCTGCCCGATGACGGCGGCGAAGGAGCCCGCGTTTGACCCTCACCATCCCCACTGTGCTCACCCTGTTCCGGATCGTGCTGATCCCGGTGATGGTGCTGGTGTTCTACGCCCCGCTCGAACACGCCAGGCTCTGGGCCGCCCTCGTCTTCACCGTCGGCGCCCTCACCGACTGGCTGGACGGCTGGATCGCCAGGCGCTGGAACATGTACTCCGCCTTCGGCGCCTTCCTCGACCCGGTGGCCGACAAGCTCGCCGTCACCGCGGCGCTGTTCATCGTCGTGCAGCGCGAGCCCACGCCCTGGCTCGCGCTGCTCTCGGCGATCATCGTCGGCCGCGAGATCACCATCTCCGCCCTGCGCGAGTGGATGGCCGGCATCGGTGCCCGTGGCCTGGTCGCCGTCGCCTGGGTGGGCAAGATCAAGACCATCGTGCAGATGGTGGCCATCGTCGGCCTCTTGATCGGCCCCACCCTGCCACTCGGATCCCGGCTGCCGCCGCTGCCGGCGCAGTGGATCGGCGAATGGCTGCTGGCGCTGGCCGCCGCGCTCACCCTGTGGTCGGGCTTCGACTACCTGCGTGCGGCCTGGCCTTCGCTGGCCCGCGAGGGCCGCCCGTGAGGGCAGGGCAGGCGCTGCGAGCGGCATCGAGGTGTTGACATCCTCCGTGAAATGCCCATAATGCGCGTCTCCGGTGCGGGAATAGCTCAGTTGGTAGAGCACGACCTTGCCAAGGTCGGGGTCGCGAGTTCGAGTCTCGTTTCCCGCTCCACCCGATTCCAAGACCTCGGTTCGCCGGGGTCTTGTCGTTTCGGCAGGGCCTGGTGGCAGAGTGGTCATGCAGCGGACTGCAAATCCGCGTACGCCGGTTCAATTCCGACCCAGGCCTCCATCGAAACCGCGCGCGAGCGCGGTTTTTTTTCGCCCGTAGAATGAGCGCCATGCCCGGGTGGTGAAACCGGTAGACACAGGGGACTTAAACTCCCCCGGCTGCGAGGCCGTGCGGGTTCGAGTCCCGCCCCGGGCACCAGGGAGGAGGCCGTCCGTTTCCTGAGAAACTGCGTGCAGCATCACGGGCAAGTGCATGCTGCACTTGCAACATGCGGGGCCAGCGTTCAGGCTTGGCGGGCCATCACGAGGACGGCCATGGCAGAGCCCACGCGAGCGCTGATCGAGCTAGGACAACTGCGCGTCGGCGTGTTCGTGCAGCTCGACGGGCACCACGACTTCCCGGGCCTGCCCGCCCGCGCCTTCCTCATCGAATCCGAAGCCCAGATCGAACGGCTCCGTGCCCTCGGCCTCGCCCGGGTGTGGTATTTGCCGGAGCGCAGCCATGCCCTGCCGCTTGCCCTGCCGGAGGCCGATGCCTCCTGGGCTGCCCTGGGCGTGCCGGTGCGCCCGGCACCGGAAGGACGGGACGATGCCGCGCCCGGTGCAGACGACGGGGCCCGGTCCGATGCCGGCACGGCGCCGGAATCCGCCGCGCCGGAGCAGGAAGAGGCGGCGGACGACGGGGCGCATGGCGCCGCTCCGAAGGATCGCAGGGCCCTGCTGGCTGCGCAGCAGGCCAGCCTCGAGCGCTGCGAGCAGCAGTACGGCGAGGCCTCGCGGCACATGCGCGGCGTGCTGCAGAACGCCCGCGCCAATCCGCAGCAGGCGCGCGAGCTCGCGATGGCCCAGGTGGAGACGATGGTGGGGCAGGTCGCCGGCCTGGAGGATGTCGCCATCCGTCTCCTCTCCGAGAAGGCGGGGCAGGAGACCACCCTGCATCCGATGAACGTCAGCGTGCTGTCGATCCTGCTCGGCCGGGCCCTGAAGTTCGACGAGGCCAGGCTCCGGCTGCTGGGCTTGGGGGCCATGCTGCACGACATCGGCAAGCTGGAACTGCCAGACCGCCTGCGCTGGCGCGACGACCATGCCCCGGCCGCCGAGCGCCGGCTGTTCCAGTCGCATGCCCAGCACGGTGTCGCCATCGGCAGGAAGATGCAGCTGCCGGACGAGGTGCTGGAGATCATCGCCCAGCACCACGAGTTCGCCGATGGCAGCGGCTATCCCAGGGGCCTGAAGGGGGAACAGATCAGCGCCCTGGCGCGGGTGGTGGCACTGGTGAACCAGTACGACAACCTCTGCAATGCCGGGAACCCCGCGCAGTCGCTCACCCCCCACGATGCCCTGGCCCTGATCTTCGCCCGCCAGCGCGAGGCCTTCGATGCCACCGTGCTCGCCGCCTTCATCCGCATGATGGGCGTCTATCCGCCGGGCTCGGTGCTGCAGCTCAACGACGGCCGTTATGCCATCGTCGCCTCGGTGAACTCCGACCGGCCGCTGAAGCCGCGCATCCTGGTGCACGATCCGGCCATCGCCCCCGAAGAGGCCCTGGTGCACGATCTCGAGGAGCATCCCGAGATTGGCATCCAGCGCGCGATCAAGCCGGTGCAGCTGCCGCGGGCGGTGTTCGACTGGCTCTCGCCGCGCAAGCGCATGTGCTACTTCTTCGAGCGTTCGCTCGCCGCCCCGCGCCGGGAGCCGCCGGCGTGAGGGCCGCACTGCCGCAGGCGCTGATCGAGAGCGTCCTCGAGGCCGTGTGGCTGGTGGATGCCGTCGACCTTCGCATCGTCGCCGTCAACCGTGCCGCCGAGGAGCTGCTCGGCCTGCCGCGTGCCGACATCGTCGGCCGTCCGGTGGTGGATTTCGCCTTCACCTCCCAGGACCTGTTCTTCTGGGAGGACGTGGCCGCCGGCCGTTCCCGTGCCATCCGCTCCGAAACCCTGGTGAAGCGCGGCGATGGCGAGATCCGCCACGTCGAGCGCCGTGTCAGCCTGGTGCAGATCGAGGGGGGCAGCGCCTGCTTCCTCGTCGCCCTCGTCGACCGTAGCGAGCAGCGCAGCGCCGAGCAGCAGCTGGAGAACATCATCGCCGAGCTGCGCGCCACGCTCGAATCGACCGCCGACGGCATCCTCGTGCTCGACATGGACGGCGGCATCCGCGGCTTCAACCAGCGCTTCGCCGAGCTGTGGGGCATTCCGGAAGACCTGCTCGGGCGCCGCGACGATCCGCGCCTGTTCGCCTGGATGCGCGAGCAGGTGGGTGATCCGGAGGGCTATGCCGAGCGCATGGGGGCGATCGCCCGCTCTCCCCTGCTGGAGGCCGCCGATACCCTGGTGCTGCGCTCCGGCCGGGTACTGGAGCGGGTGACCCTGCCGCAGTTCGCGCGCGGGCGGCCGATCGGCCGGGTGTTCTCCTTCCGCGACATCACCCAGCGGCTCGCCGACGAGGCCCGGCTGAAGCTCGCCGCCCAGGTGTTCGAGAGCAGCCTGGATGCCATCTTCGTCACCGATGCGCGCTTCCGCGTGGTGGCGGCGAATCCCACTTTCACCCGGCTCACCGGCTGGGAGGCCGCCGAGATCGAGGGCCGCCCGGCCTGGTCGCTGCTCTCCGGCACGGTGGCAGGCGGCGAGCTCAGGGCCATGCGCCGCGCCCTGATGCGCCAGGGCTACTGGCAGGGCGAGCTCTGGGCGCGCCGCCGCGAGGGCGAGCCCTATCCCTGCCTGCTCTCGATGGTGCGGGTGGCGGCGGAGGCCCGCAGCGAGGCCACCTACATCGGGTTTGCCAAGGACCTGAGCGAGGCCATGGCCGCCCGCCGGCGGATCGAGGAGCTGGCCTTCACCGATCCGCTCACCGGACTGCCGAACCGGGTGCTGCTGCGCGAGCGCTTCGAGATGGCGATCAACTACGCCCGGCGCGACCGCGCGAAATTCGCGGTGCTGTTCATCGATCTGGATCGCTTCAAGCAGATCAACGATTCGCTCGGCCATGCCTTCGGTGACCGGGTACTGGTGACGGTGGCCGAACGGCTGAAGGAATGCGTGCGCCAGATCGACACCGCCGCCCGGCTCGGCGGCGACGAGTTCATGGTGCTGCTCGCCAATGTCGATGCCGCCGGCGCCGAGATCGCGGCCCGCCGCATCCTCAGGGCGATCTCCGAACCGATCCCGGTGGATGACATGCGCTTCCAGCTCACCGTCTCGATCGGCATCGCCATGTATCCGGAGGACGGCACCGATGCCGAGGAGCTCACCCGCAACGCCGACAGCGCCATGTATGCGGTGAAGGAGCGCGGGCGGGCCGACATCCGCTTCTACCAGCGGCAGATGAACATCGGCCTGCTCTCGCGGGTGAAGCTCGACCACGCGCTGCGCCATGCCCTCGAGTCCGGCGCGCTCGAGGTGCATTTCCAGCCCAAGTTCCTGCTTTCCAGCGGCGAGATGATCGGCGGCGAGGCGCTGGTGCGCTGGAACGATCCGGAACTGGGCCAGGTCTCGCCGGCGAAGTTCATCCCGGTGGCCGAGGAGAGCGGCGCCATCATTCCGCTCGGGCGCTTCGTGCTGGAGACCACGCTGGCCCGGCTGAGCCGCTGGTGGCGTGCCGGGCTGTGCGTGCCGCTGGCGGTGAACGTCTCGGCCCTGCAGTTCCACCAGAGCGATTTCGTCGACTCGGTGGCCGAGGGACTGCGCCGCCATTCCCTGCCGGGCGAGGCGCTGGAACTGGAGCTCACCGAATCGATCCTGATCGCCGACGTGGAGGAGGCGATGCGCCGCCTCACCGCCCTGAGCGCGCTCGGCGTGCGGCTTGCCATCGACGACTTCGGCACCGGTTATTCCTCGCTCTCGTACCTGAAGCGCTTTCCCATCGAGCGGATCAAGATCGACCGCAGCTTCATCGCCGACCTGCCGGGAAGTGCCGAGAGCGAGGCCATCGTGGTGGCCATCATCCAGATGGGCCGCGCCCTGCGCCTGTCGGTCACCGCGGAAGGCGTGGAAACCGAGGCGCAGCGCCAGCTGCTGCTGGCCGCCGGCTGCCACGAGATGCAGGGCTGGCTGATGTCGCCGGCGCTCAGCGCCGCCGAGTTCGAGGGCCGCTACGGCCGCGGCCGGCCCCTGCCCGGTGGTGTGGCCTGAGTTGCCGGAAAGCCCCAGCGCGGCAGCCCCCACAGGTAGAGCAGCATTCCCAGCAGTTCCACCAGCGACTGCAGCACGATGACGAGGGCGGCGGCCTCCCAGCCCGCGGGCAGGGCGAGGGCGAAGGGCAGCACCACGAAGGAATTGCGGGTGCCAAGCCCGTAGGCGAGCGTGCGCCCCGCGGCTGGCCCCAGCCCGAACAGGCGGGCCAGCCCCCAGGCCAGCAGGGGAGCCGCGAGCAGGAAGCCGAGGAAGGCCGGCAGCACCGCGAGCAGGGCCGTGCCGGCGCCGTGGACGGCATCGGCCTGGGCCGCGGCGATCAGGAACACCACCAGGGCCAGGAGCGGCACCGGCCAGGCGGCCAGCAGCACGCGCAGGGAAGCGCGTTCGGGACGGGCCTCGATCCAGCGCTCGGCGAGCAGGGCCGCCAGCAGTGGCAGGCCGAGCAGGGCCGCTGCTGCGGGCAGCAGGCGCAGCGGCTCGAAGGCCGCCGCCAGCCCGGCCTCCGGCAGCAGCCACCAGAGGTAGAGCGGCAGTAGCAGGAGCTGCAGCACCAGATTGAGCGGCGAGATGGCAATGGCTCGCGCGGCATCGCCGCCGCCCAGGCGGGTGAAGGTGATGAACCAGTCGGTGCAGGGCACCAGCAGCACCAGGGCGACGCCGAGCCGGAGCGCCGGTTCGGGCGGCAGCAGGCCGAGCAGGCCCCAGACCAGCAATGGCAGCAGCAGGAAGTTGCCGAGCAGGTTGGCGAGAGCGAAGCGCCGGTCGGCGAAGGCCTCACGCAGATGCAGCAATGGCACCTGCACGAAGGTGGCGAACAGCAGCAGTGCGATTGCCGGCCAGAGCAGGGCCTCGAATACCGCAGCGGCCGCCGCCAGCCCATGGCCGGTGCCGAGCCCGGCGAGGATGGCGGCGAGATAGATCCAGACCTGGTGGCGCTCGATGCGGTCGCTGGCCATCACTGCTCCGGGCTCAGCGCGCCGGCGCGGAAGGGGTGGGCCGGGGGGCGGGAGGAGCCGGGGTGTCAGGGCCGCTATCCTTCGCCATCCAGCGTTTCTTCCGATGCCGTTGCATGTCCATCGTCCTCACCGAATTCGCCCGCCCCCGTCTGTTCCCGCGCGAGCCGCGCCGTAACACGATCCAGGACATCACGCCCGAGGCCTTCGTCGAGCACCTGAATCGGGTGCCGCCGCTCAGGGTACTCGATGGCTATGCTCCTTTCTGCAAGCTGCACGTGCACCGCAACTGGACCAGCACCCGCTGCCTCGTGGTGCCGATCACCGAGGAGAACCGGCACCTGCTGCGCTCGGGCTACGAGGCGCGCAGCAAGGCCGAGCTGCCGGTGCTGGTGCGCTGGTTCGAGGGCGTGGAGCCGCCGGTGGCCAATTACCTCATCGCCATCCTCTACAGCGCCGAACAACTGGCGAAGGAGGGCTCGCCGATCGACGGCGACTGGGGCGTGGTGGGCTGCATGTACACCGCCGAGCCGGAGGAGATCCCGATGGCCCCGATCACCATGATGCGCAATGCCCTCGGGGTGGAGGAGGGCGGCAGCGGGGTGCCGATCGACCGCGAGGCGTATGCTCGCAGCGTGGCGTTCTGGGAGCGCCATGCCAACTGGCGCGGCTGAGTGCCTGCCTGCAGACGGCCCGGAACGGCCCGCACCTGGCGATGATGCTGCCTCGTCCTTGCCCCCTGCGCCCCCGATGCTTTCCGCTCCTCTACTGCCCGGTTCCGTGACATGAGCGCCGACCTCCACGCCGACGATTTCGCCCTCGCCACCGTCCGCCGCTGGCGCCGCCTGCTCTGGGGCCTGGCCGGCCTGCTCCTGCTCCTGCCCTTCGTGGCCATGCAGTTCACCCGGGAGGTGCAGTGGTCGGGCGCCGATTTCCTCGTCTTCGGTGCCCTGCTCGCGCTGGCCGGAGCGGTCGTCGAAGTGGCGGTTCGGGTGAGCCGGCGTCGCGCCTTCGTGCTCGGCGTGCTGTGTGGCACCGGGCTGCTGTTCCTGCTCGTCTGGGCCGAACTGGCCGTGGGAGTCTTCTCGTGAGTACGCCATACCCCATCGGCACCCCGGGCCAGCCCTGGGGGCCGGCCGAGCGCGCGGCCTGGCGCTCGCGGCAGGTGAAGCAGCGCAGCCATGCCGAGGATGTGGTGGCGCGTATCGAGGCCCTGCGTGGCCGCTTCGATGTCATCGAGTACGGCCGCGTGGCCTATGGAGACGAGGCCTACCCGCTGCTCGCGCTCGCCAGCCCCGGCGGGCGAAGGGAGCGCCCGCTGCTTCTGGTGACGGGCGGGGTGCATGGCTACGAGACCAGTGGCGTGCATGGGGCGCTGGCCTTCGCCGAGCGCGAGGCCGCGCGCTTCTCCAGCGAGGCCGACTGGCTGGTGGTGCCCTGCGTCAGCCCCTGGGCCTACGAGCGCATCCAGCGCTGGAACGCCGAGGCCGTGGACCCCAACCGCAGTTTCCGCGAGCCCAGCCCGGCCGCGGAGTCGGCGGCATTGATGCATCTGGTGGCGCCATGGCAGGACCGCTTCCGCCTGCACATCGACCTGCACGAAACCACCGACAGCGACGAGGGCGAGTTCCGCCCGGCCCTGGCGGCACGCGACGGCAAGCCCTTCCAGCCCGGCCTCGTGCCCGATGGTTTCTACCTCGTGGGCGATACGGACCGGCCGGCGCTGGCCTTCCAGTCGCACATCATCGAGGCGGTGGCGCGGGTGACCCACATCGCTCCGCCGGATGCCGCGGGGCGGATCATCGGCGAGCCGGTGGTGGCGCCGGGGGTGATCCTCTACGACTGCCGGCCGCTCGGCCTCTGCGCCGGCCTCACCGAGGCCCCCTTCGTCACCACCACCGAGGTCTATCCCGACAGCCCGCGCACCACGCCCGCGGCCTGCATCGAGGCGCAGGTGGCGGCGGTGGTGGCCGCGGCGGAGTACGCGCTGGGCTTCACATCCAGAAGCGCTGCACCCAGTCGGCCACCCGGTTGACCTCGGCCACGCCGCGCTGGCGGCCGATCTGGTCGAACACCGGCAGGGCCGGCACGCGGTCCATCTGGTGCGGTTCGTCGGGCAGGATCGGCACCTGCAGCCGGCAGTAGTGCTCGCCCAGCAGCTGCGCGCACTGGAAGTCGGCGATGCCCATCACCCCGTCCATCAGCAGGGCACTCAGCTTCGGCGCCCACTGGGCATAGCCCCAGTCGTGCTTCACCCCCTTCACGTAGAGGCCCACCTTGCCGGTGCCGACGCTGAGCAGGCGGATATCGTCCAGCGCCGGGCGCAGGCGGGCAGCGTTGCGGCGGTCCAGGGCCTGGGCCAGTCCCACCATGGCCGGGTTGTTGGCGAACACGCCGCCGTCCACGTAGCCCTTGTGCGAGGGGAAGTAGGTGGGCGCGGCGGCGGTGGCAAGGCCCACGTCCACCACCCGCTCGCCGCGGTCCTTGGTGTCGCTGCCCGGCAGGTTGTGGAAGATCTTCGGCTTCCAGGTGCGCTCGGCCTCCTCCGCAGCCTCGTTGTCGAGGTCGAAGGCGGTGATGGCTACGTGGCGCCCGAGATCGCCCAGGGTGCTGTCGCCGAACAGCCGCCGCAGCACGGCGGCAAGGCCCTTCGAGTCGTAGTCGGCGCCGCGCACCTTCCCGAGGTCGCGCACATTGTCCCACCATGCATCCTTGAAGATGTCCTTGCCGTACTGCAGGTAGAGGCCGGCCATCTCCTCGAGGTCTCTGCCGCTGGCCAGGCCCAGGGCGAGCAGGCCGCCGGTGGAGGTGCCGACGATCAGGTCGGCGCGGTCGATGAAGCGGGCAAGGCCCTGGCGCTGGGCCACGCGCTGCAGCAGGCGCACGGTGATCAGGCCGCGCAGGCCGCCGCCGTCGAGGGAAAGGATGCGGAAGGGCATGGCCGGGCTCCGGGGGGGAGGCCACCCGACGCTAGGCCGGAATCCGCCGTGGCGGTGTAGGAAAACGCCGCGACGGGGCGTCAGCGGCGGTGCGGCCCGAGGCGCCGGGCGAACACCCCGTCGAGCCGGCGTTCGGCGCGGAAGCCGGCCTGCTCCAGCCGGCGCAGCACCTCGCCCGGCACGTCGCGGCCGCTGGTCTTGGCATTCGGGCTGCCGGTGTAGTGGAACAGCGGGGCGCCGGGCTTCAGCACCCGCGCAAGCTGGCGGTAGAAGGCGAGCGAATAGAGCTCGCCGGCGATGCCGAAGCGCGGCGGGTCGTGCAGGGCGGCATCGAAGTGGCCGTCGGGCAGGGTGGTGATCGCCGAGGCGATGTCGCCTCGGGTGAGGACGAGGCGGCCGGCGGCGGCGGGCTCGTCCGGGTCCGGCGACCAGGGGTTCAGGCGCCGCAGCCAGAGCACGTCGGGATTCTTCTCGAAGCTCCGCACCTCGGCGGCCCCGGCGGCGAGGGCGTGGGCGGCGTAGTAGCCAAGACCGCCGCAGCAGTCGAGCAGGCGCCGGCCGCGCGGCTCGACGAGCGCGACTTTCGCCGCGGCATCGTCCCAGGGCGAGACCCGGGCGGTGGGCAGCATCTTGATGCCGTCGATCTCGAAGGTGGGCGGGCCCCACGCGCTGGGAACGAGCTTGATGAGGCTGCCCGAGAAGCGCTGCACCGGCGCCCAGCCTACGCCGTCGAAGTGGTAGAGGGTGCGCTCCTTCAGCGGGCCCTCCGGCCAGGGGCGGGGTTCGCCGCGCCAGAGGAAGCCGTCGTCCCGGAGCGCCACGGTCTCCTCGCTGCGGCCGAGGTCGAGCGAGCCCTGCCAGCTCGCCTCTCCGCGCCTCCGGGCGGCGTGCAGGGCCGCCGCGCTTTCGCGCGTCAGCAGGGGGCCGGGCAGGCGGGCCACGGCCTCAGGTCAGGAAGCGGGCTTCGACCGTGCCCTTGAGCTTGATGGTCATCGGCCGGCCGCGGCGGTCCAGGGCCTTGCCGGCCGGCACCAGGATCCAGCCCTCGCTGATGCAGTACTCCTCGACATCGCTGCGCTCGTTGCCGTTGAAGCGGATGCCGATGCCGCGCTCCAGCAGGGCTGGCTGGTGGAAGGGGCTGCGCGGGTCGTTGCTGAGGCGGTCGGGCGGGGTGTCGGTCATGGGCGGGAAGGCATCAGAGGGACTGGGCCAGCGCCAGGGCCTGGCGCAGCTTTTCTTCGGTCGGGGTGGGAATGTCGGAAACCCGGAGTTCCACGGTGCTGGGCCCGTGGACGAAATGCAGCAGCACCACCCCGGTATCGGTGGTCGAGAAGGCGTCGGTACCGAGCTGCGGCTGCAGGGCATAGCCGCGGGTGGTGGTGGCACTCTCGCGGCGCCAGGCCAGGTTGGCGCGGGCCTTGGCCTCGGAGACCGGCGTCGAGACGAAGAGCTCCACGGTATTCGTGGGGCCTTCGCCGGCCCAGTAGGTGCAGCGCGAATCCCAGGCATAGCCGCTCAGCTGGGGTTCCAGCGCCTGGTGCAGGCGGAAGTCGAGGCCCGGGAACACGGCCTCGACCTCGGCCTCGCTGAGCAGGCTGCAGGCCACCACCGGCGACAGGGCTTTCAGCTGTTCTAGTTCCGGATCGACCACGGTGGCAGAGGCCTTGGCGGGCGCGGCCTCCGGTTCCGCGGGCGCGGCGCGTTCGCCGCAGGCGGCCAGCAGCAGGGGGAGCAGGAGCGCAAGCGGAGCGGAGGACCGGGGCATGGGGGACTCCTTGGACGGTGGCGGGGGGAGAAGCCGGCGCTTGCCGGCCGGGGCCGCATTGTATACAGCGTTCCCATGGACCCGATCACCCTGCTCGGCCTCGTGGCCGCCTTCCTCACCAGCGTGGCCTTCGTGCCACAGGTGGTACGCAACTTCCGCCGCCGGCAGGTGGGCGATCTTAGCGTCGCCACCTTCGGCACCTTCACCCTCGGCGTGTTGCTGTGGCTGGCCTATGGCATCGCCATCGACAGCCTGCCGATCATCTTCGCCAATGTCTTCACGCTTTCGGTGCAGGTACTGAACCTCTGGCAGATGTGGCGTTACCGCCAGCGCCCGGGCGCGGCGCCACGATAAGCTCGTCCAGGGCATAGCCGCGCGCCTCGCTGCGCTGGCGCAGCCGCTCCAGCAGCGCAGGATCGATGTCGGGGCTGCGCGAGAGGATCCACAGTGCCTTGCGCTTCGGTCCGCCCACCACCGCCCACTGGTACGCCGGGTCGAGGTCGATCACCCAGTACGCCCCCCAGGCGGGCAGCCACGAGAGCCAGCCCGGCAGGAAGCTCACCTCCAGCGCGCCGCCTCCGCCGGCCGGCCGGGCGATGCCGCGCGCCTCCAGCGGCATGCCTTCGGTGGCGCAGCGGTTGAGCACCTCGATGCGGCCATCGGCCAGGCGGGTGTAGGTGGCGGTGGTCTCGCCGGTGCAGCGGCGCTGGAAGAACTGCGGCAGCCGCGCCACCTCGTACCAGCGGCCGGCATAGCGCTCGAGGTCGAGGCTGGCCACCGGCTGGTTCGGCGCGCCCGGCGGCAGGGGCGGCGGCAAAGGGGGACTGGCCTGGAGCCGCGGGGCGCCGGCGGCGAGCAGCAGGGCGAGCAGGGCGGCGGAGCGGAGCGTAGGCATGGTGGCGGGCGCACGGGCGGATGCGCGGCACGCTGCCACGGCGCCCGCGTGGGGCGCATGAAGGCCGCCTTGTGGGCGGCGCGGCGCACGGCGTACCGTGGTGCCCCATCGAAGCGCGGAGGGGCGGCAGGGTGTGGCGTCGGGGCAAGGAGCAGGGCTGGCGGCCCGTGAGGGGCGAGCCGGTGGTGCTGCGCGGCTGGAACGTCATCGACCTGCGTTTCGCGGAAGGCACGGCGCAGAGCCGCATGTCGCGCTGGTCGCCGGACCGGCTGGTGGTGGACTACACCCGCACCATGCTGGCGGCGCTCCGCCACGTGCCGGAGCCGCGCCAGATCGGCATCGTCGGTCTGGGCGGCGGTTCGCAGGTGAAGTTCCTGCACCGCTACCTGCCCACGGCGCGGCTCGAGGTGTTCGAGATCGATCCCGCCGTGCTGGCCCTGCGCGAGACCTTCCGCATTCCCCCCGATGACGCGCGCCTGCAGGTGGTGCTGGGGGATGCCGCGCTCGAGCTGCCGCGGCGCCCGTCGGCCTACGACCTGCTGCTGGTGGACGGCTACGACCCGCAGGGCATCCCGCCGGCCCTGTCCACCCCGGGTTTCTACCGCGCCTGCCGCGCTTCCCTGCGCGAGGGCGGCGCGGTGGCGGTGAACCTCTACGCCACCGAGCATGCCCGCCACGTGGCGCACTTGAGGGCAGCCTTCGGCGAGCGCCAGGTGGTGGTGCTGGAAGAGCCGCGGCAGAGCAATCGGGTGGCCTTCGGCTTCCTGGGCCTGCCGCCGCGGCCGCCGCGCGCCCCGGCCCTGCGCTGGTGGGGGCGGCGGGCCCTGCGGCGCGAGTTTGCGCGGCTCGATGCGGTCTGGCCGGGCGGCGCGGGCTAGGCCATGGAGCGCAGCGAACGTCCTTTCGTGGTGCCCTGCCGGCCGCTGTCCTGGCGCTCGCCGTTCCGCTGGCTCGCTCTCGGCTGGGCCGACCTGCGCCGCGCGCCGGCCCTGAGCGCCCTGTTCGGCGCGGTGATCGTGCTGGCCAGCCTCGGCATCGGCGCGCTCGCCTGGGCGCTGGGGCGCTTCGCCCTGCTCGCGGCCCTGCTCTCGGGCTTCGTCTTCGTGGCGCCGCTCATCGCGGTGGGGCTCTACTGCGTGAGCCGGGGCCTCGAGCGCGGGCGGGTGCCGCGGCTCTCCGACAGCTTCGCCCTGGCGAAGCGGGTGGTCGGGCAGGCCGGGGTCTTCGCCCTGATCCAGATGGTGATCCTGATGCTCTGGGTGCGGGCCGGCATGATGGTGGAGGCCTTCGTGCCGGTGGAGGATGGCAGCCTGCGCTCGCTGCTCGAGTTCCTGCTGATCGGCTCGGCCTTCGGTTCGGTGTTCGCCGCCCTGACCTTCGCCGTGGCCGCCTTCTCCCTGCCGATGATCGCCGACCGCGACGTGGACATGGTCACTGCCGGCATCTCCAGCGTGAACGCGGTGCTGCGCAACAAGCCCGCTGCCTTCGTGTGGGCGGCACTGATCGTGGGGCTCACGGCCCTGGGTCTTGCCAGTGCCTTTCTCGGCCTCGGGCTGGTGATGCCCTGGCTGGCCTACGCCACCTGGCACGCCTACCGCGAGGCACTGGACCCCGGCGACTGGCCGCCCCTCGACTGAAGCGCGAGCGCGGCCAGCACCAGAAGGCCGGTGAGCAGGAAGCCGAGGTAGTGGGAGGAGCCGCGCAGGGCCAGCGCGGCGGCGCCGAAGCCGGCATGGGCAAGGCCGAGCGGCAGCAGTACCAGGGCCTGCGGCGGCCGGCCCCGCAGCCCCTGCCAGGCCTGGCCCAGCACCAGCGCCGCGCTCATCAGCAGCATCAGCGTGCCGAACCACCAGCCGGCGGCCAGCGGCCCGGCCAGCGCGGGTGGCGCTCCCAGGGCGCGCAGCTGCCCGAGGAAATGCGGCCCGGCGGCGAGGCCATGGGGCAGGGCGCTGAGCGCCATGCCGAGGCCGGCGAGCCCGAGGCAGACGAGCGCGGCGCGCTGCCGGAAGGCCGGGCTCATGGCGCACCGGCCGTCGGCGCCGGGTCGAGCAGGGGCTCCAGCGCCGCCCACACATGCTCGGCGATGCGCGGCTGGGCCTCGGCCGTGGGGTGCAGGCGGTCGGGCTGGAAGGCCGATTCCTCGAAGGCGATGGGCTCGAGCAGGAAGGGCAGGTAGGCCACGCCCTCGGCCCTCGCCACCTCGCCGAACAGGGCGAAGAAGGCCTCGGTGTACTCGGGACCGTAGTTCGGCGGCAGGCGCATGCCGATCACCAGCACCCCGGCGCCGGCGGCCTTCGCGGCGCGCACCATGGTCTCGAGGTTGGCGCGGGTGGCCTCCAGCGGCAGGCCGCGCAGGCCGTCGTTGGCGCCGAGTTCGATCAGCACCAGCCCCGGGCGGTGCTCGGCCAGCGCGGCCTCGATCCGCGCGGCGCCGCCGGCCGAAGTCTCGCCGCTGATCGAGGCGTTGACCATCCGCCAGGGCCGGCCCTCGCGGGCGAGGCGGGCGTCCAGCAGGGCCACCCAGCCCTGCTCGGCGGCGAGGTTGTAGGCCGCCGAGAGCGAATCGCCCATCACCAGCACGGCGCGCCTCGGCGGGGTGTCGGGGGCGGCCGGCGGGGCCGGGCCCGTCTCGTCGGCCACCGTGGCCGCGGCGGTCGTGCCGCCGGCATCCGCGCTGCCGCCGCAGGCCGTGAGCAGGGCGAGCACGAGGCCCAGCAGCAGGCCGTGAACCACCACCGCCGCTACCCGGCCCGTGACGCGGCGTTCAGCCCCGCGCGGCCACGCTTTCATTTTCCTGACCAAGAACGCCTCCGATGACTGCCCTGAGTGATGTGTCGCGCCCGGCCTCCACCGCCCTGCTGGAGGTGGAAGGACTTGGCAAGCAGGTCGAGCTGCCCTCGGGCCCGCTCGTCATTCTGGACGAGGTGGCATTCCGCATCGAGGCCGGTGAAGCCTTCGCCATCGTCGGCGCCTCGGGCTCGGGCAAGAGCACGCTGCTCTCGCTGCTGGCCGGCCTGGACCGCGCCAGCCGCGGCACGGTGCGGCTGGCCGGGCACGAGCTTTCGGCCATGGACGAGGATGCCCGCGCCGCCCTGCGTGCCGAGCGCGTGGGCTTCGTGTTCCAGAACTTCCAGCTGCTGCCGGCGCTGACCGCGCTGGAGAACGTGATGCTGCCGCTCGAGCTGCGCGGCGATGCCGAGGTCGAAGCGCCGGCGCGGGCCGTGCTGCAGCAGGTGGGCCTGGGCGAGCGCCTCGGCCACTACCCGCGCCAGCTCTCCGGCGGCGAGCAGCAGCGCGTGGCCATCGCCCGCGCCTTCGTCACCCGGCCCTCGGTGCTGTTCGCCGACGAGCCCACTGGCAACCTCGATACCGCCACCGGCCAGCAGGTCATCGAGCTCCTGTTCCGGCTGAACGCCGAGGCCGGCACCACCCTGGTGCTGGTGACCCACGACGAGCGCCTGGCCGCCCGCTGCGGACGGCAGCTGCGGCTGGCCGGCGGCCGGGTGGTGGCATGAGCCGCGGCCCCGGGGCCTGGCGCCTTGCCTGGCGGCAGGCGCGGCGCGACCTGGCGGCAGGCGAGGTGCGCCTGCTGCTGGTGGCCTTGGCCCTGGCCGTGGCCTCGGTCACCACCATCAGCTTCCTGACCGACCGCGCCGAACGGGCGCTGGCCCTGGAAGCGAACCGCCTGCTGGGCGGGGATGCGGTGCTGCGCGCCGACCAGCCGCTGCCGGCCCCGCTGCGGGCGGCGGCCGAGCGGCCGGGGCTGGAGGCGGTGGAACTGGTGGAGTTCCCCAGCATGGTGCGGGTGGGCGACCGCCTGCGCCTCGGCGAGCTGCGCGCCGTGGGGCGGGCCTTCCCGCTACGCGGCAGCTTCACGATCGATGACGGCAGCGAACGCCGCGAGGTCGGGCACGGCCCCGAGCCGGGCACCGTGTGGATGGGGCGCAGCGGGGCGAACACGCTGGGCGCGCGGGTGGGCGATACCGTGGTGCTGGGCGAGGCCCGGCTGCGGCTGGCCGCCCTGATCGAGCAGGAGCCGGACGGCGCGCTCGACTACTTCAACGTCGCACCCCGGGTGGTGTTCGCCCTCGAGGACCTGCCCGCCACCGGCCTCGTGCAGCCCGGCAGCCGCATTGCCTACCGCCTCGTGGTGGCCGGCACGCCGGATGCGGTGGAGGGCTTCGTGGCCGCGGTGCGGCCGCAGCTCGGCCGCGGCCAGAGGCTGGAAACCGCCGCCGACGGCCGCCCGGAGATCCGCCGCGCCCTCGACCGCGCCAGCCGCTTCCTCGGCCTTGCCACCCTGGTGGCGGTGATCCTCGCCGCCATCGCCGTGGCCATGGCTGCCCGCCGCCACAGCGCCCGCCACCTCGATGCCTGCGCGGTGATGCGCTGCCTCGGCGCCTCGCAGGCCACCCTGCTGAAGGTGCAGCTCGGCGCCCTGCTGCTGCTCGGCCTGCTGGGCAGCACGATCGGTGTCACCGTGGCCGGGCTGCTCTCCGGGGCGATCGGCCACTGGCTGTCCTCGGCCCTCGGGGTTGCCGTGCCCTCGGCGGGCCTCGCGCCGGTGCTGGCCGGCTATGCCGTGGGCCTCGTGGTGCTGCTCGCCTTCGCCGCGCCGCCGGTGCTGGCCCTGCGCCGCGTGCCGGCCCTGCGCGTGCTGCGCCGCGACCTCGACCCGGCGGAGCCGGGGGCGCTCACCCTCGCCGCGCTCGCCCTCGCAGGCTTCGCCGCCCTGGTGTGGTGGCAGGCGAAATCGCCGCTGCTGGCGGGGGCCATGCTGGGGGGGCTGCTGGCCACCTTCGCCGTGCTGTCTGCACTGGCCCTGCTGCTGGTGCGCGCCGTGGCGCGGCTGCGGCCGCGCCTGCGCGGTCCCTGGCGCTACGGCCTTGCCAACCTGAGCCGCCGCCCCGCCACCACGGTGGCCCAGGTCAGCGCGATCGGCCTCGGTCTGATGGCGCTCCTCGTGCTCACCTTCGTCCGCACCGACCTGCTCTCGCGCTGGCGCGAGGCCCTGCCGGCCGATGCTCCCAACCGATTCCTGCTGAACGTACAGCCGGCGCAGGTCGAGCCGCTGCGGGCCTTCCTGCGCGAGCAGGGCCTGGCCGAGGCGGCGATCTACCCCATGGTGCGCGGCCGCTGGGTGGCGAAGAACGGCGAGGCCGTGTCGCTGGAGGCCTTCGGCAAGGAGCCGACGCGCGCCCGCCGCCTCGCCGAGCGCGAGTTCAACCTCAGCACCGCCTCGGTCCTGGGCGACGACAACACCGTGGTGGCCGGGCGCTTCTGGCCCCCGGATACCCGTGTCGCCCGCGACGGCGACATCGCCCTCTCGGTGGAGGAGGGCCTGGCCGACACGCTCGGCTGGCGGCTGGGCGACCGCGTGGCCTTCGACATCGCCGGCACCCGCATCGAGGGCGAGGTGCGTTCGATCCGCCGGGTGAAGTGGGAGAGCTTCCGTCCGAACTTCTTCGTGCTGGTCTCGCCCGGCGTGCTGGAGGGCCTGCAGGGCAGCGCGATCACCGCGGTGCACGTGCCACCGGGCCGGGACGATTTCGCCCGCGCCCTGCTGGATCGCTTCGCCAACCTCTCGGTGGTCGACATCGACGCCATCCTCGGCCAGGTGCGGCGGGTGGCCGACCAGGTCTCCACCGTGGTCGAAGCGGTGTTCCTGGTGGCCGTGCTGGCCGGCGCCCTGGTGCTGCTAGCCGCGGTGGGGGCCAGCCAGGACGAGCGCCTGCGCGAGGGCGCGGTGATGCGGGTGCTGGGCGGCAGCCGGCGCCAGCTGCGGCTGGCCCAGGCCGGCGAGTTCGCCGCGCTGGGGCTGGTGGCCGGGCTGGTGGCGGCACTGGCCGCCACCCTGCTGGCCGGCGTGCTCGCGGTGCAGGTGCTGGAACTGCCCTGGGTGCCCGATCCCAGGCTGGCTCTGGGCGGCGCCGCGGCCGGCGTGCTGGTGGCGCTGGCGGCCGGCCTCTGGGCCACCCGCCGCCTGCTCGACGCCCCGCCCTCGGTGACCCTGCGGGAGCTCTAGCCGGGCGGGCAAGGCCGTGCGCCGACCGGCTAGACTAGCCCCCCTCCGACACCCCCCAGGGGCATCCATGAGCTGGTTGAACAAGCTGAAACTCGGTGGCATCCGCACGCAGGGCGGCAACAAGCGCGGCGTGCCGGAGGGCCTGTGGGAGAAGTGCGAGCACTGCGGCGCGGCGCTCTATGCCCCGGAGCTGGACCAGCACCAGCATGTCTGCCCGAAGTGCGACCACCACATGCCGATCGGCGCCCGCGAGCGCCTGAACCACTTCCTCGATGCCGGCAGCTTCGAGGAGATCGGCGGCGACCTCGGCCCGGTGGATGCACTGAAATTCCGCGACCAGAAGAAGTACGCCGACCGCATCAAGGCCAGCCAGAAGGCCGTGGGCGAACTCGACGCCCTGGTCGCCGGGCGCGGCCTGCTCAAGGGTCAGCCGCTGTGCGTGGCCGCCTTCGAGTTCCGTTTCATGGGCGGCTCCATGGGCTCGGTGGTGGGCGAGCGCTTCACCCTGGCCGCCGAGCGCGCCCTGGCCGAGCGCAGCGCCCTCGTCTGTTTCTCCGCCACCGGCGGCGCGCGCATGCAGGAGGGCCTGTTCTCACTGATGCAGATGGCCAAGACCTCGGCCGCCATCGCCCGCCTGCGCAAGGCCGGGGTGCCCTACATCTCGGTGCTCACCCATCCGACCACCGGCGGCGTCTCCGCCTCGCTCGGCATGCTGGGCGACATCAATGTCGCGGAACCCCGGGCGCTGATCGGTTTCGCCGGGCCGCGGGTGATCGAGCAGACGGTGCGCGAGAAGCTGCCCGAAGGCTTCCAGCGCAGTGAGTTCCTGGTCGAGCACGGGGCCGTCGACCTGATCGTCGACCGCCGGCAGATGCGCGACCGCCTGGCCGCCCTGCTGGCCCTGATGACCCGCCGCCCGGCGCCGAAGGAGGCGGCCTGAGCATGGCATCGCGCAAGTATTTCGGCACCGATGGCATCCGTGGCCGGGTGGGCGAGGGCCCGATCTCGGCGGATTTCGTGCTGCGCCTCGGCAATGCCTACGGCCATGCCCTGCATGCGGCCCGCGAGGGCGGCGAGTGGCGCAAGCCGCTGGTGCTGATCGGCAAGGACACCCGCATCTCCAACTACATGTTCGAGGCCGCGCTGGAGGCCGGGCTGGTGGCCGCCGGCGTCGACGTGCAGCTGATGGGGCCGATGCCGACCCCCGCGGTCTCGCACCTCACCCGCTCGATGCGCGCCGATGGCGGCATCGTCATCAGCGCCTCGCACAATCCGCACCACGACAATGGCATCAAGTTCTTCTCCGCCGAGGGCGAGAAGCTCGACGATGCCACCGAGCTGGCCATCGAGGCGGCGCTGGAGCAGCCTTTCCGCACCGTGCCCTCGGAGCGGCTGGGCAAGGCGCTGCGCACCCGCGATGCCGTGGGCCGCTATGTCGAGGCCTGCAAGGGCTCGGTGCCGCGCGGCTTCGATCTCGGCGGCATGCGCATCGTGCTCGACTGTGCCCACGGCGCCACTTACCAGCTGGGCCCCCTGGTATTCCGCGAGCTCGGCGCCCGGGTCGAGGCCATCGGCATCGAGCCGAACGGCCTGAACATCAACGACGGCGTGGGCTCTACCCATCCCGAGGCCCTGGCCGCCCGGGTGCGCGAGACCGGCGCCGAACTCGGTATTGCCTTCGATGGCGACGGTGACCGGGTGCTGTTCGTCGACGCGGCCGGCACGGTGCGCGACGGCGACGACCTGCTCTACCTGCTGGCCAGCGACTGGCAGGCCAGCGGCCGGCTCAAGGGGCCGGTGGTCGGCACCCTGATGAGCAACTACGGCCTCGAGCGTGCCCTGGGCGCCATGGGCATCGGCTTTTTGCGCACCAGGGTCGGCGACCGCTACGTGCATCAGGCCCTGCTCGAGCACGGTGGCGTGCTCGGGGGCGAGACCTCCGGCCACCTGCTCTGCCTCGACCGCGTGAGCTCGGGCGACGGCATCGTCAGCGCCCTGCAGGTGCTGGAGGTGCTGCGCCGCCGCGGCATCGGCCTCGGCGAGGCGCTCGCCGGCATGGTGAAGCTGCCGCAGAAGACCGTGAACGTCCGCGTCGGCCCCGGGGCCCGTCCCGCCGAGGCCGAGGCGGTGAAGGCCGCGCTGGCCCGTGCCGAGGCGGCCGTGCAGGGCAGGGGGCGCGCCTTCCTCAGGCCCTCCGGCACCGAGCCCGTGGTGCGCGTCACCGTCGAGGCCGACGATGCCGTCCTCGTGCAGCGCGTCCTCGATGAACTCTCGGCCGCGGTGCAGGCCGCGGCTTGACCCAGATCACGCCGGGCGGCTGCGCCCGGCGGCATCATCCCGCCCCCGAACCACCCCAGAGCACCTCCGATGGCCGCCATCCCCACCCTCGACATCCGCCGCTTCGATACCGACCGCGAGGCCTTCGTCGCCGAGCTCGGTGCCGCCTACCGTGAGTGGGGCTTCTGCGGCATCCGCGGCCATGGCATCCCGCAGGCGCAGATCGACCGCGCCTACGACGTGTTCCAGCGCTTCTTCGCCCTGCCGGAGGAGACGAAGCGGAAGTATCACGTGCCCGGCGGCGGCGGTGCCCGCGGCTACACCCCCTTCGGCATCGAGACGGCCAAGGGCGCCCAGCATTACGACCTCAAGGAGTTCTGGCATGTCGGCCGCGAGATCCCGCGCGATTCCCGGCATGCCGCGGTGATGCCGCCCAATCTCTGGCCCGAGGAGATCCCGGAGTTCCGCGAAGTGGCCTACGGGCTCTACACCGCGCTCGACCAGCTCGGCGCGCGCGTGCTCTCGGCGCTCGCCCTGCACATCGGGCTACCGGCCGACTGGTTCGCCGACAAGACCAACTTCGGCAACAGCATCCTGCGCCCGATCCATTACCCGCCGATCACCGCTCCGGACATCCCCAATGTCCGCGCCGGGGCCCACGAGGACATCAACCTCATCACCCTGCTGGTGGGAGCCAGCGCCGCCGGCCTCGAGGTGCTCTCGCGCAAGGGCGAGTGGGTGCCGTTCACCGCCGAGGCCGACACCATCGTGGTCAACATCGGCGACATGCTGCAGCGGCTCACCAACCACGTGTACCCGTCGACGACGCACCGGGTGGTCAACCCGCCGGGCGACGAGGCGCGCAAGCCGCGCTACTCCACGCCCTTCTTCCTGCATCCGAACCCGGACTTCCTGATCGAGACCCTGCCGTCCTGCATCACGCCGGACAACCCCAACCGCTACCCCGAGCCGATCACCGCCCACGAGTACCTGCAGGAGCGCCTGCGCGAGATCAAGCTGGCCTGAGCGTCCCGTTCCGCCCACGAAGCCCCGCGATGCGGGGCTTCGCCGTTTCCCGCCTCAGCTCTCATCGCGGAAGTCCCTGGCTCTGGACGCGATCAGGGCGCCGGCGAGGCGGTCGGGCAGGTATTTCGACAGCGCGGCGATCAGGCGGTTGGCGCGCCCGGTGACGATCCGCGTCCGGCCGGATTCCACGGCATCCACGCCCAGCCTCGCCACCGTCGCCGCATCCAGCCAGATCCCCTTCGGCAGCTTCGAGACGGTGGCGCGCATGCCGTTCACGTCGTGGAACTCGGTGTAGGTCATGCCCGGGCAGAGCGCCGTCACGTGCACGCCCTTCGGGCCGACCTCCCTGGCCAGCGTCTCGCTGAAGCGGATCAGGAAGGCCTTGGTGGGGCCGTAGAGCGTGTGTCCCGCCGTGGGCGGCACCAGGCCGGCCAGCGAGGCCACGTTGAGGATGCGGCCATGGCCCTCGGCCTCCATCGCCGGCAGGAATCGGTGGGTGAGCTCGCACACCGCCACCAGCAGCACCTGCAGCGAATCGCGGTGGGTGGCCCAGTCCTTGCCGAGGTAGCGCCCGGGCACGCCGTAGCCGGCGTTGTTCACCAGCGTATCGATGTGCAGGCCGCGGGCCCCGCATTCCGCCTGCAGCATCGCCGGCGCCGCCGGATCGGCGAGGTCGGCCACGATCACCTCCACCCGTACCCGGGCCCGCAGTTCGGCGGCGAGCGCCTCCAGCCGGTCTGCGCGCCGCGCCACCAGCACCAGCGGCTTGCCTCTCCTGGCGTATTCCCGGGCGATCTCGGCGCCGATGCCGCTGGAAGCGCCGGTGACGAGGGCGTGGCGGTCGGTTCGGAGCGGGGCGGGCATCGGCATCTTCCTCGGGGTGGGCTGCTATCCTTCCGCGCCATTCCATCCGGGAGCAAGCAGGCATGCGGACGCGCATCGTGGCGGGAAACTGGAAGCTCAACGGCAGCCGGGCGGCCAACCGCGCCCTGCTCGATGCCATCGCCGCCGTGCCGGCGCCGGCCGGGGTGCAGCGCCTGGTGTTCCCGCCGCTTCCTTATCTCGCCGAGTGCATCGCCAGCCATGGCGGGGCGGGCATCGGCTTTGGCGCCCAGGACCTCGACATCCACGAGAGCGGCGCCTACACCGGCGAGGTCTCCGGCGCCATGCTGAGGGACATCGGCGCCAGCCACGTGCTGGTGGGCCATTCCGAGCGCCGCGAGTACCACCAGGAATCCAGCGAACTCGTCGCCCGCAAGCTGCTCGCCGCCCGCCAGGCCGGCCTGGTGCCGGTGCTCTGCCTTGGCGAGACCCTGGAGCAGCGCGAGGCCGGGCGCACCGAGTGGGTGCTCTCCGGGCAGCTCGGGGCGGTGCTGGCGGCCGGCGGGGTGGAGTGCCTGCGCGGCGCGGTGCTGGCCTACGAGCCGGTCTGGGCCATCGGCACCGGTCGCACCGCCAGCCCTGAACAGGCCCAGGAAGTGCACGCCTTCCTCCGTAGCGAAATCCGCGCGCACGATGCTATGATTGCGGACTCGCTGCCGATCCTCTACGGCGGCAGCGTGAAGGCCGCCAACGCCGCCCAGCTGTTCTCGCAGCCGGACATCGATGGCGGGCTGGTTGGCGGCGCCTCGCTGTCGGCCTCCGAATTCCTCGCCATCGTCGCCTCGGCGGCGCGGTGAACCCGCAAAGTCCATGAACCTCATCGTCCTCGTCACCGTCGTTTACGTCCTCGTCGCCGTCGCGATGATCGTGCTGATCCTGCTTCAGCGCGGCTCCGGCGCGCAGGCCGGCACCGGCTTCGGTGGTGGCGCCTCGGCCACGGTGTTCGGGGCCTCCGGCTCGGCGAACTTCCTCTCCCGCTCCACCAAGTGGCTGGCGGTGGTGTTTTTTGCCCTGAGCCTCGGTATGGCCTGGTACGCCAGCCGCCATGGCGGCCGGCTGATGCCGGCCGACAACGAGGACATTGGCCTGATGGGACGCGCCGAGGCGGTTGCCCCGCCGGTGGCGCCCGCCGCTGCGCCGGCAGCGGAGGCCGGGGTGGCGCCGGACAAGGAAGAAGTTGCAGAAAAACCGCCGGAAGGCGAGTCAGGCGGTTGATGGCCTGATACAATCTCGCCGCTCCGCGAGTCGTACGGAGCACGCAAGACAAGCCCAGGTGGCGGAATTGGTAGACGCACTACCTTGAGGTGGTAGCGACGCAAGTCGTGGGGGTTCGAGTCCCCCCTTGGGCACCACAACCGATACGCAATGAACCGCGCCCCTGTCTGGCGCGGTCGCAATGCGCCCCGCGCGGGCGCTAGCCGAGGGCCTGCATGCTGGGCGAGTACCTGCCGATCCTGCTGTTCCTGATCGTCTCCACCGGCCTCGGCCTCGTTCTCCTGGTCGGTGGCTGGCTCCTCGGGCCGAAGCGCCCCGATGCCGAGAAGCTCTCGCCCTACGAGTGCGGCTTCGAGGCCTTCGAGGACGCGCGCATGCCCTTCGACGTGCGCTACTACCTCGTCGCCATCCTGTTCATCGTCTTCGATCTCGAGATCGCCTTCGTCTTTCCGTGGGCGATGGTCTTTCGCGACATCGGCGAACCCGCGCTCTGGGCCATGGCCGGCTTCCTCGGCATCCTGGTGTTCGCCTTCATCTACGAATGGAAGAAGGGGGCGCTCGAATGGGAGTGATCCAGGCCGTCTCGCGCGTGATGCACAACCCGGAGCCGCTCGGCCGGGTCGATGATCTCCTGCGCCCGGAATCCGAGAATCCGCTGTTCGAGCGCGGCTTCGTCACCACCTCGGTCGACACCCTGGTGAACTGGGCGCGCACCGGCTCGCTCTGGCCCATGACCTTCGGGCTTGCCTGCTGCGCCGTCGAGATGATGCATGCCGGCGCCTCGCGCCTCGACCTCGACCGCTACGGCGTGGTGTTCCGTCCCTCGCCGCGCCAGTCCGACGTGATGATCGTGGCCGGCACGCTGGTGAACAAGATGGCCCCGGCCCTGCGCAAGGTCTACGACCAGATGCCCGAGCCGCGCTGGGTCATCTCGATGGGCAGCTGCGCCAACGGCGGCGGCTACTACCACTACAGCTATTCCGTGGTCCGTGGCTGCGACCGCGTGGTGCCGGTGGACGTCTACGTGCCGGGCTGCCCGCCCACGGCCGAGGCGCTGGTCTACGGCATCCTGCAGCTGATGAAGAAGATCCGCCGCACCAACACCATCGCGCGTTGATCCGCGCGGCCGAAGAACCGCAACGCAGACCGAAACGCCCATGGCCGACGCCACGCCGAGTCTTGCCGAACGTCTCCGAGCCCGCTTCGGCGAGCGCGTCCTCGCCCTCGTCGAGGCCCATGGCGAGACCACCCTCGAGGTGGCCCCCGCCCAGCTCGTCGAGGTCGCCCGCGCGCTGCGCGACGAATTCCACTTTGAGCAGGCCATCGACCTTGCCGGCCTCGACTTCCTCGGCTATGGCGAGGGCGAGTGGGAGACCACCGACGTCAGCAGCGAGGGCTTCTCGCGCGGCGTGGAGGGGGGCAGCGGCCCGGGGCGTTTCCGCTGGGAAGACCGCCCGGCCGGACGCGGCCCGGAGAAGCGTTTCGCCATCAGCGTGCACCTGCTCTCGCTGCGGCAGAACGAGCGCCTGCGCCTGCGCTGCTTCGCCGAGGACAATGCCCTGCCGGTGCTGCCCTCGCTGGTCGAGATCTGGCCCGGCCTCAACTGGTTCGAGCGCGAGGCCTTCGACCTCTTCGGCATCGTCTTCGAGGGGCACCCGGACCTGCGCCGCATCCTCACCGACTACGGCTTCGTGGGGCACCCGTTCCGCAAGGACTTCCCGCTGATCGGCAACGTCGAGGTGCGTTACGACGCCGAGAAGAAGCGTGTGGTCTACGAGCCCGTCACCTCGGTCGAGCCGCGCGTGGGCGTGCCGCGCGTGGTGCGCGAGGATTCCCGCTGGCAGCAGTCGGCCTCGGAAGCCGCGGCGAAGAAGGCCTGACGCCATGACCCAGGAAATCCGCAACTACACCATGAACTTCGGGCCGCAGCACCCTGCGGCCCACGGCGTGCTGCGCCTCGTGCTGGAGATGGACGGTGAGACCGTGCGCCGCGCCGATCCGCACATCGGCCTCCTGCACCGCGGCACCGAGAAGCTCGCTGAGTCGAAGCCCTACAACCAGTCCATCGGCTACATGGACCGGCTCGACTACGTCTCGATGATGTGCAACGAGCACGCCTACGTGATGGCCATCGAGCGCCTGGCCGGCATCGAGCCGCCGCCGCGGGCGAAGATGATCCGCACGCTGTTCGACGAGATCACCCGCATCCTGAACCACCTGATGTGGGTGGGCACCAATGGCCTCGACCTCGGCGCGATGGCGATGTTCCTCTATGCCTTCCGCGAGCGCGAGGAGCTGATGGACTGCTACGAGGCGGTCTCCGGCGCGCGCATGCATGCCGCCTACTACCGCCCGGGCGGCGTCTACCGCGACCTGCCCGACTCGATGCCGAAGTACGCCGAGTCGCCATGGCGCAAGGGCAAGGAGCTGAAGCGCATCAACGAATGGCGCGAGGGCTCGATGCTCGACTTCCTCGATGCCTTCGCCGACGACTTCCCGAAGCGCGTCGATGAGTACGAGACCCTGCTCACCGACAACCGCATCTGGAAGCAGCGTACCGTCGGCATCGGCGTGGTCACGCCGGAGCAGGCGCTGGCCTGGGGCATGACCGGGCCGATGCTGCGCGGTTCCGGCATCGCCTGGGACCTGCGCAAGAAGCAGCCCTATGCCTGCTATGCCGACCTCGACTTCGACGTGCCGGTGGGCGTGAACGGCGACTGCTACGACCGTTACCTCGTGCGCGTCGAGGAGATGCGCCAGTCGGCCCGCATCATCAAGCAGGCGGTGGCCTGGCTGCGCGCCAATCCCGGGCCGGTGATGGTCGACAACTACAAGGTCGCGCCGCCGAAGCGCGAGCGGATGAAGGGCGATATGGAAGCCCTGATCCACCACTTCAAGCTCTTCACCGAGGGCTATTCGCTGCCCGCCGGCGAGGTGTATTCCGCGGTCGAGGCCCCGAAGGGCGAGTTCGGCGCCTATCTCGTCTCCGACGGCGCCAACAAGCCCTTCCGTCTCAAGCTGCGCGCCCCCGGCTTCGCCCACCTGAGCTCGATGGACGCCATCGTGAAGGGCCACATGCTCTCCGACGTGGTGGCCATGATCGGCACCTACGACATCGTGTTCGGCGAAATCGATCGCTGAAGGTCCACGCAATGAAAGCCACCGGAAACTTCGAGGCCTGCCAGCACGTCGACCCGATGGTCGCGCTCTCCGAGGCCACCCGTGCCCGCATCGAGGAGTGGCTGGCCCGCTTCCCGCCCGACCGCCGCCGCTCCGCCGTGATCCAGGCCCTGATCGCTGCCCAGGAGCAGAACGGCGGCTGGCTCACCGACGAGCTGATCGCCGCCGTGGCCAAGTACATCGGCATCCCGCCGGTCTGGGCCTACGAGGTGGCGAGCTTCTACTCGATGTTCGCCCTCGAGCCGGTGGGCCGGAACGTCGTCGCCGTGTGCACCAACATCAGCTGCTGGCTCAATGGCGCCGAGGACATCGTGCGCCACTGCGAGAAGAAGCTCGGCATCAAAAGCGGCGAGTCCACGCCTGACGGCCGCATCTGGCTGAAGGTGGAGGAAGAGTGCCTCGCCGCCTGCGCCGGCGCGCCGATGATGGTGGTCAACGGCCATTACCACGAGAAGCTGACGCCGGCCTCGGTCGACGCCATCCTCGACGAGCTGAAGTGAGTCACGCCATGGCACAGCACGGTCACAGCGCCAGCGGCCCCGTCGGTCCCGCGCCGCAGGAACACCAGGTCGTCTACACCACGCTGCATTTCGAGAAGCCGTGGTCGTACGAGAACTACCTCAAGGTGGGCGGCTACGCTGCCTGGCGCAAGATCCTCGCCGAGAAGATCCCGCCCGAGCAGATCATCGAGCAGGTGAAGCAGAGCGCCCTGCGCGGCCGCGGCGGCGCAGGCTTCCCCACCGGCCTCAAGTGGAGCTTCATGCCGCGCAACGCGCCGGGGCAGAAGTACATCCTCTGCAACTCCGATGAATCCGAGCCCGGCACCTGCAAGGACCGCGACATCCTGCGCTACAACCCGCATGCGGTGATCGAGGGCATGGCGATCGCCTGCTACGCCACCGGCGCCACCGTGGCCTACAACTACATGCGCGGCGAGTTCCATCACGAGCCCTTCGAGCACTTCGAGGAGGCGCTCAAGGAGGCCTACGCGAACGGCTGGCTCGGCAAGGACATCCAGGGCAGCGGCATCGACGTCGACATCTACTCGGCGCTCGGCGCTGGCGCCTACATCTGCGGCGAGGAAACCGCGCTGATGGAGTCGCTGGAGGGCAAGAAGGGCCAGCCGCGCTTCAAGCCGCCGTTCCCGGCCAACTTCGGCCTCTACGGCCGCCCCACCACCATCAACAACACCGAGACCTATGCCTCGGTGCCGGCCATCATCCGCAACGGCGCGGAATGGTTCCTCAACCTTGGCAAGCCGAACAACGGCGGGCCGAAGATCTTCTCGGTTTCCGGCCACGTCAACAATCCGGGGAATTTCGAGATCCGCCTCGGCACGCCCTTCAAGGACCTGCTGGAGATGGCGGGCGGCGTGCGCGGCGGCCGCAGGCTGAAGGCGGTGATCCCGGGCGGTTCCTCGATGCCGGTGCTGCCGGGCGAGGTGATGCTCGGCCTCACCATGGACTACGACAGCATCCAGAAGGCCGGTTCCGGCCTCGGCTCCGGCGCGGTCATCGTCATGGACGAGACCACCTGCATGGTGCGCGCCTGCCACCGCATCGCCCGCTTCTATTTCAAGGAGAGCTGCGGCCAGTGCACGCCCTGCCGCGAGGGCACGGGCTGGATGTACCGCATGCTCACCCGCATCGTCGAGCACAAGGCGACGCTGGAGGACCTGCAGATGCTGCGCGCCGCCGCCGGCCAGATCGAGGGCCATACCATCTGCGCCTTCGGCGAGGCCGCCGCCTGGCCGGTGCAGGGCTTCCTGCGCCAGTTCTGGAGCGAGTTCGAGTACGCCATCGTCAACAAGCGCTTCCTGGTCGATGACCAGGCCGCCGGCGTCGTCACGGAGAAGGCCGCATGAGCGCCGCCACGCCTACCGCCCCCGCCACCGACCTGGTGAACATCGAGATCGACGGCGTGCCGCTTATGGCGCCGAAGGGCTCGATGATCATCCAGGCCGCCGACAAGGCCGGCATTCCCATTCCGCGCTTCTGCTACCACAAGAAGCTGCCGATCGCGGCCAACTGCCGCATGTGCCTCGTCGACGTGGAGAAGATGCCGAAGCCGGCGCCGGCCTGTGCCACGCCGGTGATGGAAGGCATGAAGATCACCACCCAGACCAAGCGCGCGCTCGACGCGCAGCGCAACGTCATGGAGTTCCTGCTGGTGAACCATCCGCTCGACTGCCCGATCTGCGACCAGGGCGGTGAGTGCGAGCTGCAGGACGTGTCGATGGGCTATGGCCGTTCGGTGAGCCGCTACGTGGAGCGCAAGCGCGTGGTGGCCGACGAGGACCTGGGCCCGCTGGTGGCCACCGAGATGACGCGCTGCATCCATTGCACGCGCTGCGTCCGCTTCACCGCCGAGGTGGCCGGCACCTACGAGCTCGGCGGCATGTACCGCGGCGAGAACCTGCAGATCGGCACCTTCGATGGCAAGCCGCTGATGACCGAGCTCTCCGGCAACGTCATCGACGTCTGCCCGGTGGGCGCGCTCACCAACAAGGTCTACCGCTTCAAGGCCCGCCCGTGGGAGCTGGTGGCCCGCGAGTCGATCGGCCTGCACGACGCGCTCGGCTCCAACCTGTTCCTGCACGTGCGCCGCGGCGAGGTGCTGCGCATCGTGCCGCGCGAGAACGAGGCGGTGAACGAGTGCTGGCTCTCCGACCGCGACCGCTATTCGCATGAGGGCCTCTACAGCGAGGATCGCGCGACCGTGCCGCTCGCCCGGCAGGCCGATGGCAGCTGGAAGGCCATCGGCTGGGACGAGGCGCTGGGCCTTGCCGCCTCGATGCTGAAGGCCGGCGGCGCCGACACCGGCATCCTCGTGCATCCTTCGGCCTCGAACGAGGAGGGCGCCTCGCTGGCCCGTCTCGCCAGGGGCCTCGGCACGCCGCACATCGACCATCGCCTCACCCAGGTGGATTTCGCCGATGCCCCGGTGGCCGAAGCCTTCGGCCGCGCCGCGGCCGAGCTGGAGAGCGCCGACGTGGTGCTGCTGGTCGGCACGAACCTGCGCCACGAAGTGCCGCTGCTGCACCAGCGCCTCATCAAGGCTACCAAGAAGGGCGCCAGGGTTTTTGCGATCAATCCGGTCGACTTCCCGGTCGCCCATCCGCTGGCCGGCAAGGTGATCGTCGCCCCGTCCAGGCTGCCGGGCGTGCTGGCCGCGCTGGCGGCGAAGCTGGGGGCCTCGCTGCCGGCGGGCATCGCCGCCGCCATCGAGGATCCCGCGCTCACCGGCATCGCCGACGCGCTGAAGGGGGCCAGGGCCGGTGCCATCGTGCTTGGCGCCATCGCCGAGACGCATGCCAACGCCTCGCATCTGCGTGCCGCCGCGCGAGCCATTGCGCAGGCCACGGGCCTTGCCCTGAGCCGCATCCCGCAGGGGGCCAATGCGCTTGGCCTGTCGCGTCATGGGGTCCTTCCGGGGCCGGGCGGACAGGCCGTGGATGCGCAGCTCGCCGCGCCGAAAGCCGCCTACCTGCTCTGGAACCTCGAGCCCGCCTACGACTTCGCCGATGCCACGGCCGCCCTCAAGGCGCTGTCGGCGGCGAAGGTGCTGGCCTTCTCCGTCCATGCCAGCGAATCGCTGAAGCAGGTCGCCGACCTCATCCTGCCGATCGCCGCCGGCGCCGAGATGGAGGCGAGCTACACCAACCTCGACGGCCGCACCCAGTTCACCAGCGCCGGCGGCAAGCCGCGCGGTGAGGCCCGTCCGGGCTGGCGCGTGCTGCGCGCCCTCGGTGACGCCATGGGCTTCGACGGGTTCGTCCATCTCGATCTCGAGGCCCTGCGTGCCTCGATGGCCCCGCAGGCACCGGCCTCGGGCCATGGCCTCTCGCCGCTCGCCCCGGTGCAGGGCCTCGAGCGCCTCGCCACCCTGCCGATCTACCGCGGAGATGCCCAGCTGCGTCGCTCCGCGGCGCTCAATGCCCATCCGCTCACGAAGGGGCAGGGTGTGGAACTGCATCCCGCCGACGCCGCCGCGCTCGGCCTTGCCGCCGGCGACATCGCCAGGGTGGCCGATGCCAAGGGCCATGCGGTCTTGCCGGTGCGCCTGAATCCGGGCCTGGCCCGTGGCACGGCCTGGGTCGAGGCGGCCTATCCGGCGACCGCGCCGCTCGCCGCGCACGGCGCCCTGACGATCAGCAAGGCGGGTGCCTGATGGAACTGTTCGCTCCGCTCCGTGATTTCCTCCTCGGCTTCGGCACCCTGGGCTCGCTGGCCTGGATGCTGGTGAAGATCGTTCCGCTGGTGATCTCGCTCACCGTGGCGGTGGCCTTCTACACCCTGCTCGAGCGCAAGGTGATCGGCTGGATGCACGTGCGCCACGGGCCGGTGTTCGTCGGCCAGCTGGTGCCGGGGCTCGGCGTGATCCAGGCCTTCGCCGACGTGTTCAAGATGCTGTTCAAGGAAAGCATCGTCCCGGCCAATGCCAACGCCTTCCTGCACCGCCTGGCGCCGCTGATCGCGCTGGCCCCGGCCTTCGCCGCCTGGGCGGTGATTCCCTTCGGGGAAGGGCTGGTCATCGCCGACGTCGATGCCGGCCTGCTGGTGCTGCTGGCCCTCACCTCGATGGGCGTCTATGGCGTGATCATCGGCGGCTGGGCCTCGAACTCGAAGTACGCCTTCCTCGGCGCCCTGCGCTCTGCCGCCCAGGTGGTGAGCTACGAGATCGCCATGGGCTTTGCCCTGGTCGGCGTGCTGGTGGCCGCGGGCACCATGAACCTCACCGAGATCGTGCATGCCCAGAAGGGCGATGCCGGTCTCTTTGAGTGGTTCTGGCTGCCGCTGCTGCCGCTGTTCGTCATCTATTTCATTTCCGGCGTGGCCGAGACCAACCGCGCGCCCTTCGACGTCGCCGAGGGCGAGTCGGAGATCGTGGCCGGCTTCCACGTCGAGTATTCGGGATCTGCGTTCGCGATCTTCTTCCTCGCCGAATACGCGAACATGATCCTGATCAGTTTCCTTGCCGCGATCTTCTTCCTCGGCGGCTGGCTCTCGCCGTTCCCGGCGGCAGTGCCGGTGCTGGGCGCCGACGGTCCGTGGTGGCTGTTCCTCAAGGCCTTCGCCTTCGCCTTCAGCTTCGTCTGGTTCCGCGCCACCTTCCCGCGTTACCGCTACGACCAGATCATGCGGCTCGGCTGGAAGGTCTTCATCCCCATCACCATCGTCTGGACCGTCGTCGTGGCCGCCATGGCCTATGCCGGCTGGTTCGAGATCGGCCAGTAAGGGCAGGGCACGAGTACCCGCATGAACCGCGCGATCGCCTACCTGAAGAGCCTGCTGCTCCTGGAACTGCTCCAGGGCATGTGGCTCACCCTCGTGTACATGTTCAAGCCGAAGTACACGATCCATTACCCCTACGAGAAGTTCCCGCAGTCGCCGCGCTTCCGCGGCCTGCACGCCCTGCGCCGTTACCCGAACGGCGAGGAGCGCTGCATCGCCTGCAAGCTCTGCGAGGCGGTATGCCCGGCGCTCGCCATCACCATCGATTCCGATGTGCGCGCCGATGGCACCCGCCGCACCACGCGTTACGACATCGACCTGTTCAAGTGCATCTTCTGCGGGTTCTGCGAGGAGAGCTGCCCGGTCGACTCGATCGTCGAGACGCACATCCACGAATACCACTTCGAGAAGCGCGGCGAGAACATCGTCACCAAGCCGCAGCTGCTCGCCATCGGCGACCGCTTCGAGGCGGAGATCGCCGAGCGCCGCGCCGCCGACGCCCCCTACCGCTGAGCGGGGAGACCGACTGACGATGGAACTGATCGCGTTCTACCTCTTCGCCGCCATGGCCGTGGCCTCGGCCCTCGGCGTCATCACCCTGAAGAACCCGGTGCATGCGGTGCTCTGCCTCGTGCTCACCTTCTTCTCCACCGCCTGCCTGTTCCTGCTGCTGCAGGCCGAGTTCCTCGGCGTGGCCCTGGTGCTGGTCTACGTTGGCGCGGTGATGGTGCTGTTCCTGTTCGTGGTGATGATGCTCGACATCAACACCACCCCGCTGCGCGAAGGCTTCGCCCGCTACCTGCCGGTGGCCGCCGTGGTGGCCGGCCTGATGTTCGTGCAGATGCTGGTGCTGATGGGGGTGCGCTCGGGCAAGCGCGACGTGGCCTTCCCCAGCGCCGACCCGGCCGCGGTGGCCGGCAAGACCAATCTCGAGTGGATCGGCGAGACCCTGTTCTCGGGCTATCTCTATCCCTTTGAGGTCGCCGCCGTGCTGCTCACCGTGGCCATCCTCGCTGCCGTGATGCTGACCCTGCGCCGCCGCCCCGGCTCGCGCCACCAGGACCCGGCGAAGCAGGCCGCGGTGCGCAAGGAAGACCGCATCCGCATCGTCAAGATGCCCGCCGAGACCCGTCGCCAGGAGGCCGCGGAATGATCACGCTCGCCCACTACCTCACGCTCGGCGCCATCCTGTTCTCGCTCAGCGTGGCCGGCATCGTCATCAACCGGAAGAACGTCATCGTTCTTCTGATGTGCATCGAGCTGATGCTGCTGGCGGTGAATATCAATTTCGTCGCCTTCTCGCGCTTCCTGGGCGACGTGCACGGCCAGGTGTTCGTGTTCTTCATCCTGACCGTGGCCGCCGCCGAGGCGGCCATCGGCCTTGCCATCCTCGTCACGCTGTTCCGCAACAAGCGGACGATCAACGTGGCCGAACTCGATTCGATGAAGGGCTGACATGGAAAACACCCTGTCGACCAACCTGCTGCTGGTCATCGCCTTCGCGCCGCTGCTCGGCAGCATCATCGCCGGCCTGTTCGGCCGGCAGGTGGGGCGCGCCGGTGCCCACACCGCCACCATCGTCGGCGTGGCCATCAGCTGCGCGCTTTCCATCCAGGTGCTCTGGCAGCTGGTGAGCGGCGAGGCCGACCCGTACAACCGCAACATCTATACCTTCTTCGAGATCGGCGGCTACTCGGCCCATGTCGGCTTCATGGTCGACCGGCTGACCGCCATGATGATGGTGGTGGTCACCTTCGTCTCGCTGCTGGTGCACGTCTACACCATCGGCTACATGGAGGGCGACCCGGGCTACCAGCGCTTCTTCAGCTACATCTCGCTGTTCACCTTCTCGATGTTGATGCTCGTGATGAGCAACAACTTCCTCCAGCTGTTCTTCGGCTGGGAGGCGGTGGGCCTGGTCTCCTATCTGCTGATCGGCTTCTGGTACAAGCGGCCCTCGGCGGTGTTCGCCAACATGAAGGCCTTCCTGGTCAACCGCGTGGGCGATTTCGGCTTCCTGCTCGGCATCGGCGCGGTGCTGTACTACTACGGCTCGCTCGACTACGCCGAGGTCTTCGCCCAGGTCACCAGCGGCCCGGGCCAGGTGCTGACGATCTGGGAGGGCTTCAGCGTGCTGGGGCTCACGGTGCCGGCCTGGCAGGTGGATGCCATGACCTTCATCGGCATCTGCCTGTTCATCGGCGCCATGGGCAAGTCGGCGCAGGTGCCGCTGCACGTCTGGCTGCCGGACTCGATGGAGGGCCCGACCCCGATCTCGGCCCTGATCCATGCCGCCACGATGGTGACCGCCGGCATCTTCATGGTCAGCCGCATGTCGCCGGTGTTCGAGCTGAGCCCGGTGGCCCTGCAGTTCATCCTCTTCATCGGCGCCACCACGGCCCTGTTCACCGGCCTGATCGGCATGGTGCAGAACGACATCAAGCGCGTGGTGGCGTATTCCACGCTCTCGCAGCTCGGCTACATGACGGTGGCCCTCGGCGTCTCCGCCTACGGGGCCGCCGTGTTCCACCTGATGACCCACGCCTTCTTCAAGGCCCTGCTGTTCCTCGCCGCCGGCAGCGTGATCATCGGCATGCACCACGAGCAGGACATGCGGAAGATGGGCGGCCTGCGCAAGTACATGCCGATCACCTACTGGACATCGCTCATCGGCACCCTGGCGCTGGTGGGTTTCCCCTTCTTCTCCGGCTTCTACTCGAAGGACGGCATCATCGAGGCGGTGAAGGCGGCGGGCGAGGGCGGCACCTGGGTGAATCAGTACGCCATCTTCGCCGTGCTGGCCGGCGTGTTCGTCACCAGCTTCTACAGCTTCCGCCTGTTCTATCTCACCTTCCACGGCGAAGAGCGCTTCCGCCACGCCGATGCCCATGGCCACGACGGTCACCACGACGGGGCGCACGACGACCACGGCCACCATGGCCCGGTCGAGCCGCACGAGTCGCCGTGGGTGGTCACGGTGCCGCTGCTGGCCCTGGCCATTCCCTCGGTGCTGGTGGGCCTGCTCACCGTGGGGCCGATGCTGTTCGGCAAGGACCTCACGGGGACCCGCGAGGTGACGCCCTTCTTCCAGGGCGCCATCGAGCACTACGTTCCGGCCTCTGACGCCGCCGCGCCTTTCGCCGGGGGCATGGCCTACGCCCCGGTCGCCACCGGTCCGGTCGACTGCGCCGCGGTCGAGGGCGCGCGCGACGTGCTCGCCCGGGTGGGCTGCCAGCATTTCCAGCACGGCGCGGTTGGCTTCGCCCTGCACGGCTTCGTGGCGCCGCCCTTCTGGCTGGCCTTCCTCGGCTTCGCGCTGGCCACCTTCCTCTACCTGCTGCGCCCGGGCCTGAGCGCGCGGTTCCGCCAGGCGCTGGCGCCCCTGGTGCGCATGCTCGAGCAGAAGTACTGGATGGACCACCTCTGGGTGGGCGGCTTCGGCGGTGGCGGCGTGCGGCTCGGCAAGCTGGCCTGGAAGTTCGGCGACCGCGGCCTGATCGACGGCGCGCTGGTCAACGGCTCGGCCTGGGTGGTCGACCGCGTTGCCGCCGTGCTGCGCCACGTCCAGTCCGGTTACCTCTACCACTACGCCTTCGCGATGATCGTCGGCCTGATCGCCCTCATGTGGCTGGTCGGACGGATGCTCGCGGCCTGATGCCCACAAGGACGCCCTGATGGATGGCTTTCCCCTGCTGAGCGCCCTGATCTGGCTGCCCCTCCTCGGCGGCCTGGCCACGCTCTATTTCGGTGAATCGCGCGGCACGCAGGCCAAGTGGTTCGCGCTGCTTATCTCGCTGCTGACCCTGGCCCTGAGCATCCCGCTCTACACCGGCTTCGATGCCTCCTCGGCGGCGATGCAGTTCGTGGAGAAGCGGGCCTGGATCCCGGCCTTCGACATCTACTACCACCTCGGCGTGGACGGCATCGCCGTGGCGCTGATCCTGCTCACCACCATCACCAGCGTGCTGGTGCTGATGGGGGCCTGGGAGTCGGTGGAGCGGCGCGTGCACCAGTACTACGCCGCCTTCCTGGTGCTGGAAAGCCTGATGATCGGCGTGTTCGCCGCCCAGGACGCCATCCTCTTCTACATCTTCTTCGAGGCCATGCTGATCCCGATGTTCATCGTGATCGGCGTGTGGGGCGGCGCGAACCGCGTCTATGCCAGCCTCAAGTTCTTCCTGTACACCTTCCTCGGCTCGGTGTTCATGCTGGTGGGCCTGGTGTACCTCTACCTCAAGGGAGGCAGCTTCCAGCTTGCCGACCTCTACGCCCTGCCGCTCAGCGCCACCGAGCAGGCCTGGCTGTTCTTCGCCTTCTTCGCCGCCTTCGCGGTGAAGATCCCGATGTTCCCGGTGCACACCTGGCTGCCGGATGCCCACGTCGAGGCGCCCACCGCCGGTTCGGTGGTGCTGGCGGCGATCATGCTGAAGATCGGCGGCTACGGCTTCATCCGCTTCACCCTGCCGATCGTGCCGGACGCCGGCACCGAATGGGCCTGGCTCGTCATCGCCTTCTCCCTCGTGGCGGTGGCCTACATCGGCCTCGTGGCGCTGGTGCAGGAGGACATGAAGAAGCTGATCGCCTACTCGTCGATCGCTCACATGGGCTTCGTCACCCTCGGCATCTTCATCGCCTTTGGTCTGATGCGCGGCGGCGAGGTGCGGCAGGATGCGGCGGAACTCGGCCTGCAGGGCGCGATGGTGCAGATGATCTCGCACGGTTTCGTCTCCGGCGCGATGTTCAGCTGCGTTGGCGTGCTCTACGACCGCATGCACACCCGCATGATCAAGGACTACGGCGGCGTGATGAACGTGATGCCCTGGTTCGGCGGCCTGTTCGTGCTGTTCGCCATGGCCAATGCCGGCCTGCCGGGCACCTCGGGCTTCGTCGGCGAGTTCATGGTCATCCTCGCCGCCTTCCAGGCCAAGCCCTGGATCGGCGCCGTGGCCGCCACCACCCTGATCCTCGGCGCCGCCTACACCCTGTGGATGGTGCGCCGGGTGATGTTCGGCGAAGTGGCCAACGCCGAGGTGGCACAGCTTTCCGACATCAACACCCGCGAGGCCTGGACGCTCGGTCTGTTCGCTGCCGGCGTGCTGCTGATCGGCGTGTACCCGAAGCCGCTCACCGACCTGATGGACGCCTCGGTGGTGCAGCTGGTGTCGCAGCTTTCGGCCACCAAACTCGTGACGCCGTGACGGAGACCTGATCGCGATGATGCCCCTGCCCACCCGCGCCGACCTCGTGCCGATCCTGCCGGAGATCGTGCTCTGCGGCGCCGCCTTCGGTCTCCTGCTCGCCGATCTGTTCGTGGATCCGCGCCGCCGCGGCCTGATCCATGCGCTTGCCATGCTCTCCCTGCTCGCCACGGCCCTGCTCATCGCCCGTGGCATGGGGGGCGAGGCGCTCTCCGCCTTCGGTGGCATGTTCGTGCGCGATCTCACCGCCGACGTGCTGAAGATCGCCATGTGCGCCATCACCGGCGTGGTGCTCGCCTATGCACGGCCATCGCTCGAGGAGCGCGGCCTGATGGCCGGCGAGTTCTACGCCATCGTGCTGTTCGCCCTGCTGGGCATGATGGTGATGGTCTCCGGCGGCCATCTCGTGGTGCTCTACCTCGGCCTCGAGATGCTGGCGCTCAGCTCCTACGGCCTCGTTGCCATCGACCGCGACAACAAGGTCGCCTCCGAGGCGGCCATGAAGTACTTCGTGCTGGGCTCGCTGGCCTCCGGCCTGCTGCTCTACGGCATGTCGATGGTCTACGGCGCCACCGGCAGTCTCGACCTCGGCGCGATCCACCAGGCCGCGGCCAGCATCGACGACCGCAGCCTGCTGCTGTTCGGCCTGGTCTTCGTGCTGGTGGGCGTGGCCTTCAAGTTCGGCGCCGCGCCGTTCCATATGTGGGTGCCCGACGTCTACCAGGGCGCGCCCACGGCCATCACCCTGTTCATCGGCTCGGTGCCGAAGATCGCCGCCTTCGGCTTCGCCTACCGCCTGCTCGACGCCGGCCTCGCCCCGACCGCCGAGCAGTGGGGGCAGATGCTGGCCTGGCTTGCCCTGCTCTCGCTGGTGATCGGCAACCTGATCGCCCTGGCGCAGACCAACCTCAAGCGCATGCTGGCGTACTCGACGATCTCCCACGTCGGCTTCCTGTTCATGGCACTGGCCGGCGGCACGCCCACCGCCTACGCGGCAGCGATGTTCTACGCCATCGCCTATGCGCTCATGGCCACCGCGGCCTTCGGCGCCATCGTGCTGCTCTCCCGCCGCGGTTTCGAGGCCGAGAACATCGCCGACTTCAAGGGGCTGTGGCAGAAGAGCCCGTTCCACGCCACCCTGGTGATGCTGGTGATGGCCTCGCTGGCCGGCGTGCCACCTTTCGTCGGTTTCTGGGCCAAGCTGGCCGCGCTGCGCGCCGCCGTGGACGCCGGCCTGCTCTGGCTGGCCATCGCCGGCGTGGTGGCGGCGGTGGTGGGCGCCTTCTACTACCTGCGCGTGATCAAGGTGATGTTCTTCGACGAGCCGGAAGGCGAGGGCGCCGTGGTGCACGGCGACCGTGCCCTGCGCTTCGTCTTCGCCTCGAATGCCATTGCCCTGCTGGTGCTGGGCCTGTTCATCGAGTCGATCATGGGCTGGACCCGCGCCGCTTTCGCCTGAGCGGGGCCCGACTGGCCTCATCGAGTGAGGCCTCGTCCGGGACGAACATCAGGCGGATCAGCGGCGTCAGGCAGTGGCGCCTGCCGGTGAACGCATCGGCTTGGCGCAGCTGCTCCTGTTCTTCCGGCGAGAGTTCGTCGAGCGAACGCTCCCGCAGTGCGGGCCGTGGCGGTGCGCCGATGCCGCCGTTCGCAAGTCGCGCGAGGCGGGTACGCACGCATGGGCGCGATGCCTCCCCAAGCTTCCGGATCCACCATCCGGCGGGCGGTCCGGGTGGAGAGGAGTTCGGGGGCGGTGGCGATGCCGAGCCGCGCGAGGTCCAGCCGGTCCGCGTCCCAGCAGGTCCCGATGCTCGGATCCGGGTGGGTCCATCCCTCCGAATGGTGGCGGATGGCCTCGGCAAGCCGGTCGCGCTGGCCGGCATCGAGCCCATCGAGCCAACCGCGCTCGGCGATGGACGCGAGGGCGTCCGCGGCGCGGGGGCCGTGGCCGCGGTCCGGGCCCTCGTCGTTGCGCTGGTGGTCGTGCAGCACCGCGAACCAGGCCACGACCCAGGGGTCGGCTCCCTCCCGGCTCGCGATCGCAAGTCCGTAGCGCAGCACTCGTGCCCAGTGGGGTAGGCCGTGGATGCCGTGCCAGTCGAGGCGGAATCCGGCCCGGAGCGGGCCCAGTACCTCGGGGCGAAGCACCTGCCTTGCGATGCGCGTGTCGTGCATGGAGCCTCCTTGGCGGGACCCCGATACGGTGCCATCCCGGCGTCTCACGGGCTGAGAAGCCGGAGCCGTTTTGGCGACGGCCGGCGCTCCGGTAGAGTCGGGCCATGGATGCCGCGACCCTGAAAGCCAGGCTGGCTGCCCTTCCCGCGACGGTTCCGGAGGATTTCCGGGTGCGCTGCCACCGCGCCATCAGCTGGCTTGCGCGGGCGGAGCAGGAGGCCGACGCGGATGCCCGGTTCATTTTCCTGTGGATCGGCTTCAACGCCGCCTATGCCTGGGAGTTCGGCCATGAGCGCTCGGAACGCGACCTGCTGCGCCGCTTCTTCGAGCGCATCCTGGTGCTGGATGCCGACAGGCGTCTCCACGCCCTGCTGTTCAAGAACTTCACCGGCTGCGTCCGGACGCTGATCGACAACCCTTACCTGTTCGAACCGTTCTGGCGGGCCCTGCGCGACCACGACGGCAGTGGGCGCTGGGAGGCGCAGTTCCAGGCGGCGAAGCGCGCCGCGACGGCGGCCGTGATGTCCGGGGAGACCGTGACCGTGGCGGGCATCGTGGTCGACCGGCTGTATGTGCTCCGCAACCAGCTCGTCCATGGCGGCGCTACCCATGGCGGCCGGGTCAACCGCCAGCAGGTGAGGGATGGCGTGGCCCTGCTGGAGCAACTCGTTCCGCTGGTGATCGACCTGATGCTGGCCTCCGATGGCAGCGGCTTTGGCCGTATCGCGTATCCCGTGGTCGGTCCGCTCTAGATCCTGCCCCCTCCCGGGGGCGCCCACCGCACCGCCAGCCCTCCCTGGCCATCCGGTGCGATGGGCATGGAACGGGTCAGGGGCCTACGCTCATCACGAATCGCGTTTCCGTGCCATGGACGCGCAGCAGCACCTCGACGGGCTGGGGGCCTCCCTTGCGCTGGCGCGGCAACTCCATCTCGACGAAGGCCGCGTGGGACTCGCCCGGCTGGATCGTATGCGTCCGCAGCGCGCCCTCGATGGCCTGTTCGCCCATCTGCTTCTCGGCCTCGAGCCGTTCGAACAGGCGGGCATTTTCGGCATTCGCCCGTTGCTGGGCCGCCGCTGCGGCGGCACCGTCGTAGGCGGTGCCGGAATAGGTGGTCGTGGCATTCGCCCGGGCATAGCCGCCCGGACCATAGGCCGTGGCCGAGGTGTAGGCCGTGCCCTGGTAGCTCGAGTAGCCGGCAGTGGAGGCGGCCATGCTGTTGCCTGCCGCCGCGATCCCGGCACCGATGGCCGCCCAGGTCTGGCGGGTCTTCTCTTCCCTCATCAGCGCGGTATGGGCCAGTACCTCCAGCGGGCCGGTGCTGGATTGGGCCGTGATCGCACCCTCATGGATCGTTACCGGCCGGCCCGTGCGATTGGAGACGCGCACGATCAGCACCGAGCGGCTTCGGTCCTTCGGCTGGGCGCAGAGCGAGGTCAGGAGGAATCCGTCGCTCGTGTCGGCCCCGCCCTGCACGCAGCCCATGCCCTGCGAGTAGCTCAGCTCCTGGCCGGCGCCGGCCTGCAGGGAGACGGGGGTGGGGAGGGATGCGCATCCCGAGAACAGCACCAGCGCGGTAGCGCCAAGACCAGGCATTCGCATAGGGGACTCCATGTCGATGGTGAGGAAGCGGGAGCGAATGCTTCGACATCCGTGTCTCACGGATCGAGACAGGCGTGGGCACATTTAAATGTGGCGATTTCCGTCCCGGCATGTCGCAGCCCGTGAGACGCCCGCGGAAGATGCTGCGACTCCACCCAGGACGAGGAGCAGCACATGACGGATCGGAGCCACATCACGGTCATTCTTGACCGCACCGGGTCGATGGACAGCATCCGCGACGATGTCATCGGTGGGTTCAATGCCTTCCTCGCCGAGCAGCAGTCGGCCGCCGCGTCGGCGACGTTCACGCTGGTGCAGTTCGATTCGCAGGATCCCTACGAGGTGCTGCATGCCGCGAAGCCGATCGGGGAGGTCACACCCTTGACGCGGGAACAGTACGTGCCGCGTGCCTCGACCCCGCTTTACGACGCCATGGGCCGGGGCATCCTGGATCTCGAGTCCCGGATCGCGGCACAGCCCGAAGCCGAGCGCCCGTCCCGGGTCATCTTCGTCGTCGTCACCGATGGCGCCGAGAACGCCAGCCGGGAGTTCGACCGCGCGGCGGTCACGAAGCTGGTCGACGCCAAGAAGGCGGCCGGCTGGGACTTCGTCTTCCTCAGCGCCGACATGGAGGCCTTCCACGATGCCGTGGACATCGGGGTCGACTACTGCGCGAGCCTGGCCTTCCAGAAATCGAAGCGGGGCAATGACGCGGCCTGGGCGGCGGCCTCGTCCAGGGTGCGGGCGCGGGTGACGGGCGAGGCGGACCGGGTGGCGTTCGATGACGGGGACCGTGCGTCCAGTTCGGGCTGAGTTCCCGCGCCCGACGGGATCGCCGGCGGTCCCGTCGGGCGCCCGGCCGGCTTCACTCCGGGGAGGCCCCACTTCATGAGGGGGTAAAGCCCTGTTGCGCTTGCCCGGCGGGTGCGCCTATACTCTCCTTCTCTGTTGCGGGGTGGAGCAGTCTGGCAGCTCGTCGGGCTCATAACCCGAAGGTCGCAGGTTCAAATCCTGCCCCCGCTACCAGTTTCGCGGCGTATCCTTTTGCTCCGGGTCGCTGCTGGCTGGGTCGGCCCACCGGGTCGGCCCCCGGAAATTGGATGTACCGGAAAGGGCCGCTCGGCCCTTTTTTGTTTCCGCCCGTTTTCTCGCCCGGCATGAGCTCGAAGACCGACGAACTGACCACATTGCTGGCGCCCGTGGTGGAGGGCCTGGGCCTCGGCCTGGAACTCCAGGGCATCGAGTTCGTGCCTTCGCGCGCGCACGGCCTGCTGCGCCTGTACATCGACGTGGCCGACGGCAGCCGGATGGTCACCATCGACGACTGCGAGGCGGTGAGCCGCGAGGCCTCGGGCGTGCTCGACGTGAACGACCCGATCGCCAGCGCCTACACGCTGGAGGTCTCCTCGCCGGGCCTCGACCGCCTGCTGTTCACCCCGGCCCAGGCCATGCGCTTCGCCGGCCAGCAGGCCCGGGTGTCGCTGGCCCTGCCGCAGGACGGCCGCCGCCGGGTGCAGGGCACCCTGCTGCGGATGGACGGTGATCTGCTGGTGCTCGGCCTGGCCGACGGCAGCGAGTTTTCCGTCGCCTTCGGCAACATCGACAAGGCCAGGCTGGTGCCCGACTACGCGGCGCTCGGCCTTGCGCCGGATGCCCCCAAGGCCCCGCGGCCGCGCCGCAAGCGCGGCGAGGCCGCCCCCAAGAACCCCGGAACCCCCTGAGCCGGCGCCATCGCGCCGACGCGGAGTCAATCATGAGCAAGGAACTGTTGCTGGTCATCGAAGCGGTCGCCAACGAGAAGGGCGTGCCGCGCCAGGTCATCCTCGAGGCGATGGAGGCCGCCCTGGCCTCGGCCGCCAAGAAGCGCTACCCGGAGCAGGACGTGGCCTGCCGCGTGTCCATCAACCCGAAGGACGGCAGCTACGAGACCTTCCGCCGCTGGGAGGTGGTGGCCGATGACGTGGTGATGGAGTCGCCCGACCGCATGATCCGCCTGATGGACGCCGTCGAGATCAAGCCCGACGCCCAGGTGGGGGATTTCATCGAAGAGCAGATCGAGAACCCCGAGTTCGGCCGCATCAGCGCCCAGGCCGCCAAGCAGGTGATCGTGCAGCGCGTGCGCGAGGCCGAGCGCCAGCAGGTGGTGGATGCCTGGAAGGACCGGGTGGGCGAGCTGGTCACCGGCGTGGTGAAGCGTGCCGAGCGCGGCAACGTCTACGTCGATCTCGGCGGCAACGCCGAGGCCTTCATTCCCAAGGACAAGTCGATCCCGCGCGATGCCCTGCGTCCCGGCGACCGCGTCCGCGGTTACCTCTACGAGGTGCGCTCGGAGTCGCGTGGCCCGCAGCTGTTCATCAGCCGCACTGCGCCCGAGTTCATGATCGAGCTGTTCAAGCTCGAGGTGCCCGAGGTGGGCCAGGGCCTGGTCGAGATCAAGGCCGCCGCCCGCGATCCGGGCGACCGCGCCAAGATCGCCGTACTCGCCCACGACCACCGCACCGATCCGATCGGTGCCTGCATTGGCATGCGCGGCTCGCGCGTGCAGGCGGTGAGCAACGAGCTCAATGGCGAGCGCATCGACATCGTGCTGTGGTCGGAGAACCCCGCCCAGTTCGTCATCAATGCCATGGCGCCGGCCGAGGTGCAGTCGATCATCGTCGACGAGGAGAAGCATTCGATGGACCTCGCCGTGGCCGAGGAGAAGCTCGCCCAGGCGATCGGCAAGGGCGGCCAGAACGTGCGCCTCGCCAGCCGCCTCACCGGCTGGCAGCTCAACGTCATGACCCAGGACCAGATCACCGCGAAGTCGGAGGCCGAGCAGGCCGCGGCGCGCAAGCTGTTCATGGAGAAGCTCGAGGTGGACGAGGAGATCGCCGGCATCCTGGTGGGCGAGGGCTTCGGCACCATCGAGGAGATCGCCTACGTGCCGGTGGCCGAGCTGCTGGCGGTGGAGGGCTTCGACGAGGACATCGTCGAGGAACTGCGCGCCCGTGCCCGCGACGCCCTGCTTACCGAGGCGCTGGCCGTCGAGGAGGACCTCGAGGAGCACAAGCCGGCCGAGGACCTGCTCTCGCTGGAGGGCATGGACGATGCCCTGGCCTATGCCCTGGCCGCCCGGGGCATCGCCACCCGCGAGGACCTCGCCGAGATGGCGGTGGACGAGATCACCGACATCGAGGGCGTCGACGAGGAGCGCGCCGCCGCGCTCATCATGGAAGCGCGCAAGCACTGGTTCGCCTGAACCCTCGCTCCCGCACCGCCGCGTTAAACTCCGCGCCGCAAGACCGGCGCACGAACATCCAAGGAAGCCCGTCCGAATGTCCGAGGTCACCGTCCGCTCCCTGGCCAAGGTGCTGAACCTGCCCGTCGAGAAGCTGCTCGAGCAGCTCTCACAGGCCGGCATGCAGTTCACCGGGCCGGACCAGGTGGTCAGCAGCACCGAGAAGATGAAGCTGCTCGGCTTCCTTCGCCGCACCCATGGCAAGGAGGAGAAGCCCGCCGACGAGGCCGGTCCGAAGCGCATCACCCTGCAACGCCGCAAGGTCGAGGAGATCACCGTCGGTGGCGGCAAGAGCAAGGCCACGGTCGCCGTGGAGGTGCGCCAGAAGCGCACCTACGTGAAGCGCACCGACGTGACCCTGGAGCTCGATGCCGAGCGCGAGGAAGCGGCGCGCAAGCTCGCCGAGTCGCAGGCCCGCGCCGAGGCCGAGCGCAAGGCGCTGGAGGAGGCCGACCGCCGGCGCCGCGAGCAGGAAGCCGCCGAGCGCGAGGCGAAGGCGAAGAAAGCCGAGGCCCCGCGCGCCGAACCCGAACCTCCGCGCCCCGAGGCCCGCGAAGAGCCGGCCGCCCCGCCGCCGGCTGCCGAACCGCCGCCCGCGGCGCCCGAGCCGCCCGCCGATCCGCGCCCGGCGCGCCCGGTGGTGCAGATGCCGACCCGGGCCGACGCCGAACTCGCCGCCCGCGCCCGCGAGGCGGCCAGCCGCCGTGGCAAGCCGGCGCCGCGCGACATCGATGACGAGGAGCGCGGCGGCCGCTATGTCGGCGGCCAGCTGCACCTGAGCGCCGGCGCCCATGCCCGGCGCAGCGCCGGCAAGGCCGGCAAGAAGCCCGGCGCGCGTGGCCGCGGCCCCGAGCCGGCGCGTGGCGCGCCCGGCGCCGGTGCGCACGGGTTCTCGCGTCCGATCGCGCCGGTGACCCGTGAGGTGGCGATCGGCGAGGCGATCAGCGTCGGCGAGCTCGCCAACAAGCTCGCCATGAAGGGCGCCGAGGTGGTGAAGGCGCTGTTCAAGATGGGCGTGATGGCCACCATCAACCAGACCATCGACCACGACACCGCGGTGCTGGTGGTCGAGGAGCTCGGCCACAAGGCGGTGCGTGCCACCGAGGACGATGCCGAGCTGGCGCTGGCGGCCCACGTCGAGGCCGAGCAGGGGCAGCGCGCCCCGCGTCCGCCGGTGGTCACCATCATGGGCCATGTCGACCACGGCAAGACCTCGCTGCTCGACTACATCCGCCGCACCAAGGTGGCGGCGGGCGAGGCCGGCGGCATCACCCAGCACATTGGCGCCTACCACGTGGAGACGCCGAAGGGTGTCATCACCTTCCTCGACACCCCGGGCCATGCGGCCTTCACCGCGATGCGCGCCCGCGGCGCCAAGCTCACCGACATCGCGGTGATCGTGGTGGCCGCCGACGACGGCGTGATGCCGCAGACGGTGGAAGCGATCAAGCACGCGCGCGCCGCCAAGGTGCCGCTGGTGGTCGCGATGAACAAGATGGACAAGCCGGGCGTGAACCCGGACAACCTGAAGAACGGCCTGGCGCAGCACGAGGTGGTACCCGAGGAGTGGGGTGGTGATACGCCCTTCATCCCGGTGTCGGCCAAGACCGGCCAGGGCATCGATGCCCTGCTCGATGCCATCCTGGTGCAGGCCGAGATCATGGAGCTTTCCGCGCCAATCGACGGCAAGGCCGCGGGCACCGTCATCGAGTCCTCGCTCGACAAGGGCCGTGGTCCCGTGGCCACCGTGCTGGTGCAGCAGGGCACCCTGCGCAAGGGCGACTACCTCGTCTGCGGCACCCAGTACGGCCGCGTGCGTGCCCTGTTCGACGAGAACGGCAAGCAGGTGGAGTCGGCCACGCCCTCGATCCCGGTGGTGCTGCTCGGCCTCTCGGGCGTGCCGAACTCCGGCGACGACTTCGTGGTGGTGGCCGACGAGCGCCTGGCCAAGGACGTGGCCCAGCAGCGCGAGGCCAAGATCCGCGAGGCCAAGCTGGTCAAGCAGGCCAGCCGCATGGAGGACATCATGGCCCAGATGGGCCAGGGCGAGGGCCAGCAGCAGCTCAACCTGCTGATCAAGGCCGACGTGCAGGGCTCGGTGGAGGCGTTGCGCGACTCGCTGGTGGGCCTGTCCAACGAGCTCATCAAGATCAACGTGGTGCAGGCCGGCGTCGGCGGCATCACCGAGTCGGATGCCGTGCTGGCGGCTGCCTCGAAGGCGGTGGTCATCGGCTTCAACGTGCGCGCCGATGCCGCGGCCCGCAAGGTGATCGAGAACCACGGCCTCGACCTGCGCTACTTCTCGATCATCTACGACGTGATCGACCAGGTGAAGCAGGTGGCCTCCGGCCTGCTCGGCAAGGAGGTGCGCGAGGAGATCATCGGCACCGCCGAGGTGCGCGAGGTGTTCCGCAGCTCGAAGTTCGGCGCGGTGGCAGGCTCGCTGGTGATCGAGGGTTCGGTCAGGAAGTCCAAGCCGATCCGCGTGCTGCGCAACCAGACGGTGATCTTCGAGGGCGAGCTCGAATCGCTGCGCCGCTTCAAGGACAATGTCGAGGAGGTGCGCGCCGGCACCGAGTGCGGCATCGCGGTGAAGGCCTACAACGACGTCAGGCCGGGCGACCTCATCGAGTGCTTCGAGCGCATCGAAGTGCAGCGCCAGCTCTGAGCCATGCCCAAGCGTTCCTTCTCGCGTACCGACCGCCTCTCCGCCCAGTTCCGCCGTGAGCTGGGCGTGCTGGTGCACGAGGCGGTACGCGAGCACTCGCTGCCCTCGGCCTCGGTCTCCGACGTCGAGATCACCCGCGATCTTGCCCATGCCAGGGTCTACGTGACGGCCTTGCAGGCCGAGCGTTCGGGCGAGGTGGTGCGGGCGCTCAACGAGCTTGCCCGGGGCTTCCGCCAGCAGCTCGGGCGCATGCTGCGCATCCGCCAGGTGCCCGAGCTGCATTTCCACTACGATGCCTCCGTCGACCGCGGCGAGCGCATCGACCAGCTGCTGCGCGAGGCCGCGCGCCGTGACGCCGTCCGTGGGGATGGCGCAGAGGGCGCGGACCCTGCCGGCAGCGCGCCGGCGGATCCGTCCGCCGACTGAGCCCGGCGCCCTTCGGGCGCCGCGCCGGGAACCGATCTTCCATGCCGCGTCTTCCCTTCCGTCCCGTCGATGGCCTGCTCTTGCTGGACAAGCCGGCAGGCATGAGCTCGAACGCCGCCCTGCAACGGGTGCGCCGCCACTACCGCGCCGAGAAGGCCGGGCACACCGGCAGCCTCGATCCGCTGGCCACCGGCCTGCTGCCGGTCTGCTTCGGCGAGGCGACCAAGGTGGCCGGGCTGCTGCTCGGCGCCCGCAAGGCCTACGAGACCGAGGCGCGGCTGGGCACCGTGACCGATACCGACGATGCCGATGGCGAGGTGCTGCGCCAGCGTGAGGTGCCGCTGCTGGACGCCCATGCCGTCGAGCGGGTGCTGAAGCGCTACGTCGGCCGCATCCGCCAGCGGCCGCCGGTCTATTCGGCGCTCAAGCAGGGCGGCGAGCCGCTGTATGCCAAGGCCCGCCGCGGCGAGCGGGTGGAGGTGCCGGAGCGCGAGGTCGAGGTCCATGCCCTGGAGCTGCTGTCGGTGACCGGCGCCTCGCTGCGCCTGCGCATCACCTGCGGCCCGGGTACCTATGTGCGCAGCCTGGTGCGCGACATCGGCGAGGACCTCGGTTGCGGGGCGCACGTGGTGGCCCTGCGGCGGCTCTGGGCCGAGCCTTTCCGCAGCCCGCGCATGTACACGCTGGAGGAGATCGAGGCGATCGACCAGGCCAGCGAACCCGGGCTCGCGGCGCTCGACAGCCTGCTGATGCCGGTGGAGGCGGCGCTGGTCGACTGGCCGCGCGTCGTGCTCACCGAGGCCCAGGCCCTGCGCCTCGGCCATGGCCAGAGCCTGGCCGGGCTCGCGGCAGCCAATGGCCTGGTGGCCGCCTATGCGCCCAGCGGCCGCGTGCTCGGGCTGGCGGAGGGGCGGGATGGCGTGCTGCATCCGCAGCGCCTGTTCCGCTGGGCGGCAGGGCAGCCCGACGCGGCGTGAAGACGCCGCGCCCCGCCTGAACGGCGGAGCGCCCCGGGGATGTGAAGAACTTGTTCGGAGCGCCCTCGGGGCGTACAATCCGCGCGCCCCATTTCGGGGCATTCTTCGGGGCATTCCCACCCACCGGCGACGAACGCGGTGCGTCCATGAGCGACGTTCCTGCGTCGTCCGCATCACGAGAACGTCCATGAGCATCGATTCTTCCAAGATCATCAACGAATTCAAGCGCGGCGCCAACGACACCGGTTCGCCGGAAGTCCAGGTCGCCCTGCTGTCGGCCCGCATCGAGCAGCTGACCGAGCACTTCAAGACCCACAAGCAGGACCACCACAGCCGCCGCGGCCTCCTCAAGATGGTGAATGCGCGCCGCCGCCTGCTGGCCTACCTGAAGGACAAGGACATGGAGCGCTACAAGACGCTGATCGAGCGCCTCGGCCTCCGTCGTTAAGTGGCACCCCGCGCGGCGCAGAAATGCGCCGCGCTGCTTTTGGGGGCCCTCGTGCCCCGCGCCGTGGCGACGCGGCAACCGAGCCTGGCGGCAGGGGCCGCCGGCCGGATTGGACGAAAGACAACCAGAGAGCAGAACGTGGCGAAATTCACCAAGACCTTCCAGTACGGCCAGCACGAAGTGACGCTGGAAACGGGCGAGATCGCCCGTCAGGCCAGCGGTGCCGTCCTCGTCAAGATGGCGGATACCGTCGTCCTCGTGACCGTGGTGGGCAACAAGACCGTGCGTGAGGGCATGGACTTCTTCCCGCTCACGGTGGACTACCAGGAGAAGTTCTACGCCGGTGGCCGCATCCCCGGCGGCTTCTTCAAGCGCGAAGGCCGCCAGACCGAGCGCGAGACCCTGGTGTCGCGGCTGATCGACCGTCCGATCCGCCCGCTGTTCCCGGAAGGCTTCCGCAACGAAGTGCAGGTGATCGCCACCGTGGTCTCGCTGAACCCGGAGGTGGAGGGCGACATCCCGGCCATGATCGGCGCCTCGGCGGCCCTGGCGCTCTCGGGCATTCCCTTCGCCGGCCCGATCGGCGCCGCCAAGGTCGGTTACATCAACGGCCAGTACGTCCTCAACCCGACGACCACCCAGCTCAAGTCCTCGGAGCTCGAGCTGGTCGTTGCCGGCACCCAGAACGCGGTGCTGATGGTGGAGTCGGAAGCCAAGCTGCTCTCGGAAGAGGTGATGCTGGGCGCCGTGACCTTCGGCCACAACGCCGGCCGCACCGTCATCCAGGCCATCAACGAACTGGTGGCCGAGGCCGGCCGCAAGGACTGGGGCGAGTTCGTGCCGCCGCCGCGCAACGAGGCCCTGGTGGCCGCGCTCAAGGAGGCGGTGGGTGGCCGCCTCGCCGAGGCCTTCCGCATCACCGACAAGCTGCAGCGCCGCGATGCCATCGCCGCCCTGAAGAAGGACGTGATGGCCGCCCTGGCGCCGCAGATCGAGGCCAACGGCTGGTCGGCCGCCGAGGCCGCCAAGGAGTTCGGCGAGCTGGAATACCAGACCATGCGCCAGGCGGTGCTCACCACCAAGGTGCGCATCGACGGCCGCGCCCTCGACGCCGTGCGCCCGATCACCTGCAAGGTGGGCGTGCTGCCGCGCGTGCATGGCTCGGCCCTGTTCACCCGCGGCGAGACCCAGGCCCTCGTGGTGGCCACGCTCGGCACTGCCCGTGACGGCCAGATCATCGATGCGGCCGAGGGCGAGTCGAAGGAGCACTTCCTGTTCCACTACAACTTCCCGCCCTATTCGGTGGGCGAAGCCGGCCGCCTGATGGGTCCGAAGCGCCGCGAGATCGGTCATGGCCGCCTCGCCAAGCGCGGCGTGATGGCGGTGATGCCGGACATGGAGAGCTTCCCTTACACCATCCGCGCGGTGTCGGAGATCACCGAGTCGAACGGTTCGTCCTCGATGGCTTCGGTCTGCGGCTCCTCGCTGGCGATGATGGATGCCGGCATCCCGCTCAAGGCCCCGGTGGCGGGCATCGCCATGGGCCTGGTGAAGGAAGGCGACCAGTTCGTGGTGCTCTCTGACATCCTCGGTGACGAGGACCACCTCGGCGACATGGACTTCAAGGTGGCCGGCACCGCCACCGGCATCTCCGCCCTGCAGATGGACATCAAGATCGAGGGCATCACCGAGGAGATCATGAGGATCGCCCTCACCCAGGCCAAGGCCGGGCGCCTGCACATCCTCGGCGAGATGGCCAAGGCCCTGGACGCGCCGCGTGCCGAGCTCTCGGAGTACGCCCCGCGCCTGCTCACCATGAAGATCCACCCGGACAAGATCCGCGAGGTGATCGGCAAGGGCGGCTCGACCATCCAGGCCATCACCAAGGAAACCGGCACCCAGATCGACATCCAGGACGATGGCACCATCGTCATCGCCTCGGTGAATGCCGCCGCCGCCCAGGCCGCGAAGGCGCGCATCGAGCAGATCACCTCGGACGTGGAGCCGGGCAGGATCTACGAGGGCAAGGTGGCCAAGATCATGGACTTCGGCGCCTTCGTGACCATCGCCCCGGGCAAGGACGGCCTCGTGCACATCTCGCAGATCTCCGACGAGCGCGTCGAGAAGGTCAGCGACAAGCTCAAGGAAGGCGATGTGGTGAGCGTGAAGGTGCTGGAGGTCGACAAGCAGGGCCGCATCCGCCTGTCGATCAAGGCCGTGGCCGAGGGCGAGGGCGTCTAAACCCTCCGCTCTGCCACGGATTCGCGAAGAAGAAACCCGCCGCAAGGCGGGTTTCCTCGTTCTGGAGCCGGGAAGGCCGGCCCGGTGCATTCGCCGTGGGCTTCGCCTGCCGGCGTCCGGCTCAGGCCTCGGCGGCCGCCATCTCCACCCGGTTCCGCCCGCCGGCCTTGGCCATGTAGAGCATGCGGTCGGATTCGCCGAGCAGGGCATGCAGTTCCTCGCCCGCCGCCGGCGAGACGCAGACGCCGATGCTGGTCGTGGCGCCGATGCGCTGGCCGTCGGGCAGGTCGATGGCCACGCCCTCGATGCGTGCGCGCAGTCCTTCGAAGTAGCTCCACGCAGTCTCGGCATCGAGGCCGGGGGCGAGCAGCACGAACTCCTCGCCACCGAAGCGGGCGTACAGATCGCCCGGCCTTGCGTGTTCGGCGAGGGCACGGGCCACGGCCTTGAGGGCGATGTCGCCACCGTCGTGGCCGAAGGTGTCGTTGATCTTCTTGAAGTGGTCGATGTCGAGGGTGGCCACGGCAAGGCCACGGCCCTCGTTGCGCAGGGCCTCGAGGCGCTTTCCGGCCATCTCGAAGAAGTGGCGGCGGTTGGGCAGGCCGGTGAGGAAGTCCTTGGTGGCGAGGTCCTGCAGGGTGCCGATGAGATCGAGGTTGTCGACGTTCTGCGAGACCCGGCAGAAGAATTCCTCGCGCGAGAAGGGCTTGTGCAGGAAGTCGTTGGCGCCGTTCTTGAGGAAGCGGGCCACGAGATCGCCCTTGCTGGCGCCGCTCACGCCGATGATGGCGAGCCGGTCGCGGCTCAGGGCCCCGCGCAGCCGGGCGGTGAGCTCCACGCCGCTCATGCCCGGCATCTCGTGGTCGGTGATGACGAGGCGGATGCCGGGGTCCTGCTCGATGGCGGCCAGGGCCTGCTCGCCGCTACCGGCGAGCAGCACGCGGAAGCCGTAGGAGGAGAGCAGTTCGGCCACCATCAGCCGCGCCGAGGGCGAGTCGTCGACCACCAGGGCGGCGATGCGGCGGTTGCGGTCGAGGCGCTGCACGATCCAGCGCAGGTAGTCGAGATGCCCTGGGGTGCTCTTGATGACGTAGTCGACCACGCCGCGGCCGAGCATGCGTTCGCGCAGGCCCTCGTCGTAGGTGCCGCTCACCAGCACCAGGGGCAGGCCGCTGGCGGCGAGGCGCTCGACGATGGCGTCGGGGCCGGCATCGGGCAGGACCAGCCCGCTCAGTACGAGGAACAGGTCGGGGTGGGCGGCGAGTGCGGCCTCGGCCTCGGCCAGGGTGCGGGCCAGCGCCACCGGCAGGTGCAGCCCGCCCTCGATCGCCTCGGCCAGCATGCCGCCATAGCTGCGGGAGTTCTCGACGACCAGGACGCGCTGCGGCAGCGGGGCGGGGCTCATGGGCACTCGGGGCCGGAAGGGAGCACCAGCATTGCCGCCGGGGCGGCTGCCTGCAAGGGGCGGGGGCGGAGCCGGGGCGGGGAATGCGCTCAGGGCAGCGGGCGCAGCCACTCCAGTCGGTGCGAGGGCCGCTGCTCGCCGAGCCGCCGGGCCAGTACCGGCAGGGCCGGGGCCAGGGTCTCGTCCAGCTTCCACGGCGGGTGGAAGCACAGCATGCCGCTGCCATTGAGCCGCAACGGCGAGTCGTCGGGCCGCACCAGCAGTTCGGCGCAGAGCAGGCCACGCGGGGCGAGGGCAGTGGCCTCGCGCAGGAAGCCGTGCAGGCTGCGCCGTTGCTTGATCGGATACCACACCGCCACACCGGCGGTGGGCCAGCGCGACAGGGCGGTGGCCACGGCCTCGAGCACCCGCGGGTACTCGGCCTCCTGGGCCTCGTAGGGTGGGTCGATGAGTACGAGGCCGCGCTTCTCCTTCGGCGGCAGCAGGGCGCGCGCCGCCTCGTAGCCGTCGCGGGCATGCACGGCGGCGCGCGGATCGCCGGCCAGTGCCGCCCTCAGGGCCGCGGCCTCCTCGGGGTGCAGCTCGCAGGCGGCGAGCCGGTCCTGCGGCCGCAGCGCGGCAAGGGTGAGGCGCGGCGAGCCGGGGTAGTGCCGCAGTTCGCCAGCGCCGTTGAAGGCCCGCACCGCGGTGCAGAGCCGCTCGACGGCGGCCGGCAGGCCGTGCAGGCCCCAGAGCCGGCCGATGCCGGCTGCCGCCTCGCCGGTGCGGGCGGCGCTGCCGTCGTCGAGGGCGTATTCGCCGCGCCCGCCGTGGGTGTCCAGCACGAAGGCCGGTGTCTCCTTGGCCAGCAGCCGGTCGAGCCAGGCCAGCAGCACCACGTGCTTGAGGACATCGGCGTGGTTGCCGGCATGGAAGGCGTGGCGGTAATTCATGACGAAAGTCTAGCGTCCGGCCGGCCCCGGCCGCGCTAGCATCGGGCCTTCACCCTGGGGGAGACATCCATGGCCCGGTTGTTCCGTTGGAGCCTGCGCGCCGCGCTGCTGTCCTTGCTGGCGCTGCTGCTGTTCGTGCTGCACAGCCTGTACTTCAAGCCGCTGCACATCCGCATCTTCTACGAGCGCACCTTCCTCGGCTTCGCGCTGGAGAGCCCGCAGCTGATCTCCGGGCTTGGCCTGCTGCCGGCCTGGGCCGACTGGACGGCCGGGAAGCTCGACGATTATTCCGAGGCCAGGGCCGATGCGCAGTACGCCCGGCTTCGCGAGGCGCTGGACACCCTGCGGCGTTACGACCGCGATTCGCTGGCCGACCCCCTGAGCTACGACGCGCTCGAGGCCTTCCTGCAGGTGCAGCTGGATGGCGAGCGCTTCCGCTACCACTCCTATCCGCTGAACCAGCTGTTCGGCATCCAGAGCAGCCTGCCGAGCTTCATGGCCTCGCAGCACCGCATCGACGGGCGCTCCGGCGCCGAGGCCTACCTCTCGCGCCTGCGCGAGATCCCGCGGGTGGCCGCCGAGGTGAGGGAAGGGCTGGAAAAGCGCGAGGCGCTCGGCATCCTGCCGCCCACCTTCGTGGTGGAGAAGGTGACCGCCGAGATGGAGGCCTTCGTCGCCACCGAGCCGACGCAGAACATCCTCTACACCACGCTCGCCGAGAAACTGCCGAAGGCGGCCGATCCGGTCCCGGAGACGGAGCAGGCGCGGCTGCTGGCCGAGGCCGAACGGGTGATCCGCGAGGCGGTCTACCCGGCCTACCAGGGCTGGATCGACTATTACCGTGGCCTGCTGCCGAAGACCCGCGGCAACCACGGCGTCTGGGCCCTGCCGGATGGCGAGGCCTTCTACCGCCACATGGTGCGCCTGCACACCACCACCGACATGACGCCGGACGCGGTGCACGAGCTCGGCCTGCGCGAGGTGGCGCGCATCGAGGCCGAGATGGATGCCATCCTGCGCGGCGAGGGGCTGGAGGAGGGCAGCATCGGCGAGCGCGTGCGCGCGATCGCCACCCGGCCCGACCAGCTCTACCCGGACACCGACGAGGGCCGCGCCCGGATCCTCGCCGACTACCAGGCCATGATCGACGAGATCGACGCCGGCCTCGGCCCCTGGTTCAATCTGCGGCCTACGCAGCCGGTGAAGGTGGAGCGCATCCCCGCGTTCAAGGAGAAGACCTCGCCCGGCGCCTACTACCAGCCGCCGGCGCTCGACGGCTCGCGGCCCGGCGTGTTCTACGCCAACCTGCGCAGTGTCGAGGAGATCCCGAAGTTCGGCATGCGCACGCTCGCCTACCACGAGGGCATCCCCGGCCACCATTTCCAGCTCGCCATCCAGCAGACCATCGAGGGCGTACCCACCTTCCGCAAGCTGCTGCCGGTGACCGCCTATGCCGAGGGCTGGGCCCTGTACGCCGAGCGCCTCGCCTCCGAGGCCGGTTTCCAGCCCACTCCGCTCGACGAACTGGGGCGCCTGCAGGCCGAGATGTTCCGCGCCGTGCGCCTGGTGGTGGACACCGGCCTGCACCACAAGCGCTGGAGCCGCGAGCAGGCCATCGACTACATGGTGGAGAAGACCGGCATGCCGCAGACCGACGTGGTGGCGGAGATCGAGCGCTACCTGGTGATGCCGGGCCAGGCCCTGGCCTACAAGGTCGGCATGAACACGATCCTCGAACTGCGCGAGGAGGCCCGTGCCGCGCTGGGCGGGCGCTTCGACATCCGCGGCTTCCACGACGTGGTGCTGAAGGGCGGAGCCCTGCCGCTCGGCCTGCTGCAGCGCCGGGTGCGCGAGTGGATCGCCGCGGAGGCGGCGAAGGCGCCGGCGGCGGCATGAGGGCAGGGGGGCTTTCGCTCGAGGTGGTGACCGGCGCCGCGGTGGAACCGTGGCTGCCGGCCCTGGCGCGGCTGCGCATCGCGGTGTTCCGCGAATGGCCCTACCTCTACGCGGGCAGCGAGGCCTATGAGCGCGAGTACCTCGGCGTCTATCTCCGTTCGCCAGACAGCCTGTTCGTGCTGGCGAAGGACGGCGGGACGGTGGTGGGGGCCTCCAGCGGCATGCCGCTCGACGAGGAATCGGAGGCCTTCCGCGCGCCTTTCGAACGGGCCGGCATCGATCCGGGCACGGTGTTCTACTTCGCCGAGTCGGTGCTGCTGCCGGCCTACCGCGGGCGTGGCCTCGGCCATGCCTTCTTCGATGCCCGCGAGGCCCATGCCGCGGCGTTGGGGCGCTTTTCCCTCACCGCCTTCTGCGCCGTGGAGCGCGATCCCGCCGACCCGCGCCGCCCCGCGGGCCATGTCGGCAACGAGCCCCTGTGGCGCAAGCGCGGCTACGAGCGCCGCGAGGACCTGCGCTGCACGCTGGGCTGGCCGGAGGCCGAGGGCGGCCCCGATCTGCCGCACGAACTGGTGTTCCGCCTGCGGCGGCTGCCGGGGCGCTGAGCCGGGGGAGGCCGGGCGGGGGCGCACCCCGGCTCAGGCGAACAGGGCGATGCCCGGCGCGATCCAGATCGAGAGCGCGGCCAGCGCCGTGCCGATGGCGGTGGCGGCGAGCACGTCGCTGGGGTAGTGCACGCCCAGCACCACCCGCGAGGCGGCGATGCTGGCGGTGAAGGGCAGCAGCCCCCAGGCCAGCACCGGGTAGTGGGCGATGGCCACCAGCGAGAAGGCCACGGCATGCAGGGTATGGCCGGAGGGGAAGCTGAACTCGTCGAGCGGCGCCACCCAGGCGCGGATGCGCGCATCGGCATTGCAGGGGCGGGCGCGGCGGGTCCAGCGCTTGAGCCGCCGGTAGAGGAAGAGCGCGGCCACGCCGGTGGCGGCGAGATGGGCCGAGGCACCGAGGCCTTCCCAGCCCTCGACCACCAGGATCAGGGCCATCAGGGCATACCAGGCCGCGCCGTCGCCGAGCCGGCTCACGGCCGCGAAGTAGCTGCGGACGAAGCCCCGCTCGCCCCAGTGGTTGATCCTGAGGCACCAGTGGTGTTCACGTTCGGCCAGCGAGGCGCGGGACTTCATCAGGCGGCCCTCCGGGTGGCGGGGATGAGGCCGGCCAGGAGGTCGGCGAAATCGCGCGAGACGCGTTCGGGCGAGAGACGCTCCACCGCGGTGCGCGCCGCCTGGCCCATTGCCGCATGCTGGCCGGAGAGGGCCGTGGCGAGGAAGCGTTCGAGGAAGGCGGGCTCGTTGCCGAAGGGCACGCTGGCGCCATGCACGCCGTCGACGAGATGCTCGCGGGCGGCCCCGTAGTCGAAGGCCACCGTGCAGACCGCCGAGGCCATGGCCTCCAGCGTCACGTTGCCGAAGGTCTCGGAGAGGCTGGGGAAGCAGAACAGGTCGGCCGAGGCGAAATGGGTGGCGAGGGCCTCGCCGCGCAGGGTGCCGGTGAAAATGATTTCGGGATGCTGCTGCGCCAGCGCGGCGCGGGCCGGGCCATCGCCTACCAGCACGAGCCGGCTGCCCGGGCGCTCGGCGCGCAGGCGCTCGAAGCAGCGCAGCAGCAGGGGCAGGTTCTTCTCCGGCGCCAGCCGGCCGACGTGGATGATGGCAAGCCCGTCCCCGGCGAGGCCCCACTGCTGGCGCAGCGCCTCGGAGCGGAAGCGCGGATCGAAGCGGCGGGTATCCACGGCCCGGCCGAGGCGCTGCACCTTGCCGAAGCCGGCCTGTGCCAGTTCCTCGGCGAGCTGCCGGGTCGGCACCAGGGTGGCGTCGGCGCGGTTGTGGAAACGCCGCAGCCAGGCGAACACCCAGGGCGAGAGGAAGGCGGCGCCGTAGCGGCCGACGTAGTCGTCGAAGCGGGTGTGGAAGCCGGTGGCCACCGGGATGCCGAGACGTTTCGCGGCGCGCAGGGCCGACCAGCCGAGCGGGCCTTCGGTAGCGATGTAGATCGCGTCCGGGCGACGGCGCTGCCAGCGGGCCATCAGCCGGCGGCCGGCGGGCAGGCCGAAGCGCATGCCGGGGTAGCGCGGGATCGGTGCGCCATCCACCCGCAGCAGCGCAGCCTCTTCGTCGACCGGCTCGCCGGGCCGGGCCGGGCGCACCAGGCCGACCTCGTGGCCGAGGGCGATCAGGCCGTCGTGCAGCGACTGCACTGTGAGCGCGACGCCGTTGATCTCCGGCGGGTAGGTCTCGGTGACCAGTTCGAAGCAGTGACGGCGGGGGGCGGCTGGCATATCCATGCCGCGAGCCTGCGGTGCGCACGCGGCAGGGCGATGACAGGCGAATGACGTGTGCATGACCTGGCGGCCCGGGAGCGTCGCAATCTCGTCTTAACGGTTTCGTCACCTTTTGCCCCCACCGTTCGCGCGCCCTCCATGCCGGAGGGAACCCCACGAACGGAGAGATCCATGGCTTCCGCCCCCCGCAAGACCCGCCCGCTGCACCCGCTCGCCCTTGCCGTGGCCAGCGCCCTCGTCGCCGCCACCGCCCAGGCCGCGCCTGCCACCACGCCCGCCACCGAGGCCACGGTGCTCGATGCCGTGAACGTGGTCGGCACCGGCCAGACCCGCCAGGTGCAGGAACTCGGCCGCGACGAACTGGTGCGCCAGCCGGCCGGCACCAGCCCGCTCAAGCTGCTCGGCAAGCTGCCGGGCGTGCACTTCACCGCCGCCGATCCCTGGGGCAACTACGAGTGGTCGACGCGCCTGAACATCCGCGGCTTCAACCAGAACCAGCTCGGCTTCACGCTGGATGGCATCCCGCTCGGCGACATGAGCTACGGCAACCACAACGGCCTGCACATCAGCCGGGCGCTGATCGCCGAGAACCTTGGTTTCGTCGAGGTTTCGCAGGGCAGCGGCGCGCTCGACACCGCCTCTTCCTCGAACCTCGGCGGCACGGTGCGCTTCGCCAGCCGCGGCCCGCAGGCCGAGCGCGGCTTCACCCTCGCCCAGACTCTGGGCAGCGACGAGACCAGCCGCACCTTCGCCCGCTACGACACCGGCGAACTCGGCGGCTTCTCTGCCTTCCTCGCCGGCGCCAAGCATGATGCCGAGAAGTGGAAGGGCTATGGCAAGCAGGACTCGCGGCAGGTCAACGCGCAGGCCCGCTTCAGCGGTGATGACTGGAGCCTGGGCGCGATGGTGAACACCTCGCGCCGCGCCGAGACCGACTACGCCGACCTCTCGCTGGAATCGGCCCGCCGCCTCGGCATGGACTGGGACAACTACGCCCGCGACTGGGAGCGCGCCATCCGCGCTGCCTTCGGCCAGTTCAGCGGCGCGGTGAACAGCCTCGACGATGCCTACTACCTCGGCCGCGGCCTGCGCGACGACGATCTTTATGCGCTGAACACCGAGTTCGGCTTCGGCGAGGGCGCCGTGTTCCGCGCCCAGGTCTACCGTCATGCCAACGAGGGGCAGGGCCACTGGGTGACGCCCTATTCGGCGAGCTCGCCCACCCTGCCGCTGCGCCTGCGGACCACCGAGTACACCATCGACCGCCGCGGGCTCACCACCGGCATCGAGCTGCCACTCGGCGACCACACCCTGAGCTTCGGGCTCTGGCATGAGGACAGCGAGCATGGCCTGCAGCGCAATTTCTACAACCTCAATGCCGATACCCCGCCGAACCGCGCCTTCTTCTACCGCAGCCCGGACCAGCGGGTGTTCGCCCAGGACTTCGACAGCCGCACCCGGGTCTGGTACCTCGCCGACCGCATCGGCCTGATGGACGGCCGCTTCACCGTGGATGCCGGCTTCAAGGGGCTGGAGGCCAGGATCGACGCCGTGAACCGCCTCGGCAGCCGGGCGCAGGGCCGCATCCGGGCCAAGGACCACTTCCTGCCGCAGCTCGGCCTGCGCTTCGAGGTCTCGCCCGGTTTCGAGCTGTTCGGTTCCTATGCCGAGAACATGGCGGCCTTCCGCGCCGGCGTGAACGGGCCGTTCTCGGCCAGCCAGGCGGCCTTCGACGCCATCCGCGGCCGCCTGCGCCCGGAGACCTCGAAGACGCTCGAGGGCGGCTTCCGCTACGGACTCGAGGGCTTCCAGGGCTCACTCACCCTGTACCGCGTGGATTTCCAGGATCGCCTGCTCACCATCTCGCAGTGCGCCGGCATCGTGGGCTGTCCTAGCGCGCTCGCCAACGTCGGCGATGTGGAGACCCGCGGCGCCGAGGCGGCGATCGACTGGCGCCTTGCCGAGGGCTTCTCGCTGTTCGCCTCGCTGTCCTGGAACGATTCCGAGTACGCCTCCGACTACCTCGACGGCAACACCCTGGTGCCCACCCGCGGCAAGACCGTGGTCGATGCGCCGGAGCTGCTCGCCAACGTGGAGCTGCGCTACGCGATGGACGGCTGGGAGGCCCGCCTCGGCGCCAAGTACACCGACGAGCGCTTCATCACCTACCTCAACGACTCCAGGGTGCCGGAGTCCTGGGTGGCCGATGCCTCGCTGTCCTACCGCTTCGGCGATCTGGGCTGGGCCAAGGGCCTGAAGGCCACGCTCAACGTGACCAACCTGTTCGACGAGTCCTACTTCTCGACGGTGGGTTCGAACGGCTTCGTCGCCAGCGATCCTCAGGGCCTGAACTACACGCTGCTCTCCGGCGCGCCGCGCCAGGCCTTCCTCACCCTCGAGGCCTCGTTCTGATGCCCGCCCGGGTCTTGCGCGTCCTGCTGGGCGCCACGGCCCTCCTGCTCGCGCCCATGCCCTCCGGGGCATGGGCCGCGACCGGGAGCGGCGTCCCGCCGCGGGAAGGGGTCTCGGCGCCGCCCGGCTTCGATGCCGGAGCCCCGCTCACCCGCATCGCCTTCGGCTCCTGCGCCAAGGAAGAAAAACCCCAGCCGATCTGGTCGGCGGTGGAGGCCGCCGGTCCCCAGCTCTTCCTCTTCCTCGGCGACAACCTCTACGGCGATACCCGAGACCCGGCGGTGCTGGAAGCGAAGTACCAGCGCCTCGCCGCCGTACCCGGCTTCGCCCGCCTGCGCGAACGAACCCCGGTGATGGCCACCTGGGATGACCACGACTACGGCGAGAACGATGCCGGCGCCGAGTACCCGATGAAGGAAGCCTCGCGCGACCTCTTCCTGCGCTTCTGGAACGAGCCCGCGGGCTCGCCACGCCATGACCGTGATGGCGTGTACACCAGCGCCCGCTTCGGCCCGCCGGGGCGGCGGGTGCAGGTGATCCTGCTCGACCTGCGCTGGAACCGCACCCCGATCGCCCGCAACCCCGCCTTTCCCGACGATGTAGCCTACCGCCGCTGGGCCACCCGCGAGGCTCAGGCCGGACGCGAGGTACCGGGGCCCTATGCCCGCGACCCGTCGCCGCTCGCCAGCATGCTGGGCGAGCGTCAGTGGGCCTGGCTGGAAGCGCAGCTGCGCGAGCCGGCCGAAGTCCGCCTGATCGGCTCCAGCCTGCAGGTGCTGGCCGATTTCCCCGGCTGGGAAGCCTGGGTGAACTATCCGCGCGACCAGGCCCGGCTGTTCCAGCTGATCCGCGATACCGGCGCCCGGGGCGTGGTCTTCCTCTCCGGCGACACCCACTACGGCGAGCTTAGCCGGCTCGATGCCAACGTGCCGTACCCACTCGTCGATCTCACCTCGAGCGGCCTCACCGAGGAGTGGCATGTGCCGGTGCCGAACGCCCTGCGGCTGGGCCGCGCGCACCACGTGGCGAACTTCGGCCTCGTGGAGATCGACTGGGAACGGGGTGAACTGCGATTGTCGCTGCGCGATGCGGCAGGGCAGCCCCTGCTCGTGCATCGCCTCGCGCTGGCGGATCTCGCGCCGCCCCCGGCGGAAGCAGGGGCAGGGCAGGGCGCTCAGCCGGCGTCGATGTCCAGCCGGTAGCCGATGGCCTGCAGGTAGGCCTTCTCGTTCTCGAGGTCGGCGCGGGTCAGCGGGTGGCCTTCCAGCCAGGCTTTCGACAGCCGGAGCTGGAGGCCGCCCGAGGTGACCTTGAGGCGCAGGCCGGGGATCTTCCCGGCCTCGTGCGCCCGGTGCAGCAGTACGGCGAGGCGCAGCAGCAGGGCGCAGCGCTGCGCCGCCGGGGCCACGCGGTCGGGCAGGGCCTCGAAGCTGGTGAGCTTGATGGCGCGCCGCTGGTTGCGCACCAGGGTGGCGAGGAACTGCTGCTCGGTGCGTGAGAAGCCGGCGATGTCGGAGTGCTCGAGCACGTAGGCGCCGTGCACGTGGTACTGGCTGTGGGCGATGGCGAGGCCCAGCTCGTGCAGGCGCGCCGCCCAGCCCAGCATCTGCCGCTCCGGGGCCTCGAGGCCCCAGTCGAGTGCCACGTCGTCGAACAGCGAGAGCGCGGTGGCCTCCACCCGCTCGGCCTGCGCGGTGTCGATGGCGTAGCGGATGGCGAGGGCTTCCACCGAAGCATCGCGGGGGTCGTCGGCGCTGCCACGGCCCACCATGTCCTGCAGGATGCCCTCGCGCATCGCCGTGGCGCTCACCGTCAGCCGACGGATGTCGAGGCTGGAAAAGGCCGTGGCCAGCACCAGCACCCCGCCCACGATCACCGGCTGGCGCTCGGCGCCGAGACCGGGGAGCTTGACCGACTCCAGGGTCTCGAAGCCGAGCAGGCGCTCGGTGAGCATCTCCAGGGCTTCCGCGGTGATCACGCCGCCCTTGCCCTGGCCCATGGCCTCGCAGATCTCGCCGATGGCCTTGATCGTGCCGGAAGAGCCGAAGACCTCCTTCCAGCCGCGCTGCCGGTAGAGCGCGGAGAACTGCTGGAACTCTGCCGCCATCTCCAGCTGGGCATCGCGCCAGCGCCGGCGCGAGAGCTTGCCATTGGCGAAGAACCGCTTGGTGGTGGCCACGCAGCCCATCTGCAGGCTCTCGCGCTCCACCGGCACCAGGCCATCGCCGATGATGAACTCGGTAGAGCCGCCGCCGATGTCGATCACCAGCCGCCGCGACTTGCCCGGTGGGTGGCCGTGCGCCACCCCGAGGTAGACGAGGCGCGCCTCTTCGCGCCCGGAGACCACCTCGATGCCATGCCCGAGCGCGGTTTCCGCCGGCAGCAGGAAGGCCTGCGGATTGCGCAGCTGGCGCACCGTGTTGGTGGCGATGGCGCGCACCCGCGGCGAGGGAATGTTGCGCAGCTTCTGGCCGAAGCGGGCGAGGCAGTCGAGCGCCCGCTGCACCACGTCGGGGCGCAGGCCGCCATTGGCATCCAGGCCCTCCGCCAGCCGCACCGTCTCCTTGATCCGGTCGACGATGCGCAGCTGCCCCAGGGTGTAGCGCGCCACCACGAGGTGGAAGCTGTTCGAGCCGAGATCGACCGCGGCGAGCAGGTCACCGTCCTGGAGGGCCTTGGGCAGGCTGGCGGGCATGGTGTCAGGTGCAGAGTTTGGCGAGCAGCGACTGCTGGGCCGAATGCGGCATCTCGTCGCCTTCGGGCTGCAGGCGGGTGTACTGCCCGTCCGGGCCCAGTACCCAGCTCTGGGTATTGTCGCGCAGGTAGTTCTCCAGTTCCTCCTCGTATACCCGCCGGGCCAGCCTGGGATCGAGGATGGGGAAGCAGGTTTCCACCCGGCGCAGCAGGTTGCGCTCCATCCAGTCGGCCGAGGAGCAGTAGAGCTCCGGTTCGCCGCCGTTCTGGAACCAGTAGACCCGGCTGTGCTCGAGGAACCGCCCCACCACCGAGCGCACGCGGATCCGCTCGGAGAGCCCGGGCACCCCGGGCCGCAGGGCGCAGGCGCCGCGCACGATCAGGTCGATCTCCACCCCGGCCTGGGAGGCGGCGTAAAGGGCGCGGATCACCCCGGCCTCGTTGAGTGCGTTCATCTTGGCGATGATCCTGGCCGGCCGGCCTTCCCGGGCATTGGCGGCCTCGCGGGCGATCTTGGCCAGCAGGCCGCCATGCAGGGTGAAGGGCGAGGTGAGCAGGCGCTTCAGCCGGAACGAGGGCGCCAGGCCGGAGAGCTGCTGGAACAGCGAATGTACGTCGGCGGTGATTTCCTCGTTGGCGGTGAGCAGGCCGATGTCGGTATAGGCCTTGGCGGTGCCGGTGTGGTAGTTGCCGGTGCCGAGATGAGCGTAGCGGCGCAGGCGTTTGCCCTCGCGGCGCACGATGAGCAGCATCTTGGCGTGGGTCTTGTAGCCCACCACACCATAGAGCACCTGCACGCCGGCTTCCTGCAGCTGGTCGGCGAGCCGCAGGTTGGCCTCCTCGTCGAAACGCGCGCGCAGTTCCACCACCACGGTCACGTCCTTGCCGTTGCGGGCAGCGGCGATGAGGTGCTCGATCAGCGGCGAGTTGCGGCCCACCCGGTAGAGGGTCTGCTTGATCGCCAGCACGTCCGGGTCCTGCGCGGCATGGGCCACCAGGTCGACCACCGCGCCGAAGCTCTCGTAGGGGTGGTGCATCAGCACGTCGCGCTCGCGCAGCTGCTCGAAGGGGGCTTCCATGTCGAGCTTCGGCGGCCGCGGAGTGAAGGGCGGGAACTTCAGCTCCGGCCGGTCCACGAGGTCGTAGACCTGGATCACGCGGTTGAGGTTCACCGGCCCGTTGATGCGGTAGACGGCGTTCTCCGGCAGCGAGAAGTTCTGCAGCAGCACCTGGACGATGGCGGTGGGGCAGTTCTCGGCGATCTCCAGCCGCACCGCCGGGCGGAAGCCGCGGCCCACCAGTTCGTCGCGCACGGCATGGGCGAGGTTCTCCACCTCCTCCTCGTCCACCACCAGCTCGGAATTGCGGGTCACCCGGAACTGCCAGGCGCCCTTCACCTTCATGCCGGGGAAGATCTCGTCGACGAAGGCCGAGAGCACCGCCGAGAGCAGTACGAAGTCGTGCGGACGGCCGGAGATCTCCTCCGGGATGCGGATGATGCGCGGCAGCGAGCGCGGAGCGCGGACGATGGCCATGCCCCCGGCGCGGCCGAAGGCGTCCTTGCCCTCCAGCACCACCACCACGTTGAGTGACTTGTTGAGGATGCGCGGGAAGGGATGGGCCGGATCGAGGCCGAGCGGCGAGAGCACCGGCATGATCTCGTTCTCGAAGTACTCGCGCAGCCAGCGTTTCTGCTTCGCGCTCCAGGCATCGCGCGGCAGGATGCGCACCCCGGCCTCGTTGAGCGCCGGCCGCAGGGTTTCGTTCCAGAACTGGTACTGGGCATCGACGAGGGCCTTGGCCTCCTCGTGGATCTGGTTCAGCAGCGCGCCCGGCACCAGGCCTTCCACGGTGGCGGTGGAGCCGAACTGCACGCTGGTGCGCAGCGAGGCGACGCGGATCTCGAAGAACTCGTCGAGGTTGGTGCAGGAGATGCACAGGTAGCGCAGCCGCTCCAGCAGCGGGATGGAGGGGTCTTCGGCCTGCGCCAGCACGCGCCGGTTGAAGGCGAGCTGCGAGAGCTCGCGGCTGAGGAACAGCTCACCATCGGGGAGCGGCGTGGTGCCGGCGGCAGGCGCGGCGGGGGCGGCGGGGATCTTGCGGCGGGGCACGGCGGGCAAGGCTCGCTACGGGAAAGCTTCCGATTGGAAACGAGGCGGGCGTGGCTGGCAAGCGCGAAGCGGCTTCAGGCCTCGCCGCCCGCTTCCGGCAGGCCTTCCGCCACCGCTTCCGGCCCGAACACGCAGGCGAAGCGGCTGCCCTTGCCCACCTCGCTCGTGATCTCCAGCCGCGCCTGGTGCAGGTTCAGCACGTGCTTGACGATCGACAGGCCGAGGCCGGTGCCGCCGGTCTCGCGGGCGCGGCTGGTGGAGACGCGGTAGAAACGCTCGGTGAGCCGCGGCAGGTGCTGGGCCGGGATGCCATAGCCGCTGTCCTGCACCGAGAGCACCGCGCCGCCGTCGGGGCTGCGCTCGAAGCGCACCTCGATGCTGCCGTCCACCGGGGTGTAGCGCACCGCATTGCTCACCAGGTTGGAAAAGGCGCTGTGCAGCTCGCGGGTGGAGCCGAGCAGGTCCACTCGCGCCTCGTCCAGCACGCGGATGCGGTGGCGGCCGGCCGAGAGCGCCTCGGCCTCGCGGCGCAGGGTGGCGAGCAGGGGCGCCATCGCCACCACCTCGCGCTGCGCCAGGGCCTCCTGGGCCTCCAGCCGGGAGAGGGTGAGCAGGTCTTCCACCAGCTGCGACATCCGCGCCGACTGCTTGCGCATCTCGGTGAGCATCGGCTCGAGCTCGGGATAGTCCTCGGTGTCGAGGATGTCGAGATAGCCATGCACCACGGTGAGCGGGGTGCGCAGCTCGTGCGAGACATTGGCCACGAAGTCGCGGCGCAGCTGTTCCAGACGCAGCAGCTTGGTCACGTCGCGCACCACCAGCAGCCACTGCTCTGGCGAGTAGGGCAGCAGGCGCAGGCTCAGGCGCACGTTGGGGTCGATGGGCGAGGGCTGGTCGATCAGCGGCTCGTCGCTCTGGCCAGCGGCGAACCAGCCTTGCACCGCGTTCCCGGGAAAGGCCGTGCCGACTGCGCCGGGGGCATGGGCGTCCAGGCCGAGCAGGGCGCGGGCCTGGCGGTTGCACCAGTCGATGCGGCCGCTTTCGCGGTCCACCAGCAGCACGGCATCGGGCATCAGCGCGGCCGCCCGACGGTAGCCGCGCACCAGTCCGAGCAGGCGCTTCACCCGGGCCCGGCCTTCGTTCTGTCGGCGGTGCAGGAGCATCTCGAGGTCGTCCCAGAGGCCGCGGCCATCGATGTCGCGCAGGCGGCGGCGTTGGTAAAGCTGTGAAAGCAGGCGATGCAGGCGCCAGTAATGCCAGGCGAGGATGGCGAAGGCGGCCAGCGCCAGCAGCGGCCAGAACGCCCCGAGCAGCAGGCCGAGCGCGGCGGCGCCGCAGAGGATGAGCAGCAGCCGGGCGACCGACTGGCGCCAGGCGCGCCGCAGCAGGGAACCGACGGTCATGCTGCGGCGTACCCGGTCATGGGGTCTCCGAGAAGCGGTAGCCGCTGCCGCGTACGGTCTGCACCATGCCGTCGAGCTGCTGCGGCTCCAGGGCCTTGCGCAGGCGGCGGATGTGCACGTCCACCGTGCGTTCCTCGACGTAGACATTGCCGCCCCAGACGTGGTCGAGCAGCTGGGCGCGGGTGTAGACCCGGTCGGTATGGGTCATGAAGAAGTGCAGCAGCCGGTACTCGGTGGGACCGACGTGGATCGGCTCGTCGCCGGCGTAGACCCGGTGCGCCGCACCATCGATGCGCAGGCGGCCCACCTGCACGCTGCCATCGGCCTCGTCCTCACGCGAGCGGCGCATCACCGCGCGGATGCGCGCCAGCAGTTCACGGGCCGAGAAGGGCTTGACCACGTAGTCGTCCACCCCGGACTCGAGGCCGGAGACGCGGTCGTTCTCCTCGCCGCGGGCGGTGAGCATGATGATCGGCACGTCGCGGGTGAGCTCGTCCTTGCGCCAGCGGCGGGCGAGGTCGATGCCCGAGGTGCCGGGCAGCATCCAGTCGAGCAGGATGAGATCGGGAACGCGTTCGACGATGGCCATCTGCGCCTCGCGGGCGTCGCCGGCATGCACCGGCTCGTATTCGCCCTTCTTCAGGGCGAAGGCGACCATGTCGCGGATGGCGGGCTCGTCGTCGACGATGAGAATGCGCTTCTGCACGGGGGTTCCAAGGCCGGGGACCAGTCGCGCCAGTAGATAAAACTTTTATGACGCCTTGGTGACGGCTGCAAGGGAACCTTCACGGGCCGGCATTGCGGCCGCGCCCCTGGTCCTGCGGCCGCAGGCCGATCCGCCGCATCTCCAGCACCACCGGCATGATTTCGGCCATCCGCGCCTCGATCCGGGCGCGCTGCACGTAGTCCACGTCGTCGCGCTGTTTCAGCCCGTCGAGCTGCTTTAGCGCATCCTCGGCCCGCCCGGAGAGGAAGGCCGCCTCGGCATGGGCCTCGATGGCGCGGTTGGCGTCTCCGGCCAGCTCGCTGGCGCGGGCGAAGCGCTGCTGCAGCTGCAGGTCGGCCGGAGCGGCGGCCAGCAGGGGGCGCAGGAGCTGCTGGGCGCGGCGGCCAGAGGCGGCATCGCCGCGTTCGTTCAGCACTTCGGCATAGGCGAGGGTGACGGCGCGGTGCTGCGGATAGTCGGCCACCAGCGCCTCGAAGCGGTCGCTGGCCTCGCGCGGTCGGCCGGCGCGGTGGCTGGCCTCGGCCGCGGCCAGGCGCAGCCAGAGGTGCTTTGGCTGGGACTCGAGCAGGTCCTCGAGCAGGCGGGCGGCCTCGGCGGCCCGGCCCACCCGCATCAGGGCGAGGGCGTGGCCGTAACGCCGCGCCGGACCGGCCCCGTCCTCGGCGGCCTGCTCGTATTCCGCCAGCGCCTCGCGCGGGCTGGTAGCACTCAGCACCCGCAGCCGCTCACGTGCCCAGGGGAAGTCGTCGCTGGCCGGCACCGGCGTGGCCGCGGCCGGGCGCAGGGCGGCCGGCAGCAGGAGGTGCCCATCGCCCTCGCGCAGGGAGGGAGCCGGGCGGCGCTGCCGCAGCAGAGCCTCGGCGCGGTCGCGGGCCTCGGCCACGCGGGTGGTGGTCACCGGGTGGCTGCGCAGGTACTCCGGCACCTGCCAGCCGCCGGAGTTGCCGCGTGAGGCGCGCTCCATGCGGCCGAAGAAATCGGCGATGCCGAGCGGATCGAAGCCGGCGCGGTGCAGGGTATCGATGCCGATGCGGTCGGCTTCCGACTCATTGCTGCGGGTGTAGTCGATCTGCATCTGGGCCACCAGGGCCTGCCCACCGACCACCGCCGCCTGCACCGCGTCGTCGGCCGAAGCAGAATCGCTGCGCGCGGCCGCGGCGATCACGCCGATCATGGCCAGCATCGCCGGCAGCTGCGCCTGCTGGGCCTTTTCCACCGAACGCAGCACATGGCGCTGGGTGACGTGGGCCACCTCGTGGGCGAGCACCCCGGCCACCTCGTCCTCGCGCTCGGCGGTGAGCACGAGCCCGGCATTCATGCCGACGAGCCCGCCGAGCGTGGCAAAGGCATTGATGCGGCGGTCGCGCAGCATGAAGAAGGTGAAGCCGTGGTCGGGCTCGCCGCTGGCGGCGGCCACGCGGAAGCCCACGCCCTTGAGCCAGCCTTCCACCAGCGGGTCGTCGAGCAGCAGGTCCTGGCGGCGCAGCTCGCGCAGCACCATCTGGCCGTAGCGCGCCTCGTCGGCCGGGGTGATCAGGGTGGCGGCCGAGGAGCCCATCTGCGGCAGGGTCTCCGGCCGCGACTGCGCCGGTACGCCGGCGGCGGGCAGCAGCAGGGCGAGGGCGAGCGCCAGGGCGGTCGGGCGGCGGAGAGTGGGGCAGGGCATCGCGCGAGCTTGCCGAATGCGGGGCGGGGGCTGGTGAACCCGCCGTTAAGGGTGGTGGGTGCTGGAAAAGACCGCGCGCCGCCGCCATAGTTCCGCCCCTGCCGCCTGCCCCGACCGGAGCCTTCCATGCCCGCCGACGTCGTGATGTACACCACCGCTGTCTGCCCCTACTGCGTTGCCGCCAAGAACTTCCTGAAACAGCGGGGCGTCGAGTGGCGCGAGGTGCGGGTGGACCTCGACCCGGCCGAGCGCGAGGCCATGGTGGCGCGGGCCGGGCGTACCTCGGTGCCGCAGATCTTCATCAACGGCCACCACGTCGGCGGGTTCGACGACATGGTGGCCCTCGACCGCGCGGGTGGCCTCGTCCCGCTGCTGGAGCAGGCCCCATGAGCGACCGCGTCGCCGAGTTCACCGCCTTCCGCAAGCGCATGAACGAGCGCATCCTGGAGCACGACAACCAGGTGGTGCGCCGCTTCTTCGCCCTCGACACCCAGACCTACAAGCCCGGCGCCCTCGACGTGAAGACGAAGGAGCTGCTGGGCCTGGTGGCCTCGATGGTGCTGCGCTGCGATGACTGCATCGCCTACCACGTGGCGCAGTGCCGGCAGGCCGGCGTGAGCCGCGACGAGTTCTTCGAGGCCTTCAGCGTCGGCCTGGTGGTGGGCGGCTCCATCGTCATCCCGCACCTGCGGCGGGCGGTGGATTTCCTCGACCGCCTGGAAGCCGGCGAGGCGGGCGAACCCGGGGCCCACGACGCCGCGCACGGCTGACCGCTCGCCCCGATCCTTGGCCTTCTCCCACCGGCCAGGCCCTCAGGGCGGCTGAACCGCAGCCGCCCGGCTCCGGGCCCGTGCCGGGCCGCCGCCCCGCCGCTGCGGCATAATCCGCGCCGCCGCCCGCACTGGATCGGGCGTAGAGAAGGAATGCGAAATGTCTCAGACGATTGCGGTGATCCGCGGGGATGGCATCGGCCCTGAAATCATGGATGCCTCGCTGGAGGTGCTGGATGCGATGAAGCTCGGCCTCGAGTACGAGTTCGTCGAGGCCGGCATGTCGGCGCTGGAGAAGACTGGCGAACTGCTGCCCGCCGCCACCCTCGACGCGATCCGCCGGCACCGCATCGCCCTCAAGAGCCCGCTGACCACGCCGGTGGGCGAAGGCTTCACTTCGATCAACGTCGCCCTGCGCAAGCAGTTCGATCTCTATGCCAACGTGCGCCCGGCCACCAGCTTCCCCGGCACCAAGGCGCGTTACGAGAACATCGACATCATCACCGTGCGCGAGAACACGGAAGGCGCCTACATCGGCGAGGGCCAGACCCTCTCCGAGGACGGCGAGACCGCTCTGCTCACGCAGAAGGTGACGCGCAAGGGTTCCGAGCGCATCGTCCGCTACGCCTTCGACCTTGCCCGCCGCCTCGGCCGCCGGAAGGTGACGGTGGTGCACAAGGCCAACATCCTCAAGTCCACCTCGGGCCTGTTCCTCAAGGTGGCGCGCGAGGTGGCGGCGAACTACCCCGACATCCAGTGCAACGAGATGATCGTGGACAACACCTGCATGCAGCTGGTGATGCGCCCCGAGCAGTTTGACGTGATCGTCACCACCAACCTGTTCGGCGACATCCTCTCCGACCTCTGCGCCGGTCTCGTCGGTGGCCTCGGCCTTGCCCCGGGCGCGAACATCGGCGAGCACGCGGCCATCTTCGAGGCCGTGCACGGCTCGGCGCCGGACATCGCCGGCAAGAACATCGCCAATCCCTGCGCCCTGCTGCTGGCCGCCGGCCAGATGCTCGACCACCTCGGCCACGTGGAGCAGGCCAACCGCCTGCGCCAGGCCATCCGCGACACCCTCGCGGCCAAGGACGGCGTGACCCCGGACGTGGGCGGCACCGGCACCACCCAGAGCTTCGCCAGGGCGGTGGCCGCCCGCGTGGCGGGCTGATTCCTCCCTGCACGCACTTCATCGCCGGCCACCGCTTCCGCGGTGGCTTCGGCGCCAGCCTTCGTGCGCCAGGGCCAGGGCCAGGGCGATGGCCGCGGGCAGCAGTAGAACCCATTCGCCGACCCGGCGCAGGCCAAGGCCGCCCACGAGTCCGCCGGCGAGGAAGGTGATTGTCACCAGCAGGCTGACCGCGAGGCGCTTGCGGTGTACCGGCAGGCCGCGCAGGGCATGGCCGAGATAGATGCCGAGATCGGTCACCATCCCGGTGACGTGGGAGGTGCGGATCACCGCGCCGCTGTAGGTGCTCGCCATCGCGTTCTGCAGGCCCACGGCCGCGGCGAGCAGGTAATAGGCCGCCGGATTCCGGTGCAGGAAAGCAGCGAGTGCGGCCAGCACCAGACCGGTTTCCAGCAACAGGGCCACGGTATAGCGGCGGCCCAGCTTGAGGTGTTCATTGCGGATCAGCCAGCCGCTGGCCACGGCGCCCGCGAAGAAGGCGCCGAAGATGGCTGCCAGATGCAGGGCCGACTGCCAGCGGGCATGTGACACATGGCCGGCGAATAGCGTCGTGGTGCCGGTGAGGTGGGTCACTGCCTCGCCGCCGAAGGACAGCAGACCGACCACATTCATCAGCCCGGCCGCGAACGCGAGCAGGCCGCCCGCCCACCAGACCCAGCGTGGCAACTGTTCGATCATGCCTCGCGCAAACGCCAGAAATGGTCGAGCACCACCACGCCGCCCCGCCCCGGCCGGTACCCGGCCGCCAGCGCGCCGGCGATGTACTCCGTGCCGAGGCGGCAGGCCGCCGAGGAGCTCTCCCCCAGCGCCAGCCGGGCAGCGATGGCCGAGGCGAGCGTGCAGCCGGTGCCATGGCCTTCCACCGGCAGGCGCGGGCTGCGGAAGCTGGCGCGCAGCACCCCGCTGCCGAAGCGGTCGATCACCTCGCCTTCCGCGAGGTGGCCGCCCTTGAGCAGCACGGCATCGGGGCCGAGGGCCAGCAGGCCGGCGAGCGCGGCATCGGCCTCCGCGCCGGGGCCGATGTGGCGGCCGAGCAGGAGCTCGGCCTCGGGCAGGTTCGGGGTGAGCACCGAGGCCATGGGCAGCAGGCGGCCGCGCAGGGCGTCGAGGGCAGCGTCGGCCAGCAGCTTGGCGCCGCTCGTCGCCACCATCACCGGGTCGACCACCAGGGCGGCGGGCCGCCAGTGCTCCAGCGCATCGGCCACGGCGTGGATGATCTCCGCCGTGGCCAGCATGCCGAGCTTCACCGCGCGCACATCGAAGTCCTCGAAGCAGGCATCGATCTGCGCCCGCAGGAAGCCGGGGTCCGGCACGTGCACCGCGGTCACGCCGCGGGTGTGCTGGGCGGTGAGGGCGGCGATCGCCGACAGGCCGTGCACGCCGTGGGCGGCGAAGGTCTTGAGGTCGGCCTGGATGCCGGCGCCGCCGCCGCTGTCGGAGCCAGCGATGCTGAGTACCGATGCCGGGCGCGGGGCATCTTCCGCAATGCTGCCGGCTGCATTCCCGCCCATCGCTCAGAGCACCTCGGAAGCGTAGTCGGCCAGACGCGAGCGTTCGCCGCGACGCAGTGTGACATGGGCGCTGTGGGCCCAGCTCTTGAAGCGGTCCACGGCGTAGGTGAGACCGGAGGTGGTTTCGGTGAGGTAGGGGGTATCGATCTGCTCCACGTTGCCCATGCAGATGATCTTGGTGCCCGGGCCGGCGCGGGTGATCAGGGTCTTGATCTGCTTTGGCGTCAGGTTCTGCGCTTCGTCCACGATCACCCAGCGGTTGAGGAAGGTGCGACCGCGCATGAAGTTCATCGAGCGGATCTTGATCCGGCTCGCCAGTAGGTCGTTGGTGGCGCCGCGGCCCCAACTGCCGTGGTCATCGGTGTGGGTTAGCACCTCGAGATTGTCGGTGAGCGCGCCCATCCAGGGCGTCATTTTCTCCTCCTCGGTGCCCGGGAGGAAGCCGATGTCCTCGCCCACGCTCACGGTGGCGCGGGTCATGATGATTTCGCGGTAGCGCTGCACGTCCATGGTCTGCGCCAGGCCAGCAGCCAGCGCCAGCAGGGTCTTGCCGGTGCCGGCGGTTCCTAGCAGGGTGACGAAGTCGATCTCCGGGTCCATCAGGGCGTTGAGCGCGAAATTCTGCTCGCGGTTGCGGGCGTTGATGCCCCAGACCTGGTGGTGCGGCGAACGGAAGTCCTCGACGATCTGCAGGATGGCGCGCCCGCCGTCGAGTTTTGCCACCTTGAGCTCGACCTCGTTCTCGCCGGGCAGGTAGAGGAACTGGTTCACGTACCAGCCCTCCTCGGGGATGGAGCGCAGCTCGTAGAAGGTGCGGCCGCGCTCGGTCCAGCTGCGCAGGTTCTTGCCGTGGCGCTCCCAGAAGTCCTCGGGCAGGGCGGTGGCGCCGGTGTAGAGCAGGTTGAAGTCGTCGAGGGCACGATCGTTCTCGTAATCCTCGGCCACCACGCCGACGATGCTGGCCTTGATCCTGAGGTTGATGTCCTTCGACACCAGCACCACCGGCGTATCCGGATGCCCGGCGCGCAGCTGCAGGATCGAGCCGAGGATCTGGTTGTCCGGCAGCACGGTGCCGAACCCCTTGCCGGTATCGACCGGCGTGGTCTGGAAGATCAGCCGGCCCAGGCTGTCGGCGGTCCTGAGCTGCAGGCCGCTCGGGCGTTGCAGCGGGATGCCGCCGTCGATGCCGCGGTTGCCGTGGGCGACGATCAGCTCGTTGAGGAAGCGGCTCACCTGGCGGGCGTTGCGCGCCGATTCGGTCTGGCCTTTCTTGTTGTTGTCGAGCTCCTCCAGCACCATCATCGGCAGGAACACGTCGTGTTCCTCGAACTTGAACAGCGCGGTCGGGTCGTGCATCAGCACGTTGGTGTCGAGCACGTAGATGCGCTTGCTCTGGGTCATCGCGGCTCCTCGGTCGGGCGGGGGTGCGGCAAAGAAAAAGCCGCCATCACGCGGGGCGTCATGGCGGCTCGGTGTCGGCGTGCGGTGGTCACGCGGCGCGGGATCCGGTCATCGGCGGCTCAGAACTTCATCGGATCCATGATGGCGTCGAGGTTGAGGTCGTCGCAGAAGGCGAGGAAGTCGTCGCGCAGCGCGGCGATGTGCATGCTCGCGGGCACGCCGATGGTGAGGTGGGCCGAGAACATGTCGGCGCCGGTCTGCATGGCGCGGTAGCGCGAGCATTGCAGGTTCTCGACCGTGATGCCCTGGCGGTCGAAGAAATCGGCGAGCTGGTAGAGGATGCCGGGGCGGTCGGAGGCGACCACCTCGACGATGTAGGGCAGCAGGTTGGACTGCAGCGGCTTTGGACCGGTGCGGTACCAGTGCAGCTTCATGCCGTCGTCGCGCTCCATGCGCGTGAGCATGGCCTCCAGCTTGGCCACGGCGTCCCAGGGGCCGGCGGCCAGCGCCGTCACCGAGACGTCGCGCCCGACGGTGGCGAGGCGGGCATCGACGAGGTTGCAGCCGGAATCGGCGATGCGGCGGCTGACGGCGAGGAGCGGGGAGTCCGGGTGGGTCGCGTAGGCGCTGATGAGCAGCAGGTTCTCTTGCGACGGCGGGCGGGGCGTGGACTCTGACAAAGCGCGGGTTCCATGGGGTGTGCGGCACCCCTGAAGTCTTCCCGGGAAGCATACTTGCCGCGTTCTTCGCGCCGCAAGTAACATCCGGGCATCTCCCTCTCCCGCATCTGAAGAGACCTGCCTTGCACCTCTCCGGCAGCATCACCGCGCTCGCCACCCCGTTCTCGGCCGACGGAAGCCTCGACCTCGCCGCCTGGGAGCGCCTGCTGGAGAAACAGGTCGAGGCCGGTTCGCGGGCGGTGGTGGTGGCCGGCTCGACCGGCGAGGCGGCGGCGCTCTCCGACGAGGAGTACGGCCTGCTGCTGCGCGAGGCGGTGCGCATCGTCGCCGGCCGTATCGGCGTGATCGCCGGCACCGGCCTGTCCAGCACCGCGAAGACCATCGCCCAGACGCGCCGCGCCGCGGCCCTCGGTGCCGAGGCGGCGCTGGTGGTCACCCCGCCCTACGTGCGCCCGACCCAGGCCGGCCTCGTCGCGCACTACCGCGCGGTGGCCGAGCAGGGCGGGCTGCCGGTCATTCTCTACAACGTGCCGCCGCGCACCGGGGTGGACCTGCTGCCGGAGACGGTGGCCGAACTGGTGGCGCTGCCCGGCGTCATCGGCCTCAAGGAGGCCGTGGCCGCCCCCGCGCGCTGGCAGGCCCTGGCGCCGCTCGCCGGGCCCGGCTTCGCCCTGCTCTCGGGCGACGATCCCAGCTTCGTGGCGGCCATGGAGGCCGGGGCCGCGGGGGTGGTCTCGGTGGCGTCCAACCTCGTGCCGGCGAGCTTCGTCCGCATCACGGCCGACCTCGCCGCCGGCCGCGTGGCCGAGGCCCGCGCCCGCGATGCCGTCCTGCGCCCGCTTTACGATTTTCTGGGCGGCGCGCCGAACCCGATTCCGCTGAAAGCCCTGCTCGACGCCCAGGGGCTTGGTCGCGGGCTGCGCCTGCCCCTGCTGCCCCTGCCGCCAGCCGAGACAGGGCCGCTGCCCGCCCTGCTGGACCTCATCGAACGCGCCGAGGCGGAGGCCCGTTCCGCCCGCCGTGCCGCCTGACCGACTGGAGATGCCGATGTTCCGTTCCCCCGTCCTGCGCCCCGCCCTCGCCGGCGCCCTGCTGCTGTCCTGCGCCGTCGCCCTGCCGGGCTGCGCCTGGTTCCGCGGCAAGGAGGCGCCCTACCTCGAGGCGCGCGAGAGCCGCCCGCTGGAGGTGCCGCCGGATCTCGTGCTGCCCTCGTCCAGCGCCGCGCTGCAGGTGCCGCCGGCGCCGGCCGGTGGCCCTGCGCCGGGGGCGGCCCCGCCGGCCCTGCGCGGCCCCGGCAGCGCCTTCACCCTGGACGACAGCCAGGAGAGTGCCTTCCGTCGCGTCGGCCTGTCGCTCGCGCGCATCGAGGGCGTGGCCTCGAGCCAGCCGGTGGCGGCGCTGAATGCCCATGAGGTGAGCTTCCGCGGCCAGACCTTCCTCGTGCGCGTGAGCGCGCAGGGCGAGCAGGCGCGCATCGACGCCATCAGCACCGAGGGGGCGCCGCTCAGCAGCGGTCCGGCCGCCGAACTGCTCGGCCTGCTGCGCGGCCGCCTGCAGTAAGCGGTGAGCCCGCCGGCGCGGCCGCCTGCGGCCGCCCGGCTCAGCGTTCCAGGTACGCGAGCTTGCCCGGCTTGCCGTCCCATTCGGCGGCATCGGGCAGCGGGTCCTTGCGCGTGGTGATCACCGGCCATTGCGCCGCGAGTTCGCGGTTGAGCGCGATCATGCCTTCCTGGCCCGCCGGCACGTCGTCCTCGGGGTAGATCGCCTTGGCCGGGCATTCCGGCTCGCAGAGCGTGCAGTCGATGCACTCGTCAGGATCGATGACGAGGAAGTTCGGGCCTTCGTGGAAGCAGTCGACGGGGCAGACCTCGACGCAGTCGGTGTACTTGCACTTGATGCAGTTCTCGGTGACGACGAAGGGCATGGCGGCGGCGTGGTCGGGGTGGGCGCGTTAGGGTAGCGCCGCGGCTCGCGCGGCGGCGTGCGCGTGGCGGAAAAAACGACGCCCGGCGGGGCCGGGCGTCGTTGGAATTGGCGCTCCCTACGGGATTCGAACCCGTGTTTTAGCCTTGAGAGGGCCACGTCCTAGGCCTCTAGACGAAGGGAGCAGTGAGTTGGTCGCGTCCTGCGAGTCCGGTAGGATACCGGATTCCTTTGGCGTTCGCCAAGCCCCTCGAAGCCCTTTCGCCCACTGCACCGCCGGAGCCCCCACGCCCCATGCCCGATCCCGCCGTTCCCTTGGTGATCCCCCGCGAGGCGCACCCGATCTCGCGCCGGAACATCAGCCCGGCGGCGCTGAAAGTGCTCTACGGCCTGCGTGATGCCGGCTACCAGAGCTTTCTCGTGGGTGGCGCGGTACGCGATCTCCTGGCTGGGCGCCAGCCCAAGGACTTCGACGTGGCCACCAATGCCACGCCGGAGCAGGTGCGCGAGGTGTTCCGCAACTGCCGCCTGATCGGGCGCCGCTTCCGCCTGGCCCACGTAGTGTTCGGGCGCGAGATCATCGAGGTGGCGACCTTCCGTGCCAACGACGACGACGGCAGCGGCGGGCGTGCCGCCGAGGACGATGGCCGCCTGCTGCGCGACAACGTCTACGGCACCATCGAGGAAGACGCGGTGCGCCGCGACTTCACCGCCAACGCCCTGTACTACGCCATCGAGGACTTCTCGGTGCGCGATTACGTCGGGGGCTTCGAGGACGTGATGGCGCGCCGCCTGCGGCTGATCGGCAACCCGGAGACCCGCTACCGCGAAGACCCGGTGCGGATGCTGCGCGCGGTACGTCTCGCGGCCAAGCTGGGTTTCTCGATCGATCCCGGCAGCAGTGCGCCCATCCCGGCGATGGCCCCCCTGATCGCCGGCGCCGCCCCGGCCCGGCTGTTCGACGAATCGCTCAAGCTCTTCCTCGCCGGCCATGCCGAGGCGAGTTTCCTCGGCCTCGAGGCCCACGCCCTGCTGCCCGTGCTGCTGCCCGAGACTGCCGAGGCCCTGCGCACCAACCGCAGCGGCTCTTTGCGGACGATGGTGCTCGAGGGCCTGCGCAATACCGACCAGCGGATCGCCGAGGACAGGCCGGTGACACCGGCCTTCCTCTATGCCGTGCTGCTCTGGCCGGCCTACTGCCGCGAACTGGCGCGCCTGCAGGCCCAGGGCCTCGATCCGGTGGCAGCGCAGCAGCGCGCCGCCGACCGCGTCACCCTGCACCAGGCACAGCGCATCGCCCTGCCGCGGCGCTTCTCGCTGCCGATGCAGGAGATCTGGATGCTGCAGCCGCGCTTCTCGCTGCGGCAGAAGAAGCGGGTGTTCCGCACCCTGGCGCACCCCCGCTTCCGGGCCGCCTTCGACTTCCTCGAGCTGCGCGCCCGGGTGGCGCCGGAACTCGGGGCGGACCTGCAGTTCTGGCGCGAGGCGCAGCTGCAGGGGCCGGCCGCGGTGACGGCAGGCGCCGTTCATGCGGAAGCGGCGGGCGGGGCAGCCTGGCCAGAGCCCGCCCCGCCGGACGTGGAGGCCACGGAGGCGGGAGAGGAGACCGGCCCGGCGCGTCGCCGGCGCCGGCGGCCGCGCCGCCGCCGCAGCGGGGGCGCGGGTGGCGACGACGCGTCCTGAATCCGGCGCGATGGGGCGCCGGGCCTGGGTGGGACTGGGCGGCAACGTGGGGGACGTGGCGGCGGCCTTCGTCTCGGCCCTGGGCCAGCTCGATGCCCTGCCTGGCATCGCCGTCGAGGCCTGCTCGCCGCGCTACCGCACTCCGGCCTGGGGCCTCGAGGACCAGCCGGCCTTCCTCAATGCCGTTGCCCGCCTGCGCACCACGCTCGCCCCCGTGGACCTGCTCGCCGCCCTGCAGGCGGTGGAGCGCGCCCATGGCCGCGAGCGGGCGCGGGAAACCCGCTGGGGGCCGCGCACCCTCGACCTCGACCTCCTCGCCGTCGAGGACGTGGTGCTCGATTCGCCGGACCTGGTGCTGCCGCATCCCCGGCTGGCCGAACGTGCCTTCGTGCTGGTGCCCTGGGCGGCGCTCGAGCCGGATCTCGTGCTTCCCGGCCTCGGCCGGGTCGCGCAGCTGCGTGATGCGCTGGATTGCTCGGGCATCGAGGCGATACCTTAAGCGCCCGCTCGAACCGGCATCCCCCAGCCCATGTACGCCACCGATGCCCCGCCGCCGCGCGCGCCGCTCACCGTGCCCGGCCTGCGCCGCATGAAGCAGGAAGGGCGGCCGATCGTCGCGCTCACCTGCTATGACGCCGCCTTCGCCGCCGTGCTCGAGGAGGCGGGCATCGACCTCGTGCTGGTGGGCGATTCCCTGGGCATGGTGGTGCAGGGGCATGCCAGCACCCTGCCGGTCAGCGTCGACCACGTCGTCTATCACTGCGCCAATGTCGCCCGTGGCCTGCGTTCGGCCCTGCTGGTGGCCGACATGCCCTTCGGTTCCGACGCCACGCCGCTGATGGCGCTCGAGGCCGCGTTGCGCCTGCTGAAAGAAGGGCAGGCGGCGATGGTGAAGCTCGAGGGGGCCGGAGTGAAGCTCGAGACCATCCGTTTCCTCGTCGAGCGCGAGATCCCGGTCTGCGCCCATCTCGGCCTGACCCCGCAGTCGGTGCTGCGGCTGGGGGGCTACAGGGTGCAGGGGCGGGAGGCCGCCGCCGCCGAGCGGCTGCGCCAGGATGCCCGTGCCGTGGAGGCCGCCGGGGCCTCGGCCCTGGTGCTGGAGTGCGTGCCTTCCGCGCTGGCGGCCGAGATCAGCGCCGCGGCCGGCATTCCCACCATCGGCATCGGCGCCGGGGCCGGCTGTGACGGCCAGGTGCTGGTGCTGCACGACCTGCTCGGCATCGGCGGCAGGCACCGGCCGCGTTTCGTCAAGGATTTCCTCGCCGAGGGCGGCTCGGTGCGTGGCGCCCTCGGCGCCTATGCCGAGGCCGTCCGTTCCCGCCGTTTCCCCGGCCCCGAGCACGCCTACGCATGATCCGCACCGTCCGCACCGTCGCCGAACTGCGCGCCCATCTCGCCGGCTGGCGCGACCAGGGCCATCGCGTGGCCCTGGTGCCCACCATGGGCAACCTGCATGCCGGGCATTTCTCGCTGGTGGAACTGGCGCGGCAGAACGCCGACAAGGTGGTGGCCAGCATCTTCGTCAATCCCACCCAGTTCGGTCCCAACGAGGACTTCGCCCGCTATCCGCGTACGCCCGAGGCCGATGCCGAGGGGCTGGCCCGCGCCGGCTGCGATCTTCTGTTCCTGCCCTCGGTGGAGACGGTCTATCCGCTAGGGCCGGAGGCCGCAGTGCGGATCCGCGTGCCTGGGATCTCCGAGGTGCTGGAGGGTGAGCACCGTCCCGGGCACTTCGAGGGCGTGGCCACGGTGGTGGCGCGGCTGTTCAACATGGTGCGCCCCGACGTGGCGATCTTCGGCCGCAAGGACTACCAGCAGCTGCAGGTGATCCGCCACATGGCCCGCGACCTGGCCTTCGCCATCGACATCGTGCCCGGGCCCACGGTGCGCGAGCCCGATGGCCTGGCGATGAGTTCGCGCAACCAGTACCTGGCGCCGGAGGAACGCGCGGTGGCGGTGGAGATCATCCGCAACCTGCGCACCATGCGCGAGCAGGCGGCGCAGGGCCTGCCGCTCGCCGGCATCGAGCAGGAGGCGGTGGAGCGCCTCGCCGCCGCCGGCTTCGTGGTCGACTATGCGGTGATCCGCCGCAGCGATCTTTCGCTGCCGCTCGCTGGCAATGAGCCGGGGCTGCTGGGCCTGGTGGCGGCCCGGCTGGGCCGCACCCGGCTGATCGACAACCTCGAGTTCGACGGTCCTGTGGTCTGAGTGCCGGCCCGTCCACGCCGGCTGGACGCGCTCCCGCGCAGGCTGGTGCTTCGATTGCAGGCTCGATTCCTGCCACCTACACTCCGCGCCTTCACGCTTCCGGGACCGCCGCCATGCAGCTCACCCTGCTCAAAGCCAAGATCCACCGCGCCTCGGTCACCCATGCCGAGCTGCACTATGAAGGCTCCTGCGCCATCGACGGCCGGCTGCTCGACGTCTCCGGCATCCGCGAGTACGAGCAGGTGCACATCTTCAACATCAACAACGGCGCCCGCTTCGTCACCTACGCCATCCGCGGCGAGGAGGGCAGCGGCGTGATCTCGGTGAACGGCGCGGCGGCGCATCTCGCCGGGCCGGGCGATCTCGTCATCATCTGCGCCTACGGCCAGATGGACGAGGCCGAGGCGGCGAAGTTCAAGCCGACGCTCGTCTACGTGGACCGGCAGAACCGCCTGACCCACACCAACCACAGCATCCCGGCGCAGGCCGCCTGAGTCCGGGGGCCGGAATGGAATCCCCCGCATCGCGGCTGCAGCACCTGCAATCCCATGGCGCCCGCCTCGCCGGGCGCGAGCTGAAGCAACTGCTGGCGGCCGATCCGGGCCGGGCCGCGCGCATGGCCCTGCGGGTAGACGGCCTCTATGCCAGCTTCGCCCGCCAGCATGTCGATGACGAGGCCCTGGAGGCGCTGTTCGCCGTGGCCCGAGCCAGCGGCATGGGCGAGGCCATCCGGGCGCTCCTCCATGGCGAGGCGGTCAACCGCTCGGAGCGCCGTCCGGCCCTGCACAGCGCCCTGCGCACCGTCTTCGAGGCGCCGGTGGCCTCCAAGGCCGCCGCCGAGGCCGCGGCCACCCGCGCCCGGATGCGGGCCCTGGCCGGGGCCCTGCGGGCCAGCGAGATCACCGATGTCATCAACATCGGCATCGGCGGCTCCGACCTCGGCCCGCGGCTGGCGGTGGACGCCCTGCGCGATTTCGGCGATGGCCGCTTCCGCCTGCATTTCCTCAGCAATGTCGATGCCCATGCCGCCACCCGGCTGCTGTCCGGCCTCGATCCGGCGCGCACTGCGGCCATCCTCGTCTCCAAGAGCTTCGGCACCCAGGAGACCCTGCTCAATGGCGCGCTGGTGCGCGACTGGCTGGGCGGCGGCGAGCGCCTGTACGCGGTGAGCGCCAACGTGGCGAAGGCCGAGGCCTTCGGCGTCGATCCTGCCCGTGTGCTGCCGATGTGGGACTGGGTGGGCGGCCGCTACTCGCTGTGGTCGGCGGTGGGCTTCTCGGTGCTGCTGGCCCTGGGCGAGGACGGCTTCGCCGCCATGCTGGCCGGCGCCGAGGCCATGGACCGGCATTTCCTCGAGGCCCCGGCGGAATCGAACCTGCCGCTCTGGCATGCCCTGTTCGCGGTGTGGAACCGCAATGTCGAGGGCCATGCCGCCCATGCCGTGCTGCCCTACGACGAACGTCTGCGCCTGCTGCCGGCCTATCTGCAGCAGCTGGTGATGGAGAGCCTCGGCAAGCGCGTGGACCATGCCGGCGAGCCGGTGGCGCATGACACCGTGCCGGTGCTCTGGGGCGGCGCTGGCACCGACAGCCAGCACAGCTTCTTCCAGGCCCTGCACCAGGGCACGCAGGTGGTGCCGGCCGATTTCATCGGCGTGATCCATCCCGATCACCCGCATCTCGGGCAGCACCGGGTGCTGCTCTCGCATCTCCTCGCCCAGACCGAGGCCCTGGCCAATGGCGATGCGGGCGAGACGCCGCAGCAGCACTCGCCGGGCAACCGGCCCAGCACCCTGCTGCTGCTCGATCGGCTCACCCCGCGCAGCTTCGGCAGCCTGATCGCGCTCTACGAGCACAGCGTCTACGCCCAGGCGGTGCTCTGGGGCATCAATGCCTTCGACCAGTTCGGGGTCGAGCTCGGCAAGCGGCTCGCCAACGGCCTGCTGCCGGTGCTGGAGGGCAGAGCCCGGGCGCAGGATGCGGTGAGCGCCACGCTCGTCGAGGAGATCCTCGCCCGCGGCTGAGCGGCGGCGTCGGCCCGCCGCGGCCGGGAAGCCCTCCCGGCGCCGTTCGCGCCCTCAGGCCGGTGCCTTCGCTGCCTGCTCGGAAAGCGCCCAGGCCACGTGCTCGCGCACCAGGGCCGAGGGATGCCCGGCACGGGCCGCGAGCGCGGCCACCACCTCGTCCGAGTGCGGCGCATTGCCCAGCGCCACGGCGAGGTTGCGCAGCCATCCCGTGTGGCCGGTGCGGCGGATCGGCGAGCCTTCGGTGCGCTTCAGGAACTCGTCTTCCTCCCAGGCGAAGAGCTCGACCAGCCGCGCCCGGTCGAGGCCGTTGCGCGGTTCGAAGTCGGGCAAGGCATGGCGTTTCGCGAACTTGTTCCAGGGGCAGACGAGCTGGCAGTCGTCGCAGCCGAAGACGCGGTTGCCCATCGGCCGGCGGAAGGCTTCCGGGATCGGCCCCGGGTTCTCGATGGTGAGATAGCTGATGCAGCGCCGGGCATCGAGCACCCAGGGCGCCACGATGGCCCGGGTGGGGCAGATGTCGATGCAGCGCGTGCAGGTGCCGCAGTGCTCGCTGGCGGGGGCATCGAGCGGCAGGGGCAGGTCGGTGTAGAGCTCGCCGAGGAAGAACCAGCTGCCCGCCTTCGCATGGATCAGGCAGGTGTGCTTGCCGATCCAGCCCAGCCCGGCATCGCGGGCCAGGGCCCGCTCCAGTACCGGCGCGGAATCGACGAAGGCGCGGTAGCCGAAGGGGCCGACCACGCCGGCGATGCGCTCGGCGAGACGCTGCAGGCGGTTGCGCAGCACCTTGTGGTAGTCGCGGCCGAGGGCGTAGCGGGCGATGTAGGCACGCTCGCCATCGGCCAGGGTGGCCCAGCTCGCCGCATCGTCGCCGATGCCGTAATCCATGCGCACGCTCACCACCCGGATGGTGCCGGGCACCAGTTCGCCGGGGCGGCTGCGCTTGCGGCCATGCGCGGCCATCCAGTGCATCTCGCCGTGGTGGCCCGCGGCCAGCCAGCGTTCGAGGTGGGCTTCGTCGCGGGCGAGGGTGCCCTCGCTGATGCCGGCCTGCTGGAAGCCGAGCTCGACGGCCCAGCGCTTGATGTCGGCGGCGAGGGCGGCCCAGTCGTGCATGGGGCGGAGTATAGAATCCGTCCATGCCCCATACCCTTCCGCTGCTGCGCACCGCGGCGCTGCGCGCCATCGAACGCGCGGCCATCGCCGGCGGGCTTCCTCCGGGCGAACTGATGCGGCGGGCCGGCGCGGCCGCCGCGCGCCGCCTGCTCGAACGCTGGCCCGAGGTGCGGCAGGTCGGCGTGCTCTGCGGCCCGGGCAACAACGGCGGCGATGGCTACGAACTGGCCTGCGTCCTGCACGAGGCCGGGCGTGCCGTGTCGGTGCTGGCCTTCGGCGCGCCGCGCAGCGCCGAGGCCCGCGCCGCGGCAGCCCGTTGGGCCGCGCAGGGCGGGGCGGTGGCGCCCGCCGACCCGCAGGCCCTGCCCGAGGTCGGGCTGTGGGTGGATGGCCTGCTGGGCCTGGGCCTGGCGCGCGCGCCCGAGGCCGGCCTCGCGGCCCTGCTCGCGGCGGTCCGGGCCACCGGCCGCCCGGTGCTGGCCCTCGATCTTCCCACCGGCATCGAGGCCGATACCGGCGCGGCGCCGGGGGCCTTCCTCCCGGCCACGCTCAGCGTGGCCTTCCTCGCTGCCACGCCCGGGCTGTTCACCGGCAAGGGCCGGGAGGCGGCCGGCGAGGTGGTGGTCGAGCCGCTGGGGCTCGAAGTCCGCGACTGGCCCGCCGAAGCCCGGCCCGTGGCGCAGGCACTGCGGCCGGCGGCGCTGGCGGCAGTGCTGCCGCCCCGGCCGCTGGACAGCCACAAGGGCCAGTTCGGCCGCGTGCTCTGCCTCGGCGGGGCCGAGGGCATGGCCGGCGCCCTGGTGCTCTGCGCCGAGGCCGCGGCCCGCAGCGGCGCCGGCTGGGTGGAGGCGATCGGCAGCCCCGAGGCGGTGGCGGCCCTGCTCGCCCGCCGTCCGGAGGTGATGGCGCGTGTCCTGCCGGCCCCCGAGGGGCTGGCCGCCTGTCTGGCGCGGGCCGATGTGCTGGCCCTGGGCCCCGGGCTGGGGCAGGACGCCTGGGGCTGGGAGCTGTTCACCGCGGCCCTGGCGAGCGGCCGCCCGCTGGTGCTGGATGCCGATGCCCTGAACCGTCTGGCGGCCGCTCCCCGGCCCCTGCCGGAGGCCGTGCTGACACCGCATCCCGGTGAGGCGGCGCGCCTGCTCGGCAGCGACACGGCGGCCGTGCAGCGTGACCGGCTGGGCGCCGCCATCGCCCTGGCCGCACGCTTCGAGGCGGCCGTGGTGCTGAAAGGGGCGGGCAGCGTGGTGGCCGCGCCCGGAAAGACCGCGGTGCTGATCGATGCCGGCAACCCGGGCATGGCCAGCGCCGGCATGGGCGATGTGCTCACCGGCGTGGTGGCGGCCCTGCGCGCCCAGGGCCTGCCGCCCTTCGAGGCTGCCTGGGCCGGGGCCCTGGCCCATGCTGCGGCCGGCGACCGGGCGGCCGCCGGGCGATGCCGGGGCCTTTTGGCCGCCGACCTGCTGCCGGCCTTGGGCGAGGCGCTGAACCCATGAGCAGCGAGGCGTACTCCCTCTTTCTGCCCGATGCCGCCGCCACCGAGGCTCTGGGGGCGCGGCTGGCGGCCTGCCTGCCGGCGCGGGCGGTGGTCTACCTCGAAGGCGATCTCGGGGCCGGCAAATCGACGCTGGCCCGGGCCCTGCTGCGCGCCCTCGGGGTGGCAGGTCGTATCCGCAGCCCCACCTACACCCTGGTCGAGCGCTACCCGGTGCCGGGCGGCGAGGCCGCCCATCTCGATCTCTACCGCCTTGGCGATGCGGCGGAGCTGGATTTCCTCGCCCTCGACGAGCTTGCCGATGCCGCCCGGCTCTGGCTGGTGGAGTGGCCGGAGCGGGGCGCCGGGCATCTGCCGCCGGCGGATCTGGTGCTTGGCCTCCGCCTCGAGGGCGAGGGGCGACAGGCCCGACTGGAGCCCCGTTCGGCACTCGGCCGCCAGTGGCTGGCGGCGTTCCGGGAGGGTGGGCCCGGAGGGTGAACGCCCGAACTTAGGGTCCGTTCATCAAGCAGGGTCGCAGGAAAGTCCCGCAGGCCCCGGATTCCAAAGGAAAAAGTGCTTGCAAAGCGCGATTTCCGGTGCTTGAATCGCGCCATGTCGCGCGCCGCGTCGCTCAACTGGACCCGTTGGCTGCATCTCGCCGTGCTTCTGGCGGGGCTGGCCTATGCCGCGTTCGGCCAGGCCGCCACCACCCTGGGCCAGGTGCGTCTGAGCGCCAGCGACGAGGCGACGCGGGCCGAACTGCAGCTCGACGCCGCGCCCGGGCCCTTCAAGGTCTTCAGCCTCGGCAATCCCGACCGGCTGGTGCTCGACCTGCCCGCGGCCCGGCTTGCCGAGGGCTTCCGCCCGCCGGCTCCCAATGGCCGGGTGATCGGCGTTCGCACCGGGTACCCGGAGCCGGGCACCCTGCGCGTGGTCTTCGATCTCGGCGGGGCGGTGAAGCCGCGCGCCCGGGTGGAGGGCGCAGGCCGCGAGACCCGGCTGGTGCTGGAACTGTTCCGTGACGAGGGCGCCCTGGTGGCCGCGGCCCCGGTACTGGCCGCCCCCGCGGCGGCGGCCCCGGCCGGTGTTCCGGCGGCCCTGCAGGGCGAGCGCAAGCTGGTGATCGCCATCGATGCCGGCCACGGCGGCCGCGACCCGGGAGCGATCGGCAGCCGTGGCACCTACGAGAAGACCGTGACCCTGCAGGTGGCACGGGCGCTGGCCGAGGAGGTGGACCGCCATCCCGGCATGCGCGCGGTGCTGATCCGCGACAGCGACGTGTTCATCCCGCTCGGCGAGCGCTACCGCAAGGCTCGCGAGGCCCAGGCCGACCTGTTCATCTCGGTGCATGCCGATGCCGCGCACAACCGCGCCGCCAACGGCGCCTCCGTGTTCGTGCTCTCCACCCGCGGGGCCTCCAGCGAGGCGGCCCGTTTCCTCGCCGACCGCGAGAACAACTCCGATCTCGTCGGCGGTGTGAGCCTCGACGACAAGGACCGCAACCTCGCCGCGGTGCTGCTCGACCTCTCGCAGAGCGCCACGCTGCGCGTTTCCGACGAGGCGGCGAACCAGGTGCTCGAGGCCCTGCGCAGTGTGGGCAAGACCCGCAAGCCGCAGGTCGAGCGCGCCAACTTCTGGGTGCTGCGCTCGCCCGACGTGCCCTCGATGCTGATCGAGACCGGCTTCATCACCAATGCTGAGGACGAGCGCAGGCTCAACGATCCGGCCTTCCGCCGCCGCCTGGCGCAGGCCATCACCCGCGGGGTTGCCGACTACTTTGGCAACCAGCCGCCGCCCGGCACCTGGTTCGCCGCCAATCCGCAGCGTGGCCCGCGCCAGCACGTGGTGGCGCGCGGCGAGACCCTGGGCCTGATCGCCTCGCGGCATGGCGTCTCGGTGCACCAGCTGCGGCAGGCCAACGACAAGCGCGACGACGTGGTGCGCGTCGGCGAGCGCCTGCGCATCCCGGCGCCCGAGTAAATCCCGTCCCGCCGCCGGCACCAGTATCATCGGGGGCCGTTCCCCGTGGTGCCCGCATGCCGATCCGCCTACTTCCCGAGGTGCTCATCAACCAGATCGCCGCGGGCGAGGTGGTGGAGCGGCCGGCCTCCGTGGTGAAGGAACTGGTCGAGAACGCGCTGGATGCGGGGGCGCGCCGCATCGACATCGAACTGGAGGAAGGCGGCGCGCGGCTGGTGCGCATCCGCGACGATGGCATCGGCATCGCCGCCGAGGAACTGCCGGTGGCGGTCTCGCGCCATGCCACCAGCAAGATCGCCAGCCTCGAGGATCTCGAGGCCGTCGCCACCCTGGGCTTCCGCGGCGAGGCCCTGCCCTCGATTGCCTCGGTGAGCCGTTTCAGCCTCACCTCGCGCACTGCCGCGCAGGCCCACGGGGCCCGCCTCGAGGTGGAGGGCGGGCGGGTGGGCGAGGTGGTGCCGCACCCACATCCGGTCGGCACCACGGTCGAGGTGCGGGACCTGTTCTTCAACGTGCCGGCGCGGCGGCGCTTCCTCAAGGCCGAGCGCACCGAGCTCGGCCATGTCGAGGACTGGCTGCGCCAGCTCGCGCTCGCCCGGCCGGACATCGAGCTTCGCCTCGGCCACAACGGCCGCCTGCTGCGCCATTACCGGCCGAGCGGCGGCGATGCGCCGAAGCGCCTTGCCGAAGCCCTGGGGCCGGAGTTCCATGCCCGCGCGCTGGGCATCGACCAGGCGCAGGCCGGACTGCGCCTGCACGGCTGGATCGGCCTGCCCACCGCCTCGCGCGCCAGCGCCGACCAGCAGTTCTTCTTCGTCAACGGCCGCGCGGTGCGTGACCGGGTGGTGGCGCATGCGGTGCGCCAGGCCTATGCCGACGTGCTCTACCACGGCCGGCATCCGAGCTTCGTGCTGTTCCTCGAGCTCGACCCGCGGCGGGTGGACGTGAACGTGCACCCGGCCAAGCACGAGGTGCGCTTCCGCGACGGGCGGCTGGTGCATGACTTCCTGTTCCGCACCCTGCACGAGGCCCTGGCCCAGGCCCGCCCCGGCGCCGGCGAGGTGGCGCCGCCCCAGGCGCCGCAGGGCCCGCTGCCGAGCCCGGTGGCCGGCCTGCCGGCCTGGCGCGGCGAGCAGCCCCGGCTTGGCCTGACGGTGGCCGAGGCGGTGCCGGCCTACCGGCAGCTCTACGGCAGCGCCGGGGCCAGTGCCGCCGCGGCCCTGTCGCCGGCTGCCCCGGAAGGCCAGCCGCCCGCGCTCGCGGCAGCGGAGGATGGCGTGCCGGCCGAGGCCGACCTGCCGCCGCTCGGCTTTGCGCTGGCCCAGCTGCACGGTGTCTATGTGCTGGCACAGAACCGCGAGGGCCTGGTGCTGGTGGACATGCACGCCGCCCATGAGCGCATCACTTACGAGGCGATGAAGGCGGCCTTCGCCGCCCGGGATCTGCGCGCCCAGCCCCTGCTGGTGCCCCTGGCGCTGGCGGTGGGCGAGGCCGAGGCCGATACCGCCGAAGAGCACGCGGGCCTGCTTGCCAGCCTGGGTTTCGAGCTGCAGCGCACCGGGCCGCAGTCGCTGTCCCTGCGCAGCGTGCCGGCCCTGCTTGCCGATCTCGACCCGCGGCCGCTGCTGCTCGATGCGCTCGCCGAGCTGCGCGAACATGGCCGCACCCGCCGGGTGGAGGAGGCAGTGCATGCCCTGATGGCAGGCTGGGCCTGCCGCAGTTCGGTGCGCGCCAACCGGCGCCTCACCGTGCCGGAGATGAATGCCCTGCTGCGCGACATGGAGGCCACCGAGCGGGCCGCCCAGTGCAACCATGGGCGCCCGACTTTCGTACAGTTGCCGCTGGCGGAACTCGACCGCCTGTTCCTCCGCGGCCGTTAGGAGTAGCCGATGCGTTTCCCCCTGCTTGCCACCGTGATCGCCACCGGGGTCGTGCTGGGCGCCTGTTCCGATGGCGGGCCGACCGAGGCCGAGCGGCAGGCCGAGGCCACCCGCGAGCGGGCCGCCGCTGCCGCGGCAGCGGTGCACCGGCGCAGCGTGCTGGAGTGGCGCGAGGCACGGCTGGCGCGGCTCCAGGCCCCCGATGGCTGGCTCTCCCTAGTGGGCCTGCACTGGCTGAAGCGTGGCAACAGCTATGTCGGCAGCGGGGCCACCAAGGGCATCCGCCTCGCCGTCGGCCCGGAGGAACTCGGCCTGATCAGTGTCGGCCGCGATGGCACCGTGCGCTTCCGCGCCACCGCACCCGGCGTCACCATCGATGGGCAGCCGGCTGGCAGCGCCACCCATGTGCTGAGAAGCGATGCCGGTGGTGCCACCCCTACCGTGGTGGGCTTCAACCAGGGAGATGCCAGCTTCATCCTGATCCAGCGCGGCGACCGCCTCGGCCTGCGCGTGCGCGATGCCCTGGCCCCCACCCGCACCCGGTTCCCCGGGCTCGACTATTTCGAGATCGACCCCGCCTTCCGCTTCGATGCCCGCTTCGAGCCGCATCCCGAGGGCCAGACCATCGGCATCGTCAATGTGCTGGGCATCGAGGAGCCGATGAAGAACCCCGGGGCGGTGGTGTTCGAGAAGGACGGCCGCGAGTACCGCCTCGAGGCGGTGGACGAGGGCGATGGCCGGCTGTTCCTCATCTTTGCCGACCGCACCAGCGGGCACGAGACCTATCCGGCGGCGCGCTTCCTCTATGCCGACCCGCCGAATGCGAAGGGCCGCACCGTGGTCGATTTCAACCGCGCCTACAACCCGCCCTGCGCCTTCACGGAATACTCCACCTGCCCCCTGCCGCCGCCCTCGAACCGCCTCGACCTGCGGGTGGAGGCAGGCGAGAAAAAGCCGCTGCCGCTGATCGAGTGAGCGTGGTTCCGGGATGGCCAGGCGAATGCAGGGCGGGAGATGCCGGGCACCCGGAAGCCTGCTTCTCCTTTTCGTCCTGTGGCTGTCCGCGGTCCTGCCGGCCTCCGCCGCCGGCACGCCACCGACGCCGCTGCTATGGCGGGTGAGCGACGCGGACAACCACGTCTACCTGCTCGGCACCTTCCACTTCCTCACCCCCGGTGACTACCCGCTCGATGCGCGGGTGTATGCCGCCCTCGACCAGGCGGATCTGGTGCTGCTGGAACTGCCCCCGGAGACGCTGGAGGACCCGCATCTGGCCCGGCGGCTGGAGCGCGCGGGCACGCTGCGCCCGGAAGCGCGCAGCCTGCGGCAGCGGTTGGATGCGCCGAGCTGGGAGAGCGCTTTGGCCCTGGCCCGTGGCGCGGGCATCGAGCCCGCCCGCTTCGAGCGCATGGAGCCCTGGTACGCCGCCATGGTGCTGACCCTGGCCGAGATGGCGAAGGCCGGGCTCGATCCCGATCTTGGCATGGATCGCCACCTCGCCCGCGAGGCGGTGAGGCGCGGCAAGCAGGTACGAGGCCTCGAGACGTTGGAGGACCAGATCGACCTGTTCCGCGGCATGAAGCCTTCTGTGCAGCTCGCCCATCTGCGTGACGTGGTGGCCCGGGCGCACGAACTGCGCGCCGAGGTGGCCTGGCTGCACGCGCAGTGGCGGCAGGGTGACGAGGACGCGCTCTACTGGGGCATGGCAGCGGCGATGCGGGCCCGCGACCCGGCTTTCTACGCCCGCATCAACACCCAGCGCAACGCTGCTTGGGTCTCGCGCATCAAGTCGATCCTCGATGGCCCGGAGGCCGAGGATGCGCTGGTGGCGGTAGGCGCCCTGCACCTCGTGGGCGCGGAAGGCCTGGTGCAGCAACTGGCCGCAGCCGGCTACCGGGTGGAGCGGCTCTAGTCACCTGTCCGCAGTTCGTATTTTGCTGACGATTGGCGGGGATGGCGCGTATACGATCCGTCCGCGCCGCAGCGGATCGACACCCACGGCGCCCCATCCACCTCAGACAGGGACTTCCCCCGATGCGAAAGACGCGGACCGCACTCCTCCTCTCCATGCTGCTGGGCTTCGGCGCCTTCGCCACGGCCACCCTCGCCGATGCGCCCTTGACCAACGCCGACGTCCTGAAGATGGTCGAGGCCAAGCTGCCCGAGAGCACCATCGTCCTCGCGATCCGCGGCTCCGAGGCCAGGTTCGATGTCGCGCCCGATGCCCTGATCTCGCTCTCGCGCGCCGGCGTTCCCGCGGCGGTCGTCGATGCGATGATCCAGAAGTCGCAGGGGGCGTCGGGCACCGCAGCCGCGGCGGGCGGCGATTGGAACCCGGAGGAGATCGTCCTGCGGGAGGACGGCAAGGAAACGGTGATGCGCTACATGCCAGCCACCTTCCGGACCGCGGCACGCGGGATGGGATTCGGCGGTGTGGGAATGTACGCGGTGCTCAACGGGGCCGCGGCGAACCTCCGCCTCAGCAGCAACCGGCCCACGTTCATCATCGCGGTCCCGGGCAATGCCCAGCCCGAGAGCTACCTCACCCTGGCGAACTTCGCAGTCCGCCGGAACAATACCCGCGAGGTCAGCGTCGGAGGGGGTTACATGAGCTACTCGACGGGGATCGCCCGCGACCGCATCGTCCCCACCGAAGGCAAGCCGCTCGCCGACCAGTCGCGTGCGCCCAAGGGCTACGTGCTGTTCGAGATCAGCCCGAAGTCGCCGCTGCCGCCGGGCGAGTACGCGCTGATCACCTACAACAGCCAGGTGAAGACCCTCGGGTTCTTCGCCTCCGGCACCGACAGCTACTTCGACTTCGGCGTCGACTGAGACCCTTCGATGCCCCCCCGCCGCCAGCGCAGGTCCGCGGGCGGCGGGGCGGGCAGGAGCTCGATGCAGTCCACCGGGCAGGGCGGCAGGCAGAGCTCGCAGCCGGTGCACAGGTCCTCGACCACCACGTGCAGGTATTTCGGGGCGCCGATGATGGCGTCCACCGGGCAGGCGGCGATGCACTTGAAGCAGCCGATGCACTCGGCCTCGCGGATGCGCGCCACCTGCGCTGGCTTTTCCGCCCCGTGCTCCGCCGAGAGCGGCTTCGGCTCGCGGCCCAGCAGGCCGGCGAGGGCGCGGATGCCGGCCTCGCCCCCGGGCGGGCACTGGTTGATGTCGGCCTCGCCGCGGGCGATGGCCTCGGCATAGGGCCGGCAGCCGGGGTAGCCGCACTGGCCGCACTGGGTTTGTGGCAGCAGGGCGTCGATCTCTTCGACCAGCGGGTCGCGCTCCACCCGCAAGCGCCGCGCCGCCCAGCCAAGCCCGAGGCCGATCAGGGCCGCCAGCACCACCAGCGCCGCGAGGGCCAGCATCAGCGTCCCATGCCGGTGAAGCCGGCGAACGCGAGCGCCATCAGCGCCGCGGCAGCGAGCGCCACCGGCGCGCCGCGGAAGGCCGCGGGCACGTCGGCGGCCTCCAGCCGCTCGCGCAGGGCGGCGAACAGCACCAGCACCAGGCCGAAGCCCAGCGCCGCGCCGAAGCCGAACAGCACCGATTCCAGCAGCGAATGCCGCGACTGCACGTTGAGCAGGGCCACCCCGAGCACCGCGCAGTTGGTGGTGATGAGCGGCAGGTAGAGGCCGAGCACGCGGTACAGGCGCGGGCTCTGGCGGTGCAGCAGCAGCTCGGTGAACTGCACGGTGGCCGCGATCACCAGGATGAAGGCCGGGGTGCGCAGCTCGCCGATGCCGAGCGGTTCGAGCAGCCAGCGCTGGATCGCCCATGACAGGCCGGCCGCCAGCGTCAGCACGAAGCTGGTGGCGAGTGCCATGCCGAGCGCGGCATCCAGCTGCCGCGACACGCCCATGAAGGGGCAGAGGCCGAGGAACTTCACCAGCACGAAGTTGTTGACCAGCACCGCGCCCACGAGCAGCAGCAGGAGCTCGGTCATGGCCTGGGTCCCGGCCTTCGCCGGCGCTTCAGCGCACCGGCATGCCGGGCAGGGCGCCCGGGTCGACGTCGAGCAGGCAAAGCGGCCCGCCGTCGAAGCCGGCGGAGAGGATCATCCCCTCGGAAAGGCCGAAGCGCATCTTGCGCGGGGCGAGGTTGGCGATGAACACCACATGGCGGCCCACGAGTGTCTCGGGTTCGCCATAGCTCGCGCGGATGCCGGAGAAGATCTGCCGCTCGCCGAGTTCACCGGCATCCAGCCGGAACCGCAGCAGCTTGTCCGAGCCTTCGACGGCACTGCACTCCAGCACCTTGCCGATGCGCAGGTCGAGCTTGGCGAAATCCTCGATGCCGACGTAGGCCGGTGCGGCCGCCGCGGCTTTGGCGCCGACCGCCTCGCTGGCGGCGGCCGGTGCCGCCGGCGCAGCCGCCGGGGCGGCGGTGGACGGGGCGAGGGACTCCTTGGAAGCGTCGATCATGGCGTCGATCCGGGACTGTTCGATGCGGGTGAGCAGGGGTTCGAAGGGGCGGATGTGGCGGTCCAGCAGGGGCGTGGCGGCATCGCCCCAGCCCGTCACCGGGGCGCAGAGGAAGCCTTCGGCCCGGGCGCAGAGGGCAGGCAGCACCGGCTTCAGGCCGATGGCGAGCAGGCGGAACAGGTTCAGACCCTGGGTGCAGACTCGCTGCAGCTCGGCCTCGCGACCGGCTTCCCTGGCGATCACCCAGGGCTTCTTCTCGTCGATGTAGCGGTTCGCCTCGTCGGCCAGCGCCATCACCGCGCGCATCGCGGCGGCGGCATCGTCGGCGAGGTAGTGGTCGCGCACGGTCTCCAGCGTGGCGACGAAGCGGTCGACCATCGAAGGATCGTCGAGCCCGGCGGCCAGCCGGCCACCGAAGCGCTTCTCGATGAAGCCGGCGCAGCGGCTGGCGATGTTGACGAACTTGCCCACGAGGTCGGCGTTCACCCGCGCCATGAAGTCGGCGAGGTTGAGATCGAGGTCGGTGACCCCGCCCGAGCTCTTGATGGCGTAGTAGTAGCGCAGGGCCTCGGGCGGTAGGCCAGCCTCGAGATAGGTGCGGGCCTGGATGAAGGTGCCGCGCGACTTGCTCATCTTGTCGCCGTTCACCGTGAGGTAGCCGTTCACGTGCAGGCGGGTAGGTGGGCGGTGGCCGGAGCCGTGCAGCACCGCCGGCCAGAACAGGCCGTGGAAGTTGACGATGTCCTTGCCGAGGAAGTGGTGCAGTTCGGTCTCGCCCCGGGTGTTGCGGGCGGCGTCGAGGAAGGCGCCGAAATCGAGGCCCTTCGCCTCGCACAGCGCCTTGAAGCTCGACAGATAGCCGATCGGCGCATCGAGCCAGACGTAGAAGTACTTGCCCGGCGCGCCGGGAATCTCGAAGCCGAAGTAGGGGGCGTCGCGGGAGATGTCCCAGGCGCGCAGGCCCGCCTCCACCCATTCCATCAGCTTGGCCTTCACCCCGGGGTGGGCCACCTCGCCCGCCAGCCAGTCGCGCAGGAAGCCCTCGAAGCGGCCGAGCTCGAAGAAATGGTGCTCGCTTTCCCGCAGCTCCGGCGTGGCGCCAGAGACCACCGAGCGCGGATGCTTCAGCTCGGCGGGCGAATAGGTGGCGCCACAGGCCTCGCAGTTGTCGCCGTACTGGTCGGCGGCCCCGCACTTCGGGCACTCGCCCTTGATGTAGCGGTCGGGCAGGAACATCGCCCGCACCGGGTCGTAGAGCTGCTGGATCGGCCGGGTGGCGATGTGGCCGCCGGCCTTCAGCGCGGCGTAGACCGCTTCCGTCAGCGCCCGGTTGCCGGCGCTGTTGGTCGAATCGTAATGGTCGAAGCCGACGAAGAAGTCGGCGAAGTCGCGCTCGTGCTGGGCCTGCACCCCGGCCACGAAGGCCTCCGGCGTGGTGCCGGCCTTCTCGGCGGCGAGCATGATCGGCGTGCCATGGGTGTCGTCGGCGCAGACGAAATGCGTGGTGCCGCCGGCCATGCGCCGGGCACGCACCCAGATGTCGGCCTGGATGTAACCCACGAGATGGCCGAGGTGGATCTGCCCGTTGGCATAGGGCAGGGCGGTGGTCACGAGGGCGGGCGCCAGCGGGGCCGGCGCGGGAGAGGGGCTGGGAGTCATCGGCGTTGCGGCAGGGTCAGGCCGCGATTATCGCAGATGGCGGGCGGGCGGCGGCCTTGCGTAGGAAGCTGGCGTCCGCTCGCCGGAGAGCCCCGGCAGGGCAGAGCGAGGGGCTCCGGGATGGGCTGCAAAAACGAAGCCCGGCGCGGGGCCGGGCTTCGTGGCTGGAGGAAGGAACGTGGATCAGAACTTGTACACGGCCGAGAGGGTGTAGCGGCGGCCGAGGATGTCGTAGGTGCCGATGCCACCCAGCGGGAACGGCGGCTCGACATCGGTGAAGTTCGTCACCGCAAAACGCACGCGCAGGCGCTTGTCGAGGAAGTTCACATAGGCGCCCGCATCGTACGACTTGTAGCTGTCGTACACCAGGATGTCCTGCAGTTCCGGCGAGATGTTGTTGCCGGCGTTGACCGGGCCCTGGTAGTTGCCCTGCACGCTCATGCCCCAGCGGTCATGATCGTAGGCCACGCCGAACTGGTACTCGCGCAGCGGGGTGCCGACGAGGCCATTGCTGTTCGTGTTTACGACGTTGTTGATCGAGCTGTCGACCGCGACGCGGCGGAAGGCGGTGCCGGTGAAGCTGATCGTGCCGCCCGGGCCGAAGCCCCAGTCGGCGAGGTCCTTCACATAGCTGATCTCGCCGCTGAAGCCGCGGAAGTTGAGGTAGCCGCCGTTCACGAAGCCGGTCTGGACGAAGGTCACCTGGCCGTTGGCATCGCGGCGGATGCGCGAGCAGAAGGTGTTGCCATTCGCCGGATCGGCGGTGTTGAAGTTCGTGTTGTCGTAGCAGCCCGTTGCAATGTCGGCGGTGCCGAGGTTGCCGATCACGTTGGTGATCTCGACCTTGTAGTAGTCGACGGCGAGGCGCAGGCCCTGGACCCAGCGCGGCTGGAGCACGATGCCGTACGTCCAGGCATCCGAACTCTCGTTCAGGAGATTGGCATCACCCTGGCTGGTGATCGGGATCGTCGCCGTCACCGCATTGGAGAGGAAGGTGTTGCCATTGATGCCGAGCGACTGGAAGAGCGCATTGCAGTTCGCCTGGCGCACGGCCGGGCGCGTGCCGCTGGCCTGGTTCGGCGCATGGCAGGGGTCGGGGAAGGCCGAGAATGCACTGGAGACCGGGGTGAAGAGCTCGACCAGGGACGGGGCGCGCAGCGAGCGGGTGAAATTGCCGCGGAACTCGATGTCCTCGACCGGACGGTACTGCAGGCCGTAGGTGTAGGCATTGAAGCCACCGTTCACCGTGTTGTCCACGCGGCGGAACTTGCCGGTGAAGTCGAGGCGGTTCAGCATCGGCAGGCCGGCATTGCTGTCGACGAAGGGAGCGAAGAACTCGACGAAGGCTTCCTTGGTGGCGAAGCTGCCGGTCAGCGGCAGGATGGCCACGCTGCGGCCACGGCCGGCGCGCTGGAAGGCATCCGGCTGGAAGTCGGCGCGCTCGATGCGGCGCTCGATGCCGGCATTGGCGCTGAAGGCGCCGCCCCACATGTCGAAGAGCGCGCCGCCGATGTTGGCGTTGAACACCTCCTGCTCCTGCGCGGCGCGTGCCACCAGGTCGACCGTCACGTAGTCGCGGGCGGCCTGGCCCGGGGCGCCCTCACCGAAGAGGTTGAGCGGGACGCAGTTCGGGTCGGCCACCGGGGTGGTGATGCCACCCGGGATGATCAGGCCCGGGGTCGGCGTGGTCGAGCAGACCACGCGGCCGTTGACCACGGCCACGTTGAGGGCGTTGACGAAGCGCTGCTGGTCGATCTGCCGGCTGTAGTACTCGGAGGAGTTGCGACCGTAGGTGTAGCTGGCTTCCCAGCGGAAGTCGCGATCGCCGATCGCGATATTGCCGTCGGCGCCGAACACGGCGCGGCGGGTGATCACGCCGCTCGAGGCATTGTTCTCCACGAGGTCGCGGTGGGCGCGGCTCAGGCGGAAGCTGGTGATGCCATTGGCCGCCAGTACGTCTCGGGCCTGCTGGTTGAGCAGCGGATAGTCGCTGCGGAAGGTGATGGGGCCAGACAGGCCGGTGAAGGTGATCGAGTTCCAGTTGTACTGGTCGACCAGTTCGAGCGAGTCGGCGGTGTACTGGAAGCCCTCGAAGAACAGACGGGTGTTCTCCGTCAGGTTCATTGAGCTCATCAGGTTGACCGTACGGCGGTCGAGATCGGAGAGCAGCTGCACGCTCTCCGCGAGATTGAGGCCATCACCACCCGAGGCGCTCTGGGTGCCGAAGTTGATGCCGGGGTTGTAGGCCACCAGATTGCCGTTCGGAGCGAACTGGAAATAGGTGGTCTGGCTGGCGCCAAAACCGCGCAGACGGCCATCCGGCAGGTTGAAGGCGCCGGTGGCCGGCAGGATGATGCCGCCGAAGGTCATCTGGAAGATGCGGCGGTCGCGGATCAGGACGTTGTTCGGGATGCCGTCCGAGGCCGCGGTCGGGGTGCAGGTCTGGAAGGGAATGTTCGGGTTCACGCGGCCATCGTTCGCCGGCGTGCGGTTCGGCTGCGTGGTGGTAATGCTGCTCGGCCCGGTGGTGCAGGGGTTGGGGGCGAACAGGTAGGCATTGGCGATGCGCGGGCGCGAGATGCCGAGCACGCCATCCGAGGTGTCGTAGGTGGCCGACAGGGTGATGTTGCCGAAGCCGTTGCCGAAGTTCTGGCCGAAAATGGCCGAGAGGCTCTTGCGCTGGTTGTCGTCGCGATCGGTGATGCCATAAGTGGCCGAGACCTCGGCACCCTCATAGTCACGGCGGGTGATCACGTTGACCACGCCAGCGATGGCGTCGGAGCCGTAGGTCGGGGCGCCGCCGATGGCGATGTTCTCGATGCGCTCGACGAGCTGGGCAGGGATGGCATTCAGGTCGACCTGCACGCCGGGGGCGGCAGGACCGAAGATGGTGCCGGGGTTCGAGGTCACCACGCGGCGGCCGTTGATCAGACTCAGTGTGCGGTTGGTGCCGAGGCCGAGGCGGTTGACGAAGTTCACGCCCACGCCGAAGGTGGACTGGCCGCCTTCCGGGGTGACACCAGTACCGAAGCCGGGGATCTCATTGAGCGCATCGGCAATGTTCGTGATGCCGCGCTGCTCGATCTTTTCCCGCGTCACGACGGTGGCGGGCTCCAGGGTGTCGAAGCCGGCGCGGAAGATGCGCGAACCGGTGACCTGGACCGCTTCGATCTGCGTGACGCGTTCCTCTTCCTTCTTTTTTTCTTCGTCCGTGGTCTCGGACTGTGCGAGGACGGGCATGGCGACCAGCAACGCCAGGCCGGCAAGGGTGGCCTGCGTCAGCGCCGAGCGCTTCAGGTGAGGTGTGGTGTTGCGCATCGTGGTGGAACTCCCCAGGTTCGGTGTGGATCGGCATCGGCCGCTCAGCAGACGACTGAACGCAGCCTTAGCTCGAGATTAACAGATATGTAATGCGGCTGTGCAAGCACCCTCCCCCAGAGCGGCTATCGTTCGCCCCCTCATCGTCTCCCTCCTGCCTGACGCCTGATGTCCGCCCCGACCCCCGACGCGCTCCGTGCCGCCCTGCTGGCTCTCCACGACCCCCACCTCGACGCCCCGCTGGCGGAGGAGGTCGTCCGCTCGGTCGCCATCGATGAGGGCCGGGCGATGGCCGTACTGCGGCTGCCGTATGCCGCCGCCTCATGGCATGCCGAGCTGGCGGCCCGGGCGGAGGCCGCCCTGCGGGCCGTGCCCGGGGTGGTGTCGGCGCAGGTCGAGGTCGAGCAGCGGGTGCTCGCGCACCGGGTGCAGGAGGGGCTGGCCCCGCTGCCGGGGGTGAAGAACCTGATTGCCGTGGCCTCGGGCAAGGGCGGGGTGGGGAAGTCCACCACCGCGGTGAACCTGGCCCTCGGCCTCGCGGCCGAGGGGGCGCGGGTGGGGGTGCTGGACGCCGACATCCATGGCCCCTCCATCCCGATGATGCTGGGCCTTGCCGGCAAGCCGGAGAGCCCGGACGGGCAGGCCATCCTGCCGAAGCAGGCCCATGGCCTGCAGGCGATGTCGATCGGGCTCTTCCTCGGCGAGGACCAGCCGGCCATCTGGCGCGGGCCGATGGCCACCCAGTACCTGCAGCAGCTGCTCGCCAGCACGCGCTGGGACGAGCTCGACTACCTCGTGGTGGACCTGCCGCCGGGCACCGGCGACATCCAGCTCACCCTCTCGCAGCGGGTGCCGGTCTCGGGCGCGGTGATCGTCACCACGCCGCAGGACATCGCCCTGCTGGACGCCAAGAAGGCGCTCAAGATGTTCGAGAAGGTGGCGGTGCCGGTGCTCGGCATCGTCGAGAACATGGCCCTGCACCGGTGCTCGCACTGCGGGCATGTCGAGCATGTGTTCGGCCAGGGCGGCGGGCAGGCCATGGCCGAGCGCTACGGCGTGCCGCTGCTCGGCTCGCTGCCGCTCGACATCCGCATCCGCGAGCAGGCCGATGGCGGCGCCCCCACCGTGGTGGCCGAGCCGGGCGGGGCACTGGCCGCCGACTACCGGCGGATCGCCCGGCGGGTGGCGGCCCGGCTCTCGCGCCAGGCCCGGAACAAGCAGATCGCCTTCCCCTCGATCGTGGTGCAGGACAGCTGAGCCCCGGCAGGCCCCGGGCTTCGCGTTAAGATCCTCGCCCCCGACACGCAGGCCGCGCATGAGCATCAAGAGCGACAAGTGGATCCGCCGGATGGCGGAAACCCAAGGGATGATCGAGCCCTTCGAGCCGGGGCAGGTCAAGCACGCGGCCGACGGTCACCGCATCGTCAGCTACGGCACCTCGAGCTACGGCTACGACGTGCGCTGCGCCCGCGAGTTCAAGATCTTCACCAACATCAACTCGACCATCGTCGATCCCAAGGCCTTCGATCCCTCGAGCTTCGTCGACGTCGAATCCGATGTCTGCATCATCCCGCCCAACAGCTTCGCGCTGGCGCGCACGGTGGAGTACTTCCGCATCCCGCGCGACGTGCTGGTGGTCTGCCTCGGCAAGAGCACCTATGCGCGCTGCGGCATCATCGTGAACGTGACGCCGCTGGAGCCGGAGTGGGAGGGCCACGTGACCCTCGAGTTCAGCAACACCACCCCGCTGCCGGCCAAGATCTATGCCGGCGAGGGCGTGGCGCAGATGCTGTTCTTCCAGTCCGACGAGGTCTGCGACGTGAGCTACAAGGACCGCGGCGGCAAGTACCAGGGGCAGACCGGGGTAACGCTGCCGAAGACCTGAGACGCCCGGCGATTCACGGTTTCCCGGTCGGGGGCGGCGACGGCGAATCCACGACCTCGATCTGCACGCGGCGCTCCGCGTCGCTGCCAAACGTGAGGTCGTCGAATACCGGGGGCAGGGGGCGGATGCGGCCCTGCCTCACCACGTCCAGTTCGGCCTCCGACGGCCCCCAGTGCCTGACGCTGCCGCGCAGCGCCCAGCCGGCCGCGGTCTCGCCGAACAGGGCGCACTCGACCATGAGGGCCTGGGGCGAGCAGAGCAGCAGTTCCTCGCGGCCATCATGGTCGAGGTCCAGCCACTGTGCCGGACAGGTGGAGACGGTTGCAGGGCAGGCACCGGGGCTTTCGAGGAGGTGTTTCGCTGCCACGGCGAGCAGTGCGGCCGGGACGGGCGGCTGGCCTTCCGGCAGGCGCAGGCGTTTCGCGAGGGCCCCGGACGATTCCGGGTCCTGCCGCTGCGGGGCCATCTTCGGGTACTCGGCCGGCCGGTCCAGGACCTCCGCAAGGGCGCGGGTGAAGTCGGCCGATGCGCCGTCGAGTGTCCCGATCCGCTCGAGTGCCTCGGCGCCGCGGCGCCCGCTGCGGAAGCGCAGGTACTCGAGGCGGCTCACCGTTTCGCTGCTGACCGGCGCCTCGCCGGCTGCCGCCGCGACCCGGGCGGCCTGGCTGGCCGCCGCGAGGCGGTGCGGATCGAGCACGGGCGAGTTCGCGAGCAGCCCCAGCCCGACCAGGGCGAGGGACACGGCGATGTTCACCCGGGGCAGCCGGGCCATCCAGGCGCCGCCGGGGCGGACCACTGTCCAGGCATAGCCCAGGGCGTAGGCGAGGAGCAGCAGCACGGCGATCAGGGCCCAGAAGCGGTCGGTGGTCCAGCCATGCTCGCCGATGCGCACCAGCACGGCACGCAGGGCAATGGCCGCGAACAGCGGCAGCGCCACGATCGCGGCATCGACCAGCCAGCGCAGCGGGCGCGGATAGGGTGGGGCACGCCCGGTCTGGACCACGGCATTCAGGAGCAGCACCAGGGCGGCGACGAGGGCGCCCAGGGTGGAGGCGGTGCTGGTGGCGCGCTCGAGCGGGGCGAGGCCGGTGAAGGGCAGGCTGGCGAGGAAAATCACCGCGATGAAGGCCGCCAGTGGCAGGAAGCCGGTGAAGATGGCGAACAGCACCTGCCGCGCCACCTGCATGGCGCGGTGCTGGGTGCGGGCCACGAGCACGCCCAGCCCGGCGAACAGGCCGGTGACGAGGTAGGCGAAAGGGTCCTGGCCGAACACGGCCTTGAAGAAGCCGATGCCGATGAGCTGGAACAGCTCCTGCCAGAGGAAGAGCAGCAGCCAGCCCACGCAAACCATCACGCCGACCACCTTCAGGGTGAGCGCGTTCTGCCAGGCGTAGGCGAAGAGTTCGGTATACGGCGCGGTGAAGCGCCCGTGGGCGAGCCGTACCTGCAGGTAGGGCGTGGCCACGAAGGCGGTGAGCGCGATCGTGGCGGCGAAGGGGCCGAGCAGGGCATCGGCCGTGGTGCCGGGGGCGCCGGTGACGCTCCAGGCCGCCCAGGCCGCGGTGGCGCCGAAGGCGAGCGCGGCGAGCAGGGCATTGCTCCAGAAGCGGCGGTCGTCGAGACGCTGCAGCGAGAGCTGCATCAGGGTGGGCACCGTGAGCACGAGGGTGAACCACGGAATCCGCCCGTACGGCCCGGAAAGCAGCGGCCAGGCCTGTTCTTCGGCGTACTTGGCGAGGTAGAGCAGCAGGGCCTGCAGCAGGGCGAGCAGGACGATGAAGGTCTTTTCCTTCCGGCCGAGGGCCGGAAGGGTGGGGCGTGTGTCATCCATGGCGGGGGGCGGTGTCAGGGGGCGGGAAGGGCGGCTTCGGGGAAGCCGGACAGCGAACGGGCGAGGCGCGAGGCGAGCTCCGGCGCCGCGCCGCCGTAAGGCCGGCGGGCGCCGCTGCCCCAGACCGGGCCGGGCCAGGCCGCATCGCCGATGCGCCGGCCCACCACGTGCAGGTGCAGCTGCGGCACGAGATTGCCGAGCGCGCCGATGTTGAGCTTGTCCACCGGGGCGAACTGCTCGCGCAGCAGGCTGGCCGCCATGTTGAGCTCGGCCAGCAGCAGGCGCTGCGCGGCGCCGTCGAGATCCACCCATTCCAGCGCGCCGGGCACCCGTGGCACCAGCAGCAGCCAGGGGAAGCGGGCGTCGTCCATCAGCCGGAGCTGGGAGAGCGGGCCATCGGCGATGAACACCGAATCGGCGGCGAGGCGCGGGTCCAGTTCGAACACGGGCAGGGGCATGGCGGTGTCAGCGGAGATGGCGCTGGAAGAAGGCGAGGGTGCGCTGCAGGGCGGCCTGCGCCGAAGGCGCGTGGTAGTCGGCGCGCTGCTCGCAATTGAAGCCGTGGCCGGCCGGCCAGAGCTCGATGTGGGCCTCCGGCAGGTGTTCGCGGTGCAGGGCCACGTGCTCGGGCGGGATGAGCGGGTCGTTCTCGCCGAAATGCAGCAGCAGCGGGGCTTTCGGGCGCTCATGGCCGAGGAAGGGCACGGTGCGGCCGCCGTAGTAGCTCACCGCCGGCAGGCCGAGCCGGCAGTTGGCGAGGAAGGCCACGCTGCCGCCCCAGCAGTAGCCCACCACTCCCACCTTGCCGCTCTCGGTGCTGCCCTCGATCTCGCGGGCGGCGGCCTCCACGTCGCCGAGCACCCGGTCGAAGCCGAGCTCGGCCACCAGCTCGCGGCCCTTTGCCACGCCGGCCTCGTCGTAGTCGAGTTCGATCTGCGGCCCGATGTGGTCGAAGAACGCCGGAGCAATGGCCACGTAGCCGTGGGCGGCGAATCGGTCGACCACGGCGCGGATGTGCGCGTTCACGCCGAAGATCTCCTGCACCACCACGAGGGCGCCGTGCGGAGGAATGGGCGGGTCGGCGCGCCAGGCCGAGATGCGGCCGCTGGGCGTGGAAAGGGAAACCGGATGGCCCATCGGGCGGTTCCTTCGGGGGGATCGGGACGTCCCCGGCTATACTTGCCGCCCGTTCCCAGCCCGCGCAACCGGCCCTGCTGCCGGCGCCCGCCATGCCCCGCAAGAACACGTCGTCACAGAGCCGGAAAGTCGGCTTCGTCAGCCTCGGCTGCCCGAAGGCCCTGGTCGATTCCGAACGCATCCTCACCCAGCTCAAGGTCGAGGGCTACGACATCGTCGGCAGCTACGACAAGGCCGATCTGGTGGTGGTCAATACCTGCGGCTTCATCGAATCGGCGGTGCAAGAATCGCTGGAGGCCATCGGCGAGGCGATGGCGGAGAATGGCAAGGTCATCGTCACCGGTTGCCTTGGCAAGCGCCCGGAGGAGATCCGTGCCGCGCATCCGGGCGTGCTGGCCATCACCGGTCCGCAGGACTACACCAGCGTGATGAGCGCCGTGCACGAGGCCCTGCCGCCGAAGCACGATCCCTTCACCGATCTGCTGCCGGCCCCGCGAAAGCGCAGGAAGGACGACGGCATGATCGAGGGCGTGGGCCTCAAGCTCACGCCGAAGCACTACGCCTATCTCAAGATCTCCGAGGGCTGCAACCACCGCTGCAGCTTCTGCATCATCCCCTCGATGCGCGGCGATCTCGTCTCGCGCCCCGTGGACGAGGTGCTGCGCGAGGCCGAGAAGCTCGCCATGGGCGGGGTGAAGGAACTGCTGGTGATCTCGCAGGACACCAGCGCCTATGGCGTCGATCTCAAGTACGCCCCGCGCGCCTGGCGCGGGCGCGAGTACCAGACCCGCATGACCGACCTCGCCCGCGGCTTGGGCGAGCTCGGCCTCTGGACCCGCCTGCACTACGTGTACCCGTACCCGCACGTCGATGACGTGATCCCGCTGATGGCCGAGGGGAAGCTCCTTCCCTATCTCGACGTGCCGCTGCAGCACGCCAGCCCGCGCGTGCTGAAGGCGATGAAGCGCCCCGCGGCGGCGGAGAAGCAGCTCGAGCGGATCCAGCGCTGGCGCGAGATCTGCCCCGAGCTGACGATCCGCAGCACCTTCATCGTCGGCTTCCCCGGCGAGACCGAGGAGGACTTCGAGCAGCTGCTGGACTTCATCGACGAGGCCGAGCTCGACCGCGTGGGCGCCTTCCCGTACTCGCCGGTCACCGGTGCCAAGGCCAACGAGCTGCCGGATCCGGTGCCCGAGGCGCTGAAGCAGGAGCGCCTCGCCCGCTTCATGGAGCTGCAGGCCGAGATCAGTGCCGGGAAGCTGGAGCGCAAGGTCGGCACCGTGCAGACGGTGCTGGTCGATGCCATCGACGGCGAGCTCGCCATCGGCCGCACCAGGGGGGATGCGCCGGAGATCGACGGCACGGTGCAGATCCAGGACGGCGCGGCGCGGAAGCTGAAGCCGGGGCAGTTCGTCGAGGTCGAGATCATGGGCGCCGACGAGCACGACCTGTTCGGCCTGGTCGCCCGCTGAAGGGCTCGACGCCGCGTGGGGTATCCTCGGGTTTCGTCCCCATGGAGGCCCGTCGCATGAACGACCGTTCCCGCTTCGTCCACTCCCTGTTCAAGACCCCGTTCTCCGCCGGCGTGGTGTCGTTCTGCCTCGGCGTGCTGATCGCCTACGGCGTCGGCCTGTGGCAGCGCTCCTCGGCGCTGAAGGCCCAGGCCGAAGTCCATGCCGCGGCCATCGCGGCCAAGGATGGCGAGGTTGCCGCCGCCCTCGAGCAGACCAAGGAGGCCCGGCGCGAGGCCGCCGCGGCCGATGCCCGGGCCCGGCTGGTGCAGGTGCGGCTCGGCCTGTTCAAGGCCCTCAACGACCTCGACCAGCGCAACTTCGGTGTTGCCTCCGACCGTCTGCGCGAGGCCGCCAGCCATTTCGACGGCATCGACGCCGAGGCCGTCGGCCTCGATCCCGCGGTGCTGTCCGCCCTGCGTGCCGAGATCCAGGGCACCGAGGTGCTGGTGGCCACCGATTTCGAATCGCAGCGCCTGAGGCTCATCGAACTCGCCGCCCGGGTGGAGGCGCAGACCGCCGCCGCCTTCAGTCCCAAGGGAGGCTGAAGCAGCGGTGGCTGGCCGCCTGTCCATCGCCGGTCGGGTGCATGACCTCGGTGGCGGTTTCACTGTGCGCCGGCTTCTCCCCGATGCCCGCTGCCGCTCGGTGGGGCCGGTGGTGTTCATGGACCACATGGGGCCGCATGCCTTCCCGTCCGGGGAGGGCATCGACGTGCGCCCGCACCCGCACATCGGCCTGTCCACCCTGACCTGGCTCTGGGAGGGCGCGCTCACCCACCGCGACAGCCTCGGGGTGGTGCAGGACATCCGTCCCGGCGACGTGAACTGGATGACCGCCGGGCGCGGGATCGTCCACTCCGAGCGCACACCGGCCGCCGAGCGTGCCGCCGGGCACCGCCTCGAGGGCCTGCAAACCTGGCTGGCCCTGCCGGCGGAGGGGGCCGAGTGCGAGCCCGCCTTCCAGCACGTCGCCGCCGCCGACGTGCCGAGGGCCCTGCGTGAGGGAGTGTCGATCGCCGTGGTGGTGGGCGAGAGCTTCGGCCTGCGCTCGCCGGTGGCCACGCCCGTGGACACGCTCTACGCCAGCCTGGCCTTCGCGCCCGGCAGCGCGCTGGTGCTGGGCGGCGAACACGAGGAGCGCGCCGTGTTCGTGCGCGGCGAGGGGCTCTCGGCCGGTGGCGAGCCGCTGGCGGCCGGCCAGCTGCACGTGTTCCCGGGGCGCGAGCCGGTGCGGCTCGAGGCCAGGGCCGCGGTTGCTGCCATGGCCGTGGGCGGTGCCGCCATCGGGCATCGCTTCCTGTGGTGGAACTTCGTCTCCACCTCGCGGGAGCGGATCGAGCAGGCCAGGGCCGACTGGGCCGCGGGCCGTTTCCCGCCGGTGCCCGGCGAGCATGAATCCATTCCCCTGCCGGAGTCCTGAGCCCCGTGCACTGGTTGCGTACCTTCGTCGAATGGGTGCCGTGGTGGCTGTGGGGGCTGCTGGCGCTGGCCACCGTGCCGGCGGCGATGCTCTCGGCGGCCACCGCCCTCGGCGTGGCCTCCGCCTCGGGCACCCACCACCATGCCCTGTCGCCGCGGCAGCGCTGGATGGGGCGCTGGGGCTACCGCGCCGCGCTGGTCGCGGTGCCGGGCAGCATGATGCTCGGCCTGCTGGCCCTCGCCGCCCTAGCCTGGCATCTCCTGGCGCGCTGAAGCGGTCAAAAGCAGTGACGGCGGCCACGCTTCGATTGACCGGCGTGCGCCCCTGTGGAACGCTCCCGGCCCAGATGCGAGGCGCGCGTGGCGCGCGGGGGAAACGCGGTCGTCCATGGCACAGTCCGGTTGGGGAATCTTCCAGAAACGTCGGCGCCCGCTCGGGCGCGCTGCCCTGACCCTCACGGCCGACCAGCTGGCCCTCGTGTTCCGGGCCGAGGCCCGGCGCGAGCCGGTGGCGCTGGAACGCAAGGGCGCCTCGCTGGCCGAGGCCGTGGCCGGAGCCGGAGCCGCCGGCATGGCCTGCGAATGGGTGCTCGAGCCTTCGCAGTACAGCCTGCTGCAGGTCGACAGGCCCGCCGTGCCGCCCGAAGAATGGGCCCAGGCCCTGCGCTGGAAGGTGCGCGATCTCATTCCCTATCCGGTGGACGATGCCGTGATGGATGCCTTCGAGGTGCCGGGGCTCGAGGCCCGGGGGCGGCCGCCCACGCTCTACCTTGCCGTGGCGCAGAAGTCGCAGCTCCGGCCGCGCATCGAGGAGATCGGCGCGGCGGGCCTGCTGCTCTCGCGCATCGGCATCGCCCATCTCGCCTGGGCCGCGGTGGCGCGGCAGCTCGCCTCCGGCGACGAGAGCCAGGCCGTGCTGGTCATCGAGCCCCGGGGCGGCAGCATGCTGGCGATGCAGGAGGGCATCCTGTTCGTGGCCCGGCAGTTCGAGTTCGATGCCGACGACCAGCGCGCCCTGCGTGATCCCGAGGCCGGACGTCGCGAACGCCTGTTCGAGCGCATCGCCCTCGAACTGCAGCGCACCCTCGACTACTTCGACCGCACCCATCAGCGCCCGTCGCCGCGCCGCCTGCTGCTGCTCTGCGGCATCGAGGGCCTGGACGGGCTGGGGACCGCCCTGCGCAGCCTGCTCGGCCTCGAGGTGCAGGAAGGGGCGCCCGAGCAGGCCTGGCCGGAACTGGCCGGGTTGCCGCTGGCCGCCCGTGCCCGGCTGGCCGGCCTGTCGGCCCTGGTGGCGGAGGCAGCGCCATGAGCCTGCGGCAACGCATCGACCTCTACCGCGACGACCTCCGCCCGCGTGAGCCGAATCCGGAGTTCGGTCGCCATCTGCTGCTGATCGGGCTGGCCCTGCTCGTGGCCTTCCTCTGGGGCGCGGTACAGGAATGGCGGGCGATGGCCGCGGGACGGCAGCTCGCGGCGCTGCGGGCGGAGCAGGCCAGCCTGCAGGAACGCATCACCGAGGCCAGCGGGCAGCTCTCGAAGCGCGTGCCCGACCCGGCCCTGAGCGCTGCCCTCGTGGAAGCGCAGCAGGCGCTGGATGGCCGGCACTGGCTGCTTGCGCGACTGGCCGAGGCCGAGGCGGGCGGGGCGCCCCTGAGCCCCCTGCTCGAAGGGCTGGGACGGGGCCGGCCGGCGCCGCTCTGGCTCACCCGCATGCGCGTGGCCGAGGGCGGGCGGGCATTGGGCTTCGGCGGGCGCACGCTGGATCCCGAGGCCGTGCCGGCCTTCCTCGAACGGCTTGCCGCCGAGCCTGCGCTCGCTGGCCGCGAATTCACCCACTTCCTGATGGAGCGGCCGGAGACGGCCGGGGAGCCGATGCGTTTCGACCTGGCCACGGCCTGCGTGGCGCTCGAGGGCGGCTGCGAGGCCGAGGACCGCGCGGGAGGGCGGCCATGAGCCCCGAGGCCTCCCCGCTCCAGCGCCTGCACGACTGGTTCGATGCCCGCCAGCCGCGCGAGCGCCTGCTGGCCAGCGTCACCGTGGGCGTGCTGGGCGTGGCCTTCCTGTTCCTGCTGCTCATCGAGCCGGCCGAAAAGCGCCTGAAGGCCGATCGCAACGAGATCGAGAGTCTGGCGCCCCAGGTGGAGCAGGCCCGTGCCAGCCTGGCCCGGCTGGAGGCAGAACTGGCGGCCGACCCCGAGGCGGCGCGGCGCGCCCAGCTCGCCCGGCTGCAGGCCGAGGCCACCGACCTCGACGGTCGCCTGCGGGCCGACCAGGCACGGGTGATCCCGCCGGCGCGCATGCCGGCGGTGCTGCGCGAACTGCTGGGGCGTGACGCCCGGCTGCGGGTGCTCGGCGTCGAGGTCCTGCCGCCCGAAGTGTTGCGCTGGACCTCGGCGCCGGCTGCGGAGGGCATGCCGGTGGCCGGCGAGGAACGCGCGGCGGCCCCGGCAGTGGCCGGCCTGCCGGCGCTCTACCGCCATCGGGTGGTGCTGCGCTTCGAGGGCGAGTTCGATGCCGTGCTGGCCTACCTGAAGGCGGTCGAGGCCCTGCCGTACCGGCTGGCCCTGGCCGATCTCGCTGTGGAGGCCGAGGCCTGGCCACGGCTCCGGATCCGCCTCGAAGTGGAAACCCTGGGCCTCGAGGAGGGCTGGATCGGTGTCTGAGTCCCGTCGCTTTCGCCCGTCCTGGTCCGGCGGCCTCGTGCTGGGGCTGCTGCTGCCCGCCCTCGCTGCGGCCGTGGTGCCCGATCCCTTCCGCCCGGCCGCCCCGCTCCAGACCGGGCCCGGCCCGTCGCCGGAGCCGGCCGCGCCGGCCCTCGTCCTGCAGTCCACCCTGGTCTCGCCGCAGCAGCGCAGCGCCATCATCAACGGGCGCCGCTACCGCCAGGGCGACCGGGTGGGCGAGGCCCGCCTCGAGGCGATCGGCCCCGGCTGGGTGCGCCTGCGCGGCCCTGAGGGCGCCACCGAGCTGCGACTTTCGTATTCCACCCTGACCCGACCGGTGAACCGCTGATGCTCCGTTTCCTGCCGATTCCCCTGGCCTGCCTCTGCCTGCTGCCGGTCGCTCCGGCGGTATCGGCCCAGGCTCCGGCCGGTCAGGCCGCCACGCCGCCGCCCGCCGTGACCCGCGCCCTCGTGGCACCGCCGCCGCGCGTGGCCTCGCCGCGCTTCAACGTCGACGTGGACGAGGTGCCGGCCCGGGCCTTCTTCATGAGCCTGGTGCAGGACACCACCATCAACATGGTGGTGCACCCGGACGTGGGCGGGAACATCAGCCTCAGCCTGAAGGCCGTCACCGTGCCCGAGGTCCTGGAGGTGGTGCGCGAGGTCTACGGCTACGAGTACGAGGAGCGTGGCAACGGCTACATCGTGCTGCCGGCCAGGCTGCAGTCGCGGGTGTTCGCGGTGGACTACCTGCACCTGCAGCGCATCGGCGAGTCGCGCACCCGGGTGAATGCCGGCGATCTCACCGGTGGCACCGGCCTGCAGAACCAGAACAGCGCGGCGGGCGCCGGTGGCGGCGAGACGGGCGAAGGCGGCGGGCAGTCGCGCAGCGAGGCCTTCACCAGTCGCGTGCGCACCCGCACCGAGACCGACTACTGGGCCGAACTGACCGAGGCCCTGCGCGCCATCGTCGGCGACGGCCCCGGCCGCAGCGTGGTGGTGAGCCCGCAGTCCAGCACCGTGGTGGTGCGCGCGCTGCCCTCCGAGATGCGCGACGTGCAGCGCTACCTCGATGCGGTGCAGGGCGCCGTCACCCGGCAGGTGATCCTCGAGGCCCGCATCCTCGAGGTCTCGCTCAACGACCAGTTCCAGGCCGGCATCAACTGGGCGCAGGTGGTGGAGAGCGGCGCCGGCATCCTCGGCCAGACCGGCGGCGGCTCGATCTTCGGCGGCGATGGCCGCTCCGAGATCGCCGGCAGCAGTGGCATCCTCGATCCGCGCAATCCCTCGCTGCCGGACGGCACCGCCACCTCGGCCTTCGGCGGCGTGTTCACCATCGGCTGGCAGCGCGGCGACTTCAGCGCCTTCGTCGAGCTCCTGAAGCAGCAGGGCGACGTGCGGGTGATGTCCAGCCCGCGCGTCTCGGCCACCAACAACCAGAAGGCGGTCATCAAGGTGGGCAGCGACGAGTTCTTCGTCACCGGCCTTACCGGCAGCCAGAACCAGACCACCGGCAACGTCACCCAGCAGTCCGATCCCTCGCTGGAGCTCACGCCCTTCTTCTCCGGCATCTCGCTCGACGTGACCCCGCAGATCTCCGAGAAGGGCGAGGTGCTGCTGCACGTGCAGCCCACCATCTCGGAAGTGGCGGACCAGACCAAGCTGATCGTGGTGGGAGATCGCGATTACCGCCTGCCGCTGGCGGTGAGCTCGGTGCGCCAGAGCGATTCCGTGGTGCGTGCCCAGAGCGGCCAGCTCATCGTCATCGGCGGCCTCATGCAGGAGGCCCAGGCCCGCCGCTCGGCGCGCACCCCCCTGCTCGGCGACATCCCGGTGCTCGGCAACCTGTTCCGCCAGACCCGCAACACCGGTCGCAAGACCGAGCTGGTGATCCTGCTGCGGCCCACGGTGGTGGAGGGCAGCGAGACCTGGAACCGTGCGGCCATGCCGCGCCTCGAGGCCACGCGCGCGCTCGAGGCCGGTCCGGTGGCCGACGGAGGCGAGACCCCGTAAGCCGGGGCAGACGGGCGATGTACGAGGCGTATTTCGGGCTTCGCCAGGCGCCATTCTCGCTCACCCCCGATACGGGCTTCTTCTTCCGCAACGAGGCCCATGTCGAGGCCCTGCAGGTCCTGCGGCTGGCGCTCGCGGCCGGCGAGGGCTTCATCAAGGTCACCGGTGAGGTGGGCACCGGCAAGACCCTGCTCTGCCGCCTGCTGCTCAATACCCTGGACGAGGCCTGGGTGACCGCCTGGGTGCCGAACCCCTACCTCGATCCCGATGCCCTGCGCCGCGCCATCGCCGACGAGCTGCGGGTGCCGCTCGGGCCCAGCCCGCGCCAGCACACCGTGGTGAAGAAGCTGCAGGAGCGGCTGATCGAGCTGGCCGGGCAGGGCAGGCGGGTGGCGGTGGTGATCGACGAGGCGCAGGCGCTCTCCGACGAGGCGCTGGAGGCCCTGCGCCTGCTCTCCAACCTCGAGACCGAGACCCGCAAGCTGCTGCACGTGGTGCTGTTCGGCCAGCCGGAACTCGATGAGCGCCTGGCGCGCCCGGGTCTGCGCCAGCTGCGCCAGCGCATCGGTTTTTCCTACCGCCTGCAGCCGCTGGATGCCGAGGGCGTGGCCCTCTACCTGCAGCACCGGCTGGCTGTGGCGGGCTACAACGGCCGCCCGCTGTTCGCACCGCGGGCCCTGCGCCGCCTGCATCGGGCCAGCCGCGGCATTCCGCGGCTGGTGAACGTGCTGGCGCACAAGGCCCTGCTGCTGGCCTATGGCCGTGGCCTGCGCGAGGTGGGGGAAGCCGAGGTGGCGCTGGCGGTGCGTGATACCGAGGATGCCGGGGCGGGAGTGCGCCCGGCGCGCCTTCGTCCTCCCATCATCGCCGCTGCGGCACTGGCACTGGTGCTGGCCGCCGTGGCCCTGTGGCGGCAGTGGGGGGCGGCATGAGCGTCATCAACCAGATGCTGCGCGACCTCGAGGCGCGTTCGGCCCAGGATCCCGCCCGCCGTGCCGCCCTGGCCGCGGCCGGCGTGCCGCTCTCCCGGCCGTCCCGGCCACGGCGAAGGGCATGGAACGTCTTGCGATGGATCCTGCCGGGCCTGGCCGGCCTCGGCCTGGCGGCCTGGTGGTGGCAGGGCCGTGAGGTGGCCGGGGGAGCGCAGGCGGCCCGGGTCGAGACGGTGGCCGGGAGTGCGGTTGCCCCGTCCGCTCCGGCCACTCCGCTGCCCGCCGTGGCGGAGACTCCCTCCGCCGCCCCGGCGGAGGAAACGCTGGCGCTGCCGGCAGCAGAGCCCGCAGATGCGCCCGGGGTGCCGGCTTCGCCTCCCGCACCTCCCGCCCCTCCCGCCCCTGCTGCGCCGCCTGCGCCTCCCGCGCCACCCGAGGTCGCGGGCCCCGCGCCTGCCGCGCAGGCGCCGCCCGCCCCGTCTCCACCCGCGCCGCCGCGGCGCCAGAGCATCGAGCGCATCGCACCGCCGGCGCCGCCCCCCCTGCTCGAAGCCGCCCGCGCCGCCCTCGCCGAGGGACGGGCTGACGAGGCGCTCGCCCTGCTCGAGGGTCAGGCCACGCCCTCGCCCGAAGCCGAGGCGCTGACCGCTGCCGCATTGCAGCAACTCGGCCGCCATGCCGAGGCTGCGGCGCGCTACCGCCGGGCGCTTGCCCGCGAGGGCGATGTCGGGGCCTGGTGGGCCGGCCTTGCCATCTCGCTGGAGGCCGAGGGGCAGGGCGCGGAGGCCCTCGAGGCCTATCGCCAGGCACAGCGCCGCGGCCCGCTCGAGGCCGCTTTGGCAGACTATGTGCGTGCGCGGGTGTCCGCCCTCGCCGCGGAACCACCGAGGTGACCATGTCCACGCCGCCCAGCGCCACCGCCAGGAAGATCCGCATCGGCGACCTGCTCGTCGAGAATGGGCTGATTACGCCGGAGCAGCTCCAGCACGCGCTGGCCGAGCAGCGCAAGCTCGGCTCCAAGCTGGGCCGCACCCTGATCGACCTTGGCATGGTCAAGGAGAACGACATGCTGGCGCTGCTCTCGCGCCAGCTCTCGATCCCGCTCGTCGACCTGCGCAGCTTCCGCTTCGATCCGGCCCTGGTGCGCAAGCTGCCGGAAACCCTGGCGCGCCGGTTCCGCAGCATCGTGCTGAAGGAGGAGGACGGGGCCTACCTCGTCGGCATGGCCGACCCCACCGACCTCTTCGCCTACGACGAGATCGCCCGGGCCCTCGGTGGCCGCGAGATCCGCCTCGCCCTGGTGCGCGAGGATGAGGTGCTGCGCACCTTCGATACCGTGTACCGGCGCACCGAGGAGATCAGCTCGCTCGCCCAGGAGCTCTCCGAGGAGGTGGCCAGCGACGCCGCGCTCGACGTCGGCCGGCTCGGGCTGGGCGAGGATGCCGCCGATGCGCCGGTGGTGAAGATGCTCCAGTCGCTGTTCGTCGATGCGGTGCAGGCCGGCGCCTCCGACATCCACATCGAGCCCGACCAGGACTGCCTGCGCCTGCGCCAGCGCGTGGACGGCGTGCTGAACGAACAGATCATCCGCGAGAAGCAGATCGCCGCCGCGCTGGTGCTCAGGCTCAAGCTGATGGCCGGCCTCAACATCTCCGAGAAGCGGCTGCCGCAGGACGGCCGCTTCCACATCAGCGTGCGCGGCAAGTCGATCGACGTGCGCGTCTCCACCATGCCGGTGCAGTTCGGCGAGTCGGTGGTGATGCGCCTGCTCGACCAGAGCGGCGCCATGCTGAATCTCGAGCATCTCGGCATGCCGGCGCCGATGCTGGCACGCTTCCGTAACGTGCTGCATTCGCCGAGCGGCATCATCCTCGTCACCGGCCCCACCGGCTCGGGCAAGACCACCTCGCTGTATGCCGCGCTGAACTCGCTCAACGCCCCGGAGAAGAAGATCATCACGGTGGAAGACCCGGTGGAGTACCGCCTGCCGCGGGTGAGCCAGGTGCAGGTGAATGCCAAGATCGGCCTCGACTTCGCCGCCGTGCTGCGCTCGGCCCTGCGCCAGGACCCGGACATCATCCTCGTCGGCGAGATGCGCGACCAGGAAACCGCCGAGATCGGCCTGCGCGCCGCCATGACCGGCCACCTCGTGCTCTCCACCCTGCACACCAACGACGCCGTGGGCACCGCCGACCGCCTGCTCGACATGGGGGCGCCGGGCTACCTGCTGGCCGCCTCGCTGCGCGTCATCATCGCCCAGCGCCTGGTACGCAGGGTCTGCGAGATCTGCGCCGAGCGCCATCTTCCCGATGCCAACGACCAGGCCTGGCTGGCCGAGATGCGCCCCGGCGTGGCGCTCGACGGCCTGCGCCGTGGCCGTGGCTGCCAGCACTGCAATGGCACCGGCTACCGCGGCCGCATCGGTGTCTACGAATACCTCGAGCCCACCCTCGACATGCTCAATGCCCTGCGCCGCGGGCAGCACGACGGTTTCGTGCATGCCGCCTCGAGAGCGCCGCTGTACCGCCCGCTGGCCCAGGCCGCGCTCGACTACGCGCTCGACGGCCTCTCTACGCTGGAGGAAGCCAAGCGCATTGGCGGCGAGCTCTCGCCGGGCGGGGTGCACTGATCCATGCCGGTCTTCCACTACAGGGCCCGCGATGCCCAGGGGCGCCTCGTCGAGGGCGATGTGGAAGGGCTCTCCGGCGATGCCGTGGCGCGCCAGCTCGGCAGCGGCGGCATGGTGCCGCTGGAGATCGTCGAGGCCCGGCCGCGCCGCGACCCGCTGGAGGCCCTGCTCGAGCCTCTGGGCCTGAACCTGCCCAGCCGGGTCGATCTCATCCTGTTCACCCGGCAGATGTATGCGCTCTCGCGCGCCGGGGTGCCCATCACCCAGAGCCTGCGCCGCCTTTCGGGTACCTCGCGCAATCCCGTGCTCGGCCGCGTGCTGCTGGCGATGCTGGAGGAACTGGAGGCCGGCCGCGACCTCGCCACCGCGATGGCACGGCACCCCAAGGTCTTCGGCCCGCTCCTGGTGGCCATCGTCCGCGTGGGCGAGGAGAGCGGCCGCATCGACGAGGCCTTCCTGCGCCTCAACCAGCACCTCGAGCGCGAGCAGAAGGTGGTGGAGCAGGTGAAGACGGCGGTGCGCTATCCGGTGATCGTGCTGGTGTTCGTGGCCATCGCCGTCTTCGTGCTGATGACCTTCGTGATCCCGGAGTTCGCCAAGCTCTACGGCTCCTTCAACGTCGAGCTTCCGCTGCCCACCCGCCTCATCATCGGCACCTCCAACTTCTTCGCCGCCTGGTGGTGGCTGGTGCTCGGCGCAGCGCTGGGCGGCGGGCTGTGGCTGCGCCACTACGTGAATACCGAGGCCGGTCGGCTGCGCTGGCACGGCCTGCTGCTGAAGCTGCCGATCATCGGCGGCATCGTGCTGCGCGCCACCCTGGCCCGCTTCGCCCGCGCCTTCGCCATGGCCATGCGTTCCGGTGTGCCGGTGCTGCAGGCACTCACCGTGGTGGCGCTGGCGGTGGAGAACGACGTGATCGCCCGCAAGCTGCTCGGCATGCGCGGGGCCATCGAGCGCGGCGAGAGCCTGACCCGGGCGGCCGCGGCACAGGACTGCTTCACCCCGCTGGTGCTGCAGATGCTCACGGTGGGCGAGGAAACCGGCCAGACCGATGAAATGCTGGTAGAAGTGGCCGATTTCTACGAGCGCGAGGTCGATTACGACGTGCGCAACCTCAACGATCTTTTGCAGCCCATCCTCACGGTGATCGTGGCCGGCATCGTCTTCGTGCTGGCGCTGGGCGTGCTGCTGCCGATGTGGGATCTCGTGAAGCTGGCGCGGCAGTGAGGCCCGCCATGGCCGGCGCGCCCCGTCCCGTGCTCGCCACCACCGGGGCCGGCTGGAGCCGGCGGCTTCGCCATGCGGCGGCCCTGCTGGTGCTGGCGCTGCTCGCCGCCGTGCTGCTGCGTGCCGGCCATGCCGTGCTGGCGGAAGGCGAGGCCCTGGCCCTGGACATGGCCGAGCGCCACCTGCGCAACCTGGTATGGCTGGAGGGCCAGCGCACCCTGGCGCGCGAGGGCGCGGCCGGGCTGGCCGCCCGGGTGGGGCAGGACCCGCGGGCCTGGGCCGAACCCTGGCCGGCCGAACTCGGCCCGGGGCGGACGGGGCCGTCTGCCGCCCCGGCCATCGACGCGCGCTGGCATTTCGACGCGGCCCGTGGCGAGCTCGTCTATACCCCGGCCTGGCTGCCCGAACCGGAGCGGCGCTGGCGGGTGGCGCTGCCCTCCGATGGCGACGGAAGCCCGGCGCCTTCCCTGGCACAGGGCTTGCTTCTCGAGCGGGTGCCCCCATTCCGCCCGGGGGCAGCGGGCCCGTCCCGGCCGTGACAGCATTTCACCGCCTCCGGTTCGCCGCCCGCCGAATCAAGGCGCTATAGTCGAAATGTGATGGGCTTCCTCATCACCCCGTTCCCCCTCCAACGACAGGTTTCCGCCAATGCGTCGTCAATCCGGTTTCACCCTCATCGAGCTCATCATCGTCATCGTCGTGCTGGGCATCCTGGCCGCGCTGGCGGTGCCGCGCTTCATCTCCCTGCAGCGCGAGGCACGGATTGCCGTCATCGACTCCCTGTTCACCAGCCTGCGTTCGGGCAGCAACGTGGTCTACGCCAAGTCGGCGGCGGCGGGTCGCGCCGGCCTTGCCAACAGCACCATCGATCTTGATGGCAGCGGCATTTCGGGGGGCACCATCCAGACCAACTACGGCTATCCGGCGGCGCGTTCGGCCGACCTGCAGCTGCTGTTCGACAACCTGTCGGCCCGGTATACGATCGGGGCGGGTGCCACCACCCCCGGCACCATGGTCACGATCAGCCTGGATGGCATCACCAACTGTTCCGTGAGCTACACCTCTTCCAATGCGGCCGGTGTTCCCCCCACCATCACCCGCAACGTCAGCGCCTGCTGATCCATCCTGCGAGGGCATTCCCATGAAGCACCAGTCCGGTTTCACCCTCATCGAACTCGTCATCGTCATCGTCCTGCTCGGCGTGCTGGCGGCGATCGCCGTGCCGCGTTTCGTCAACCTCGAGGACGATGCGCAGGCCGCGACGCTCAAATCCACCGCCGCGGCCATCACTTCGGCCATGAGCATCAACTACGCAGGTTGTGCGGTGAACAGCCATACGCCAGGTGATGATTGCCGTACCGTGGACAGCTGCGGTGATGCGGCTCAGGTGGTCAACGGTGGGTTGGGCGTTTTCCAAGTGGTGGCCGATACCGCCATCACTGGCGCGAACGGCACCACTCTGACCACCTGCCAAGTTCGTCGCGGCGCTTCTGGCCCGACCGAGAACTTCACGGCCATCAAGGCGGGCACCTGATCCTTCCTAACGCCGTCTCCAATGCGTCCCGGCACGGGGGCGGCAGGGCAGCCTGCCGCCCCCGTCTCGTCTCGGAGTTGCGATGAGGCCGCGCCCCCTTCCCTGCCATTCCCGGGCCGTCGCCGGCTTCACCCTGCTGGAGCTGGTGGTGGTGCTGGTGCTGCTCGGGGTGCTGGCCACCCTGGTGCTGCCGCGCGTGCTCGAAGGCAGTTTCCGGGATGCCGCCTTCGCCGAGCAGGTGGCCACGGCCTTCCGCTACGCCCAGCGACTGGCGGTGGCCACGGGCTGCGAGATCGAGGTGCAGGTGGATGCCGGCACCTCCAGTTACGCGGTGCGCCGCCGCGCCGATGGCACCGACACCCTCTGTGGCAGCAGCGGCCCTTTCACCCTCGACGTGCCAAGCCCCGGCGGTTCAGGGGCCTTCGCCGGCACCGCCACCGGCGGAGTGCGCGTAACCCAGGGCCTCACCCTGCGTTTCGACGCCGAGGGGCGACCCACGCCGGCCGGCGGCACCGTGGTGGTGGGCGGGCGCAGCATCGTCATCGAGCCGGAGACCGGCCATGTCCGCTGAGCGCGCCGCCGGCTTCACCCTGCTGGAACTGGTGGTCACCCTAGTGATCATCGGCGTGGCCTTCGCGGCGGTGGCCGGGCTGGTGGCTACGCTTGGCCGCGGCAGCGCCTCGCCGGTGCTGCAGACCCAGGGGCTCTACATCGCCGAGGGCTATCTCGAGGAGGCCATGCTGCGCGCCTATTCCGACCCGGACGGGGTGGCCGAGGGCTGCGGCGTGAGCCGCGACCTGTGGGACGACGTCGGCGATTACGCCTGCCTTGCCACGCCGGCGGCCCCCACCGATCCTTCCGGCGCGGCCTTGCCCGGGCTTTCGCGCTTCCGCGTGAGCATGACGGTAGGCGCGCCCAGCGTGGTGGGTGGGGCCAATACCCGGCGTGTCGAGGTGAGGGTCACCCATGTCGATGGCGGTTTCGACCTGCGACTTGCCGCATTGCGGGCGGAGTACTGAGCATGCGCGCGCAGCGGGGTTTCAGCCTGCTCGAACTGGTGGTGGTGCTGGTGCTGCTCGGCGTGCTGGCCACGATCTCGGTGGCCCTGATCCGCCAGCCCATCGATGCCAGTACCGACGTGCAGCGCCGCGCAAGGCTGGCCGACGCCGCCGACCAGGCCATGTCGCGGATCAGTCGCGATGTACGTCTTGCCCTGCCGAACAGTCTGCGGGTCAGCCCGGATGGCCGGGCCATCGAGATGCTGATCGCGCCGATGGCCGGGCGTTACCGGGCCAGACCCACGGCGGCCGGCGGTGGCGACCTACTCGATTTCACCCAGCCCGACGCCAGCTTCGACCTGCTCGCGCCCCTGCCGCAGGCGCCGGCGGCAGGGCAGTGGGCGGTGGTGTACAACCTCACGGCCGAGGGCCTGCAGGCCAATGCCTGGGCGGGCGACAACCGCGCGGTGATCGGCAGCGGCAGCACCGACTCGCGCATCGTGCTGGCGGTGCCTTTCCAGTTTCCCTTTCCCTCGCCGGGGCAGCGGGTGTACGTGGTGGACCGCGCCGTGCAGTACCGCTGCACCCCGGACGGCCGCCTGCTGCGCCATGCCGGCCATCCCCCGGCCGCCACCATGGCCGTGCCCCCGGCTTCGGCCGGGGCCCTGCTGGCCGAAGGCGTGAGTGCCTGCAGTTTCCGCTACCAGGCCGGCAGCGCCAGCCGCCGCAGCCTGGTCTCGCTTTCACTGGGGCTGAGCCGCGAGGGCGAGACCTTGAGCCTGCTGAAATCCATCCACCCGCCGAACCAGCCATGAGCCTGCCACGCCGACAACGGGGTTTCAGCCTGGTGGCCGCGGTCTTCGTGATCGCCGTGGCCCTGCTGATCGTGCTGGCCGCGGTGCTCACCCTCGGGGCCCGCAACCGCAGCACGGTACAGGCCCTGGAGGCGAGCCGCGCCCTGTTCGCGGCGCAGAGCGGCCTCGACATCGCGGTTGCCCGGGCGCTCTCCGGCGGCTGCGGGGCGGTACCGGCCAGCCTCGCCATCGAGGGGTTCTCGGTGGAGCTCGGCTGCACCCGCACGGCGGTGGACGAAGCCCCCGACAACTATGGCATCTATACCCTCACGGCCCGCGCCCAGCGTGGCCGTTTCAGTGACCACAGTTTCGTCTCGCGCCGCGTGCGCGCCATGGTGACGGAATGATTTTCCTGCGGCGTTTCAGCAAAGACATTGCCCTGTTCCTGGCCCTGTTTGTGGGGCTGGTGCCCGGGGTGGCCATGGCCCAGGTCGTGGCCCGGGATGATTTCGACACGGCGAGCTGGAGTGAGAGCACCGGATCCCTGCCCTGGAGCGGTGCCTGGGCCGTCAGCGGCAATGCCACTCGCAGCGGGGGAGAGGCGCTGCTGCGGGTCGACAATACCCGCATCACCCGCAGCCTGAACCTGGCGGGCTACGATGTCGCGCAGCTGAACCTCAGGCTCCGCTCGGCGTCGGGGATTCCGGCCAACTCGGCCCTGCGCATCCAGGCCGCTACTGCGGCTAGTGGTACGTTCACCACTCTGCATACGGTGAATGGTCCCACCACCAGCACCGATATCAGTCTGGTGCTCACGCCCTTCATTGCTGCTGCCACGACGATCCGCTTTGAGGTGGTCAATACGAATGGCAGCAATGACTTTTATGCCATCGATTTCGTCGAAGTGCGGGCCATCGCGCCGCAGTGCTTTTCAGAGGATTTTTCCGCCAGCAGCCTCGATCCTGCGGACTGGGCCACCAACTCGGTCAGTGGCAGCTTCGGGCAGCCGCGGATCATCAATGGACGGCTGCGGCTCACCGACAATTCGATCCGTGTCGCTACTGCGGCCTCTCTGCGCCGGTTTTTCCCCGGCGCCGACAATCGGGTCGTGGTGGAGTTCGATTACTTTGGCTACAACGGCAGCGGAGCGGATGGCATCGCCGTCGTACTCTCCGATGGCAGCGTGACGCCGGTGGCCGGCGCTTTCGGAGGTTCGCTGGGGTATGCGCAAAAGGCTCCTCCCCCCGCTTCGGACTGCGAAACTTCTACGGGCTGCCCGGGGTTCGCCGGTGGCTGGCTGGGGGTGGGGCTGGACGAGTTTGGCAATTTCTCGAATCCTACCGAGGGGCGCGTGGGTGGCCCTGGTTCCCGCCGGGATGCCATCGCGCTGCGCGGCTCGGGAAGTGGCACCACGGGCTATCGCTATCTGGCGGGAACCAATACGCTCAGCCCCGGGGTCGATATTTCCGGCAGTACGCCCGGTCCCAACCACCGCTACCGGATCACCGTCGACAACCGCACTGGCGCTGTTGCTGGGGCGACGGTGAGCGTGGAGCGCCGTACCACTCCGAGCGGCAGCTTCGTCTCTCTCGTTTCGCCCTTCGACATCTTCAGCGCCAATCCTGGTCAGGCACCGGTGCCGGAGAATTTCCGGCTCTCTTTCACCGGTTCCACCGGCGGCTCGACGAATATCCATGAACTGGACAACCTGCGGGTCTGCGCCACCCGCATCAACCAGGTCGTGGAGATCGACCATTTCCGCTTCTTCCACGATGGCCAGGGCCTGACCTGCGGGCCGGAGAGCATCGTGGTGCAGGCCTGTCTCGATCCCAACTGCACCCAGCAGGTGAGCGGTCCGATCCAGGTCACCCTGCAGCCTTCGGGCTGGGTGGGCGGAGACACCCAGACCATCGTTTCCGGGCAGACCCTGCAGTTGCGGCGTACCACCCCGGGCAACGTGACCTTCGCCGTCTCGGCGAGCAACCCGCCGCGCCGCCCCTTCACCCCGGACCGCTGCTTCGTCGGCGGCGTGCAGCAGGCGAACTGCAATTTCAATTTCGCCGATTCCGGCTTCATCCACGACGTGTCCAACCACGTCTCGGCGGTGGAACAGGTGCTGAAGATCAGCGCGGTTCGCCGCGACAACACTACCCAGCGCTGCGTGCCCGGCTTTGCCAACGTGACCCGGACGGTGGGGTTCTGGTCGAACTACCTCAATCCGACGACCGGCACGCGCCCGGTAGTGGTGAACGGGGCGAACATCGGCACGGCATCGCCGGGCACCAATCTCACACTGGCCTTCGACGCCAATGGCGAGGCCGAGCTCCGCGTGCGCTATGCCGATGTGGGGGCGGTGCGGCTGTTCTCCCGTTACGTCGGCAGCGCCGCCACCGAAGATGCCAGCCTCGTCATGACCGGGCAGGACGATTTCATCGCCAAGCCAAAGGACTTCCTGCTCTCGGGGCTCACCGGCGCCTTTGGCAGCGGTGGGGCCAGCGATAGCGGCGGAGCGCGTTTCCATGTCGCGGGCCAGCCCTTCACGGTCACGGTGACGGCGCGTAACAACGACAACCAGCCCACCCCCAATTTCGGCCGCGAGCAGGTGCCGGAAGGCGTGCGCCTCGAGTCGGTCCTGCAGGCTCCGGCGGGAGGTATCAATCCGGTGCCGGTGGCATCGCCCGGCTTTGGCAGCTTCAGCAACGGGGTTGCCAGCGGACAGTGGCGCTGGGACGAGGTGGGCATCATCAGCCTCGTGCCGCGCCTTGCCGACGGCGACTATCTCGGTTATGGCACGCCCGCACAGCCGGCGCCGGGCAATACCCCCGATGTCGTGGGCAGCGCACTGCCGAATGTGGGCCGCTTCATCCCCGCCCGCCTTGCCATCACTCCGAACACGCCCACGCTGATGCCGGCCTGCGCGGCCGGCGGCTTTGGCTACACCGGCCAGGAGTTCGGTTTCGCTGCTGCACCCGAGCTCACGGTGCGGGCACTGAATGCCCTGGGTAACACCACGCAGAACTATGTCGATGCCGGGCCGGGCAATGCTTTCTGGAAATTCCCCGGCACGATGGCGAACCGCAGCTACACCAGCACGGCCACCGGCACGGTGGCGCTGCTTTCCCGTACCACGAATGGCGGCAATGCCACGCTTTCGGAGCAGACGGCCGCACCCTTCGACGGCACCGGGCGGGTCACCATCAGCGGTGACCGGCTGACCTACGCCAGGCCGACGACGCCCGAAGCCCCCTTCGAGGCACAGATCACCCTGACCCTGCCGGCAGCCGACCTCACCGACAGCGATGGCGTCTGCCACGACGTGGCCCCCTTCGGCAGCTGCGATCCCTTGAGCATCCCCGGCATCGCCGGCACCTCGCAGCGCTGGGGCCGCATCGCCATGACCAATGCCTTCGGTCCGGAGCTTTCCGACCTGCGGGTGCCGATGCGCGCCGAGTTCTACAACGGCACCACCTTCGTGCCGAACCCCAATGACGTCTGCTCGGCGGTGGCGATCGCGCCCTTCGTCGACGTAAATGCGGGCGACACCCTCGTGCCGGCCGATACCTGCGTGCAGGACAGCGGCAGCCCCGGCGCCAGCGGGCGCGGCTGCGCGGCCCCCGGCCCCGGGGATCGGCGCTTCACCGCCACGCCCGGCGTGGGCAACCCCGGCAACTACGTGCTGTGGCTGCGCGCCCCCGGCGCGGGGCGGGTGGGCGTGCTGGACGTGACGGCCACGGTTCCCGACTGGCTGCGCTTCGACTGGCGCGGCACCGGACCGGTGGCGCCCACCGCCCGCATCGGCTTCGGCGTGTACCAGGGCGACCGTCGCGCCATCCACGAGCGCGAGGTGTACTGAAGAGTGGGATGCTGGCTCAGGCGTGCGCCGGCGTGCCCGGCGGCCGCCAGCACCAGTGCCAGGGCTCGAAGACGATGCCGTGCGGGTTGCCGCGCGGGTAGCTCAGGCGGAAGCCGAAGGCACCGGCGCGGGCCTGCAGCCAGGCATAGGCCGGGGTGTGTTCGAAGCGCTCCTCGGCGGGTGGCTCGCCAGGGCAGCCAAGATCGAGGGCGCAGCCGCCGTGGTGCTCGGAATGGCCGGGCGCGGCATTCACCCGCAGGATTTCAGCGAGGCCGAGCCCGCGGGCGAACTTCCGCTCGAAGATGCCGCGCTGGTAGGCATGGCTGCGGTAGCCGGAGATCGCCTCGAGCATTACGCCCTCGCGCCATGCCGCCTCGCGCAGGGCCCGCCAGGCGCGGGCCGCCGGGGCCCGCAGCCAGAGCGGGCGGCGGTAGCGGTCGCGCCCGGCGTAGCGCAGCACCCGGGGTTCCTCGTGGAAGGCAAGGCCGCTGGTCTCGGCGTAGTCCTCGGGCAGGCCCATGGCGGCATTGCCGGCGTGCACCGCCTCGCCGGGCAGGGTGCCGGGAGCGGCGGTCTCGGGATGCCGGGCGGCGAAGACCGCCACCGCGTCCAGCGCCGCCTCCAGCCCCGGCTCGCGGGCAAGGCCGGGCATCAGGGGGCGCAGCCCGCGCGGGCCGAGGGCGGCGAGATGCCGGCCATCGCGCTTGCGCCGCAGCACGATGTCGGCGCCGGCCAGCGCGCGCGCCGTGGCATTGCCGCGGGCCGGGCAGAGCGCGGCCGGCCAGAGTTCGACCTCGGGCGTATTGACGAGCAGCAGGGGCAGGGCAGGGCGCATGGCGCGGCTCAGTGGCGGGAGAAGCGGATCAGCGGGCTGGGGCGCTGCTCGCCGGCTACCCAGAGCGAGCGGCCGTCGAGGCCGAAGGCCACCGCCTCGGCCTGCGGCATCCAGACGAACTCCAGGCGCTGGGCCGGGGCCGCGAGGGCGCGGGTCCAGTCCTCGCCGGGCGCCCGCTCGTAGAGGTAGACGGCGCGGTAATTGAGCACCGCCAGGCTGCGGCCATCGGGGCTCAGGTCGGCTGCCGTCACCTGCGAGCGGTAGCGGCCGTAGACCGGGCTGGCCCTGAGGTCGGCCTCGGTGGGCTGCTCGATGCCCTGCAGGTGGCCGAGCAGCCGGGCTTCCTGCACCGTGCCGGCGGGCGCCTCGAGGTCGAGGCGGAACAGCTCCGGCGGCACGCGTTTCTTCGAGATCAGCAGCACCTCGCCGGCGGCGGCGTCCACCGCCACGGCCTCGCAGTCGCGGGCGCCATCCGGCCAGCGGAATTCCAGGGTCCAGGCCGGGCGCAGGCGCAGGCCGGGCGTGAGCGCCTTCGGTTCCTCCACCACCAAAAGCCTCAGTGTGCGGCGCAGGCCGCCGTTGTCGCCGGTGTCGGCGATCAGCAGGTAGCGCCTCCCCTCGAGGGTGAAGGCGGCCAGGTCCTCCCAGTCGGTGTTGCGCACGCCGTCCACCGGCACGCTGGCGAGGTGCTCGCCGCTGGCCGACATCAGGTGCAGTTCCGGGGCGTTGCCGCTGTCGTTGTGCACCCAGAAGGCGTTCTCGCGCACGCGCGCCGGCACCATGCCGCTGGTCTCGTCCAGTCGGGTGTCGTTCATCAGCCCGGCGATCTCGGGCGACCCCCAGCCACCGGCCGCGGCTGCCGGGGCGCAGGGGAGGAAGGCAAGGGCGAGCAGGGCGCCCGCGAAGCGTCGGGAGAGCATCGGCATCGGCCAAGGATGCGGCCCCGGTACGGTAGGCCACAAGCCGGGGCTACACTGCGCGCCCCTGCCCGCTTATCGAGACCCTGCCCATGAGCCACGGCCCCGTCACGCTGGGAACGCCGCTTTCGCCCACCGCCACCCGGGTGCTGTTCCTCGGCAGCGGCGAGCTGGGCAAGGAGGTGGCGATCGAGCTGCAGCGCCTCGGCGTGGAGGTGATCGCCGCCGACCGCTACGCCCATGCCCCGGCGATGCAGGTGGCGCACCGCAGCCATGTGCTGAACATGCTCGATCCGGCGGCGCTGCGCGCCCTGATCGAGCAGGAGAGGCCGCAGCTCGTGGTGCCGGAGATCGAGGCCATCCACACCCCGACCCTGGTGGAACTCGAGGCGCAGGGGCAGCGCGTCATCCCCACCGCCCGCGCCGCCCGCCTCACCATGGACCGCGAGGGCATCCGCCGCCTCGCCGCCGAGACGCTCGGCCTGCCCACCTCGCCCTACCGCTTCGTCGATACCGAGGCCGAGTACCGCGCCGCGGTGGCGGCGCTCGGTCTGCCCTGCGTGGTCAAGCCCTTGATGTCGAGCTCCGGCAAGGGCCAGAGCGTGGTGCGCAGCGAGGCCGACATCGCGCCGGCCTGGGCCTATGCCCAGACCGGGGGCCGCGCGGGCCAGGGCCGCTGCATCGTCGAGGGCTTCATCGACTTCGACTACGAGATCACCCTGCTCACCGTACGCCACCGCGATGGCACGAGTTTCTGCCCGCCGATCGGCCACCTGCAGGTCGCTGGCGACTACCGCGAGAGCTGGATGCCGCAGCCGATGTCGCCGCTGGCGCTGGCCGAGGCCGAGCGCATCGCCAGGGCCGTCACCGACGATCTCGGCGGCTTTGGCCTGTTCGGCGTGGAGCTGTTCGTGAAGGGCGATGCGGTGTGGTTCTCGGAAGTGAGCCCGCGGCCGCACGACACCGGCCTCGTGACCCTGGCAGGACTCGAGCTTTCGGAGTTCGCCCTGCATGCCCGCGCCATCCTCGGCCTGCCGATCCCGGCCCTGCGGGCGCTGGGCCCGGCGGCCTCCTGCGCCATCGTGGCCGAGGGGACGGGCGTGCCGGTGTTCGAGGGCGTGGACGCGGCGCTCGCCGAGCCGGACACCGCCCTGCGCCTGTTCGGCAAGCCGCGTGTGGAAGGCAGCCGCCGGGTGGCGGTGACCCTGGCCCGCGATGCCGACGTGGAGTCCGCCCGGGCCAAGGCCCGGCGCGCCGCGGCGGCCCTGCGGGTGCGGCTGGTCTGAGGGGGCGTGCCGCAGGCCAGGTGCATCATCGGCGTGCGCCTGCCTTCGCGGTGATTGCGCCCCCATGCCGCTCAAACTCTGCGTCCAGCGCCGTATTCGCGGACGCTCGGCGTCGTGCCTCGCTCACGGGGGCGCATCCCCCGCGGGGGGAAGAGCGAAATGCCGCACGCGGCAAGCTAGCCTGCTGAAACCGCCGTCCGCACGAGGCAGACGCCCTACGACCGGCCTACTCCCGGAGCGGCCTCGCGGTCCGCGGGAAGCCGAGGGCGAAGGTGGGCGGCTCGCCCTCGGGGAAGCGCAGGCTCACTTCCACATCGAGGCTGCGGCCGCAGCCCTTCACGTCCCACATCTCCACCCGGTCGGCCAGGGCCGACATCGAGCTCGCATCGGGGCGCAGGATCGGCGGCGGGGCCGGGCGCACGCGCACGCCCTCGAGCGCCTCGCAGGCCATCAGCTTGCTGGCCACCGGAATGATCTCGTCCAGCACCTCGGCGCGGGTGTCCTCGTCCAGGGTGTTGCCGGTGAGCGGCAGGGCCGGTTCGCCGCGCAGGGTGAGGCGCAGCCGCCCGCAGGTGTAGGCGAGCGTGTCGGCCTCGGCGCTGGCGAAGCGCTGCTCCGCCTGCTTCCGGATCGCGGCGTCGATGGCCTCACGGCCCTGGCCCTGCGAGGCGGCGATGCGCTCGACCAGGGCCGCGGCCTCGGTGAGGATGGCGGCGCGGCGCTCACGCCACTGCGCCAGCTCGGCCTGCCAGGGCGCATCGGTGAAGGCGGGCAGGCTGCGGCAGCGCTCCACGAGCACGGGGAAACTCAGCGCTTCGGCATGCCGCTCGACGAGGCGCTGCTGCTGGCGCTCGCCGGCGATGAGCACGGCGGGCAGCAGGGCGAGGCAGGCCAGGGTGGTGAGCGCGCGCCTCATGGAAGGGCCTCCGGCCCTGCCAGGTCGACCCAGACCGGATGGTGGTCGCTGGCCTCGATCCAGTCGGCCCCGGTCTCGCCGGGCAGGGGCCAGAACACGCCGCTTGCCCGCACGTCGAAGCCGGTGGAAGGCAGCACGTAATCGAGGCGCAGGGTGCCCGATCCCGGGCCGAAATCGCCGGTGGCATGCGCGGGGTTGCCGCGCCGCGGCAGCTCCGGGTAGCGCCGGGCCGCGGCCACGGCGCCACGGCTTTCGGGGGTGCGCAGGCGCAGCACCCGCGGGTGCTCGAGCAGTTCCACGATGGCCTCGCGCAGCCCGTTCCCGTCGGCGGGGTCGTTGTTGAGGTCGCCGGCGATCACGAAGCGCGCCCCGGGGGGAAGCCCGCCGCAACGTCCCTGATCGTCGCAGAGCCAGGGCGCCTCGCCGCCATCGAGGTAGTGGCGCCAGAGGGCGAGTTCGTCGGCATTGCGCAGGCCGTTGCGGTTCTCCTCGCCATCGAACACCGGCGGCGTGGGGTGCGAGACGAGGAAGTGCAGCCGGCCGAGCGGGGTGTCCACTGGCACGTCCCAGTGCGATTTCGAAGACAGCCTGAGCCGCGGCCAGACCGCATCGTCGTACCACCAGCCGCCGCCCACGGGATCGATGGGCCGGCGCGCCCCCGGCAGCGCGGCCCAGGGCAGCCGCTGGAAGGTGCGGACCTCGTCCATGGCGATGGGGAAGCGCGAGAGCACCAGCATGCCGTACTGGCCGGGGTACAGGCCGTAGCCGAAGGCATCGTCGCCATGCTCCCGGCCATGGCCGCCGATCCGGCCATCGCGGTTGAGGTCCATGCCACTCGGCACGCCGGTGTTCACCGGCGCGAGGAAGCGGTAGGGGTAGTGGATGGGCGCTTCGCCGAACTGCCCGACCTCGAGGTACTCGCGCTGGAGCAGGTCGGCCAGCCGCCCGCCCTCGTCGTAATCGACCTCGTTGAGCAGCAGCAGATCGGGACGCAGGTGTTGCAGCACGGCGGCCACCCGTCGCGCCTGCCGGTCCCGGCCGCCCGCCAGGCGGGCGAATACGGCGCCGGCTTCCTCGCCATAGAGCGAGACGTTGTAGGTGGCCACGCGCAGCGTCGTCATGGCGGCAGCCGGCGGTGGCTCAGGCGCCGGGCCGGGCGCGGTACAGGCCGCCAGCCACGCGCCGGCGCCGAGCGCGGCCGCAAGGCAGAGGACGGCCGCCCTCACGCCGGGGCCCCATCGAAGGCGATCCAGTGCCCGTTCCACAGGCGTTCGAGGGGGCGGAAGCGGCATTTGTAGTGCATCTTGGGGTGGTGCTTGAGCCAGAAGCCGAGATAGAGGTGGGGGCGGGCGGTGCGCCGCGCCCAGTCGATCTGCCCGAGGATGGCCTGGGTGCCGAGGCTGCGTGCTGGCAGGTCGGGATCGAAGAAGGTGTAGACGGCAGAGAGCGCGTTCGGCGTCACGTCGGTCACCGCCACCGCCACCAGCCGGCCGTCGAGGCGCCATTCGAAGAAGCGGGTCGGACTCCAGTCGCCGACGAGGAACTGGTCGAACTCCGTCTCGTCGGGATCGGCCATCGGGCTGTCGGGGTGGCGCGCGCCGAGGTAGCGCTCGTAGAGGGCGAAATGCTCGGCGCTGCGCTTGGCCGGCCCGACGCTCATCACGAGGTCGGCGTTGCGCTTCCAGGTGCGGCGCTGGCTGCGGTCGGGGCGGAAGGCCGCCACCGGCACCCGCACCGGCAGGCAGGCGGTGCACAGCCCGCAGTGGGGGCGGTACACATGGCGGCCGGAGCGGCGGAAGCCGAGGCCCAGGGCCTGTTCGTAGAGCGCCGGCAGGGCCGGTTCCATCGGGTCGAGCACGAGATCGCGGGCCGGGCGGTCGTGCCAGTAGCCGCAGGGGTGGGCCTGCGTCAGGTAGACCTTGATGTCGGTAAGGGCGCCCATGGCGGCAGTGTAGTGCCCCGCGAAGGTGCCGGGGCACGGTTTCAGCCGGCCTCGACCACCCGGTTGCGGCCTTCGCGCTTGGCCCGGTAGAGGGCGGCATCGGCGGCCGCCAGCAGGCTGTCGATGTCTTCCGCGGCGCTGGCGGTGAAGGCGAGCCCGATCGAGACGGTGATCGCCACCGCAGCGCCTCCGGGCAGGGTAACGGGCCCGGCCGCCACGGCGGCGCGCAGGCGCTCTGCCACCTGCCGCGCTACCTCCCGGCCGGTGGCGGGCAGTACCACCCCGAATTCCTCGCCTCCCAGGCGGCCAAGGAGGTCGTGGGCCCGCAGCTGGGCGGCACAGGTGGCATGGAAGGCCCGCAGCACGGCATCGCCGCCGGCGTGGCCATGGGTGTCGTTCACCCGCTTGAAGTGGTCGATGTCGAGCAGCAGCACGGCAAGCCCGCCTCCCTCGCGGGCGGCGCGTGCCCGCTCGCGCCCGGCCAGCTCGAGGAAATGGCGGCGGCTCAGCGCGCCGGTGAGGGCATCGGTGTTGGCCAGGGCCTCGATGGCCCGGCGCTGTTCCTCGAGCTCGCGGTTGCGTTGCTCGAGTTCGGCGGTGCGTTCGCGTACCTGGGCCTCGAGGGTGGCGGCGTGGGCCGCGATCTCGTCCCGCAGCCGCTCGATCTCGCGCACATCCCGGCTCACCTGCGCGCGCATGGTCTGCAGGGCGGTTTCCAGCCGGCCGATCTCGTCGTTCGCGGCATGGGGGCGCAGGGGGGCATCGTCCGCGGGCTCTTGCGAACGCACCGAGAAGCGCTCGATGCGCCGGGTAACTGCCGCCAGCGGCCGGCCCACCCGCTGGCGGAACAGCCAGGCGCCGGCCACCGCGCTCACGCCGAGGGCCAGCACCAGCACCAGCAGGGTGCCGAGGGCACGGCGTTCGAGGCGCCCCCTGAGCACGGCATTGCCCAGGCTCACCTCGAGCTCGCCGAGCGGCAGGTCGCCGGCCTTGCGGTAGCGCAGCGGGAAGCGGCCTGTCTCGAGAACGCCCTGGCGGGCATCGCCGAGCACCCGGCGCCGGCCCTCCTCGTCGGTCAGCACCACGCGGGCCACGGCGGGGTTTTCCACCAGGCCCTGCAGGATGGCCTCGATCTGCGGGGTGTTGATGCCCCACAGGGCCTCCTCCAGGCTGGGCACCGTGGATTCGCGGACCAGTTCGAGCTGCTCTTTTGCCGCCCGGCGCTCGTCGGCCACGATCCAGGCGAGCTGCGCCAGCACCGCGAGCAGGCCGACCAGGGCCGAGAGCAGCAGGCTCGGCAGCAGCACCCGGCGGGTGACGGTGGTGGGGCGGCTCATGGCCCGGCCTCCGGTTGCCACCACCAGCGTGGGTCCTGGCTCAGCGCCCCGGCGGCGAGCAGCGGGTTTTCCAGGGCCAGCACGCGCCACGGCCCGGCGGCCACGCTGGCCAGGTCTTCCTGGTACACCTGCCGGAACAGGGCCTCGAAGCGGCCATCGTCCATGGCCTGCCGCAGGCCGCGCTCGAGGGCCTCGGCCAGCACCTCGTCGCCCGGATTGACGTAGAACACCAGTGCCGTGCGGTAGTGCAGCAGCAGGCCCGGCACCAGCACCAGGCCTTCCGCCTCGCGCAGCCCGAGCTCGCGCCGGGCTTCCGCCAGCGAACGGCTGGCATGGTCGGCGCGCCCGCGCCGCAGCATCGCGAACAGGCCCGGGTAACTCGCCGCCGCCTGCACTGGCAGGCCGTTGTGGCGCTGGATCACGAGGTCTGGCCAGTCGTGCCCCTGCACCCCGGTGAAGCGGGCCAGGGCGGCCCGGTCCCGCACTCCGGACAGGGCCTCGGCGGCGGCCGGGGTGGCGAGCAGGCGCCGCCAGCCGAGCAGGCCGCGGTCGATGGGGTAGGGGATGGCCCGAAGTCGCGCCATGCGCTCGTCGGTGGCCATCGACCACATCACATCCATCTGCCCGCGTTCCACGAGGCGCAGGGCGCGCTCTTGGGTGGCCTCGGCCGGGAAGGCCTCGAGCCGGGCCGGCTGCCCGGCGGCCTTCAGCGCCAGCTCCAGCACGGCCAGCGGGTAGCGCAGCCGTGGGTCGTCGCCGGATTCCCCGGCAGGATGCACCACCACCAGCGCCCCGGCGCCGGCCTCTGCGCCGGCAGCGAAGGCCAGCAGCAACAGGGCGGCGAGGCGGGCGACGGTGCGCATCAGGCCAAGGTACCGATCCTCTGCCCCAGCGTCACCGGGGTCTCGGCGGCCAGCGCTTCCATCGAGGCCAGCATGGCCTTCGGGAACAGCAGCACCACGGTGCTGCCGTAGTTGAAGCGCGCCATCTCGGCGAAGCGCTCCAGCGTGATGCCATGGCCGCGCCAGTCCTTGCGGACCACGCGGTCGGCATAGGCGGGGATCTCCTCGCCCGACCACACGGTCTCGACGCCGGAGACGAGGATGGCGCCCACCATCACCGCCACGAAGGGGCCGTGCTCGCCTTCGAAGTGGCAGACGAGGCGCTCGTTGCGGGCGAACAGGCGGGGGATGGCGCGGGCCGCCCAGGGCGCCACGCTGAACAGCCGACCCGGAACATGGACGGTCTCGACCAGCGTGCCTTTCAGGCTCATATGCACCCGGTGGTAGTCGCGCGGGCTGAGGTAGACGTTGGCGAACCAGCCGTCGCGGTAGGTCTCGGCCTTCACCTCGTCGGCGAGGAACTCGGCCGCCGTGAAGTGCTGGCCCTTGGCCTGGAAGATGCGTCCGTCCTCGATCCGCCCGATCTGTGCGATCCTGCCGTCGGCCGGGCAGAGCACCGCCTTCGGGTCCGGGTCGGCCACCCGCGCCCCGGGCTTCAGCGGCCGGGTGAAGAAAGCATTGAAGCTGGGGTAGCTCTCCGGATCGGGATTCGCCGCCTCGGCGAGATCGACATCGAACCTCCGCACCACGGTACGGATCAGCCAGCGTTTCAGCGGCGGCCACTCCGAGCGCGCCAGGCGATAGGCCAGGGAGGAGAGCAGGCGGTGGGGCAGCAGGTACTGCAGCAGGACCGCCGGGCTCACGGCGCGGCTCCGGCGAGCCGGGCGAGGTCGCGCGCCACGGCCCCGGGGTCGATGGTGGCGATGGCGCCGCTGCCGGGCAGGGCACCGCCCGGCAGCTTCGGGCGGATCACTCCGGCCACCCGCACCTCGGGATCGAGCAGCACCATCGAGCTGCTGTGGTCCATGGTGTAGGTCTCGCCCATCGGCACCTTGCGGAACACCAGGCTCAGGCTGGTGGTGAAACGCTCCAGGGCGGCGAGGTCGGGCTGGGTGGCGGCCAGGGTGGCGGGGTGGAAGTGGCGGGCGTAGCCGGCCAGCAGCTCGGGCGTGTCGCGCTCCGGATCGATGGAGACGAACAGCAGGCGCGGGCGGCGTGCTTCCGGCAGGGCCTCCCAGGCCTTCTGCGCCTTGGCCATGTCGGTGAGCGTGGTGGGGCAGACGTCCGGGCAGGTGACGAAGCCCACGAACACCACGGTCCAGCGGCCACGCAGGGTATCGGCGGTCACCGGTCCTTCGGCCGAAACCAGTTCGAAGGGCGGGACCGGCCGCGGCGCGGGGTAGGGCGTGATGGCCTCGAAGCCGGTGGCAGCGGGGCCTCGGGACAGCCAGCGATCGGCCGCCAGCAGGCCGAGGCCTGCGAACACGGCGGCGACGATGACCAGCAAAACGCTGCGGTTGAACATGGATATGCCCGCAAAACATCAGGAAACAGGCCGCAAAGTATAGGGGCGCTGGCTATACTCCGGCGTTCGTTCCGTGAATCCGCCGCCCGCACGACCCCCGCATGCCTGCCGAACTGCAGACGATCATCGACCTGATCCGCTACGGCGCGAGCCGCTTCGGCGAGGCCGGCCTGACCTTCGGTCACAGCTACGACAACGCGATGGACGAGAGCACCCAGCTGGTGCTCCACGCCCTGCACCTGCCCCATGACCTGAACCCGATCTACGGCGCCTCGCGCGTCACCGCCGAGGAGAAGGCCAAGGTGCTGGCCCTGTTCCAGCGCCGCATCGAGGAGCGCATCCCGGCTTGCTACCTCACCGGCGAGGCCTGGTTCGCCGGTCTGTCCTTCAAGAGCGATGCGCGCGCCCTGGTGCCCCGCAGCCCGATCGCCGAGCTGATCCTCAATGGTTTCCAGCCCTGGATCGGCGACGTGGACGTGCGCGACGCGCTCGACCTCTGCACCGGTGGTGGCTGCATTGCCATTGCCATGGGGCACTACAACCCCGCGTGGAACGTGGATGCCGTCGATCTCAGTGCCGAGGCGCTCTCGCTGGCACGGGAGAACCTCGAGCGGCTCGATGTCCGCAACGTGACGCTGCACCAGGGCGACCTGTTCGGACCGCTCACCGGCCGGCACTACGATCTCATCGTCACCAACCCGCCCTACGTCACCAATGCCGAGACCGACGCCCTGCCGCGCGAGTACTCGTACGAGCCGGAGATGGCCCTGCGCGCTGGCGACGACGGTCTCGACCTCGTGCTGAAGATCCTGCGCGACGCGCCGCTGCACCTGCGCAAGCACGGCATCCTCATCTGCGAGGTGGGCGAGAGCCAGCAGCATCTCGAGCGCCTGCTGCCGGAGGTGCCCTTCGCCTGGATCGAGTTCAAGGTGGGGCAGATGGGCATCTTCGCCCTGCACCACGACGATCTCGTGGCCCATCACGCCGAGATCCGGCGTCTCGCCGACCAGCGGCCCTGAGCCCGGACGCCCGACGCCCATGGCCAGCAACACCTTCGGCCGGCTGTTCGCGGTCACCACCTTCGGCGAAAGCCATGGGCCGGCCATCGGCTGCGTGGTCGACGGCTGCCCGCCCGGCCTCGCCATCGCCCCGGAGGACTTCCGCCGCGACCTCGAACGCCGTGCCACCGGCCGCTCGCGCCACACCTCGCAGCGCCGCGAGGCCGACGAGATCGAGATCCTCTCCGGGGTCTACGAGGGCCGGACCACCGGCACGCCGATCGCCCTGCTGATCCGCAATACCGATGCACGCTCGAAGGACTACGCGAAGATCGGCGAGCAGTTCCGCCCCGGCCACGCCGATTACGCCTACTGGCAGAAGTACGGCATCCGCGACCCGCGCGGCGGCGGCCGTAGCTCGGCCCGCGAGACCACCATGCGTGTCGCCGCCGGTGTCATCGCCAAGAAGTGGCTTGCCGAGCGTTTCGGCGTCACCGTGCGCGCCTGCGTCAGCCAGCTGCATACCCTCACTCCGAAGGCCTGGGACTGGTCGGTGGTGGAGGACAGCCCCTTCTTCTGGCCGGACGCCGCCCAGGTGCCCGAGCTCGAGACCTTCATGGACGCGTTGCGCAAGTCCGGCGACTCGGTCGGCGCGCGGGTGCGCGTGGAGGCCCACGGCCTGCCGCCGGGCTGGGGGGAGCCGGTCTACGGCAAGCTCGACGGCGAGCTTGCCCACGCCATGATGTCGATCAATGCGGTGAAGGGTGTGGAGATCGGCGCCGGTTTCGCCAGCGTCAGCCAGCTCGGCACCGAGCACCGCGACCTGATGCATCCCGAGGGCTTCGCCAGCAATCACGCCGGCGGCGTGCTGGGCGGCATCAGCACGGGCCAGCCACTCGTCTGCGAAGTGGCCTTCAAGCCCACCTCCAGCCTGCGCCTGCCGGGCCCGACCGTGGACGTGCACGGCAACGCGGTGGAGGTGGTCACCACCGGCCGTCACGACCCCTGCGTGGGCCTGCGTGCGCCGCCGATCTGCGAGGCCATGATGGCCCTGGTGCTGATGGACCAGGCCCTGCGCCACCGCGCCCAGTGCGGCGACGTAGGCGAGGTTGCGCCGCGCATTCCGGGTGGGGGCGGCGCAGCGGGCGGGAACGCCGTCGAGCGAAAACCCTAGCCTCGGGCATCACGCTTCCGAGGCCCGGGGCCATTGATCGCCGTACGCCAGGCAGAGCGCCTGCGTGCCCCGCGCCGGCGCCATGCGCCGCGCATTACCGCCAACGCAAACGCATTCGAGAGGAAACCGTCCATGTCCAACCGTTTCAGGGTCGCCGTCGTCGGCGCCACCGGCGCCGTCGGTGAAACCATGCTCTCCATCCTCGCCGAGCGCCGCTTCCCGGCCAGCGAGGTCATCGCGCTCGCCAGCGAGCGCTCCGCCGGCAGCCGGGTCGATTTCGGCAACGACACGCTCGCCGTGCAGGACCTCGCCGGCTTCGACCCGGCCGGCGTGGATTTCGCCCTGTTCTCGGCCGGTGGCGACATCTCGCGCGAGTATGCGCCGAAGTTCGCCGCCGCCGGGGCCATCGTCATCGACAACAGCTCGGCCTTCCGCATGGAGCCCGACGTGCCGCTGGTGGTGGCCGAGGTGAACCCGGAGGCGCTCGCGCGCATTCCGCGCGGCATCGTCGCCAACCCGAACTGCTCGACCATGCAGATGGTGGTGGCGCTGAAGCCGATCCATGATGCCGCTGGCATCACCCGCATCAATGTCGCCACCTACCAGTCGGTATCCGGCGCCGGCCGCTCGGCGCTGGAGGAACTCGGGCGGCAGAGCGCCGCCCTGCTGCGCTTCGAGGATCCGAATCCCTCGCGCTTCCCGGTGCAGATCGCCTACAACCTGATCCCGCAGATCGACGCCTTCGCCGACAACGGCTACACCAAGGAGGAGCTGAAGCTGGTCTTCGAGACCCGCAAGATCCTCGGCGACGATTCGATCCAGGTGAACCCCACGGCGGTGCGCGTGCCGGTGTTCTACGGCCATTCCGAGGCCGTGCATCTCGAGACCCGCGACAAGATCACGGCGGCCGAGGCGCGTGCGCTGCTGGCAAAGGCTCCGGGGGTGGTGGTGGTCGACGATCCCGCCAAGGGCGAATGGCCGACCCCGGTCACTCATGCTTCCGGGAACGACCCGGTCTACGTCGGCCGCATCCGCGAGGACATCTCGCATCCGCGCGGGCTCTCGCTGTGGATCGTGGCCGACAACATCCGCAAGGGGGCGGCGCTCAACGCGGTGCAGATCGCCGAACTGCTGGCGACAGGAGGGCGTTGAGGCGGTCTTCCGCCGCGGCCGGCGCCCCGCCACCGGCCCGCCATCCTTGGCGGCACGGGCGCGTTCGGCGTACTGTTGCGGCGTTTTTCAATCGTTGACGATCGGCCGGCCCCCGCCGGCCGCGTCCATGGAGACAGGCATGAAGTACCCGGTGAAGCTCCTCCCGCTGGTCACGGCCCTGGCGCTGGCCGCCGGCCAGGCCCAGGCCCTGGGCCTGGGGGCGCTGGAGGTGAAATCGCAGCTCAACCAGCCGCTGGTGGCCGAGATCCCCCTGATCGGCGTCGCCCCGGGCGAACTGGATGCCCTGAGCGTGCGCCTGGCGCCGCCGGAGGCCTTCGAGCGCGTGGGCCTGCCGCGGCCCGCCGGGGTTACCGCCAACCTGCAGTTCAGCGTGGGCCGCAATGCCCGCGGCGAGCCGGTGGTGCGGGTCACCACCAGCAACCGGGTCGATGATCCCTTCGTTTCCTTCCTGCTCGAAGCCGACTGGGGGCGGGGCAGTGTGGTGCGCGAGTTCACCGCCCTGATCGATCCGCCGCACATCGCCGCTGCCACCGTCACCCCGATGGCCCCGGCCACCGTGGCTGCCGCGCCTGCCGCTCCGCGGCCCGCGCCGGTGCCAGAGACTTCGGCGCCGGTCGCCGCCGCGGCCCCCGCCGCCGCCGAACCGCTGCCCGCTCCGCCGCCCGCCCGTCCGGCCCCGCCCGCCGCCCGTCCGGCTGCGGCTCCGGCTGCGCCGCCCTCAGCCCCCGCCGCTGCGCCGGGGCAGCGTGTGGTGCAGGCGGGCGAGACGCTCTGGCGCATCGCCAGCGAAACCCGTCAGGGCATGAGCGTGGCGCAGATGATGCTGGCCATCCAGCGCGCCAATCCCGAGGCCTTCATCGGCAACAACATCAACCAGATGCGGCGTGGCGCCGTGCTGCGCATCCCCACCGCCGCCGAGGCCCAGGACCTCTCGCGCGAGGCTGCCGAGGCCCAGGTGCGCGAGCAGATGGCCGCCTGGCGCGGGGGCAGCCCGGTGCCGACCCCGGTGCCGGCGGAAACCCCGGCCATGGCCGCCGCGCCGGCCCAGGCCCGCAGCCCTTCGCGTCCTGCCCCGTCCTCCACCGGTACCGGCCCGCGGCTGGAGATCGCGCCTCCGGCCGGGGGCGGGCAGGCTGGCGCGCAGTCCGGCGCAGCCGTCGGTGGTTCGGGCAGCGAGCTGCGGGCCGAGCTCCAGCAGCTGCGCGAAGACCTGAGTGCGCGCGATGCCGAGATCCGCGAGCTGCGCTCGCGGCTTGCCGAGCAGGAAGCCCTGGCCAGCGACCAGCAGCGTCTGCTGCAGCTCAAGGACAGCCAGCTGAGTGCGATGGAGGAAGCCTTGCGCCGCCAGCGCGAGGGCGAGCCGGCGGCTGCCGAGGCCGTGGCGCCGGCCGTGCCGGCGGAAGGCGGGCCGGCGGAAGGCGTGGCGGATACCGCCCCGGCCGTGCCCGCCCCGCCTGCCACCGCCCCGGCGGGCCCACCGGCGGCTCCGGCGGCAGACAGCGCTGCCGCGCCCGCTGCCACGGCGCCCGAGCCGGCCACGCCCTGGTACCAGCAGCCTCTGGTGCTGGGGGCCGGCGGCCTCGTGCTGGTGGGCGGCCTGCTTGCCCTGCTGCTGCGGCGCCGTTCCGCGCCGGTGGCCAAGCCGGTGCTGCCCGCCGCCGCGGCCGGCGCCGGTTCACGCGGCCGACTGTCCGAGGATGCCGAGTTCCTCTCCAAGCTCGCCCCGTCTCCGGCGCCGGTTCCGGGGGCGGAGGACGGGGAGGGCGACGTGACCCGGGTGCGCCCAGCGGTGGGCCTGCCCGCGGCCGAGGATGCCCCGGACACGGACCGGACCGGGCAGGCCCCTGCCGAGGCCGCTCCGCTTGCCGGTATCACCCAGGTCATGCCGGTCGTGCCACCGGCGGAGGCGCCCGGGTCCGCTCCGGGGCCCAGCGCCACCAGCCGTGATCCGGTGCGGGCCGAACTCGAGCGCCGCATCGCCGCCAATCCGGCGGACCTCGAGACCCACGTCGCCCTGCTGCGCCAGCACTACAACGCCGGCGATGCCGAGGCCTTCCTAGCCGCCGCCGAGGCCATGCGCCCGCAGGTGGGCGAGCCCGGCGATCCGCGCTGGCGCGAGGTGGTGGTGATGGGCATGGGCCTGCTGCCCGGCCACGCCCTGTTCCGCGAGGTGCGCTGGAACCCGGTGAACGCTGCCGATGTGCGGACCCGCAACGATGCTCCCCCGGCCACGCCGGCACCTCCGGTTGCGCCGTCCGCCCCGTCTGCCTCCGCGGGCGAGGACTTCGACGCCGAGATCACCGCCCAGCGTCCGGCCGTCTCCCTGCCCGAGCCCGAGGCCGCGGACATGGACGACACCCGCCTCGAGCTCGCCAAGGCCTATATCGAGATCGGCGATGCGGAAGGAGCACGCGGCATGCTGGAGGAAGTGCTGGCGGAAGGTGGCGCGGCGGCCCGCGCCGAGGCCGAGCGCCTGCTCAAGCAACTCGGGTGAGGACCGGCCGCGGGGAAGCCCCGCGGCCCTCGGATGCGCTACGCACTCGGCATCGAATACGACGGCAGCGCTTTCCTGGGCTGGCAGCGCCTCGCCCATGGCGACTCCGTGCAGGGGGCCGTGGAGGCGGCGCTCAGCTCGATCCTGGGGCACCCGGTGGATGCCGTGTGCGCCGGCCGCACCGATGCCGGCGTGCACGCCACCCAGCAGGTCGTCCACCTCGATACCGCGGTGGAGCGGCCGCTGCGCGCCTTCGTCGAGGGCAGCAACACCCGCCTGCCGCCGGCGGTACGGGTGCTCTGGGCGCAGGCCGTGCCCGAGGCCTTCCACGCCCGGCATTCCGCCCGCGCCCGGCGCTACCGCTACCGCCTGCTCAACCGCCGGGTGCGCCCGGCCCTGATGCGCGAGCAGCTGAGCTGGGAGCCGCGCCCGCTGGATGCCGCGGCCATGCACCGCGCCGCCCAGGCCCTGCTCGGCGAGCAGGACTTCAGCGCCTTCCGCACCGCGCAGTGCCAGGCCCGCCACCCGATGCGCGACCTGCAGTCGATCGAGGTGCGCCGCGAGGACGAGCAGGTGGTGGTGGAAGTGCAGGCCAATGCCTTCCTGCACCACATGGTGCGCAACATCGTCGGCAGCCTGCTGCTGGTGGGGCGGGGGGAGCGGCCCGAGGCCTGGATCGCCGAACTGCTGGCGGGCCGTGACCGTACCCGGGCCGGCCCCACGGCGCCGGCCGCCGGTCTCACCTTCCTCGGGCCCCGCTATCCGCGCACCTGGGGCCTGCCCGAGGCGGTCTGCCTGCCCGAGGGCTGGGTCGATCGCCCACGGCCGCTCGCCCTGCGGCCCTACGCCGATCTGGACGCCTGAACCCATGCCCCACCGCACCCGGATCAAGTTCTGCGGCCTCGTGCGCCCCGGCGACGTGCGCCTCGCCGGCGAGCTCGGAGTGGATGCCCTCGGCTTCGTCTTCGTGCCCGGCAGCCGCCGGGCGCTGGAGCCGGCGCAGGCCGCCGCCCTGCGTGCGGCCGTGCCGCCGCTGGCCCAGGTGGTCGCGCTGTTCATGGACCCCGACGAGGCCTGGGTGCGCGAGGTGATCCGCGCCCTGCGCCCCAGCCTGCTGCAGTTCCATGGTCGCGAGGACGCCGCGTTCTGCGAGCGCTTCGGCCTGCCCTACGTGAAGACCCTGCCGATGGGCGAGGGCGTGGAGGCTGCGGAAGCGCTCGCCGCACGCTACCCTTCTGCCGATGCCTTCCTGCTCGATGGCCACAAGGCCGGCGAGCCGGGCGGGCAGGGCGCCCGGTTCGACTGGGCGCGCCTGCCCGCGCTGCCGAAGCCCTGGCTGCTCGCCGGCGGGCTGACTCCCGACAACGTCTTCGAGGCGGTCCGCGCCGCGCGGCCGTTCGGCGTGGATGTGTCCAGTGGCATCGAGGACGCCCCCGGCCGCAAGGACGGCGGGCGCATGCACCGTTTCGTCGAAGAGGTACGCAAGGCCGATGGCTCCACCGCAGATTCCCCCCTCCGTTGAGGATTTCCACCAGTACCCCGACGCCCGCGGCCATTTCGGTCCCTACGGCGGCAGCTTCGTCGCCGAGACCCTGATGCAGCCGCTGGCCGAACTGGCCGAGGCCTACCGCATCGCCAAGGACGACCCCGTCTTCCAGGCCGAGCTCGCCGAGGACTACCGCCACTACGTGGGCCGCCCGAGCCCGATCTACCACGCCGCCCGGCTCTCGGCGAAGGTGGGCGGGGCGCAGATCCTGCTGAAGCGCGAGGACCTGAACCACACCGGCGCGCACAAGATCAACAACACCATCGGCCAGGCCATGCTGGCCAAGCGCATGGGCAAGACCCGCATCATCGCCGAGACCGGTGCCGGCCAGCACGGCGTGGCCTCGGCCACGGTGGCGGCGCGCCTCGGCCTCGAGTGCGTGGTCTACATGGGCGCCACCGATGTCGAGCGCCAGGCGCCGAACGTGTTCCGCATGAAGCTGCTCGGCGCCACCGTGGTGCCGGTGGAGAGCGGCAGCAAGACCCTGAAGGACGCGCTGAACGAGGCCCTGCGCGACTGGGTCACCAACGTGCACGACACCTTCTACATCATCGGCACCGTGGCTGGCCCGCACCCGTACCCCACGCTGGTGCGCGACTTCAATGCCGTGGTCGGCCGCGAGGCGCGGGCGCAGATGCTGGCCGAGTACGGCGCACTGCCCGATGCCGTGGTCGCCTGCGTGGGCGGCGGCAGCAACGCCATCGGCATGTTCCATGCCTTCCTCAACGACCGCGAGGTGGCCCTCTACGGCGCCGAGGCCGCGGGCGATGGCGTCGAAACCGGGCGCCATGCCGCTTCGCTGGTGGCCGGCCGCCCCGGCGTGCTGCACGGCAACCGCACCTACCTGCTCTGCGACGACGACGGCCAGGTCATCGAGACCCATTCCATCTCCGCCGGCCTCGACTATCCCGGCGTCGGCCCCGAGCACGCCTTCCTCAAGGACACCGGACGTGCGCAGTACGTCGGCGTGACCGATGCCGAATGCATGGAGGCCTTCCACCTGCTGGCACGCACCGAGGGCATCCTCGCCGCGCTGGAGAGCAGCCATGCCGTGGCCCAGGCCATCAGGCTCGCGAAGACGATGCGCCGGGACCAGCGCGTGCTGGTGAACCTCTCCGGCCGCGGCGACAAGGACATCTTCACCATCGCCAGGCGCGAAGGAATCGAACTCTAGGGACGAGTGGAGAGGAAAGAGGAGCGAGGGGCTCGCCGTGGGCCCGCACGCCGTCCCTCTTTCCTCTTTCCTCGCTTAATCACTCGTTTCTCGGACTCCACATGAACCGCATCGACGCGAAACTCTCTGCCCTGAACGCCGCCGGCCGCAAGGCCCTCGTCCCCTTCATCACCGCCGGCGATCCCTCCCGCGAATCGACGGTGCCGGTGATGCATGCCCTCGTCGAGGCGGGAGCCGACCTGATCGAGCTCGGCGTGCCCTTCTCCGATCCGATGGCCGACGGCCCGGTGATCCAGAAGAGTTCCGAACGTGCCATTGCCCGCCGGGTGGGCCTGTCCTTCGTGCTGGAGGCCGTGCGCACTTTCCGCGCCACCGATGCCAGCACCCCCGTGGTGCTGATGGGCTACCTCAACCCGATCGAGATGCGCGGCGTGGAGCGCTTCGCCGAGGAGGCCGCGGCGGCCGGGGTGGATGGCGTGCTGCTGGTCGACCTGCCGCCCGAGGAGGCCGATCCGGTGCGCACGGTGCTCAATGCCCGCGGCCTGCACCTGATCGCCCTCGTGGCTCCCACCACCACCGAGGCCCGGCTGGAGCCCCTGCGCCGCCACGCGCAGGGCTACCTCTACTACGTCAGCTTCGCCGGCGTCACCGGCGCCAGCAAGCTCGATGCCGGCGATGTCGCCGCCAGGGCGGCGGTGGTCCGGCGCCTGAGCCCGGTGCCACTGCTGATCGGCTTCGGCATCAAGGACGCGGCCTCCGCCCGGGCCCTCGCGGCCCATGGCGATGGCGTCATCGTCGGCAGCGCACTGGTGCAGGCGCTGGCCGAGTCGGCCGACCCCGTCGCCACCGCCCGGGCCTTCCTGGCGCCGATCCGGGCCGGCCTCGATGCCTGAGCCCGGCACCATGGAGTGCTTCCACCTGCGCCATGGGCGGGCCCCACTGCTCATCAGCCTGCCGCACGATGGCACCTACCTGCCGCCGGCGCTGGCGGAGCGGATGACGCCCGAAGCCCGCCGCGTGCCGGATACCGACTGGTGGATGTCGAAGCTCTACGGCCCGATCGCCGAGGCCCTCGATGCCTCGCTGATCGTGCCCACCCACTCGCGCTACGTCATCGACCTCAACCGCCCGCCCGAGGACCACTCGCTCTATCCCGGCCAGAACACCACCAGCCTGTGCCCGGCGGTGCGCTTCGATGGCGGCCCGGTCTACCTCGAAGGCGAGGCGCCCGGCCCCAGCGAGGTCGCCGGGCGGATCGAGCGCTACTGGCGGCCCTACCACGAAGCCCTCGCCGCCGAACTCGCCCGGCTGCAGGCCCGGCATGGCCGGGTACTGCTCTGGGAGGGGCATTCGATCGCCTCGCGCCTGCCCTGGCTGTTCGAGGGCGAGCTGCCGGAACTCAACCTCGGCACGGCCTCCGGGACGAGCTGCCACCCGGCCACCGAGGCGGCGCTGCGTGCGGCGCTCCAGGCGCAGTCGCGCTTTGGCTGGGTGGTGAACGGCCGCTTCAAGGGCGGCTTCATCACCCGTCACTACGGCCGTCCGGAACAGGGGGTGGAGGCCGTGCAGCTGGAGGTTGCCCAGCGCGCCTATCTCGAGGAGCCGGCCGGCCCCTGGGACCCGGAGCGTGCCGCGCCCCTGCAGGCCCAGGTGCGGGCCCTGATCGAGACCGCCCTGGCCGCTCTGCGCTGAAGGCCGTCCGTCTTGCGCGTCCGGCCTCCACGGCGCCCGGGCAGGGGAGGCGCGTAAATCCTGATTAAACGGCGTGCCGGCCGTCAGCACGCCGTCATCTTTGGCGTGTAAATCTATCGTTAACCGGGGTCCCGCCCACCCCGGTGCACGGAGCCCCGCCATGACCCCCGGACTGTCCCTCGCCCGCCTCCTCGTCGCCGGCCTCGTGGCCGTGCTGATGCTGGCCATGTCGAAGGCCGAAGCCTCGGCCTGAGATCCGCCCCTATACCTCCAGCGAGGCCAGGTCGCCCTTGGCCTCGAGCCAGGCCTTGCGGTCCGCGGCGCGCTTCTTGCTGAGCAGCATGTCCATCAGCGCGCTGGTCTCCCCGTCATCTTCCACCGTCAACTGCACCAGCCGGCGCGTATCCGGGTGGATGGTCGATTCGCGCAGCTGCGCGGGGTTCATCTCGCCCAGGCCCTTGAAGCGCGTCACCGTGACCTGCCCGCGGAGCTTCTCGCGCTCGATCCGCTCCAGCAGCAGGCGCTTCTCTTCCTCGTCCAGGGCATAGAACACCTGCTTGCCCACGTCGATGCGGAACAGCGGCGGCATGGCCACGAACACGTGGCCGGCGCGCACCAGGGCGGGGAAATGCCTGAGGAACAGGGCCGAGAGCAGGGTGGCGATGTGCAGGCCGTCGGAATCGGCGTCGGCGAGGATGATGATCTTGCCGTAGCGCAGGCCGTCGAGGTTTTCCACGCCAGGATCGCAGCCGATGGCCACGGCGAGGTCGTGCACCTCCTGCGAGCCCAGCACCGAGCCGCTCTCCACTTCCCAAGTGTTCAGGATCTTGCCGCGCAGCGGCAGGATGGCCTGGAAGTCCTTGTCACGCGCCTGCTTGGCGCTGCCGCCGGCCGAGTCGCCCTCGACGAGGAAGAGCTCGGTGCGCGAGAGGTCCTGCAGGATGCAGTCGGCCAGCTTGCCGGGCAGGGCGGGGCCTTGCGTGACCTTCTTGCGCACCACCTGCTTTTCGGTCTTGAGCCGCGCCTGGGCGCGGGCGATGGCCAGCTGGGCGATGGCCTCGCCCTGTTCGACGTGCTGGTTCAGCCAGAGCGAGAAGGCATCATGCGCCGCGCCCTCGACGAAGGCCGCGGCCTGCCGCGAGGAGAGGCGCTCCTTGGTCTGGCCGCTGAACTGCGGGTCGCCCATCTTCAGGCTGAGGATGAAGCTGGCGCGGTCCCAGACATCCTCCGGCGCCAGCTTCACACCGCGCGGCAGCAGGTTGCGGAAATCGCAGAACTCGCGCAGGGCATCGGTGATGCCGGAGCGCAGGCCGTTCACGTGCGTGCCGTGCTGCGCGGTGGGAATCAGGTTGACGTAGCTCTCCTGCGGCAGTTCGCCTTCCGGGGTCCAGGCCATGGCCCATTCCACCCTCTCGCCTTCCTTGGCCAGCCGGCCCACGAACAGCTCGGCCGGCAGCCAGTCCGGCTCGCCGCCACGGGCGACCAGTTCGCCCTTCAGGTAGTCGCGCAGGCCGTCCTCGTAAAACCACTCGTGGCGTTCGCCGCTCGCCTCCTCGAACAGCGTGACCTTGAGTCCGGGGCAGAGCACGGCCTTGGCGCGCAGCAGATGGCGCAAGGCGCGCACATTGAACTTCGGGCTGTCGAAGTACTTTGGATCGGCCCAGAAACGCACCCGGGTGCCGGTGTTGCGCTTGCCCACCGTGCCGATGGTCTCCAGCGGCGAGAAGCGCTCGCCATTGCGGAACTCCATGCGGTATTCATGGCCATCGCGGCGGATCTGTACGACCACTCGGGTGGAGAGCGCGTTCACCACCGAAACACCCACGCCGTGCAGGCCGCCAGAGAAGGCGTAGTTCTTGTTGCTGAACTTGCCGCCCGCATGCAGGCGGGTGAGGATCAACTCGACGCCGGGGATCTTCTCCTCGGGGTGGAGGTCCACCGGCATGCCGCGGCCGTCGTCGTTCACCTCGCAGCTGCCGTCGGCGTACAGCACCACCTCCACCGTCTTCGCATGGCCGGCCAGGGCCTCGTCCACGGCGTTGTCGATCACCTCCTGCGCCAGATGGTTGGGGCGCGAGGTGTCGGTGTACATGCCGGGGCGGCGCTTGACCGGGTCGAGACCGGAGAGGACTTCGATGTCGGCGGCGTTGTAGCGGGAGCTCATGCGAGGGAGGGGATCTACGGGTCGGGAGGGCGCCTGGCCACCGGAGGTGGCTCTCGCGCCGGAGGGCGGCAGGATGCGGGCGGGGGAGGGTGGGGTCAAGGCGGCCGCGGGCGATGCGTCTTGCCCTCGCCTCCGCCCATCCTGTAGCGTCGCTCGACCACCCCGAAGACTTTCAAGGAAGGACCATGCATCTGATCTCGCGTGTCGCGTTCGTTTTCCCGGCCTTAGTCCTCGCCGCCTGTGCCATCAAGCAGGACGTCCGTCCGGTCGTCGGGCTGCCGTCCGGCCAGCAGGTCTGCATCGTCGATGCCCCGTCGGTCCGCCAGGGGTTCCGGGATGAACTAGTGGCCTCACTGCGCCGCAAGGGTTTCCAGCCCGAGGTCAAGCCGGCCGGTTCGCCGACCACCGTTTGCCCCGTGACCGTGACCTACCTTGCCCGCTGGAGCTGGGACCTGACCATCTACCTGTCCTACGCCGAGGTCAACGTGTATCGCGACGGCATCCAAGGGGGCTCGGCGCGCTACGACTCGACCCGCGGCGGCGCGAACATGGGGAAGTTCATCGACGCCGAGCGCAAGGTGAATGAGCTGGTGGAGCAGTTGTTCCCGGCGGGCTGAGGCGTTGCCCGGGGCGAAGTCGCGTTCTCGCCGGGGGGTCGGTAGAATGCCGCTTTCACGCGGTTGCCTCCCATGACTCCCCTGATCTTCGTGACCGGCGGTGTGGTGTCCTCGCTCGGCAAGGGCATCGCGGCCGCCTCGCTCGCGGCCATCCTCGAAGCGCGCGGCCTGCGCGTGACGATGATGAAGCTGGACCCCTACATCAACGTCGACCCGGGCACGATGAGCCCGTTCCAGCATGGCGAGGTCTACGTCACCGACGATGGCGCCGAGACCGACCTCGACCTCGGACACTACGAGCGTTTCATCCGCACCCATCTCACGCGGAAGAACTCGATCACCACCGGGCGCATCTACGAGGAAGTGATCCGCAAGGAGCGCCGCGGCGACTACCTCGGCGCCACGGTGCAGGTGATCCCGCACATCACCGACGAGATCAAGCGCTGCATCGACGCCGCCACCGAGGGCTTCGATATCGCGCTGGTGGAGATCGGCGGTACGGTGGGTGACATCGAATCGCTGCCTTTCCTCGAAGCGATCCGCCAGCTCCGCACCGAGCGCGGCCCAGACAAGGCGATCTTCATGCATCTCACCCTGGTGCCCTGGATCGCCGCCGCCGGTGAGCTCAAGACCAAGCCCACCCAGCATTCGGTGAAAGAGCTGCGCTCGATCGGCATCCAGCCCGACGTGTTGCTCTGCCGCTCCGAGCAGCCGCTGCCGGATGGCGAGCGGCGCAAGATCGCGCTGTTCACCAATGTGCCCGAGGATGCCGTCATCTCGGCGGTGGACCTCGACAACATCTACAAGATCCCGGGCTGGCTGCACTCGCAGGGACTCGACCGGATCGTGGTCGAGCGCCTGCGCCTCGAGGGCAAGGCCAGGCCCGCCGACCTCTCGGAATGGAATGCCGTGGTCGATGCCATGGAGCACCCGGTGGACGAGGTGACGGTGGCCATCGTCGGCAAGTACGTCGACCACCAGGATGCCTACAAGTCGCTCGCCGAGGCGCTGAAGCATGGCGGCCTGCGCCAGCGTACCCGGGTGAACCTGAAGTGGCTGGAATCGGAGCAGATCGAGGCCGAGGGCACCGCGGCGCTGGCCGGGGTGGACGCCATCCTGGTGCCCGGCGGCTTCGGTGACCGCGGCTTCGAGGGCAAGGTGGCCACGTCGAAATATGCCCGCGAGACCGGCATTCCCTATTTCGGCATCTGCTACGGCATGCAGGCCGCGGTGGTGGACGTGGCCCGCCATCTCGCCGGCCTCGAAGGGGCGAACACCACCGAGAACGACCGCCATGCGCCGCATCCGGTGATCGGCCTCATCACCGAGTGGCGCACCGCCACCGGCGAGGTGGAGAAGCGCGACGAGAACTCCGATCTCGGCGGCACCATGCGCCTCGGCCTGCAGGAACAGCGCATCAAGCCGGGCACGCTGGCGCACCGGCTGTACGGCAGGGAGGTGGTGGGCGAGCGCCACCGCCACCGCTACGAGTTCAACAACCGCTACCGCGCCCAGCTCGAGGCGGCGGGTCTGGTGATTTCGGCCAAGTCGATGGACGACCTGCTGGTGGAGATGATCGAGCTGCCGGCGTCGATGCACCCGTGGTTCCTGGCCTGCCAGGCCCACCCCGAGTTCACCTCCACTCCGCGCGACGGCCACCCGCTGTTCGTCGGGTTCATCCGCGCCGCCCGCGAACGCAAGGCCGGCGGCGCCCTGCTCAAGGAGGCTTCCTGATGGAGCTCTGCGGCTTCGAGGTCGGGCTGGACAGGCCCCTGTTCCTGATCGCCGGTCCCTGCGTCATCGAATCGCTGGAACTGCAGGTCGAGGTGGCCGGACGGCTGAAGGAGATCACCTCGGCGCTGGGCATGCCCTTCATCTTCAAGTCCAGCTTCGACAAGGCCAACCGCACCTCGGCGACGAGCTTCCGCGGCCCCGGCATGGAGGAAGGACTCAAGGTGCTCGCCGAGGTGAAGCGCCAGGTCGGCGTGCCGGTGCTCACCGACGTGCATGAGTACACCCCGATGGAGGAGGTGGCCAGCGTGGTCGACGTGCTGCAGACCCCGGCCTTCCTCTGCCGCCAGACCGACTTCATCCAGAAGGTGGCGCGCGCCGGGCGGCCGGTGAACATCAAGAAAGGGCAGTTCCTCTCGCCCTGGGAGATGAAGCACGTCACCGCCAAGGCGCTCGCCACCGGGAACCGCCAGATCATGGCCTGCGAGCGTGGCGTGAGCTTCGGCTACAACAACCTCGTCTCCGACATGCGCAGCCTCGCGGTGATGCGCGACACCGGCTGCCCGGTGGTGTTCGATGCCACCCATTCGGTGCAGCAACCCGGTGGTCTCGACGGCCGCTCGGGTGGCCAGCGCGAGTTCGTGCCGGTGCTGGCCCGCGCCGCCGTGGCCGTGGGCGTGGCCGGCCTGTTCGCCGAGACCCACCCGGACCCGGAGAAGGCCCTCTCCGACGGCCCGAACGCCTGGCCGCTGGGCAAGATGAAGGCCCTGCTGGAGACCCTGGTCGAGATCGACCAGGTCGCCAAGCGCGCGCTCGCCCGCGACGCCTCGCTGCTCTGACCTCGCCACGCCCCACTCATTTCACTCTCCTTGGCACTCCCTCCTCCCATGACCACCGCCATCACCCGCATCCACGCCCGCGAGATCCTCGATTCCCGAGGCAACCCCACGCTCGAGGCCGAAGTCACGCTGGCCAGCGGCCATGCCGGCCGCGCTGCCGTGCCCTCGGGCGCCTCGACCGGCACCAAGGAGGCGGTGGAACTGCGTGACGGCGACAAGAGCCGCTACCTCGGCAAGGGCGTGACCAAGGCCGTGGGCAACGTCAACACCACGATCGCCTCCGCGCTCGCGGGCTTCGATGCCGCCGACCAGGCCGGCCTGGATGCGAAGCTGATCGCGCTCGATGGCAGCGAGAACAAGGGCACGCTGGGCGCCAACGCCCTGCTCGGCGTGTCGCTGGCCGCGGCGCATGCCGTGGCGGCCGCGCGCGGCCTGCCGCTGTGGAAGCACCTCGCCGGCGAGCGCGCGCCGGTGCTGCCGGTGCCGATGATGAACATCATCAACGGCGGGGCCCATGCCGACAACAACGTCGACATGCAGGAATTCATGGTGCTGCCGGTGGGCTTCGGGCGCTTCTCCGAGGCCCTGCGCGCCGGTGCCGAGATCTTCCACGCCCTGAAGTCGGTGCTGAAGGGCCGCGGCCTGTCCACCGCCGTGGGCGACGAGGGCGGTTTCGCTCCCGATCTCAAGTCGAACGAGGAGGCCATCGAGGTGATCCTCGAGGCCATCGGCAAGGCGGGCTACACCGCCGGCGAAGACGTGCTGCTGGGCCTCGACGTGGCGAGCTCGGAGTTCTTCGAGAACGGCAAGTACAACCTGGTGGGCGAGGGCAAGCGCCTGTCCACCGAGCAGTTCGTCGAGTTCCTCGCCGGCTGGACCCGCCAGTACCCGATCATCACCATCGAGGACGGCATGTCGGAACACGACTGGGAGGGCTGGTCGCAGCTCACCCGGGCCATCGGCGGCACGGTGCAGCTGGTGGGCGACGACCTGTTCGTGACCAACCCAAAGATCCTGCGCGAGGGCATCGAGAAGGGGGTGGCCAACTCCATCCTCATCAAGGTGAACCAGATCGGCACCCTTACCGAGACCCTGGCGGCCATCGCCATGGCCGAGGCCGCCGGCTACACCCAGGTGATCTCGCACCGCTCGGGCGAGACCGAGGACACCACGATCGCCGACATCGCCGTGGCCACCAGCGCCACCCAGATCAAGACCGGCTCGCTGTGCCGCAGCGACCGGGTGGCGAAGTACAACCAGCTGCTGCGCATCGAGGAGGCGCTGGGGGCGCAGGCCCACTACGCCGGCCGCGCCGCCTTCCCCGGCCTGAAGCGCTGATCCCGCCGGTTTCCCTGAGCCGGTCCTGCGCGTGATCCGCCGCTGGCTGCCGCATGCCGTGCTGCTTGCCATCGCGCTTTCGCTGCTCTGGCAGCTCGAGCGCGGGGAAGGCGGGCGCCTGCAGGTGGCCCGGCTGCAGGACAGGATCGCGGCCCAGCGGGCCGAGAATGCCCGCCTCGAGCAGCGCAACCAGGCCCTGGCCGCCGACGTGGCCGAGCTGAAATCCGGCGAGGCCGCGGTGGAGGACCGGGCCCGCGCCGAGCTCGGCATGATCAAGCCGGGCGAGACCTTCTACCGGGTGGTCGAGGAGCTACCGGGCAGCCGCCCGGCGCCGGCGGCCGACGAGGGCGAGCCGGGACGATGAGCTGGGTGGTGGTGCCGGCCGCGGGCCTGGGCCGCCGCTTCGGCGGCGAGGTGCCGAAGCAGTACCTGCCCCTGCTGGGGCGGCCGGTGATCGAGCACACCCTGCGCGCGCTGCTGGCGCATCCGGCGGTGAGCGGGGCGATGGTGGCCCTGGCCCCGGGCGACCCCCACTGGCCCGGCTGGCGCGAGCTGGAGGGCAAGCCGGTGCTGACCTGCCTTGGCGGCGGCGAGCGCGCCGACTCGGTGCTCTCGGCCCTGCGCGCCCTGCCGGCCACCGTGGCCGAGGACGGCTGGGTGCTGGTGCACGATGCCGCGCGTCCCTGCCTCAAGGCCATCGATCTTTCCCGCCTGTTCGCCGCGCTCAGGAGCGATCCGGTGGGCGCCCTGCTGGCGGCCCCGGTGCGCGATACCCTGAAGCGGGCGGACGGGGAGGGCCGGGTCGAGGCCACGGTGCCGCGCAGCACGCTCTGGCGTGCCCTGACCCCGCAGGCCTTCCGCCGCGGCAGCCTGGTGCGGGCGCTGGAGGCCGCCTTCCGCGCCGGTGTCCTCGTCACCGACGAGGCCATGGCGATGGAACGCCTCGGCCTGAAGCCGCTGCTGGTGGAAGGCGCGGAGGACAATCTCAAGATCACCACCCCGGCCGACCTCGCGGTGGCCGAATCCCTGCTGCGCCGCATGGGCGGCGGGCAGGCCTGAAGGAGGGCGCATGGGCAGCATCCGCATCGGCCAGGGCTTCGACGTGCATGCCTTCGGCCCCGGCGACCACGTGGTGCTGGGCGGCGTTCGCATACCGCACACGCAGGGCATCGTCGCCCACTCCGACGGCGACGTGCTGATCCATGCCCTGTGCGACGCCATCCTCGGCGCCTTGGCGCTCGGCGACATCGGCGTGCACTTCCCGCCCTCCGACCCGCAGTGGAAGGGCGCCGACTCGCGCCGCTTCCTCGCGCATTGCGCGGCGCTGGCCGCCGCGCGCGGCTACCGCGTGGGCAATGTCGATGCGACGGTGATCGGCGAGCGCCCGAAGGTGGGCCCGCATGCGCCGGCCATCCGCGCCGCCCTGGCCGGCGAACTCGGCATCGGGCTGGACGCCGTGTCGGTCAAGGCCACCACCACCGAGAAACTCGGCTTCACCGGCCGCGGCGAGGGCCTGGCGGCCATGGCCGTGGTGCTGCTGGAGCGGGCATGAGCGGCGACGCGGCGGCACGCACCGGGGCATACGGTGCCCCGGTCTGCTCGGCGCGGATCAAGGCAGCGCCGGAGGATTTCCGCGTCGAGGAACGGGCGGCGGAGCCGGCCACCGGCCGGGGCGAACACCTGCTGCTATGGATCGAGAAGCGCGGCCTCGCCACCCGCGAGGTGGTGCAGCGCCTGTGCCGCTGGGCAGGCGTGGCCCCGGTGGCGATCGGCTACGCCGGCCTCAAGGACCGGCAGGCCGTGACCCGGCAGCGCTTCACCGTGCACCTGCCGAAGCGCCAGTCTCCGGCGACGGAGGCGCTGGAGGGCGAGGGGCTCGTGGTGCTCTCCGCCGACTGGCATGCCCGCAAGCTGCCGCGCGGCGGGCTTTCCGGCAACGCCTTCACCCTGGTGCTGCGCGAGCTGCGCGGCCCCCAGGGGCAGGCGATGGACGCGGCGGTCCGCGCCGCCATCGAGGCGCGGCTCGCCACCATCGCCGCGCGCGGCGTGCCCAACCGCTTCGGCCTGCAGCGCTTCGGCCGCTTCGGCGACAACGTCGGTCAGGCGCGGCGCCTGTTCGCCGGTGCCCGGGTGGGCCGCGAGACCCGCTCGATGCTGCTTTCGGCCGTGCGTTCGGAACTGTTCAACCGCGTGCTCGGGCAACGCGTGGCCGACGGCAGCTGGGAGCGGGCGATCGAGGGCGAGGTGCTGATGCTGGACGGCCGGCGCAGCGTGTTCGGCCCCGAGCCGCTCACGCCGGAGATCGAGGCCCGGGTGGCAGCCTTCGATCTGCATCCCACCGGCCCGCTCTGGGGCCGGGGCGAGCCACGCACGAGCGGCGCGGCCGGGGCGATCGAACGCGCGGTGGCGGCGGCGGAACCGGCACTGTGCGCGGGACTGGAACGGGCCGGGCTGGCGCAGGAGCGCCGCAGCCTGCGCCTGCGTCCGCAGGGGCTCGCCTGGACATGGCAGGGCGATGCGGCCCTGGAACTGCGCTTTTTCCTGCCACCCGGCGCCTATGCCACCGCGGTGCTGGCGGAACTTTGCGGCGAGGGGGGCGAAGGCGAGACCGAGGACAGCGGGGGCGACTGAAAAAGCGCCCGCAGTTCCGTGGCCCGGGCTTCAGTGGCCGCGCAGCAGCACCAGGGTGGCGCCGGTGCCGCCCTGGGCCGGGGGCGCCGAGGCGAAGGCCAGCACGTCGCCGCGCTGGCGCAGCATCCGGTCGACCAGCGCCTTCAGCACCGGCCCGGCCTCCGAGCGCAGGCCCTTGCCGTGCACCAGACGCACGCAGGGGAACTGCTGGCGGCGCGACTCGCCGAGGAAGGCCCGCAGCGCGGCCTCGGCCTCGTCCACCCGCATCCGGTGCAGGTCGAGTTCGTCCTGCACCGCGAATTCGCCGCGCTTCAGCCGCCTCAAGGTGCGTGGCGGCACCTCCTCGCGGCGGAACTCCAGCACTTCGCCGAAGGCCTGGGCGATGGCGTCCAGCGGCTGGCGCAGGCTCTCGCGCAGGGCGGCGGCCTCGTCCTCGTCGTGGCGCCGGGTGTCGGGCAGGGGCTTGGGCTTCTCCACCGCCGGCGCTTCCACCGCGATGCGCCGCACCGGGCCGATCGCCTCGTGGAACAGGGCGATGTCCTCGCTCGGGGGCGGCGTGGCGGGGGCAGGGCGGCGCGGGCGCATGGATGCAGGCTAGCGCAGTGGCCGCGATGCTGTCGCGACCCGTGCATCGAAACCGCCTCCGGGCATTCGCTATCATGGCGCCTGCTTTGGTTGGAGATCCCATGCGCGTCCTGGTCAGCAACGATGACGGTGTCGATGCCCCGGGCATCCACGCCCTCGCCGAAGGGCTCCGTGCCGCCGGCCACGAGGTCACCGTCGTCGCCCCGGACCGCGACCGCAGCGGTGCTTCCAACTCGCTCACCCTGGACGTGCCGATCCGCGCCAAGCGCCTCGACGGACGCACTTTCCGTGTCGCCGGCACGCCCACCGACTGCGTGCACCTGGCGCTCGCCGGCCTGCTCGACGAGCAGCCCGACATCGTGGTCTCCGGCATCAACAACGCTGCCAATCTGGGCGATGACGTGATCTACTCCGGCACCGTGGCGGCGGCGATGGAGGGGCGTTTCCTCGGCCTTCCGGCCATCGCCATGTCACTGGTGGGCAATGGCCACGAGCCGCGGCATTTCGACACTGCCGCCCGCGTGGCGGTGGAACTGGTGCGCCGCCTCGTGGCCGATCCGCTGCCGGCCGACACCATCCTCAACGTCAATGTGCCGGACCGGCCCTGGGCAGCGCTGGCGGGCTTCGAGGTGACGCGCCTCGGCCATCGCCATCGCGCCGAGCCCTGCGTGCAGCAGTGCGATCCGCGCGGCCGTCCGGTGTGGTGGATCGGCCCCGCCGGCCCCGAGCAGGACGCCGGCCCCGGCACCGATTTCGATGCCGTGCGCCGCGGTTGCGTCTCGATCACCCCGATCCACGTCGATCTCACCCGCTACCAGGCCCTCGAGACCGTGGCCGGCTGGGTGGACGGCCTTGCCCAGGGGCTTGGCCGGGCATGATGCCGCGCCTCAAGCTGCAGCCGGAGGCCAGGGGCCTTGGCATGACCGGGCAGCGGGCCCGCGACCGCCTGGTGCAGCGCCTGCGCGAGCAGGGCATCCGCGACGAGCGGGTGCTGCAGGCCATCGGCACCCTGCCACGCCACCAGTTCATCGACGAGGCGCTCGCCAGCCGAGCCTATGAGGACACCGCCCTGCCGATCGGCCTCGGCCAGACCATCTCGCAGCCCGCGGTGGTGGCGAGGATGACCGAGGCCCTGCTCGAGGCCGGCCTGCCGCGGCGGGTGCTGGAGATCGGCACTGGCAGCGGCTATCAGGCCGCGCTGCTCGCCAGCCTGGGGATCGAAGTCTTCACCGTCGAGCGCATCGAGGCCCTGTTGCGCGATGCCCGCCGGCGGTTCCGCCAGCTCGGCCTCGACATCCGCTCGCGCCACGACGATGGCCGTCTCGGCTGGAGCGAGCACGCTCCCTTCGACGCCATTCTCGTCACTGCCGGGGGCGCGGCCCTGGAGCCGGCCCTGCTCGGGCAGCTCGGGGAGGGGGGCGTCCTCGTGGCGCCGGTGGGCGGGGCCAACGAACAGCGCCTGCTGCGCCTGCGCAAGGGGCCGGCGGGCATCGAACAGGACGATCTGGGCGCGGTGGTCTTCGTGCCCCTGCTGCCGGGAGTGCGTTGATGCGGAAACCCTTGCTCGGAGTGCTCTTCCTGCCCCTGCTGCTGGCCGCCTGCGCGACCACCACCGTGGTGCGCGAGGAACCGGCGCCGGCCGCGTCTCCGCGCCCGGCGCCAGCTCCGCGCCCGGCCAGCGCGCCAGTCCCGGCAGGCCCCACCTATGAGGTCAGGGCCGGCGACACCCTCTATGGCATCGCTTTCCGCAACCGGCTCGACTGGCGCGAGCTGGCACGCTGGAACGACATCCCCGAGCCTTACCTCATCCGCGTCGGGCAGGTGCTGCGGCTCTCGCCGCCGGCCCCGGCCGCCCCGCCGCCGATCCCGCGCGGCCCGGCAGGGTCGGCCGGCGCGGTGGTACAGGCACCGCCCCCGCCGCCTGCGAGCCCCGCCCCGTCCACCCCGCGTCCGGCGCCATCTCCGCCTCCCCCGCCGCCGGTCGCCGCCCCGGCTCCGGCTCCCGCGGCCGCCTCCCCGCCGCCCGCCAGCGCGCCGCCTGCCGTGGCCACGCCCGCACCCTCGCCGCCCGCGGGTCCCGTGCCTCCGGCGACCCCCGGCGCCGCCGTGTTCCGCCCCGGCCAGTGGCAGTGGCCCACCCAGGGCCAGGTGGTCTCGCGCTATGCCGAAGGCGACAAGGCCCGGCAGGGCATCGCCATCGCCGGCACCGCCGGCCAGCCGGTGCGCGCCGCCGCGGCGGGCACCGTGGTCTACTCCGGTGCCGGGCTGGTGGGCTATGGCGAGCTCATCATCATCAAGCACGACGACGAATGGCTCTCGGCCTACGGCCACAACCGCCGGCGGCTGGTGGCCGAGGGCGCCACGGTCAGCGCCGGGCAGCAGATCGCCGAGCTGGGCCGTACCGGCACCAGCCGCGACATGCTGCATTTCGAGATCCGCCGCAACGGCCGCCCGGTCGACCCGCTGCCGCTGCTGCCGGCGCGCTGAGCGCCCGGCGCCTTTCAGCCGGCGTCGATCAGGAAGGCCGCCACCACCCGCCGGCCTTCGCCGGCCAGCACGGCGAAGGTGCGGGCCGCGGCGGCGTTGTCCATGGCCTCGAGGCCGATGCCGCGGGTGAGCGCCGCGGCCAGCACGGCGGGCGCCGGGAAGGCGTGGCGGGTCCCGGTGCCGAGCAGCAGCACCGCGGGGGCGAGCGCGAAGGCGGGCTCGAGGTCTTCGGGAACCAGCTCGGCCACCCGGCGCGGCCGCCAGTGCTCCACCAGCACCTCGGCAGAAACGAGGAAGCTCGCCGAGAAGCAGCGCTCGTTCAGGGTGACCCGGCCCTCGGCATCGACGCCGCGCGGCACGTAGCGGAAGTCCGGGAGTTCCTGGGCCAGGGGCATGCCGGGGCTCAGCGGGGCAGGGCGATCAGCGGCTTCTCGGCCCGGGCACGGTACAGCACCGCGATGTTGCCGATGCGCTGCACCAGCGCCGCGCCGGTACCTTCGGCCAGGGCGGCGATCATGGCATCGCGGGTCTCGCGGTCCTCGGCGGCCACCTTCACCTTGATGAGCTCGTGGATCTCGAGCGCCGCCGCGGTCTCGGCCACCAGCGCCTCGGTCACTCCCTTGCCGCCGACGAGCACCACCGGCCTGAGTGCGTGGGCGAGACCGCGCAGGTAGCGGGCCTGGGCGGAGCTGAGGGCAGGGGACATGGCAGAACCTCGGGAATGCAGGACATCCGGCCAGCGGCCGTTGCGGGTGCGCAGGGTATCATGGGCTCCCGTCTTCTCCGTTTCCCCATGCCCCGCAGCAAGAGCAGCCAGCGCTGGCTCCGCGAGCACTTCAGCGACCCTTTCGTGAAGAAGGCGCAGGCCGAGGGCCTGCGCTCGCGGGCCGCCTACAAGCTCGAGGAACTGCTCGAACGTGACCAGTTGCTGAAGCCCGGCATGACCATCGTCGACCTCGGGGCCGCCCCGGGCGGCTGGTCGCAGCTGGCGCGCAAGCGGCTCGGCGACAGCGGGCGGGTGGTGGCGCTCGACATCCTCGAGATGCCGCCGATCGCCGGCGTGGATTTCCTTCACGGTGATTTCAGGGAAGCCGAAACACTGTCCCGACTCGACGCCCTCCTGGCGGGAGCCCCGGTGGACCTTGTGCTTTCCGACATGGCCCCCAACATGAGTGGCGTGGCCGTCGCCGACCAGGCGCGGGCGATGCATCTGGCCGAGCTGGCGCTGGAGTTCGTCGATGGCCACCTCAAGCCCGGCGGAGCCTTCCTCATCAAGCTGTTCATGGGGACGGGCTTCGACGATTACCTGCGGCAGCTGCGGGCCCGTTTCGGGCGCGTGGTGATCCGCAAGCCCGAGGCCTCGCGGAAACGCTCGGCCGAGGTGTATGCGCTGGCCACGGCCAGGCGCGAAGGACCTGTGAAATGAACGACCTCGCCCGCAACCTGCTTCTCTGGCTCGTCGTCGCCATCGTGCTGACGATGGTGTTCCAGAACTTCTCCGGTGGCCCCGGCGGCACCCGCGAGGTCAGCTACAACGACTTCATCGAAGAGGTGAAGGCCGGGCGCATCCAGAAGGTGGACATCGCGCCCAACGGGCTGCGCATCAATGCCACCCGCAAGGATGGCAGCACCCTCGTCACCGGCAACCCGCGCGACGACCGGCTCAACGACACCCTGCTCGACAATGGCGTGGTGGTGAACCAGGCCCTGCCTTCCGACAGCATCTGGGGTTCGCTGTTCATCAGCCTCCTGCCGGTGCTGCTGCTGGTCGGCGTATGGATCTACTTCATGCGCCAGATGCAGCAGGGCGGCGGCCGCGGGGCGATGAGCTTCGGCCGTTCCAAGGCCAAGCTGATGAGCGAGGATCAGATCAAGGTCACCTTCGCCGACGTCGCCGGCTGCGACGAGGCCAAGGAGGAGGTGGCCGAGCTGGTGGAGTTCCTGCGCGACCCCGGCAAGTTCCAGAAGCTCGGCGGCAAGATCCCGCGCGGCGTGCTGATGGTGGGGCCGCCGGGCACCGGCAAGACCCTGCTGGCCCGTGCCATCGCCGGCGAGGCCAAGGTGCCGTTTTTCAGCATCTCCGGCTCGGATTTCGTCGAGATGTTCGTCGGCGTGGGCGCCAGCCGCGTGCGTGACATGTTCGAGACGGCGAAGAAGCACGCCCCCTGCATCATCTTCATCGACGAGATCGACGCCGTGGGCCGCCATCGCGGCGCCGGCCTCGGCGGCGGCCATGACGAGCGCGAGCAGACCCTCAACCAGATGCTGGTGGAGATGGACGGTTTCGAGGGCGGCGAGGGCGTGATCGTGATCGCCGCCACCAACCGCCCCGACGTGCTCGACCCGGCCCTGCTGCGCCCGGGCCGCTTCGACCGCCAGGTGGTGGTGGGCCTGCCCGACGTGAAAGGCCGCGAGCAGATCCTCAAGGTGCACATGCGCAAGGTGCCGCTCGCCGACGACGTGGTGCCGATGACCATCGCCCGCGGCACGCCGGGCTTCTCTGGCGCCGATCTCGCCAACCTCGTGAACGAGGCGGCGCTGTTCGCCGCCCGCGAGAACGCCAAGCTGGTGCGCATGGAGCACTTCGACAAGGCCCGCGACAAGATCCTGATGGGTGCCGAGCGCCGCTCGATGGCGATGAGCGAGGAGGAGAAGCGCCTCACCGCCTATCACGAGGCTGGCCACGCCATCGTTGGCCGCCTGGTGCCCGAGCACGACCCGGTCTACAAGGTCACCATCATCCCGCGTGGCCGCGCGCTCGGCGTGACCATGTACCTCCCGGAAGGCGACCGCTACAGCCACAACCGCACCCAGATCGAGTCGATGCTCTGCTCGCTCTACGGCGGGCGCGTGGCAGAAGAGCTGATCTTCGGCGCCGACAAGGTCACCACCGGGGCCAGCAACGACATCGAGCGTGCCACCAAGATGGCCCGCAACATGGTCACCAAGTGGGGGCTCTCCGACGAACTCGGTCCGATCGCCTATGCCGAGGACGAGGGCGAGGTGTTCCTTGGCCGCACCGTCGCGCAGACCAAGAACGTCTCCGACGAGACGGCGCGGCGCATCGACGAGGTGGTGCGCGGCATCCTCGACAGGGCCTATGCCCGCACCACCCAGATCCTCAAGGACAACATGGACAAGCTGCACCTGATGGCCGAGGCGCTGCTGACTTACGAGACCATCGACGCGCAGCAGATCGACGCCATCATGGAGGGCCGTCGCCCCGGCCCGCCGGCCGACTGGGGCAAGACCGGTGGCAGTTCCCCGGCCCCGGATGGCGAGGAGCCGCCGGCCGGGGCGCCGATCGGCCCGGCTGCCCCGCAGGCGTGAGCCAGCCCGATCCGGCCCGCTGCCCGCAGCGCCTCGCCTCGAGGCGCCGGCGCCTTCTGGGCGCCATCGGTGGAGGCATGCTCGGCAGCGGGGCCGCGACCCTGGTGGTTTCGGCCCTGAATGCCTGGTCGGGCAAGCCCTCCCTGCTGGTCTGGGCCGGGCTGGCCATGGGCCTGCCGATGACCGTCGCCGGCATCGTCCTCATCAACCGCGTCTCCGACTGAAAGTTTCCGCGCCGCGATGTTCAGTCTCGATGCCACGCCCGTGCTCGCCTGCGGCGAGCGCCTCCTGCCGCTCGACCGTCCGCGGGTGATGGGCATCGTCAATGTCACGCCCGATTCCTTTTCCGATGGCGGCCGCTATGCCGGCCTCGAGGCGGCGGTGGCGCATGGCCTGCGGCTGGTCGAGGCGGGCGCCGACCTGCTCGACATCGGGGGGGAGTCCACCCGGCCCGGGGCGGCGCCGGTGGACGAAGCCGAGGAGCTGGCGCGCGTCATCCCGGTGGTCGAGGCCCTGGCGGCCCGAACATCCGTCCCGATCAGCATCGATACCCGCAAGCCCGCCGTGATGCGGGCGGCCCTCTCGGCCGGCGCCGGCATGGTGAACGACGTGATGGCCCTGCGCGCGCCCGGCGCCCTGGAAGCGCTGGCGGAAAGCAGGGCCGCCGTGGTGCTGATGCACATGCAGGGCGAGCCGCGCTCGATGCAGCAGGCCCCGCACTACGAGGACGTGGTGGGCGAAGTGCACCGCTTCCTCGCCGAGCGCGTGTTCGCCTGCGAGATGGCCGGCATCGACCGGCGCCGGATCGTCATCGATCCGGGCTTCGGCTTCGGCAAGACCCTCGAACACAACCTGGCGCTCCTGGCGCAGCTGCGGCGCTTCACCGAACTCGGGGTGCCGGTACTCGCCGGGCTTTCGCGCAAGCGCAGCCTGGGCGAGCTCACCGGCCGCGAGGTCGATGGCCGGCTCGCTGCCTCGGTGGCGGCGCACCTCATCGCGGTGCAGCAGGGCGCCGCCATCGTGCGCGTGCACGACGTGGCCGAGACCGTGGATGCCCTCAAGGTCTGGACGACGGTGGCCGCCGTGCCGGTGCCGCGCGGCAGGCCAGCCACGCCCTCGGTCCGCTGGCCGGACGAAGACTGAAAGCCCGGCCTCAGCCGCCGCGGAAGGCGGCGAGCCGCGGATGGATCACCCGGAACCACAGCGGCGGCACCAGGGCCAGCACGAACATGGCCGCATAGCCGCCCGGCAGCTGCGGGCTGTCGGCGTGGTGGCGAAGGATGGCGTAGGGCCGCTTCGGGAAGGCGTGGTGGTCGCTGTGCCGCTGCAGCTGGAACAGCATCAGGTTGGAGAGCCGGTAGTCCGAGTTCCAGCTGTGCAGGTGGGTGGTGCGCTCGTAGCGCCCGTCCGGCAGGCGCCGGCGTTCCAGCCCGTAGTGCTCGATGTAGTTGATGACCTCCAGCGAACTGGCGGCGAACAGCCCTTGCAGCAGGAAGAAGCCGAGCCCCGCCGGCCCGAGCCAGGCCGTCATGCCGGCGGCCATGGCGAGCCAGACGAGCGTCCAGCCGATGAGCTCGTTGCGCCAGTGCAGGGCCGGCAGGCCGAGCCGGCGCAGGCGCTCTGCTTCCAGCCGCCAGGCGTTCCGGGTGTTGCGCAGCAGGGCGCGGGGCAGGAAATGCCACAGGCCCTGGCCGTAGCGCGCGCTCGAGGCGTCCTCGGGGGTGGAGACGTGCACGTGGTGGCCGCGCAGGTGTTCGACCTTGAAACCGTGATAGCCCACCGAGGCGAGCAGCAGGCCGCCCACCGCCTGCTCGAGGCGGCTGTCTTTATGAATCAGTTCGTGCGCGGTGTTGATGGCCAGCACGCCGCCGACCACCCCCTGCGAGAGCAGCCAGCCCGCGGCCCCCACCACGCCCAGGTCAGTGCTGCTGAACCACCAGCCGCTCCAGGCCAGCACGCCGAGGTGCACCGGCAGGGCCGCCAGGGTGAGCCCACGGAACCAGCGGGCACGGGCCAGCCGGGCCTCGAGCGCGGGCGGCACATTGGCGCTGTCGTGGCCGAGGGCATAGTCGAGGAGGGGCAGCAGCACGAACAGGGCGAACAGCGGGAACCAGCCCGCCAGCGCCGGCGGCAACCCGTTCCCGGCCAGCCAGGCCGCGGCCGGCAGGGTGGCGGGCACCAGGAACACCAGCAGGAAACCGAAGGCCTTGAGGCGCGACATGGCGGCTCCGGGGGCAGGGTGTGGCGTGCTTCCAGCAATCTACGCCCGCGGCCCCGGGGCTTCAATGCGGCGCGGCGGGGCCACCGCGGGCGGGTATGCTGCGCGCCCATGCTGCCGCCCCTTGCCCCCCCCGATGATCCCCGCGCCGACCGGCGTCCGCTCGCCGTGGCGGTGATGGGGCCAACGGCCTCCGGCAAGACTGCCTTCGCGGTGGACTGGGCCGAGCGCCTGGGCAGCGAGATCGTGAGCGTCGATTCGGCACTCGTGTACCGCCGCCTCGACATCGGCAGCGCCAAGCCGGATGCCGCCACCCTGCGCCGCGCCCCGCATCATCTGATCGATCTTCGTGAGCCGCACGAACCCTATTCGGCGGCCGATTTCGCCCGCGATGCCCTGCCGGTGATGCAGGCGCTCGCCGCCCGTGGCCGGGTGCCGCTGCTGGTGGGCGGCACCGGGCTGTACTTCCGCGCCCTGCTGGAGGGGCTTTCCGAACTGCCGGAATCCGAGCCGGCGATGCGTGCCGCCCTGCAGGCCGAACTGGCGGCCCGTGGCCTGCCGGCCCTGCATGCCGAGCTGGCGGCCGTCGATCCCGAAGCCGCGGCGCGGATCAAGCCTGGGGATACCCAGCGCATCCTGCGCGCCCTCGAGGTATTCCGCCTGAGCGGCGTGCCGATCAGCGTCTGGCAGGCACGCGCCGCGCCGCGCCGCGTGTTCCCGTTCCGGGTGCTGCGGCTGGTGCTGGCACCGCGCGACCGCGGGCTGCTGCATGCCCGGATCGAGGCCCGTTTCCGGCAGATGCTGGCGCAGGGCTTCCTCGACGAAGTGCGCGGGCTGATGGCCGATCCGCGCCTGCATCCGGACCTGCCGGCCATGCGCGCGGTGGGCTACCGCCAGGCCTGGCGGCATCTCGCCGGCGAGACCGATGCCGCCACCTTCTTCGAGGAGGGCGTGGCCGCCACCCGCCACCTCGCCAAGCGGCAGCTCACCTGGCTGCGTGGCGAGCCAGGCGCGCTGTGGTTCGATCCGATCGAGGAGCGCGCGGCGCTGGACCGCGCGATGGCGGCCTTCCTCGGCGGGCGCTAGGATGCGCGTCCCGAGAAGAACAACCACGCCGGACACCCCATGTCGAAAGGCCAGAGCCTGCAAGACCCCTTCCTCAACGCCCTGCGCCGCGAGCGCATCCCGGTGTCCATCTATCTTGTCAATGGCATCAAGCTGCAGGGCACCATCGAGAGCTTCGACCAGTTCGTGGTGCTGCTCAGGAACACCGTGAGCCAGATGGTCTACAAGCACGCCATCTCCACCGTGGTGCCCTCGCGCAATGTGCGCCTGGGCCCGGGCGGTGGGCAGCCTGGCACGACCGACGCCGCCGGGGACGCGGCAGGCGAGGGCGACGAGCGCGAGGCGTGAGCGCCGCGCCGACCCGCGCCCTGCTGGTGCAGCCGCAGGCCCCGGGGCAGCGCGATCCGGCGCTGCCCGAGGAGTTCGCCGAGCTGGCCCGCTCCGCCGGCGCCGAGGTGGTGGCCCTCGTCGAGGCCCGGCTCGAGCGGCCCAGCGCCAGCCATTACCTTGGCAGCGGCAAGGTCGAGGAGCTGAAGGATGCCTGCGAGGCCGCCGGCATCGATCTCGTGCTGGTGAACGCCGCGCTCAGCCCGGTGCAGGAGCGCAACCTCGGCGATGCGCTCGGACGCCGCGTGGTCGACCGCGTGGGCCTGATCCTCGACATCTTCGCTCTGCGTGCTGCCAGCGCCGAAGGCAAGCTGCAGGTGGAACTGGCGCAGTTGAAGCACCAGGCCACGCGCCTCGTCGGCCGGGGCAAGTCGCTCGATTCCCAGCGCGGCGGCGCCATCGGCCTGCGCGGCCCCGGCGAGACCGCGCTGGAGACCGACCGCCGGCTGATCCGCGCCCGCATCGACGCCCTGCAGAAGCGGCTTTCGCGCATCGAGGTGCAGCAGGCGCAGATGCGCCGCGCGCGGGTGCGGAACGCCGTGCCGCGGGTGGCGCTGGTGGGCTACACCAATGCCGGGAAGTCCACCCTGTTCAACGCCCTCACCGGCGGCGCGGTGTATGCCGCCGACCAGCTCTTCGCCACCCTCGATCCGACCGTGCGGCGGGTGGAGGGCCTGGCCTGCGGTCCACTGCTGCTCTCCGACACCGTCGGCTTCGTGCGCGACCTGCCGCATGAGCTGGTGGCGGCCTTCCGCTCGACCCTCGCCGAAGCCCGCGAGGCCGATCTGCTGCTGCACGTGGTGGATGCCGCCGATCCCGAGCGCGAGGCGCGCATCGCCGCGGTGGAGACCGTACTCGCCGAGATCGGCGCCGGCGGGCTGCCGCAGTGGCGGGTGTACAACAAGATCGACCGCATCGAAGGCCTCGTGCCGCGCGTCGAGCTGCGCGAGGGCGATGCGGCCCAAGTCTGGCTCTCGGCGCGCGATGGCCGCGGCCTCGACCTGCTGCGTGAAGCCCTGGGGCGGCGCTTCGCCCGCGCGCTGCTGGAAGGCACCGTGCTGCTCGGCCATGGCGACGGGCGTCTGCGGGCGCGCCTGCATGCGCTCGGCGCGGTACTGGCGGAGCACCACGACGAGGCCGGCTGGACGCTGCGTATCAGGATGGAGCGGACGGTGGCGGAACGGCTTGCCGCCATGCCGGAAGGGCAGCCGCTTCACCCGCTCTTGCTTGTTGCGCAGGGCGCCCCTCCCTAGAATCGCCCTTTCACCGACGCGGCCCCGGCCGGCGTCTGCACGGAGCCCCCATGGCCTGGAACCAACCCGGAAACCGCAACAACGATCCCTGGCGCGGCAAGGACCCCAACCGCGAGGTGCAGGCCTTCGTCGCCCGTCTGCGCGGCATGTTCGGCGGCGGCGGTGGTGGCCGTCCGTCCGAGGCCTTCAATCCGCTGCCACTGGTGGCCGGCCTGCTGCTCGTCTGGCTGGTGTTCGATTCCTTCAAGATGATCGATGCCCGCGAGCGCGGCGTGGTGCTGCGCTTCGGCGAGTTCAGCCGGATGATGGAGCCGGGCGCGAACTTCAAGCTGCCGCGACCGATCGAGCGGGTGGTGGTGGTGCAGGCGCAGGAAGTGGCCGCCACCTCCGACCAGATGCTGGTGCTCACCCGCGATGAGAACCTGGTCGAGATTGGCTACAACGTGCAGTTCCAGATCACCGAGCCGAAGGATTTCCTCTTCGGCACCCGCGACCCGCGCGACCTGATCCGCCAGATCACCGAGAGCGCGGTGCGCGAGGCGATCGGCAATGCCGACCTCGATACCGCGCTCAACCGTCGCGACACCCTGACCCCGGGGGTGCAGGAGGCGGTGCAGGCCGCCCTCGACAACTTCAACACCGGCCTGACCGTCACCTCGCTCGGCCTGCCCATCGCCGCCCCGCCGGCGCCGGTGAAGCCCTCCTTCGACGACGTGATCGCCGCCGAGCAGGATGCCCAGCGCTTCCAGAACGACGCCAAGGCCTACGAAGGCGAGATCGTTCCCCAGGCCCGCGGCCAGGCCGCCCGCACCGTGGCCGCCGCCAACGGCTACCGCGAGGCGGTGGTGGCGCGGGCCGAGGGCGAGGCGCAGCGCTTCGAGCTGCTGCTTGCCGAGTACCGCAAGGCCCCCGATGTGACGAGGAAGCGCCTCTACCTCGAGACCGTGCAGCAGGTGCTGGCGGAGAACCCGCGCGTGCTGGCCGCCGCCGGCGGCAACACCCTGCTGCTGCAGTTGCCGGGAAGCGAGGCCCCGGCGCCGCAGCCGCAGCCGCCGGCGCCCCTGGTGCGCCCGGCGGTGCAGGCCGCCGCCGTCGAGTCGGCGCCGCCGCCGTCGCGCAGCAATGCCCGTACCCGCGAAGGAGCCCGCTGAGACCATGATGCGCCAGCTTCCCAATCTCCTCGTCGGCCTCGCGCTCGCCCTGCTGCTGCTGATGGGCTCGGTGTTCACCGTGCAGCAGTCGGAGACCGCCATCGTGCTGCGCTTCGGCGAGGTGGTGCGCAGCGACGTGCAGCCTGGCCTGCGCTTCAAGGTGCCGCTGATCGACAACGTGCGCACCTTCGACCGCCGCATCCTCACGCTCAAGGCCGAGGACAAGCGCTACCTCACCTCCGAGCAGCAGGACGTGCAGGTCGACTACTTCGTGGCCTGGCGCATCGAGGACGTGGCGCAGTACTACCGCGCCGCCGGCGGTGGCATCGAGGACCAGGCCATCACCCGGCTCTCGCCGATCGTCGAGAACGCCCTGCGCAACCTGATCAACCGCAGCACCCTGCGCCAGCTGGCCGAGGCCGGGCGCCGCAGCGAGACGGTGAACCTGATCGAGGGCATCAACAACGGCGCCAGGACCCTCGGCATTCGCGTGGTCGACGTGCGGATCAAGCGCATCGACCTGCCGGACGACGGCGTGGCCGGGGGCGAGTCGGTGCTGGAGCGGGTGTACAACCGCATGCGCGCCAACCGCAACGAGGTGGCCACCCGCACCCGCGCCGAGGGCCAGGAACTCGCCGAGAAGATCCGCGCCGAGGCCGACAAGCAAAAGCAGGTGATCCTCGCCAATGCCGAGCGCGAGGCCGCCCGCCTGCGCGGCGAGGGCGACGCCCGGGCCGCCGAGATCTATGCCGCGGCCTACGGCAAGGACCCGGAGTTCTACGCCTTCCACCGCAGCCTCGAGGCCTACCGCGAGTCGCTGGCCGATGGCCGCACCACCCTGGTGCTGGACCCGGACTCCGAGTTCCTGCAGTACCTCGAGAAGTCCCGCCGCTGAGGCCGGCCGCCGCCGGGGCTGGCGGGGGCGGGCGAAAGCAGGGATAATTTCGCAAAGCCGGGGCGCGACAGCGCTCCGGCTTTTGTCTTTTCCACTTTTCGAGGGCTCGGCCGTGGGTCAGTCGGTTGTCGTGTTGGGCGCCCAGTGGGGCGATGAGGGCAAGGGCAAGATCGTCGATCTGCTCACCGAGGACATCGGTGCGGTGGTGCGCTTCCAGGGCGGGCACAACGCCGGCCACACCCTGGTCATCAACGGCAACAAGACGGTGCTGCACCTGATCCCCTCGGGCATCCTGCGCGAAGGGGTGCTCTGCCTGATCGGCAACGGCGTGGTGCTCTCGCCCGCGGCCCTGCAGAAGGAGATCGGCCAGCTCGAGGCGGCCGGGGTCGAAGTGCGCCCGCGGCTCAAGATCAGCCCGGCCACACCGCTGATCATGCCCTACCACATCACGCTCGATCAGGCCCGCGAGAAGGCCGCCGGCGGCAAGGCCATCGGCACCACCGGCCGTGGCATCGGCCCCGCTTACGAGGACAAGGTGGCGCGCCGTGGCATCCGCGTGGCCGATCTCGCCTATCCGCAGGAGCTGGCCGAGAAGCTGCGTGGCACGCTGGACTACCACAACTTCGTGCTCACGAAGTACCTCGGCGTCGAGCCGGTGGACTACCAGAAGACGCTGGACGAGGCCCTGGCCTTCGGCGCCTATGTCGATCCGATGAAGGCCGATGTGGCCGGCATCCTCCACGAGCTGCGCAGGCAGGGGAAGCGGGTGATGTTCGAGGGCGCGCAAGGCTCGCTGCTCGACATCGACCATGGCACCTATCCCTACGTCACCTCCTCGAACACCACGGTGGGCGGCGCGCTCGCCGGCACCGGCGTGGGCGCCGATGCCATCGACTACGTGCTCGGCATCGCCAAGGCCTATGCCACCCGCGTGGGCGGCGGCCCGTTCCCGACCGAGCTCGATGACGAGATCGGGCAGGGCATCCGCGACCGCGGCCAGGAGTACGGCGCCACCACCGGCCGTCCGCGCCGCTGCGGCTGGATGGACATCGTGGCGCTGAAGCGCGCGGTGGCCATCAACGGCATCACCGGTCTTTGCATCACCAAGCTCGACATCCTCGACGGGATGGAGAAGCTGAAGATCTGCATCGCCTACGAGTACCGCGGCAAGCGCACCGAGTACGCGCCACTCGATGCCGCGGGCTGGGAGGAGTGCACGCCGGTCTACCTCGAGTTCCCCGGCTGGAAGGAGAGCACCGCCGGCATCACCGAGTGGGAGAAGCTGCCGCCGGCGGCCCGCGCCTATCTCCGGGCGCTGGAGGAGCTGGCCGGCTGCCCGCTGGCCATCGTCTCCACCGGCCCGGGCCGCGAATCGACCATCATCCTGCGCGATCCCTACGCCTGAGGGTCCGGGGCGTCTGACGGGGCTTCACCTCCCCGTGCTGCGGCGGTGCCCGGGCTCTGCCATGATCGCGGGGGCGCCATGGCAGGCGCGGGGAGCGGGGAATGCCGGACGAGCGGTCCCGGGGCCGTGGAGGCGACAGGTGCTTTGGCGCCGGGGCCTGGTTCGCGCCCGCCCTGGCCTGCCTGCTGGCCTGCCCGGGCCTTGCCGCCTTCGTCGGTGCGCCGCCGCCGGTCCAGACCCTGGCCGATGCGCGGGCGGTGCCGAACGGCATCGTCACCGCACTCGCCGAGGATGCCGAGGGCCGGCTCTGGGTGGGGTCCACCAATGGCCTGCTGGCCTTCGATGGCCTGCGCCTGCGCCCGGAGGGCGGGGCCGGCCTGCCGCGGGCCTTCGTGCAGTCGCTGCTGGCCGCCCGCGATGGCCGCCTGTGGGTGGGCCTGCAGGGCCATGGCCTGTGGGTGCGTGAACCGGTCACCGGCCGCTTCAGCCCGGTGGGCCGCGATGCGGCCGGGGGGCCGGGCCTCGGCCTGACCCCGCTCGCCCTGGCCGAGGATTTCGATGGCAGTCTCTGGGTGGGCGATGCCCGCGAGGGCCTGCGGCGCCTGCTGCCCTCGGGCGAGGTCGATGCCGGGTTGCAGCTCCTGCCCGGGCAGGCGGTTCGCAGCCTGCGCATCGACCGCCGGGGCGATCTCTGGCTGGGCCACCGCGGCGGGCTCATGCGCAAGCGCGCCGGCCGTGCCGAGGCCGAGAGCATCGCGGCGCTCGCCGGGCGCTACGTCTACGCCCTGTTCGAGGCCAGCGACGGCCGGATCTGGATCGGGACCCAGGCCGATGGCGCCGCCGTGCTGGAGCCCTCGACCGGCGTCGTCCGTTTCCTGCCCCCGGTGCACCAGCCCGGGGGGGTGGCCCATCCCTGGGTGGATGGCTTCGCCGAGCGGGTGCCGGGCGAAGTCTGGCTCTCCACCTTCGGCGGCGGGCTGGAGGTGCGCGACGGCAACGATCTGCGCCTGCGCCTGCGCCTGCGGCAGGCGCCGGGGCAGGTGGGCAGCCTGGCCACCGACCGCGTGCAGTCGCTGCTGCGCGACCGCGCAGGGCAGCTGTGGATCTCGACCTGGGGCGGGGGCCTGCAGCGCCTGCCGGCCAGCCTCGGCGCGCTGCGCTGGCTGCCGGCCGGGGGCGAGGGCGGCCTGCGCCATCCCACGGTGATGAGCAGCGTGGAGCTGCCGGGTCGGCGCCTGTGGGTGGGCTCCGGCGCCTTCGGCATCGACGAGATCGATCTCGAGCGCCTGCGGGTGACGCGCTCCTTTCCGGTGGCCGAGGGCCTGGCCGATGGCACGGTGCGGGCCCTGCTGCGCACCGCCGATGGCGCGGTCTGGGCCGGGGTGCAGGAGGGCGGGCTGTGGCGCTCGGCCGATGGCGAGGCCGTCTTCCAGCCGGTGAGCGGTGGCTGGGAGGAGCAGCGCATCCGCACCCTGGCGCCAGCCCTGGCCGGCGGGCTGTGGGTGGGGCTGGAACGCGGCCTGCGCCGGGTCGATGCCTCGGGGCGCAGCGACCCGCCCCTGGCGCGGGCCGATGGCCAGCCCTTCGCCGAGCTGGTGTGGTCGGTGGCCGAGCATCCACGTGGCGGGCTCTGGGTGGGCACGCCGATGGGCCTGTGGTGGCAGCCCCCGGAAGGCGGCGGCCTGCGCGAATGGCCGCCGACGCAGGAGGCGGGGACGGAGGGCGCCCGCGCCGCCGAGCGCTCCGGGGTGCTGATGCTGCGGGTGGGGCCGCGGGGCGGGTTGTGGATGCTGGCCCGCGATGGCCTGTACCGGATGGAGGTGCAGCGCGGCGGCGGCCGTTTCGAGCGTATGGTCGATGCCGACCGGGTGCCCCAGGGCCTCGGCGAGCAGCTGGTGGTGGACCGCGATGGCGTGGCCTGGACCGGGCGGGTGCGCTACGACCGGCGCAACGGCCATCTGCAGGTGCTGGGGCCGGCCGATGGCATCGACGTGGCGAACCAGGTCTGGGGCTCGGCCAGCCTGCTCGAGGATGGCCAGCTGGTGCTCGGCAGCAGCACCGGGCTGGTGCTGGTCGACACCCTGCAGTTTCCGGCCTGGCGTTACCTGCCACGGGTGGTGGCCACCGGCATCGAGCTGGATGGCCAGCCCCTGCCGCGCGAGGCGGCCGGCCTGCGCATTCCCCCGGGGCGGCATCGCTTCGCGGTGGAGTTCGCCGCCCTCGACTATTCCGAGCCCGAGTCGCTGCGCTACCGCTACCGGCTGGAGGGCCGGGACGAGGACTGGATCGAGACCGGGGCCGACCAGCGGGTGGCCGCCTACGGCAATCTCTGGCCCGGGCGCTACACCCTGCGCGTGCAGGGCAGCAACCGGGTGGGCGAGTGGAGTCCGCAGCTCCTGGAACTGCCCATCGAGGTGGCGCCGGCCTACTGGCAGACCGGTCCCTTCCTCGTGCTGCTGCTGGCGGGCGGCGGCCTGCTGCTCTACGTCCTGGTGCAGTGGCGGGTGGGGCGGGCCGCCCGCCGCTCGCGCGAGCTGGAGGCCCTGGTGGCAGCGCGCACCGGGGAACTGGTACAGGCCCGCGACGCCGCCGAGGCGGCCTTGGTCGAGCTGCGGGAGGCGCAGCGGCAGCTCGTCGAATCGGAGAAGATGGCCTCGCTCGGGCAGCTGGTGGCCGGCGTGGCACACGAGCTGAACACCCCGCTCGGCAATGCGCTGATGGCGAGCTCCACCCTCAAGGACCAGGCCCAGCACTGGCGCGAGGCCCTGGCCGCGGGGCAGCTGCGGCGCAGCGAGCTCGAGGCCTTCCTCGAGGCCCTGCGCGAGGGCAGCGAGCTCGTGGTGCGCAGCGTGGCCCGGGCCCATGAGCTGGTCTCCGGCTTCAAACAGGTGGCGGTGGACCGCTCCAGCAGCAAGCGTCGCCGCTTCGAACTGGCCGTGGTGCTGCGCGAGGCCCTGAGCATGCTCTCGCCCAGCCTGCGCGGCCGCGCCTGGCGGGTGGAGACCGACCTGCAGCCCGGCATCGAGCTCGACAGCTACCCCGGGGCGATCGGCCAGATCGTCGGCAATATGGTGAACAATGCCGCGCTGCATGCCTTCCCCGAGGACCGGCCGGGCGTCCTGCGCATCCAGTCGCGCCTGGAGGGCGAGGGGGCGGCCAGCGAACTCGTGCTGAGCTTCGAGGACGATGGCGTGGGGATGGACGAAGCCACTCGCCGGCGTATCTTCGAACCTTTCTTCACCACCCGCATGGGCCGCGGCGGCACCGGGCTTGGCCTGCACATCGTCTACAACCTCGTCACCCAGCTGCTCGGCGGTCGCATCCGCGTCGACAGCCGCCCGGGCGCGGGCACCCGCTTCGAGCTGCGCCTACCCCTCACCGCCCCCTACGGCGGCAGCGACTGAGAAGCCGAACGCCGGGGGACGATTCAGGCGCGCGCGTCGAACAGGCTGCCCAGGGCATCCTCGCGGGCACGGAACACCGCGGCATTGGCCTCTACCTCGCGGGCGGCGGCGCGGGCGTCCAGGGCATCGCGCACCGCGGCGCCGAGGCTGTCATTGGCCTCGGAACTGCGCACGGTACGGGCCTGCACCCCGCCCCCCAGGGCCTCGGACTGCTCCACCCGCAGGCGCTGGAAGCCTTCGGTCTGGCGGTTCGCGGTATTGCTGGCGGCAGCGTCGAGGCGCTGCAGGGCCACGGCGATGCCGGACTGGGGAATGGTGGAGGAAAGACCGTTGATGGCCATGGCCGGACTCCCGCAGGGAACGGCACCAGCCTACGCCCCGGGGGCGTTCGGAAACGGTGAATGGCGCACGCTTCCGCGCCCGCCCGGCCGGTGCCGGGCGGGCAGCGGGCGGGGGCTTTCAGCCGGCAGCCGGGGCGGGCTCCTTGAAGGCCTCGACCGGGATGCAGGCGCACATCACGTTGCGGTCGCCGTAGACATTGTCGACCCGGGCCACCGGCGGCCAGTACTTCTGCTGCCGCAGCGCGGGCAGCGGGAAGGCCGCCAGCTCGCGCGGGTAGCTGCGGGGCCACTCGCTGGCCGAGACCACCATCGCCGTGTGCGGGGCGCGCTTGAGCGGGTTGTCCTCGCGGTCGAGGCGGCCGTCCTCCACCGCCCGGATCTCCTCGCGGATCTCGATCATGGCGTCGATGAAGCGGTCGAGCTCATGCAGCGATTCGGACTCGGTGGGCTCCACCATCAGCGTGCCGGCCACCGGGAAGCTCAGGGTGGGGGCATGGAAGCCGAAGTCGATCAGGCGCTTGGCCACGTCCTCGGCGCTGATGCCGGTGGCCTCCTTGATCGGCCGCAGATCGAGGATGCACTCGTGCGCCACCAGGCCATTGCGGCCGCTGTAGAGGGTGGGGAAGTGCGGTTCCAGGCGCTTGGCCACGTAGTTGGCATTGAGCAGGGCCACCTGGGTGGCGCGGCGCAGGCCCTCGGCGCCCATCAGGGTGATGTACATCCAGCTGATCGGCAGGATGCTGGCCGAGCCGAAGCTGGCCGCCGAGACCATCGGGCCTTCGCCCACGCCGCCGGTGCGCAGGCCGTCGCGGGTGAGGACGCCCGGCAGGAAGGGAGCGAGATGGGCCTTCACCGCGCAGGGGCCGACGCCCGGTCCGCCGCCGCCATGCGGGATGCAGAAGGTCTTGTGCAGGTTGAGGTGGGAGACGTCCGAGCCCCACTTGCCGGGCTTGGCAAGCCCGACCAGCGCGTTCATGTTGGCGCCGTCGGTATACACCTGCCCGCCGTGGGCGTGGACGATCTCGCAGATTTCGACGATGGCCTCCTCGAACACGCCGTGCGTGGAAGGGTAGGTGACCATCAGCGCGGCGAGGTTCGCCGAATGCTTCTCGGCCTTGGCGCGCAGGTCGGCGACATCGACGTTGCCGTCCCTGTCGCAGGCCACCACCACCACCTCCATGCCCACCATCTGCGCCGAGGCCGGGTTGGTGCCGTGCGCCGATTCCGGGATCAGGCAGATGTTGCGGTGCCCCTCGCCACGGCTGCGGTGGTAGGCGCGGATGGCGAGCAGGCCGGCGTACTCGCCCTGGGCGCCGGAATTCGGCTGCAGGCTCACCGCATCGTAGCCGGTGCATTCCACCAGCATCTGCTCCAGCTCGGTGATCAGCTGGCGGTAGCCCTCCACCTGCTCGGCCGGGGCCAGCGGGTGGATGTTGGCGAACTCCGGCCAGGTGACCGGAATCATCTCCGCCGTGGCATTGAGCTTCATGGTGCAGCTGCCCAGCGGGATCATGGTGCGGTCCAGCGCCAGGTCCTTGTCGGCCAGCGAGCGCATGTAGCGCAGCATCTCGTGTTCGCTGTGGTGGGTGTTGAACACCGGGTGCTGCAGGAAGCGCGATTCGCGGCGCAGGGCCTCGGGGATCAGCGAAGGGGCGCTGGCATCGAGGGCCTCCACCGTGGGCAGGGACGCGCCCTCGGGGGCGAAGATCTCCCAGAGCAGCAGCAGGTCCTCGCGGGTGGTGGTCTCGTCCAGCGAAACGCCGAGCGCGCCGTCCTCGTAGCAGCGCAGATTGACGTGCCGGGCGCGGGCGCGCTCGAGGATGCGGCCGCGCGCCTCGCCCACGGCGAACTTGAGGGTATCGAAGGCACTGTCATGCACGCTCACCACCCCGAGCAGGCGCAGGCCCTCGGCGAGGATGGCGGTGAGCCGCGCCACCCGGGTGGCGATGCGCTTCAGGCCCTCCGGACCGTGGTAGACGGCATACATCGAGGCCATCACCGCCAGCAGCACCTGCGCGGTGCAGATGTTGGAAGTGGCCTTCTCGCGGCGGATGTGCTGTTCGCGGGTCTGCAGGGTGAGGCGGTAGGCCGGGTTGCCCTCGGCGTCGATCGAGACCCCGATCAGCCGCCCCGGCATCGAGCGCTTGAAAGCGTCCTTGCAGGCCATGAAGGCGGCATGCGGGCCGCCGAAGCCGAAGGGCACGCCGAAGCGCTGGCTGTTGCCGACCACGATGTCGGCCCCCCATTCGCCCGGCGGCTTCAGCAGGGTGAGCGCGAGCAGGTCGGTGGCGACCACGAGCAGGGCGCCGTGGCCGTGGATGGTGGCGGCTTCCGCACTCCAGTCGGTGATCCGGCCCGAGGAGGCCGGGTACTGCACCAGCGCCCCGAAGTAATCGCCGGCGGCCAGCCGGGCGCGGAAGTCTGCGCCATCACCCAGCACCTCGACCTCGATGCCGAGCGGCTCGGCGCGGGTGCGCAGCAGGGCGATGGTCTGCGGATGGGTGTCGCCCTCCACCAGGAAGCGCACCGACTTCGACTTCGCCGAACGTTTCGCCAGGGTCATGGCCTCGGCAGCCGCGGTGGCCTCGTCGAGCAGCGAGGCATTGGCGATCTCCATGCCGGTGAGTTCGGCGCAGAGGGTCTGGAAGTTGATCAGCGCCTCCATCCGGCCCTGCGAGATCTCCGCCTGGTAGGGCGTGTAGGCGGTGTACCAGGCCGGGTTCTCGAGGATGTTGCGCAGGATGACGTTCGGCGTATGGGTGCCGTAGTAGCCCTGGCCGATGAAACTCCTGAACACCTGGTTCCTGGCCGCGATGGTTCGCAGCCGGGCCAGGGCCTCGGTCTCGGTGAGCGGCGCCGGCAGGGAGAGCGGGGTGGTGGAGCGGATCGAGGCCGGTACGATGGCCTCGGTCATGGCTTCCAGCGAGGGCTGGCCGATCACCTCGAGCATGTGGGCGATTTCGGCCTCGTTGGGGCCGATGTGACGCTCGAGGAAGGCATCGTGGTGCTCGAGGTCGCGAAGCGAGGGCGTGGTCATGGCGGGTGTCTGGAGGTGAGGGCGGTGGGTCTTTCCGCGACCCTCCCGCGGGAGGGCGCAGATGGCTTCGGACCGCCGCGCCGGCCGGCGCGGCGGGGCTCGCGGGGCCCGCTGCTCGCACAGCGGGACCCCGCCCGTTCCGGCCCAGCGTGCTGCATCACGCCGGGCGCTCGCAGGCTCGTGGCTACGCCACTCGAATTCCCTGCTCGTTCCGGCCCAGCGTGCTGCATCACGCTGGGCGCTCGCAGGCTCATGGCTACGCCACTCGAATTCCCTGCTCGCCCCTCTGTCCTTCTGCCTGAGAGTTTGCGAAGCCGGTGGAGCGCTTCGCGTGCACCTTCGGCGCCGGATCGAACCGGTCTCTCCAGAGTTGCTCGCGCGCGACGGTACAGGGGCCTGAGCGATTACGGGCGTTGCGCCTTCGGCAGCACTGGCGTCGGGCCGGACCCGCCGCCACCGCTTCTCCCGCCGCGAGCAAGAGCCAGCAAAGTATAGCGGGGCAGGGCGGTTTCAGGCGGGCAAGCAGCCGCGCTGCATGAGCCTGCCGTGGTTCCAGCGCAACCCGCTGCCGACCGACTGGGTGGCGCAGCGGGAGGTGGTGGCGCGGTTCGATGCCTGACCGGGTCACGAGCCCTCGATCGCCCGTGCCACATCTCACTCCTCGAACAATTCAGAGTGCGTGCCCGTCCGCACGAAGATGATGGTGTTGCCATCCAGGCGGTAAATGAGCAGGAAATCGCCGCCGATATGACATTCGCGGTGGTCGGCCCAATCCCCCTTCAGCGGGTGATCCAGCCATTCAGGCCGTCCGATTTCGGGCGGTTCGGCAGCTGGCCACCCGCAGGGCGGGTCGCCGGAGCCCCGCGTGGTGTGGGGATTTCAGGCAAGAAAAAGGGCCCGGAGACTTTCCGGGCCCTGGTGATTGGTGGCGGGTAGTTTAGCCAGCGGAAAAGCGGCTCCCGAGCTTACGAGCGAGGGAGCGGGGCCACGGGGGCTCCCGAGGGGAGACAGGCCAGTCGATCGCACAACCAGCCAAACCCCACCCGCTCCTGCTCCAGACGCAGCCGGGGCTGGTGGCGATCGAATCGGAGGTCGTCATAGACCGCCGTCTCCTCGGCCGTGAGACGCGCCAGGTCGTGGCGCGCAGGGTCGGGCTCCTCGCCCCAGTGCAGGCGGTGGGCAAGGAGAGTCTCACGGTCCATGAGGAAGGACGCCGCGTGCGGAAAGTAACCTCGCAGATGGTCGAGGATGGCGAAGCCGTGGGTGTCGATGTCGCCCCAGTAGTGCAACTCGCATCGATGCAGCCACGAGGCGCGCGCCAGCGCCTCCCAACCGTAGCCCGCGCCGAAGACGGCGATGGCGTCCGCCGCTGGCGGGAAGGCGAGGAAGTTGGTCTCGTTCTCGGTGATGAAGACGCGCCGGGCCGGTAGCGTCAACGCCGCGAAGTTCGCGGCGTCCAGCGTGATGTCGGGCAGGCTCTGCGGTGAGGATAGGTAGCCCGGAAGGCTGGGCAGCGATGGGTCGAGCAGACGAAACCGAATCCGGACGGGCTTGTCGAGGAAGCCAAATCGGCGCGCGAACTGCGCGACGCCGGTCGCGTCAAGCTCGATGACTTCGGGTGGCAGAGCCAGGTCCAGCAACTCGGCCAAGACGCCTCGGTGGCCCTCGATGAACTTGCTGTCCACGCCGGGCACGTCAACCTGGCGCAGGTACACGCCCGGTCGAGGATGGGCCTGCAGCCATGCGACGACGGCCAGCAGACGCTCCCAGCGGTCGGCCAAGGCCAGCGCCTGCAGCGGCCGCCGAGACAACCAGGCCAGCAACACGGGCTGGGTGGCGGCCGTCTGCTGCCACACGGCCTCGAACCGCTGTGCCTGGCGTGCCTTGCCGATGAAGGCCAAGGCGTCCTGCAGGGTGTCGAGCCAGACGGCCACAGGAAGCCGCTGCGTCCCTTGGACGCGGTGGTTCCACTCGCGCCATTCGATTCGAACCTGAGGGGTATTGGCGATGGTGCACACCCACTCTCGCACGGCCTCGAAGCGGTCGGACAGGTCGGCAGACGACGGGATTTTCAGATTCAGGCGCAGCGGCCACAAAACGGTGTCCGTCACCGCCGCGCGCAGCAAGTCGCCCCGATCCCACAAGCGTTGGACCTGGGCGCGCAGATCGGCAGGCGTGGTCCAGCTCATAGCGCCGCGCCGTCTCCGGCGGCTTGGGATTCGGCCATCCCGTCCACGGTATCTGCCGCTTTCTGCGCCCGGTACTCCTCGATCGACAGGCAGCGCAGCCGCGAGTCGCGCCCGCCCTCGTTGTGCACGAAACCCACGCTGGCCACGAAGGGCTCGATGATGTGGATCTTCTGCAGCGGCGTGACGATCAACAGCTGCAGGTTGAGCTGCTGAAACAGGCGCAGCCCGTACTGCGCCGACTCGTCCGAGCCGCGCCCGAAAGCTTCGTCAATGACGACGAAGCGGAAGGAGCGCGAGCGCACCGCGCCCCACTCCAGCCCGAACTGGTAGGCCAGGCTCGCGGCCAGCACGGTGTAGGCCAGCTTCTCCTTCTGGCCGCCCGACTTGCCTCCTGAGTCCGAGTAGTGCTCATGCTCGGCACCATCAGCGCGCCAGCGCTCGCTGGCCGAGAACAAAAACCAGTTGCGCACGTCGGTGACCTTGGCGGTCCAGCGCCGGTCGGCATCCGCCAGCCCTTCACGGCCCCGGAAGCGATCAATGATCGCCTTGACCTGCAGGAATTTGGCTTCCGAATACTGTTCGTCGGCCGAGCCCGTCATCGCGCCCTCGGTGCACGCGCGCAAGTCCTGCTGGAAGTCGCGGATCTCCGCATCCGGGCTGGGCAGCGCCACCAGCTTGATGTACCGGCCGGGGTTGTAGTCGATGGTTTGGAGCGACTGGTTGATGAAATCGACGCGCTCCTTGATCGTCTCGCGCTCGCGGGCGAGCTGGGCGTTGAAGTTGGCGATCTCGTTGATCGTGTTGACGTTAAGCAGCTCCTTGAAGCGCGCCTCGAAGCGCGGCAGGTCGTCGTTCTTCAAGCCGGTGAGCATCCGCTCGTACTCCGGCAGCGCCGCCAGGCTTACGTCCATCTCGACGGTCTCCGCCTTGAACGCCTCCTTGAAGCCGCGCATGGCATTGACGATGCGCTCGGTCAGACGGGCCAGGCGCTTGTCCTCCGCGTCGATGCGATCCTGCAGCCACTTGCGCACCTCCTGTTCGCGGTTGTCGCAGGACTCCACCGACAGCTGATGCTCGCCCAGCGCCTTCGAACGATATCCATCCAGGTGCTCGATCTGCTCCTCCGTCAGCGGCGAGTCGTTCCAAATGTGGACCGTCTGATTCCGCAGTTCCTGCGCCGTCGCATGCTTGGTTGCGACCTCAGCGCGTTTGTCTCGGGCCTCGTCGCGCTTGCGTTCCGTTTCCGCGAGCCGGCCTTGCGCCGCTTTGAGCTGGTGCCCCAGCTCTTGCAGCGTGTTGGATGCGGCTTCAAGCCGCACGCGCTCCTCGGCGAGCAGCGCGATCTGGCGCGCCGGGCTCATCCAGTCTATTTCGGCAAAGCGCGTGAACTCTTCCAGCTTGCTCAGTGCCTCCAGCCGCCCCCGCAGCTCGTTGCGCGCTTGCTGGATCTCGCCCAGGCGCTGCCCAAGTGTGGCGAGCCTTGCCTCCAGACGCTCCCGCTGGTCACGCAAGGCCCGCAGCTTGTCGGCGTTGCTCCAGCCGAGCACGTAGCGGCTGCGGTCGTCGATCCGGCTGCGGTCGTCCTTCTCGTGGCGACCGCTCGGGTCCTTGATTTGCCCTGCGCGCGTGATGGCGCGGCCCTCGCGGCGGAACTGCTCGCCGGTGTCGCAGCAGGCGAAGTCAAAGCGGTTTTTGAGTTCCTGCTCCAGCCACTCGTAGAGCGGCGAGTCCGGCTTGATTTGGAGCTTTCTCACCAGCGACTGCGGATGCAGCATCCCGCCTTGCGCCCCCTTCCTTTGCCGTACATGGAAGTACACCAGTCGGGCGCCGAGATGTTGGCGGTCCACCCAGTCCGCCACGGCCTGGTAGTGCGCGTCCGGCACCAGCAGAGCAAGACCAAAGCCGCGCAGCAGCCGCTCGGCGGCGCCTTCCCAATCGCGCTGGTCGTCACGCACCTGGATAAGTTCGCCCGCGAAAGGCAGCTCGTCCTCGCCGATGCCCAACGCCGCGCACAACGCCTCGCGAATGCGAGCTTGGGCGGCGTCGATGTTGCTCTTGCGACGCTGGAGACTGTCGATCTCGTCGGACAAGGCCGCGTGCTCTTCGCGGCCCTTGCGAAACGCGAAGTCCTCCTCGCGCTCGCGGTTGTCCAAGTCGGCGATGCGCTCGCGCAAGTCTTCGGCACGCTGGGCAATGCTTTGCTGTTGAGCGAGGAAGCCGGCTTCATCCCCCGGCGCCGTCTCGTCGATGCGCGTCAGCAAGTCGCGATAGCGGTCGGCGCGTTGCTTGCGTTGCGTCTTGTCCTGCTCAAGACGGCGAATCTCTGCTGCCAGTTCCTCCAGGCGATCGCCGCCGTTGTCGCGCAGGGCGCGTTCCAGACGGCCGACCTCGATGCGCTCGGCTTCGCGCTGTGCGTCGAGACGCTCGATCTGCGCATCCAGCCTGGTTGCATCCTGCGCCAGCAGGTCAAGGCGGCGGTCCAGCAGCTCGCCCTTGAGCTTGGCGAAATACGGTCGCAGCTGATCGCGCGCCTCCCGCAAGCCCTGAATCTCGGCGGCCAGCGACTGATGACGATGGCCATCCTCGATCAAGGGCGTGAGCATCTCCACCTGCCGCTTGGCTTTGAGCACCGCCTGATGCGCCCGGTCCAGATCGTCGAAATGGCGGATCAGCGCCTCGATGCGTTGCCCCGAGTCGAAGGGCTCCAGCATGTGGCTGCGCACGAAGTCGGTGAGATTGCCCACCGACTTCATCGAGACGGTCTGGTGGAACAGTTCAAGGGCCTGTTCATGCTCGATGCCGAAGCGTCGGCGGAACCAGGCGCCATAGGGCGGGAAGCTGTCGAACAGCTCGCAGCCGGCGCCGCGCAGCTTCTTGCGCAGGGCGCCGATGTCGCTGCCGAAGCCGCTGAAGTCCTCGGCGATGGCCAGCGCCCGCTCGGCGGTCACGAACAGGCGCGCCGGCTGGCCCTGCGGGTCCTTCAGCCAGAACACCTGGGCCAGCGTCACGGCCTGATCGTAGCCCTCATTGCGGAAGACGCCGAGGATGACCGAGTAGCTCGACGCATCGCGCAGCGCCACAGGCTTGGCCGTGCCGGTCACCTCGTTGCGCTCGCTCTTGTAGTGGCCGAGCACGTAAGAGCGCAAGGAGCGCTCGCGCGCATCCGCCCCGGCGGCCTTGTTGTAGGCCACGCGATGTGCTGGCACGAGCAGGGTGGTGATGGCATCCACCAGCGTAGACTTGCCCGAGCCAATGTCGCCGGTCAGCAGGCCATTGCGTCCGGCCAGCGCCAGCCGCCAGACGCGCTGGTCGAAGGTGCCCCAGTTGAGCACCTCCAGCCGGTCGAGCCGAAAGCCCACCCGGCTGTCGTCGGCGACGAAGTCCAGCCCGAGCGTCGGTGCCTCAAGCATCGGCCTTCTCCTGACGGGCACCAAGACCCGCGCCGCCCGACAGCGCCGTGCGGTAAACCTCCAGCCGCGCATCGAAGTCGGCCAGCCACTGCGCATCCACAAAAGCCTTGAGAATGCGCCGCACTTCATAGCGGCCCGGGTCTTGCGCGCTGCCTGCCGCGGGCTTGAGCCGGCGCAGGAAGCCCAGATCCACCACTTTGGTGATCGTCGCGTCCACCTGGTCCATCAGCCGGGCCTCGTTGGGGCCCTCGGGCAGGAACACCCGCATCATCTCGGCGATGTCCTCGCGCGCGAGCACCAGGCGCGTGTCACCGCCACCCGCATCGAACTCGGCCAGGCGCTTGCGCAGCAAGGCCAGCATCAGGCTCACCGAGTAAGACAGCGGCCGGCGTGCCACTGACCTGCCTGGCGATTTTCGGTCCAGTTGAAAGTTGAGAGGATGGCTCCCGACGAAGACGAGGAGCCCATGCGTAAGTCCCGATTCACCGAAGAGCAGATGGTCAAGATCCTGCGGGAGGCCGACCGATCCCCCGTGGCGGAAGTGGCCAGGAAGCACGGCGTCAGCGAGCAGACCCTGTACCTGTGGCGGAAGCGCTACGGGCAACTGGAGGCGGCGGATGTGAAGCAGCTGCGCACCCTGCAGCAGGAAAACGCCCGCCTCAAGAAGCTGCTGGCCGAGCGCGACCTCGAGATC
>NZ_KE386845.1:92780-289772 GCF_000429065.1 Silanimonas lenta DSM 16282 | reverse complement strand
CGCACGACCGACGTGACGGGCTCGATCGAGCTTCCGGAGGGCGTGGAGATGGTGATGCCGGGCGACAACATCAAGATGACGGTGACGCTGATCGCCCCGGTGGCGATGGACGAGGGTCTGCGCTTCGCGATCCGCGAGGGCGGCCGCACGGTCGGCGCCGGCGTCGTCGCCAAGATCGTCAAGTAAACCGCGACACCCCGCCCGGCCCCGGCCGGGCGGGTACCAAGCGAAATGAGGCGCAGGGAGGCGCTTCGTCTTCGCCGGACAGGGAAGCGTGGCTCGTTAAGGTGCCGTTGTTGACGGTAGCCTTGCGGCCCCCTTATACTCCCCCGTCTCGGCAGGACCTTTCCCGGGTTCTGTCGATGTTTTTTTGGGGTTCGCGCCAGTCGCGCGCGGCCCGTCGCTCTTTAACCTAGGAAACCGGCCATGGCGGACCAGAAAATCCGTATTCGATTGAAGGCGTTCGATCACCGCCTGATCGATCGTTCGGCGAGCGAGATCGTCGAGACGGCCAAGCGGACCGGCGCGCAAGTGCGCGGCCCGATCCCGCTGCCGACCAAGATCGAGCGTTACACCGTCCTCGTCTCCCCGCACGTCGACAAGGACGCGCGTGACCAGTACGAGACCCGCACCCACAAGCGCGTCCTGGACATCGTCGATCCCAACGACAAGACCGTCGACGCCCTGATGAAGCTCGAACTCGCCGCCGGCGTGGACGTGCAGATCAAGCTGGCCTGAGGTACGCGACCATGAAGCACAGCATCGGTATCGTCGGGCGCAAGGCGGGCATGAGCCGGATCTTCACCGCGGACGGTGTTTCCGTCCCGGTCACCCTGATCGAGGCCACCCCCAACCGCATCACCCAGATCAAGACCGTCGAGACCGACGGTTACACCGCCGTGCAGGTCACCACGGGCGAGAAGCGCGCCTCGCTGGTGAACAAGCCGGAAGGCGGCCACTTCGCCAAGGCCAAGGTGGCTCCGGGTCGTGGCCTGTGGGAGTTCCGCGTCGAGCCCAAGGATCTCGGCGCCTACCAGGTCGGCGGCGAGATCAAGGCCGACGTCTTCTCGGTCGGCCAGAAGGTCGACGTGCAGGGCGTGACCAAGGGCAAGGGCTTCCAGGGCACGATCAAGCGCTGGAACTTCACCATGGGTGATGCCAGCCACGGTAACTCGCTGAGCCACCGCGCCCCGGGCTCGATCGGCCAGCGCCAGACCCCGGGCCGCGTGTTCCCGGGCAAGAAGATGGCCGGCCACATGGGTGCCGAGGTGCTCAGCGTCCAGAACCTCGAGGTCATGAAGGTCGACGTCGAGCGTGGCCTGATCGCCGTCCGCGGCGCCGTTCCGGGTGCGCCCGGTGGCGACGTGGTCGTCCGCCCGGCCAGCAAGGCCTAAGGAGTAGACGATGGAACTGTCCGTCATCAACGGCAAGGCGCTGTCGGTCAACGACGCCGTCTTCGGCCGCGAATTCAATCAGGACCTCGTGCACCAGGTCGTCGTCGCCTACCGCAACGCGGGCCGCGCCGGCACCAAGGCGCAGCTGTCGCGCTCGGACGTGTCCGGCACGACCAAGAAGTTCAAGAAGCAGAAGGGTGGCGGCGCCCGCCACGGCGACTACCGCGCCCCGATCTTCGTCGGCGGTGGTGTCACCTTTGCCGCCCGGCCGCGCAGCTTCGCCCAGAAGGTCAACAAGAAGATGTACCGCGGCGCCATGGCCGTGATCCTGTCGGAGCTGGCCCGCCAGGGCCGCCTGATGGTGGTCGAGGGCTTCGATGTCGACGCGCCGAAGACCAAGGGCCTCGTGGCCAAGCTCGCCGAGATGAAGGTGGGTGCCCGCACCCTGATCGTCTCCGAGCAGGCCAGTGAGAACCTCTATCTTGCCGCCCGCAACATCCCCTACGTGGAGGTGCGCGACGTGCAGGGTCTGGATCCGGTGTCGCTGGTCGGCGCCGACTCGGTGGTCATCACCACCGAGGCCGTGAAGCTGATCGAGGAGTGGCTGGCATGATCAACGAGAGCCTGTATTCGGTCCTCCGCGCGCCGAAGGTGTCGGAGAAGACCGCCCGCCTTGCCGAGAGCAACCAGTACGTCTTCGAGGTCGCCAAGACGGCGACCAAGGACGAGGTGAAGGCGGCCGTCGAGCACCTGTTCAACGTCAAGGTGCTGGCGGTCAATGTTGCCAACACCAAGGGCAAGTCGAAGTCGTTCCGCTTCCGCGCGGGCCGTCGCTCCGACAAGCGCAAGGCGTATGTCCGCCTGGCCGAGGGCCAGACCATCGACGTCACCGCCAAGGCCTGAGGATAGAGACCCATGGCAGTCATGACTTTCAAGCCGACCTCGCCTGGCCGTCGCGCCATGGTCAAGGTCGTCAACCCTGAGCTGCACAAGGGCGCTCCGTTCGCGGCCCTGGTGGAGAAGAAGGGCAAGACCGGCGGCCGCAACAACTATGGCCGCATCACCACCCGCCACATCGGCGGTGGCCACAAGCAGCACTACCGCATCATCGACTTCAAGCGCGACAAGGAAGGCATCCCCGCCCGCGTCGAGCGCCTGGAGTACGATCCGAACCGCACCGCGCACATCGCGCTGCTGTGCTATGCCGACGGTGAGCGCCGCTACATCATCGCCCCGAAGGGCCTGCAGGTCGGCGACCAGCTGCTCTCCGGCAAGGATGCGCCGATCAAGGTGGGCAACGCCCTGCCGCTGCTCAACATGCCGATCGGTGCCACCGTGCACTGCGTCGAGATGAAGCCCGGCAAGGGCGCGCAGCTCGCCCGTGCCGCCGGTGCCGGCGTGCAGCTGATCGGCCGCGAGCATGGCTATGCCACCCTGCGCCTGCGCTCCGGCGAGATGCGCAAGGTGCCGGTGGACTGCCGCGCCACCATCGGCGAGGTGGGCAACACCGAGCACAACCTCGAGAAGCTGGGCAAGGCCGGTGCCTCGCGCTGGCGCGGCATCAAGCCGACCGTCCGCGGCGCCGCCATGAACCCGGTCGACCACCCGCACGGTGGTGGTGAGGGCCGCTCGGGCCAGGGTAACCCGCACCCGGTCAGCCCGTGGGGCCAGCCGTCGAAGGGTTACAAGACGCGCAAGAACAAGCGCACCGACAAGTTCATCGTGCGCGATCGTAGGGGTTGATAGGCCATGCCACGTTCACTCAAGAAGGGCCCGTTCGTCGACCACCACCTCGCCAAGAAGGTGGAGGCGGCCGCCGCGGCCAACAGCAAGAAGCCGATCAAGACCTGGTCGCGCCGTTCGATGATCCTGCCCGAGATGATCGGCCTGACCATCGCCGTGCACAACGGCAAGGCGCACATCCCGGTCCTGATCAACGAGAACATGATCGGGCACAAGCTCGGCGAGTTCGCCCTCACCCGGACCTTCAAGGGTCACGGCGGCGACAAGAAGTCGGGCAAGTGAGGGAGATGACCATGGAAGCGAAAGCCATCCTCCGCGCCACGCGCATCTCGCCGCAGAAGGCCCGCCTGGTCGCCGACCAGGTGCGCGGCCTGCCGGTCGCCCGCGCCCTCGATCTCCTGAAGTTCAGCGACAAGAAGGCCGCCGGGATCATCCGCAAGGTGGTCTACTCGGCTGCCTCGAACGCCGAAAACAACCTTGGCGCCGACGTCGACGAGCTCAAGGTGGCGACCATCATGGTCGACGAGGGTCCGGTGCTGAAGCGCTTCGGCGCCCGCGCCAAGGGCCGCGGCACCCGCATCCTCAAGCGCACCAGCCACATCACCGTGGTCGTGGGCTCCGGCAAGTAAGGCGAAGGACAAGAACGATGGGTCACAAAGTTCATCCGACCGGTATCCGTCTTGGCATCGCCAAGGACTGGAACTCCAAGTGGTACGCGAACAAGAAGGAGTTCGCGGGCTTCCTCGCCGCCGACCTCAAGGTGCGCCAGATGCTGCGCGAGAAGCTGGCCCAGGCCGGCATCTCGAAGATCCTGATCGAGCGTCCGAGCAAGTCGGCGCGCGTCACCATCCACACCGCCCGTCCGGGCGTGGTGATCGGCAAGCGCGGCGAGGACATCGAGAAGCTGCGCAAGCAGGTCTCCGACATCATGGGCGTGCCGGCGCACATCAACGTCTCCGAGGTCCGCAAGCCGGAGCTCGACGCCCAGCTGGTGGCCGAGTCGATCGCCCAGCAGCTCGAGCGCCGCATCATGTTCCGCCGCGCGATGAAGCGCGCCGTGGGCAATGCCATGCGCCTCGGCGCGCTCGGCATCAAGGTCAATGTCGCCGGCCGCCTGAACGGCGCCGAGATCGCGCGTTCCGAGTGGTACCGCGAGGGCCGCGTGCCCCTGCACACCCTGCGTGCCGACGTCGACTACGGTTTCGCCGAGGCCCGCACCACCTATGGCGTCATCGGCGTCAAGGTGTGGGTCTACAAGGGCGAGGTCTTCGACTTCTCGCAAGTGGGCCAGGAAAAGACCGAAGAGCGCGCGGAACGTCCGTCGCGTGGTCAGGCCAAGTGAGGTAACGAGCCATGTTGCAACCCAAGCGAACCAAATACCGCAAGGTGTTCAAGGGCCGTAACGAGGGCCTGAGCTGGTCGGCGAACGCCGTCAGCTTCGGCGAGTACGGTCTCAAGGCCACCGAACACGGCCGCCTCACCGCCCGCCAGATCGAGTCGGCCCGCCGTACGATCAGCCGCTATGTGAAGCGCGGCGGCAAGCTCTGGATCCGCGTGTTCCCGGACAAGCCGATCACCCAGAAGCCGATCGAAGTGCGAATGGGCGCCGGCAAGGGCAACGTCGAGTACTGGGTGGCCCAGGTCCAGCCCGGCCGCATGCTGTACGAGATGGAAGGCGTTTCCGAGGAGCAGGCCCGCGAGGCCATGCGCCTCGCGGCCGCCAAGCTCTCGGTCAAGACCACTTTCGTGACCCGGACGGTGCGCTGATGGAACTCCAGGAACTGCGTCAGAAGTCGGCCGAAGAGCTGAAGGCCCACCTGCTGGAGCTCCGCAAGGAGCAGTTCAACCTGCGCATGCAGAAGAGCACCAACCAGCTGGCGAAGACCCACGAGATCAGCCGCGTGCGGCGCGAGATCGCCCGCGTCAACATGCTGCTGGCACAGAAAAACTAAGGGACAGGCCATGAGCGAGAACGCCACCCCGCTGCGCACGGTCGAAGGCCGCGTCGTCAGCAACAAGATGAACAAGACGGTGACGGTCCTGGTCGAGCGCCAGGTCAAGCATCCGCTGTACGGCAAGTACATCCGCCGCTCGACCAAGCTGCACGCCCACGACGAGCAGAACGCCTGCAACGAGGGCGACGTGGTGCGCGTGGCCGAGTGCCGCCCGCTGTCGAAGACCAAGAACTGGCGCGTCGTCGAGATCGTCTCGAAGTCGGCCGAGTAAGGAGCCTGAGCCATGATCCAGACCCAGAGCTACCTCGAAGTCGCCGACAACTCGGGCGCCAAGGAGCTGATGTGCATCAAGGTGCTCGGCGGCTCCAAGCGCCGCTACGCCCACATCGGCGACATCATCAAGGTGACCGTGAAGGAAGCGATTCCCCGCGGCAAGGTGAAGAAGGGCGAGGTCTACAACGCCGTCGTCGTGCGTACCCGCAAGGGCGTGCGCCGTGCCGATGGCTCGTTGATCCGCTTCGACGCCAACGCCGCCGTCCTCCTCAACAACAAGGAGGAGCCGATCGGTACCCGCATCTTCGGGCCCGTGACCCGTGAACTCCGCAGCGAGAAGTTCATGAAGATCGTGTCCCTGGCCCCGGAAGTGCTGTAAGCCGGAGACGAGAACCATGAACCGTATTCGCAAGGGCGACCAGGTGGTCGTCATCACCGGCAAGGACAAGGGCAAGCAGGGCGAGATCATCCGCGTGGCGGGCGATCGCGTCGTCGTCGCCAACGTCAACCTGGTCAAGCGCCACACCAAGGCGAACCCGCAGGCCGGTCAGGCCGGCGGCATCGTCGAGCGCGAGGCCCCGATCCACATCTCCAACGTGATGCTGTTCAACCCGGCGACGGGCAAGGGCGACCGCGTTGGCTTCAAGGTGCTCGAGGATGGACGCAAAGTGCGCGTGTTCCGCTCGAGCGGTGAGGCGGTCGACGCCTGAGGAATGCCCCGATGACCCGGCTTGAAAAAATCTACAAGGAAACCGTGGTGCCGAAGCTGATGAAGGACTTCGGCTACACGAACCCGATGCAGGTGCCGAAGATCACCAAGATCACGCTCAACATGGGCGTGGGCGAGGCGGTCGGCAACAAGAAGATCCTCGAGAACGCCGTGGCCGACCTGGCCACCATCACCGGCCAGAAGCCGGTGACCACCAAGGCCCGCGTCTCGGTGGCGAGCTTCAAGATCCGCGAGGGCTGGCCGATCGGCGCCAAGGTGACCCTGCGCCGCGCCAAGATGTACGAGTTCCTCGACCGCCTGATCAACGTGGCCCTGCCGCGCGTCCGCGACTTCCGCGGCGTGTCGGGCCGCGCCTTCGACGGCCGCGGCAACTACAACATGGGCGTGAAGGAGCAGATCATCTTCCCGGAGATCAACTTCGACCAGGTCGATGCGCTGCGCGGCATGGACATCGCGATCACCACGACCGCGAAGACCGACGCCGAGGCCAAGGCCCTGCTGGCCGCCTTCAACTTCCCGTTCCGCAACTGACCTTAAGGACCGAATCATGGCCAAGACCAGCATGGTCAACCGCGAGGTCAAGCGCGCCAAGCTTGCCAAGCGTTATGCCGCGAAGCGCGCCGAGCTGAAGAAGATCATCTCCAGCACGACCGCCAGCTACGAAGAGCGCATGGAGGCCGTCGCCAAGCTGAACAAGCTGCCCCGCGACTCCTCGGAGTGCCGCCAGCGCAACCGCTGCGAGATCTCCGGCCGCCCGCGCGGCGTCTACCGCAAGTTCGGCCTGGGCCGCAACAAGCTGCGCGAGGCCACCATGCGCGGCGACGTGCCGGGCCTGCGCAAGGCAAGCTGGTAAAGACCTGCTATACTGCCACGCTTCCCCGACCCGGCCGGTGACGGCCGGGTTTCCATTCGACCATTCGCGAAAGCGGATATCGGTGCTACTCAAAGGAACCACCCATGAGCATGACTGATCCCATCGCCGACATGCTGGTGCGCATCAAGAACGCCCTGGCTGTCCGCAAGACCTCGGTGAAAGTGCCGGCGTCCAAGATCAAGCTGGCCATCGCCAACGTCCTGAAGGCCGAGGGCTACATCCTCGACGTCCGCCAGGTCGGTGACGCGAAGAAGCCGGAACTCGAGATCGTCCTCAAGTACTTCGAAGGCAAGCCGGTGATCGAGCGCATGGAGCGGTTCTCCCGTTCCGGCCTGCGCCAGTACCGCGGCAAGGCCGAGCTGCCGAAGGTGCTGGGCGGCCTCGGCATCGCCATCGTCTCCACCTCCAAGGGCATCATGACCGACCGCGAGGCCCGCAACGCGGGCGTCGGCGGCGAAGTCCTGTGCCTCGTGGCCTGATGCAGGAGAACTGACCATGTCCCGCGTCGCCAAGAAGCCGATCGCCCTGCCGAAGGGCGTCGAGATCACCGCCACTGCCGAGCAGTTCAGCGTCAAGGGCCCGAAGGGCACCCTGACCCTGGCCAGGCCGCAGGGCGTCGACCTGAAGAACGAGAACGGCGTCGTCACCATGGTGGCCGCCAACGCCGAGGCCATCCCGATGGCCGGTACCGCCCGCGCGATCCTCGCCAATATGGTGAAGGGCGTGTCGGAGGGCTTCCAGCGCAAGCTGGAGCTGGTGGGCGTGGGCTACCGCGCCGCCATGCAGGGCAAGGACCTGAGCCTTTCGCTCGGGTTCTCGCACCCCGTCACCTTCACCCCGCCGGAAGGCATCACCATCACCACGCCCTCGCAGACCGAGATCGTGGTGGCCGGCGCCGATGCCCAGCTGGTGGGCCAGGTGGCCGCCAAGATCCGCGCCTACCGTTCGCCGGAGCCCTACAAGGGCAAGGGTGTCCGCTACGCGGGCGAGAACGTCATCATGAAGGAAGCCAAGAAGGCCTAAGGGCGCTTCAGCTTCGGAGACCGCACCATGGAAAAGAAGATCGCCCGCCTGCGTCGCGCCAAGTCGACGCGCCTCCACATCCGTACGCTCGGCGTGCCGCGCCTGTCGGTGCTGCGCACCGGCCAGCACCTCTATGCCCAGATCTTCACGGCCGACGGCTCGAAGGTGCTGGCGGCGGCCTCGACCCTCGAGGCCGAGGTCAAGGCCGGCCTGAAGAGCGGCAAGAACATCGAGGCCGCCGCCAAGGTCGGCAAGGCCATCGCCGCCAAGGCCAAGGCCGCCGGCATCGAGACGGTCGCCTTCGACCGCTCGGGCTACCGCTACCACGGCCGCATCAAGGCCCTGGCCGACGCCGCCCGCGAAGGCGGCCTGCAGTTCTGAGGAAGGGCTGCGGCCCATCCTCGTGGACCAGGCGCGGAGTGCACCCCGCGCCTCACACAACAATAAGCGGCATCGCGCCGTAACTTCCCCATCCACGCCGAGAAACCATCATGAGCAGCAACGAAAGCCGGGATCGCCGCGACCGCGAAGGCGCCGATGACGGCATGATCGAGAAGCTGATCGCCGTGAACCGCGTCTCCAAGACGGTCAAGGGCGGTCGTCAGTTCACCTTCACCGCGCTGACCGTCGTCGGCGACGGCGCCGGCAAGATCGGCTTCGGCTACGGCAAGGCCAAGGAAGTGCCGGTGGCCATCCAGAAGTCGATGGAGTACGCCCGCAAGGCGATGGTCTCCGTCGACCTCAACGAGGGCACCCTGTGGCACCCGGTCAAGGCCCATCACGGCGCCGCCTCGGTGTACATGCAGCCGGCCTCGGAAGGTACCGGCGTGATCGCCGGCGGCGCCATGCGCGCCGTGCTGGAAGCGGTAGGCGTGAAGAACGTGCTGGCCAAGGCCACCGGTTCGCGCAACCCGATCAACCTCGTCCGCGCCACCGTGAAGGGCCTGTCGGCCATGCATTCGCCGGCCAAGATCGCCGCCAAGCGTGGCAAGAAGCTCGAGGAGATCCTCCATGGCTAACAAGACGGTCAAGGTCCGCCTGGTGCGCGGCCTCCGTGGCTGCCAGCAGCGCCACCGCGTCTCGGTGCGCGCGCTCGGCCTGAACAAGCTCAATGACGTCCGCGAACTGCCGGATTCCCCGCAGGTGCGTGGCCTCATCAACCAGTTGCACTACCTGGTGCGCGTCGAGGCCTGAAGGAGCAAACCATGCGTCTCAACACTCTCACCCACGCCGAGGGCGCCCGCAAGGAGCGCACCCGCGTCGGCCGCGGCATCGGCTCCGGCCTCGGCAAGACCTGCGGCCGCGGCCACAAGGGCTCCTACGCCCGTACCGGCAAGGGCAAGATCAAGCCGGGCTTCGAAGGCGGCCAGATGCCCATGCAGCGCCGTCTGCCGAAGATCGGCTTCCGCTCGCGCAAGGCCCACGAGTCGGCCGAGGTCCTGCTCTACCAGCTCGGCCTGCTCGACACCGAGGTGGTCGACCTGTTCGCCCTGCGTGCCGCCAAGCTGGTTTCGGGCGACGCCAAGAAGGTGAAGATCGTCAAGAAGGGCGAGATCACCAAGAAGCTGACCATCAAGGGCCTGCTGGTGACGGCGGGCGCGAAGGCGGCCATCGAGGCTGCCGGCGGTTCGGTGGAGTAATCCCTTGGCATCCAGCGCGGCATCCATGTTGGGCGGTCTTGGCAAGTTCGCGGAACTCCGGGACCGGCTGCTGTTCGTCCTCCTGGCCCTGATCGTCTACCGCATCGGCAGCTTCATCCCGGTGCCCGGCGTCAACCCGGAGGCGATGCTCTCGCTGTTCGAGGCGCAGGGCGGCATCGTGGACATGTTCAACATGTTCTCCGGTGGCGCCCTGTCGCGCTTCAGCATCTTCGCGCTGAACGTCATTCCCTACATCTCGGCGTCGATCGTCGTGCAGCTGCTCGGGCAGGTGTACGAGCCGTGGAAGGCGCTGAAGAAGGAGGGCGAGGCTGGCCGCCGCAAGCTCACCCAGTACTCGCGCTACGGCGCGGTGCTGCTTGCGATCGTGCAGGCCGGCAGCATCGCCACCGCCCTGCAGGGCCAGGTGGCCGGCGGCGCCCCGGTGGTCTACAACCCCGGCATCGGCTTCGTCTTCACCGCCATCGTCTCGCTCACCGCTGGCACCATGTTCCTGATGTGGCTCGGCGAGCAGATCACCGAGCGCGGCATCGGCAACGGCATCTCGCTGATCATCTTCGCTGGCATCGTCGCCGGCCTGCCCGGTGCGGTGATCAACACCATGCGCAACGTCGGTAGCGGCGAGCTTTCCTGGTTCGCGCTGCTGGTGATCGCCGTGCTGGTGCTCGCCACCGTGTACTTCGTGGTGTTCGTCGAGCGCGGCCAGCGCCGCATCACGGTGAACTACGCCCGTCGCCAGGGCGGCCGGCAGGGCTACAACAACCAGAGCTCGCACCTGCCGCTGAAGCTCAACATGGCCGGCGTGATCCCGCCGATCTTCGCCAGCAGCCTGATCATGCTGCCGGCCACGATCACCCACTGGACCGGCAACCAGGGGGCGGCCCAGGCCGCCGCCGCGGCCACCGACGCCGGCTGGCAGGCCCAGTTCACCCTGATGCTGCAGAAGCTTGCCACCTCGCTGGCCCCGAACGAGCCGCTGCACATGATCCTGTTCGCGGTGCTGATCATCGGCTTCGCCTTCTTCTACACGGCCCTGGTCTTCAACAGCCAGGAAACCGCCGACAACCTGAAGAAGTCGGGCGCGCTGATCCCGGGCATTCGCCCCGGCCGCGCCACCGGTGAGTACATCGACGGTGTGCTGACCCGCCTGACCCTGATCGGCTCGCTCTATCTGGTGGCGGTCTGCCTGCTGCCGGAGATCCTGAAGGGCGCCTGGCAGGTTCCGTTCTACTTCGGCGGCACCTCGCTGCTGATCGTGGTGGTGGTGGTGATGGACTTCACCGCCCAGGTGCAGGCGCACCTCTATTCGCACCAGTACGACAGCCTTCTCAAGAAGGCGAATCTGAAGGGCGGTCCGCGCGGCGGCTTGGCGCGCGGATGAACCGAGGCGGGCCCGCGCCAGAGTAGCGCGGGCGGCGAGAGGGCCTTCAGGGCTCTTCCGCCAACCCCGGTTCGTCGCCGGAGCATGGGCACACTCCCCATGCCGGGTTCACCCCCCCTTCAGGGGGTGGGCTTCATTGCAACCCCGAGCCTGTGTACAATTTTCGATTCCTTCGAGCCGCCTTGGGCGGCCAAGAACCAGTGGAGACCGCGTCATGGCGCGTATTGCGGGTGTGAACCTGCCCGTCCAGAAGCATGTCTGGGTGGGCCTGCAGAGCATCTATGGGATCGGGCGTACCCGTTCCCGCCAGATCTGCGAAGCCGCGGGCGTGAGCCCGCAGACCAAGATCCGTGAGCTGTCGGAGCCGGAGATCGAGCGCCTGCGCGCCGAGGTCGGCAAGTACACCGTCGAGGGCGATCTGCGCCGCGAGGTGGGCATGTCGATCAAGCGCCTGATGGACCTCGGCTGCTACCGGGGCGTCCGTCACCGCCGCGGCCTGCCGCTGCGCGGCCAGCGCACCCGCACCAACGCCCGGACCCGCAAGGGCCCGCGCAAGGCCATCAAGAAGTAAGGATCAGCCCCGATGAACAAGCCGGCTGCCGCCACCAAAGGCAAGAAGAAGGTCAAGCGCGTCGTCACCGACGGCATCGCCCACATCCAGGCGTCCTTCAACAACACCATCGTCACCATCACCGACCGCCAGGGCAACACCCTGAGCTGGGCCACCTCGGGTGGCGCCGGCTTCCGCGGCTCGCGCAAGTCGACGCCGTTCGCGGCGCAGGTCGCCGCCGAAAAGGCCGGCAAGGCCGCGCTCGACTACGGGCTGAAGACCCTCGAGGTCCACGTCAAGGGCCCCGGCCCGGGCCGTGAGTCCTCGGTGCGCGCGCTGAACAACGTCGGCTACAAGGTGACCAACATCATCGACGTCACGCCGATTCCGCACAACGGCTGCCGTCCGCCCAAGAAGCGTCGCGTCTAAGGGCAAGGGGAAGAACACATGGCTCGTTATATCGGTCCTACCTGCAAGCTCGCGCGCCGTGAAGGCGCCGACCTCGGCCTCAAGTCCCCGGCGCGTGCGCTGGACAGCAAGTGCAAGCTGGAGCAGAAGCCCGGCGTGCACGGCGCCAACGCCAAGCGCGGCAAGCTCTCCGACTACGCCACCCAGCTGCGCGAGAAGCAGAAGGTCAAGCGCATCTACGGCCTGCTGGAGCGCCAGTTCCGCAACTACTACAAGAAGGCCGCGAACCGGAAGGGCAACACCGGCGAGAACCTGCTGCAGATGCTCGAGCAGCGCCTCGACAACGTCGTCTACCGCATGGGCTTCGCCGTGACCCGCCCGCAGGCCCGCCAGCTGGTCTCGCACCGCGGCGTGCTGGTGAACGGCAAGTCGGTGAACCTGCCGTCCTTCCAGGTGCGTGCCGGCGACCAGATCACCCTGACCGAGAAGGCCGCGGCCCAGCTGCGCGTCAAGGAAGCGGTGGCCCAGGCCCAGCAGATGGACCTGGTGCCCTCCTGGTGCGAGGTGGATGCCAACAAGTTCTCCGGCACCTTCAAGGCGGTTCCCGACCGTTCCGACCTGCCGGCCGACATCAACGAAGCGCTGATCGTCGAGCTGTACTCGAAGTAATCTTCCGGAGAACGCCGCCCATGACGGTAACTGCCATCCAGATGCTGCGGCCCAAGGGCCCGCAGATCGAGCGCCTTTCGACGACCCGTGCGCGCGTGGTCATCGAGCCCCTGGAGCGTGGCTATGGCCACACCATCGGCAATGCGCTGCGCCGCGTGCTGCTGTCCTCGATCCCGGGTTGCGCCATCACCGAAGTCGAGATCGACGGCGTGCTGCACGAGTACACCACGCTCGAGGGTCTGCAGGAGGACGTGCTCGAGGTGCTGCTGAACCTCAAGGACGTGGCGATCCGCATGCACAACGTGGATTCGACCATGCTCAGCCTGCAGAAGCAGGGGCCGGGCGTGGTCACCGCCGCTGACATCAAGGCCGACCACAACGTCGAGATCGTCAACGGCGACCACGTGATCTGCACGCTCACCAAGGACACCTCGCTCAACATGCGGCTCAAGGTGGAGCGCGGCTTCGGCTACCAGCCGGCCGCCGCCCGCCGCCGCCCGGACGAGGAGGCGCGCGCCATCGGCCGGCTGATGCTGGACGCCAGCTTCGCCCCGGTCCGCCGCGTGGCCTACGCCGTGGAGGCGGCCCGCGTCGAGCAGCGCACCGACCTCGACAAGCTGGTGCTCGACATCGAGACCAACGGCACGATCGATGCCGAGGAGGCGATCCGCACTGCGGCCAGCATCCTCACCGACCAGCTCTCGGTGTTCGGTGACTTCGTCGTCCGTGGCCCGGCCTCGAGCAAGAGCGCGGCCGGCGGTGTCGATCCGACTCTGCTGCGCCCGATCGACGATCTCGAGCTGACGGTGCGTTCGGCCAACTGCCTCAAGGCCGAGAACATCTACTACATCGGCGATCTGATCCAGCGCACGGAAGTGGAGCTGCTCAAGACGCCGAACCTGGGCAAGAAGTCGCTCACCGAGATCAAGGAAGTGCTGGCCCAGCGCGGCCTTTCGCTCGGTATGAAGCTCGAGAACTGGCCGCCGGCCGGTCTCACCCAGGGCGTGATGATGGGCTAAGGCCCACGATCCATAAGGAACCCAGACCATGCGTCACCTCAACGCCGGCCGCAAGTTCAGCCGCACCAGCGCGCATCGCGAAGCGATGTTCCGCAACATGGCCTCGTCGCTGTTCAAGCACGAGCTGATCCGTACCACCCTGCCGAAGGCCAAGGAGCTGCGCCGCATCGCCGAGCCGCTCATCACCCTGGCCAAGACCGATGGCGTGGCCAACCGCCGCCTGGCCTTCGCCCGCCTGCGCGACAAGGAAGCGGTGGGCAAGCTGTTCGTCGAGCTGGGCCCCCGCTACCAGGCCCGTCCGGGCGGCTACCTGCGCATCCTGAAGTGCGGCTTCCGGCCCGGCGACAATGCGCCGATGGCCTATGTCGAGCTCGTCGACCGCCCGCGCGCCAGCGAGGCTGCGGCGGCCGAGTAAGGCCGGCTTCTCCTGCCGCGTCCGAAAAACCCCGGCTTCGGCCGGGGTTTTTCATTGCCCGTCTGGAACTTCCCTCCGGGGCGCGGTCAAATTCCCTCACCCACTGCGTGGAATGCCCGATGCTGCCCAATCCCTTCGCCTGGCCCTTCCGCTGGCAGATGGCCTTCGGCGCCGCGGTCTGCGCCGCGCTGCTCGGCTATGCGCTGTACGTCGAGCGCGGCCTGTTCATGCTGCCCTGCCCGCTGTGCATCCTGCAGCGATTCGCCTTCGCCGGGATCGGCCTCGTCGGCCTCGTGGGCGCGCTGCATGCCCCGCGCGGGCGCGGCGCGCGTGCCGCCTATGGCATCGCCGCCGCCCTGTTCGCCCTGGCGGGCGCCCTGGTCGCCGGCCGCCATGTCTGGCTACAGCTGCAGCCGCCGTCGGGCTTCGCCAGCTGTGGCGGCATGGGCCTCGGCTACCTGTGGGAATCCCTGGGGCCGATCGATGCCCTGGCCACGGCCCTGTCGGGTTCGGCCGACTGCTCGAAGATCGACTGGACCTTCCTCGGCCTGTCGATGCCGGCCTGGACCCTGTTCTGCTTCGTGCTGCTCGGTGCCGGGGCCCTGGTGGCGGGGCTGCGCCGCCGCTGAGCCGGGCCCATGGCCGCCATGCCCGCCGCGGCATGGCTCATCGCTGGATGTCATGAGCAGGCGAAGCCCTCGAGTCGCGGCTCGAATCGCCGCGTGGCATAGTCGAAGGCCGTTCCTTTTCCGAGAGCCACGATGAACGCGCAGGACCGCCCCGTCACCCCCGTCAACGCGCCCGAGGGCTGGACGCGTTCGTCGTGGCGCGGCAAGCCGGCCCTGCAGCAGCCGAGCTACCCCGATGCCGCCGCCCTCGAGGGCGTGCTGGCCGAGCTGCAGGCCCTGCCGCCGCTCGTCACTTCCTGGGAGGTGCTGGCGCTGCGCCGCCAGCTCGCCGAGGCCGAGGCCGGCAAGCGCTTCATCCTGCAGGGCGGCGACTGCGCCGAGAGCTTCGCCGAGTGCGAGAGCGGCACCATCTCGAACCGCCTCAAGGTGCTGCTGCAGATGAGCCTGGTGCTGGTGCACGGCCTGCGCCTGCCGGTGGTGCGCATCGGCCGCTTCGCCGGGCAGTACGCCAAGCCGCGCTCCGCCGACATGGAGGAGCGCGACGGCGTGAGCCTGCCGAGCTACCGCGGCGATTTCATCAATGCCCCGGAGTTCACCCCCGAGGCGCGCACGCCCGACCCGCGGCGCATGGTGAAGGGCCATGCCCGCTCGGCCATGACCATGAACTTCGTGCGGGCCCTGATCGATGGCGGGTTTGCCGACCTGCACCACCCGGAGTACTGGGATCTGGGCTGGGTGGCACGCTCGCCGCTCGCCGAGGAGTACCAGAAGATGGTGGACGGCATCGGCGATGCCGTGCGCTTCATGGAGACGGTGACCGGCAGCTCGATCGACAGCCTGAACCGGGTGGAGTTCTACACCTCGCACGAGGCCCTGCTGCTGCCCTACGAGGAGGCGATGACCCGCCAGGTGCCGCGGCAGTGGGGCTGGTTCAACCTCAGCACGCACTTCCCCTGGATCGGCATGCGCACGGCGCAGCTCGACGGTGCCCACGTGGAGTACTTCCGCGGCATCCGCAACCCGATCGGGGTGAAGCTCGGCCCTTCGGTGACCCCCGACCAGGCCCTGCGCCTTGCCGAGGCCCTGAACCCGGGCAACGAGCCGGGCCGGCTGGTCTACATCCACCGCATGGGTGCCGGCAGGGTGCTGGAGGCCCTGCCGCCGCTGCTGGAGGCGATGAAGCGCGAAGGCCGGCGTGTGGCCTGGATGTGCGATCCGATGCACGGGAATACCGAGACCGCGGCCAGCGGCTACAAGACGCGGCGTTTCGAGAACATCCGCGCCGAGGTGGAGCAGGCCTTCGACGCCCATGCCGCGGCCGGCACCCGGCTGGCCGGCGTGCATCTCGAGCTCACCGGCGAGAACGTCACCGAGTGCACCGGCGGCGCGCGCGAGCTGGCCGATGCCGATCTCGCCCGCGATTACCGCAGCACCGTCGATCCGCGCCTGAACTACGAGCAGTCGCTGGAGATCGCGATGCTCATCGTCCGCAAGCAGGCGCAGATCGCCCAGCCGGCCCCGCTCTGAGGCGGGGCGCTTACTCGCCCTGCGCCTGCGAGTAGCCGCGCACGCCGTCGAAGGTGTAGAGGTTCTCGGTCTTCACCGCGTCGAAGCCGGCCTCGGCGATGCGCAGCAGCAGGCGCGAGATGGCCTGGCCATCGACCCGCTCGCCCCTGGCCGGGAAGCGGCAGCGCCAGTGGTCGGTGCGCAGGGTCTGCGGATTGCCGTCCGGGTAGACCTTCACGCCGCGGTTGGTGATCAGGGCGAGGCGGAACTCTTCGCCGGCCAGCGCCTCCAGGGCGGCCCCGAGTTCGTTGGGATCGCGGGTGGGGCTGTCCCAGTTGAGGAACACGTCCACGCCCACCAGGGCCTTCTGCGCCGGCGTGCGCGGCGGGAGGCTCACATCGGGGTGCACCAGCGAGTCTGGCTCGCGCTCCGGGTAGGCCACCGCGGCCATCTTCGCCGGGCGACGCCCCAGGCGCTCGATCACGGCGCGGGCGAAATCGCGGGTGCCGACCTTCCGGGTGCTGCTGCCCTCGCGGAAGATGTCGGCGGTGTGCACGCCATCCTCGAGCGCGCACAGCCAGGCATTGTGGATGTCGGTGGCCGGCTTCGCGCGGCCGAGGTGCACCAGCATCATCACCGCCGAGAGCAGCAGGCCCGAGGGATTGGCGATATCGCGCCCGGCGATGTCCGGGGCCGAGCCATGCACCGCCTCGAACATGGCACAGCCATGGCCGATGTTGGACGAGCCGGCAAGCCCGATGGAACCGGCCACTTCGGCCGCGACGTCGGAGAGGATGTCGCCGTAGAGGTTGGGGGTCACCACCACGTCGAAATCGGTCGGGCGGCTGGCGATGCGCGCGGTGCCGATGTCGATGATCATGTGGTTGGCCTCGATCTCCGGATACTGCGGCGCGATCTCGTCGAAGACCCGGTGGAACAGGCCGTCGGTGAGCTTCATGATGTTGTCCTTGGTCATGCAGGTGACCTTCTTCCGCCCATGCGCGCGGGCGTACTCGAAGGCGTAGCGCACGATGCGCTCGCAGCCCGGGCGGGTGATCAGCTTCAGGCACTGCACCACCTCGTCGCTCTGCCGGTGCTCGATGCCGGCGTAGGTGTCTTCCTCGTTCTCGCGCACGATCACCACGTCCATCCGTGGGTGCAGGGCGCGCACGTAGGGGTGGTAGGACACGCAGGGGCGCAGGTTGGCGTACAGCCCCAGGGTCTTGCGCAGGGTGACGTTCACCGACTTGTAACCGCCGCCCTGTGGCGTGGTGATCGGGCCCTTGAGGAGCACCCTGTGCGCCTCGATGGCCTTCCAGGTGTCCTCGCCGATGCCGGCCATCAGCCCGGATTCGTAGGCCTTGAGGCCCACGGTGACATGGTGGAAGCTGAGCGCGGGATCGGCGGCGCGCAGGATGGCGAGCGTGGCCTCCATGATCTCGGGCCCGATGCCGTCGCCGGCAGCCACCGGCACGGTGGTGGCGGGCAGCCGGGCGGGGACGTAGTGGACGGGAGCGGCGGATTCGGCGAGGACGGCGGACATTGCGATCTCCAAAACACGAAAAAAGTGTCGTGAATATTGAAGCGCGAAAAGTACCTCGGGGCAAGCCCCGGGGTGAGGCTGGCGTGAAACCCGGAGGGCGCGCGGCGGCGAAGCAGGGCCGTTCGCACCGCGCGCCGCCGTCCGGGTCTGCGGCGGCCGCTGAGCCCCCGGCCGCCGGCTGGACCTTCCTCAGCAACCACACCCATGTGTTGGTCTGCCTTGCCGCCGATCCGGAGCAGACCCTGCGCGATGTGGCGGCCCAGGTCGGCATCACCGAGCGCGCAGTGCAGCGCATCGTCGCCGAACTGGAAGCCGCCGGCGTGCTGACCCGCGAGCGCGAGGGCCGGCGCAACCGCTACCGCCTCGATCTCTCCCTGCCGCTGCGCCACCCGCTGGAGCAGCACTGCCGGATCGGTGACCTGATCGGCCTGGTGGTGCAGGGGGCGCGGTGAACCAGGGGGCGGGGGAGGGGGCGCCCGCGGCCGCCGCGGGGCGTGGGGCAGGGCGGCTGCGTTGGCCCGGGGCCGAGCTCGACCTGCGCACGGCCCAAGTGCGGGTGGCCGGGGTGCCGCTGGCACTCGACCGCTCCTCCTACGAGGTGCTGCTGGCCCTGCTGCTGCGCGCCGGGCAGGTGGTGGGCAAGGACGACCTGCTGGAGGCCGGCTGGCCCGGCCGGGTGGTGTCGGAGAACTCGCTGGCCAAGGCCATCAGCCGCCTGCGGCGCGAGCTTGGCGAACTGGCCGGTGCGCCCCTGCAGTCGGTGCACGGCTATGGCTACCGCTGGGCGGGCGAGGTGCAGTGGCTGGAGGCCGCGGCCGGCGCCCCCCCGCACGGAGAACCCGGCGCGGCCTGGGTGGGGCGCCCGGTGCCGGGGCGCGAGGGCTGGACCTTCACCCGGCTGCTCGGCGAGGGCGGCCCCTGCCTCACCCTGCTGGCGGAATCCTCCGCCGGCCTGGCGCCGCGGGTGGTGAAGCTCGCGGTGAGCGAGGAGGGCCTCGCCCAGGTGCGCCGCGAAGTGGCCCTGCAGCGCCATCTCGCGGCGGCCCGGCGCGACCTGCGCGGCCTGGCCCCGCTGCTGTCGTGGCGGCTGGAGGAGCCGCCGTTCTTCTTCGAATACCCCTACTACGAATCCGGCGACCTGCCGCGCTGGATGCTGGGGCAGATGCTGCGCGGCCTGCTGCCGCTGGATCAGCGCCTGGAACTCCTGGCCCAGCTCGCCGAGACCGTGGGCGAACTGCATGCCGCCGGCGTGGTGCATCAGGACCTGCGGCCGGGCAACCTGTTCCTGCGTCCCGAGGCCGAACTGCCTTCGGGCTGGCGCCTGGTGCTGGGGGGCCTGGGCGGCGGCCATGCCACGCCGATCACCTTGGCCGGCGAACGCCCGCCGGAGGCCGAACTGCTGGAACCCACCGCCCGTGCCGAGTGGCTGCGGGCCCACCATGCGCTGCATCTGGCGCCCGAGGTGCTGGCCGGGGGCATCGCCACCCAGCGCAGCGATCTTTTCGCCCTTGGCGTGCTGCTCTACCAGATGGTGGTGGGGGATCTCCGGCGGCCGCTGGCCCCGGGCTGGGAGAGCGAGGTGGAGGACCCCCTGCTGCGCGAGGACATCCGCGTCCTGGCGGCCCTCCGCCCCGATGAGCGCACGTTGGGGGCGAGCCAGCTGGCACGGCACCTGCGCGAGCTGCCCCAGCGCCACGAAGCCCGGTGCCGGCAGGCGGCGGCCGAGGCCCGGCAGCGGGCGGCAGAGCAGCAGCTGCGGCGCCAGGCCAGCCGCCTGCGCCTGCTGGGCGCAGCCACCGTGGCCCTGGTGCTGGGCCTCGGCGTGGCGGCCTTCGCCGGCTGGCTGGCCCTCGAGGCGCGGACGCAGGAGCGGGCGCGGCGTGAGGAGGCACAGGCGGTGCTGGCCTTCCTCACCGAGGATGTGCTGAGCCGGGGGGACCCCTACCGCGGCGGCGACCGCGCCATCAGCCTGCGGGCCTCCCTGGATGCCGCCGCCGAGCGCATCGGCCAGCGGCTCGGCGACCGGCCGGCCACCGCGGCGGCGGTGCATCTGGCCGTGGCCGGGGCCTACGAGGCCTGGGGCGCCTACGCCAGGGCGGCGGCCCACCAGCGCGAGGCGATCGCTGCGCTGGAGACGGCCAGCGCCACGGAGGGGGCGGAGCAGGCGGTGCACTACCGCCGGCTCTGCCACCTCGAACGGCAGGCCGGGCGGCTCGTCGAAGCCACCGAGGCCTGCGACCGCGGCGATGCTCTGGAGCTCGCCGCCCGCGGCCGGGTGAGCGATGCCGGCCGTGTCGAGCGGGCCAAGCTCGACCATGCCGCCGGCCGCTGCGGCGCCGCGGTCGATGCCCTGCGGCCCCTGGTCGATGCTCGGGTCCGGCGCGAACCCCTTCCGCCTGCCGCTGAGGCCGAGGCCTACTGGTTCCTCGGCCTGTGCCAGAGCCGGCTCGGCGAGGACGCGGCGGCCGTGGCCTCGTTCCGGGCGCTGGTGGCGCGGCAGGAGGAACGGTTCGGGATGGAGCACCCGAGCACGGCCTGGGCCCTGGCCGACTTTGCCGAGGCTTTGGCCCGCTCCGGCCGGCTGGTCGAGGCCGAGGCCGTGCTGGACCGCATGGAATCGGTGGTGCTCGCCCGACTCGGGCCGGAGCACCCGGACACCCTGGCCGTGGCTTACCGGCGCGGACTCGTGGCCCTCGCCCGGGGCGACGAGGCCGAGGCAGCGCGGCAGTTTACCCATGCCCATCGTGGCTGGGCCGCCACGCTGGGCAGGGACCATGCCTGGACCCTGCTGGCAGGCTCGGAACTGGCCCGGGCCCAGGCTCGGCTCGGCGAACGCCGGGGCGCGGAACGCCTGCTCGCCGAACTGCGGTTCGCCGCCGAGCCCCTGCTCGCCGAGCAGCCCGGGCGTGCCCTCGACCTGCACGAGCTCTGGGCCCAGGCCCTGCTGGCCCTGGGCCGCCTGCCCGAGGCGCAGCGCGAACTGGAGGCTTTCGAGATCCTGGCCCGTCGGGAACTGCCCGAGGCGCACCCACGGCGGGCCATTGCCCAGTGCGTGCGCAGCCGGCTGGCCATGGCCGTCGGGGCGTTCTCCCAGGCAGGAGCGGCCCTGAACGCCTGCCGGACGGGCCTCGCCCGGTTGCCGCCCGGAGACTTCCGCCGCCGCTTCCTGGCCGAGGCAGAGCGGGCCATCGATGCCGAGGGCCACCGTCCGCTGGCCGGTGGCCCCATCGCAGGCCATTGATCGGCAAGCGATTCAGAAGATTTCAGAACTCGCCAGCCTTGGGGAAAGCCCCGCCCTGGCCGCGGGTCTAGGCTGGCTCGGCCTCGGGTCGGACTGCGCCGGTTCGCGGGCGGCAACGCCCGGAGGGCAGGATGCCAGCAGGGAAGCCGCCGACGCCGTCCGCTTCCCGGGGCGATTCCGTCAGGGAGGGCGGGATCGAGGAGTTCCAGGGGGTTTGAGACGACCACGAAGGCGCCGGAGGGACTCCCCGGCGCCTTCGCCTTTTCCCGCCGGGACGGCCTGCCGCACAGTGCCTCAGCCCGGCCGCTCCCCGGCACGGGCGGCCACCCAGGCCACGCTCACGGTGGCCGCATAGGGCAGGGCCTGGGCGGCCAGCACCAGCTGCCAGAGCCGGGCCTCGAGACTGCCGGCCCCGGCGATGCCGCCAACGGCCAGCAGGCCGAGCAGCAGGGCAAGGAGCAGGCCGGCCTCCTCGCGCACGGCCTGGAAGGCGCCAGGCTGCCGGCGCAGCCGGCGCTGCTTGGCGGTGCGGGTGAAGGGGTGCTCGCGGGCCACCAGGCCGCGCAGCACGCCTCGGGCGATGGCGTGCGAGAGCGCCATGCTGGCGAGGGCGGCGCCCAGGGTATCGCGCCAGCCACAGGGCACGAGCCGGCGGTAGAGCAGGATGCCGAAGGCGCCCTTGGCGAGCACGAAACCCAGCACCGGCACCAGGAACAGGCTGTGCGGCAGGCTGAAGGCACCGGGCGCCCAGAGCAGTCCCAGGGTCCAGGCGATGGCGAGCAGCGAGAAGCCGAGGTGCAGGGCGTCGGCGAACCAGCCGAACCAGCCGGTGAGGAAGTGGTAGCGCTGCCCGGGGCTCAGGCGGAAGCCGGCCAGGAGCTCGCCCAGATGCGCCTTCAGGATCTGCATGGCCCCGAAGGCCCAGCGGAAGCGCTGCGACTTGAAGGCGGCGAAATCCGCCGGGGTCACGCCGCGGCCATAGACCCTGTCGACGTAGACGGTGGTGAATCCTTCCTCCATCACCCGCAGGCCGAGCTCGGCGTCCTCGCAGATGCACCACTCCGACCAGCGCAGGCGCTTGAGCAGCCCGGCGCGCACCAGGGTCATGGTGCCGTGCTGGATGATGGCATCGCGCTCGTTGCGGTGGTGCATGCCGATCCGGAAGAAGCCCTCGTACTCCCAGTTGGCCATGCGCCGGAAGGCATTGCCCTCGAACTCGCGGTGCGCCTGCGGCGCCTGCACCACGCCCACCCGCGGGTCCTCGAAGTGCCCCACGAGCTCGCGCAGCCAGCGGGGGTCGACCACGTAGTCGGCGTCGATCACGGCGATGATCGCGGCGGCCGGATCGGTCTGTTCGAGCCCGAAGTTGAGGGCGCCGGCCTTGAAGCCCGGCCAGGGGCGCAGGTGGAAGAAACGGAAGCGCGGACCGAGCCGGGCGCAGTGCGCCTCCACCGGTCGCCAGACGGCTTCGTCGGCGGTGTTGTTGTCGATCACCAGCACTTCGAAATCCGGGTAATCGAGCGCGGCCAGGCTGTCCAGGGTCTGGATCACCATCTCCGGCGGTTCGTTGTGGCAGGCGAGGTGGATCGACACCCGCGGCGGCGGATCGGGCAGGCGCTCGAGCGGCCGGAAGCGGCGGCGCCAGTCGGGCTGGGCCAGGGCCTCGATGAACTCGAAGCCGAGGATCAGCAGGATGGCGATCATCATCAGCTGGGCCGGCACCAGCAGGGCGTAGGCCGCCCAGTCGGCGGGGCCGAGGTAGAACTCGAGCGGCAGGGTGAGCGACCAGACCAGGGTGGAGGCACCGAGCTGGACGAGGCCGAGGTAGGCCAGCCGCCCCCACAGGGAAAGGCCGGCGAAACGCCGCGCCCACCAGAGCATCAGCGGCAGGGCGAGAAGAACCGCGGCGAGGGCCTTCAGCCACCAGTCGGGGTCCTCCTGCACCGGGCCGGTGAGCGGGTACTTCGGCTGCCGGCCGGCATCGAACACGCCCCAGTAGGCCTCGACGCGGCCGCCGGTGGCTTCCTTCCAGGGCTGGTCGAAGGCCTCCATCACGTAGTAGTCGAGGCCATGCTCCGCGGCGGCGTGCAGGAAGCGGCGCAGGAACAGGGCGGCATCGCTGGTCGAGGCCCGGGCCTGCCGGAAGCGGTCGCCGTCGGTGGGCCAGCCCACTTCGCCGATCACCACCGGCTTGCCGGGGAAGCGTTTCCGCACCAGCTCGTACTTGTGCAGCACGTCGCCCACGGCCTGGCTGCGGCGGATGCCCTCCCAGTAGGGCAGCAGGTGGATGGTGATGAAATCGACGTGTTCGGCCAGTTCCGGATGCTTTAGCCAGACGTGCCAGGGCTCGGCCGTGCTCACCGGCTGCCCGACCGCGGCGCGCACCTCGTCGAGATACTCGGCCAGGCGCCGCGGGCTGAGGTCCCCGCGCAGCAGCACCTCATTGCCGACGATCACCCGCTCGATGCTGGAGTGGGTGCGCGCCTGCTCGATCAAGGCCTCGATCTCGCGCCGGTTGTTGCTGCGGCGGCGGTCCAGCCAGGCGCCCGCGGTGAGCGACAGCCCATGGCGGGCGGCCAGTGCCGGCAGCGCCGGCATCTCCGAGGCGGTGTAGCTGCGGACCCGCCGGGTGAGGGTGGCGAGCAGGGCGAGGTCGGCCCCGATCTCGTCCTCGCTCGGCACGTCCTGTTCCAGCGGGCTTTGGTCGCGCTGGTAGGCGGAGAAGGCAAAGCCGCCGACCGGGCCGGTCCAGTCCGGCGGGTGCACCGGGCGGTTCAGCGCCGCCCACAGCCCGATGTTGAGCAGGGCGACGGCGAGGACCAGCAGAAGGGAAGGGAGGCCGCCACCCGCCGGAGCGGCGGGGGCGGCGGACGATCGGGGCTCGGGACTGGCCGGATCGGTCATGGCGGCGGGAGGGCTTCAGCCGGCGCGGCTGGCGCGCTTGCGGTCGGTCTCGCTGCGCAGCTTCTTGCGCAGGCGGATCTGGTTGGGGGTGACTTCGACGAGCTCGTCGTCGTTGATGAACTCGAGCGCCTGCTCCAGCGACATCTTCACCGGCGGGGTGAGGGCGAGGGCATCGTCCTTGCCGGCCGCGCGGAAGTTGGTGAGCTGCTTGCTGCGGATGGCGTTGACCGTGAGGTCGTTGTCCTTGGCATGGATGCCGACGATCTGGCCCTCGTAGATCTCCTCGCCGGGCTCCACCATCAGCCTTCCGCGCTCCTGCATGGCGAACTGGGCGTAGGCGGTGGAGGTGCCGCCCTCGTTGGCGATCAGCACGCCGTTGCTGCGCTGGCCGATGTCGCCCTCGGCCTTCGGGCCGTAGTGGTCGAAGACGTGGAACAGCAGGCCGGTGCCGGCGGTGAGGGTGCGGAACTCGGTCTGGAAGCCGATCAGGCCGCGGGCCGGGATGATGAACTCCATGCGCACCCGGCCCTTGCCGTCGGGCTCCATGTTCTGCAGCAGCGCCTTGCGCTCGCCCAGGCGCGACATCACGCCGCCCTGGTACTGCTCCTCGAGATCGACCACCAGCGACTCGTAGGGTTCCTGCAGCACGCCATCGATCTCGCGCACGATCACCTCGGGACGCGACACCGCGAGCTCGTAGCCTTCGCGGCGCATGGTCTCGATGAGGATCGACAGGTGCAGCTCGCCGCGGCCGGAGACCTTGAACTTGTCGGCTTCCTCGGTGTCCTCCACCTTCAGCGCCACGTTGTGCGCGCATTCGCGCAGCAGGCGGTCGCGCAGCTGGCGGCTGGTGAGGAACTTGCCGCCCGAGCGTTCCTTGTGGCCGGCGAAGGGCGAATCGTTGACCTGGAAGGTCATCGAGATGGTGGGCTCGTCCACCGTCAGCACTGGCAGCGCCTCGGGGGCCGAGGGATCGCACACCGTCTCGGAGATGCCGAGCTTCTCGATGCCGGAAATGGCGATGATGTCGCCGGCCTGGGCCTCCTTCACCTCGATGCGTTCGAGGCCGTGGAAGCCCATCACCTGCAGCACCTTGCCGCTGCGGGCCTTGCCCTCGCGGTCGATCACCGTCACCGGCATGTTCGGCCGCACCCGGCCGCGCTGCACCCGGCCGACGCCGATCACGCCGACGTAGTTGTTGTAGTCGAGCGAGGTGATGCGCATCTGGAAGGGGCCGTCGAGGTCGACCGGGGGCGGGCCGACCTTGTCGACGATGGCCTGGAACAGCGGAGTCATGTCGCCGCCGCGCACGTCGGCGGAAAGACCGGCATAGCCGTGCAGGGCGGAGGCGTAGACCACCGGGAAATCGAGCTGCTCGTCGGTGGCGCCGAGGCGGTCGAAGAGGTCGAAGGTCTGGTTCAGCACCCAGTCGGGACGGGCGCCCGGGCGGTCGATCTTGTTCACCACCACGATCGGCTTGAAGCCCATCGCGAAGGCTTTCTGGGTCACGAAGCGGGTCTGCGGCATCGGGCCATCCATCGCATCGACCAGGATCAGCACCGAATCCACCATCGACAGCACGCGCTCGACCTCGCCGCCGAAGTCGGCGTGGCCCGGGGTGTCGACGATGTTGATGCGGTACTCCTGGCCGTCCGGGGCGGTCCAGCGGATGGCAGTGTTCTTCGAGAGGATGGTGATGCCGCGTTCCTTCTCGAGGTCGTTGCTGTCCATCACCCGCTCGCCGACCTTGTCGCGCTCGCCGAAGGTGCCGGACTGCTTGAGCAGGCAGTCGACCAGCGTGGTCTTGCCATGGTCGACGTGGGCCACGATGGCGATGTTGCGGAGGTTCTGGATGGACATGGGCAGGCGGCGCCACGGTGGGCGCGCGTAAACGGGCAGGGAAGGAAGCCGGCGAGTATACCGGGCCGGTCTGGCGCGACGTTAACGGCGCCCGGCCGGGACGGCGCCCCCGGGGTACACTGCGCGCCCGACACAAGCGCCGGAGCCGGCCATGACCCTCACCGCCACCTTCCATACCACCCGCGGCCCGATCACCGTGGCCCTGCACGCCGACAAGGCCCCGCTCACCGTGGCCAATTTCGTGAACCTGGCCCGGCGTCGCTTCTACGACGGGCTCAGTTTCCACCGCGTGATCAGTGATTTCATGATCCAGGGCGGCTGCCCCGAGGGGACCGGCCGCGGCGGCCCCGGCTACCGCTTCGAGGACGAGGTGGATACCGGCCTCACCCACCAGCGCGGGGTGCTCTCGATGGCCAATGCCGGGCCCAGGACCAATGGCAGCCAGTTCTTCATCACCCACGTGCCCTGCCCGTGGCTGGATGGCAAGCACACGGTGTTCGGCACGGTGCTTTCGGGCCAGGAGGTGGTGGACGGCATCAAGGCCGGCGACGGCATCGAGAGGATCACCCTCGAGGGCGACGTGGACGCCGTGCTGGCCGCTCAGGCCGAGCGCGTGGCCGAGTGGAACCGGGTGCTGGACGCCGCGGCCCGCCCCTGAGGGCCTCAGGGCACGCGGATCGAGTCCATCAGTGCCGCCACCGCGGCCGCGTCGCGGCCGTGGTAGTGCTCGAGGGGGGCCCGCCAGTACACCAGGGTGAGCTTCCCGGCGCGTTCGAACATCGCCGCGGTGCCGGCATAGCGCAGGCCGTGCGCCGAAGCCATGCGGAACTCGAAGCGCAGGCCCTCGGCGCTGCCGAAGCGGGCCGGCCGCAGGTTCTCGCCCTCCACGTCGGTCCAGCCTTCCTCGCGCAGGGCGGCGAGCAGCAGTTCCTGCTGCTCGTCGGGGCGCAGACCGGGCCGGTACCAGGCGCGGTGCGGGGAGTCGCGGCGCTCGCGGCCGGTCTGGAACACGTGCTCCTTCGGCTTGATGCCGGCGATCAGGTGCAGGGCGTTCAGCGGCGTGCCGTCGATGGTCCAGGTCTCCTGCCGCGGGCCCTTGTAGCGCGCCCAGTCGAGCGTGGTCTCGAGTTCCATGCCCAGTACCTGGGTGCGCCCGGCGCTCTGCAGCCGCCCGCCGGTGGCGCAGGCGGCGAGCAGCAGGGCGGCAAGCAGGGCGGTCAGGGTAAGACGCAGGCGGGGCAGTGGGCTCATGGCGTGAGGCGCTCGAGATCGCGTTCGACGAAGGCCCGGTCGGGAGCCTCGGGGCTGAGGGCGAGGTAGTGGCGCAGGGCCTCCGCGGCCCCGGCGTAGTCGCCGGCCTCGCGCAGGGCGAAGCCGTGCTCACGGAAGGCCGCAGGCGGCGGGGCAGGGCTGGCCACGGCCTCGGCATAGAGCGCCGCGGCGCGTTCGGCATCGCCAGGCTGGCGACGCTGGCGGTAAGCCTCGCCGAGGTAGAAGGCGGTGTGGCCGCGCCATTCCGGCGGGGCATCGGCGTGCAGGCCGCCGATCACCACCACCGAGGTGGCGAAGCGGCGGCGCGAGAGCTCGCCGCGCAGCAGCCGGTCGAGATGCGGGCCGATCGCCGCGAGGTAGCGCTGCCGGCGCGCCGCGGCCTCGGCCGGATCGGGGGGCGGGGCGGACTGGGCTTCGGCGAGGCGGCGGGTGTCTTCCAGGCGTTCGGCGGTGCGCGGGTGGGAGGCGAACACCGGGTTGTGCCGGCGCCCCGCCGTGGCCCGCTCCTCCTCGGCCAGCCGGGCCCAGAGCCGGGCGCCGGCGGCGGGGTCGAAGCCCGAGGCCGCGGCGGCGGCAAGCCCGATGCGGTCGGCCTCGCGTTCGTGTTCGCGGGAGAAGCCGGCCATCCCGGCGTAGCCCGCGAGCTGCGCCACGCTGCCGGCCAGCCCCACTCCGGCGCCGAAGGTGACGAGGCTGAAGGCCCCGAGCGCAGCCGTGCTGCGCTTGGCGCTCTCCCACTGCTGCAGCGAATGCCGCTGCCGGTAGTGGGCGAACTCGTGGCCGAGCAGGAAGGCCAGCTCCGATTCGTCGCGCAGGCGCAGCAGGGCGCCGGTGAAGAGCAGGGTGGCGCCGTTGGGCGCCATCGAGGCATTGAACTCCGGCACCTCGAGCACGTACAGGCGCAGATCGTCGCAGTGCGGGCCGGCCACGGCGCAGAGCTGCCCGCGCAGGTAGCGGTTCAGGGCGGCGTCTTCCAGCACCAGCGGCATCTGCCGCAGCTCGCGCTCGGCCCGGTCCATGGCGTACCACAGCTCGGCCTCGGTGCTGCCGGGGACGGGGCGTTCCCCGGGGGCGATCGGGGCCACTCCGGCCAGCGCCAGGCCGCCGGTGAGCAGGAGGGACGGGACGGCGGCGTGCCGCCACCGGAGGCGGTTCACAGCGGCAGGTCCTCGAGCAGCAGGGCCACGGTCTTTTTCGCCCCCTCGGCCTCGCGCAGGTCGCCGCTCTGCCGCGCCATCAGGTTGAACCACACCACCTGCCCGGTGCGCAGGTCGACCAGGGTGGCCACGCCGAGCTGCAGGCCGCCGCCGATGTCGAGCCCGGTGCCCATGGCGGCCCCGGCGATGAAGCCGAGCACGCGCAGGGCGGTGCGCCCGCCGCTGGCGTAGCTGTCGCGTACATAGGTGAACAGGGCGTAGTCGGCACCGGTGGCCTCGCGCAGGCTGGCCACGCCCTCGCCCAGAGTCCAGTCGAGGCGCGGTCGGCCACGGGCATCGCGCTTGGTGGCGAGCGCCCCGCCGGGCATCGAGAACTGGCTGATCGACAGGGCCACCGCCTCGTTGAGGCGTACCACCTGACCGAGCCGGGAATCGGGGTCGAGGTCGTCGGGCAGGTCGAAGTCGGGGCGCTGCGCGGTGCCGGCGGCCGCCAGCACCTCGCGCACCGCGGCGGCGTAGTGGCGGCGGGCATCGCGGGTCCAGGCCTCGCGCGGCTCCAGAAGGCCGCCGGCGGTGAGCAGGGAGAGCTCGATGTCGGGTTCCACCAGCACCACGCTGCCGGCCACCCGCAGCTCGGCGCCGCTGGCATCGCGGGCGGTGGCGGGGCGGGTCTGGGCCGAGGCGGTGGGAAGGACGAGGCTGGCGGCGAGCAGCAGCGCCGGGAGCAGTCGTGGCAGGGCCATGGCAGACGGGTGGGGCGGGGGGCGCAGGCCCGATGGTGGCGTGGCCCGCGCGGCCCGGGCAAGCCCCGGGGCAGGCACGGGCGCGGTGCTAGAATGCCGGGCTTCGCCGCCGCCGTGAGGGAATCCAGATGCCGCAGTTGAGTCGTCGCATGGGCCACGCCAAGCCGAGCGCCATCATGGCGGTGGCGGAGAAGGCGAAAGCCCTGAAGGCCCAGGGCCGCGACATCATCAGCTTCTCGATCGGCGTGCCGAACTTCCTGCCCGGCGAGCACGTCTACGCCGCCGCCCGCGAGGCGCTGGCCAGGGACAGCGGCCAGTACGGCAGCAACCGCGGCGCCGATGCGCTGCTCGATGCCTTCCTCGGCCACATCGAACGCCTCGGCCTTTCCGGTTACACGCGCAGGCACTGCGCCACCGGTGTCGGTGCCAAGCACCTGCTGTACAACCTGGCCGAGGCCCTGCTCGACCCGGGCGATACCATCGCCTTTGCCACGCCCTACTGGACCACCTACGTCGACATCGCCGACATCGTCGGGGCGAAGACCCTGCTGCTGCCGGCCCCGGCCTCGCAGGATTACAAGATCACCCCGGCCCAGCTCGACGAGGCCCTGGCGAAGAAGCCCAAGGTCTACCTGTTCAACAACCCGTCGAACCCGACGGGCATGGTCTACACCAGGGACGAGATCGCCGCGCTGGCCGAGGTGTTCGCGAAGCACCCCGACACCTGGATCATCAGCGACGACATCTACAACACGCTGGTGTTCGACGGCATCGGCTACCACAACATCGTCAACGCCCGTCCGGAGCTGCGCGAGCGCACGGTGTTCGTCGATTCGCTTTCCAAGACCTACGGCATGCCGGGCTGGCGCGTCGGCCTGATGGCCGGGCCGGAGGTGGTGGCACAGGCGGTGACCACGCTCAATTCCAACCACATCACCAACCTGCCGGAGATCGTCACCGCCGCCGCGGTGGCCGCGCTCGCCGGGCCCCAGGACGTGCCGCAGCAGAAGTGCCGCGAGTTCGAGGCCAAGCGCGACATCGTGCTCGAGGCGCTCGCCGCCATCCCCGGCGTGAAGTGCCCGCGCCCGCAGGGCGCCTTCTACGTCTTCCCGGACATCAGCTGCGCTTTTGGCAAGTCGCATGGCGGCAGGCTGGTGGCCAACGACGTCGAGCTCTGCAACCTGCTGCTGGAGGCGGAGGGCGTGGCCTGCGTGCCCGGCTCGGCCTTCGGCGAGCCCAATGCCCTGCGCATCAGCTACACCTGCCCCGATGCCCAGCTGAAGGAGGGCCTGCGCCGCATCCAGGCCTTCTTCGCCGCCCTGCAGTAAGCCCCTCCTCCCTCTTCCCCACATCCCGCCCCGCCAGGAGCCCACCCCATGAAGAAGCCCGTCCGCGTCGCCGTCACCGGTGCTGCCGGCCAGATCGGTTATTCGCTGCTGTTCCGCATCGCCTCCGGCGAGATGCTGGGCAAGGACCAGCCGGTCATCCTGCAGCTGCTCGAGCTGCCGATGGAGAAGGCCCAGGCCGCGCTCAAGGGCGTGATGATGGAGCTCGAGGACTGCGCCTTCCCGCTGCTGGCCGGCATGGTCGGCACCAGCGACCCGATGGTGGCCTTCAAGGATGCCGACATCGCCCTGCTGGTGGGCGCCATGCCGCGCGGCCCGGGCATGGAGCGCAAGGACCTGCTGCTGAAGAACGCCGAGATCTTCACCGTGCAGGGCAAGGCGCTGGATGCCGTGGCCTCGCGCGACGTCAAGGTGCTGGTGGTCGGCAACCCGGCCAACACCAATGCCTACATCGCCATGAAGTCGGCGCCCGGGCTTCCGAAGAAGAACTTCACCGCGATGCTGCGCCTCGACCACAACCGCGCGCTCTCGCAGCTGGCGGCGAAGGCCGGCGTGGCGGTGGGCGACATCGAGAAGCTCGTGGTCTGGGGCAACCACAGCCCGACCATGTACCCCGATTACCGCTTCGCCACCGCCGGCGGCGTTTCGCTCAAGGACAAGGTGGCCGACGAGGCCTGGAACCGCGAGGAGTTCATCCCCAAGGTGGGCAAGCGCGGTGCGGCCATCATCGAGGCCCGCGGCCTGTCCTCGGCGGCCTCGGCGGCGAATGCCGCCATCGACCACATCCGCGACTGGGTGCTGGGCACGAATGGCAAGTGGGTCACGATGGGCATTCCCTCGGACGGCAGCTACGGCATCCCGCAGGACGTGATGTACGGCTTCCCGGTGACCTGTGCCAACGGCCAGTACGAGATCGTGCAGGGCCTGCCGGTCGACGAGTTCTCGCGCGCCATGATGGACAAGACCCTGGCCGAGCTCGAGGAAGAGCGCTCGGGCGTCGCGCACCTCCTCGGCTGAGGCCGGGAACCCGGGAAAGGCGGCCAAGGCCGCCTTTCTCGTCACTGCACCAAGGAAACACGATGAGCACGAACTCCCCCGGCGCCCGCTTCCGCGCCGCCCTCGCCGCCGAATCGCCGCTGCAGGTGATCGGCGCCATCAACGCCAACCACGCCCTGCTGGCGAAGCGCGCCGGCTACCGCGCCATCTACCTCAGCGGTGGTGGCGTGGCCGCGGGATCGCTCGGCCTGCCCGATCTTGGCATCAGCGGGCTCGAGGACGTGCTGATCGACACCCGCCGCATCACCGATGTCTGCGACCTGCCGCTCCTGGTCGACATCGATACCGGCTTCGGCCCCAGCGCCTTCAACATCGAGCGCACGGTGAAGAGCCTGATCAAGGCCGGCGCCGCCGCCTGCCACATCGAGGACCAGGTGGGGGCCAAGCGTTGCGGCCACCGCCCCGGCAAGGAGGTGGTCTCGACCGAGGAGATGGTGGACCGCGTCAAGGCCGCGGCCGATGCCAAGACCGATCCGGACTTCTTCCTGATCGCGCGCACCGACGCCATCCAGGTGCATGGCGTGGACGCCGCCATCGAGCGCGCCGTGCGCTGCGTCGAGGCCGGGGCCGACGGTATCTTCGCCGAGGCCTCCTATGACCTCGACACGTACCGGCGCTTCGTCGAGGCGGTGAAGGTGCCGGTGCTGGCCAACATCACCGAGTTCGGCAAGACCCCGCTGTTCACCCGCGAGGAGCTGGCCTCGGTGGGCGTGGCCATCCAGCTCTATCCGCTCTCGGCCTTCCGCGCGATGAACAAGGCGGCCGAGGTGGTGTACACCGCCATCCGCCGCGACGGCCACCAGAAGGCCGTGCTCGACCTCATGCAGACCCGCGAGGAACTGTACGAGCGCATCGGCTACCACGCCTTCGAGCAGCGCCTCGACGCCCTGTTCGCCCGCAACGCCGGCTGACGCCCCGCGTCGCGCCGTGCTGAACTGGCTCTGGCTCGGCTTCTTCCTCGCCGCCGCGGTGGCGGGCCTGGCCCGCTGGCTGGTGGGCGGCGACGGCGACGTGTTCTCGGCCATGGTGGCCGCGCTGTTCGACATGGCGCGGCTCTCGGTGGAAGTGATGGTACTGCTCTTCGGCACCCTCACGCTCTGGCTCGGCCTGCTGCGCATCGGCGAGCGTGCCGGGCTGGTGGAAGTCCTCGCGCGCCTGCTCTCGCCGCTGTTCACCCGGCTGATGCCGGAGGTGCCGAAGGGCCATCCCGCGCTCGGCCTTGTCACCCTCAACTTCGCCGCCAACGCGCTCAGCATCGACAACGCCGCCACGCCGATCGGCCTCAAGGCCATGCGCGAGCTGCAGACGCTGAACCCGAGCCCGGAGAGTGCCAGCAACGCCCAGATCCTGTTCCTGGTGCTGAACACCTCCGGGCTCACCGTGCTGCCGGTGACGATCTTCATGTACCGGTTGCAGCAAGGCGCGCCCGATCCCACCCTGGTCTTCCTGCCGATCCTGCTCGCCACCTCGGCCTCCACCCTCGCCGGGCTGCTGGCGGTGGCCCTGGTGCAGCGCCTGCGGCTCTGGGACCCGGTGGTGCTGGCCTGGCTGGGCGGCGTGGCCCTGCTGCTGGGCGGGCTCATGGCCCTGCTCGCGGGCATGGGGGCGGCGGCACTGGCCGCCACCTCCACCCTGGCCGGCAACCTCGCCCTGTTCGCGGTGGTGATCGCCTTCCTGCTCGGCGGGGCCCTGCGCCGGGTGCCGGTGTACGAGGCCTTCGTGGAGGGCGCGAAGCAGGGCTTCGAGGTAGCCCGCGACCTGCTGCCTTACCTCGTGGCCATGCTCTGCGCCATCGGCGTGCTGCGCGCCTCCGGGGCGCTCGACTTCGCCCTCGAGGGCGTGCGCGCGGTGTTCGGCTGGCTCGGCACCGATACCCGTTTCGTCGACGCCCTGCCCACTGCCTTCGCCAAGCCCTTCTCCGGCAGCGCGGCCCGCGCCCTGCTGATCGAGACCATGCAGACGCACGGCGTGGACAGCTTCCCGGCCCTGCTGGCGGCCATGGTGCAGGGCAGCACCGAGACCACCTTCTACGTGCTGGCGGTGTATTTCGGCGCCGTGGGCATCCGCCGCGCCCGCCACGCGGTGGGCTGCGCGCTCACCGCCGATCTCGCCGGCATCCTCGCCGCCATCGCCGTCTGCTACGCCTTTTTCGGCTGATCCCCGTCCAGCCGCCGCGCGAGTTGCGCCAGCTCGGCGCGCAGGGCGCGCACCTCTGCCAGCAGCGGTTCCTCGGCCTGGGCCACGGCCGCCTCCACCGTTTTCTTGCGCTCGGCATCCACCTCCGACTGCATGGCCGAGACCACCACGCCGATGAAGAGGTTGAGGGCGGTGAAGCTGGTGGCGAGGATGAAGGGCACGAAGAACAGCCAGGCCCCCGGGTGCTGCTCCATCACTGGCCGCACGATGCCCATCGACCAGGATTCGAGGGTCATCACCTGGAACAGGGTGTAGAGCGAGGCCGGCACCGAGCCGAACCAGTCGGGGAAGCTCTCGCCGTAGAGCTTGGTGGCCATCACCGCGCCGACATAGAACAGCAGTCCGAGCAGCAGCACGATCGAGCCCATGCCGGGCAGGGCGCCGAGCAGGGCGCCCACCACGCGGCGCAGCGAGGGCACCACGGTGACGAGCCGGAGAACGCGCAGCACGCGCAGGGCGCGCAGCACCGCCAGCGGGCCGGTGGTGGGCAGCAGGGCGATCGCCACCACCACGAAGTCGAACAGGTTCCACGGATCGCGCACGAAGCGCCCGCGCTGCACCAGCAGCTTCGCCAGCAGTTCCACCACGAACACCGAGAGGGCGAAGCGGTCCACCGCGGCGAGCAGGCCGCCGAAGCGGGCGACCACGGCGGGCTCGGTCTCGAGGCCGAGCACCACGGCGTTCACGAGGATCAGGCCGAGGATGAAGCGTTCGGTGAAGCGGTGGGCGAGCAGGCGTTCGAGCAGGGCGGTCATTCGGCGGCGGCTCCGGTGGCTGGCGCCGGGCGGCGTCCCGGCGGGGGTGGTATGGGCGGGGCGTGATTCTAGGCCGCGCGGCCCTGGGGGCGACTCCTATAATCGGGTTTTCTCCGGAGGCCACCCATGACCGAGCAAGTCCTTCCCAAGGCCAAGAAGTCCGTCGCCCTCTCCGGCACGGCGGCGGGCAACACCGCCCTGTGCACCGTGGGCCGCAGCGGCAACGACCTGCACTACCGCGGCTATGACATCAAGGACCTCGCCGAGCAGGCCAGCTTCGAGGAGGTGGCCCATCTGCTGGTGCATGGCAGCCTGCCCACGGCCAGCCAACTTGCCGCCTACAAGACCAAGCTGAAGCGCCTGCGCGGCCTGCCGGCCATCGTCACCGACGCCCTCGAGCTGGTGCCCGCCGCCGCCCACCCGATGGACGTGCTGCGCACCGGCTGCTCGGTGCTGGGCACGGTGCTGCCGGAGCGCGAGGGCCACCCGCCGGCCGAGGCCCGCGACATCGCCGACCGGCTGATCGCCAGCTTCGGCTCCATGCTGCTGTACTGGTGGCATTTCACCCGCAATGGCACCCGCATCGAGACCCGCACCGACGACGATTCCGTCGCGGCGCACTTCCTGCACCTGCTGCACGGCGAGCCGCCGAGCGCCCTGCATGCCCGCTCGCTCGATCGCTCGCTGATCCTTTATGCCGAGCACGAGTTCAACGCCAGTACCTTCACCGCCCGTGTGATCGCCGGCACGGGCTCCGATCTCTACTCCTGCATCACCGGCGCCATCGGCGCCCTGCGCGGCCCGAAGCATGGCGGCGCCAACGAGGTGGCGATGGACATCATCGCCCGCTACCGCACGGCCGACGAGGCCGAGGCCGACATCCGCGCCCGTGTCGAGCGCAAGGAGATCGTGATCGGCTTCGGACATCCGGTGTACACCATCGGCGACCCGCGCAACCCGATCATCAAGGAGATCTCGCGCGCCCTGTGCCGGGACGGCGGCAACCCGGTGCTGTTCGAGGTGTCGGAGCGCATCGAGACCCTGATGTGGGACATGAAGAAGATGTTCCCCAATCTCGACTGGTACTCGGCCTCGGCCTACCACATGATGGGCATCCCGACGCCGATGTTCACCCCGCTGTTCGTCATCGCCCGCACCACGGGCTGGAGCGCGCACGTGATCGAGCAGCGCGAGGACGGCAAGATCATCCGTCCGAGCGCGAACTACATCGGCCCGGAGGACCGGGCCTACGTGCCGATCGAGCGTCGTTGACGCCCTGCGCCGCCCCGGCCGGGGCGGCCTTGCAGCCGGCGGCCCTGCCGCGTGCAGTGGCGGGGGCCGTCCGGCCAGCCGCCCGCTGGCGCCGTCAGTGGCGTTCGCCGGCCGTGTCTTCCCGCGGGTGCAGGCGATTCACCCGGAAGAAGGTGTGGTCATCGATGGTGGCCACCTGCGGGTAGTGGGCCCAGGCCGGGTTGGCGATGTCCATGGCGGCGAAATGGCTGGCGCCGGGCACCACCTCGCGGCGCTCGCCGCGCGGCCGGTTCCATTCCTTCTGGGCGGCGAAGGCCACGGCCACCGCCTTCTCCCAGGCTTTCACGTTCTTCAGCCGGGTGGACGGGGGCAGCAGGGACGGGGCGAACTGCTTCGGGGCTTTCACCACCTGGCAGACATCCCCGCCCCAGACGCCGGAATCTCGGCGGCGCAGGGCCACTTCGGCAACGGCACGCTGGCCCAGTTCGGACTGGTTGCGGGCCTCGAGATAGACGGTAGTGGCGAGGCAGAGCGGCTCGGCCTGGGCCGGGGGCAGCAGGGTGGCCAACCACAGCAGAAACGAGAGTTCCATGGCGTTCCTTGCTCCGTTGCGTCCTTGGCATCCCGGGCGCTCTACTGCGCGGGCGGAGCCAATGACCTGGCGTGATGGGGACGAACGGGTCCAGAGGGCCTGACCCGCCTTCCCGCCCTGCGGGGCGGGAAGCTCCCGAAGCGCCATGAGCCCGGGAGTCACGAACTGCCCGTCCCGGCCGAGGGGCCTGGGCAGGCGGGGCGAACCGTACCCGGGGCTTTCCCAACCCCGGCTGAACGGGAAAATGCCAAGTGACTGAATTTCTTGGGGCTTTTGCTCTAGAGCGCCGCCGCCACCCGGGTGCCCTGGGCGATTGCCCGCTTGGCGTCGAGCTCTGCCGCCACGTCGGCGCCGCCGATGAGCTGCACCGGCACCCCGGCCGCACGCAGGGGGTCGGCCAGTTCCCGCTGCGGTTCCTGGCCCGCACAGATCACCACATGGTCCACCGGGAGCAGGGTGTCCCTGCCCTCGATCCGGACATGGAAACCGGCATCGTCCACCTTGAGGTATTCCACGCCGCCGAAGGCCTTCACCCCCTTCATCTTCAGTGCCGCCCGGTGGATCCAGCCGGTGGTCTTGCCGAGCCGGGCGCCGGGGCGGCCGGGGGAGCGCTGCAGCAGCCAGACCTCCCGTGCCGCCTGCTCCGGGCGGGGCCTGGCAAGGCCGCCAGGGCGCTCGAAGTCGGGGTCCACGCCCCACTCCGCCATCCAGGCCTGCGGATCGAGGCTGGGCGAAGGTCCGGCATGCACGAGGTATTCCGCCACATCGAAGCCGATGCCGCCGGCGCCGACGATGGCCACCTTGCGGCCCACCTGCACCCGGCCGGTGAGCACCTCGAGATAGCCCACCACCTTGGGATGGTCGTGGCCGGGGAAACCGACCCGCCGCGGGACGATGCCGGTGGCCAGCAGCACCTCGTCGAAGCCGGCGAGGTCGGCGGCCTCCACCCGGGTGCCAAGGCGCTGTTCGACGCCGTGTTTCGCCAGCAGGGTGCGGAAGTAGCGCAGGGTCTCGTGGAATTCCTCCTTGCCCGGGATGGTCTTGGCCAGGTTGAACTGGCCGCCGATCTCCGGGGCGGCGTCGAACAGGGTCACCGCATGCCCGCGCTCGGCGGCAGTGGTGGCGGCCGCCAGCCCGGCCGGGCCGGCGCCGACCACGGCCACCCGCTTCTTCTGCGTGGCCGGGCGGATCACCAGCTCGGTCTCGGCGCAGGCCCGGGGGTTCACGAGGCAGCTCGCCTTCCTGTTCTCGAACACATGGTCGAGGCAGGCCTGGTTGCAGGCGATGCAGGTGTTGATCTCGTCCACCCGGCCCTCGCGGGCCTTGGCCACCCAGGCCGGGTCGGCCAGCAGGGGGCGGGCCATGGAGACGAGGTCGACCTCGCCCGCGGCGAGGATGCGCTCGGCCACGTCCGGCATGTTGATGCGGTTGGTGGCGACGAGCGGCAGCCTCACGTGCGGGCGTAGCTTGGCGGTGACGCCCGCGAAGGCGGCGCGCGGCACCGAGGTGGCGATGGTCGGCACCCGCGCCTCGTGCCAGCCGATGCCGGTGTTGATGATCGTGGCGCCGGCAGCCTCGATGGCCTTGGCCTGCATCACGATCTCGTCCCAGGCCGCGCCGCCGTCCACCAGTTCCAGCATCGAGAGCCGGTAGATCAGGATGAAGTCCGGGCCCACCGCCTCGCGGATGCGGCGCACGATCTCCACCGCGAAGCGCATGCGCTTCTCCGGGCTGCCGCCCCACTCATCCGTGCGCTGGTTGGTGCGGGCGGAGAGGAACTGGTTGATGAGGTAGCCCTCGGAGCCCATCACCTCGACGCCGTCATACCCGGCTTCGCGGGCCAGCCGGGCGGTGCGGACGAAGGCCCGGATCTGCCGCTCCACCCCCCGGGCCGAGAGGGCGCGGGGCTTGAAGGGATTGATCGGCGCCTGGATGGCCGAGGCCGAGACCGAGAGCGGGTGGTAGGCATAGCGGCCGGCATGCAGGATCTGCAGGCAGATCTTCCCGCCCTCGGCATGCACGGCCTGGGTGACGATGCGGTGCTTGTGCACTTCCCAGGGCCAGGAGAGCTTGCCGGAGAAGGGTTTCAGCCAGCCCACCACATTGGGCGCGATGCCGCCCGTCACCATCAGGCCGACGCCGCCGCGGGCGCGCTCCGCGAAGTAGGCCGCCAGTTTCGGGAAGTCGCGCGAGCGGTCCTCGAGGCCGGTGTGCATCGAGCCCATCAGCACGCGGTTGGGCAGGGTGCAAAAGCCGAGGTCGAGGGGGCGGAAGAGATGGGGGAAGCGGGCCGTCATCGTCAATACGGTGGCGTAGGGTGAAGCTCCCAGCATGCCGCCGCGGGCGCGGGCGCACAAGCGGAGGGGCGGCGGCTGAACGGCCATTCCGCGATGTGAAGGCAGCGAGAGCCGTTCAGCTTCGAGGCGCTTGTCACGTCTTAGCGCGGTGTTAACATCCCCCCGGCAAGGCCCCCCGGGATTGGGGTAGGCCTGCAGGGCAGCCCATACCCCCTAAGAGGAGTCGTTCCATGAAGAAGCATCTGCTGTGTGTGGCCATTTCGGCCGCCGCGCTCGCGAATGTGGCGATGGCGCAGGAGTTCGATGACCGCTGGTACCTGTCGGGTACCGTGGGCGTGAACCTGCAGGACAATGACCGCGCCACCGTGAACAAGGGCGAGTACGGCTTTGGCGTCGGTCGGTTCTTCGACCAGCGCTGGTCGCTGGACTTTGGCGTCTATTCGACCAACCCGGCCTTCGACGCCAACCGCGACCTCAACTTCAGCCAGTGGGGCTTCGCCGCCGACCTGCGCTACCACTTCCGTGATGGTGGCGAGACTTGGTGGCCCTACCTGAAGGGTGGCGTCGGCATGCAGCGCGCCGAGGAGGAGTTCAACGCCTTCCCGAACCCGAACTCGCCCGGCCAGCGCAAGGACAACAATCTCGCCATCGACCTCGGCGGCGGTCTGCAGGCCGACTACTCGAACTTCAGCATGCGCCTGGAGGCGGGCATCCGCACGGCGATGGACGACCAGTCGCGCGTCTCGCCGAGCAGCGACTACTTCAATGATGCCTACATCAAGACCTCGATCCTGATCCCGCTGGGCGCCAAGGCCGCCCCGCCGGCGCCGCCGGCCCCGGCTCCCGCGCCGGCCGCCCCGCGCTGCGAGGACCTGGACGATGACGGCGATGGCGTGAACAACTGCGTCGACCGCTGCCCGAACACCCCGGCCGGCACGGCCGTGGGCCCGGACGGCTGCCCGGTGCCGCTGACCATCGACCTGCGCGGCGTGAACTTCGACTTCGACAAGGCCACCCTGCGCCCGGATGCGGTCGCGGTGCTGAACGAGGCCATCGAGATCCTGAAGCGCTACCCGCAGCTCCGCGTGGAAGTGGCCGGTCACACCGACCTCTGCGGTAACGATGCCTACAACCAGCGTCTGTCGGAGAACCGTGCCCGCACGGTGTACAACTACATGACCAGCAACGGCATCGACGCCTCGCGCCTCGTGGGTCCGATCGGTTATGGCGAGAGCCGTCCGCTCGAGCCCACTCCGCAGACCTTCCCGGCCTGCAAGAGCGAGAAGAACCGCCGCACCGAGCTGAACGTCCAGAACTGACACGTTTCGCCCTGACGGCAACCGAGAACGCCCCGCAAGGGGCGTTCTCTTTTTTCCGCGCCGCCTTGTGGCCGGCGATGTGGCTGCGTAAGCTCGGCGCCACGTTCCTGATCCCAAGGGTGCTGCCCGTGGCCCGACGCGCCGTCCTGCTTTCCGCCTCCCTCCTCCTCGGCCTCGCCCCGCTGGCACAGGCGGCTCCGGCCCCGGAACTCGCCGCCGTGCCGACGCTGCCGGCCTCGGCTGCTCCAGTCACCCTGCAGGGCTTCCTCGAGCGCATCCGCCGTCCGGCCGCCGCGGCGCCCGCCGCCGCCAGCCCCGCCGCGGGCTACGTGCCGCGCACGGCGCACGACAACAGCCCCTACCGCTTCGACATGACGCAGAACGGCCGCCGCATGACGGCGGATGAGTTCGATGCCTGGATGAAGGCCCGAGGCATTCGCGTGGCCACTGGCAAGCCGGCCACCCCGGCCCCGGCAGAATCTGCCGCGGCGCCGTCCCAGCCTGCGGCGGGCAGCGCCCCGGCGCCGGCGGCCTGCCAGCCGAGCGCTACCCTCACCTGCTAATGCGGCCTCAGCGCCGCACGAAGCGGTAGTGGGCCACGCCCCACTCGCTGCCGCCGGCGTAGCCGAACAGCTCGGCGCAGGCCATCCAGAACATGCGCCAGCGCTGCGCCCAGCGCGCGGCGTCCTTCGCGCCATAGGCCTCGCCCAGCACCCGCAGCACTTCCTCGCCGTGCAGGTCCTGGTTCGCCAGCCAGTGGTCGGCGGTCTTCTGGTAGTGCACGCCCGAGAGCAGCCAGCGCTGCTCGATGCGCAGGGCGTTCTGGAAGTGCAGCAGGGTATCCGCCGAGGGCATCAGGCCGCCGGTGAAGAAATAGCGGCCCATCCAGTTGTCCTCGCCCTCGGTCTCGAAGGGGTACATCAGGCTGCGGTGGCAGAAGATGTGCACGAAGAGCTTGCCGCCGGGCTTCAGCCAGCGGGCGATGTTGCCGAGCAGCACCTCGTAGTTGCGCATGTGCTCGAACATCTCGATCGACACGCAGCGGTCGAAGGTGTCGGCGGCCAGGTCGAGCCGGTTCACGTCGGTGGTGAGGATCTCGACGTTGGCGAGGCCGCGCGCTGTGGCCTGGGCAAGGATGTGCTCGCGCTGGGTGCGTGAGTTCGATACACCGGTGATCCGCGCGTTCGGGAAGCGCTCGGCCATCCACAGGGTGAGCGAGCCCCAGCCGCAGCCCAGCTCGAGGATGCGCTGGCCGTCCTTCAGCTCGGCGCGCTCGCCGTACAGAGCGAGCATCTTCTCCTCAGCCTCGTCGAGGCTCTCGTTGCCCTCAGGGTAGTAGCAGGCCGAGTACTTCAGCCGTCGGCCGAGGCACAGCTCGAAGAAGCGCGTCGGCACCTCGTAGTGCTGCTCGTTCGCGGCGGCCACCTCGATGGCGATCGGGCTGCCGCGCAGCTCCGAGAGCAGGGTGCGGAAGCGGGCATCGGCGCGCTCGAGGTCGTGGGCGTGTTCGTCGCGGAGGCGCTGGCGGCACAGGCGGCGGATGCCGAGCCGGGTGAGGACGTCGGGCACGAGGCCGCGTTCGCAAAGGTCGATCAACGCCATTCGGGAGTCAGTCCGGGGTCGGGGTCTTGGGGGGCCAGGGGAAGAAGGCGCTGACCTCGCGCTGGTAGCGCCGGTAGTCCTCGCCGCGCGAGCGCAGCGCCTGGGCCTCGGTCCAGGGGATGCCGCTGACGCGCCAGAGGAAGGCCAGCATCAGCACTGGGCCGATGAGGCTCCAGCCGAAAGCCGGCCCGCACCAGGCCAGCAGCGGGTAGGCGAACCAGTGCAGCCATTCGAAGAAGTAGTTGGGATGGCGCGACCAGGCCCAGAGCCCGACCCGGCAGGTGCGGCTACGGTTGGCCGGGTTGGCGCGGAAGGCATCGAGCTGGCGGTCGGCCAGGGTCTCGCCGCCGATCGACAGCAGCCAGACCAGCACGGCGGCGAGCATCAGCGGCTCGAACAGGTCGGCATTGGCGCTGGCTGCGGCAGCGAAGGGGATGGAGAACAGGCCGACCACCAGGGCCTGGGCCTGGAAGAACAGGAACCAGCGGGCCGGGGAATCGCCGATGGCGGCGCGCATGGCCTGGTAGCGGCCATCTTCGGGTTCGCGCAGCACCCGGTGCAGCAGATGCAGGCAGAGGCGGGCGCCCCAGATGCCGCCCATCAGCGCCACCAGAGTGCGTGGCAGCACATTGCCTTCACCCACGAGGCCGGCGAACAGGGCTGCGAGTGCCATGAAGCCCGCCCAGGCCACGTCGACGTAGCCGACGTTGCGCAGGCGCATCGAGACCTGCCAGACCACCGTCATACCGACGGCGGCGCCGAGCCAGCAGAGCAGGACGATGCTCCAGAGGCTCATGCCGTGGCCTCACGGGTCCGGGGGGGCGGAGTGCGGGCACCGGTGGCGTAGAGCAGGGGCAGGGCCAGAGCCCAGCCAAGGCCGACGAGGGCCAGCGCCGGGGCGGTGCCGGCCTCGAAGGCCACGGCGCCGAAGCCGCGCTGGGCGGCCCAGTACGCCAGGGGGCCGCCGACGAGACCGAAGGCGGCCGCGGCGGCGGGGCGGCCGCGCAGGAAGGCCATGGAATGGTGCAGGGTGAGGGCGAAACCGGCCCACATGGCAAGGATCCAGCCCGGGGCCAGGGCATCGGAGGGCCAGGCCCCGGCGTAGCGCAGAAGGCCGCTGGCGGCGAACAGGGAATCGACTACCGCTCCCAGGGCGAGGGCCAGCGCCAGCAGGCGCAGATCGCCGCGGCGGTCGGGGCTGGCGGCGAGGTGCGCCGCCACGAAGACGGATGCGACGAGCGGTCCGAGCCAGGGCCGGCCGCTGCCGGCACCGAACACGCTGGCGAACCAGACTGCCTGGAAGCCGAGCAGGTTGGCGATGCGGAACCCGAGGGCCATCAGGTGGCCTCGGGGGCGGGGAGCCAGGGGGCGCGGCGGTTCAGCGGCCGGGCGAAGAGCAACTGCGAGACGCCGATCGAGCGCTCGAGGAAACCGCCTTCGCAGTAGGCGAGATAGAACTCCCACATGCGGATGAAGCGCTCGTCGTAGCCGAGGGCGCGCACCTCGGGCAGGCGGGTGAGGAAACGCTCGCGCCAGTGGCGCAGGGTGAGGGCGTAGCTCGGCCCGAAATCCTCCTGCGAGAGGAGGCGCAGGTCGGTGCTGCGCGCCATGGCGCCAGTGATGGCGCTGATCGAGGGGATGAAGCTACCCGGGAAGATGTGGCGCTTGATGAAGTCCACCGAGCGCATGGCCTGCGGGTAACGGTGGTCCTCGATGGTGATGGCCTGGACGAGGGCGAGGCCGTCCGGCTTCAGCAGCGAGGCGCACTTCGCCATGTAGGTATCGAGGTACTGGTGGCCGATGGCCTCGATCATCTCGATCGACACCAGTTTGTCGTAGGTGCCGGAAAGATCGCGGTAGTCCTCGAGCAGCACGGTCACGCGGTCGGAGAGCCCGGCCCGCGCCACCCGCTCGGTAGCGAGTGCGTGCTGTTCCTTCGAGATGGTGGTGGTGGTGACCCGGCAGCCGAAGCGGCGCGCGGCATACAGGGCCATGCCGCCCCAGCCGGTGCCGATCTCGACCAGGTGGTCGGTAGGCTTGAGGTCGAGCTTGCGGCCGATGCGCTCGAGCTTGCGCCGCGAGGCGATTTCGAGGGATTCGTCGGGGGAGGCGAAGATCGCCGAGGAGTACATCAGCTCCTCGCAGAGGAAGAGCCGGAACAGCGCGTTGCCGAGGTCGTAGTGGGCGGCGATGTTCTTCCGCGCCCCGGCCCGGGTATTGCGGCGCAGGGCGTGCAGGCCCTTCATCAGCCAGCCGCCGAGGCGGGCGGTGCCGCCCTCCATGGCGTCCAGAAGGTCGCGGTTGAGCACCAGCAGGCGCACCAGGTCGACGAGCTCGGCGCAGCGCCAGAGCCCGTCCATGTAGGCCTCGGCGGCACCCACCGAGCCGCCGGTGGCAATGCGGGCATAGGTCTCGAGGTCCTGCACCTGCAGGCGGGCCACCGGGGCTCCGGCGGCCGGCTCGGCCTCGCCGAGGCGCACCGTGCCCAGCGCGTCCTCGATGACCAGCTGGCCGTGGCGGATCGGCGCCAGGCGCTCGAGCAGGCGGGCGCGCAGCCAGCGCTGGCTGGCGGACACGGGGGCGGTGTCGGTCGGCATGGCGTCGGCGGGCAGGCTCATGGGCTCAGAGGCGGGCGGCAGGGTCGGGGTGGGGGTGGAAAGGCACGCGCTTGAGGGTGAGACGGAGCGCCTGCCAGTAGATGCCGGCGAGGACCTTGGCGGTCATGAAGGGATACCGGGCGAGGCATGAAGCCAGCGTGTTGCCCTGCAGCGGACGGCGCTCCAGCGTGAGCGTGGCGTCGAACTCGCGCGCCTCGCCGGCGAGCACCTCCATGTGCACGTGCAGGTCTGCCCCGGGCGGGGTGAACACCCAGTGGTAGCGCCGGTCCATGGGCAGGAAGGGGGACACGTGGAAGGTCTTGTCGAAGCCGAAGTGCAGGCTGCGGCCGCGTGCCTCGGCCCGCTCCACCGGCAGCAGGTAGGCATGGTGCTGGCCCCAGGGCGTGTTGGTGATCTCGGCCAGCACCCAGTCGAGGGTTTCGCCGTCCTCGCGGTAGCCGTAGTAGAAGCTCACCGGGTTCTGCACGTAGCCGAAGTAGCGCAGGTGGGTGAGCAGGCGGACCGGCCCCGGCGCCGGGCGGCCCAGTTCCGCTTCCACGCGCCGGCGCACGGCGGACTCGAGGGGCAGGGCAGGATCGCCGAAGTAGTCGCTGCGGCGGAACTCGGCGAGGTTGCGGCGGCCCACCGACCACAGCCAGCGCCCCTGGAATACCCGGTCCAGTTCGGAAAGATCGAGGAAGGGCTGGAAGAGCCGGTAGCGGAACTGGTGCATGGCTGGCGAGAAGCGCCGGTGCCGCACCCAGCCTTCGTAGACGGCGCTCCGCAGGGCTTCGCCCACGGGCGCCCGGCGTTCGTCGCCAGGGCTCACCAGACCACCCCGAGGCCGGTGGCGGCCGCCACGCCGGCGCGCATGCCGTCCTCGTGGAAGCCGAAGCCCTGCCAGGCTCCGGCGAACCAGGTGTGGCGGCGGCCGTTGAGCTCGCCCACCCGGGCCTGGGCCGCGACGCTGGCGTGGGTGTAGACCGGGTGGTGGTAGACCATGCGCGCCAGCACCCGGGAAGGATCGATGGCCGCCGAGCGGTTCAGCGTGACCACGAAGGGCTCGGGCGAATCGAGGCCCTGCAGCAGGTTCATGCAGTAGCTCACGCTGCATTCCGCCCCGGGGGCGGCCGGCACGAAGGCGTTCCAGGCCGCCCAGGCCTTGCGGTGGCGCGGCAGCATTCGGCGGTCGGTATGCAGCACCACCTCGTTGCGCTGGTAGGGAATGGCGCCCAGCACCTCACGCTCGAGGGCATCGGCATCGCCCAGCAGGGCCAGCGCCTGGTCGCTGTGGGTAGCGATGACGATGGCATCGAAGCGGTCCTCGCCGGCCACGTGCTTCACCCGCACGCCCTCTTCGTCGCGGGTGACGCGCTGCACCGGGCAGGCCAGCCGCGTCTCGACCGTCCAGCGCGCCTTCATCGCCTCGACATAGGTTGAGGAGCCGCCCTTCACCACCTTCCACTGCGGCCGGCCCTCCACCTGCAGCATGCGGTGGTGGTCCATGAAGCGCACGAGGTATTTCGCCGGGAACTCGAGGATCTTCGCCGAGGGCGAGGACCACAGGGCCGAGGCCATCGGGACCAGGTGGGCCTCGCGGAACAGGGCGGAGTAGCGGTTCTGTTCCAGGTACTCGCCGAGCGAGGGGCCGGGGCCGGGCTCGCGCAGCAGGGCGCCGGCCTCGCGGTAGAAGCGCAGGATGTCGCGCACCATGCCGAGGAAGCGCGGCAAGAACAGGTTGCGGCGCTGGCAGAACAGGGTATCGAGGCGGGTGGCGTTGTATTCGAGGCCGGTCGCTTCCACCTGCACGCCGAAGCTCATGGTGGTGTCCTGCGAGGCCACGCCGAGTTCGTCGAACAGCCGTGTGAGCAGCGGGTAGTTGTGCGGGTTGTGGACGATGAAGCCGGTATCCACGCGGTAGCGCACGCCGGCCTGCTCTACCTCGTGCGTGTGGGTATGGCCGCCCAGCCGCGCCTCGGCCTCGAACAGCACTACCTCGTGCTGGCGGGAGAGCAGCCAGGCGGCGGAAAGCCCGGCGATGCCGCTGCCGACGACGGCGACCCTCACGCGGCCTCCGGGCGCGGCTTGCGGAAGGCTTCGGGCACCGGCTTGAGGTCCCAGACCAGGCGGCACCAGCTCATCAGCTTCAAGCCGTAGTAGGTGAAGTCGTATTCCCACCAGCGGAAGCCCTGCCGCGCCGAGCCCGGGTAGTGGTGGTGGTTGTTGTGCCAGCCCTCGCCGAAGGTGAGCAGGGCGAGGAACCAGTTGTTGCGCGAGTCGTCGCGGGTGGGGAAGCGGCGGCGGCCGAAGCGGTGGGCGAAGGAATTGATGGTGACGGTGACGTGGAACAGCACCACGGTGGAGATGAAGAAGCCCCAGACCAGGAGTTGCGGGCCGTTGGTGCCGAGCCCGGGCGCTGCGGTCTCCAGCCACTCGCCGAGCAGGAACAGTCCGCAGGCCAGCAGCACCGGCACGAGAATGTCGAAGCGGTCGAGCAGGCGCAGCTCGGGGAACTTCGCCAGGTCCTTCACCGCCTCGAGGTTGGTGCGGAAGGCGCCGCGGGTGAGGAACCAGCCCATGTGGCTGTACCAGAAGCCCTTGTGCCGCGGCGAATGCGGGTCGGCCTCGGTGTCGCTGGCGCGGTGGTGCTGGCGGTGGTGCGCCGCCCACCACAGCGGCCCGCGCTGCACGCTGCTGGCGCCGAGCACGCCGAACAGGAACTGCACCGGACGCGAGGTGCGGAAGGCCTTGTGCGAGAAATAGCGGTGGTAGAAACCGGTGATGGCGAACATCCGCACCACGTAAAGAGCGATGGCCACGCCCACCGCGAAGGGGCTCACCCCCACCCAGAGCACGCCGAGGCAGGCAAGGTGCAGGCCGATGAAGGGCAGCACACGCAGCCAGTCGATGCGCGCGGCCTCGGCAGCGTCGAGGGGATCGTCGGCGGCAGTGTCGAACCAGCGGACCACGGCGACGGCGGCCCGGCGCCAGAGCGAGGGGGGAGGGGGAGCGGCTTGCATGGCGCGACTCTACGCGGGGCGGCGGTGAGAAGCCGGTGAACCGGGCGGCCCGGCTCAGCCGGGCAGCACCTCGACTTCGGCGCGCACGGAGTTGGCGATGAAACAGTTGGCATGCGCCCGCTCGTGCAGCCGTTCCAGTTCCTCGGCCGTGGGCTGCTTTTCGCCGGAGAAGGCCACCTTCGGCCGCAGGGTGATGTGGGTGATGGCCATCCGCTCCTCGGCGTTCTTGTCCAGCCGGCCGCTCGCGCTGTCCTCGTAGCGGTCGACCACGTAGCCGCGCTTCGCGCACACGGCGAGGAAGGTGAGCATGTGGCAGGAGGCCAGTGCCCCGACCAGCAGGGTTTCCGGATTCAGGGCCTTGGGGTTGCCGGCGTAGGCCGGGGCCGAGGAGGCCAGGGTCTCCAGGCCGTTCTCGAACACCAGGCGGTGGTCGCGGGAATAGGTTTCGTAGGTGAACGCGGCATCGCCGCGGCTCCAGGCAAGGGTGGCGGTGTGTTCCGACATGGCAGGCCTCGGGTGGGTGGAGGTGCCACAGCGTAGCCAAGCCGCGGGGGTTTTCGGATCATGCCGGCATGCCTGCCCGTGCCTTTTCCCCGCTGCCGCCCCGCCATGGCCTAGCGCGGGTGCTCTCGAAGGCGGGGCTGGCCTCCCGGACGGTGGCCGCCGCCTGGGTGCGTGCGGGCCGGGTGAGCGTGAACGGGCGGGTGGTGCGCGACCCGGAGCATCCGGTGCGTGCCGGTCTGGACGCCGTGGCTGTGGATGGCCGGCCGCTGGCCGCGGTCGAGCGGGTCTACCTTGCACTCAACAAGCCGCGTGGCCTCGTCACCACGGCCGACGACGAGCAGGGGCGGGAGACGGTGTACCGCTGCCTCGAGGGCGCCGGCCTGCCCTGGGTGGCCCCGGTGGGGCGCCTCGACCAGGCCAGCGAAGGCCTGCTGCTGTTCACCAATGACCCCGGCTGGGCGGCGGCCATCACCGATCCTCGCCGCGGGCCGGACAAGACCTACCACGTGCAGGTGGAGGGCGTGCCGGACGAGGCCGTGCTGGCCGCCATGCAGGACGGTATCGAGGACCGTGGCGAGCGGCTCTCGGCCAAGGCGGTGCGCCTGTTGCGCAGTGGCGGCAGGACGGCCTGGCTGGAGGTGGTGCTGGACGAGGGGCGCAACCGGCAGATCCGCCGCCTTGCCGCGGCGGCGGGCTTTCCGGTGCGCCGCCTCGTGCGGGTGGCGATCGGCGGGCTCGTGCTCGGCACCTTGCCGAAGGGGGCGTGGCGCCACCTCGAGGCCCGCGAGGTGGCGGCGCTGCGCGGCTGAGCCGGGCGCGATGCCCGGTCTCAGGCCTGGATGACGCCGAGCTCGCGGCCGACCTTGGTGAAGGCGGCGATGGCGCGGTCGAGGTGCTCGCGGGTATGCGCGGCGCTCATCTGGGTGCGGATGCGGGCCTGGCCCTTGGGCACCACCGGGAAGAAGAAGCCGATGGCGTAGATGCCTTCCTCCAGCAGGCGCTCGGCGAAGCGTTGCGCCAGCGGGGCGTCGTAGAGCATCACCGGGCAGATCGGATGCTGACCCGGCTTGAGCTCGAAGCCGGCGGCGGTCATGCGTTCGCGGAAATAGGCGGTGTTGGCGGCGAGGCGCTCGCGCAGCTCGCCAGCGGCGTCCAGCATGTCGAAGGCCTTGAGGCCCGCGGCCACCACGTGCGGCGGCAGCGAGTTGCTGAACAGATAAGGCCGCGATCGCTGGCGCAGCAGCTCGATCACTTCCCTGCGGCCGGTGGTGAAGCCGCCCAGGGCGCCGCCCATGGCCTTGCCCAGGGTGCCGGTGAAAATGTCGATCCGGTCCATCACGCCCTTCACCTCGGCGCTGCCGCGGCCTGAGCGCCCAAGGAAGCCGGTCGCGTGGCACTCGTCGATGTGCACCATCGCCCCGTACTTCGCCGCCAGCGTGGTGATCTCGTCGAGCGGGGCGATGAAGCCGTCCATCGAGAACACGCCATCGGTGGTGATCAGGATGTCGCGCACGCCATCGGCGCGGGCCTGCTGCAGCTGCTTCTCGAGGTCGGCCATGTCGCAGTTGGCGTAGCGGTAGCGCTTGGCCTTGCACAGGCGCACACCGTCGATGATCGAGGCGTGGTTGAGGCTGTCCGAGACGATGGCGTCTTGTTCGCCCAGCAGCGGTTCGAACAGGCCGCCGTTGGCGTCGAAGCAGGCGGCGTAGAGGATGGTGTCCTCGGTGCCGAAGAAGCGGGCGATCTTCGCCTCCAGGGCCTTGTGCAGGTCCTGGGTGCCGCAGATGAAGCGCACCGAGGCCATGCCGAAGCCATGGGTATCGAGCGCGGCCTTGGCGGCGGCGATGATGTCCGGGTGGTCGGCAAGGCCGAGGTAGTTGTTGGCGCAGAAGTTCAGCACCGTGCGCCCGTCGGCCAGCCGGATCTCGGCCGACTGCGGGCTCGTGATGATGCGCTCGGCCTTGAACAGGCCGGCGGACTGGATCTCGGCGAGCTCGGCGGCATAGCGGGCTTGCGCGGGGTAGCGCGGGGCGGGGGTCGGCATCGGCGGGCTGGCAGTGGGTAGCAGAAAGGGGGGCATTATCGCCCCCGGCCGCCGGGGAAGGGCGAGCCGGTCTTCACGGGCCGCCCCGGGCCGTGGCTTTCCCTGCGCCGCCATGCTTGACACAATTCACAGTTGTCAAACATGTTGCGGGCCGGAGCCCTCTTCCGGCCACCTCAAGGGGACCATGTCGCGCACACTCCAAATCGGACTCGTCGAGGACGATCCCACCCAGGCGAAGATCATCGCCACGATGATCCAGAACGCGGGCATGGATTGCCTCCACTACGCCACCGAGCTGGATTTCCGCCGGCGCATGGGGCCGGAGTCGATCGACCTGCTCCTGCTCGACTGGAACCTGCCCGGCGTTTCCGGGCTGGAACTGTTGAAGGAACTGCGGCAGTCGAATGCCACGCTGCCGGTGATCTTCCTCACCGGCAACGACCAGGAGGAGGACATCGTCACCGGGCTGCAGGCCGGGGCCGACGACTACATCGTCAAGCCGGCCAGGGCCGCCGAACTGGTGGCGCGCATCAATGCCGCCCTGCGCCGGGCCGCGCCGCCGAGCCAGATGCACATGATCGACGGGGTCGAACCCTTCGGCTTCGACCTCGAGCGCCGCCGCCTCACCCTGCATGGCGAGCCGGTGGAACTCACCGACCGCGAATTCGACCTGCTGGTCTTCCTGTTCCAGCGCCGCGGCAAGGTGGTGAGCCGCGAGACCCTGCTCTCGCAGGTATGGCGGGTGGGACCGAACGTGGCCACCCGCAGCGTCGATACCTACGTCAGCCGGCTGCGCAAGCGCCTTGGCCTGCAGGGCGACAGCGAATGGCGGCTGGAGGGCATCTACCAGCACGGCTACCGGCTGGTGCGCACCAGCAGCGACGAGGCCGACGAGGTGCCGGCCAGCGCAGGCTGAAGCCCCGCCCTCAGCCGTCCCCGCGCTGCGCCGCGATAGCGGCGCTGGCTTCGCGCGCCGGCCCGATGGCGTGCTCGAACACGCTCCAGCCCGCCGCCAGCAGGGCGGCCCGCGCCTCCGGGCTGGCCTCGCGGCCGATCAGGGCGCGCTTGTCCGGGGCGCTGGCGAAGCCCGGCTGGGCGAAGAAGTCCCGGGTCATCGGCGTCCACTGCAGCCTGTCCACCGGCAGGGCGAGGAACAGCCGTTCCTCGCCATCGCGCAGCACCAGCGCGCTGCCCACCGGCTCGAAACGCACCGGGAAGCGCGGGCGTGCGGCCACCAGGAGCTGCAGCAGGTCGACCACGTAGCGTGCCTCGGCCTCGCGCTCGACGCCGGCCGCGAGCTGCAGGAAGGCATCGCAGCCGGCCTGCGGCACCAGTTCCATCAGGGCATCCACGGCCTGGGTCTGCAGGGTGGGGCTGAAGCGGCCGTTGTCGAAGAACTCGTCCTGGGCCTCGGGAGAGCAGGCGAGCGGGGCCAGGCGCCGGGCGTTCCAGCGCCGCACTTCCTCGGGTGGCTGTTCCCAGACCATACGGTGGATGCGGCCGCTCTCCGACAGGGCGATGCCGGCGGCCCCGCCGATCTGCCCGAGGCCGAAGCCCGCGCCGCGCCGCCCCACCAGGGCCGCCCAGGCCAGGCGGTCCATCTCGGCATCCAGCCAGGGGTTGCGGGTGTAGGGGTCGGTGCCGAGGCGGCGGGCCAGATCGCGGCGGGCCGCGGTATAGCCCAGCCAGCGCTTGCCGAGCTGGAAGGCAAGGCCGCTGCCCCGGCGCCACCAGGGCTCGGGTTCGGCAGGCAGGGTTTCCTCCACCTCCGGGCGCAGCCGGGTCTCTGGCGGCAGGGGGGTGTCGAAGTGTTCCCAGGCCCGTTCGCCGGCATCGGCCACCTGGCGGCCGGCGCGTTCCACCTGCCGGCCGAAGAAGCGCAGGGCGCCGGCCGGCAGGCCCACCACGCTCTCCACCGGGCGGCTCACTACGCTGCCCACGGCGTTGCCGGTCTGCTGCAGCGAGCCCATCGCCGCCTGCCCGGCGGCGCTGGCGCGGCCGATGGCACGCAGCCGGCGCAGCAGTTCCATCTCCAGCACCCGCAGTTCCAGAAGGTCGATGCTCTCCACCACGATGGCCGGCGGCTCCACCGCCCCGGCGCCGGGGCCGGCAGGGCGCAGGGTGAAGCGCGCCATGTGGCCGGTGAGGCGGGCGCAGGGATCGACCCGGAAATCCTCGCCGCCGAGCAGGGCCGGGGGCACCAGCTCGGCGGCGGGGACCTCGTCGCTGGCGCAGCCGGGAGCCGCCCCTGCCGGGATGGGCAGGGCGGCGGACAGGCAGGCGGCGAGGAGCAGGCCCGCGGCGCAGGCCGCGGGCGGGAAACGGCGGGCAGAGGGCATCGTCAGTCGAGACGTTTTTCGAGGTAGTAGCGGACGTACCCCGGAGGATTGTCCACTTGCTCCCCGAACTTCCGGTAACCGAGGCGCTCGTAGAAGCCGAGCGCCTGGAACTCGATGGTCTCCAGGTTCACCCCCAGCGCCCCGCGGGCCCGGGCCCAGTGCTCGGCCTGTTCGATGAGTTGGGCGCCGATGCCGGTGCGCCGGCGCTCCGGCGCGACGGCGAGCATGGTGATGTGCAGCCAGCCCAGGCCGTATTCGCCGACCAGGCCGCCCACCAGTTCCTCCTCGCAGTCGAGCGCGGTGAGCACCAGCGGTACCCAGGCCGGGCGGCCGATGAAGCGCGCGTTGTAGTCGCGCAGCATCTCGCGGATCGCCATCGCCTTCTCGCCGTCCATGTCCGGGTCGACCGTGATCCTGACGGTGGAAGCAGGGCACATGCGCAAGGCCCTCCGGGGGTGGGAAAGCGGCGGCGCAGGGCCGCCGCGGGACTTTAGTTCCAGCTGCAGACCACCTTGCCGCAGGTGCCGGCCTCCATCAGGTCGAAGCCCTTCTGGAAGTCGTCGATGTGGATCTGGTGGGTGAGCACCTTCTGCAACGGGAAGCCGGTGAGCACCATCTGGGTCATCTTGTACCAGGTCTCGTACATGCGCCGGCCGTAGATGCCGTGCAGGGTGAGGCCCTTGAAGATGATCCTGTCCCAGTCCACGCCGGTGCCCTTGGGCAGGATGCCGAGCAGGGCGATCTTGCCGCCGTGGTACATGCACTCGAGCATGTCGTTGAAGGCGCGCGGGTTGCCGCTCATCTCGAGGCCGACGTCGAAACCCTCCATGTGGAGGTCCTTCATCACGTCCCTGATGCTCTGGTTGGCGACGTTCACCACCCGGGTGGCGCCCATGTCGGCGGCCAGCTTGAGCCGGTAGTCGTTGACATCGGTGACCACCACGTTGCGCGCGCCGATGTGCTTGCAGATGCCGGCGGCGATGATGCCGATCGGACCGGCGCCGGTGATCAGCACGTCCTCGCCCACCACGTCGAACTCCAGCGCGCAGTGCGCGGCGTTGCCGTAGGGATCGAAGAAGGCGGCGAGCTCGCTCGGGATCTGGTCCGGGATCGGCCAGAGATTGGCGGCCGGCATGGCGATGTATTCGGCGAAGGCGCCGTCGCGGTTCACGCCGATGCCCACGGTATTGGGGCACAGGTGCTGGCGGCCGGCGCGGCAGTTGCGGCAGTGACCGCAGACGATGTGGCCCTCGGCCGAGACGCGCTCGCCCACCCTGTAGCCGGTGACGCCGGGACCGAGCTCGACGATGCGGCCGACGAACTCGTGGCCGATGACGAGGCCGGGCCGGATGGTGCGCTGGCTCCATTCGTCCCACTTGTAGATGTGCAGATCGGTGCCGCAGATGGCGGTTTTCTCGAGCTTGATCAGCACCTCGTTGGGCCCGGGCTGCGGCACCGGCACCTCCTCCATCCAGATGCCCTTCTCGGCGTGGCGCTTCACCAGCGCCTTCATCATCATGCCCATCGGCTCGCTGCTCCCTCGGGCACGGTGCCCGGATGCCGCGGATTATATCGGGGGGGCGTCGCCGCCGGCCGCCTGTCCGGGCAGGGCGACGCGCAGCGGCGGCCACTCCGTCGAGGGGCGATGCAGCAGCCAGCCCTGCAGCTTGGGCACGCCGGCAGCGCGGCAGAAGGCGAGCTGCTCGGGGGTTTCCACGCCCTCGGCCACCACATCGGTGCCGAGCGACCGGCCCAGGGCAGCGATGGCCGCGGCGATGGCGCGGCCGAAGGGCTTGGGATCGCCGATGAAGCTGCGGTCGATCTTCAGCCGGTCGCTGCGCAGGTCGCGCAGGTGCGAGAGCGAGGAATAGCCGGTGCCGAGGTCGTCCAGCGCCACCCGCACGCCCAGCGCACGCAGGGCATCGATCACGCTGCTCGCCCGCCCGGGGTCGAGCATGGCCGCCGATTCGGTGATCTCCAGCTCCAGCAGCGAAGGCGGCAGGCCGTTGCGCCGGAGCTGGGCCTCTACCGCCGCCACCAGCCCGGCGTCCAGCAGCGAACCTGCCGAGAGGTTCATCGCCACCGGCACCAGCGGCAGGCCCTGCTCGCGGCGTTCGCGCAGGCGGCGGCAGACGCGGTCGAGCACCCAGGCGTCGATCTCGCCCATCAGGCCGTTGCGTTCCGCCGCCGGCAGGAAGCGCCCCGGAGGCAGCAGGCCCTGGCTGGGGTGGCGCCAGCGGATCAGGGCCTCGACGCTGTCGAGCTCCCCGCTGCCGGCCTCGAAGATGCCCTGGAATTCGAGGAAGAGCTGGTCCTCGCCGAGGGCCCGGTAGAGCGCCCCGACGATCTCCACCTCGTCGGCGTCGGAGCGGGCCTGCTCGGGCTCGAAGCGCAGCATGCGCATGCCCGAAGCCTCGGCCTTCTCCTGGGCGAGGCAGGCCGAGGCCAGCAGGGTGGCGGCGGCCTCGCGCTGCTGGCGCACGGCATAGCCGAAGCTCACCGCCACCGGATGGCCGAGGGTGAGTGCGGTGTTCTCGGCCTCGCGGCGCCGGGCCAGCACGTCGGCATCGGCCAGCGAGCCGTCGGCGGCGATGGCCACGGCCAGCCGGTCGCTGTCGACCCGGGCCACGCCGAGCAGCTGGTGCGGCCGGCCCCGGCCCAGGGCCTCGCCGAGCCGGCGCAGGGCTTCCAGGGCCCAGGCCGGGCCGAGGGTGCGTTCCAGCAGGGCGAAGCGCTGCACGTGCAGCACCAGCAGGGTGAGGGGGGTATTGGGGCCGGTGCTGTCCTCGATCCGCTTTAGCAGGCCATTGCGGTTGGCAAGGCCGCTCGCTTCGTCGAGGTGCACCATGCGTTCGGCGGTGATGGTGCGTGCCTCCACCACGGCCTGGGTGCGTTCCTGCAGCCAGACCAGCATGGCGATAGCGAGCAGCAGCAGGGAGAGCAGCAGCCCGAGCTGCAGCCAGGCCGAGGCCTCGGGGGCCAGTGGCAGCCAGTCCGGCACGAAGAACAGGCTGGCATTGACGGCATTGAAGAGGGCCAGCAGGCCGAAGGCGCAGAGCACCAGCCAGTAGCCGAGGCTGCGGCCTTCCGGCGGCCGGTGGCGCAGGATCACGAGGGCGATGGCGGCGTAGGCCAGCGCGGTGATGAGCGAGCGCACCCCGAGGCGCAGCAGGTTGCGCAGGGCCCCGGCCTGCAGGTCGAAGGCGCCGGGCAGGGTGAGGATGAGCGCGCCCGCCAGGGCGGCCAGGACCACGGCGACGACGAGGCGCTTGCGCAGGGGCTGGCGGTGGCGGGCGATCCACAGCGCCAGCCCGAGCAGGCCGAGATGCAGCAGGTTCGAGAACTGCGCGAGCAGGCTGGAGAGGGTGCGGGTATTGGCCCACTGCGGCCCGGCCCCGGCAAGCAGGAAGGAGGCGAGCGAGAGGGCGAAGTAGCCACCGAGGGCGGCGAAGCCGAGCGCCACCAGGGACTTGGTGAGGGCCAGGCGTTCGCCGCCCACCGCCAGGGCGATGCCACCCATGGCGAAGGCCGCCAGCGCCTGCAGGGCCGTGAGCAGGACGAGAACCTGCAGGGTATCCATGCGGGGGCGGTGGCTCCGGTCGGGTCCTGGCCAGTCTAGGCATGCCGCCCGCCGCCCGGAAGGCGGGCCGGCGTGAAGCCGGTCCCGGGACTTCCGGCAGGGGGGATGGCCCCCGGGCGGGGGTAGACTCGGGCCGTTTTCCTCCGCCCCTCCCATGGAACCGCCCATGCGCCGACTCCCGCTCGCTGCCGCCGTCGCGGCCTCGCTCCTTGCCACCGCCAGCCTTGCCCGCGAGGGCATGTGGGTGCCCCAGCAGCTGCCGGAGATCGCCGGCCCGCTGAAGGCCGCCGGGCTGGAGCTCCCGCCGGAGCAGCTCGCCGACCTCACCGGCGACCCGATGGGCGCGGTGGTGGCGCTGGGCGGCTGCACCGCCAGCTTCGTCTCGCCGGAGGGCCTGGTGGCCACCAACCACCACTGCGCCTACGGCGCCATCCAGCTCAATTCCACCGCCGAGAAGAACCTGATGACCCTCGGCTTCAACGCGGCCAGCCGCGCCGATGAACTGTCGGCCGGCCCCAATGCGCGGGTGTTCGTGATGGACCGCATCACCGACGTGACCGCCGACATGCAGGCGGTGATCCGCGGCGCCAAGGATGGCCTGTCGCGGCAGGCGGCGGTGGAGGCGAAGCAGAAGGCCCTGATCGCCGAATGCGAGAGCGAGCCGGGCTACCGCTGCACCCTGTACTCCTTCTTCGGCGGCCAGACCTTCCGCCTGTTCCGCCAGCTCGAGATCCGCGACGTGCGCCTCGCCTACGCGCCGCCGGATGCCATCGGCGCCTACGGCGGCGACATCGACAACTGGATGTGGCCGCGCCACACCGGCGATTTCACCTTCTACCGCGCCTACGTCGGCCCGGACGGCAAGCCCGCGCCCTACTCGAAGGACAACGTGCCCTACCGTCCGAAGCACTGGCTGAAGCTGGCCGATACGCCGCTGCGCGAGGGCGACTTCGTGATGGTGGCGGGCTACCCCGGCACCACCAACCGTTACGCCCTGCTCGACGAGTTCCGTAACGTGGCCGAGTGGCAGTACCCGGTGGTGGGCAGGCACCTCAAGGCCATGATCGCCCTGGTCGAGAAGGCCGGCGCCGCCGATCCCGACATCGCGGTGAAGTACGCCGCCACGGTGCGCAACTGGAACAACGCCACCAAGAACTGGGACGGCCAGCTGGAGGGTTTCGCCCGTATCGACGCCGAGGCCGCCAAGCGCGCCGAGGAGCAGGCCGTGGTCGACTGGCTGCGCGCCGGCGCCCGCGGTGCCGAGGGCCTCGATGCCCGCGCCGCCCTGGCCTCCTACCGGGCCCTGGTGGAGCTTGCCGCCAAGGCCCGGGCCACCCGCGAGCGCGACCTGGTGTTCGGCCAGATCGGCAACACCGGCCTGCTGGCCAGCGTGCGCCAGCTCTACCGCCTCTCGATCGAGAAGGCCAAGCCCGACCTGGAGCGCGCGCCGGGCTTCCAGCAGCGCGACCTGCCGGCCATCGAAGGCGGCCAGCGCCAGCTCGAGCGCCGCTATGCCCGCGCCATGGAACTGCAGCTGATGGCCTACTGGCTCGGCGAATACGCCAGGCTGCCGGCCGCCCAGCGCGTGCCGGCCCTCGATGCCCTGGTGGGCGATGGCAGCGAGGCTTCGATCCGCGCCGGGCTCGAGGCGCTCTACGGCGCGACCACGCTGGAATCGACCGAGGCCCGGCTCGCCCTGCTCGGCGCCGACCGCGCGGCACTCGAGGCCAGCGAGGACCCGCTGCTGAAGCTGGTAGTGGCCCTGCATCCCACCTTCATGGCAATGGAGGACGAGGCCAAGGCGCGTGCCGGCGAAAACCTGCTGCACCGCCCGGCCTTCCTCGCCGCCGTACAGGCCTACCGCAAGTCGCAGGGCGGGCATGTCTACCCGGATGCCAACCTCAGCCTGCGTATCACCTTCGGCAACGTGACCGGCTACGTGCCGCGCGACGGCGTGGCCTACACCCCGTTCACCACGCTGGAGGGGCTCGCCGCCAAGCACACCGGCAAGGAGCCCTTCGATTCGCCCCAGGTGCAGCTCGACCTGATCCGCGAGCGGGAGTACCGAGGTCGTGAGGACAGTGCGCTTGGCAGCGTGCCGGTGAACTTCCTCTCCGACCTCGACATCACCGGCGGCAATTCCGGCTCGCCGGTGCTCGATGCCCGCGGCCGGCTGGTGGGCCTGGCCTTCGATGGCAATTGGGAGTCGGTGAGCTCGAACTGGGTGTTCGACCCGAAGATGACCCGCATGATCGCCGTGGACTCGCGCTACATGCTCTGGGTGATGGAGAACGTGTTTCCGGCCCCGGCCCTGCTCGAGGAGATGCAGGCCCCGCCCCCGGCCCGCTGAGGGCAAGGCGGTGAAGGTCCGCTTCCACGGCGCCGCCGGCGAGGTGACCGGCTCCTTCCACGAGGTGGAGGCGGCCGGCCGGCGGCTGCTGCTGGACTGCGGCCTGCGCCAGGGCAGCCGCGAGGACGAGGCCCGCAACCGCGAGGATTTTCCTTTTGATGCGGCCAGCCTCGATGCCGTGGTGCTGAGCCATGCCCACATCGATCACAGCGGGCGCCTGCCCCTGCTGGTGAAGCGCGGGTTCCGCGGTCCGATCTACACCCACCGCGCCACGGCCGATCTGCTGCCGGTGATGCTGGAGGACTCGGCGAGGCTCGCCGAGGCCGATGCCGAGCGCGCCCGCCGGCGCCGCGCCGAGGGCCGCGAGTTCGATGCCGAGGACCTGGAGCCGCTCTACACCCTCGCCGACGTGGCGCGGGTGGCGCAGCAGTTGCGGCCCCTGGAATACGATCGCCCGGTCACGCTCTTTCCGGGCCTCGAGCTGGTGCTGCGCGATGCCGGCCACATCCTCGGCTCGGCCTCGGTGGCGCTGGCCGAGGCCGGTGCCACCGGCTCCCGGCGCCTGGTGTTCTCGGGCGATCTCGGGCCGCGCGGCACCCCGATCCTGCGTGATGCCGTTCCGGTGCCGCAGGCCGACCTGGTGCTGCTCGAATCCACCTACGGCGGCCGCGCCCACCGCGAGCGCGCCGCCACCGTGGCGGAGCTCGGCGCCCTGTTCCGCGAGGCCTGGGAGGGCCGCGGCAATGTGGTGATCCCGGCCTTCGCCGTCGGCCGCACCCAGGAACTGCTGTACTGGTTCGCCCAGCATTTCGAGGACTGGGGCCTCGGGCGCTGGCAGATCTTCCTCGACAGCCCGATGGCCTCGAAGGTCACTGAGGTCTACGAGCGCCACACCGATCTGTTCGATGCCGAGGCGAAGCGGCTCTGGGCCGAGCGCTCCCACCCGCTCCGCCTGCCCAACCTGCATTTCGCGGTGTCGGTGGAGGAGTCGATGGCCATCAACCGCATCGACCGCGGTGCCATCATCATCGCCGGCTCCGGCATGGCCAACGGCGGCCGGGTGCGCCACCACCTGCGCCAGCGCCTGCCCGTCGAACGCAACCACGTGGTCTTCGTCGGCTACCAGTCGCGCGGCACCCTCGGCCGCCGCCTGGTCGACGGGGCCGGCTACGTGCGCATCCTCGGCAGCGAGGTGGCGGTGCGGGCGCGCCGCCATACCATCGGCGGGCTTTCCGCCCATGCCGACCAGCCCGGACTGCTGGACTGGTACGGGCGCATCCCCGGCCATCCGCCGGTGTGGCTGGTGCACGGCGAGGACGAGGCACGGCGGCCGATGGCCGAGGCCCTGCGCCAGCGTTTCGGAGCCCGCGTGGCGCTGGCCCGTCCCGGCGACGTGGTGGAGGTCTGAACGACCTCAGGCGTCGAGCGACGCTGCCAGCCCGTGCAGGTAGGCCGCGAGCGCCAGCCGCTCCTGCCGCGGCAGGGCCCGGAAGCTCAGGCCCAGACGCTCCCGGCTCGGGCCTTCCATGGCGCGGTGGTGGCAGATCCGCGCCTCGGTGGTGATCTGCGAGGGCTCGCCCTCGACCTCGACCACGAAGCTGATGCGCAGGGACTCGCCGAGCGCTCCCACCGGCGCGGGCGTCTCCACCAGGGCGCCGGTCAGGCTGAGGTCGAGCACCGCGGCGGCGCGCGGCTCGCCGCCGCCCGGCAGGGCGGAGAGCTGGGCCGGCAGCAGGGTGCGCACGCGCAGGGCCTGGCGCACCAGGCGGCCCCTGACCTCCCCGGGCCAGGCGAGCAGGGTATAGGCGAAGGGCACCTCGAAGGTGCCGAGCGCCGTGGTCTGGAAGTGGAAGTCGTACTGCCCGGTGAAGCCCTGCACCTGCAGCCCGGCACCCGGGGGCAGGGCCGGCATGCGGGCGCCGGGCAGCGGCGCCAGCATCAGGCCCTTGCCCTCGATGGCGGCACAGAACTGCCATTCACTGGGCGTGGCCGGGTCGCCTTCGCGTCCCACCTGCAGCAGGGTCTTCGGCCGCAGCTTGAGCTGGCGGAAGGGCAGGGGCAGGTGGCTGGCATCGGCGGGCATGGGGGGTGTTCCGCGTCGGGGGTCGGGAAGGGGATCAGGCCGGGCCGAGGAAGCGCCAGCCCAGCCGCTCGCCGGCCCCGAGCGGCACGATGCGCCGTTCGCCGTAAGGCAGGTCGGAGGGCAGGGTCCAGGCCTCCTTGCGCAGCCGCACCCGGCCGGTGTTGCGCGGCAGGCGGTAGAAATCGGCGCCGAAGTGGCTGGCAAACCCTTCCAGCCGGTCCAGGGCGCCGGCGGCCTCGAAGGCGGTGGCGTAGAGCTCGAGCGCGTGCAGGGCGGTGTAGCAGCCCGCGCAGCCGCAGTCCGATTCCTTGTCGCCCCTGGCGTGCGGGGCCGAGTCGGTGCCGAGGAAGAAGCGCGGATTGCCCGAGGTGGCGGCGGCGATCAGGGCCTGGCGGTGGGGCTCGCGCTTCAGCACCGGCAGGCAGTAGTAGTGCGGCCGGATGCCGCCCTGGAAGAGCGCGTTGCGGTTGTAGAGCAGGTGGTGCGCGGTGAGGGTGGCGGCGATGTCGCCCTCGGCCTCGCGCACGTAGTCGGCGGCGTCCTGGGTGGTGATGTGCTCGAAGACCACCCGCAGGGCCGGGAAATCGCGCCGCAGCGGGATCAGCTTCTGCTCGATGAAGGCTTTCTCGCGGTCGAACACATCGATGTCGCGGTCGGTCACCTCGCCATGGATGGCGAGCACCATGCCCGTCTCCTGCATCGCCTCGAGTGCCTTGTAGGCATGCCTGAGGTCGGTGACGCCGGAATCGGAGTTGGTGGTCGCCCCGGCGGGATAGAGCTTCACCGCATGCACGAAGCCGCTCGCCTTCGCTTCGCGGATCTCGGCGGCCGGGGTATTGTCGGTGAGGTAGAGCGTCATCAGCGGCTCGAAGCCGGTGCCCTCGGGGCGGGCCTCGAGGATGCGCCTGCGGTAGGCGGCGGCCAGCGCGGTGCTGGTGACCGGCGGCTTCAGGTTCGGCATGACGATGGCGCGGCCGAACTGCGCCGCGGTGTGCGGCAGCACGGCGGCGAGCTGCTCGCCATCGCGCAGGTGCAGGTGCCAGTCGTCGGGACGGTCGAGGACGAGCGTGGTGCCCTCGGGCACGGACGCGGCGTGGAAGTGGTGGTGGGCGAGGTCCATCGGCCTATGATGCCACCGCGCCTTCGCAAGTCCGCGGCATCGGGCTCCAGAACAGGGCGCGCTTCCACCACATCGGCATGCCTCCTCCACGGTCGAAGTGCGAGGATACGCGCCTGCCTTTCGACAGGAGCCCGCCGATGTCCTCGCTGCCCACCGCCACCGCTCCCATCGCCCCGCCCCGTGCCCGCTGGCACCGCCCCCTGCTGGCCGCGGCCTGCCTCGTGCTGTCCGGGCTTGTCGCGGCGGCCGAGGGGCCCTACCGCCTGCCGCCGCTGCCCTACGCCGAGGACGCGCTGGAGGCGGCGATCGATGCCGAGACCATGCGCCTGCACCACCAGCGTCACCATGGCGGCGCGGTGGCCACGCTCAACCAGCTCGCCGCCGAGCTGCCGGAGCTGCGCGGGGGCGAGATCGAGCCCCTGCTCGCCCGCATCTCCACCCTGCCGCCGGCGGTGCGCAACAACCTCGGCAGCCACTACAACCACAGCCTGTTCTGGACCGTGATGGCCCCGGCGGGCCAGGGCGGCGAGCCCTCGCCGGCCCTGCGCAAGGCCATCGAGGCCGCCTTCGGCTCGCAGGAGGCCATGCAGCAGCAGTTCTCGCAGGCCGCGGCCTCCCGCTTCGGCTCCGGCTGGGCCTGGCTGGTGCGGCGCGAGGACGGCAGCCTCGCCATCACCTCCACGCCGAACCAGGACAACCCGCTGATGGACGTGGCCGAGGTGCGCGGCACGCCGATCCTCGGCCTCGATGTCTGGGAGCATGCCTACTACCTGCGCTACCAGAACCGCCGCGGCGACTACATCGGCGCCTGGTGGCAGGTGGTGGACTGGAATGCCGTCAGCCGCCGCTTCGAGGCGGCGCAGGCGCGTTGAGGCCCAGCTCCCCGGCGCTGGCGGGGGGCGGCGCGAGGCGCCGCCACTCGGCACGCAGGCGTTCGAGGTCGGCGCGGCCCGAGAGCCGCAGGCGCTCGCGGCCGCTTCCATCGCGCAGCGACAGGGCCGGCAGCGGCATCGTCGTGAGGCCGGCGGGCAGCACCTGCCCCGGCGGCACGCCGAGCCTGGCCGCCCAGGCCGCGGCAGTTTCCGCCGTGGCGGGGTGGCCGTAACCGGCCTCGGTGCTGGTGACGAGGTGCACCACCGCCAGTCCCTCGGGCAGGGCGGCCTCGAGGCGCCGCCACTCCGCCTCGCAGTCGCGGCACCAGGGCGCGCCATACACCACCAGCAGCGGCGCGCCGCGGTAGCCGGCGAGATCGGGTTCGCCGGGGAAGCCCGGCGGCGCGCCGCCTTTCAGCCAGAGGAAGCCGAGCCCCACCAGCAGCAGCCCGACCACGAAGCCGCGGTCGATGCGCAGCATGCGCGGCCGCGGCAGGCCGGTGATGCCGGCATCGTCGCGGCGGCGGGGCGTGCGGCGGCCGCGGGCCTCCGGGTTCATTCCCGCGGACGTTCGAAGGGGATGGCCTCGGGCGCCACGGCGCCGCCGGAGATGATGAAGGCCATGGCTTCGTCGAAGCTCCAGTCGGTGGGCGTGAGCCGGTCCACCGGCACGATCTCGAGGTAGCCCGAGGTGGGGTTGGGGGTGGTGGGCACGTACACCGCGGCCAGCTCGCGGCCGCTGCCTTCCTCGCGCAGCAGGCGGGTGACGAAGCCCACCGCCTTCATGTCGCGGTTGGGGAAGTCGATCAGCACCACCCGCTGGCCCTTGCCGCCCGGCGGATGCTGCAGCAGGTCGAGCAGCTTGCGCGCCGAGGAATAGACCACGTTCACCAGCGGCACGCGGGCGATCAGGCCCTCGACGAAGCCGAGCAGGGTCTGGCCGACCACGCGCCGGGTAAGGGCGCCGACGCCGATGATCACGGCGAGCGTGCCCACCAGCGCCACCACCGGCAGCACCCAGGGGTTGAGCAGCCAGCCGAACAGCTCGGGGCTGAGCCGGGACAGGCCGATGAGCAGCGGCCCCACCCAGGGCCGGGAGAGGTCGGCGAGCAGGCCGAAGAGGAAGCTCACCACCAGCCAGGCCAGCCAGAGCGGCAGCAGGGTGAGCAGGCCGGTGAGGAACCAGGTGCGGAGATTGCGCATGCCGCGATCCTAGCGTCCTGCCATGGCAGGCGGATGCGAAGGCGGGCGAACGGTCAGCGGGCGCGGGCGGCGGGCTCGCCGAGCAGGTCGCCGAGCGCCACGTCGCGCACCAGCCGGAAGCCGAGGTCGTCGGCGCCGCGCGGGTCCTGCACGGCCTGCACCGCGGCCGGCCTCGCCTGCGCCGGCGGGGTGCGCCAGCCGGCCCCGCCGGCCTGGGCCCCGCCCGCCAGCCATTCGCGCGTGTTGCCGCCGATGTCGCTCAGGCCCATCGGCGTGGCCTTGCCGCCGCCCACCGGCACCGTGCCCTCGCGGCGGTCGCAGGCGAGGCGCGCCGAGGCGCAGTCGGCCACCGCGCCCTGCGCCAGCAGGGGCCATTCCGCGGCGCTGGGCAGGCGGTAGCGCTGGCCCTCGCGCTGGCCGCGCCAGGCGGCGTAGGCCAGGGCATCGTCGTGGGTCACGCAGACCACCGGATCGCGGGGGCTCTGGGCATAGCCCGGGGACTGCCAGGTGCGGCGTTCGAGGAAGCCGCCACGGCAGCGCGAGACCGGCCGCCCGGTGGCCTGGACGAAGGCCTCGTACTCGGCGCGGGTCACCGGGGTCTCCATGGCGGCGAGGCCCGGCCTGCCCTCGGTGGGCGCCACCAGCAGGCGCATGGCCGGCCCCCGGGCCTCGAGCCGTGTTCCCGGGCGCGGCAGCAGGGCAAGGCGTGCGGCCTGCACCTCGGTCTCGAAGCGCGCGGCATCGAGGCCATAGGCCGCGATCTCCTCGTTCGCCCGGCGCAGCAGGCGGGCATCGCGGCGCTGCGCGGCTTCGGCAAGCTGCTGGCGCACGGCAGCCTCGCGCTCGGCGAGCAGGGCCGTCCAGGCCGGGTTGTCGGCGATGCCGGCCTGTTCGACGAAGCGCCGCAGGCGCTGCCACAGGGCAGTGGCATTGGCGCCGTCTCCGCTTTCCAGGGCCTTGCCGAACTGGCTGCCGAAGGCCTCGACGAGGCGGGTTTCCAGCGCCGGCAGGGCTGGATCGCGCGGGGCGATGGCCCGGGCCGCAAGCAGCGATTCTGCGGCGTTGTCGCCGGCCGGCGTGCTCAGGCGCAGGCGGGCGATCTGCCGTTGCGCCGCGGCGAGTTCGCGGGCCGCCGGTACCCGCGGGTCGTAGGGCAGGGCGCGGGTGAGGAAGCCCTCGCCCGGGCCGGCCACCGGCGGCGCGGGCTCGGGCTCTGCCGTCGCGACCGGCGCGGCAGGACTGGCCGGGCTCGCCGGCGCGTCGCCCTCGGGGGCCGCGCCCGTGGCAGGCGCGGTGCCGGCCGCCACGGCCACGGCGCCGATCGGATCGGGGATGGGGGGGCGTTCGGCCGCGGGCTCGACGCCGAAGAACTCCGGTGGCGCGGGCGGGCGGCTCAGCCACCAGCCGAGGCCCGCGGCCAGCAGCAGGCCGGCCGCCCCCGCGCCCAGCCAGGGCCAGGGCAGGCGCGGCCATCCGCGGCGGCTGGCCTCGATGCCGAGCGGTGTCGGCGCCTCGGCCTCGGCCGCCGGCGGCAGCGGGGCTGCCGGCGGCGGTACGGCGCCGGGGCGCAGCTTGCGCTCGAGCTCGTCCAGCGCATTGAGCATCTGCTCGGCATTGCGGAAGCGCTGCTCGCGCACCTTCGCCATCGCCACCGAGATGAAGGGCTGCCAGTGGCGGCGGTTGGCCGGCAGCGGCGGGATCGGGTCGTGGGCGTGCATCACCGCCAGGGCCAGGGCGTCGTTGGCCTGGAAAGGCAGGTGGCCGGTGAGCATCTCGTAGGCCAGCACGCCCACCGAGTAGAGGTCGGCGCGGCCGTCCACCACGTCGCCACGGGCCTGTTCCGGCGCCATGTAGGCGGCGCTGCCCACGGCGAAGCCGGTGTTGGTGATGCGGGTGGAGCTGCGGAAGGGCAGGGCGATGCCGAAATCGGCCAGCACCGGGCGGTCGGCGTTGTCGAACAGCACGTTCTCGGCCTTCACGTCGCGGTGCACGATGCCGCGGGTGTGGGCGTAGCCGAGGGCCGAGAGCAGCGAGCGCAGCACGTCGATGATGCGGCCCTCGTCGTGGCGCAGGTCGCGCTGGCCGAGGTGGCCTTTCGACAGGTAGGGCATGACGTAGTACATCAGGCCCTGCGGCGAGCGCCCCACCTCGTAGATGCCGACGATGCAGGGGTGCTCGAGCTTGGCGATGGTGCGCGCCTCCTGCTCGAAGCGCTGCTTGCTGATCTCGTCGCGCAGGATCTCCGGCGCGGTGATCTTGATCGCCACCTGGCGGTCGAGCGATTCCTGCACCGCAAGGTAGACGTAGCTCATGCCGCCCTTGCCGATGCGGCGCATCACCCGGTAGCCGGGGATGTCCGGCATCATCGAGGTCAGGAAGGCCGAGAGTTCCTCCGGCGACATCTCCTCGTCGGGCGACGGCGTGAATCGAAGGATGGCCATGGCGGCGCGTGGGCGTGGGGGCTGGGCGGCTCGGGAGGGCAGCTTCTCGCGTCGGCGGGGCAGTGTCCAGCGGCGGGGGTCAGGCCGCCCGGGCCGTCCGGTCCGGCCCGCCGGCCGCGGCCCCGGGGCGGGCCCGCGGCTTCAGGCGCACGTAGAGCTGCTTGCGTACCCGGGCCACCAGCTCGCCCTCGGCGTCCAGCACCGGGCAGTCCAGCCAGCGCAGCACCCGCCCACCGCCGGCCGCGGCCTCCCGCAGGTCGGCGAGCAGGGCCTCCTCGAGCTGGAAGCGGCAGCGCACCGTGCCGCGCCCCGGCTTCACGAACTCGATCTCGGCGGCCCGGTCCCAGACGAGGTAATCGGGGCCCAGCGAACGCATCACCAGGATCATCCAGAACGGGTCGGTCATGGCGAACAGCGAGCCGCCGAAGTGGGTGCCGACGTAGTTGCGGTTCCAGGGGCGCAGGCGCAGTTCCACCTCCGCGCCGCGCCAGTCGGCCTCCAGCCGGGTGACGTGGATGCCGGAGAACAGGAAGGGCGGCCAGAGGTTGAAGACGTGGCGGAGCAGACGGGGCGACATGGAAAGACCATACCATGCCGTATGGGTGGCGTGCGGCGCCCGTGCGGGGGCAGTGGGCCGCCGCCCCGGGCCCGGGGCCTCAGAACAGCAGCGAGGCCATCCGGCGCCGGTAGGTGCCCACCAGGTCCTCGTCCTCGACCACCCGGAAGGCGTCGATCAGGGCCTTCTTCGGCAGGCCGTCCTCGAAGCCGCGGTCGCGCCGCAGCATCTCGAGGAACTGCTCCAGCGCCCCTTCGGCATCGCCTTCCACCAGCTTCCGCGCCCCCAGCAGATGGCGGGCCCGGAGGTCGTTCGGGTCGGCGGTCAGGGCCTGCTCCAGCACGGCGGCCGGCGGGGCCTCCTTCAGCAGGGCGGCGAAGCCGAGCCGGGCCCGGGCCTTCACCGCGCGTTCGTCGGTGGCGAGATTGGCGGGCAGGGCCTCCAGCAGGGCCTCGGCCTCGGCGGCGGCCCCCACTTTCAGCAGCGCCAGCACCAGATCGAGCTTGAGCGCCTCGTCTTCGGGCTTGGCAGCCACCGCCTGGCGCAGGCGGATGACCTCGGCTTCCGGATCGGCGGGTGTCGCCTCGGGGCCGGCACCGGCTTCTGCGGCGGCAGGTTCGATGCCGTGGCGGCTGAGGAACTGGCGCAGCTGCGCCTCGGGCAGGGCGCCGGGGAAGCCATCCACGATCTGCCCGCCCTTGAGCAGCATCACCGTGGGCACCGAGCGGATCTGGAAGTAGGCGGCGAGCTGCTGCTCCTTGTCCACGTCCACCTTGGCGAGCAGGAAGGCGCCGCGGTACTCGGCGGCCAGCTTCTCGAGGATCGGCCCCAGCGCCTTGCAGGGGCCGCACCAACTGGCCCAGAAGTCGACCAGCACCGGCACCTCGCGCGACTTCAGCAGCACCTCCTGCTCAAAGCCCTCGAGGCTGGCATCGAAGACGTGGGCGCCGGCGGGCGCGGCAGCGGCGGGCGAACGGGGGTCGAGCGAGATCATGCGGGGCTCCGGCAGGACGGGGCCGCCGGATGGCGGCCCCTCGGGATCGGGACGGGCGCGAGATGGAGGCGGCGCGGCGGCTTTACAAGCCTGCGGCGACCCCGGGGGCCTTCACCACCACCCCGTCCTTCATCACGAACGCTACCCGGCGGGTGGCGGAGATGTCGTCCAGCGGATTGCCCGGCACGGCCACCACGTCGGCGCGGAAGCCCGGAGCGAGCTGGCCCAGGTCGGCCGCCCCCAGCACCCTGGCGGCGTTCACCGTGGCCGTCTGCAGGGCTTCGGCCGGGGGCATGCCGGCCTCCACCATGTACTCGAACTCGCGGGCGTTCTCGCCATGCGGGCCGACGCCGGCATCGGTGCCGAAGGCGATCGGCACGCCCATGCGGTAGGCGCGGGCGAAGGTATCCATGATCTGCACGCCCACCGCCCGGGCCTTGGGGCGGACGATGGCGGGGAAATAGCCTTCCACCTCGGCCTTCTCGCCGACGAAGCGGCCGGCGCTGATGGTCGGCACGTACCAGGTGCCGCGCTCCTTCATCAGCCGCATCGTGGCCTCGCTCATGAAGGTGCCATGCTCGATGCTGGTGACGCCGCCGAGGATGGCGCGGCGCATGCCCTCGTCGCCGTGGGCGTGGGCGGCCACGGTGTAGCCGTAGTCGCGCGCCGTCTCGACGATGGCGCGGATCTCCTCGAGGGTGAACTGCGGCGCGTCGGCGCTGCGGGCGTAGCTCAGCACCCCGCCGGTGGCGGTGATCTTGATGGTGTCCGAGCCTTCCTTGTAGCGCTGGCGCACCGCCTGCCGGGCCTGGTCGACGCCGTTGATCACGCCCTCCGTCGGGCCGGGCGGGCCTGCCAGGGTGGCGAAGCGGCGGTTCAGGCCGTTGGTGGGGTCGGCGTGGCCGCCGGTAGTGGCGATGGATTTGCCGGCCGCATAGATGCGCGGGCCGGGAAGGGTGCCGGCATTGATGGCGTCGCGCAGGTGCGGGGCCAGGGTGCCGCCGAGGTCGCGCACGGTGGTGAAGCCCGCCTCCAGGGTGCGGCGCACGTAGCGGGTGGCACGCAGGGCAAGATCGACATCGTCGAGGCGGAAGCCTTCCGAGTAGCTGTCGGGGTTCGACTCGCTGCCCACGTGCACGTGCAGGTCGATCCAGCCCGGCGAGCAGGTATGGCCGGAAAGGTCGATGGTGGTGGCTCCGGGCAGTTCCACCCGGCCCGGCCGCACTTCCTTCACCCGGTCGCCTTCGATGAGCACGCTGCTCGGCCCGGCGAGGCGGGCACGGGCGGCATCGAACAGGTCGCCGCAGTGTAGGACGGTGGTGCCGGCCAGGGCCGGCGCGGCGGTGGCGAGCAGGCCGGTGGCGGCCAGGGCACGCAGGGCAGGGGGCATCGTGGGGCTCCGTTCCCGTCAGGAGCGCCGACTGTAGCCACGCCGCCCTCAGGCGGCCAGTGAAGGCCAGCGGGAGGGGCGCCGGCGGCTTGCGGTACGCTTAGCGGCTTTCCGGCGCCCGCCGCGCCGGGCCGAAATCCTGCTCACGCCCATGCACGCCCCCAGCCAGCCCGACACCGCCAGCACCGACAGCTCCTTCAATCCCAAGGCCATCGAGGCCGCCGCCCAGGCCTGCTGGGAGCGCACCCGGGCCTTCGAGGTGGTCGAGGACCCCACGCGGCCGAAGTACTACGCGCTGTGCATGCTGCCCTATCCCTCGGGCGCGCTGCACATGGGCCATGTGCGCAACTACACCATCGGCGATGTGATCAGCCGCTTCAAGCGCATGCAGGGCTTCAACGTGCTGCAGCCGATGGGCTGGGATGCCTTCGGCCTGCCGGCCGAGAATGCCGCGATCAAGAACCACACCGCGCCGGCGAAGTGGACCTACGCCAACATCGAGCGCATGCGCGCCCAGCTCAAGGCGCTGGGCTATGCCTACGACTGGTCGCGCGAGGTCACCACCTGCCGCCCCGAGTACTACCGCTGGGAGCAGCAGTTCTTCACCCGGCTCTATGCCAAGGGCCTCGTCTACCGCAAGAACAGCGTGGTGAACTGGGACCCGGTGGACCAGACCGTGCTGGCCAACGAGCAGGTGGTGGACGGCCGCGGCTGGCGCTCCGGCGCCCTCGTGGAGAAGCGCGAGATCCCGCAGTGGTTCCTCAAGATCACCGACTACGCGCAGGAGCTGCTGGACGGCCTCGACCGCCTGCCGGGCTGGCCGGAATCGGTGAAGACCATGCAGCGCAACTGGATCGGCCGCTCGGAGGGGCTGGAGATCAGCTTCGCCGTCGAGGGCGCGGAAGAACCGCTGCGGGTGTTCACCACCCGCCCCGACACCCTGATGGGCGTGACCTACCTCGCCGTGGCCGCCGAGCATCCGCTGGCGGCAAAGGCCGCGGCGCTGGATCCCGAGGTCGCCGCCTTCGTTGCCGAATGCCGGCGCGGCGGAGTTTCCGAGGCCGAGCTGGAGACCCAGGAGAAGCGTGGCGTCGCCACCGGCCTGTTCGCCCGGCACCCGCTCAGCGGCGAGCGCCTGCCGGTCTGGGTGGCCAACTTCGTGCTGATGGGCTATGGCACCGGCGCGGTGATGGCCGTGCCCGGCCACGACGAGCGCGACTTCGAGTTCGCCAGCAAGTACGGCCTGCCGATCCGGCAGGTGATCGCCGTCGAGGGCGAGACCTACGATCCCGCCCGCTGGCAGGACTGGTATGGCGACAAGGCCGCGCCGGGCCTGCGCACGGTGAACTCCGGGCCGATGGACGGCCTCGACCACAAGGCGGCCTTCGAGAAGGCCGCCGAGCTGCTGGGCGACAGGGCCGTCCGGCGGGTGAACTACCGCCTGCGCGACTGGGGGGTCTCCCGCCAGCGCTACTGGGGCTGCCCGATCCCGATGCTGTACGACGCCGAGGGCAGGGCGCACCCGGTACCGGAGGAGCAGCTGCCGGTGGTGCTGCCGGAGGACGTGCGCTTCGAGGGCGTGGCCTCGCCGATCAAGCAGGATCCGGCCTGGCGCGAATACGTCGATCCTGCCACCGGCCAGCGCTTCGAGCGCGAGACCGACACCTTCGATACCTTCATGGAATCGAGCTGGTACTACGCGCGCTACTGCTGCCCTGGCGCCAATGACATGCTCGACGATCGCGCCAAGTACTGGCTGCCGGTCGACCAGTACATCGGCGGCATCGAGCATGCGGTGATGCACCTCATGTACTTCCGCTTCTTCCACAAGCTGCTGCGCGATGCCGGCTATGTGGACAGCGACGAGCCGGCGGTCAACCTCCTCTGCCAGGGCATGGTGGTGGCCGAGACCTTCTACCGCGAGGAGGCCGACGGCTCGAAGACCTGGTTCAACCCCGCCGATGTCGAGGTGGAGCGCGACGAGCGCGGCCGCGTGGTGGCCGCCAGGCTGCGCGCCGACGGCCAGCCGGTGCACATCGGCGGCACCGAGAAGATGTCGAAGTCGAAGAACAACGGCGTCGATCCGCAGGTGATGGTGGACCGCTACGGCGCCGACACCGTGCGCCTGTTCTCGATGTTCGCCGCGCCGCCGGAGCAGTCGCTGGACTGGAACGAGTCTGGCGTGGAGGGCATGGCGCGCTTCCTGCGCCGCCTCTGGAACCAGGTGCAGAAGCATGCCGAGGGCGGGCCGGTGGCGGCCCTGCCGCGTTCCGGGCTGGATGCCGCGGCCCTGTCGCCCGCCGGCAAGGCCCTGCGCCGGCAGCTGCACGAGACCATCCAGAAGGTGACCGACGACTACGGCCGCCGCTACAGCTTCAATACTGCGATCGCCGCCGTGATGGAGCTGCTCAACGCGCTCTCGAAGTACGACGAGGCCACTGACGCCGCCCGTGCGCTCCGGCAGGAGGCCTTCGAGGCGGTGACCCTGCTGCTCAACCCCATCACGCCGCACACCAGCCACGCCCTGTGGCAGCGGCTCGGCCACCCGGAGACGGTGCTCGAGACCCTGCCGTTCCCGCAGGTGGACCCGGCGGCGCTGGTGCGCGACTCCCTGACCCTGGCCGTGCAGGTGAACGGCAAGCTGCGCGGCACCATCGAGGTGCCGGCCGGCGCCGACAGGGCGGCCATCGAGGCGCTGGCGCTGGCCGAGCCGAACGTGCTGAAGTTCATCGACGGGCAGGCGGTGAAGAAGGTCGTCGTCGTGCCTGGCAAGATCGTCAACCTCGTCGTCGGATGAGCTGCATGCGCCCTGCCCGCCGCCTTACCGCTACCGCGCTGCTCGCCGCGCTCGTGCTTGCCGGCTGCGGCTTTGCCCCGCGCGGGGCGCTGAAACTGCCGGCGGGCTTCGGCCCGCTGGCCGTGAGCGCCGCCGACCCCTACAGCCCGCTCGTCGAGGGCCTGCGCCGCGATCTCGCCCGCGCCGGGCTGGCGGTGGCCGAGGGAGAGGAGGGGGCGGGGGCCAGGCTCGCCATCCGCGAGGAGCGCTGGGAGACCCGGCCGATCTCGGTGGATGCCTTCGTGGCCGTGCGCGAGGTGGAGACCCGCTACACGGTGGTGTTCGACCTGGTGGATGCCGCGGGCGCCAAGCGCCTCGACGGCGCCCGGATCGAACTGGCCCGCGACTACGTCTACGAGGCCGCGGAAAGCTTCGGCAACCCGGGCGAGCAGGAGATCATCCAGCAGGAACTGCGCCGCGACATGCAGGCCGCGTTGCTGCGCCGTATCGACATCGCCCTGCGCGACGACTGAAGGCCCGTGGAGCTCCGGCCCGACCAGTTCCTGCGCCGGCTGGCCGGCGAAGCCCTGCCGCCCGTCGTGCTGGTGGCCGGTGCCGAGCCGCTGGTGGTGCAGGAATGCGCCGATGCCGTGCGTGAGAAGGCCCGGGCCGAGGGCTATGCCGAGCGCGAAGTGCTGCATGCCGAGGGCGGTTTCGACTGGAACCGCCTGACCCAGGGAATGGCCTCGCTCAGCCTGTTCGCCAGCCGCCGCCTGTTCGACCTGCGCCTGCCGAGTGGCAAGCCCGGCAAGGAGGGCGGCGAGGCGATCCGCGAGTACTGCGCGAACCCGCCGCCCGACACCGTGCTGCTGATCACCGCCCAGGACTGGAGCCGCCAGCATGCCGGCAAGTGGAGCGAGGCCATCGCCGCCGCCGGGCACCTCGTGCCGGTCTGGCCGCTCAAGGCCAGCGAACTGCCCGACTGGCTCTCCACCCGGCTGCGCCGCCGCGGCCTCGTGGCCACGCCCGAGGCGCTCGAGCGGCTGGTGGAACGGGTGGAGGGGAATCTCCTCGCCGCGGCACAGGAGATCGACAAGCTCGCCCTGCTGCTGCCGCCCGGAGCCGGAGCCATCGATCTTGCGACCCTCGAGCGGCTGGTGGCCGAGAGCTCGCGCTACGACGTGTTCAAGCTGGTGGACGCCGCGCTGGCCGGCGAGGCCGCCCGCGTGCCGCGCATCCTCGCCGCCCTGCGCGGCGAGGGCGAGCAGGTGGCCGGGCTGCTGGGTTTCGTCATGAAGGAGATCGGCACCCTGGCCGGCTTCGCCGCGGTGCAGGCCAGCGGTGGCAACCTGATGGCGGAGATGCGCGCGGCGAAGCTGTGGGACGCCAAGATGGCGCAGTACAAGCGTGCCCTCGACCGCCACCCGCCCTCGGCCTGGGAGCGCTTCGCGATCGGTGCCGGCGAGGTGGAACGCATGGCCAAGGGCCGCGCCGAGGGCGACCCGTGGCGGGCGCTGGAGCGCCTGCTGCTCGCCATCGCCCGGCCCCGCGCCGCCACGGCGCTGCTGGCGAAGTGAGCCGGCTCGTCCTGCTCTACGGCGGCACCTTCGACCCGGTGCACCGCGGGCACCTCGCGGTGGCGCGCGCCGCGCTGGCGGCCACCGGGGCGGCATGGCTCGATTTCCTGCCGGCCGCCGATCCGCCGCACCGGGCGCCGCCCGGCGCCCCCTTCGCCGAGCGTCTCGCCTTGCTGGAACTGGCCCTCGCCGCCGAGCCGCCGCCCGAGCACGGCGGCTGGGGGGTGGACGGCCGCGAGGGCGGCCGCGCCGGCCCCAGCTTCACCGTCGATACCCTGCGCGACTGGCGGCGCGGGCATGGTGCGGAGGCGCCGCTCGGCTTCGTGCTGGGCGCCGATGCCTTCCTCGGGCTTGCCGGCTGGCGCGAGTGGCAGGCCCTGCCGGACCTCACGCACTTCATCGTCGCCCGGCGCCCCGGCAGCCCGCTGGAGCCCCTGCCCCCGCCCTTGGCCGAGGCCTTCGCCGGGCGCCGGGTGGACCATCCTGCCCGCCTGCACGCGGCCCCGGCCGGTGGCCTGTTCCTGCTCGACCTGCCCCTGCGCCCGGAGAGCGCCACCCGCGCCCGCGCCGCCCTGGGCGAGGGCGACGCGGCCCCGGCCGACCTGCCGCCCGTGGTGGCCGAGGCCATCGCCCGCCGCGGCCTGTACCGCCGGCCGGCGGGCGGCTGAGGCCCTGTCCGGGCGTATACTGGCCGCCGGTCCATCCCGGAACACCGCTTTGTCGCAGCCGCAGCACGTCATCAAGCCCCAGCCCCCGAGCCCGCTTCCGGCCGCCGCCGACCTGCTGAAGCTCGCCGTGGGCGCGCTGGAGGAGATCAAGGCCAAGGATCTCGTCGAGATCGACGTGCGCGGCAAGACCTCGGTCTGCGACTACATGGTGATCGCCTCCGGCACCTCCACCCGGCACGTCAAGTCGCTGGCCGACGAGGTGGTGAAGGCCTCGAAGCAGGCCGGCTTCCAGCCGCTCGGCGTGGAGGGCGAGCGCGAGGCCGAGTGGGTGCTGGTGGACCTCGGCGATGTGGTGGTGCACGTGATGCTGCCGCGGGTACGCGAGTTCTACGCCCTCGAGCGCCTGTGGACGGTGGGCGACGAACCGCCCGAGGGCTGAGGCCCTGAAGGCGAGGCTGGTTGCCGTCGGTGAGCGGCCGCCCGGCTGGGTGGCGGAGGGCTTCGCCGATTACCTGAAGCGGCTCTCCCGCGAGCTGCCGCTGGAACTGGTGGAAGTGCCCCCGGGCCTGCGCGGCAAGGGCCGCGACCCGCTGCGCGCGATGCAGGAGGAGGGCGAGCGGGTGCTCGCCGCCCTGCCGAAGCACGCCTGGGTGGTGGCCCTCGATGGTCGCGGCAGGGCCTACGACTCCGGACAGCTGGCCCAGCGCCTCGCCGCCTGGCGGCAGCAGGGCCGCGACCTCGCCTTCCTCGTCGGCGGGCCCGAGGGCCATGCCCCGGCCGTGCTGCAGCGCGCCGACGAGCACTGGTCGCTGGGGCCCCTGACCCTGCCGCACATGCTGGTGCGCCTGCTGGTGGCCGAGCAGCTCTACCGCGCCTGTTCGATCCTCGGCAACCACCCCTACCACCGCGCCTGAGCCTCGCGGCGCGTGCTGCCCGCGGGGCCGCCGGGGCTTCAGGGAGCCCGCGACTCCCGCGGCACCGCGGCCAGCCGGCCCTTCAGGTTCACCCAGTGCAGCCGGCCATCGCCCACCAGTTCGGCGATCCGCCGTCCCGGGTGGGGGCCGAGCGCGGCATCGCCCAGCGCCGGCCCGGCAACGAGGCCGACCCAGGTATTCCGGCCATTGGCCTTGGCCTGGTAGAGCGCGGCGTCGGCGAGTTCGAGGGTGTGCAGCCAGTCGCCCGGCGCGCTGCCACCGAGCGGGTGGCGGGTCCAGCCCACCGAGAAGCTCACCGGCAGGGGCCGCTCCTGCCCGAGTTCGAACTGCAGGCTGCGGCCGTCCTCCAGCAGGCGTTGCAGGCGGGCCGGCACCGCCTCGTCGGGCAGGCCGGCGAAGACCACCAGGAACTCCTCGCCCCCCCAGCGGGCCAGGAGATCGCCCTCGCGGGTGGCGCGGCGCAGGAAGGCAGCGAAGTCGCGCAGCACGAGGTCGCCAGCGGCATGGCCGAAGCCGTCGTTGATCCGCTTGAAATGGTCGATGTCGATCAGGGCCAGCACCACGCCTTCGGGATGCGCGGCCAGCATGGCCGGCATCTGCTGGAACACCGCACGCCGGTTCGGCAGGCCGGTGAGGGCGTCGGTCTGGCTTTCCATCGCCAGCACTTCATTGGCCTGCTCGAGGCGCTCGTTGGCGCGCTGCAGCAGGGCGGTGCGTTCCTCCACCAGGGCCTCGAGGCGGGCGGTGTGGCGGCGCTGCCGGCGCATCGCCAGCAGGGTGGCGCCGGCGCCGGCGAGCAGCAGGGCGAACAGGCCCAGCAGCCGGACCCCGGTGCGCTCGAGGAGCCGCGGCTCGACCCGCACCGCGAACACATCGGCGGACTGCACGGTGTGGCCGGCGTCGTCGCGGGCCCGCACCCGGAACTGGAAATCGCCCGGCGGCAGGTTGGTGTAGAAGGCGCTGCGCCGTTCGCCGGCCTCCACCCAGTCGCGGTCGTAGCCGTCCAGCCGGTACTCGAAGCGCATGGCCTGCGGGCTGCGGAAGTAGAGGGCGGTGAAGTCGAAGCGCAGGTCGCGCGGGCCTTCGCCCAGCACCACGGGGCCGTCGCCGGACAGGAGGCGGCGTCCGCCGTGACTGGCGGACTCGATGTGTACGATGGGTTCGATGCCGGGGCTGCCGATCGCCTCGAGGTCCACCCGCAGCACGCCGGAGATGGACGGCAGCCAGAGCTGGGAGCCCACGAGCAGGGCCCGCGAGCGCGCGCCGCCATTGCAGCAGCGGGCACGCTGCCCGCTCTGGCGGCGGCCGGCCATCGACACCACCCAGCTCGCGCCCAGCGTGGCGGGTTCGGCCCCGGGGCGGGCGGGATCGGGCAGGGCCTGCAGCGGCAGGCGGTAGAGCCCTTCCATCGAGCTCACGTACAGCCAGTCGCGGCGGACCTGCAGGGTCCAGGCATTCAGCGTGGGCAGGCCGTGGCGGTCGTCGAGCAGCAGGGCGCGCTCGCCGGAGGCCAGGAGCAGGCCGGAATCCAGGGTGCCGGCGAGCAGGCTGCCGTTCGGCAGCCGGAGCAGGCTGGTCACCATCCGCCCCCGCAGGGCCTGCGCCCATTCCGGCACCCGCACCCCGTCGCCGCGCACCTCGCGCAGGCCGTCCTCGGTGCCGAGCAGCACGGTCTCGGCATCGAGCGGCAGCAGGGCGCGGATGCGCTGCGCCCCCGGCTCGAGGGCGCCTTCCGCCACCGGCTGCAGGCCTTCCTCCGCACGGTGGCGGAACAGCCCGCGGCTGCTGCCGACCCAGGTCACCGGCCCGGCCGCCACGATGGCATTGATCTGCGCCCCTTCCAGCGCCTCGGCCCCGGCCGGGCGCGAGAGCCGCCCGCCCGTCCATTCGCGCAGGCCGCCCCGGGTGCCGAGCCACAGCCGGTCGCCGGGCAGGCGGGCGAGTTCATAGACCGCGGCATCGGGCAGGGCGCTGCCTTCCACCAGGGGTGTGACGCGCCCGGCCCGGTAATGCGAGAGCCCGGAGTTGCTGCCGATGAAGACCCCGCCGCGGCCATCGTCTTCCAGCGACCAGACGAAGGGGTCGGCAAGGCCGTCGAGCTCGGTGAGCCGCGAGACCAGGCCGTCCCAGAGGCGGAACAGGCTCTCCGTCTGGCTGCCGAGCCAGAGGTTGCCCTCGCGGTCCTCGAAGCAGGTCCGCACCCAGGCATTGCGCACGAACTGGGCATCGGGGATGGCCTCGACCGTGCCGTCGCGGCGCAGCCGGTAGAGCCGCGGCGCCGTTCCCACCCACAGGCTGCCGCCGCCATCGGCGCACAGGGCCTCGACCGGCAGGCGCGCGAGTTCGGGCGGTCCGGCCACCGGCACCGGATCGGCATCGCCCTGCTGCCGCCACAGGCCGCGGCTGGTGCCGATCCACAGGGTTCCGTCGCGCCTGAGCAGGCGGGTTATCCGGGCCTCGCCATCGCCGAGGGCGAAGCTGCGCAGCTGGGTGCCTTCCCGGCGCAGCAGGCGGCCGGTCGTGCCCACCCAGAGCTGCTTGCCGTCCTGCAGCAGGGCGCCCACGTCGGTGCCCTCCAGGCCCTCCGGCACCAGGCGCCCGTCCTGCAGCACGTACAGGCCGCGCGGCGTGCCGAACAGCAGGCGCCCGGCCGGCCACTCGGCGATCGCCTGCACTGGCACCGGAGTGCCGGTGGCGGCATGGTGGCTCACCCGGTCGCGGCGCAGGCGCAGGGCGCCGCTGCGGGTGCCGAACCAGACATGGCCGTCGCTGGCGCGGAAGGCGGTTTCCGAGAGCGCGGTGTCGATGCCGCCGCTGCGCCGGCGGTCGAAGACCTCGAAGCGCACGCCGTCGAAGCGGGCCACGGCACTCTGGGTGCCCACCCAGACATAGCCGTCGCCGTCCTGGCCCAGGGCCGAGACCGCCACCTGCGGCAGGCCCTCGGCCACCGTCCAGTGGTCGATCGCAAAATCGCTGAAGCGCCGCTGCTCGCTCAGGCCCAGCGCCAGCATGGGCAGGGCCAGCAGGGCGAGCGCCAGCCCGCCCCGCAGGATGGGGCAGGGGCAGGCGGGGCGGGCACGGCGGGGGCTGGCCATGAGGCTAGGGTAGCGCCGCCATCCGGGGCCGGCGTGACCGTCTGCGGCCACGGTTCGCCCGGTCGTCACGGGCGGCTATGCTTGGGCCATGCTCTTCCTCGCGTCCCAATCCCCGCGCCGCCGCGCGCTGCTGGCGCAGATCGGCCTCGATCCCAGCCCCCTCGACGTGGACGTGCCGGAACAGCGGCAGCCCGGCGAGCCGGCGCTCGACTACGTGAGCCGGGTGGCCCGGGAGAAGGCCGGCGCCGGCCTGCTGCAGGTGGCTGCCGTGCCCGGCGCCCTGGTGCTGGGGGCGGATACCGAGGTGATCCTCGGCGATGAGGTGTTCGGCAAGCCCGCCGATGCCGCGGATGCCGGACGCATGCTGCGGCGGCTCTCCGGCCGCAGCCACCGGGTGGCCACCGTGGTCTGGCTGCTCTCGGCCGGCGGCGAGCACTCGGCCTGCTGTGTCAGCGAAGTGCGGTTCTCCCAGATCGGCGAGGCCGAGCTCGCGGCCTATCTCGAGAGCGGCGAGTGGCAGGGCAAGGCCGGGGCCTATGCCATCCAGGGCCGGGCCGCCACCTTCATCGAGTACCTCTCCGGCAGCTACAGCGGGGTGATGGGGCTGCCGCTCCACGAGACCGCGCGGCTGCTGCGCCAGGCCGGGCTGCTGCCGTGAGCGCGGAGATCCTGATCAACGTCACCCCGCGCGAGACCCGGGTGGCCCTGGTGGAGCAGGGCATGCTGCAGGAACTGCACATCGAGCGCAGCCTGCGCCGCGGGGTGGTGGGCAACCTCTACAAAGGCCGGGTGCAGCGGGTGATGCCGGGCATGCAGGCCGCCTTCGTCGACATCGGCCTCGAGCGCGCGGCCTTCCTCCACGCTTCCGACATCGTGCGTCTGCCGCAGGTGCCGCCTGCCGAGGGCGAGGAACTGGCATCGCCGGCGCCGCCGCCCTCGATCACCTCCCTGGTGCACGAGGGCCAGGAGATCGTGGTGCAGGTGGTGAAGGACCCGATCGGCAGCAAGGGGGCGCGGCTCACCACCCAGGTGAGCATTCCCTCGCGCTACCTCGTGCTGCTGCCGTATTCGAAGGTGATCGGCGTCTCCGCCCGGATCGAGGACGAGGCCGAGCGCGCCCGCCTCAAGGCCCTGGTGGCGGAACTGGCCGAGGGCACCGGCATGGGCTTCATCGTCCGTACCAATGCCGAGGGCCTGGAGCGCCCGGCGCTGGAAGCCGACGTGGCCTACCTGCGGCTCGCCTGGCAGCTGATCCGCGAGGCCAGCGCCAGCACCGCGGTGGGCGAGCGCATCTACGAGGATCTCTCGCTGCCGATGCGCGCCCTGCGCGACATGATGAGCGCGCAGATCGAGCGGGTGCTGGTGGATTCCCGCGAGACCCATGAACGGCTGCTGCGCTTCGCCGGCCAGTTCATGCCTGATTTGGCCTCGCGGATCGAGCATTACGCCGGTGAGAGGCCGCTGTTCGATCTGAACGGCGTGGAGGACGAGATCTCCCGCGCGCTGCAGAAGGAAGTGCCGCTGAAATCGGGGGGCTACCTCGTGGTGGACCAGACCGAGGCGATGACGACGGTGGACGTGAACACTGGCTCCTTCCTCGGTCAGCGCAATCTCGAGGAGACCGCCTTCCGCACCAATCTCGAGGCCGCCCAGGCGGTGGCCCGGCAACTTAGGCTGCGTAACCTGGGCGGCATCATCATCATCGACTTCATCGATATGCACGATGCCGACCACCGCCGCCAGGTGCTGCGCACGCTGGAAAAGGCGCTGGCGCGCGACCATGCCAAGACCACGGTCTACGACTTCTCGCCGCTGGGGCTGGTGGAAATGACCCGCAAGCGCACCACCGAGAGCCTCGAGCGCCTGCTATGCGAGCCCTGCCCGACCTGCAGCGGCCGGGGCGTGCTGAAGTCGCTCGAGACGATCTGCTACGAGATCTTCCGCGAGGTGACCCGGGCGGTGCGGCAGTTCGAGGCCGAGCGGCTCCTGGTGATCGCCGCCCCGGCGGTGGTCACCCGCATCACCGAGGAAGAGTCGGTGGCGGTGGCCGAGCTGGAGGAGTTCCTCGGCAAGTCGGTGCGCTTCCAGGCCGACGAGCAGTACGGCCAGGAACAGTACGACGTGGTCTTGCTGTGAGCCGGGGCTGAAGCCATGCAGGCGCCCCAGCGCCGCTCCCTGCGCCGCCTGCGCCGCAGCCTTGGCTACGGGGCGCTCCTGGCGCTGATCCTGCTCGCCACCCTGGTGGGCCTGGCGAGCCAGCTCCTGCCGGTGGTGGAGCGCCATCCGGAGGAGGTGGCGCGCTGGCTGTCGGCACGGGTCGGCCAGCCGATCGCCTTCGACGGCCTGGAGGCGCGCTGGTCGCGGGCCGGGCCGCGCTTCGCGCTGCGCCGGCTCGCCATCGGCGAGGGCGAGCGCACCCTGCACATCGAGCGCGCCGACCTGCAGGTCTCGATCTATTCCGGCCTGTTCCCGGGCATGCCGCTCACCGAGCTCAGCGTGGATGGCCTCACCCTGGCCCTGCACCAGGACGCCGAAGGGCGCTGGAGCTTGCGCGGCCTGCCGCGCGCCGTGGCTGCGGACGGGGGCGACCCCTTCGACCTGCTCGAGGGTTTCGGCGAGCTTCGGGTGCAGGACGCGCGCCTGCGCATCGAGGCCGAGCGCTGGGGCATCGACCATACCCTGCCGCGCATCGACGCCCGCATGCGGGTGGACGGCGCCCGCGTGCGCGGTGGCGCCCGGCTGTGGAGCGAGGCCGGGCAGGCGCCGCTCGACCTGGTGGCGGAACTGGCCCGCGATGGCGGCGAAGGCCGGCTGTGGCTGGGCAGCGAACAGGTGGAGCTGCCGGCCTGGGCCCCCCTGCTCGCTACGCTGGGCGTAGAGGCGCTGGAGGGCGGCGGCGGCTTCGGGGCCTGGGCCCGCCTTGCCGACCGGCGGATCGTCGAGGTGCAGCTGGATGCCCGGCTGCAGGCCCTGCGCCTGCGCCGCGCCGGCACCGCCCTGCCGCCGCTGCGTTTCGACCGCGCCCGTTTCGATGCCCGCTGGCAGCTCGGCGGCGAGGGCTGGCAGGTCTCGGTGCCGGCCGGCGAATTCCTCGAGGGCCCGCGGCGGCAGCGGGTGGAAGATTTCTGGATGGCCGGCGGCGAGTCCCTCGCCATCGAGGCCGGACGGATCGACATGGGCCCGCTGCTGGCGCTGGCGGCGCTGAGCAACCGCCTGCCCGATGGCCTTGCCGCCTGGCTGGCCGAGGCGCGGCCGGAGGGCACGGTGCTCGGGCTCGAGGTGCCGCTCGCCCCGGCCGGTGAGGCCAGGGGCTCGGCCCTGCTGCGCGAGGTGGGCTTCGCGCCGGTCGGGCGCCGGCCCGGCCTGTCCGGGCTGGCCGGCCGGCTCGAGTTCGACCCGCAGGGCGCGGTGCTGGCGCTGGAGGCGCCGGCGCTCGGCTTCGACTGGCCGCCCGAGTTCGGCGAGCGCCTGCCGCTTTCCCTCACCGGCGAGCTCGTGCTCTGGCGCGAGGAGGAGAACTGGGTGCTGGGCAGCGAGGCCCTGGCCCTGCGCGGCCCGGGGCTGGCCCTGCAAACCCGCTTCAGCCTGGCCCTCGAGGCCGACGGCAGCCGCCCGCGACTCGATCTCGCCGCCGCGCTGGACGATTTCGAGGTGGTGGCCGCCAAGCGCTACTGGCCACGCACCACCATGCCAAAGCCGGTGCAGCGCTGGCTGGACGAGGCCCTGGTATCGGGCCGGGGCCGCCACGGCCGGGTGGCGATCGGCGGCGACCTCGACGACTGGCCTTTCCGCCGGGGCGAGGGCGTGTTCGATGCCCGGGTCGAGCTCTCGGAGCTGGAACTGGCCTTCCATCCGGGCTGGCCGGCGGCCACCGGCCTGGGGGGCGAGGCCGTCTTCACCGGGCCGGGCATGGTGCTCGAGGGCCTCTCCGGGCAGCTTCTGGAAGCCCGGGTGAGTGCGGCCTCGGGGCGGATCGCCGATTTCCGCGAGCCCCGGCTCGAGCTCGAGATCCGCGGTGGCGGCGATGCCGGCGGCCTGCGCCGGCTGGTGGCGCGAAGCCCGCTGTATGCCGCGCACAAGGCGCACATCGATGCCATCGATCTTTCTGGCGCGGCGGCCCTCGACCTTCGCCTGCAACTGCCGCTCAAGGCCGGCATCGGCGAGCGCCGGGTGGAAGGGGTGCTGGCCATCGACGGCACCCGCGCCAGCGACCGCCGCTGGGACCTTACGCTGGAGGGCCTGAGCGGCAGCGTGCCGTTCACCGAGCGCGGCTTCCTCGTCGATGCCCTGCCGGCCAGGATCGGCGATGCCCCGGCGGTCTTCACCCTGCGGGTGGGCGACCAGGTGCGCGACGCGGCCCACCAGGCCGAAGTGCGGCTGGAGGCGGAACTCCGGCCGGCCCAGTTGCTGGAGCGTGCCCCGGGGGTGGCCTGGCTGGAGCCCTGGCTTGGCGGCCAGAGCCTCTGGGACCTGCGGCTCGATGTGCCGAAGGCGGCGGGCGGGCGGCCGCGGCTTCGGCTCGGCTCCGATCTCGTGGGCACCCGGATCGGCCTGCCCGCGCCGCTGCGCAAGAGCGCCGCCACTCCGCTGCCCCTGCGCCTGGAACTGCCGCTCGACGCGCCGGGCGGCACGCTCGACCTGGCCCTGGGCCGGCTGATGCGCCTGCGTGGGCGTCTCGCCGAGGGCGAGCGGCCGTTTGCCGGGGTGGCCGAGTTCGGCGCGGTCGAGGATGCCCCGCCTGCCCTGCCGTCCAGCGGCATTGCCGTGGTCGGACGCCTGCCCAGCCTCGACGTGGGCGGCTGGGTGGCCGCGGCGGCGGGCGGCGGCGAAGGGGCGGGGGGGCTTGCCTCGGTCGATGTCGCGGTGGGCGCCATCGATGTGCTCGACCGCAGCTTCGGCGAGGGCCGGGTACGCCTCGAGCGTGGCGGGGAGGCCCTGCGCCTCGCCTTCGACGGCCCGGCCATCGCCGGCGAAGTCCGGGTGCCCAAGGCCGAGGGCGGCGAGGTGCAGGGGCGTTTCGCCCGCCTGCACTGGCCGCCGGTGGATGCCCGGGCGATGACCGGGAGTGAGGAGGCGGCCCCGGCAGTGGACCAGACCGATCCCACCCGCCTGCCGCCCCTGCGCTTCCGCATCGACGATTTCCGCCTCGGCGAGGCCCGCCTGGGTCGCGCCGAACTCATTGCCTTTCCCACCCCCGAGGGCCTGCGTGTCGACCGCTTCAGCACCGAATCGCCGGCGCTCACGCTGCTGGCCCGTGGCCACTGGTCGCGCATCGGCGGCCAGACCCGCTCGCGCTTCAATCTCGACTTCAGCGCGCCCAGCCTCGGCAGCATGCTCGATGCCCTGGGCTTCGCCGGCATGGTGGAGGATGGCCCGGTCAAGGCCCGGATGGCCGGCGACTGGCCCGGTTCGCCCGGCAGCTTCCGTCTCGACCGCTTCGACGGCAGCCTGCGCCTCGACGTGGGCAAGGGCCGCCTGCTGGAAGTGGAGCCCGGCACCGGCCGCCTGCTCGGCCTCGTCTCCATCGCCGAGGTGCCGCGGCGCCTGAGCCTCGACTTCAGCGATTTTTTCGCCAAGGGCTTCGCCTTCAATGCCATGAACGGCGATTTCAGTTTCGCCGGCGGCGCGGCCACCACCCGCAACCTGCGCATCGACGGCCCGGCGGCCGAAATCCAGGTGAGCGGTACCACCGCCCTCGGCACCCGGCAGTACGAGCAGCGCATCGAGGTGCTGCCCAAGACCGGCGGCGTGCTGCCGGCCCTGGGCGCGGTGACCGGCGGCCCGGCCGGCGCGGCCCTCGGCGCCGTGGCCCAGGCGGTGTTCCAGACACCGCTGAAGCAGGCCTCGCGCACCGTGTACGCGGTGAACGGCCCCTGGGCCCAGCCCGAGGTGACGGTGGTCGAGCGCGGCCCGCGGCGTCCGGCCGAAGGGCCGGAAGGCCCGCCGCCCGGCGCCCCGCGCTAGCCTTGCCGTGCCCGGGCTTGCCCGGGCGCGGTTTCGCCCCCACCTTGCCAGTCCGGTCGCCTGCGGTTCCCGCCATGTCCAGTCTCGCCATTGCCGAACGCACCCTGCTCGCCCCCACCGGCCTCGGCCTCGACGATGTCGAGCGGGTGCTGGCCGAGCTGATGGGGCCGGGAGTGGACGAGGCCGACCTCTATTTCCAGCACAGCCGACGCGAGAGCTGGACGGTGGAGGACGGCATCGTCAAGGACGGCGCCCACAGCATCGAGCAGGGCGTGGGCGTGCGCGCCATCAGTGGCGAGAAGACCGGCTTCGCCTACACCGACGAGCTCGAGCTGCCGGCCCTGCGCGAATCGGCCCGCGCCGCCCGCGCCATCAGCCGCGGCGGCCCCGAGGCCGTGCGCGGCCAGCGCATCGTGGTGGCCGGGCATGCGCTGTACCCGGCCATCGACCCCATCGAAGGGCTCGGTCCCGAGGCCAAGCTCTCGAAGCTGCGCGAGATCGAGGCCTGGGTGCGGGCCGCCGACCCGCGGGTGGTGCAGGTCAGCGTCTCGCTCTCGGCCACGGTGGACACCGTGCTGGTGGCCCGCGGCGACGGCACCCTCGCCGCCGACGTGCGGCCGCTGGTGCGCTTCAATGTGCAGGTGATCGTCGAGCAGGGTGGGCGCCGTGAATCCGGCTATGCCGGCGGCGGCGGGCGCTTCGATTACCGCGAGCTGTTCGCGGGGGGGCGCGCGGAAGGCCTCGCGAAGGAGGCGCTGCGCCAGGCGCTGGTGAACCTCGAGGCCATCGAGGCCCCGGCCGGCGCCATGCCGGTGGTGCTCGGCCCCGGCTGGCCCGGCGTGCTGCTGCACGAGGCCGTGGGCCATGGCCTCGAGGGCGATTTCAACCGCAAGGGCACGTCCATCTATTCTGGCTGCATCGGCGAGCGCGTCGCCGCGCCGGGCGTCACCGTGATCGATGACGGCACGCTGGACGCACGCCGCGGCTCGCTCAACATCGACGACGAGGGTGAGCCCACCCAGCGCACCGTGCTGATCGAGGACGGCATCCTCAAGGGCTACATGCAGGACAGCCTCAATGCCCGGCTGATGGGCGTGGCGCGCACCGGCAACGGCCGCCGCGAGAGCTTCGCCCACCTGCCCATGCCGCGCATGACCAATACCACCATGGCCCCGGGGCCGCACACGCTGGAGGAGATGATCGCCTCGGTGGAGCGCGGCCTCTACGCCCCGAACTTCGGCGGTGGCCAGGTGGACATCACCACCGGCAAGTTCGTGTTCTCGGCCAGCGAGGCCTATCTCATCGAAAAAGGCCGCATCGTGGCGCCGGTGAAGGGCGCCACCCTGATCGGCAATGGCCCGGAGGTGATGAACCGGGTGGTGATGGTGGGCAACGACCTGCGGCTGGATGCCGGCGTGGGCATCTGCGGCAAGCAGGGCCAGAGCGTGCCGGTGGGTGTCGGCCAGCCCTCGCTCAAGATCGCCCAGATGACGGTGGGCGGGACGAAGGCGTGAGCTCAGTCCCCGCGCGGCGCGTCGCCGTCCTCGTAGGGCACGCCGGCCTCGTCCTCGGCTGCCTCTTCCGCCTCCGCCATCAGCGCGCGCAGCACGCGGAACAGCTCGCGGAAACTGTGCGGCGGCCGGTTGGCCAGGCGTTCGGCCCGGGCATTGCGCACCAGGGCCCGCAGTTGCTGGCGGTCGGCCGCGGGATGGGCGGCCAGGAACTCGGCGAGCGCCGCATCGCCCTCGTCGATGAGGCGCTGCCGCCAGTGCTCGATGCGGTGCAGGGCCGCCGCCTCGCGGCGCGCATCCTCCTTCGTATGCTCGAGGGCGGCGCGCAGCGCGTCCAGCACCTCCTCGCTCTCGCGGCGCATCTGCTTGGCGAGGTACTGCGTCTGCCGCTTGCGCGCGATGTGCGAGGTGATGCGCTGCGAGTCGATCACCAGCGCCCGCAGGTCGTCCGGCAGCGGCAGCTGCCCCAGGGTGGCGCGGCTCGCCTCCATCAGCTTGCCGGCCATGGCCAGCACGTCCAGCGCCTCGCGCCGCTTCTGGCTGCGGCTCTCGTCGAGGTATTCGCCGGTCTCGGGGTCGCGTCCGCGCATGCGCCTGCCATCGTCTGAAACAACGCCAAGGATACCGCAGTGACCCAGCACGCCCCGGACGATCCCGGTCCCGCCCTCGATGCCCTCGCCGAACTCGCCACCCTCGCGCTGGCCGAGGCCCGCCGCCTCGGCGCCAGCCAGGCCGAAGTGGCGGCGAACGACGAGCGCGGCCTCAATGTCAATGTGCGCATGGGCGAGGTGGAGTCGGTGGAGCGCACCCGCGACCGCGGGGTGGCGATCACCGTCTACTTCGGCAAGCGAAAAGCCCAGGCCAGCACCGCCGACCTCAAGCCCGAAAGCCTGAAGCGCACGGTGGAGATGGCCTGCGCCATCGCCCGCCACACCGAGGAAGACCCCGCGGCCGGCCTGGCCGATCCGGAGCGGCTGGCGCGTGCGCCGCGCGATTTCGACCAGTGGCATCCCTGGCCGATCGAGGCCGAGGCCGCCATCGAACTCGCCCTGGAGGCCGAGGCGGCGGGCCGTGCCTTCGATCCGCGCATCCGCAATGCCGACGGGGCCGGCGTCTCGACCCAGGCCGGGCTGCACGTGTACGCCAATTCGCATGGATTCCTCGGCACCGAGAAGAGCACCAGCCATTCGATCAGCGTGGCCCTGATCGCCGGCGAGGGCGAGGCCATGCAGGGCCAGCACTGGTACAGCGCCGCGCTGCGCGCCGCCGATCTCGAGCCGGCTGCGCAGGTGGGGCGCAAGGCCGCCGAGCGCACCCTGGCGCGGCTCGATCCGCGCCCGGCGCCCACCGGCGAATTCCCGGTGCTGTTCGTGCCCGAGGTGGCGCGCAGCCTGGTGGCGCACCTGGTGGGCGCGGTCTCGGGCGGGGCGCTGTACCGCAAGGCCAGCTTCCTGCTCGGCGCCGTGGGCCAGCGCCTGTTCCCGCACTGGGTGCGGATCCTGGAGCGCCCGCACCTGCCGCGCGGCTGGCGCAGCGGCGATTTCGACGCCGAGGGCGTGGCCACCCGCGAGTCGCCGCTGATCGACGATGGCCTGCTCGCCCGCTACGTGCTCGGCAGCTACTCGGCGCGCCGCCTGGGCCTCGAGAGCACCGGCAATGCCGGCGGCGTGCACAACCTCGAGGTCTCGGCCAATGCCGAGGGCTTCGAGGCCATCCTCGCCGGCATGCGCCGGGGCCTCGTGGTCACCGAGCTGATGGGACAGGGCGTGAATACCGTCACCGGCGACTACTCGCGGGGCGCCGCAGGCTTCTGGGTGGAGGAGGGCGCCATCGCCTACCCGGTGGACGAGCTCACCATCGCCTCCAACCTGCGCGAGATGTACGCCGCCATCGAGGCCATCGGCCGCGACATCGACCCGCGCTCGGCCACCGCGGTGGGCAGCGTGCTGGTGGGGCGGATGACCGTGGCCGGGGGAGCCGGCGGCTGAGGCCCGTGCCGGGCGGCGGGGCCATCGTGCCTTGACACGCGTTCACCCATTCACGACAGTGCCGGCACGCATCCACGCACCAAGGGGAGTCTCATGTCTGATGCCTTTTCGCCGCCGCCTGCTCCGGGCAATCCTTCCGGGGATTCTGATCAGCGAACCATGGCGATGTTGGCCCATCTGTCGGCCATCCTCTTCTCCTTCCTTGGGCCCCTCTTGATCTGGCTGATCCATAAGGATCAAGCCGACAAGGGTTTGGTCGTCGATCAGGCCAAGGAGGCGCTCAATTTTTCCCTAACGGTTTTTATCCTCTTGGTGACCTGCATGATCATCAGCGCGACCATTGGCTGGATTCCGGTCATCGGTTGGCTTATTGCGATCATGCTGTTTCTTTTTATGGCAGCCATTGGTCTCGTTGCGCTGGTGTTGTTGATCATGGCTGCCATCAAGGCCAACGAGGGGCAGTACTACCGCTATCCCTTCGCGCTGCGCCTCGTGAAGTAAGCGAAGCGCTTCAGCGCGCGCGCCGCACGGCCATGACGGCCAGGTCCGCGAGGGCCTGGCCGTCGCCGTTTCCGGCCGCGGCCCGACCGGTCCCGTCCGTCAGGCCGCGCAGCTGGGCCAGCGCCGCCTGCAGGGCCTCGGCGGTGGCCTCGAGCCGGGCCCGCGCGCCGTCGAGACCCAGCAGGTTCACATAGGTGCTCTTGCCCTGCGCCGCGTCCTTGCCGGCGGTCTTGCCGAGCGTGGCCGAGTCGGCCTCGGCGTCCAGCAGGTCGTCCTTGATCTGGAAGGCGAGGCCGAGCAGGGCGCCGACCTCGCGCAGGGCGGAGAGCCGCGCCGCGTCGGCGCCGGCCAGCCGGCCCCCCATCAGCACCGCAGCCTCGATCAGGGCCCCGGTCTTGCGCCGGTGCATGTCGGCCAGCACCTCCAGCGAGGCCTCGTGGCCGGTCAGGGCCATGTCGATGGCCTGCCCGCCGCACATGCCCTGCAGCCCGGCGGCCTGCGCGAGCTCGGCCAGCGCCGCCACCCGCGCCTCGGCCGGGGCCGGCGCGGCGGCGAGCAGGGCGAAGGCCTCGGCCTGCAGGGCATCGCCGGCGAGGATGGCAATGGCCTCGTCGAAGGCCACGTGCACCGTGGGCCGGCCGCGGCGCAGGGCGTCATCGTCCATCGCCGGCAGGTCGTCGTGCACCAGCGAGTAGGCGTGCACCAGTTCCACCGCGGCGGCGGCATGGTCGAGGGCATCGACCTCCCCCTGCGGCGGACGGCCGAGGGCGGCGGCGGCGGCGTAGACGAGCAGGGGGCGCAGGCGCTTGCCCTCGCCGAGCACGGCATAGCGCATGGCTTCGTGCAGGCGGGTGGCGCGGGCCGGAGCCGAGAGAGCCCGGTCGAGAAAGCCGTCGATGCGCCGGCGCCAGGCGCCGAGCACCGGCTCACTCGCCATCGGGGCGGAACTCGCGGGCGCTGCCGGGGTCGGCGGGGTCGACGAGCAGCTTGATGCGCAGCTCGGCCTGTTCCAGCGCGCTCTGGCACTGGCGGTACAGGGCCACGCCGCGCTCGTAGGCGCCCAGCGATTCTTCGAGGCTGAGGTCGCCGGCTTCCAGCTTCTGCACCAGGGCCTCGAGTTCGTCCAGCGAACGCTCGAAGTCCTGCGGGGGCGTCGGGGTCGTGCTCATGGGCGAAGTCTACCCGCCGGCCTCGCCGGGCCGCCATGCGAGCCGCGCCCCGTGCTGGCGCAGCCAGGCGTCGAAGGCCGGGGCGTAGGCGAGATCGGCGATCGCGAGCACGTCTCCTTGCCCGTCGAGCAGCAGCGGCACGCTCTCGCGCTGCCAGGGCGGGATGCCGAGGCCGGCGAGGCAGTCGGAGAGCCGGCGTGGGCGCGCGGCCCCGGCAAGCCGCACGCGGGCGGGGGCATCGGCCCGGAAACCGAGGCGCAGCGGCACGGCGAGCGCCGGGGCGCCGAGCAGGGAAAGTTCGCCGCCGTCGGGAAGCGGCAGTGGTGTGCGGCCTTCCCAGTGCACTGGACCCTGCGGCGCGGGCGCGGGCGCGGCGCGGCGCGGCGTGAGCCAGAGCCGCCCGCCCCATTGCCGCAGCCAGTGCGTGCCCTGGGCATGGCGCAGGGCGCGGCCGCCGGGCTGCCCGCGCCAGGGGCCCAGCACGCGCTCGAGGGCATCGCGGGTGGCGCGCACGCCGGCCTCGTCCATCCAGCGGCGCAGGGCGCGGCGGGCCCGTTCCGGGGGCAGGGCATGCAGCCCGTCGAGGGCTAGGCTGCGGCCGTCCAGGCCGAGCAGGGGCGCGAGGTCGGCCCGCGCCTGGGCCTGCAGCAGGGCATCGGCCTCGGCGAGATGCGCGGCGCTATGCGCCAGCGCGGCCTCGACCCCGGGCCAGTGGCCTTGCAGCAGGGGCAGCACCGTGTGGCGCAGGCGGTTGCGGTCGAAGCGGAGCTCGGCGTTCGCGGGGTCTTCCACCCAGCGCAGGCCATGGGCCTCGGCATAGGCCTGCACCTCGGCGGGCGGTGTGGCGAGCAGCGGCCGCCACACCGGTCCGCGGGCATCGCGGGTGAAGGGGCGCATGCCCGCCAGACCGCGCTCGCCGCTGCCGCGCAGCAGGGCGAGCAGCAGGGTCTCGGCCTGGTCGCCGCGGTGGTGGGCCAGCACCAGGCATTCGTCCTCGCCTAGGGCCGCGGCGAAGGCCGCATGGCGGGCCTGCCGCGCCGCGTCCTCGAGGCCGCGGCCGGCCGGGCGCACCGTCACCCGGCGGACTTCGAGGGGAATTCCGAACTGCGCGGCGAAGGCCGCGCATTGCGCCGCCCAGGCATCGGCCTCGGGGTGCAGGCCGTGGTGGACGTGCAGCGCCCGCAGGCGCCGGCCCTCGTGGCGGGCGCGTTGGGCCAGCGCATGCAGCAGCACGGTCGAATCGCGGCCGCCGGAAAAGCCCAGCAGCCAGTGCCGCGGTGCCCCGGCGGGCGGGTCGAGCAGCGGTAGGGGCGGGGTCTCGGGCATCCGCCAAGCCTGCCCTGCGCCTTCGCCCTCCCGCAAACGAAAAACGCCCGCCGGGAGGCCGGCGGGCGTATTCAGGAAGCGCGTGGCGGGGCTCAGAACTCGAAGAGCACCTTCACGCTGCTGTCCACGGCCCCCGCGCTGATGTAGCCGATGGCACCGGGGGTGGCGGCCACCTTGGCCTTCACCGCGGCGTCGTCGGCCACCTCCTCCGGCTGCTTGGCGCGGCCGGTGAAGACGAGGCGCGACCAGTGCGAGGTGAGCTGGGCACCGGAGCGGCCGAGCACTTCGTTCTCGAACGTGGCCCGCACCGGCCCCTTCTGGAACACGATGACGGCCGGCTGCCCGCCGACGGTGGGGGTGCGGCCGAGGAAGATGGCCTGCACATCGGCCTTGCTGAGCGGGCCCTGGCTGGAGTTGGCGGCCACCACTACCTTGCCGGCGTGGGCCGGCAGGGCGAAGGCGAGCGCGAGGGCGGCAATGGCGAGGATGCGGTTCATGGTCGGCCTCCTGTCAGAAGGTGAACACGACACCGAGCGCGAGCGCGTCGGATTCGTTGGTCACGCCTACCGGGCCCTTGTTCTCGTACTTGGTGAAGTCGCCCTTCAGCGCCACGTTGTTCGAGAGGTCCCAGCGCAGGCCGAAGCTGAGGTAATCGGCATCGAGGCTGTCGGAGAGTACTACCTGCGTGACCGCGGTGCGCAGCGGCACGAGCGGGGGCACATTGGGGATGAGGCCGACGATTCCGGTCTTCGCATCGCCCTTGCGGCGGCCGTAGGTGAGGGTGGGAGTCCAGCTGCCGAAGCGGTGGCCGGCGGTGACGTAGAACTGCTTCTTGTCGGTGAGGTAGGTGCGGTCGGCCTCGACCCAGGTGGCCTCGGCCACGAACAGCCAGTTGCCGTGGTTGATCTCGGCGCCAAGACCGAGGAAGGAGCCCGGGTCACGGGCCACGTCGAGCGCATCCGCCACGATGCCGAAGCCGTTGCCGCGCAGGGTGGCGAACAGCGGGTTCAGGGCCTGGGCATCGATGGTGACGTCGGCCTCGAAGTAGCCGGCGCGCAGGGTGAGCCAGTCGGCGTAGGTGCCCTCGTAGGTCAGGCCCACGAGGCCCTTGAGCTCGATCTCGGCCGGCTGGCCGGAGAGCGTGAGATCGCTGTTGTGCTTGCCGCCCACCAGCGAGAGCGTGTTGAACCACTCGCCGCCGGCGAAGGACCAGCTGAGGCTGCCGCCGTCGAAGTTGCTGAAGGGCAGGTTGTAGACGGCGTGCGGCGGGCGCAGCCAGGGGTAGGCATAGCCCACCTGCAGGAAGTCGGAGTAGCGGTAGAAGGGGATGCGCTGGCGGCCGAGCTTGGCCGACCAGCCATTGCCGCCATTCCAGCCGACATAGGCCCAGGCGAACTCGGGCTCGAAATCCTCGCGGCCGGTGGCCACGATCTGCGCCGTGGCCGACCACTGCTCGTTGAGATCGCCGCGGAACTGGATGGCGAAGAGGGATTCGTCCTTGAAGTCCCAGTCGCGGTCGTAGCCGGTGCCCGGGTGGCTGTTGCCGGAGGTGACGGTGCCGGCCACGACCTGGCCGAAGCCGGTGATCTGCACGCTGCTCTGCGCGTGCAGGCCGCCCGCGGCCAGCAGGGCCGCGATGCTGCTTGCCAAAACTGCTTTCATGTGGGAGTCCTCGGAAGGGGAGCGCGACCTCGTCGACCGCTCGAGGCGCGCGGCACTTTAGTGCCCGCCGACAGAAAAGCCTGAACGGCGGGACAAGAGCGGCCGTTCTGGGCGGGGGCTCACGCCGTGACCGGGACGGCGGTCACGGCCCGGCCAGCTTACGCCGTGGCGAAGGCGCCGTAACGCCGGAGGCGGGCGTAGCGGCGTTCCAGCAGTTCCGGCACCGGCACCGGGTCCAGCCGGGCCAGTTCCGCCATCAGGGTGGTCTTGAGGGCCTGGGCCATGGCGGCGGGGTCGCGGTGGGCCCCGCCCAGGGGTTCCTTCACCACGAGGTCGATCAGCCCGTGCTCCTTCAGGCGCGGGGCGGTGAGGCCCATGGCCTCGGCGGCCTCCTTGGCCTTGTCGGCGCTCTTCCACAGGATCGAGGCGCAGCCCTCGGGGGAGATCACCGAGTAGGTGCTGTATTCCAGCATCAGAGTGAGGTCGCCCACGCCGATGGCGAGCGCGCCGCCCGAGCCGCCCTCGCCGATCACGGTGCAGAGGATGGGCACCTCGAGCTCGGCCATCTCCATCAGGTTGCGGGCGATGGCCTCGCTCTGGCCGCGCTCCTCGGCGCCGATGCCGGGGTAGGCGCCCGGGGTGTCGATGAAGGTGAGGACGGGCAGGCGGAAGCGCTCGGCCATCTGCATCAGGCGCAGGGCCTTGCGGTAGCCCTCGGGGCGCGGCATGCCGAAGTTGCGGCGGATCTTGCTCTTGGTGTCGCGGCCTTTCTGGTGGCCGATCACCATCACGCTGCGGCCATCGATGCGGGCGAGCCCGCCGACGATCGCCGGATCGTCGGCGAAGGCGCGGTCGCCGGCCAGCTCATGGAACTCCTCGCAGATGAGGCCGAGGTAGTCGAGGGTGTAGGGCCGCTGCGGGTGGCGGGCGAGCTGGCTGATCTGCCACGGGCTGAGGCTGGCGAAGATCTCGGCCGTGCGCGCCTTGAGCTTCTCCTCGAGGCCGCGGATTTCGTTCTCGATGTCCACCGCCGGGCCGGTGCTGGCATGCCGAAGCTCGTTGATCTTGGCTTCGAGGTCGGCGATCGGTTGTTCGAAATCGAGGAAGTTCGGGTTCATTCGGGGGCAAGCTCGGGGGCGTTCGGGGCGGTTTGCCCGGACGCTAGAGCAAAGAGTCTAGCCGGGCGGAAGGGGGCGGGGCCACGGTGGGAATGGGGCGGGAAGCGTGACGGACCTCTCAGGCCGTCTGCCAGGGCCGGTGCAGCTGCAGTTTCACCTCGTCGACGAAGGGCAGGCGGCGCAGGCGGGAGAGCAGGTCGGCGGCCACCCGCACCCCCTGCCGGCCACCGAACTCGAGGCAGCCTGTCATCCCGGGGCGGCGTACCTCGAGTCGCAACGGCGTGCCGCCCGGCCGGTATTCCGCCAGTAGGCCGAGCAACTGCTCGCTGCTGCCGCGGCCGCGCAGGTCGGCCTTCACCCGTAGCTGCCGGGCGTGGGTGTCGAGCAGGGCGCGGAAGTCCCAGGCCTGCCTCACCCGCATCGATAAGGCGCCGCTCACGCGGTCGGCCACTACCTGCCCCTCGACCACGAGGATGGCGTCCTTGGTCAGCAGATGGCCGAAGCCGGTATTGGCCTCACGGAAAAAGGCCAGTTCGATCTGGCCGCGGCCGTCGTCGATCTGGGCGAAGGCCATGGCATCCCCCCGCTTGCGCACGCTGCCCACCAGGCCGGCCAGCACCAGGCTGGCTTCGCCGCGGCGGTCCTTGCGCTGCTGCCAGGCGGCTTCCACCTCGCCGAGATGGAGCGGCACCAGCTCGGCGAGCTCCTCGCGCCAGGGGTCGATGGGATGGCCGCTGAGGTAATGGCCGAGGGTCTCGCGCTCGCCGGCCAGCAGCTGTTCCAACGGCCATTCCTCGCAGACCGGCAGGTCGACCTTGGCCACCGGCGCTTCGGCAAAGCCTCCGAACAGCGAGACCTGGCCCGCAGCCGCGGCGCGGGCCGCCTGTTCGCTGGCCTTCATCGCCTCCGGCAGCTGCAGCAGCAGGGAGGCGCGATTGGGAGCGAGGCCATCGAGCGCGCCGGCATTGGCCATGGCCTCCACCGCGCGGCGGTTCAGCTTCGTCGGATCGACGCGCTCGCAGAAATCCAGCAGGTCGCGGAACGGGCCGCGCGCCTCGCGGGCCTCGACGATGGCCTGGCAGAGCCCGGTGCCGACCCCCTTGATGGCGCCGAGGCCGTAGCGGATGGTGCGGGCGTCGGTGGCCTCGAACATGGTCGCCGAGGCGTTCACCTTGGGCGGCAGCACGGTGAGCTGCATCGCCCGGGCTTCCTCGAGGAAGTTCACCACCTTGTCGGTGTTGTCCATGTCGGAGGACAGCACCGCGGCCATGAACTCGGCCGGGTAGTGGGTCTTGAGCCAGGCGGTCTGGTAGGAGACCAGCGCGTAGGCGGCCGCATGCGACTTGTTGAAGCCGTAGCCGGCGAACTTCTCCATCAGGTCGAAGACGGCGTCGGCCTTGGCCTCGTCGAGGCCGTTCTTCGCCGCGCCCTCGCGGAACATGGCGCGGTGCTTGGCCATCTCCTCGGGCTTCTTCTTGCCCATGGCGCGGCGCAGCAGGTCGGCGCCGCCGAGCGAATAGCCGCCCAACACCTGCGCCATCTGCATCACCTGCTCCTGGTAGACCATGATGCCGTAGGTCTCCCTGAGCACCGGTTCCACCCGCGGATCGGGGTATTCCACCGCCTCCCTGCCGTGCTTGCGGGCATTGAAGCTGGGGATCAGGTCCATCGGGCCCGGGCGGAACAGCGACACCAGGGCGATCAGGTCCTCGAAGCGGTCGGGCCGGGCCTCGCGCAGCAGGTTGCGCATGCCCGAGGATTCGAACTGGAACACCGCCACCGTCTGCGCCCGGCTGAACAGCTCGAAGGTGGCGCGGTCGTCGAGCGGGATGCGGCTGATGTCGAGCGGCGGCTCGCCGGCGGCGGCCCGCCGCCGGTTGATGGCCTTCACCGTCCAGTCGATGATGGTGAGCGTGCGCAGGCCGAGGAAGTCGAACTTCACGAGGCCGATGGCCTCGACGTCGTCCTTGTCGAACTGCGTCACCGCGCCCTTGCCGCCCGGTTCCGAGAACAGCGGGCAGAAGTCGGTGAGCGGCGAGGGCGCGATCACCACGCCGCCGGCGTGCTTGCCGGCGTTGCGGGTGAGGTCCTCGAGCTGGCGGGCAAGGTCGATGAGGTCGCGCACCTCGTCCTCGCGCCCGTAGCGTTCGATCAGCTCGGTCGAGCGTACGGCCTCGTCGGTCTTGCCCTTCTCGGTCTCGCCGAGCGCGTCGGCAAGGCCGATGCCGAGCACGTTCGGGATCAGCTTGGCCACGCCATCCACGAAGCCGTAGGGGTGGCCGAGCACGCGGCCGCAGTCGCGCACCACCGCCTTCGCCGCCATGGTGCCGTAGGTGATGATCTGGCTCACCCGGTCGGCGCCGTACTTGCGGCTGACGTACTCGATCACCTCGTCACGCCGGTCCATGCAAAAGTCGATGTCGAAGTCCGGCATCGACACGCGCTCGGGGTTGAGGAAGCGCTCGAACAGCAGGTCGTAGGCCAGCGGGTCGAGGTCGGTGATGCCGAGCGCATAGGCCACCAGCGAGCCGGCGCCCGAGCCACGGCCCGGCCCCACCGGGATGCCGTTCTGCTTCGCCCAGTTGATGAAGTCGGCCACGATCAGGAAGTAGCCGGGGAAGCCCATCTTGATGATGACGTCGACTTCGCGGGTGAGGCGTTCGGCGTAGTCGGCCTCGCTGCGGCCGGCGGCCGGGGGATGGCTGGCGAGGCGGCGGGCCAGGCCGCGCTCGGCTTCCGCGCGGATCCAGGTATCGAGCGTCTCGCCCTCCGGCACCGGGAAGGCCGGCAGGTAGTAGGTGCCGAGCCTGAGCTCGAGGTTGCAGCGGGCGGCAAGATCGACGGTGTTCTCGAGCGCCTCGGGCAGGTCGTGGAAGAGGGCTTCCATCTCCTCCGTCGATTTCAGGTACTGCTCGGGACTGAACTCGCGCGGGCGCTTCGGGTCATCGAGCACGCGGCCGGTGGCGATGCAGACCCGGGCTTCATGGGCATCGAAATCGCCGCGCTCGAGGAAACGCACGGCATTGCTGGCGATGGCCGGCAGTCCGCGGGCGGCGGCGAGTTCCAGCACGGTGCGGTTGAAGGCCTCCTCGCCGGGCTTGCCGGTGCGGGTGAGCTCCACGTACAGCCGGTCATCGAAATGGCGGGCGTACTGCTCGAGGCAGTGGGCGGCCTGCTCCTCGCGGCCGGCGGCGATCAGCGTTCCTGCCGGGCTGCCGTGGCCGAGAGCGAGGATCAGGCCCTCGTGCTCGGCGAACAGCCACTCCGGGCGCACGCCGAGGATGTCGCCGCGCTGCCCTTCGGCGTAGGCGCGGGTGATCAGCCGCGAGAGCGAGAGATAGCCGCGGCGGTCGATGCACCAGGCGGTCACCCGGCCCAGGGGCTGCTCGCCGTCGTCCACCAGCAGCTGGGCCCCGGCCACCGGCTTGATGCCGCGGCTCTCGGCTTCCTTGTAGAACTTCACCAGCCCGAACAGGTTGGTCGGGTCGGTGAGTGCCACCGCCGGCTGCCCGTGCGCCGCCACCCGCGCGGCGAGCGCGGGCAGGCGGATGGTGGAGTCCGTCAGCGCGTATTCGCTGTGGACGTTGAGATGGACGTAGCGGGGCGGCATGGCGGCGTCCGGGACAGACGCCGCAGGCTACGTCCCCCCCGGGGGAGGGACAAGGCTTGACTTGCAGGCCCGCTCAGGCGGCGTAGTGCAGCTCAGCGTAGCTGCGGTCGCGGTGCAGGCGGCGCTCGAGCCGCGCCACCTCGGCGGCCAGGGCCATCAAGGCCTGCTTCTCGGCCTGCAGGCGCTCCAGCGGCGTGGCGGCCGGGGTGGCGGGAGCCTCCGGTGTGCGGACGGCGGGGGTCTGGGGGGCAGGGCTGCGGTTCATGGCGGTCTCCAGTCACATCGCCGGCAAGGGGAGGAGGGGCGATGTGCGCGCAGTCTGCGGCCGGGCCGAAAGGGGGCGTAAGTCACGAAAGTCAGCATGACCAGCGGCCCGGTGCCGGAAGTCACGCGCGGCGCTCAGGCCTCGAACAGCCCCGGGCGGCAGTACTCGCGCACCGGGGCGAAGCTGCGCCGGTGCAGTGGGCAGGGGCCGAGGCGCTGCAGGGCCTCGAGATGCGCGGGGGTGGGATAGCCCTTGTGCAGGGCGAAGCCGTAGCCGGGATGGAGGGCCTCGGCCTCGCGCATCCGCCGGTCGCGGGCCACCTTGGCGAGGATGGAGGCTGCCGAGATCGCTGCCACCCGGGCATCGCCCCTCACCACCGCCTCGGCAGGCAGGGGCAGGCCGGGGGGCAGGCGGTTGCCGTCCACCAGCACGCGCTCGGGCGCCGGGGCCAGCATCGCCACTGCGCGGCGCATGCCTTCGAGGGTGGCGCGCAGGATGTTGAGCCGGTCGATCTCCTCGGCTTCCACTGCGACGATGGCGAAAGCCCGGGCCCGGGCCTGGATCTCGGGGAACAGGGCCTCGCGGGCTGCTTCGGTCAGCCGCTTGGAGTCGCAAAGGCCGTCGATGCGCCGTGCCGGATCGAGCACCACGGCGGCCACCACCACGGGGCCGGCCAGCGGGCCGCGCCCGGCCTCGTCCACGCCGGCGAGCGCCGGACCGTCCCAGGACGGATCGTGAAAGGCGCTCGCAGGGGCGCGGGGGCGCGGCATGCCCGGGCTCAAGCCGGCGGCGCGCCCGGCAGCAGGCCGGCCACCGCCTCCGCGGCGGCCCGCGGCGAGGGGGCGAACAGGGCCTCGTGAAGGCCCTCGAAGCGCAGGCGCTGGGCCGGCGTCAGGCCTTCCTCCAGCAGGCGCTCCACGTCCGCGGCCAGCACCTCGGCCCGGCAGTCGCCCTGCATGCGCTCGGGCACCAGGGCCTCGCCGGCCAGCACGTTGGGCAGGCTGTAGCGATCGACTTTGAGCAGGCCGAGGCGCTTGACGATGAAGTGGGTGAGCGGGGCGATGCGGTAGGCCACCACCATCGGCCGCTTGGCCAGCATGGCCTCCAGCGCCGCCGTGCCGGAGGCGAGCAGGACGGCATTGCTGGCCACCATGGCCTCGCGGGCGCGGCCATCGACGAGGTGCAGCGCGGCATGCAGGACCAGTGACTGCGGATGCGCGGCCAGCAGCCGGGTGAAGCGCGCGCGGCAGCGCGGGTTGGCCATCGGCGCCAGCACCCGCAGGCCGGGGCGGCGGGCGAGCAGCCGCGCCACGGTATCGAGGAACACCGGGCCGAGGCGGGCGATCTCGCCACCGCGGCTGCCGGGCAGCAGGGCCAGCCACTCGCCTTCCTCCGGCAGGCCGAGCGCGCGGCGGGCGGCCTCGCGGTCGGGATGCAGGGGCAGCATGCCGGCCAGCGGATGGCCGACGAAACGGGCCTCGACGCCATGCCGGGCGTAGATGGGCGGCTCCATCGGGAACAGGCAGAGCACGCGGTCGGCGCTGCGGCCCATGCGCGCCGCGCGGCCCTCGCGCCAGGCCCAGACCGAGGGGCTGACGTAGTGCACGGTGCGCAGGCCGCGCGCTTTCAGCCAGCGCTCGAGGCCGAGGTTGAAGTCCGGCGCGTCGATGCCGACCACCACGTCCGGCCGCCAGGCCAGCAGGCGTTCGCGCAGGGCGCGGCGCAGGCGCAGCAGGCGCGGCAGGTGCTTCAGCACCTCCACGAGGCCCATCACCGCGAGTTCCTCGCAGTCGTGCCAGGCCGCCACGCCGGCGGCGCGCATGCCCGGCCCGGCCACGCCGGCGAGCTCCGCGTCCGGGAACAGGGCCTTGAGGTCGCGGGCCAGCGCGGCGCCGAGCAGGTCGCCCGAGGCCTCGCCGGCGACGAGGGCGATGCGCGGGGCCATGCTCAGCGCAGCAGGCCGCGTTCGCTCTTCTCGATGAAGGCGAGCATCCGCGCCACGTCCTCCGAGCCCTCGGCGGCCTCGGCGAGCTGCGCCTTGGCCTCGGCCAGCGGTGCCCCGGACATGAACACCGCGCGGTAGGCGCGCTTGATGGCGGCGATGCGCTCGGCCCCGAAGCCGCGGCGCTTCAGCCCCTCGGCATTGATGCCGCGTGGCACGGCGTACTTGTCGGCCACGATCACGAAGGGCGCCACGTCGGCGTTCACCAGGCTGCCCATGCCGATGAAGGCATGGGCGCCGATGCGGCAGAACTGGTGGATGCCGGCGAAGCCGCCGAGGATCACCCAGTCCTCCAGCACCACGTGCCCGGCCAGGGTGGCGTTGTTGGCGAGGATGCAGTGGCTGCCGACGAGACAGTCGTGGGCCACGTGCACGTAGGCCATGATCCAGTTGTCGCTGCCGATCCTCGTGAGCCCGCCGCCGTCCACCGTGCCGCGCGAGAAGGTGGTGAACTCGAAGATCGTGTTGCGGTCGCCGATCTCCAGCCGGGTGGGCTCCCCCTTGTGCTTCTTGTCCTGCGGCTCGCCGCCCAGGCTGGCGTGGCCGTGGATCACGTTGTCGCGGCCGATCCGGGTCGGGCCCTGGATCTGGCAGTAAGGACCGATGCGGGTGCCGGCGCCGATCTCGACATCCGGCCCGATCACGGCGAAGGGGCCGACCGACACGCCTTCGTCCAGCCGGGCCTTGGGGTCGATGAGGGCGCTGGGGTGGATCATGCGGCCTTGGTCTCCGCGCAGAGCATCTCGGCGCTGGCCACTTCCCTGCCCTCGACGAGGGCGCGGCCCTCGTACAGCGCCATGTTGCGGATGGTGCGCCTGAGCACCACCTCCAGCAGCAGCTGGTCGCCCGGCACCACCATCTTCGAGAAGCGGGCCTTGTCCACCTTGACCAGATAGAACTGGCTGGGACCGGAGTTGTCGCTGCAGGCCGTGCCTTCCGAGAGCATCGACAAAAGGCCGCCGGCCTGGGCCATGGCCTCGATCACCAGTACGCCGGGCATCACCGGGTTGCCGGGGAAATGGCCGGTGAAATGCGGCTCGCTGGCAGTGACGTTCTTCAGCGCGAGGATGCGCTGCCGGGGCTCGACCTCGAGCACGCGGTCGACCAGCAGGAAAGGGTGGCGGTGGGGCAGCAGGCGCTCGATGCAGCGCACGTCGAGCGGAAGCGGGGGCAGGGTCATGGGCGGGGGTCGGTCTTCTTGAGGACGAGCCTGGCGAGTCGGTCGAGCTGGCCGAAGCGGGCGGCATTCTTCCGCCATTCGCGCTTCGGCTGCAGGGGCGTACCGGAAGCGTACTCCCCCGGCTCGGCGATGGAATGGGTGACGAGGCTCATGGCCCCGATGGTGACGCCATCGGCGATCTCGACATGGCCGACGATGCCCGAGGCGCCGCCGATGAGGCAGCCGCGGCCGATGCGGGTCGAGCCGGCCACCGCCACGCAGCCGGCCATGGCGGTGTGGGCGCCGATGCGCACGTTGTGGCCGATCTGGATCTGGTTGTCGAGGCGCACGTCCTCCTCGAGCACGGTGTCCTCGATGGCGCCGCGGTCGATGGTGGTGTTGGCGCCGATCTCGCAGTCGTCGCCCACCACCACGCCGCCGAGCTGCGGCACCTTCAGCCAGCGGCCGGCGTCGAAGGCGAGGCCGAAGCCGTCGGCCCCGAGCACGGCGCCGGGATGCACCAGCACGCGGGCGCCGAGCCGCACCCGGGTGACCAGGGTGACCCGCGCCACCAGCCGGCTGCCGGGGCCGACCACGCAGTCCTCGCCCAGCACGCAGCCGGGGCCCAGCACCGCGCCCGCGGCCACCCGGCTGCGGGCGCCGACCACGCAGAGCGGGCCGATGTGGGCCGAGGCGTCGACCTCGGCGTCGGGAGCCACCACGGCGCTGGGATGGATGCCGGGCGGGGCTTCCGCCCGCGGCTCGAACAGGGCGGCGATGCGGGCGTAGTCCGCATAGGGATTGCGCGAGAGCAGGCAGGGCACCGGGCAGTGCGCGGCCTCGTCCGGGTGCAGCACCACCGCCGCCACCCGGGTGTCGGCGAGGTGCCTGCGGTAGGCCGGGTTGGCGAGGAAGGCGAGCGCTCCCTCGGGGGGCGTGGCGGCCTGCAGGGGGGCCACGGCCTGGATGGCGAGCGAGCCATCATCCCCCTGCACCTCGAGCCCGAAGCGGGCGGCGAGGTCGGACAGGCGGAAACGCGCTCCCGGGCCCGCCATCGGCCTTCAGAACTGGCCGCCGAAGGTGAACTGCAGGCGCTCGATGCGGTCCTCGGGCTCCTTGCGCAGCGGGGCGGCCCAGGAGATCGCGATCGGCCCCATCGGCGACTGCCACTGCAGGGCAAGACCGGCGGACACGCGCAGGTCGCCGGAACCGAATTCCCGCGCCTCCTTCCACACGTTGCCGAAGTCCATGAAGGCCGAGATACGGGCGCCGCGGGAATCGAACAGGGTGGGGAAGTAAGCCTCCACCGAGCCCACGGCCTTGAACGCGCCGCCCAGCGACTGGCGGAAGCGCTGGTTCACGAACTCGAGCGAGGAGGTGGGGCCGAGCGAGTTCTGCTCGAAGCCGCGCACCGAGCCCGGGCCGCCGGCATAGAAGTTCTTGAAGAAGGGCAGGCCGGCATTGCCGGTCTTGCCGTAGCTGTCGCCCAGGCCCAGCGAGGCCCGCGTTTCCACCACCAGGGCACGGCTGAGCGGCCAGAACTTCGAAAAATCGTAGAAGAGCTTGTAGTACTCGAGGTCCGAGCCCGGCAGCGCCACCTCCGCGCCGATGCGGTTGTAGGTGCCGGCGGTCGGGGCGAAGAAGTCGTTGCGGCTGTCGCGTGCCCAGCCGAACTGGGTGCGCCAGGCATTGATGGTCCACAACCGGTTCCCGCCCACCTGCTCCTCGCAGGGCGTGCTGGGATCGAGATCGACGTCGACGCAGACCACCGGGAAGCGGGCGCGGTCGCCGAGGGTGTTGACGAGGTAATCGATCAGCTCGGGCGGCGTGGAGCCGTCGCTGGTGGTGAGGTCTACCTTGTCGATGCCGATCGAGGCCGAGATCGAATCGGTCTCCGAGAGCGGCAGGCCGAACACCGCCTCGAATCCGGCATTGCTGGTCGTGAAGTTGGCGATGTTGAACTCGCGGTAGTCGTTCTCGCTGTAGTTCAGGTTGTAGCCCACCGACACGCCATTGTCGGTGAAGTAAGGATCGAGGAAGGAGAAGCTCAGCGCCTCGCTGAAGCTGTTGCGCTGCACCGAGATCGAGGTGCGGTTGCCGGAGCCGAGGAAGTTGTTCTGCGACAGCGAGAGCTGGATGGTGGCGCCGAAGAGCTGGCTGTAGCCCAGGCCGAACTGGAACTGGCCGAACTGCCGCTCCTTGACGCTGATCACCACGTCGACCTTGTCCGGCTCGCCGGCCACGGCCGGGGTCTCGATCTCGACGCTCTCGAAGTAGCCGAGGCGCTGCAGGCGGATCTTCGAGCGGTCGATGGCCGCCTGCGAGTACCAGGTACCCTCGAACTGGCGCATCTCGCGGCGCAGCACCTCGTCATGCGTGGTGTCGTTGCCCTTGAAGGTGATGCGGCGCACCTGCACGCGGGGCCCCGGGTTCACCACGAAGTTGATCGAGACTTCCTTCTTCTCGCGGTCGATGGTGGGCACCGGGTTCACTTCGGCAAAGGCATGGCCGATGTTGCCCAGCACCGCGGCGATGCCGTCGGAGGTCATTTCCAGCAGCCGGCGCGAGAACACCTGGCCCGGCTTCACCAGCACCATGCGCTCCACCTCTTCCTGCGGCAGCACGGTCTCGCCGCTCACCTGCACGCCGGTGATGGTGTAGACCTCGCCCTCCGAGACGCTGGCGGCGATGGTCATGTCGCGCCTGTCGGGGCTGATGGCCACCTGGGTGGAGTCGACGTTGAAATCGACGTAGCCGCGGTCGAGGTAGTAGTTGGTGAGCTTCTCCAGGTCGCCGGAGAGCTTCTCGCGCGAGTACTGGTCGTCGCGGCGGTACCAGGACAGCCAGTTGCTGGTGTTCGATTCCCAGTCGCGGCGCAGCTCGGCATCGCCGAACACCCGGTTGCCGACGATGTTGATGTCGCGGATGCGCGCCGCCTTGCCCTCGACGATGGTGATCGCCACGTCCACCCGGTTGAGCGGCAGGGTGGTGACCTTGGGCGTGATCGTCACCGAGTACTTGCCGCGGTTGTTGTACTGGCGGGTGAGTTCCTGGGTGACACGGTCGACGTTCAGCGGGTTGTAGGTCTCGCCCTCGGCGAGGCCGATGCCGCGCAGGCCCTTCAGCAGCTCCTCGGTCTTGATGTCCTTGTTGCCGCTGATGCTGATCGAGTTGATCGCCGGGCGCTCGACCACCTTCACCACCAGGATGCCGCCCTCGCGGTGGAGTGACACGTCGCTGAAGAAGCCGGTGCGGTACAGGGCGCGGATCGCTTCGCCGGCCCGTGCCCGGGTCAGGGTCTCGCCGCGTTCCACCGGCAGGTAGGAGAACACCGTGCCGCTGGAGATGCGCTGCAGGCCGTCGACGCGGATGTCGGTGACCTGGAAGGCGCCGAACTCCTGGGCCAGGGTCGTGCCGGAGAGGGCGGCGGCGAGGGCGAGGGCGAGCAGGCGTCGGGTGGGGCGATGCGTCATGGATGCGTCCAAAAGCGGCAGGCCCGGGAGGACCCGCGGGGTGACGGTCAGGGAACGAGCCTCAGCACGTCGTTGAAGAGAGCGAGGCCCATCAGCGAGGCGAGCAGGATGAGACCGAGGTACTGACCGGCCACCAGCACGCGGTCGCCCAGCGGCCGCCCTTGAACCAGCTCGATAAGGTAATACAGCAGGTGCCCCCCGTCCAAGACAGGGATGGGGAGCAGGTTCAGGATGGCGATGCTCACCGAGAGCATGGCGAGGAAATAGAGGAACCAGGCCACGCCGCGCGAGGCGGTGGTGTTGGCCACCTGGGCGATGGTGATGGGGCCGGAGAGGTTGTCCAGCGAGGCGGCTCCGGTGAGCATCCGGGCCAGCATGCCCACGGTGTCGCCGGTGAGCTGTCCGGTGGCCTTCACGGCCGCCGGCAGGGCCGCGAGCGGGCCGTGGCGCAGGACGGCGTCGTGGGCGGCGGCCGGCGAGAGGCCGAGGCGCCAGACCTGCCCCCCTTGCGGGAGCGTGGCGAGCCGGGGCACCAGGTGGCGCTCGATCCGCTCGCCGCGGCGCTCCAGATGGAGCAGGAGGCGCGGGGCCGGGCCTTCGACCGGATGGCGGGCCAGGGCCCGGCGCAGGTCCTCGAAATCCCTCACCGGCTGGCCGTCCACGGCCAGGATGCGGTCGCCCGGGGCCAGCACCCCTGCCGCGGCGCCTTCCGGGTCCACCGCTCCGACCACCGCCGGCGGCACCGGCGGCCGCGGCACGAGGCCGATGGCGCGGAAGGCCTCGGCCTCGGGCAGGCCGGGGGCGAGGCGCGAGAGCGGCAGCCGCCGTTCGTGGGTTCCGCCCTCGGCATCGCGCACCGTGATCGGCACGTCCTCGCGGTCCAGCATGGGGCCGATCAGGGCATTGGCGGCCTCGCTCCAGGTCGGGGTGGGCCGCTCGCCGACGGCGAGGATGCGTTCGCCGGCGCGGAAGCCGGCCTCGCGGGCGATGCCCTCCGGCTCGGCCAGCACCGGTGCGTAGTCGGGCTTGCCGATGAGGAACATGAGGTAGAGCAGGCCCACGGCCAGCACGAAGTTCGCCAGCGGCCCGGCGGCGACGATGGCGATGCGCTGGCCCACCGGGCGGTTGTTGAAGGCCAGGGCCTTCTGTGCCGCGGGCACCGCGGATTCGCGTTCGTCGAGCATCGAGACATAGCCGCCGAGCGGAATCAGGCCGATCCGCCACTCGATGCCCTCGCGGTCCACCCGCGACCACAGCACCCGGCCGAAGCCTACCGAGAAGCGCAGCACCTTCACCCCGCAGCGCCGGGCCACCCAGTAGTGGCCGAACTCGTGGAAGGTGACCAGGAGGCCGAGGGCCACCACCAGCCAGAAGGCCGAGCCCAGGAACTCGCTCACGCCGCCCCCCAGACCGCCCCCGAGGCCAGCAGCGCTTCGGCCACGCGCCGCGCCTCGGCGTCGGCGGCGAGGCGGTCGGCGAGTGTGGCGCTGGGCAGGGCGGGCAGGCGTTCCATGGTGCGTTCGATCAGCGCCGGGATGCCAAGGAAAGCCAGCTGGCGCTGAAGAAAGGCTGAAACCGCCACTTCGTTGGCGGCATTGAGGACCGCGGGCAGGCTACCACCGGCGGCCAGGGCCTCGTAGGCGAGGCGCAGGCAGGGGAAGGCCCCGGTATCCGGGCGCTCGAAGTCCAGCCTGGAGAGGGCCACGAGATCGAGCGGGGCCACCCCGGCCTCGATCCGATCCGGCCAGGCGAGGCCCACCGCCAGGGTGGTGCGCATGTCCGGCTGGCCGAGCTGGGCCAGCATCGAGCCATCGACGTAATCGACGAGGGAATGGATGGTGGACTGGGGATGCACCACCACCTCGATGCGCTCGCCCGGCAGGCCGAACAGGTGGTGGGCCTCGATCACCTCGAGTCCCTTGTTCATCAGGCTCGCCGAATCGACCGAGATCTTGCGGCCCATCGACCAGTTGGGATGGGCGCAGGCCTGTTCCGGGCTCACGCTGGCGAGGCGCTCGCGGCTCCAGCCGCGGAAGGGACCACCGGAGGCGGTGAGCAGCAGGCGCCGCACCCCGCCGCGCCCGCCGTCGGCAGGCAGGCACTGGAAGATGGCGTTGTGCTCGCTGTCGATCGGCACCAGCCGGGCGCCATGGCGTGCCACCTCGGCCATCAGCAGCTCGCCGGCCAGCACCACCGATTCCTTGTTGGCCAGCAGCAGGCGCTTCCCGGCCCGGGCCGCGGCCAGGGTCGAGGCTACGCCGGCGGCGCCGACGATGGCGGCGATGACGGTGTCGTTGCCCGGATCGGCGGCGATCGCCTCCAGGGCCTCCGGCCCGGCCATCGCGGTGGTCGGCAGGCCCGCGGCGGCGAGCCCGTCGCGCAGGGCCGGGTAATGCGCCGGATCGGCCACGGCGGCGAGCCGCGGGCGGAAGCGCCGGCACAGGGCCAGCAGCTCGTCCACCCGGGCATGTGCGCTCAGGGCATCGACGACGAAACGCCCGGGGTGGCGGGCGATCACGTCCAGCGCCGAGCCACCGATCGAGCCGGTGGCGCCGAGCAGGGCGACGCGGCTCAGAGCACCAGCCACAGCTTGCCCACCACGAACACCGGCAGGGCCGCGAGGATGCTGTCGAGGCGGTCCAGCATGCCGCCATGGCCGGGGATCAGGCGGCCGGAATCCTTGTGCCCGGAATGCCGCTTCATCAGGCTCTCGAACAGGTCGCCGGCCACCGACATCAACGCCGCTACCAGGGTGAGCAGCAGCAGCAGTGGCAGCTGCGGCCAGCCCAGGCCCAGCAGCGGGAAGCCGAGCAGGGCCACCAGCGCGGCGCCGGCGAGGCCACCCCACAGCCCTTCCCAGCTCTTGTTCGGGCTGATGCGCGGGGCGAGCTTGTGCCGGCCGAGCCGCACGCCGACGAAGTAGGCCCCGGAATCGGTGGCCCAGACCAGCATCACCGCGAACAGGGCCCAGCGCGGGCCGGTCTCGGGCAGGGCATGCAGCCAGACCAGTGCCGCCCAGGCCGGCACCGCCGAGAAGCTGCCGGCCAGCAGCTTGAGCGCGCGGTAGCGGTTGCGGTCGGCCTGGGCGAACTCGAAGCGCCACAGCCAGGCCAGTGCCAGCAGCCACCACAGGGCCCCGGCCAGGGCGGCGGCCTTCAGGGCGAACAGCCCCGGTCCGGCGCCCCAGGCCAGGGCGGCGATCAGCAGGGCGTTGGCGGCGACATAGGCGAGCCTCGGCGGCCGCTCCGCGAGCCCGGTGAGCCGGCTCCATTCCCAGAGCCCGGCCAGCACCAGCACGGCGGCGAGGAAAGCCAGCCAGGGCGTGGGCAGCCAGAGCACCGCGGCGATGGCAGCGGGGGCGAGCGCCAGCCCGGAGAGGATGCGGGTACGGCTCATCGGGTCTCCGGGGCCGGGGAGGCGAGTTGTTCGGGCACCAGGCCGAAGCGACGCTCGCGGCGCGCGTAGTCGGCCAGGGCGGCGTCCAGCACGGCCTCGTCGAGGTCGGGCCAGAGCACGTCGGTGAACCACAGCTCGGTGTAGGCGAGCTGCCAGAGCAGGAAGTTGCTGATGCGGTGCTCGCCGCCGGTGCGGATGAAGAGGTCGGGGGGCGGCAGGTCGGCGAGGCTCATGGCCGCCCCCACCGTCGCCTCGTCGATGTCCTCCGGGCGCAGGCGCCCGGCCTGGACCTGCTCGGCGAGCCGGCGCGCGGCCTGCGCGATGTCGGCCCGGCCGCCGTAGCCGGCCGCCAGCACCAGGGTGAGGCGCGGTGCGGGGAGCTGGATGCGCTCGGCTTCGGCCATGCGCCGGCGGATCGCCTCGGGGAAGCGCGAGCGCTCGCCGATGAAGCGCAGCTGTACCTGGCGCCGGGCGAGTTCCTCCACCTCGGATTCCAGCACCCGCAGGAACAGGCGCATCAGCGCCCCTACTTCCTCCTCGGGGCGGTTCCAGTTCTCGCTGGAGAAGGCGAACAGGGTCAGGGCCGGGATGCCGCGGGCCAGGCAGTACTCGACGATGGTGCGCACCGCGCGCGCGCCGGCGCGATGGCCGAGCGTGCGCGGGCGCTGGCGCTGCTTCGCCCAGCGGCCATTGCCGTCCATGATGACGGCGAGATGGCGCGGCAGCGCGGGGGGAGGGGCGGACATGCAGCCGGCGCCTTACAGGGCCAGCAGCTCCTGTTCCTTCGCCTTCACCACCTCGTCGACGGACTTCACCCACTGGTCGGTGAGCTTCTGGATGTCCTCCTCGGCCTTGCGCTGCTCGTCCTCGGAGATCTTCTTCTCCTTGAGCAGTTCCTTGACCTGCGAGATGGCGTCGCGGCGCACGTTGCGGATCGCGACCTTGGTGTTCTCGCCCTCGTGGGCCACGTGCTTGCCGAGCTCCCTGCGGCGCTCCTCGGTGAGCGGCGGCAGGTTGATGCGGATCACCGTGCCGGCGGTGTTGGGGGTGAGCCCGAGGTCGCTCGCCAGGATGGCCTTCTCCACCGCCGCCACCATGTTCTTCTCCCACGGGGTGATGGTGAGCGAGCGGGCATCGGCCACGGCCACCGAGGCCACCTGCGAGAGCGGCACGTTCGAGCCGTAGTAGCTCACCTGCAGATGGTCGACGAGGGCGGTGGTGGCGCGGCCGGTACGCAGCTTGGTGAGGTCGGACTTCAGCACCTCCACGCACTTCTGCATGCGGGCCTGGGCGTCCTTCTTGATGTCGTTGATCATGGCGCGGGTTCCGTGGTCGATCGTTGATCGCGCGAGTATAGGGCGGGGCGAGGTGGCCTCCGGGCTCAGCCGGCGTGCACCAGGGTGCCGATCGGCTCGCCGCGGAGGATCCGCATCAGGGCGCCGGGCTGCATCATGTCGTAGATGCGGATGGGCAGGTTCTGGTCCCGGCACAGCGCGAAGGCGGCGGTGTCCATCACCTGTAGGTTGCGGGCGATGACTTCTTCATAGCTCAGCTGCTCGAAGCGCCGGGCCTCCGGTACCTTCTTCGGATCGGCCTCGTAGATGCCGTCCACCTTGGTGGCCTTGAGCAGCAGTTCGGCGCCGACCTCGATGGCGCGCAGGGCGGCCGCCGAGTCGGTGGTGAAGAAGGGGTTGCCGGTGCCGGCGGCGAAGATCGCGATGCGGCCCTTCTCGAGGTGGCGGATGGCGCGGCGGCGGATGTAGTCCTCGCAGACCTCGTTGATCTTGAGGGCGCTCATGGTGCGGGCGTAGGCGCCGAGGCGCTCCAGCGCGTCCTGCATGGCCAGCGCGTTCATCACCGTGGCCAGCATCCCCATGTGGTCGCCGGTCACCCGGTCCATGCCCTTGGCCTGCAGGCCGGCGCCGCGGAAGATGTTGCCGCCGCCGATCACCAGGCCCACCTGGGCGCCGGCCTTCTGCACCTCGATGACCTCGCGCGCGAGCCAGGAGAGCACGTCCGGGTCGATGCCGTAGTCGCCGCGGCCCATCAGGGCCTCGCCGGAGAGTTTCAGCAATACGCGCTTGTACTTCAGTGCAGGCACGCTCATTCGCGCTCTCCGTCGGGCAAACGGCGGGATTCTAGCGGCTTGAGGATGGGGCGTCATCTGCTTTTCACGGCAGCAGGGGCGGCCCCGGCTCGGGATGCGCGTGCTGGCATGAAAATCAGGGGGGGGGGGGCTAGAATCCCGCCGCGCCTGATGGCGCGGCTCGAGAGTGCCGATGAAAGGAGTGATGCATGAAGGAGCAAGCAAAACGCATTGCTGTGGTTTTTTTTGCGGTATGGGCCGGGTCGGGCCTGGCCAGTACCCGGGGAGACTGGGTGGATGTCTGTGATGGATGTGCCCTGTGGCAAGTCGAAGCCAGGGCTGCCCGGTACCCGGTGAGCGCCCTTTCCAAAGTGCATGTGCTGGACTACCACAATGCCGTGGTGTGGAGTTGCGATGTCGTTCGCGAGAAAGAACTTGGCACCAACCTGGCTTCTTGTGGCCCGGCCTCATCCGAGGCGCAGCAGGCGTTCAGGGAGATCGTCGACATCGTCCGCGAGCTGAAGGCGGAAGTCTCGATTCCCTATCCGGGGGGGAACATCCACGACATCGCGGGCTGCCCGGCCTGTGCGAGGCAGTGGCTGCTGGACAACCGCTACCGCTTGGCAAACCAGCTCAGTCTTCTGGATCTGCTCGTTGCGCGCGGCCTGACCCTCTCCGTGGCCATCAATGTCAGTGTTGCCAGTATTTCGGCCACGTATGGGGGGCAGATCCGTGTCAAGGTCGTCTTGGACAATGATGCATCGGGCGGTCGGGAGAAGGCTCATTGCATCGGGGTGCTGACGGATACCGGCCTCGTGATCGACGCGGACCAGTGCTTCGACAGTGACGGCAACCCCATCCCGACCTTGGGTAATCCCGGCCTCCAGGATGCCTACGTCTTCCTCTCGGCCGTCAACCAGCAGAGCATGGTGAACCGTATCCGGGCACTGGGGCGGCCGGTTCGACATGGCGGTACGGTGACCGTGGGGCAGCTTGGGCGGATCGACTGCAACAGCCATGGCTGTGAATCGAAGGAAAAGCCGCCTTCGCCGGACAGGAAGTGAGGCGGAGCGTCCCCGTTTCTGTCCCCGGAATGCAGGAAAGCCGCGGTTCTGCCGCGGCTTTCCTGTTCAGGCGGCTGAAATGCAGCCTCAGACCTTCATCGCCTTCGCCACTTCGGCAACGTAGTCCTCGACCACCTTCTCGATGCCCTCGCCCACGGCCAGGCGCACCATCGACACCATCTCGGCGCCGCCGGCCTTCAGGGCCTGCTCGACGGTGATGCTGGTGTCCATCACGTAGGGCTGGCCGGTGAGGGTGTTCTCGTTGACGATCTTGGCGATCTTGCCGCTGATGATCTTCTCGAGGATGTCGGCCGGCTTGTTCTTGTCCTTCTCGGACATCTTGGCCAGCTCGATCTCCTTTTCCTTGGCGAGGAACTCGGCCGGCACGTGGGCCGGGGTCATGTAGGGCGGATTCATGGCCGCCACGTGCATGGCGATGCCGCGCGCCAGCTCCTCGTTGCCACCCTTGATCTCGACCAGCACGCCGATCTTGCCGCCGTGGACGTAGGCGCCCACGGTGTGGCCGCCGGCCACGCGCACCATGCGGCGCACCTGGATGTTCTCGCCGATCTTGGCCACCAGCAGGGCGCGGGCCTCCTCGACCGTGGCATCGCCGAGCGACACCGCCTTCAGCGCCTCGACGTCGGCGGCGCCGGAGGCCAGGGCGGCCTTGGCCACGGCATCGGCAAAGGCGATGAAGTTGCCGTCCTTCGCCACGAAGTCGGTCTCGGAGTTGACCTCGACCAGCACGGCCTTGCCACCCTCGGCGGCCATGGCGATGCGGCCCTCGGCGGCCACGCGGCCGGCCTTCTTGTCGGCCTTGGCCAGGCCCGACTTGCGCAGGGCCTCCATCGCGGCCTCGATGTCGCCGCCGTTCTCGGCGAGCGCCTTCTTGCACTCCATCATGCCGGCGCCGGAGCGCTCGCGCAGCTCCTTGACGAGCGAAGCGGTGATTTCCATGGAACGAACCTCTTGGTGTCTGGGTATGGGGGCGGCCCGCAGCATGCGCGGGCCGCGTTGCGGTCCGGCGACGGTGGGCCGCCGGCGCGGGGCTTACTCGCCGTCGGTCTCGGCGCTGGCGCGGCCGCGGCGCGGGGCGCCCTTCTTCGCCGCCGGGCGCTTCTCGCCGCGCGGCTTGCGCGGGGCCTCGGCGTCCTTGGCCACCGGGTTGCCCTCGGCATCGAGCTCGACGAACTCGTCATCGCCGGCGCTGGCCTGGATCGGCGCGGCAGCCTTGCCCTCGAGCACGGCATCGGCCGCGGCGCGGGTGTAGAGCTGCACGGCGCGGATGGCGTCGTCGTTGCCCGGGATGGCGTAATCGACGAGGTTCGGGTCGTAGTTCGAGTCGACCACGGCCACCACCGGGATGCCCAGCTTGCGGGCCTCCTGCACGGCGATCTCCTCGTGGCCGATGTCGATCACGAACAGGGCGTCGGGCAGGCGGTTCATGTTCTTGATGCCGCCCAGCGAGGATTCGAGCTTCTCGCGCTCGCGGCGCAGGGCCAGCACCTCGTGCTTCACCAGGCGGTCGAAGCTGCCATCGGTCTCGGCGGCCTCGAGCTCCTTGAGGCGGGCGATCGAGCCCTTCAGGGTACGGAAATTGGTGAGGGTGCCGCCGAGCCAGCGCTGGGCCATGTAGGGCATGCCGCAGCGGGTGGCCTCTTCCTTGATGGCGTCGCGCGCCGAGCGCTTGGTGCCGACGAACAGGATGGTGCCGCGCTTCTGGGCGATGCCGGAGATGAAGTTCATCGCATCGTTGAAGAGCGGCAGGGTCTTCTCGAGGTTGATGATGTGGATCTTGCCGCGGGCGCCGAAGATGTACGGGCCCATCTTGGGGTTCCAGTAGCGGGTCTGGTGGCCGAAGTGGACGCCGGCTTCCAGCATCTGGCGCATGGTGACCTGGGGCATTGCTCGTTCCTCATGACGTGGAGCACGGCCGGGCCCGTTCGCGGGCGTCGCGGCGCGGTCTGCTCCGGGGTTGGGCCTCCCCGCGCGTCCGTGGCCGAACCCGGCGGCCCTGGGCGGGCCTGCGGGCACCCCGGCACGGGATGGGTCACGCGGGTGTGGATTCCTCGTTTCGCGGCGGCCCCGCCCGGGTGGGCAAGGCCGCGGCCGCCGGAGGTCGGCGCCCACGCCCCGGACGTGGCCGGTGCGTGAAGCGCGGGATTCTAGCCCGCTGGCGGGGCTGTGGACAAGTCGGCACAATCCCGGGAATGAAAGTGACCCTCAAGACCCCCGAGCAGATCGGGAAGATGCGCGAGGCCGGCCGGCTGGCCGCCGAGGTGCTACAGGTGGTGGCGCCCCACGTGAAGCCGGGGGTGAGCACGGCCGAACTCGACCGCATCTGCCACGACCACATCGTGAACGTGCAGAAGGCCATCCCGGCCAACCTCGGGTACAAGGGCTTCCCGAAGACGGTCTGCACCTCGGTGAACCATGTCGTCTGCCACGGCATCCCCAGCGAGGCCAAGGTGCTGAAGGAAGGCGACATCGTGAACATCGACGTCACGGTGATCAAGGACGGCTGGCACGGCGACACCTCGCGCATGTACGTGGTCGGCGCGCCCTCGGTGCTGGCGAAGCGCCTGGTGGAGGTGACCCGCGAGGCGATGTTCCGCGGCATCCGTGCGGTGCGGCCGGGGGCCACCCTGGGCGACATCGGCCATGCCATCCAGAGCTATGCCGAGAGCGAGCGCTTCTCGGTGGTGCGCGAGTACTGCGGCCATGGCATCGGCCAGATCTACCACGAGGACCCGCAGGTGCTGCATTACGGCCGCCCCGGCGAGGGCCTGCGCCTGCAGGAGGGCATGACCTTCACCATCGAGCCGATGATCAATGCCGGCGCGCGGCACACCAAGCTGCTGCCGGACGGCTGGACGGTGGTGACCCGGGACAAGTCGCTCTCGGCGCAGTGGGAGCACACCGTGGCGGTGACCCGCGACGGCGTGGAGATCCTCACCCGCCTGCCCGGCGACGACAACGAGCTGTGAGTGAGGCTGCGGCCCCGCCTGCTCAGGGTGCGCCGGCCGCTGGCGACTGGCGGGAGGCGGTCCGCGAGACCCTGCGCCAGGCCCATGCCGGCATCGTGGCCCGTTTCGACGGGGGCGAGGCCATCGAGCGCCTGCTCGCCGCCCAGACGGCCGCGGTGGATGCCGCCGTGCGCCAGGCCTGGGCCGCGGCCCTGCCCGCGGAGAGCGGGCTCGACCTGCTGGCCACCGGCGGCTATGGCCGGGGCGAGCAGTACCCGTTCTCCGATGTCGATCTGCTGGTGCTGGGGCCGGCGGAGGCCCAGCACCGGCACGAGGCCGCACTCGGCGCCTTCTTCGCCGCGCTCTGGGACATCGGCCTCAAGCCCGGCACGGCGGTGCGCTCGCTGGCCGACTGCGTGCAGGCCTGCCGCGAGGACGTGGGCACGCTCACCGCGCTCACCGAGGCGCGCCTGCTGGCGGGCTCGCCCGCCGCGCCGGAGCGGCTGGAGGATGCCCTGCGCAGCGAGGGGCTGTGGCCGGCCGCGGCCTACTTCGATGCCAAGCGTGCCGAATGGGCGGCACGCCATGCCCGCTACCACGACACCGCCTACAACCTCGAACCCAACCTGAAGGAAGGGCCGGGAGCGCTGCGCGACCTGCATACCCTGGGCTGGCTGGCGCGCCGCATCTACCGGGTGCCCGGCCTCGAGGCCCTGGTGCCGCTCGGCCTGCTCGGGGCCGACGAGGCGGCCACCCTCAGGCGTGACTGGCGGACTCTGGCCCGCCTGCGCTTCGGCCTGCATCTGGTGGCCGGGCGGCGCGAGGAGCGGCTGCGCTTCGATTACCAAAAGCCGCTGGCAGCCCGCCTCGGCTACCGCGACGAGGCCAGCGACAACCTCGCGGTCGAGCAGATGATGCAGGCCTTCTTCCGCGCCGCGCACACCGTGCAGCGGATCAGCGAGCGGGTGCTGCAGCGCTTCGAGGAGCAGCTGGCCGGCCGGGTGGAGCGGGTGCCGGTGGCGCCGGGTTTCGAGCGGGTGAACGGCTACCTGCGCCGCGAGGCGCCGGGCCCGGTGGGCTCGGCACTGGAGGCCTTCGCCCTCTTCGCCACCTGGGCCGCCTGCCCCGAGGCAAAGGGCCTGCATTCGGAGACCGCGCGGGCGCTGGCCGAGGCCCTGCCGCGCATCGCCCCCTACGAGGCCCAGGACGCCGATACCCGCGCCGCCTTCCTCTCCCTGCTGCAGGGGCCGCAGCCGGTGGAAACCCTGGCCCGGATGGCCCACCTCGGCGTGCTGGGGCGCTACCTCCCGGCCTTCGCCCGGGTGTCCGGGCGCATGCAGTACGACCTGTTCCACGTCTACACCGTGGACCAGCACACCCTGGAGGTGCTGCGCATCATGGCCGGCTTCCCCGAGGGACGCGACGAGCGCTTCCCGAAGGCGAAGGACGTGCATGCGCGGCTCAAGGCCCCGTGGCTGCTGCTGGTGGCCGGGCTGTTCCACGACATCGCCAAGGGGCGTGGTGGCGACCACTCCCTGCTCGGCGCCGAGGACGTGCGGGCCTTCGCCGTGGCGCACCGCCTGAAGCCGGCCGATACCGCCCTGCTGGCCTGGCTGGTGGAGCAGCATCTGCTGATGTCGACCACCGCGCAGCGCCAGGACATCAGCGACGTGGCCGTGGTGGAGCGCTTCGCTGCCGCGGTGGGCGACCGCACGCGGCTCGACTACCTCTACCTGCTCACCTGCGCCGACATCGCCGGCACCAGCCCCAAGCTCTGGAACACCTGGAAGGAGCGGCTGCTCTCCGACCTCTATGAGGCCACCCGGCTCGCCCTGCGGCGCGGGCTGGAGCACCGGCTGGACGCCGCCGAGCGGGTGGCCGAGGTGCAGGCCGAGGTGCGGGCACTGCTTGCCGATCTTCCTTTGGAGGCGGTGGAGCGGGCCTTCGCCGAGTTCCCCGCCGAGAGTTTCCTGCGCTACCGGCCGGAGCAGCTCGCCACCCAGGCGCGGGCGGTGCTCGGCCATGCCGACCGTACCCGCCCGCTGGTGCTGGTGCGCCCGCAGGGCGAGGCGTACGAGGTCTTCGTGCACTCGCCCGACCGCGACGGCCTGTTCGCCACCATCACCGCCACTCTGGACCGCCTCGGCTTCTCGGTGGCGGTGGCGCGCATCGTCACCTCGACCTCGGGCATGAGCCTCGATACCTTCCAGCTCCTGCCCCTGCACGACACCGGCGAACCGCCGGAGGCACGCGCCCGCCATGCCGAGCGGGTGATCACCGAGATGCTGATGCGGCCTGCGGCCAGCCTGCATCCGCCGCGCCGCGCCCTGCCGGCGGCACTGAAGCACTTCCGGGTGCCGCCCAAGGTGGAGCTGCGCGCCCTGGAGGACGGGCGCCGCACCCAGCTGGTGCTGATCGGTACCGACCGCCCCGGCCTGCTGGCCGACGTGGCGCGGATCCTGCGCGAGCACGGCCTGCGGGTGCACGATGCCCGCATCGCCACCTTCGGCGAGCGTGCCGAAGACCTGTTCCTGATCTCGGACGAGGCCGACCGCGCCCTCGCCGATCCCGATGCCATCGCGCGGCTCACCGCCGCGCTCACCGCCTGCCTCGAAGGAGACCGACCGCATGCCCCGTCGCAAGAGCCCCGTCATCGCTGACCTGCAGCCTCTCATCGAATCGGCTTTCGAGCGCCGTGCCTCGCTCTCGCAGGCCGAGATCGACGGCTCGCTGCGCGAGATGGTGGAGACCGTGGTGGGGCAGCTGGAAGCCGGCAGGCTGCGCGTGGCCGAGCCGAACAGCGACGGCACGTGGCGGGTGAACGAGTGGGTGAAGAAGGCGGTGCTGCTGTATTTCCGCTGCAACGACATGCGCCTCGTCGAGGCCGAGCCCGCCCCCTACTGGGACAAGGTGCCGCTGCGCTTCGAGGGCTTCGACGCCGCCGACTTCCGCGAGCTTGGCGCCCGCGTGGTGCCCGGCGCGGTGGTGCGCCGCGGCGCGCACATCGGCAAGGACGTGGTGCTGATGCCGAGCTTCGTCAACATCGGCGCCCATATCGGTCCTGGCACCATGGTGGATACCTGGGCCACGGTGGGCAGCTGCGCCCAGGTGGGCGCGCGCTGCCATCTCTCCGGCGGCGCCGGCATCGGCGGCGTGCTCGAGCCCCTGCAGGCCAGCCCCACCATCATCGAGGACGACTGCTTCATCGGCGCCCGCTCCGAGATCGTCGAGGGCGTGGTGGTGGAGCGCGGCAGCGTGATCGGCATGGGCGTGTTCATCGGTCAGAGCACCCGCATCTACAACCGCATGACCGGCGAGATCAGCTATGGCCGGGTGCCGGCCGGCAGCGTGGTGGTCTCGGGCCAGCTGCCCTCCGCAGACGGCAAGTACAGCCTGTACGCCGCGGTGATCGTGAAGCAGGTCGATGCCAGGACCCGCGCCAAGACCTCGATCAACGAACTGCTGCGCAGCGGCGAGTGAGGGAGGGGCCATGAGCGACACGGCACCGGTACGCCTCTACGGCCTGCCCACCTGCGATACCTGCCGGAAGGCGCGGAACTGGCTGGAGCGCTTCGGCATCCCCCATGTCTTCATCGACTACCGCGCCGAGCGCCAGCCGCCCGAGGTGCTGAAGGCCTGGGCCGTCCAGCTCGGCGGCTGGGAGAAACTGGTCAACAAGGCCAGCACCACCTGGCGGCAGCTACCCGAGGCGCGCAAGGCGCCGGGCAGCGACCCGGAGTGGACCCTGCTGCTCAAGGAGCATCCGGCGCTGATCAAGCGCCCGGTGCTGGTGACGGCCGACGGCGTGGTCTCGGTGGGCTTCACCGACAATGCCTTCAAGGCCCGCTTCGGGGTGAAGAAATGAGCGGGCCGGAGAGGGGGGCGGCCAAGGGCGATTCGCCAGTGCTGGCGCTCGCCAAGGCCTTGATCGCGCGGCCCTCGGTGACGCCGGAGGATGCCGGCTGCCAGGCGCTCGTCGCGGCGCGTCTCTCGGCGGCCGGGTTCGAGTGCCGCCAGCTCGACTTCGGCGAAGTGAAGAACCTCTGGGCCACGCGCGGGCGGGGCAGTCCGGTGGTCCTGCTGCTCGGCCACACCGACGTGGTGCCGCCCGGCCCGCGCGAGGCCTGGGCCTCCGATCCCTTCGTGCCGACGGTCCGCGCGGGCGTGCTGCACGGCCGCGGTGCCGCCGACATGAAGGGCAGCGTGGCGGCCTTCGTGGTGGCGATGGAGCAGCTCGTCGCCGCGCACCCGGACCATCCCGGCACCTTGGCCGTGCTGCTGACCTCGGACGAGGAGGGGCCGGCGATCGACGGTGTTCGAAAGGTGGCCGAGCATTTCCGCGCCACCGGCCAGTGCATCGATTACTGCATCACCGGCGAGCCCTCGTCCTCCGAGCGGCTTGGCGACGTGCTGCGGGTGGGGCGGCGCGGATCGCTCTCGGTGGCGGTGACGGTGCGCGGGGTGCAGGGCCATGTGGCCTACCCGGAAAAGGCGCTCAACCCCATCCACGCGCTGGCGCCGGCGCTCGCCGAGCTCTGTGCCCGGCGCTGGGACGAGGGCTATGCCAGCTTCCCGCCCACCAGCTTCCAGGTCTCGAACATCGCCGCCGGCACCGGCGCCGACAACGTGATCCCGGGCCAGCTCGAGTTCGTGGCGAACTTCCGCTTCAACCCGCACTGGACCAGCGATGCCCTGGTCGCCGAGTTCGAGGCCACGCTCGCCCGCCATGGCCTCGATGCCGACTGCCGCTGGCGGCGCTCCGGCGAGCCTTTCCACTGCGCGGAGGGCGTGCTGCGCCGCGCGGCGCGCGCGGCGATCGAGGCACGCTGCGGGATCACGCCCGACGAGAACACCAGGGGCGGCACCTCCGATGCCCGCTTCATCGCCCCGCTCGGCGCCGAGTGCGTCGAACTGGGGCCGTGCAATGCCAGCATCCACAAGATCGACGAGGGCGTGCGCCTCGAGGAGCTGGAGGCACTGCCGGGCCTGTTCGCCGAGGTGGTGGAACGGGTCTGGGCCGGCCACGCGGCACGGGGCTGAAGCCCGTGCCGCGGGCACCGTGCGGTGTTCAGTCGGTGCGGCCGCCGGCCACGTCGACCAGTTCGACGCGGCGGTTCTTCGCCCGTCCATCCTCGCTGGCATTGCTGGCCACCGGCGCGGCGAAGCTGACGCCCACCGGGAACAGGCGGTCTGCGGCGATGCCCTTGGCGCGCAGGTTCGCCACCACCGATTCGGCGCGACGCTGCGACAGGCTGCGGTTGTAGCTGAAGCTGCCCTGGGTGTCGGTATGGCCCACCACCAGCAGCTTCAGCGAGGGTGTGGCCTGCAGCAGCTTGGCCACCTCGGCCAGCGTGGCCTCCGATTCCGGCCTGATCGTCGCCGAGTCGGTGTCGAACAGGATGCCGTAGAGCGCGATGCGGCCATCGGCGGTGATGCGCCGGGCCATCTCCTCGCTCCGGACCAGGCTCATGCGCTGCTCGCGCGGCTTCTCCTCGAGCACATCGAAGCGCACCAGGGTGAGGCCGGCGGGCAGGTTCATCCAGCGGTCCACGGTGTTCTCGACGATGTAGGCGCTGGCCCAGGTATTGCCCGAGGCGCCCGGCTTCCTCGCCGCAAGATAGCCGGCTTTTGCCTCGGCAGCGTTCTGGAACGGCCACTGCGCGCGTTCCTCCGGATTGCCATAGGTGCCGGTCATGCCCAGCACCTCTCGGGCGATCTGGTTGTTGTAGCCCACCGTCTCCACTGCCTCGCCGATGCCGGAGAAGGCGATCTCGAAGCCCTGGGCACGCAGCTCCTGCTCGTAGTTACGCAGCACCTCCATCACGCCCATGCCGGCGGGGATGCGGTAGTAGGTGGTGATGCGCCGGCCTTCGGCATCGACGCGGCGGAAGGGTTTCACCTTCGATTCCGCGCCGCTCCACTCGATCTTCTGCAGGGCGAAGCTGAGGGCGGCGAAGTCGGCCTTGCTCTGGAAGAAGATCTCCGAGCCGGTGATGCGCTTGAAACCGGGCGGATCGGCACTGCCGGCCACGTCGGCGGCGGAGGCGGCGAGCGGCAGGCCGAGCAGAAGGCCGGCGAACAGGGGGCGCAGGGTGGCCAGCAGGCGGGGCAGGGACATCGCGGGGGGCTCCGTCGTGGTTCGGGTGAGAGAAAGCCTAGCAGGGCCCGGCGACAGCGCATTGGTTGCCGTTGCAACCGGCGCTTGCCATCCCCGCGGCGGCCGGGTTAGCGTCGGCGCCATGTCGAACGCCGTGCTCAACCGCAACAACGCCAACAACCGCAACGCCGGAAGGCGGCCGCGGCGCTAGGCGCGTTCAGCACACCGAACCCACCGAACCGACGAAGGCCCGCCTGGCAACAGCGCGGGCCTTCCGCTTTTGGCGCTCTCGATTTCCCCTCGCTCCCCGTTCCTCGTCTTTTTCACTCTCAGCTCATAAGGACTCCCCATGTGCGGCATCGTTGCAATCTTCGGCCTCAAACCCGGCACCGAGCTCGAGCCCCTGCGCCGGCAGGCCGTGCAGGCCGCGGCACGCATCCGCCACCGCGGCCCGGACTGGAGCGGCGTCTACGCCGATGCCGGTGCCGTGCTGGCGCACGAGCGCCTCGCCATCGTCGACATCCACGGCGGGGCCCAGCCCCTACGCTCCCCCGACGGCGCGCTGGCGCTGGCGGTGAATGGCGAGATCTACAACCACCGCGAGCTGGAGACCGCGCTCACCATGCCGTACGCCTTCACCACGCAGAGCGACTGCGAGGTGATCAATGCCCTGTGGCGCGAGCAGGGGCCGGGCTTCGTCGATTCGCTCAACGGCATCTTCGCCTTCGCCCTCTGGGATGCCGCGCAGCAGCGCTATCTCATCGCCCGCGATCCGGTGGGCGTGATTCCGCTCTACTACGGCCACGACCATGAAGGCCGCCTGTGGGTGGCCTCCGAGATGAAGGCGCTCATGGGGGTGTGCGAGGACGTGGCGATCTTCCCGCCCGGCCACCTGCTGGATTCGGCCGAAGGCACGATCCGCCCCTACCGCAGACGTGACTGGCGCGATTACGCGAAGGTGGAAGGCCAGCGCATCGAACCCGTCGCGCTGAAGGAGGCCCTGATGCAGGCGGTGCGCCGGCAGTTGATGTGCGACGTGCCCTACGGCGTGCTGCTCTCCGGCGGCCTCGATTCCTCGGTGGTGGCCTGGTGCGCGGCGCAGTTCGCCCGGAATCGCGTGGAAGATGACGGCCGGAGCGAGGCCTGGTGGCCGCGCCTGCACAGCTTCGCCGTGGGGCTGGAAGGCTCGCCGGATCTCGCCGCTGCGCGCGTAGCGGCCGAGGCCCTGGGCACCGCCCACCACGAGTTCCATTTCAGCTTCGAGGAGGGGCTGGATGCGCTCTCCGAGGTGATCCGCCATATCGAGACCTATGACGTGACGACGGTCCGTGCCTCGACGCCGATGTTCCTCTTGGCCCGGCGCATCCGCTCGATGGGCATCAAGATGGTGCTCTCGGGCGAGGGCAGCGACGAGGTGTTCGGCGGCTACCTCTACTTCCACAAGGCGCCGGATGCACGCGAGTTCCACGCCGAGACGCTGCGCAAGCTCGACGCCCTGCACCAGTTCGACTGCCTGCGCGCCAACAAGAGCATGGCGGCTTTCGGCATCGAAGCGCGCGTGCCCTTCCTCGATCTTGCCTTCCTCGACGTGGCGATGGCGATCGATCCGGAACAGAAGCGGGTGCGTCCGCGCCAGCCCGGTGGCCGGCCGGTGGAGAAGTGGCTCTTGCGCACGGCCTTCGAGGGCTGCCTGCCCGAGAGCATCCTGTGGCGGCAGAAGGAGCAGTTCAGCGATGGCGTGGGCTATGGCTGGATCGACGGCCTCAAGGCCCATGCCGAGGCGCAGGTGAGTGATGCCGAGTTCGCCGGCGCCGAGCGCCGCTTCCCGATCAATCCACCGCAGACCAAGGAGGCCTATTTCTACCGCCGCCTCTTCGAGTCGCACTTCCCCGGGGCAGCGGCCGCGGCCACGGTGCCGGGCGGCAAGTCGATCGCCTGCTCCTCGCCGGCGGCCCTCGTCTGGGACGCCGCTTTCGCGAAGGCGGCCGACCCGAGCGGCCGGGCCGTGGCCGGCGTGCACGAGCAGGCGGTGCTCTCCGGAATGTGAACCCGCGCAAAAAGACGCAAAAGTCTGCAAACCCGGTCACAGGTTCAGCGGCAGGCGGGGCGTGCGTATGAAGAATGCACGCTATTCCACAGTTCAGGCGCCGGCCCAGCGGCGCGACCGTTGACCGATGCCCCCTCCTGATGAGCCGATGGCCGCCAACGAGCCGCAGATCGCCGCCATCGATCCCGGGATCGTGGCCAGCGCGGCGGCGCGCAGGGAGTACCGGCGCTGGTACCTGCCGGTCCGGGCGAAGTTCGCCCTGGCCCTGGCCTTCGCCTTCGCCTGGATGGCCCTCAGCATCGCGCTCTCGCTGCCCTGGCTGCGGGACCTCGCGGCGGCGGCCGGCTGGGCCCTGGCCCTGTTCGCCATCGGGTTCATCGCCTGGGTGCCGGGCTTCATGAACGCCTTCCTCAGCGCGACGATCCTGATGGACCGCCGGCCGAAGCGGCGCCGCCTCGCGCACTACCCGCCGATCGCGGTGCTGGTGGCCTGCTACAACGAGGAGAAGACCATCGGCGACACCCTCGACAGCCTCGCCCTGCAGGCCTATCCGGGCGAGGTGGAGGTACTGGTGATCGACGACGGCTCGACCGATGCCAGCGTCTCCGTCGCGCTGAAGGCCGCGGCGCGCCACACCCGCCCGGGCTTCCTGGTGCGCGTGTTGCCGCAGCCCGTGAACCGCGGCAAGTCGCATGTGCTCAACGTCGGCCTCGAGTCGACCACCCATGAGTACGTTGTCACCGTGGATGCCGACTCCTGGGTGTACGAGGGCGGGCTGCGGGCCATCGTCGAGCGCCTGCTCACCGACCCGCCGGGTACGGCCGCGGTGGCCGGCGCGGTGCTGGTGCGCAACTCGCGGGTGAACTGGCTGACCAAGGCCCAGGAGTGGGACTACTTCCACGGCATCGCCGCGGTGAAGCGCATGCAGAGCATGTACCACGGCACGCTGGTGGCGCAGGGTGCCTTCTCGATCTACCGGCGCTCGGCCCTGCTCGAGGTGGGTGGCCTGCCGCACTGCGTGGGCGAGGACATCGTGGTGAGCTGGGCCCTGCTGAAGGCCGGTCACCGGGTGGGCTTCGCCGAGGACGCCTGCCTGTTCACCAACGTGCCGGAGACGCTCGGCCAGTTCGCGCGCCAGCGCCAGCGCTGGTCGCGCGGCCTGATCGAGGCCTTCCAGCGCCACGGCGCCCTGCTGCGGAAGCCGCGGATGTCGACCCTGTTCATCTGGTGGAACCTGCTGTTCCTGCCGATGGACCTCGCCTTCACCCTGGTCTTCATCCCGGGCATCGTCGCCGCCCTGTTCGGCCTGTACTGGATCGCCGGGCCGATGACCCTGCTGGTGCTGCCGCTGGCCTTGCTGTGGAACTTCGTGATCTTCCGCGTGCAGGCGCGCATGTTCCACGAGCAGGGTCTGAGCGTGCGGCGCAACGTGCAGGGTTTCCTGTTCTATGCCTTCCTCTACACCGTGGTGCTGCAGCCGGTCTGCCTGAAGGGCTACCTTGCCGAGTTGTTCAAGCTGAAGAAGACCTGGGGGACGAAATGAGCCGCATCACCTCGCGCCTGCTGGCGCTGGCCGTCGGCCTCGGCCTTCCCGCCGCCGCGATGGCGCAGGGCCTCGGCTGGGACAGCTGGTGGTCGGAGGACAGCGAGGGCACCTCGACCGCACGCGCCGGCGCGAGCTGGCAGGCGCGGCGCGAGGCGCCGGACCGCTGGTGGGGCCTGAACGCCGAGCGCGCGCGCTACCGCGGCGAGGGGTGGGACGTGGGCGAGAACCGGCTCTTCCTGCGCGGGGCCGGGCACCTCGGCGGCTGGCGCTGGTCGGGCCGCCTCGGCGGCAACGGCGAAACCTGGCTGGGCGAGGGCACGCTGTACCGGGAGGGGCCGTCGCGCACCGAATTCTTCCTCGAGCGCGACCGCCTCGACACCCGGCGCGGCGCCCTCGAGGGCCGCTACCAGACCTTCCTCGGCCTGGCGCAGGACTGGCCCGTGGGGGATCGGCTCACGTTCACGGGCGTCGCCGGTTGGCAGGACTTCACCGGCGGTAACCAGCGCCGGCACCTGCGCGGCACGGCCAGCCTAGTGCTCTCGGAGACGCAGGGGATCTCGACCCAGCTGCGCACCCGCTGGTTCGCCGACAGCGCCCCGGAGCGCGCCGACTATTTCGCCCCCGGCGAGTACGCCGAGGCCCTCGCCACCCTGGTCTGGAGCCGCCGCCTGCATGGCCTGCGCGCCCGCGTGGTGCTCGGGGCCGGGCAGCGCAAGGTGCAGGGCGGCGGGCGTGAACCGGCGCGGCTCGCCGAAGGCCTGCTGGAGACCCCGGCCTGGAAGGAGGGCCTGCGCTTCCGCCTGCGCCTGGGCTACACCGATGCCCCGCAGGCCGCCGCCGGCGGCCCGGACTACCGGTTCCGCTACGCCGCCTTCGAGGGCAGCCTGCCGCTCTGAGTAACCGTCTCCGAAGTCAAGCGCCGTGAAGCGCGTTATCCCAAGGTTTGTTGGTTCTGACCATGGCATTAAGCACGGTCAGCAGCTTGCGCATGCAAGCGACCAAGGCGACTTTGGGCAGCTTGCCGGCGGCGATCAGGCGCTCGTAGAAAGCCTTGATGACGGGGTTGCGGCGACTGGCGGTCAGTGCGGCCATGTACAGCACACGGCGCACGTCGAAGCGTCCGCCCTGGATGCGTCGTCGGCCCCGGCTTGCGCCGGAATCGTTGGCCATCGGGGCCACGCCCACCAGCGCGGCGATCTCGCGCCGGTTGAGCCGGCCGAGTTCGGGCAACTCGGCGATCAGCGTGGCGCTGGCCACCGGGCCGATGCCGCTGGCCGATTGCAGCAATCGGTCGAGCTCGGCGAAGTGCTCACGCACGTGGCCGACCATCTGGCCCTCGATGTCGTCGAGCTGGGCCTGGATGGCCGCGATGATGGCCTCGATGCTCGGGTGCAGCGCCTTGGGCGTGATCTGCAGCCGCTGCCGCTCGGCCAGCAGCATGGCCAGCAGCTGACGCCGGCGTGTGACCAGCGCGGCCAGCCACTGCTGCTGTGGGTCGGCCAGCGGGCGCAGGAAGCGGGCCAGATCGTCGCGGCGCAGCAGCACCGCGGCGAACTCGGCCAGCATGCGCGCGTCTGCCGCGTCGGTCTTGGCCAGGCGGCCCATCGACTTGGCAAAATCGCGCGCCTGGCGCGGGTTGACCACCGCCACGGGCAGGCCGGCCGCTTGCAGCGCGCAGGCCAGCTCTGTCTCGTAGCCGCCGGTGGCTTCCATCACCACCAGCGCCACCTCCAGCGGCTTGAGGGCCGCTATCAACGCCGAGTGGCCCTCGGCCTGGTTGTCGAACCGCTGGGCATCGAACTGGGCGCCCAGCACCGCGACATCGACATGCGCCTTGGCCACGTCGATGCCGACCACCACTGAGGAAGCAGACATGGTCTTCGGATCCCTTGCTTGTGCATGCGCGCTCGGCCAAGCCGGCGCGCCTAACCGTTCGGGCTTCAGGAAGACCAGCACGGTGGCCGTGCGCTCTGTACTCAGAGACGGGCTCGAACACCCCAGCCGTTACCAAACTGCACGCACCGGTCTGGCCGCCTCAACGGCGTGTCAGACTCTACCGTGCTGATCTGGCCTGAACATACAAGCCTCAGCCGCCCGCGGGCGGGGTGGCGACGGCGATCACCGTGTCGCCGGCGATCAGCTGAAGCGAGCCGTCGGCGCCGAAGTCATGGCGCGTGGTCCTCGACAGGACGTCGAGGAAGCGCCGTTCGGCCGCCATCGCCGGCTCCGGGCAGGCCATCATGGTGGTGGCCGCCTGGGTGAACGCGAGGCCCTCGCCGCTGAGGCCGGCATTGCCCATCCAGCGGTTGCAGCCGGCGAAGCCGGCGGCGCGGCCCTCGGGCAGGAACTGGAGCGTCGGCGGGCGTTCGCCGGTGGGCTCGCCGTCCACCGAGGCCACCGTCCATTCACCGATCGCCAGCAGCGCCATCGGCTCGCCGCCGCAGCCGGCGAGCTGCTTGCCATCGAGCTTGATCGCGACGGTGTGGGGGTGGGGCATGCCGGCCATGCTGTCGCGGCAGATCGAGGTGGTGGCGCTGACGGACAGGTGGCGGGATTCGCGCACGGCATGGAGGTCGAAGCCGTCGGCGCGTTCGCTGCGGGTGAGGCCGGTCCAGACCACGGGTTCGCTGCCGGGGGTTTCCCAGTGGAGCGTGTCGCCTTCCACGCGGATCAGCCAGAACGGTTCGTTGCCGCGTGCCTGCCAGGCGGAGGACTTCACCGCTGCGGCCTTGCAGCCACTGAACTCGCGATCGCCAATGCGGAAGATCGCCTCGTCGCCCTTGGTCCAGAGTTCGATCGTCGCACCATCGGCGCGTGTGCCGGTGTAGCGGGCGCGCCGGAGGCGGCTTCTGTCTGCGAAAGGCGCGATTCCTCGCCCTCGAAGGTCACAATGGCGATGCTGTCTTCGAAGCGGGCCCCTCCGTCGCAGCGGAATCCGGTGGGGAGAGGGGACGGGGCGGCCGGAGGAACCTCGGCCGGGCCAGCCGTGGCAGGCGTGTCTGTGGGCGGTTCGGTGGCCGGCGGCTCGGTGGTGGGTTCGCGCTGGCAGCCGGCAAGCGCGAGGGCGGCCGCCAGGGCGGCCCCGAGGGGGGCGGGCAGGGTCCAGGACATCGGCAGGCTCCAGGTGGGGGAGGGTCCAGCCTGCCACGATCCGCTCTCTGCCGTCTTGCGCCCCCGGCAGGCCGGCCGGGATGGGAGAATCGGCTCCCGTTCCTTTTCGCCGGGAAGCCGCCCATGGCTGGCAGCAGCCTGTTCGCCCTGATCGATGACATCGCCACCCTGCTCGACGATGTGGCAGTGATGACCAAGGTCGCGGCCAAGAAGACCGCCGGGGTGCTCGGCGACGATCTCGCGCTCAATGCCAACCAGGTCACCGGAGTGCGCGCCGACCGCGAGCTGCCGGTGGTGTGGGCCGTGGCCAAGGGCTCGGCCCTGAACAAGGCCCTCCTGGTGCCGGCGGCGCTTGCGATCAGCGCCTTCGCGCCCTGGGCGATCGCGCCCCTGCTCGTTCTCGGCGGGGCCTTCCTCTGTTTCGAGGGCGTGGAGAAGCTCGCCCAGCGCTGGCTGCATCCGGACGCCGGCGAGGCCAAGGCCGAGGCCCTGCGCCAGGCCGTGGCCGATGCCTCGGTGGACATGCTGGCCTTCGAGCGCGACAAGATCCGGGGGGCGATCCGCACCGACTTCATCCTCTCGGCCGAGATCATCGTCATCGCCCTGGGCACGGTGGCCGGTGCGTCCCTGTCCCGCCAGCTCGGGGTGCTGGTCGGCATCTCGGTACTGATGACCGTGGGCGTCTATGGCCTGGTGGCGGCCATCGTCAAGCTCGACGATGCCGGCCTCTGGCTGCTGCGGCAGGGAGGCGGCGCGGCGCGGGCGCTGGGCCGGGCGCTGCTGGCAGGAGCGCCGCTGCTGATGCGCTTCATCTCCGTTGCCGGCATCGCCGCGATGTTCCTGGTGGGCGGTCACATCTTCGTGGCCAACCTCCCGCCGCTGCATCGGGTCGTGGAGCGCCTGCTCGAGCCTCTCGGCGGCGCTTCCGGCCTGGGCGGCGCGCTTGCCGAGGCGGTGGTCGGCATGGTCGTGGGCGCGCTGGTGCTGGCCGTGGTCGAGGTGCTGCGCCGGCGCCGGCGCTAGAAAAGCTCGATGTCGTCGCCCTTGTCGTTCATCTTCTCCATGAACTCGCGCACGGCCTGCTCCACCGTCAGGCCCCGCAGCAGCACCGCCTCGAACATCTCCACTTCCTCCGGCATCGAGTAGCGGGCGCGGATCTTCTGCTGCAGCTCGGCCCAGGCGGCGGCCGAGCGGGCGCGCTCCTGGTCGCCGACCAGTTCCGCCAGCCAGGCAAGCCCGTGGTTCACATGCGAGAGCCGCTGCGAGAGCCGGTCGTAGAACTGGAAGGCGATGATGGCCTGGTTGACCATGCCGGCCACATGGGTGGTGGCCGTCAGCAGTTCCATCTTCACTCCGGCCGTGGCCTCGGTGTCGGCGAGGGCGGCGATGCGCTCGTTGATGAGCTTGATGGTGTTGGCCATGGTGGTGAAGGTGCCGGTGAGGGCATCCACCGAGGCATTGCTGTCGGTCATGGCCGCCTCCACCTGGGCCACCGCCAGCTCCATCATCAGGACCGTTTCACGCAGGTGGTTCCAGTCCGGGCCCGGGTTGTGCACTTGCGTGCCGCGCACCGTGTCGTCGTTGGTGCCCATTGCTTTCCCCTTCGGATGCCACTGCGTGCGCCCATAGTGGCGAAAGCCCGCAGGGGGCGCCAGCGCTTTTCGCCAGCTTTGACGGATTCCCGCCCGCAGCCCGGGATGGCCTTCACGGCGGGCCGGGACGCAGTTCGAGGCGGTGTCGTGCCGGACCGGGCAGGAAGGGGGCGGGACGGCCCTGCGCCCAGTCGGCATGGCCGGCGCCCCAGTAGGGCGAGAGCGGATGGCCGGCCTGGCCGCCGGGGAGCTGGAAGAGGCCGTCGCCTTCGCGGCCGGGCGAGACCACCAGGCGCTGCGAGGCGCCGAAGGCCGGAGCCTGCACGCGCGGCATCTGCGCATCCCCGGGCAGGGGCTCGGCCGGCATGCAGAGCCGGCGGCGCAGCGGGCCGGGCAGGGCCTGGGCCAGCGGGTGGCAGATGGCGGCGGTATTGGCCTCGCCCCAGCTGCGTTCTGTGAGCGGGCCCGGGTGGCGTTCGCGCAGCCCCTTCGCCGCGGCCTCGGCAGCCTCGGCCAGCAGGGCGTCCCAGGTCTCGAACCGCGGCGGCAGCAGATGGGCCGGGCGCTGTTCGAGGAGGGGCCAGAGCACCCCCTCGATCTGCGGCAGGTCGGGCAGCAGGAAGCGTTCGCCCAGCGCCACCTTGGCCGGACCGAGCAGGCCATCGCGCACCCGGCCCAGCACCTCCAGCCGGAAGGCGCGGGTGAGCCGGTAGCCGGCGGACCCGACCGAGGCATGGCCGTCCCAGTCGGCGGCAGCGGCGGCGATCTCTCCATCCGGCAGCCGGGTCGCCACTTCGCGCAGCAGACGGTTCCAGCGCTCGAGGAAGATCGCCCGGTCGTCGAGCTGCAGGGCGAGCAGGGCGGGCTCGTCGAGCGGCGCGGTGGCCAGCATGGCCTCGGCGATCTGCTTCTGCCGCGCGCCGAGGGCATAGCCGGCATCGCCGATCAGGGCCAGCAGTTCGCCGTCCACCACCCGGGCATTGGCGGTCCAGAGCCGGCCGGAGGGCGGATCCACCAGCTCCGGCTGCAGGGCGGCGTCCGCGGGGTGCCAGCCGGCCCAGTCGCAGCCCTCCAGCGGCCGCAGCGGGGCCGTGGGGTCGCAGCCGCCCACCCGCACCGGGATGCGGCCGACGAGGCGCCAGGCGATGCGGCCGGCATGGTCGGCGATCAGCATGTTCTGCGCCGGCACGCCGGCGCGGCGCCCCACCTCGAGCGCCGCGTCCAGCCCCTCGGCGCGCACGAGGTCGAGCAGGCCGAAATCCAGGCTGCCCGGCAGCTGCGCGGTCCAGCGCAGAGCCAGCGCGCTGCCGTCCGCCTCCTCGTGCAGGATCGGGCCCCAGCGCGTCTCGCGCACCCCCAGGGTCTCGGCCTCGCCGCCGGCCACCGCCAGGCGCTCCTCGTGCACCACCACGGCGTCCTCGCCCTCCGGCGTGCGGTAGTGGCTGCGCGTGGCATCGGTGAAGTCGATGCGGAAGAAATCCAGCCAGTCGCCGTAGCTGTTGGTGAAGGCCCAGGCCACGCGGCCGGTGCTGCCGGCGATGATGCCGGGCACGCCGGGCAGGCTCACGCCGCTGGCATCCACCCTGCCGCCGGGGGCTGCGGGATCGGCGTAGCGCAGGCGCACCGGATACCAGAGCGAGGGGGCGCGCAGGCCGAGGTGCATGTCGCCGGCGACGATGGCGCGGCCATCGGCGGTGGCGGCGGCGCCGGCGGCGAAGTTGTTGCTGCCCGGCGCGGCGGGCTCGGCGGCGGCCACGGGCTTGCCGTTCTCGGGATGGGGCAGGGTGCGCAGGTCGAGCACGTCCGGCGGCGGCAGCACGGCATCGCCGCGGGCCTCGCCGAACAGCGGCGCGTCCCAGACCGTGCCGTCGCGCAGCAGGAGCGCGGCGAGCGGTGCCGGCACCGCCTCGCGGAGGCGCCACAGGGCCAGTTCGCGCGAGTTGGTCTCGTCCTGCAGATCGAAGAACATGGCGTAGCCGGTGAGGGCCGAGTCGACCTCGGTCCAGGCCTCGGGGCGCTGGCGCAGCAGCAGGTAGGGCCAGGGCCGCACGCGCAGCGAGGCGAGGCCGGCGTTCACCCCCTCGGTATAGGCGCCGAGCAGGGGCAGGCGTTCACCAGCGATCTCGGCAAGCGCCGCCTCGGTGCGGGCACGCAGGCGGTGGAGGCGGTTCTTGCGGTCCACGGGCAGCGCCCGTGCGCCGAACAGGGCGGCGAGCTCGCCGGCCGCCACGCGGCGGGCGAGGTCCATCTCGAAGAAGCGCTCCTGCCCGTGCACGAAGCCGAGCGCGCGCGCCATGTCGAATTCGTTGGCCGCCGAGATGGTGACCCGGCCATGCGCATCACGCTCCACCGAGACCGGCGCCGAGAGTCCCGGCAGGGCGAGTTCGCCCTCCAGCGTGGGCAGGCTGCCGCGCAGCAGCCACCAGAGCACGAGCAGGGCGAGGAGCAGCAGGGCGGTGAGCGCGAAAAAACCGCGGAGCAGCCAGGAACGCATGGGAGGGCCTTGCGGGCAGGGCGATGGCAGGCAAGCCTAGCCGACGCGGGCTGCCGAGGCATGGCGATAGACTCGGACCGGTCCATCGCCAGGAGGCCCTTCGATGCCCATGCTCCGTTTCCTTGCCCTGCCGCTCGTGCTCGCCTCCGGGCTGCTCGCCGGCTGCGCTACTTCACCCACCGGCCGCAGCCAGTTCATCGCCGTGGGCGACGCGCAGATGAACCAGCTCGGGGCCACCGCCTTCGAGCGGATGAAGCAGGCCGACACACTCGCCCGCGACCCGCGCAGGCTCGCCACCGCGCAGTGCGTGGTGGAGGCCCTGAAGCCGGTACTGCCGCCCGCCGCCCAGCGCCTGCCCTGGGAGGTACAGGTGTTCGAGGATGCCAACCCCAATGCCTTCGCGCTGCCGGGCGGCAAGGTCGGCGTGAACACCGGGCTGTGGAGCGTGGCCCGCTCGCAGGACGAGCTGGCGGCGGTGATCGCCCATGAGCTGGCCCACGTGGTGGCGCGGCATGCCGCCGAGCGGGTCTCGCAGCAGATGGCGGCCGGGGTGGCGCTGGAGGCGGCGCAGGCCTACAGCGGCGCGCGCAGCTCGCCGGAGAACACCCGGCTGCTGATGGGGGCCCTCGGCCTCGGGGCCCAGCTGGGCGTGATGCTGCCCTTCTCCCGCACCCACGAAACCGAGGCCGACCTGCTCGGCCAGCGCTACATGGCCGAGGCCGGCTTCGACCCCGAGGGCGCGGTGCGGCTCTGGCAGAACATGCTGCGGGCGAGCAGCGGTGGCCGGCCGCCGCAGATCCTCTCCACCCACCCCGATCCGCAGAACCGCATCGCCGCCCTGCAGGCGCGGGTGCCCGAGCTGCGCCCGGTGGCCGAGCAGGCGCGCGCCGGCGGACGGCGACCGGCCTGCCGGATGTGAGCTTTGGGGCGCCGGCTCAGGCCGTGGGCGGCGTGCGCAGGTCCTTGATGCCGGTCCAGAGGAAAACGAGACCGAGACCGATGGCGAGGAGGTGGCCGCCGAACAGCGAGCCCCAGCCCGCCAGCCGCGCCTCGTGCGGCGCCTCGGGGCGGTAGCGCACCGTGACGCGCTCGCCGACGGCGTAGGCCGCCGGGCTGCTGCCCTCGCTGCCGGTGAAGCGCACGCGCTCGCCGGTGGGCGTGGTGAAGGCCACCACCGGGTAGCCGAGGCGGGTGCTCTGGCCCGCGGGTTTCAGCGAGACGATCTCCACCACCTCGCCCTCGGCCGTCTCGCTGCCCAGCAGGAAGGCGAGCCTGAGGCCGCCGAAGCCGAGGCCGGCCAGCAGCATCAGCGCCCCGATGGCGGGGAAGGCGAGGTTGCGCTTCGGCGCCGCGGGGTGGGCGGCCATGCTCAGGCCACCTCGATCCGGTCGACCTTCTGGAAGCCGCGCGGCAGCAGCTGGCCGCGGCTGGCGCGGGCGCCTTCGTAGGCCTGCAGGTCACGCCAGGAGAGGCCGAGCTTGCGGGCGCCGCAGTAGAGGGTGGCCTCGCCGCCCTGGCGCACCACTGCCACCGCGCTCACCACCTCCTCGCCGCTCTTGAGCCTGGCCGGCGGGATCTGGATCAGCTTGTTGCCCTTGCCCTTGTCCAGTTCGGGCAGCTCCTTCAGCGGGAAGGCGAGCAGGTGGCCGCTGCTGGTCACCGCCACCACCCAGTCGCTGGCCGGGTCGTTCACCGGCACCGGCGGCAGCACGCTGGCGCCGGCATCGGGATTGAACAGGGCCTTGCCCGACTTGTTGCGGCCGATGAAGTTCTCGAAGCGGGTGGTGAAGCCGTAGCCGAAGGAGGAAACGAGCAGGAAGCGCTGCTCGGCCTCGCCGGCCAGGGTGGCCACCATCTGCGCCCCGCTGGGCAGGGTGAAGCGGCCGGTGAGCGGTTCGCCATTGCCGCGCGCCGAGGGCAGGGTGTGCGCCGGCGTGGAGTAGGCGCGGCCGGTCGAGTCGATGAAGGCCGCCTGCTGGTTGCTGCGGCCCCGGGCGAAGGAAAGCAGGCCATCGCCTTCGCGGTAACTCAGGCCCGCCGGATCCACGTCGTGTCCCTTGGCGGCGCGGATCCAGCCCTTCTGCGAGAGCACGATAGTGACCGGTTCGCTCGGCACCAGCTCGGTCTCGTCGATGGCCTGGGCGGCCTGGCGCGCCACCAGCGGGCTTTTGCGGGCGTCGCCGAACTTCCTGGCGTCGGCCAGCAGCTCGTCCTTCAGCAGCTTCTTCAGCTTCGCGCTGCTCCCCAGCGTGGCGACGAGCGTCTCGCGCTCCCTGGCGAGTTCATCCTGCTCGCCGCGGATCTTCATCTCCTCGAGGCGGGCCAGCTGCTTTAGCCTGGTCTCGAGGATGTATTCGGCCTGTTCCTCCGAGAGTCCGAAGCGGGCCATCAGCACGGGCTTCGGCTCGTCCTCGGTGCGGATGATGCGGATCACCTCGTCGAGGTTGAGGAAGGCGATGAGCAGGCCTTCCAGCAGGTGCAGCCGGCGCTCCACCTTGTCGAGGCGGTGGCGCAGGCGTCGCTTGAGCGTATCGGTACGGAACTGCAGCCACTCGCCGAGCAGGGCCTTCAGGCCGCGCACCTGCGGCCGGCCGTCGAGGCCGATGACGTTGAGATTGACCCGGAAGCTCTTCTCGAGGTCCGTCGTCGCCATCAGATGGCCCATCAGGGCGTCGATGTCGACGCGGTTGCTGCGCGGCACGAGGACGAGACGCACCGGGTTCTGGTGGTCCGATTCATCGCGCAGGTCCTCCAGCCAGGGCAGCTTCTTCGCCCGCAGCTGCTGGGCGATCTGTTCCATGATCTTCGAGGGCGAGACCTGGTAGGGCAGGGCGGTGACGACGATGTTCTGCCCTTCCTTCACGTAGGTGGCGCGGGCGCGCACGCTGCCGCTGCCGCTCTCGTACATCGCCACGAGGTCGGCGGCCGGGGTGATGATCTCGGCGGCAGTGGGGTAGTCCGGGCCACGGATGTGCTCGCAAAGATCGCGGGTGCTCGCCTCCGGGTCGTCGAGCAGGCGCACGCAGGCGCTCACCACCTCGTTGAGGTTGTGCGGCGGAATGTCGGTGGCCATGCCGACGGCGATGCCGGTGGTGCCGTTGAGCAGCAGGTGCGGCAGGCGAGCGGGCAGCCATGAAGGCTCCTCCAGCGTGCCGTCGAAGTTCGGGCTCCACTCCACCGTGCCCTGGCCGAGCTCGCCGAGCAGCACCTCGGCGATCGGGGTGAGCTTGGCCTCGGTGTAGCGCATGGCGGCGAAGCTCTTGGGGTCGTCGGGCGAGCCGAAGTTGCCCTGGCCTTCGATCAGCGGGTAGCGGTAGGAGAAGGGCTGGGCCATCAGCACCAGCGCCTCGTAGCAGGCCGAATCGCCATGCGGATGGTACTTGCCGATCACGTCGCCCACGGTGCGCGCCGATTTCTTCGGCTTCGCGCCGGCGTTCAGGCCGAGCTCGCTCATGGCATAGATGATCCGCCGCTGCACCGGCTTCAGCCCGTCGCCGAGGAAGGGCAGGGCGCGGTCCAGCACCACGTACATCGAGTAGTCGAGATAGGCGCGCTCGGCGTACTCGTGCAGCGGGATCTGCTCGAAACCGTGGAAGGCGGGGCGGGCGGGGTCGGTCATCGGAACGCGCAGGGCCGGTGGAACGGGGCTGGGATTCTAGCCCGGCCGGGCCGGACGGCCCGGAGCAGGCGGCCTCAGCGCTCGGGCAGGGGTTTCTTCGCCAGCTTGCGCTGCAGGCTGCGGCGGTGCATGCCCAGGGCGCGCGCCGCCGCCGAGACATTGCCGCCGTGCTCGGCCAGCACGCGCTGCAGGTGCTCCCACTCCAGGCGCCGCGGGTGCAGCGGCGCCTCGGGCGGCAGCGGCGGGCCGTCCTCGTCCTCGCCGGCGCCGAACAGGGCACGCAGCACCTCGTCGGCGCTCACCGGCTTCGGCCGGTAGTCGCTGGCGCCGCGCTTGATCGCCTCGACCGCGGTGGCGATCGAGGCATAACCGGTGAGCAGCAGGATCGGCGCCTCCGGCTGCAGGGCGCGCAGGGGCTCGACGAGCGCAAGGCCATTGTCGTTGCCGAGCCGGAGGTCGAGCACGATGCCGGACAGCGGCTGCCGGGCGAGCGCGAGGGCGGTGGCGGCATCGGCGGCGAGCAGGCAGGCATGGCCGCGGCGCCCGAGGGCGCGGGCCAGCACCGTGGCGAAGGCTGCGTCATCGTCGATGAGCAGCAGGGGGGCGTTCATGGCGGGTCTCCGGCCACGATGGCAGACCAGGGCAGGCAGACCCGGGTGCACAGCCCGCCGCCTTCGGCCGGCCGATGCTCCAGGCGGCCGCCCAGCGTTTCCAGTGTGGCATTGGCAAGCTGCAGACCGAGGCCCAGGCCCTGCGGCGGGCCGGAAGGGGGCGGCTGCGACCCCACGGCCACGAAGCCCGGGCCGTGGTCGCGGATCTCGATGGCAAGGGCCGTGCCGGCATCGCCCAGGCTGAGCTCCACGTCTGTCTTGTCGCTGCGCCGCCCGGCGTCGGCGGCATTGTCGAGCAGATGCCCCAGGGCGGCCTTCAGACCCGGGGGGAAGCACACCCGGCGTGCCGCCAGCACCGGGGGCAGGTGGATGGCGAGTCCGGTCTCCGGGCGCAGCAGGGCAAGCCGCCCGGCGAGGTCGCGCACCGCCTCGCCAAGGGCCTGCGGGCGTGCCGTCTCGTGGCTGTCGCGCACCAGGCGGCGCACCGCATCGCGGGCGTAATCGAGCTGTCGGGCCATCAGCTCCAGATCGTCCGCCGGCGGTGGCGAACCGGGGCTGGCACGCCATTCGTCGAGCAGCAGCCGGGCGGTGGCCAGCGGAGTGTTCACCTCGTGGGCGGTGGAGGCCGCCTGCAGGGCCAGGGCATGCAGGCCCTCGTCGCGCAGGCCGCGCTCCCGGGCCTCGGCCAGGGCCTGCGACTGCCGCCGCAGCCGGGCCGCGAGGCGCAGGCCGAAGCCGCAGAACAGCAGCAGGGCCAGGGCGAAATTCACCGCCATGCCGGCAATGTGCAGGTCGAAGGCGCTGCCGAGGTGGTGGAAGCGCAGGCCGGGCGCCTCGAGGGCGAGAAAGACATAGGCCGCGGCGGAAGCGAGGGCGAGGGCGATCACCCGTGAGGCCGGCAGCACGGCGGCGGTGAGCGCCACCGGCACCAGATAGAGCTGGCTGAAAGGGTTCATGGCCCCGCCAGTGAAGTACAGCGCCCAGGTCAGCGCGGCGAGATCGACCCCGAGGCCCAGCAGCAGCGCCGTTTCGGTGCCAGGCCGGCGCAGCCGCCACAGCCCGAGCAGGGCATTGGCAAGCCCCAGGGCGCAGATGCCGAGCAGCAGGGCCGGCAGTTCGAGCTCCAGCCCGAGCACGGCCGTGGCCGCCCAGACCGCCAGCAGCTGGCCGCCCACCGCCAGCCAGCGCAGCAGGTGCAGGCTGCCCTCGAGTTCAGAATAGCGCGCGGTGCCGGCCATGGGGCGCACAGGGTAACGGTTGCCCGCCAGTGGTGGGCTGCGACCATCGGTCGCAGCCCCGGAGCGCAGGGGATGAGGAGGGCTCAGGCCAGCCCGTAGGCCTTGGCCAGCCACTGCATGAACTGCGGCAAGGGCAGGGCACCGCTGATGCGCGCCACCTCGTGGCCGCCCTGCCAGGCGATCAGGGTGGGCAGGCTCTGGATGCGGAACTGCGCGGCGAGCTGCGGCTCGGCCTCGGTATCGAGCTTGAGGAAGCGGAACTGCGGCTCCAGCCGCTGGCAGGCGGCAGCGAACACCGGGGCGAAGCTGCGGCAGGGACCGCACCAGCCGGCCCAGGCATCGATCACCGCCGGCTGCTCGGAGCGCAGCAGGAAGGCCTCGGCATTCCCCGCGGTGAGGGCGACGGGCTGGCCGGTGAACAGCGGCTGGTGGCAGCGGCCGCAGCGCGGGCCTTCGCCCAGGCGGGCATCGGGCACGCGGTTGATGGTGAGGCAGTGCGGGCAGGCGAGCTGGGTGGTGTCGGCGTCCATGCCGCGAGGGTAGCGGCCCGCGGCCCGGCCTGCACCTGCCGGCGCGCCCACGCCGCCGCGACGGCCCGGCTGCCCGCGCATGGCATGCTGTAGGCCCTGCATGTGCGATGGCCTCAGCGACGATGGACCTCTATCTCGGCAACACCTACCTCTGGACCAAGCTGCTGCACACCCTGTTCGTCATCAGCTGGATGGCGACGGTGTTCTACCTGCCGCGCATCCTCGTCAACATCGCCGAGGCGGAGGGGCAGCCGCCGGTGCAGGCGCGGCTGGTGCTGATGGGCCGCCGGCTCTACCGCTTCGGCCACGTCATGCTCGGTTTCCTGTTCGTGTTCGGCCTGCTGCTGTGGTTCGGCCGGCTCATCGATCCTGCCCTCTGGCCCCACGTCACCGCCGGTCGCGGCTGGATGCACGCCAAGTTCCTGCTGGTGCTGCTGATGCTGGGCCACTTCATCTGGGCCGGGCGCATGGTGAAGGCCATCGGCCGGGGCGCCGCCCCGCGTTCGGCCACCTGGCTGCGCTGGTTCAACGAAGTGCCGGTGCTGCTGCTGCTCGGCATCCTCGTGCTGGTGTTCCTCAAGCCGATCTGAGGCCTTCGGCGCGCGGCAGGGCGCGTTTCAGCACCCACCAGGCGAACAGCCCGCCGGTGAGGTACATCAGCAGCGAATAGATCGCCGGCACCACCGCGGCGCCGGCCATGCCGAGCACGTGCAGGGCGACGAAGATCGCCAGGGTGCCGTTGTGGATGCCGATCTCGAAGGCGATGGCCGTGGCCTGCGGCACGCCGAGGCGGATCGCCCGCCCGGCGGCGTAGCCGGCGAGCAGGCTGGCGAGGTTGAACAGCAGGGCGGCGAGGCCCACCACCGCGGCATAGGTGGCCAGGGTCTGGCGTTCGATCACCACCGCCGCCACGATCAGCCCGGCCAGCACCAGGGTGGAGGCAAGGCGCACCGGCCTGTCGAGGCGCGCCGCCAAGGCCGGGCGCCAGGCGCGCAGCCCCATGCCGATCGCCACCGGCAGGATCACCAGCACGCCCACCTCCACCACCTTGCGGGTGGGTGGGGGCACGGCCTGGTCGCTGCCCAGCAGCAGGGCCAGCGCCAGCGCCGTCCACAGCGGCAGGCTGAGCAGGGCGAGCAGGCTGTTGATGGCGGTGAGGGTGATGTTCAGGGCCACGTCGCCGCGGGCGAGGTGGGAGAACAGGTTGGCGGTGACCCCGCCCGGCGAGGCGGCCAGCAGCACGAGGCCGATGCCGAGTTCGGGCGGCAGGCCGAAGGCCCAGGCCAAGCCGAAGGCCACGGGCGGCAGCAGCCCCGTCTGCACGCCCAGCGCCACCAGCACCGCCTTCGGCGCCTGCGCCACGCGCCGGAAGTCGGCCAGCGAGAGGTGCAGGCCGAGGCCGATCATCACGATGCCGAGGGCGAGCGGCAGGAACAGGCTGAAGATGGGGTTCTCGGCCATGGCGGAGCTCAGGGAATCAGCACGAGTTTCCCCACACTCTGCCCGGACTCAATGCGCCGGTGTGCCTGCGCCGCGTCAAGGAGCGGGAAAGCCGCCACCGGCAGAGGCTGCAGGCGGCCATCGGCGAAGCGCTCCAGCAGCCAGAGCATGCCGCGCCGCAGCAAGGGGGCCTCGGCCGAGAGGAAGCTCAGGTTGGCGGCCAGCACGCTGCGGTTCGTCGAGGTCATCTCGAGCGGATTGAAGCGCGGGGTGCGCCACCAGTCCCAGGCGAGGCGCAGCCAGTTCACCCGGCCGTCCTTCGGCAGCATCGAGGCGAAGCCGTACACCGCCAGCTTCCCCATCGGGGCAAGAAGCGACCAGCTGCCGGCGAGGGTGGCCACGCCATTGGCGTCGAACACCGCGTGGTAGCCGGACGGTGCGAGGGCGCGGGCGGCGGCCACCCAGTCGCCTTCCCCGCGCACGATGGCATGGCGCGCGCCCATCGCCTTTGCGGCTTCCACCTTGTGCGCGGCGCCCACCACGCCGGTGGCCTCGACCCCGGCCAGCCGCGCCAGCTGCAGGAGAGCGCTGCCCACGCCCCCGGCGGCGGAATGCACCAGCCAGCGCTCGCCCGGCTCCGGGTGCACCTGCCGGTGGGCCATGAACCAGGCGGTGAGGAAGACCGTGGGCAGGGCGGCCCCCTGCTCGAAAGACAGGCGTGGCGGCAGGGCGAAGACGCGGTCGGCGGGCAGGCAGAGGTGGCTCGCATAGCCGCCGAACAGGGTGAGGCCGATCACCCGGTCGCCGACCCGCCAACCCTCGACGCCCTCGCCGAGGGCGTCCACCACCCCCGCCACCTCGAAGCCCGGGGTGATGGGGTAGCCATGCAGGCGCTTCGCGCTCTCGTAGAGCCCCATGCGGATGATGCCGTCGGCGTAGTTCACCCCGCAGGCCGCCACCCGCAGGCGCAGCTCGCCGGGGCGCGGGGCGGGCACCTCGCCCTCCACCAGCCGCAGGGCCTCGTAGCCCCCGGGGCGTTCGATGACGATGCGCCGCGCGCGCTCCGCGTTCGATGGCATGGGCCCGGCTCCTCACCTGCGAAGCGGCCAGCCTGCGCGTGCGGCCGGAAAAAGGAAACGGGCCCGAGGGCCCGTTCCGATGCCTGCCGTTCGCGGCCCCGCTCAGCGGCCCCGCTCAGCGGCGCCGCGAGTCCCCGCCGCGCAGACCGCGCCCAGCCCCGGCCTGGCGGCGTTCGTCGCTGCCCCCGGCCCTGCGTTCCGTCCCAGTGCCGGATGGGCGGCGTGGCGGGCCGGCATGGGCCTGCGGGCGTCCCCCGTCGCGGCGCTGGCCGTGGCCATGGCCGTCGCGGCGCGGCGCGCCCGGCGGGCGTCGCACCGGCGTCTGCCCGGCGAGGCGGTCGTCGCCGAGATCGTTGCCGTCGCGGAAGCTCCAGTCCGGCGGGAAGCCGTCGAGGCCGCGCACCTCCAGCGGGTCCTTGAGGATGCGCTGCACCTGGCGCAGCAGCCTGGCCTCGTCCTTCGCCACCAGCGAGATGGCCTCGCCAGTGCAGCCGGCGCGGCCAGTGCGGCCGATGCGGTGCACGTAGTCCTCGGGCACCATCGGTAGCTCGTAGTTGATGACGCGCGGCAGGGCCGGGATGTCGAGGCCGCGGGCGGCGATGTCGGTGGCCACCAGCACGCGCACCTCGCCACGCTTGAACTCGCCGAGCGCGCGCAGGCGGGCGTTCTGCGACTTGTTGCCATGGATCGCCTCGGCGCGGATGCCCGCCGCGGTGATCTGCCTGGCGAGGCGGTCGGAGCCGTGCTTGGTCTTGGCGAACACCAGGGTCTGGTCCTGGTAATGCGTCGAGAGCAGCTTCAGCAGCACCTCGCGCTTCTGCGTGGCGGTGACCGGATGCACGCGGTGGGTCACCGTGGCGGCGACCACGTTCGGCGGCGTGACCTGGATCTCCCGCGGCTCGCGCAGGGCTTCCCTGGCGATCTCGCGGATGGCCTTGTCGAAGGTGGCCGAGAACAGCAGGGTCTGGCGCGCTTTCGGCAGCTGCCCGAGGATGCGGCGGATGGCCGGCAGAAAGCCGATGTCGAGCATGCGGTCGGCCTCGTCGAGCACCAGCAGCTCGATCTCGCGCAGGTCGACGTTGCGCTGCTGCAGATGATCGATGAGCCGGCCCGGGCAGGCGATCACGATGTCGACCCCGCGGCGCAGGGCATTGGCCTGGCTCACCATCGAGACGCCGCCGTAGACCACGGCCAGCTTCAGGGGGAGGTGCCTGGCGTAGTCGCGCAGGTTGTCGTGCACCTGCTGGGCGAGTTCGCGGGTGGGGGCGAGGATGAGGGCGCGGGGGTTCCGCGAGCGCTCGCCGGTGCTGAGCTTCTGCAGCAGGGGCAGGCCGAAGGCGGCGGTCTTGCCGGTGCCGGTCTGGGCGCCGGCCAGCAGGTCGTGGCCGGCGAGCGCGGCCGGGATGGCCTCGGCCTGGATCGGCGTGGGCGTGGTGAAGCCAAGGCCGTCGAGCGCACGGCAGAGCTCGGGGCGCAGCCCGAGGGATTCGAATGTCATGAGGAAACACTCCAAAAACGGAAAAACCCCGGAGCGTTCCCTGAAAACCGCGCTGCGAGACGGGGGCGGACGGGCCGCCGGCGGTGCCTGTGGTGGGCGGACGGGCCGGGGCGACGGCAAGGGCCGAGGCACGCGGCCGGCGGGGGACCTGGAAATCACCCGGCACCGGACGCCGCGCACCCTACGCGAAGGCGCGGCCCGTCACCAGCGCCCCGGCACGCCGGTTCAGGTGGCAGCCAGCGCCAGCAGCACGTCGGCCTCACCCTGGGCCAGCACCCGCTGCCCGAGGCTGCCGAGCAGGCCGCCGATCCAGGGGCCGTGGCCGCGGCTGCCGAGCGCCACCAGGTCGGGCTGGTGGGTGGCGATGGCCTCCATCAGCAGTTCGCCGGCATGGCCGCGGCGGAAATGTCCGGTCCAGCCCGGCAGCCCGGCGCAGAGGGCATCGAAGTGCTGGCTGGCCTCGGCTTCCGCGGCGGCGGCATAGCGCTCGAGCTGGCCGGGGTCGGGCTGCACCAGGGCCAGGGTGGCCTCGGGCAGGCTGGCATGCACATGCAGCAGGCGGCGCCGTGCCCCGGGACTCAGCGCTTCTGCCAGTGCCACGGCCCGGGCCGCGGCCTCGCCGAAGTCGGTGGCGGCCAGCACTTCCCGCCAGGGCGCGGCGGCCGGGCGGCGGCAGACCAGCAGGGGCAGGCAGGCATGGTGCACCGCCGCCTGCGCGGTATTGCCGATCAGGCGGTCGCCGAGGCGGCGTTCGTTGCGGGCGCCGAGCACCAGCAGCTCGCCGCCGAGTTCCCTGGCGATCCGCCCGAGGTCGCGGCGCGGCATGCCCACCCGGCAGGCCGTGGCCACGCCGGCCGCGCCGGCTCCCGGCACCCGCGCGATCTGCCGCGCCAGGGCCTCCTCGCCGGCCTGCACCAGTGCCTCCACGCCCAGCCAGGCGGCACTGCCGGCATCGCCCCAGGCCGAGACGATGGGCAGGGGCTCCACCACGTGCAGCAGGCTCAGGCGGGCGCCAAGGCCCTGGGCCAGGGCCAGGGCGCGGGCGAGGGCATTGTCGGCCGAAGGACCGAAATCGGTGGCCACCACGAGGTGGCGGGGCAGCGCGGTCGCGGATGTCGTCATGGCGGCAGGCTCCGGTCGGGTGGGTGCCCCCAAGGCTGCGCCCTGCGGGCGGCGGCGGCATGACCTCGGTCAAGTATGCTGCGCCCCGATGTGGACCGACCTGCGCCGATGGCTCTGGATCGCCGTGGCCTACCTGTCGCTCGGCCTCGGCCTCCTCGGCGTGTTCCTGCCCGGCCTGCCCACCACGCCCTTCGTGCTGCTCGCCGCCTGGGCGGCCGCCCGCGGTTCGAAGACCCTGCATGCCTGGCTGCTCGCCCACCGCCTGTTCGGCCCGATGGTGCGCGACTGGCAGGCCCGCGGCGCGGTCAGCCGGCCGGCCAAGCGCGCCGCCAGCTTCACCATGGCCCTGTGTGCCGCGATCCTGTTCGCCACCGCGCCGAAGTGGTGGATGGCCGCCACCGGCACCGCCTGCATGGCGGTGGTGGCGCTCTGGCTGTGGCGTCGCCCCGAGTAGCGGGAAGAAAACTCAGTGGCGGCTGTCGAGGGCGCGCTTCGCCCCCCGGTAGCTGCGCTGCCAGTGCGGTTCGTCGAGCACGTCGATGCGCACCCGCCCGCCGCGGCTCGGCGCGTGCACGAAGCGCCCCTCGCCGACATAGATGCCCACATGGTCGATGCGCCCGCGGCCCTGGCGGAAGAACACGAGGTCGCCCGCGGCCAGGGCGTCCCTGGGCACCGGCGTGCCTACTTCGGCGAACTGGTCGGCGGCGGTGCGCGGCAGGGCCAGGCCCACGGCCTCGCGGAACACCCAGGAAGTGAAGCCCGAGCAGTCGAAGCCCTGCTGCGGGTTGCTGCCGCCGAAGCGGTAGCGGGTACCGATCAGGCCCATGGCCTGCATCAGCACGTCGTTGGCGCGCAGGTCGAGCGGCACCGGGGCGCTGGTGCGCGGGCTGCGCAGCGGGCGCGGGGTCGAGGCCTCGCCGCGGGCCTCGCGCCCGGCGCTGGCCGGGCCTTCGCCCGGCACGCTGGCGCAGGCGGCCAGCAGCAGGGCCGCCAGCAGGGGCGGCCACCACGGCAGGGCGCGGTGGCGAGGCTCGGGATTTGGCGCAGGCCCGCCGGCAGCGGGATAATGCGCGATCGTGTCGACGCGGCCGGTCATGGCCGCGGAGTCTGCCCCATCGTCCCGGCCGGCGGCCAGCCGGTCCCTGAACCAGGAATCCCATGAAGATCGAGAAAGACCACGTCGTCCGCCTGCACTACACCGTCTCCGAAGCGGGCGGCGAGGCCATCGAGAGCTCGCGCGAGCGCGAGCCGCTGGCCGTGCTGATCGGCCACAACGCCATCATCCCGGGCCTCGAGACGGCCCTGCTCGGCCGCGAGGCCGGCGAGCGCTTCGAGGTCACCGTCACCCCGGACCAGGCCTACGGCGAACGCCGCCCCGGCCTCGTGCAGCGCCTGCCGCGCAAGCATTTCAGGAACCAGAAGCTCGCCCCGGGCATGACGATCGTGGTGCCCACCCAGATGGGCCCGCGGCCGGTGACGGTGCAGAAGGTGGGCCTCTCGGTGGTCGATGTCGATCTCAACCACCCGATGGCGGGCAAGACCCTCGGCTTCGAGGTCGAAATCCTCGAGGTGCGCGAAGCCACCGCCGAGGAGAAGGAGCACGGCCACGTGCATGGCGAGGGCGGCGTGCAGCACTGATCCTCCGGACCTGCGCACTGGAAACCGGCGCCCCGATGCCTCAGGCTCGGGGCGTTTTTCGTGGGGAGACGAGCGAATGGAGCAGCGGCTGTCCGGGCCGGTGGCCGAGGGCGAGCGCATCGCGGTGCTGGATATGCTGCGCGGCTTCGCCTTGTTGGGCATCTTCCTGATCAATGTGGAATGGTTCGCCCGGCCGCTGCAGGACATGATCGCCGGCGTGGGACCGGGCGAGGGGCTGGATGGCCAGGTCGGCGCTCTCGTCTACCTCCTGGTGCAGGGCAAGTTCTGGGTGCTCTTCTCGCTGCTCTTCGGCATGGGCTTCGCGCTCATGCACCAGCGGGCAGAGGCAGCCGGGCGGCCCTTCATCGGCCTTTACCTGCGGCGCAGCCTGCTGCTGGCCCTGTTCGGCCTGGTCCACATCGCCTTCGTCTGGACCGGCGACGTGCTGTTCACCTACGCGCTCGCCTCGCTCGGCCTGCTGGCATTCCTGCCGGTGCGCGGGCCCGCGCTCTGGCTCGCCGGACTCGGCCTGTACGTGGCAGTGCCGCTGCTCTCCCTGCTCGGCGGGCTCGCCCTCGGCCTGCTCCCGGCCTCGGCCCTGGCGCCGGTGCAGGAGGACATGCGCGCCCTGGCCGCTGCCGGGCAGGCCGCCGCGGCCGTCTACCGCGAGGGGGACTTCCTCGCCGTCAGCGCCCAGCGCTGGGCCGAGTACTTCGGCTGGATCTTCCCGCAGGCCACGCTCTACCACCTGCCGATGGCGCTGGGCTGTTTCCTCATCGGGGCCTGGCTGCTGCGTTCCGGGCGGCTGGCCGACCTTTCGGCACAGCGTGGCTTCTTCCTCGCCCTGGCCATCGGCGGCGGGCTGGCCGGTGGCGCGCTGCTCGCCCTCGGCGCTTCCCTCGGCCTTCGGTTCGACCCGGTGGCCGAGTTTCCCCGTGCCTCGCTGGCCTCGGGCCTGATGATGCTCGGTAACCTGCCGCTCAGCCTGGCCTATCTCGCGCTGTTCCTGCTGCTCGCCAGCCTGCCCGGCCCGCGCCGCCTGCTCGGCTTTCTGGCGCCTGCCGGGCGGATGGCATTGACCAACTACCTCGCCCAGACACTGCTCTGCTCGCTGGTGTTCTACGGCTATGGGCTCGGCGTGTTCGATGCCATGGGCCGGACCGCACAGCTGGGTTTCGTCGTCCTCGTCTTCACCGCCCAACTCCTCTTCAGCCATGCCTGGCTTGCGCGCTTCCGTTTCGGCCCGCTGGAATGGCTGTGGCGCGCCGGCACCTACCTGCGCCTGCCGCCGCTGCGGCGCTAGACTGCGCGCATGCCCGACCATTCCCGACCCTCGCCCGAAATCGCCGACGAGGTGCTGGTGCTGGGCGGCGGCGTGGCCGGGCTGGCCTGCGCCCAGGCCTTGGCCGAGGCCGGCCGGGCGGTGCGGGTGCTGGAGCGGGACCGGATCGGTGCTGCCACCAGCCTAGGCAACTGCGGCACCCTCACCCCCAGCCATGCCCTGCCACTCGCCGCGCCCGGCATGGTCGGCACCGCCCTGCGCTGGATGTTCACCCCCGATGCGCCCTTCCTCGTGCGGCCGCGCTGGGACCCGGAGCTCTGGCACTGGATGCTGCGTTTCGCCGCCCGCTGCGATGCCGACACCTTCGCCCGCGCCATCGCGCCAAAGGCCGCCCTGCTCACCGCCTCGATGGACCTGCTCGACGACCTGGTGAAGCGCCGCGGCCTCGACTGCGGCTACCGCCGCGACGGCCTCACCTATGTCTACCGCGATCTTTCTGCGTTCAAGGCGGCGGTATCGGAGCATTTGCGGCTCACCGCGCATGGTATCGAGGTACAGGTCTGGGATGGCGAGACGGCTCTGGCCGACGAACCCTGCCTGCGTCCCGGCGTGGTGGGGGCCCTGCATTTCCCCGGTGATGGCCACCTGCGGCCGGAGCGCTACACCGCCGAGCTGGCGCGCCTGGTGCGCGAGGATGGCGGGGTGGTGGAGGAGGGCGTGGCGGTACGGCGCCTGCAACGGGCGGCCGGCGGCTGGTATCTCGAAAGCGCGGATGGCCGGTGCTGGACGGCCCGCGAACTGCTGGTGGCGGCCGGGCCCTGGGCCCGGCGCCTGCTCGCTCCGCTCGGGCTGCGCCTGCCCCTGGTGCCGGGCAAGGGCTACTCGATCACCACCGCGCGCCCGGCCCGGGCGCCACGCCGCCCGCTGGTGTTGAAGGAACGCTCGGTCTGTATCACCGCCTGGGACGACGGGTTCCGTCTCGGCAGTACCATGGAGTTCGCCGGCTACGATGCGCGCCTGACCCGCGCCCGTCTCGATGCTCTGGAGCGCGGCGCCCGCGAGGGGCTTCATGAGCCGATCGGCCCGGGGCGGCGCGAAGAATGGTTCGGTTGGCGACCGATGACCTGGGACGACCTGCCGATCTTGGGTGCGGCCCCCGGCCATCCCGGGCTTTGGCTGGCGGTGGGGCACGGCATGATGGGCATGGGCATGTCGGCGGTCACCGGCCGGCTGCTCGCCGACCTGATGCTCGGCCGCGACCCGGTGGTCGACCCCGCGCCCTACCGCCTCGAGCGTTTCGCCTCGCGCTGAGCGGTTCGCGTTGAGCGGCGGGAGGCCGCCTGTGAACTGCGAAGGCGCGCAAACTTCGCGCAGATCGCGCCCGTCCTGACACGGCGCCGTCATCCTGCTCCGCCACCGTGCCCGGCCGGTCTGGAACGAGGCGATGGGGAGAGCGGATGGTCGGGCGATGGGGATGGGGTGGCGTGGTGCTGGCCCTGGGATTGCTGGGCGGCGGGGTGCAGGCGCAGCCGGCGCGGCTCTGCCTGTCGGGCTCGAACACCATCGGTGAGCGCCTGGCGCCGGCCCTGGTGAAGGCCTGGGCCGAGACCCGTGGCTGGCCTCTGCGGAGCGAGGCGGTGCCGGCCAACGACGAGCGCCGGCTCATCCTGGACACCCCGCGCGGGCCGCTCACGGTGGACGTGCTGGCGCATGGCACCAGCACCGGCTACGCCGCCCTGCGCGACGGCCAGTGCGACCTGTGGATGGCCTCGCGCCCGGTGCGCCGCGACGAGGTCGAGGGCGCGCGTGCCCTGGGCCCTCTGTTCGAGCGCGGGCAGGAGCACGTGGTGGCCCTGGATGGTCTTGCGGTGATCGTGCATCCCGCCAATCCCCTCGCCTCGCTCACCGTCGAGCAGGTGCGGGCGGTGTTCTCCGGCCGCATCGGCGACTGGTCGGCGCTCGGCCTGGCCCCCGGCCCGATCGCCCTGCATGCCCGTGACGACCGTTCCGGCACCTTCGATACCTTCCGCAGCCTGGTGCTCGGCGACGCCGCCCTGAGCCCGCGCGCCCTGCGCTATGAATCCACCGATCAGCTCGCCGCCGCGGTCGCCGCCGACCCGCGGGCCATCGGCTTCGTCGGTCTGGCGGGCGTGGGCCGGGCCCGGGCGCTCGCGCTCTCCGAGCGCGGCACGCAGGCGCTCGCGCCCACGCCGCTCAGCGTGGCCACCGAGGACTACGTGCTCTCGCGCCGCCTCTTCCTCTACGGCGCCGAACGCCTCCGCACCGAGGCGCGGGACTTCCTCGACTTCGCCCTCGGCGCCGGCGGGCAGGCGGTGGTGGCAAAGGTGGGCTATGTGCCGCAGGAGGTGCAGGCCCTTGCCGTGCCCCTGCCGACGGAGCCGGAATACCGCGCCTTGGTGCAGGGGGCGCGCCGGCTCAGCCTCAACTTCCGCTTCGGCGAGGGCGCGGCGGTGCTCGACAACAAGGCGGTGGAGGACATCGAGCGCCTCGTCCGCTTCATGGCCGAGCCGGCCAATGCCGGACAGCAGCTGCTGCTGATCGGCTTCGCCGACCGCAGCGAGTCCACGCCCTACCTCGCGCTCTCGCTCAGCAACGACCGGGTGGATCTCGTGGCTGCCGAGCTGCGGGCGCGCGGGCTCAAGGTGGCGCGCCAGCGCGGCCTCGGGCAGATCGCTCCGGTGGCCAGCAACGACACCCCGCTGGGCCGCCAGCGCAACCGCCGGGTCGAGGTCTGGCTGCGGCCGGCCGAGTCCGTGCCGAGCGCCGCCGCCCCTTGAGGCGATGGGTTCCGGGGCAGGTCCCGGTTCAGCCCTTGCCGAGCTTCGCCACCAGAGCGCGCAGGGCCGCCTGCGTGCCGGCGCTGAACCAGCGGTCGATGAAGCCCTCGAGTTCGTCCTCGCTGAAGCCGTCCAGGGCCGCATGCAGGTCGGCGCGGGCGATGGCGCGGGTGGCGAGCAGGGCCTCGCGTGGCAGCTGACCAAGCTCGCCGAGCCAGTGCAGGGCTCGGGTGGTCACGTGCTCGGCATCGGTGAGCTCGTCCACCAGCCCGATGGCCTGGGCTTCGGCGGATTCGATCATCGCTCCTGTCACCATCAGGCGTTCGGCGCGATGCGGCCCCACCACGCGCCGCATCAGGGTCTGGATGGCATCGGGCACCACAAGCCCCACCTGGGTCTCGTTGAGGCCGATGCGGAAGGCCCCGCGGGCCATCACCCGGTAGTCGCAGCACAGGGCCAGCACGCAGCCGCCGGCCGGGCTGTGGCCGCCGATCGCCGCCGCCACCGGCACCGGGCAGTGGGCGATGGCGCGGGCCGCGGCGAAGAACTGCGACCAGGCGGCGGTCAGGCCCTCGCGGTCGAGGCCGAGCAGGTGCGGCACGTCGAGACCGGCCGAGAACACCTTGGGGCCGCCGGAGAGCACCACGCCCTGCACGCCGCGCAGCGGCGCTGGCTGGAAGGCCTCGGTGAGCGCGGCGAGCAGGGCCGGGTCGAGCGCATTCACCGGCGGCCGCGCGAGGCGGAGTTCCAGCAGGCGGTCGTGGACGATGCGTTCCAGCATGGGGCGGGCCTCAGTCGATGGTGATGTCCTCGGCCCAACGATAGCGCACGGTGTAGCGCAGTGCCGTCTCGCCGCCGGCCGGCACCTCGGCCACCGCCTCGATGCGCTGCGCATCCTGCTTGCGGAAGCGCTCGCCGCCCTCCACCAGCTGCCAGTCGGTCCAGCGCGGCAGGCGGTCGCCGAGCACCACGCGGGCGGGCTCGGCCTTGGCGTTGCGCAGGGTCCATTCCACCGTCTCGGTCATCGTGCGGCGGCTGCGGTCGAGCTGGAAATCGAGGGTGCGGCGGTGCGCCTGCACGTCGAAGGAGGCGCCGAGATCGAGATCGATCTCGCGCCCGGCCGGGCTGTGGCCGAGTTCGGCTTCGCCGAGGAAGTCCTCGCCTTCGAAGGCGCGCAGGCGGCCCGCCGGCAGGGGCAGGCCAAGGCCGCGGCCGCGCTCGTTGCGGAACACGAGGCGCTGGCGCACCTCGAAGTCGCCATCGGCGCCGAGCTCGCGATGGGTCATCGGGCGGCCCGGCATCCAGCCCGGATCGGCAGGGCCTGCCACCAGGCGGCGCTCGCAGGGCACGCCCTCGGCCGGCGCGATGAGCGGCAGGTGCTGCAGGCTGCCCTCGGGCAGGTCGCCGGTGCCGGGCAGTCGGTAGCGATGCTGCTCGCCGGAGGCCAAGACCTCGGGGGCGGCGTCGGCCGCCATCATCTTCGCCTCCATCGGGGCGGCGGCCCGCATCATGGTGCCGCTCACCTGCACGCTGTCGATGCGGCGGTTCGGCTCGCCGGCCACCAGCTCGAGCGCGACGTCCTTGAAATCGATGCCGGAGCGGTTCACCACCATCGCATGGCCCTCCAGCCGCATGCGGCAGGCCGTGTCGCGGCCAGTGAGCTGGGCGCGGTATTCGGCGCGCCAGGCAAGGCCGGCAGTGGCATAGGCGAGGCGGGCGTCACGGGTGGCGCCGCCGGTGTCGAGCGAGAAGCGCAGGGTGGGGCGGGTCACCAGGCCGGCGGGCGGCTCGGCGAGGGTGAAGCTGGTGAAGCCGGAAAGCACCCGCACCGTGCCATCGGCCTCGCGCAGGCTCAGGCCCTGGCCGGCGGCCAGCAGGGTGCCGCGGTACTCGCGCAGCTGCCCGCCGAGCGCCTGCTCGACCACGATCGGCCGGCCGATGGAGCGGGAGAGCAGTTGCGCCTGGTCGGCGGTGGCGAAGTCGTAGCGCTGGCTGCGCACGCTGACGCCCGGCCCGGCGAGGCTGGCGGTGGAAGGGTCGATGGCGAGCGGCAGGTCATCCACCGTCCACTCCCCGCCCGCCACCCGCACCGGGCGCTGCACCAGGGCATAGCCGGCCTGCGACGGGCCGCGGGCTTGCGAAAGGGCCTCGAAGCCGCCGTTGTAGACGGTGAGGCGTTGCGGGCTGGCATCCACGGGCATGGCGGTGATTCCGGCGGCGAGGGCGAGCGGGAGGGCGAGGGGAGGGCGGCGCGGGGTCATGGGGTCTCTTCCGAGGGGGAGGAAGGATCGTGGCCCTTTCCGCAGGCCGAGGCCAAGGCCCGGCGCAGGATCCGGCTTCTGCATTCAGCCGCGGTTGCGGCCGGCTAGAGCCGGAAGCGGGCCACGCTCTCGGCCAGCCGGGTCGCCTGTTCTTCCAGCGAATGGGCGGCGGCGGTGGCTTCTTCCACCAGTGCGGCGTTCTGCTGCGTGGCGCTGTCCATGTGGACGATGGTGGCGCTGACCTGCTCGATGCCGCTGGTCTGCTCGGCCGAGGCGGCGGAAATCTCGCCCATGATGTCGGTCACCCGGCGCACGCCGGCGACGATCTCCTCCATCGTCGCCCCGGCACCGTCCACCAGGGCCGTGCCGCCGTCGATCTTGGCCACGGTCTCGGCGATCAGGCCCTTGATCTCCTTCGCCGCCTGCGCCGAGCGCTGGGCCAGGCTGCGCACCTCGCTCGCCACCACGGCAAAGCCGCGGCCCTGCTCGCCGGCGCGCGCCGCCTCCACCGCGGCATTGAGGGCGAGGATGTTGGTCTGGAAGGCGATGCCGTCGATGACGGTGATGATGTCCTCCACTTTCCGCGACTGGGCATGGATCTCGCCCATCGTGGCCACCACCTCCTGCACGGCCTTGCCGCCGCGCGCCGCGGTCTCGGCAGCGCCGATGGCGAGCTGGTTGGCCTGCCTGGCGTTCTCGGCGTTCTGCCGCACGGTGGAGGTCAGCTCCTCCATGCTCGCCGCCGTTTCCTCGAGCGAGGCCGCCTGCTGCTCGGTGCGGGCCGAGAGGTCCTGGTTGCCGGAGGCGATCTCGCCCGCGGCGGTGTTGATCGCCAGTACCGCCTGCTGGATCTCCTGCACCATGCCGCGCAGCTGCATCACCGTGGTGTTGGTCGACTGCTGCAGCTCGGCGAAGCGCCCCGAGGCCTTGCCGTCGAGGGTCAGGGTGAGGTCGCCATCGGCCACCGCCGACAGCACCCGGCAGGTCTGCGACAGCCCTTCGTCGGCATTCGCCATCAGCTGGTTCAGGGCCTCCACCATCTCGCGGAAAGCGAACTCGAAGCGCGTGGCATCGCCACGCAGGTGGAACTCGCCGGCGGCCGCGCCGCGCGAGAGCATCAGGATCTCGTCGCGGATGGCCAGCATGTTGTTGCGCACGCCCTCCACCGCCTCGGTGATCCGGCGCTTCTCGCCCGGCAGTTCCGGCATGCGCGGCGCGAGATCTCCCCTGGCATAGGCCTGCACCACCTCGACGATCCGCTCGCTGGTGGCGATGTGCTGCTCGGCGAGGTGGTTCACCCCGCGGGCCATGTCGGCGAAGGCGCCGGGATAGTGGCCGGGATCGATGCGGGCTCCGAGCTGGCCGGCATCGTGCTGCCGCGTCACCTCCTGCTGTTCGGTCATGAAGGTCACCAGCGCGTCGCGCATGCCGAGCACCGCCTTGCCGAGCCGGGCCATCTCCTCGGAGTCTCCGGGCGGGATGCGGGCATCGAACTGCCCCTTGGCGAGCTGCTCGACGCTGCCCACCGCAGCCTCGACCGGCTGCCGTACCAGGCGGCGCAGCAGCCAGGCGGTGCTGGCCACCACGCCGGCGCACACGACGAGGGCGACGAAGAACACGGTCCAGCCGATGGCGCGGGCATTCGCCAGCAGCTCCTCATCGGGCAGTTCGGCGCCCAGGGCCAGCCGCCCCTCGTAATCGCCCACCCGGATCGGCACGTAGACCCAGGTGCTGCCCTCGGCATCGGCGGTGAACACCTCGTCGCGGGCGATGGTGGAGAGCATCTCGGCGGCATAGCGGGTCTCGAGGGGCCGGCCGAGGCGCGAGGCATCGCGGTCGGCCAGCAGGGTGCCCCTGGCCGAGACGAGACGCACTCCGCCTCCTTCGCCCACCTTCACCGCACCCAGCCGGGCCTGCAGGTCGGCAAGCCCGATGTCGGCACAGACCGCGCCGATGACTTCCCCGTTCCGCAGGATCGGCACGGTGAAGGTGGTCATCAGCACCTCCACCCCGTTCACCGGATAGACGTAGGGTTCGATCAGCTGTTCTGTGCCACTCGCCTTCGCGAGCTGGTAGTAGTCGCCGTCGCCCGGCGTGTCGTAGTTCTCCAGTACCGTGGCCTGCACGCCCTCCGGGCTGTTGAAGAAATAGGGCGCGAAACGGCCGGAGGCATCGTGCATGGCATCGGCATTGGCGTAACGGGCGTCGCGACCGTCGAAGGCGTCCGGCTCCCACACCGTGCCCATGCCGATCAGCTGTGGCTGGGCGGCCAGCGCCGCCTTCATCTGTTCTGCGGTGCGCGCGCGGTCGGCGCGGCCGGCCAGCACGTCGGCGAGCTGCATGGCGGCCAGCGAGCGGTTCAGGGTGGGGGCGATGGCGAGCAGCTTCTCCACCGCCAGTGCCTCGGCGCGGGCCGTGGCCCGGAGTTCCTGCAGCGCCTCCTCACGGGCGATGCCGGCAGCCCGCTGGTAGATCAGCAGGCCGGCGGCCACGAAGCCGGCGATGGCCACGGCGCCGATCAGCAGCGCGGACGTGGCGGCGATGCTCCAGCGACGGAACCCTTGCATGTCCGACCCTCCCCCCGAAGTGCCGTGGCATCACGCTAGCACGGCCTCCGGAGGGCGGCGTGGTGGTTGCGGATGAAACCGGGGCCGGTGCGCCGTGGAGCAGGGGGCGGGGCGGGCCTCAGGCGCAGGCCGTGCGCACGGCCTCGGGCAGGGGGATGGAGGCGCCGCTCCGGTCCACCCACACCATCACCGCCTGGCCGTCGGCGTATCGCAGGCCGTCTTGAGTAGCACTCTCGATGCGGTGCTCCAGGGTCAGGCTCTTGCAGCCCACCCGCGCGGCCAGCAGGGAGACCCGCAGGCGCTCCGGCCAGCCGATCGGACGACGGTAGTTCACCGTGGCGGCAGCCAGGATCGGGGCGCAGTCCACGTTGGCCCAGTCGGGCGTGAGTGTCTTGAACCAGGCCACCCGGGCCTCTTCCACGTAACGCAGGTAGCTCGCGTTGTTGACGTGGTTGAAGGCATCCATGTCGCCCCAGCGCACGTCCATGGCGATCTCGAACAGCGGCTTCATGCAGACTTCTTCCTCCGGGCGGGCTTGGCGGCCGGGGCCTCGCCGAGCAGGCGGGCGAGGAAGCGGCCGGTGTGGGAGCGGGGATGGGCGGCGATGGCCTCGGGGGTGCCGGTGGCGATGATCTCGCCGCCGCGGTGCCCGCCCTCGGGGCCAAGGTCGATGATCCAGTCGGCAGTCTTGATCACGTCGAGGTTGTGTTCGATCACCACCACCGTATTGCCGTCGTCGCGCAGGCGGTGCAGCACGGCAAGCAGGTGCTCGATGTCGTGGAAATGCAGGCCGGTGGTCGGCTCGTCGAGGATGTAGAGGGTGCGCCCGGTGTCGCGGCGCGAAAGCTCCTTCGACAGCTTGACGCGCTGCGCCTCGCCGCCGGAAAGCGTGGTGGCGCTCTGCCCGAGCTTGATGTAGGCAAGGCCCACGTCCATCAGTGTTTCCAGCTTGCGGGCGATGGCCGGCACCGGCTCGAACAGCGAGAGCGCATCCTCCACCGTCATTTCCAGCACGTCGTGGATGGAGTGGCCCTTGTAGAGGATCTCGAGGGTCTCGCGGTTGTAGCGCTTGCCGTGGCAGACATCGCAGGGCACGTACACGTCGGGCAGGAAGTGCATCTCCACCTTGATCAGGCCATCGCCCTGGCAGGCCTCGCAGCGTCCGCCGCGCACGTTGAAGCTGAAGCGCCCCGGGGCATAGCCGCGGGCGCGGGCCTCCGGCACCTGGGCGAACAGCTCGCGCAGCGGGGTGAACAGGCCGGTGTAGGTGGCCGGGTTGGAGCGCGGCGTGCGGCCGATCGGCGTCTGGTCGATGTCCACCACCTTGTCGAACAGCTCGAGGCCGTGGACCTCCCGGTAGGGCGCCGGCGAGGCCGCCGCGCCGTTCAGTTCGCGCGCGGCCAGGGCGAACAGGGTGTCGTTCACCAGGGTGGACTTGCCCGAGCCGGAGACGCCGGTGACGCAGACGAACAGTCCGGCCGGGATCTCGAGGTCCACGTCCTTCAGGTTGTTGCCGCTGGCCCCGAGCAGGCGCAGCCACTCGCCCTTGCGCGGCGCATGGCGCTTCGCCGGCACCTCGATGCGGCGCTTGCCGGAGAGGAACTGCCCGGTCACCGAGCGCGGAGCGGCCATGATGTCCTCCACCGTGCCCTGGCCCACCACCTCGCCGCCGTGCACTCCGGCGCCGGGGCCGATGTCGACGATGTGGTCGGCGAGGCGGATGGCGTCTTCGTCGTGCTCCACCACGATCACCGTGTTGCCGAGGTCGCGCAGCCGGGTGAGGGTGCCGAGCAGGCGCTCGTTGTCGCGCTGGTGCAGGCCGATGCTGGGTTCGTCCAGCACGTACATCACCCCCACCAGGCCGGCGCCGATCTGGCTCGCGAGGCGGATGCGCTGCGCCTCGCCGCCGGAGAGGGTGTCGGCCTGGCGGTCGAGGGTGAGGTAGTCGAGGCCCACGTCGACGAGGAAGCGCAGGCGCTCGCGGATCTCCTTCACGATCTTGGCCGCGATCTCGCCGCGCCAGCCGGGCAGGGCAAGCCCGTCGAAGAAGGCCATGCAGGCGTCCACCGGCAGCCTCGCCACCGCCGGCAGGTTGCGGCCATCCACGAACACGTGGCGGGCCATGCGGTTGAGACGGGCGCCACCGCAGTCGGGGCAGGGCTGGTCGCTGATGTATTTCGCCAGCTCCTCGCGCACCGTCTGCGATTCGGTCTCGCGGTAGCGGCGCTGCAGGTTCGGCAGGATGCCCTCGAAAGGATGCTTGCGCTGGCTCCTCGCCCCCGATTCGGTGACGTAGTGGAAGGCGATGGCCTCGCCCCCGGAGCCGTTCAGGATCACCTCGCGCACCTTCTCCGGCAGCTCGCGCCAGGGCGTGTCCACGCTGAAGCCATAGTGCCTGGCCAGCGAGGCGATGAGCTGGAAGTAGTAGATATTGCGCCGGTCCCAGCCGCGCACCGCACCATTGGCCAGCGAGAGCTCGGGGTGCCCCACCACCTTGGCCGGGTCGAAGACCTGGGTAATGCCGAGCCCGTCGCAGGTGGGGCAGGCGCCCACCGGCGAGTTGAAGGAGAACAGCCTCGGCTCCAGCTCGGGCAGCGAGTAGTCGCAGACCGGGCAGCCGTACTTGCTGGAGAAGGTGAGCGGCGTGGCCTCGGCATCGTCCATGTCGACCACCAGCGCGAGGCCGTCGGCCAGCTTCAGCGCGGTCTCGAAGCTCTCGGCCAGGCGCTGCTTCAGCTCCGGGCGTGGGCGGAAGCGGTCCACCACCGCCTCGATGCTGTGCTTCACCCGCAGTTCCAGCTTCGGCACGGCGTCGATCTCGTGCACCACACCGTCCACCCGCACGCGCACGTAGCCCTGGGCGCGCAGGGCGTCGAACACCTGGACATGCTCGCCCTTGCGTTCGCGCACCACCGGGGCGAGCAGCATCAGCCGCCGCTCCTCGGGCAGGGCCAGCACCGCATCCACCATCTGGCCGATGGTCTGTGCCTCCAGCGGCAGGTCGTGGTCGGGGCAGCGCGGGGTGCCCACGCGGGCGAACAGCAGGCGCAGGTAGTCGTGGATCTCGGTGATCGTGCCCACCGTCGAGCGCGGGTTGTGCGAGGTGGACTTCTGCTCGATCGAGATGGCGGGGGAGAGGCCCTCGATGTGGTCGAGGTCGGGCTTCTCCATCACCGAGAGGAACTGCCGGGCGTAGGCCGAGAGCGACTCGACGTAGCGGCGCTGGCCCTCGGCGTAGATGGTGTCGAAGGCCAGCGAGCTCTTGCCCGACCCCGACAGCCCGGTGATGACGATGAGCTTGTCCCGGGGCAGGTCGAGGTCGATGTTCTTCAGGTTGTGGGTGCGGGCGCCGCGGAGGCGGATCTGGTCCATCGGGGTCGGGACGCGGGGGCAATCGGGTAGCATAGCGGCAGCCCGTCATCGGGCCGTGACCCCGGGCGCCCCCCGCGGCCTCCCGCGGGCCTCCCCCCCGCCTGAACCGATCCCCGCCGCCTCCTTGCGCGGAAAGCCCGCGGCTTGGCATACTCTGCGACTCCCTGCGTCCAGCCCGGCCTCGTGCCGCGTTGCGCCGCCGGGTGGCGGTGCCGCTCGGGGCCGCCCATTCCCAAGAAGAACTACACAGGAATCGCGACATGTACGCAGTGGTCGTCACCGGCGGTAAGCAGTACCGCGTGATGAAGGGCGAAACCCTCCGCGTCGAGCTGATCGACGCCGAGCCGGGCGCCAGCATCGAACTCAACGACGTGCTCCTGGTGGGCGATGGCGACAAGGTCACCGTCGGCGCCCCGAAGGTGGCGGGCGCCAAGGTCACCGCGACCGTCAAGGGCCATGGCCGCTTGGAGAAGGTTCGCATCGTCAAGTTCCGCCGCCGCAAGCACCATCGCAAGCAGATGGGCCACCGGCAGCACTACACCGAACTCGAGATCACCGGCATTTCGGCCTGATCCGTCCGCCTGAGGAGAACACGTCATGGCAAGTAAAAAGGGCGTCGGCTCGACCCGCAACGGCCGCGATTCCAACCCGAAGTACCTCGGTGTGAAGATCTTCGGCGGCCAGGCCGTCGAGGCCGGCAACATCATCGTCCGCCAGCGCGGCACCGAGTTCCATCCCGGCCCGGGCGTCGGCATGGGCCGCGACCACACGCTGTACGCGCTGGTCGACGGCAAGGTCGATTTCTCGGTGAAGGGCGCCAAGCGCCGCCGCACCGTCAGCGTGGTCGGCGCCGAGTAAGCCGGCCCCGTGTCGCGGCCCCGGCCCCCGGCCGGTACGCCGCCTGCCACGCAGCGCAAGCGCACGACGCTCCGCCCCGGCGGGGCGTCGTCGTTTCCGGCGGGGTGAAAATCCGGCAGGCTGGCCCTGCCGACAGGAGCATCAGCATGAAATTCGTCGACGAAGCCGAGATCTCGGTCCATGCCGGCAACGGCGGCAACGGCTGCGTCAGCTTCCGCCGCGAGAAGTTCATCCCCTTCGGCGGGCCGGACGGCGGCGACGGCGGCAACGGCGGCAGCGTTTGGCTGGTGGCCGACGAGAACCTCAACACCCTGGTCGATTTCCGCCACCAGCGGGTCTTCCGCGCCCAGCGCGGGCAGAACGGCATGGGCCGCGACATGTACGGCAAGGCCGGCGAGGACGTGGTCATCCGCGTGCCGGTGGGCACCGCGGTGTACAACATCGCCACCGACGAGCTGATCGGTGATCTCACCGCCCACGGCCAGCGTCTGCTGGTGGCCAAGGGCGGCGACGGCGGCAAGGGCAACATCCACTTCAAGAGCTCGGTGAACCGCGCCCCGCGCAAGGCCACCCCGGGCTGGCCGGGCGAGGAGCGCGAGCTCAGGCTCGAGCTCAAGCTGCTGGCCGATGTCGGCCTGCTCGGCTTCCCCAATGCCGGCAAGAGCACCTTCATCCGCGCCGTCTCGGCGGCCACGCCCAAGGTGGCCGACTATCCCTTCACCACCCTCTACCCGAACCTCGGGGTGGTCAGCGTCGAGCCCTACAAGAGCTTCGTCATCGCCGACATCCCGGGCCTGATCGAGGGCGCGGCCGAGGGCGCCGGCCTTGGCGCCCTGTTCCTGCGCCATGTGCAGCGCACCCGCCTGCTGCTGCATCTCGTCGACATGGCGCCGCTGGACGGCGAGACCGACCCGGTGGAGCAGGTGCGGGCGATCGAGCGCGAACTCGGGAAGTACGACCCGGCCCTGCTCCAGAAGCCGCGCTGGCTGGTGCTGAACAAGGCCGACCTGCTCGATCCGGAGGAGGTCCGGGCCCGTGAGGCCGAACTCGTTGCCCGGCTGGGCTGGACGGCGCCGCATTTCGTGGTCTCGGCCATCGGCCGCGAGGGCACCCGGGCGGTGGCCCTCAAGGTGCAGCAGTTCTTCGACGAGCAGAAGCAGGCGGCGGCCGAAGCCGCCGAGGACGCGGCCTGGGCCGAGCGCCTGGCGGGGGAGTGCCCGCCCGCCGGGCCGGCCTGAGCGACGCGCGGGGGCATGCCCGGCGCCTTGCCGTGCCGGCAATGAAAAAGCCGGCATGGCGCCGGCTCTTTCGTGTTTCCCGTGCCGCGTGGGGCGGGCAGGGGGGGGGCTGCCGCTGGGGCTCAGGCGGCCTTCAGGGCCTTGATGTGGGCATTGAGGCGCGACTTGTGGCGGGCCGCCTTGTTCTTGTGGATCAGGCCGCGCGAAGCGTAGCGGTCGAGGATCGGCTGGGCCACGGCGAAGGCGGCCTCGGCGGCGGCCACGTCCTTGGCGGCGATGGCCTTGACCACCTTCTTCACGGCGGTACGCAGCATCGAGCGCTGGGCCGAGTTGCGGGCGTTGCGGACAGCGGCCTGCTTGGCGCGCTTCTTGGCGGACTTGATGTTGGCCACGGACGGCTCCTGCGTGAAACTGGGTAAGATGCGGGAAGAAAGACCGCGGAGTATTGGGGAAAAACCTTGCTGCGTCAAGAAGTAAGCCCGTTTCCGGGCCCGGCGTTCAGGAATCGCACGTGAAGCGCCCCGCCCTGCTGCGGTCCACCGCCGTCTTCAGCGCCATGACCCTGCTCTCCCGCCTCGCCGGCTTCGCCCGCGACGTGCTGCAGGCCAACCTGTTCGGCGTCTCCGCCGCCACCGATGCCTTCGTGGTGGCCTACCGCATCCCCAACTACCTCCGGCGCATCTTCGCCGAGGGTTCCTTCGCCTCGGCCTTCGTGCCGGCCTACTCGGCGATCAAGGACCAGGCCGACCGCGAGGCAGTGCGCGACTTCCTCGACCACGTGGCCGGCGCCCTCTGCGCCGCCGTGCTGGTGGTGGCCGCACTCGGCATGCTGGCCGCGCCCTGGCTGGCCGCGGTCTTCGCCCCCGGGGCCCTGGCCCAGGCCGGGCAGGTGGCGCTGATCGCCGACATGCTGCGCATCACCTTCCCCTACCTGGTGTTCATCTCGCTCACCGCGCTGGCCGGGGCGGTGCTGAACAGCCATGGCCGCTTCGGCCTCGCCGCCCTCACCCCGGTGCTGCACAACGTGGCCATGATCACCGCCATGCTGGCCCTGGCCCCGCTGTTCGAGGTGCCGCCGATGGCGCTCGCCTGGGGCGTGCTGCTGGCCGGGCTGCTGCAGTTCGCCCTGCTCTGGCCGGCGCTGGGGCGGCTGGGGCTGCGCCCGCGCTTCCGCCTCGACCTCCGCCATCCGGCGGTGCGCCGGGTGGGCGGCCTGATGCTGCCCACGCTGTTCTCCTCCTCGGTGGCGCAGCTCAATCTGATCGTCGGCACCGTCTTCGCCTCGCTGGTGGCGCAGGGCAGCCAGACCTGGCTGTACAACGCCGACCGGCTCTCGGAGTTCCCGCTCGGCCTGTTCGGCGTGGCCATCGGCACGGTGATCCTGCCGCACCTCGCGGCCCGCCACGCCGCCGCCGATGCCGAGGGCTATGCCCGGGCCATCGACTGGGGCCTGCGGATGGTGATGCTGGTCGGCCTGCCGGCCGGGGTGGGCCTGCTGATGCTGGCCGAACCGCTGGCCGCGGCGATGTTCCAGCACGGCGCCTTCACCGCCGAGGACGCGCGGATGACCGGGCTGGCGCTCTCGGCCACCGCCATCGCCGTGCCCGCCTTCATGCTCACCAAGGTGCTGCTCTCGGCCTTCTACTCGCGGCAGGACACCAGGACGCCGATGCGCGCTGCGGTGGCGACGGTGCTGCTCAACGTGGTGCTGATCGCCGCCATCACCACGCCTTTGTGGAAGCTCGGGGTGCCCGGCGCGCATGCCGGCATCGCGCTCGCCACGGCACTCGCCGGCATCGCCAATGCGGCCCTGCTCTGGCGCTGGCTGCACCGCGGGGGCGCATACCGCTCGCAGCCGGGCTGGGCGGCTTATCTCCTGCGCCTCGTTCTCGCCTCGCTGGCGATGGCGCTGGCGCTCGGGGCCCTTCGGGCCTGGCTCGGTGACTTCACCGCCATGCCCCTGTGGCCGCGCATCGGCGCCGTGCTCGGCTGCGTGGCGGCCGGGGCGGCGGTGTACGGACTCGTCCTGCTGGCCCTCGGGGTGAGGCCGCGGCAGGTCTGGGCCCACTGAAGGGCCGGTATACTCGGCGTCTCCATGAGCCTGCTGTTCCGTGACATCGGGGGCGCCTCGCCCACCCCCGCCGGCAGCGTGGTCTGTATCGGTGCGTTCGACGGCCTGCATCGGGGTCATCAGGCGCTGATCGGCCGCGCCCGCGGCCGTGCGCGCGAACTCGGGCTGCCGCTCGTGGTGCTGAGCTTCGAGCCCCTGCCGCGCGAGTACTTCATGGCCGCCGAGCCGCCGGCCCGGCTGCTGCTGCCGGCGGCCAAGCTGGCCGGGCTTGCCGCCCTCGGGGTCGATGTGATCGGCCTTTTGCGCTTCAACCCGGCGATGGTGGCCATGCCGGCCGAGGCCTTCGTGCACGAGGTACTGGTGGCCAAGCTCCACGCCCGCGAGGTCTGGGTAGGCCCCGATTTCCGCTTCGGCCACCGCCGCGGCGGCGATGTCGCCCTGCTCGAGCGCATGGGCGGCGAGCTCGGCTTCAGCACCCACGGCCTGCCGCTGGTGGAGGCGGCGGGGGAGCGGGTGTCCAGCACCGCGGTGCGTGCCGCGCTGGCTGCCGCCGATTTTCCCCGCGCCGCGCGGCTGCTGGGGCGCCCCTATGCCATTCCCGGCCGCGTGGTGCGCGGCCGCCAGCTCGGCCGCACGCTGGGCTATCCCACCGCCAACCTGCGCTTCGGCGGCCGCCGGCCGCCGATGCAGGGCATCTTCGCCACCTGGGTGCATGGCGTGGGCGATCGGCCCATGGCCAGTGTCTCCAGCCTCGGCACCCGGCCTACGGTGAACGGCACCGAGCCGCTGCTGGAGGCCCACCTGTTCGACTTCGCGGGCGACCTCTACGGCCGCCGCATCGAGGTCGAGTTCGTCGCCAGGCTGCGCGACGAGCTGAAGTTCGACGGTCTGCCGGCCCTGGTGGAGCAGATGGACCGCGATGCCGCCGAGGCGCGCGCCCTGCTGGCCGCAGCGGCCCCGGCCCGCGCCATCGCCGAGACGCCGTGCCCCGCGGGCGCGCCCTCCCATTCCTTGAGCCCGACGACGCCGTGAGCATCGATTACAAGTCCACCCTCTCGCTGCCGGAAACGGCCTTCCCGATGCGCGGCGACCTGCCGAAGCGCGAACCGGCCACCCTGGCCCGCTGGCAGGAGGGCCGCCTCTACGAGCAGGTACGCGCCCGCGCCGCCGGCCGCCCGCGCTTCGTACTGCACGACGGCCCGCCCTACGCCAACGGCAGCATCCACATCGGCCATGCGGTCAACAAGGTGCTGAAGGACATCGTGGTGAAGTCGAAGCTGCTCTCCGGCTTCGATGCGCCCTACGTGCCCGGCTGGGACTGCCATGGCCTGCCCATCGAACTCGCGGTCGAGAAGAAGTTCGGCAAGGTCGGCGACAGGCTCGACGCCGCCGCCTTCCGCCAGAAGTGCCGCGAGTACGCCGCCGAGCAGATCGCCGGCCAGTCGCGGGATTTCCAGCGCCTCGGCGTGCTGGGCGACTGGGAGCATCCCTACCGCACCATGGACTTCCGCTTCGAGGCCGACATGGTCCGCGCGCTGGCGAAGATCGTCGGGCGCGGGCATCTCGTGCGCGGCGCCAAGCCGGTGCACTGGTGCTTCGACTGCGGCTCGGCCCTGGCCGAGGCCGAGATCGAATACGCCGACAAGACCTCGCCGATGATCGACGTGGCCTACGATGCCCGCGATCCGAAGGCGCTGGCGGCGAAGTTCGGTGTGGACTCCGGTGACGCCATCGTCGCCGTGCCGATCTGGACCACCACGCCGTGGACCCTGCCGGCCTCGCTGGCCGTCACCCTTGGCCCGGAACTCGGCTATGTGCTGGTGGAGGGGCCGGCCCGCAACGGGACGCGCGTGCTGCTGGTGCTGGCCGAGGCCCTGGCCGGGAAGGCGCTGGCGCGCTATGGCGTGGCCGAAGCCAGGGTGCTGGGTCGCGCCGAGGGCCGGGCGCTCGAAGGCGTCGTGCTCGCCCATCCGTTCTACGAGCGCGAGATCCCGCTGATCCTCGGCGAGCACGTCACCGCCGAGGACGGCACGGGCGCGGTGCACACGGCGCCCGGCCACGGCCAGGAGGACTTCGCGGTCGGCAGGCGCTACGGCCTCACCGAGCGCTACACCGCGGCGCAGATCAATCCGGTCGATGGCAAGGGCCTCTATCTGCCGGGCACGCCGCCGATCCCGACACCCGAGGGCGAGGTCGCGATCGCCGGCGCGCATCTGTGGAAGGCGAACGACCTGATCGTCGCGGCGCTCACCGCCCGCGGCGTGCTGCTGGCCTCGGGCAGGCTGCAGCACAGCTACCCGCACTGCTGGCGGCACAAGACGCCGGTGGCCTTCCGCGCCACCCCGCAGTGGTTCATCTCGATGACGCAGGCGAACCTGCGCGCCGATGCGCTGGACGCGATCAAGGGCGTTGCCTGGTTCCCCGACTGGGGCGAGGCGCGCATCCGCGCCATGGTCGAGGGCCGCCCGGACTGGTGCATCTCGCGCCAGCGCACCTGGGGCGTGCCGATCGCGCTGTTCACCCACCGGATCACCGGCGAGCCACACCCGCGCAGCGTCGAGCTGATGCAGGCGGTGGCCGAGAGGATCGAGCAGGGCGGGGTGGATGCCTGGTATGCGCTGGACCCCGCCGAGCTGCTGGGCGCCGAGGCCGCCGAGTACGAGAAGGTCACCGACATCCTCGACGTCTGGTTCGATTCCGGCGTCACCCACGAGGCGGTGCTCGCCGCCCGCGGCGCCGACGGGCTTGCCAAGCCCGCCGACCTTTACCTCGAAGGCTCCGACCAGCACCGCGGCTGGTTCCAGAGCTCCCTGCTCACCGGGGTGGCGATGGACGGGGCCGCGCCCTACCGCCAGGTGCTGACCCACGGCTTCACCGTGGACGCGCAGGGCCGGAAGATGTCGAAGTCGCTCGGCAACGTGGTCGAGCCGCAGAAGGTGATCGACCAGATGGGCGCCGACGTGCTCAGGCTGTGGATCGCCAGCGCCGACTACCGCAACGAGATGTCGGTCTCCGAGGACATCCTCAAGCGCACCGCCGACGCCTACCGCCGCATCCGCAACACCGCGCGCTTTCTGCTCGCCAACCTCGCCGGCTTCGATCCGGCCCGGCACCTGCTGCCGAACGGCGGGCTGCTGTGGCTCGATGCGCAGGCCGTGGCCCGCGCCGGCGAGGTGCAGGCCGAGATCATCGCGGCCTACGCCCGCTACGACTTCGCTGCCGTCGTCGCCGCCCTGCAGCACTACTGCACCAACGATCTCGGCGCGCTCTACCTCGATGTCACCAAGGACCGCCTGTACACCATGCCGGTGGACAGCCGCGGCCGCCGCTCGGCGCAGTCGGCCATGTTCCGCATCGTCCATGCGCTCACGCGCTGGATCGCCCCGATCCTGAGCTTCACCGCCGACGAGATCTGGCAGCACCTGCCGGGCGAGCGCGAGGGGCACGTGCTGTTCACCACCTGGAGCGGTGATCTCGATCCGCTGCCCGCGGGCGGCGTGCTGTCCGCCGAGGGCTTCGCGCACCTGCTGGCCCTGCGCGAGGCCGTGGCCAAGGTGCTGGAACCGATGCGCGCCGGCGGCGCCATCGGCGCCTCGCTGGAGGCCGAGGTCGATCTGTACCTCGATGAGGCCATGCTCACGATGCTGGCGCCGGTGGCCGGCGAGCTGCGCTTCCTGTTCCTCACCAGCGAGCTGCGCCTGCATCCCGCCAGCGCGGCGCCGGCCGGGGCCGTTCCCGCCGAGGGCGTGCCGGGGGCGGCCATCCGCGCCGTGGCGAGTCCGCATCCGAAGTGCGTGCGCTGCTGGCATTACCGGGCCGATGTGGGCCGCCATGCCGCACACCCGGAGCTGTGCGGCCGCTGCGTGGAGAACGTGGAAGGCGGCGGCGAGGACCGCCGCTTCTTCTGATCCCCCAACTGCCTGGTACGCCCGCGTGAGCCCTGCCGATCCCGTCCCCGCCACCGAGCGCCCTGCCGCCGTGCGTCCGAACGCGCTCGTCTGGCTCTGGCTCTCGCTCTTCGTGCTGCTGCTCGACCAGGCCAGCAAGCATTACTTCCTGTCCGTGCTCGACTACGGCGGTCCTGCCATCCCCGTCATCGAGGGCTTCTGGGAGTGGAAGCTGGCGAAGAACCACGGCGCCGCCTTCAGCTTCCTTGCCGCGGCGGGGGGCTGGCAGCGCTGGTTCTTCTCGCTGCTGGCGCTCGCCATCAGCGGCCTGCTCGCCTACTGGCTCGCCCGCCTGCCGCGTGGCCACTGGCGCGAGGCGCTGCCCTTCGCCCTGATCATCGGCGGGGCCATCGGCAACCTCGTCGACCGCCTGCGCTTCGGCTACGTGGTCGATTTCATCCACTGGTACTGGCAGGCGTACAGTTGGCCGGTGTTCAACCTCGCCGATTCGGCGATCGTGGCCGGGGCGGTGTCGATGGTGCTGTTCAGTCTGCTTCCGGGAGGCCGGCGATGAGCTTCGAGGTCCTGCTCGCCAACCCCCGCGGTTTCTGCGCCGGCGTCGACCGCGCCATCGAGATCGTCGAACGCGCGCTCGAACAGCTCGGGGCGCCGATCTACGTACGCCACGAGGTGGTGCACAACCGCTACGTCGTCGACGACCTGCGCGCCCGTGGCGCGGTCTTCATCGAGGACCTCGCCGAGGTGCCGCCCGGCGCCACCCTGGTGTTCAGTGCCCATGGCGTCTCCCAGGCCGTGCGCCAGGAGGCGGCGGAACGCGGCTTCCGGGTGTTCGATGCCACCTGCCCGCTGGTGACCAAGGTGCACATGGAGGTCATCCGCCACTGCCGCGCCGGCCGCGACGTGGTGCTGATCGGCCATGCCGGGCATGTCGAGGTGGAAGGCACGATGGGCCAGTGGCGCCAGGAGGAGGGCGGCGGCCGGCTCTACCTCGTCGAGGACGTGGCACAGGCCGAGGCGGTGCAGGTCTCGCAGCCGGAGAACCTCGCCTTCACCACCCAGACCACGCTCTCGGTGGACGACACCAAGGACATCATCGCCGTGCTGCAGCGGCGTTTCCCGGCCATGCAGGGGCCGCGCCACGACGACATCTGCTATGCCACCCAGAACCGCCAGGATGCCGTGCGCGGCCTGGCCGCCCGCTGCGACCTGATCCTCGTGGTGGGCAGCCCCAGCAGCTCCAATTCCAACCGCCTGCGCGAGCTGGCGGAGAAGAACGGAGTGGAGGCCTATCTCGTGGACGGGGCCGAGCACATCGATCCTGCCTGGCTCGAAGGCAAGCGCTGCGTGGGCGTGACCGCCGGGGCCTCGGCTCCGGAGCTGCTGGTGCAGGGCGTGGTGGCCCGTCTGGGCGAGCTGGGCGGCGGCCCGGCCACCGAACTCGCCGGCAAGCCGGAGGACATGGTGTTCGCCCTGCCGAAGGAGCTGCGGGTCCGCCTCGTCGATTGACCGCCCCCGGGGGCGGGCCTAGAATCCCGCCCCTGCTGCCGGTGTAGCTCAGTTGGTAGAGCGGCGCATTCGTAATGCGTAGGTCGGGGGTTCGAGTCCCTTCTCCGGCACCATCGCAAGGCCGCCTCCGGGCGGCCTTCGCGTTTCCGACAGGCAGGAGCCCCGATGGCCGGCAAAGCCAAGACCGCGTACGTCTGCGCCGACTGCGGCGCCAGCTACCCGAAGTGGCAGGGCCAGTGCGAGGCCTGCGGGGCCTGGAACACGCTCTCCGAAATCGTGCTCGAGCCGGCGGCTGCGAAGGCCTCGCCGCGCCACGGGAACTGGGCCGGCTCGCCGGAGCAGGCGCGCATCACGCCGCTTGCCGCGGTCAAGCACGAGGCGGAATCGCGGCTGTCCACCGGCATCGGCGAGCTCGACCGGGTGCTCGGCGGCGGCCTCGTGGAAGGCTCGGTGGTGCTGGTGGGCGGCGATCCTGGCATCGGCAAGTCCACCCTGCTGCTGCAGGCCGTCTCGGCCATGGCGCCGCGGGTGCCGGGCCTCTACGTCACCGGCGAGGAGAGCCTCTCGCAGGTGGCGGGCCGCGCCCAGCGCCTCGGCCTCGGCATCGAGGGCGTGCAGGCGCTCGCCGAGACCTGCGTCGAGCGCATCCTCGCCCAGGCGGCGCGGGCCAGGCCGCGGCTGATGATCGCCGACTCCATCCAGACCCTGTGGTCGGAGCTGCTCACCGCAGCGCCGGGCTCGGTGAGCCAGGTGCGCGAGAGCGCGGCGAAACTGGTGCGCTTCGCCAAGGAAACCGGCACGGCAGTCTTCCTCGTCGGCCACGTCACCAAGGAGGGCGGCATCGCCGGCCCGCGCGTGCTCGAGCACATGGTCGACGCCGTCCTCTATTTCGAAGGCGAGGCCGGCAGCCGCTTCCGCGTGCTGCGCGCGTTCAAGAACCGCTTCGGCGCGGTCAACGAGCTGGGTGTGTTCGCCATGGGCGACAAGGGCCTGCGCGAGGTGGCCAACCCCTCCGCCATCTTCCTCTCCGGCGCGCGCTCGCCGCAGCCCGGCAGCGCGGTGATGGTCACCCGCGAGGGCACCCGGCCGCTGCTGGTCGAGGTACAGGCACTGGTCGACCAGTCTCCGCTCGCCAATCCGCGCCGCGTGGCCCTCGGCCTCGAGCAGAACCGGCTTGCCATGCTGCTCGCCGTACTGCACCGGCATGGGGGCGTGGCGGTGTTCGACCAGGACGTGTTCGTGAACGTGGTCGGCGGCATCCGCGTGCAGGAGACCGCCGCCGACCTGCCGGTGCTGCTCGCCGTCTTGAGTTCGCTGCGCGACCGCCCCCTGCCCGAGAAGACCGTCGCCTTCGGCGAGGTCGGCTTGTCGGGCGAGCTGCGTCCGGTGCCGAACGGCGAGGAGCGGCTGAAGGAGGCCGCCACGCACGGCTTCCGCCGCGCCGTGGTGCCGAAGGCCAATGCGCCGAAGTCGGGGAGAGTGGGCGAACTCGAGGTGCTCGGTGTCGAGCGCCTCGCCGACGCCTTGGAGCAGGCGGCTGGTTGAGCCGCGGCGGGCCGATCAGCGGCCCAGCAGGAACTCGTAGACGAAGCGGCTGCCGAAGAAGGCGAGGGCCAGCAAGACCATCGCCGCGAGGGTCCAGCGTGCCGCCCGGGCGCCGCGCCAACCCCAGCGCCAGTGGCCGAAGAGCAGGGTGGCCAGCACGGCCCAGCCCAGCAAGGAGAGCACGGTCTTGTGCGCGAGGTGCTGGGCGAAGAGGTCCGCCACGAACACCAGGCCCATGGCGAGGGCGAGGGTCAGCAGGGCGAAGGCAGCGACGAGGGTGCGGAACAGCAGGCTCTCGGTCTGGGTGAGCGGGGGCAGGGCGCGCAGCAGCGGGGTGATCCGCCGCTGCCGCAGGGCATGTTCCTGCCACCACAGCCCGGCGGCGAACAGGGCGGCCAGGGCCAGGGCCGCATAGGCCAGCAGGGCCAGCCAGGCGTGCATCAGGATCGGCCAGGCGAGCGCGCCGCCACCGCTGCCCGGCCGGCCGCCCACGGCGTAGGCGAGCGCACAGGCCGCGGCCACCGGGAACACCAGCACCCCGAGGGCCTCGAGACGCTCGAGCCGCGCCGCCGCGAGGCTGAGTACGGCCATGCCGAGGCTGACCAGCGAGAGGGCGGCGAAGAAGTGCAGGTCCGGCGCGCCGCCGAGCGTGCCCGCCCAGACATGCAGGATGAGCTGCAGCCCGGCGCCGAGGCCGGCGAGCAGCAGGGGGGCGGCCATGCCGTTCGCCGGCTCGCCCGCGCGCAGACGGCGCGCCAGTCCGAGGGCGGCGAGCGCGTAGGCGAGCGCGGCCGGGGCCGCGAACAGCAGGGCGGTGGTCGAAGGGGCGGGCATCGCGCCAGTGTCGCACAGCGGCGCGGGAATCGAGAACGCCTCGCAACGGCGCGGGGGCTATACTTCGCGCCCGGTTTCCGTACGCCCGCCTGCCCCATGTTCGAGTCCCTGACCCAGCGCCTCTCCGGCACCCTGCAGCGCCTGCGCGGCCGCGGCCGGCTCTCCGAGGAGAACATCCGCGAGAGCCTGCGCGAGGTGCGCATCGCCCTGCTCGAGGCCGACGTGGCTCTGCCGGTGGTGCAGGCGCTGATCGAGCGCATCAAGGTGCGTGCCATCGGCCAGGAGGTGCTGCAGTCGCTCACCCCGGGCCAGGCGCTGATCAAGGTGGTGCGCGACGAGCTCGCCCTGGTCATGGGCGGGCAGGGCGCCGAGCTTTCGCTGGCCCGGCAGCCGCCCGCCGTGATCCTGATGGCCGGCTTGCAGGGCGCCGGCAAGACCACCACGGTGGCCAAGCTCGCCCGCTTCCTCAGGGAGCGCAAGAAAAAGAAGGTGATGGTGGTGAGCTGCGACGTCTACCGTCCGGCCGCCATCGCCCAGCTCGAAACCCTGGCCGGGCAGGTCGGCGCGCTGTTCCATCCCTCGGAGGCGGGCCAGGTCCCGGTCGAGATCGCCCGCGCCGCGCTGGATGCGGCCAGGCGCAACGTCGCCGACGTGCTGATCGTCGATACCGCCGGCCGCCTCGCCATCGATGCGGCGATGATGGCCGAGATCCAGGCCCTGCACGCCGCGCTCGATCCGGCAGAGACGCTGTTCGTGGTCGATGCCATGACCGGCCAGGACGCCGCCGCCACCGCCAAGGCCTTCGCCGAGGCCCTGCCGCTCACCGGCGTGGTGCTGACCAAGACCGACGGTGACGCCCGCGGCGGCGCGGCGCTTTCCGTGCGCTACATCACCGGCAAGCCGATCAAGTTCGTCGGCGTGGGCGAGAAGACCGACGGCCTCGATGTCTTCCATCCCGACCGCGCCGCCGGGCGCATCCTCGACATGGGCGACGTGCTGTCGCTGGTCGAGGAAGTGGAGCGCAGCGTCGATCGGGACAAGGCCGCGAAGCTCGCCGAGAAGGTGGCCAAGGGCAAGCGCTTCGACTTGAACGACCTGCGCGACCAGATGCTGCAGATGCAGAACATGGGCGGCCTTGCCGGCCTGATGGACAAGCTGCCGGGCATGGGGCAGATCCCCGACAGCGTGAAGGCGCAGGTCACCGGCAAGGAGATCCCGCGCATGATCGCCATCATCAACTCGATGACCCCGAAGGAGCGCCGCAACCCCGACCTGCTGAACGGCTCGCGCCGGGCGCGCGTGGCCCGCGGCTCGGGCACCACCCCGGCGCAGGTGAACCAGGTCATCAAGCAGTGGCAGCAGATGGAGAAGATGATGTCGAAGCTCTCCCGCGGCGGCATGAAGGGCATGCTGCGCGGCATGCAGGGCCTGATGGGCGGACGGGGCTTCCCCGGCGGCGGCTTCCGCCGCTGAAAGGCCCCGGTTCAGGCGCGCTTTTGCCTTTTTGGCCGCCCCGGACTACACTTTGCGATTCCCCGCCCCGATGGCGGGCATGACCCCAAGAACGACAGAGCAAAGCACAATGGTCAAGATCCGTCTGGCCCGCGGTGGCGCCAAGAAGGCCCCCTTCTACCACGTCGTCGTCACCGACGGCCGCAATGCCCGCGATGGCCGCAACATCGAGCGCGTCGGCTACTACAACCCGGTTGCCCGCGGCGCCGAGAAGCGCGTCGAGATCGATGCCGAGCGCGTGAAGCACTGGGTCTCGCATGGCGCCCAGATGACCGACAAGGTCGCCCAGCTGGTGAAGGAAGCGGCCAAGGCCGCCTGAGCCTGCGGCGCCGCCGTCCGGCGGCGCCAGGGCATGCCGCAATGAGCACCGAGCGCCGCATCCTGGTGGGCAGGGTGGTCGGCGCGTTCGGCGTTCGGGGCGAGCTGAAGCTCGAGTCCTGGACGGATCCCCGCGACGCGCTGTTCCGCTACCAGCCCTGGCTTCTCGTCCACCGGGGCGAGGAGCGGTCGCTGCGCGGGGCGAAGGGCCGGCTCGCGCCCAATGGGGCGGTCATCGCCCGCCTGCCCGGGGTGGACGACCGCACCGCCGCCGAGTCCCTGGTCGGGGCCGAGATCTTCGTGCTGCGCTCGCAGCTGCCGCCGCCCGGCCCCGGCGAGTACTACTGGGTCGATCTCGAGGGACTGGCCGTCTCCACCCTCGAGGGTGTCGAGCTCGGCACCATCTCCCATCTGTTCAACAACGGCGCCAACGACGTGATCGTGGTGGCGGGCGAGCGCGAGCGCTACCTGCCGTATTCCCCCGACGTGGTGCGCGAGGTCGATCTCGAGGCCCGGCGCATGCGCGTCGACTGGGACCCGGAGTTCTGAATGCGCATCGACGTGCTCACCCTGTTCCCCGAGTTCATCGCCCAGGCGGCCGGGGTCGGGGTGGTAGGCCGCGCCGTCGAGCGTGGGCTGGTCGCGGTGAAGGCCTGGAACCCGCGCGAGTACGCCGCCGGCAACTACCGCCGGGTGGACGAGCGGCCCTTCGGCGGCGGGCCGGGCATGGTGATGCTGCCCGAGCCCCTCGAGGCCTGCCTCGCCGCCGCCCGCGCCGACGGTGCCATGGGGCCGCTCATCTACCTCTCGCCCCAGGGGGCGCGCTTCACCCAGGCCCGGGCGCGGGCGCTGGCCACCACCCCGGGCTTCCTCCTGCTCTGCGGCCGCTACGAGGGTGTGGACGAGCGCTTCATCGAGGCCCATGTCGACGAGGAACTGTCGATCGGCGACTACGTGCTCTCCGGCGGCGAGCTCGCTGCGGCCGTGGTCGTGGACGCCGTGGGGCGCCTGCTCGACGGCGCCCTGAACGATGCCGCCTCGGCCGCCCAGGACAGCTTCGAGGACGGCCTGCTCGACTGCCCGCACTACACCCGCTCCGAGCGCCTCGGCACCGCGGGGGTGCCCGAGGTGCTGCTCTCCGGCGATCACGCCAGGATCGCCCGCTGGCGTCGCCAGCAGGCCCTCGGGCGCACCTGGCGGCGGCGGCCGGACCTGCTCGCCCGCCTCGCCCTCTCGGCGGAGGACCGCCGCCTGCTCGAGGAGTTCATCGCCCGTCAAGCTTCCCGGGCGGATGCCCCCTAGCGCCGGCTGTCAAGACCGGGATATACTTGCCGACTCGCCCGGGCATGCGCCTGCGTGGCGCGGCATCTAGAAGAACTACACAGGTTTTCAAGCCATGAGCCAGCTCAACAAGTCGATCGTCGCCCAGTTCGAGGCCGAGCAGATGCAGCGCCAGCTGCCCGCGTTCAGCCCCGGTGACACCGTGGTCGTGAACGTCAAGGTGAAGGAAGGCAACCGCGAGCGCGTGCAGGCCTTCGAGGGCGTCGTGATCGCCAAGAAGAACGCCGGCCTGAACTCCTCGTTCACCGTGCGCAAGATCTCGCATGGCTTCGGCGTGGAGCGCGTCTTCCAGACCTACAGCCCGGTCATCGACTCGCTGGAAGTGAAGCGCCACGGCAAGGTGCGCGCCGGCAAGCTCTACTACCTGCGCGACCTCGAGGGCAAGAAGGCCCGCATCAAGGAAGACCTGGCCGCCCGCAAGTCGGCCGAGTAATCCCCTCCGAGTTCCGCCCCGGACGGCCGCCTCGCGCGGCCGTTCGCGTTTCCCGGACGCCCTGACGCCATGCCTCGCCCCCTTCCCCGCCGCCTCGAAGCGCCTGCCGGTCCCGGCGGGGCAGGGGGAGTGGCCGAGCCTTCGGTACGTCTCGATCTCTGGCTCTGGGCGGCGCGCTTCTTCAAGACCCGGGCACTCGCCAAACAGGCCATCGAGCGCGGCCAGGTACGGATCGAGGGCCAGGCGCTGAAGCCCAGCCGCAGCGTGCGCATCGGCCTCGTGCTGCAGATCGAGCGTGCCGGCGAGCGCTACGAGGTGGAAGTGCGCGGGCTTGCCGAGCAGCGCGGTCCGGCCAGCGTGGCCCAGCAGCTCTATGCAGAGTCGGAAGCGTCGGTGGCGGCACGTCTGGCCGAGCGCGAGCGGCGGCGTTTCGAGGCCCAGGGCTACCGGCCGCCGGAAACGCGGCCGAACAAGCGCCAGCGCCGGCTCATCCAGGCCCTGGGCGATCTCGACGCCCTCTAGCCTCCGGGGCGTGGATGACCGCCGGCGCCGCGGCGCCTAGAGCATTCCTTTCAGCCGGTACAGCGCCTCGAGCGCCTGTTTCGGCGTGAGCTCGTCCGGATCGAGGGCGGCCAGCGCGTCGAGGGCCGGCGGCGGGCTGCGGAACAGGGCCAGCTGCGCCGGCTGCTCCAGCGCCGATGGCGAGGTGGCGGCGGGCGGCAGCCCGCGGCTGCGCTGCTCCAGTTCGGCCAGTGTGCGCCGCGCTTCGCCCAGCACCGTCCGCGGCAGGCCGGCCAGCGCCGCCACCTGCAGGCCGAAGCTGCGGTTGGCCGGGCCGTCCTTCACCGCATGCATGAACACCAGCTTCTCGCCGTGTTCCACCGCGTCGAGATGGACATTGGCGATGCCCCGGCCTTCGCCGGCCAGGGCGGTGAGTTCGAAGTAGTGGGTGGCGAACAGCACGAAGCTGCGGTTGACGTTGGCGAGGTGCAGGGCCACCGCCTGGGCCAGCGCCAGGCCGTCGTAGGTGGAAGTGCCGCGGCCGATCTCGTCCATCAGCACCAGCGAGTGCGGCGTGGCATGGTGCAGGATGTAGGCCGTCTCGCTCATCTCCACCATGAAGGTGGACTGGCCCTTCGCGAGGTCGTCGCCGGCGCCGATGCGGGTGAGGATGCGGTCGATGGGGCCGAGCACGCAGCGCGCGGCCGGTACGAAGCTGCCGGCATGGGCCAGCAGCACGATCAGCGCCGCCTGCCGCATGTAGGTGCTCTTGCCGCCCATGTTCGGGCCGGTGACCACCAGCATCCGGCGCTCCGGATGCAGCATGAGGTCGTTCGGTTCGAAGGGCGCTTCCCGCACCGCCTCCACCACCGGATGGCGGCCGCGCTCGATGGCGATGCCGGGTTCCGCGACCAGCTGCGGCTCGACCCAGTCGAGCGCCAGCGCCCGCTCGGCGAAGGCGGCGAGCACGTCGATCTCGGCCACCGCCCCGGCGGCCTGCTTGAGCGGCCCGAGCACCGTGTTGAGGCCATCGAGCAGGTCCTCCCAGAGCTGCTTTTCGCGCGAAAGCGCCCGCTCGCGCGCCGAGAGCACCCGGTCCTCGAACTGCTTCAGCTCCTCGGTGATGTAGCGCTCGGCCCCGGTCAGGGTCTGGCGCCGGCTGTAGTGCAGCGGGGCCTTGTCGGCCTGCGCCTTGCTGATCTCGATGTAGAAGCCGTGGACGCGGTTGTAGCCCACCTTCAGCGTCGGGATGCCGGTGGCGGCGCGCTCGCGGGCCTCCAGCTCCAGCAGGAACTGGTCGGCGTTGGTGGAGAGCACGCGCAGCTCGTCGAGCTCGGCATCGAAGCCTTCGGCGATCACCCCGCCATCGGCCAGCTTGAGCGGCGGGCTCGGCGCCACCGCCCGCGCCAGCCAGTCGGCGGTCTCGTGGTGTTCGCCCAGCGTCGAGAGCAGGGCAGAGAGCCTGGGCGAATCGAGTGCGGCGAGCGTGGATTTCAGGGCCGGGAACAGCGCCAGTCCATCGCGCAGGGTGGCGAGATCGCGCGGCCGCGCCGAGCGCAGCGCCACCCGGGCGAGGATGCGTTCCAGATCGCCCACCTGCCGCAATGTCTCGCGCAGTGGCTCGAAGGCCCGCGACTCCAGCAGGCTGCGCACCGCCTGATGGCGCTCCGCCACCGTCGGCTGGTGGCGCAGCGGCCGGTGCAGCCAGCGCCGCAGCAGCCGGCCGCCCATCGGTGTGATCGTGCTGTCCACCACCCCGAGCAGGGTATGCGCGGTATTGCCGTCGATGCGGGTATCGATCTCGAGGTGCCGGCGGGTGGCGGCATTCAGCGCGATCGCCTCGTCCGCGGCCTCGACGGCGATGGCCGTGAGGTGGGGCAGGCGCTGTTTCTGGGTTTCCTCGAGATAGCCGAGCAGGGCCCCGGCCGCCGCCACCGCCAGCGGCCGGTCCTCGAGGCCGAAGGCGCCGAGGTCGTGCAGGCCGAAGAAGCGCAGCAGGGCGCGGCGGGCACTGTCGGCATCGAACAGCCAGGGCGGGCGGCGGCGCAGGCCGCTGCGCTGCAGGACCGCCACCGGCCAGCCCTCCTCGTCGGGCACCAGCAGCTCGGCCGGCTCCAGCCGCGCCAGCTCGGCGGCCAGCGCCTCCTCGTCCGCCACCTCGTTGGCGAGGAAGCGCCCTCCGGCGAGATCGGCCCAGGCAAGGCCGAAGCCCGCCTTCCCCCGGGCCACCGCCATCAGCAGGGTGTCGCGGCGCTCCTGCAGCAGGGCCTCGTCGGTCACCGTGCCCGGGGTGACGATGCGTACCACCTTGCGTTCCACCAGGCCCTTGGCCTGCGCCGGGTCGCCGATCTGCTCGCAGATCGCCACCGATTCCCCCAGCGCCACCAGCCGGGCGAGGTAGCCCTCGCAGGCATGCACCGGCACCCCGGCCATCGGGATCGGCTGGCCTGCCGACTGGCCGCGCTGGGTGAGGGTGAGGTCGAGCAGCCGCGCCGCCTTGCGGGCGTCGTCGTAGAACAGCTCGTAAAAATCGCCCATGCGGAAGAACAGCAGCAGGTCCGGATGCTCCGCCTTGGCGGCGAAGAACTGCTTCATCAGCGGGGTGTGCTGCGGTGCTTCGGTGCTCATGGCGAAGGCGTGGCTGCCGGCCGGGGCGAGGGCCGGCTAGTCTAGCGGCATGGACACGACCCTCATTCCCGACGATGCCGCGCTGGCCGCCCAGGGGCGGGCGCTGGCCGAGATCCTGCTGGCCCGCCGCCAGCTCGTCTGCACCGCCGAGAGCTGCACCGGCGGCTGGATCGCCAAGACCCTCACCGACATTCCCGGCAGTTCGGCCTGGTTCGACTGCGGCATGGTGGCCTACAGCTACGAGGCCAAGCAGGCCATGCTCGGCGTGCGCCCGCAGACCCTCGAGAAGGAGGGCGCGGTCAGTCGGGAAACGGTGATCGAGATGGTCTCCGGTGCCCTCGTGCATTCCGCGGCCACCCTGGCCGTGGCAGTCACCGGCATCGCCGGTCCCGGCGGCGGCACCCCGGAAAAGCCGGTGGGCACGGTATGGATCGGCTGGAAGCGGCGCGGCGGCTACCCCAGAGCCGAGGTCTTCCATTTCGCCGGCGACCGCGAGGCGGTGCGGCGCCAGACCATCGCCGCCGCCCTGCGTGGGCTGGTGGCCCTGGCAGGCGACTGAGGGCCTTGCGGGGCAGGGTGGTTAGTAGTATTACTACCACCATGCCGCTCACCGATGTCCAGACCGCCATCCTCGAACTGATCGCCGAGCGCATCGAGGCCGAGGGCGTGCCGCCCTCGCAGACCGAGATCGCCCGCGCCTTCGGCTTCAAGAGCGTGCGCGCCGCGCAGTACCACCTCGAGGCCCTCGAGGCCGCAGGGGCGATCGAGCGCCTGCCCGGCAAGGCCCGCGGCCTGCGCCTGCTGCAGGCCCCGGTGCGGGCGCAGCCGGCCCTGCCCCTGGTGCCGCCGGTGGAGGACGACGCGGTACGCCTGCCGGTGCTGGGCCGGGTGGCCGCCGGCCAGCCCATCGGCGCCGGCAACGAGGGCTTCGATGCCGGGGGCGAAGCCACCGTGGTCCTCGACCGCCACCTCTTCCATCCCACGCCCGACTACCTCCTGCGCGTACAGGGCGATTCCATGCGCGACGAGGCCATCCTCGACGGCGATCTCATCGGCGTGCGCCGTACCCGCGATGCCCGACACGGCCAGGTGGTGATCGCCCGGGTGGACGGCGAGATCACCGTGAAAGTGCTGCACTTCGGCAGCGAGGGCCTGCGCCTCGTGCCGCGCAACCCCGCGCATCCTCCCATCGAGGTGGCCGAGGATCAGGACTTCGCCATCGAAGGCCTGTTCTGCGGTCTCCTGAGGCCGGCCCGGTGAGGGCCGACCCCGCCCGCCGCGGCCTTCCTACCCCGCCATGCGCCGGTCGCGCCTGCCGGCCGGACGCGGCCCCGGCCATCCTGGGCTTCCTTTCCACCGCCGTCTCAGGCCGTGCGAAACGCCCCTGCCATCCTTCCCTCCACCTTCCCTGACGAGACCCCGACGATGACCGCGATGGACGAGAACAAGAAGCGCGCCCTGACCGCCGCCCTGACCCAGATCGAGCGCCAGTTCGGCAAGGGCACCGTGATGCGCCTCGGCGACCGCCAGGCCGAGGCCGCCGAGGTCGTTTCCACAGGCTCGTTGATGCTCGACATCGCGCTCGGCATCGGCGGCCTGCCCAAGGGCCGCGTCATCGAGATCTTCGGGCCGGAATCTTCCGGCAAGACCACACTCACCCTGCAGGTGATCGCCGAGTGCCAGAAGGCCGGGGGTACCGCCGCCTTCATCGATGCCGAGCACGCCCTCGACCCGGTCTATGCCCAGAAACTCGGGGTGAAGCTCGACGATCTGCTCGTCAGCCAGCCCGACACCGGCGAACAGGCGCTCGAGATCGCTGACATGCTGGTGCGCTCCAATGCCGTCGACGTGGTGGTGGTCGACTCGGTGGCCGCGCTGGTGCCGAAGGCCGAGATCGAGGGCGAGATGGGCGAGATGCAGGTCGGCCTGCAGGCCCGGCTGATGAGCCAGGCCCTGCGCAAGCTCACCGGCAACATCAAGCGCAGCAACTGCATGGTGATCTTCATCAACCAGCTGCGCATGAAGATCGGCGTGATGATGCCGGGCCAGAACCCCGAGACCACCACCGGCGGCAATGCCCTCAAGTTCTACGCCTCGGTGCGCCTCGACATCCGCCGCATCGGCGCGGTGAAGAAGGGCGACGACATCATCGGCAACCAGACCAAGATCAAGGTGGTGAAGAACAAGCTGGCGCCGCCCTTCAAGCAGATCGTCACCGAGATCCTCTACGGCGAGGGCATCAGCCGCGAGGGCGAGATCATCGACATGGCGGTGGACGCCAAGCTGATCGAGAAGTCCGGCGCCTGGTACAGCTATGGCTCGGAGCGCATCGGCCAGGGCAAGGAGAACGCCCGCGCCTGGCTCAAGGACAACCCCAAGCAGTGCGCCGAACTCGAGGCCCGGCTGCGCGAGCTCTACGTGCCGGCCGAGAGCCGCGGCGAGGAGGCCGAAGACTTCGCCGACGCATGAGCGGTGCGGCAGGCGGCAGCCCGCCCGGCGGCCGCGGCCGCCGGGCGCGGCCGGCACCGGCGGCCTACCAGCAGGCCTTGCGCCTGCTGGTGCGGCGCGAGCATTCCGCGGCCGAGCTGCGGCGCCGGCTCGGCGGGCGGGGGCTGGCGGCAGACGAGCTCGATACCGCCCTCGAGACCCTGCAACGCCAGGGCTTCCAGGACGACGCCCGCTATGCCGGGGCCCTGCTGCGCAGCCGCGCCGCTGCCGGCCGAGGACCGCTGCGCATCCGCGCCGAGCTGCGGCAGAACGGCGTGGCGGCCGGGCACATCGAGGCGGCTTTCGCCGCGGCCGCGGCCGAGGGGCTCGACTGGCAGGCATTGGCGGCCCGGGTGGCCGCCCGTTTCATTCCGGGCCTGCGCCGCGCCCGTGGCCCCGATGCCCGGCGCGAGCGGCAGCGCGCCCTGGCCTTCCTGCTACGCCGGGGCTTCCCCCAGGCCCTGGCCCGGCAGGCGCTGGCCCTGCCCCCCGGGGAGGGCGTCGATGCCGACGAATGGATGGCGGAGGACGCGGGCGGCCTTCCGGAAGACGGGGCCTGAGCACCGCCCCGGGGCGGGGGCATGGCCTGCCCGGGGCGGCCGTGCCCGCCGTGCCCGGTTCCGCCCTGCTACCCTTGAAGGCTGATTTCCCGACTCCATGCCCTGGGGGGTGGCCCCGTGCCCGCGCCCCCGATCCGCCTTCAGGTCCCCGATGAAAACCAGCGCCGAGATCCGCCGCGACTTCCTCGATTTCTTCCGCTCGAAGGGCCACGCCATCGTGCCCTCCAGCCCGCTCGTCCCCGGCAACGACGCCACCCTGCTGTTCACCAATGCCGGCATGGTGCAGTTCAAGGACGTGTTCCTTGGCGCCGAGAAGCGCAGCTACACCCGGGCGGCCTCCTCGCAGCGCTGCGTGCGCGCCGGCGGCAAGCACAACGACCTCGACCAGGTGGGCTACACCGCCCGCCACCACACCTTCTTCGAGATGCTGGGCAATTTCAGCTTCGGCGACTACTTCAAGAAGGACGCCATCGTCTGGGCCTGGGAACTGCTCACCGAGGTCTGGAAGCTGCCGAAGGAGCGCCTGCTCGTCACCGTCTACCACACCGACGACGAGGCCTTCGAGATCTGGCACAGGCAGGTCGGCCTGCCTGCCGAGCGCATCATCCGCATCGGCGACAACAAGGGCGCGCCCTACGCCTCGGACAACTTCTGGCAGATGGCCGATACCGGCCCCTGCGGGCCCTGCACCGAGATCTTCTACGACCATGGCCCGCACATCCCCGGCGGCCCGCCGGGCAGTCCCGAGGAGGATGGCGACCGCTTCATCGAGATCTGGAACCTGGTGTTCATGCAGTTCGACCGCCAGCCCGATGGCCGCCTCCTGCCGCTGCCGGCGCCCTGCGTGGACACCGGCATGGGCCTCGAGCGCCTCTCGGCGGTGCTGCAGCACGTGCACAGCAACTACGAGATCGACCTGTTCCAGCACCTGATCAGGGCCGCTGCCGCCCTGACGGACACGAAGGACCTCGAGCACAAGTCGCTGCGCGTCATCGCCGACCACATCCGCGCCGCCAGCTTCCTCATCGTCGATGGCGTGCTGCCGTCCAACGAGGGCCGCGGCTATGTGCTGCGCCGCATCGTCCGCCGCGCCATCCGCCATGTCTGGAAGCTCGGCGCCCTGAAGGAGGGCGGAGTGTTCTGGCGCATGGTCGCTCCGCTCGCCGAGGCGATGGGCGAGGCCTATCCCGAGCTGGTGGCCCAGCGCGCCACCGTCGAGGCGGCCCTGAAGTCGGAGGAGGCGGCCTTCGCCCAGACCCTGGACGCCGGCATGCAGCGGCTCGATGCCACGCTCGCGAAGGGCGGCGCGGCCCTGGATGGCGAGGCCCTGTTCCAGCTGCACGACACCTACGGCTGCCCGCCGGACCTGATCCTCGACATCCTGCGCGAGCGCGGCCTCTCTCCGGCCGCCGATGCCATGGCGGTATACGAGGCGCGCATGGAAGAACAGCGCGAACGCGCCCGCGCCGCCGGCAAGTTCGGCGGCGGCCTCGTGCTGCCGGCCGAACTGGCGGCGCGCCTGCCGCCTACCCGCTTCCTCGGCTATGAAACCCTCGATGCCGAGGACTGCCGCGTGGTGGGGCTGCTGCGCGACGGCCGGCCGGTGGAGCGCCTCGGGGCCGGCGAGGAGGGCGTGGTCATCCTCGACCGCACCAGCTTCTACGCCGAATCCGGTGGCCAGGTGGGCGATACCGGCGTGCTCGTCGATGCCCGCGGCGACCGCTTCGAGGTGCGCGACACCCTGAAGCTCGCCGGCCAGTTCCACGCCCACCTCGGCCGGCTTTCGGCAGGCACGCTCTCGGTCGGCGACCACCTCGCCACCCGGGTCGATGCCGAGCGCCGCCAGGACACGGTGCTCAACCATTCCGCCACCCACCTGCTGCATGCCGCCCTGCGCAAGGTGCTGGGACCGCATGTCACCCAGAAGGGCTCGCTCGTCGCCCCGGACCGTCTGCGCTTCGATTTCTCGCACTTCGCCGCCCTCACGCCGGACGAGCTTGCTGCCATCGAGGCGATGGTGAACGAGGAAATCCGCCGCAACGCCGAGGCCGAGGTGCACCACATGGGCATGCAGGAGGCGCTGGACTTCGGCGCGCTCGCCCTGTTCGGCGAGAAGTACGGCGAACGCGTGCGCGTGCTGCGCATGGGCGAGTTCTCCACCGAGCTCTGCGGCGGCACGCATGTGCATCGCACCGGCGACATCGGCCTGTTCAAGATCGTCTCGGAGAGCGGCGTGGCCGCCGGCATCCGCCGCATCGAGGCGGTCACCGGCCGTGGCGCGCTCGCCGAGGTCGCGGCACAGGAGGCGCTGCTGGAACAGGCCGCCGCGCTCGTCGGCGGCCGCGCCGACGATCTGCTCGACAAGCTGCGCGGCCTGCTCGAGCGGCAGAAGAAGCTGGAACGTGAGCTCGAGGCCCTCAAGGCCAGGGCCGCGGCCGGCGCCAGCGCCGACCTCGCCGCCCAGGCGGTGGACGTGGCCGGCATCAAGGTGGTGGCCGCCCGCCTCGAGGGCTTCGATGCCAAGGGCCTGCGCGAGGCGGTGGACGTGCTGAAGCAGAAGCTGGGCGACGTGGCGGTGGTGCTCGCCGCGGCGAACGAGGGCAAGGCCAGCCTGATCGCCGGCAGCCATGGCGCCGCGCTGGCGAAGATCAAGGCCGGCGAGCTGCTCGCCCACGTGGCGCAGCAGGTGGGCGGCAAGGGCGGCGGCCGGCCCGATCTCGCCCAGGGCGGCGGCAACGACGGCGAGGCCCTGGTGGCCGCGCTGGCCGGCGTGCCGGCCTGGGTGGCGGCGAAGCTGGGCGCCTGAACGGCGCTCCTGCACCCCGCGTATTCCATCGCGTGCCGGGTTTCGCGCATTGCGCGTGAACCCGGTCACGCCTACCATCAGCGGATGTTTGGAGGCCGCGCAGGCCGCGGAGGGCGAGGACGCCCCCGTGGTCCGGTGTAGGAAGAACCCCGGACGAGGACGAGAACCATGTTGATTCTGACCAGGCGGGTGGGCGAGACCCTGATGATCGGTGATTCCGTCACCGTCACGGTGCTCGGCGTCAAGGGCAACCAGGTGCGCATCGGCATCACCGCGCCGAAGGAGGTGGCGGTGCACCGCGAGGAGATCTTCCAGCGCATCCAGCGCGACGAGGCGGGCAAGAAGGCGGGCGGCGATTTGCCCTGAGCCGGACGATCCGGTACGCTTCGCGCCCGCTCTTTTCGAAGGGCGGTCCGACGGAGTGATGCCCGAGAGGCCGAAGGGGCTCCCCTGCTAAGGGAGTATAGGGTCAAAAGCTCTATCGAGGGTTCGAATCCCTCTCACTCCGCCACGTCGGATGCCGCGGTTCCAGTGCGGCGGGGCTTGACGAACGATCAAACCTGCCGCATACTTTCGCTTCTACGCGCCCGTAGCTCAGTTGGATAGAGCACCAGGCTACGAACTTGGGGGTCGGAGGTTCGAATCCTTCCGGGCGCGCCATCGGACAGACAGGGTGCTTCGGCACCTTTTTTGTTCGAGGGTGGGAGACGCGGCAGCGCGTCGCTCCATCTGGCCATCACAATTCGCGCGGCAAGGTTCGTTCGCCCGACCGGTTCCTCCGGGGTATAGCTCAGTCTGGTAGAGCGCCAGCTTTGGGAGCTGGATGTCGGGGGTTCGAATCCCTCTGCCCCGACCAGTTGCATGGCCCGGTGGCGCAGATACGCTGTTCCCGGCGTCGAGGGCAGGGGTTCCGCCCGGTTCATGAGCGCCCGTAGCTCAACCGGATAGAGCACCGGCCTTCTAAGCCGGCGGTTGCAGGTTCGATCCCTGCCGGGCGCGCCAGTTCCGACGTGGTGGATGTAGCTCAGTTGGTTAGAGCACTGGATTGTGATTCCAGGGGTCGCGGGTTCAAATCCCGTCTTCCACCCCAGCCCTCCGGTAGGGCATAATCCGCCTTCGCAGTCGCGTCGGCGGCGAGGTTCCCGGGCCGTTAGCTCAGCTGGTAGAGCAGCGGACTCTTAATCCGTAGGTCCTAGGTTCGAATCCTAGACGGCCCACCAACCTCGAAGCCGCTCCGCCTGCTCCAAGCCTGCGAGAGTGGCGAAATTGGTAGACGCGCTGGATTTAGGTTCCAGTGGGGCAACCCGTGAGAGTTCGAGTCTCTCCTTTCGCACCAAGCAGCATCCCGGTGCGGAGGACGTGAGGCCAGGCTCCGCGGGTTTTTTCGTTTTCGGCGCGCGCCCCTGGGCGGCGCGGCACAACACGCGACACATCAGGAGTCACCATGCACGTTTCCGTCGAAACCATCGGCAGCCTCGGGCGCAAGCTCTCGGTCAGCGTTCCGGCCGAGCGCCTCGAGAGCGCGGTGGGCCACCGCCTGCGCGAGCTCTCGCGCACCGTGCGCCTGAACGGCTTCCGCCCGGGCAAGGTGCCGGTCAAGGTCATCGAGCAGCGCTTCGGCCAGCAGGTGCGCTCCGAGGTCTATTCCGACGTGGTGCGTGATTCCTTCGGCGAGGCCCTGCGCCAGCAGAACCTGCAGCCGGTGGGCCAGCCGGAGATCACCGCCGAGGGCGCCCCGGCCGAGGAGATCCGCTACACCGCCACCTTCGAGGTGGCCCCGGACTTCGGCCCCATCGATGTCTCCGCGCTCGAGATCCAGCGCCCGGTGGCGCAGGTCGAGGAGTCGGACATCGACACCATGATCGAGACCCTGCGCCAGCAGCGCCGCAGCTGGAACGTGGTCGAGCGCGCCGCCGCCGAAGGCGACCTCGTCAACGTCGAGAACTTCGCCCTGGTCGAGGGCGCCCGCTTCCCGGCGGAAGGCGTCGAGCGCGGCGCCACCGTGGTCGGCAGCCAGATGCTGTTCCCGGCCATCGAACAGGCCGTGGTGGGCATGCGCGCCGGCGAGGAGAAGCTCGTCGAGGTCGCCTTCCCGGCCGACTGGCGGGTGCCGGAGCTCGCCGGCAAGACCGCCCAGGTATCGGTGAAGGTGGTGAAGGTGTCCGAGCCGCACCTGCCAGCGGTGGACGAGGCCTTCATCAAGAGCTTCGGTGTGAAGTCGGGCACGCTCGAGCAGTTCCGCGAGGAGGTGCGCAGCAACCTCGCCCGCGAGCTGAAGGGCGCGCTCTCCGCCCGGCTGCGCGTCGAGGTGGCGAAAAAGCTGGTGGCCGCCTACGCCCATGTCGAGCTGCCGCCGCGCCTCGTCGAGGCCGAGGCCCGGGCGATGGCCGCCCAGGCCGCCGAGAACGCCCGTCGCCAGGGCCAGGCGGTGGGCGAGGTCGATCATGCCCCGTTCATGGAGGCCGCCCGCAACCGCGTGGCCGCCGGCCTGCTGGTGGGCGAGGTGGCGCGCCAGAACGAGCTGCGGCTCGATCCGAAGCGGGTGAACGAGGCCATCGCCCTGATCGCCTCCACCTACGAGGACCCGCAGCAGGTGGTTGATCTTTACCGCAACGACCCCAACCTGATGCAGGGCCTGCAGGCGCGCGTGATGGAAGAGCAGGTGATCGACTGGATCGCCGAGCGCGCCCGGGCAACCGAGGTGGCGATGTCCTTCACCGACGCGCTGCGCCCGAACGCCTGACCCGAACCGAACCGGAGCGTCCCATGGAACCGACCAAGAGCCTCAACCTCGTGCCGATGGTGGTCGAGCAGACCGCCCGCGGCGAGCGCGCGTACGACATCTACTCGCGCCTGCTGAAGGAGCGGGTGATCTTCCTGGTCGGGCCGATCGACGACTACATGGCCAATGTGGTGGTGGCCCAGCTGCTGTTCCTCGAGGCCGAGAATCCCGAGAAGGACATCAGCCTGTACATCAACTCGCCGGGCGGCGTCGTCACCGCCGGTCTTGCCATCTACGACACGATGCGCTTCATCAAGCCCGATGTGAGCACCATCTGCGTGGGCCAGGCCTGTTCGATGGGCGCCTTCCTGCTCGCCGCCGGCGCCAAGGGCAAGCGCTACGCCCTGCCGAACAGCCGGGTGATGATCCACCAGCCCTCCGGCGGCGCTCAGGGCCAGGCCACCGACATCGCCATCCAGGCCAAGGAGATCCTCTACCTTCGCGAGAAGCTCAACAAGGAGATGGCGGCCAATACCGGCAAGCCGCTCGAGCAGATCGAGAAGGACGTGGAGCGCGACTTCTTCATGAACGCCGAGGAATCCAAGGCCTACGGCCTCGTGGACGCCGTCCTCGAGCGCCGCCCCGACGAGACGGTCCAGCCCGGCTGAACGCCCTGGCCCTCCCTTTCACGCCCGAACCCGCCCCCGGGGCTTCCGCACCGGGGCCCGGGTGCTATTCTCGGGCCGAGCCCGCTTCCCCGGGGTTTCCCGAGCAATGACCGACGACCGACCCAGCCGCCCCTCCGACAGCTCCAAGATCCTCTACTGCTCCTTCTGCGGAAAGAGCCAGCACGAGGTGCGGAAGCTGATCGCGGGCCCCAGCGTGTTCATCTGCGATGAATGCGTCGAGCTCTGCAACGACATCATCCGCGAGGAACTCGAGGACAAGTCGCAGGCGGCGCGCAGCCACCTGCCGAAGCCCCGCGAGATCCTCGAGGTGCTCGACCAGTACGTGGTCGGGCAGGCGCGGGCCAAGAAGACCCTCGCCGTGGCGGTGTACAACCACTACAAGCGCATCGAATCGCGGCAGAAGGGCGACGAGGTCGAGCTCTCGAAGTCGAACATCCTGCTGATCGGCCCCACCGGCTCGGGCAAGACCCTGCTGGCCGAGACCCTGGCCCGCCTGCTCAACGTGCCCTTCACCATCGCCGACGCCACCACCCTCACCGAGGCCGGTTACGTCGGCGAGGATGTCGAGAACATCATCCAGAAGCTGCTGCAGAAGTGCGACTACGACGTCGAGAAGGCGCAGCAGGGCATCGTCTACATCGACGAGATCGACAAGATCTCGCGCAAGAGCGAGAACCCCTCGATCACCCGTGACGTCTCCGGCGAGGGCGTGCAGCAGGCCCTGCTGAAGCTGATCGAGGGCACGGTGGCCAGCGTGCCGCCGCAGGGCGGTAGAAAGCATCCGCAGCAGGAGTTCCTCCAGGTCGACACCCGGAACATCCTGTTCATCTGCGGCGGCGCCTTCGCCGGCATCGAGAAGGTGATCCAGCAGCGCACCACCGAGGCCGGTGGCATCGGTTTCTCGGCCAAGGTGAAGAGCCAGAGCCACAAGGCCGACGTGGGCAGGCTGATGGCCGAGGTCGAGCCGGAGGACCTGATCAAGTTCGGGCTGATCCCCGAGTTCGTCGGCCGCCTGCCGGTGGTGGCCACGCTCGAGGAACTCGACGAGGCCGCGCTGGTGAAGATCCTCACCGAGCCGAAGAACGCCATCGCCAAGCAGTTCAAGAAGCTGTTCGAGATGGAGGGGGTGGAGCTGGAGATCCGCCCCGATGCCCTGGCCGCGGTGGCCAGGAAGGCGCTGAAGCGCAAGACCGGCGCCCGAGGTCTCCGCACCATCCTCGAGTCGGTGCTGCTCGACACCATGTACGAGCTGCCCTCGCTGGAGAACGTGAGCAAGGTGGTGGTCGACGAGTCGGTCATCGAGCACAAGTCCGAGCCCTACCTGATCTACAGCACCCCGGCGCAGCAGCAGCAGCAGCGGGCCGCCTCGGGCGACTGAAGGCCCGGCGGGCCATGAACGCCACCCCGAGCCCCGCCCGGTTGCCGTGGCGGGGCTCGTTGTTTCCGGGGGCTGCCGCCCCCATCCTCCCGCCATCCCCTCCGGGAAGGAGCTTCCGATGAGCCGCGAAACCCCCACCCACGACCTCCCGATCCTGCCCCTGCGGGACGTGGTGGTGTACCCGCACATGGTGATCCCGCTGTTCGTGGGGCGCGACAAGTCGATCCGCGCCCTCGACCTCGCCATGGCGGCCGACAAGCAGATCCTGCTGGTGGCCCAGACCAGCCCCGAGACCGACGACCCCGCCGGCGGCGATCTCTACCGCATCGGCACCCTGGCCCAGGTGCTGCAGCTGCTCAAGCTGCCCGACGGCACCATCAAGGTGCTGGTCGAGGGCGTGGCCCGCTTCAAGGTTTCCGAAGTGCGCGAGCAGGGCGGCGCGCTGATGGGCAAGGGTCTCGTGGTCGAGTCGCAGCTCGGCGAGGACGAGCACGAGGCCGAGGTGGCAAGGCGCTCGCTGCTGGCACTGTTCGAGCAGTACCTGAAGACCAACCGCAAGCTGCCGCCGGAGCTGCTGACCACGCTTTCCGGCATCGACGATCCCGACCGCTTCGCCGACACCATCGCGGCCCACGTCGGTGCCCGCCTCGCCGACAAGCAGAAGGTGCTGGAGACGCTGCGGGTGATGGAGCGCATCGAGATGCTGATCGGCCTCGTCGAGGGCGAGATCGATGTGCAGCAGATCGAGAAGCGCATCCGCGGCCGCGTCAAGTCGCAGATGGAGAAGAGCCAGCGCGAGTACTACCTCAACGAGCAGATGAAGGCGATCCAGAAGGAGCTGGGCGACCTCGACGACTCGCCGAACGAGGTGGAGGAGCTGGGCAAGAAGATCGCCGCCGCCGGCATGCCCAAGGCCATCGAGGCCAAGGCCCGGGCCGAGCTCAACAAGCTAAAGCAGATGTCGCCGATGTCGGCCGAGGCCACCGTGGTGCGCAACTACATCGACTGGCTGGTCGGCGTGCCGTGGAAGAAGCGCAGCAAGGTGCGCAAGGACCTGAAGCTGGCGCAGCAGGTGCTGGATGCCGACCACTTCGGCCTGGAGAAGGTGAAGGAGCGGATCCTCGAGTATCTCGCCGTGCAGTCGCGCGTGGCGAAGATGAAAGGCCCGATCCTCTGCCTCGTCGGGCCGCCTGGCGTGGGCAAGACCTCGCTCGGGCAGAGCATCGCCCGGGCCACCAACCGCAAGTTCGTGCGCATGGCGCTGGGCGGGGTGCGCGACGAGGCCGAGATCCGCGGCCATCGCCGCACCTACATCGGCTCGATGCCGGGCCGCATCGTGCAGAACCTCAACAAGGTGGGCAGCAAGAACCCGCTGTTCATGCTCGACGAGATCGACAAGATGAGCATGGATTTCCGCGGCGATCCTTCCTCGGCCCTGCTCGAGGTGCTCGATCCCGAGCAGAACCATGCCTTCAACGACCACTACCTAGAGGTCGACCTCGACCTCTCCGAGGTGATGTTCGTCGCCACCTCGAACTCGCTGAACATCCCCGGCCCGCTGCTGGACCGCATGGAGATCATCCGCATCCCCGGCTACACCGAGGAGGAGAAGCTCAACATCGCCAAGCGCTACCTGCTGCCCAAGCAGCTCAAGGCCAACGGCCTGAAGGATGGCGAGCTCGAGGTGGCGGAATCGGCGCTGCAGGACGTGGTGCGCTACTACACCCGCGAGTCGGGCGTGCGCGGGCTGGAGCGCGAGATCGCCAAGATCTGCCGCAAGGTGGTGAAGGAGATCGCGCTGGCCGGGCCGCCGAAGGTCTCGAAGAAGACCGGCAAGCCGGTGGCGCGCAAGCCGGTGCGGGTGGATTCCGGCAATGTGCACAAGTACCTCGGCGTGCGCCGCTACGACTTCGGCCGTGCCGAGGCGCAGAACGAGATCGGCCTGGTGACCGGCCTGGCCTGGACCGAGGTGGGGGGCGACCTGCTGCAGATCGAGGCCAGCCTCACCCCGGGCAAGGGCAACCTGCTGCTCACCGGCCAGCTCGGCGAGGTGATGCAGGAGTCGGTGAAGGCGGCCTATACCGTGGTGCGTTCGCGCAGCCTTGCGCTCGGCATCGATCCTGAGTTCCACCAGAAATTCGACACCCACGTGCACGTGCCCGAGGGCGCCACGCCGAAGGACGGCCCGAGCGCCGGCATCGGCATGGTGACGGCGCTGGTGTCGGCGCTGGCGAAGGTGCCGGTGCGCGCCGACGTGGCGATGACCGGCGAGATCACCCTGCGCGGGCGGGTGCTGCCGATCGGCGGGCTGAAGGAGAAGCTGCTCGCCGCCCTGCGTGGCGGCATCCGCACGGTGGTGATCCCGGAGGAGAACCGCAAGGACCTCGCCGACCTGCCGAAGCCGGTGCTGGAGGGCCTCGAGATCATTCCGGCGAAGTGGATCGACCAGGTGCTCGACGTCGCCCTGGAGCGGCCGCTGCGCCCGGCCGCCGAGGCCGGGGCGGAGGGCAAGTCCGCGGATCCCAAGGAGAAAGCGGCCGGCGAGGCTGCTGGGCCGGACGCCCCGCGCGCGCACTGAGCCGCCGCGGGGACCCATCCGAAGCCCGGAAAGCCGCGCCATTGCTGGCTTTCGCGTATTGCGGGGGCTGGGGGGCACTGGTATAACGAAGCGCAGCCACGGCATGCCGCCGTCCGGCTGAACGCGGCCGGAAGCGCCTCCGTGGCGTGCCGGCAGAACAATCCGCGGGGAACCCCGCTCAGGGAGTCGAGAATGAACAAGTCTGATTTTGTCAACGCTGTCGCTGATTCCGCCGAGCTGTCGAAGGCCGACGCCGGCCGCGCCGTCGATGCGATGGTCGAAGTGATCAAGAAGGCGCTCAAGAAGGGCGACACCGTGACGCTCGTGGGCTTCGGCACCTTCTCGGTCCGCAAGCGCGCCGCCCGCCAGGGCCGCAATCCGCAGACCGGCGCCACCATCAAGATCAAGGCGTCGAAGTCGCCGGCGTTCAAGGCTGGCAAAGCGCTGAAGGATGCTGTAAACTGACGTTCTCGCTCGCCAAGGGTGCTTAGCTCAGCGGTAGAGCGTCGCCCTTACAAGGCGAGGGTCGGGGGTTCGAAACCCTCAGCACCCACCAGTTTTCGGCGGAGTGGTAGTTCAGTCGGTTAGAATACCGGCCTGTCACGCCGGGGGTCGCGGGTTCGAGTCCCGTCCACTCCGCCACTTTCTTCCAAAGGCGCCGCAAGGCGCCTTTGTTTTTTCCACGTCCCGCGTTGGAGCCCTAGCCGGCCATGCTGCAGAAAATCCGTGAAAACACCTCGGGGTGGATCGTCTGGACGATCGTCGGGCTGATCATCTTCGCGATGACCTTCTTCGGCATCGAGCAGTACTTCCAGACCCGCATCGAGACCTATGCGGCGAAGATCGAATCGCCGCCCGACTGGTGGCGCGGAGCACCGCGCGAGGGCGCCCTGGGACGCCTTGCCCGCGCTTTCGTCTGGGAGACGCACGAGGTCTCGCAGCAGCAGTTCCGCGAGCGTTTCGACCGCTTCCGCGAACAGGCCCGCCAGCGCATGGGCGAGGCCTACGACCCTGACCAGGTGGAAAGCCTGGAGAGCAAGCGCCTGGTGCTCGATGGCCTGGTGGACGAGACCATCCTCGAGATCGCCGCCCGGCGCGACGGCATTGCCGCCGAGCCAGGCGCGATCACCAAGGCCATCCGCGAGGTCGATGGCATCACCGTGGACGGCGAGTTCATCGGCAACGATGCCTACCGCATCTGGCTGCAGAGCCGCGGCCTCACGGCCGCCAGCTTCGAGGCCCTGATCGCCCGCCAGATCCTGGTCTCCACCATGCCCGACGCGGTGGCCCAGACCGGCTTCATCGGCGATGCCGAGCTCGAGCGCCTGCTGTCGCTGCAGCAGGAAACCCGCGACCTGCGCTTCCTCGAGCTGGCGCCGCCGGCCCTGCCACCGCTGGAGGATGAGCAGGCGGCGCTGGCGGCCTGGCATGCGGCCAACCCGCAGCGCTACAGCACCGAGGAGACGGTGACCATCAACTACGTCGAGCTGGATGCGGCCACGCTGGAGGTGGCGGGCGAGCCCAGCGAGGCCGAGCTGCGCGAGCGCTACGAGCGCGAGCGTGGCCGCTTCGGCACCGAGGAAGAGCGCATCGTCTCGCACATCCTCGTCGAGGTGCCGGCCGATGCCGACGCCGCTGCCGTGGAGGCGGCGCGGGCGAAGGCGGCGGAACTCGCCGCGCAGGCCCGGGCGCCGGGGGCCGACTTCGCGGCCCTGGCTGCCGCGAACAGCGACGATCTCGGCAGCCGCGAACAGGGCGGTGAGCTTGGCAGCATTGGCAAGGGGGTGTTCCCCAAAGCCTTCGAGGAGGCGGTGTATGCGCTTGCCGAGGGCGAGGTGAGCGAGCCCGTCCGCACCGACATGGGCTGGCACGTGGTGAAGCTGACCCGGCTGGTGCCGGGCACCGTGCAGCCTTTCGAGGCGGTGCGCGCGCAGCTTCTCGCGGAGCATGCCGAAACCGAGCGCGAGCGCCTGTTCAACGACCGCAGCGGCGCTCTCGTGGATGCCATCCTGCGCGAGCCCAACTCGCTCGCGGCGGTGGCCCGCGAGCAGGGGCTGGCGCTGAACAGCGCGGGGCCCTTCGGGCGGATGCAGGGCAGTGGCATCGCCGCGCTGGAGGCGGTGCGCGCCGCGGCCTTCTCGCGCGGCCAGAAGGACGACCGGCAGGTGAGCGATCCCATCGAGGTCGGGCCGAACCATGTCGTGGTGATCCAGGTGACCGACCATGCCCCTTCGGTGCTGCGGCCGCTGGAGGAGGTGATCGACCAGGTGCGCGCCGACCTGCAGGCCGACCGGCGGGAGAAGGCCGCCCGCGCCGCCGCCGAGGCCCTGCATGCCCGGGCCCGGGCCGGCGAGCCCCTGGAGGCGCTGGCCGCCGAGGTGGGCGGCGTGGTGCAGCAGAGCAGCGGGGTGTTCCGCCAGGCGGGGCTGCCGGATGCCGCCATCGTGCGCGAGGGCTTCCGCCTGCTGCCGCAGGAGGAGGGCAAGCCGGCCGACGTGGGGCTGGCGGCCCTTGGCGATGGCCGCTACGCGCTGGTGGTGGCCACCGGCCGCAAGCCGGGCGAACTCGAGGGCCTCGGCCCCGAGGTGCGGGCGCAGATCCGCGCCCAGGTGGCGCGGATGCGCGGCGACATGGAGCGCGAGGCCTTCGTCAAGGCCCTGCGCGGCCAGTTCGAGATCACCATCGCCGAAGAGCGGCTCTGAGGGCAGGGGCGGGGGCCACCCCGCCGCGCTCCGGAAACGGAAAAAGCCCGCGCCTTGGCGCGGGCTTTTTCCGTTCCTGCCGGAGGGACTGCCGGCGCCGGGACCTCAGTGCCCGTCGCCGTCGAGCCCGGCCATGCCGAGGATGTTGTAGCCGCCATCCACGTAAGTGATCTCGCCGGTGATGCCGGCCGCGAGGTCGGAGCAGAGGAAGGCGGCGGCGTTGCCCACGTCCTCGATGGTGACGTTGCGGCGGATCGGCGAGACCTCCTCCACGTGCTTCAGCATCTTGCGCAGGTTGCCCACGCCGGAGGCCGCCAGCGTCTTGATCGGGCCGGCCGAGATGCAGTTCACGCGGATGCCCTCGGGCCCGAGGTTGAGCGCGAGATAGCGCACGCTCGATTCCAGCGCCGCCTTGGCCACGCCCATCACGTTGTAATTCGCCAGCGCCCGCTCGGCGCCGAGATAGGAGAGGGTGAGGATGGCCGAGCGCCGGTTCGCCATCATCGGCCGCGCCGCCTTGGCCAGCGCCGAGAGCGAGTAGGCCGAGATGTCGTGGGCGATGCGGAAGTTCTCCCGCGTCAGGTGGTCGAGATAGCCGCCGTCGAGCGCCTCGCGCGGGGCGAAGCCGATCGAGTGGACGAGGATGTCGAAGCCGTCCCAGTGCCTGCCGAGTTCGGCGAAGCAGGCCTCGATCTCGGCATCGCTGCCGACGTCGAGCGGCAGCACGATGCGGCTGCCGTACTCGGCGGCGGCCTCCTCCACGCGCGACTTGAGCTTGTCGTTCTGGTAGGTGAAGGCCAGTTCCGCGCCTTCGCGGCGCATGGCCTCGGCGATGCCGTTGGCGATCGACCGCTGGCTGGCGATGCCGGTGATGAGGGCGCGTTTGCCCGCAAGGAAACCCATGGAACCTCCGTGGTCGCTGGCGCCGGGGGCGCCGAAGCCCGACAGTGTGGCGCGAGGCCGGCGGTGCGCCAACTGTACGGCGGGGTGTGGCGCGCTAGAACGCGTCCTTCCAGGCCCGGAGGGCGGCGAAGCCTTCGATGCCGGCATGGGCGAGGCCGCGGGCGGCGAGCCCGGCCTGCACGCCGGGCGCGTCGAGGCGGAGGAAGGGATTGGCCGCGCGCTCGATGGCGAGGGTGGAGGGCAGGCTGGGGCGGCCTTCGGCGAGGCGGCGCCGGGCCTCGGCGAGCCAGGCCTCGCGCGCCGGGTTCTCCGCCTCCACCGCGCGGGCGAAATCGCCGTTGGCGAGGGTGTACTCATGGCCGCAGCAGACCCGCGTGTCGCCGGGCAGGGCGGCGAGCCGGGCGAGCGAGGCCTGCATCTCGGCCGGCGTGCCTTCGAACAGGCGGCCGCAGCCGAGGCTGAAGAGGGTATCGCCGCAGAACAGATGCCCCTCGACATGGAAGGCGACATGGCTGCGGGTGTGGCCGGGCACGGCGATCACTTCGATGCGGAAGCCGGCCGCCTCGAAGCACTGGCCGTCGCCGACCGCCTCGTAGGCGAAACGCAGGCGCGGGTCGGCCGGGGCATGCACCCGGGCGCCGGTGCGCTCGACGATGCCCGGCACGCCATCGACATGGTCGGCATGGTGGTGGGTGACGAGGATGGCCGTCGGGCGCGCAGGATCGCCGAGGGCGGCGAGGACCGGGCCGGCATCGCCGGGGTCGACCACCAGGCGGCCTTGCGGCCCCTCGAGCAGCCAGACGAGGTTGTCGCGCAGGACGGGCAGGGCGCTGAGCCGGAACACCGGGTGTCATCCAGGAGGGCGGGCGGATGCCGCACAATCGGGACCATGCCGGGGCTGCGTTTCCAAGGTCAAGCCGCGGGCCGGGAGCGGGCGGCGTGGCTGGCCCGTCCCGGTCTCGAGGCCCTGCTGCTCGAGGCCCAGGGGGCCTGGCACGAACCCGTGCCGGCGATCGGCGGGCAGGCCTGGCTGCGCTTGCTGCCGCGCCCGGGCTGGCCGCTGGCCGAGCCCGAGGCACGCTTCGCCCGCCGTTTCACGCTGGTGCCGGAGGCCGGCGGCTGGGCGGGCGACTGGCGCTGCGCCACCGCGGCGCTGCCGCTCGCCAGCGGCACGGTGAGCCGCATCGACCTGCGCTTCGTGCTCGAGACCTGCGCTGCGCCCGCGGCCCTGCTGGCCGAGTGCGCGCGCCTGCTGCGCCCGGAAGGCCGGCTGCTGCTGATGGGCCTGAACCCGGCCAGCCCGGCGCGCCTGCGCTGGCGCGGCCAGGGCCTGTGCCCACTGTCGCGCCGGCAGGTGCTGGCCCTGCTGGCCACGGCGGGGCTGGTGCCGCTCCGCCAGGCCTGCCTCGGCCCACGCTGGCGGCCGAGCGGCGGGCTGGCCGCGGAATCCCTGCCGGCGGAGGAGGGGGGCGCCGGCCGGGTGGCCTGGGCAGTGCTGGCCCTGCGCCGCGAGGCCGCGGGCACGCCCCTGCGCCTCGCCCGCGCCGGCTGGCGCGCCGCCGGAGCCGCCGGCGGGGTCGGCACGGCCGGCATCGGGCGGGTGATCGACCGCATAATCGGCAGATGAAATCGATCGAGATCCATACCGACGGTGCCTGCCTCGGCAACCCCGGCCCCGGGGGCTGGGCTGCGCTGCTGCGCTGGAACGGTAGCGAGAAGCTGCTCTCCGGCGGCGAGCCGCTCACCACCAACAACCGCATGGAGCTGCTCGCCGCCATCGCCGGGCTGGAGGCGCTCAAGGCCCCCTGCGAGGTGGCCCTGCACAGCGATTCGAAGTACGTGCTGCAGGGCATCAGCGAATGGCTGCCGGGCTGGAAGCGCAAGGGCTGGAAGACGGCCGGCGGCGGCGCGGTGAAGAACCAGGACCTCTGGCAGCGCCTGGATGCCGCCGCGGCACCGCACCGCGTGCACTGGCACTGGGTGAAGGGCCATGCCGGGCACCCGGACAACGAGCGCGTGGACGCCGCCGCCCGTGCCGTGGCCGAACGCTTCCGCCGGGGGGTGGCGGCATGAGGCAGGTGGTGCTGGACACCGAGACCACGGGCCTGTCCTGGGAGAAGGGCAACCGGGTGGTGGAGATCGGCTGCGTGGAGCTCATCGAGCGCCGGCCCACCCGTCGGCATTTCCACCGCTATCTCAACCCCGACCGGGAGATGGAGCCGGGCGCGGCCGAGGTGACCGGCCTCACCCTCGAGTTCCTGCGCGACAAGCCGCGGTTCCACGAGGTGGCGGAGGAGTTCCTCGACTTCATCCGCGGCGCCGAGTTGGTGATCCACAACGCCGCCTTCGACGTCGGCTTCCTCGATGCCGAGCTGGCGCGCCTGCCCGGAGCCGGGCGGCTTGCCGACCACTGCGCCGGCGTGCTGGATACTCTGGCGCTCGCCAAGCAGCGTTTCCCCGGCCAGCGCGCTTCGCTCGATGCCTTGTGCAAGCGTCTCGGGGTCGACAACGGCCATCGCACCCTGCACGGGGCCTTGCTCGATGCCGAACTGCTGGCCGATGTCTACCTCGCTCTGACCTCGGGCCAGGGCGAGTTCGCCCTCGGTGCCGAGGCCGAGGGCGGCGGGCCTGCCGAGGAAGGCGAGTTGCGCCCCTTGGCGGCGGTGGTGCGGCGGCGCATCCTGCCCGCGGAGGCCGAGGCGCACCGCGCGCGCCTCGCCGGCGTGGCGAAGAAGTCGGGCGGCAAGCTGCTCTGGGAGACCGAAGCATGAATTCGACGGTGCTGCTGCAGGCGGTGGACATCGCCATCCCGGGCTACCGCATCCTGCGCACCCTGGGGCAGGGCGGCATGGCTTCGGTTTTCCTCGCGGTGCAAGAATCGCTCGACCGCGAGGTCGCGCTGAAGGTGATGGCCCCCGCGCTGGCGGCCAACCCGGAATTCGCCGAGCGCTTCCTCAAGGAGGGCAGGCTCACCGCCAAGCTGCAGCACCCGAACGTGGTCACCATCCACGACATCGGGGTGCACAACGGCATCTACTACCTCTCGGCCGAGTACATCCCGCGCGGCACGCTGAAAGAGCGCATCACCGGCGAGGGCATCTCGGTGGGCGAGGCCCTGAACGTGCTCTGCGACATCGCCCACGGCCTCGACTACGCCCATGAGAAGGGCGTGGTGCACCGCGACGTGAAGCCCGGCAACGTGCTGTTCCGCAAGGACGGCCGCGCCGTGCTGGCCGATTTCGGCATCGCCAAGGCGATGGACGGCGGCACCGGCTCCACCATGGCCGGCATGTCGGTGGGCACCCCCGACTACATGAGCCCCGAGCAGGCCCGCGGCGAGCCGGTGGACGGCCGCTCCGACCTCTACAGCCTCGGGGTGATGCTCTACGAGATGCTCACCGGCCGGCCGCCCTACGAGGCGCCCGACGCCTTCTCGGTGGCGCTCTCGCACATCACCGAACCGATCCCCACCCTGCCGCCGCAGCACGCCTGGCTGCAGCCCCTGCTCAATGGCCTGATGGCCAAGCTGCCAGGCGAGCGCTACAACACCGGCGCCGCGGTGGTCGAGGCGGTGCAGCGCATGCTGCCCACCGCCCCGCCCGGCGCGGTCGACATCAAGGCCTTCGAAGCCCGCGAGGGCATGGCCCGGCAGCCGGCCTCCGCCACCCAGCAGCGCACCCGGGTGTCCGGCGAGGCGGCGAAGGCGGCGCGCGGCCTGCCGGCCTGGCTGCCCTGGGCCGGGGGCGGACTCGCCCTCGCCGGCCTCGTGGCCCTGCTGCTCTGGGCGCCTTGGCGCGCCGTTCCCCCGGCGTCGCCCGGGGCCCCGCAGGTGGCGGCCCTGCCGCCGGCCGAGGGGCCCGGGGTGGCCACCTTCCAGAGCCCGGGCAGTGCGCCGGTGCGCGTGCCGACGCTCGGCCCCGAGGCCATCGAGATCGCCCTGCGCCAGGGCGAGGCCCTGGTGCGCGAGGGCACCTATGTGCCGGGCCCCGGCGAACCGGAGAACGTGAATGCCGGCCGCCGCCTGCGTGGCGACGAGGAGAGCGCGCTGGCGCGCTTCCGCGAGGTGCTGGCGGCCGATCCGGACAATGCCCGCGCCCTGGCTGGGGTGGCGGCGATCGCCGCCTACTATCGCGATGCCGCGGCCAGGCTCTGCGCCGCCGAGCGCTGGGTGGCCTGCGAGACGATCGCCGGTTACGGGCTCGAGGCCGCGCCCGAGGACGCCGAGCTCAGGCGGCTCAAGGCCGAGGCGGAGGCGGCCCGGCGGGGGATGTGACGGCCATCAGCTCCGGCGTACCAGCACCACGGTGATGTTGTCGCTGCCGCCGCCGTCGAGCGCCGCGGCCACCAGATGGTCGACGCATTCCTGGGCGCTGATGTCCTGCTGCGCCATGGCCTTGGCGATCATGCCGTCGTCCACTTCCTCGGTCAGGCCGTCGCTGCACAGCAGCAGCGACATGCCGGGACGCAGTTCGCCGGCCACGGTCTCGATGCTCAGCTTGTCCGGTTCGGTGACCCCGAGCGCCTTGGTGACCACGTTGCGGTAGGGGTGCAGCCGGGCCTGCTCCGGAGTGAGCTGGCCCTGGTCGATCAGTTCCTGCACGTAGCTGTGGTCCGAGCTCACCTGCTGCAGGCTGCCGTTCCACAGGTAGGCGCGTGAGTCCCCCACCCAGGCAAGCTCGAAGCGTCCGTTCGGGGCCACCTTCACCGCCACGATGGTGGTGCCCATCGGCATGGCGTCGTCGCGCAGGCCCGACTGGCGGATGATCTCCTCGTTGGCCTTGCGGATGGCTTCCGCCAGCGATTTTCCGGCCCGCACCTCACGCACCACGGTATCGCGCGCCAGCGCGCTCGCCACCTCGCCGGAATCGTGGCCGCCCATGCCGTCGGCCACCAGCCACAGGCCCAGCTCGGCATCGCCGTAGTAGGTGTCCTCGTTCAGGTCGCGCCGCAGGCCGACGTGGCTCAAGTGGCCGAATTCGATCATCGCGTGTTCCTTCCGCCCCCGGGCCGCCTGTTCAGAATTCCCCGCGCAGACCGAGGGCGAGGTTGGTCTGCGAGAAGCCGGACTTGCCCAACACCCGCTCGACGTAGAGGAAGCCGGAGCGGCCGCCCGTGAACAGGGCGGAGAGGCCGGCGCCGAGGCGGTAGAAGCTGTTGTCGATGGGATCGCCCTGCACGGTGAAGATGCGCGCCGAAGGATCGGCCAGGAACCGGGCTCCGACGCGCTGCGGATCTTCCTTGTACTCGCGTTCCCACTCGAACTGGAAGTGCGGCATGAGGATGCCCCAGTCGCGGCTGATGGCGCGGCTGAACTTCGCCCCGGCCACGCTGGCGAGCGAGGTATGGGTACCGGGGAAGACCTCCAGGGCCAGCCCGGCACCGGGGCCGGTGCCTTCGAACACTTCGCGGGCGCTGTCGAAGTCGATGCGGGTGTAGAGCAGCCGCCCGTAAGGGCCGACCGTCCAGCCGCCGGCCTGCCAGTCGCGGCCCACGGTGGCGGCGAAGGAGAGCAGGTCGCCATCGAGCCGGCCGCGGGCGCTGCGGTCGATGGTGGTGCTGCCGCCGGGGCCGGTGATGGTGTAGCGCACCCGGCGCAGGGTGTCGTACTCGTTGCGGCCCCAGGTCAGCACCACATCGCTGTACCACTGATGGGCCTGGTAGACGGTGGCGTAGCCGGAGACGCTCCAGCCGCTCGCCTCCACCTTGCCCTGGGCCCCGGTCAGGTCGCTGTCCTGACGGGTCAGGCCGAGCGAGGCGCCAGCGATGAAACGGTCGCTGAAGCGGTAGTCGAGGCCGGCGGTGAGACCGTTGATGTCGAAGTCGTAGCCCGGCGTCAGGCGGCCCTCGCGTGATTCGCCGCGGCCCAGGGTGCCGGAGACGAACCAGCCGAAGCGGTCGAAGTCCGCCCCGGCCTCATCACTGGCGGCCGGGCCGAGCAGGTTCTCCACGAGGCCGCTCACCGGGATCCGCCCGCTGGGCGTGGCGATGGCAAGGCCGCCGAAGGCGCTGCCCCGCGTGCCCGAGCGCAGGGCGGCGATACGGGCTTTCAGGTTGTCGAGCTGGGCCTGGCCGGCCCCCAGGGCGATGTTCACCATCACCAGCGTGGTGTCGGGCACCAGTTCGCGCAGGGCAGCGATCACCTCGGCCGGTGGCGCGCCGGGGAAGTCCTGGCAGCGGGCCAGCAGATCGACCTGCTCGGGGCTGCGGCTGGTCGGCGGCAGGGCGGCAATGGCAGCGCAGGCGCCCTCGAGCACTTCGCCCAGAGACTGCAGTTCCGGTGGCAGCCCGGGCAGGCTCGCCAGGCTGCTGGCATTGACCACGGTGCTGGCGCTCACGCTGGGGTCGGCGGGCAGGCTGGCGGTGAGGGTGACCGGCCCCGGGCTCGGTCCGAGGGTGACCACGAAACTGGCCCGGCCCGCGCCATCGGTGAGCTTCACCAGCTTCGGCGTGGCACCGCTGCCGGCCACCGAGGCATTGCCGCTGGCGCTCAGGTCGACCTCGATGCCGGCTTCGGGCAGGCCATTGGCCCGCACCTCGACCACGATCGGACTGGGCAGGGGCAGGCCGGGCAGGCCCTGCTGGTTGGCCCCCGAGACGATGCTCACCGTGCGCACCAGAGTGGAGGTCAGGCTGAACTCGACGAACACCGAGAGGTCGTCGTTGCGGGCAGCGCGGACCACCACGGTGCCAGGGGTGGGGCCGAACTGCAGGCCGGTCTGGGCGCGGCCGGCGGCATCGGTGGGCGAGGTGGGCGAGACCAGGGT
>NZ_KE386845.1:0-92215 GCF_000429065.1 Silanimonas lenta DSM 16282 | reverse complement strand
GATGCCGGGCGCGGCAAGGCCGTTGTCCTGGGCCTCGATCACGAGCGGAGCGGGCAGGGAGGTGTTGGTAGGCCCGCTCTGGCCGTTGCCGGAGACCACGCTGATGGTGCGCACCGGCACCGCCACCACGTTGAAGGTGTAGGTGACGAAGGCATCGATGGCATCCGTGCGGGTGCCGACGATGGTTGCCGTGCCGGTGCCCGGGCCGAAGGTGGCCACGGTGCTGGCCTCGCCGGTGGAGGGGTTGGTGTTGGAGCTGGTGGGGCTGATGCTCACCGGCCCGCTGGCGTTCCAGATGACATTCGTTCCAGCAGGCAGGCCATCGTCGAGGGCGATCACCGAGACGGTGCGGGTATCGCCCTCGAAGACCGTGAGGCTGGTGGGGCCGACCGGATCGAGGGTGCGCAGCACCGGGGCGGTGACGTTGACGGTGTAGGTGATCTCGAGGTTGGCCGGGGAGCCAAAGCAGCCCGAGGTGCAGGTGACGCGGAACACCAGGGTGCCCGGGGTTGGCCCGATATCCGCAATGACGTCCTGGACCCCGGGCGGGGCCGCGGCACTCGTCGGCGACACACTGCTGCCCGTGGTATCCGAGACGATGTTCGTGCTCGTGGTGATGACGGTGCCGCAGCCCAGACCAGTGATCTGGTACTGCACGACGATGGTTTCGCCGGTCAGGGCGGACTGGAAGGTGGGCCCGACCGGGAGGATTTCGCAGTTGATCACCGCGAGGGCGGGCTGGGCGCAGAGAACGAGCAGCAGCGCGAACACCGGCCGCAGCAGGCGGCCGAGGGCGGACGGACCGGACATGGATGCCTCCTGGGGGGTGGCCACGCTTGCATTCCCCTGTGCTTGCGTGAACGGCGGGTGCCCCGGAGTATAGCCACGTCGCCGGCGCCTGCCGGTAGGCCGACCGGAGCCCCCGATGATCCGTTCCGACGCCCCCCTGTCCCGGCCCCGTGGCCATGCCGCCCTTCCCCTGCTCGCCAGCGCCCTGCTGGTCCTCGCTGCCGGCGCCGCCGCGCCCCCGCTCGCGGCCCAGTCCGGGCCCAGCGTGCGCAATGCCGAGGACCTGATGGTGGTGGACTGCCTGCTGCCGGGGCAGATCCGCCAGCTCGGCCGCCAGGCCACCTTCATGAGCGCCCGGCGGCCGATCCGCACCACCCAGGCCGACTGCCAGATCCGTGGCGGCGAGTACGTGGCCTACGACCGCGCCAACTACCAGACGGCCCTGAAGGTCTGGCTGGAGGCGGCCATGGCCGGCAGCGCCGAGGCGCAGAACGCGGTGGGCGAGATCTATGCCAAGGGGCTTGGCACCGCGCCGGATTACGGCATGGCCTTCCAGTGGTTCAGGAAGGCCGCCGACCAGGGCGACCGGCGGGCCATGATCAACCTCGGCTGGCTCTACGAGGAGGGCCTGGGCGTGGCCCGCGACCCGGCCATGGCGGTGAACCTCTACCGCCGCGGGGCCGGCATCGAGGACGAACTGCTCTATGCCTCGGTGGTGCAGGTGGAGCTGCAGCAGCGTGACGAGCGCATCGGCGCGCTGGAGGCCGACGTGGCCCGCGAGCGCGCCACCTCCGAGGCCCTGCGCGCCGAAGTGGCGCGCCTCACCACCCAGCTCGAGGAGCGCCGCCGCGCCCTCTCGGCGGCGCGGAGCGAGCTCGAGGCCACGCGGCGCAAGCTCGAGGCGGCGAAGCAGGCCGATGACGTGGCCCTGCAGCGCCTGCTCGAGAACTCGCTCGCCGACCAGGAAGTGCAGCTCGCCCGCCAGCGCAACCTCATCGCCAGCCTGGAGCGGCGGGTGGGCGAGGGCGGTGCGGCCCTGGTGGCGCGGCTGGAGCTGATCGACCCGCCGCTGGTAGCGATGCGTGGCCGCCCGGCAGCGGTGGTGCGCGGGGCGCCGGGCGAGCGCACCATCACTGGCCGGGTGGCCGGGGCCGGCGACGTGCGCGAGGTCATGGTGAATGGCACGGCCGTGCCGATCGGTGAGTCCGGCCTGTTCCAGGCCCGGCTGCAGGCCGCCGAGGCCGGCACGCCGGTGGTGGTGAGCGCCACCCGGCCCGACGGCGGCACGGCCACTCTGGAGTTCACCCTGATGGCCGCCGGCAGTGGTGGCACCGGCATGGTGGCGCCGGCCACGGCCGGCCTCGCCCTCGGCAAGTTCCACGCCATCGTCATCGGCAACGACCGCTACGGCAGCAGCGACTACCCTGACCTGCGCAGCGCCGCCCGCGACGCCACCGCGGTGGCCCGGGTGCTGGAATCGCGCTACGGCTTCCAGTCGCGGCTGCTGCTGAATGCCACGCGGCTGGAGATCCTGAGTGCCATCGATGCGATGCGCAAGACGCTGGGCGAGAACGACAACCTGCTCATCTACTACGCCGGCCATGGCGAGCTCGCCGCGGGCGGGGAAGGCTACTGGGTGCCGTCGGACGGCCTGTCCGGTCGCCCCGAGTCCTGGATCTCGAACCGTGCCATCAGTGAGCTTCTGGACACCCTGCCGGCGAAGCGGGTGCTGGTGGTGGCCGATTCCTGTTACTCCGGCACCATGACCCGCGCTTCGGTGCCGGTGGCCGATGCCAGCATCGATGCCGCCGGCATGGCGCGCTGGCTGAAGGAGGCCACGGCAGGGCGCGCCCGCCTCGCGCTCACCTCCGGCGGCGTGCAGCCGGTGCCGGACGTGGGGCCGAGCGGGCACAGCTACTTTGCCAAGGCCTTCCTCAACGTCCTGGAGGACAGCCGGGGCGTGCTCGAGGCCACCCGTCTCTATCAGGACGTCTCGGCGGCCCTCGCCCTGGCCACCCTGGATTCGCCGGTGGTGCAGGAGCCGCAGTTCGCCCCGATCCGCTTCGCCGGGCACCAGAGCGGCACCTTCGTGCTGCAGGCGCGCGGCGGCACGGGAGCCGGCGCGCCTTGAGCCTGCGGGGTGGGGCGTGTATGATGCGCGGCTCCGTCGGGTGCCCGGCCCCGGGCTGCCGCGCGGAAGTTCCACCGGAGAGGTGGCAGAGTGGTCGATTGTACCTGACTCGAAATCAGGCAGGCGTTCATAGCGCCTCGAGGGTTCGAATCCCTCCCTCTCCGCCAGACACTGCAAGGGCGTCCCCGCGCGGGGCGCCCTTCGTTTTTTCCGCCGCCTCCCGCCGTGGCGGGGCCAGCCGGCAAAGGCCGGCGGGAGCCTCCGGGCATGGCTGAGCGGCTGCCCGGCCTGACCGGGCTGCGAGGGCTGGCGGCGCTGTGGGTGCTGCTCTTCCATGCCTGGGCCCTGGCGGGCACGCCGGCCCCCGGCGTCGAGACCCCGGGGCTCGCCCTGTTGCGCGCCGGCTGGCTTGGCGTGGACCTGTTCTTCGTGCTCTCCGGCTTCCTGCTGGCGTATGGTGGGCTACGCGCTCCAGGGGGCTGGCCGGGGCTTTACCTGATGCGGGCGGCGCGCCTGCTGCCGGCCTACTACCTGCAGCTCGTCGTGCTCGCCCTGCTCGGCGGGCTGGGGGTGAAGGCCATCGGCTGGCAGCCGGCCGATGCCGGCAGCGTGCTGGCGCACGTCCTGCTGTGGCTGAATGCCTGGCCCTGGGTGCCGGCCCATCTCGGCCCCTGGTGGAGCCTGGCCGTGGAGGCGGTGTTCTATCTCTCCCTGCCGCTCGTCCTGCCGTCGCTGCGCACGCCCCGTCGCGCCCTGGGGCTTCTGCTCGCGGCGGCCCTGCTCGCCCTGCTCTGGCGTGGCGCAATCGCCACCATGGACGTCGGCATCGAGCAGCGCATCGGCTGGGCCGAGCATGCGCCGGGGCGCTGGGTGCAGTTCGTGGCCGGCGCGGTGCTGGCGGCCTGGTGGAGCGGCGCCTGGGCCTCGAACGGGGCGGCCGCGGTTTCCGAAGCCCCGGCCGGGCGCCGGCGCCCCCTGCCGGGAGATGCCGGGAGCGGGGCGGGAGCGCCGGGCAGGGCCGGGCGGGGCGGCATGGCCGGCGCCCTGCTGCTCGCCCTGCTCGCTCTGGCCCTGCTCTCGGCCCTGCCCCTGCTCGGCGGTGAACGGCTCTACAACGGAGTGGTGGATGCCCGCCCCTTCACCTGGGCCTGGCCCCTGCTCACCACCCTGCCGGCGCTGGGCCTGCTGTATGCCGTGCTTGCGATGCCGGCAGGCGGTGGGCGGGCGTGGCGGCTCGCCACGGCGCCGCTGCATGGGCTTGGCGTGGTGAGTTACGGGCTTTACCTCTGGCATTACCCGGTGCAGTGGCTGCTGCGCCAGCAGCTCGGCGGCTTCGTGCCGCCGCACTGGGGCGTGGAGGGCTTCGCCCTTGCCAGCCTGCTGCTCACCCTCCCCATCGCCCTGCTGTCCTGGGGGCTGCTGGAGCGGCCCGTGCTCGGCTGGGCGCGCCGCCGCCGCGCTAGACTGTCGCCCTTTTCCGTGAGCTAGACCGCGATGTCCGAAATCAGCGTGCCGGTGTCCTTCGGCGAACTCCTCGACAAGATCGCCATCCTCGAGATCAAGTCCGAGCGCATCCGCGACGAGGCGAAGCTGGCCAACGTGCGCCGTGAACTCGAGGCCCTGCGCGCCACCTGGGCGGCCCATCCGGCCTCGGCCATCGACATCCGCGACCTGATGGCGGCGCTGAAGGCGGTGAACGAGCGCCTCTGGGTGATCGAGGACGACATCCGGCTAAAGGAGAAGGCGCAGGCCTTCGACGAGGAATTCATCCGCCTCGCCCGCGCGGTGTATTTCGAGAACGACGAGCGCGCCCGGGTGAAGAAGGACATCAACCTGCGGCTCGGCTCGACCTACGTGGAAGAGAAGAGCTACCAGGATTACCGCGCGCCGGGCGCCGCCCCGCCGCGGTCCTGAATCAGGCGCCGAGATCGCGGGCGCAGGCTTCGAAGCGTTCCACCACCTCGTCCACGGTGACGAGGTCCATCACGCCCTCGAACTCGATGCGCTTGCCCCAGGGCAGGGCCGAGGCCGGCCGGCCGAGGAAGCGTTCGGCGGCCTCGGCATAGCGGTTCGGCGACCAGCGCCGGTCGCTGTAAGGACCGCTGCGCTCGGCATCGGTGCAGGCGTGCAGGGCGATCACCCGGCAGCCCATGGCATTGGCCATGTGCACCGGCCCGGAATCGGGGCCGAGCAGGACCGAGGCGCGTTCGCACAGGGCGAGGAAGCGCTTGAAGGTGTCCTTGCCGATCAGGTCGATCACGCCCTCGCGCCGTGGCAGAGCGGCGAGGATGGCATCGCCCATCCGGCGTTCCAGCGCGGAAGGCCCGCCGCAGAGCACCACCCGCCAGCCACGCGCCAGGGCCACGCCGGCCACTGCGGCGTAGCGCTCGCTTCGCCAGTTGCGCAGCGGATGGCTGGAACAGGGCGAGACGAGCAGGGTGGGGGTCTCGCCGGGCAGGGTGGCGGCGGCCCAGTCGCGGGCTTCCGCCGGCACCGGTAGGCGCCATTCCACCCGGTCCATGGGGCAGCCCAGGGCCTCGGCGAAGCGGCCGAACACGTCGAGCACGTGGTAGCCGCCGGGCGCGATGCGCTCATCGATGGCCAGGGCGTGGCCTTCCTTGCTGCGCGCCCTGTCGTAGCCGATGCGGCGCTCCGCGCGCACCAGCCGGGAGAGCAGGTTGGCCCGCAGCGCGAGCTGCATCTGCAGCAGGGCATCGAAGCGCCGGCCGGCCAGGGCCCGGCGCAGGGCGCGCACTCCGCCCAGGCCCGCCTTCTTGTCGAAAACGATGAACTCCACGCCCTCGAGGCCTTCGAGCAGCTTCGCCTCGGCCTTGCCGATCACCCAGGTGAGGGCGATGCCGGGGCGGTGACGTTGCAGGGCACGCACGACGGGCACCACATGGGTGGCATCGCCGAGCGCGGAGAGCCGGAACAGGCAGACGGACGAGGGCAGGGCGGGCACGCGAGGGGCCTTGCTAGACTGCGGCGCATGATAGCGCCCGAGTCGACCGCCGATGGCGTGGCCGGAGTCCATGCCGCTGCGGCATGGGCGGGGCGCGCGCGCCCGGAATGGTTCGAGGTACCGCGCTACGGCGCCAATGCCCTGCCGATCAGCGATGGCGGGCGTGGCGGCGCCTGGTATGTCGAAGGTCCCTTCGGCGCCGGCGTGCTGCGCTTCTACCGGCGCGGCGGCTGGGTGGCCCGGCTGAGCCGCGAGCACTACCTGTTTACCGGAGTGTCGCGCCTGCGCTGCGTGCGCGAACTGCGCCTGCTGGAGGAACTCGCCGGCCTCGGACTGCCGGTGCCAGGACCGATCGCCGCCGCCTGGTGGCGCGAGGGCCCGTTCTACCGCGCCGCCCTGCTGATGCAGCGCCTGCCGGCACGCACCGATCTCATGGCGCTGGTGCATGCCGGTGTGGACGGCGTGCCCTGGGAGGCGGCGGGGCAGTGCATCGCCCGCTTCCACCGCCACGGTGCCCGCCATCCGGATCTCAATGCCCGCAACGTGCTGCGCTGCGACGACGGCCGGTTCGCGGTGATCGACTGGGACCGCGGGCGGCGCGAGGGCGGGCCGGGGCGCTGGTGCGGCGCCGAGCTCGACCGCCTCGAGCGCTCGATGCTCAAGCATCGACGTCAGGTGCCGGTGCAGGCCATCCACGCCGGCATGGCACGCCTGCGCGCGGCCCATGCGGAGGCCCTGCGGTGAGCCTGGCCCTGCATTTCCTCGGCGTGGGCAATGCCGGCGCGGCGCCGCAGCTCGGCGCGGCCTCCGGTGTGATCGAGCGCGAGGGCGTGCCGTTTCTGATGATCGATTGCGGGCAGGAGGCTCTGAGTGCCTATCTTGCGGCCTATGGCGGCCTGCCCACCGCGCTCTTCATCACCCATGTGCACATGGACCACGTGGCGGGGCTGGAGCGCCTGTTCTACGCCGCCTATTTCGACCCTGCGCTGTGTGGCCGGGTGCGGCTCTACGTGCCGGCGCCGGTGGTGCCACACCTGCAGCGGCGGCTCGCCGACTACCCCGGCGTACTGGCCGAGGGCGGGGCCAACTTCTGGGATGCCTTCCAGCTGGTGCCGGTGAGCGAGGGCTTCTGGCACGGTGGCTGCTGGTTCGAGGTGTTCCCGGTGCGTCATCACCGCCCGGACACCGCCTTCGGCCTGCGCCTGCGCGGCAGCCTCGTCTGGACCGGCGACACCCGGCCGATTCCCGAGATGCTGGCGGTCATGGCCGACGCCGGCGAGCGCGTGGCCCACGACTGCGGCCTCGTTGGCAATCCCTCGCACTCCGGCATCGACGAGCTCGAGCGCGAGTACCCGGCAGAACTGCTGGCGCGCTGCCTGCTCTATCACTACGCCAGCGCGGCGGACGGGGAGGCCATGCGCGCCCGCGGCCACCGCGTGGCGCGGCCCGGAGAGCGGGTGCCGCTGCCGCCTCCCTCAGCGGAAATGGCGACGGCCCCGCCAGCGTGACTCCGGCACCCGGATCGGCCGATACCGTTGCTCCCTTCCGGGCCTGGCGGGGTTTTCGGCCTACCGTCGCGGAGGCGCCAGCGGGGCCGCCATGGAGGAGGTCGTGCGGCTGCGATTGGCGGACAGGGCGGGATTCGAACCCGCGAAGCGGGGTTTAGCCGCTTACACACTTTCCAGGCGTGCTCCTTCAACCACTCGGACACCTGTCCACGCCCGCAGCGCGGTCCCCCTGGCCGGCATCCGGCGCGGCCCTGAGGAAACGCCAATGATACCGGCCCGCCGGCGCCGGCACAAATACGCCGGCGCCCGGCATGGCGGAGGCCGGGCGTGGTTGGCACAATGCAGGCCGGTTTTCGGGGCGCGACATGGCCTATCTCGTTCTCGCACGGAAGTGGCGCCCGCGGCGCTTCTCCGAACTCGTGGGGCAGGAGCACGTGGTGCGTGCCCTGTCGAACGCGCTCGAGTCCGGGCGCGTGCATCACGCCTTCCTGTTCACCGGCACCCGCGGCGTGGGCAAGACCACGATCTCGCGCATCTTCGCCAAGTCGCTCAACTGCGAGCGCGGCAGCGGCGCCGATCCCTGCGGCGAATGCGCGGTATGCGTGGACGTGGACGCCGGCCGCTTCGTCGACCTGATCGAGATCGACGCCGCCAGCCATACCGGCGTGGACGATGTGCGCGAGCTGATCGACAACGCCCAGTACCTGCCCTCGCGCGGACGGGTGAAGGTCTACCTCATCGACGAAGTGCACATGCTCTCGAAGAGCGCCTTCAACGCGTTGCTAAAAACGCTGGAAGAGCCGCCGGAGCACGTGAAGTTCCTGCTCGCCACCACCGACCCGCAGAAGCTGCCGGTGACGGTGCTCTCCCGCTGTCTGCAGTTCAACCTGCGGCGCCTGGAGCAGGAGCAGATCGAAGGGCAGATGCGGCGCATCGTCGATGCCGAAGGCATTCCGGCCGAGGATGCGGCGCTCGCTCTGCTGGCGCGTGGGGCGGACGGCTCGCTGCGCGACGGCCTCTCGTTGCTTGACCAGGCCATTGCCTACAGCGGCGGGCAGCTCACGGCCGAGGCCGTGCACGCCATGCTCGGCACCCTCGATCATCAGGCCATCGGCGGACTGCTGGCGGCCCTGGCCTCCGGCGATGGCCCGGCCCTGCTGGCGCAGGTGGAGGCCATGGCCGCCTTCTCGCCCGACTACGCCCAGGTGCTGGAGGACCTGGCGGCCGCATTGCATGCCGTGCAGGTAAGGCAGCTGGTGCCGGAGGCGGCGCGCCCGGTGGACGGCGTGGACGTGGAGGCGCTCGCCTCGCAGGTGCCGGCCGAGCTGGTGCAGCTCTGGTACCAGATGGCCATCACTGGCGCCCGCGACCTGCCGCTGGCTCCGAGCCCGCGGGTCGGCTTCGAGATGAGCCTGCTCAGGATGCTGGCCTTCCAGCCCCTGGGATCAGGCGATGCATCTGGCGAGGCCAAGGCCGCGCATGGCCGTGCCGACGCCGGGCGTGGCATGGCCGTGCCGATGGTGGAGGCCCCGGCGCCGCGCCGGGCGCCGCCTTCGCCCTTCGCCAGCGGGCCCGAACCCGCCGCGCCGCCGCGCAAGGCCCCGCCCTCGCCCTTCGCCGAGGTCCTTGCCGAGCCGCCGCGCGCCGAGGCCGTGGACGCCCTCGGCAATGCCGCGCTGGCGATGCCGGTGCCGCCGGCCTCGCCCGCCCGGGTGCCGATCGCCTCCCACGAGGACTGGCTCGAGGCTCTGCAGCAGCAGGCGGTGGGTGGCCCGGCGGGGCAACTCGCCGCCCATGCCCGCTTCGTCGCCGGCGATGCCGAAGGGCTCACGCTCGCCCTGCCACCCGAAGGCGAGGCGATGAAGACCGACATCAGCGTGCGCCGCCTCGCCGAGGCCCTGGCGCCGCTGTTCGGCCGCCCCCCCGCGCTGCGTTTCGCCGAGGCTGCCGCCGCGGCCCCGGGCGAGACCCTGTTCGACCGCCAGCAGCGCGAGAAATCCGAGCGCCAGCGCGAGGCCGAGGCGCGCTTCCGTTCCGACCCCATCGTGCAGCAGCTGCTGGCGCAGGGCGCCGAGCTGGTGGACGGCAGCATCCGACCGATCGAGGAGTGAGCCATGTTCAAGGGCAACATCGCGCAGGCCATGCAGATGGCGCAGCGCATGCAGGACAACATGAAGAAGGCGCAGGAGGAACTCGCTGCGCTGGAAGTCACCGGCAGCGCCGGCGGCGGCCTCGTCAGCGTGACGCTCTCCGGCAAGTTCGAGGCCCGCAGGGTGCACGTCGATCCGCAGGCGCTCGGCGATGCCGAGATGCTGGAGGACCTGCTGCTGGTGGCCCTGAACGAGGCCGTGGCCAAGGTCAACGAGGAATCGGCGAAGCGCATGCAGGCGGCGACCGCCGGCATGCCGATTCCGCCGGGCCTGCGCGGCCTGTTCTGAGCCGGCGGGCGGCGGTCGCGGGCGCATGGGCGCAAGCCTGCTCGAGCAGCTGATCGAAGGTCTGCGGGTACTGCCCGGCGTCGGGGCGAAGAGCGCCCAGCGCATGGCCTACCACCTGCTGGAGCGCGACCGCGAGGGCGCACTGCGGCTGGCCGAGCGCCTGCAGGCGGCGATGGCGGGCATCCGCCACTGCGCCCAGTGCCGCGATTTTTCCGAGGCCGAGGTCTGCGCGATCTGCGCCAGCCCGGCGCGTGACCGCAGCGTGCTCTGCGTGGTGGAGACGCCGGCCGACCGCCTCGCCATCGAGCAGGCCACCGGCTACCGGGGCCTGTACTTCGTGCTGCAGGGCCGGCTCTCGCCGCTGGACGGCATCGGCCCGCGCCAGCTCGGGCTCGAGCTCCTCGCGCAGCGCCTCGGTGCCGGTGAGGTGCGGGAGATGATCATCGCCACCAATCCCACGGTGGAAGGCGAGGCCACCGCGCACTACCTCGCGCAGATGGCGCGCGCGGCCGGCGTCACGCCGAGCCGGCTCGCCCAGGGCCTGCCGCTCGGCGGCGAGCTGGAGTACGTCGACCGCGGCACGCTGGCGCATGCCTTCGGCCAGCGCAGCGAGGCGCCGGGTTGAGGCGCGGGATCTGCCGGCTACCCGGTCCCCGTCGGCGCTGGCATCCTCGCCGGCGCCCGTGAGGAGATCCGACATGTCCGAGACCATCTTCAGCAAGATCATCCGCCGCGAGATCCCTGCCGACATCGTTTACGAGGATGAGCATGTGCTCGCCTTCCGCGACATCGCACCGAAGGCGCCGGTGCACGTGCTGTTCATCCCCAAGACGCCGATCGCCACCCTCGATGATGCCGGCCCCGAGCACGCCGAGCTGCTCGGGCGCCTGATGCTGGCGGCCGCTGCCTATGCCCGGGCGCAGGGCTTCGCCGAGGACGGCTACCGGGTGGTGATGAACTGCAATGGCGATGGCGGGCAGACGGTGTTCCACATCCACCTGCATCTGCTCGCTGGCCGCGCCCTTTCCTGGCCGCCGGGCTAGGCCGCCGTGCGTGGCGGGCGCCAGCGGCGCAGGGCGCGGACCAGGGCCGCGCGCTCGTGCCGGGCGTCGGCCGTGCCTGACGGCGGCGCATAGCGCAGGGACACGAAGGCCGCGACGAGCGGCGCGGCGCTGCGGGCGGCGGCGGGCTGCCGTTCGGCAAGGCGGGCGAGGAAGACCCCCGCCGGCTCGGTCTCGGCTTTCGTCACGCCGAGCCGGGCGCAGCGGCGCAGGAAGCGGCGCCAGGCGCGCAGCAGCGGATCCGGCTCGCGCGGCCGGCCGCGCAGCAGCAGGGCGAGGGTGAGCGCCAGGGCCAGCCCGGCGGCCAGCAGGAAGGCCTGGCCCACGGCCAGGGCATCGGCCCCGCGCCAGCCCAGTGACTGCAGGAGTTCGGTCTGGCGCACGGCGTCGTAGCGCAGCACGAAGCGGTTCCAGGCCTCGCGCAGGCTGTCGCCGAAGTCGAAGACCGGGCGCAGGGGGGCGGCAAGGCCGCTGCCGAGGCGCTGGTCGAGCGTATCGAAGATGCGCTCCGGGGCCACGTAGGCGGTGGGGTCCACCCGCACCCAGCCTTCGCCCTCCAGCCACACCTCGGCCCAGGCATGGGCATCCATCTGCCGCACCACCCAGTAGCCGCCAACGCGGTTCGGCACGCCGCCGGCGTAACCGGTGACTACCCGCGCCGGGATGCCGGCGCCGCGCATCAGGATGACGAAGGCCGAGGCGAAGTGCTCACAGAAGCCGGTACGGGTGTCGAACAGGAATTCGTCGGCGGTGTGCCGGCCAAGCGGGGGGGCAGCGAGGTCGTAGGCGTGCTCGGCATTGAACCAGCCGAGCACGCGCCCGATGTAGGCGTGGTCGTTCGCGGCTTCCTGCCGCCATTCCCGGGCAAGTCGCAGGGTGCGTGGATTGAAGCCTTCGGGCAGGGCGAGCAGGGCCTGCCGCCATTCCGGGCGCAGCACCGGTTCGTAGGGCCTGGCCGGCAGCGCCCGCAACCGGTGCTGCGAGAGGTTGCGCAGCGGCTCGCGTGCCACCAGGGTGGCATCGCCGCCCAGCACCAGCCCCGGCGGCCAGCCGGCGGGTGATTCCAGCGCGAACACGTAACGCCGTTCGGTGGGTTCGAGGGTGAGGGTGTAGGCAATGCCCGGGCCTTCGCCCGTCTCCAGCGCCGGGGCGGGCAGCCCGGCCAGCCATTCGTTGCGCCGCCAGGTGCGGCCGTCGAAGCGGGTGAGGACCGGGCCACGCCAGTACAGGGTCTCGATGGGCGGCACGGGGCCCTCGAACCGCACCCGGAAGGCGGGACGGTCGTTGGCCATCAGGTCGATCCAGTCGCCGGGCGACATCGATTCGCTGATGCCGGTGCTCGCCAGGGCATTCTCCGGCAGGCCCCAGAGCGGGCCCGGCAGGCGCGGGAACAGCCAGAAGCCCACCGCCGCCAGCGGCAGGGCGAGCAGCACGGCCTGGCCCAGCCCGGCGAGCTCCCGGCGCAGCGGCAGGGGCGGCTCGGGCGCCCGCTCCAGCCGCGCCAGGGCCCAGAGCAGGGCCAGGGCGCCCGCCAGGCCGAGCAGCAGGGTGAGCGGGCCCTGGTCCTGGAGGAAGGCGGCGAAGGGGGCGAACAGGGCATAGGCCAGCACCCGCCGGGCGTCGTCGGGCCCGCGCAGTTCGGCCAGTTTCAGCACCAGCATGGCGAGCATCAGGGCGCTGCCGGCATCGCGGCCGACCCGGAAGCCGAAGCCCACCAGCACCGCCCCGGCGATCAGCGGCACCAGCAGCACCCGCAGCGCGGCCGGCAGCGGACGGCGCAGGGCGCTGGCGGCCGAGACCAGGGCCACGGCGGCGATGCCCGCGGCCGCCGTACCGGGCAGCTGCAGCAGCAGGGGCAGGGCGGCGGCCAGCACCGCCAGTACCACGCTCAGGCGCAGTGGGGGGACGAGCAGCGGGGGCGGTGACGCCTGGCTCACACGGCCTCCGGTAGCAGGGCCAGCGCCCGCAGGCAGGCATGGCGGTGTTCGGCTCCGCGCGCCGGGCCCAGCACCTCGCCGGGCAGTTCTAGACGGTAACGGCGGCCTTCGCGCTCGGCCTCGTCCACCCAGCGGGCGAGCCGGGCGATGCGTGCCTCGTAGGGCAGGTGGCGCAGGGCCTCCCAGGCGAGCCGCACGTCGCGGCTGGCGCCGGTTTCGTATTCCCGCACCACCAGCCGGTCGAGGCGGGCGCTGGCGCGCCAGGCGATCTGCCGCGGCGCATCGCCCGTGCGGTAGTCGCGCAGGTGATGGGTGTCCTCGCCGCTGCGTCCGGGATAGGGCCGCGGCTGGCCCGGGCCCTCGGCGCCCGGCAGGGGCGGGCCGCCGCGTTCGGGCGCCGGATACACCAGCAGGCGCTGGGCCGGCCACCACCAGCTCCAGGCCTGGGCGAGGCCCAGCGGCCGGGTGGTGGAGATCCTGAGCCGGCCGAGATCGTGCAGGCCGCGGCGCCGGGTGGGCACGGAAAGCCGCCATTCGCCGGCTGCGTCGTCGCGGCGGGCTGCCGGGCCGCCGACGATCTCCAGCCGCACGCCCTCGCGCGTGCGGCTGCCCGGCGCGAAGCGGATGCGCACGTCGAGCGTCTCGCCGGCCGTCACCGGGGCGGCGGAGAAGCCGACGAGGCGCAGGCCGGAGAGCCGGAGGTGAGCCTGCACCACGCCGTTGTGCACCACGGCCGCCAGCAGGAAGGCCAGCATCAGGCCGGGGTTGTTGTTGTAGTTGAGCGCGCCGAGCAGCATGGCCAGCAAAAGCCCGCCGGCGAGCAGGCCGAGCCGCGTCGGCAGCACGTAGATGCGCCTGCGGTCGAGGGTGAGCGGCAGGGCTTCGGGCTGCCGGCCGCGCACGAAGGGCAGGCGGGCGAGCCAGCGGTCGAGGCCCCGGGCCTGGCCGTCCGGCGAAGGCATGGGCTCAGTCGACCTTCACCGCCCCCAGGATGGCGGCGGCCAGCGCATCGCGGCCCGTGCCCTCGGCATCGGCCACCAGGCGGTGCGCCGCCACCGGCACGAACAGGGCCTGCACGTCCTCGGGCAGCACATGGGCGCGGCCGAGCAGCAGGGCATGGGCGCGGGCGCCGCGCAGCAGGGCGAGGCCGGCACGCGGCGAGAGGCCCACGCGCACGCCGGGGTGGCGGCGGCTCTCGGCCAGCAGGGCCTGCACGTAGTCGAGCAGGGCCTCGCTGGCGTGCACGCCGTCCACCGCCTTCTGCAGGGCCAGCACGTCCTCGGCGCCGAGCCGCGGCAGTGTCTCGTTGATCATCAGCCGGCGGTCGCGGCCGGCCAGCATGGCGCGCTCCGCCGCGGCATCCGGATAGCCCATGGAGAGCCGCAGCAGGAAGCGGTCGAGCTGCGAATCGGGCAGGGGGAAGGTGCCGGAGAGATCGACCGGGTTCTGGGTGGCGATGACGAAGAAGGGGGCGGGCAGGCGGTGCGAGACGCCGTCCACGCTCACCTGGTGCTCGGCCATGGCCTCCAGCAGCGCGCTCTGGGTGCGCGGCGGGGCGCGGTTGATCTCGTCGGCCAGCAGCAGCTGGGTGAACACCGGGCCGGGGTGGAAGCGGAAGCCGCGCTCGCCCTGGTCGTAGACCGAAACCCCGAGGATGTCGGAGGGCAGCAGGTCGGCGGTGAACTGCATGCGCTGGAACTCGAGGCCGAGGGTGGCGGCGAGGGCCCGCGCCAGCGTGGTCTTGCCGAGGCCGGGCAGGTCCTCCACCAGCAGGTGGCCGCCGGCGAGCAGGGCGGTGAAGGCGAGCCGCACCTCGCGCGGCTTGCCGAGCACCAGGGCATTCACCTGCCCGATCGCGGCGTGCAGGGCCTCGAGGGCGTCGGCAGGTAGGATGGCGGCCGATTTCGGGGGGGCGTGCATGGGGATCGCGGAGACGGCGAGAGGAGACGAGTCTGGCATGGCGCCAGCGGCGCTGCGCGTGAAGTTCCTGCTGGCCTGGGGGGGACTGCTGCTGGCCAAACTGCTGCTGGCCGCCACGCTGCCGCTGTTCGGCGACGAGGCCTTCTACGCCTGGGAGGCGCGGCATCCGGCCTGGGCCTATTCCGACCTCCCCGGGGGCATTGCAGCGACCATCGCGCTCGGCATGGCGGCCCTCGGCGAACATCCGCTCGGGCTTCGCCTGCCCACGCTGCTGCTCGGGGCCGCCCTGCCCTGGCTGGTGTGGCGCATGGCGCGGCGAATCGGCGGCGAGGCACAGGCCTGGCGTGCCGCGCTCTGGAGCCTGCCCCTGCCGCTGCTGGTGCCGATGGGCCTGCTCGCCCTGCCCGATGCCCTGCTCACCTTCGCCGGCCTGCTGGCGGCCGATGCGATGCTCGCCCTGCTCGCCCATCGCGAGAGGGCGATTCCGACGTGCCATTTCGTTCAGCTCGCCTTCGCCCTGGGGCTGGGGGCGCTGGCCCACTACCGCTTTCTGCCCCTCCTCGTGGCCGGGGCGCTGGGCGTCCTGGCCGCCGGAGGCTGGGGCCTGCGCCGCGAGCCCCGCCTCTGGCTGGCGCTGGCCGCCGGCGCGCTGGCCTGGTGGCCGCTCCTGCACTACAACCTCGGCGCCGAGGCCGCCGGGCTGCGCTTCCATCTGCTCGACCGCCATCCCTGGCAGTTCCAGGCCCGGGGCCTTGCCCAGCCCCTGCTACAGGCCATCATCACCACGCCGCTGCTCTATGGCCTGCTGGCCCTCGCCCTGTGGCGGGGCTGGCGCCGCCCGGCAGTGCCCGGCGCCCGTTTCCTCGCCGTCGCGGGCGGCGTGCTCTGGCTGTTCTATGCCGCCTTCGCCCCCTTCGTCGACCGCGCCCGATTCTCGCTGCACTGGCCGCTGCCGGCCTATCTGCTGGCGGCGGTGCTGCTGCCCGGAATGCTCGACGAAGCCCGGTACCGCTTCGCCCGCCGGCTCGCACCCTGGGCGGCCGGGCTCGCCGCCGCCGGCACGCTGGCGATGCTGGCGGCCCTGGCGGTGCCGGCCAGTCCGACGCTCACCGCGCGCACCGCGGGCACGGCGCTCTACCCGGACAATTTCGCCGGCTGGCCCGAACTCACCGCGGCGCTGGCCCCGCGGGTGGCGCCGGGCGACGCGGTGGTGGCCGACCACTTCATGCCGGCGGCCCAGCTCGCCTTCGGCCTGCGGCGGCGCGAGGTCTTCGTGCTCGATCACTGGAACAACCACAAGCACGGCCGGGCCGCGCAGCTCGCCGCCTGGGGCTATGACGAGGCCGGCATCGCCGCCCTCGCCCCGGGGCGCCGGGCCTGGCTGGTGTTCGAGGTGGAGGAAACCCCGGAGCGCGAGCGCGAACCGTGGCTGCGCCGCGCCTGCCGCTGGTTCGAGGCCCTCGAGCCGGTGGCGGAGGTGCCGGGCCCTGGCGCTGGCAAGCGCTTCTGGATCTACCGCGGCATCCGCGGCGAGGCCGGGGAAGCCGGGGCGGCCTGCACGATCCGGCCGATCGCTGCCGGGGCCGTTCAGTCCGCGTCCTGACGGCGCAGGGCGGGGGGCTCGCGGCGCGCGGCCTCCTGCGCGGCCCCGGTGGCCTCGGTGAGTGCCGCCCCGGCGTCCTCGAGGGCTGCCAGTTCGCCGGCCAGGCGTGCCTGCACCCGGCGCAGGGCCGCGAGCGCGGCCTCGAGTTCGGCCGGTGTGGCGGCAAGCCCGCGGGCCTGCAGCCACAGCCGGTGCTGCAGCAGGTCGCGTTTGGCCTCGCGCACCAGCGGCTGGCCGTCGAGGGCGCGCTGCGCGCCGTTGCCAAGATCGCCGGCGAGGCGGCCCACCGCGCCTTTCCAGGCGTCCATGCGCTGCCCGGCGGTCTCCAGCAGGCCCTGTACCGCATCGGCCAGGTCCAGCACCTCCTTCAGCCGGCGCTCGTGACGGCGGCGCGCGCGGGCGCGCAGCAGCAGGAAGGCGAAGGCGAGGCCGGCCGCGGCCAGCAGGGCGAGGAGCAGGGAGGGCATCCGGGGCACCGGCAGGGGAACCCGGCCAGTGTGCCGCCGCATGCCGCATCGCGCCAAGGCGCGGCTGAATGGCGCCGGGGTGGCGGGTTTGACAGGGGGAGGGGGGCTGGCTACCCTAGCGCGCTTATGTCCGCGACCTCGCTTTCCGTGGTGGACGCCTGGAGGATGGTTTCCTCGCGGCGTGTCTTCACCGGCCGCGTCCCGCTGTCCGCCTTCGCCCGGCTTGCCGGCCTGCTGGCGGATGCCGAGGGAGAGTGCCGCTACGAGATCGAGTTCGGCCGGGATCCGTCCGGGCAGGCCACCGTCGATCTGGTGGCCGAGGCCGAGCTCCCGCTGGCCTGCCAGCGCACGCTCGAGCGCTTCCTCCTGCCGGTATCGGTGCGCCAGCGGCTCGGGCTGCTGGCCGACGAATCGGAGGAGGGCGCCCTGCCGCCCGGCATGGAGCCCGCGCTGGTGGGGCCGGAGGGTGCCTTGCATCCCCTGGACCTGGTCGAGGACGAACTGATCCTCGCGGTGCCGGCTTTCCCGGTGAAGCCCGGCAGCACCGAGGTCGAGGCGGTCTGGAACGACCCCGCGGCCGCGGTGGAAGACGAACACCCCGGAACCCATCCTTTCGCCGCGCTCGCCGCGCTGAAAGGCCGCAAGACCCTCGGAGATTGACCCATGGCCGTCCAGAAATCCCGCGTCACCCCCTCCCGTCGTGGCCAGCGCCGCTCGCACGATGCGCTCACCGCCAAGCAGCTCTCGACCGACCCGACCAGCGGCGAGACCCACCTGCGCCACCACGTCACGGCCGACGGCTTCTACCGCGGCAAGAAGGTCATCGACACCAGGTCGAAGATCGCCGACGCCGAGTGACCGGCGTGCCCGGCGCCACGCGCCGGGCGTCCGGATGGCGTGCGCGGGGCTTGCCAAGGCCCGCTCCGCGGCCCACCCTACGATGACGCGGCGGTAGCAACCGCCGCGTTTCGTTTTTCGAAGCGCCCATACGCCCGCGAACGGGTGGGCGCACCGGAGCCCCAGAGTAATGACCGTTTATTCGCGCATCGCCGGTACTGGCAGCTACCTGCCGGAAAAGATCCTCACCAATGCCGACCTCGAGAAGATGGTCGAGACCTCGGACCAGTGGATCCGCGAGCGCACCGGCATCCAGCAGCGCCATATCGCCGCCGAGGGGCAGACCACGGTGGACCTCGCCGAGCAGGCCGCCCGGCGGGCGATGGAAGCGGCGGGCGTCACGGCCGACCAGCTCGACCTGATCGTGCTCGGCACCACCACGCCCGACATCGTCTTCCCGAGCTCGGCCTGCCTGCTGCAGGCCCGGCTCGGCGCCAACGGCTGCCCGGCCTTCGACGTCAACGCCGCCTGCTCGGGCTTCATTTTCGCCCTCACCACTGCCGACAAGTTCATCCGCAGCGGTGCGGCGAAGACCGCGCTGGTGGTGGGGGCCGAGACGCTGACCCGCATGCTCGACTGGAGCGACCGCAACACCTGCGTGCTGTTCGGTGACGGCGCCGGCGCGGTGGTGCTGAAGGCCGATGCCGAGACCGGCATCCTCAGCACCCATCTGCATGCCGATGGCGGCAAGAAGGAACTGCTGTACAACCCGGTGGGGGTGTCGGCCGGCTTCCGGGAAGGCGAGAAGAATGCCGGCCTGCGGGTGCTGATGGCGGGCAGCGAGGTCTTCAAGCATGCGGTGAAGGCGCTCGACAGCGTGGTCGACGAGGCGCTCGAGGCCAATGGCGTCGACAGGCACCAGCTCGACTGGCTGATTCCGCACCAGGCCAACCTGCGCATCATCGAGGCCACGGCGAAGCGCCTCGAGATGCCGATGGACCGCGTGGTGCTCACCGTGCACAAGCACGGCAACACCTCGGCGGCCTCGGTGCCGCTGGCGCTCGACGAGGCGGTGCGCTCGGGCCGGGTGCAGCGCGGCCAGCTGGTGCTGATGGAGGCCTTCGGCGGCGGCTTCACCTGGGGCTCGGCCCTGATGCGCTACTGAGGCGGCGATGGCATCCACGGCCCGCGTCCGGCGCGAGCCCCTCGCCGGCGGGGGCTGGGCCTGGCGCAAGACCTTCGGCCCCACTCAGCGGGCCGCCGCCCGCTCCCTGCTTCGGATCTTCGCCGGCTGGCGCCACCTGCCGGCGCTCGCGGCTCCGGCGGCGCAGAGCGCCGAGCAGGCCTGCGCCACCGAGTACTCGATGATCGGGCGGCTCGCCGCGCTCGGGGCCCGGGTGCCGGCCATCCTCGAGCGTGGCGAACGGGAACTGGTGCTGGAGGACCTCGGTCCCACCCTGTCCTCGGCCCTGCACTCGCCGCAGGCCGAGGAGCGCCATGCCGCCCTGCGCGCGGGGTTCCGGGCGCTCGCCGCCCTGCATGCCGCTGGAGGGCATGCCAGCCAGGCCTTTGCCCGTAACCTCACCTGGGACGGCCAGCGGGTGGGCTTCATCGATCTTGAGGAAGATCCCGGCACGGTGATGCCGCTGGTGGCGGCGCAGGCCCGCGACCTGCTGCTCTACGTGCAGTCCTGTGCCCGCGCCTTCGAGGGCGAGGAGGAGCAGTTCCGCGCAGCCCTGGACGAGGCCCTCGCCCTCGAGCCGGCGCCGGTGCGCTGTGAGGCCCAGCGCACCGCCCGGGCCCTGGCCCTGCCGGCGGCGCTGGCCCTGCGGCTGGGCGGCGATGCCCGGCGGGCCGCCCTCGGTCTCCATTGGCTGGCGCAGGCCTGAGCGTTGGCATACGCCCGGGTACAGACGCTTTTCCCGGGCCGCCCGTATGATGCGCGCCTCGAGTGTTCAGAGCCGGAGTGGCGTGATGGCGCAAGCGTTGGCGTTCGTATTCCCGGGGCAGGGCTCGCAGGCCCTGGGAATGGTGGGGGAACTGGCGGCCCGGGATGCCGGGGTGCGCGCCACCTTCGACGAAGCCAGCGAGGGGGCCGGCGTGGATCTCTGGGCGCTGTCGCAGGAAGGCCCGGAGGAGCGGCTCAACCAGACCGAATTCACCCAGCCGGCCCTCCTGGCCGCCTCGGTGGCCCTCTGGCGCCTGTGGCTGGCCGCGGGCGGCCCGCGCCCGGTGGCCCTGGCCGGCCACAGCCTGGGCGAGTACAGCGCCCTCGTTGCCGCCGATGCCATCCCCCTTGGCGATGCCGCGAGGCTGGTGCGCCTGCGCGGCCAGCTGATGCAGGCCGCGGTGCCGGCGGGTACTGGCGCCATGGTGGCGGTGCTGGGCGCCGAGGATGCCGTGGTCGAGGCGGCCTGCGCCGAGGCGGCGCAGGGCGAGGTGGTGGTGCCGGCCAACTACAACACGCCGGGGCAGGTGGTGATCGGCGGCCATGCCGCCGCCGTGGAGCGTGCCGTGGCCCTGCTCGCCGAGCGTGGCGTGCGCAAGACGGTCAGGCTGGCGGTATCGGTGCCCTCGCACACCCCGCTGATGCGCCGGGCCGCCGACGAGCTCGCCGAGGCGATGCGCGCGGTGGCCTGGCGCACGCCGGCGCTGCCGGTGCTGCGCAATGTCGATGCCGGGCTGCATTCCGACGTCGAGGCGCTGGTCGATGCGCTCGTGCGCCAGCTCTACTGCCCGGTGCAGTGGACCCGCTGCGTGCAGGCCCTGGCCGCGCGCGGCGTGGGCCGGCTCGCCGAATGCGGGCCGGGCAAGGCCCTCGCCGGCATGGCCAAGCGCATCGACAGGGCCCTCGAGGCGAAGGCACTCGGCACGCCCGCCGAGTTCGATGCCGCGCTGGCCGAGTGGTCGGCCTGAGCCGCGTCCGTCGCCCCTCGTTCTCCGAACTTCCGTCCGTCTCCCTGTCTTCTCACACCATGGCCAACGATCTGCAAGGTGAAATCGCCCTCGTCACCGGCGCCAGCCGCGGCATCGGCGCCGCGATCGCCGACACCCTCGCCGCCCGCGGCGCGACGGTCGTCGGCACTGCCACCAGCGAGGCCGGGGCCGCGGCCATCGGCGAGCGGCTCCGGGCCCACGGCGGCCAGGGGCGGGTGCTCGACGTGACCGATGGTGCCGCCATCGAGGCCCTGGTCGAAGCCATCAGCCGCGAGCTGGGAGCGATCAGCATCCTGGTGAACAACGCCGGCATCACCCGCGACACCCTGCTCATGCGCATGAAGGACGAGGACTGGCAGGCCATCCTCGACACCAACCTGAGCTCGGTGTTCCGCACCAGCAAGGCGGTGATGCGCGGCATGATGAAGGCGCGCAAGGGGCGCATCATCAACATCGCCTCGGTCATCGGCGTCACCGGCAATGCCGGGCAGGCCAATTACGCGGCGGCCAAGGCCGGCATCATCGGTTTTTCGAAGTCGATGGCCCGCGAGATCGGCTCGCGCGGCATCACCGTGAACGTGGTGGCCCCGGGCTTCATCGAGACCGACATGACCCGCGACCTGCCGGAGGAGGCGAAGGCGAAGATGCTGGCCGACATCGCCCTCGGACGGCTTGGTCGCCCGCAGGACATCGCCGAGGCGGTGGCCTTCCTCGCCAGCCCGGCCGCCGCCTACATCACCGGCGAGACCCTGCATGTCAACGGCGGCATGCACATGGCATAGAATCCGGCCTGCAAGGCTGAACACCGCGGTTCCGATGCAAAGACGCGCACGGATCCCGGCCCCGATTCCAAGCGTCTGAAACGTCGTATACCCGGGAGGGAAGACAACCCATGAGCACCATCGAAGAGCGCGTCAAGAAGATCGTCGTCGAACAGCTGGGCGTGAAGGAGGAGGACGTCACCAACTCGGCCTCCTTCGTCGACGACCTCGGCGCCGACTCGCTCGACACCGTCGAGCTGGTGATGGCCCTCGAGGAGGAGTTCGAGTGCGAGATCCCCGACGAGGAAGCCGAGAAGATCACCTCGGTCCAGCAGGCGATCGACTACATCAAGGCGCACGTCAAGGCCTGAACCCGGCGTCGCCCCGCGCCGCGCCCTTCCGGGCGCGGCGTTCGTTTGTCGGCGGCGGCCTGCCGCCGGCCCCCCGTTCCGTGGAGCCATCGCAATGAGCCAGCGTCGCGTCGTCGTCACCGGCATGGGCATCGTCTCGCCCGTGGGCAATACCCTCGCCAGCGCGTGGGACAACATCCGCAACGGCCGCTCCGGCATCGGGCGCATCACCCATTTCGATCCGTCCGCCTACGCCGCGCAGATCGCCGGCGAGGTGCGCGACTTCGACGTCAAGGCGATCCTGCCGCCGAAGGACGCGAAGAAGATGGACATCTTCATCCACTACGGGCTGGCGGCCTCCTTCCAGGCCATCGAGGATGCCGGCCTCGAGATCACCGAGGCCAATGCCGAGCGCATCGGCGCGCTGATCGGCTCGGGCATCGGCGGCGTGCGCGGCATCGAGGAGACCGCGATCGACCTGCATACCGGCGGGCCGCGCAAGGTCTCGCCCTTCTACGTGCCCAGCACCATCATCAACATGCTTCCGGGCCAGCTCTCGCTGATCAAGGGGCTGAAAGGGCCGAACTTCTCCGCCGTCTCGGCCTGCGCCACGGCGAACCACAGCATCGGCATGGCCATGCGCATGATCCAGCACGGCGATGCCGACGTGATGGTGGCGGGCGGCGCCGAGCATGGCTGCACCCCGACCTCGGTGGGCGGCTTCTGCTCGATGCGCGCGCTCTCCACCCGCAACGACGACCCGACCCGCGCCTCGCGCCCCTGGGACAAGGACCGCGACGGCTTCGTGCTCGGCGACGGCGCCGGTATCCTGGTGCTCGAGGAATACGAGCATGCGAAGGCCCGCGGGGCGCGCATCTACTGCGAGCTCGCCGGCTTCGGCGCCAGCTCGGACGCCTTCCACATGACCGCGCCCAGCGAGGGCGGCGAGGGCCCGGCGCGCTGCATGGCCGCCGCGCTGAGGGATGCCAGGGCGAACGCCACCGAGGTGCAGTACCTCAATGCCCACGGCACCTCCACGCCGCTCGGCGACGTGGCGGAAACCCTCGCCGTGAAGCGCGCCTTCGGCGACCACGCCTACCGGATGATGGTGAGCTCCACGAAGTCGATGACCGGCCACCTGCTCGGCGCGGCCGGCGGCGTCGAGGCGATCTTCTCGATCATGGCGCTGGTCGACGGGGTGGTGCCGCCCACGATCAACCTCGACCAGCCCGGCGAGGGCTGCGATCTCGACTACGTGCCGAACGTGGCGCGCGAGGCCACGCTCGACCTCGTCATGTCGAACGGCTTCGGCTTCGGCGGTACCAACGCCAGCCTGGTGTTCCGCCGCCTCTGAGAGCCGCGCCTTCCGCCCCGTGCCGATCGCCGCGCTTCCCGCAGGCCCCGACCTGCTCGCCCTGAAGCGCGCCTTCCCGCAGCGCTATCCGGTGCTGCTGGAATCGGCGGCCCGCGGCGGCAAGGCGCGCTGGGACCTGCTGCTGGCCGGCACGGGCGAAGGCCTGTTCCTCGGCAGCGATGGCCTGACCCGGCGCCAGGACGGCACGGTGCTGCCGGGGCGTTTCCTCGAGGCCCTGGATGCCGCGCAGGCGGCCCTGCGGCAATCGTCGGCCGGTGCCGGGCCGGTGCAGGGGGCGGGCCCGGGCGAGCCTGACCTGCCGCCCTTCCGCGGCGGCTGGGCGCTCTACTTCGGCTACGAACTCGCCGCGCAGGTGGAGCCGACGCTGCGCCTGCCGGCGTTCCGCGGCGGCCTGCCGCTGGCGGCGGCCCTGCGTTGCCCGGCGGCCCTGGCGTTGGACCGGAGCAGCGGCCGGGCCTATGCCGTGGCCGAGGCGGCTGCCGAGCCCTGGCTCGAACGGCTCCGGGCCGACGTGGCGGCCATGCCCGGGGCAGCGCTGCCGCCCCTGCCCGCGCTGCCGGCCTTCACCCTCGAGGAAGAGCCGCCCGGGCGCTTCCTCGCCGGCGTGGAGCGCATCCATGCCTACCTGCGCGCCGGCGATGTGTTCCAGGTGAACCTCTCGCGCGGCTGGCAGGCCCGCTTCGCCGCTCCCCCCGATCCGGCGGCGCTCCATGCCGCCCTGCGCCAGCACAATCCCGCTCCCTTCGCCGGCCTGTTCTCGCTGCCCGGCGGCAGCGTGGTGAGTTCCTCGCCCGAGCGCCTGCTCTCGCTGCGCGGCGGGCTGGCCGAAACCCGCCCGATCGCCGGCACCCGCCCGCGCTTTCCCGGCGATGACGAGGCGGCGCGCATCCGCGAGCTCGTGGGCCATCCGAAGGAGCGGGCCGAGCACATCATGCTGATCGACCTCGAGCGCAACGATCTGGGCCGGGTGTGCCGGCCGGGCAGCGTGCGGGTGGACGAGCTGATGGCGGTGGAGAGCTATGCCCACGTGCACCACATCGTCTCCAATGTCTCCGGCCGGCTGCGCGAGGGCGTGACGCCGGGGCAGGCCATCGCCGCGGTGTTCCCGGGCGGCACCATCACCGGCTGCCCCAAGGTGCGCTGCATGCAGATCATCGCCGAGCTGGAGGGCGAGGGCCGCGGCCCCTACACCGGGGCCATGGGCTGGCTGGATGCGGGCGGCGACCTCGACCTCAACATCCTGATCCGCACGCTCTGGGTGGAGGGCGAACGCCTCGGTTTCCGCGCCGGCGCCGGCATCGTGGTGGACTCCGATGCCGGGCGCGAACTGCGCGAGACCCGGGCCAAGGCCCGCGGCCTGCTGCGCGCTCTCGGGGTGGACGATGGTGGCTGAGGCCTTGGGACTCGTGGGGCTGTGGCGGGGCGGCGAACGCCTGCCGGCGCTCGACCCGGCCGACCGGGGCCTTGCGTATGGCGATGGCCTGTTCGAGACCCTGCGCGCCTGCCGCGGCCGGCTGCCGTGGTGGCCGCGGCACCGGGCGCGGCTGGCGGCAGGGGCGGCCCGCCTCGGCCTGCCGCTGCCGGACGAGGCCGTGCTCGACCAGGCGCTGGCCGAAGGCCTGGCCCGGGCGCCCGAGGGCGTGATCAAGCTGGTGCTCACCCGGGGCAGCGGTGGCCGCGGCTACCTGCCGCCGGCGGCCCCCCAGCCCCTGCTGGCCTGCTTCACCGCGCCGCTGCCGCCGCCCCCGGAAGCACCGCTCGTGGTCGACCTGCTCGAGCTGCGCCTCGCCCGCCAGCCGGCGCTCGCCGGCCTCAAGCACCTCAACCGGCTGGAGCAGGTGCTGGGCGCCCGGGAGGCGGCCCAGCGCGGGCTGGATGAAGGCCTGATGGCCGACGAGGCCGGGCAGCTGGTCTGCGCCACCCGCGGCAATGTGTTCGTGCGGCTGGACGGGGCCTGGCTCACCCCGCCGGTGGACCGGGCCGGAGTGGCCGGCATCGCCCGCGGCCTGCTGCTGGAGCGCTGGCCGGCGCTGGCCGAGGCGCCGCTCGCGCTGGCCGACCTCGCCCGCGCCGAGGCGCTTTTCCTCGCCAATGCCGTGCGGGGTATCCTGCCGGTCGGTCGCTGCGGCGGGCGGGTGCTGTCCAGCGAGTCGCCGGGCCTCGCCGAGGCCCGCGCCGTGCTGGCGGCCTCCCATCCTGGCTTTTCTGGTTCCTGATGCGTCTTCCCCGGCTCCGTTCCCTGTTCCGTGCCGCCCTCACGGCCCTCGCCCTGCTGCTCGTGCTGGGCGCCGGGCTCGCCTTCTACGCCCAGCAGCGCCTCGAGGCCTTCGCCGCCCGCCCGGTAGTGGGCCCGGAGGGGGCCACCCTGGTGGTGCCGCGCGGGGCCTCTTTCGCGCAGATCCTCGCCGCCCTGCGGGGCGCCGGCATCGAGGCCGGGCACGACCTCGAGTGGAAGGCCCTGGCCTGGCGCTGCGATGCCCTGCGCCGGCTCAAGGCCGGCGAGTACGCGCTGGCGCCGAATGCCAGCCCCGAGGCGGTGCTGCGGCAGATGGTGGAGGGGCGGGTGATCACCTACCGCTTCACCCTGGTGGAGGGCTGGTCGATGCGCGAGCTGCGCGCCGCCATCGCCCGCGACCCGGTGCTGGTGGACGACATCGCCGGCCTCGACGATGCCGCCCTGATGGCGGAACTCGGCCGCGCGGGCGTTCCGGCCGAGGGGCGCTTCCTGCCCGAGACCTACCTGTTCACCCGGGGCGATCGGGCCAGCCGCCTGCTGGGCCGCGCCGCCGACGCCATGGACCGCGCGCTGGCCGAGGCCTGGGAAGGTCGCGAGGACGGCCTGCCGATCCGCTCGCCGGAGGAACTGCTGGTGCTGGCCTCGATCATCGAGAAGGAAACCGGCAAGGCCGAGGAGCGCCCGGAGATCGCCGGGGTATTCGTGCGCCGCCTGCGCCTCGGCATGCGCCTGCAGACCGATCCCACGGTGATCTACGGCCTTGGCGAGGCCTTCGACGGCAACCTGCGGCGCCGCGACCTCGAGACCGACACGCCCTTCAACACCTACACCCGCCACGGCCTGCCGCCGACGCCGATCGCCATGCCGGGGCGGGCGGCGCTGGAGGCCGCGGCCCGCCCGCTGCCCGGCGACACCCTGTACTTCGTCTCGCGCGGCGACGGCAGCCATGTGTTCTCGCGTACCTATGACGAGCACCGCGCCGCGGTGCGCCGCTACCAGCTGGGGGGGCGCTGAGATGGCGGGCGCGGCAAGCACCGGGCGCGGCCTGCTGATCAGCCTCGAGGGCGGGGAGGGGGCCGGCAAGACCACCGTGCTCGGGGCCCTGCGCGAACGCCTGGAGGCCCACGGCCACCGCGTGGTACAGACCCGCGAGCCGGGCGGCACGCCGGCCGGCGAGGCGATCCGCGCCCTGCTGCTCGATCCGGCGCAGGCGCTCAGTGCCAGCGCCGAGCTGCTGCTGATGTTCGCCTCCCGCGCCCAGCTCGTGGAGACCGTGGTGGAACCGGCGCTGGCCCGTGGCGAGACGGTGCTGGCCGACCGCTTCACCGATGCCAGCTTCGCCTACCAGGGCGGCGGCCGCGGCCTGCCGATGGCCCTGGTGGCCGAGCTGGAGCGCAGCTTCGTGCGCCGCCAGCCCGACTTCACCCTGCTGCTGGATCTCGACGTGGCCGCCGGCCTCGCCCGGGCCCGGGCCCGCGGCGGCCCGGCCGACCGCATCGAGCAGGAGCAGGCCGGCTTCTTCGAGCGGGTGCGCGCCGCCTACCGGGCGCGCGCCGCCGCCCAGCCGGAACGCTTCGCCGTGGTCGATGCCGCCCAGCCGGTGGAGGCCGTGGTGCGCGATGCCTGTGCCGCGCTGGACGCCTTCCTGGCCCGCCGCGGGGAGGGGGGCTGATGGAGGCCCGTCCGCTCGCCCCCTGGCAGCAGCAGCGGCTGGACGCCGCGCTGGCGGCCTGGCGTGCCGGCCGCCTGGGGCATGCGCAGCTGCTCTGCGGCCCGGAGGCCATCGGCAAGCGCGCCGTGGCCGAGGCCCTCACGGCACGCCTGCTCTGCGAGGCCGCGCCGGCCCTGCCGGCCTGCGGTGAGTGCCGCAGCTGCCGGCTGCTGGCGGCCGGCAGCCACCCGGATTTCCGCCTCGTCACTTTCGAAGTGAACGAGAACACCGACAAGCTGCGCCGCGAGCTGGTGGTGGAGCAGGTGCGCGCGCTCAGCGGCTCGATGCAGATGACGGCCCAGCGCGGCGGTGCCCAGGTGGTGCTGATCGATCCGGCCGATGCGCTCAACACCGCGGCGGCCAATGCCCTGCTCAAGACCCTGGAGGAGCCGGCGCCGAACCGCTTCCTGCTGCTGCTCAGCGCCGAGCCGCAGCGCCTGCCGGCCACCATCCGCAGCCGCTGCCAGCGCCTCGAGCTCGCACTGCCGCCGCGGGCGGAGGCCCTGGCCTGGCTCGAGGCCGGGGGACATGCGCCCGCCCGCGCCGCCGAGGCCCTGGAGGCCGCCGCGGGCCACCCGGGCCTGGCCGATGCCTGGCTGCGCGGCGGCGGGCTCGCCCTGCGCGAGGCCACCCTGAAGGAATGGGCGGCGGTGGCGCGTGGCATCGCCTCTCCACTGACCACGGGCCAGCACTGGTTCGCCGAGCCCGAGACCGCGCCCCTGCGCCTGCGCTTCGTGGCCGATGCCACGCTGGCGCTGGCCCGCGCCGCCGCCGGTGCCCCGGCACCGCTCGGATTGACCCCGCCCGGTGATCTCGACAAGCTTGCGCGGTGGTTCGATTCACTCAACCGCCTGCGCCAGCAGCTCGCCGCGCCCCTGCGCCATGAGCTGGCGCTGGCCGGCCTGCTGGCCGAGTGGCGGGCCTTGATGGCAACGACGGAGACGCGACGATGATCGGAGCCGGTGGTGCCCGCCAGGGCATCCTCTCGCTGGCGCTGAAAGACAAGGCCCAGCTGCATGCCGCCTACATGAGCTTCCTGCGCGGCGGCGGCCTGTTCGTCCCCACCAGCAAGCGCTACCAGATCGGCGACGAGGTGTTCCTGCTGCTCACCCTGATGGACAGCAACGAGCGCCTGCCGGTGGCCGGCAAGGTGGTGTGGATCACGCCCACCGGCGCGCAGGGCGGCCGGGCCGCCGGTATCGGCGTGCAGTTTGCCGAGACGCCGGAGGCCGAGACGGTGAAAGGCAAGATCGAGACCCATCTCGCCGGCATCCTCGATTCGGACAAGCCCACCGCCACGATGTGAGCTGCGGTGCCCCGCGCCGCCAGGCCCTCAGGCGCCGAGCAGGCCGCGGAACTGGAACACCAGGAGCGAGAGCGCGATCAGCGCCAGCAACAGGGTGCGCAGGCGGCCCGGGGTCCAGAAGCGTTCCTGGCTGCCGTTCCGGGCGCGGAACCGCAGGTCGTCGGGGAGGTAGCTCTCGCGCTGCCCCGGCGCCATCAGCCCGGCCTCGCGCAGCAGGCGGCGGGCTTCCGGCAGGTCGCTGTTGTGCACCACGTAGAGCACCGCGGCCTTCGCCGATTCCGGATCATCGCGGTAGCTGAACTGGCGCCGCCGTGCCCCCTTGTAGGAGCGGCCGTTCTGGATGCTGGTCTCGATGCCGGCCTCGCCGAGCAGGCGCGCCGCGCCCTCGACCTGCTCCACCCGCAGCGAGCGGTAGACCTCGCGCATCAGGCCTCTCCACCGACGATGCGGATCATGCCTTCCTGCGCCGTGCTCGCCACCAGCCGGCCGTCGCGGGTGTAGATGCCGCCCCGGGCCAGTCCGCGCGAGCCCTGGGCAGTGGGGCTGTCGAGGGCGTAGAGCAGCCACTCGTCGGCGCGGAAGGGGCGGTGGAACCACATGGCATGGTCGATCGAGGCCATCTGCACGCGCGGGTCGTAGTAGCTGATGCCATGCGGCAGGGTGGCGGTGCCGAGCAGGTGGAAGTCGGAGGCATAGGCCAGCAGGGCGCGGTGCAGCAGCGGGGTGTCTTCCACCCGGTCGATCAGGCGGAACCAGACCTGCTGGTAGGGCGGGCGCTTGGCCGGCTTCAGTTCGTCGCGCGGGTAGACCGGGCGCACCTCGAAGGGCACCTGGCGCGAGAGCCAGCGCTGCATCATCGGCGGCAGCTTGGCCAGCACCTCGGGCGCGGGGCGGGCCAGGGGCTCGAGGTCCTCCGGGTCGGGCACCTCGGGCTTGTTGATCTGGTGCTCGGCGCCGGCTTCCTCGAGGTGGAAGGAGCTGGCGAAGACGCAGATCGGCTGGCCGTGCTGGATGGCGGTGACCCGCCGGGTGCTGAAGCTGCGGCCGTCGCGGGTGCGGTCCACCGAGTAGACGATCGGCGCCTCGATGTCGCCGGGGCGCAGGAAGTAGGCGTGCAGCGAATGGACGTGGCGGGCCGGATCCACCGTGGCCTGCGCGGCGGCGAGGGCCTGGCCCATCACCTGCCCGCCGAACACGAACTTGGTGCCGATGTCGCGGCTCTGGCCGCGGTAGAGGTTGTCCTCGAGGCGTTCCAGCCTCAGGAGCTCGACGAGTTCGGCAACGACGGGATGGGTCATGCGGGAATGAAGCGGCAACGGCGCTGGGGGCGCTGCGCACGGAAAAGTTAAGGGGGCGGAAGTATAGCGAGGGGGGGCCGGGGGCCGGCGCATGGCCTGCGTGGCCCCCGGCCGGGGGTCAGGGGCGCAGCCGCTCCAGCCCGCAGGCGGCCAGTACCCGTTCCCAGGGAAACAGCGGGCCTGGATCGCGCTTGCGCCACACCGATTTCGCGGGATCGTCGCTGGCCTCGACGCGGGCGGTATCGAGGTCTTCGTGGCCGGCGATGAAGCGCAGGGCCGGGAACTGCCGGCGCAGGTGGGCGAGCAGGGTCAGCAGGGCCTCGATCTGTGCTTCGGTGTAGGGCTCGGTCATGGCCTGGTGGCGGCTGTCGTACCAGTGCGGGTAGCGCCCGGTGTTCACGATCTCGACGCCGATCGAACGCGCGTTCCAGCCGCGCACGTGGTGGGCGGTGCGCTCCGGCTCGACATAGCAGACGAGCGTGCCGTCACGGTCGAGGTAGTAGTGCCCGCAGGCGCCGGTGCCACTCTCCGCGTAGAGCACACGCTCGCCGAAGGCCCGGGCGCTTTCCAGCGTCGGCGTTTCGGTGCAGTGCATGACCACGAGGTCGATGCCGGCGGGATCGCGCTGCGGCAGGCGTTCGAGATAGGGCACCGGCTGGTAGTGCGCGCCAGGGGCGAGGACGGGCGGGGGCATGTCCGGATGCTAGCATCGCGGCCCCCGGCGGCCCTCCCGCCGCCCCACCCGGAGCGACCGCATGGCCCGAGGCCACGTCATCCTCTCCCATGGCCTCGAGAGCGGCCCCGAGGCCACCAAGGTCTCGGCCCTGGCCCGCGTGGCCGAGGCGCTCGGCTGGACCCACGAGCGCCCGGATTACCGCGATCTCGACGCCCGCGGCCGGCTGGGCGACGTGGGGGCGCGGATCGAGCGCCTGCACGGGCGCGCCCTGGCGGTGAAAGGCCCGCTGGTGCTGGCCGGCTCCAGCATGGGCGCCTTCATCTCCGGCGAAGTGGCGGCCAGGCTGGCCGGCGAGGCCGGGGCAGGGCCCGAGCTCGCCGGGCTGTTCCTGATGGCGCCTCCCGTGGCGCTCGCGGGTTGGCCGCGGCCCCTGCAGGCCCCCGCCGGCCTGCCCCTGCTGGTGGTGCATGGCTGGGAGGACGAGCTGATCCCGGCGCGCGCAGTGGTCGAGTGGTGCGCGCCGTGCCGCGCCGAGCTGCGGCTGGTGGACGACAGGCATCGGCTCGAGGCGCACGTGGACTATAGCGCCGGCGTCTTTGCCGAACTGCTGCGGCGGGTGGCCCCCTGATGCGCTATTTCGTGCCCTGCAGCCGAGGCCTTGAGTACCTGCTGGCCGAGGAGCTGCTCGCACTCGGTGCCACCCGGGCCAATGCAGCCCCGTCCGGGGTGAATGCCGAGGGCGAGGCCGAGAGCCTGCTGCGCGTGGCGCTCTGGTCGCGCTTCGCAAGCCGCGCCCTGTGGCCGCTGCTCGAGTTCGACTGCATGGGCGAGGACGATCTCTACGCTGCCGTGCATGCCATCGACTGGCGCGGGCATCTCGCGCCCGAGGGCACGCTGGCCGTCTCCGCCCATGTCTCCGGCCCCGGCATCACCCATGCCCGCTTCGCCGCACAGCGGGTGAAGGATGCGATCGTCGACCGCCTGCGCTTCGACACCGGCATCCGCCCTTCGGTGGATCTCGATGCCCCCGACCTGCGCCTCGATCTCGTGGTACGCAAGGGACGGGCCGTGCTCGCGGTCGATCTCGCAGGCCCGCTGCACCGCCGTGGCTGGCGGCAGGGGCAGGGCGAGGCCCCGCTGAAGGAGACCCTGGCCTGCGCGGTACTGGCCCGGGCCGGCTGGACCCGCGAGGCGCTGGCGGCTGCCGAGGCCATGGGCACGCCGCTTTCCCTGCTCGATCCGATGTGCGGCAGCGGCACTCTGCTGGTGGAAGGCGCCCTGATCGCCGCCGACACCGCCCCCGGGCTGCTGCGCCACGGAGAGGCGCCGCCCACCCGCTGGCGCGGTTTCGATCTTCCGGCGTGGCAGCGTCTCGTCGACGAGGCCCGGGTGCGCGACCGGCGCGCCAGCCTGGCGCCGCGCTTCTTCGGCATCGACCTCGATCCGCGCATCGTCCAGCAGGCACGGCGCAATGCCGAGGCCGCCGGAGTGCTCGAGGCCATCGATTTTTGCAGCGGTGACATTGCCGACCTGCGACGCCCCTGCGAGGGGTCGGGCATCGTCGCCTGCAATCCGCCCTATGACGAGCGGCTGGCTGCCGACGAGGCCCTCTATGCCCGTCTTGGCGAGGCCCTGCAGCGGGCGGTGCCCGAGTGGCGCGGCGCCCTGCTCTGCGGCAGCGAGGCCCTGGCCCGCGCCACCCGGTTGCGGGCGCGCAAGCGCTACGCCCTGCGCAATGGCGCCCTGGACTGCACGCTGCTCGCCTGTGAGACCTTCGCGCCGCCATCCCAGGCCGCGGATGAGGCGCGCCCCCTGTCGGAGGGGGCGCAGATGGTGGCCAACCGCCTGCGCAAGACCCTTAAGCATTCGGCGCGCTGGCGCGAGCGCGAGGGCATCACCTGCTTCCGCGCCTACGATGCCGACCTGCCGGAGTACGCCGCGGCGGTCGATGTCTACGCCGAGGATGGCGGCGAGGCGCGCACTTTCCTGCACGTGCAGGAGTACGCGCCGCCCGCCAGCGTGGCCGAGCACGACGCGCGGCGCCGTTTCGGCGAACTGCTTGCCGCCCTGCGCGAGGTGTTCCAGGTGCCGAAGGATCGCATCGCCATCAAGACCCGCGCCCGCGGCAAGGGGGGCAGCAAGTACGGGCGCATGGACGAGCGGCAGCAGGCTTTCATCGTCCGCGAGGGCGCGGTGCGGCTCGAGGTGAACCTGTTCGACTACCTCGATACCGGCCTGTTCCTCGACCACCGCCCGCTGCGGCTGCGCATCGCCTCGGAAGCAAAGGGCCTGCGCTTCCTCAACCTGTTCTGCTACACCGGCGCAGCCACCGTGCATGCCGCCGTGGGCGGCGCTATCAGCACCACCTCGGTGGACTTGAGCTCCACCTATCTCGAGTGGGCGGGACGCAACATGGCGCTGAACGGCCAGACAGGCCCGCAGCACCGCTACGTCAAGGCCGACGCCATGGCTTGGCTGCGCGCCGACCGGGCCGAATACGACCTGATCTTCTGCGACCCGCCGACCTTCTCGAACAGCAAGGACAAGGCCGACTTCGACGTGCAGAAGCACCACGTCGACCTTCTGGGAGCGGCGATGCGCCGCCTGGCCCCCGGGGGCGTGCTGCTGTTCTCGAACAATTTCCGCCGCTTCCGGCCCGATCTCGAGACCATTGCGAAGTTCGCCGAGATCGAGGAGATCAGCCCGGCCACCATCGATCCCGATTTCGAGCGCAACCCGCGCATTCACCGGGCCTGGGTGCTGTACCGGGGGCGGCCCCGGGACCGGGCCGGGCAGGCGTAACGCCCGCGGAACGCGATTCAGGGCATGCTCTTGGCCCCCCGTTCTGGACGCCTGTCTCGCATGTCGCCATTCACGCTCGAAGACCGACAGGGCCGCTGGGCCTTCTTCCGCCAGTGGCTGAAGAACCCGCTGGGCGTGGCCGCGGTCTCGCCCTCCAGCCCGCAGCTCGCGCGGCAGATGATCGCCGCCCTGCCCGCCGGGGCGCGGCGCCTGATCGAGCTCGGCGGCGGTACCGGCGCCATCACCGAGCAGCTGCTGGCCCATGGCATCGCTCCGGCCGACCTGCTCGTCCTCGAACTCAACGAGGCCCTGCACCAGACCCTGCGCCAGCGCTTCCCGGAAGTGCGGGTGGAACTCGGCGATGCCGCGCAGGTGCGGGAACTGGCCACCCGCAGCGGCTTTCTCGCCGCCGGCCCGGCCGATGCCGTGGTCTCCGGGCTCGGCCTGCTCACCATGCCGCGCAGCCTGCAGCAGCGGATCATGGCCGAGTCCTTCGCCTGCCTGCGCCCCGGGGGCCGGTTCGTGCAGTTCACCTACGGGCCGGCCAGCCCCGTGGCCCGCGAGGTGCTCGACGCCCTGGGGCTGGTGGCGCGCCGCGCCAGCTTCACCTGGTGGAACGTGCCGCCGGCGACGGTCTACGTCTACGAGCGGTCGCAGTGAGCGGCGGCGGCCGGCGCTTCAGCGCAGCCACATCCGCGCCCGGCGCGGTGGCAGGTTGAAGGTGTAGGTGCTGCTGCTGATGCGCACCACGCTGGTGCCGTCGAGCACGTCGCGGTAATCCGTGTTCCACCACAGCACGCTGTTGCTCATGCCGACCGGGACCGATACCGAGTTCCCGCACTTGTTGATGGCGACGATGCCGCGGTTGCCGCGCCGGAAGATCAGGTGGCAGTCGCCCGCCGACAGTACCTGCTGGTCGCTTCCCTGCACGGCATTGTGGAAGCGCACCATCGCCTTCAGGTCGGCCCGGTTCCAGGCATTCACCCAGCGGTTGTCGCCGCTTTCGTTGTTGTCCGAGTACAGCATGGGCACGCCGCCGTCCCGGCCGAGGAGGTAGGCGTAGGCCAGCGTCTCGTCCGTCGGATCCATGATGAGATGGCGGAAGCCGGCATTGTTCGGAATGTCGTGCGTGACCGTGAACGTGATCGCCCGCGAGGGCGGCAGGGCCTGGCCGAAGGCGAGCGGATCGACGAGCTGGGTCATCCGCCCGCCGAATCCGAAGGCGCTGCGCAGCTGGTTGTGCAGCGGGAAATCGTAGGCGCCGTGGTCGGTATCGCGGAGATAGGGGGCGAGGAAGCGGTCGTATTCGGCATTGCCGGCGCCACCGCCCGTGATGACCTCACCGAACACATGCATGCCGGACTTGATCGCCGGCGTCAGCACGGCATTGATGTGGCCCGCCGGCATGTGCTTGGCGGCATCGATGCGGAAACCCTTCACGCCCATGGCCTTCAGTGCCTGCAGGTACTGCTGCTGCTGGGAGACAACCCAGGCATTGCCCACGAGGTCGGGCAGCCCGGCATCGCCACTGCCGCCGCAAAGGCGGTAGTTCTGCACCTCGAAGACATTCCCGTAATCGAGGATGCAGCGCGCCGGGCCGAAGTCGGCTGCCGACAGGAAGTTGTAGCGCAGGTCGCCGAACAGGCGCAGGCCGTTGTAGTAGGCCGGGTTGCCTGCGTACACCGCGAGCACGGCGCTGCCGGGGTAATCAAGGTCGCTGCGCCGGAAGGCCTCGTTCGCCATGTGGTTCATCACCACATCGGCATAGACGCGGATGCCGCGCTGCTGCAGGGCCGCGACCATGCTGCGGAAGGCCGTGGTATCGCCGAGCGGATTGTGGATCAGCCGGAGGTCCTGGGGCTGGTAGCGCGCCCACCAGGCATTGCCCTCGCTCCTGTAGGCCGGGGAGACCAGCACGATGCGGTAGCCGGCATCGCGGATCTGGTCGGCGCGTGCCTGCACGTCGGCATACCGCCAGTTGAAGGCATGGAGGATGACATCGGCCCGGGCGGCCGGTGCGCCGAGCAGGGCGAGGGCCAGAACGGCGAGGGCGCGGAACGGGGCACGCAGCGCCCGGGTCGGGGGGAGAGGGCGGGAGGACATCGGGGGGCTCCGGAGTGGCGTTCGCGGACGGGCAGGACCATGCCCGGTCTAGAGCCTAGGCTCTAATGCCTCGCCTCCGTCATGAATACGTATGCAGCCTGCGCATGCGGGCAGCAGGGTTTCAGGCCCCTGCCTGACGGTTGCCCCGGTGCAGCATCCAGCCCGCGAGGCTGATGCCGAGGCAGACCGCCACGATGATGATCGTGGCCAGTGCGTTGATCTCCGGCGTCACGCCGAAGCGCACCTTGGAGAGGATGAGCACCGGCAGGGTGCTGCTGCCCGGCCCCGAGGTGAAGCTGGCGATCACCACGTCGTCGAGCGAGAGCGTGAAGGCGAGCAGCCAGCCGGCCAGCAGGGCCGGCCAGATCAGCGGCAGGGTGACGAGGAAGAACACTTTCCACGGCCGCGCCCCGAGGTCCATCGCCGCTTCCTCGAGGCTGTGGTCGGTCTGCACCAGGCGCGAGCGCACCACCACCGTGACATAGCAGACGCACAGCGTCACATGGGCGATGGTGATGGTGTCGATGCCCCGGCCCTGCGGCCAGCCGACCAGCTGCTGCAGGGTGATGAACAGAAAGAGGGCGCTGATGCCGAGCATCACGTCCGGCATCACCAGCGGCGCCGAGCTCATCAGCGAGAGCAGGCCCCGGCCCCTGAAGCGCCCGAAGCGCGAGAGGGCGAGCGCGGCCATCGTGCCGATCACCACGGCGAGCGTCGAGGCCATGGCGGCGATCAGCAGCGAGAGCAGGGCGGCGTCGATCACCGCCTGGTTCTCGAACAGGCGCCCGTACCACTGCAGGGAGAAACCCTTCCACAGGCTCACCGAGCGCGACTCGTTGAAGGAGAACAGCACCACGCTGGCGATCGGCAGGTAGAGGAAGGCGTAGCCGAACGCCATCGCGGTATAGAGCAGGAAGGGGCGGCGCTCGCTCACGCGCGTTCCGCCTCCCGGCGGGCCCGGCGTTCCTGCACCGATTCGAACAGCAGCATCGGCACCACGATCAGCACCAGCATGGCCATGGCCACCGCCGCTGCCAGCGGGTAGTGGCGGGCGTTGAAGAAGTCTTCCCAGATGCGCTGGCCGATGGAGAGCGAGCCCGGGCCGCCGAGCAGGGCCGGGATGACGTATTCCCCCACCGCCGGGATCAGCACCAGCAGCGAGCCGGCAAGGATGCCGGGCAGCGAGAGCGGCAGGGTGACCGAGAGGAAGGCGCGCCAGGGGCGGGCGCCGAGGTCGGCGGCGGCCTGCAGCAGGGTGAAGTCGAGCCGCATCAGGTTGGCCACCAGCGGCAGCACCATGAAGGGCAGGTAGTTGTAGGTGATGCCGAGGTACACCGCGAACGGGGTGTCGATCAGCCGCACCGGGGCATCGACGAGGCCGAGCGCCAGCAGGGCCTGGTTGACGAGGCCGTTGTCGCGCAGCAGGCCGGTGAGGGCATAGGTGCGCAGCAGCGAGCTGGTCCAGAACGGCAGGACCACCAGCATCAGCAGGAACAGTCGCCAGCCCGGACTGGCGCGGGCGATGCCGTAGGCGATGGGGTAGCCAAGCACCAGGCAGGCGAGGGTGGAGACCGAGGCGAACTGCAGCGAGTTGATGTAGCTCTCGATGTAGATCGGGTCGGTGAGCAGGCGGGCATAGCCGGCGAAGCTCAGGGTGATCTGCACCAGGCCATCGCCGCCGAAGGCCACGAGGTCGGAGTAGGGCGGGGCCCCGCCGGTGCGCTGGGACAGGCTGATCTTCAGCACCACCAGCAGCGGGGCGAGGAAGAAGGCCAGCAGCCAGAGCATCGGCACGGCGATGACGAGGTAGCGGCCGCGGCTGCCGCGCAGCTCGCGCCCGAGGGCGCCGATCTGCCGGAACAGGCCCAGCACCACCTGGTACCAGAGGTCCCACCAGCCGGCATTGGCAGCCCCGCGCTGCATGCTCAGGCGGTGAGCACGATGGCGTCGCGGGCGTGCCAGACGAGGTAGAGCACGTCGCCCCAGTTGTAGTGCGGGTCGGCGCTGCGGGCGGCATGCGTTTCCTGCACCCGCAGCACGAAGCCGTCGTCGGTCTGCACGTGGTAGATCGATACGTCGCCGAGGTAGGCGATCTCCACCACCCGGCCACGCACCACGTTGTCCACGCCCGAAGGCTCGGCCTCGGCCACGTCGATCTTCTCCGGGCGGATCGCCACGTCCACGTCGGTGCCCACCGGGATGGGCTCGGCGTAGCGCGCCCAGGTATCGAAGTCGAGGTCATGGCAGTGCACCAGCACGCGTTCCTCCTGCTGTTCCAGCACGGTGCCGCGCAGCATGTTCACCGCGCCGATGAACTCGGCCACGAACTTCGAGTGCGGGTACTCGTAGAGGTTGGCCGGGGTCGAGACCTGGAGGATGCGGCCGGCGTCCATCACCGCCACCCGGCTGCTCATGGTCATCGCCTCCTCCTGGTCGTGGGTGACCATGACGAAGGTGGTGCCGGTGCGCTCCTGGATGTTCACCAGCTCGAACTGGGTGTGCTCGCGCAGCTTCTTGTCGAGCGCGCCCAGCGGTTCGTCGAGCAGCAGCAGCTTGGGCTGCTTTGCCAGTGCGCGCGCCAGGGCCACGCGCTGGCGCTGGCCGCCGGAGAGCTGGTCGGGCTTGCGCCGGCCGTACTGCCCCATCTTCACCAGGTCGAGCATGGCCGCTACCCGGTCGCCGATCTCGCTGGCCGGGCGCCGGTCCTGCTTCAGGCCGAAGGCGATGTTCTGCTCCACCGTCATGTGGGGGAACAGCGCATAGCTCTGGAACATCATGTTCACCGGGCGCTCGTAGGGCGGCACCCGGGTCATGTCGATGCCGTCGATCAGCACCCGGCCCTTGTCGGGCACCTCGAAGCCGCCGAGGATCCGCAGCAGGGTGCTCTTGCCACAGCCCGAGCCGCCGAGCAGGGAGAAGAACTCGCCGCGGTAGATGTCGAGGAAGACATCGTCCACGGCATAGGTCTTGCCGAAGGTCTTGGTGACACCCTCGATCCGCAGCAGTGGTTCGGCCTTCGGGTCCTGCCAGGGATCGATGGCGGCCGCGCGGCGGGCCGGCGTGCTCATCTCGCTTCAGCCGCCGCGCTTGATGTCGGCCCAGGCGCGCTGGCGGGCGTCGTTCTCCTCCAGCGGCAGTTTCTTGGTGTCCACCAGCTTGCCCATCACCTCCTCCGGCGGGTACACGGCGGGGTCGGCGCGCAGCCCGGGGTCGACGAGGTCCTTCGCCGGCAGGTTGGCCGAGGCGTAGGAGACGAACTCGCTGATCGGGGCGATCACGTCGGGGCGCAGCAGGAAGTCGATGAAGGCATGGGCCTCGGCCTTGTTCGGGGCATCGGCCGGGATGGCCATCACGTCGAACCAGCGGATCGCGCCTTCGCGCGGGATGACATAGCCGATCTCCACCCCGGTGCCGGCTTCCTCGGCACGGTCGCGGGCCTGCAGCACGTCGCCGTTGTAGCCCATGGCCACGCAGATCTCGCCATTGGCAAGATCGTCGATGTAGCGGCTGGAGTTGAAGTAGCGGATGTGCTGGCGCACCGGGGCGTACACCGCGCGCACCACGTCGATCTCGCCATTGCCCATGCCGTTCGGGTCCATGCCCTTCCAGAACAGGGCGGCGGAGAAGGCCTCCTGCTGGTCGTCGAGCACGGCGATGCCGCACTTCGCCAGTTTTGCGCTGGTGGCGGGGTCGAAGAGCAGGCCCCAGGTGTCGAGCTCGGCCTCCTCGCCGAGGGCCTCGCGCACCTTGGCCACGTTGTAGCCGATGGCGGTGGTGCCCCACATGTAGGGCACGATGAAGCGGCCCTCCGGGTCGGCAGCGGCGACGCCGCCAGCCAGGGCCGGGTCGAGGTTCACCAGGTTCGGCAGCAGGGCCTTGTCCAGCGGGGCGTAGAGGCCGTTGGCGATGTGCTTCTGGGCGAAGGGGGCCGAGGGGAAGACCACGTCATAGCCGCTGTTGCGCGCCACCAGCTTGGCGTCCAGGGTCTCGTTGTCGGCGTAGACGTCGTACACCACCTCGATGCCGGTCTCGCGGGTGAAGCGCTGCAGCGTTTCCGGGGTGATGTAGTCGGACCAGTTGTAGACGTTGACCCGGCGCTGCCTGGGGCCGTCGGGCTTGGCGGCATCGTCGGAGCCCTGGCCGCCGCAGGCGGCGAGGAGCAGGGCGGCGGTGAGGGTGGCAGCGAGCGTGGCGAGGCGCATCACAGGGTCTCCCATCCGGGGCGGGGCGTGAACCGGGGGCCGTGCACGGCGGCGAGCTGTTCGAGCCGGGCCTTGAGCCTGGCCGGACCTTCGGCGCGGGCATGGGCGATCGGGCCGCCGCGGAAGGGGGCGAAGCCGGTGCCGAAGATCACCCCGGCGTCGAGCAGGTCGGCATCGGCCACGGTGCCGTCGGCAAGGCAGCTCACGGCCTCGTTGACGAGCGGCAGGATCAACCGGTCCTCGAGGTCTTCCGGCGGCGTGTAGCCGGCCGGCACCTCGGGCTTCACCGGCTTGCCGTTCTCCCACTTGTAGAGGCCCTGGCCGTCCTTCTTGCCGCGCTTGCCCTCCTCGACCGTCAGGCCTTCGGGCAGCGGCTGGCCATGGAAAGCGGCCATGATCTTCCCGACGCTCGCGGCCACGTCGAGGCCCACGGTATCGACCAGTTCGATCGGGCCCATCGGCATGCCGAACTTCAGTGCCGCCTTGTCGATCACCGCGCCCGGCACGCCCTCCTTGAACAGCAGGATGGCCTCCTGCATGTAGGGGGCGAGGATGCGGTTGACGAGGAAGCCCGGCGTGCCGGCCACCGGCACCGGCAGCTTGTCGATGGCCTTGCAGAAGGCCGCCAGGCGGCGCGTGGTCTCGGCATCCAGGCGGTCGTGCTGGACGATCTCGACCAGCGGCATCAGGGCCACCGGGTTGAAGAAGTGCAGGCCGGCGAAGCGGGAGGCATCGGTGCGGCCCTCGCGCAGCACTTCCAGCGCGATCGAGCTGGTGTTGGTGGCGAGGATGGCGCCCGGCTTCAGGGATTCCTCCGCCTTCCTGAACAGCGCCTGCTTGGCCTCGGCATCCTCGAAGATGGCCTCGATGACGAGGTCGGCCTTGGCCACGCCGGCTCCCTCCACGTCCGCCTGCAGGCGGGCGCGGGTCTCGGCGCGCTTCGCTTCGTCCTTGATCTTCTTGGCGTAGAACTCGTCGGCGCGCTTCAGGGCCGGCTCGATGAACCTCATCTCGCGGTCCTGCAGGGTCACGGTAAAGCCGCGGAAGGCGGCCCAGGCGGCGATGTCGCCGCCCATCACGCCGGCACCGATCACGTGCACGTGCTGGATGCCATGGTCCTTGCCGCCCAGGCCCTTCAGGCGCTCCATCAGCAGGAACACGCGCACGAGGTTGCGGGCCGTCGGGCCGCTGGCGAGCTTCGAGACCGCCTTCGCCTCGGCCAGCAGGGCGCGGGAGACATTCCCCACGCCGGTGCGGCGCCAGGTCTCGATCAGGGCGTAGGGCGCGGGGTAGTGCTCCTTGCGGGCCTTGCGCGCCACCTGCTTCACCATCATGTTGGCCAGTACCTGCCGCGCCGGCCAGGTGTTGCTGGCCCAGGCGGTGAGGCGCTGCTTCAACGGGCGTTGCATGCCTTTCTTCGCCAGCTCGATGGCGGCATCCAGCAGCACCGGGCCTTCGACCACCCGGTCGATGAGCCCGATCGCCCGGGCCTGGCTGGCGCGCAGGGCGCGGCCGGTGAGCATCAGGTCCATGGCCGCCGGGGCGCCGAGCAGGCGCGGGGCGCGCACGCTGCCGCCCCAGCCGGGGTAGATGCCGAGCTTCACCTCGGGCAGGCCGATACGGGTGTTCTCGGCGCTGCTCGCCACGCGGTAGCGGCAGGCCAGGGCCAGTTCGGTGCCGCCGCCCATGCAGTGGCCGTGGATCGCCGCCACGGTGGGGAAGGGCAGGCGGGCGATGCGGTCGAACAGCAGCTGGCCGGAGCGGATCCAGTCGAAGATCTGGCCCCTGGCATCGATTTCCTCGAAGCCCTTGATGTCGGCCCCGGGAATGAAGCCGGCGGCCTTGCCGGAGCAGAACACCGCGCCCTTCGGTTTCTCGATGGCCAGGCGTTCGACCAGCTGGCCGAGTTCGTCCAGCACGCCGCGGGAGAGCGCATTGACGCTCTGGTCGGCGCGGTCGAGGGTGAGGACGACGATGCCGTCGGCGCGCACTTCCGTGCGCCAGTGTTGCAGGCGGAGACCTTCGAACATGCGGTGACCGTACGGGCGGGTAGGGCGGATGGGCCGGTATCATCCGGGCTGTACTTTCCCGCGGTCAAATCGCCGGGAACTTTCCCACTCGCCGCCGGTCACAGGTCCGCGTCCTCCCGCGGCCCCGCGCCGGCGCCCCATGCGCAGGAGCAGGCCCGGGATGGGCACGGACCACAACGACCACGAACTCGTCAGGCGCGTCCAGGCCGGTGACCGGAATGCCTTCGATCTGCTCGTCAGGAAGTACCAGTACCGCATCGCCGCCCTGGTGCGGCGGCACGTCCGCGATCCAGCCGAGGCCGAGGACGTGGTGCAGGAGGCCTTCGTCCGTGCCTGGCGCGCCCTGCCGCAGTTCCGCGGCGAGGCCCAGTTCTACACCTGGCTCTACCGCATCGCCGTGAACACCGCCAAGAACCATCTCGTCTCGCTGGGCCGCCAGCCCGCCGCCCTCGACATCGACGACGAGGAGGTGGCGGCCGTGCGCGAGGCCGAGCGCCTGCACGACGGCGACACCCCCGAGCACGAAACCCTGCGCAACGAGATCGAGCAGCAGGTGCTGGCGGCGGTGGCCGGGCTCGCCCCCGAGCTGCGCGAGGCCCTCACCCTGCGCGAAGTGGAGGGCCTGAGCTACGAGGAGATCGCCGAGCGCATGGGCTGTCCGATCGGCACCGTGCGCTCGCGCATCTTCCGCGCCCGCGAGGCCATCGACACGCAACTGCGCCCCTTGCTGGACCCCTGATGCCATGAGCACCACCGCCCCCGACGAATTCCGCGAACAGTTGAGCGCCTGGCACGACGGCGCGCTCGCGCCCGAGGCCGGCCGATTCGTGCAGCGAAGGCTGGATGGCGATGCCGCCCTGCGCGCCCAGCTCGGGCGCTGGCAGGCGATCGGTGATGCCCTGCGCCGCCAGGCGCAGGCGCCGGTGTCTTCCGGTCTGGCCGGCCGCGTGGCCCGGGCGCTGGAGACCGAGGCCCTGCCGGCGCAGCCCCCTGCCCACATCGCCCCGGCGCCGCGCCGCCGCTGGCCCCTCATCGCCTCGGCCGCCGCCTCGGCCTTTGCCCTGGTGCTGGCCTGGCCGGAGCCGGAAGGCTCGTCGCCCGTCCCTGCCGCTCCGTCGCCGCTCGTGGCCCAGGCTCCCGCTCCGGCCGCCCTGCCGGCGGCCCGCCCGCTGCCGGCGCCTACCCCGACGCCGCTGCGTCCGGAATCGCGCCCGCTGCCGGCTCCGGCGGCGGCCGAACCGCCCCTGCTCGCCCGTGCCCCGCAGCCCACGGCCGAGCAGCTCGCCCCGCTTCCGGCCATCGACGCGCCGAGCCGGCCCTGGCCGCGCAGCCGCCATGCGGCACCGGCGTTCACCGTCGATTACAGCGTGCCCGTGCCGCCGCAGGACGGCCCCCGGCCTTGAGCCCGTCTTCGCCGGCCGGTTCCGGCGGTGCGGCCACGGGCGAGGGCTGGCTCGCTCGCCGTGCCCGCGTGCTCGCCAGTACCCCGGAGGGGCTGGACGTGGCCTGGCTGGAGTCCACCTGTCGCGGCTGCGCGGGCTGTGGCGGGCGGTGCAGCCTGTTCGCCGCGCCCGAAGGGCAGCCCGAGCGCCTGCCGGTCCTGGCTTCCGGCCTGCGGCCGGGCGAGGACATCGAGGTGCTGGTGGATGCCCGCGCCCTGCGCCGCGCCGCGTTCCGTTCCTATGGTCTCGCCCTCGTCGCCCTGCTGCTGGGAGCCGGCCTCGGCCACCTGCTCGGCCGGGCGGCCGGTTTCCCGAACGCCGCCGCACTGGCCGGGCTGCTCGCGGGAACTTTCCTCGCGGGGCGTCTGACCAAGCGCCTCGACGCCGCGCCCCGCCTCGGGCTGCGGCCCTGCAACGGACTTCCGACCAAGGATCTGACATGACGATGCGCCTGCCATCACCCCGGCGTGCCCTGCTCGCCCTCGCCCTGCTCACTCCCTTCGCCCTCGCCCCGGTGCTGCTGCCGGCGCAGTCCTCCGCGCCGGCAGCCGCTCCGGCTGCGGCGCCGCTCGTGCAGCTGCCCGATTTCACCCGCCTCGTCGAGCAGGTCTCGCCGGCGGTGGTGAACATCGAGGCGCAGATCGGCAGCGGCCGCGGCAGCCGTGCCGCCCAGGCCATCGACGAGGCCATGCCGGAGATCTTCCGCCGCTTCATCGGCCCTGGCATGCCGGCGCCGGAACCGCGTGGCGGCACCTCCTTCGGTACCGGCTTCGTCACCAGCGCCGATGGCTACATCATCACCAACCACCATGTCATCGAGGGGGCCGAGAAGGTCATCGTGCGGTTTGCCGACCGCCGCGAGCTGGAGGCGAAGATCGTCGGCTCGGATGCGATGTCGGATATCGCCCTGCTCAAGGTCGAGGCCCGCGGCCTGCCGGCGGTGCGCATCGGCGATGCTGCCAGCCTCAAGCCCGGGCAGTGGGTGGTGGCGATCGGCTCGCCCTTCGGCTTCGAGCATTCGGTGACCGCCGGCGTGGTCTCCGGCATCAACCGCCGCAGCATGGATCCGGGCCAGCAGTACGTGCCCTTCATCCAGACCGACGTGGCGATCAACCGCGGCAACTCCGGTGGCCCGCTGCTCAACGTGCGCGGCGAGGTGGTGGGGGTCAACTCGCAGATCTTCAGCAATACCGGCGGCTTCATCGGCGTGTCCTTCGCCATCCCGGTGGACGTGGCGATGAACACCGCCCGCCAGCTGCGCGAAACCGGCGAGGTGCGGCGCGGCGTGCTTGGCGTGCAGATCGGCCAGGTCACCCGCGAGCGGGCGCAGGAGCTCGGCCTCTCGCGTCCGGTGGGCGCCTTCGTCAACAGCGTCAACAACGGCAGCGCCGCCGACAAGGCCGGTATCCGCCCGGGTGACGTGATCACTGCCTTCAATGGCCGCGAGATCCTCAATGCCTCCGACCTGCCGCCGCAGGTGGGCCTGCTGGCCCCGGGCAGCAAGGCCACGGTGACGGTGCGCCGTGGCAGCAGCACCCGCGACATCACCGTGACCCTGGATGCGCTCGATGGCAACGCCATTGCCGCCACCACGCCGGCGCGTCCGGCGGCCGCGGCCAATGCCCTCGGGCTTGCCGTCGAGGCGGTGGATGCCGAGACCCGGCGCGCGCTCGGCCTGCGCCCGGGCGAGGGGGTGCGGATCAGCCGCGTGGGCTCGCCGCTGGCCCGCCAGGCCGGCCTCTCGGTGGGCGACGTGGTGCTGGCGGTGAACGGCAGCGACGTCGGCTCGCCGCAGGCCTTCGAGGCGGCCCTGGCCCGGGTGAAGCGGGGCGAGACCCTGCGCCTGCTGGTGCGCAACGCCGGCAGCACCGGCTTCGTGGAACTGCCGATGCCCTGAGTCCGGAAGGGGGAAGGCGGCCGGGCCCGGAGCCCGGCCGCGCCCCGGCCCGGGACGGCCCCTGTGCGATAATCCGGCGCTTGCCCGCACCGGGCACCGTCCTTCCGGCCCTCCCATGCAGCACATCCGCAATTTCTCCATCATCGCCCACGTCGACCACGGCAAGTCGACCCTCGCCGACCGCATCATCCAGATCTGCGGCGGGCTCGAGGAGCGCGAGATGGAAGCCCAGGTGCTCGATTCGAACCCGATCGAGCGCGAGCGTGGCATCACCATCAAGGCGCAGTCGGTCTCGCTGCCCTATACGGCGCGGGACGGCAAGACCTACCAGCTCAACTTCATCGACACGCCGGGCCATGTCGACTTCAGCTACGAGGTGAGCCGCTCGCTCGCTGCCTGCGAGGGCGCGCTGCTGGTGGTGGACGCGGCGCAGGGCGTCGAGGCGCAGTCGGTGGCGAACTGTTACACCGCCGTCGAGCAGGGCCTCGAGGTGGTGCCGGTGCTGAACAAGATCGACCTGCCCACCGCCGACGTCGAGCGCGCCAAGCGCGAGATCGAGGCGGTGATCGGCATCGATGCCACCGATGCCGTCGCGATCTCGGCCAAGACCGGCCTCAACGTGCGCGAGGTGCTGGAAGCGATCGTCGAGCGCATCCCGCCGCCGAAGGTGGGCGATACCGACAAGCTGCAGGCCCTGATCATCGACTCCTGGTTCGACAACTACCTCGGCGTGGTCTCGCTGGTGCGCGTGGTGCAGGGCGAGATCCGCAAGGGCGACAAGATCCTCGTCATGTCCACCGGCCGCGTGCACGAGGTGGACAACGTCGGCGTGTTCACGCCGAAGCGCAAGGTGAAGGATGCCCTGCTGCCGGGCGAGGTGGGCTGGCTCACTGCGGCGATCAAGGACGTGCACGGTGCCCCGGTGGGCGACACACTGACCTCCGCCAAGGATCCGGCCGAGAAGCCCCTGCCCGGCTTCCAGACCATGCAGCCGCGGGTGTTCGCCGGGCTCTTCCCCACCGCCGCCGACGACTACCCGGCCCTGCGCGAGGCACTGGAGAAGCTGCGCCTCAATGACGCCGCCCTGCAGTTCGAGCCGGAGAGCTCCGAGGCCATGGGTTTCGGCTTCCGCTGCGGCTTCCTTGGCATGCTGCACATGGAGATCGTGCAGGAGCGCCTGGAGCGCGAGTACGACCTCGACCTCGTCACCACCGCGCCCACCGTGGTCTACGAGCTGGTGCAGACCGACGGCACGGTGGTGAAGCTCGACAATCCGGCGCGGCTGCCGCCGGTGAACAAAATCGAGGAGATCCGCGAGCCGATCATCCGCGCCAACATCCTCACGCCCGAGGAGTACATCGGCAACATCATCAAGCTGTGCGAGGAGAAGCGCGGCAGCCAGATCGGCATCACCTATCTTGGCAGCCAGGTGCAGATCGCCTACGAGCTGCCGATGGCCGAGGTGGTGCTCGACTTCTTCGACCGCCTGAAGTCGGTCTCGCGCGGCTACGCCTCGCTCGATTACCACTTCCTGCGCTTCGAGCCGGGCCCCTTCGTGCGGGTCGACGTGCTGATCAACGGCGACCGGGTGGACGCCATGTCGATGATCCTGCACCGCACCCAGGCCGAGCGCCGAGGCCGGGAGCTCTGCGAGCGCATGCGCGAGCTGATCCCGCGGCAGATGTTCGATGTCGCCATCCAGGCGGCGATCGGCTCGCAGATCATCGCCCGCTCCACGGTGAAGGCCCTGCGCAAGAACGTACTGGCGAAGTGCTACGGCGGCGATGCCACGCGCAAGAAGAAGCTCCTCGAAAAGCAGAAGGAGGGCAAGAAGCGCATGAAGCAGTTCGGCAAGGTGGAAATCCCGCAGGAGGCCTTCCTGGCCGTCCTCTCGGTCGACAACAACACGAAGTGAAGGCCCCCGCGTGAAGCTCGATTTCGCCCTGATCCTCACCGTCCTGACCCTGCTCTGCGGTGCTGCCTGGCTGCTCGACCGCCTGGTGCTGGCGCGCCGCCGCGCCGCCGCCGGGGCGGAATCTGGGGGAGGGGGCACCGTCGATTTCCTCGCTTCGCTGTTCCCGGTGCTGGCGGTGGTGCTGGTGCTGCGCAGCTTCGTCTACGAGCCCTTCCGCATCCCATCGTCCTCGATGATGCCGACCCTGCTGATCGGCGACTTCATCCTGGTGAACAAGTTCGCCTACGGCGTGCGCCTTCCGGTCACCAACACCCTGCTGTTCGAGACCGGCAAGCCCAGGCGCGGCGACGTGGTGGTGTTCCGCTATCCCGGCCGCAATCCGGCGCCGCCCTACGACCCGCCGGCCGGCACCGACTACATCAAGCGCGTGGTCGGCCTGCCCGGCGACGTGGTGGAGGTGCGCGACAACCGGCTGACGATCAACGGCCAGCCGGTGAAGTACGAGGGGGGCGAGGTCTACATCGGCACCGGGCCGCGCCCGGCGGTGGAGATGAGCGGCACCCGGCGTTTCATGGAGGAACTGGTGCCGGGCCGCCCGCACGCCATCCTTGACCAGGCGCCCTTCCGCTACAACCCCGGCGATGGCCGCCGGGTGGTGCCGGAGGGCCACTATTTCATGATGGGCGACAACCGCGTGGCCTCCGACGACAGCCGCTTCTGGGGCTTCGTGCCGGAGGCCAACCTGGCCGGGCGCGCCGACGTGATCTGGCTCAACTGCGCGAACTGGGCTTGCATCGACAGCTTCGATTGGCGTCGAATTGGCACCGTCATCCGTTAACGCCCGCCCCACGCACCCCGACCGAGGCCCCCCATGCGATACCACCAGCGCGGCATCAGCTTCATTGGGTTCGTCATCGTGCTCGCCGTCGCCGGCTTCTTCCTGTTCCTCGGGATGAAGATCGGGCCGGTCTACATCGAGTATTTCTCGATGCGCAACGCGGTGAACAAGGTCGCCAACGAGGTCGGTACGAACGACATCGGAACGATCCGGAAGGCGATGGACCGGCAGATGACCATCGATTACGCCGCGTCCTACCAGCCGGAGTTCGTCCGGGTGCAGCGCGAGGGCGATGCTTTCCTCCTCGTGCTGAAGTACGAGATCAGAAAGCCGCTGATCTACAACCTCGACTTCGTCGCCAAGTTCGAGCACTCGGCGCCGATCCGCCAGCCCGGGGCATGAGCCCCGGCTTCGGCCACCGCTTCCGCGATCCTGGCCTGCTCGAGACCGCGCTGCGCCATCGCAGCGCCGGCGTGCCGCACAACGAGCGGCTCGAATTCCTCGGCGATGCCGTGCTCGCCCTGCTGGTGGCCGAGGCCCTGCACCAGCGCTGGCCGAAGGCCGACGAGGGCGCCCTGACCCGGGCGCGCTCGCAGCTGGTGCGGGAATCCACCCTGGCCGCCATTGCCCGCCGTCTCGGTCTTGGCGACCAGTTGCAGCTGGGCCCGGGGGAGCGCAAGTCGGGAGGGCGGCACCGCGATTCCATCCTGGCCGATGCCCTCGAGGCCGTGGTCGGGGCCGTCTATCTCGATGGCGGCCTGGACGCCTGCCGGGCGGCCGTGCTGCCTTGGTTCGAGGACGGGCTGGCCACGCTGCCCGCCGGCAAGGCCGACAAGGATCCCAAGACCCGGGTGCAGGAATGGCTGCAGGCGCGGCAGTGGGCACGCCCGGAATACGAACTCGTGGAGGCGCGCGGACCTGACCATGCCCGGCATTTCCGCGTCCGTGCCCGTGCCGGCGAGCCCCTGCTGGAAGTGGAGGGCGAGGGCAGTTCCCTGCGCAATGCCGAGCAGTCCGCGGCCGAGGCCCTGCTCACGGCCCTGGAGGCGGCCCACCCGCCACGCCGCCGCGCCGGCGTGCCGCCGGCATGACTTTCCCGGGACTGGCGTGGCGGCGGCCGTGGCGCGCAGCCGCTACACTGCCGGCATGAGCGATTCTCCCGAGACCGAAACCCCACACCGCGCCGGCACCGTCGCGGTGCTCGGCCGCCCCAACGTGGGCAAGTCCACCCTCGTCAATGCCCTCGTCGGGGCCAAGGTGAGCATCGTCTCGCCCAAGCCCCAGACCACCCGCCACCGCCTGCTCGGCATCGCCACCTTCCAGGATGGCCAGATCGCCCTCGTGGATACCCCGGGCCTGCACCGTGACCAGGGCGGGCGGGCGATGAACCGCTACATGAACCGCGCCGCCCGCGGCGCCGTGGATGGCGTGGATGCGGCGGCCCTGGTGGTCGAAGCCGGGCGCTGGACCGAGGAGGACGGGCTTGCCTATGCGCTGCTGCGCGATGCCGGCGTGCCGGTGGTGCTGGTGATCAACAAGGTGGACAGGCTGGCCGACAAGAGCCTGCTGTTGCCCTTCATCGCCGAGGTCACGCAGGGACGCGAGTTCGCCGCCGTGCACCCGATCGCCGCCCGCAAACAGGACGGCCTGCGGCCGCTGGTGAAGAGCCTGCTCTCGGTGCTGCCCGAATCGCCGCCGCTGTTCGCCGAGGACGAGATCACCGACCGCAGCGAGCGCTTCCTCGCCGCCGAACTGGTGCGCGAGCAGCTGATGCGCAAGCTCGGGCAGGAGGTGCCGTACTCGACCACGGTCGAGATCGAGACGTTCGAGGAAGAAGGCGAGCGGCTGCGCATCGCCGCCGTGGTCTGGGTCGAGCGCGAGGGCCAGAAGGCCATCGTGATCGGGCAGGGCGGCGAGCGGCTGAAGGCCATCGGCAGCGCGGCCCGGCTCTCGATGGAGAAGCTGTTCGGCCGCCGGGTCTTCCTGCAGACCTGGGTGCGGGTGCGCGAGGGCTGGTCGGACGACGAGGCCGCGCTGCGCCAGTTCGGCTACGGCGAGTAGCGCCCGGGCGGGCCGTTCCGGGGACCGGGGCGATGCGGATCGGGCAGGAGCGCGCTTTCGTGCTCCATGCGCGGGCCTGGCGCGAGACCAGCCTGCTGGTGGAACTGCTGACGGAATCGCATGGCCGGGTAGGGGCAGTGGCCCGTGGCGTGCGCGGCCCGCGCCGGCAGGCACAGCGTGCCGCCCTCCAGCCCTGGCAGCAGATCGGGTTTTCGGCCGAGACCCGGGGCGAGCTCTGGAACCTGCGTGCCTGGGAGGCGCTCGATCTCGCCCCCCGCCAGGTGGGCGAGGTGGCCCTGGCCGGCTTCTACGTCAATGAGCTGCTGCTGCGCCTGCTGCCGCGGCAGGATCCGGCCCCCGAGCTGTTCGCCCGCTACGCCCGCCTGCGCGAAGAACTGGGGCGGCTGCAGCCACTGGCCTGGTGCCTGCGGCGCTTCGAGCGCGACCTGCTCGATGCCCTCGGCGTCGGCCTGCCCTGGGGCGAGACTGTGGAGGGCGAGGCGCTCGATCCGGCCGCGCGCTACCGCATCGATCCCGGGCAGGGGCTCTGGCGGGACCGCACGCATGCCGCGGGAAGCCTGCGCGGCAGCGCCCTGCTCGCGTTGGCCGAGGATCGCTGCCCGGCGGCGGAGGAACTGGCGGAGCTTCGGCTCGCCCTGCGCACGGTGCTCGCCCACCATCTGGGAGGAGCGCCGCTCAGGGCCTGGAGCCTGATGACCGAGGTGGCGCGGGTGGGGCGCTCAGCGCCCGGCCTCGCGCAGCATCCGGTCGATCCGCTCGAGTAAGGTGCTGGCCTCGGGGCCGGGGTGCGGACGGGCCTGCAGGGCCTGCACGGCCTCGGCCAGCGCGCCCGCGCCAACGAAGCCGCAGCCGGCCAGCAGCTGGTGCAGCACGGCGCGCAGTGCGCCCGTATCGCCGTTCTCCAGGGCTTCGACGATGGTCCGCCGCTGCCGCGGCAGTTCGTCGAGGAACAGGCCGCGCAGGCGGTCGAGGGTGGCGGCCGCGCCTCCGACGGCCGAGAGGCCCTGGACCTCGTCCCAGAGCGCGGCCTGTTCCGGCCGGCGGGTGCTTCCGGCCAGGCGCAGTTCCACGGCCTCGCGCAGGGCCTGTTCGCTGATGGGTTTGCCCAAGGCTTCGACAAAGCCGCTGGCCAGCAGGCGGCGGCGCCTGGCATGGTCGAGCTCGGCAGTGAGGGCGATGGCCGGCGCGCGGTTGCCGATGGCGCGCTGCCGGGCCAGCCAGGCATCGCCCTCGCCATCGGGCAGGGCGACATCGAGCAGCAGCAGGTGGTAGTCGTGCTCGGCACACTGCGTCCCGGCCTCGGCGAGGGTGCGTGCGGTGTCCACCGTGGCGCCTCCGGCGAGGGCGGCCCGGATGAACTCGCGGCTGGCGGCATCGTCCTCGACGACGAGGAGGCGTAGGCTCATGCATCTCTCCTTAGATGCGGCGTCTTTTGGCAGGATGCGTGCCCCCCTCCCCCCCGGCAATAGGAAAAGGCTTACCCCTGCCGGGCTCATCGGGGCCGTGTTCATCTTTTCCTTTCTCATCCTGGGCAGCGCCGTGCCGGCCCTGGCGGTGGACCTGCCCTCCGCCGCGGCGGTGGCGGGGGCGGCCCCGGAGCGTCAGGCTGTGCTGCGCATCGGCCGGATCGAGGCCGGCCCGGTGCGTGGCCAGCGGCTGGAGCTGCGGCTTTCCGAGTCGGCGGGCGGGGCGGGACCGCGTCTCTCGCTTTCAGCGGCCGGGCTCGAGCTGCCCGCGCTCTCGCTGCGGCTCAGGGCAGTGGACTGGGCCTGCCAGCCGGTGCTCGATACCGGGCAGCGCCTGCGCTGCGAGGGCGAGGTGCGTCTGGCCGGGCGTCCGCAGGGCAGGCTCGCCGTCGATCTCTCGGAGGCGGCCTCGCGCATGGCCTGGTCGGGGGGCGGCCGTGGCGTGGCCGTGGCGAAGGACCGACAGTCGCCCTGGCACATCGATCTTCGGCAGGTGCCGCTGCGCTGGCTGGAGGCCTTCCTGGCCTCGCTCTGGGCGGAGGGGCGGATCGCCGGGGGCGAGGTCTCCGGCCAGGTGCGGCTGCCAGAGGCCGCGGGCCTGCGTGTCGAGGCCGAGCTGCGCTTCGCCGGGCTTGGCTTCGATACCCCGGACGGCCGCTTCGCCGGGGCGGGGCTGTCGGTGCCGCTCACGCTTCGCTACCACGATGCGGCCGGCGGCCAGCGCCTCGGGCTGGAAGGCAGGCTCTCGGCCGGCGAACTGCTGGTGGCGCCGGTCTACCTCGCGGTGCCGGCCTCGGGCGTGGCGTTCGCGCTGGAGGGCGAGGCACCCCCCGGTGTCCCTTGGCGCTTCCCGCGCTGGGCGTTCCGCGACGCCGGCGTGCTCGAAGCCTCCGGCGATGCGGCACTGGACGCCACCGGCGAGCTCGTGCGGCTCTCAGCGGACTGGGCTTCCGCCGACCTCCGCCTGTTGGCGGAACGCTACCTCGGCGGCGTGCTGGCGCCCACCGGCTTCGGCGACCTGCAGCTCGGCGGCCGGGGCGGCGGCACCTTCGCCTATGACGAGGAAGGCCTGCGCCGGCTGGAGCTGGAGCTCGGCAATGCCCGCGCCATCGATCCGCGCGGCCGCTTCAGCCTTGCGGGGGTCGAGGGCGATCTTCGCTGGTCGCGCGACGAGGCGGTGGCCGACAGCCGCCTCGCCTGGGGCGCGGCGGCCCTCTACGGCATCGGCCTCGATGCCAGCCATCTCGATTTCCGCAGCGCCCGGGGCCAGCTCGACCTCGCCTCGCCGATGCGCACCGGCGTGCTGGGCGGCGAGCTGCGGCTGGAACGCTTCCAGTGGCGGCCGCCGCGTGGCACGGCGCCGCTGCGCATCGAGATGGGCCTGGCCCTGGAGCGCCTCGATCTCGGCGCGCTCTCGCAGCGGCTTGGCTGGCCGCCCTTCGAGGGCAGCGTGGGCGGCGTGCTGGAGCAGGCGGTGTACCAGGACAACCGCGTGGTGTTCGGCAATGGCCTCGCGATGACCCTGTTCGGGGGGCGGGTGCGCCTCGACGACCTGAGCGTGGAGCGGCCCTTCGGCATCGCCCCTTCACTCGCGGCGAACGTGCGCTTCGACGACATCGACCTCTCCCCGCTGACCCGGGCCTTCGGTTTCGGCGAGATCACCGGGCGGCTCGATGGCCGGTTGCGCGGCCTGCGCCTCGTGGACTGGAGCCCGGTGGCCTTCGATGCCCGCCTGCTCACCGACCGGCAGTGGAAGGGCCGGCGACGGATCAGCCAGCGTGCCGTGCAGGACATCTCCGATCTCGGCGGCAGCGGCCTCGTGGCCGGCCTGCAGGCCCGGCTGCTACGCACCTTCGACGACTTCGGCTACGAGCGCATCGGCATCGGCTGCGTGCTGAAGGACAACCGCTGCATGATGAGCGGCCTCAAGAAGCGCGGCGATGGCTTCCTGATCGTCGAGGGTCGCGGCCTGCCACGCATCGAGGTGGTGGGCTTCCGCCGCGAGGTGGACTGGCCGACCCTGGTCGACCGGCTGCGCGCCGCCACCCGTGGCGAGTCCCTGCGCATCGAATGAGGGGCTGGCTGAACGCGGCCTGCGTGACCCGGGGCGGGTGGCTTGCCAGACCCTCGCCCCGGGGTAGGATCGGGGCGTCCGCCCACCGAGACGAGGCTCTCCATGCGCAAGCCCCTGCTGCTCGCCGCGATCCTGCTGCCCTTCTTCCTGCTGGCCTCCTGCGTGACGATCAACGTCTACTTCCCGGCGGCCGAAGCCCAGCAGGCGGCCAAGGAGTTCGTCGAGGACGTGATCGGCGAGACGCCCGCCAACGCCGGTGGCGGCTCTGCCTCGGTGCAGCGCGAGGCGCTGCCGCAGTGGGTACTGCTGCGCCGGGAGTGGCGCTTCGACCCGGTGGGCGTCTTCATCGGCAGCGCCCACGCCCAGGAGCGGGCCGACATCACCATCCGCACCCCGGCCATTCAGGCCATCCAGCAGCGCATGGCCGAGCGCTTCCAGTCCACCCTGGCGCCGCTGTTCGACAGCGGAGCGCTCGGCTTCGGCAACGACGGCCTCGTGGTGCTGCGCGACCCGGCCAAGGTGCCGCTGGCGCAGCGCACCGCCGCCACCCAGGCGGTGGCCGACGAGAATCGCGACCGCCGCGCCGTGTACCGCGAGATCGCGGTGGCGAACGGCAAGCCGGAGTGGGAGGAGCAGATCCGCCAGACCTTTGCCCGTGAATGGGTGGCACAGGCCCGGCCCGGCTGGTGGTACCAGGACAGTGCCGGGAACTGGAAGCAGAAGTGATCCCCGGCCCGCGCAGCGCGCGGGACGCGGCGAGGACCCGGGCGGGGCGCGATACAATCGCGCTCCGTTTTCTTTCGAGCTTCCCGTGGCGCGACACCGGCAGCGTTTGGATCCCGACTTCGAGATTGCCATCGACGACCTCTCCCATGATGGCCGGGGCGTGGGGCGGCGCGAAGGCAAGGCCGTGTTCGTCTCGGGCGCCCTGCCCGGCGAGCGGGTGAGGGCGAGGCAGACGGCGAAGAACCGCCACTTCGACGAGGCCGTGGCCTTCGAGGTGATCGAGGCCTCGCCCGACCGCGTGGCGCCGCGTTGTGCCCACTTCGGCACCTGCGGCGGCTGCGCGCTGCAGCATCTGGACGAAGCGAAGCAGATCGAGGCCAAGGCCCGGGTGCTGGCCGAGAACCTGGCGCGCATCGGCCATGTCGAGCCGCGCGAGTGGTTTGCGCCGATCCGCGACGCGCAGTGGGGCTACCGCCGCAAGGGCCGGCTCTCGGTGCGCTGGGTCGAGAAGAAGGGCAAGGCCCTCGTCGGCTTCCGCGAGCAGGATCCGCGCTTCGTTGCCGACCTGTCCGAATGCCACACGGTGATCCCGGCGCTGGGCCGGCGCATCCCGGCGCTCTCCGCGCTGGTGGAATCGCTCGACGGCCGCCGCACCATCCCGCAGATCGAGTTCATCGCCGGCGACGGCGCGCTGGACGGCGGGACCCCGCGAGAGGGCGGCGTGCTGGCGCTGGTGTTCCGCCACCTCGAACCGCTCTCCGACGGCGATCGCGAACGGCTGCTGGCCTTCGCCCGTCGCGAGGCGGTGGCGGTGTTCCTGCAGCCCGGCGGCATCGACAGCGTGGTGCCGCTGTGGCCGGAGCAGGTCGACCTGCACTTCGACCTCGGCGCGGCCGACATCGGGGCGGACGTGGGCGTGCGCCTGCAGTTCCGACCGCTCGACTTCATCCAGGTCAACGCCGGCCTGAACCGCCAGATGATCGCGCGCGCCATCGATCTCCTGCAGCCCGCGCCGGGGGATCGGGTGCTCGACCTGTTCTGCGGGCTTGGCAACTTCACCCTGCCGATCGCCCGCCGCGGCTTCGAGGTCGTCGGCGTCGAGGGCGATGCCGGGCTGGTGGCGCGGGCGCGGCAGAATGCCGAGGCCAACGGCCTGCCGAACGCCCGCTTCTTCGCCGCCGACCTCACCAAGGACCTCGCGGGCGAGCCGTGGCTGCGCGACGGCTTCGACAGGCTGCTGCTCGACCCGCCGCGTGCCGGGGCCGCCGAGGTGCTGGCCCAGCTGCCGCTGAAGGCCATTCCGCGCATCGTCTACGTGAGCTGCCACCCGGGCTCGCTGGCCCGCGATGCCGGCTTCCTCGTCAAGGAGCGTGGCTACACCCTGCTCGGCGCCGGCGTGATGGACATGTTCCCGCACACTGCGCATGTCGAATCCATTGCCGTGTTCGAGCGCCGCTGATGGGCATCGAGATCGAGCGCAAGTTCCTGGTGGTGGGGGAGGCCTGGCGCGCGCAGGCCGGACGCCGTGTGCGCATGGCCCAGGGCTACCTCAACGACCATGCCGCGGTGGCGAGCGGCGCGCAGAAGGCCTCGGTGCGGGTGCGCATCGCCGGCGAGACGGCGGCGCTGAACCTGAAGTCGCGTGAACTCGGAAGCATGCGGCAGGAGTTCGATTACCCGATTCCGCTGGCGGACGCCGAGGCCCTGCTGGCGCTCTGCGTCGGCGGCCTGATCGACAAGACCCGGCATTACGTCACTATCGGCGCGCACCTTTGGGAAGTGGACGAGTTCCACGGCGACAATGCCGGGCTGGTGGTGGCCGAGATCGAACTGGGCGCGGTGGACGAGGCCTTCGAACGACCGGCATGGCTCGGCGCGGAAGTGACCGGACACGCCCGCTACTACAACCTCGCGCTGGCCGAGCGGCCGTTCGCGCACTGGACCCCGGAGGAGAAGGAGGGATGCTGATCATCGGCATTGCCGGCACCACGCTGTCGGCGGAGGAGCGCGACTGGCTGCAGCACCCCGCGGTGGCGGGCGTGATCCTGTTCAAGCGCAATTTCGCCTCGCGCGGGCAGGTGGCGGAGCTCGCCGCTGCCCTGCGCGAGGCCGCGCCGCGGCCGCAGCTGCTGTGCGTGGACCAGGAAGGCGGCCGGGTGCAGCGCTTCGTCGAGGGCTTCACCAAACTGCCGGCGCTGGCGCCCTTCGGCGCGCTCCATGGGCGCGATCCGGGGGCGGCCCTGCGCCTGGCGCAGGAGCATGCCTGGCTGATGGCGAGCGAGATCCGCGCCATCGGCCTCGATCTCAGTTTCGCCCCGGTGGTGGATCTCGGCCGCGGCAACCTCGCCATCGGCGACCGCGCCTTTCATCCCGACCCGCAGGTGGTCGCCGCCTTCACCCGTGCCTACGTGCAGGGCATGCACGCCGCCGGCATGGCGGCCACGCTCAAGCACTTCCCCGGCCATGGCTCGGTGCGCGAGGACACGCATTTCGATGCGGCGATCGACCCCCGGCCGCTGGAAGTGCTGGAGCGCGAGGACCTCGTCCCCTTCGCCGCCGGCATCGAGGCCGGGGCCGAGGCGGTGATGCTGGCCCATGTCACCTATCCGGCGGTCGCTCCGGAGCCGGCCGGCTACTCGCCGTTCTGGCTGAAGGACGTGCTGCGCGGGCGCATGGGCTTCCGCGGCGTGGCCTTCTCCGACGACATCGGCATGGCCGCGGCGGAATCGGCCGGCGGGGTGAAGGCACGCATCGATGCCCACCTCGATGCCGGCTGCGATGTGGTGCTGGTCTGCGCCCCGGCCCTGGTCCCGGACAGCCTGCGGGCGATGGAGGGCCGTGGCCCCGGGAATATGGCCGCCCTCGTCGGCCTGATGGGGCGTGGCGCCCTCGGCTGGCAGGGCCTGCTCGCCGATGCCCGCCGGCCCGCCATCCAGCAGGCCCTGTCCGGCCCGGAGTTCACTGCATGAGCCGCCCCCTGCTCGCCGATGCCCTGCGCGAGTCGCGCATCCTCCACGACCGCGCCGCCATCGATGCTGCCATCCGCCGGGTGGCTGCCGAGCTGCGCGCGGCCTATGCCACTGCCGCCGAGCCGCCGCTGTTCCTGACCGTGATGAATGGCGGGATGCTGTTCGCCACCGGGCTGGCGCTGGAGGCCGGCATCGACTTCGAGTTCGACTACCTGCACGCCACCCGCTACCGCGGCAAGACCGCCGGCGAGACCCTGGTGTGGCTGCACCGTCCGCAGGTCTCGCTCAAAGGACGGCGTGTGCTGGTGGTGGACGATATCCTCGACGAGGGCAATACGCTGGTCGGCATCACCCAGTGGTGCCAGGACCAGGGGGCGGCGGAGGTGCGGGTGGCCGTGCTCTGCCGCAAGGTGCACGGGCGCTGCGCGCCCGGTGCGCGGGCCGACCACATCGGTCTTGAGGTGCCGGATTTCTACGTCTACGGCTACGGCATGGACTTCTTCGAACAGGGCCGCAACCTGCCGGCCATCTACGCCTGGGAGCCGAAGGCATGAGTGGCGCGGACAGGGCGATCGACTTCGCCGTCATCGGCGGCACCGGGCTGTACCGGCTGGCCGAACTCGAAGGCGTGGAGACCCATGCCGTCGAGACACCCTGGGGTACGCCGTCGGCGCCGGTGCGGGTGGGCGGCTTCGGCCCGCACCGCATCGCCTTCCTCGCCCGCCACGGCGAGGGCCATGCCGTGCCGCCGCACCGCATCAACTACCGCGCCAACCTCTGGGCGCTGAAGTCCCTCGGCGCGACCCGGGTGGTCGCGGTCAACTCGGTCGGCGGCATCACCGAGGCCTGGGGCCCGCGGGTGATCGGCGTGCCCGACCAGCTCATCGACTACACCCATGGCCGCGCCGTGAGCCTCTGGGATGGCGAGGGCGAGGCCCTGCACGTGGATTTCGGCGAGCCCTACACGCCGGCCCTGCGTCGGGCCCTGCTGGCCGCCGCCGCGGCTGCCGGGGTGCCGGTGGTGGACGGCGGCTGCTACGGGGCTACCCAGGGGCCGCGGCTGGAGACGAAGGCCGAGATCGAGCGCCTGCGCCGGGACGGCTGTGACCTCGTGGGCATGACCGGCATGCCGGAGGCCGCGCTGGCCCGCGAGCTCGGGCTCGATTACGCCTGCCTTGCCATCGTCGCCAACTGGGCGGCGGGCCGTGCGCCGGAGGACGAGGTCATCACCCTCGAGGACGTGCTGGCCAACATGGCCGCGGCCACCGAGCCCCTGCCGCGGCTGCTGCGGGCGCTGGCGTTCTGAGTCCGGCATTCCGGGGCATGGGGCGGGGTTGCCTGACGCTGCTGGCGTTCCTGGTTCCCATCGGCCTGGGGGCCGTGCTGCCGCCCGCCCCGATGCTGGCGCTCTACGCGTTTGCCCTCCTCGCCTTGCTGGGACAGAGCCTGGGGCAGCGGCGTTTCGGGCCGCGCTTCGGCCTGCCAGGGCTGCTGTCGCTGCCGCCCGCGACCGCCATCGGCGCTGCCCTGGCCATCGGAAAATCGCTGGCCGCCACCCACGGGTGGCTGCTGGGCGTGCTGCTGGCGCTCCTGGCCGGCCTGCTGCTGCTCCTGCCGCTGGGCTGGATCGGCCGGCGCTTCGAGCCCCGGGACCCGCTGCCGCCCCTGCTCAGGGCCGCCCCGTCCTCCGTGCCCCTGCAAGCTTCCCGGGACGCGCCCGATGACTGGCGGCCGCTCGGAGAGACCGGCCTGAAGGTCCTCACGGTGGCGGCCGGGGAGCGCGGCATGGGCGGGCCGCCGCACACCTTCATCCATACCCTGTCGGTGGCCCTGTGCCTGTCGGGCGAGGAGTGGGGCCTGAGCGATGACGGGCGCTGGTGGGTCGTGGGGGGGCAGGAGGAGGAGGCCATCCATGTGGTGGATCTGCCGGCGCGACTGCTGTTCCGCGGGCCCTGGCGGGCGGGCCTGGTGGCCCGGCTGTGCTCGGGGCCGACCAGTGCGGCCCGGCTGGCGCAGCTCGGCTTCGAGCGGGTCCGGGCCTATGTGTGCCGCAGCGATGGGCTGTGGTGGCCGCAGGGCGAGCCGGTGCCGCCGACGGAGGCCGCGTTCGGCCCTGCGGCCGCCGGCCTGAGGCGGGTCGCCCTGATCGAGCGGGAACGCATCCTCGACGTGGGCGATGCTCTCCTGTACGCCCAGCAGCCCGACTGGCGGATCGAGAGCGAGGCCGGTCCGTTGCCGCTCATCCTGTCGCATGGCGCCCTCGAGGCCGTGCTGTGGCGTGAAGACGGCAGGGCCGCCCTGTTTCCCGCCAGCGAGACCCTCGAAGGCGGTGTTCCGCCAGCCGGCTGGTACCTGTGGCATGCCCGTGGCGAGGGGCGCTGGCTCGATTTCGGCAGGACCTGGGAGCGCGGCATTCCCGGACTCGGCGCCGCCCGCCCGACCGCCCTGCGCGAGGAAGGGGTGGAAATCGCCCATCCGGTCCATCCGTTCCCGGGGGTGTCCTTCCCCGCCCGGGCTTCGGCCGCCGTGCTCGACGAGCACTTCACGCCGGGCCCCCTGCCGTGGTTCTGCAGGGTCGATGAACAGGGCTGGCCGGTGTTCGAGGAAGTCGAGGCCAGCGTGCCGCTGTCCGGCCTCCGTACCCTGCAGGATCCCGCCGATGCGGCTGGCCTGCAGCCCCTGCTTGCCCGCCATCCTGCGGGTCCCTGCCTCGTCTTCGAGCCGATGGGGCCGCCGGTCGATCCGCGGGAGCAGCGCCCGTACCGGCTGCGCCACGAACGGCTCGTGCTCGAGGGCATCAGCCCGGTGCCGCGCTGGCTGGACGGGGCAGGGCGCTTCGTCGTGCTGCAGGGCGTGCTCGGCCGCGCTCTGGCATCGCAACTCCATCTGGTCGATCTCGCCTCGGGGCGGGTATCCACCCTGCGCCGGCCGGTGGCCGAACTGCGCCTGCGGGCCGTGCACCAGGGGCAGATCGAATGGACCGAACTGTGCGGGCAACAGCCGGCCAAGGACCTGCCGGAGCCTTTAAGACCGCTGGAGGGGCCACCCGAGCACAATGCCTGGAACCGCCGCCAGGCCGCTCCGGGCCGGCTGCTGGTGCTGCGCGGCCGGCGCGCCCAGCTGGATGCCGGGGCGGGGTGCCTGCGCCTTCTGCCGCCCTGGGTCGAGTGCTGCGCGCCGGTCTCGCCGCTGCAGCCCGGCGATGTCGAGTATCGCCCGCCGTCGGCGCCGCCCGTGCTGCTCTTCGGCGCCCGCGACCGCTGGCAGGATGCCTGGCCGCGCGAGCAGGAACCGCGCCTGCTGGGCGGCCTGCTCACGGCCGAAGGGCATGCCGTCGGCGGCGTGGCGCAGGGAATGATCGGCTCGGCCGATGGCCGCTGGCTGCTCTTCGCCCGGCACCGGGAGGGCCTGCCCGCGCGCTTCCACCATGGCCCCGCCATCGAGGACTGGGAGATCGCCCTGCTCGACCGCCGGCAGCACCGGCTCCATGCCCGCCCCGGCGAGCACTTCGGTGGCCTGCCGTTCTTCCTCGCCTTCGAGGACGACCGGATCGTGTTCGAGACCGCCGGGCAGCCCTGGTGGCGCCCCGGCATGCCGCGCCAGCGGCGCGAATGGTCGCTGGAGGCCCTGCTGCGCCGCCTCGATGCGATGCCGATGGTGGAGGCCCCGGGACGCGGGCTGTGGCGGCTCGCCGGCGACCCGGTGCCGGCACGGGCCTGGCAGGCCGTCCGGGCGGCCTGGCAGGCCGGCGAGGACTGGCTCGGCTAGGCCTGCGGCAGCGGGCGGCACGGCATCAGCCGCGCCCCGACTTCTCGGCGTGCAGGGCGTGTTCGGCGTCGCGCATCACCCGGGCGGCATCCAGGCCGGCCCGGTCGATCAGGGCAGCACCGATGCACAGCTCGATGCGCGGCATGCCCTCGTTGGTGAGGTTGTCGGCCAGCACGGCGTCGATGATCCGCTCGGCCGCCACCGCGGCCTGCAGGGCCGGGTCGCCGAGGCGGTTGAGCAGCACGGCGAAATCGTCGTCGCCGAGCCTTGCTACCACGTCATGGCCGCGGGTGCAGCGGCGCAGCACGTCGGCCACCCGCTGCAGCACGGTATCGCCCACGGCATGGCCATGCGCCTCGTTCACCCGGTGGAAGCGGTCGAGGTCGATGAACAGCACGGCACTGTTCTGGCTCGGCGACCAGTGCGCCGCGCTGCTGGCCAGGGCCGATTCGAAGGCCGCCGGCCCGAGCAGGCCGGTGAGCACGTCGAGCTCATCCGGGCGGCGGCGCGCGGCCTCCTCGTGGCGGGTCTGGGCGAAGGCCGAGGCCATGAGCCGCGCCGGGTCTTCGCCGCGCTCGCCGAGCAGGTGCCGGGCCAGCAGACCGGAAAGCAGGCCGGCGCCGATGCGCAGCAGGCCGAGGGCGGGTTCGCCGGCGGCATGCGGCCGGCGCCAGCCCGCCAGCAGCACCCCGGCGGGATGGCCCGAGACATCCACCGGGACGGCGGCCAGCGAACCGGAGTCGCTGCGCAGGCACAGGGCGCGGTCTACCCGCGGGTCTTGCATGGCATCCGCGGCCACGGCCAGGTTGCGGCTGAGCAGGGCAGCACCACCGAGGCTGGCGGCAAGGGCGCTACGGCAGCCGGCGAGGGCGGCGAAACTGCCCACGCCCTCCACCTGCACCAGGGCTTCGCCCTCGCGGCGTTCGAAGCCGAGGCCGTCGGCACCGATGGCCTCCATGAGTTCGACGAGCAGGGGGGGCAGAAGATCGCCGGGGCAGCCGCGCAGTTCGGCCAGGGCGGCAAGCCTGGCGATGGCGCGGTGGCTGCGTTCGGGCTCGGGCAGGGCGTCGGCGTGCATGCGGGCTTTGCTCAGGCGGTGGGCGTGAGGGTAGCCGATGGCGCCCCTGCCGGCGCGCCGGCAGAGCCGAACTGCAGCCGGGCGAGCTCGGCATACAGGCCGTTGCGCGCCAGCAGCTCGGTATGGGTGCCGATGTCGACGATGCGGCCGGCCTCCATCACCACGATACGGTCGGCGCGCAGCACGGTGGCCAAGCGGTGGGCGATCACCAGCGTGGTGCGCCCGGCCATCAGCCGCTCCAGCGCCTGCTGCACCATGTGCTCGCTCTGGGCATCGAGGGCCGAGGTGGCCTCGTCGAGCAGCAGCACCGGGGCGTCCTTGAGCAGGGCGCGGGCGATGGCGATGCGCTGCTGCTGGCCGCCGGAGAGCCGGGCGCCACGCTCGCCGAGCTCGCTCTCGTAGCCCTGCGGCAGGGCGCGGATGAACTCGTCGGCCTCGGCCAGCCTCGCCGCGCGCAGGATGTCCTCGCGGCTCGCCTCCAGCCGGCCGTAGCGGATGTTCTCGGCCGCCGAGGCGGCGAAGATCACCGGGTCCTGCGGCACCAGGGCGATCTGGCTGCGCAGGGCCAGCGGGTCGAGCTCGCGCAGGTCGATGCCGTCGAGGGTGATACGGCCCTGCTGCGGGTCGTAGAAGCGCAGCAGCAGTTGCAGCACGCTGCTTTTGCCGGCGCCCGAGGGGCCGACCAGGGCCACCGTCTCGCCCGGGCGCAGCTCGAGGTCGACGCCGTCGAGCGCCGGCTGCCCGGGGCGCGAGGGATAGTGGAAGCGCACGCCCTGCAGCGCCATGGCGCCGCGCACCGTCGGCGGCAGCGGCGTGGGCCGGGGCGGCGCGGTGACGCCCGGGCGCTCGGCCAGCAGGCCGGCGATGCGCTGCATGCCGCCGCCGGCGCGCTGCACCTCGGCCCAGACCTCGGCCAGGGCGCCCACCGAGCCGGCGCCGATCAGGGCGTAGAGCATGAACTGGCCCAGCGTGCCGGCGCTCATGCGGCCCTCGATCACCGCCTGGGCGCCGGTCCAGAGCACTCCGACGATGGCGCCGAAGAACAGCACGATCACCACCGCGGTGAGCAGGGCCTGCAGGCGGATGCGCCGGCGCGCCACCACCAGGGTGGCCGCGAGCGCGGCGGCGAAGCGCTCGCGTTCGAAGGGCTCGCGGGCGTAGCTCTGCACCGTGTGGATGGCGCCCAGGGTCTCGCCGGCGCGGGCATTGGCCTCGGCCACCTGGTGCTGGGTGGCTTCGCTGGCCTTGCGCACGCGCCGGCCGCCGAGCACCACCGGCAGCACGGCGAGGGGGATGCCGATGATGGCCAGCGCCGCCAGCTTCGGGCTGGTGACGACCAGCATGACGAGGCTGCCGGACACGGTGACGATGCTGCGCAGGGCCACCGACATGCTGCTGCTCACCACGCCGCGCAGCAGCTCGGTATCGGCCGAGAGCCGGGACACCAGTTCGGCCGAGCGCGAACGGTCGTAGAAGGCCTGGTCGAGCGAGAGCAGGTGGCCGTAGAGCCGGCCGCGCAGGTCGGCCACCACCCGCTCGCCGAGCAGGGAGACGAAGTAGAAGCGCAGGGCGGTGGCGAAGGCCAGCACCAGCGCCACGGCGAACATCAGGGCGAACCAGCGGTCGATCCCGTCGCCGCCGCCGAAACCGCGGTCGATCATGTGCTTCACCGCCACCGGCAGCGAGAGCGTGGCGGTGGAGGACAGGGCGAGCGCGCCGAGCCAGGCGGCGATCAGGCGCCTGTGCGGGGCGAGGAAGGGCAGCAGGCCGCGCAGGGAATCGACGCTCTGGCGCGGCGTGGGCTTGGACGGGGCGGTATCGCTCATCCCGTCATTGTCGCATCGGGGCAGGGAGGCCGGCGCCGGGGTCGTCTGCTTCCGGCGGCTGCGCGCTCCTCACGGCCGCGCCAGCACCAGCAGCCGCGTGTCGCTGAAGTCGTCCAGGGCCCAGCGCGGCCCCTCGCGGCCAAGACCGCTGTCCTTCACCCCGCCGTAGGGCATGCGGTCGACGCGCACGGTAGGCACGTCGCCCACCACCACGCCGCCTACCTCCAGCGCCTCCCAGGCCCGCAGGGCGTGGTCGAGGCGGGCGGTGAACAGGCCGCACTGCAGGCCGAAGCGGCTGTCGTTGGCGCGGGCCAGCGCGTGTTCGAAGTCTTCGGCGGCCTCCAGCAGCAGCACCGGGCCGAAGGCCTCCTCGCGGTAGAGCGGTAGATCGGGCGGCACGCCCTCGAGCAGGGTGGCGGGCAGCAGGGCGCCCTGCCGCGGGCCGCCGGCGAGGCGGGTGGCACCCCGGGCGAGGGCCTCGTCGATCCTCGCCTCGAGGCGGCGGGCGGCGGCCTCGTCGATCATCGGCCCCACCACCGTGGCCGGGTCGCGCGGGTCGCCGTGGGGCAGGGCCTGCACGGCCTCGACCAGCGCCTCGCGCAGGGCGGGCAGGAGTTGCCGGTGCACGATCAGCCGCTGCACGCTGATGCAGCTCTGCCCGGCCTGGCCGAAGGCCCCGGCCACGAGGCGCCGCACCACGTGCCCGAGCGGGGCGCCGGGGTCGGCATCGACGATGCAGGCGGCATTGCCGCCCAATTCCAGCACCACGCGCTTGCGGCCGGCGCGCGCCTTGAGCTCCCAGCCGACGAGGCCGCCGGTGAAGCTGAGCACGGCGATGCGCGGGTCTTCGACCAGCGGGGCGGCGTCCTCGTTGGCGCAGGGCAGGAGGGAGAAGGCGCCTTCGGGCAGCTCGCATTCGGCCAGCCACTCGCCGAGCGCCAGGGCCGAGAGCGGGGTGGCCGGAGCCGGTTTCAGCAGCACCGGGCAGCCGGCGGCCAGCGCCGGGGCCAGCTTGTGCAGCACCAGGTTGAGCGGGAAGTTGAAGGGCGTGATGAGGCTTGCCACGCCCACCGGCACCCGGCGGGTGAAGCCCTGCCAGCCGCGGGTGGCGGCATCGCGGTCGAGGTCGAGGGCAAGACCATCGAGGCGACCGGCTTCCGCCGCAGCTTCGCGCAGGGTGGCCTGGGCACGGGCCACTTCCGCCCGGGCCGCGCTGATCGGCTTGCCGCTCTCGGCGGTGAGGGTGGCGGCAAGGCGCTCGGCATTCGCCGCCACCCGCGCGAGCAGATGCTCCAGCACCTCGCGCCTGCGCCAGCCGGGCAGGGCGGCCATGGCCGGGCGGGCGGCCTCTGCCGCGGCGATCGCGGCCTCGATCTCGGCAGGACCGGCCTGCGCCACCTCGGCGATGCACTGCCCGGTCCAGGCATCGTGCAGCGGGCGGGTGCGCCCGGTGGCCCGCGGGCGGTTCGCCAGCCAGAGCGGGGTGGGGATCACGGCGCGGCTCCGTCCACGCGCAGCCGCAGCCGGCCTTCCGCCAGCCGCGCTTCCAGAGGCTCGCCGGGGGCGACTTCGCTGGCGGCGCGCACCGCCTGCCCGTCCTCGCGCTGCAGGATGGCGTAGCCGCGCCCGAGGGTGGCGAGCGGGCTCACCGCATGCAGGCCGCGGCCCAGCTCGCGCAGCAGGCCGAGCCGGGCCTGCAGGCCGCGGCGCAGGGCGGTGTGCTGGCGGTTGCCCAGCAAGGCCAGCCGCTGCCGCAGGCGCTGCAGGCGCAGAGCCGGAGCCTGGGCGGCAAGGCGCCGGGCCAGGGCATCCAGGGCGGCCTGGCGGCGGGCGAGGCGGGCGGTCTGGGTGGCCTGCAGGCGCTGCCGCAGGCCAGCGGTGCGCTCGCGGCCGCGCTCGAGCCGGCGCCGCGGATGCCCGGCCTGCAGCCGCAGGCCGGCGTGGTCGGCGCGTTGCCGCGCGCGCTCCATCGCCTGGTCGAGGCGTCGGCGCAGGCGGGCCTGCAGGTGCTGAAGGCGCGAACGCATTTCGCCCCGGTCCGGCACCAAGAGCTCGGCGGCGGCCGAGGGGGTGGGGGCGCGCAGATCGGCGACGAAATCGGCCAGGGTGAAGTCCACCTCATGGCCGATGGCCGAGACCACCGGCACCGGCGAGGCGGCGAGGGTGCGCACCAGGGCCTCGTCGTTGAAGCACCAGAGGTCTTCCAGCGAACCGCCGCCGCGGGCCAGCAGCAGCACGTCGTGGCGGCCGGCGGCATAGGCGGCGCGCAGGGTCTCGATGATCGCCGGGGCGGCCTGCGCCCCCTGCACCGGCACCGGCAGCAGCTCCACCTCGAGCAGGGGCCAGCGGCGGGCGAGCACGCTCCGGATGTCGCGGATCACTGCGCCGCTCGGCGAGCTCAGGATGCCAAGACGGCGCACGAAGCGCGGCAGCGGGCGCTTGCGCGCCTCCGCGAACAGGCCCTCGCCCTCGAGCTTCGCCTTCAGCGCCTCGAAGGCCCGGCGCAGCGCGCCCTCGCCGGCTTCCTCCAGGTGCTCCAGCAGCAGCTGGCAGTCGCCCCGGGGCTCGTACAGGGTAAGGGTGCCGCGCGCCAGCACCTGCATGCCGTCGCGCGGGGCGAAGCGCAGCCACTGCGCCTTGCCCTTGAACATCGCGCAGCGCACCTGGGCGCGCTCGTCCTTCAGGCTGAAGTAGAGATGTCCCGAGCCCGGGCGGGCGAGGCCGGAGATCTCGCCCTCCACCCAGATCGAGGGGAAGCTGCCCTCGAGCAGATCGCGCGCCAGGGCATTGAGCTGCGCAGGGCGCAGGGCCGGGCGCGTGCCCCCTCCGTTCATGCCGTGCCTCCGTGCGGGCAACGGTACACTGGGGGTCTCGGAACAGGACGGTACGGCATGAGCGAAGTGTATCGACGTTTGGGGGAGGTCCTTCCGCCCGGCCACCGGGCCGAGCCCGTCTTCGCCGTCGACGGCAAGCGCGCTGCCGCCTGGGCCGAGGCCCTGCCTCGTGCCGATGCCCATGCCACGCGCCGCGCCCTGCTCGGAGCCCTCGAGGGGCTTGCCACCCAGCCCCTGCAGAAAGGCGCGGCGCGGCATGAAGTGGCCGATGTGCTGCGCCCGCTGGTGCTCGAGGCGGCGGCCTTCGTCGAACGGCAGACCGCCGGCAAGCCACTGCCCCTCGCCGGCGAGCTTGCCGCGCTGCCCGGCGAACTCGCCCAGCTGCACCTCCGCCTCGCCCATGCCTACCGCATGGCGGCTGCCGATCTCTGCGCCCCTTCGGGCAGCCTGCCCTGGCTGCGCGGCGGCCGGGTGGGCGAGGCCCTGGCGCGCGCCGTGCACCATTACGTCGAGGCCATGCGGGCAGCCTGGCGGGTGTATGCCGAACTTCCGCCCGAGGCCTGGCGCGGCCTGCACCGCAGCCTCCGTTTCGCCGAACTGCGCGAGCTCGACCGCCGCCCGGTGGACGACCCGCTGGTGCCCGGCCAGCCTTCCCTGCACCAGGCCTACGTGCGGGTGCTGCTGTTCGCCCTGTGCAGCCCGCGGGCGTTCTCGCAGGCCGAGCAGGAACGGGTCTGGCTGATGTGCGAGGCCTTCGCCCCGCGCAGCCCGCTGCGCGAGGAGCCCTCCGGCACCTCGGTCGGCGTGGCCGAGGATGCCGACGAGGGGCCGGGCGGCAAGGCGCCGGCGCGCTGGCATCTCGATCTGGTGAACTTCGCCGCCGCCGTGGAGGCCGCGCTCGCCGCGGGCGGCGAGGACGAGGCCACGGTGGTGCCGGATCACGGCATGCCGGTGAAGTTCCCGGTGGATGGCCTGCGCAAGCTGCGCCGTGCCTTCTCGCAGGCGGCCTCGCGGCAGTTCTCGCGGCTCGAGGCCGGGCACCGGGTGGAGACCGTGTTCGGCCTCTCCGGCCTGCATTTCGAGGCCAGCGGCGGCCGCGACTTCGATTCCTTTGCCCGCCACGTGCTCGAGGGACGCATCGAGGAGGCCCAGCGTGCCGCCTGGGCCAGTGCCAGCGCCGAGAACATGGCCCGCACGGTCCGCGTGCCGGCCACCGTCGTCGACCAGAGCCTCGGCGGTTACCGCATGCGCTGGGCCCAGGACCCGCAGCTCCGGCTGCGGGTAGGTGAGGTCATCGGCATCCAGGTCGCCGGCGAGGACGAGGAGGCCGACTGGATGCTCGGTCTGCTGCGCTGGCTGCGTTACGAGGCCGATGGCCAGGTGATGGCCGGCGTCGAGCTGCTCTCGCGCAGCGCGGCGGCCGTGGCCCTGGCCGGCAATGCGCCGTCCACCCGCAGCCCGGTCCGGGCGCTCGAGCTGCGCCCGCCCTACGGCGGCAATGAGTGGCTCTATCTCACCGCCCAGCGCCTGCCGCAGGGCGAGACCCTGCACGTGGGCCGCGAACAGGACGAGGCCGAGCGCCTGCTCGATGCCCGGCCCGGCCCCACGCTCAAGGGCCTGCGCCTCGCCCAGGCCCTGGGCGACTACTTTCTCTACCGCTACACCCCGGCCGATGCGCCGGCCTGAGTGAGTTCCTGCATGAGTTCCGCCAGCCCGGCGCCACGGCGCCGTTCCCTTCCCGTCCGCGTGGGGCGCGTCGTCGTCGGCGGCGGCGCTCCGGTGGTCGTGCAGTCGATGACCAACACCGACACCGCCGACATCAAGGCCACCACCCAGCAGATCGCCGAGCTGTGGCGGGCGGGCTCGGAGAAGGTGCGGATCACCGTCAACAACGAGGAAGCCGCCGCCGCCGTGCCGCACATCCGCGACCGGCTTCAGATGATGGGCGTGGATGTCCCGATCATCGGCGACTTCCACTACAACGGGCATGCCCTGCTCGAAGCGCACCCGGCCTGCGCCGAGGCGCTGGCGAAGTACCGCATCAATCCCGGCAACGTCGGCTTCGGCAAGAAGAAGGACACCCAGTTCGCGGCGATCATCGAGAAGGCCCTGCGGTACGGCAAGCCGGTGCGCATCGGCGCCAACTGGGGCTCACTCGACCAGGCCCTCGCCGCCGCCCTGATGGACGAGAACGCGAAGCGCGCCGAGCCCTGGGACGCCGCCCGGGTGCTGCGTGAGGCCCTGGTGCGCTCGGCGCTGGATTCCGCCGAGCGGGCTGTCGAGCTCGGCCTGCCGAAGGACCGCATCATCCTCTCGGCCAAAGTGAGCGGTGTGCAGGAGCTGATCGCCGTCTACCGCGAGCTCGCCGCCCGCTGCGAGTATCCGCTGCATCTCGGCCTCACCGAGGCCGGCATGGGCAGCAAGGGGATCGTGGCCAGCACGGCGGCGCTCGCCGTGCTGCTGCAAGAGGGCATCGGCGACACCATTCGTATCTCGCTCACGCCCGAGCCCGGTCAGTCGCGCACGCAGGAGGTCATCGTCGCCCAGCAGCTGCTGCAGACCATGGGCCTGCGCGCCTTCACGCCGATGGTCACCGCCTGCCCGGGCTGCGGTCGCACCACCAGCACCTTCTTCCAGGAACTGGCGAAGCGGGTGGAGGAACACGTGCGCGAGCGAATGCCGGAGTGGAAGCTGAAGCATCCCGGCGTGGAGAACCTCAGCCTCGCGGTGATGGGCTGCGTGGTGAACGGCCCCGGCGAGTCGCGCCACGCCAACATCGGCATCTCCCTGCCGGGCACCGGCGAGGCGCCGAGCGCCCCGGTGTTCATCGATGGCGAGAAGGCCACGACCCTGCGCGGCGAGAACATCGCGCAGGAGTTCGTTGCGATCATCGACGAGTACGTGGCGCGCCGGTACGGCTGAGGCCATGGAGCAGCGCTTCGTCCTGCATTCCGACTATCGCCCCGCCGGCGACCAGCCGGCGGCGATCGAGCGCCTGGTAGCCGGCTTCGAGGCCGGCCTCCCAGCGCAGACCCTGCTCGGCGTCACCGGCTCGGGCAAGACCTACACCATCGCCAACGTCATCGAGCGTATCCAGAAGCCTACTCTGGTGCTGGCGCCGAACAAGACCCTGGCCGCGCAGCTGTACGGGGAGTTCAAGGCCTTCTTCCCGGAGAATGCCGTCGAGTACTTCGTCAGCTATTACGACTACTACCAGCCCGAAGCCTACGTGCCCTCCACCGACACCTTCATCGAGAAGGACAGCGCGGTGAACGAGCACATCGAGCAGATGCGGCTCTCGGCCACCAAGGCCCTGCTGTCGCGGCGCGATGCCCTGATCGTGGCCTCGGTCTCGGCGATCTATGGCCTTGGCGACCCGAACGAATACTTCCGCATGGTGCTGCACCTGGTGCGCGGCGACCGGCTCGACCAGCGCGAGCTGATCCGCCGCCTCACCGAGATGCAGTACACCCGCAACGACATGGAACTGCGCCGCGGCACCTATCGGGTGCGCGGCGAGACCATCGACGTGCATCCGGCCGAGATCGAGGACGAGTGCCTGCGCATCGAGCTGTTCGACGGCGAGATCGAGCGCCTGTCGATGTTCGACCCGCTCACCGGCGAGGTGCTGCGCCCGTTGCCGCGCTTCACGATCTACCCGAAGTCGCACTACGTCACCACCCGGCGCACGGTGCTGGATGCCATCGAGACCATCAAGGACGAGCTGCGCGAGCGGCTGGAATGGTTCTATTCCAGGAACCGGCTGGTGGAAGCCCAGCGCCTGCAGCAGCGCACCCAGTTCGACCTCGAGATGCTGGCCGAGATCGGCTTCTGCAAGGGCATCGAGAACTACAGCCGGCACCTCACCGGCCACATGCCGGGCGAGCCGCCGCCCTGCCTGTTCGACTATCTCCCGCCCGATGCCCTGCTGGTGGTGGACGAGTCGCACGTCACCGTTCCGCAGCTCGGCGGCATGTACAAGGGCGACCGCTCGCGCAAGGAAACCCTGGTGGAATTCGGCTTCCGCCTGCCCTCGGCGCTCGACAACCGGCCGCTGCGCTTCGAGGAATGGGAGCGGCGCTCGCCGCGCACCATCTTCGTTTCGGCCACTCCGGGCAGCTACGAGCTCGAGCGTTCGCAGGGCGAGGTGGTGGAGCTGGTGGTGCGGCCCACCGGCCTGCTCGACCCCGAGGTCGAGGTGCGGCCGGTGGCCACCCAGGTCGACGACCTGCTCTCGGAGATCCGCGAGCGCGTGGGCTGGGGCGACCGGGTGCTGGTCACCACCCTGACCAAGAAGATGGCCGAGAACCTCACCGACTACCTCGGCGAGCATGGCATCCGGGTGCGCTACCTGCACTCCGATATCGATACCGTGGAGCGGGTCGAGATCCTGCGTGACCTGCGGCTCGGCGCCTTCGACGTACTGGTGGGGATCAATCTGCTGCGCGAAGGCCTCGACATGCCCGAGGTCTCGCTGGTGGCCATCCTCGACGCCGACAAGGAGGGCTTCTTGCGCGCCGAACGCAGCCTGATCCAGACCATCGGCCGGGCGGCCCGCAACGTGCGCGGGAAGGCCATCCTCTACGCCGACAGCATCACGCCCTCGATGAAGGCGGCGATCGATGAGACGGCGCGCCGCCGCGAGAAGCAGGCGGCCTACAACGCCGAGCATGGCATCGTGCCGAAGACGGTGCGCAAGGAGATCCGCGACATCATGGAGGGCGCTCGTGCCGAGCCCGAGGCCGCGAAGGGGCGGGGCAAGGCCCGCGGGCGCGGTTCCGGGCAGGCCGTCCTTGCCGGCGCCACGGCGGAAGCCGGCGCCTGGACCGACCCCGAGGCCGTGGCGAAGCGTATTGCCGAACTCGAGGCGCAGATGTTCCGCCACGCCCGTGATCTCGAGTTCGAGCAGGCGGCCGAGGTGCGCGACCAGATCCACCGCCTGAAGGCGGGGCTGCTCGCCGGCTGATACGGTCTTGCCGGCCTTCCGGGAATCTGGTGTACAATGCCCGACTCGGCTGGCCCCGGGGATGCTCGGGGCCCGACGGGCGGTTAGCTCAGCGGTAGAGCACTACCTTGACATGGTAGGGGTCACAGGTTCGAACCCTGTACCGCCCACCACACTCCGAACCACCAGAGAGTCGTAGTTCGAACGAACACGATCACCATGACGCGCACCGGATACCCTTGAGTTCGAGTCCCGCGCAGTCCCCTCTGGAATTCCGAAAAGGGCGCCTGTGCGCCCTTTTTCTTTTCCGGGTCCGGCCAGCCCCGCCGCGGCCCGACAGGAGCCTCCCATGATCGCCATCACCCTTCCCGACGGTTCCCGGCGCGAGGTCGAGCCCGGCACCACGGTGGCCGAGGTCGCCGCCTCGATCGGTGCCGGCCTTGCCCGGGCCGCCCTCGCTGCCAAGGTCGACGGCCGGCTGGTCGATACCAGCCACCGCCTGGAGCGTGACGCCGCGCTGGAGATCGTCACCGACAAGCACCCGGACGCGCTGGAGATCCTGCGCCACTCCACCGCCCACCTGCTGGCCCAGGCGGTGCAGAGGCTCTATCCCGGGGCCCAGGTCACCATCGGGCCGGTGATCGACAACGGCTTCTACTACGACTTCGCCTACGAGCGTCCCTTCACCCCGGAGGACCTGCCGAAGATCGAGGCCGAGATGCAGAAGATCGTCGCCGAGCAGCTGCCGGTGTCGCGCAGCGTGAAGTCGCGCGACGAGGCCATCGCCTTCTTCCGCGGCCTTGGCGAGCATTACAAGGCCGAGATCATCGAGGCCATCCCGGCCGACGAGGAGCTCTCGCTCTACTCGCAGGGCGAGTTCACCGACCTGTGCCGCGGTCCGCACGTGCCGGATACCGGCAAGCTGCGCGCCTTCAAGCTGATGAAGGTGGCCGGCGCCTACTGGCGCGGCGATTCCAGCAAGCCGATGCTGAGCCGCATCTACGGCACCGCCTGGCTCAACGACAAGGACCTCAAGGCCTACCTGCACCAGCTGGAGGAGGCCGAGAAGCGCGACCACCGCAAGATCGGCAAGGCCCAGGACCTGTTCCATGTGCAGGAGGAGGGGCCGGGCCTGGTGTTCTGGCATCCCAAGGGCTGGCGCCTGTGGCAGGTGGTGGAACAGTACATGCGCCGCGTCTACCGGGATTCCGGCTACCAGGAAGTGCGCTGCCCGCAGGTGCTCGATGTCTCGCTATGGAAGCAGAGCGGCCACTGGGACAACTACAAGGACAACATGTTCTTCACCGAGTCGGAGAAGCGCACCTATGCCTTGAAGCCGATGAACTGCCCGGGCCATGTGCAGGTGTTCAAGCAGGGCCTGCACAGCTACCGCGACCTGCCGATCCGCTACGGCGAGTTCGGTGCCTGCCACCGCAACGAGCCCTCGGGCGCCCTGCACGGCATCATGCGCGTGCGCGGCTTCACCCAGGACGACGGCCATGTGTTCTGCACCGAGGACCAGATCGAGGCCGAGGTGACGGCCTTCCACCGCCAGGCGATGAAGGTCTACGCCGATTTCGGCTTCACCGACATCGCCATGAAGATCGCCCTGCGCCCGGAATCGCGCCTTGGCGACGACGCCACCTGGGACCGGGCGGAAGAGGCCCTGCGTGCCGCCCTGCGCTCGGCCGGGGTCGAGTGGGAGGAACTGCCGGGGGAGGGGGCCTTCTACGGCCCGAAGATCGAGTACCACATGCGCGATTCGATCGGCCGCAGTTGGCAGGTGGGCACCATGCAGGTGGACTTCATGATGCCGCAGCGCCTCGGCGCCGAGTACGTGGACGAGCACAGCCAGCGCCGCCACCCGGTGATGCTGCACCGGGCCATCGTGGGCTCGATGGAGCGTTTCATCGGCATCCTGATCGAGAACCATGCCGGCGCCTTCCCGCCCTGGCTGGCCCCGGTGCAGGCGGTGGTGATGAACATCACCGACGCCCAGGCCGATTACGTCGCCGAGGTGCGGAAAACCCTTATGAATCAAGGCTTCCGGGTCGAATCCGATTTGCGGAACGAGAAAATCGGCTATAAGATCCGCGAGCATACGCTGCAGAAAGTGCCCTACCTCCTGGTCGTGGGCGACCGCGAGAAGGAGGCCGGCATGGTCGCGGTGCGTACCCGCGAGGGCACCGACCTCGGGTCGATGCCGGTTGCGGCGTTCGCGGCGCGGCTGGCGGCGGAGAATGGCCCCGGCGCCTGAACGGTGCCGGCCCGCACCCCCTTGGAGACTGCCCCATCAGCACTGAAAAGCCCAATCGTCGGAACCACGAGATCCGCGTCCCCCGCGTGCGCGTGATCGGTCCCGAAGGCGAGAACGTCGGCATCCTGTCGCGGGACGAGGCCCTGCGCATGGCCGAGGACGCCGGCCTCGACCTCGTCGAGATCCAGCCCAACGTAGACCCCCCGGTCTGCCGGATCATGGATTTCGGCAAGTTCCGCTTCGAACAGCAGAAGAAGGCTTCGGCGGCCAAGAAAAAGCAGAAGCAGGTCGAGATCAAGGAACTCAAGTTCCGCCCCACCACCGACGTGGGCGACTATGAGGTGAAGCTGCGCAACATCCGCCGCTTCCTCGAGGACGGGGACAAGGTCAAGATCAACATCCGCTTCCGCGGCCGCGAGATGAGCCACCAGGAGCTTGGCATCGCCATGGCGGAGAAGATCGAGAACGACCTGCGCGACGAGGTCGTCGTCGAGCAGCGGCCCCGCCTCGAGGGCCGGCAGATGGTGATGATGCTGGCTCCGAAGAAGAAGGGCTGAATCCCGCCCGCCGCCGTGCGGCGGCCGGCCCCCGCCGGACGATGAGCGCCCGCCTTGCCAAGGCGGGCGTTTCCGTTCCATAATCCACGGTTCCCGCCTTGCGCGGGGTGTCCGTGCCGCGAGGCGCGGGCAGCGAGGATCCCCGGGGCGCTGCCCGCAGCGCCCCGGTACCGCCGGTCCGGGCAGGAAGGAAAGCGCGGCCCCGAGCCGTCGCCCGGCCAGTCAACAGCACTCCGAAAGGACCCGTTATGCCCAAGATCAAGACCAACCGGGCTGCCGCCAAGCGTTTCCGCAAGACGGCCTCCGGCAAGTACAAGTGCGGCCACGCCAACCGTAGCCACATCCTCACCAAGAAGGCGACCAAGCGGAAGCGCAACCTGCGGCAGACGAACCACGTCCGTGCCGAGGATGCGGGCCGCCTGGACCGCATGCTGCCCTATCTCTGAGGAGGACTGACCCATGGCACGAGTCAAGCGTGGTGTCACGGCGCGCCGCCGCCACAAGAAGGTCATCGCCGCTGCGAAGGGCTATTACAACGCCCGCCGCAAGGTCTTCCGCGTCGCCAAGCAGGCCGTCACCAAGGCCCAGCAGTACGCGTACATCGGCCGCAAGCGCAAGAAGCGTGATTTCCGTTCGCTGTGGATCGTCCGCATCAACGCGGCGGCCCGCCTGAACGGCCTGAGCTACAGCCGCCTGATGAATGGCCTGAAGAAGGCCAACGTCTCGCTGGACCGCAAGGCCCTGGCCGATCTGGCCATCCACGACGCGGCGGCCTTCGCGGCCGTGGCGGAGCAGGCCAAGCGCGCTCTCGTGGCGTAATCCGGCGCCGTCCCGCCGCCAGCCCCGAGTGGGGGGGCGCGGGCCGGTTCCCGAACGCGAAAGGGAAGGGCGCAAGTCCTTCCCTTTCGTTTTTCCGGGCCCCGTCTTTCCGGCGCGGGTCGTCACCACCTGGGGTCGTCCCGAATGAGCGACGTGCAATCCCTTACCACCACCGCCCTGGCCGATATCGCCGCCGCTCCGACGCTGGAGGCGCTCGAAGCGCTGCGCGTCGGCCTGCTCGGCAAGAGCGGCCGGGTGACTGCCCTCCTCAAGTCCCTCGGCAGCCTGCCGCCGGAAGCGCGCAAGGCGGCCGGCGAGGGCATCAACAGGGCGCGCGACGCGATCGGCGAGGCCATCGCCGCACGCCGGGCCGTGCTGGAGGCGGCGGCACTCGCGGCCCGGCTCGCCTCCGAGCGCATCGACGTGACCCTGCCGGGCCGCGACGGCGGCATGGGCGTGGTGCACCCCGTCTCGCGCACCATCGAGCGCCTCACCGGCATCCTGCGCGGGCTGGGCTACGACCTCGCCGACGGCCCCGAGATCGAGGACGACTGGCACAACTTCGAGGCCCTGAACTTCCCGCCGCACCACCCGGCGCGGGCGATGCACGACACCTTCTACTTCGCCGATGGCCACCTGCTGCGCACCCATACCTCGCCGGTGCAGGTGCGTGCCATGCAGGGCAAAACGCCGCCGCTGCGGGTGATCGCCGCCGGCAAGGTCTACCGCAGCGACAGCGACCAGACCCATACCCCGATGTTCCACCAGATCGAGGGCTTCGTGGTCGGCGAGGGTGTCAGCTTCGCCGAGCTCAAGGGCACGTTGAAGGCGCTGGTGCGCGCCTTCTTCGAGCGTGACTTCGAGATGCGCTTCCGCCCGAGCTATTTCCCCTTCACCGAGCCCTCCGCCGAGGTGGACATCGCCTGGCAGCAGCCGGATGGCAGCACGCGCTGGCTGGAGGTGCTGGGCTGCGGCATGGTGCATCCGAACGTGCTGCGCCACTGCGGCATCGACCCCGAGAAATACACCGGCTTTGCCTTCGGCCTCGGCGTCGAGCGCTTTGCCATGCTGCGCTATGGCGTGAACGACCTGCGCAGTTTCTTCGACAACGACGTCCGCTTCCTGGGGCAGTTCGCATGAAGTTCAACGAAAGCTGGCTGCGCGAGCACGTGGCCGTCGAGGCCGACCGCGAGGCGCTGTGTACGGCGCTCACGGCGATCGGACTGGAAGTGGAAGGCGTGGAGCCGATCGGCGGCGAGCTGCCGGGCGTCATCGTCGCCGAGATCCTCGAGGCCGTGCGCCATCCGGAAGCCGACCGCCTGCAGGTGTGCACGGTGGCGACCGGCGGCGGCGAGACGGTGCAGATCGTCTGCGGCGCGCCGAACGCGCGCGCGGGCCTGAAGGCGCCGCTGGCCACCGTGGGCGCGATGCTGCCGGGCGGCCTCGGCATCAAGGTGGCGAAGCTCCGCGGCGTGGACAGCTTCGGCATGCTGTGCTCGGCCAAGGAGCTCGGCATCGACCCCGATGCTTCGGGCCTGCTCGAACTGCCTGCCGATGCGCCCGTGGGGACTCCGCTCAGCGCCTATCTCGGCCTGCCGGACGCGCGCATCGAACTGAAACTGACACCGAACCGCGCCGACTGTTTCTCGGTCCGCGGCATCGCCTACGACGTGGCGGCCGCGCTGGGAGCCGGGGTGAGGCCCTTCGAGGCGGCGCCGGTGGCCCCGACCTCGGCAGCGATGCTGCCCGTGGAGCTGAACGCTGGCGCCGACGCCCCGCGCTACTGCGGGCGCCTCATCGAAGGCCTGGACCCGAACGCGACCTCGCCGGTCTGGCTCACCGAGAAGCTGAAGCGCTGCGGCCTCAAGCCGATCAGCCCGCTCGTCGACATCACCAACCTCGTGATGCTGGAGCTCGGCCAGCCGATGCACGCCTTCGACGCCGACACCCTGACGGGGCCGGTGGGCGTGCGCCATGGCCGCGAGGGTGAGTCGCTCAAGCTGCTCGACGAACGCGAGGTCGCGATCGACGGCGGGTTCCTCGTCATCACCGACGCCGACCGCCCGGTGGCGCTGGCCGGCGTGATGGGCGGCTTCGATACCCGCATCACCGAGGGCACGACCCGGGTCTTCCTCGAGTCGGCGCATTTCGCGCCCTCGGCCATCATCGGTCGGGCCCGCAGGCTCGGCCTGCACACCGATGCCTCGCACCGCTTCGAGCGCGGCGTGGACCCGGAGCTGCCGCGCCTGGCGCTGGAATACGCCACCCGCCTCGTGCTGGAGATCCTCGGCGGCAAGGCCGGGCCGGTCGTCGAGGCGGTGAACGAGCCCGACCTGCCGCGCCGCGCCCCGGTGATGCTGCGCCGCGAGCGCCTTGCCCGCGTGCTCGGCCAGCAGGTGCCGGAGCCCGAGGTGGCGCGCATCTTCGGCGCCCTTGGCATGGCGGTCGAGACCACGGCCGAAGGCTGGCGCATCACCCCGCCCAGCCGCCGCTTCGACATCGCCATCGAGGAGGACCTGATCGAGGAGGTGGCGCGCATCCACGGGTACGACACCGTGCCGGCGGCCCTGCCCTCCGGCGAGATCCCGCTCGCCGACCATACCGAGACCCGGCTGCCGGAGGCCTTCCTGCGCCGCCAGCTGGCCGCCCGCGGCTACAGCGAGGCGATCAACTTCGCCTTCGTCGATGCCGCCCTGCTGCAGCGCTGGGGCCTCGAGGCCGGGGCCGTGGCCCTGCTCAATCCGCTGGCCTCCGATCTCGGCACCATGCGCACCTCGCTGCTGCCGGGGCTGGTGGAGGCCCTGCGCCGCAATCTCGCCCGCCAGCAGAGCCGTGTGCGCCTGTTCGAGATCGGCCGGGTCTTCCATGCCCCGGCCACGGCCGGCGAGGCGCCCGTCGAGACCCGGCGGCTCGCCTTCGCCGCAGTGGGCAGCGCGCAGGCCGAGCAGTGGGCGGTGCCGGCGCGCGAGGTCGATTTCTACGATCTCAAGGGCGATCTCGAGGCCCTGGCCGGCCCGCTCGCGGCGGCGCTGGCCTTCGAGCCGGTCACCGACCTGCCCTGGCTGCATCCGGGGCGCAGCGCCCGCGTGCGGCTGGAGGGAGAGGCGATCGGCCTCGTCGGCCACCTGCATCCGGCGCTGGCCAGGGCCCTGGACCTCGAGGACGAGGTGGTGCTGGCCGAGCTCGACCTGGCCCGGTTCGAGGTCCGGGCGGTGCCGAAGGCCGGCGAGCTCTCGCGCTTCCCGGCGGTGCGCCGCGATCTTGCCGTGGTGGTGGCCGAGGACCTGCCCTGGGCGCGGCTGGAAGCCAGCCTGAAAGCCGCCCTGGGCCCCCTGCTGCGGGAAGTGCGGGTGTTCGACCGCTACGCCGGCAAGGGGCTCGAAAGCGGGCTCAAAAGCCTCGCTATGGGCTTGATTTTGCAGGATGTTTCCCGCACCCTGACCGATCTGGACGTCGATCGGGCGGTCCAGGCCGCGCTGGCGGCCCTGGAGCGCGACTGCGGCGCCCGACTTCGCTGACGGGAGACCGGCGTGGCACTGACCAAGGCGGAAATGGCGGAGCGTCTGTTCGAGGACGTGGGCCTCAACAAGCGGGAGGCCAAGGAGTTCGTCGATGCCTTCTTCGACGTGCTGCGCGGCTCGCTGGAGCAGGGCAAGCAGGTGAAGCTCTCGGGCTTCGGCAACTTCGACCTGCGGCGCAAGAACCAGCGTCCGGGGCGCAATCCCAAGACCGGCGAGGAGATTCCGATCCTCGCCCGCACCGTGGTGACCTTCCGCCCCGGCCAGAAGCTCAAGGAGCGCGTGGACGCCTATGCTGGACCCGGGAAGTAACCGCGAACTGCCGCCGATCCCGGCGAAGCGTTACTTCACCATCGGCGAGGTGGCGGAGCTCTGCGACGTCAAGCCGCACGTGCTGCGCTACTGGGAAACCGAGTTCCCCACGCTCAAGCCGGTGAAGCGCCGCGGCAACCGCCGTTACTACCAGCGGCAGGACGTGCTGGTGATCCGCCAGATCCGCAGCCTGCTCTACGAAGAGGGCTACACCATCGGCGGCGCGCGCCTGCGCATCGAGAGCGAGAAGCAGGCGCCGGCCACCGCGGCCAGGGCACGCGGCGGGGTCGATCCTGCCGCCCTGCGCGAGCTTCGCGAGGAACTGGAGTCGCTGCTCCTGCTCCTGAAGCCCTGAGGTCTTCCTGAGCCGCCGGCGTGCGTGCTGCCCGCCTGTCGCCAAGCGGCCCCGCCCTCGGCTATACTTCGCGCCCCGCCACGGCGGGACCTCTCGGGGTATAGCGCAGCCTGGTAGCGCACCAGTCTGGGGGACTGGTGGTCGTCGGTTCGAATCCGGCTACCCCGACCACATCACCTGGCACGAAAAACCCGCCGTCACCGGCGGGTTTTTCGTTTCCGCGCATGCCGGGCTGCCGGGGCGGAGGAGCCCGCCCCGGCGCCGGGCTCAGCTGTCGAACAGCGCGGCATCCAGCCCCATCAGCGAGGCTGCGCCGGCCTCGATGCCGGCCTTGTGCAGCCGGGTGCGCGGCAGGAGGCGCTGGAAGTAGAAACGCGCCGTCTCACGCTTCATGGCCTTGAACTCGGCGGGGTAGTCGCCGGCCTCAGCGGTGGCCACGGCCTTCGCCCACCAGTAGGCGAGGGCGAGGTAGCCGGAGTAGAACAGGTAATCGACCGAGGCGGCGCCGATCTCTTCCGGGTTCGCCGCGGCCTTCTTGCCGATCGCCAGGGTGAGATCGGCGTACTCCTTGGCCAGGGCGGCGAGCGGGGCGACGAACTCGGCCAGGGCGGCATTCTCGATCTGCTGCTCGCAGAAGCGCTGCACCATGCCGAGGAACTGCTTCAGGCCGGCTCCCTGCAGCTGCATGACCTTGCGGCCGAGCAGGTCGAGGGCCTGGATCTGGGTGGTGCCCTCGTAGATGGTGGTGATGCGGGCGTCGCGGGCGAGCTGCTCCATGCCCCACTCGGCCACATAGCCATGGCCGCCGAAGCACTGCAGGCTGTTGTAGGTGCACTCCACCGACCACTCGGTGAGGCAGGCCTTGACGATGGGCGTGAGGTAGCCCAGCAGCTCGTCGGCGGCCTTGCGCTCGCCCTCGTCCTGGCTGCGCTCCAGCACGTCGACCAGGGTGGCGGCATGGTAGGCGAGCAGGCGGCCGCCCTCGGCCAGGGCCTTGCTGGTGAGCAGCATGCGCCGCACATCGGGGTGCACGATGATCGGATCGGCCGGCTTCGAGGGCTCCTTCGCGCCGGAGAGCGCGCGCATCTGCAGGCGCTCGCGGCTGTAGCGCAGGGCGTTCTGGAAGGCGCGGTCGATCAGGCCGAGGCCCTGGATGCCGACCGCGAGACGGGCGGTGTTCATCATGGTGAACATGGCCGCGAGGCCCCTGTTCGGCTGGCCGATGAGATAGCCCTCGGCGCCATCGAAGTTCATCACGCAGGTGACCGAGCCGTGGATGCCCATCTTGTGCTCGATGGAGCCGCAGCGCACCGCGTTGCGTTCGCCCACCGTGCCGTCGCGTTCGACTTTCACCTTGGGCACGATGAACAGCGAGATGCCCTTGGTGCCGGCCGGGGCGTCGGGCAGGCGGGCCAGCACGAGATGCACGATGTTCTCGGCCAGATCGTGCTCGCCGCCGGTGATGAAGATCTTGGTGCCGGTGATGGCGTACTTGCCGTCGGCGAGCGGTTCGGCGCGGGTCTTCAAAAGGCCGAGGTCGGAGCCGCAGTGCGGCTCGGTGAGGCACATGGTGCCGGTCCAGCGGCCTTCCACGATCGCTTTCAGGAACACCTCTTGCTGCCAGGGCTCGCCGTGGTGCTTCAGTGCCTCGGTGGCGCCGTGCGAGAGCAGTGGATAATTGCCCCAGGCGAGGTTGGCGGCATCGATCATCTCCTTCATCAGCACGCCGAAGCTCTCCGGCAGGTCCATGCCGCCAAGCTCGGCGCGGGCGGTGATGCCGGCCCAGCCGCCCTCGACGAACTGCTGGTAGGCCTCCTTGAAGCCGCTGGGCGTCTTCACCGCGCCGCTGGCCTTGTCGAACTGGCAGCCTTCGCGGTCGCCCACGGTGTTCAGCGGAGCGAGCACGGTTTCGTTGAAACGCGCCGCCTCCTCGAGCGCGGCGTCGAGCACGTCGCGCTGTGCCGCCTCGATGCCGAGCCGGGCGTAGAGGGCTTCGGCCTGGATCACGTCGAACAAGGCGAAGCGCATGTCACGCAGGGGAGCTTTGTAGGTGTTCATGGATGGCGTCAGAGAGGCGTGGGGGAGGGAAGGGGCGGAAGCGAGGCCGGGCGCGGGCCGGTGGGATCAGCGCAGCACGCCCTCGAGGCCGGGTACTGGGCTGATCGCGCTGCCATAGTCGATGGGGCTGGCGCGGCCGTTCGGGCGCAGGGTAACGGTGCCGTGCAGGCGGTAGCGCAGGGCCGTGCCGTTCGCCAAGGCGCTGCGGACGCGCTCGAGCGCCGCAGGGTCGAGGGCCAGGGGGACCGGGAAGGTTTCGGCGGCCTGCGGCAGCACATTGATGCCTGGGCTGCCGCTCAGGCGGGCCGCCGGCTGGCCGGCGAGTTCCAGGCTGAGGTCGTATGCCAGCCATTCGCTCGGCACCGTGCTGAAGCTCTGGAGCCGCAGTTGCAGGGTGGCCGTCTCACCGTCCAGGCGTAGCTCCTGGGCGCGCAGTTCGGGCGGGAAGATCCGCTTCGGTGGCCCGCCGCTGGCGCAGGCGGCGAGAAAGAGGAGGGCGAAGGCAGGGGCGAGCAGGCGAAGCACGCAGCACTCCACGGGCAGGGAAGTGCCGAGCATACCAGTGCGTATGGCGCCAGGCGTCAGGGCGGCGTGCGCCTCAGCCGCGCCGGCGGTCCTTCATGAACTCGGGATCCTCGATCAGCGCATTGCTGCTCGCCAGCATCGGCAGGTAATCGGCCCCGGCGCCGAAGTTGCGCAGGTTGGGGAAGATCTCGTGCGTATCGCCATAGCCCAGGCCGAACCAGCGGGCCAGGGTGGCGCCGAGCTGCTCGACCGGCGTGGTCGGGATCATGCGGCCACGCCCCACGTCGCGGGCCGAGCCCAGGGCGTATTCCGGCAGGGTGCCGAAGATGCGCCGGCCCACCACGTCGCCGCCCAGGATCCAGCCATGGCCGCCCCAGCCATGGTCGGTGCCGTCGCCATTGTTGTTCAGGGTGCGGCCGAAGTCGCTCATGGTGAAGGTGGTCACGGCATCGGCCACGCCCAGTTCCACCGTGGCCTGGTAGAAGGCGGCCAGGCCCTGGCTCAGCTGGGCGAGCAGGTTCGGATGCTGGGTGGTCTGGGTGTCGTGGGTGTCCCAGCCGCCCAGGCCGACGAAGAAGATCTGCCGGCGCTGGCCGAGCAGGCCGCGGGCCGAGATCATCCGCGCCACCGTGCGCAGGCTGTCGCCGAAGCGGCCGGTGGGGAAGGGAGTGCTGGGGGCGGGCGCGGCGTTGAAAGCCTGGAACACGAACTCGCTGAAATCGATGGCGCGGCGGTTCATCCGGCCGTGCTCGCGCACGAAGGCGTTGCCGTCGCGCTGGGCAGCGTCCAGCAGCTGCTGGAAGGCCTGGCGGCGCGGCAGGCCGCGCGCGTCGGTGGCAGTGCGCAGCGCGCTGTTGAGCTGGGACGGCCCGCTGCTGCCCAGCGAATACATGCCGGTCTCGGCGCCTGCCATCCAGGCATTGGCGCCGGAGAGCGTGAGGCCGATCGGCAGGCGCATGGCCGAGCCGTAGCCCGCGGCCTCCAGCCGGTCGGCGAGACGGCCGCCCCAGCCGGGGCGGGCGGCGGTCTCGCTGCCCATCGACATCGAGTAGGCCTGCTGGTCGACGTGCGAGAACAGTTCCGGCGGCAGTGGTACGCGGCGCTGCTGGTAGTCGGTCTTGCTGGTGGGCACCACGAGCGGGCCCACATTGGCGAGCAGGGCAGCGCGGCCCTCCTCGAACAGGGCGCGCAGTTCCGGCATGGCCGGATTCAGGCCCCAGTCGATGCCGGCCGCGCCTGCCACGGGCGAGATCGGCAGCAGGCTGGACTGCGGCACCGCCAGCGCCGGGCGTGCCGCCTGGTAGGTGGCATGGGCCGAAGCCGTGCGCGGCACCAGCATGTTGAAGCTGTCGTTGCCGCCGAACAGGTAGACGCAGACCACGGCCCGGTACTTGCCCGCGGCACGGGTGGCGGCCTGCACCATCTGCCATTGGCCCATGGTGGCCATGGCCGCGGCGCTGCCGAGCGCGATGCGCCCGGCACCGGCGAGGAAGCGGCGGCGGTCGTTCGCCTTGTCGATGCGGTCCATGGGCTTACCTCTGCACGGCGAACTGGGAGGAGGAGGCGATGAGGAAGATCAGGTCTTCCACCCGGTCGCCACCGCCGTCGTTCATCGGCATGGCGTAGGCGGCATCGATCAGGATCCGGCGCATGTCCTCGGGCATGCGGCCGGCCATCAGCAGCAGGTCGAGGCGGTCGACCAGTTTCTCCGGCGCGGCGGCCAGGGCCTTCTCCGCCGCGAGATTGAAGCGGTACTGGGTGGTATAGAAGATGGGATCGGTGGTGGTGGTGGCGATGCCGGCATCGTCGCGGTCGGTGCGGTTCAGCCGGGCGTAGTAGTGGTTGAGGGTGCTGATCGCCACCGCCTCGTTGAGGATCTGCAGCTCCGGGGCGTACAGGCCGCGCTGCCGCAGTTCCCCGGTGGGCTGGAAGTTCGGGCGGTAGAAGTTGAACACCGAAGGCGAGCTCATCACCGCCTGGGCGGTGTCGGCGCCGATCCCGCGGTTGCGCAGCAGCGCGCGAGTGGGAGCGAGCCCGCTTGCCGACACCGCCTGGCCCTGGGCGCCGAAGGCGCGCAGCACCGCGGAGAAGCGCAGCATCGGTTCCTTCACCTTGCCATAGCCGTACTGCTGGGCCAGCGTGGCGTCGCGGGCCTCGGGGTCCATCAGCACCGCGCGCACCACCGCCTGCATGTCGCCGCGCACGCCGGCGCCGTTGTCGTTGAACTTTTCGGCCACCCGGCGGATGTAGGCCGGGGAAGGGTTGCTGGTGACCAGGCGCTGGATGAGGTGGCGGGCGAGGAAGGGGCCGACGTTCGGGTGCTGGAACAGGCTGTCCAGCGCCGCCTGCAGGTCGGCCCGCGCGGTGCCGCCGGCCGGCACGCTGCGGTTGCCGAGCAGCACCTTCGCCCCGGTGTCGTGGTACTGCTCCCAGGGCGCCATGTTGCTGATCAGGCCGGGCAGCTTGACGTTGTCTTCCCAGTCCCACCAGCGCGCCGCATTGTGGAAGTTCCAGCCGGTGAACACCCGCGCGTAGTGGGTGATGGTGGTGTTGTCGTAGGTGGGGATGGTGCGGCCCTGCGCGTCGAGGCGCGGGGTGCCGTCGATGTTCAGCTCTACGAGACCGATGCTGAAGAGCTGCATCACCTCGCGGGCGAAGTTCTCGTCCGGCTCGGTGTTCTGCGCGGGGTTGGCCTTGGCGTTCTGCAGCATGCCGAGGTAGCGGCCCATCAGCGGGCTCAAGGTCACTTCCTCGAGCAGGGTGCGGTAGTTGCCGAGGCCGTGCACCACGAGGATGTCGTAGAAGTCGGAGATGGCCTGCTGCGAGTAGCCGACGTTGTCGCTCTGGTCGGAGATGACGAAGAACTGGCTGAGCGCGAAAGCCACGCGCTGGCGCAGCTGGTCCTCGCCATGGACTGCGGCGAACCACCAGGTGTCGTGGCGGGTGAGGTGGCAGGGCCAGCTGAACTTGCAGTTCCGGTCGTCCTCGCGGCTGAGGTAGGGCACCAGTTCGTTGTGGATCGACTGGTGCAGCGGGAAGTGCAGGGTGGCCGGGCGGGCGAACTGGTCGCTGATCCAGGCCTCGTAGCCCATCGACATCACGCGGTTGATCTCGGTGGCCGTGGGGCCGAAGGTGGCCTGCTGGAGGAAGCGCGCGGCATCGGCCTGGGCCACGCTCACCGGCGTGCCGCTGCCGAAGCCGGCACCGGCGGCGCCAGCGAGCGTCCAGTTCTGGTTGAGGCCGGAGGTCAGCGACTGGCAGGTCCAGAGGTGCACCAGGGCGCCGGTGCGGGTCGAATTGCCGGAGACATCCACGCAGCGGTTGCTGGCCAGGTGGCGCAGGCGGAAGCGGTTGCCGCTGGCCGCCATGCGTTCGAGGCGGAACTGCTGGGCAGCATCACTCGTGGAGCAGGCGCCGGATTGCACCAGGGCCACGCCGTCATTGGCCGCGGTGCTGGCCGCGCCGATGCAAAGACCGCTGTGCCGCGCCCGCAGCCGGTAGACCTGCCGGGTGGCATCCAGCACCTGGAAATCGAAACTCTGCTCGGCGCGGCCGTTGCAGGTGTTCTGGACGAGCTGCACGCCGGTGGCGGTGCTGGCCCCCGGCACCTCGAGGCAGAGGCCGCTGCGCTGTACCTGCGCATCGCTGATGAAGCTGCTCTGCGCCCGGGCTGCGAAGGGCAGGACCAGCAGCAGGGCGCCGAGCACGGCGGCGGGGCGGGGGAGGGGGGCGGGCATCGGGCACCTCGGCCGGAAGGCGAGCACCGGCAGAGGCTATTCCGGCTGGAATTGCAAAACAACGTCAACGCAACCCACCCCCGGGATTGTTTGATGGGCGTCACGTTCTGGTCGGGGTGTTGGCTGGCGGTGGTGAAAATCCACAAGCTCGGGCAGATCAGCCATGCGCTGCACGAGGCTGGGGGAGTACCGGTGGAATATGTGGGGCCGCTTCCTCTTGGTTGCGCCCGGTTATCCTGGGCGCCGATTCGGGAGGCGTCATGGGCCCTGTGCAGACTTCTTCCAGCGGCTACCGCCGCTACGGTTATGGACGACCACTTGTCGATTTTCTGGTCACCGACTCGCGCGCTGTGCTTGGGGAACTGACTCAGCGCTCCGCATTCAACGTCGATCAGTCGCAAGTCGCTGCATGGGAGGGCAGCATCGAATGCCTTCGAGAAGCTCTCGCTGCGGTTGATACTGAAGGGCATCTCTTTCTTGAGTTCGATGTGCCTCGTCTCGGTCGACGAATCGATGCGGTTCTGGTGCTTCGCCACGTCGTATTCGTCATTGAGTTCAAGGTCGGGGCCAAGGCCTTCTTGGCCGCCGATCTCGACCAGGTAGTCGACTACGCGCTCGATCTCAAACACTTCCACGAGACGAGCCACGACGTGCCGGTGGTGCCGGTCCTCGTGGCCACGGAGGCCCGTGCCGTCACCGTGCAGGCCGCGATGGACGCCGCGGTGCCGAATCTGTTCCTGCCCATGCGCTGCACGCCTGAAACCTTGAGGCGGGGCATCGCTTTGGCACTGGAGTTGGCCGAAGGACCGGCCATCGATCCCGAGGTGTGGGTACGCGGCCGCTACAAGCCCACGCCCACCATCGTTGAGGCGGCGATGGCGCTCTATGCGCGGCACGACGTGGCCGACATCTCGCGCAGCGATGCCGCCAACCTGGGCCAGACCTCGGGCTTTATCAGCCAAGTGATCACGCAGGCCCGCGAGCAGGGCCGCAAGGCGATTTGCTTCGTCACCGGCGTGCCCGGCGCCGGCAAAACGCTGGTGGGCCTTGACGTTGCCACGCGGAGCACCAATGCCGAGGCCGAGCTGCATGCGGTCTACCTTTCAGGAAACGGCCCCCTGGTGCAGGTGCTGCAAGAGGCCTTGGCGCGCGACCGCGTGCGCCGCGAGAAAGAGCAGGGTCGCGCACTTGGCATCGGTGAGGCGCGTCGGCAGGTGAAGAGTTTCATCCAGAACGTCCACCACTTCCGCGATGACGGGTTGGCCAACACCGCGCCGCCCGTCGATCATGTCGCCATCTTCGATGAGGCCCAACGCGCGTGGAACCGCGAGCAGACGGCCAGCTTCATGCAGCGCAAGCGCGGGCAGGCGGGCTTCGACCTCTCGGAACCGGAGTTCCTGATCTCCTGCCTCGACCGCCATCCTGCCTGGGCAGTGGTGGTGTGCTTGGTCGGCAACGGGCAGGAGATCAACACCGGCGAGGCTGGGATTGCGGAGTGGCTGGGCTCTGTGGAGCGCCGCTTCCCCGAGTGGGAGGTGTATGTCTCGCCCGAGCTGGGGCAGGGCGACGCCACTGTGGCTGAGCTCAAGGCAAAGGTACAGGCACGAAAGAAGCTGCACGAGATACCGTCGCTGCATCTGGCCACCTCGGTGCGCTCGTTCCGCTCGGAGCGCTACTCCGAATTCGTGAATCGCCTGCTCGACCTCGATGTTGAGGGTGCCAAGGCCTTGTTGCCCGAGGCCACGGCTCGCTTTCCGCTACACGTTACCCGTGATCTTGCTGCGGCCAAGGCGTGGCTGCGCGCCCGGGCGCGTGGCAGCGAGCGCTACGGCATCGTGGTGTCGTCCGAGGCGCAGCGGCTGCGCCCGCACGCCATCGATGTTCGCGTGAAGGTCGACCCCGTGCACTGGTTCTTGGCCGGCAAGGAGGACACGCGGTCCTCCTACTACCTCGAAGACGTCGCCACCGAGTTTCAGGTGCAGGGCTTGGAGCTCGACTGGACCTGCGTCGTGTGGGACGGAGACCTGCGCCACGCCGGCAACGCGTGGACGCACCACAGCTTCATCGGCGACCGCTGGACCAAGATCCACAAGGGCGACCGTCGTGCCTATCTCGTCAACGCTTACCGCGTGCTGCTTACCCGCGCCCGGCAGGGCACGGTGATCGTGGTGCCGCAGGGCGATGATGCCGACCCCACCCGCGCGCCGGCGTTTTACGATCCGGTGTACGACTACTTGCGGAGTGTTGGGGTGCCAGAGTTGACGATGCCCTTTCGCTAGGGGACTTCGTCGATCGCAAACGCGAAGCCTGCGGGATCGAGACGACCTGCAGGGTGCTGCCGATCGCCGCATCGCGCAGCCAGCGCACCACCTCGGCCGCCGTGAAGTCGGCGTCGTTTTCGAGTCGATCGGCTTCCGGGCCTCATGGCGCCGCGGCGTGGCACACGCAGATCGGCCCGCAGCCCCGCGTGGCGTCGCGGAACCCAGAAACGCCCAACCGATAGAGGTTGGGCGTGGAAGGGTGGTGGTGTAGTCCTCACCAACGTCCAACCCGGATTCCGAACAGGATCGCAAGCCGGCGGGCTCGAGGGTGCGAATTCGGTGATCTGGACGCGCCCGCCCTCGCCAGGGTCACAGGTCGGCGACACGAAACCGCAGAAACGCCTTTACAGCACTTGACGAGATTGTCTTGTGCGCCTACCATTCGCTCATGGAACAAGAAATCGAGCGCAGAAATCGGATTACAGCACTATGAGTGTCACGATGGTCGACATCGCCGAGGTCCGCATGGGCTACTCGTTCCGCGGCCGTCTGGAAACGGATGCGGAAGGCGACGTCGCCGTGATTCAGATGAAGGACATCGACGACGCCAACCTCCTCCACCCCGAGGGCTTGGCGCGCATTCATATGCCCGATCTGAAGGACCGGCATCTGGTTCGCGCGGGGGACCTGTTGTTTCGGTCGCGGGGGGCGACCAATTCGGCTGCGCTCGTGGGGGCAGACATTGGCCGCGCCGTGCTGGCCGCGCCCATGCTTTTGATTCGGCCGAACACCGAGCTCGTCGAGCCCGCCTACCTGCAGTGGTTCATCAACCACCCGGCGACCCAGGCCGCGCTCGCAGGGCGGGCAGCCGGAACGGCCGTGAAGATGATCGGCAAGGGTGTGCTTGACAGTCTTGAGGTCGCACTGCCGCCGCTGGAGAGGCAGCGCCTCATCGTCGAGGTCGCACAGTTCTCGTCGCGCGAGGCGGCCTTGCTGGAGGAATTGAGGGGGCGCCGAAAGGCGCTGATCGAAGGAATCCTGCTGCGTGAAGCACAGGAGACCCGCTGATGGTCAGCGGGTGAGGAAGCCGGCCCGAGTACTGGACCTACTCAGACCGGCACGTCGTTCAACACAACGTTTGAGGCACCAATTATGGCCAACAAGGCTTCAACCAGCAACACGCGGCACGTCGTGCCGAACCCCAACGGTGGTTGGGACAACAAGCGCGGCGGGGCGACCCGTGCCGGATCTCACCACGATACCAAGCGGGAGGCCATCGACGCCGCGCGGCGCATGAGCCAGCGCGAGGGGTCCGAACTGAAGATCCACAACCGCGACGGGAAGATCGGTCAGTCCGACAGCCACGGCAACGACCCTAAGAAGATCCCTGGCTGATGAACGAGCGGGGTGCACGGCAGCGGGCGCCCCGCCCAGCGACCATCAAGGAGCAAGGAATGACCGACAAGCTGTCTCAACAAGAAGTCAACGCCACCGCCTGGGCCGCGTGCGACACGTTCCGAGGGGTGGTCGATCCCGCGCAGTACAAGGACTACATCCTGGTGATGCTGTTCCTCAAGTACATCAGCGACCTCTGGAACGACCACTACGCTGAATACAAGGCGCAGTACGGCGATGACGACGAACGCATCCGCCGCAAGCTCGAGCGCGAGCGCTTCATCCTGCCGTATGTCGAGCTGAAGGAGGAAGATCCGCAGACCGGGGAAAGCCGCGTTATCGACCGCTTCCTGGGCGACTTCAACGCGCTGTACGAGCGCCGCAACGAGCCCAACATCGGCGAGCTGATCAACATCGTGCTCGATCACATCGAGGACGCGAACAAGGCCAAGCTCGAGGGCGTCTTCCGCAACATTGACTTCAACAGCGAGGCCAACCTCGGCAAGGCCAAGGACCGCAACCGCCGCTTGAAGACCCTGCTGGAAGATTTCGCCAAGCTCGACCTGCGCCCCTCCAGGGTCTCCGAAGACGTCATCGGCAACACTTACATCTACCTCATCGAACGCTTCGGGTCCGATGCCGGCAAGAAGGCCGGCGAGTTCTACACGCCCAAGATGGTCTCGCGCCTGCTGGCGGCCTTGGCCAACCCCAAGCCCGGCGACCGCATCTGTGACCCCTCCTGCGGTTCCGGCAGCTTGCTGATCGAAGCCGCCCAATGGGTCGAGGCCCAAGGCAGTCACAACTACGCCCTCTTCGGTGAAGAGGTCAACGGTGCCACGTGGGCCTTGGCGCGGATGAACATGTTCATCCACAGCAAGGACGCCGCCCGCATCGAATGGTGCGACACGCTCAACAGCCCGGCGCTCATCGAGGGCGACCGGCTGATGAAGTTCAACGTCGTTGTCGCCAACCCGCCCTTCTCGCTGGACAAGTGGGGTGCGGAGCACGCGGACCACGACCGCTTCAACCGCTTCTGGCGCGGCGTGCCGCCCAAGTCCAAGGGCGACTGGGCGTTCATCACCAACATGATCGAACGCGCGCTGCCCCAGGAGGGCCGTGTCGCCGTCGTCGTGCCGCACGGGGTGCTGTTCCGCGGTGGCGCCGAAGGACGCATCCGCCGCGCGATGATCGAGGAAAACCTGCTCGATGCCGTCGTCGGCCTGCCCGGCAACCTGTTCCCGACCACCTCGATTCCGGTGGCCATCCTGCTGTTTGACCGCGCGCGCGAGAAAGGCGGCTCGCGCGAACACGTGCGCGACGTGCTGTTCGTCGACGCCAGCCGCGAGTTCATCCCCGGCAAGAACCAGAACCAGCTGTCCGAAGCGCACTTCCAGAAGATCGTCTCGACGGTGGCCGAGCGCCGTAATGTCGACAAATACGCCTACGTCGCGCCGCTGGACGAGATCGCCGGGAACGACTTCAACCTCAACATCCCGCGCTACGTCGACACCTTCGAGGAGGAGGAAGAAATCGACGTGGCGGCGGTGCAGCGCGAGATCGAGAAGCTCGAGCGCGAGCTGGCCGACGTGCGCGAGCGCATGCGCGAACACCTCAAGGCCCTGGGCGTGGAGGTGGCCTGATGGCGGGCGAACTCATCCTCTACACCACCGAGGACGGCGCGGCGAGTGTGCGCCTGCGCGCCGAAGGCGGCAGCGTCTGGATCACCCAGGCGGAAATGGCGGCGTTGTTCCAGACCACCCCGCAAAACATCACCCTGCACGTCAAGGCCATCTATGCCGAGGGCGAGCTCCAGCCCGAGGCAACTTGTAAGGAACACTTACAAGTTCGCCAGGAGGGCGGGCGGCAGGTCAGACGGGCGCTCAAGCACTACAACCTGGACATGATCCTGGCCGTGGGCTACCGGGTGCGCTCCCTGCGCGGCACCCAGTTCCGCCAGTGGGCGACCACCCACCTGCGCGAATACCTGGTCAAAGGCTTCGTCATGGACGACGAACGCCTGAAGGAACCCGGCGGCTGGGACTACTTCGACGAGCTGCTCGAACGCATCCGGGACATCCGGGCCTCCGAGAAACGCTTCTATCAAAAGGTGCGCGACATCTACGCCACCGCCGTGGACTACGACCCCAAGTCCGAGGCCGCCCAGCTTTTCTTCAAGAAGGTGCAGAACAAGATGCTGTGGGCCGTCACCGGGCACACGGCAGCCGAACTGATCTCGGGCCGCGCCAACCCCGCCTTGCCGAACATGGGGTTGACGAGCTTCAAGGGCAGCCGCGTGCGGCAGGGCGACGTCACCGTGGCCAAGAACTACCTGCAGCAGCCCGAAATCGACGAGCTCAACCGCATCGTCGTCATGTACCTCGACTACGCCGAGGACATGGCCCGCCGCCGCAAGACCATGACCATGCGCGAGTGGGAGGACAAGCTCGACGCCTTCCTGCAATTCAACGAGCGGGATGTGCTGACCCACGCCGGCAAGATCAGCGCCCAGGTGGCCGAGCGCCTCGCGCTGGAGCGGTACGCCGAGTTCGACGCCCGGCGGCGCGAGGCCGAGCGCCTGGCGGCCGATGCGGAGGATGTGCGGGCGTTGGAGCAGATCGAGCGGCAGTTGGAGAGCAAGGAGCGAAAAACCAAATGACCCCTTTGATCACCTACCGCCTAGGACAGATTGCCGACGTTCAACAAGGCTACACGTTCAAGCCTGACTACCAAGGACAGTCCTGTGGTGAGTGGGCGTACGTCAAAGTGGCCGATGGACCGACCAGCTTTTCGTAGACATCCGGACGCCATAATTGATGGCAATGACCGAGGTGTTTATGGGCAACAGCAAGCAGTACACGGATGAGTTCCGGGCCGAAGCGGTGAAGCAGGTGCTGGAGCGCGGCTTTACGGTGGTGGACGTGGCGTCCCGGATCGGGATCCCCAAGCACACGTTGTATGGCTGGGTGCAGGCGGCCAGGAGGACGGCGCCGCTATCCGTGGCCGCCGCAGCGCCGAGCGACTCGGCGGAGATCCGTCGGCTGAAGGCCGAGCTGCGGCGCGTGACCGAGGAGCGCGACATCCTAAAAAAAGCCGCCGCGTACTTTGCCAAGGGGTAAGGGCG
>NZ_AUBD01000005.1 GCF_000429065.1 Silanimonas lenta DSM 16282 | reverse complement strand
CGCTCACCACTTTTTTGCGGTGATCTCCTTCATGACCTCGATCTCGAGGTCGCGCTCGGCCAGCAGCTTCTTGAGGCGGGCGTTTTCCTGCTGCAGGGTGCGCAGCTGCTTCACATCCGCCGCCTCCAGTTGCCCGTAGCGCTTCCGCCACAGGTACAGGGTCTGCTCGCTGACGCCGTGCTTCCTGGCCACTTCCGCCACGGGGGATCGGTCGGCCTCCCGCAGGATCTTGACCATCTGCTCTTCGGTGAATCGGGACTTACGCATGGGCTCCTCGTCTTCGTCGGGAGCCATCCTCTCAACTTTCAACTGGACCGAAAATCGCCAGGCAGGTCAGGGAGGCACAAGGCAATCGCGACTGCACCGGCAAAGAATGCGCCTCCGCAAACGGACAGCAATATGTACCGCAGTAATGAAATTGCGCTCATGTCATTTCCGTTTGCGCTGACCTGCCGGGTTTCCCGGACCACCGGCTAGTCGAAGGCCTGCGCCCGGATCCCGGCATCCAGCGCCGCCAGGCGTTCCGGGGTGCCCACATCGGTCCAGTGTCCGGCATGGCGCTCGCCATGCAGCTGGCCGGCGGTCATGGCGGCGTCGAGAAGCGGGCGCAGCTTGAAGCGGGGCGGGTGCCCGTCGGCGCCGGGGGCATTGCCCACGGCCTCGCGCCAGTGCGCGAGCAAGGCGGGGCGGTAGAGGCCGATGCCGGCGAAGGTCAGGGCCGTTCCCGGGGCTTCGCCGGCATCGCCCGCGGTCCGCGGGTGCAGGCGGCCTTCGTGGTCCAGCCGGAAGTCGCCCTGCGGATGGTGCGGCGGGTTCTCCACCATCACGAGATGGGCGAGGCCGCGGGGTTCGCGCGGGAGCCGGGCGAAGTCGAAGTCGGTGAAGACATCGCCGGCGATGGCAAGGAAAGGCGCGCTGCCGAGCCAGGGCAGGGCGTTGAGCATGCCGCCGCCGGTTTCCAGCGGCTCGGGGCCTTCATGGACGTAGTGGAGGCGCAGGCCCCAGGCGGCGCCGTCGCCGAGGGCGGGAGCGAATCGGTCGGCCAGCCAGCTGGTGTTGATGACGACCTCGCGCACGCCGAGGGCGGCGAGCTTCTCGAGGTGCCACACGATCAGCGGCTTGCCACCCACGGGCAGCAGGGGCTTGGGCAGGGTGTCGGTGAGCGGGCGCATGCGCTCGCCCTTGCCGGCGGCAAAGACGAGGGCGCGCAGCGGGCGGTCGCTCATGGGCAGGGCAGAATCAGCGCGGCGGCAGCGCGCCCAGCGGCGGCAGCACCTGTTCTTCCAGCAGCGGGCGCAGCGGGTCGAGCGCCGGGTAGTGCGGCAGCACGTCGAGCAGGTAGCGCAGGAAGCGCGGGGCGTCGGCGAGGTACTTCGGCTTGCCGTCGCGGTGGTTCAGGCGGGCGAAGATGCCCAGCACCTTGAGGTGCCGCTGCACGCCGATGAGGTCCACATCGCGGCGGAAGTCGGCCAGCGCCGGCACCGGCAGGCCGGCGTGGCGCGCCCGTTCGTGGTAACGGGCGAGGCCCCACTCGACGAGCTCGGCCGGCCAGCTCAGGAAGGCGTCCTTGAACAGCGAGAGCACGTCGTAGGCGATCGGGCCGGCCACGGCGTCCTGGAAGTCCAGCACGGCAAGCTGGCCATCGGCGAGCGGCATCAGGTTGCGCGGCATGAAGTCGCGGTGCACCAGTACGCGCGGCTGGGCCAGGGCGGCCTCGATCAGGCGGCGGTACACCTTGTCGAGCGATTCGGCCCGGGCACCATCGAGGGCGAGGCCGAGGTGGCGGCCCAGCAGCCACTCATCGAACAGGCGCAGCTCGCGGGCCAGCAGGGCCTCGTCGTAGCGCGGGAACTCTGCGGGCAGGCAGATCGCCTGCAGCCGCAGCAGCTGCTCGATGGCGGCCTTGAACCAGGCTTCGGCATTCGCTTCGTCGATCACCTGCAGCAGGGTGCGTGGCCCGAGGTCTTCCAGCAGCAGGAAGCCGGCGTCGAGATCCTGCGCCAGCACGCGCGGCACGCGCACGCCGCCGGCCTCGAGCCGGTCGCGCATGGCCAGCCAAGGGCGCACGTCCTCGAGTCCGGGCGGGGCATCCATGAGGATGTGCGAGGGCTCGCCGCTGCTGCGCCAGTAGCTGCGGTGCCCGGCGTCCACCGAGGCGCGCTCCAGCGTGACCGAAGCATCCCCCAAGGCCGTCCGGGCGAAGGCGAGACGGGCCTCGGCGCGCTGGGGGGTGGCCTCGGCCTCGGGCGTGGCGGTGGCCGTCATCGGCTCACTTGCCCTTGAGGGCCTGCACCAGGGCCAGCAGGCCCACGGCCCCGCCCACCGCGGCGGCGAAGCGCATCCAGCGGCCACCCACGCTGATGTCGAAGGTATCGAGCACCCATGAGGCACAGATGGCGCCGGCCATGCCGAGCAGGGTGGTGAGGATCAGGCCGAGCTTTTGCCGGCCGGGGAAGATCCAGCGGGCGAGCAGGCCGGCCACGAAGCCGAGCAGCAGGATCTGCAGCCAGCCATAGCCGAGGAAGGAAAGGTCCATCGCGGTGGGTCCTGTGGTGGGGGAATCGGTTCAGCAGCAGCCATGGTCGCCGAACTGGCCGTGGCCGGCATGCACGCCGACACCGCGCGTCAGGCCCTTTTGCGAGGCCTCGTAGTGCTCGGCGATGACCTGCGCCACCGCCTGCGTCACCCGCTTGCCGGTGGGGATGTGCAGGAATTCGTTCGGGCCGTGGGCATTGCTGTGCGGGCCCAGCACGCCGGTGATCATGAACTGCGCGCCGGGGAACTTCTCGCCGAGCATGCCCATGAAGGGGATGGTCCCGCCCTCGCCCATGTACATGGCCGGGGCGCCGAAGGCCTGCTGTGAGGCTCGTTCGATGGCCTGCGAGAGCCAGGGACTCATCGCCGGGGCGTTCCAGCCGGTGCTGCTCTTCTCCAGTTCGAAACTCACCTTCGCGCCGTAGGGCGGGTTGGCGAGCAGGGCTGAGCGCAGGGCCTCGCCGGCGGCGGCGCCGTCGGCGGTGGGCGGCAGGCGCATCGAGAGCTTCACCGCGGTGTAGGGGCGCAGCACGTTGCCGGCATCGGAGAGCGGCGGCCAGCCTTCCTGGCCGGTGACCGAGAGGGCCGGACGCCAGGTGCGGTTGAGCACCAGTTCGGTGAGGTCTTCGCTGGCCGGGCGCATGCCGGGCACGAAGGGGAACTTGGCATAGACCGCCTCGCCGAGCACCGCGGCGGCCCGCCGGGCCTGTTCGATGCGTTCGGCCGGAATCTCGACGTGCAGGGCGTCCAGTGTGATGCGGCCGGTCTCGATGTCCTCGATGCGCGCCAGCAGCTGGCGCAGCACGCGGAAGGAGGAGGGCACGATGCCGCTGGCATCGCCCGAGTGCACGCCTTCCTCCAGCACGTCGACGCGCAGGTTGCCGCCGGCCAGGCCGCGCAGCGAGGTGGTGCACCAGAGCTGCTCGTAGTTGCCGCAGCCGGAGTCGAGACAGACCACCAGCGAGGGCTTGCCGATGCGCGCGGCGAGGTGATCCACGTAGAACGGCAGGTCGTAGCTGCCGGATTCCTCGCAGGCTTCGATCAGGATCACGGCGCGGCAGTGCGGCCTGCCTTGGTCCTGCAGGGCCTGGATGGCGGCCAGCGAGCCGAACAGGGCGTAGCCGTCGTCGGCCCCGCCGCGGCCATAGAGCCGGTCGCCCTTGAGGACCGGGGTCCAGGGCCCGAGGTCGGGGTCCCAGCCGTGCATTTCCGGCTGCTTGTCGAGGTGGCCGTAGAGCAGCACGGTATCGGCGTCCGTGCCGCCGCCGTCGGTGCCGGGGATCTCGATGAAGATCAGCGGGGTACGGCCCTCGAGGCGCACGATCTCCACCGTCATGCCTTTCACCGGCTGCTTTTTTGCCCAGTTGGCGAGCAACTGGGTGGCGTCTTCCATGTAGCCGTGCTTCACCCAGTCGGCATCGAACATGGGTGATTTGTTGGGGATGCGGATGTACTCGACGAGCCGCGGGACGATGTCGTCGTCCCAGAGCTGGCCGACGAAGGACTGGGTGCGGACGGGGTCCATGGGGGCACTCACCGGGCAGGGATTCGTTGGGCCCCCGATTGTAGTCCCTCGGCGGGGGTAAGCCTTTTCCTACCCCCGCATCGGGCGTTGTCCGAGTTCCGCCGCGCCGTCCGCTCGATATCGTGGCTCCCCGGTGACGGTGATCCTGTCACGGCCGGTGCGTCGGGATACGAAGCCCGCCCGGCCCCCCAACGGAACCGACAGGAGATGCCCCGATGAACCGTTTCAAGCTCGCTCTGATGGCCTGGTGTCTTGCTTTCGGCCTCGCTCTTCCGGCTTTTGCCGCGGTGGAGAAGGTCAACATCAATACTGCCGATGCCGCCACCCTCGACCGCGTGCTGCAGGGCGTGGGCCCGGCCAAGGCCGCAGCCATCGTCGAGCACCGTCGCCAGCATGGCCCGTTCCGCAGTGTGGAGCAGCTGGTGAACGTGCGCGGCATCGGCCCGGCCACCCTCGAGATCAACCGCGACCGGATCACGGTCGGCCCGGCGCCTGCCGCCGCGCCGGCCAGCCGCCCCGCCGCCCAGGCCACGGCGCCTGCGGCTGCGGCACCCCGCTCAGTGGCGCCCGCCCCCCGGGTCCATTGACCTCGCCCCCGGATGGGGGCGTAGCGAAGGAGGGGCGCACGGACCGCGCCCAGGCAGGGATGCCCGCCCGGTGTCTCCCAGGGAGGGGAGCGCCGGGCCTTCTTTTAGACTCGGTGGCCCACCATCCCGGGCCGACGACGTGCTCCAGCTGCTGCCTGCCACCACCTATCGCCGCGAACGCTGGAAGAATGGCGGCGGCTTCACCCGCGAGATCTTGCGCTTTCCAGCCGAGGGCGACTGGGACTGGCGAGCGTCGGTGGCCGAGGTCGGTAGCGACGGCCCCTTCTCGGCCTTCCCCGGCTGCGAGCGTGAGATCGTGCTGTTGGCCGGCCAGGGCATGGACCTCGACTTCGAGCAGGGGCCGACGGTGCGCCTGGCGCCGCCGCATGGTCGGCATCGGTTTGCCGGGGAGGCCACGGTGTCGGCCCGGCTGGTAGAGGGGCCCACCCTCGACTTCAACCTGATCTGGCGGCGGGCGGCGGTGCAGGCCCGCCTGCTGCATCGGCCCATCGTCGGCTCGATGCTGTTCTTCGGCGAGCCTGGAGTGGATTGGCTGCTCTATGTGCTGGCGGGTGAGGTGCGTACGCCGGCAGGACGGCTGGCGGCCGGCGACGCTGCGCATCTCGGGGCCGGCGCCGGGCGCACTGCCATCGAGGGCGGGGGAGAGTTGCTGATCGCGCGGATCGAGCGAACACCCGGCACCGCCGCAGGCGGCTGAAGCGCTTCAGCGCACGCCGCAGGCGCGCAGGTGGGCGCTGTAGGCGAGGTCGTCCTCGAGGATGTGCTCGGCAAGCCAGGCAATGAGAAAGCGCAGCACGTCGCGGGCCAGGGCGGCATCGCCGGTGGCGAGGCGTTCGCGGAAGGCGGCGAGCTGCTGCTCGAAATGCCGGTGCCCGTGCACATGTCCGGCTTCTTCCTCCCAGCCATGCAGGGCGAACAGGCGCTCCTCATGGCGGAAATGCAGCCGGGTATAGCCCTCGAGGCCGGCGATCACCTCGGCCAGCACGGCGGCATCCTGGCCGCGGACGATGGCCGAGGAGAGCTGGTTGAGGTAGGCGAGCAGCACCCGGTGCTGGGCATCGATGCTGGGGATGCCGATCGAGAGCGCATCGCTCCAGGGGATGGACTCGCCCCGGGCGGCACGTTCCGCCAGCAGCAGTGGGGAGGGGGCGGAGGGCGGGCTGCCAGTGCTCGGCAGTGTGAAAGGAGCAGGGGGCGAAGAGGCAGAAGAGGTGACGGTCATGGATCGCTTCCGCATGGAACGCGGCAAGCCTGCCAGCGCCGGTGCGGCCGGCCTTGATCTGCCTCAAGCGCCGAGGCGGCCGGTTCAGCGGTCGTCGCGGGTCCAGATGGCGCCGTCTTCCACCTTCACCGGGAACTTCACCAGCGGGGCATACGCCGGCGGGCAGAGCGGGTGGCCGTTCGTCACGTCGAACTTCGCCGAATGCAGCAGGCATTCCAGCACGCCTTCCGCGGCATCGAAGGGTGCGGCGGAGAGTTCGTAGTCTTCGTGGCTGCAGCGGTCCTCGTAGGCGAAGAGGAGGCCGTCGTAGTTCAGCACCAGGATCGGGGTATCGCCGTCCCAGACCACCCGGGTCTCGCCGGGGGCGAGCTCGTGTTCGGCGCAGACGCGGATCCAGTTCACAGCGGTTTTTCCAGCACCTCGAAGCGCAGGTCCGGCCGCCGCGGGCGGCCGAAGCGCTCGTCGCCGTAGGGGAAGGGTTTCTTGATGCCGGTACGGCGGTAGCCGCGGCGTTCGTACCAGGCGATCAGTTCCTCGCGCAGGTCGATCACCGTCATGCGCATCCGCGGCAGCCGCCACTCCTCGCGGGCGATGCGCTCGCACTCGCGCAGCAGGGCATCGCCGATGCCGCCGCCCTGGCGCTCCGGGCGCACTGCGAACATGCCGAAATAGCCCGCGCCGCCCTCGTCGCAGACATGGGCGCAGGCAAGCAGCGGCATCTCCGGGGTGCCCGCCACTATCACCCGGCTGCGGGGGCGGGTGAGGTCGTGTTCCAGCACCTCGGGGGCGATGCGCGGGCCGTCGAGCAGGTCGGCCTCGGTGGTCCAGCCCTGGCGGCTCGTCTCGCCGCGGTAGGCCGAGGTGACGAGGGCGACCAGGGCATCGCGGTCGGCGAGGGTGGCGGCGCGGAAGTGCAGGGCGGGGTGGATGGTACTGGCAGGCATGGGAGGGCTCAGAGCAGCAGCCCGCGCACCTTGTGCAGGGCGGCGGCGAAGGCCTCGATCTCGGCCTCGGTGTTGTAAAAGGCCAGCGATGCGCGGCAGGTGGCAGAGACGCCGAACCACTGCAGCAGCGGGTGCGCGCAGTGCTGGCCGGAGCGCACGGCGATGCCTTCGAGGTCGAGCAGGGTGGCGAGGTCGTGGGCGTGGGTGCCCTCGATGGCGAAGGAGATCACCGCCGCCTTCTCGCGGGCGGTGCCGAAGATCCGCAGGCCGGGGATGGCCGAGAGCGCGGCGGTGGCCTGCGCCAGCAGGGCCTGCTCGCGTGCCTCGACGTTCGCCATGCCGAGGTTCTGGAGCCAGTCGGCGGCCACGCCGAGGCCCACGTGGCCGGCGATATTGGGGGTGCCGGCCTCGAAGCGGTAGGGCGGGTCGTTGAAGGTGCTGCCCTCGAAGCGCACTTCGCGGATCATCTCGCCGCCGCCGAGGAAGGGCGGCATCCCGGCCAGAAGCTCGCGCCGGCCCCAGAGGCCGCCGGTGCCGGTGGGCCCGCAGAGCTTGTGGCCGGTGAAGGCGTAGAAATCGCAGCCCAGAGCGCTGATGTCCACCGGGCGGTGCGGCACCGCCTGCGAGCCATCGACCACGGTGGTGATGCCGCGCCTTGCCGCCTCGCGGCAGATCTCGCGCACCGGGTTCACCGTGCCCAGCACGTTCGAGACATGGGCGAAGGCCAGCAGCTTCACCTCGGGCGTGAGCAGGCGCCACAGGCCCTCGAGGTCGAGTTCACCCTCGGGGGTGAGCTCGGCCACCTTGATGCGGGCGCCGGTGCGCTCGGCCACCAGCTGCCAGGGCACGATGTTGGCGTGGTGCTCCATGCGGGTGAGCACGATGGCCTCGCCGGGCTTGAGGCGCGGCAGGGCCCAGCTGAAGGCCACGAGGTTGAGGGCGAAGGTGGTGCCGCTGCACAGCACGAGTTCCTCGGCGCGCACGCCGAGGAAGGTGGCCAGGCGGCGGCGGGCGTTCTCGTAGGCCTCGGTGGCCTCGCTGCCGAGCGCGTGCACGGCGCGGCTGACGTTGGCGTTGTGACGGGTGAGGAAGGTGTCCACCGCCTCGATCACCGCCCGCGGCTTCTGGCTGGTGTTGGCCGAATCGAGGTAGACGAGCGGCTTGCCGTGCACCTCGCGCCCGAGGATCGGGAACTCGGCGCGCACCGCGGCCCAGTCGATGCCCCCCGGCGCAGGATGGCTCATGCCGCGTCCTCCAGGCCCAGCGCCCCGTCGAGGCTGCGCTCCAGCAGGCCGCGCAGGGCCTCGTCCTCGAGCACGGCAAGCGGCTCGCGCAGGAAGGCCGCGGTGAGCAGGGCGCGGGCCGCGTCTTCCCGCAGGCCGCGGGCGCGCAGGTAGAACAGCGCCTGCTCGTCGAGCCGGCCGACGGTGGCGCCATGGGCGGCCTGCACGTCGTCGGCATGGATCACCAGCACCGGCTGGGTATCGATCTCGGCCTGGCCGGAGAGCAGCAGGTTCTTGCTGGAGAGCGCGGCCCGGGTGCCGTCGGCTCCGGCGGCGATGTGGATGCCGCCGTGGAAGACCACGCGGCTGCGGCCCTCGCCAAGGCCGCGCCAGAGAAGCTCGCAGGCGGTGTCGCGGGCGCGGTGCTGGATGTCGAGCCGGGTCTCGACATGGCGGCGGCCCTCGCCGCGCAGCACGCCGTTCGCCTCCAGCCGGGCGCCCTCGCCCTCGAGCCGCACCTGCAGGACATGACGGCAGAGCCCGGCGCCGAGCTCGAGATCGACCCGGCGGTAGCACGCGCGGGCGCCGAGCCGGGCGCGGGTGTACAAGAGCAGGCTGGCGCCAGCGTCCTCGCGCTGCACCTGGGCATGGTCCAGCTGGGCACCTTCGGCCAGGTCCAGCGCGAGGCCGTGGGTGGCGAGGTGGCGGTGGGCCCCGATGCCGACGAAGTGGGTGGCCAGCGCCAGACGCGCGTGCTCGCCGAGCACCAGGCGGTGGCGCAGGTGGAAGGCGCGCTCGCCGCCGTCCTCGGTGCTGGCGAACACCAGCTGCAGCGGGGTGTCGATGCGTGCGCCGGGCTCGACCACGAGGCGGGCGCCGCCGTCGGCGAGGGCCGCATTCCAGGCCTCGAAGGCCTCGGCGGCCGGCTCCTCCTCCGGCGCCGGCGCGGAATCGAGGCGGATGCCGGCCGGCAGGGCGGTGAGGTTCGACAGGCCCTCGTCCAGCACGCCATTCACCCAGACGAGGCGCGGCGCCGGGATGGCGGCCAGCGCGAGAGGATCGAGGGCCGGGGCGGTGGCGGCGGGCGGGGCGAAGGTGCGGGCGGCGAGGGCGCGCAGCGGTGTCGTGCGGAAGGCTTCCATGCGCGGGCCGGGCAGGCCGAGCGCACGGGCCCGGGCCAGGGCGGCCTGGCGGGCCGGATCCGGGGCGGCGAAGGCCCGGGCCTGGGCCTCCAGCGAGGCCTGCAGGGCGGGCATGGCGGCCTCGCTCATGCCGTCGCCCCCGGCGCGATGCGGTCCTTCACCCAGGCATAGCCGTGCTGCTCGAGCTCCAGCGCCAGTTCCGGCCCACCGCTCTCGACGATGCGGCCGTCGGCCAGCACGTGCACCACGTCCGGCCTGATGTAGTCGAGCAGGCGCTGGTAGTGGGTGACCACGAGGAAGCTGCGCTCCGGCGATCGCATCAGGTTCACGCCCTCGGCCACCAGCTTCAAAGCATCGATGTCGAGGCCGGAGTCGGTCTCGTCGAGGATGGCGAGCGAGGGCTCGAGCACCGCGAGCTGGAAGATCTCGTTGCGCTTCTTCTCGCCGCCGGAGAAACCGACGTTCACCGCGCGGTTCAGCAGCTCGTCCTTGATGTGCAGCACCGAGAGCTTCTGCCGCACCAGCTTCAGGAAACCCATCGAATCGATCTCCGGCTCGCCTCGGTACTTGCGCTGGGCGTTGAGCGCCGCGCGCAGGAAGTAGGTGTTGTTCACACCCGGGATCTCGACGGGGTACTGGAAGGCGAGGAACACGCCTTCGGCGGCACGCGCTTCCGGCGCCATTGCCAGTAGGTCCTTGCCCCGGTAGGTGACGGAGCCCTCGGTGACCTCGTAGCCCTCGCGGCCGGCGAGGATGTGGCCGAGCGTGCTCTTGCCGGCGCCGTTCGGGCCCATGATGGCGTGCACCTGGCCGGGCGCGACCTCGAGCGTGAGGCCCTTGAGGATGGGCTTGCCGCCGGCGCGGACGTGGAGGTTGTCGATCTTCAGCATGGTCGGGTTCCGTGATGGGGGCGCGTCAGCCGACGGCGCCTTCGAGCGAGACTTCCAGCAGCTTCTTGGCTTCCACGGCGAACTCCATCGGCAGCTCCTTGAAGACCTGCTTGCAGAAGCCGTCGACGATCAGGCTTACCGCGTCCTCCTCGCCGATGCCGCGGGCGCGGCAGTAGAACAGCTGGTCCTCGCTGATCTTCGAGGTGGTGGCCTCGTGCTCGACGGTGGCGCTGGGGTTCTTCACCTCGATGTAGGGGAAGGTGTGGGCGCCGCAGCGCTTGCCGATCAGCAGCGAGTCGCACTGGGTGTAGTTGCGGGCGTTGTCGGCGCCCCGTTCGATCTTCACAAGACCTCGGTAGGTGTTCTGGCCGCGGCCGGCGCTGATGCCCTTGGAGACGATGGTGCTGCGGGTATTGCGGCCCACGTGCACCATCTTGGTGCCGGTGTCGGCCTGCTGGCGGTGGTGGGTGAGGGCCACCGAGTAGAACTCGCCCACTGAATCGTCGCCGAGCAGCACGCAGCTCGGGTACTTCCAGGTGATGGCGGAGCCGGTTTCCACCTGTGTCCAGCTGATCTTCGAGCGCGAGCCGCGGCATTCGCCGCGCTTGGTCACGAAGTTGTAGATGCCGCCCCGGCCTTCCTCGTCGCCGGGGTACCAGTTCTGCACCGTGCTGTACTTGATCTCGGCATCGTCGAGGGCCACCAGCTCCACCACCGCGGCGTGCAGCTGGTTCTCGTCGCGCATCGGCGCGGTGCAGCCCTCGAGGTAGGAGACGTAGGCCTTCTCCTCGCAGACGATCAGCGTGCGCTCGAACTGGCCGGTATGGCCGGCATTGATGCGGAAGTAGGTGCTGAGCTCCATCGGGCAGCGCACGCCCTTCGGCACGAAGACGAAGCTGCCGTCGGAGAACACCGCCGAGTTCAGGGCGGCGAAGTAGTTGTCGCCTACCGGCACCACCGAGCCGAGGTACTTGCGCACCAGCTCGGGGTATTCGTGCAGGGCCTCGCTGATCGAGCAGAAGATCACGCCGGCCTTCTTCAGCTCGTCCTTGTAGGTGGTGCCCACCGAGACCGAGTCGAACACGGCGTCCACCGCGATGCCGGCGAGGCGCGCGCGCTCGTGCAGGGGCACGCCGAGCTTGTCGTAGGTCTCGAGCAGCTTGGGGTCGATTTCGTCGAGCGACTTCGGGGCGTTCTTCGGCGCGGCGAAGTAGGAGATGGCCTGGTAGTCGATGGGCGCGATCTCCAGCTTGGCCCAGTCGGGCGGCGTCATCGTCAGCCAGTGGCGGTAGGCGGCCAGCCGCCACTCGGTCATCCACCCGGGTTCGTTCTTGCGCGCCGAGATGGCGCGCACCACGTCCTCGTCGAGGCCGGGCGGCAGGCTCTCGGTTTCGATGTCGGTGACGAAGCCGGCGCCGTAGCGGCGGTTCAGGGCTTCCTCGACGCCGGCTTCCAGCGGCCTTGTGGCCGCCGCATCGGCAGTGGGGGTGGCGCTCATGCTGGCTCTCCTCGGGGCGGCTCAGTCGCTTGCGACCAGGGCCGCCGGGATGGCTTTGGGATCGGGATGGCGGGGGCCGGATGCCGGCGCCGGGGCCAGCATGTCGGCGAGGGTGGTGCGGTCGAGGGCATCGACCACCACGTCGTTGATGCGCTGCCAGCCGGCGCGGATGCCGCAGTGGGCCTCGATGCCGCATTCGCCGTCGTGCACGCTGCAGGTGGTCATGCCCATCGGGCCTTCGATAGCCTCGACGATGGCCCGCAGCGGGATCTGCGCCGGCGGCCGGGCGAGGCGGTAGCCGCCGCTGGCGCCGCGGAAGCTCTCCACCAGTCCGGCCTGGGCCAGCAGCTTCAGCACCTTGGCCACCGTGGCCGGCTCCACCCGCGAGCGCTCGGCCAGTTCGGCGGCGCTGTGCACCCGCTCGCGCCCCTGGGCGAGCACGGTCAGCACCACGGTGGCGTAGTCGGTGAGCTTGGTGACGCGGAGCATGGGCGCGCGGAGCGGGTGGCGGGCCGGCGCGGGGCCGGTGGGCTGGAATCAGGACTGGAATTGTACGGATTGGGGCGGGCGGGCTCAATCGCGGCGCCGTGAAGGCCCGTCCGGGCCGGCATCGGCTTCGCCTGGGTGGCCTACTGGACCGGCGGCTTGGGCTGGGTGCAGAGGCTGTCCTGAAGGCAGCGGATGCATCGCCGTGCGGGGCGGGCGAGAATGACGGCCCTCGTCACGCCTGCCCTGCCATGCCGAAGAAGTCCAGGAAGATCGAACGCCGCCAGTCGTCCATCCATGGCAATGGCGTCTTCGCCACCGCTCCGATCGCCAAGGGCGAGAAGATCGTGCGCTACAAGGGCAAGGTGCGGCGCCACGAGGAGGTGGACGAGGAATACGCCGGCTTCGACGAGACCGGCCACACCTTCCTCTTCAGCCTCAACGAGGAGTGGGTGATCGATGCCAACATCGACGGCAATGTGGCGCGCTGGATCAACCACAGCTGCAACCCGAACTGCGAGGCGGTGCAGGAGGAGCACCCCAAGGGCAAGAAGCACAAGGACAAGGTGTTCATCCATGCCCTGCGCGACATCGCGCCCGGCGAGGAGCTGAGCTACAACTACGGCATCGTGCTCGACGAGCCGCACACGCCGGCCCTGAAGCGGCTCTGGGCCTGCCATTGCGGCTCGGCCAACTGCACCGGCACCATGCTGCAGCCCAAGCGCCGTCCGAGGTCCGGCAATCGCCGCTGAACGGCGGCTGGGCCGGTCGCCTGCCCGGGCGCGTGACTTCCGGGCCGTGCCCGCGGCCGGCGGCGCGGGCAGCATGGGGGGCCGATTCCCCGGAGCACGGACGCGATGCGCCGCCCCCTCCACGCCGTTTCGCGCCCGATGCGCGCGGCCATCACCCTCGCCTTCGCCCTGCCCCTCGCGGGGGCGCTCTCGGCCCGCGTGCCGCTGATCGATGGCCGGATCGAGGCCGATGAATGGGCCGGCGCCCGGCACATCACCGATTTCCGCACCGTGCAGCCGATGACCCGCGCCGAGGCGCGGCTGCGCACCGAGGCCTGGGTGCTGGCCACCCCCGAAGGCCTCGCCATCGCCTTCCGCAACCACCAGCCGCCCGGCGTGCCGCGCATCGCCCCGCGTGGCGGCCGCGACCAGGTGCCGCCTGCCGACCGGGTGAACGTCTACGTCGACTTCGATGGCGACGGCCGCGTGGGCTACAACTTCGTGGTCTCGCTGGCCGGCGACATCGGCGATACCACCATCGCCGGCGAGAACCGCTTCAACCCGGACTGGGACGGCGACTGGCGCCGGGCCACCAGCGAGGACGAGGACGGCTGGTCGGCAGAGCTACTGATCCCGTGGCATGTGGCGCCGATGGCCGCCGCCCAGGGCGACCGGCGCCGCATCGGGCTCTCGCTCGACCGCGTCACCGCGCACAACAACGAGCGCGTGGCCTGGCCGGCCATCACCTGGAGCGAGCCGCGCTTCCTCAGCGCCTTCGAGCGCATCGAGGTCGAGGCCCACGAGCAGTCCCTGCTGGCGCTCACGCCCTATGTCTCTGGCCTGCAGGATGAGGTGGCGGGCCGCTTCGAGGCCAGCACCGGGATCGACCTGTTCTGGAAGCCGCATGGCCGCTTCCAGCTCTCCGCCACGCTCAACCCGGACTTCGGCCAGGTGGAGAGCGACGATCTCGTGGTGAACTTCGGCGCGGTGGAGAACTTCTTCAACGACAAGCGGCCCTTCTTCACCGAGAACCAGGCCTTCTTCGACGTCGGCTTCGGCGGCCTTGGCAATGCCAACCGCCTGCTCTACACCCGGCGCATCGGCGCCCAGGCCGACGATGGCAGCGGGGCGGGCGACGTGGCCGGGGCGGTGAAGCTCAATGGCAGCGCCGGACGCCTCGGCTACGGCCTGTTCGCCGCCAGCGAGGACGGTGAGGCCGGACGCGACTTCCTTGCCGCCCGCGTGGCCGGCGGCGGCGAGCGCTGGTCGGGCGGCGCCATGCTCACCGAGGTGAAGCGCCCCTTCCTCGACCGGGTGGCGCGGGTGGCCTCGTTCGACCATGCCTGGCGGCCGGACGATCGCCTGAGCCTGCGGGCCGGGCTGGTGTTCTCCGACATCGAGGCCCCGGTGCGCAGCGGCCGCGACAGCGGCGGGCAGGTCCGCCTCGACCACGAGCTGGGCGGCGGCTGGCGCCAGCAGCTCTACGCCGTGCACCTCGGCCGTAATCTGCAGCTCAACGACTTCGGCTATCTCGAGCGCAACGACTTCAGTTATGCCCGCTACGAGCTGCAGCGCCGGCGCGACGACCTGCCGGCGCAGGGCCGCGCGGCCAGCCGCATCGACCGCTACGCTGCCTCGCGGCGCATGAACGACCGCGGCCTCGTGCTGTTCGACACCGTGGCCATGAATCGCACCGCCGAGCTGCGCGACGGCGGCTTCTGGTTCTGGGATGTCTACGCCACCGGCCCGCTCATCGATGATCTCGTGCTGCGCGGCAACGGCATCGTGCGGATGCCGGCCCGGCTCGGCCTGTACGGCGAGCGGCGCTGGGCCCGGCCGGCCGGGGGGCGCTTCGAGTACGAGATCGACGTGCGCCACGCCAACGAGGGCTTCGACGGCCGCGGCAAGGGCCTCGTCGAACTTTCTGCCGAGACCGTCTACCACGCCAGCGACCGGGTCCGGGTCGAACTCGAACTCGAACTCGAAAGGAATGCGGACTGGGTGATCTGGCGGCGCGGCAATGCCCTCGGCCAGTTCGACGGCCGCCAGGTCTTCCTCGGGGCCGGGGCGATCTGGAAGCTCGACGAGCGGCAGGAGCTGCGCCTGAAGCTCGAGGCCATCGCCATCGACGCCGAGGCGCGGGCCCTCTGGCGGGTGGACGGCACGGGCGTCGCGCGCCGCACCGGCGAGGCGCTGGACGATTTCGCCCTGCAGAACCTCGGCTTCCAGCTCCGCTACCGCTACGAGATCGCTCCGCTCTCCGACCTGTACGTGGCTTACGTGCGCGGCGGCGCGCTGTTCCGCGAGTCGGCCCGGGGCTTCGGCCTCGGCGACGAGTTCCGCGGCGCCTTCGACCTGCGCGACAGCGAGCAGCTGCTGGTGAAGCTGAGCTACCGCTTCACGCTCTGAGCCGGCGCCCGCGTGGGCGGCACCCACCACCACAGGCCGAGGCTGAGCAGGGCCCAGCCGATGTAGAGCGGCAGCAGCGCAGCGAGCGGCACCTCGACGTAGAGCAGGCGGCCGAGCCAGGCCTCGACGAAACCCGCGCCGTAGCCCGCCTCGCCGGCGAGGCGGCGAAGCGCAGACTCCCAGTGGGTGAGGAAGCACCGCTCGCCGAGCAGGGCCTGCGCCGCCACCACCGCCATCGAGACGAGGTGCAGCCCGCGCAGCCCGCGATGGCGCACCCAGGCCCAGCTGCGCCAGGCGCCGAGCAGGATCGCCGGCGGCATCGCCACATTGAAGGCGACGATGCCCGCGTGCAGGCCCAGCAGGGCATCGGCCAGCCGGGACGCGGTGGCCGGGTCCATGGGGCTTACTCGCGCACCACCCGGCCGCGGGCCATGACGAAGGCCACGCGGTCGCGCTGTAGGGCGCCAAGATCGGTGAGCGGATCGCCGCGCACGGCGATCACGTCGGCGGAGAAGCCCGGGGCCAGCCGGCCCACCTCGTCCTCGAGGCCCAGGAGCTCGGCGGCGGTGCGGGTGGCCGAGACCAGCACCTCCTGCGGGCTCATGCCGCCGTACTGCACCATCAGCGGCATTTCCTCGGCATTGCGGCCATGCTCCGAGACGCCGGTGTCGGTGCCGTAGGCGATCTTCAGCCCGGCGCGGCGGGCGGCGGCGATGTTGCGGCCGGTGGCCTCCAGACGCACCCTGATCTTGGCGGCCACCACCGGGGTGTAGAGGCCCTTCGGCAGGTTCTCGCGGTAGGCGATGGTGGGCGAGAGCGTGGGCACGAGGAAACTGCCGCTGCCGCGCATGGCGCGGATGCCGGCCTCGTCCACGTAGGTGCCGTGCTCGATCGAATCGACCCCGGCGCGGGCCGCGGCCTCGATGCCGCGCGGGCCGTGGGCATGCGCCGCCACCTTCAGGCCGAGCTGGTGGGCGGTATCGACGATGGCCTTCATCTCCTCGTCGGTGAAGTGCTGGTCGAGGCCGCGGTTCTGCTGCGAGAGCACGCCGCCGGTGGCGGCGAACTTGATCACGTCGGCGCCGGCGCGCGACAGCCGGCGCACCACCTCGGCGCACTGCGCCGCGCCGGTGCAGGTATTGCCCTCGTCGAGCGCTTCCATCACCTCGGGGCGGAAGCCGGTGAGGTCGCCGTGCCCGCCGATGATCGAGACCATGCGCCCGGCGCTCAGCACCCGCGGGCCGGGAAGCTCGCCGGCGGCGATGGCATCGCGCAGGGCGAAGCCGGCCTGGCCCGGGGCGCCGAGGTCGCGCACCGTGGTGAAGCCGGCCTGCACGGTACGCAGGGCATTGCGGGCGCCGAGCGCGGTGGCGCGCTCCGGCGTGACTACCGCCTCGGCCCAGAACGGCGGCGCCGGGTCGAAGGCCAGATGCACATGGCTGTCGATCAGCCCGGGCAGCAGGGTGTGCTCGGCATCGAAGCGGCGTTCCTCGGCGATGCGCTCGCCCTCGCCCAGCGGCACTTCGGCCTCGAGCCCGGGCAGCACCGCGCGCAGGCGGCCGTCGGCCACCACCAGGGTGGCCGGCATCACCCGGCCTTCGGCGGGATCGAGCAGCACCCGCGGGGCGCGCAGCACGCTCAGCTCGGTGGCAAGGACGGGCAGGGTGGCGAGGGCGGCGAGCAGCGTGGCGGCGAGGCGGCCGCGCCGCCGCGCGGGCGGGGCAAGGCGTGGGGGCATGGCGGGAACCCGGAGGAGCGGAAGACGGAGCTTAGCCTGCCGCGCCGCGGGCGATGCCGGGGCGAAGGCGGCCCGGGGGCAGGCGCTCAGTCATCCTCGGCCCGCGGGCGGTAGGCCGCCGCCAGTTTCGCCTGCAGGCTGGCCGGCGCCAGCTCGTAATGGCTGAACTCGAGGTCGTAGCGCCCACGCCCGGCGCTGAGCGATTTCAGTTCGGCAGGAAAGCCTTCCAGCTCGGCCATCGGCAGCAGGGCCCGTACCAGCACCTCGTCGCCGCGCAGGCGCTCGCTGCCGTGGATGCGTGCCCGCTTCGCCGCCAGCGTGCCAGTAAGATCGCCCATGTTCGGCTCCGGCACGGTGACGGTGAGTTCCACGATCGGCTCGAGCAGCTGCGGCGATGCCTTGGCCACGGCATCGAGGAAGGCCTTGCGCCCGGCGGTGACGAAGGCGATCTCCTTGCTGTCCACGCTGTGGTGCTTGCCGTCGTAGACCACCACCCGCAGGTCCTGCATCGGGAAACCGGCCACTACGCCCTGCGCCAGGGCCTGGCGCACGCCTTTCTCCACCGCCGGCAGGAACTGCCCAGGGATGGCGCCGCCCTTCACCGCGTCCACGAACTCGAAGCCCTGGCCGCGCTCCAGCGGCTCCACCCGCAGCATCACCTCGCCGAACTGCCCGGCGCCGCCGGTCTGCTTCTTGTGCCGGTGGTGCCCTTCCGCGGGGTGGCCGATGGTCTCGCGGAAAGCCACCTTCGGAGGCCGGGTCACCACTTCCACCTGGAAACGTTCCCGCAGGCGCTGCAGCTGGATCTTGAGATGCAGCTCGGAGAGACCGCGGATCACCGTCTCGCGGGTGTCCTGCGCCTGCTCGACGTGGAAGCAGGGATCTTCCTCGGCCAGCTTCGCGAGCGCCACCGCCAGCTTCTGCTCCTGCCCGCGGGTGGCGGCCTCGATGGCCAGGCCGAACATCGGCTTCGGGAAGGGCAGGGGGGCGAGATGGATCTCGTCCTCCTCGTGCGAGTCGTGCAGCACGGCGTCGAAGTGCAGTTCCTCGAGCTTGGCCACGGCGGCGATGTCGCCGGGGATGGCCTGCTCCACCTCGACCCGCTCGGCGCCGTGCAGCTTGAACAGGTGGCCGATGCGCACCGGCTTGCGGCCATCATCGACGAAGAGCTGGGCATCGCGGCGCAGGGTGCCCTGGAAGACCCGGAACACCGCCAGCTTGCCGGCGAAGGGGTCGTGCACGATCTGGAACACGTCGGCCAGTACGTGCGCCGCCGGATCGGGACTGGCCAAGACCGGCACTGCGGCCTCGCCGCGGCCCTTCATGAAGGGCGGCGGGTTGGCCTCGCCGGGATGCGGGAACCACTGCTCGGCAAGCGCCAGGAACTCGCGCACCCCGGTGCCGTGGCGGGCCGAGACGAAGCACACCGGGATGAGATGCCCCTCGCGCAGGCACTGCTCGAAGGCCGCGTGCAGCTCCTCGCCGGAGAGCCCGTCCTCGCCTTCGTCGAGGTAATGGCCCATTACCGTCTCGTTGATCTCCACCACCTGGTCGACGAGGCGCTGGTGCCAGTCGGCCACCGGCCCGAGGTCGGACTCGCCTTCGCGGCCACCGAGGCAGTCCAGCACCGCGTGGCCGCCGCCCGCCGGCAGATTGACCGGCAGGCACTCCACGCCGAAGGCCTCGCGCAGGTCCTCCAGCAGGCGCGGCAGGTCGGCGCCCTCGGCGTCGATCTTGTTCACTACCAGCACCCGGGCGAGGTTGCGCGACTTGGCGTACTCCATCATCCGCCGCGTGCCGTAATCCACGCCCTGCGCCGCCGAGACGACGATGCAGGCGGTCTCCACTGCGGCCAGGGCGGTGAGCGCAGGGCCGCGGAAGTCGGCCATGCCCGGGGTGTCGAGGAGGTTGAGGTGCAGGCCGCCGTGGTCGGCATGGCTGATGGCGAGGTTCAGCGAATGCCCGCGCTGCTTCTCGATCGGATCGAAATCGCCCACCGTGCTGCCGCGTTCGAGGCTGCCGGGCTGCGGCAGCTTGCCGGCGGCCACCAGCACGGCCTCCAGCAGGCTGGTCTTGCCGCTGCCGGACGGACCGATGAAAGCGAGGTTGCGGATCTGCGCGGTGCTGTAGCCCATAAACCGACTCCTTCGACGAGGCAGGCGAACGGGAACACGGGCACGGCGGCGGGCCGGGCGCGGAAGGCCACCTTCCGCCTGCCGTGCCACCAGCGTCAAGCGTGGCCGGGCGTAGACTCGCAGCCCCGGCCACCTCCTGTTCCCTGCCCATGCCCGCTGCCCTGCCTGCCGCGCTGTTCCTGCATGGGGCCGGGGCCTGGGGCGGGCAGTGGGCGGTCTGGCGGCGGGTGTTCGAGGCGGCCGGCTGGCAGGTGGCCGCGCCCGATCTGGTGCCGGAGACGCCGGAGGCCCTGGCCGCCGATAGCTTCGCGGCGCGCCTCGAGCGTGCCCGCGCCGCCCACGCCGCCCTGCCACCCGGCGCGGCCCTGGTGGGGGCCAGCCTCGGCGGTCTCATTGCCTATGCCCTGGCCGGCACCGCGGCGCCGGCCGTGCCCCTGGTGCTGGTGAACCCGCTGCCGCCGGCGCCCTTCGCCGCCCGGCTGCCGCCGCTCGACGAGGACGATGCCGCCTTCCGATGGCGCAGCGCCGGGCGCTTTGCCGGCACGGCCCGGGCCCTGCCGGGCAGCCCCTTCGCCGACCAGCATTTCGCCTTCCGCCACTGGCGCGACGAGCAGCCCGCCCTGCTGCGCGCGGCGCATGCCGGCCTCGCGCTGCCGCGGCCGGCCGGCCCCGTGCTGCTGCTCGCCAGCGCGGATGACTGCGAGGTGCCGCAGGGCCTGTGCCGGGAGTTCGCGGGGGCCATCGGCGCCGGTTTCATGGGGCTTCCCGGAGGCCACCTCGACCCGGTGATGGGGCCGGGCGCGGCGTCCGCGGCGGCGCTCGCCCTGTCCTGGCTGAACGGCTGCGCGCGCCACCGCCCGGATTAAGCCGCGGTTGGAGCACGGATGCGGAATCTGCCTCCACGCCGCCGCCCGACGGCGCTGGAGACGATGCCATGAACCGCCTGCCCACCGTCCTCGTCCTTGCCCTTGCCACTGTCGCCGTGGCCGCGCCGGCGTCGGCCCAGTACCGCGGCGAGCGCCACGCCGGCCCCGGCCCGCGCTGGGACACCGCCCGCGTGGTCAACGTCTCGCCCATCCTCGCCCCGGGCGAGCCGCGTTACCGCCAGGAGTGCTGGCAGGAGCCGGTGCGCTATGTCAGCCGCGAGCCGGTCTATGAGCCGCGTTACGAACGGCGGGGCATGAGCCCCGGCGCCAGCGCGGTGGTGGGCGGTGTGATCGGCGCCGCGGTGGGCCGCCAGTTCGGTGATGGCGACGGGCGCCGCGCCGCCACCGTGGCCGGCGCCGTCATCGGCAGCGCGATCGGCGCCGAACGGGCCCGCGACCGCTACGAGGCGGGCTACGGTTACGGCCCGCGCAGCGTGGAGCGCGAGGTGGTGCAGTACGAGAGCCGCTGCCGCACGGTGCCGGATGGCTATGTCGAGGACCGGGTGGTGGGCTACCGCGTGGACTACGTCTACCACGGCCACACTTACACCACCGAGACGCCCTACCATCCGGGCAGCACCATCCGTGTGCGGGTGGATGTGACCCCCGAGGTCTGAGGCCTTACCAGCGCAGCCGGCCCTCCACCACGGTCCGGGTCTGCCCTCCCACCCAGATGCGCCCGTCCTCGTGCCGCAGCACGAGGCGGGCGTCGCGGCCCACCTCGCGGCCCTGGCTCACCACGTAGCGATCGCCCAGATCCCTGGCCTGCCCGGTGGCATGCAGATAGCCCGCCAGCGCCGCGTTCGCCGCGCCGGAGGCCGGGTCCTCGTAGTGGCCATGGAAGGGCATCAGCGCCCGCACCACCAGGCCGTAGTCGCGGCCCGGGCAGCGGGCGAAGACCGCGAGCCCCATCGCCTCGTCCGGCGCGGCAAGCGCGGCGATACCGGGGAAATCCGGCGCCCAGCCGCGCACCGCGGCCTCGTCCACCAGTTCCGCCGCCCACCAGCGGCGGCCGGAATCGATCAGGGCGGCGCCGGCCGGCGCGAGCCGGTCGCCGAGCAGGGCGCGCAGCCGGGCATCACCCCCATCCCGACGTGCCAGCACCTGCGTGGCCGGTGCCTGCACGAAGAGCGCGCGCGCCTCGCCTTCGCCCTCCACCTGCACCGGCAGCAGCCCGGCCCCGCATTCCTGCACCAGCCGGAGCCGGCCGTCCGGCCCGGGCTGGGGCGTGGCCAGCCCGGCGGCGAGCACGGCATGCGCGGTGCCCACGCTGGGATGCCCGGCGAAGGCGAGCTCGCGGCGCGGGGTGAAGATGCGCACCCGGTAGCTCGCCTCCGGCGTGCTGGGCGGCAGCACGAAGCAGGTCTCGATGACATTGGTCCAGGCGGCGATGCGTTGCATGGCCGCGGCATCGAGCCCCCCGGCGTCGAGCACCACCGCGAGCGGGTTGCCGGCGCCGGCGCGCGGGGCGAAGACATCGAGATGCAGGAAGCGGCGGCTCACCATGCCAGCGTGCCCTCCACCACGGTCTGGGTCTGGCCGCCGATCCAGACCTCGCCCTCCTCATCCACGGCGATCTCGACCACGCCATCGCGGCCCAGTTCGCGCCCCTGCGAGCTCGTGAAGCGCGGAGCGGGCAGGGCATGGCGGGCCTGCAGCCAGGCGGCGATGGCGGCATTGGCGCTGCCGGTCACCGGGTCTTCCGGGATGCCGTCGGCGGGCACGAAGGCGCGCACCACCAGCGCATGGGGAGCGCCGGGGCAGCGGGCGAACACCGCCACGCCCACGCTGCCGTCGCTCCGGTTCGCCGCGGCCATGGCCTCGAGGTCGGGGCCGAGGCCGCGCACGCTGGCCTCGTCGGCGAGCTCCACGCACCACCAGCGCGGGCCGTTGTCGATCAGGGCCGCAGGCAGGGGCCCCAGGGCCACGGCCCCGAGGCTGGCCAGCACCGCCTCGGCCCTGGCATCCAGCGTCCGTCCTCGCGGGGCGCGCACATGCACCCGGCGCCCGGCGCCTTCGCCTTCCACCCGCAGCGGCAGCAGGCCGGCCCCGCATTCCTGCACCAGGCGGCCCTTGTGGGGGCGCACGAGGCCGTGTTCCAGCACGGCATGCGCGGTGCCCACGCTGGGATGCCCGGCGAAGGGCAGTTCCTGGCGCGGGGTGAAGATGCGCAGGCGGTAATCGGCCCCCGGCTGGGTGGGCGGCAGCACGAAGCTGGTTTCCGAGAGATTGAGCCAGGCGGCGAGCGCCTGCATGGCCGCGCCATCGAGCGCTTCGGCGCCCAGCACCACGCCGAGCGGGTTACCGAGGCCGGGAGCGGCGGCGAAGACATCGAGTTGCAGGAACGGAAGACGGGGCGCGACGGCGGCGGCCGCGCCCGGGGAGGCGATCGGAGGCATGGGCGATAGTGTCCGGCCTGCCCCGGCCGGGCCACAAGCCACCCTGTGCATGCCCGCGCGGGTACGGCGGGAGTGCCGGGCCACGCTATCCTTGCCCGGCCGCCGCATCTGGCGGCTTTCCTTTTTCCATGCCACGGCCATGTGAGGTGCCGACCCCGATGAACCGCCCTGTCCCCGCGTTCGCCAACGACTGGATCGTCCTGAAGTTCGGGGGCACCAGCGTGTCGAAAAAATCGCGCTGGGACACGATCGGGAAACTCATGCGCCGCCGCGCCGAGGAGGAAGGCGCGCGCGTGCTGGTGGTGGTCTCGGCCCTCTCGGGCGTCACCAACGCCCTGCAGGCCATGATCGATGGGCATCAGGACATGCCGGGCCTTCATGCCCAGGCCGAGGCCCTCGTCGAGCGCCATGCCGCGTTCTGCGCCGAGCTCGGGCTGGATCCCGAGGCCGTGCTCGGCCCGCGCTTCGCCGCCCTGCGCGCCCTGGCAGCCGATCCGCGCGCGGCTGGCGCCGAGCTTTCCTGGCAGGCCGAACTGCTGGCCCAGGGCGAGTTGCTGAGCTCCACGCTCGGCGTGGCCTACCTGCGCATGCAGGGCATGGCGCTGGAATGGTGGGATGCGCGCGATTCGATGCGCGCCATCGAGCAGCCCAATGCCAGCGCCTGGGCGCAGCGGCTCTCGGTGTCCTGCGATTTCCTCGACCCGGTGGCGCGCGAGCGCCTGCTGGCCCGGCCCGAGCGCTTCGCCCTCACCCAGGGCTTCATCGCCCGCCATGCCGATGGCGGCACGGCCATCCTCGGGCGCGGCGGCTCGGACACCTCGGCGGCCTACTTCGGCGCCCTGCTGAAAGCGCGCCGCGTCGAGATCTGGACCGACGTGCCGGGCATGTTCAGCGCCAATCCGCGGCAGGTGCCGGAGGCGCGCCTGCTCTCCCGCCTCGATTTCGAGGAGGCGCAGGAGATCGCCACCACCGGCGCCAAGGTGCTGCATCCGCGCTGCCTCACGCCCTGCCGCGAGGCCGGCGTGCCGATGTGGATCCGCGACACCGAACACCCCGAGCTCGCCGGCACCGTCATCGACGGCCAGGCCGCGACCGTGCCCGGGGTGAAGGCGATCAGCGCCCGGCGCGGCATCGTGCTGGTGTCGATGGAGACCATCGGCATGTGGCAGCAGGTGGGCTTCCTCGCGGAAGTGTTCGGCTGCTTCAAGGCGCATGGGCTTTCGGTGGACCTGATCGGCTCGGCCGAGACCAATGTCACGGTCTCGCTCGATCCCTCCGACAACCTCGTCAGCACCAATGTGCTGGAGGCCCTGTGCCGCGACCTGGAGCGCATCTGCCGGGTGAAGGTGATCGCGCCCTGCGCGGCCATCACCCTGGTGGGGCGCGGCATGCGCTCGCGCCTGCACCGGCTCACCGAGGTGCTGGCCACCTTCGGCCGCGAGCGGGTGCACCTGATCTCGCAGAGTTCGAACGACCTCAACCTCACCTTCGTGGTCGACGAAGCCCTTGCCGATGGCCTGTTGCCCCCCCTGCATGGGCTGCTGATCGCCTCCAGCGCCATGCCGATCGACGAGGCCGCGGTGTTCGGGCCGAGCTGGCGCGAGCTCGGCGAGCCGCGCCCGCCGCGCACGGCGTGGTGGCAGGCCGAGCGTCCGCGCCTGCTCGCGCTGGCCGAGCGCGGCACGCCCACCTACGCCTACCACCTGCCCACCGTGCGCGAGCGCGCCCGGCAGCTGAAGGCGCTCGCCGCGGTGGACCGCGTGCATTACGCGCTGAAGGCCAATCCGCACCCGGCCATCCTCAGGGCACTGGAGGCGGAAGGGTTCGGCTTCGAATGCGTCTCGCTGGCCGAAGTGGAGCATGTGCTGGCCACGCTGCCGGGCCTCGACCCGTGCCGCATCCTGTTCACGCCGAGCTTCGCTCCGCGCATCGAGTTCGAGCGGGCCTTCGCACATGGCGTGCACGTCACGCTCGACAATCCCACACTGCTGGACGGATGGGCGGAGGTGTTCCGTGGCCGCGAACTCACCCTGCGCGTCGATCCCGGTTTCGGTTCGGGCCACCACGACAAGGTGAAGACCGGCGGCAAGGAGGCGAAGTTTGGTCTGCCGCTCGATGAGGTCTCGTCCGCCGCCGATGCGGCGAAGGCGCTGGGCGCGCGCGTCACCGGCCTGCATGCGCACATCGGCAGCGGCATCTTCGATGCCAACCACTGGCGCGAGGTGTATGCGCGGCTCGCGTCGGTGGCCGATGCCATCGGCACGGTCGAGCGCATCGACGTCGGCGGGGGCATCGGCATTCCCTACCAGCCCGAGGCCGAGCCCTTCGACCTCGCCGCCTTCGGGGCGATGCTGGCGGAGATGAAGGCCCTGTTCCCGCAGTACGCACTGTGGATCGAGCCGGGACGCTTCCTCGTCGCCGAGGCCGGCGTGCTGCTCACCCGGGTCACCGCCACCATGCACAAGCAGGGCGTGCGCCGCATTGGCCTCGATGCCGGCATGAACGCGCTGCTGCGCCCGGCGCTCTACAACGCCTGGCACGGCATCGTGAACCTGAGTCGCCTCGATGATCCGCCCGGCGAGCCCGCCGAGGTGGTGGGGCCCATCTGCGAGACCGGCGACGTGCTGGGGCGCCGCCGTCGCCTGCCCGAGGCCACCGCCGAGGGCGACGTGGTGCTGCTGGCCGATGCCGGCGCCTACGGCAGGGTGATGGCGAGCCGCTACAACCTGCGCGCCCTGCCTGCCGAGGAGATCCTGGAATGAGCTGGACCTTCGACCGCGCGGCGATCCGCGCCTTCCGCTTCACGTCGAAACGCTTCGATCCGGCCAGCGGCGAGGTCGCGCTCGGCTACGCCTTCGTGAACCACGATGGCGCGGGCAGCCCCGAGCTGGTCGAGCGCATCACGATCCCCGGCGCCCCGTTTACGGCGGTGCAGCCGGGGAGCGTGGACTTCGACCCGGCGAAGGCCGCAGCGGTGGAGGCGGCACTGCGCCTGCTGCACCTCGTGGCCGGCGTCAGCTACTACAAGGCCGCCGCCCCCGCGGTGATCGAATGCGCCGAGGGCCCGCTCGATGCCGCCACCGCGGCCTTCATCGCCAGCGTCTACGAGAACGGCCTCGGCGAGTTCGCCTACCGCAACGGCCTCGAGCTGCGCGGCCACATCGTCTGGCCGCAGGGCGCGGCGGCGCGCCCGCCGGCCCCGGCCCTGGGCCTCGGGCGGGTCTCGCCGCCGGGAGGGGGCAGCCAGCCCTGGCCCTTCCGCAGCCTGGTGGCCATCGGCGGCGGCAAGGATTCGCTGGTCTCGATCGAGGCCCTGCGTGCCCTGGGCGCTAAGACCACCGTGGCCTGGATCGGCAGCTCGCCGCTGATCCGCGCCTGCGCCGAGCGCACCGGCCTGCCCATGCTCAACATCGGCCGCGCGCTGGCGCCGGAGCTTTTCGTGTTCAACCGCGAGGGGGCGCTGAACGGCCACATCCCGGTCACCGCGGTGAACTCGGCGATCCTCGTGCTGGCGGCCCTGCTCACCGGCCATGGCAGCGTGGTGTTCTCCAACGAGCATTCGGCGAGCTACGGCAGCCTGATCTCCGGCACCGGCGAGGTGAACCACCAGTGGTCGAAGGGCTGGGCCTTCGAGCGCGATTTCGCGGCGATCGTCCGCGCACAGGTCGCGGCGGATTTCGATTACGTCTCGTTGCTGCGTCCGTTCTCGGAACTCGCCGTGGCCCGGCAGTTCGCCCGGCTGGAGCACTACGACGCGCACTTCTCCAGCTGCAACCGCAACTTCCACCTGCTGGGCGAGAAGCCCAGCCAGCGCTGGTGCGGGGCCTGCCCGAAATGCCATTTCGTGTTCCTGGCGCTCGCGCCCTTCATGCCGAAGCCGCGCCTGCTCGGCATCTTCGGCCGCAACCTGCTCGACGACCTGTCGCTGGCCGCCGCCTACGACGCCCTGCTCGAGATCGCGGGCCACAAGCCCTTCGAATGCGTAGGCGAGGGCCGCGAATCGCGGGCGGCGATGGCGGCCCTGGCCGCCAGCCCGGCCTGGCGCGAGGATGCGCTGGTCGCCCGCTTCGCCACGACGCAGCAGCCGGCCCTCGATCCGGCTACCCTGCGCCTGGAGCCGCTGCTGGCCCCGCAGGGGGAGCATGGGCTGGGCACCGCACGGATGGAGGCGCTGCGTGCGCATTTCGGAGCTTGACGGCAAGCGGGTGGCGATCTGGGGCTATGGCCGCGAGGGCCGGGCGGCGCTGGCCGCGCTGCGCTGGCGTCTTCCCGGCCGCCCGCTCACGGTGTTCTGCAAGCCCGAGGAAGTGGCCGACCTCGAGGCGCAGGAAGACCCCATGCTCAGCATCCGTACCGAGGTCGATGCTGCCGCGCTCTCGGCCTTCGACGTGGTGGTGAAGTCGCCGGGCATCAGCGCCTATGCCTCGCCGAAGATCGATGCCGAGCTCAACGGCGTGCGCTTCACCAGCGGCACGGCGATCTGGTTTTCCGAGAACGCCGGGGCGCATACCGTCTGTGTCACCGGCACCAAGGGCAAGAGCACGGTCACGGCCCTGGTGGCCTTCCTGCTGCGCGCCGCCGGCGAGCGCACCGCGCTGGCCGGCAACATCGGCCTGCCGCTGCTGGAACTGCTGGACGTGCAGCCGCCGCCCGATGCCTGGGCCATCGAGCTCTCCAGCTATCAGACTGGCGATGCAGTGCGGCCGACGGTGGCGGTGGTGCTCAACCTCTATCCCGAGCACCTCGACTGGCATGGCAGCGAGGCCCGCTACTACGCCGACAAGCTGAAGCTCGTCACCCAGGCCCAGCCCGGCATCGCCCTGCTGAACGCCGCCGACGCGCGCCTGCGCGAGCTCGGCGCCACCGCTGCGGCGCAGGGCATCCGCGTGCAGTGGTTCAACACCGAGGACGGCTGGCACGTGCGCGACCGCTGGATCATGCGCGGCGGGCGGGCGGTGCTGGACGTGAAGTTCCTGCCGCTGCCGGGTCGCCACAACTGGATGAACCTGTGCGCGGCGCTGGCCGCGGTGGAGGCGCTCGGCATCGATCCGGTGCCGCTCGTCGAGCGGGTGGTGGACTTCCAGCCCCTGCCGCACCGCCTGCAACGGATCGGCGAGAGAGAGGGACTCATCTACGTCAACGATTCGATCAGCACCACCCCGCACGCCTCGATCGCCGCCCTCGACTGGTATCCCGGCAAGGGCACGGCCATCCTCGTCGGCGGCTACGACCGGGGCCTCGACTGGGGGGGCTTCGCCGAGCGCGTGGCCGCCGATCCGCCCGGCGCCATCATCACCATGGGTCAGAACGGACCGGCCATCTTCGAGAAGCTGAAGTCGATCGCCACGGCCACGAAGTTCGTGCTGCGCGAGTCGAACTCGATGGAGGAGGCGGTGCGGCTGGCGCAGGAGGCCCTGGGCAGCCGCGGCACCGTGCTGCTCTCGCCGGGCGCGCCGAGTTTCCCGCGTTACCGCGACTATGCCGAGCGCGGCAAGCACTTCGCCCGGGCCGCGGGCTTCGATCCCGAGCAGGTGGGCAGCATCCCCGGCCTCGGCGTGCGTTGAAGGCCGGTTCGCGCCCACGCCGCCCTGACGCCGGCGGGCCGGCCCAGGGCCTACACTCAGGGCTTCCTTGTCTCCGCCGGAGCCCCTGCCATGCGTGTTCCCGCCGTGTTCCGCCCCCTGCTCGCCCTCGGCGCGCTGGTCGCCGCTTCCGTCTTGCCCGCTGCCCCGGTGGCGACGCTCACCAGTTGGACGGTGGGTGATACCACTTTCGATGGTGTGCTCATTCACGACGATGCCGTGGCCACGCCGCGTCCGGGCCTGCTGATGGTGCCGAACTGGTACGGCGTGACCGATGCCGCCGTGGAGAAGGCCAAGGCCATTGCCGGGCAGGATTACGTGATCCTGCTGGTGGACATGTACGGCCGCGGCCTCCGCCCCGACAACCCGGGCGATGCCGGGAAGGCCGCGAGCGCGGTGTATGCCGACCGCCCCGGCATGCGGGCGCGCATCAATGCCGCGCTGGCCGCCCTGCGCGCGGCCGAGGGCGTGCCGCTCGACCGCTCGCGGATCGGCGCCATCGGCTTTTGCTTCGGCGGCGCTACCGTGCTGGAACTGGCCCGCAGCGGCGCCGAGCTGGCCGGCGTGGCGAGTTTCCACGGCGCGCTGGGCACCCCGCTGCCGGCCCAGGCCGGTGAGCTCAAGGTGCCGGTGCTGGTGATGAACGGCGCCGACGATCCCTTCGTCACGGCAGAGGAGATCGCCGGCTTCGAGAAAGAGATGCGCGAAGCCGGCGCCGACTGGCAGTTCGTGAACTTCGGCGGCGCCGTGCACTGCTTCGCCGAGCCCGACGAGGACGGCAGTGTGATTCCGGCCTGCAAGTACCACGCCCCCAGCCATCGCCGCTCGATGGCAATGATGCGTGGCTTCTTCGCCGAGCGCTTCGCGGCTCAGTAACGGCGGCGCACCGCATATTCGGCCAGGCCCGCCAGCGCGGCACGCGCCTCGCTGTCGGGCAGGGCCTCGAGGGCGGCGATGGCCGCCCCGGCATGGCGCAGTGCCGCTTCGCGGCTGTACTCCAGGCTGCCGCAGGCCTCGATGGCCGCCAGCACCTCACCGAAGGCCGAGGCATCGCCCTCGGCCACGATCGTCTTCAGCCGCGCCTGCACGGCCGGGGCACTGTGTGCCATGGCATGGATCAGGGGCAGGGTGGCCTTGCCCTCGGCGAGATCGTCGCCGAGGTTCTTGCCCAGGGCCGCAGCGTCGCCGGCGTAGTCCAGCACGTCGTCGGCGATCTGGAAGGCGTAGCCGAGCGCGAGGCCGTAGTCGGCAAGCGCCTGCTCGCCCGCTTCGCCGATTCCGGCGAGATGCCCGCCGAGCCGCGTGGCGGCGGCGAACAGCACCGCGGTCTTGCGTTCGATCACCCGCAGGTAGGCGGCCTCGTCGGTGTCCGGGTTGCGCACGTGCAGGAGTTGCAGCACCTCGCCCTCGGCGATGCGGTTGGTGGTGTCGGCCAGCACCTTCTGGATCGTCATCGAGTCGAGCTCGACCATCAGCTGGAAGGCGCGGGAGTAGAGGAAGTCGCCCACCAGCACGCTGGCGGCATTGCCGAAGGCGGCATTGGCGGTGGCGCGGCCGCGGCGCAGCTCCGATTCGTCCACCACGTCGTCGTGCAGCAGGGTGGCGGTGTGGATGAACTCCACCACTGCCGCCAACTGGTGGTGCGCCTCGCCGCGATAGCCGGCGGCACGGGCCGCCAGCACGGTGAGCATGGGTCGCAGGCGCTTGCCGCCGGCCCCGACGATGTACTCGGCCACCTGGTTGACCAACACCACGTCGGAGGCCAGGCGGCGTCGGATCAGGGCGTCCACCGCGGCCATGTCGGCGGCGGCCAACTGCTGGATGGCCGGGAAGGGAAGGGCGCGGGGCGCGGGCTCGGCGAACGCGTGCATCTGCCGATTATAGGGGGCCGACCCGCCGCCGGGCCGTGATCCGATCCGCGGCGGGCAGAATCCCGACCCGGGACGCCGTGGGGCTGTCATACTCTGCGGCCATCTTCGACATCCAGCGGTCCGGAGGACCCCCCCATGGCGCGCGGCATCAACAAAGTCATCCTCGTCGGCAATCTTGGCAACGACCCCGAGGTGCGCTACAGCCAGAGCGGCTCGGCCATCACCACCATCAGCGTGGCCACCTCGGAGAGCTGGAAGGACAAGGACGGCAACCCCCAGGAGCGCACCGAGTGGCACCGGGTGAAGTTCTTCGGCCGGCTGGCCGAGATCGCCGGCGAGTACCTGAAGAAGGGCCGGCAGGTCTACATCGAGGGCAGCCTGCGCACCGAGAAGTACACCGACAAGAACGGCATCGAGCGCTACACCACCGACATCATCGCCAGCGAGATGCAGATGCTGGGCGGCAACCCCGGCATGGCCGGCGAGGGCGGTGAGCGTGCCGACCGCCCCGCGCGCTCGGGCGGTGGCTACGGCGGCGGTCGCGCGGCCTCGGGTAGCGGCCGGGGCGGCGGTTTCGGCGCCGCCCAGGGCGAGGGCTACGGCAACCGCAGCGGCAATCCGCCGCCGCAGAACAGCGATCCCTTCCCGGACGACGACATCCCGTTCTGAGACACACTTGTGTGTAGTCGTTGATAAAGATCTCAGGGAGGCCCCGTTGTTACGGGGCCTTTTCCTTTTTCGACGTCTGTCCGATGGTCGAGAAAGAAAAGACTAGTCAGTGTCCTTCGATTCGCTGACCCTGTGCACTAGGCGATATAGCGCGGGAAGAACGAAGAGCGTCAGCAGCGTCGACGACAGCACGCCGCCGATGACCACCGTTGCGAGGGGCCGTTGAACCTCGGCGCCGGCACCCACGGCCAAAGCCATCGGCACGAAGCCGAGGCTCGCGACGAGAGCGGTCATCAGCACAGGACGAAAACGCGTGAGCGCACCCTCGCGCACCGCCTCATCCAAGCCCATGCCCTCCAATCGCAGCTGGCGGATGAAACTCAACATGACGATGCCGTTGAGTACTGCGATGCCGCTGAGGGCGATGAAGCCCACGCCGGCCGAGATCGAGAGCGGGAGGTCGCGAAGCAGCAGGGCCGCGACGCCGCCGGTCAGCGCGAGCGGAACGCCGGAGAACACCACCAGCGCGTCGCGGCCGGAGCCGAACGCGAGGAACAGCAGGCCGAGGATGAGCACGAGGGTCAGCGGCACCACGACCGAGAGGCGCTGCGTGGCGGAGATCAGTTGCTCAAACGTACCGCCGTACTCGACCCAGTAGCCTGGAGGCACATCGACCTCAGCGCCGACACGTTCCTGCACGTCGGCAACGAAGGAGCCGAGGTCGCGACCACGGACATTGGCCGTCACCACCACGCGGCGCTTGCCGTTCTCCCGGTTGATCTGGTTCGGCCCTTCCTCGATGGCGATGCGGGCCAGCTCGCGCAGCGGCACCGTGCGCACCGTTTCGGCGCGCTCGACCGGGAGAGGAACCGGCAGGTCACCGAGTCGATCGGCGTCGTTGCGAAGCCCATCCTCGAGCCGGACTACGATCGGTGCACGACGATCGCCCTCGTAGAGCATCCCTGCCTCGGTGCCACCGATGGCGGTCGCCACGACCTGCTGTACCGCGTCCAGAGACAGCCCTAGGCGAGCCAGCGCTTCGCGGTCGGGCTCGACGACCAGCATGGGTAGACCGGTCGTCTGCTCCACGCGGACATCAGCGGCCCCCTCCACATTCGACATTGCCGTCTCGATCGCCTGTGCCGTGCTCATCAGCACGTCGAGATCATCGCCATAGACCTTCACCGCGACGTCCGAACGGACACCGGAGATCAGCTCGTTGAAGCGCATCTGGATCGGCTGGGTGAACTCGTAGTTGTTGCCCGGGACGGTGGCCACCAAGGCCTCCAGCTCGGCCACCAGTTCGGCCTTCGTCTTGCCAGGATCAGGCCAGTCCTCCCGCGACTTCAGGATGACGAAGGTGTCGGCCACGGATGGCGGCATGGGATCGGTCGCAACTTCGGCAGTACCGATCTTGCTGAACACGCGTTCGACTTCCGGCAGTGTGAGGATCTCCCGTTCGAGCACTTTCTGCATGGCGACGGATTGGGTGATCGAGGTGCCCGGGATGCGCATGGCGTGCAGCGCGACGTCGCCCTCGTCGAGGCTCGGAATGAATTCGGTGCCCATCCGCGTGGCGGCGAATCCGGCACCCGCGACTAGCACGGCGGCGGCCAGAACGACGCGCCAGCGCCATGCCAAGACCCGATTCAGCGCTGGCGCATAGCCACGCTTCAGCCACAGGACGATCCGGTTTTCCTTCTCCTCGACCCGGCCACCGAGGCCCACCGCCACCATTGCTGGAACGAAGGTGAGCGAGAGCAGCATGGCCGCGGTCAGTGCGAACACGACGGTGAAAGCCATCGGGTGGAACATTTTTCCTTCGACGCCGTCGAGCGCAAAGATCGGCAGGTACACGGCGGTGATGATGCCGACGCCGAACAGGCTGGGCCGGATCACCTCGGCCGTGGCGGAGGCCGCCAGTTCGTAGCGCTCCTCGCGGGTGAGCAAACGGCCGAGCTTGTGCTGCATCTCTCCGAAACGACGGATGCAGTTCTCCATGATGATCACCGCGCCGTCGACGATCAGGCCGAAGTCCAGCGCACCGAGACTCATCAGGTTGCCGGAGACACCGCCTTTCAACATGCCGGTCGCCGTCATCAGCATGACCAGTGGGATGACGGCGGCCGTGATCAGCGCGGCGCGCAGGTTGCCGAGCAACAGGAACAGCACCACGACGACCAGCAGCGCACCTTCCGCCAAGGACTTGGACACGGTGCCGATGGTTCGATTCACCAGCGCCGTCCGGTCATAGACCGTCCGCAGGATCACGCCCTCGGGCAGGGTGCCTCGGATCGACACCACTCGGGCGTCCACGGCTTGCGCCACTTCACGGCTATTGGCACCTACCAGCATGAACACCGTGCCGAGCACCACTTCTTCGCCATTTTCGGTGGCCGCGCCGGTGCGCAGTTCCTGGCCCTCCTTCACCGTCGCCACGTCGTTGACGCGGATCACGCGGGTCCCGCGGCTGGCCACCACCACCGACCCGATGGCTGCGGCATCGCCGAGCTGGCCCGGCACGCGCACCAGCACCTGTTCGCCGCGCTTCTCAATGTAGCCGGCCCCGACATTGGCGTTGTTGCTCTCCAGCGCGTCGACCAGATCATCCAAGCTGAGATCGAGTGCAACGAGCCGCGCCAGATCCGGGGCGACCTGCACCTCTCGGGCATAGCCGCCGATGGTGTTGACCTCGACCACGCCGGGCACCGTGCGCAGCTGCGGCTTCACCACCCAGTCCTGCAGCGTGCGCAGGTCCGTCGGTGTCCAAGCCTGTCCGTCCTCACGCGTCGCGCCCGGCGCCGCTTCGACGGTGTACATGTAGATCTCGCCGAGGCCGGTGGAGATCGGCCCCATCGCCGGCTCGAGGCCGGTGGGCAACTGGCCGCGCACCTGCTGGAGCCGTTCAGCGATCTGCTGCCGGGCCCAGTAGATGTCGGTGCCGTCCTGGAAAACGACGGTCACCTGCGACAGCCCGTAGCGCGACAGTGAACGGGTGTAGTCGAGCTTGGGAATGCCGGCCAGCGCGGTTTCCACCGGGAAGGTGACCCGCTGCTCGGCCTCGAGCGGCGAGTAACCCGGCGCCTCGGTGTTGACCTGCACTTGCACATTGGTGATGTCCGGCACCGCGTCGATGGGCAGTCGGAACAGATTGAAGGCGCCCCAAGCCCCGAGGGCTAGGACGAGGATCAGGACCAGCCAGCGATGCCGGATGGCGTAGCGAATGAGGGACTCGATCATGGCGGGCCTCAGTGCTCGTGCTCGGCGCCGGCCTTGGCGATGTCCGCCTTGACCAGGAAGCTCTGCTCGACGACGACGTCGTCGCCAAGTTCCACGCCGTCCTTGATCTCCACAAAGTCGGCATCGCGTACGCCGAGCGTCACCGGTGTCGCGGTATAGGTGTCCCCTTTGCGGACGAAAACCACCTCACGACCTTCCATCCGCTGCAGCGCGCCCAAGGGCACACGGAGCGCGGCCTCGGTGGTGCCGATGCTCACGTCGGCCTGAACCGCCATGCCGGGGCGCCACAGCCCGTCGGCATTGTCCAGCACGGCGCGGGCGGTCAGGCTCTGGCTGTCGACATCGGTCGCGGGCAGAACTTGGCCGATCGCCGCAGTGGCCGTCGTGCCGTCGGCGATGCGCTCGACGCGGACCTCGGCGCCGACACGCACCCGCTGGGCATCGCGTCCGAACACATGCAGGTCGACCCAGACCTTCGACAAGTCCGCCACCTCGAAGAGTGGGGCCTCACCTGCGAGACTGCCGGCCTCGGCGTCGCGGCGCATCACGACACCGCCAATCGGCGTAGTGAGGCTGTAGGTCGACAGGCTGGCGTTGCTTTCCACGGTCGCCAGTCGCTGCCCTGCACGCACCGAGTCGCCCACCTGTACGGCGACCTCGCGGATTGCGCCGGGGAAGCGGGCTGACACGCGAGCCATGGCGCCTTGACGCACTTCGATCACGCCGGGGAGTCGGAGGGTCTGTTGGATGACGCCCGGACCGACCGGGGCCACAACGATCCCGGAGCGCTCCGCCGTTTCGGCGGGGATGGTCGTGGCGTCCGCCTCGGGTTCGTCGTGCCCGTGACCATCGTCGTCGCCATGCCCATCGCCGTGGTCGTGGTCGGCGGACTCGGCAGGTTCATCGTGCGCATGGCCATCGCCTTCCGCGTGCGCGGACTCATCGCAGGCGGTGAGGACGAAGGCCAATGCCACGACCAGCATCAGGATCGGAAAACGGAAGCGATTCATTCGTTGGCTCCTTTGCGAGCGTCGCTTGCCGACCAGCTCTCGGCGGTCAGGCGCTGCAGTTCAATCAGGGCGCGATGCGCGGCCACGCGGGCCTCCAGAAGCGCAAGGCGTGAGGCGGTGATCTCGGTTTGCACGGCGGCCCACTCGAGGTAGCTCAACGCACCGGCGCGGTAGGCCCGCTCCGACTGTGCGGCGGCACGCTCAAGTCGCGGCAGGACGTCGGTGTGCAGGCGCTCGGCCTGCAGTGCAGCGGTGCTCACCTGTGACCAGGCGGCGACCGCCACGGCTTCAAGCTGCAGCTCGGCGGACTCGCGCTGCATCGCCAAGGCGTCGCGCTCGGCTCGTGCCGCGGCGATGGCGGGTTCGGCACGTTGGCGACCACCCAGCGGCAGGCTGAAGCCCGCCACGAGGCCCACATCCCGGCCGTCCTGCAGGCGCCGGACACCCGCGCTCCACCGCAGGTCCGGGCGGGCCTCTGTTTCGGCGAGGATGATCCGCGCCTCTCGGATGCGCGCTTCATCGGCGAAGGCCATCAGTTCGGGCGCGTCGGCAATTCGCTTGGTGAGCGTCTCCAAGTCCGGCAGTTCGGGCAAGGACGCGGGCACCGAAGCGACCTTCGGAACGACGTCGCTGGTGGGTTCGCCCCAAAGCAGGGTCAGGCGGCGCCAAGCCGCGGCTTGCTGCGCGTCAAGGGCAGCGAGACGCGCTTCGGCTTGCGCGACCTCCGCCTCGGCGGCCAGCGCGGAAGCCTCCGGCGCAGCCCCCACCGTGAAGCGCTGTCGTGCTGCACGGGCGATACGCTGACGCTCGGCCAAGTCCTCTTCGAACAGCGGGCGTTGCGCCTGCAGAGCGACCAGATCGAGGTAGCGGCGCGTGGTTTCGGCAAGCAGGTCGAGCTGCGTGGCAGCGCGCTGCACGCCGAGTGCGTCAATGCGGGCCGCCGCCAGCGCACGGCGGGCCTCGCGCTTGCCGCCGCGCTCCAGCACACCGGCAAGGCTCAGCGTCAGCTCAGCGGATCGGGTGCCCAGGAGAGGACCCGAACCGAGCACGTTCTCGAGATCCACCTGGGCTTCGAGTGGCGGTCGAAGGGCTGCCGCTCGCGCCTCGGCCTCAAGGCCCTCGCGGCGGGGGACGAACAGACGAAGATCGGGATGGAACTGGGCGACGCGTTCGTGCGCGTCTTCCAGCGTGAAGGGCTGGGCGGCCGCGCCCGAGGCGACGGCCAGCAGCATCAGCCCGGCCGCGAACGCGGCCAGACGAAAAGACATGGGGAAACTCCGTTGATTCGTGGAATGGAACGCCGCGAAACGCGGCCGATTCGACGGGTCAGCGGATGGGCGGGCGGAACAGGCCTTGAAGCGCCGGGGTCGGCGCGAGGATCGACGCCACACTGGGAGGCAGCATCGGAGGTAGCGCGATCAGCTTCACGACGGGCGTCGGCAGCACGGCCATGACCACGCCGCAGTGGTGCCACGCATGCGCCAAATCATGCGAGAGGCTGGCCAGCCCGGGCGGATGCGGCGTGTCTTCATCACAGTCCGGGCGATCGGCGTCGGCGACCGCGGCGGACACCGCGAGGGCTTCGTCATGGACCGGCGGATGACCGGCCGCGATCGCACCCAACATCGACGCCACGAGCAGCAGCGCCGCCAGCGCCCAAATGAGGCTGGCGTGGAAGGCTCGTGCGCGAGGTCGGAGACGGGACATTGGTTCAGGGTAACGGATCAGCGCGACAACAGGTCGCGAAGGTCGGCCGGGATGGGCATTGGCTGGATGGCGCTGACGTTCGATCCCCCGGTGTTGCCCTCCGGCACCCAGATGCGACTGAACAGTGCTGCCGCCAGAATCCGCGTGGCCTGCCCGAGCAGCTCCCGCGGCTGACGTTGCCGCCAAGCCCAGCCCCACATCCGCAGGTGGCTGCGCACATGGGCGAGCGTGTGACGCTGCGAAAGGATGTGAGCGCGTTCAAGGTGATGGAAGGCCTCGGCGGCGCGGCCGCCGGCTTCCGCCTGACAGGCGAGCGCGTACTCGATCTCGATAGCTTGGTTGAGGCGTGGACTCATGGTTTCTGCTCGGCGTGTCCGATGGCAGCCGTGTGCCCATGCCCATCTTCCATGGGGGTGGGGATGCCGGTGGTCCACTCCCGCCACGCGGCGCGCAGGACGGTGAAGGAGGTCTGCAGGAACAGTGTGGCCACCAGCAGGCCGACCGCGAGATCAGGCCAGCGGGTTCCCGTCCATGCAACCAAGCCAGCGGCCGCCAGCACACCGACGTTGTTCGCCAGGTCGTTGCGTGAGCACAGCCAGACGGAGCGGAGGTTCAGGTCCTCGTTGCGGAAGCGCGTCAATAGGGCGAAGGCCGTCACGTTGACGGTGAGCGCGATCAGCGACATCACCGTCATCAGTCCGGCATCCGGCACCTCGCCGGCGATGGCCCGTCGCACGACTTCAACGATCACGAACAGCCCGAACGCCCCCTGCAACGCACCCTTCAGCAGCGATGCACCCGCCCGCTGTCGGACCGAACCGGCCATCACGATAAGCGTGAGCAGGTAGATGCCCGCATCGCCCAGCGCGTCGAGCGAGTCGGCCATCAGTGCGCTGCTGTGCGCCCAGAGGCCGACGCTGAACTCGGTCACGAACAGCGCGGCATTCAAGGCCATCACCACCCAAAGAACGCGTCGGAGGCCCCGGTCACTCGAGGTCGCGCAGGCGGTCGCGGTTTCTTGGCAGGAGCAGTCGGTCATGGTCTTGTCCTCCGAATGGGCGTACCGTAAACCCCGGAGTCGCTACAGGGTCAAGCCCATGAAGATCGGCGAGCTGGCTGCGGCCACGGACTGCCATTTCGAGACCATCCGCTACTACGAAAAGGTCGGTTTGCTCCCGAAACCGGAGCGAACGGCGTCGGGGTACCGGGCGTACCGGAAGGGCGACATCGCCCGCGTCCGCTTCATCACCCGTGGCCGCGCTCTGGGCTTCAGCCTCGACGAGATCCGCAGCCTTCTGCATCTGTCGGAAAGCCCGGGTCTGGCCTGCGCCGAGGTCGACACCTTGGCGCGCCGCCACTTGGCCGAGGTGCGCGAGAAGCTCGCGCACCTTCAGCGGATGGAGGCCGAGCTGGTCGCCACGGTGGAACGGTGTCGTGGCGGCCAGCGCGCGACCTGTGCGGTGCTGGAAAGCTTGGCGCATGAAGGGCGAGTCTCAGAGGCTCCCTTCTCCATTCACTCGCCCCTCGCCTGAGAAAATCACATGCCTCTGGCCAGCACAACCCTTCTGAGGTCGGCCCGTTCCGCTCACTCCCGAAGCGCCGAGGTCACCGGGATGCGCGCGGCACGGATGGCGGGTGCCAGCCCGCCGATGAAGCCGATGGCGAGCGCCAATCCGAGGCCCTGGGCGACCAGCGTCGGCGTGACCGCGAACTGGAAGGCCACCTGGGTGAAGCCGCCGCCGAGGGTGGAGACGGCATAGCCGTTGAAGGCGAGGTAGGCCACGGCGGCGCCGAGCAGGCCGCCCGAGAGGCTCAGCAGCAGGGCCTCGGCCATCACCGAGGCCACCACCGGGGCGGCGCCGAAGCCCAGGGCGCGCAGGGTGCCGATTTCGCGGGTGCGGGCCGAGACCGCGGAGTACATGGTGTTGAGCGCGCCGAAGGTGGCGCCGAAGGCCATGATGAGGGCGACGATGCCGGCAAGGATGCCGATCGTGGCGGTGAGCTGGCCGCTCTGCCCCTCGTAGAAGGCGAGCTGGGTCTTGGCCTCGACATCGAGCTGCGGGTCGGCCTTGAGACGCGCGGCGAAGGCCTCCATGGCCTCCGGCCGGGTGAGCTGGACGAGGATCGAGGAGGCGCCGCTGCGCCGCCAGGCGCTCTGTACGGTGCCGATGTCGCTCCACAGCTCCGAGTCGTACTTGCCCCCGCTCTCGAAGTGGCCGACCACCCGCCAGGTGTTGCCGCGGAAGCGCAGGGTGCTGCCGACCTCGAGGCCGGCGAACTGCCGCGCCGCGCCGGCGCCGACGATCAGCTCCTGCACGCCGGGCCGGAACAGCCGGCCCCCGGTGATGCGGAAGCCTTCGCGCAGGCGCAGGCCCACCGGCTCGAGGCCGCGCAGGGTGACGTTGGCCCCGGTGCGCTGGCCGGGGCGCGGTACCTCGGTGATGACGATCAGCTCGCCGCTGGCGAGCGGCGTGCCGTCTGCGGCGCGGGCAACCGCCGGGTCCTGCTTGACCAGGGTGACGCTGGCCACCGAGAGGAAGCTGGCGAGCTCGCCGTTCGCCCCGCCGCGGGTGACCACCGCCTGGTCCACCCGGCCGCCGCTGCCGAGGGTCTGGGTCAGTCCGGCCGACATCGACATCAGGGCCACCAGCACCCCCACCACTCCGGCGATGCCGACCACGATCACCAGCGAGGGCCCGAGGCGCTCGGGGATCGAGCGCAGGTTCATGAGGGTGATCTCGCGGACCTGGGTCCAGGTGCTCATGCCCCGTCCTCCGCCGGGCGCAGCGGGCGGCCCATCAGCCAGCGCCAGCCGAGCACCGGCCACTCGATCGCCCGGCGCAGGGCGAGTTCCAGCGGTGAATCGCCGGCGCGGCCGGCCAGCGCATCGACGATCTTCAGGCGCCGCGCCGTGAGCGCAGGCGGCAGGCCCACGAGCAGGGTGAGCAGGAGCACGCTGGCCCCGGCCACCGCCCAGACGAAGGCATCGGCGGTGATCGGGAATTCCGGCGGCAGGAACTGCATCACGAGGCTGGCGAGCAGCATTCCCGCGAGGGCGCCGAACAGGCAGAGGGCGAAGCATTCGGCCAGCACCAGCCACATCACCTGGCGGTCTCGGAAGCCGAGGCATTTGAGCACCGCCAGTTCCGGGATGCGCTCGCGCACCGCCTGGCTCATCGCCACGCCGGTGAGGAAGAGGATGGAGAAGAACACCGCGCCGGTGATCAGGTTGACGATGAGGCCGATGTCGCCGAGCTGGCGGATGAAGCCGAGCTGGAATTCCTGCTCGCTCTGGGTCTTGGTCTCCTCGGCGGAGTTGGCGAACTTGGCGTCGATGGCGCTGGCGATGCGCTCGGCATTCGCCGGGTCGTCCACCTGCACCACGAAGACCCCGGCCAGGCCGCGCGCCGCCGGACTGCGGCCCTCGTCGAACTGGCCGTAGTTGAGGTACATGATCGTGGTGCGCTTCTGCCATTCCTCGTCGCGGCCATCGAAGATGCCCACCACCCGCCACTCCCAGAGCCGTGAGCCGTCGGCACGGGTCCAGATGAAGCTGTTGAGCGGCACGATGTCGCCCAGCTTCCAGCCGTTCTGCTCGGCGAGCAGGCGGCCGACGATGGCCCCGTCTTGGGTGGAGACGAAGGCGCGCCACTGGTCTTCCGGCATCACCCACTCGGGATAGGTCTGGCGCAGGCGCTGCGGATTCACCGCGAACTGCGGGAAGAAGCTGCGGCCATCGCCGTACTGGCCGCCAAAGAACTGCGAATGCCCCACCGCGGTGACGCCGGGCACCGCCTCGATCTGCGGCAGCAAGCGCATCGGCAGCGGCTGGGTGAAGCTGGTGCTGGCCTGGGTGATGAGGCGGTTGGCGCCGAGGAAGTCGGCGGCGCCGGAGAACAGCGAGTTCACCGCCTGCAGCAGCCCGAGCAGGGTGAAGGCGGCCACCAGCGAGAGGAAGGTGAGCGTGGTGCGCAGCTTCTTCCGGGTGAGCCCGGAGAGCACCAGGCCGAGGTACTTCAGCATGGCCGGCCCGCGCTTAGTGCGCGGCCTCCTGTACCAGCGTGCCCTTGTCGAGGTGCACGGTGCGGCGGGCGTACTCGGCGGCCTTGGGGTCGTGGGTGACCATGATGATGGTCTTGCCGAAGTCGGCGTTCAGGCGCTGCAGCAGGCGCAGCACCTCGTCGGCGGTCTTGCGGTCGAGGTCGCCGGTGGGTTCGTCGCAGATCAGCAGCCTAGGATCGCTCACCAGCGCGCGGGCGATCGCCACGCGCTGCTGCTGGCCGCCGGAGAGCTCGTTCGGCTTGTGGCCGGCGCGTTCGCCAAGGCCCACCAGCTCCAGGGCGAGGCGGGCGCGGCGGGCACGCTCGCGGGCGCCGAAGTCGGTGAGCAGCAGGGGCAGCTCGACGTTCTTCTGCGCTGTCAGCACCGGCATCAGGTTGTAGCTCTGGAAGATGAAGCCCACGGTCTCGGCGCGCCAGCGCGCCAGTTCGTCGGCGCCGTAGTCGTCGATGCGCTGGCCGCCCACCTTGAGCAGGCCCGAGCTCGGCGAGTCGATGCCGCCGATCAGGTTGAGCAGGGTGGTCTTGCCCGAGCCCGAGGGGCCCATCAGCGCGACGAAATCGCCTTCCGGGATGTCGAGGTCGATGCCGTGCAGCACCTCCACCCGCTGCCGGCCGCGCACATAGGTCTTGGTGAGATTGCGGATCTCGACCAGCGGCGCCGGCGAGGGAGCGGCATTCGCGGCCATGTCCGGTCTCCTTCAGCGGCGCGGGCTGCGCGGCACCGCGCGCTCGCCGTCGCGCAGGCCGGGCGGGGGCGCCACCACCACGGTCTCGCCGCCCACGAGGCCAGCCGTGACCTGGCGCTCGGCATTGGCCTCGGCGCCCAGCACCACCTCGACGCGGCGCACCCGGCCCTCCTCCAGCACGAAGACCGCGGGCCTGGCCCCGTCCTCGCCGCTGGCGCGGACGATGGCCGCCTCCGGCACCAGGGCGCCGCTGGGCGGCGGCGCTTCCGGGTCCACGGGGGCGAGGAAGCTCACCCGCACGCCCATGTCCGGCACGATGCGCGGGTCGCGGCTGTCCAGGGCGATGCGCACCTTCACCGTGGCCTTGGAGCGGTCGGCGGTGGGCACGATGGCGATCACGCTGCCGGGGATGGTCCAGTCCGGGTAGGCGTTGAGCACGGCGTTCACGCCCATCTTCGGCTGCACCCGGCCGATGTAGGCCTCGTTGACGTCGACGTTCACTTCCAGCGAGTCCATGTCGACCAGGGTGCCGATGCCGGTGCGGGTGAAGCCGCCGCCGGCCGAGAGCGGCGAGACCATCTCGCCGGGCTGCGCGGCCTTGGCCACGATCACGCCCGAGAAGGGGGCGCGGATCTCGGTGTTCTCGACCCCGATCAGGGCCAGCGCGCGCTGCTCGCGTGCCACTTCCACCGCCTTTTCCAGGCTGGCGAGGCGGGCGGCACGGGCATCGCGGTCGGCCCTGGCCTGGTCGTAGGCGGCCTGCGATACCAGACGGCGGCCCAGCAGCTCCTGCTGCCGCGCCAGCGTGGTCTCGGCCAGCGCGAGCTGGGTGCGCGCTTCGGCCAGCTGCGACTCGCTGGAGGCGAGCTGGGCCGTGGCCAGTTCGAGCTGGGCGCGGGCATCGGTGGGGTCGAGGCGGGCGAGCAGCTGGCCTTCCTCCACCTTCATGCCCTCCTCGATCAGCACCTCGGCCACCCGGCCGGTGACCTTCGAGGACACCGTGGCGATGCGCCGCGCGGTGACGAAGCCCGAGGCATCGAGCAGGGTGGGCGGCCCGGCCTCGGCCGCCGGCCGGGCCAGCGCGGTATCGACCACCACCGGGCGGGTGGCGCGCCAGGCGAGGACGGCAAGAACGAGGGCGGCAAGGACCGCCAGCGCCACCCACTTGCGGTGCGAGGCGGGCCTGCGGGCCTCGGGGCGGCGGTCGATGCGGAGGTCGCGCAGCAGGTCTTCCGGACGGCTCATGGGAACTCCAGGCGAGGGCGCGCGCAGTCTGCGGCGCCGGGGCGTGAAGGCACTGTGCCAGAGGGCGCGGAGGCGGGGCACTGACGAAAGTCAGCGCGTGGATTCCCGGTGACGTTCGCCTTGGCGCCGCACCCCGGGATGGCCAGGGCGAGCCTGCCTGCCGCGTGCGGCCCTTCTCTGGGGCGCCTGCCTCGTGCGGACGGCGGTCGCGGCGCTGAGGGTTCCTCGCGATGGGGTCAGGAAACGCATGGCTTCGCCGCAGCCATGCCGGAGCGCCGCGCCCGCGGGGAGTGCGCCCCCGTGAGCGAGGCAGGACGCCGAGCGTCCGCGAATACGGCGCTGGACGCAGAGTCTGAGCGGCACGGGGGCGCAATCACCGCGAAGGCAGGCGCTCCCCGATGAAATGCAGCGCGCGGCAGGCAGGCTTGCCATCCCCGTGGGCTGTGCGCACTCCCTGCCAAGGTTGGCGCCTCGGTGCAGCCCCCGGCCGGGGCCCGGGCCCTCAGTCGAGCAGGGCTTCCATGTCGCGGCCCAGCTCGGCCACCTCGTCCCAGTGCGCCTCGAGCGTTTCCTGCTCGAGCTCCAGCCACGAGGCCACCGGCGCGGCGGCGCTGGCGAACAGCCGCTCCACCGGCTGCTTGCCGATCACCAGCAGGTGGCAGGTGCGGGCGATGTTGACCAGCCCGGCGTACTCGTTCGGCACCTTGGCGGCCATCGGCGCGGCCTGGTTGACCACCGCCTCGCAGAGCACGTCGGGGAAATGCCAGTGGCGGGCCAGGGCGCCGCCGATCTCCACCGAGGTGTAGCCGAGGATCATCTGTTCGCTGTCGCCGCGCGGCGCGCCGGCGGCCACGGCGGCGTCCACCTCGCGCATGCGCTCGGCATCCAGGGTGTGCATCAGCAGGCTGCCCACGTCGTGCAGGAGCCCGGCGGTGAAGGCGGTCTCGGGATTGAGCTGGCGCAGCCGGCCGCGGCGCACCAGCCAGCGGCAGAGGCCGGCCACCATGAAGCTCTTGCGCCAGAAGGCCTTGAGGTCGAAGCCCTCGGGGGCGCGGAAGGCGGCGGTGATGCCGCTGGCGGTCACCAGGGTGCGCAGGGCGTCCACGCCCAGCAGCACCACGGCGTCGTTCACCGTGGCCACCTTGCGGGTGCCGCCGTAGAAGGAGGAGTTGGCCAGGCGCAGCACCTTGGCGGTGAGCGCCTGGTCGAGCTGGAGCTTGGCGGCGATGCGGCTGGCATCGACGTTGGGGTCGTCGAAGGCGGCGAGCAGCTCCTGCACGAGCCTGGGGATGGACGGGAGCTGGTGGGCCTGTTCGAGCAGCTGCTGCACGTGCATGCGGGGCTCCGTCATCCGTTTTCGCAGACCAAGCTTACGGGCCGAATCGCCGCTTCAGGAAGGCCCAGGCGGCGCGCAGGCCCTGGGCTTCGCCGCCGGCCGGTTTGCCGGGGCGGTCGGCGTCGTTCCAGCTGTAGACATCGACATGGGTCCAGGCCTGGCCCTCGGGCACGAAGCGCTCGAGGTAGAGCGCGGCGGTGATGCTGCCGGCCATGCGCGAGGCCCCGGCGTTGGCCAGATCGGCGATGTTCGACTTGAGATAGCTCAGGTAGGGCCGCCACAGCGGCAGGCGCCAGAGCGGGTCGCGTTCGGCGGCGCCGGCCGCGAGGTAGGCTTCGGCGAGGTCGTCGCGGTTGCAGTAGAGCGCCGGCAGGTCGGGACCGAGGGCGATGCGGGCGGCCCCGGTGAGGGTGGCGAAGTCCATCAGCAGGGCGGGCGACTGCTCGGCGGCATAGGCCAGTGCATCGCAGAGGATCACCCGGCCTTCGGCATCGGTGTTGTCGATCTCCACCGAGAGCCCGGCACGGGTGGCCACCACCTCGCCGGGGCGGTAGGCCTCGGGGCCGAGGGCGTTCTCCACCGCGGCCACCAGCAGCAGCAGGCGCACCGGCAGGCGGCGCTCCAGCACCAGGCGGGCCAGCGCGATGGCGTGGGCGGCGCCGCCCATGTCCTTTTTCATGTTGCGCATGCCCTCGGCGGGCTTCAGGTCGAGGCCGCCGGTGTCGAAGCACACGCCCTTGCCGACGATGGCGAGCAACGGCAGCGAGGCGTCGCCGTGCACCAGCTCGACGAGGCGCGGGGCGCGGTGGCTGGCCCGGCCCACGGCATGGATGGCAGGGAAGTTCTGCGCCAGCAGCTCGGCGCCGCGCACGCTGCGGAAGGCGGCGCCATGCGCCGTGGCCAGTGCTTCCACCGCGGCCTCGAGCTCGTCCGGGCCCATGTGCTCGGTGGGCGTGTTCACGAGGTCGCGCACCTCGAGCGAGGCGCGCAGCAGGGTTAGGGCTTCCGGCTGCGATGCGGCATCGAGGGCGAGGCGGGCCGTGGGCTTCACCGACTTGAGGTAGCGGCCGAAGCGGTAGGCGCCCAAGCCCCAGCCGAGCAGGGCGCGGCCCGGATCGATGGCCACCGGGCTTTCGGGGTCGAGATGGAAGTCGAGCGGCGGCAGCAGCGCGGGCAGGTGGCCGAGGCTCGTGGGGTCCTGCGGATCGGCGATGCCGGCCACCGCCCCGGCCGGGGCCCCGTCCTCCCCCGGCAGCAGGCAGGTGCTACCGGGTTCGCCACGGAAGCCCTGGCCGTCGAGCCAGGCACGCAGGCGTGGCGGCCGGGTCTCGCGCCAGGCCGGGTAGCGGCTGGCATCGACCAGACAGAGGGGCAGGGTGTCGGGGCGGGGCGGGGCCAATCCGTTGGGCAGGGTCATGGACGCGTGGATCCGGGGTCGGGGCCGGGCGTGGCCGGCAGGGGAACGGAGCAAGCATGCGCCAAGCCCTGGCGGCATGCCATGCGCGGCATCACAGCGCGGTGCGGGAAGGCGGGGGCACCGCGCACAGCCGCTCGGCCAGCCGGGCGAGGCAGGGCACCTCGAGGTCGGGCGGCGGCAGCTCGGCCGGCCAGGGGCTGCCCTGGCGGTTCACCCAGCAGGTACGCAGGCCGGCGCGGGCAGCGCCGGCGATGTCGAGCCAGGGATCGTCGCCCACGTGCAGCACCTCGTGCGGCTCGAAGCCCAGCCGGGCCGTGGTGTGCACGAAGATCGCCCGCTCCGGCTTGGCGATGCCCATGTCGCGGGCCGCCACGATCACCGAGAAGCGCGGGGCGATGCCGATCCGCGCGAGATCGGCATTGCCATTGGTGAGCGCCGCCAGCGGGTAGCGGGCGCCGAGGGCGTCGAGGGCCGGCAGGGCGTCGTCGAAGAAGGTGACGCGGTTGCGCTCGGCGTACAGGGCCTCGAAGGCCGGGCGGGCGTGGGCCGGGTCTTCGCCGCTGGCCTGCAGCGCCCGCTCGAGGCAGATCAGGCGCTGGGCGGTGAAGTCGTGGGCCAGCGCCGGGTATTCGCGCGCCACCTGCTCGCGCAGGGCGCGCATCGCCGGCACCGGGAAGGCGGCGGCAGTGCGCGGGCAGTGCGCCGCGAGATAGGCATGCAAGGCCGACTCGGCGCGTTCGATGACCGGCCAGATCGGCCAGAGGGTGTCGTCGAGGTCGAAGCTGAGGGCGCGGATGGCGTGCATCCGCGCATTCTCGCCGAAACCCCGCCGGCCCACGCCCTCAGCGCAGTTCGAGGTCGCCCTGCTGGGCGCCGCGCTGCACCCGCAGCACGAGCCGGCCCGGCGGCTGGGCCAGGGCGCTGCGCAGGGCGGCGAGATCGTCCACCCGGCGGCCGTTGACGCCATAGATGCGGTCGCCCGGGCGCAGGCCGTTCAGCGCCGCGCGCGAGCGCGGATCGACCTCGGCCACCGCCACGCCGAGCAGGCCGGCATTGCGGAAGCGTTCCGCCACCTCGCCGAGCAGGGCGCCCTCGAGGCGCGGATCGATGTCGGCGCCGGGCAGCTGCCGCGGCTGCTCGCGCAGGGTGGCGGAGAGCGAGAGCGTCTGTGCTCCGCGGCGCACTTCCAGGGTCACCGGCCGGTTCACCGGCAGCAGTCCCTCGGCATTGCGCAGGGCCTGGGCGCCGTCCACCCGCTGGCGGTTGATGGCGGTGACCACGTCGCCCGGGCGCAGGCCGGCGGCCTCGCCGGGCGCATTGCGGTAGACACGGGTGACGATGGCGCCGCGCAGCGTGGGCTCGAGCCCCAGCTCGCGGGCGAAGCGCGGAGTGAGGTCGGTGAGTTCCACCCCCAGCGAGCCGCGCTTCACCTCGCCATAGACCAGCAGCTGGCGCATCACCTCGCGGGCCAGGTTGGAGGGAATGGCGAAGCCGAGGCCGATGTTGCCGGCCGCCGAGCCGCGCGGATTGAAGCTGGCGGTGTTGATGCCCACCAGTTCGCCGCGCAGGTTGACCAGGGCGCCGCCGGAGTTGCCGGGGTTGATCGAGGCGTCGGTCTGGATGAAGTCCTGGAAGCCGAGGCCGGTAAGCCCGCTGCGGCCCACTGCCGAGACGATGCCGGAAGTGACGGTCTGGCCAAGGCCGAAGGGATTGCCCACCGCCACCACGAAATCGCCGACGCGCAGGCTCTGCGAATCGGCGAGCGGCAGGGCGCGCAGGTTGCCGGCGGGAATGCGGATCAGGGCCACGTCGGTGCCAGGATCGCTGCCGATGAACTCGGCCTCCAGGGTGCGGCCGTCCTGCAGCTGCACGCTCACCTCGGTGGCGTTCTCCACCACGTGGTGGTTGGTGAGCACGTAGCCGCGCTCGGCATCGACGATCACGCCCGAGCCGAGCGACTGGCTCTCGCGCCGCAGCGGCATGTCGGGCAGGCCGAAGAAGCGGCGGAAGAAGGGGTCGGCGGCCAGCGGGCTTTGCACCTCCACCACCTGCCGGGTGTAGATGTTCACCACCGCCGGGGTCACGTTCTCCAGCATCGGCGCCAGCGAGGGCAGGGCCGGCAGGGCGGCCACCGTGCGCGCCGGCTCGCCGCCGGCCGGCACCGGTGGCAGCGGGGCGGGGGCGGCAGGCTCGGCCGCCGCCCGGGCGGCGGGCACCGGCGTGGCATCGTCGGCCCCGCGGGCCACGAGGCCGCCGAGCAGGGCGGCGGCGAGCAGGCAGGCGAACAGCGGCAGGGGGCGCATGGGTCCTCGGGCTCCTCCGTGAATCGGTCTTGGCGGCCTTCCGCGAGATGCGGGCGGTCTTGGCCGCCACAAGGGTGGCGCGGTCTGCATGAATGCGCCCGCATCATGCCCGAGGGCTCTTCACAAATCATTGATTGCGAACGGCTTTTCTCCGCCTGCCGGCCCCGGGGGCGATGCGGTTCCCGGCGTTGACAGGGGCAGGGGCGGGGCGTACCGTTGCCTTCCGTTGCTCACAACATCTTGGGGTGAGCACGGGGAGGGGCCCCAAGATTTGGGGTCTGAACGCAGCTGATGACGCAGGCCGGACGGTTCGTCATGGGGCAGGGCGAGGCACAACGCGGTTCCGCCGGCGCTATCCGCGCCTTCCGGCGGCGCATTGCCATCCCTGCTCCGCCCGATCCCCGGTCGATGACGACGCCCCCGGGCGCAAGGAGAGACGAGGCATGAGTACGGTTCGCCTGGAGGCGGTCAAGACGGAAGGCCCGGTGGAAATCCCGATGCAGCCGGCCTCCTGGGACATCTGGGACAAGAAGTACCGCCTCAAGACCAAGAAGGGCGAACCGGTCGATGCCGACATCGACGCCACCTACCGGCGCGTGGCCAAGGCGCTGGCCGAGGCCGAGCCCACGCCCGAGAAGCAGAAGTACTGGTACGAGCGTTTCCTCTGGGCGCTGCGCCGCGGCGCCATCCCTGCCGGCCGCATCACCTCGAATGCCGGCGCGCTCGAGCACAAGCCGGCCACCTCGACCATCAACTGCACCGTCTCGGGCACCATCCCCGACTCGATGGACGGCATCCTCGAGAAAGTGCACGAGGCCGGCCTCACCCTGAAGGCCGGCTGCGGCATCGGCTACGAGTTCTCCACCCTGCGCCCGCGCGGCGCCTTCGTGGCCGGCGCCGGGGCCTACACCTCGGGCCCGCTGTCCTTCATGGACATCTACGACAAGATGTGCTTCACCGTCTCCTCGGCCGGCGGCCGGCGCGGCGCGCAGATGGGCACCTTCGAGATCAGCCACCCCGACGTGAAGGAGTTCATCCGCGCCAAGCGCGAGGATGGCCGCCTCCGCCAGTTCAACCTCTCGCTGCTGATCACCGACGAGTTCATGGACGCCGTGGCCCGCGACGCCGAATGGCCGCTGGTGTTCCCGGTGAGCGAGAAGGAGGCCGGTGACCTCGACTTCTCCGATCCGAAGCAGGTGGTGTGGCGCGAGTGGCCGGCCACGGCGGGCTACGTGACCCGCGACGATGGCCTCGTGGCGTGCAAGGTCTACAGCCACGTCCGCGCCCGCGGGCTGTGGGACATGATCATGACCTCCACCTACGACTTCGCCGAGCCGGGCTTCATCCTCATCGACCGCGTCAACGAGATGAACAACAACTGGTGGTGCGAGTCGATCCGCGCCACCAACCCCTGCGGCGAGCAGCCGCTGCCGCCCTATGGCGCCTGCCTGCTGGGCTCGGTGAACCTCACCAAGTTCGTGCGCGATCCCTTCACCGAGAAGGCGCGCTTCGACTGGGAGGAGTACAAGGAGGTGGTGCGCGTCTTCACCCGCATGCTCGACAACGTGGTCGAGGTGAACGGCCTGCCGCTCGAGCAGCAGCGTCAGGAGATCATGCGCAAGCGCCGCCATGGCATGGGCTTCCTCGGCCTTGGCTCCGCGATGACCATGCTGCGGATGAAGTACGGCTCGCCCGAGAGCTGCGCCTTCACCGAGGCCGTGGCCCGCGAGATGGCGCTGGCCGGCTGGGAGGTGGCGCTCTCGCTGTCCGAGGAGAAGGGGCCGGCCCCGATCATGGACGAGGACTTCACCGTCACCGCGGCGATGCTGAGGAAGCGCCCGGAGATGGCGCAGGACGGCTGGAAGGTGGGCGATACCATCAAGGGCCGGGTGCTGCACGCGAAATACAGCCGCTACATGCAGCGCATCGCCTCGGTGGCGCCGGAGCTGGTGCAGAAGCTCGCCGAGGTCGGCGCGCGCTTCACCCACCACAGCTCGATCGCACCCACCGGCACCATCTCGCTCTCGCTGGCCAACAACGCCAGCAATGGCATCGAGCCTTCGTTTGCCCACCACTACTCGCGCAACGTGATCCGCGAGGGCAGGAAGACCAAGGAGAAGGTGGATGTCTACAGCTTCGAGCTGCTGGCCTACCGCGAGCTGGTGAACCCGAAGGCCATGCCCTACAGCGAGGATCCCGAGGCCCGGCTGCCCGACTACTTCGTGGCCGCCGACGACATCACGCCGAAGGAACACGTCGACATCCAGGCCGCCGCGCAGCTCTGGGTCGATTCCTCGATCTCGAAGACGGCGAACGTCCCCACCGACTTCCCCTACGAGGATTTCAAGGACATCTACCGTTACGCCCACGAGAAGGGCCTCAAAGGCTGCACTACCTTCCGCTTCAACCCGGCGGCCTTCCAGGGCGTGCTGGTGAAGGAGAAGGACCTCGAGAACACCGTCTACCGCTTCGAGCTGGAGGACGGCACGGTGGTGGAGGCCCGGGGCAACGAGCAGATCGAGTACGACGGCGAACTGCACACCGCGGCCAACCTGTTCGACGCATTGAAAGAGGGGTATTACGGCAAGTTCTGACCGGGGCCGCGGCAGCCCGCCGCGGCCCGGACATCGAGGCCCGTCCGACCTGCCCCGGCGAGGCGGGCCCGACCGGAAAGCGTGCCCCGGCCCCGACGCACGCGTGAGCGCAGCACCCTACGGGAGTGTTCCATGAGCAATGGCAACGGTGTGACCACCACCCTTGCGCAGGCCGTCGAGGCGGTCGGCGAGAAGGCCAGCGAGGTCGTCGAGCAGGTGAAGGCGAAGGCGGCGCCGGTGGTGGAGAAGGCCAGGGCCGAGGTGGCCAGGGTGGAGAAGGCCGCCAAGGCCGAAGTGGCCAAGGTGAAGAAGGCCGCCAAGGCGAAGCTGAAGCAGGCGCGTGCCTCGAAGGCGGGCAAGGCCGTCACCAAGGTGGCGGGCGATGCCCGCAAGAAGGTGGCGGCGGCCAAGCGCGAGCTCGACGCCGCGGCGAAGAAGGTCAAGGCCAGCCTCGGCAAGAAGAAGGCAGCGGCGAAGAAAGCGGCGCCGAAGAAGGCCGCGGCAAAGAAGGTTGCGGCAAAGAAGGCGGCACCGAAGAAGGCTGTGGCGAAGAAGGCCACGCCGAAGACGGCGGCCAAGGCTGCCGCAAAGAAAGTGGCACCGAAGAAGGCCGCCGCGAAGAAGGCGGCACCAAAGAAGACGGCGAAGAAAGCCGCGAAGAAGACCGCCCGCCGCTGAGGCCGGGCGGCCCGTTCCCGCCCCGCCTCACGGCGGGGTGGGGCGGGGCTTTCCCGTCGATCCCGATTTCCCTGCAACACCCCACGCAATACCCGTCCCGCGCGCAGGAGCGCCCGCATGGCCATCAAGATCACCAAGAAAATCAAGGCGTACAGCGTCGCTACTCCGGAGGACGCCGCCAAGGCCGCCAGCCCCGTTCCCGCCGCCACGCCGGCCCCGGCGCCCAGCGCCGAGATCATCCAGATGCACGAGAAGCTCGAGCGCCCGGAGGTCCTGGTCGGCGCCACCTACAAGATCAAATCGCCGCTGTTCGAGCACGCGCTCTACGTCACCATCAATGACATCGTGCTGAACCCGGGCACCGAGCACGAGTTGCGCCGCCCCTTCGAGCTGTTCATCAACTCGAAGAACATGGAGCACTTCCAGTGGATCGTCGCCATCACCCGCATCGTCTCGGCGGTGTTCCGCAAGGGCGGTGACGTGACCTTCCTCGCCGAGGAGATGAAGGCCGTGTTCGATCCGCGCGGCGGCTATTTCAAGGCCGGCGGCGTGTACATGCCCTCGATCATCGCCGAGATCGGCAGCGTGATCGAGGAGCACATGAAGTCGATCGGCCTGATCAAGGACCCGGCGATCAGCGACGAGCAGCGCGCCCTGATCGCCGAGAAGCGCGCAGTCTACGAGCAGGGCCTGAGGAAGGGCGAAGGAGCGGCCGGCAGCGACATCGCCGTGACCGGCGAGGGCACCAGCTTCCCGCCCTCGGCCACCCTCTGCGCCAAGTGCAATACCAAGGCCCTGGTGCTGATGGACGGCTGCCAGACCTGCCTGAACTGCGGCTATTCGAAGTGCGGCTAAGGGCCCCGGGCGGGGGGCGTTTCAGCCCACCCGCACGGCGATCCGCCGCGGCTGGGCGTGGCGCGCCTTGGGAATGCGGATCGTCAGCACGCCCTGCTGCAGATCGGCGCTGATGCCCTCCGGGTCGAGTTCCTTGCTGAGGGTGAACACCCGGCGGTAGCGCGGCACGGAGACCTCTCCGTGCACGGATTCCATGTCGTCCGGTGCCGGGATGGCCATTTCGGCGTCGATGGCGAGCTGGTCGCCCTCGACGCGCAGCTCGAGCCGGTCTTTCGGCACTCCCGGCAGGTCGGCCACCAGGGTGATGCCGGTGCCGTCCTCGCGGATGTCGACGCGGGGGCGCAGCGCGGGCGCCTCGCGGGCTTCGGCGGGGCTGTCCTGCGGGGACGTGGAATGGGTCACGGCGTTCATGGCGGTCTCCTCCGGGCTCATTGCACATCGATACGGCGCGGCAGGGCGGTGGCGCGGCGCTGCACGCTCACGTGCAGTACGCCGTCGCGGTAGTCGGCCGTGACCGCGTCGGGGTCGATGTCGTCGGGCAGGTTCACCACCCGGCGGAAGCGGCCGGCGAAGCGTTCCTGCACGTGGGTGGTGCTGCCCTCGGTGGGCGGCTCGGCGGGCTTGCGCTCGCCCGAGAGGGTGAGCACCGTGCGGTCGAGCGTGAGTTCCAGCGTGGCCGGATCGATGCCCGGGGCGAAGGCATAGACCTCGACCGAGCGCGGCGTGCTGCCGATGTTCAGCGCCGGGAAGCCGCCGCGGGCGCTGCCGCGGATGCTCGGGCTGAGCCCGAACAGGTCCTGTACGTCGCGCTGCAGGCGGTCCAGCTCGGCGAAGACATCGCGTGGGAACAGGTTGCGGTGGAGCATCGTCCTCTCCTCCCTCGTTGGCGGTGGGCCGGAAGGACGGGCATCGGGGCCCGGCCCTTCCGCGAGGCGAGGGATAGGGGCGTCACTCCGCCGATTCAAGGGGCGGCGCGGGCCCGTCCGTGGGGCTGGCCGTCGCGTCCGTGCCGGGTTCGATGATCTCGTAGCCGCGGGCGCGCAGCGCGGCGAGCAGGCCGTCGTCATTGGTGAGCAGCTGGAAATCGGCCACGGCCACGGTGGTGGCATGCCGGGCGAGACTCTCCTCGGCCACCCGTACCCACTCCTCCACGCTGCGCCGCGGCAGCTCGGCGAAGCCGCGCTTCTTCAGGCTTTCGCTGCCGAGCAGGGCGAGGGCGCAGGCGCGCAGTTCGCTCTCGAAGGGCAGTTCACGCAGGGCGGCAAGGTCGCCCACCGCCCAGGCATTGGCACGCAGCACCATGTTGCGGGTGTCGTTCTCCAGCCGGGCCAGGGTGGCCTCGAGGCAGGCGATGTCGTCAAGGCCGCTGCGTTCGAACTCGCGCAGGGCCTCGCGCGGGTCTTCGAGCTTCAGCTGCACCGATACCGGCACGATCTCGCGCTGATGGCGCCTGGCCTGCCGTTCGACGCGCTTCCAGACGATGTTGTCGCGGCGCAGGTCGAGCTCGCGGTAGGCCGCCTCGGTGAGCTCGTAGGCGGCGATGAAGGGGCGGCGCCGCTCGATGCTGCGGTCGCGGCCGAGATACTTCGCCTTCTGTACTTCCCAGCGGGCATAGAGCTCGGGGGGCAGGATCTCGGCGAGGCGACGGTCCTCCGGATTGTTGCGGGCGCGCAGGGCGCTGGGCACCAGGCGCAGCCGGCCGAAGAAGCCGATCTCGGCGTCGATCTCGAAACGCGGCGGGGTGAGCACGCGGTCGGCGCGGGCCACCAGGGCGTCGAGTTCGCGTGGCTCCCAGTCGATGCGCTTGGGCAGCGGGCTCAAGGTGGCCACGATCCAGAGGGTGTTGCCATGGCGACGCACCTGCCAGAGGCCAGGGCCGGGCTGGATGCCGGTGACCACCACGGGCGCGAGCGTGGTAAGACCTCCGGCATCGGTGGTGGGGGCATCGGAGGCCGGGGCGGGAGCGGCGCCGGCCTCCGCCGGGGCGCCTGCGCTGGACGGGATGGCCGGTGGCAGCGCCGCCCAGGCGGCGGTGGTGGCGAGCAGCAGGCTCGGGAGCAGGAGACGGAGGCAACGGGATGCGGACATGGGGATCCGGAAGGGCCGGGGGAGGGCGCATCCTGCCTTGTCGCGGGTGAAAACGGGATGCGCCGGAGGTCAGGGATGGGCGGTTACACTGCACCGATGCCCACGATCCGCATGGTCGGCTTCGATGCCGACGACACCCTCTGGCACAGCGAGACCTATTTCCAGGCGGCGCATGCCGAGTTCGAGCGCATCGTCGGGCGCTACGTGGACCTGGCCGATGCCGGGGTGCACGAGCGCCTGCTCGCCACCGAGCGCGAGAACATCCGCCTGTTCGGCTACGGCGCCAAGGGCATGACCCTGTCGATGATCGAGACCGCCATCGCCCTGAGCGGCGAGCGCATCAGCGCCGCCGACCTGCACCGCATCGTGGCCCTGGGCAAGTCCATCCTCCAGCACCCGGTGGAACTGCTGCCGGGGGTGCGCGAGGCGGTGGCGGCGGTGGCGGCGACGCACCGCGTGGTGCTCATCACCAAGGGCGACCTGTTCCACCAGGAGCGCAAGGTGGCGGCCTCCGGACTTTCGGACCTGTTCCAGCGCATCGAGATCGTCAGCGAGAAGGACGAGGCGAGCTATGCCCGGCTGCTGCGCGAGTTCGAGGTCGAGGCCGGAGGCTTTGCCATGGTCGGCAATTCGCTGAAGTCGGACATCGCCCCGGTGCTGGCGCTCGGTGGCTGGGGCATCCACGTGCCCTATCCGCTGGTCTGGGCCCTGGAGCGGGCCGAGGTCGATCCCGCGCATCCGCGCTTCGCCAGCGTCGAGCACGCCAGCGCGGTGCCGGCGGTGCTGGCGCGCTGGGAAGAGGGCGTGGCGGCATGAGCGCGGCCGTGCGCCCGGGCAGCATGGGCCGGGGGCGGGCGCTGCTCGCTGCCGGGCTGCTGCTCCTGTCGATGGGGCTGCCGGCCGCGTCGCCGCCCTCGGCCTTGCAGGTGCAGGGGCTCGACTGGACGCCGGGCCCGGGCAGCGCCCAGCCCAGCGTGCTTGCCCTGCCTTCGGGCGAGCTGCTGCTCGGCTGGCAGCGCCGCGAGGGCGAGGACACCCGGCTGGAGTTCGCCCGCTTCCCCGCCGGTGCCACGGCGCCGGTGCAGCGCGGCGAGGTGGCGCGGGGCCGCGACTGGTTCGTGAACTGGGCCGACTTCCCGGCGCTGGCCGTGCTCGACAACGGCGACTGGGTGGGGTTCGTGCTGCGGACCTCGGCGGCCTCGCCCTATGCCTACGACATCCACCTGCTGCGCAGCACCGATGGCGGCCAGAGCTGGAGCGCGCCCACGCGGGTGAACGACGACGGGCAGGCGGTGCAGCACGGCTTCGTCTCCCTGCTGCCCGATGGCGAGGATCGCGTGCTGCTGGTCTGGCTGGACGGGCGGCAGGAGCCCCATGCCGCTCCGGCGCCGGGGCATGGACACGGCGCCGGCCACGGCGTGGCACCGGCCCACGGGCACGAGGAGGGCCCGATGAGCCTGCGCGCCGCCGTGCTGGGCCGCGACGGCGTGCCGCGCCAGCCGGCGCGTCTGGACGCCGACACCTGTTCCTGCTGCCAGACCGATCTGGTGCGCCGGGGCCGCGAGGTGCTGGCGGTGTACCGCGACCATGCCGAGGGCATCCGCGACATCGCCGTGGTGCGACGCGGGGCGGACGGCCGCTGGCGGGCGCCGGAGGCGGTGGCCGCCGATGGCTGGCGCATGCCGGGCTGCCCGGTGAACGGGCCGGCGGCGGCGGCGAATGGTGCGGTGGCGGCGGTGGCCTGGCCGACCATGGCCAAAGGCCCGCTGGAGGTGAAGCTGGCCCTGAGCCCGCGCGAGGGCGCCGGCTTCGGCCCGGCCTCGGTGCTGGAGGCGGGGGAGGGCGTGCTGGGTCGCGTCGATCTCGCGGCCTTCGGCGGCGGCTTTCTTGCCAGCTGGATCGGGCGCGAGGGCGAGGCGGCGGTGCTGCGGGTGGCCGAGCTCGATCATCGCGGCCGGGTGCGCGCGCGGCAGGACGTGGTGCGCCTGCCGCCGGGGCGGCAGATCGGCCACCCGCGGCTTGCGGCTGCGGGTGATCAGGCCCTGCTGGCCTGGACCGAACCGGGCCCCGAGGGCACGCGGGTGCGGGCGGCCTGGCTGCGGCGCGTCGCCGCGCCCGCGGGTAGCACGGCTCAGAAGCGCGAGTAGGCCCAGCGCACCGGGCGTCCATCGCGGTAGGGCATCACGCCGTGGAAGGGACGGCGGTCGCCGTCGAAGACCAGCGGCAGGAAGTGGCGGTCGCCTTCCCACATCGGCAGGTCCATCAGGCGCTCGAGCGGCACCCATTCCAGCGTGCCCTCCTCGTTGGCCGGCGGCGGCTCGCCCTCGAAGGCGGTAATGAGGAAGATGAAGCCCAGCCAGTCCTCGCCCTGCTTGCCGAAGCCCGGCCAGCTCACGGTGCCGCGCAGCTCCATGGCGGTGACGGTGATGCCGGCCTCCTCGTGCAGCTCGCGCGCCATGCCGGCGGCCACGTCCTCGTCGGCCTCGAGCTTGCCACCGAGACCGTTGTACTTGCCGAGGTGCTGGTCCTCCGGCCGGGCGTTGCGGTGGACCATCAGCACGTGGTGGCCGTCGGGCGAGAGCACGTAGCCGAGGGTGCCGACGATGGGGGTGTAGATCATGGCGTGGCGAGGACGGTGTCGAGGGCGGCGGCGAAGCGCTCGGCCGAGCCGGGCGCGAAGGGGAAGAACAGCGAGGGCTCGGTGAGCTCCAGTTCCAGCAGCCGCGGGCCGTCGGCCCCGGGCAGCAGATCGACGCGGGCGTAGAGCGGGAGACCGCCGGGAATGGCGGCCAGCACCCGGTGCGCCACCTCGAACTCCGCTGCGCTGGGCTCGCGCGGCGTGATCGCCTCGGGGGCGAACAGGGCGCGGGTGGCCTCGCCGTCGCGGGCCAGCAGCGGGCCCTTGCGGATGGCGTGCGAGTAGTGGCCGTTGAAGAACAGCAGCGCGGTCTCGCCCTGCGTGTCCACCGCCTCGAGATAGGGCTGGACGAGCACATGGCGGCCGGCCTCGAGCAGGCGCCGGACATGGGCCACGGCGGCGGCGCGGTTCGGCGCGGTGTAACGCTGGGTGTCGCGCGAGCCGGCGCCGATGCAGGGCTTCACCACGAACTCGTCGAAGGCCGGGAAGCCGGCCGGGTCCTCGCCGGGCGCGAGATAGTGGCTGGGCACCACCGGCAGGCCGGCCTGGGCCAGCTCGCCGAGGTAGCGCTTGTCGGTGTTCCAGCGCACGAGAGCGGGCGGGTTCAGTAGCCGGGTCCGGTCGGCCACGGCCTCGCACCAGCGCAGGAAGGCGTCCGGCTGCTGGGTGTAGTTCCAGGTGGATCGCAGCAGCACGAGATCGAAGCGCGCCCAAGATACCGTGGGGTCGTCCCAGGCCACCGGCTCGGCGTGATGGCCGCGGGCCTCCAGCGCTGCACGCAGGGGTGGCAGGTCCTCGTCGAGGGTGAAGGCAGCGATGGCGGTGGCGAGCGCGATGCGCATGGAAGGCAGGCGTCCGGGTGTTTCAGGAGGCGGTAGCGAGCTGGTCCAGTACCTCGTCGAGGCCCTTGCGCCAATGGCCGAGGCGCAGGCCGGCATCACGGGCCAGCTTGCCGGAATCCAGCACCGACCAGGCCGGGCGAGCCGCGGGCGTCGGATATTCGGTCGAGGCGATCGCCTCGACCACCGGCGCCCTTGGCAACAGTCCGCGGGACACCGCTCCAGCGAAAATCGCTTCGGCATAGGCATGCCAGCTCGTCTCGCCCTGCGGTGCGAGATGGTAGAGGCCGCGCGCGCCGGCCTCGAGGGCCCGCAGCGAGGCATCGGCGATCCAGTGCGCCGGGGTGGGAGCGCCGATCTGGTCGGCCACCACGCGCAGGTGCTCGCGCTCGGCGCCCACGCGCAGCATGGTGCGCAGGAAGTTGGCGCTGTGCGCGGCGTACACCCAGGCGAGGCGGAAGGTCACGGCCTCGGCGCCGCTGGCGGCGAGCGCCTGTTCCCCCTCGAGCTTGGTGCGGCCATAGACCGACACCGGGCCCGGGGCGTCGTCCTCGCGGTAGGGGCGGCTGCCGTCGCCGGCGAAGACGTAGTCGGTGGAGTAGTGCACCACCACCGCGCCGACCGCCCTGGCCACGGCCCCGAGCTCCCCCACGGCGTCGGCATTGATGCGCCGGGCGAGCGCCGGTTCGGATTCGGCCCGGTCCACCGCGGTGTAGGCGGCGGCATTGAGCACCACGGCAGGCTTCAGTTCCGCCACGAGGGCGGCGAGCGCGCCGGGCACCGAGAGATCGCAGGCGCGCGCGCTGCCGCCATCGGGCAGGCGGCCATGCAGCGCGCTCATCAGCGGCACCACGCCGCGCGCGGCCAGCGCCTTCCTCAATTCGGTGCCGAGCTGGCCGTCGGCCCCCACCAGCAGCACCGGGCCGCGGTCCAGGAGCGTGGCACTCATGGCGCGTAGACCGGCAGGCGTTCGGCCGGGATGTCGGCAAGGAAGGGGGTCTTGGCGTCCTTTTCCGAGAGCAGGGGATCGGAGACCGGCCAGTCGATGGCCAGCTGGCCGTCGTTCCAGCGCACGCCGGCATCGGCCTCGCGGTCGTAGAGCGCGGTGCAGAGGTAGGTGAAGGTGGCGCGTTCGCTCAGCACCACGAAGCCGTGGGCGAAGCCCTCCGGGATCCAGAACTGCCGGCGGTTCTCGGCGCTCAGCACGGCTGCCGTCCAGCGCCCGAAATGTGGCGAGCCTCGGCGGATGTCCACCGCCACGTCCCAGACCTCGCCCTCCAGCACCTGCACCAGCTTGCCCTGCGGGTTCGGCCACTGGTAATGCAGGCCGCGCAGCACGCCGCGGCTGGAGATGGAGACGTTCGCCTGCGCGAAGCTGGCGTGGATGCCGGCCGCGGCGAACTTCGCCGCGTTCCAGTGTTCGAAGAAGGCACCGCGGGCATCACCGAACACAGCAGGTTCGATGATCGTGCAGCCGGGCAGGGCGGCCTCGATGAACTTCATGTCATGTCCTCAGGCCACCGGGTCGTGGGTGAGCAGCGAGAGCAGGTACTGGCCGTAGCCGTTCTTCGCCAGGGGCCTGGCGAGGGCTTCGAGCTGGGCGGCGTCGATCCAGCCCTGGGTGTAGGCGATCTCCTCCGGGCAGGCCACGCGCAGGCCCTGGCGCTGCTCGATGGTCTCGATGAAGTTGCCGGCCTGCAGCAGGGACTCGTGGGTGCCGGTATCCAGCCAGGCGTAGCCGCGTCCCATTTTCTCGAGGTGCAGGGAGCCGTCCTCGAGGTAGCGGCGGTTGAGGTCGGTGATCTCGAGCTCGCCACGCGGCGAGGGCCTGAGCCCGGCCGCGAACTCCGGGGCCCGGCCATCGTAGAAGTAGAGGCCGGTGACGGCGTAGTTCGATTTCGGCTGCGCTGGCTTTTCCTCGAGGCCGACGACGCGGCCCTGCGCATCGAACTCGGCCACGCCGTAGGCCTTCGCATCCTTCACCCAGTAGCCGAACACGGTGGCGCCGGTGGTGCGGGCGTCGGCCCGGTTCAACAGTTCGGTGAAGCCACTGCCGTAGAAGATGTTGTCGCCCAGCACGAGGCAGGAGGGCGCGCCGTCGAGGAAGTCACGGCCGAGGATCAGGGCCTGGGCGAGGCCGTCGGGGCTGGGCTGCGCCACGTACTCGAAGCGCATGCCCCACTGCGCGCCATCGCCCAGCAGGGCCTGGAACAGGGGCTGCTCGTGCGGGGTGTTGATGACCAGCACCTCGCGGATGCCGGCCAGCATCAGCACCGAGAGCGGGTAGTAGATCATCGGCTTGTCGTATACCGGCAGCAGCTGCTTGCTCACGCCCTTGGTGATCGGGTAGAGCCGGGTGCCGGAACCGCCGGCGAGGATGATGCCCTTGCGCTGGGTCATGGCGCTCTCCTCAGGCCGCCGTGCCGATGCGCTCGAGGCGGTAGCTGCCGTCGAGGATGTTGTTCACCCAGGCCTCGTTGGCGAGGTACCAGTCGACGGTACGGGAAAGCCCTTCCTCGAAGCTCACCGTGGGCGCCCAGCCGAGTTCGCGCTTGAGCTTGGAGGCGTCGATGGCGTAACGCTTGTCGTGGCCGGGGCGGTCCTTCACGAAGGTGATCTGCACCCGCCGCGACTGGCCGTCGCTGCGCGGGCGGCGCTGGTCGATGGCATCGCAGAGGGCGTGCACCACCTCGAGGTTGCGGCGTTCGGCGTCGCCTCCGACGTTGTAGGTCTCGCCGACGCGGCCGCGCGCGAGCACGGCACGGATCGCCGCGCAGTGGTCGCCCACGTAGAGCCAGTCGCGTACATTGCTGCCGTCGCCGTACACCGGCAGCGGCTCGCCCTTCACCAGCTTCTGGATCATCAGCGGGATCAGCTTCTCGGGGAACTGGTAGGGCCCGTAGTTGTTCGAGCAGTTGGTCGTCAGCACCGGCAGCCCGTAGGTGTGGTGGAAGGCGCGGACGAGGTGGTCGGACGCCGCCTTGGAGGCCGAGTAGGGCGAGTTCGGGGCGTAGGGCGTCTCTTCGGTGAAATGGCCGGTGTCGCCGAGCGATCCATAGACCTCGTCGGTGGAGACGTGCAGGAAGCGGAAGGCCGCGGCCTTGTCGGGCGGCAGTCCCTTCCAGTAGTCGCGGGCGGCCTCGAGCAGGGCGAGGGTGCCGACGACATTGGTCTCGATGAAGGCGGCCGGGCCGTCGATCGAACGGTCGACATGGCTCTCGGCGGCGAAGTTGATCACCGCATCGACGCCGTGCTCCGCCAGCAGGTGCGAGACCAGGGCGCGATCGCCGATGCTGCCGTGCACGAAGACGTGGTCGGGGTCGCCTTCCAGCGAGGCCAGGGTCTCGCGGTTGCCGGCATAGGTGAGGGCATCGAGGTTCACGATGCGGGCGAGCTTCTTCTGCCGCGCCTCGAGCACGAAGTTGCCGCCGATGAAACCGGCACCGCCGGTGACCAGCCAGGTCTGCATGGAGTTCGCTCCTTGGTGTGTCGGGCCGCGTCCGGCGGCCCCATGGGGGGATCAGAGGTTCTGGTAGTTCGGGCCGGCGCCGCCCTCCGGCGTCACCCAGTCGATGAGCTGGTACGGGTCCTTGATGTCGCAGGTCTTGCAGTGCACGCAGTTGGCGGCATTGATCTGCAGGCGCGTGCCGGCCTCGTCCCTGACGATCTCGTAGACGCCGGCAGGGCAGAAGCGGGTGCAGGGATTGCCATACTCCTCCGCGCATTTCGTCACGCAGACGCTGGTGTCGGCCACGCGCAGGTGCACCGGCTGGTCCTCGTCGTGCTCGGTGGCGGCGAAATACACGCCGGCGAGGCGGTCGCGCGGCGGCAGGGAGCGTTCGACGTAGTCGCGCTTCGGCGATTCCTGCTCGGAAAGTTTGGTCAGCGCGCTCCAGTCGGGCGAGACCTTGAGCGTCCAGGGCGAAGCGCCGCCGGTGAGGGTCTCCCAGCCCGAGTTCAGCAGGCCGAACCACAGGCCCTTCTTGAAGCCCGGCTTGAAGTTGCGTACCCGGCGCAGTTCGGCCACCACCGGCGAGGCGCGCAGGGCGGCATCGAAGCCCTCCGCCACCGGGCCCTTCGCCGCCACGTGGTCGGCGGCCAGCATGCCGCTGCGGATGGCCTGGTGCACGCCCTTGATCTTCGGCACGTTGACGAGGCCGGCATCGCAGCCGATCAGGATGGCGCCGGGCATCTCCACCTTCGGCAGGCTCTGGTAGCCGCCCGTCACGATGGCCCGCGCGCCGGCCGAGAGGAGGCTGCCACCCTCGAGCAGGGGCTTCACCGTGGGATGGTGCTTCCACTGCTGGAAGGCTTCGTAGGGCTGGTAGTTCGGATCGCGGTAGTCGAGGCCCGAGACGTAGCCGAGGGCGATGCGGTTCTCCGTCAGGTGGTAGAGGAAGCTGCCGCCATAGGTACGCGAGTCGGCCGGCCAGCCGAGGCTGTGCACGATCTTGCCGGGCGTGACGCGGCCTTCCGGCACCTGCCAGAGCTCCTTGATGCCGATGGAATAGCTCTGCGGGTCGCAGTCCTTGTCCAGCGCGTAGTGCCGGATCAGGCGCTTGGCGAGATGCCCGCGCGCGCCTTCGGCCAGCACGGTGAGCCTGGCGCGGATGTCGATGCCCTGGGTGTAGGTGGGTTTGGGTGAGCCATCCTTTGCCACGCCCATGTCGCCGATGCGAACCCCTACCACCCGGCCGTCTTCGATCAGCGTCTCCGCGGCGGCGAAGCCGGGGTAGAGCTCGACGCCCAGGGCCTCGGCCTGCGGCGCCAGCCAGGCGCAGGTGGCGCCGAGCGAGACGATGAAATTGCCGTGGTTCGCCATCTGCGGCGGCACGACGGGGAACTTGAAGCCGCCGGTCTTGGTGAGGAACCAGAACTCGTCCTCGGTGGCCGGCACGCAGATCGGCGGCGGGTTCTCGCGCCAGCCGGGCAGCAGTTCGTCCAGCGGTCCTGGCTCGATCACCGCGCCGGAGAGGATCTGGGCGCCGATGGTCGAGGCCTTCTCGATCACGCAGACCGAAGTCTCGGGCGACTTCTGCTTCAGGCGGATGGCGAAGGCGAGGCCGGCGGGGCCAGCGCCGACGACGACCACGTCGTACTCCATCACATCGCGTTCGGACATAAGCGGGACCTTGGGATTTCCGTGGGGCGCTGGGCCATGCAGCCCCGTATTGTGGCCGGGGGAGGGAGGAAAGTCATGGCAAGCCGCCGCCGGGCCGGCTCGCGGCGTATTCACCGCGCCGCTGGCGACAATACGGGATGGTCCAGGGCAGCCTGTTCGAAGCCGATCCTGCGAAGCCCCTGCCCTTTGCGGACTGGGTGGTCTGGCATCGCGGCTGGCTGCCGGCCAGCAAGGCCTCGGCGCTCGCCGATGCGCTGCGCGCCGAGGTGCTTTGGAGCGTGCACCGCATCCGCATGTTCGGCCGCTGGGTGGATTCGCCGCGGCTCAGCTGCTGGATGGGCGAGCCAGGGGCGAGCTACCGCTATTCCGGCGCCGTGTTCGAGCCCGAACCCTGGCACCCGGCGATCGAGGCCCTGCTGCCGCGGCTCGAGGCCGCCTGCGGAGCGCGCTTCAACAGCGTGCTCCTGAACCGCTACCGCGACGGCCGCGACGCCATGGGCTGGCACAGCGACGATGAGCCGGAGCTCGGCCCGGCGCCGGTGATCGCCTCGCTGAGCCTCGGGGCGCCGCGCCGCTTCCTGATGCGATTGAAGGCCGATCACGCCACCAGGCGGGAGTGGCGGCTGGGGCACGGCGATCTTCTGCTGATGCGAGGGGAGTGCCAGCGCCTCGCCCAGCACGCCCTGCCGCGCATGGCCGGGCTGGGGGAGGAACGGATCAACCTCACCTTCCGCTGGATCCGGCCTGCGCCGTCTCCAGCACCCAGACCCGTAGCTCGCCCGCCAGTTCGCTGAGCGCGGCCTCGAAGGCGGGCACGGCCTCGGGCAGCCTGCCGCGGCCGGCCGGGGCTTCGGCGCGGAAGCGGCGGCTGGCCAGCACCCGCTGGCGCCGCTGCTCCACCAGGGTGGCCTGCAGTTCCACCTGCGCCACACTGGCCTTGCGGCTCTCCGGGAAGGCCACCTCGAAGTGCCGGAGATCGAGGCGCAGCAGGTACTCGGTGCCCACGTTGTCGCTGGGCCGCACCACGGCGCGGAAATGCTCCCCCTCGCCTAGGGCATCCACCAGCACCGCCTGCACCAGGGCCGGGGCGGCATCGGCCCAGACCGCGCCGGCATAGACCTGCAGGCGGCTCGGTTCCGGGCGCACGGCGATGCGGTTGCTGTCGAGCAGGGTGCTGGCGTTCGGCTCGGCGATGGCCAGGCTGGCATCGAGCCTCGGCAGGTCCTCGTCGGCGGGCAGGGCCACCTGCGGTGCGTACACCGTGAGCACCGGCTTGTCGCCGAGCGAGACGCAGCCCGCCAGCAGCGGCGCCAGCAGCCAGGGCAGGAGGGCCGCCACGCGGCGGGACGCAGGGGTCGTGGGGCTCATGGCTTGAACTCCTCGGGGACGGGGCCGCCCAGCAGGGCCCGCGAGGGGCTCTCCTCGATGCGGGCGGTGGCGCGGTTGAGCTGCCGCAGTAGGCTGCGCAGCTCGGCAAGCGTCGGCCCGACCTGGGTAAGCCCGCTGCGGCTGAACTGCTCGACCGCACCGCGGTTCTCCTCGACCAGCAGGTTGGCGTTCTTCGAGAGCGCCTCGAACTCGACGAGACTGCGGTCCAGCTTCTGCAGGATGCCAGGGAGATCCCGGTCGATCGCCGCCACGCTGCGGTCGAGCCCGCCCAGCGTGCCTTCCGCCTTGGCCAGCACGCGGTCGAGCCGTTCCGCCGCGCTGCGGGCGTCGCGCAGCATCCCGGCGATCTCCTCCCGCTCGGCCGCCAGCGTGCCCGTCACCTGCTCCAGATGGGCCATGGTGCGGGAGACATTGGCCACCGTCTGGTCGTCGAGCATGCGGTTGATCCGCAAGAGCACATCGCTCGCAGTGGTGGTGATGTCCTCGGAGGAGGCCAGCAGCTTGGCCAGAGCCGATTCCTGGGCGGTGATGCGCGGCAGGCCTCCGCCCTCGAGGCGGTCCTTCAGCATGGGGCTGCCCGGGCTGCCGCCGGAGAGCTGGATCTGGGTGACGCCGGTCAGGCCGACGAAGGCCAGCCGGGCCGTGGTGTCGGTCTTCACCGGTGTGTCGGCGACCACGCGGATGCGGGCGATCACCCGGCTCGGGTCCTTGCGGTCGAGGAACAGTTCGCGCACCTCGCCCACGGCGATGCCGTTGTACTGCACCACGCCGCCGCGGCTGAGACCGGTCACCGCCTCGGTGAATACCACTTCGTACTCGTCCCAGCTGCGGTCGGAGACCACCTTCGCCGTCCACAGGGCGAACAGCAGGGCCAGCACCGCCACCGCCAGGGTGAAGGCGCCGACCAGCACATGGTGCGCTTTGGTTTCCATCTCAGGCCTCGCGTCGCGCGGAACGGCCGCGCGGTCCGTGGAAATACGCCTGCACCCAGGGGTGCGGGAATGCCTCGACCTCGGCCACCGGGGCGCAGCAGACCACCCTGCGGTCGGCCAGCACGGCCACCCGGTCGCAGATCGCGTACAGGGTGTCGAGGTCGTGGGTGATGAGGAAGACGGTGAGCCCCAGCGCCTGCTTGAGGTCGAGGATCAGCTGGTCGAAGGCGGCGGCGGCGATCGGATCGAGGCCGGCGGTGGGCTCGTCGAGGAACAGCAAAGGCGGATCGAGTGCCAGGGCACGCGCCAGCCCGGCGCGCTTGCGCATGCCCCCGGAGAGCTGCGCCGGCAGCTTGTGCGCTGCCTCCGGCCCAAGGCCGGCAAGACGCATCTTCATCCAGCACAGGGCGTGCATCAGGTCCTCGGGCAGGCCGTGGTGCTCGCGCACCGGCACCATGATGTTCTCGAGCACGGTGAGCGAGGAGAACAGCGCGCCGCCCTGGAACAGCACCCCGGTCTGGCGCTCGATGGCGAGCCGCTTCGCCGGATCATCGCTCAGGGCATCGATGCCGAACACCCGCACGCTGCCCGCCTGGGGCCGGCGCAGGCCGAGGATGCTGCGCATCAGCACCGATTTCCCCGAACCGGAACCGCCCACCACGCCGACGATCTCGCCGCGCCGCACGGTGAGGTCGAGGCCCTCGTGCACTACCTGGGCGCCGAAGGCATTGGTGAGTCCGCGCACCTCGATGGCCGGGGCGCCGGGGTCGGGCTCGCAGGGCGGGATGCGCAGCTCCTCCATGCCTAGAAGCCCATCTCCATGAACCAGAGCGCGGCGAGCGCGTCGATCACGATCACCAGCGAGATGGTCTGCACCACGCTGGAGGTGGTGCGCTCGCCCACCGACTGCGCCGTGCCCTGCACCTGCATGCCCTCGAGGCAGCCAATGAGGCCGATGACCAGGGCGAACACCGGGGCCTTGGCCATGCCGACGAGGAAATGCCGCACCTCGATGGTCTCGTGCAGGCGGGCGATGAACATGTCGGGCGAGATGCCGAGCATGGAAGCGCCGATGGTGATGCCGCCGCCGATGCCGGCCAGCATCGCGAGGAAGCTGAGCAGGGGCAGCATCAGCAGCAGGGCCACCAGCCGGGGCAGCACCAGCAGTTCCATCGGGTCGAGGCCGAGGGTGCGGATGGCGTCGATCTCCTCGCCGCTCTGCATGGCGCCGATCTGTGCGGTGAAGGCGCTGGCGGTGCGCCCGGCCAGCAGCACCGCGGTGAGCAGCACGCCGAACTCGCGCAGGAAGGCGATGCCGATCAGCTCGACGACGAAGATCTCGGCACCGAACTCGGCCAGCACCTCGGCCCCGAGGAAGGCCACCACCGCGCCCACCATGAAGCTGAGCAGCAGCACCAGGGGCACGGCATCGAGGCCTACGCTCTCCATGTGCGCCACGGTGGCGGTGAAGCGCCAGCGCCGCGGGTTGCCGGCCACCTTGAGCGCGGTGAGCAGAGCCTCGCCGGTGAAGGCGACCAGCGCCAGCACCTCCTTCGCGTAGTCCTCCACCGTGAAGCCGGCGCGGGCGAGCAGGGCGCGGAAGCCGTAGTCCTTCTCCACCCGGCGCGCCGGGCTGGTGCAGATGTCCTGCACCGCCGCGAACAGCGGCGCATGCTCCGGGCGCAGGGCGAGGGCGTCCACCGCCAGCCCGAGGCGGCGCGCGAGGCGCCAGAGCAGCATGGCGCCGCTGGCATCGAGCTGGCCGATGCCGCGGGCGTCGAGGCGCTGCGCACCGGCCGCGCCCGATCCGGCGAAGGCCTCGAGCTGCCGGGCATGGGCGAGCGTCCAGTCGCCGGCGGCGAGCCACTGGCCGGGCTGGCCCGGGTCCTCGCGCAGCAGCGGCGTCTCGGCCATTCGGCTCCTTTCAGGCGGGGATCAACATGCAGCCGACGCCGGCCAGCGTGCACACCACGCCGGCGATGGCGCGGCGGGTGAGCGGCTCCTTCAGCCAGGCCCAGGCGAGCAGCAGGATGAAGACCGACGAGCTCTCGTTGAGGATAGCCGCCACCGAGGCCGAGGTGAACTTGTAGCCGCCCAGCCAGAACACCATCGAGAGGAACTGGCCGACGAAGGCCGCCAGCACCAGCTTGCGCCAAGGCAGGCCCCGCAGCGGCGGCAGCAGGGGCGTGCCGCGGTGCCGGGCCATGAGGCCGCCCACCAGCAGCAGGCCGCCCACCGCCCCGAGCATGCGCAGGCCGGTGACCCAGAGCAGGGGCTGCGATTCCAGAGTGCGCTTCACCATCACGATGGCCACCGCCATCAGCAGGATGGCGGCAAGGCCGATGGCGAGGCCGCGCAGCAGGGCCGGGCCGCCGCCGGCATCGCCGGCGCGGCGTTCGGCCACCAGGAAGACGCCGAGGCTCACCAGGCCGAAGCCGAGGAACTGCAGCAGTGTCAGGCGCTCGTCGAGGAACAGGAAGCTGAGCAGGATGACCGCCGGGCTGTAGACATTGCCGAGGATGCCCATGCGCCCGGCGCCGAGCTGGTTGAGCGCGCGGAAGTACAGGGTGTCGGCCACGGCGATGCCGACAAAGCCGCTGGCGAGCGCGATGGCGACCGAGCCGGCATCGAAGGCGGGCAGGGCCGGGCCGTGTAGCAGCGGGATGGCGAGCGCCACCATGCCCAGCACCAGCAGGTTCTTCACCAGGTTGAGCTGCAGGGGCGGCAGGCTCGCGCCGAGCTGGCGGTAGAGGATGACGCCCACGGCCCAGGCGGCCGCCGAGAGCAGGGAGAACAGTTCACCGAGGCCCATGCGGAGCGGGACGGATGCCGGGCCGGCCGGCGGGAGGCGGCGATTGTCCGCGATGCCGGGGGCTTTCTGCCATGCTTTCCCGGCCATGACCATCGCCGCCAGCCCGTTCCGCCACCGTTGCAACTTCATCGTCGAGCTGGCGCGGCGCCTGCACGCCTGCGGCACTTCCACGCCGCGTCTCGAGGGCGCCATCCGCGTGGTCTCGCAGCGGCTCGGGGTGCATACCGAGATCTGGAGCAATCCCACCGGCATCATCCTGTCCTTCTCCACGCCGCAGAACAGCGACGGCGCGGAGATCACCCGCGTGCTGCGGCTCTCGCCGGGCGACATCGACCTCAGGGCCATGGCCATGGTCGACGACATCGCCGAGCGGGTGATGGCCGGCACGCTGGAGGTCGAGGCCGGTCTCCAGGCCCTCACCGTGCTCGACCGCCCGCCGACCCGGAAGCGACTCGCGGCCACGGTGCTGGCCTTCGGCCTCGCTTCCGGCTCGGTGGCCGCCCTGCTGCGCACCAGCGTGGCCGACGTGCTGGCCTCGGCCCTGATCGGCCTCCTGATCGGGCTGATCGCCGTGCCGGCCGCCAAGCGCCCGCGGCTCAACGAGGCCAGCGAGGCCCTGGCCGCGATGATCGCCACCTTCGTGGCCTCGGCGATCGCGGCCTTCCTCGTCCCGCTCTCGCTGCAGACCGTGGTGATCGCCTCGCTGATCGTGCTGATGCCCGGCCTGATGCTGACCACCGCGGTGGCCGAGCTTTCCAGCGGCAACTGGGCCTCGGGCACGGCGCGCTTCGCCGGCGCCAGCGTGGTGCTGCTCAAGCTCACCTTCGGCACCATCGCCGCCACCCAGCTCGTGCATGCCATCGGCTGGCAGCCGCGCCTCGCCACCGGGGCCAGTCTCGCCCCGTACTGGGAATGGCTGGGCCTGCTGGTGGGTTCCGGCGCCTTTGCCGTGCTGTTCGGGGCTGCCCGGCGCGACGTGCCGGTGGTGATGGCGGGAGCCTGGATCGGCTATGGCCTCACCCGTATCGGCGGCGAGTACCTCGGCCTTGCCTCCGGGCATTTCGCCGGCGGTGTGTTCTTCGCCGGTCTCGGCGTGGCGGCGATTTCGAATGCGTACGGACGGATTTTCCGCCGCCCCGGCGCCCTCCTCAGGGTGTCCGGCATCATCCTCTTGGTGCCCGGCAGCGTGGGCTTCCGCAGCCTCACCTCGGTGCTGGAGCGCGACGTGGCCCTGGGGCTGGATACCGCGGTGGCGGTGCTCGCGGCGCTCACCGCCCTGGTGGCCGGGCTGCTGTTCGGCAATCTGCTGGTGCCGCCGCGGCGGCATCTGTAGGGCGCCGTGAAACGAAAACGCCGCCCCGGCCGCTGGGCCGGGACGGCGGTGGTTGCGGCATCAGATCGCGAATTCCTCGCGGGTGCGGCCCCGTGCGATTTCCGCGGCCAGCCACTTCGGCATGATGCCGCGGCCCGACCAGGTCTCGCCGGTTTCCGGATGGCGGTATTTCGGCGGCACCTTGCTCCCCTTGGCCGGAGATTTGCGGGGTTTTGCCCCTGCCTTCCTGCCGGGTTTGCGGCCGCCCGCCGCGGCCTTGCCGCCGAGCACTTCGGCCAGGGTATAGCCATGCTTCTTCGCCAGCGCCGCCAGGGCCTTGCGCACCTCGGCGAGCGGTGGGCGCTTCTGCAGTTTCTGCTTGCGCTGCTTGGCTTTCGAGATCAGGGCATCCAGCTCCTTCGGGGAGAGTCCTTCCAGGTTCACGGGCATATCGGGCTCCTCGTGGGTGTGGAATGTCCGGGGGGTATCCGGAAATTCCGCCCATGGTAATCGCCCGGGCCGGGCATGGGAAATGGCCGGGGTTTCCCCGAAGGATTCATTCGCCGGGGCGCGCCGCCGCGGCCCCGGCTCCGGGCCGGAGACTTTCGTCCGTCTTCAGGCGCCGAGGCGGGCCAATACCTGCTCGCGGCCGAGGTTCTCCGCGGCCTCGGCCGTGCGGGCGCGGTATTCGAAGGTGCCCGCGGCCAGCCCGCGTTCCGACACCACCACCCGGTGCGGGATGCCGATCAGTTCGATGTCGGCGAACATCTGTCCTGGCCGCAGGCCGCGGTCATCGAGCAGCACCTCCACGCCGCGGGCCGAAAGCTCGCCATAGAGGGCCTCGGCCGCCGCGGTCACCGCCGGATCCTGCTTCGGGTTGATGATGCAGACCGCCACCCGCCACGGGGCCATCGCCTCCGGCCAGCGGATGCCGTTTTCGTCGTGGTTCTGCTCGATGGCAGCGGCCACGATGCGCGACACGCCGATGCCATAGCAGCCCATGGACATCACCTGCGCCTTGCCCTCGGCATCCAGCACGGTGGCTCCCATGGCCTCGGCATATTTGCGTCCGAGCTGGAACACGTGGCCCACCTCGATGCCGCGGGCGATGCGCAGCCGGCCCTGGCCGTCGGGCGAGGGGTCGCCCTCCACCACATTGCGCAGGTCGGCCACCAGGGCAGGCTCCGGCAGGTCGCGGCCGAAGTTCACGCCGGCGAGATGGAAGCCATCCTCGTTGGCGCCCACCACGAAATCGGCCATGACGGCCACGCTGCGGTCGGCGATCACCGTCAGTGGCCGGCGCGGGGCCACCGGCCCGAGGAAGCCCGGGGCGGCACCGAGGTGCTCGCGGATCTCCTCCTCGGTGGCCAGGCGGTGCTCGGCCAGCCCAGGGAGCTTGGAGAGCTTGATTTCGTTGAGCGTGTGGTCGCCACGCAGCAGGGCCAGCACGAAGCCGCTGCCGCCGAGCGCGGCAGGATCGCCCATGAGGGCCACCGACTTCACCGTGCGCTCGAGCGGCAGGCCGAGCAGGGCCGCCACCGCTTCGCAGGTGCGCTGGGTCGGCGTGGCGACCTTGCGCAGGGCCTCTGCCGGGGCCGGGCGCGGCGTGGCCGGGGCCAGGGCCTCGGCCAGCTCCACGTTGGCAGCGTAGTCGGACGCGTCGGAGAAAGCGATGGCATCCTCGCCGGATTCGGCCAGCACGTGGAACTCGTGCGAGGCGCTGCCGCCGATGGCGCCGGTGTCGGCGGCCACGGCGCGGAAGCGCAGGCCGAGCCGGGTGAAGATGCGCCCGTAGGCCTCGTACATGTTCGCGTACTCCTTCGCCAGGCATTCCGGCGTGAGGTGGAAGGAGTAGGCGTCCTTCATCAGGAACTCGCGGGCCCGCATCACACCGAAGCGCGGGCGGATCTCGTCGCGGAACTTGGTCTGGATCTGGAAGAAGTTCTTCGGCAGCTGACGGTAGCTGGACAGCTCGCTGCGCGCGAAGTCGGTGATCACTTCCTCATGGGTGGGGCCGAAGCAGTACTCCTGCCCCTTGCGGTCGGTGATCTTCAGCAGCTGGCCGCCGAAGCGGGCCCAGCGCCCGGTCTCCTCCCACAGCTCGCGCGGCTGCACCGCCGGCATCAGTACCTCGATGGCCCCGGCGCGCTCCATCTCCTCGCGCACCACGCCCTCCACCTTGCGCAGCACCCGCAGGCCCAGTGGAGTCCAGGTGTAGAGGCCGGCACCGAGCCTGCGCACCATGCCGGCGCGCAGCATCAGGCGGTGGCTGACGATCTCGGCGTCGGCCGGGGTTTCCTTGGTGGTGGAGAGGTGGAAGCAGGACAGGCGCATGGGCAGGCGAAAGGCAGCAAAGCCGCCATTCTAGCCCCGGCCCGGGGGCGCTGCTTCAGCCGCCAACGCAATAGGCGCGAATGGCCTGCTCGGCGAGACGACGCTGGGTGGCGCGGTCTTCTTCGGTGAGGCGCTGCAGCTTTCCGCTGCCATCCTTGTCCATCTCCAGCGGTGCTCCTGAGTTCAGCTGCTCCAGCGCCAGCCGGGCACGCTCACAGGCCGCCCTGTCTTCCGGGCGCTGGGCATCGGCGGTTTCAGCCGGCTTGGGCGAATCGGTGCCCACCGTCTGGCTGCGCACCCCCCGTACCTCGTACTTCACCCCGGTGGGCGGGGTCTGGGCGTAATGGCGCACGCCATTGGCATCGACCCAGGTGTAGACCGGGTCCTGGGCCAGCAGGGGGGTGGCCAGGGCCATGCCGAGGGCGAGGACGAGGCAGCGCATGGAGTGGCTCCGGAAGGGGGATGGGGGCATGGTAGCGCCATCCCGGCCGGGCGTGCAGGCCGGGGGCGGCCGCCAGCGGCTACACTCGCGGGATGGACGACCTGCCCCACGACGCCGCGGCCCGGCGGCCGCGCAGCCGGCACATCTACCTGCTGCCCAATCTGCTCACCACGGCGAACATGTTCGCCGGCTTCTACGCCATCCTCGCCGCGGCCAATGGCCGTTTCGAGGCGGCCTGCATCGCCGTGCTGGTGGCCGGGCTGTTCGATGGCGTGGATGGCCGGGTGGCGCGGATGACCGGCACCACCAGCGAGTTCGGGGTGCAGTACGACTCGCTCTCCGACCTCATCAGCTTCGGCATGGCCCCGGCGCTCGTCATGTTCCACTGGGCCCTGGTGCAGTTCACCCTCGACGGCGGCACCCTGGCCAAGGTGGGCTGGGCCGCGGCCTTCCTCTACGTGGCCTGCGCCGCCCTGCGGCTTGCCCGCTTCAATGTCTCCGCCGGTTCGGCCGACAAGCGCTGGTTCATCGGCCTGGCCAGTCCGGCCTCGGCCGGCGCCATGATCAGCGTGGTCTGGTGCCTCACCAGCCTTGGCTATACCGGGGACGAGATGCGCTGGGTGGCGCTGGCGGTCACCGTGGCCTGCGCCCTGCTGATGGTCAGCCGCATCCGCTTCTTCAGCTTCAAGGCCTGGCCCGGCGACCGGGTGCCGTTCTGGTTCATGCTGCTGGTGGTGGCGGTGCTGGTGGCCCTGCTGATCGATGCCGCCAAGGTGGTGTTCGTGGTCGCCATGGCCTATGTGCTGAGCGGCCCTGCGCTCTGGCTGTGGCAGCGCCGCCGCCCGGCCACGCCGCCGGGAGCAGGCGCGCCATGAACCCCGGGCCGCTTGCCCGCCGCAGCCTCGAGGCCATGGGCTACCGGCTCTGGGTGCGGCGCGGGGCCGCGCCCGTGGCGCCCCCGCGGCTGGCCGATCGCGGGCTGCCGCCGGCCCTGCGGGCCCGGCTGGAGCGCTGGGTGGGGGCTCTCTGGCAGGAGTGGCCGGCGCCCGAGGGCACGCCACGGGACGCTGCCTTCAAGCGGGCGCTCTGGCGCCGCGTGCGCGACTGGCGGCGTGGAGGCTGAAGGCGCATGGCCGCCGCGCGGCTGCAGGAGGCGGTGCAGTTCCGGCCGATGCGGCAGGTCGACGTGCCGCTGGTGGCCGCGATCGAGGCGCGGGCCTATGCCTTCCCCTGGACACCGGGCATCTTCCGCGATTGCCTGGGCGCGGGTTACCAGTGCTGGGTGGCGGAGTCGGCCGAGGGGGTACTGGGCTATGGCGTGCTCAGCATCGGCGCCGACGAGGCGCATCTGCTGAACCTCTGCGTGGACCCGGCCTGGCAGGGCCGGGGGCTTGGCCGGCGGCTGCTCCGGCGGATGATCGACCTTGCCCGCTGGCACATGGCCGACCGGGTCTTCCTCGAGGTGCGGCCCTCGAACCCGGCCGCGATCGCGCTCTATGCCAGCGAGGGCTTCAACGAGATCGGCCAGCGGCCGCGCTACTACCCGGCCAAGGACGGGCGGGAGGATGCGATCGTGATGGCGATGGAGCTGCTTCCGCCGGAGCGCTAGGCGGCATGGCGCGGATTCGGGCGCGGCGCTCCGGGTGTTCCGCCGCGAGCCGCGACGCCGCGGGTGGCGTTTCGCGGCAAGCGAGCCATGGATGGCGAGCGCCCGAGTCGGGGCAGGAGTGCCCCGACCGAGGGAAGAGCGAAATGCCGCACGCGGCAGGCAGGCTCGCCCGCGACCGCCGTCTGCACGAGATATGCGCGCGGCTCAGTGCCCCCAGACCTGCGTCGCCACCGCCGCGAAGTGCAGGCCGCTGCCGGCCAGCACGAAGCCATGCCAGATGGTGTGGGTGTAGCGGATGCGCCGGCTCAGGTAGAACAGGGTGCCGAGCGTGTAGGCCACGCCGCCGGAGAAGATCCACAGCAGGGCCCAGCTGCTGAGCTGCTCGGTCATCGGCTTGATGGCGACGATGGCGAGCCAGCCCATGGCGATGTAGATCAGGGTGGAGAGCAGCCTGAATCGCCCCCGGGTCAGCAGCTTGAACACCACGCCGCCGATGGCCAGGGTCCAGATCGCGCCGAACAGCCACCAGCCCGTGCCGTGCTCGCGCAGGCCGACCAGGGTGACCGGGGTGTAGGTGCCGGCGATCAGCAGGTAGATCGCGCAGTGGTCCAGCAGCTTGAGGCGGGCCTTCAGCGCGGTCTTGAAGGGCGCGGCGTGGTACAGGGTGGAGGCGGTATAGAGCAGCACCAGGGTGGTGCTGAAGACGATCGCACTGGCGAGCTGCCAGCCATCGCCCCAGAGGGCGGCGAGGGTGATCAGCACCGCCGCCCCGGCCACCGAGAGCACCGCTCCCGCGCCATGGGTGATCGCGCTCCAGCGCTCGTCGCGCAGGGCGTGGGCCAGGCCATGGAGGTTGAGGTCGGTCATGGCGCGCACCCTGCCCGAAACGGAGCGGGTCCGCCAGTGCGGCCGAGGGGCGGCGGAGGGGGCCGTTCAGCCCGGCGCCCGTCGGGGGTTACAGGCGCCCGCGGTTGGCCTTCAGGCCCTCCAGCATCGTCGTCCATTCGGCGAGGCGGCGGCGCTCCTGCTCGACCACGGCCGCCGGCGCATTGGCCACGAAGGTCCCGGAGCCCAGCTTGCCCTGGCACTTGGCGATCTCGCCCTCGACGCGCCTGATCTCCTTGTCGAGCCGGGCGCGCTCGGCCTCCAGATCGACGAGGCCTTCGAGCGGCACCAGCAGGGTGAGTTCGCCGAGCACCGCGGCGGCGGCCGGCGGCGGGTCGCCCTGCACCCAGCCGATCGACTCGAGCCGGGCGAGGAACTTGAGACCGCCCGAATGGCGCTCGATCTGCGCCGCATCGCCCTTGCCCGAGAGCAGCAGGGGCACGGCCTTGCCCGGCGGCACGCCGAGCTGGCTGCGGATCGAGCGCAGGGCGCTGATGACGGACTTGAGCCACTCGATGTCGGCCGCGGCACGGGCGTCGGTGAGCGCGGCATCGAAGGCGGGGTAGGCCTGCACGCTGATCGAACCGCCGCCGAGGCCGAGCTTCGGCGCGACGTGCGACCAGATCTCCTCGGTGATGAAGGGCATCAGCGGGTGCAGCACGCGCAGGCTCTGCTCGAGAACGTAGAGCAGGGTATGGCGGGTCGAGGCGATGGCGGCGGCATCACCGCCTTGCAGGGCGGGTTTGGCGAGCTCGAGGAACCAGTCGCAGACCTCGTTCCACACGAACTCGTACATGGCCTGCGAAGCGAGGTCGAAGCGGTAGGCGGTAAACTGCACCTCCACCTCGCGCAGCAGCTGCTGCAGGCGGTCGAGGATCCAGCGCTCGGCGTCCGTGGTCGGGGTGGGCACACCCGAGGCCGTAAAGCCCTCGGTGTTCATCAGCACGAAGCGCGCCGCGTTCCACAGCTTGTTGCAGAAGTTCTTGTAGCCCTCGCAGCGGGCGAGGTCGAACTTGATGTCGCGGCCATGGGTGGCGAGCGAAGCGAAGGTGAAGCGCAGGGCATCGGCGCCAAAGGCCGGGATGCCGTTCGGGAATTCCTTGCGTGTGGCCTTCTCGATCTTCGGCGCGTCGCTCGGTTTCATCAGGCCGCTGGTGCGCTTGGCGACCAGCGCCTCGAGGCTGATGCCATCGATGAGGTCGATGGGGTCGAGCACATTGCCCTTCGACTTCGACATCTTCTGGCCGTCCTTGTCGCGGACGAGGCCGGTGATGTAGACGTCCTTGAACGGCACCTCGCCCGTGAAGTGCCCGGTCATCATGATCATCCGGGCCACCCAGAAGAAGATGATGTCGAAGCCGGTGACCAGCACCGAGGAGGGCAGGTAGCGGTCGAAGCCGCGCGCGGCCATGGCCTCGGGATCGGGCCAGCCCATGGTGGCATGTGGCCAGAGGGCCGAGCTGAACCAGGTCTCCAGCACGTCGCTGTCCTGGCGCAGGGCCACGTTTTCTCCGAGGCCATGCTTTGCCCGCACCTCGGCCTCGTCGCGGCCGACGTAGACCCGGCCGGCCTCGTCGTACCAGGCCGGGATGCGGTGGCCCCACCAGAGCTGGCGGCTGATGCACCAGTCCTGGATGTTCTCCAGCCAGTGCCGGTAGGTGCTGGTCCAGGTGTCGGGCACGAAACGCACGCGGCCGCTTTCCACCGCCTCGAGGCCCTTCTTCGCGAATTCGTCCATCCTCACGAACCACTGGTCGGTGAGGTAGGGTTCGATCACCTGCCCGGTGCGGTCGCCGCGCGGCACCATCAGCTTGTGCGGCCTGGCCTCGACCAGCAGGCCCTCGGTTTCCAGTTCCGCCAGCACGGCTTTGCGCGCCTCGAAGCGGTCGAGACCTCGGAAGCGTTCCGGTGCAGCGTCGTTGAGGTGTGCCGTGTCGGTGAACAGGTTGATCATCGGCAGGCCGTGCCGCTGCCCCACCGCATAGTCGTTGAAATCGTGCGCCGGGGTCACCTTCACCACGCCGGTGCCGAAGGCGCGGTCGACGTAGGCATCGGCGATCACCGGGATCGTGCGGCCGCAGAGCGGCAGGCGCACCTGCTTTCCGACGAGGTGGGCATAGCGCGGGTCCTCGGGGTGCACCATCACGGCGACGTCGCCGAGCATCGTCTCCGGGCGGGTGGTAGCGACCACGAGGTAGTCGCGGGTCTCGCGCAGGGTCACGTTGCCCTCGGCATCGCGCTCGACGTGCTCGTAGGTGGCGTCGACCAGCGGGTAGCGGATCGACCACAGGTGGCCGTTCTCCTCCTCGCTCACTACCTCGAGATCGGAGATCGCGGTCTTCAGCACCGGGTCCCAGTTGACCAGCTTCTTGCCGCGGTAGATGTAGCCCTGCTCGTACAGGCGCACGAAGGTCTCGATTACGGCCTTCGAGGGCATCGGGTCCATGGTGAACACGCTGCGCGACCAGTCGCCGGAGCTGCCGAGGCGGCGCATCTGCCGCTCGATGGTGCCGCCGGACTCCTGCTTCCACTCCCAGACCTTCTCGATGAACTTCTCGCGGCCGAGGCCGTCGCGGGTCTCGCCCTTGCCCGCGAGGTGCAGGTTGCGCGAGACCACCATCTCGGTGGCGATGCCGGCATGGTCGGTGCCGAGCTGCCAGAGGGTGTCGAAGCCGCGCATCCGGTGGTAGCGGATGAGCGTGTCCATCAGGGTGTGCTGGAAGGCATGCCCCATGTGCAGGGTGCCGGTGACGTTCGGCGGCGGCAGCAGGATGCTGTAGGCCGGCTTCGAGGCATCGCCGGAGGGCTTGAACAGGCCGGTGGCTTCCCAGTGGGCGTACCACTTCGATTCGAAGGTGCTGGGCTCGAAGCTCTTGTCCATGCGGCGCGCGACCGGCCCCTGGGCCGGTCGGAAGGTCTCGTAAAGGGGCGCCAAGCCTAGCAAATCCGCGCCGGGCCCCGGCTCGGGGGCGGCGCAGGCCCCGCGTGGCGCCGCCTCAGCCCGAGGCCGCTTCGCGCCCGGCCGCCGCGGCCACCCGGGCCGCCCGCGCCAGCCCGGCCGCGAGGTCGGCCTCGAGGTCGCGGTGGTGCTCGATGCCCACCGAGAGCCGCAGCAGGCCCTCGCCGATGCCGGCGGCGGCGCGGGCCTCGGGGCTCATGGCGGCATGGGTCATGGTGGCGGGATGGGCGACGAGGCTCTCCACGCCGCCCAGCGATTCGGCGAGGGTGAAGTGGCGCAGGCCCTCGCAGAAGGCCCGGGCGGCCGCCGCGCCGCCGCGCAGCTCGAAGCTCAGCATGGCGCCGAAGCCGCGCTGCTGCCGGGCCGCCAGCGCATGCCCGGGGTGGCTGGGAAGGCCCGGGTAATGCACCGCGGCCACCGCCTCGTGGCCGACGAGCCGCACCACCAGCGCCCCGGCGTTCTCCTGGTGCACCCGCAGGCGGGCATCGAGGGTGCGCAGCCCGCGCAGGGTGAGGAAGGCGTCGAAGGGCGAGCCGGTGAGCCCGAGGGCATTGGCCCACCAGGTGAGGCGTTCGTGCAGTTCCGGCGTTCTGGCCACCACCGCGCCGCCCACCACGTCGCTGTGGCCGTTGATGTACTTCGTGGTCGAATGCACCACGAGGTCGGCGCCGAAGTCGAGGGGGGTTTGCAGGGCCGGCGAGAGGAAGGTGTTGTCGACCACCACGAGGGCGCCCACGCGCTTCGCCGCTTCGGCGACGAAGCGCAGATCGGTGATGCGCAGCAGCGGGTTCGAGGGCGTCTCGATCCAGACCAGGGCCGGGGCCGGGTCGAGCGCCTGGCTGAGCTGGCGCGGACAGGTGAAGTCGATGGTGAGGAGCTCGAAGGCGCCCTTCTTCGCCAGCGCATTGAACAGGCGCCAGCTGCCGCCGTAGGCATCGTGCGGCACGACGAGGCGCTGGCCCGGCTCGAGCAGGCTCAGCACCAGGGTGATCGCCGCCATGCCGGTGGCGGTGACGATGCCGCCCGCTCCGCCCTCGAGTCCGGCGAGCGCCTCGCCCAGCAGGTCGCGGGTGGGGTTGCCGCTGCGGGTGTAGTCGTAGCGCCGCTTCTCGCCGAAGGCCGCGAAGCTGAAGTTGGAGGACAGCACGATCGGCGGCACCACCGCGCCGTGGGCGGTGTCGGTGTCGATGCCGGCGCGCACGGCGCGGGTGGCGGGTTCGAAGCGGCTCATGCAAAGGCCTCGGGCGGCGAGAGGAGCGGGGAAGAATGGGGAACGGAGGGCGGCATGGTCGCGCCGGCCCGTGGAGCGAGTGCCCGGGAAAGCAGGCGGGCGATCTGCTCGGGCTCCTTCAGGAAGGCGTCGTGGCCGTAGAGCGAGCGGATCACCGCGAACTCGGCAGGGCCGCCAAGCGCAAGGGCCAGCCGGCGCAGGCTTGGCAGGGGCACCAGCCGGTCTTCCTCGACGGCGATCACCGTGGCCGGGGTGCGGATGCGCGCCGGATCGACCCGGTGCTGGTCGATCGATTCGGAGAGGCGGCGCAACGCGATCGGGCTGAACACCGCGGCGAAGCGCGCGCCGGCGGCCTCGAGGTAGTCCTCGGCGGCGCAGCGCAGGCGGCCGTCCTGCCAGCGGGGTTCCGCATCGAAGCGCTGGGCGAACTCCTCCGGCGTGCGGTAGCTCAGCATGGCGAACTGGCGGGCGAGCGCCACCGCCTCGGGGCGGTCCTGGCCCAGCTCCAGCACCCTGCGCTGCAGGGCTCGCCAGGCCGCGGCATAGGGGTCGGCGCGGTCGCCGCCGCTGATCAGCACCAGGCGCTCGACCAGGGCCGGGTAGCGCTCGGCGAAGGCGAGCGCCACCATCGCCCCATAGCTGCTGCCGACGACGGAGGCCAGGCGGGCAAGGCCGAGGTGGTCGAGCAGCACGGCCAGTGCATCGGCCTGGTCCTGGGTGGCGATGGGGGCGTCGAGGCTGCCGTCGCGGCCCACCCAGTCGAAGCTGAGCACCCGGCAGCGCGCGAGGTCGAAGGGCCGGCCCGGCCCCACCTGCGCCTGCCACCAGCCGGCGGGTTCGTCCTTCGCCACGGCGGCGACATGGCGGGTGGCCGAGATGCCGCCGAGCACGGCATGCACCGGTGCGCCCTCGGCGCCGATGAGCCGCCAGCGCAGGTGCAGGCGCTGTACGCCGGCCCGGCGCAGGGCGAGTCGGGTGGCGAGCACGCCTTCGCGCCGGGGGGCGTCGGGAGGCGATGCGGGCGGGGAGGGCGAAACCTGGGCGGGGGAATCGAGGGCGGCGAGGGGCATGGCGGGGCTCCGGTGGCCCATCCCCTGCGGCGGCCGGCATGGGGCCGCGCGGGTGCCTGGGGGACAGGCACCGGGCGACCCATCGGCCGGCATGGCCCGAGGGCCCCGCCGCAGGCATTGGCAGCGTTCCGCCTCGGTGGGTGGCGGTGCTTGCCCCGGCGTCTTCGGGCCTGTCCCTCAGCCGGTCTGGATGGGAAGTGGGGCCACGATAGCCCTGGCGCCGCCTCGTGTCATCCCTTTATCGCGATGAAAAGATATGATTTTTCGGCATCACGCCGCGCCCCGCTCAGGCTGCCTTCCCCGGGGCCGTTCCGGCGTCCAGCGCCGCCAGCCACTCGTCGTCCGAGCCCTCGCTGATCCCCTCGAACAGGATCGTGCTGAGGTAGCGCTCGCCGGTGTCGGGCAGCATGGCGAGGATGACCGAGCCTTCTTTCGCTTCCTTCGCCACTTCCAGCGCGGCGGCCAGGGTGGCGCCGGCGGAGAGGCCGACGAAGATCCCTTCCTCGGTGGCGAGGCGGCGGGCAGTGTCGCGGGCCAGCAGGTCGTCCACCGGCTTGATGGCATCCACCACCGAGCGGTCGAGCACGGCGGGCACGAAGTCCGGGGTCCAGCCCTGGATCTTGTGCGGCTGCCAGTCTTTGCCGCCGAGCAGCTGGGCGCCGGCGGGTTCGCTGCTGATGATCTTCACCTCGGGGCGGGCGAGCTTGAGGGTCTGGCCCACGCCGGTGAGGGTGCCACCGGTGCCCCAGCCGGAGACGAAGTAGTCGAGCCGCCGGCCCACGAAGTCCTGCAGGATCTCGGGCCCGGTGGTGCTGCGGTGCCAGGCCGGGTTGGCCTCGTTCTCGAACTGCCGGGCGAGGAACCAGCCGTGCTTCCTCGCCAGTTCCTCGGCCTTGCGCACCATGCCGCTGCCGCGCTCGGCGGCCGGGGTGAGGATGACTTTCGCGCCGTAGGCGCGCATCAGCTTGCGGCGCTCCACCGAGAAGGTCTCGGTCATCACCGCCACGAACTTGTAGCCGCGGGCCGCGGCCACCATGGCAAGCGCCACGCCGGTATTGCCCGAGGTGGCCTCGACGATGGTGTCGCCGGGCTTCAGCAGGCCGCGCCGTTCGGCATCGAGCACGATGGCAAGCGCGAGGCGGTCCTTCACCGAGCCGCCGGGATTGAAGGCTTCCAGCTTCACGTAGAGCTCGACGTGCTTCGGCGGCAGGCGGTGCAGGCGGACGATGGGCGTGCGGCCGATGGTGTCGAGGAGGCTGTCGTAGAGGGCCATGGCGGGTCTCGCTGGAACGGAGGGGAAGGATTGGCGGGAGTGAGGAGAACGGGGCCGCGTGCGCCCTAGGCGGCGAGCGTGGAGCGCGCCGCTGCGGCAGGGGCTTCGGCGCCGGGGGCGAGGCGGTGCGTGATCGGTGCCGCGCCGAACCAGTGCAGGCGGGCGCCGAGGGCAGCCACCTCGCCGAGGATCAGCAGGGCGGGCGAGCGGATTCCGGCAGCGGCGGCGCGCTCGGGCAGCTCGCCCAGGGTGCCGAGCAGCACGCGCTGTTCCGGGCGGCTGCCATTCTCCACCAGGGCGAAGGGGGTGCTGGCGGCGCGGCCATGGGCCAGCAGGCGTTCGCGCAGGGTGGCGAGGCCCTGCACGCCCATGTAGACGGCGAGGGTCTGGCGCTCCTGCGCCAGCGCGGCCCAGTCGAGGGTGTCGATGGAGTCGCGGCAGTGGGCGGTGACGAAGCGCACCGACTGTGCGTGCCCGCGGTGGGTGAGCGGGATGCCGCTGTAGGCGCCGCAGGCGAGGGCGGCGGTGATGCCGGGCACCACCTCGTAGGGGATGCCGGCCGCACGCAGGGCCTCCAGCTCCTCGCCGCCGCGGCCGAACACGAAGGGATCGCCGCCCTTGAGCCGCACCACGGTGCGGCCGGCGCGGGCGTGCTCCACGAGCAGCTCGTGGATGCGCTGCTGGGTGACGTGATGGGTGCCGGCCTCCTTCGCCACTTCGATGCGCTCGGCATCGCGGCGGGCCAGGGCCAGCACCTCGGGGCTGACGAGGCGGTCGTGCAGGATCACGTCGGCCTGGTTGAGCGCACGCAGGCCGCGCAGGGTGAGCAGGCCAGGATCGCCCGGGCCGGCGCCGACCAGGATCACCCGGCCCTGCGCCGCCGGCGCTTCGGCGAGGGCGGCGTCGAGGGCCTGCTCGGCCGTGGCCGTATCGCCGCGGCGCAGGGCATCGCTGGCCGGGCCGCGCAGCAGGGCCTCCAGTACCTGGCGCCGGCGCACCGGATCGGGGAAGCGGGCCCGCAGGGCCGCGCGCTTGCTGCCCAGCCATTCGGCGAACCGACCCAGCCCGGGATCGAGCTCGGTTTCGAGTTTCTCGCGCAGCCAGCGCGCCAGCATCGGCGCCTCGCCACGGCTGCTGATGGCGATCTGCAGCGGGCCGCGCTCGATGCGCGCGGGCACCTGGAAGCTGCAGCGCGGGGCCTCGTCCACCACGTTCACCCAGATCCGCCGCGCCCCGGCCTCCCGGGCCACGGCGGCATTCACCGCGGCATCGTCGGTGGCGGCGATGGCGAGCCAGACGCCCTCCAGCCAGTCGGGGTCGAAGTGCCCGGCGCGGTGTTCCAGCCGGCCTTCGGCGGCGGCCCGGGCCAGCCAGGGCTCGAGGGCCGGTGCGCCCACCACGAGCCGGGCGCCGGCCTCCAGCAGGGCCTCGGCCTTGCGCCGTGCCACCGCGCCGCCGCCCACCAGCAGTACGCGGCGGCCGGCAAGATCGAGGAAGACGGGGAAGAGCGGGGCGGGCATGAGGCGGCAGGACGGGCGGAAGGGGCCGGGCTCCACGCTAGGCCGGGGCGGGCCGGGGCCGGAAATGCCCGCTCGGCCCCTCATCATGCCCTCCGGTTATCAGGAAGGACTGGACGCCGGGCGATATTTATCGTTTCATCGAGATGAATAGATGAATCAAGGCCGGCGACGCCGGTCTTACGTCCGCTTCCCCCTTCTCCCGCCATGACCCTCACCCAGCTCCGCTACTTCATCGCCATCGTCGATGCCGGCCTGAACATCACCCAGGCGGCCGAGAAGGTGCATGCCACCCAGCCCGGCATCTCCAAGCAGCTCAAGGCACTGGAGGACGAGCTGGGCTTCCTGCTGTTCCAGCGCAAGGGCCGCAGCCTGGAATCGCTCACCGAGGCCGGCACGGTGGTGCTGGCCCATGCCCGCCGCGCCGTGGCCGAGGCCGGGAACATCCGCGCCTTCGCCGCCAACCAGCGCGGCGAGGCGGTGGGCACCCTGCAGCTCGCCACCACCCACACCCAGGCGCGCTTCGTGCTGCCGGCCGCGATCGCCGCGCTCAACCGCCAGTACCCGAGGGTGGGCGTGCAGCTGCAGTCGCTGGCCGACAACGAGGTACTGCCGCAGCTCGCCCGCGGCGAGGCCGACATCGCCATCGTCAGCAGCGTGGGCACGGTGCCGGCCGGCGGCCATGCCATCCCGCTCTACCGCTGGCGGCGGCTGGTGCTGGTGCCGAAGGCGCATCCGCTGGCCGGCCTTGGCCGGGCGCCGACACTCGCCGAACTCGCCGCCCATCCGCTGGTGAGCTACCACAGCACCAGCCATCCCGAGAGCTCGCTGCGCCGGGTATTCAGCGAGGCCGGGCTGGCGCCCAAGGTGGCCATGACCGCCCACGACGCCGACCTCATCAAGACCTATGTGCGTGCCGGCCTCGGCGTGGGCATCCTCGCCGAGATGGCGGTGAGCGCGGTGGCCGATGCCGACCTGGTGGCCCTGCCGGCCCCGCCCGTGCTGCCCGAGTGCACGGCCTGGGCGGTGGTGCCGAAGGAGCGGGTGCTGCGCCGCTATGCCTTCGACCTGCTGCGCCAGATCGCCCCGCAGCTCGACCGCCACGACCTGCAGCGGGTGCTGGCAGGCCATCAGGAGGCGGCCTGGCCGACGCCGCCGGGCTGGGCCGAGCTGAGCCAGGCCATCACCAACTGAACCCGGCGTGATGCGGCCCGCGCGTGGCGGGCCTCAGCTCGCCGGCTCGTGCAGGCCGCATTCGCGTTTCAGGCCGAAGAAGCGGGTGCCGGCAAGATCTCCGGCCTCGGCGAGCGGGCGGGTGGTGTGCCAGTCGCCGATCGAGACATAGCCGCGCTCCCAGAGCGGGTGGTAGGGCAGGCCGTGGCGGGCGAGGTAGGCGCCGATCCGGCGGTCGCTCCAGTCCAGCAGAGGGTGCAGCTTCCAGCGTGGGCCGGCGCGCTCCAGCACCTGGCGGCGGGCGCGCTCCGGCGACTGGCTGCGGCGCAGCCCGGCGATCCACAGCCGGGCCCCGAGGCCGTCGAGGGCGCGCTGCATCGGCTCGATCTTGCGCAGGCGGTTGTAACGCTCGATGCCTGCGAGGCCCTGTTCCCAGAGCCGGCCATGCCGGGCTTCGAACCAGGCCGCCGATTCCTCGGCCTGGGCCACGTGCAGCCTGAGGCCGAGGCGGGCCGTGAGGCCGTCGGCGAAGCGGTAGGTCTCGGGGAAGAGGTAGCCGGTGTCCACCAGCACCACCGGCAGTTCCGGAGCCCGCCGGGTGGCGAGGTGCAGCAGGGCGGCCGACTGGGCGCCGAAACTGGTGGAGAGCACGGCAGGACCCTGGCAGTGGGCGAGGGCCCAGTCGAGGCGGGTCTCGGCCTCCTGCGCTTCGAGCCAGGCATTGAGCGCCGCGAGGGCGGCGTCATCGTCCCAGGCCTCGGCCAGCGTGGCGGGCGCTTCGCCGTCGCCGGGGCGTTCGGGGGCGTGGCCGGCGCTCATGCCAGCACCAGCGGGATCGGCCCGGGCTTCGGTCGCACCACGCCGGTGCGGACGAGGAAATCGCCGAAGCGCTCGCCCACGCCGCGCCGGGCAGCGTAGTCGGCGAGCAGCGGGTCGAGTGCGGCCAGCAGCTGGGCCTCGTCCACGTTCTCGCGGTACAGGGCATTGAGCCGCGCGCCGCGGTGGTCGGCGCCGAGCATCAGGTTGTAGCGCCCCGGGGCCTTGCCGACGAGGGCGATCTCGCCGAGGTAGGGCCGCGAGCAGCCGTTCGGGCAGCCGCTGATGCGCAGGTGGATGTCTGCCTCCGAAAGGCCGTGCTGCGCGAGCTTTGCTTCGAGCGTGGCGAGCAGGGCCGGCAGGTAGCGTTCGGCCTCGGCCATGGCGAGCCCGCAGGTGGGCAGGGCCACGCAGGCCAGGGCATTCAGGGCGAGCGGCGAGGCGCGGCGGAAGAGATCGAGGCGGTGCCCGGCCACCAGGGCATCCACCGCCTCGCGCAGGGGGGCGGAGAGCCCGGCGATGACGAGGTTCTGGTTCGGGGTGAGACGGAACTGCCCCTCGCCCGCGGCCTCGAGCGCCCGGGCCACGGCGCGCAGGCCGCGCTGCCAGGGAATGTCCTCCGAATCCTGCACGCGCCCGGCGGGGATGCGCAGGGTGAGATGGTGCTTGCCGTCCTCGCCCTGCACCCAGCCGAAGCGGTCGCCGTTGTGCTCGAAGGCGAGCGGCTTTGGCGGCGCGAGGGAGATGCCGCTGCGGGCTTCCACTTCGCGGCGGAAGGCGTCGAGGCCGATGCGGTCGATGGTGTACTTGAGCCGCGCATGCTTGCGCACCTCGCGGTTGCCGAGGTCGCGTTGCGCGGTGACGACGGCGGTGGCCACCGGGATCAGCTGCTCTGGTCGGATGAAGCCGAGGGGATCGGCGAGCCGCGGATAGGTTTCGGCATCGCCATGGGTGCTGCCCATGCCGCCGCCCACCAGCACGGTGTAGCCGGTGAGCACGCCTCCCTCGAGCTGGGCGACGAAACCGAGGTCCTGCGAGAAGACATCGACATCGTTGATGGGCGGGATGGCGAAGCCGATCTTGAACTTGCGCGGCAGGTAGGTGGGGCCATAGATCGGCTCCTCGGCCGGATCGCCGCCGGCCACCCGCTCCTCGTCCAGCCACAGCTCGTAGTAGGCGCGGGTATTGGGCAGCAGGTGCTCGGAGAGCGCCGCCGCCTGGGCATGGACCATGGCATGCACCGGCGAGACCAGCGGGTTGGCTGCCACCGCCACATTGCGGTTCACGTCGCCGCAGGCGGCGAGGGTGTCGATCAGGGCGGCATTGATGGCCTGCATCGTGGCCTTCAGCTCGCGCTTGATCACGCCATGGAACTGCACGGCCTGGCGGGTGGTGAGGCGCAGCCCGCGCTCGGCATAGGTGCTCGCGATGGCATCGAGCCTGAGCCACTGCGTGGGCGTGAGCACGCCGCCCGGGGTGCGGGTGCGGATCATGAAGCCGTAGGCCGGCTCCAGCTTCGAGAGGCGGCGTTCCTCGCGCAGGTCGCGGTCGTCCTGCTGGTAGCTGCCGTGGTACTTGATGAGGATCTGGTCCTCCTCGCGCAGCGCCCCGGTCACGGGGTCGGCGAGGCTGGCCGCGAGCGTGCCGCGCAGGCCGGCGCTCCGGCGCTTGATGTCTTCGACGGAATGGCTGCTCATCAGTAGACGTCCCGGGCGTAGCGGCCGGCGCGTTCCAGGCCGGCGAGGTAATCGGTGGCGGCATCGGGCTCGAGCCCGCCGTGCTGTTGGGCGATGGCGAGCAGGGCGGCGTGCACGTCCTTCGCCATGCGCGAGGCATCGCCGCAGACATAGAGGTGCGCGCCCTCCTGCAGCCAGCGCCAGAGCCCGGCGCCCTGTTCGGCCAGCCGGTGCTGCATGTACACCTTCTCCGCGCCATCGCGGGAGAAGGCGAGGTCGAGGCGGTGCAGCGCTCCTGCCTTCAGGGCCTTCTGCCACTCGGTCTGGTAGAGGAAGTCGGTGCGGAAGCGCGGGTTGCCGAAGAACAGCCAGTGCCGACCCCGGGCTCCGGCGGCCACGCGGTGCTGCACGAAGGCGCGGAAGGGAGCGATGCCGGTGCCAGGGCCGATCATCACCAGGTCGCGCGAGCCGTCGGCAGGCAGGCGGAAGCGTTCGTTGCGTTCGATGAAGAGCCGGGCGCTGTCGCCCTCGGCCAGGGTGGCGAGATGGTGCGAGGCGGCGCCATGGCGAAGTCCTCGGGGATGCTCGAAGACCTCATGCCGCACGGTGAGGTGCAGCTCATCCCCCACCGCGGCGCGGCTGGAGGCAATGGAGTAGAGGCGTGGGGCGAGCGGCCGCAGCTGGCGCAGGAAGTCCTCGGCCGACCAGGGAGCGGGATGGTCGAGCAGCAGGTCGAGCAGGGAGCTGCCCCTGAGCAGGGCGGCGCTGGCATCGGCATCGGCCAGCAGGCGGGCAAGCGCTGCGCTGCCGCTGCGCTCGGCCTGGGCCTTCAGCAGCGGGCGGTGCAGGCGGGTGAGTTCGCGGCGTTCGCCAAGCCAGCGGTGCAGGGGCAGGGTCTCGCCGTCCAGCGTGAGCTCGGTATCGCCATCGAGGCCGGCGGCCTCGAGCACCGCGGCTACCAGGGCCGGGTCCTGCCGCGGCCAGACGCCGGCGGCATCGCCCGGCAGGTAGTCGAGGCGGACGGGGTCGATGGCGAACTCGAGGTGGCGGATGTCGCGGTCGCTGCCACGGCCGGTGAGCCGCAGGTTGGCGAGCAGTTCGGCCCCGGCCGGGTGCTCGCGGCTTGCCGCCAGGCCGGTCCCGGAGGGCGCGGCCACCGCGTTCCGGCCCGCCTGCGGTGCAGCGCCTCCGGCCTGCGCGGCGAGTGCTGGCCGCAGCGCCTCCAGCGCCTGCAGCACCCCGGCCTGCCAGGGCCGGGCCACGGTATCGATATCGACATCGGCTTCGCCGAGTGGCGCGAGGCGCGTGCCGCCGAGCTCGGCCAGGCGCGCATCCAGCATGCGGCCGACCTCGCAGAACCTGGGATAGCTCGAGTCGCCGAGGCCGAGCACCGCGTAGTGCAGGCCCTCGAGTCGCGGCGCGCGGCGGCCGCCGAGGTGCTCCACGAAGCCGCGGGCATCGTCCGGCGGGTCGCCATCGCCCTGGGTGCTGATGACGATGAGCAGCCGGGTCTCGCGTTTCAGTTCCACGAGCGGATAGGCATCGGCACGCAGCAGGCGGGCCTTGAGTCCGCGCTCGCCGGCCGCGGCGAACAGGGCCTCGGCCACGCGGCGGGCATTGCCGGTCTGGCTGCCATAGACCACGGTCAGGGTCTCGGCCGCGGCCTCGGGCCTTGCCGGGGCGGGCGGGGTTTCGGCGCTGCTCGCCGGCGTCGAGGCCGCGCCGGCAGCGGGGGAGGCAAGCCCGGCGAGGAACCCGGAGAGCCACCACAGCGTGGCGGCATCGAGGTCGCGGGTGAGGCGCTCGAGCAGGGTGCGGCGCTCGGCATCGAGCGGCAGCGGCGGAGCGGAGGGCAGCGGCGGGGGAAGCGTCATGGCGGGCAGGGGCGGGGCAGGCGGGCAGTCTCCCGCCGCCCGCGGCCCTGCCGGAAAGCAGCAGCCGGCATAGGCAGATAACCCCGGCGAATGTGCCGGCCGCGGTTATCTGCCTATGCGGGGGCGGCATTTCCCGCTGGCGCGGCGGCTGCCGAGGATGCGCACTCCCCGAGCTTCCGCCGCGCATGGACATCCCGCCCGAGTTCTTCGTCTTCGTTGCCATCGGCCTTGCCGCCCAGACCGTGGATGGCGCGCTGGGCATGGCCTATGGCGTCACCAGCTCCAGTCTGCTGCTGGCTTTCGGCCTGCCGCCCGCCCTTGCCAGCGCCAGCGTGCATGCCGCCGAGGTGGCCACCACCGGAGTCTCCGGTCTGAGCCATGGCCTGTTCGGCAACATCGACCGCGGCCTGCTCTGGCAGCTGGCTCTGCCGGGCGTGGCGGGCGGGGCACTGGGCGCCTGGTTCCTCGGCAGTGTGGACCTCGCCTGGCTGCGGCCGTTGGTGGCGGCCTACCTGCTGCTGCTGGGCCTGCTGCTGGTGCTGCGCGCCTTCCGCGGCCGGCGCGCCGAGGCGCGGCGCGGCACGGCCCTGCCGCTGGGCTTCGGCGCCGGCTTCCTCGATGCCGTGGGCGGCGGCGGCTGGGGCTCGATGATCACCCCGCACCTGATGGCCCGGCACATCGAGCCGCGCTTCGCCATCGGCACCGCCAATGCCGCCGAGTTCTTCGTCAGCGCCGCCATCTCGGCGGTCTTCGTCGCCACCTTGGGCATCAGCCATGTGCACGTGGTGGCCGGCCTGCTGGTGGGCGGCGTGGTGGCCGCGCCCTTCGCCGCCTGGCTCACCCGCCGCCTGCCGGCCCGCCCGCTGATGGCCGCGGTCGGCGTGCTGGTGGTGCTGCTCAGCCTCTACAACCTCTCCCGTTGACCGCCATGGCCCTGTCCCACCTCGACCGCCTCGAAGCCGAGAGCCTGTACCTGCTGCGCGAGGTCGCCGCGCAGTTCCGCAACCCGGTGCTGCTTTATTCCATCGGCAAGGACAGCACGGTGCTGCTGCACCTGATGAAGAAGGCCTTCTACCCGGCGCCGCCGCCGATCCCGCTGCTGCACATCGACAGCACCTTCGAGTTCCGCGAGGCCTATGCCTTCCGCGATGCCGTGCCGGCGAAGCATGGCGTGGAACTGCGGGTGCATGTGAACGAGGAGGGGCTGGCAGCCGGCATCGATCCTTTCGTGCATGGGGCGGCGGTGCATACCGACGTGATGCGCACCCAGGGCCTCAAGCAGGCCCTGGCCCGCGGCGGCTACGACTGCGCCATCGGCGGGGCGCGCCGCGACGAGGAGAAATCGCGGGCCAAGGAGCGCCTGTTCTCCTTCCGCGACGCCCACCAGCGCTGGGACCCCAAGCGCCAGCGCCCGGAGTTCTGGAACCTCTACAACGGCCGCATCCACCGCGGCGAGAGCGTGCGCGTGTTCCCGCTCTCGAACTGGACCGAGCTGGACGTGTGGCTGTACATCCTGCGCGAGGGCATCGAACTGCCGGCGCTCTATTTCGCCGCCCCCCGTCCGGTGGTGGAGCGCGAGGGCACCCTGATCATGGTCGACGACGAGCGCCTGCCGTTGAAGCCTGGCGAGCAGCCCGCATGGCGCCCGGTGCGCTTCCGCACCCTGGGCTGCTACCCGCTCACCGGCGGTATCGAATCCACCGCCGATACGGTGGAGGCCATCGTCGAGGAACTGCTGGTGGCCACCGTCTCCGAGCGCCAGGGCCGGGTGATCGACCACGACCCCGCAAGCTCGATGGAACTGAAGAAACTCGAGGGCTATTTCTGATGGACGGCACCCCCGCCTACCGCCTTCCCGACGACGAGGGCGCGTCGCGCCACGGCGCCCACCGTGCCCTGCGCCACCACGAGGCCCTGCCGCTGCTGCGCTTCATCACCTGCGGCAGCGTGGACGACGGCAAGAGCACCCTGATCGGCCGCCTGCTGCACGACAGCGGCAGCCTCGCGCTGGATCAGCGCGAGGCCCTGGCCCGCGACAGCGCCCGGCTCGGCACCCAGGGCGGCGCGCTGGATTTCGCCCTGCTGGTGGACGGCCTCGAGGCCGAGCGCGAGCAGGGCATCACCATCGACGTGGCCTACCGCTACTTCGGCACCGCGCGCCGCCGCTTCATCGTGGCCGACTGCCCGGGCCACGAGCAGTACACCCGCAACATGGCCACCGGCGCCTCGGGCGCCGATCTCGCCGTGGTGCTGGTGGACGCCCGCAAGGGCGTGCTGCCGCAGACCCGCCGCCACAGCCGCATCGTGCGCCTGCTGGGCCTGAAGCGGGTGGTGCTGGCGGTGAACAAGATGGACCTCGTGGGCTGGAGCGAGGCCCGCTTCCGCGCCATCCACGACGATTACCGCGCGCTGGCGCAGGCGCTCGGCATCGAGGAGGTGCATGCCATCCCGCTCTCCGCCCTGCATGGCGACAACCTGCTCGTGGCTTCGGAACACAGCCCCTGGTTCACAGGCCAGCCCCTGCTGCCCACCCTGGAGGCGCTGCCGGCGCTCGAGCCCCCGGCCGCGGCGGCCTTCCGCCTGCCGGTGCAGTGGATCAACCGCCCGCACCAGGACTTCCGCGGCGTGGCCGGCACCGTGGCCGCCGGCCGCGTGGCGGTGGGCGATACCGTGCAGGTGCTGCCCGCCGGCACCCGCGCCACCGTGGCCCGGGTGATCGGCCCGGGGCGCGAGCTCGCCGCCGCCGAGGCCGGCCAGCCAGTGACCCTGGTCTTCCACGAGGATCTCGATGTCTCGCGCGGCGATCTCGTGGTGGCCCCCGGCAGCGCGCCCGTGCTGGCCCGCCGCCTGCGCGCCGACCTCGTCTGGCTCGACGAGGCGCCCCTCGTTCCGGGCCGACGCTACCTGCTGCGCGTGGGGCCGAAGACCGTGCCGGCACAGGTGGTGGCCATCGAGCATCAATGCGACATCCATACCGGCGCCACGCATGCCGCCGGCGCGCTGCCGCTCAATGCCATCGGCCGCGTCGAGCTCGAACTGGAGGAGCGCCTGCCGCTGGCACGCTTCGAGGACGAGCGGGCGCTGGGCGCCTTCATCCTCATCGACCGCGCCAGCCATGCCACGGCCGGTGCCGGCACCGTGGTGGAGGCGATCGCCGAGGGCAGTGGGCGCGCCTATGCCCAGGCCTTCAGCCTGGGGCCTGCCGAACGCGCCGCCGCCAAGGGCCAGCAGGCCCGCTGCCTCTGGCTCACCGGCCTGTCCGGGGCCGGCAAGAGCACGCTCGCCGATGCGCTGGAACGCCACCTCGCCGCCCGCGGCCGCCACACCATGCTGCTCGATGGCGACAACACCCGCACCGGGCTGTCGAAAGACCTCGGCTTCGCGCCCGGGGATCGCCGCGAGCACGTGCGCCGGCTGGGCGAAGTGGCGCGGCTGATGGTGGAGGCCGGCCTCATCGTGATCGTCAGCGCCATCTCGCCCTACCGCGCCGACCGCGAGGCCGTGCGCGCCCGCTTCGCCCCCGGCGAGTTCATCGAGGTCTTCGTCGATGCCTCGCCCGAGACCTGCGCCGCCCGCGACCCCAAGGGCCTCTACGCCCGCGCCCGCGCCGGAGAGCTCGGGCATGCCATCGGCATCGGCACCGGCTACGAGCCGCCGCTGGCGCCCGAGGTGCATGTCAGCACCGATGCCACCAGTGTCGAGGCCTCGGTGGCCGCAGTGCTCGCGGCGCTAGGCGAGGATTGAGGCCGGAGGCCCTGGCAGCGACCAGCTGGCGGAAAGCGCCTCGGCCTGGGCCAGGACGGTCTGCACGGCCGCATCCTGGAGATCGGGCGGGTAGCCGTACTTGCGCAGGATGCGCTTGACCAGCACCCGCATCCGGGCGCGGGCCGATTCACGGTGTGCCCAGTCTACGGTCACATTCTCGCGCAGGCTCATCAGCAGTTCGTGGGCGATGACGCGCAGCTTGTCGTCGCCCATCACCTGCACCGCGCTTTCGTTCTCGGCGAGCGCATCGTAGAAGGCAATTTCCTCGTCTGACAGGCCCGATTCCTCGCCGCGCTGGCGGGCGGCTCGGATGTCGCGGGCCAGCTGGATCAGCTCCTGCAGCACCTCGGCGGTGGTGATGGCGTTGGCGTGGTAGCGCGCCACGGCAGCTTCCAGCCGTTCGGAAAACGCCCGCGTCTCGACGATGTTGGCCTTGGCTCGCGAGCGAATCCCGTCGCCCAAGAGCTTTCTCAAGGCTTCCAGCGCCAGGTTCTTCTTCTCCATCTGCTGCACTTCGGCAAGGAACTCGTCGGAGAGGATGGAGATGTCCGGGCTCTGGATGCCTGCCGCCTTGAGAATGTCCACGATCTCGGTGGAGACCACCGCGCGGCTGACGATCTGCTGGATCGCCAGCTCGCGCTCCTGCCGGGGCAGACCCGAGCCCGTGCCGCTCTTGATGAGTGCGGCCCGGATGGCCTGGAAGAAGCCGATTTCCTCACGCACGGCGCGTGCCTCGTCGGACGCCGAGGCCAGCGCGAACGCCTTGGACAAGGCCAGCACCGCATCGGGAAAGCGCCGGTGCGCGGCCTTCCTGCCCTCCGGGCTTGACTCCTGCGCCGCCCATTGCTGTTGCCGCTCCAGAATCCACTCGATGGCGCCGGCCATCATCGAGAGCCGCTCCTGGGGCGAGCCATGGAGCGCGCCGCGGTAATCGAAGCCGTGGAACATATCGCGCACGATCTCGAGTTTTTCCAGCATCACCGCGATGGCTTCGGCCTCATCGATGCCGGTCTGCTCGCGGTCGCGCGGCGAGTACTGGGCGAGTGCGTTTTTCAGGTTCTGCGCGATGCCGATGTAGTCCACGATCAGCCCCGCCGGCTTGTCGCGGAACACGCGGTTCACCCGCGCGATGGCCTGCATGAGGCCGTGGCCGCGCATGGGCTTGTCCACGTACATGGTGTGCATGCACGGCGCATCAAAGCCCGTGAGCCACATGTCGCGCACGATCACGAGCTTCAAGGGGTCATTCGGGTCGCGGGCGCGTTTGGCGAGCAGATCGCGCCGCGCCTTGTTGCCGATGTGCGGCTGCCACTCGGGTGGGTCGGAAGCGGCGCCGGTCATCACGATCTTGATCGCGCCCTGGGTGTCGTCGTCGCTGTGCCAGTCGGGGCGAAGCCGGACGATTTCGTCGTAGAGCGCCACGCAGATGCGCCGGCTCATGCAGACGACCATCGCCTTGCCCGAGAGCGCCTGCACACGCGCCTCGAAGTGCTGCACGATGTCCTCTGCCACCTGCCTGAGGCGCCTGTCGCTGCCCACCAGCGCCTCCACCGTCGCCCACTTCTGCTTCACGCGCTCGCGGGTGGGCTCCTCCTCGTCCTCCAGCATCGCCTCGATCTCGGCGTCGATCTTCGGCTTTTCGTTTTCATCCAGTTCGATGCGCGCGAGCCGGGATTCGTAGTAGATCGGCACCGTCGCGCCATCCTCCACCGCGCGGCTGATGTCGTAGATGTCGATGTAGTGGCCGAACACCGCCGGGGTGTTGACGTCGTCGGCCTCGATGGGCGTGCCGGTAAAGCCGATGAACGAGGCGTTCGGCAGCGCATCGCGCAGGTACTTGGCAAAGCCGTAGGAAATCTCGCCGGTCTTGGCATCCACCTTGGCCTTGAAGCCGTACTGGCTGCGGTGCGCCTCGTCGGCGATGACCACCACGTTGCGTCGGGTCGTGAGTGGCTCTGCACTCTCGCCGAACTTCTGCAAGGTCGTGAAGATCACCCCGCCCGATGCCCGGTTGAGCAGCGCCTGCAAATGCTCGCGGCTTTCCGCCTGCACCGGCGTCTGGCGGATCAGGTCTTGGCACATCGAGAAGGTGGCAAAGAGCTGGTCGTCCAGGTCGTTGCGGTCGGTCAGCACCACCAGCGTCGGGTTGGCCATGGCCGGGTGCTTGACCAGAAGACCGGCATAGAACGCCATCAAGAGGCTCTTGCCCGAGCCCTGGGTGTGCCAGATCACGCCCGCGCGCCGGTCGCCCGCGCGCTGGCTTTTCACGCTGGGCAGGCCGTAGGCCGCGGGTTCTTCTCCCGCCTCCGGATGCGGACTTGCCGCGCGGATCGTCGAGGTGACCGCGTGCCGCACGGCATGGAACTGGTGGTAGCCGGCGATGATCTTGACGAGCCCCGAGCCGGTCTCGCCAAACACCGTGAAGTGTGCGAGCAGCTCCAGCAGCCGCTGCTGCTCGAACACGCCCTCGATCAGCGTTGAGAGTTCCGGCGCGCCTTTCGGCGCCACCTGCTTGCCGTCGGTGGTGCGCCAGGGCATGAAGCGCTCCAGGTCGGCCGAGAGCGACCCCACCCGGGCGGTGATGCCATCGGAAGTCACCAGCAGCGCGTTGGTGCGAAAAAGCGGGGCGATCTCCCGCTTGTAGGTCTGCAGCTGGTTGAATGCGCCCGCCAAATGCGCCCCCGCGCTGCCCGGCGCTTTCAGCTCGATCACCGCCAGCGGCAGGCCGTTGACGAACAGCACCACATCGGGCCGGCGCTTGTTCTGGCCGTTGATCACCACGAACTGGCCCACCGCCAGCCAGTCGTTCTGCGCAGGGTCCTCGAAATCGATCAGCCGCACCTTGCCTGCGGTGAGCGTGCCATCGGCGGCGAAATACTCGACATCCACGCCTTCCGTCAGCAGCTTGTGCAGCCGCCGGTTTTCTTCGAGCAAGACGGGCAGTTCCGACTGCGTCACCCTGCGGATGGCATCCTGGCGGGCCTCCACGGGCAGGGTGGGGTTCAGGCGTGCCACGGCGTCCTCAAGCCGCTTTTTCAGCACCACCTCATCGTGGCTCTCGCGCTCAGGTCGGTGGCCATCGGGGCCGATGTCCTCCTCGCGCTCGATGCGATAACCGAGCGCGTGAAGCTGGTCCAAGAGGGCGCGCTCGACTTCGGCCTCCGACAGAAACGCCATGCCTCATCCCTCCCTGTTCGCCCCCGGAAGGGCCAGCATGTTCTCGATCAAGCGGATCATCACGTCCTTGTTCTTGGCATCCGACTCGGCCACGAGCAGGGCGAGTGCCGCGAGCCCCACGTCGTTGATGACCGGCTCACCATCGCGTAGCAGGCGGCCGTTGCGGGCGAGGAAGTCCACGAACAGGAACGCCCCGCTGCGCTTGTTGCCGTCGGCGAAGGGATGGTTCTTGATGACGAAGTACAACAGGTGCGCGGCCCTGGTCTCCACCGTCGGGTAGGCCGGCTCGCCGAAGACGGTTTGCTCCAGGTTGCCCAGAATCGCCGCGAAGGCCTCGCCGCGCTCGCGGCCGAAGAGGTCGGACGCCTCGCCGCGCGCCATCAGATCGGCCTTCAGGCGCGCGATGGCCGCGCGTGCCTCGGTGAGCGTGGGCAGCACCCCGCCCGGGCTGCCCACCGGGGCGGCGAGCCGCCCCTCGTCGTAGCGTTGCAGCCAGAGGAAGGTCTGGGTGTAACGGGCGATCACGTCTACCAGCCCGCGGCCCACCTCGGCGGTGAGCGCCTCGCCCGCGGCGGCCTTTCTCACCAGGGAGAGCGCCGCCTCCAGCTCGGCGGCGTTCTGCTCGAAGCGCTGGCGGTCCAGCGTGAACCCCCGCGTCAGGTGCTCGCGCAGCACCCGCGTGGCCCACTGGCGAAAGCGCGTGGCGCGGGCGGAGTTCACCCGGTAGCCGACGGAGATGATGGCATCGAGGTTGTAGTGCTTGAGCCGTCGCTGAACCTGCCGCCGGCCTTCGGTTTGAACTGCTAAGAAATCCTTAGTGGTTGCCGTCTCCTCCAGCTCGCCATCGCGGAAGATGTTCTTCAGGTGCATGAGCACGTTTTCGGTTGTGGTGGCAAACACTTCGGCCATCTGGCGTTGCGTCATCCAGACGGATTCGCCCGCCAATCGCACCTGCACCGGCTGTCCGCTCGACTCGAAGATGACGAGCGAGGTTGGCGTGGTCATGGTTTTCTCTCCCTGAAAAACGCTTCGACATCCGGTATGCGCAGTTCGCCGGAGATCAGCCTGGGCAGCAGGGTGTCGCGCAGTTGGGCGAGGGTGCGGGATTGCTGCGCGTTTTGCAGAACCTGCTCAATCAATTCCTCGAGCTGCTTTGAAGATTCTCCGATTGCTACCTCGCTGGCGCAAAATACACGAATGCCACGTAGTTGATCCGGCTTGACACGTTGATGACTATTCGAAGTGCCTGTCACGAGTTGACGCATCGCGCCATTGAATTCTGTTGAAGATGTTAAGCAATAAAGAAAAGCGCCGTTTGCTGGTGCTTTGGGCGTGAATACGATGAATTCGGTTGAGCATACGGCATTTGAACCGGCCTTGCCGACGTGCCATATGCGTGGAATGTGAGGATTGAGCTTCGAAACCAGCACTGAGCCATCAGGCACGGGTGTTTTGTTGCTCTTTATTTCTGCTCCTGGCTCGATGACCGGAATTTTCGAAGAATCGAAAGCGGGCAGACTGTAATGTGTAAACGTTTCCTCGGGTGAGTTTCCTGGGGTTATGCACCCCTTTTCTTGTTGTGCCACATCGTCCAAAGAGAACGCACGCCACCCCTCCGGAATCTCCCCCCATTCCGATTCAACGAGGCGCTCGGGGAAGAGGTCGTAGAGGTCGGCGGGCAGGCCCGGCAGGGATTCGCCGCGCCGCCAGCGGCCCTCCTTCTTGGCTCGCACCGGCTCGAAGTCTACGAACCACGCGCGGAACAGCGCGCGGGCCATCGCCTCCAGCGTTTCGTTCTGGCGGCGGTTGAGTTCGATCTTGTCGTCCAGCGTGCCGAGGATGTGGGCGATGGCTCGTTGTTCGGGCAAGGGTGGAAGCGACACTTTCAGATGGTCGAACGCTTCAGACGGCACGCGCTGGCGGCCGGACGTACCCGTCATCTGGCTGATCGCATACCCGCTGACGCCTTCCCACTTCGTCAGGTAGTAGGCGTAGTCCGTATCACTAACACCCTCTCGGCCACGAATTACGATGAACTCGGTCGACCCGTGGCCGATCTCGCCCGAACGTCCAGCGAAACGGGCGATCTTCCCGTTCTCGAGACATGGCGTAATCCGCGCCATTAGCGTGTCGCCGACCGCAAAGCGAGAACCGCCACCGTCGAACTGCCGATGCTCGCTTGCGTATGCTGAACGCGAGCCTGAGCTAACCGCTCCCATGTCGACAAACGGGTAAGCCGCGCCACGGGTAAGCTGGACCCGCGGGTTCACTGTCACGGCTTGACTGAAAGGTAGCTCGCGCCACTGCGCCAGTCGCGCTGTCGTTTTCTCGAAGGACTTTCTCATTCGCCGCCCTCCTCGAACAGCCGCAGGTAGGGCTCGAAACGAAAGCGCCGGTTCCTGGCATAGCCGGTGATCTCGCGCAAGAGCCCCACGCCTTCGAGCCGCCCGACGATCTGGTTGGCGCCCGCCGGGGTGATGCCGAGCCACTCGCGCACGGTGGCGACGCTGACGATGGGGTGGTCGAAGAGCCGATCCATCACGCGCTGGCCGTTGGCGGCGGCGCGGCCGAGGTGCTCGGTGATCTTGGCGCGGTAGTCTTCGCGCATCCGCAGGATGGCGGCGGCGGTGTGCGTGGCCTGCTGGCTCACCTCTATCACGCCGTCGAGGAAGAAGGCGAGCCAGCCTTCCCAGTCGTCCGCGTCGCGCACGGCTTGCAGGCGTTCGTAGTATTCGCTGCGGCGCTGTCTGAAATAGTACGACAGATACAGCACCGGCCTGGACAGGAGCCGCTTTTCGGTGAGCAGGAAGGCAATCAGCAGCCGGCCGATGCGGCCGTTGCCGTCGAGGAAGGGGTGGATGGTCTCGAACTGGGCGTGCGCGAGCCCCACCTGGACGAGCGGCGGCAGGCCGGCACCGTCGTGGAGGAAGCGCTCCAGGTCGGAGAGCGCCTGCGACACTTCATGGGGCGGCGGGGGCACGAAGGTTGCCGTGGCGAGCGTGCAGCCGGCGGGGCCGATCCAGTTCTGGCTGGTGCGCAGCTCGCCCGGCGTGAGCCGGCCGCCGCGTACGCCCTGCATCAGCTCCGCATGGATTTCGCGGATCAGGCGCACCGAGACGGGGAGTTCCGCGAGCCGCGCCAGGCCATGGTTCATGGCCCGTACATAGTTGGCGACCTCGTTCACGTCCCTGGGGGTGTCGGGGTCGAACAGTTGCGCTTCGGCCGCGAGCAGGTTTTGCAGCGAGGACTGCGTGCCCTCGATCTGGCTGGAGAGCACCGCCTCCTTGCGCACGTACATGAAGACGAAGAGGTCGGGGTTGGGTAGCGTCAGCACCGCGCCGTCGAGGCGGCCGAGCGCGTAATCGGCCTGCGAGAGCTTCTCGCGCAGGGGGCCGCTCAGGTCCAGCGGCGGGTTGGGCGGCAAGGGCGCGGGGATGAAGGCGCGGTAGCCCGTGGGCTGGCGCAAATACCGCCCGGCACGGGTGGGCTTGTTTTCATCTGCGTTCATTACAGCGGCTTCTCCTTCCCTTGCTAAACGCTTCGTTTATTATGAAGCAGCACTCCCTGCTGTGTGCAACGCAGCGTTAAAACCCGAGCGTTTTCAGGTTGGCCTCGATCGCCGCATCCAGCCGCGCCGCTTCCGCGCGTTGTTCGCGCCACTGGGCCGCAAGCCGCGCCATCTTCTCCTCGAACGGTTCGCCGTCATCCTCCTGTTCCGCCGCGCCCACGTAGCGGCCGGGGGTGAGCACGTAGCCGTGCTTGCGGATTTCCTCCAGCGTGGCGGATTTGCAGAAACCCGCCACGTCGGTGTACTCGCCCGCACCGGGTTCGCCGCGCCAGGCGTGGTAGGTGTCGGCGATCTTCTGGATTTCCTCGTCGGTGAGTTCGCGCCGGGTGCGGTCCACCAGCACGCCCAGCTTGCGCGCGTCGATGAAGAGCACCTGACCTCTACGGTCGCGCCAGCCCTTGCCGGGGTTCTTGTTGCGGGCCAGAAACCACAGGCAGGCGGGGATCTGCGTGGAGTAGAAGAGCTGCCCGGGCAGCGCCACCATGCAGTCCACCACGTCGGCTTCCAGCATGGCTTTGCGGATCTCGCCCTCGCCGGACTGCTGCGAGGACATCGAGCCGTTGGCCAGCACCACGCCCGCGGTGCCGTTGGGGGCGAGGTGGTGATAGATGTGTTGCAGCCAGGCGTAGTTGGCATTGCCCACGGGCGGCACGCCGAACTTCCAGCGCGCGTCTTCGCGCAGGCGCTCGCCGCCCCAGTCGGAGATGTTGAACGGTGGGTTGGCGAGGATGTAGTCGGCCTTGAGGTCGCGCAGCTCGTCCTTGTGGAAGCTGCCTTCGTTGTTCCAGCGGATGTCGGCGTCGATGCCGCGCACGGCAAGGTTCATCTTGCACAGCCGCCAGGTGGTGTAGTTGCTCTCCTGCCCGTAGATGGCGATGTCGCCGATGCGCCCGCCGTGTTCCTCGACGAACTTTTCGCTCTGCACGAACATGCCGCCCGAGCCGCAGCAGGGGTCGTAGACGCGCCCTGAGTAGGGCTCAAGCATTTCCACCAGCACCCGCACGACACAGCGGGGGGTATAGAACTCACCGCCGCGCTTGCCTTCCGCTCCGGCGAACTCGCTCAGGAAATACTCGTATACCCGGCCCAGGATGTCTTTCGAGCGTGCCTCGGCCTCGCCAATGGCGATGCCCGAGATCAGGTCGATCAGTTCGCCCAGCATCACCTTGTTGAGCGCGGGGCGGGCGTAGTCCTTGGGCAGCACGCCTTTGAGTGCTTCGTTCTCTTTTTCGATGGCGCGCATGGCGTCATCGATCAGGCTGCCGATGCTGGGTAGCCGGGCATTGGCCTGCAGCTGCGACCAGCGTGCTTCTTTCGGTACCCAGAACACATTGTCGGCGAGGTATTCGTCGCGGTCTTCCGCGGCCTCGGGGGCCTCGGCCAGCAAAGACCGATGCTTCGTTTCGAAGGCATCGGAGATGTATTTCAGGAAGATCAGTCCCAGCACGACATGCTTGTAGTCGGAGGGCTCCATGTTGCCGCGCAGTTTGTCGGCGGCTTTGAAGAGCTCGGCCTCGAAGCCAAGGGCACTGCCCTGCGGGGTTTCGCCGCGCCTGTTCTTGCGCTGTGGTTTCATGCTTGCGCGAACGCCTCCCGCGTCAGGTTCTCCGGCTCGCCGTCGGTGCAGGCCACTTCGTCCTCGATGCGGATGCCGCCGTAGGGCAGCAGGGCCTCGATGGCGGCCCAGTCCACGTGTTTCGCCTGCGGGCCGGCCTTCAGCCGCTCCAGCAGCAGGGGAATGAAGTACAGGCCGGGTTCGATGGTGACGACCATGCCCGGGGCCAGGGGGCGGGTGGTGCGCAGGTAGGGGTGGCCGGCGGGGCGCGGGATCTCGTTGCCCTCCTCGTCGTGGCGGCCGGCCACGTCGTGCACCTGCAGGCCGATGGGGTGGCCGAGGCCGTGCGGGAAGAACGCGCTGGTCACGCCTTCGGCCACCATCTCGCCGGGGTCCATGTCCACGATGCCGGCGCTGCGCAGCACGCCGCCCAGCCGGAGGTGGCATTCGAGGTGCAGGTCGCGGTAATCGACGCCGCTGCGCACCCGGCGGCACAGGGCCTGCTGCTCGGCATCCACGGCGGCGATCAGGTCGGCGAAGGCGCCTTCGTGCATGGCGTAGGTGCGGGTGATGTCGGAGGCGTAGCCGTCCACCTCCGCGCCGGCATCGATCAGGAAGCTGAGCGGCGTTGCCGGGCGCTCGGGCGACTGGTACTGGTAGTGCAGCACCGCGGCATGCTGGTTAAGACCGATGATGTTGGTGTAAGGCAGATCAAGATCGCTGTGCCCGGTGGCCTCGAGGTAGGCGCGGTGGATCTCCCGCTCCGAACCGCCGGCGCGGAACGCGGCCTCGGCGGCGCGGTGGCCCTTCACCGCCCGGCGCTGGGCGCGGCGCATGCGGTCGAGTTCGTAGGCGGTCTTGAAGCCGCGCTGGTAGTGCAGGGCGTTCAGCAGCACCGGCGGGTTGTTCGGCACCACGCCCTCGAGCGCGGCATCGGCTTCGCCCACGATGGCCGCGCGGCCGCGCGGCAGATGGGCGGCGGCTTCCTGCGGCTCGCGGATGATGCGGATGTCGAAGTGCTCCACCCAGGCGCCCTCGGGTGGCGCCGGCGGCACGTGCCAGTAGTCGTCGGGCTGGTGGTAGACCAGCACCGGCCGCTGGCCCGGGGTGTAGGCGATCCAGCTGTGCGGGTGCTGCTGCAGCGGCACCCAGTGCCGGAAGTGCGGGTTGGGCTTGAAGGGATAGGGGCGGTCGTCGAGGAACTGGTATTTCTCCACGCCCGAGGCGATCAGGAGGTGGTCGAAACCGGCCTTGGCGAGCGCGGCATCGGCGCGCTGCATCAGGATGGAAAGGTGCTCGGCGTACAGCGAAGACATGGCGGCGCGGGGCGTGGCAGGAAAAGCCGATTGTGCCGCAGTGGCCGCGGGCCGGGCTCAGGATGGCGGGCGATCCGGGGCGCAGCCGGCCGCCGGGCCGGGCAGTCGGCGTTGCGGCAGGGTCTGCTGCCACTGGAAGCGTGCGGCCATGCCCGGGGTGAGCCAGGCCGTTCCGGCCTCGTCCACCAGCAGGGCGCAGCCGAGGCGCAGGGAATCCACCAGCCGGGCGAAGCGTTCGGGGCCGGCGGCGAGCAGGGCGGTGGCGGCGGCATCGGCGCGCACCGGGTCGGGGTGCAGCACCGCCACCAGCCGGGCGCCGCGGGCCGGCTGGCCGCTTGCGGGTTCCAGCACGTGCGGCCAGCGCCCGCCGTCCGGGGCGGGACGCCATTTCGCGTAGCTGCCGGAACTCATGAAGGCCTCGCCATCGCGCAGTTCCACGCCGCCGAGCACGCCGCCCCTGCCATCGTCGAGGCCCACCCGCCAGGGGCGGCCGGCCCGCTCGCCCAGGGCCAGCATGTCGCCGCCGAGGTCGAGCAGGGCATGCCGCACGCCCTGTGCGCGAAGCTGCGCGGCCGCGAGTTCCAGCGCCAGGCCCTCGGCCATGGCATTGAAGTCGAGCTGGAGCTGCGGGGCCCGGCTGCGGCAGCGCCAGTCCGCATCGCAGTCGAGATCGGCGAGCGAATCCGGGCGTGCCGCCCAGGCGGCCAGCGCGGCGGCGTCCGGTGGCAGCGAGGTGATTGGATAGTCGCTGGTGTGGAAGCCCCAGAGCGCCACCAGCCGGCCGATGCCGGGGTCGAACCAGCCCGCGCTCTCGGCGAGCAGGGGCCGGCTGCGGGCGATGGGCAGGCGCAGGGCCTCGGGGGCCGTCACCGTCGCGCCGCCGGCGAGTGCCGCATTGAAGCGGGTGAGGGTGGAGGGCTGCCAGGCATGCCAGTCCCGCTCCAGCGCCGCCCAGAGCCCGGCCACGTCGGCCAGTGCCTTACGCTCCGCCGCGGTTTCGGCTCCGGGAGGAAACTGCACGGCGGCAAGGCTGCCGAAGGCGACCCAACGCTCCTGCCGTGGCGCCTCGACGGCGCAGGCCGCGAGCAGCGCGGCCAGCAGCATGCCGATGAACCCGGGCCGGATGCGGGCGCTCAGACGTAGTCGCTGCCGGGCTGTTCGACCCACTGGCGGATGTTGGCCAGCGAATTGGCCGAGACATCGATGAAACGAAAGCCGGCCCAGACCTGGCCCGGCGCGGCGGCATCGTCCTGCCACAGCTCGTGCGCGCCCACCTCCACTTCCAGCGGGCGGCCGGTGCCCACCGGGAGGTCGAAGCGGAACTGGTAGAGCGCATCGGCACAGGGCGGTGCGCCGAGAATCAGCAGCACGCCGGATTCCGAGAGGTTGCCGATCTTGCCCACCACCTGGTCGGTCATCGCGTCGATCACCGCGATGTCGAGGGTGGCGCGGCGCCGCTTGGCGCGCCGGTACTCGTTGTGCTGGCTCATGCCACGGCCTCCTTGGCCTTGTTGCCGCCGCCGAAGCCGGACAGGGTTTTCACCACGGCGTTCCAGGCGCGGTCGAGCAGGCTCACCTTCGCCTCTTCCTCCACCAGCCGGGCCTGGCCATTCACCATCTGGATGGCGAGATGCTCGATGCTGGTGTCGCCCACCTTCTGGCCGCGGTGGTTCACGAACATCGCCGTGCCGCTCACCGGCGAGTACCAGGACAGGCGGCGGCGCGCCTTGTCGCCCTGGGCATTGAGCGTGAACTCGAACCAGGCGCCGAAGGGCAGGGTCTTGATCTGTGCCACACGCGCCATGACCTCGGGGGTGAGCAGCTCCGGCGAGGGCTTGGCGGGCTTCTCCACCGCACCGAGGCGGCTAGCCGATTTCATCCGCATCAGCAGCTCGGTGCGGCTGGCGGCATCGTCGGCCGCGGCATCGGTGCCGGGGGCGATCAGGCGCTTGGCGATGGCCTCGGACTCGGCCTCGTGGTAGCCCACCTGGCGCAGCGAATCGGCCACCTCCTTCTGCAGCGCCAGCGATTCGGCTTCGCCGAGCCTGCCGGCGCCGGGGCGGGCGAGGCTGGCGAGCCGGCGCGCCGTTTCCAGCTGCTGCGCCCAGGCCAGCGACTCCTCGCCATGGCGCAGCGAGGTCAGCGCCATCACGTCGGTCCAGGCTTGGTTGAGCAGGGTGCGGGTGAACACCGGCAGCTCGCTACCTTCGGTGATGGCCTTCACGGCCTCGGCGGCGCGCTCGCGGGCCTGCGCCAGGCGCTCCTTGCCGCGCGCGGCCTCGACGTGCCGGCGCTCGGCTACTTCCGCCTTGCGGGCGATGGTCTGCAGGTGCGAGCTCAGGTCCTTGAGCAGGGATTCGAACAGCGACATGTCGCCGTCGAAATCGCGCAGGGTGCGATCGACCAGGCCCTGCATCTTCGCCACCAATGCACCGTCGGCATCGTCGTCGCCCAGCCAGTAGGCGCCGGTCTCGGCCACCGCGTTCAGCATCTGCCGTGCCGGGTGGTGGCTGTCGTTGAAGAATCGCTTGTCGGAGAGCGCCACGCGCAGCAGCGGCACCTGCAGCTTGGTGAGCAGGGTGGCGGCCTGGCTGGCCGGGCGCACGTCCTTCACCAGTTCGTCGAACAGCATGCCGACGAGATCGAAGGTGTCGTTGTCCTCGTCGGAGAGGCTGGGGGTCTCGCCGGGCGGCGCGCTGCGTCGCAGCTGGGCCAGCAGGTCCTGCTTCAGGTGCGCCACGGTGCGCGGCACGATGCGGCCGCCCATGTTCACCGAAGTGGCGGTGCTGGGCTGCAGCAGGCTCAGCGCATGCTGGACTTCCTGCGGCGCCGGCTGGTGCATCGGGCCGCTGGGCGCGGCCGGAGCCGCGCCCGAGAGCTTCGAGAGCATGCTGCGCCTGGCGCTCAGCAGGTCGCGGATCTGCTCGAAGCCGGGCAGGCCTGCCGGCGCGGCACTGGCCGGGCCAGGCATGGCCTGTGCGGAGGGCTCGCCGGGCAGCAGCCAGGGCAGGGGGGCCTCGCCCTCGGCGGCGCCTGCGGCGCGGGCGCCCGGGCCGGCCGGCGGCGCCGCGGCCGCGGCGGCTTCCGGGCCGCCGGGGGCGCCCCGGCCATGGGCCGGCCGCGAACCGGTGCTGCGGCCGGCGGCGTCCTGGGCGGCTTCCTGGGGCAGGGCCGGCTGCTGGCCGGTGGTCCGTCCGTCCTGGCGTTCGCTGCCGCGGTTCTGCGGGCTGGCGGGCGCGCGGAAGGGCATGTACTGCAGGCCCGGCAGCACGCCGTGCTTGATGAGGTGTGCGTTCAGGGCTTCCAGCAGGCGCCCGTATTCCACCAGCATCCGGCGTTCGAACAGCCGGTAGAGCAGCACCCGGTGCTCGGGCGAGATCTCGAGATTGCCGGCGGCATGGCGCAGGGCCCGGGCGATCATCTGCGGCCCTACCGGCAGGCTCTCGGAGTCGAAGGCCGGCTTGCCGGCCAGCACGCCGAAGCGCTGGCCGAGCAGGTAGATCGGCAGGCTGTGGCGCATCTCGATGCGGCTGCTGATCTCGGCCAGGGTGGTGCTCTCCTCCATTTCCGAGGCCTCGATCAGCGAGAGCTCGCCGGCACCGCGCAGGGAAGCGGCGGCCCTGTCGCCGGCCGGGGCGGGGTCACGGATCGCGGCGAGCCCGGCCTCCATGTGCTCGAGGAAGCGCGGCACCATGTCGCTGCGGGTGCGGCGCACGGTGCGCAGGGTTTCCAGCCAGCGCACCTGGATGGCATTGCTGCGGGCCTGCTCGGCGTTCTGGAAGGCCTGCTGCTCGAATTCGTTGAGGGTGATGCCAAGCTCGCGCTCGAAGGCGTCGGCGACCAGCTCCTGGAAGCCCTGCAGGATGTGGCGCACTTTCCGCGGCAGCGCGCTCCTCGCGAGGCCGTGGGGGGAGGTCGGACTGGACGAGGCCGGACCGCTCATGCGCACTATCCATTGCAATAAAAGTCAATAGAGGATAGCAGCGTGCCGCGGCCCCCGCCGCCCCCGGTGGAGAGGGGGCGGGAGCGGCGGGGGAGCGGGTGCCGGGGGGAGGGCAGTCAGGAACGGGGCTGCCAGGCCAGCTCGAGAAGGCCGCTGCGGCCCGGGGTGGCAAAGCCGCTCGCCAGGGTGTAGTCGCGGTCGAGCAGGTTCTCGAGGCGGCCGCGCAGCACCCAGCCGCCGCCGAGCCGGGCCTCGGCACGCAGGTCCACCCGGGCATAGCCGCCCAGCGGGCCGTCGAAGTCCTGGCGGCGCGCGGCGGCGGTGGTGTCGAGGCCGAGGCTGAAGGTCTCGCCCAGCGGCAGGTCGAGGCTGAGGGCGGCCTTGCGCGGGGCGCGACGCAGCAGGGCGGCCCCGGTGCTGGCGTTCTCGGCGCGCTGCCAGCCCAGATGGCCGGTGATGGCAAGCCGGCCGAGGCGGGTGTGGCCTTCCAGTTCCACGCCGTCGAGTTCGGCCTGCTGCACGTTCACCGCCTGGAACAGGGGGCCGGTGAAGGCGATCAGGTCGGCCACCCGGCTGCGGTAGGCCGAGAAGGCCACCCGGCTGTCGCCGCCCTGCCAGCCGAGGCCGGCCTCGAGATTGCGCGAGCGCTCGGGCCGCAGCGCCGGGTTGCCGGCGAAGAAGCCGCCGAAGCCCGGCGAATACAGCTCGTTGGTGCTGGGAGCGCGGAAGCCTTGGCCCCAGCCGAGGCGGGCCTGCCAGCCCTGGCCCCATTCGAAGCCCCAGGCGGCCTGGGCGGTGGTGGTGCTGCCGAACTGGCTGTTGTCGTCGAGGCGGGCGGCGAGGTCCCAGGACTGGCCCCCGGCCTGGCCGCGCCAGGCGAGGAACAGGCCGGTGTTACGCCGGCTGCGGTCGTAGACCACGCTGCCGCTGGCCGCCTTCGAGGTGGCGTCCTCCTCGCTGTGGTTGAGGCCGAACAGCAGGGCCTGGCCGCGGCCCAGGGCCACGTCGTTCACCCAGTCGAGGCTGGCGCGGCGGCTGTCGAAGCGGCTGCCGAAGCTGGAGCGGGTGAGCAGGTCCTGGCGGTCGTGGCCCACGGCCAGCGAATGCGACCAGCGGTCGGCCAGCGGGCCTGCGAGGGTGGCGCCGAGCTGACGGTTGCGCACCTCGCTCTCGCCGCGGTCGAACTCGACATCGGCGCGGGTGAACAGGGCGCGGCCGGCCAGCGTCTGGCGGTCGAGTGCGGTGCGGCCGGCGAGGCCGAGGTGGCGGTTGCGGAAGCCGTCCTTGTCGGGATCGAAGCTGAAATTGGCCGGCGTGCTGGCGTTGTATCCCTCCATGTCGATCAGGCCGGCGCCGATGCCAAAGGCGCGCTCGCCATCGCCGAAGCCCCACTGCGCCGCAGCCTCGCGGCGCTCGAAGCTGCCGGCGCGCAGCTGCACGCCGCGCGCCGTGGCGTCACGGGTGAAGATCTGGATCACGCCGCCGATGGCGTCCGAGCCCCAGAGCGCGGCGCGCGGGCCGCGCACGATCTCGATGCGCTCGATGCGCTCCAGCGGCAGGTTGGCGAAGTCATAGAGGCCCTGCTGGGCGGCGTTCACCCGGATGCCGTCGATCAGCACCAGGGTGTGGTTCGAGTTGCTGCCGCGCAGGAACAGGGTGCTCACCGAGCCCGGGCCGCCGGTGCGCGAGACATCCACGCCGGCCTGCCGGGCCAGCAGGTCGATGAGATCGGGGGCCTGCGAGCGCTCGATGTCCTCGCGGGTCAGCACCGTGGTGGCGGCGAGCGGGGCGAGGCTGGCATCTGGCGAGCGGGTGGCCGTCACCACCACGGCATCGAGCTGGCGGGCAGTGCTCTGCGCGCCGGCCAGGGCGGGAAGGCCGAGCGCAAGGGCCAGGGCGAGGGAAGTCGGTCGCATGGAAGTCCTTCGAACGGAACGCACACCCGCGGACGGCGCGAGGGCGGCAGGGAAGGACGGACGCCACCGCGGAGACACGGTGGCCTTCACGCCTCGCCGCCCACCGCAGCGCGCCATGGCCGGACCGGCGCGGCCGGGATCACACGCGCCGCCGGTCTGAAGGCCGGTCTCCGGACTCGTCGCGGGCAGGGCCGGGCCCTGCGGCGCCACCGCCTTCCCGGGCGCAGGCCCAGTGGCGTCGTGGTGGCGTTGCCGCGGCTTACCGTTGCGGGGGCAGTGCCGGAGTTCCACCGGCTTCCCGAACACCTTCAGCGGGCGGGAGTGTAACGGTTCGGTGAAGGCGGTGGGAGTCTCGCCGATGCCTGTCCGGCATCAGTTCATGCCCGCCCGGCTGGCATGGGGCTTCAGTCGCGCAGGAACAGGCTGACGAGGTCGTTGTTGAAATCGCGGCCGAGCCGGGTGAGGGCGTAGACCTCGCCATTGCCTTCGAGCCAGCCGCGCTCCTCGGCAGTGGCGAGTTCGGCGGCGATGGCGTGGCGCGGCAGGCCGGTGGCCTGCTCGAACTCGGAAAGCGAGAAGGGCGCGTGCAGGCGCAGGCGGTTCAGCATGTAGTCGAAGGGCCGGGCGGGCAGCAGCACGTCCTCCTCGCCGCCGATGTGGGCTCCTCGGGCGGCGCCGGGCGCCAGTGCGGCGAGGTACTCGCGTGGGTTCTTCTTCTTCCAGCGCCGCAGGATGCGGCCATCGGCACCGAAGCTGAGCTTGCCGTGCGCGCCGGCGCCGATGCCGAGGTAGTCGGCATAGGTCCAGTAGGCGAGGTTGTGCCGGCACTGCCGGCCGGGCCTCGCATAGGCCGAGATCTCGTAGTGGCCGAAGCCCGCTTCGGCGATGCGCTGCTGGCAGGCCTCCTGCATCGCCCAGGCGAGGTCCTCGTCCGGCAGGCCGGCGGGTGGCCGGGCGGCGAACAGGGTGTTCGGCTCCAGGGTGAGGTGGTAATGCGAGAGGTGCGCCGGCTGCAGGGCGATGGCGCGATCGATGTCCTGCAGGGCCATGGCCGGGGTCTGGCCGGGCAGGGCATACATCAGGTCGAGATTGAGATTGTCGAAGCCGGCCTCCTGCGCCAGCCTCACTGCGCGCTCGGCCTCGGCGCCGCCGTGGATGCGGCCGAGGGCGGCAAGGCAGCCGTCGTCGAAACTCTGCACGCCGAAGCTCAGCCGGTTCACCCCGGCCTCGCGATAGCCCTCGAAGCGGTCGTATTCGGCGGTGCCCGGGTTGCATTCCAGCGTGATCTCGGCGCCGGGGGCGAAGCGCAGGCGGGCGCTGCAGGCGGCAAGGATCTCGTTGATGGCACTGGCCGGGAACAGGCTGGGCGTGCCGCCGCCGAAGAACACGCTGTGCACCGTGCGGCCCCAGACATCCGGCAGGTCGAACTCGAGGTCGCGCACCAGGGCCGCGACGTACTCGGCCACCGGGAGTTCCTGGGGCCTGGCGTGCGAGTTGAAGTCGCAGTACGGGCATTTGCGCACGCACCACGGGATGTGGATGTAGAGCGCCAGCGGGCCCGGGACGAGGCTCATCCGCGCGCCATCCAGTCACCCAGCCGGGCCTTGAGTGCCGCCAGCGCGCGGCCGCGGTGGCTGATGGGGTTCTTCCTCTCGGGGGGCATCTCGCCGGCCCCCAGGCCGGTGGCGGGATCGAAGAACACCGGGTCGTAGCCGAAGCCGCCCGTGCCGCGCGGCGCCTCGAGGATGAGCCCCGGCCACTCGCCTTCGGCGATCAGGGGCTGCGGGTCGCCGGCATGGCGCAGCAGCACGAGGCAGCAGTAGAAGCGCGCCGTGCGGCGCGCTGCCGGCACGCCTTCCAGTTCCCGCAGCAGCCTGGCGATATTGCCCGCGGCATCGCCATGCACGCCGGCGTAATGCGCGCTGATCAGGCCCGGCGCGCCGCCCAGGGCATCGACGATCAGCCCGGAATCGTCGGCCAGCGCCGGCAGGCCGGAGAGGCGCGATGCATTCCGCGCCTTGATCAGGGCGTTCTCGACGAAGGTCTGGCCATCCTCGACCGGATCGGCGATGCCCAGCGCGCCCTGCGGCACCAGCTCGATGCCGCTGCCGGCCAGCAGTTCGCCCAGCTCGGCGAGCTTGCCGCGGTTGCCGCTGGCGAGGACGAGCTTCATGCGGGGGTGCTCCGGTGGGCCGTCACGGATGGGCGCTGCCGGGCCGCGTAGGCCTCACGCCCCCAGCGCCGCGCGCTGCGCGGCCACGAGTTCGGCAATGCCCTTCTCGGCCAGCGCCAGCATCGCGTCCATCTCGGCGCGGCGGAAGGCATGGCCCTCGGCCGTGCCCTGCACCTCGATGAAGCCGCCGCCGTCGTTCATCACCACATTCATGTCGGTATCGCAGTCGCTGTCCTCGGCATAGTCGAGGTCGAGCACCGGCACGCCGCGGTACAGGCCCACCGATACCGCCGCCACCGCGCCCAGGACCGGGCTGCGCGGCAGCTTCAGGGTCCTGCATGCATCCACCAGCGCCACGTAGGCGCCGGTGATCGCCGCGGTGCGGGTGCCGCCATCGGCCTGCAGCACATCGCAGTCGAGGGTGATGGTGCGTTCGCCGAGCGCGCCGCGGTCCACGCAGGCGCGCAGGCTGCGGCCGATCAGGCGCTGGATCTCCAGGGTGCGGCCTCCCTGCCGCCCCTGTGCCGCCTCGCGGCCCATGCGCGAGTGGGTGGAGCGCGGCAGCATGCCGTACTCGGCGGTGACCCAGCCCTCGCCCTTGCCGCGCAGGAAGGCCGGCACCCGCTCCTCGATGCTGGCGGTGCACAGCACGCGGGTATCGCCGAAGGCCACCAGCACCGAGCCTTCGGCATGCTTGGTATAGCCGCGCTCGATCCGCACCTCGCGCATCTGGTCGGGCTGGCGTCCGCTGGGGCGGGAGAAGGGGCTCATGGGCTGGCCGGTGGTGGCGAAAGGGCGCGGAGTTTACCATCCGCCTCCTTTCCCCAGCCCCGTGCCCGGACCGCCATGATCCGCAGCATGACCGCCTTCGCCGCGGTTGAACGCGCCACCGCCGCCGGCACCCTCGCCGGCGAGCTGCGGGCGGTGAACCACCGTTACCTCGAGCTCTCGCTGCGCCTGCCCGACGAACTGCGCCTGCTCGAGCCGATGCTGCGCGAGAAGGTGGCGGCCCGGGTATCACGCGGCAAGCTCGACCTCGGCCTGCGCCTGCGCAGCCGCAGCGACGGCATGCGGCCACTGGCGGTGGACGAGGCGCGGCTGGCCCAGCTCGCCGCGCTGCACGAGGCCCTCGCCGCCCGCTTCCCCGGGCTGCGAAGCGGTTTCACCGAGCTGCTCGCCTTCCCCGGCGTGCTGGTCGACGCCGGGCTCGATCCGGAGGCGCTGCGCGCCGAGGCCGCGGCCCTGGTCGATGCCCTGCTCGCCGATTTCCTTGCCCACCGCGAGCGCGAGGGGGCGGCCCTGGCGGCAGCGATCGAGGAGCGGCTGCGGGCCATCGAGGCCATCGTGGCGGGACTGCGCGTCCTGTTGCCGGAACTGCGCGCCGCCCTGCGCCAGCGCATCGAGACGCGCTTTGCCGAGCTGAAGCTCGAGGTCGATCCCGCCCGGCTCGAGCAGGAACTGGTGCTGCTGCTCCAGCGCGCCGACATCGACGAGGAGCTCGACCGTCTCGCCACCCATGTCGCCGAGGCGCGTCATGCGATGCGGCGCGGCGAGGCCGTGGGACGCCGCCTCGATTTCCTGCTGCAGGAGTTCAACCGCGAGGCCAATACCCTGGGCTCGAAGGCGGTCGATGCCCGATTGACCCAGGCCGCGGTGGAGCTGAAGGTGCTGATCGAGCAGGTCCGCGAACAGGTGCAGAACATCGAGTGAGGCCGGAGCCCGACCCGCATGAGCCATCCGATCGAGAACACTCCGTCCGGCCGCGGCACCCTGTTCGTGGTGGCCGCGCCTTCCGGTGCCGGCAAGTCGAGCCTGGTGAACGCCGTGCTGGCCCGCGAGCCGGGCATCGCGCTCTCCATCTCCTACACCTCGCGCGCCCCGCGTCCCGGCGAGCGCCACGCCCAGCACTACCACTTCGTCAGCAAGGAGGAGTTCGAGCGGATGATCGCCGCCGGCGACTTCTTCGAGTACGCCCTGGTGCATGGCGACTACAAGGGCACCGCCCGGCAGTCGGTCGAGCCGCAGCTCGCCGCCGGCAAGGACGTGCTGCTGGAAATCGACTGGCAGGGGGCGCGGCAGGTGCGGGCCAAGATCCCCGAGGCGGTGAGCGTGTTCATCCTGCCGCCTTCCCGCGAGGCGCTGGAAACCCGCATGCGCAACCGCGGGCAGGACAGCGAGGCGGTGATCGCGCAGCGTCTCGCCGCCGCCCGGGAGGAGATGTCGCACGCCCCCGAGTTCGACTACTGGATCGTCAACGAGCACTTCGATACCGCCGCCAACGAGCTGCGCTCGATCTTCATCGCCCACCGCCTGCGCCGCGAGGCCCAGGCACGGCGCCATGCCGGCCTCTACGCCGGGCTGCTGGCCGGGGGCTGAGCCGTCCCCCTGCCCGGCAGGGCTCTGGCAAGTCATTGATTTTCCTTGTTCCGCCCGGGCGGGCGTTCAGCCGGCAGCCGGACTCTTCCTTGCTGCCCGGGGCCCTGGCCGCTATCCTGCACGGTCTTTGAAGGCGGACCCCTACGTCCGCCGCGCCGGAGTACCGCATGGCCCGCATCACCGTTGAAGACTGCCTGGACGTCGTGGACAACCGCTTCGAGCTCGTGCTCATGGCCTCCAGGCGTGCCCGCCAGCTGGCGAAGGGCGCCGAGGCGATGCTCGACAACAGCGAGAACGAGGACAAGCCGACCGTGCTCGCCCTGCGCGAGATTGCCGCCCGCCGCATCGACAACGAGCTGATCGAGCAGGTGGAGAAGGCCGAGCGCGAGCGTCGCGAGCGCGAGGCCCTGGAGTGGGCCGCCGCCGAGGTGGTGGACGACGACCTGAAGGGCGGCGACGACTGAGCCCCGCCGCCTTCACCGTGGCGTGAAGACGAGGCCCGCGGCAGCGGGCCTTTTTCATGGCCGCGAGGGTCCACTTCGGCGCCGCCGGTGCGGTTGCCGGGCCACCGGGGCGCCCTTACATTGCCTGCATGAGTGCCAGTGCTGCTCCCGCCGTCGCCGCCCCGACTGCCCCGGACCCCTGTCCGGAGCAGGTCGATGCGCTGGCGGCGAAACTGGCCGAATACCTGCCGCCGGAGCAGGTGGCGCGGGTGCGCGCCGCCTACGTGATGGGCGCGCGCGCCCATGATGGCCAGGTGCGCAAGAGCGGCGAGGCCTACATCACCCATCCGGTGGCGGTGGCCGGCATCCTCGCCGAGCTGCGGGTGGACTGGGAGACCCTCTGTGCCGCCATCCTCCACGACACCCTCGAGGACACCCCGCTGCCGCGCGCCGAGATCGTCGAGGCCTTCGGCGAGACCGTGGCGGCGCTGGTCGATGCCGTCACCAAGCTCGACAAGATCCGCTTCGCCAGCCGCCAGGAGGCCGCCGCCGAGAGCTTCCGCAAGATGATGCTGGCGATGGCCACCGATCTCCGGGTCATCCTCATCAAGCTCGCCGACCGGCTGCACAACATGCGCACGCTGGACTCGATGTCCGACGAGGCGCGCCGCCGCATCGCCCGCGAGACCCTCGAGATCTACGCCCCGATCGCCCAGCGGCTCGGCATGAACAAGTTCAAGGCCGAGCTGCAGGATCTCGGGTTCCGGGCCCTGTATCCGCGGCGGTACGCCGTCATCGCCAAGCACATCGCCGGCCAGCCGGTGATGCGCCGCGAGGCCATGGCCACCATCGAGGCGCAGATCGCCCAGCGCCTCACCCTGGAGGGCCTGCCGTTCCGCATCGTCGGCCGGGTCAAATCGCCGTGGAGCATCTATTCCAAGATGCGCCAGGAGCACAAGACGCTGGAACAGGTGCTCGACGTATTCGGGTTCCGCGTGGTGGTGCAGAAGGTGATGCAGTGCTACCACGCCCTGGGTGCCGTGCACGCCCTGTACAAGCCGCTGGAGAGCCGCTTCCGCGACTTCATCGCCATCCCCAAGGCCAACGGCTACCAGAGCCTGCACACCGTGCTGTTCAGCACCCATGGCTCGCCGATCGAGGTGCAGATCCGCACCGAGGAGATGGACCTGATCGCCGAGCGCGGCATTGCCGCGCACTGGGCCTACAAGGCCAATACCTCTGCTTCCGCCGGCGGCGCGAGCAGCGCCCAGGCCCGCGCCCAGGACTGGATCCGCGGCCTGATGAGCAGCGAGCAGGCCGTGGCCTCCTCCTCGCTGGAGTTCGTGGAGAACGTCAAGGTCGACCTGTTCCCGGCCGAGGTCTACCTGTTCACGCCCAAGGGCGACATCCTCGCCCTGCCGCGCAATGCCACCGCGCTGGATTTCGCCTATGCCGTGCATACCAGCATCGGCGACCGCGCCGTCACTGCCCGGGTGGACAAGAAGCTGGTGCCCCTGCACACCCGGCTGCAGAGCGGGCAGACGGTGGAGATCGTCACCGCGCCCTCGGCCACCCCGCGACCGCAGTGGCTGGAGTTCGTGGTCACCTCGAAGGCGCGTACCGCGATCCGCGCCAACCTGAAGAAGCTGCAGCACGAGGATGCGGTGAGCCTCGGCCACCGCATGCTCGACCGGGCGCTGGAAGCGCTCGAGACCTCGCTCGAGCGGGTGCCGCCGGAGCGGGTCGAGAAGTTCCTTTCCGAGCACCGCTACCCGCGGCTCGAAGCCCTGCTGGCCGACATCGCGCTCGGCAACCGCATGCCGGTGCAGGTGGCCCAGGCCCTCACCGCCAGCAAGGGGCAGGCCGGCGGCGCGCCGGCGCCGGCCAGTCCGGAGCGCCTGCTGATCAACGGCAGCGAGCGCGGCGTGCTCACCTTCGCCACCTGCTGCCACCCGCTGCCCGGCGACGCCATCATGGGGTATCTCTCGGCGGGCAAGGGCATCGTCGTGCACCGCCTCGACTGCCCCAATGTCGAGGCCTTCGCCCGTACCCCCGAGCGCTGCCTGGTGATGGACTGGGACCGCGACGTCAAGGGTGATTTCATGGCGGCACTGCGGGTGGAGGTGGACAACCGCCCGGGCGCGCTGGCCCAGGTCGCGGCGGCGATCGCCGAGAGCGACTCCAACATCGACTCGGTGGAATACCGTGAGCGCGACGTGAACCTCTCGGTGATGGAGTTCGGCATCGAGGTGCGCGACGTCGAGCACCTCGCCGAGGTGATGCGGCGGGTGCGCCGCCTGCAGGTGGTGCACGTGGTGCGCCGGCTCTGAGGCGGGCGGCTGCGGCTGCCGCCCGGTGCGGCGCCGCGCCTACAATGGCCCCCCCCGACGACGCGAGGCCGCCATGTCCCGTACCCCGATCACCAGCCCGAATGCCCCGGCCGCCATCGGCCCCTACTCGCAGGCCGTGCGCGCCGGCAACACCGTGTTCCTCTCCGGCCAGATCCCGCTCGATCCGGCTACCGGCAACCTCGTCGGCGGCGATGTGGCGGAGCAGACCCGGCGCGTCTTCGACAATCTGCGCGCGGTCTGCCAGGCCGCCGGCGGCGATCTCGACCGGCTGGTGCGCATCGGCATCTACCTCACCGATCTCTCGCACTTCGCCACCGTCAACGCGGTGATGGCGGAGTACTTCCAGGCCCCGTACCCGGCGCGCTCCACCATCGAGGTGGCCGGCCTGCCGAAGGGCGCCGAGGTGGAGGTGGACGGCATCCTCGTCCTCGACTGACGCCCGATGCCGCGCCAGGCGACGCCGGCGCCCGCACTGGCCGGGGGAGAGGCGCCCGTCACGGTCCTGCCCGGCGTCGGCCCGGCGGTGGCGGAGAAGCTCGCCGCCCGCGGTCTTTCCACCCTGCAGGACCTCTGGTTCCTGTTGCCACTGCGCTACGAGGACCGCACCCGGCTCACGCCGATCCGCGAGCTTCGCCCCGGTGCCGCCCTGCAGGCCGAGGGCCGGGTGCGCCATGTGGAGCGCACCTTCCGCGGCCGGCCGGTGCTGAAGGTCGTGCTCGACGACGGGCACGGCGACCTGCTGCAGCTGCGCTTCTTCCACTTCCGCGCCCAGCAGGCGCAGGCCTTCCAGCCGGGGCGGCGGGTGCGGGTATTCGGCGAGGTGCGTCCCGGCCCACAGGGCTGGGAGATGGTGCACCCGGGCTACCGGCTGCTGGGCGAACAGGAGGCGCCCGCGCTCGATGACCGCCTGACCCCGGTCTATCCGGCGGTGGAGGGCCTTGGCCCGGGCACCCTGGCCCGGCTGGTGCGGCTTGCCCTCGAGCGGCTGCCGGCCTCCGCAGCGCTGGAGCTCCTGCCCGCGGGAGCCGGACCGGGGGGGCTGCCCGGCCTGCGCGAGGCCCTCCTCACCGTGCACCGGCCGCCCGCCGATGCCGATACCGCCGCCCTGCTCTCCGGCACCCATCCCGCGCAGCAGCGCCTCGCCTTCGAGGAGCTGCTCGCCCATGCGCTGAGCCTGCGCCGCCAGCGCCTCGCCCTGCGTGAGCAGGGCGCCACGCCCCTGCCGCCGGCACCGGCGGCGCTCGCCGCCCTGCGTGCGACCCTGCCTTTCGCCCTCACCGGCGCGCAGGAGCGGGTGCTGGCCGAGGTGGCGGCCGATCTCGCCCGGCCGCAGCCGATGCTGCGCCTGGTGCAGGGCGATGTCGGCAGCGGCAAGACCGTGGTGGCGGCGCTGGCGGCCATGCAGGCGGTGGCGGCGGGGCGCCAGGTGGCGCTGATGGCGCCCACCGAGCTGCTCGCCGAGCAGCACCTGCAGAACTTCCGGCGCTGGCTCGAACCCCATGGCATCGCGGTGCGCTGGCTGGCCGGCAAGGTCACCGGGAAGGCGCGCCGCGAGACCCTCGCCGAGCTGGCGTTGGGGCACGCCCAGGTGGTGGTCGGCACCCATGCCCTGATGCAGGAGGGAGTGGCCTTCGCCCGCCTTGGCCTCGTCATCGTCGACGAGCAGCACCGCTTCGGCGTGCACCAGCGCCTGGCGCTGCGTGACAAGGGCCTCGAGGGCGAGCGCGTGCCGCACCAGCTGGTGATGACCGCCACGCCCATCCCGCGGACGCTGGCCATGACCGCCTATGCCGACCTCGATCTTTCGGTGATCGACGAGCTGCCGCCGGGCCGCAGCCCGGTGACCACGGTGGCAATGGCCGCCGACCGCCGCCCGGCACTGGTGGCGCGGGTGCGTGCGGCCTGTGCCGAGGGGCGGCAGGCCTACTGGGTCTGCCCGCTGATCGAGGAGAGCGAGGAGGTCGAGGCGCAGGCCGCGCAGACCACCTTCGAGCAGCTCTCCGAGGCCCTGCCCGAGCTGCGCGTGGGCCTGCTGCACGGGCGCATGAAGCCGGCCGAGAAGCAGGCGGTGATGCGCCGCTTCAAGGAGGGCGGGCTGCAGCTGCTGGTGGCCACCACCGTGATCGAGGTGGGCGTGGACGTGCCCAATGCCAGCCTGATGGTGATCGAGAACGCCGAGCGCCTGGGCCTGGCCCAGCTGCACCAGCTCCGCGGCCGGGTGGGGCGGGGCAGCACCGCCTCGAGCTGCGTGCTGCTCTACCAGCCGCCGCTCGGCGCCATCGCCCGCGAGCGCCTCGAGGTGATGCGGCGGAGCAGCGACGGCTTCGTCATCGCCGAGAAGGACCTCGAGCTGCGCGGCCCCGGCGAGCTGCTCGGCACCCGCCAGACCGGGCTTGCCGCCTTCCGCATCGCCGACCTCGTCCGTGATGCCCACCTGCTGCCGGCGGTGCACGGGGTGGCCGAGCGCCTGCTGGCCGAGACGCCGGCCCTCGCCGAGGCCCTGATCGCCCGCTGGGTGGGCAGCGCCGCGCGCTACGCCGCAGCCTGAGCGCCGGCGCTTGGCCGGCGCCGGCGGGCGCGGCACACTGCCGCCCCCTTCCGCGCCCGCCCGCCATGCCTGACCGGATTCCCCTGCTCATCGACACCGACCCCGGCGTGGACGATGCCTGGGCCCTGCTGATGGCCTTCGCCAGCCCGGCGCACCGGCTGCTGGGGCTCACCGTCACCGCCGGCAACGTCGGTCTCGACCACACCGTGCGCAATGCGCTGAAGCTCTGCGAGGTGGCGGGGGTCGAGCTGCCGGTGTTCCCGGGCTGCCCGGTGCCGCTGGTGCATCCGGCCGGGGACGCGGCCTACGTGCACGGCCGCGACGGCTTCGGCGACACCGGCTACCTGCCGCCCGCCCGCCCGGCCGAGGCCGAGCATGCCGCGCTGGCCATGATCCGCCTGAGCCGGGCCCATCCGGGCCTGCTGCTGGTCTGCCTGGGGCCGCTCACCAACCTCGCCCTCGCCCTGCGCCTCGACCCCGGCCTGCCCGCGCGCATCGGCCGGCTGGTGGTGATGGGCGGGGCGGTGACGGGGCAGGGGAATACCTCGGTCAGCGCCGAGTTCAACATCGGCTTCGATCCCGAGGCCGCCCACGTGGTGTTCGAGGCCTTCGAGTCCTTCGACCTCGTGGACTGGGAGGCGGTGCTGCGCCACGGCCTGCCGCACGACGAGGTCGAGCGCTGGTTCGCGGAGGGTGGCCCGAAGGCGGCCTTCTACGCCGCCATCTCGCGCCGCACCCGGGAGTGGTCGGAAGACCGCCGCGGCCAGCTCTGGCACTGTGCCGACGGCCTTGCCATGCTCGCCGCCCTCGAGCCGGAGGCGGTCACCGGCTGGGCGCGGCGGCCGGTGGCCGTCGAGACCGGCGGCCGCCTCGCCCGCGGCGCCACCATCGTCGACTGGGGCAACCGCTCCGGCCGCCCGGCCCGGGCCCGCATCCTCGAGGGCGTCGATCCGGCGCGCTTCCACCACTGGCTGCGTCTCGCCCTGGCCTGAGCCGGGGCGCCGCGGCTGCCGGCTGAACCGGGGCAAGGCGGCCCCTTGAACCCGAGGCCTTGGGCCGGCTAGACTCCCGCCTTTCCTTTCCCCGACCCACCGCTTCTTGGGACCCGCCATGAAAGAAGGTATCCACCCCAACTACCAGCCGGTCGTGTTCCAGGACGTGACCACGGATTTCGCGTTCCTGACCCGCTCCACGCTCAGCTCCAAGGAGACGATCAAGTGGGAGGACGGCGAGACCTATCCGCTCATCAAGATCGAAGTCTCCTCGGCCTCGCACCCCTTCTACACGGGCAAGAGCAAGCAGATCCTCGACAGCGCCGGCCGCGTCGACCGCTTCCGCAAGCGTTACGGCAAGTAAGCCGCTTCTGCGCTCCCGCGCCGCAGGCATCCCGAAGGCCGGCCATCGCCGGCCTTCGCCGTTTCCGGCCTCCGCGTTGACGCGATTCCACCCCCGCCGCCGCGCGCCTTCGCGCTGCCGCCACCCTCGTCTCCGGGGCCTATGCGATACTTGTGAAGATCCGGGCCCCGTGCCCGGCCCGTCTTCATCTGTGGCGTGGAGCCTCCGGCACGCGCCCCGTCCCAAGGAGTGCGAACCGTGAGCGATCCCACCAGTGTGACCCTGAACATCGGCGACAAGGCCGTGTCCCTGCCCGTGCACCGCGGCAGCCTCGGGGCGCCGTGCATCGACATCGGCAAGCTCGCCAAGGAGTCCGGCCACTTCACCTACGACCCGGGCTTCATGGCCACCGCCAGCTGCCGCAGCGCCGTCACCTACATCGACGGCGACGAGGGCGTGCTGCTCTACCGCGGCTATCCGATCGAGCAGCTCGCCAAGCAGTCGAGCTTCCTCGAGGTGGCCTACCTGCTGATGCATGGCGAGCTGCCCACCCGGACGCAGTTCGATGCCTTCGAGCACGAGGTCACGCACCACACGATGATGCACGAGGCGCTGAAGACCTTCCTCGGGGGCTTCCGCCACGACGCCCATCCCATGGCCATGCTCTGCGGCATGGTCGGCTCGCTCTCGGCCTTCTACCACGACACCCTGAACCTCGACGACCCGGAGCAGCGCCGCCTCGCCGCGGTGCGCCTGATTGCCAAGGTGCCCACCATCGCCGCCGCCTGCTACCGGCAGTCGATCGGCTGGCCGATCCGCTACCCGCGCAACAACCTCGAGTACACCACCCGCTTCCTGCACATGATGTTCGAGGTGCCGAGCGAGCCCCTGCAGCTGAAGCCGGTGGCGGCCAAGGCCCTCGACCTCTTGTTCATCCTGCACGCCGACCACGAGCAGAACGCCTCCACCTCCACCGTGCGCCTGGTCGGTTCCACCGGCGCCAACCCCTATGCCTGCGTGGCCGCCGGCATCGCCGCCCTCTGGGGGCCGGCGCATGGCGGCGCCAACGAGGCGGTGCTGAAGATGCTGGAGGAGATCGGCCGTCCGGAGGACGTGGCCAAGGCGGTGGAGAAGGCCAAGGACAAGAACTCCGGCTTCCGCCTGATGGGCTTCGGCCACCGCGTGTACAAGAACTACGACCCGCGCGCCGCCATCATCCGCGAGATGTGCCACAAGGTGCTGGCCGAGCTGGGGGTCAACGACCCGCTGCTCGAGGTGGCCATGCGCCTCGAGGAAGCGGCGCTGAAGGACGAGTACTTCGTCGCCCGCAAGCTCTACCCGAACGTCGACTTCTACTCCGGCCTGATCTACAAGGCGCTCGGCATTCCCACCGAGATGTTCACGGTGATGTTCGCGCTGGCCCGCACTGCCGGCTGGGTCAGCCACTGGCTGGAGCAGCAGGTCGATCCGGAGGCCAAGATCGGCCGCCCGCGGCAGATCTACACCGGCGCCACCCCGCGCGACTACGTGCCCTTCGACAAGCGCTGAAGCCGGCACTCCCCGCAGCGCCTGGCCCTGCCGGCACGGCGCGGCGAAGGAAAGAACGAAGCCCCGCGGCGACGCGGGGCTTCGTGTTTCAGGGGGCAGTTTCCGGGGCCGGCGCCCGCGACGCGGGCGTCAGAAGATGTCGAAGGCCTTTTCCTCGAATTCCGGCGTCTCGCTGCCGAGGCCGGCGGCCAGCATGCGGTCGTAGTCCTCGGCCTTCACGTAATCCACCATGCCCCCCGGCGTGCCCGGCGGGAGCAGGGCGCCGGTGGCCGGGTTGATGGTCACCGTCACCAGGCCGGCCGGCGGCGGCCGGCGGTCCACCGGCACGTCCTTCAGCGCCGCGCTCATGTACCCGATCCAGATCGGCAGGGCGGCGCGGCCGCCATACTCGCCGCGCCCGAGGCTGGTGAAGTCGTCGCGCCCCACCCAGGCGGTGGTCACGAGGTCGCCGCCCATGCCGGCGAACCAGGCATCGCGGTATTCGTTGGTGGAGCCGGTCTTGCCGCCGATGTCCTCGCGGCCGATCGAGCGCGCCGCCGCGCCGGTGCCGCGCCGCACCACGTCGAGCAGCATCGAGCGCACCATGAAGGCGGTGCGGGCGTCGATGGCCCGGGGGGCGAGTTCGTCCGGCCCCGGCGGCAGGGGGGCGGTGGAGGCCTCGCCGCCGGCCGCCGCCAGCGGGCGCGGCACCTCGCCGAAGTCGAACCCGTCCACCACCGCCGGCTGGCCGGCCGCTTCGCCGCCCACGCCGCCGCAGGCCGGGCAGGCGCGGCGCGGGCGGGCCTCTTCCAGCACCTGGCCGAAGCGGTCCTCGATCCGGGCGATGAAATAGGGTTCCACCCGGTAGCCGCCATTGGCGAACACGGCATAGGCCGCGGTCATCGCCATCGGGGTGAGCGAGGAGGTGCCGAGCGACATCGAGAGGTTGGGCGGCAGGCTCTCCGGGCTGAAGCCGAACTGGGTGATGTAGCGCTGGGCGAACTGCACGCCGATGGCATCCAGCAGGCGCACCGAGACCAGGTTGCGCGACTGCACCATGGCCTCGCGCAGGCGCATCGGCCCGGCGAAGTCGCCCTTGTCGTTCTGCGGCCGCCAGACGTTGCCGGCGCGGTCGCGGAACACCACCGGGGCGTCCATCACGATCGAGGCCGGGTGGTAGCCGCGCTCGAAGGCGGCGGCGAAGACGAAGGGCTTGAAGCTGGAGCCGGGCTGGCGCTGCGCCTGGGTGGCGCGGTTGAACTTGTTCAGGGCGAAACTGTAGCCGCCGACCAGGGCGCGCACCGCGCCGGTCTCGTGCTCCAGCGACACCAGCGCGGCCTGGGCCTGCGGGGCCTGGGCCAGCACCAGCGTGCCATCGGCGAGGGTACGCAGGCGCACCACGTCGCCGGGCTTCAGCAGCTGCGCCGGGCTGCGGCCAGTCCAGCGCGTGCCGGCGGCGGGCAGGCTTACCTCGCCGTCACGGGCGGTGAGCAGGCGGGCGCCCTGCGGCCCCGTCTCCAGCACCACCGCGGCGCGCAGTTCCGGCAGGGCGACATAGCTGCCCACCTGCCGCGCCAGCGCGTCCGCCGGCAGGCTGGCCGCATGCTCGATATGCCCCTCGGGCCCGCGCCAGCCGCGGCGCTGGTCGTATTCGAACAGGCCGGCGCGCAGGGCCGCCACCGCGGCGTTCTGGTCGGAGGAGCGCACCGTGGTGGTCACCCGGTAGCCACGGGTCAGGGCATCGGCGCCGAAGCGCTCCTCCATGGCCTGGCGCACCATCTCGGCGAGATAGGGGGCATCCACTTCCACCTTCGGCTCGTTCGGCGAGGCGGTGTTGGGCTCGGCGAGCGCGGCGGCCAGCTCCTCGGCCGAGATCATGCCGAGCTCGTGCATCCGCGGCAGTACGTAGTGGTTGCGCCGCTCCATGGCCCGCGCCGGGTTGCTGATCGGATTGGCGCTGGAGGGGAACTTCGGGATGCCCGCCAGCATCGCCGCCTCGGCCAGCGTGAGCTGGTCCAGGGTCTTGCCGTAGTAGAACTCGGCGGCCGCGGCCACGCCGTAGGCGCGGTTGCCGAAGAAGATCTTGTTCAGGTAGAGCTCGAGGATCTCGTCCTTGCTCAGCTCGCGCTCCATCTTGATGGCGAGCAGCATCTCCCGGAACTTGCGCACGAAGCTGTATTCGTTGCTGAGGTAGAAGTCGCGCGCCACCTGCTGGGTGATGGTGCTGCCCCCGGGCACCCGGGCCCGGTCGGTGGAGACGAGCAGCCACACCGCGCGCAGGATGCCCTGCACGTCGAGCCCCTCGTGCTCGTAGAAGCGGGCATCCTCGGCGGCCAGGAAGGCCTGCTTCACCCGTTCCGGGATCTGGTCGATGGAGGCCGGGTAGCGGCGCGTCTCACCGAACAGTGCGATGAGCTTGCCGTCGGCCGACTGCACGGTGAGCGGCAGCTGCAGCTCGACCCGGCGCAGTTCGGAGACGTCCGGCAGTTGCGGCCAGACCGTCCAGAGGACGGCCGCCGCCGCGGCGAGGCCGAGCAGGCCGAGGGAGAGTCCAAGCAGGAACAGGCGTCGCAGCCAGCGCAACCAGGGGCGCATCGGGTGGGGTTTCCGGAAAGCGAGGGGCGGAGTATACGGGGCGGGGGAGGGCGGCCGGCCCCCGTCCGGAGGGCCGGTCGGCAGGGGGCGTGTTAAGCAGGCGTTGCGGTTGACACAGTTTTCTGTTTTTAATGTCGCAGCGCATTAATCTCACGTAAGCGCCCGTGGGAAGGGGAGAAACCGATGGGTTTGTTCAGTCCATCCAGGGTTCCGCTGGTCGGGATCGACATCAGCTCGACGGCCGTCAAGCTGCTCCAGCTAAGCCAGGTCGGCAACCGCTACCGGGTCGACCACTACGGCGTGGAGGCCTTGCCGCCCAATGCCGTGGTCGAGAAGAACATCGTCGAGGTCGAGGCGGTGGGCGAGGCGATCAAGCGCGCCCTGGCCCGTTCCGGCAGCAAGGCCAAGCATGCCGCGGTGGCGGTGTCCGGTGCCGCGGTGATCACCAAGGTGATCAGCATGTCGGCCGACCTGGACGATGACGCCATGGAAGACCAGGTGCAGCTGGAGGCCGCCAACTACATTCCCTTCCCGATCGACGAGGTGAGCCTCGACTTCGAGGTGCTCGGCCCGGTGCCCTCCAGCCCCGAGAACGTGCACGTGCTGCTCGCCGCCTCGCGCACCGAGAACGTCGAGCTGCGCCAGCAGGCCCTGGAGCTCGGCGGGCTCACCGCCAAGGTCGTCGACGTCGAGGTCTTCGCCCTCGAGAACGCCTTCCGGCTGGTGGCCGAGCAGCTCGGCATCGGCAAGGACGCGATCGTCGCCCTGGTCGACATCGGCTCGACCATGACCACCCTGAACGTGATCAAGGGCGGCCGCAGCATCTATGCCCGCGAGCAGGTCTTCGGCGGCAAGCAGCTCACCGACGAGATCATGCGCCGCTACGGCATGAGCTACGAGGAGGCCGGGGCCGCCAAGCGCCAGGGCGGCCTGCCCGAGAGCTACGAGCCCGAGGTGCTCGAGCCCTTCAAGGAAGCCATGGTCCAGCAGGTCAGCCGACTGCTGCAGTTCTTCTACGCCGGCAGCGAGTACAACAAGGTCGACCAGGTGGTGCTGGCCGGCGGCTGCGCCTCGATCGCCGGCATCGACCGCATGGTCGAGGAGCACCTCGGCATCCCCACCGTGGTCGCCAACCCGCTGGCCAACATGGGCCTCGGGCCGCGCGTGCAGGCGCATTCCCTGCAGCAGGACGCCCCCTCCCTGATGATCGCCTGCGGCCTCGCCCTGAGGAGCTTCGACTGATGGCACGCATCAACCTCCTTCCGTGGCGCGCCGAGCGCCGCAAGCAGCGGCAGAAGGAATTCATGACCATGCTGGGCGGCGCCTTCGTCGCCGGCGTGGCCCTGGTGTTCCTCGGCAGCGCCTACTACAACGGGCACATCGAAGGGCAGAACGCCCGCAATGCGCTGCTGCAGCAGGAAATCACCAAGGTGCAGGCGCAGATCAAGGAGATCGAGGGCCTCGAGGCGCAGAAGGCGAGCCTCCTGCAGCGCAAGAAGGTCATCGAGGACCTGCAGGCCGCCCGCTCGCAGAACGTCAAGCTGTTCGAGGAGCTGGTGCGCACCATCCCGGATGGGGTGCGCCTGGTGAGCATCAAGCAGAACGGCGCCGAGCTCACCCTGAACGGGCGTTCGCAGTCCGAGTCGCGGGTCAGCGCCTACATGCGCAACCTCGAGGCCAGCGGCCTCATCACCAACCCGCGGCTCAACGTCATCCGCGCCGGCGAGGTCAAGGCCGAGGACCGGGCGCTGCCCTTCGAGTTCGAGATGCGGGTCGCGCTCAAGTCGGCTTCCGAGTCGGATGCGGAGGCGGGCACGGGCGCGGAGAACCAGGCGCCTGCCCCGGCCGCGGCGCAGGCTTCCTGAGGATCCCCCCATGGCGAAGAAAGCCTTCAAGCTCAGCGACATCAACAACCTCGACTTCAACAACACCGGGGCCTGGCCCAGGGAGGCCAAGATCGGTGCCTGCGTGCTGCTGGTCGTCCTCATCGTCCTGCTCGGCTGGTACTTCGTGATCAGCGACAAGCAGGCCGAACTGGAGGGGCTGGAGTCCCAGGAGCAGCAACTGCGCCGCACCTTCGAGCAGGAAGCGGCCAAGGCGGCGAACCTCGAGCCGCTCAAGGCGCAGCTCGCGGAGATGGAGACGATGCTGCGGCAGATGCTGCGCCAGCTGCCCTCCAAGACCGAGATGCCCGACCTGATCGTCGACATCTCGCAGACGGCGCGCGCCACCGGCATCAACACCGAGCTGTTCCAGCCCGGCGCCGAGGTCGGCAAGGACTTCTACGCCGAGCAGCCGATCAGCCTCGAGATGAACGGTACTTACCACCAGTTCGGCCGCTTCGTGAGCGGCGTGGCCTCCCTGCCCCGGGTGGTGATCATGACCTTCCACGACATCTCGCTGGCGCCCAAGGAGCGCAAGCAGGGCGAGCCCGCCCTGCCGCCCGGCGTGCTCGGCCTGAAAGGCACGATCAAGACCTACCGCTATCTCGACGAGTCGGAAATCGCGGCCCAGGCGGAGGCCAAGCAGGCGGTTCCGCAGGGGGGAGCCCGATGAGCATCGAACGACAGTTCTCCGTGGCCCGGCTTGTCCGGTCCGTTTCCCTCGGCCTCCTGGCATCCCTGGCCCTGGCGGGTTGTGGCCGTGGCACGGCGGATCTCTCGGCCTGGGTGGAGGAGGTCAAGGCCCGTCCGGCCCCGCCGCTCGACCCGTTGCCGGCGCTGAAGAGCTTTCCGGTGATCGAATACACCGCCGATGGCCTGCGTGATCCCTTCTCGGCGCCGGTGGGCAGCCGCGACGCCTCCGGGCCGCGCCCCGATCCGAACCGCCGCAAGGAGGCGCTCGAGGCCTTCCCGCTCGATGCGCTGCGCATGGTCGGCACGATCGGCAGCGGCCCCGGGATGGTGGCGCTGGTGCTGGCACCGGACAAGGTCACCTACCGGGTCCGCAAGGACAATTACCTGGGGCAGAGCGACGGCCGCGTCGCTTCGGTGAGCCCCGACCGCATCGAGATCGTCGAGCTGGTCTCGGACGGTGCGGGCGGTTGGCTCGAACGGCAGGCCGCCTTGGCCTTGGATGAAAAGTGATGGGGACGCGCATGATTACCACGACGACTGAAGGCGCACGGATGAGCACGAAGACTTTCGCGGCGCGTGCCGCCCTGGCCGCGGGCCTGCTGTGGATGGCGGCGCTCCCGGCCTGGGCTGCCAACACGCTCAAGGACATCCGCTACGCCACGGGCAGCGGGGGGAAGGTGGACATCACCTTCGAGTTCGAACAGCCGGTGGGTGATGTCAATGCCTTCACCACCGACGTGCCGCCGCGGATCGCCATCGATTTTCCGGAGACCCGCAACGCTTTCGCCGGGCGCCGGGTGACGGTGGGCAGCGGTGCGGCCTCGGCGGTCTCGGTGGTCGAGGCCGGCGGCCGTACCCGGGCCGTGGTCGACCTCTTCCGCAGCGCCGGCTATACCACCCGCAGCAACGGCAACCTGCTGGTGCTGACCCTCGAGGGCTCGGGCAGTGCCGCGGCCACCGGGCTTGCTTCGCCCGATCCGGCCAAGCGCATCGACAGCGGCATCCGGGTCGCCGGGGTGGATTTCCGCCGCGGTGACGACGGCGCCGGGCGCGTCATCCTCCGCTTCAACCGCGAGGGAGCGCAGGCCAGCCTGCGCCGCGACGGCAACCGCATCATCGTCGATGTCGAGAATGCCCAGCTCCCGGCCGAGCAGCAGCGGCGTCTCGACGTGACCGACTTCGCCACCCCGGTGACCCGCCTCGATCCGGTGGCCAAGGACGGCGGTACCCAGCTCGTGGTGGCGGCCGAGGGCCTGTTCGAGACCAGTGCCTACCAGACCGGCAACGAGTACGTGCTGGAAGTGGTGCCGAAGGTGGCCGCCCAGCGTGCCGGCGTCGGCCAGGTGGGGGCGGCGGCCCAGCAGCAGCGCTACACTGGCAAGCCGGTGACCTTCAACTTCCAGGACGTGCCGGTGCGCACCATCCTGCAGCTGATCGCCGAGGAATCGGGCCTCAACATCGTGGCCGCCGACACGGTGCAGGGCAACCTGACCCTGCGCCTGATCAACGTGCCCTGGGACCAGGCCCTCGACGTGGTGCTGCGCGCCCGCTCGCTCGACAAGCGCCGCGACGGCAACGTGGTGTGGGTGGCGCCGCAGAAGGAGATCGCCGACTTCGAGAAGGCCCGCGAGCAGGCCCGCATCGACGTCGAGAGCAAGGCGGAACTCGTCAACGAGATGATCGCCATCAATTACGCCAATGCCGAGGAGATCGCGACCCTGCTCACCGAGGGCAGCAAGTCCTCGCAGGGCGGCGGCGCTTCCAGCGGCTCGGGCGCCGAGGGCGATCGCGGCTTCCTCTCCGCCCGCGGCAGCGTGAGCTTCGACACCCGCAGCAATACCCTTCTCGTCGCCGATACCCCGCGGAAGGTGCAGGCCATCAAGGAACTCGTCGCCGTGCTCGATCGTCCGGTCGACCAGGTGCTGATCGAGGCCCGCATCGTGATCGCCCAGGAGAGCTTCGCCCGGGAGATCGGTACCCGCTTCGGCATCAGCGGCCAGGAGAGCGACGTGATCGTCTCCGGCAGCACCGAGAGCAACCGCAACTACCTCAACGGGGTGGCCAACGCCAACGCGGCGCTCGCCCGCTACAACGCCGAGCTGGCCCTCTACGAGCAGGCCATCGCCAACGGCGAGCAGGCGACCCGGCCGACGCTGCCGAACACGCCGCTGCCCACCTTCACCAACGTCCTGAACACCCGGTTCGCCAACAACACGGCGTCGGCCCTGGCTTTCACCATCCTTGGCAACAACCTGGATCTCGACATCGAGCTCCAGGCCCTGCAGGAGGAGGGGCGTGGCGAGGTGGTGGCCAATCCGCGCGTGATCACCGCCAACCAGCGTGAGGCGGTGATCAAGCAGGGTGACGAGATCGGCTATGTCACCATCACCGGCACCTCCGGCCAGCAGACGGCGACCGTGCAGTTCAAGGAGGCCCTGCTGGAGCTGAAGGTCACCCCGACCATCACCCAGGACAACCGCGTCTTCCTGACCCTCGGGGTGAAGAAGGACGAGGTGGCCGGCTTCATCGACGTGCCGGGCGGCGGCCGCGTGCCGCAGATCACCAAGCGCGAAGTGACCACGGCGGTGCTGGTGAACAACGGCCAGACCGTGGTGGTGGGTGGCATCTACGAGTTCTCGCGCCGCGAGAACCTTGCCAAGGTGCCCTTCCTCGGCGACATCCCGGCCTTGGGCAACCTGTTCCGCAACAAGAACCGCCGCAACCAGAAGGCCGAGCTGCTGATCTTCGTCACCCCGCGCATCCTGCAGGTGGCGGGCGCCCAGCGCTGAGCTGCGCTGCGTGCCGCATCGGAAAACGGGGCCACGGGCCCCGTTTTTCGTTGTAGCGTTGGCGCCGGGATCCGGGCGGGCCGGAGGGGGCGATGGACGGGGCGACGCTGCAGCTGGCCACGGGCGGGGTGCTGTTCCGCGAGGGCGACCCGCCGACCACGGCCTTCATCCTCGAGGAGGGGCAGATCGAGATCCGCGCCACCCAGCGAGGGCGGCAGGTGGTGCTGGCGGTGCTCGGCCCCGGATCGATCGTCGGCGAGATGGCGGTGATCGACGAGGCGCCGCGGACGGCCACGGCGCTGGCGCTGGCGCCCTGTCGCCTGCGGGTGCTGGAGCGCTCGCAGATCGCCGAGCGCCTCGCCCAGGCCGATCCCATCCTGCGCGCCCTGCTGCAGGGCACCCTGCAGCGCTACCGCAGCGCACTCGCGGCCCTGCAGGGGCGGCGCGAGGCCGTGGCCAGGATCACGGAGGACGCGGCGGAAGCCGCCGGAGTCGGCAAGATGCGGCTGGAAAGCCAGTTGCGCGAGGCCCTGCAGACCGGAGGGCTCGACGTGCGCTACCAGCCCTTGCTGCACGTGGCGTCCGGGAAGGTGGCCGGGTTCGAGGCCCTGGTGCGCTGGACCCATCCCGAGCGCGGGCCGGTCTCGCCGGCCGAGTTCGTGGCCCTCGCGGAAGAAACTTCGCTGATCGTGCCGGTGGGCGAGTATGTGTTCGACACCGCCTGCGCGGCGGCCCGGGCCTTCATCGAGGCCGCCGGGCGGCCGCTTTTCGTCGCCGTGAACGTCAGCGCGAAGCAGCTCCGCGAGCCCGGTCTGCTGGAACGGGTGATCGCCCGCGTGGACGGCGCCGGATTGCCGCGGGGCAGCATCAAGATCGAGATCACCGAGAGCCAGGCCCTGGACCCGGTGGTGGTGCAGGGCTTCATCGAGCTTTGTCACGCCCACGGAATGAAGGTGGCGCTGGACGACTTCGGCACCGGCTATTCCCATCTGACCCAGCTGCACCGCCTGCCCTTCGACACGGTGAAGGTGGACCAGGCCTTCGTCCGCAGCATGCTCGCCGAGCCGCGGGCCATGGCCATCGTCGAGGCCATCGTCGCCATGGCCAAGCGCCTGGGCGCCGAGCTGGTCGTGGAGGGGGTCGAGAGCGAGGCTGAGTTGGACGTGCTGCGGCGGTTGGGCTGCGACTACGCCCAGGGCTGGCTGGTGGGCCGGCCGCAGACCCGGGAAGAACTGCTGGCCCGCGGATCGCCCCTGTTCGCCTGAGTCTTTGCTAGGCTCAGGCCTCATTTTCACCTGGGGAGTGAGCGGACGATGAGCAAGGCGGGTGGCCCGGCCTCGGGCGTGGTACGGACGTGGCGGTCGCGCCTTGCAGGCGTTCTCACGGGCATGGCCCTGGTGTTCGGCCCGACGGTGGCCATGGCGGCGGAAGAAGCGGCGCCGAGCATCGACCAGCGCATCAACCAGGCGGTGCAGCCGGTGGCCCAGGCGCTGGGCGGCGCGATCTTCTCCCGGGCCTGCATCGGTGATGGCGTTTCGCTCTCGATGTCCGGCTGCGCGGAGGGCCAGACCGGCGTGCCGCTGATCGTGGTCTGGCTGCTGCTGGGCGGCGTGGTCACCACGCTCTATTTCCGTTTCATCAACTTCCGCGGCTTCGCCCAGGGCTTCCGGCTGATGCGCGGCGACTACGCCGTGGCCTCCGATCCGGGCGAGGTCTCGCATTTCCAGGCGCTCACCTCGGCGGTCTCGGGCACGGTGGGCCTCGGCAACATCGCCGGTGTGGCGCTCGCCATCACCGTCGGCGGCCCCGGCGCGGCCTTCTGGATGATCGTGGCCGGCCTGCTCGGCATGAGCACCAAGTTCGCCGAATGCACGCTCGGCGTGAAGTACCGGCAGGAGAACCCGGACGGCACGGTCTCCGGCGGCCCGATGTACTACCTCTCGCGCGGTCTCGCCGAGCGCTACCGCGGCCTTGGTGGCGTGGGCAAGGTGCTGGCCGTGGTGTTCGCCATCTGCAGCATGCTGGGCGGCATCGGCGCCGGCTCGATGTTCCAGGCCAACCAGGCCTATGCCCAGTTCCACGCCCTCACCGGCGGCGTGAACGGCCCGCTGGAGGGCTATGGCTGGGCCTTCGGCATCGGCATCGCGGTGCTGGCCGGCCTCGTGGTGCTGGGCGGCATCACCCGCATCGGCAGCGTCACCGCCCGCCTCATCCCCTCGATGATCGTGCTCTACCTGCTGGGCTGCTTTGCGGTGCTGGCGGTGAACATCGCGGCCCTGCCCGAGGCCATCGCCATCATCTTCCGCGCCGCCTTCTCGGGCGAGGCCGCGGCCGGCGGCGTGATCGGCGCCCTCCTGGCCGGCTTCCAGCGCGCGGCCTTCTCGAACGAGGCGGGCCTCGGCTCGGCGGCGATCGCCCATTCCGCGGTGAAGACCAAGCACCCGGCCACCGAGGGCCTGGTCGCGCTCTGGGAGCCCTTCGTCGACACCGTGATCGTCTGCACCGCGACCGCCCTGATGGTGGTGGTGACCGGCGCCTACAAGCTCGAAGGCCTCGAGGGCGTGGCCATCACCTCCAGCGCCTTTGCCACCGTGTTCAGCTGGTTTCCTTACCTGCTCACCGTGGCGGTGTTCCTGTTCGCCTTCTCCACCATGCTCACCTGGGCCTATTACGGGGCGAAGGCGGCCACCTACATCACCGGCGAGCGCCGCTGGGTGACCAATACCTACATCCTCGTCTACCTCGGCGCGGCGGTGGTGGCCTGCACCATGAACCTGGGGCAGCTGATCGACCTCTCGGATGGCCTGATCTTCCTCATGGCCATTCCCAACCTGATCGGCGTGTACCTGCTGCTGCCGGTGGTGCGCGAGGAGGTGGACGACTACTTTGCCAAGCTGAAGTCGGGCGAGATCCGCGCCACCCGGAGCTGAGGAGACAGGCATGGGCGGCAGCGAAGGCCGGGGGCTTGCCCTGCACACGAAGATGCTGCTCGGCTTCCTCGCGGGGGCCGTGGCCGGCGCCATCGCTTTCCCGCTCGGCCACGCCACGGGCGCCGACGGCGCCCTGGTGCAGGCCGGCTGGCTGACGGCACTCATCACCTACGTCACCGGGCCGGTCGGGCAGGTGTTCCTGCATCTGCTCTTCATGCTGGTACTGCCGCTGGTGTTCTCGGCCCTGGTGCTGGGCGTGGTGGAGATCGGCGATCCCAAGTCGCTGGGGCGCATCGGCCTCAAGACGCTTGGCTTCATCCTCTCGGTGAGCGCGCTGGCGGTGCTGCTCGGCCTGCTGGCGGTGAACCTGTTCAAGCCCGGGGCCGGCATCGATGCCGGCGTGGCCGAGGCCCTGATGCAGCAGTCGGCGGGGCAGGCCGGGGAGATCGCCGCCAAGGGCCAGCAGGCCTCGGCGCTCGCGGTGCTGATGGGCATCGTGCCGCGCAACGTGCTGGCGGCCGGGGTCGAGGGCAACCTGATCGGCGTGATGTTCTTCGCCCTGATGTTCGGCGTGGCCGCGGCGGTGCTGCGCACGCCGGGGGTGAATGCCTTCCTCGCCGCCGTCCAGGGCGTGTACGACATCAGCATCAAGCTGATCCAGTGGGTCATCCGCCTGGCGCCTTACGCGGTGGCCGCTCTGCTGTTCAGCCTGATCGCCGCCCGGGGCCTCGGCGCCCTCATTCCGCTCGGCAAGTTCGTGCTGGTGGCGGTGGGGGCGCTGGCGGTGCACCTCTTCGTGGTGTTCCCCATCCTGGTGCGGGTGTTCGGCGGCATGTCGCCGCTCGACTTCTTCCGCCGGGCCCAGCCGGCCATGCTGACGGCCTTCTCGACCTCCTCCAGCTCGGCCACCCTGCCCACCACGCTGAAGATCGCCGAGGAGAACCTCGGCACGCCGCGCCGTATCGGTCGCTTCGTGTGCACGCTCGGGGCCACGGCCAACATGAACGGCACCGCCCTGTTCGAGGGCGTGACCGTGCTGTTCCTCGCCCAGTTCTTCGGCGTGGAGCTGAGCCTGGCCCAGCAGCTGCTGGTCCTGCTGATGTGCGTGCTGGGCGGCATCGGCGCCGCCGGCGTGCCCGGTGGCTCGCTGCCGGTGATCGCCTCGATCCTGGTGATGTTCGGCATCCCGGCCGAAGGCATCGCCCTGATCCTCGGCGTCGACCGCTTCATCGACATGTGCCGTACCGTGGTGAACGTGACCGGCGATCTCGTGGGCACCGTGGTGGTCTCGCGCGGCGAGGCTCCGGACCCGCCGGAGGCGCCTGCCGTGGAGGCGGGGCAGGGCTAGCAGGCCGCGGCCGAGCCTTCAAGGGCGACGGCACCGGGCCGGGGATGGGAGAATGGGCGGCCGCGTCGCGCGTTCTGCGGGGCGCCGGCCCTTCCGCCCGCCACCGCCCAAGGCCTGCCGCCGATGACCCGTCCTGCCCGCCGCGATCTCGCGAACGCCGTCCGTTTCCTTGCCATCGATGCCGTGGAGGCCGCCAGATCCGGCCACCCGGGCATGCCCATGGGCATGGCCGACATCGCCGAAGTGCTCTGGAACGACCACCTCCGGCACAACCCGGCGAACCCGAAATGGCCGGACCGCGACCGCTTCGTGCTCTCCAATGGCCATGGCTCGATGCTGCAGTACGCCCTGCTGCATCTTTCCGGCTATGACCTGCCGCTGGACGAGCTGAAGCGCTTCCGCCAGCTGCATTCGAAGACCGCCGGCCATCCGGAGCGGCACATCACCCCGGGGGTCGAGACCACCACCGGGCCGCTGGGGCAGGGCATTGCCAATGCCGTGGGCATGGCGCTGGCCGAGAAGCTGCTGGCGCAGCGCTTCAACCGCGAAGGCCACGCGATCGTCGATCACTACACGTACTGCTTCATGGGCGACGGCTGCCTGATGGAAGGCATCTCGCACGAGGCCTGCTCGCTGGCCGGCACCTGGGGCCTGGGCAAGCTGATCGCCTTCTGGGACGACAACGGCATCTCCATCGACGGCGAGGTGCAGGGCTGGTTCACCGACGATACGCCGAAGCGCTTCGAAGCCTATGGCTGGCAGGTGATCCGCAATGTCGATGGCCATGACCCCGACGAGATCCAGCAGGCGATCGCCACGGCGAAGGCCGAGACGCAGCGTCCGACCCTGATCTGCTGTCGCACGCACATCGGCTTTGGTTCGCCGAACAAGCAGGGCAAGGAGAGCAGCCATGGCGCGCCGCTGGGCAAGGACGAGGTGGCGCTGACCCGCGAGGCCCTGAAGTGGCCTCATGCGCCCTTCGAGATTCCCGCGGAGATCCGCACGGCCTGGGACGCCCGCGAGCGTGGCGCCAAGGCCGAAGCCGACTGGAATGCCCGCTTCGCTGCCTACAAGGCTGCCCATCCGGCGCTCGCCGCCGAGTTCGAACGCCGCATGGCCGGCGAGCTGCCGGCAGACTTCGCGAAGATCGCCCGGGACTACATCGACAGGCTGCAGGCCGAGGGCCCGGTGGTGGCCTCGCGCAAGGCCTCGCAGATGGCCATCGAGGCCTTCGCTCCGCACCTGCCGGAGCTGGTGGGCGGCTCGGCCGACCTCGCGCACTCCAACCTCACCACCTGGAAGGGCCAGAAGGCCGTGACCACCGCGGATGCCGACGCCCGCTACGTGCACTACGGCGTGCGCGAGTTCGGCATGACGGCGATCGGCTCCGGCCTCGCGCTGCATGGCGGCTTCATCCCCTTCGATGCCACCTTCCTCGTGTTCTCGGACTACGCCCGCAACGCCGTGCGCATGAGTGCGCTGCTGCCGGTGCGTTCGATCCACGTCTACACGCACGACTCGATCGGCCTCGGCGAGGATGGCCCGACGCACCAGCCCATCGAGCACCTCGCCTCGCTGCGGCTGATCCCGAACCACGACGTGTGGCGCCCCGGCGATGCGGTGGAGTCGGCCGTGGCCTGGGCCTGTGCCCTGCAGCGCGCCGAAGGGCCCTCGAGCCTCGTGTTCTCGCGCCAGAACCTCGCCCACCAGCAGCGCACGCCCGAGCAGGTGGCCGCCATTGCGCGCGGCGGCTATGTGCTCAGTGATCCTGCCTCGGCGAAATTCGATCTGATCCTGATCGGCACTGGATCGGAGCTGGAGCTGGCGCGCCTGGCCGCCGTGAAGCTCGCGGAGGAAGGCATCCAGGCCCGTGTGGTCTCGATGCCCTGCTTCGAGGTCTTCAAGCGCCAGCCGCTGGAGTACCGCGAGGGCGTGCTGCCTTCATGGTGCCGCAAGCGGGTGGTCGTCGAGGCCGGCAGCACTGAGCACTGGCGCTGCATCGCCGGCCTCGATGGCGCCGTGGTCGGCATCGACCGCTTCGGCGAGTCGGCCCCGGGCGAGGTGCTGATGAAGCACTTCGGCTTCACCGTGGAGAATGTGGTGGCGGCAGCGAAGGCCCTGCGCTGAGAGTGTGGGCGGTCGCGCGCAAGGCCGACCGCAGCAGCCTGCGCTCCAGCGCCTCGCGCCATCCTTCGCGGCCGTCGTAACCCATGCGGGCGAGGGCGGCAGCTTCGCGCGGGGTGGCGCGGGCTTCGTCGAGCCATAGTGCCTTCCACAGGGCGCTGGCCTTGCCGACGCGCGTCGCGGTGTCACGTTTCAGCCGGCCAAGCGCGCGCACGAGGTCCTGCTCGGTGGGCGTGAAATCGCTGCCCATGGGGTACTCGGGCAGCAGGCCCTCGCGGCGGAAGGGGCCCAGCGCCGCGTCGATCGCCTCTGGGGTGTTGCGAGCCCACGTGCCCGCATCCGCGCGGTCGAGCTTGCCGGCGGCGACAGCCTTTTCCGCGAGTGTTGGCATGAAGCGGGCATCGCCGATGGCCAGCATGGCGCGGATGCAGTCGGCATCGCTCCGATCGCGCAGGTCGGCGATGCCATATTCGCTGATGGCGAGATCGCGCAGATGCCGTGGGATGGTGGCGTGGCCGTAGTGCCAGAGCAGGGAGCTCGAGACCATCGCACCGCTCTCGCGCACCGCACGGAACAGCAGGATCGAGCGTGCGTCCGGCAGGGCATGGCCCATGGCCACGAAGTTGTACTGGCCGCCCACGCCGGAGACGACGCGGCCGTCTTCCAGTGCATCGGACACCGCCGCGCCCAGCACCGTCTGCATCATCGTGGTATTGATGAAGCGGGCGTGGCGGCGCTGCGCGGCCCGCAGCGGGGCGTCTTCGGTGCCGAGCTGGTTGATCTCGCTGATCCGCGTCATGCGCAGGCGGAAAGGGCTGTCGGCGCCGCCGATCTGCCGCAGCCAGCCGTAGAGCTTGTGGCTGCCGAGGAAGAAGCCGCCGTGCAGCAGCTCGCCCTCGGCCTCGCGCAGGGCGAGGTCGGCGGGCGTGGCGGTTCCGGCATCGAGCCGGGCTTGCGCGGCGGCATCCGGCACCACGGCGCGCTTCAGCACGCCGGCCTCGGCCAGCACGCGGAAGCCGTCCATCACCATCTCGCTGCAGCCGAACAGGCCGTGCTCGAAGGGGGCAAGGCCACCGGTCTCGCGCACCAGGGCGGAGGTGCCGGCCTCGGGCCAGAGGGCTTCGAGGATCCGCCGGTAGTCGGCATTGCGCGTGTGTCGCAGCACGAGGGCATGGGTCAGGGCATCCGACAGTGCGCCGATGCCGATCTGCAGGGTACCGCCGTCCTTTACCAGCGTGCTGGCGTACAGGCCGATCGCGAACTCCGCCAGTGATACCGGCTGGCGCGGCACGGCGAACAGGGGTGGCAGTCGCGCAGGCGTCAGCACGATGTCGAAGAAGCCGGGATCGACCGAGGCGCCGCGCTCCACATAGGGCAGCTCGGGATGGACCTCGGCCAGCATCAAGGGGCGCGGCAGGCCGCGTGCGGCCAGGGCGTCGACGAGGTCGAAGGTGAGATCGGGGTTGCAGCTCAGCGAGAGCCGGCCGCCTGGGCCGCGGGCCACCGACTGCACGATGGCATTGCAGCCGCGTGCCGCGATCCCGCGTGCGGCATGCGTGTAGTTCAGGCTGGCATAGTGCTGCTGTGCCTGCCGCGAGCCGAGCAGGGCGCCGGAGGGCAGGTAGAACTCCTCGACCTCGATGTTCGGCGGCAGCGCATCGCGCTGCTGGGCGAGGAACCAGGCTGGATCCTCGAAAGCGGCGCCGAAGTGGCGTTCGACGAAGGGGCCGAGGAAGCGCCGTTCCAGGCCCGCCTTCGCCCGTGGGCGTGCCAGCGACAGGGCGCTGAGGATCGTGAGCCGGCGCGACGGATCGGCGGCGATGCGGGCATACAGCGCGTTGAGCACGCGGTGAGGCTTGCCGAGCCCGAGTGGCGCGCCGACCACCAGATGGGGACCGGCGTGCCGGAGCAGGCGCTCGATGGCGTCCTCGAGCGCCGGATCGGAGCGGGCCGTTTCCGCGCCAGACGCGCGGGAGGCCGGAGGGGACAGGGGATTGCTCATGGCGCGCGGCATCGGCCCGGGTGGCATACAGCCTAGCCCGGACCGTGCCGCGGCGAGGGGCTTCAGAAGGTGGTGCCCACCATCAGGCTGAACACCAGCGGGTCGACGTTGGCAGTGCCGATGCGGGTGCCGTTGAGGCGGACCTTGGAGTCGATGTCGATCCAGCGCAGGTCGGCGGTGGCATGCCAGGAGTCGGAGAGCCGGAACAGCAGGCCGGCCTGCGCGGCCGCGCCCCAGCTGTTCTCGAGGTCGACCCGCGCGCCGGCCACCGGGCCGCGTTCCTGCTCGTCGTAGACCCAGGTGAAGTTCACGCCGGCGCCGAGGAAGGGGCGCACCGCGGCATCGCGCCCACCGAAGTAGTACTGCAGGCTGACGGTGGGCGGCAGGTGCTTGAAGCGCACCGACTCCGCGCCATTGAGCCTGGCGGTGTGGCTGAAGGGCGTGGCGGCCAGCACGTCGATCGCCCACTGGTCGGTGAGGAAACGGCCCAGGCTCAGGCCGAGCTGGGTATTGCTGTCGATGTCGACGCGCAGGGCGCCGGCAGCGAGGCGGCCGTTGTCCGACTTCGGATCGACATGGGTGGCGCCGCCGCGGATCCACCAGTCGCCGGCGAAGGCCGGGGCGCTGGCGAGGAACAGGGCGGAAGCAAGCAGGGTGGGGGTGAAGCGGTTCATCGGATGACTCCAGTGACGAAGGGACCCGCACGAAGCGGGGCTCCGCCAGTGTCATCGCGATGGCCGCTGTGGCCCTTGATCGGCGCCAAGCGACGGCTTGACGGCAATCAAGGCGGAGGCGCGAGCGCCTGTTCCAGCAGGGCCGCGAGCCGCTCTCCAGCCTGGCGCAGGCGCTGTTCCGCCAGCGGCCGCTTGGCTTCCATGTAGGCCTGGGTGATGAAGGGGCGCTCCGGATAGAGCGAGGCCTCGCCGATCATGCGGCAGCTCTCCAGCGCCCATTCCACTTCCGGCTGGGCGAGGCCGAGGCTGTGGTCTTCCGGCAGGGACGGGCCGCCGGCGAGCTGGCGGGCGTAGGCCTCGGGCTCCAGCCCGGCATGGCGCACGAGGGCCGAATCCCAGACGGCATGCAGGTTCCAGCCCTGGCGCTGCCAGCGCACCTGGGCGAGGTTGCCGCCGCGGTCGTCGGCGAAGCCGGCGTGGAAGGGCTGGTGCACGTCGCCGACGAAGTGCACCACGAACTTCAGGGCCTCCGTGCGGCGGGCCGGCGGCTGTCCGCGGTCGGCCAGCAGGGCGAGCTGCTCGCGGATGGCGCCGACGATGCACTGCCGAGGCGCGCAGTCGCGTTCGGCCTCGAACTGGCAGGGCGTCTCGCGCGGCAGGTTCACCCAGTGCCAGGAGGCGGTGTGCCGCCACTCCGGCAGGTCGCGCACCTCGTCTGCCCAGGCCGACACGCCGGCCAGGCTCGGCTCCGGCTCGCCGGCCAGCAGGCGCTCCACCTCGGCCCGTGCCGCCGGCGAGAGCCGGGCCTCGGCGAGATGTCCGATCACCCGGTGGCCCTCCCGGCCCCAGCCCAGCGCCGCGGGCGGGGCGAGGGCCAGGGCGAGCAGGGGGGTGAGGAGGGCCAGGCGCAGGGGACGGGAAATGCGGGGAATGCAGGCGGGCCAGGGCATCGGAGGGCGCAGGGCAGGGGTGGGGCGGGTAAACTACCGCGCTTTCCCCCTCCCGCCCACAGGAGCGCTCCATGGCCATCAAGGTTGGCATCAACGGCTACGGCCGTATCGGTCGCAACATCCTCCGTGCGCTGTACGAAGCCCGGCGTACCCACGAGATCCAGATCGTCGCCATCAACGACCTGGGCGATGCCGAGACCAACGCCCACCTCACCCAGTACGACACGGCGCACGGCAGGTTCCCCGGCGAGGTCTCGGTGGATGGCGGCGACCTCGTGGTGAACGGCGACCGCATCAAGGTGTTCGCCGAGCGCGATCCGGCCAAGCTGCCCTGGGGCGCCAACGGCGTGGACGTGGTGCTGGAGTGCACCGGCATCTTCACCAGCAAGGCCAAGGCCTCGGCGCACCTCGCCGGTGGCGCGAAGAAGGTGGTGATCTCGGCCCCGGGCGGCAGCGACGTCGATGCCACCGTGGTCTATGGCGTGAACCACGGCGTGCTCAAGGCTTCGGACACCGTGATCTCGAACGCCAGCTGCACCACCAACTGCCTCGCGCCGCTGGCCAAGGTGCTGCACGAGAAGATCGGCATCGTGCATGGCCTGATGACCACCATCCATGCCTACACCAATGACCAGGTGCTGACCGACGTCTACCACTCGGACCTGCGCCGCGCCCGCTCGGCCACCATGAGCCAGATTCCGACCAAGACCGGCGCCGCCGCCGCGGTGGGCCTGGTGCTGCCGGAGCTCAATGGCAAGCTCGATGGCTTTGCCATGCGCGTGCCCACCATCAATGTCTCGGTGGTGGACCTGAGCTTCGTCGCCGCCCGCCCCACCAGCAAGGAGGAGATCGACGCCGCCGTGCTCGAGGCCTCGCAGGGCGCGCTCAAGGGCATCCTCGGCTTCAACAAGAAGCCGCTGGTGTCGGTGGACTTCAATCACGACCCGCACAGCTCGGTCTACGACAGCACGCAGACCCGCGTGATGGGCGGCACCCTGGTGAAGGTGCTCAGCTGGTACGACAACGAGTGGGGCTTCAGCAACCGCATGCTGGACACCACCCTGGCGCTGATGGCGGCGAAGTAAGCCGCCTGCCGCGGCGCGCGGACGGAGGGCCGGTCGCCGACCGGCCCTTCCTTTTTCAGGGGGCACGGACCGCCCCTTCCCTTTTCCGGAAACGCGCCCCAGCATCGCCGGCATGGCCGACATCGAGATCCGCCTCGACCGCCTGGAGCAGCTCTACGACGGGCTCGACCCGGCGCCGTTCCGCGACAAGGCGCTCGACCGCGCCGCCGAGGCCTACCTGCTGGAATGCGCCGAGGATGCGCCGGGCGATGCGGCCCTGCGGGTGCGCATCACCGTGCCCGCGGCCCTGGTCGATCGCCAGCCGGAGGTGGCCGCCGCGATCCATGCCCATTTCGGCTGGCTGTGGGAGCGGGCCGAGCGCCGCCGGATCGCCCGCGGCCGGGTGCACCGCGTGGCGATGGTGCTGGGGCTCGGAGTGCTGCTGGCCGCCCTTGGCCTGCGCCGGCTGTTCGAGGTCGAGACGAGCGAGATGGCCCAGGTCCTGCGCGAGGGCCTGCTGATCCTCGGTTGGGTGGCCCTGTGGCGGCCGGTGGAGTGGGTGCTGTTCGATACCTGGGAGCACCGGCAGCGACGGTCCGCGCTGCGGCGGCTCAGCCGGGCCGAGGTCTGCCTGCGGGCGGAATGAGGCGCCCGGGCCCGGCTCAGGTGCCGTCGGCGTCGCGCGGCGCCGAGGCGCGGCGCAGGCGGTCGTTCACCGCCGCCCAGGCCGCGGTATGTGGCGGCAGTTCGGCCAGCAGTACCTCGAAGCCGCGGGCATCGAGCCTCCGCAGCGCGGCGTAGAGGGCGTGGCCATAGCCGGCGAGGTCGGCGGGCAGCACCTCGCCTTCGATGTCCTTGAAGGGCTGGCCGCGCAGCAGGGCGGCCACCCGCTGGCCGCGTTTCTGCAGTTCCTTGTAGCGCGCCACCAGCGGAGCGCGGGCCAGCACCTCCACCTGCGCCCGCGGCGCATAGTGCGAGGCCAGGGTGCCGGAGGCGCGCGGGCTGTCGCCGTCGGCTCCCTCGGCCACCGGGCCGATGATGGCCTCGATCTCGGGGCGGCTGATCTTGCCCGGGCGCAGGATGCGCGGGGTTTCGCCGGAGAGATCGACGATGGTGCTCTCCAGGCCGATCTCGCACTCGCCGCCATCCAGCACCACCGGCACGGCATCGCCGAATTCGTCGCGCACGTGCTGGGCAGTGGTGGGACTGATGTGGCCGAAGCGATTGGCCGACGGGGCGGCCACGCCGCCCTCGAAGGCCCTGAGCAGGGCCTGCGCCACCGGATGCGCGGGCACCCGCAGGCCCACGGTGTCCTGGCCGCCGGTCACCTCGTCGGGCACGTTGGCGGCGCGCGGCAGGATCAGGGTGAGCGGGCCGGGCCAGAAGGCCTCGGCCAGGGCCTCGGCGGCCTCCGGCCAGTCGCCGGCCCAGCGCGAGGCGGCCAGCGCATCGGCCACGTGCACGATCAAGGGATGGTCGGAGGGCCGGCCCTTCAGCGCGTAGATGCGCCGTACCGCCACCGGATCGTGGGCATCGGCGGCGAGGCCATAGACGGTTTCGGTGGGCAGGCCGATCGGCTCGCCGCGGCGTAGAGCCGCGAGGGCGTCGTCCAGGGTGGGGGGGCGCGTGGATTTCCCGTCCATGCAGCCATGCTAGCCGCGCGCCCCGGGTGCGACAATGCGCCCCCCAACCCCCATCCCAACCCGGAGACGCCATGGCCATCCTTCGCATGACCGACCTCGACCTCAAGGACCAGCGGGTGCTGATCCGCCAGGACCTCAATGTGCCGATCGAGGATGGCCGGGTGAGCTCGGAGCAGCGCATCACCGCCTCCTTGCCGACACTGCGGCGGGCCCTGGAGCAGGGGGCGGCGGTGATGGTGATGTCGCACCTCGGCCGCCCGAAGGAAGGGCAGTGGAGCGCCGAGGATTCGCTGGCTCCAGTGGCCGAGCGGCTCTCGGTCCATCTCGGCCGGCCGGTGCCGCTGGTGCGCGACTGGGTGGACGGCGTGGCCGTGCGGCCCGGCGAGGTGGTGCTGCTGGAGAACTGCCGGATGAACGTCGGTGAGGCCAAGGACGACCCGGCGCTGGCGGCGAAGTACGCCGCGCTCTGCGACGTGTTCGTGATGGATGCCTTCGGCACCGCGCACCGCGCCCAGGCCTCCACCCACGGGGTGATCCGCGCGGCGAAGATCGCCGCCGGCGGGCCTTTGCTGATGGCCGAGCTCGACGCGCTGGCCCGTGCCCTGGCGCACCCGGCGCGCCCGCTGCTCGCCATCGTCGCCGGCTCCAAGGTCAGCACCAAGCTGGAGCTGCTGGGCAACCTCGTGGAGAAGGTCGACCAGCTGATCGTCGGCGGCGGCATCGCCAACACCTTCATCGCCGCCGCCGGCCACCCGGTGGGCAAGTCGCTGGTGGAGACGGACCTGCTCGATACTGCCCGGGCCATCGTGGCCAAGGCCGAGGCCCGCGGCGCCTCGATCCCGCTGCCGGAGGACGTGGTGGTGGCCCCGGCCTTCGCCGCCGACGCCCCGGCCAGCGTGCGCGGCGTGGCCGAGGTCCAGCCTGGCGACATGATCCTCGACATCGGCCCCAGGACCGCCGCCCGCTACGCCGACCTGATCGCCCGGGCCGGCACGGTGGTGTGGAACGGGCCGGTGGGGGTGTTCGAGTTCGATGCCTTCGGCAAGGGCACCGAGGCCCTGGCCCGGGCCATCGCCGCCTCCAGCGCCTTCTCGATCGCCGGCGGCGGCGACACCCTGGCGGCCATCGACAAGTACGGCGTGGCCGGCGACGTGGGCTACATCTCGACCGGTGGCGGCGCCTTCCTCGAGTTCCTCGAGGGCAAGACCCTGCCGGCGGTGGCGGCGCTCGAGGCGCGGGGGGGCTGAACCCCGCGTCCGCACGAGGCAGGCGCCCCAGAGAAGGGCCGCACGCGGCAGGCAGGCTCGCCCACAACCGCCGCCCGCACGAGGCAGGCTCTCCCGTCGCGGTCCCCTTGGTGCGAAGCGGCAGCCCGCGGGCGGTGCCCACAGCCCTGCAAACGTCTGCATCCCCGCCCGTTACGCCGCTCTGCTAGCGTAGCCGTGTCCTTTTCGATCCCGCTTCCCATGAGCCAGGCGCTGCGCCGCACCAAGATCCTCGCCACCCTCGGCCCGGCCACCGACGCCCCCGGCGTCATCGAGGCCCTGCTCGATGCCGGGGTGAACGCGGTGCGCCTCAACTTCTCCCACGGCAACGCCGACCAGCACGCCCGGCGCATTGCCGCGGTACGGGCGGTGGCGGCCCGTACCGGGCGCGAGATCGGGGTACTGGCCGACCTGCCGGGGCCGAAGATCCGCATCGAGCGCTTCGCCGAGGGGAGGGTGTCGCTGAAGACGGGGCAGGGCTTCGCCCTGGTCTGCCGGGCCGACGCGCCGGCCGGCGACGCCACGCAGGTGGGGTGCAGCTACCTTGGCCTGCCCGGCGACGTGGGGCCCGGTGACACCCTGCTGCTCGACGACGGCCTGATCGCCCTGCGCGTGCGGCGGGTGGAGGGCGAGGTGGTACATACCGAGGTGCTCACCGATGGGGTGCTCTCCGACCGCAAGGGCCTGAACCGCCTGGGCGGCGGCCTCAGCCTCGGGGCACTCACCGAGGAGGACCGTGCGCATATCCGCACTGCGGCCCGGCTCGGGGTGGATTTCATCGCCGTTTCCTTCTGCCGTTCCGCCGAGGACGTGGAACTGGCCCGCCGCCTTGCCCGCGAGGCCGGTTCGGAGGCGCAGATCGTGGCCAAGATCGAGCGCGCCGAGGCGATCGACAACCTCGTCGAGATCGTCGAGGCGGCCGAGATCGTGATGGTGGCGCGCGGCGACCTCGGGGTGGAGATCGGCTACGCCGAACTGCCCGGCCTGCAGAAGACCATCATCCGCGAGGCCGTGGCCCGCAACCGGCTGGTGATCACCGCCACCCAGATGCTGCAGTCGATGGTGGACAACCCGATCCCGACCCGTGCCGAGGTGCTGGACGTGGCCAACTCGGTGATCGACGGCACCGACGCGGTGATGCTCTCGGCCGAGACGGCGAGCGGGCAGTACCCGGTGAAGGCGGTGGAGGCGATGGCGCAGATCTGCCTCGGGGCCGAGCGCCAGTTCCGCCACGACACCGATTTCGAGGCGGCGCGCCGCGGCCTCACCCGCGCCGACGAGGCGATCGCCATGGCGGCGATGTTCCTCACCGAGCACATCGAGCTCAAGGCCATCGTGGCGCTCACCGAGTCTGGCGGCACGGCGCGCTACCTCTCGCGCTACCGCGCCGCCTCGCCGGTGTTCGCGCTCAGCCGCTTCGACGAGGCGCGGCGCAAGATGTCGCTGATGCGCGACGTCTACCCGATCCATTTCGATACCCGCGGGCTCTCGCCCGGGGTGGCGGCCCGCAGCGCCGCAAAGCAGCTGCATGATCTCGGCCTGCTGGCGGTGGGCGACCGCATCATCGTCACCAACGGCGATTCCATGGAGCGCCGCGGCGCCACCAACACCCTGCGCCTGCTGGAGATCGGCGAGGGCGGGCACGTCGAGGGGCTGGGCGAGCTCTGAGGCCCTGTGGGCGGCCGGGGCCGGGGCCTCGGCTATAATCCGGGGCTTTCCACCCCCGCCGAGCCCCCGCAATGAGCATCGAAGAACTTGCCGACATCGCCCAGGCCATGGTCGCCCCGGGCAAGGGCATCATCGCCATCGACGAATCCACCGCCACCATCGCCAAGCGCTTCGCCTCGGTGGGGGTGGAGAACACCGAGGAGAACCGCCGCGCCTACCGCGAGATGCTCCTCACCACGCCGAACCTCTCCGATTACATCTCCGGCGCCATCCTCTACGACGAGACGATCCGCCAGAGCACCCGGGACGGCGTGCCCTTCACCAAGATCATGATGGACGCCGGCATCCTGCCCGGCATCAAGGTGGACACCGGCGCCAAGCCGCTGGCCGGCTGCCCGGGCGAGCTCGTCACCGAGGGCCTCGACGGCCTGCGCGAGCGCCTGGCCGAGTACGTCAAGCTGGGGGCGAAGTTCGCCAAGTGGCGCGCCGTGATCACCATCGGCGAGGACATTCCCACCGGCACCTGTATCGACTCGAACGCCCATGCCCTGGCGCGCTATGCCGCGCTCTGCCAGGAGGCCGGCATCGTGCCGATGGTGGAGCCGGAGGTGTTGATGGACGGCGACCATGACATCGATACCTGCTACGACGTGACGGAAGCCGTGCTGCGCAGCCTGTTCGCCGCCCTGTACGAGCACAACGTGATGCTGGAGGGCTGCATCCTGAAGGCCAGCATGGTGATCTCCGGTAAGGACTGTCCGGAGCAGGCCGATGCCGAGGAGGTAGCGGCGCAGACGGTGCACTGCCTGAAGGCCACCGTGCCGGCCACCCTGCCGGGCATCGTGTTCCTCTCCGGCGGCCAGAGCGACGAGCAGGCCACCCGCCACCTCAATGAGATGAACCAGCTCGAAGGCAATCCCTGGCCGCTGTCCTTCAGCTATGGCCGCGCCATGCAGGCCGCCGCGCTGAAGATCTGGGCCAAGGACCCGGTGAACAACGTGGCCGAGGCGCAGAAGACGGTGTATGCCCGCGCCAGGGAGAACGGCCTCGCCGCCCTCGGCGAGTGGCAGGGCTGATCCTCCGGGCCAGCGCCTGCTCCCGACGCCGGCCTGCGGGCCGGCGTCGTCGTTTCGGCGCAGGGGAATGCTGCGTTGCAAAGCTGGGACGCCCATCCATGCGACGCTGACACGCCTTCACGCATCCTCTGCGCTGCCATGCCCGCCGGCCCGGACGGCCGGGCCACGGACCAAGGACCCCGGATGATCCCTCGCGCACCCCGCCTCGCCCGTTCCTGTCTCTTCCTTGCCAGCCTGCTGCTCGCCGCCTGCGGCGGTTCGGGCGGGAGCGCCCCCGGGGGCGGGCCGGGTGGCCCGCCGGCGGTGGTCACCACCACCGTGGTCGTCGAGTCGCCCTGGATCGAGCGCCTCGAGGCCATCGGCACGGCCCGCGCCAGCGAGTCGATCGCCATCACCTCCAAGCTGTCCGAGCGGGTGCGGCGGGTGCGCTTCGAGAGCGGCCAGCGGGTGGAGGCCGGGCAGGTGCTGGTGGAGCTCGACGTGGGGGGCGATGTGGCCGAACTCGACGCCGCCCGCACCGCCTATGCCGAGGCGCAGCGCCAGTTCGAGCGCCAGCGCCAGCTGGCCGCCGAGCGCCTGATCCCCACGAGCCAGCTCGACGCCCAGCGCGCCGCCCGCGACGCCGCGCAGGCCCGGGTGCAGCTCGCCATCTCGCGGGTCTCCGACCGCGCCATCGTCGCCCCCTTCGCCGGCGTGCTCGGCCTGCGCGAGGTCAGTCCGGGGCAGTTGCTCGGCCCGGGAACCGTCATCACCACCCTGGATGCCGTCGACACCATGCAGGTCGATTTCGCCGTGCCCGAGGTGCAGCTCTCGAAACTGCGCGAGGGCCTGGTGGTGGAGGCGCGCAGCGACGCCTGGCGCGGCGAGGTGTTCACCGGCCGCGTCATCAGCGTGGACTCGCGGGTGGACGTGGCCACCCGCTCGGTGAACGTGCGCGCCGCCATTGAGAACCCCGAGGGCAAGCTGCTGCCCGGCATGCTGCTCACCGTGACCGTGCTGCAGGAGGAGCGCCCGGTACTGGCGGTGCCCGAGATCGCGGTGCAGCAGGCCGGCAGCCAGAGTTTCGTGTTCCGGGTGAAGGAGGACGGCACCGTGGAGCGCGTCAACGTGGTGCTGGGGGGGCGCGAGCCGGGCCGCGTGGCGATCGCCGAAGGGCTGTCGGCCGGCGACCGCATCGTGGTGGACGGCACCCAGAAGCTGCGCCCGGGCCAGCGGGTGGCCGAGGCCAGGCCGGCGGTGGAGGCCGCTGCCGCCCTGCGTGCTGGCACCACGCCCGGTTCCCCGGCCGGCGCCTGAGGCATTCCCATGGTCCTGTCCGAGCTCTGCATCCGCCGTCCGGTACTGGCCACGGTGATGAGCCTGTTGCTCATCGTGCTGGGTCTGATCGCCTTCTCTCGCCTCACCCTGCGCGAGCTGCCGGACATCGACCCGCCGGTGGTCTCGGTGCAGACCAACTACCCTGGCGCCTCGGCCGCGGTGGTGGAGAGCAGCGTCACCCAGATCATCGAGGATGCGGTGGCCGGCATCGAGGGCGTCGATCTCATCGAGAGCTCCTCGCGCAACGGCCGCTCGGACGTGAACCTCGAATTCAACCTCAGCCGCGACATCGAGTCGGCCACCAATGACGTGCGCGATGCAGTCTCGCGCGTGGCCAACCGCCTGCCGGTGGATGCCGATCCGCCGCAGGTGGCGAAGCAGTCGGCCGATGCCGAGCCGATCATGTTCCTGTTCGTGGCCTCGCCGAACCGCGACATCCTCGAACTCACCGACTACGCCGAGCGCTATCTCGTCGACCGCTTCGCCAGCATCCCGGGCGTGGCCAGCGTGCGCCTCGGCGGCGGCCAGCGCTATGCCATGCGCATCTGGCTCGACCGCAGCGCCATGGCGGCGCGCGGGCTCACGGTGAACGACATCGAGGCGGCGCTGCGGCGCGAGAACGTCGAGCTGCCGGCCGGCCGTCTGGAATCCACCACCCGCGACTTCATCCTGCGCATGTCGCGGGCCTACCAGACGCCGGAAGACTTCGCGGCCATGGTGGTGGCCCGGGGGGGCGATGGCCGCCCGGTGCGGCTCGGCGACGTGGCCACGGTGAACCGCGAGGCCGCCGAGCGCCGGGCCTGGTTCCGCGGCAATGGCGAGCCGCAGGTCGGTTTCCAGATCATCAAGACCTCCACCGCCAACTCCATCGACGTGGCCAAGGCAGTGCGCGCCGAGGTCGATGCGATTTCCGCCGGGCTGCCGGAGGACATCCGCCTCGGGGTGGCCTTCGACTCCACCCAGTTCATCGAGGTGGCGGTGTTCCAGGTCTGGAAGACGGTGGCCGAGGCCCTGGTGCTGGTGCTGCTGGTGATCTGGGCCTTCCTCGGCAGCGTGCGTGCCGCCCTGGTGCCGGCGGTGACCCTGCCGGTCTGCCTTACCGCCGCCTTCATCGCCCTCTGGGCCTTCGGCTACTCGATCAACCTGCTCACCCTGCTCGCCATCGTGCTCTCGATCGGCCTCGTGGTGGACGACGCCATCGTGGTGCTGGAGAACTGCCAGCGCCGGGTGGACATGGGCGAGCCGCGCATCGTGGCCGCCACCCGCGGCACCCGCCAGGTGGCCTTCGCGGTGATCGCCACCACCGCGGTGCTGGTGGCGGTGTTCGTGCCGATGGCCTTCCTCGAGGGCAACAACGGCCGGCTGTTCCGCGAGCTGGCCGTGGCCCTGGCCGGCGCCATCGTGATCTCGGCCTTCGTGGCCCTGACCCTGACGCCGATGATGTGCTCACTGCTGCTGGAGCCGCACCAGCCGCGCAGCGGGGGCTTTGCGTCCCGGGTGGACGCCCTGCTCGCTCGGGTGACCGCGGCCTACCGGCGCTCGCTGGAGCGCATGGTCGACCGCACCTGGACCTTCGCCGGCGTGGTGGTGGCCGCGGTGGTGCTGGTGCTGGTGCTGCTGCGCCTGGTGCCTTCCGAACTGGCGCCGCCCGAGGACCGGGGCAGCTTCTTCGTGCAGGTCTCGGCGCCGGAGGGCGCGGGTTTCGACTACACCGTAGAACAGATGAAGCAGGTCGAGGCCATCCTGCTCGACAACGCCCGTGAGGGGGGCGCCATCCACCGGGTGATCGCCCGCGTGCCGGGCGGCTTCGGCGGCGGCAACGAGGACATGCACACGGCCAACGCCATCGTGCTGATGCAGCCCTGGAACCAGCGCGACGTGACCACCAACGAGGTGGTCGATGCGGTGCGCGGCCAGCTCGCCGTGGTGCCCGGCGTCACTTCGCGGCCGGTGGCCCGCTCCGGCCTGACCCGCTCGCGTGGCGGCCAGGCCCTGCAGGTGGTGCTGGGCGGCCCCGACTACGCCGAGCTGGCGCAGTGGCGCGATGCCCTGCTGGCCGAGATCGAGGCCAACCCGAAGCTGTTCGGCGCCGATTCCGATTTCAAGGAGACCCGGCCCCAGCTGCGTATCGACATCAACCGCGAGCGCGCCGCGGCACTCGGGGTGTCGGTGCAGGAGATCGGCCGGACCCTCGAGATCATGATGGGGTCGCGGCGCGTGGGCACCTTCGTCGATGGCGGCGAGGAGTACGACGTGATCGTCCAGGCCCGCGGCGAGGACCGCGCCTCGCCGGCGGCCATGGAGGGGCTCTTCGTGCGCAGCGCCAGCGGCCAGCTGGTGCCCCTGGCCTCGCTGGTCACCGTGCGCGAGCTGGCCGAGCCGGGCAGCTTCAACCGCTTCAACCGCCTGCGTGCCATCACCCTCTCGGCCTCGCTGGCGCCCGGCTACACCATGGGCGAGGCCACCGCCTGGATCGAGGAGACGGCGCGCCGGGTGCTGCCGCCGAATGCCCAGGTCGATTTCAAGGGCGAGGCCCGTGAGGCCCGCGAAAGCGGCCGGGCCGTGCTGTTCGCCTTCGCCATGGCCCTGCTCATCGTCTACCTCGTGCTGGCTGCGCAGTTCGAGAGCTTCGCCCATCCCTTCGTCATCATGCTCACCGTGCCGCTGGCGGTGCTCGGCGCCCTGCTCGGGCTGTTCGCCATGAGCCTGGTCTCGGCGGCCGGCTTCTGGGGGCCGGGAGCCAGCCTCAACCTGTTCAGCCAGATCGGCCTGATCATGCTGGTGGGGCTGGCGGCGAAGAACGGCATCCTGATCGTCGAGTTCGCCAACCAGCTGCGTGACGAGGGCCGCGAGGTGCGGCGCGCCATCCTCGACGCCGCCTCGATCCGCCTGCGGCCGATCCTGATGACCTCGATCGCCACCGCCGCCGGCGCCCTGCCGCTGATGCTCGGTACCGGCGCCGGCTCGGCCTCGCGCAATGCCATCGGCATCGTGGTGGTGTTCGGCGTGGTGCTCTCCACCTTCCTCACCCTCTACGTCATCCCCGCGCTCTACCTGCGGGTGGCGCCCTACACCACGGCGCCTCAGGCTCGCACCCGCGAGCTGGAGCGGCTGGAAACCCTGCACCCGGACGCCGAGGCCCAGGCATGAGGCCGGCCTCCCGGGGCGGGCAGGGCGGCGTGCGGCCGCCGCGCGCCGAGGACGAGTTGCGCCTGTTCGGGCTGAATGCCTGCAAGGCTGCCTTCGCCGCCCGCCCGCAAGACCTGCGCAAGCTCTGGCTGCTCGGCTCGCGCATGGGCGAACTGCGCGAGCTCCTGGCCTGGTGCGTGGCCCAGCGTCGTGGCTACACCGTGGTGGAGGAAGACGACCTCGACCGGCTGGCCGGCACCCGCCACCACGAGGGCGTGGTGATGGCCGTGCGCCGCCGCCCCGAGGCCACGCTGGCGGCCTTCCTCGCCGGCCTGCCCGCGGGTCCCTGCCAGCTGCTGTGGCTGGATGGCGTGGGCAACCCGCACAACTTCGGCGCCATCCTGCGTTCGGCGGCGCATTTCGGGGCGCCGGCGGTGCTGCTGCCGAAGGACTCGCCGCTCACGCTCTCCGGCGCGGCCGCGCGGGTGGCCGAGGGCGGCGCCGAGGCCGTCGGGCTGGTGCGCCTCGGCACGGCCGACGAGGCCGTGCCGTTGCTGCGCGCCCAGGGCTTCCAGCTCTTCGCCACCGTGGTGCGCGGAGGCGAGGACCTCTACCGCGCCGCCCTGCCGGAACGCTGCGTCTGGGTGCTGGGCGCCGAGGGCGAGGGCCTCGACCCCGTGCTTGCCGCCGCCTGCGAGGCACGGGTGGGCATTCCCGGCAGCGGCCGGGTGGAAAGTCTGAACGTGGCCTCGGCCACGGCGGTCTTCCTCGCGGAGTGGCAACGGCGCCGCCGCTGAGCCTTGGCATACTCGGGCTTCCGCGCCGGGGCGCCCGATGGGGCCCGCCGCCCGACCCGCAAAGCCGATGCCGAACCGATCGTTTTCCTGCCTCGTCGCCCTGCTGCTGGGCCTGCTCGTCCTCCTCGCCGGCTCTGGCCGCGCCATTGCCGGCGAGGCGCCACCGGTCTACGACCTCGAATACCGGGCGGGCTTCGCGCCGGCCCGCGGCGTGGCGCTGGTCAGCCTGACCCACACGCCGCGCACCGGCCGCATCAGCCGCCTGCGCATGGACCTCGACCCGGAGCGTTACCGCGCCCTGCGCGCCGAGGGCGGTACGCTCGAGCGCAAGGGTCGCACCTGGACCTGGACTCCGGATGCCCGGCGGCCCTCCACCCTGCACTGGGAGCATGTGGTGAACCGCCAGCGCCGCGGCGGCGGCTACGACGCCCGCCTGACCCGCGACTGGGTCATCGTGCGCGGCGACAACCTCTTCCCCGCCGCCCGCGTGGTGGCTCCGGGCGGTGCCGAATCGCGCACCGTGCTGCGCTTCGACCTGCCCGAGGGCTGGACCAATGTCGACACGCCCTATCCGCATGGCCGCGACCGCCGCGAATTCATCGTCGAGAACCCCGAACGCCGCTTCGAGCGCCCGGTGGGCTGGATGATCGCCGGTGCCGTGGGTACCCGCCGCGAGGTGGCGAGCGGCATGGAGGTGAGCATCGCCGGCCCGCGCGAAGGCCCCGTGCGGCGCAACGAGGCGCTGGCCTTCATCAATCTCGTGGCTCCGGAGATGGAGCGCGCCTTCGGCACACTGCCGGAGAAGGTGCTGATCGTCAGCGCCGGCGATCCGATGTGGCGCGGCGGCCTTTCCGGCCCGCGCTCGCTCTACGTGCATTCCTCCCGGCCGCTGATCAGCGAGAACGGCACCTCTACCCTGGTGCACGAGCTGGTGCACATGGTCACCCGCATCCGCGGCGCCGAGGGCGATGACTGGATCGCCGAGGGCACGGCCGAGTTCTACTCCATCACCCTGATGCACCGCGCCGGCCTGCTCAGCGACAACCGCCGCGACCGCGCTTTTGCCTGGATGGAGAACCATGGCCGCAACGTGAAGAGCCTGCTCGGCGACCGCTCGGCCGGGCCGGTCACCGCCCGCGCCGTCACCCTGTTCCGCGCCCTCGACCGCGAGATCCAGCAGCGCAGCCGCGGCGAGAAGTCGCTGGACGACGTGATGCGGCGCCTGGTGGAGATCCGCACCGTCTCGCGCGAGGACCTCGCGGAGGTGGTGCGCGAGCTCACCGGCCGGCCTTCCGCCGTGCTCGACACCCCGCTGCTGCGATGAGGCGCTTTATGCGCCTCGCGCGTTTCGCCGGGCGGCTGCGGCGTGCCTTCGTCCCGGGCACGCCGGTGCCCGGCCTCGGGCCCGGGGCCGCCCTTCCCGCCGAGGCCTGGGACTCCCACGCGGCCTTCATGGCGGTCCGCGAGGGCGAGGCACATGAGCGGCTGAAGGCGCAGTGGCGGATGGCCCAGCAGCTACCGGCCGCCGCCAGCGGGCAGGGCCTGTCCGGTCTCTGCGCCTGCTGCGGCATCCTCACCCGTTTCGGCGATCCTGCCGCGCCCTCCAGCTTCGATGTGCGGGAGGGCCTGGCCTGCGCGGCCTGCCGGCTCAACGCCCGCATGCGCCAGGCCCTCGGCCTGCTGGTGGAGGGCCTCGATCCGGCCACGGCGCGGCTCTACCTCACCGAGCAGGCCTCGCCGGGCTTCGTCTGGCTGCAGCAGCGCTACGCCCACGCCCGCGGCAGCGAGTTCGGGCTGGACGCCGGGCGCCGACAGCGCCTCACCGGCTGGTTCCATGCCCTGGGCGGGAAGGGCGAGCTCGTCGAGGCCGACGTCACCCGCCTGCCCGATGCCGATGGCTCGCTGGATGCCATCGGCAGCTTCGACGTGCTGGAGCACGTGCCCGACTACCGCGCCGCGCTGCGCGAGTTCGCCCGCGTGCTGGTGCCGGGCGGGCGACTGGTGCTCACCGTGCCCTTCCTCGAAACCGAGGCCGAGACCCTCGTGCGGGCGCGCCTGCGCGCCGACGGCAGCGTGGAGCACCTGCTGCCGCCGGAGATCCACGGCGATCCGGTCTCCGGCGGCGTACTCTGCTACTACCACTTCGGCTGGGACCTGCTCGGGGCCCTGCGCGAGGCCGGCTTCCGCCGCGCCGAATGGGTGCGCAGCTTCGCCCCCGAGCTCGGCTTCTACGGGCTCTGGGCCCTGCGCGCCCGGCGCTGAAGGCCTTGGGGCCTCAGCGCGAAGCCGCCGGGGGCGGCGATGGCGCGGTCTTCGGCGCCTCGCCAAAGTCCACCGAGGTCTCGGCCGCGAGGTAGGCGAAGGCCGCATAGGCCGCCACCTGCTGGTCGAGCGCCGCCGGCTCGAGCTTGTCGAGGGTGTCGTCCGGGGTGTGGTGGAAATCGAAGTAGTCGCTGCCGTCCTGCGCCAGCTGCGCCCAGGGCACGCCGAGCGCCACCAGCGGCCCGACATCCGGCCCGGGACCGCCGCCGGTCTCCTCCACCGCGATGCCGAGCGGCGAGAGCACCCCGCCGATGGCGCGCAGCACCGGCCAGGCCTCGGGCGCCGCCCCGGCGCGCAGGGCATAGATGCGCCCGGCGCCGAAATCGCTTTCCGCCGCCACCTGGTGGCCGGGCCAGCGGCTGCCCACGCTGCGGGCGTACTCGCGCGCGCCCCAGAGGCCGTTCTCCTCGCTGGCCCAGGCGATCACCCGCACGCTGCGGCGCGGGCGCTCGGGCAGGGCGGCGATGGCGGCACCGGCGGCCAGGGTGATGGCCACGCCGGCGGCATCGTCCAGCGCGCCGGTGCCCTGGTCCCAGGAATCGAGGTGGCCGCCGATGACCACGAATTCGTCCGGGCGCTCGCGGCCCAGCACGTCGCCGATCACGTTCCAGCTGCGGCCCGTGCCGCCGACGCCGGCCACCAGGTCGAGGCGCACCCGCACCGCCTCGCCGCGGGCCAGCAGGCGCAGCAGCTGGTCGGCATCGGGGCTGGAGAGCGCCGCGGCCGGGATCTTCGGCACGCCCTCGGCATAGCGCATCTGCCCGGTATGGGCGAAGCGTCGGCTGGAGGTGCCGATGGAGCGGATCAGCAGGGCCACCGCGCCCTTGCGGGCCGCCACCGAGGCGCCGTTCGAGCGCGCGCCCACCGCCGGGCCATAGCCGGCGCCATCGCGCGCCCGACCCATGCGGTAGGCAATGAAGGCGATCTTGCCGTCCAGGCTGCCCTCTGGCGCGGCCTCCAGTGCGGCCAGGCTGTCGAAGGCCACCACCTCGGCCTCCAGCGGCCGGCCGCCGGTGCCCACCGAGCCGCCGAGCAGGGTGAGAGCGAGCGGCTGCGGCGCGGGGGCCACGATTTCGCCGTGCTCGTAACCGCGCTGCCAGAAGGGGAACTGCACCTCCTGCAACGCCACGCGGTCGAAGCCCAGGGCCCGCATCCGCGCCTCGGCCCAGCGCACGGCGCGGTGGTCGGCCTCGGTGCCGGCCAGCCGCGGCCCGATCAGGGTGATCTCCTCGGCGAGGGCGAAGGCCGGGCTGCCCGCCAGCGCCCGATCGCGCAGGGCTTCGGCGGTGCGCAGCGCGGCCTCATCGAGGCCGCTCGCCGCCTCCGCGGTGGGCAGGGCGGGGGCGAAGAGCGGCAGGCCGGCCAGCAGCAGGCCGCCGCACAGGGAGCGGAGGGCGCACCGCATCGCGCTTACTTCGCCTTCAGCGCATCGCGGATCTCGGAGAGCAGCTTCACTTCCTCGCTCGGCTCGGGCGGAGCGGCCGGGGCCGGCGGTGTGGCATTGCGCAGGCGGTTGATCGCCTTGACCACGAGGAAGATGGCGAAGGCCACGATGGTGAACTGCACCACGGCATTCAGGAACAGGCCGTACTTGATCGAGACCGCGGCGATCTCGCTGCCGTCGGCGGCGGTACCGGCCGCCTGCAGCACCCATTCGAGCTCGGAAAAATCGATGTTGCCGATGAGCCAGCCGATCGGCGGCATGATCACGTCGCTGACCAGGCTGGAGACGATCTTGCCGAAGGCGGCGCCGATCACCACGCCGACCGCGAGGTCGACGACGTTGCCGCGCATGGCGAATTCCTTGAACTCCGACAGCATGCCCATGGGGTGTCCTCGTGCGGGAAGGGAAGCGCCTTGCGGGGCGCCTGGGCGAGGGTAGCGATTGCGCCGCGGGTGGGCCAGCCGGGCGACGCGTGCCGCCCGGGCAGTTTGCTCAGACGATGCGGCCGGCGAGCTCGGCCACGCCTTCCAGCCGGGCGTGGAAGCGGTCGCCACGCTGCAGGGCCGCCACTCCGGCCGGGGTGCCCATGAACACGAGATCGCCCGCGCGCAGCCGGAACAGGCCGGAGAGGTGCACGAGGATGTCCTCGACGCCGAACAGCATCTCGCCCAGCGTCGAGCGCTGCCGCAGCTCGCCGTTCACTTCCAGCGACAGCACGGTGTCCGGCCCCGGGTGGCCATGGCCTGCCACCGGGCGCAGGGGCGAGACCGGGGCCGAGGCATCGAAGCCCTTGGCCACGTCCCAGGGCAGGCGCTTCTCCTTCGCTACCGCCTGCAGGTCGCGGCGGGTGAGATCGAGGCCCACGCCATGGGCGTACACGAATTCCAGGGCTTCCTCGCGGCGGATCGGCCCCCCGGCGTCGCGGCCCAGGGCCAGCACCATCTCCACCTCGTGGTGCAGGTCGGCGGTGCCGGGCGGGTAGGGCACGTCGGCGGCCAGCCAGGCGGCATCGGCCGGCTTCATGAAGATCGTCGGCGTGCCGCGCTCCACCGGGGCGCCCATCTCACGGGCGTGGTCGGCGAAGTTGCGGCCCACGCAGTAGATACGGTGCACCGGGAAGCCCGCCTGGCCGCCGAGAACCGGCAGGCAGGGCAGCGCCGGCGCCGGGAAGGCCAGGGCGCTCACCGGGCCTGGGGCAGGCTGCGGGCTTCGACCACCCGGTACTCGCCCTCGAGCACCGAACCGGCCGGCTTCGCGGCGGCACGGCGGCGCAGCAGCGACTGCATTGCGCGGAAGGCCAGCATGCCGAGGCCCACGAGCACCCCGCCCAGCACCAGCAGCATCAAGAGGGCGATGCCGAGTACGGCCAGCAGCAGGCGCAGCAGCGGGTGGCGCGGCCGGCTGGGGCGGAAGCGGTGGAAGCGGGCGAAGAAACCGTGCATGTCAGGAATGCGACAATGGGCGGGCTGCGGAGTATGGACGGAGCCATGGGGGCGGACGTAAGCGAAGTGTTAATCGAGCCGGCCAGCGTGCCGGAGGACCAGCCGGTGGCCCTCGAGCTGCCGGCGGCGGACGGTTCCTGCCCGGTGATCGCCTTGAGGCGCGGGGCCGAGCTTCGGGTCTGGCACAACGCCTGCCCGCATGCCGGGCGGCGGCTGGATTACGTGCCGGGGAAGTTCCTGCGCCAGGCGAACCGCCTGGTCTGCGCCGCCCACGGCGCCCAGATCCGCCTCGAGGACGGGGCCTGCGTGGACGGGCCGGGCCGCGGCGGGGCGCTTGCCGCCCTCGAGGTGCGCCCGGTGCCGGAGGGCTGGCGGGTCAGGGTTCCGGGGCGCTGAAGGGTTCCAGCCGGGCGTGCTGGGCCCGCCAGATGAGCGCGCCGTAGCCCAGGGCACAGCCGGCCAGCAGCACCAGGGCCGGCACCACCCCGGCCACCAGGCGGTCCAGCGCATCCTCGAGGTCGATCGCCACCAGGCCAGCCGCCAGCATGGCCACCACGCCCAGGCTGGCCACCGCCGAGAGCAGCAGCCCGGCCCAGCGGTAGCGCCGCTGCCGGGTTTCCCGCAGCAGGGCCCGGCCCAGCAGGCCGAGCACCAGGTAGGGCGCGAGCAGGGCGGTTTCGGTCAGGGCCAGTTTCGCGGCGTACAGGGTGAGCTGCACGCCGGGCAGCTCCATCCGCCCGGCGAGCGGCGCAAGCCCGCCGCAGGCCTTCACCAGAAGCAGGGCGGCCGAGGCGAGCGCGCCGAGCCCGAGCAGGGCGAGCTCGAGACGGCGGAGCCTGTCGGGGCCGGGCCGGGCCATGGGCGTTCCGTGACAGCCGCGTGAAGCGGGCGATGCGCCGACCCTAGCACGGTTCTTCGCGCTTTCGTCACCCCGGCCAGAAAAAGCGCTCCAGCACGTTCACCGCCGCCACCACGATCACGAGGTAGACGAGCATCAGCGGCAGGCCGGTGCGCAGGTAGTCGCGCGGGGTGTAGCCGGCCGGGCCGGTCACCATGGCCAGCACCGGGTTCGAGGCGGAGAGGAAATTGTTCGAGGCCGAGAGCGCGGCAATCAGGGCGAAGCTCGCCGGGCTGCCGCCGCCGGCCAGCGCGAGGTTGATTGCCATCGGCACCATGATGACGGTGGCTCCCACATTGCCCACCACCAGCCCGAACAGCGCGGTGAGCAGGCCCAGCGCGAACTCCAGGGCCCAGACCGGGGTGCCCTCGCCGAGTCGGGCGAGGGTGTGCTGGGCCACCCAGTTCGCGGCGCCGGTCGAGTCCATGGCCCAGCCCAGCGGGATCAGGCAGGCCATCAGGAACACCGTCTTCCAGCTGATGGCCTGGTAGGCCTCGTCCATGTCCAGCACCCCAGTCACCAGCAGGGCGGTGGCGCCGGTCATCAGGGCCAGCGGCACCGGCACCAGGGTGCTGAAGGCGAGCAGCATGGTGGCCACGAAGATGCCCACCGCCCACCACAGCTTGTGCGGCCGCTGCTCGGCCTTGGGATAGTCGGTGACCACCACGAAATCCCGCGATTCCGCCGCCTGCGCCAGGTCCGACCAGATGCTGTGGAACACCAGCATGTCGCCGGCCTTGAGCGGGATGCGGCGCAGGTTCTCGCGCCAGACCTGGCCCTCGCGGTTGATCGCAAGAAGGCTGATGCCGGCGCGCTTGCGCAGCCGCAGTTCCTCCGGCGGGCGGCCGATGAAGCGCGAGGTCGGCGGGATCACCGCCTCGGAGATGCCGGCGCGCGCCGGGTTGAAGAGATCGGCGAAGTGCCTGAGGCGGCTCGAGACCCGCAGCAGGTTGCGCTGGGCGTAATCGTGGATGGCCTGGCGCTCGCCCATCACCCCGATCACGCTGCCCACCCAGAGGCGTTCGTCGCCCGGCGGGGCGAGGCGGGTCTCGTTGTTGGCGGCGAGCGCCAGCAGCAGCGGGGCATCGGGCTGCTGCTCGGCCTCGGCCACCGAGCTGCCCACCAGCGGGCTTTCGGCGGTGAGGGTGAGCTCCCACAGCTCGCCGCTGATGCCGTAGGTCTGGGCAAAGTAGCTGTCGGTGCGGCCCGGGGCCACGCCCTTGGCGTCCTCCTCCGGCAGCCAGCGGCGGGCGCCGAAGTGCCAGTAGGCCAGTCCGGCCGCCACCAGCAGCAGGCCGATCGGCAGCGGCGCCAGCATCGGCAGCGGGTGGAGCGCGGCCGCGCCCGGCGGCAGGTTGCGGTTGGCGGCGGCCAGCAGGTCGTTGAGCAGGATCAGCGGCGAGCTGCCCACCATGGTGAGGGTGCCGCCCATGATGATGGCGGCGGCGATCGGCAGCAGCAGGCGGGCCAGTGCGATGCCGGTGCGGCCGGAGAGCCGCGAGGCCACCGGCAGCATCAGCGAGGTCACTGCCGGGTTCTGCATGAAGGCCGAGAGCAGGGCGCCGGTGCCCGAGGCCAGCAGCAGCAGCCGCGATTCCATGCCCTTCGACCAGCGCAGCAGGTTCACCGCGAGGCGGTTCAGCACGCCGGTGCGGTCGAGGCCGGCGCCGAGCACCATGGTGGCCATCAGGCTGATCACCGCATTGCCGGCGAAGCCGTCGAAGAGCTGCGTGGCCGGCACGATGCCGAACAGGCCCAGCGCCACCAGCACCACCAGCGCCGTGGCGTCGGCGCGGATGCGCTCCATCATGAACATCAGCATGGTGAAGCCGACCAGCCCCAGCACCACCAGCATGTCGGTGGTCAGCGCGAGCCCGGCGTTCTCCATGCGTCCTGCTCCCCGTCAGTCGATGCGGTCGTAGAGCAGGTCCCAGACCCCGTGGCCGAGTTTCAGGCCGCGGGTCTCGAAGTGGGTCTGCCGCCGCCATTGCGGCCGCGCCACCGCGCCCCCGGGCCCGGCCCGGTTGCGCAGCCGCGGCTCGGCATCGCAGACCTCGAACATCTGCCGGGCGTAGTCCTCCCAGTCGGTGGCCAGATGCAGCAGGCCGCCGGGCTTCAGCCTGTCTGCCAGCAGGGCCACGAAGCCCGGCTGCACCAGGCGCCGCTTGTGGTGGCGCTTCTTGTGCCAGGGATCGGGAAAATAGATGCGCACCTCGTCGAGCGAGCCTTCGGCCAGCTCGTGCTGCAGCACCTCCACCGCGTCGTGGCAGTACACGCGCAGGTTCGCGAGCCCCTGCGCCGCGGCCCCGTGCAGCAGCCGGCCGACGCCGGGGGCATGCACCTCGATGCCGAGGAAGTCCTTTCCGGGCTCGTGGGCGCAGGCGAACAGCAGCTGCTCGCCATTGCCGAAGCCGATCTCCACCACCCGCGGCGCCTCGCGGCCGAAGGTGGCGCCGAGGTCGCGCGGCTGGCCGGTGTAGTCGAGGCCGAAGCGCGGCCACTGCTCGTCGAGCGCCCGCTGCTGGCCCGGGGTGAGCCGGCCCTGGCGCAGCACGAAGCTGCGCACCTGGCGCTGGCCGGGTACCTCGGTGAAAGGCTTCTTCAGGGGCGCGTGCTCGGCCATCGGCTCAGAAGAACAGGCCGTCGGTGGGCGAGGAGGCCGAGGCGTAGCGCTTCTTCGGGATGCGCCCGGCGCGGAAGGCCTCGCGGCCGGCCTCGACGGCCTTGCGCATGGCCGAGGCCATCAGCACCGGGTCCTTCGCCCCGGCGATGGCGGTGTTCATCAGCACCCCGTCGCAGCCCAGCTCCATCGCCACCGCGGCGTCCGAGGCCGTGCCCACGCCGGCATCGACCAGGATCGGCACCTTCGCGTTGTCGACGATCTCGAGCAGGCTCCACTTGTTCTGGATGCCGAGGCCCGAGCCGATCGGGGCCGCCAGCGGCATCACCGCCACGCAGCCGATCTCCTCGAGGCGCTTGGCCTGGATCGGGTCGTCGGTGCAGTACACCATCACCTGGAAGCCCTCGGCGACCAGGATCTCGGCGGCCTTCAGGGTCTCCGGCATGTGCGGGTAGAGGGTCTTCGGATCGCCCAGCACCTCGAGCTTCACGAGGCGGTGCCCATCGAGCAGTTCGCGGGCGAGGCGGCAGGTGCGCACCGCGTCCTCGGCGGTGTAGCAGCCGGCGGTGTTCGGCAGGATCGTGTAGCGCTCCGGCGGCAGCACGTCGAGCAGGTTGGGCTCGTCGGCGTTCTGGCCGATGTTCGTGCGGCGGATCGCCACGGTGACGATCTCGGCCCCGGCGGCCTCGGTGGCGCGGCGGGTTTCCTCGAGGTCCTTGAACTTGCCGGTGCCGGTGAGCAGGCGCGAGCGGTAGGGCTTGCCCGCGATGATCAGCGGGTCGTCGTTCGGGGGAAGGTGGGTCATCGCGCCATTATGGCCCCGCAGGGGCCGCCGTGGCGCATTGCGCGGCGCCGGTTCAGCCACCGCCCAGGGCGTGCACCACCTCGATGCGGTCGCCCTCGCGCAGCGCGTGCCCGGCATGCAGGCCGCGCGGCACGATCTCGCCGTTCACCTCGATGGCCACCCGGCGCTGGGCCAGGCCGAAACGCTCGAGGAGGCCGGCGAGGCTCAGCCCGGCCTCGATCTCGTGGGGTTCGCCGTTCAGGAGGATCTGCATGGGGCCTGCATTGCGGAGAAGCGGCGGCCTTGCCCATAATCGGCGGCGCCGCGGGTGTCGTCTAATGGTAAGACAACAGCTTCCCAAGCTGTGAACGTGGGTTCGATTCCCATCACCCGCTCCAGCCGATGGCTGCCGCCGGGGCCGCACCGCCGCGAAGGCGCGTCAGGGCACCACGATGAGGAACAGCCAGGTCGCCAGCAGGATCAGGTGCACCACGCCGGAGAGCAGGCTGGCGCGGCCGTTGCCGTAGGTGAGGATGGCCATCAGGAAGGACAGGCCGAGCAGCACGGCGCCGCCCGGGGTCACGCCGAGCGCCACCGGGGTGTGGGTCCACCAGGCCACCAGCGAGACCGCCGGCACGGTGAGGCCGATGCTGGCCACGCCGGAGCCCAGCGCCAGGTTGATCGAGGTCTGCAGCTGGTTCTTCTTCGCCGCCCGCACGGCGGTCATGCCTTCGGGCATCAGCACGATGGCGGCCACGATCACGCCGACCAGGGCCGCCGGCGCGCCGGCTTTCGTCACCAGGGACTGCAGGTAGGGCGAGACATCCTTGGCCAGCAGCACCACGGCGGCGAGCGCGAGCAGCAGCAGCGCCAGCGCGGCCAGCGACTGCCGGCCTGGCGGGCGTGCCGGCGCCACCGCGGCGGGCGAAGGGGCCTCGTCCGCGGTCGTGGCCGGCAGCGGCAGGAAGTATTCGCGGTGGCGCACCGTCTGCACGAAGGTGAAGGCCAGCCAGAGCACGAGGCAGCTCGCGCTCACGAAGGCGAGCTGGGTGGCGGTGTAGTAGGGGCCGGGCAGGCTGGTGGTGAAGTTCGGCAGTACCAGGGTGAGCGCCACCATCGGCAGCAGCACCGTGAGGTAGGCCTGGGCGCCGCGGGTGCTGAAGTCCTGCTCGCGGTGGCGGATCGCGCCCACCACGATGCACAGGCCGGCCACGCCATGCAGCACCAGCACCACGGTGGCGTGGATGGTGTCGCGCAGCAGCGTGGGTTCGGGCTGGCCGCCGAACATGATCGAGACGATCAGGCCGAGCTCGATCACCGTGACCGCCAGGGCCAGCAGTACCGCGCCGAAGGGCTCGCCGACCCGGCGGGCCACCACCTCGGCATGGTGCACGGCCGAGAGCACGGCACCGAGCAGGGCGGCGACCAGCACTGCCGCCGCGGCCGGCCCGGCGCTGCTGTGCAGCAGGAAGTGCACCGTGAGTGCCAGCGGCGGCACGGCGATCGTCCAGTAGGGCAGCAGGCGCTCGGGGGCGGGCATCGGCAGTCGCTCGGGATGGAACCGGCCGGGGAGTATGCCGAAGCCGCCGCCGCCCGCCCGCGCATTGCCCCAGGAACGCCGTTCGGGCAGGCTGCCGGCATCGCCACCGCCTCCCGTCCATGCCCGCCCCCACGATGTCCGGTGCTGCCCCGATCCGCGTGCTCGGCTGGCGGGAATGGCTGGCCCTGCCGGCCCTCGGCCTGCCTGCCATCCGCGCCAAGATCGATACCGGCGCGCGCAGTTCCTGCCTGCACGTCGAGGCCATCGAGACCCGGAATCAGGCTGGGCGCGAGCAGGTGCGCTTCCTGCTCGCCCCGGGCGAGGGCCGCCCGCCGCACTGGGCCGAGGCGCCGGTGCTCGACCGCCGCATCGTCACCGATTCCGGCGGCCACCGCAGCGAGCGCATCTTCATCCTCACCCCGCTGCGGCTGGCGGGCGAGGAGTGGCCGATCGAAATCAACCTGACGCATCGGCGCAACATGCTCTTTCCCATGCTGCTCGGCCGCACCGCCATGGCCGGGCGCTTCCTCGTGGATCCCGCGCGCTCCTTCGTCCTCGGTGACCCCGGTGCCGACCAAGCTCACCCTGCTCTCGCGTAATCCCGCGCTCTACTCCTCGCAGCGCCTGGTGGAAGCCGCCCGCGAGCGCGGCTGCACGGTTCGGGTGATCGACCCCCTGCGCTGCGCCCTCAAGGTGGCCCCGGGAGCCTTCGAAGTGCGCTACAAGGGCCGTCCGCTGCCACGGCAGGACGTGGTGATCCCGCGCATCGGCCACTCGGTCACCTTCCATGGCACCACGGTGCTGCGGCAGTTCGAGCTGATGGGCGCGGCCACCCCGAGCAGCGCCGATGCCATCCTGCGCGCCCGCGACAAGCTGCGCTGCCACCAGCTGCTGGCCGCCGAGGGCATCGACCTGCCGGTGACGGCCTTCGGCGACAGTCCGGACGACACCCCGGCCCTGCTGGACATGGTGGGGCCGGCCCCGCATGTGGTGAAGCTCAACGAGGGCACCCAGGGCAGCGGCGTGGTGCTGGCCCGCGACCTCGCCGCCTCGCGCAGCGTGATCGAGGCCTTCCGCGGCCTGTACGCCAACTTCCTCGTGCAGGAGTTCATCGGCGAGGCGAAAGGCATCGACCTGCGCTGCTTCGTGGTGGGCGACCGGGTGGTGGCGGCCATGCAGCGCCATGCCGCCCCGGGCGACTTCCGCGCCAACCTGCACCGCGGCGGGCGGGCGGCCCTGGCCGATCTCGACGAGGCCGAGGCGGCGGTGGCGGTGAAGGCGGCCCGGCTGCTGGGACTGGGAGTGGCCGGCGTCGATCTGCTGCGATCACGCCGCGGTCCGCTGCTATTGGAGGTGAACTCCTCGCCGGGTCTCGAGGGCATCGAGGCCGCCTCGGGGGTCGATATCGCCGGCGCCATCATCGACTATGTGCTCTCCCTGGTGCCGCCGCGGGTGTCCCGTTCCCGGCGTGGACGGCGGGTTAACCAATCCCTCCCTGCCGATTAACGAAAACCGAACGGCGGCGGGCCTAGGCTCTCCCCCGACCGTCACTCCCGTCAGCGCTCCGGCGCAGAGGCGGATTACGGTAATCGGGGCAGTAGCTTGTTTGGCCCGTACCGGTGCATGCTCCGCATCGGTCGGGCCTTTCTTTTTGCCCTTGTTTTCGTAGCGAACGGCGCCTATTTCTGGCGAACCACCACCGAACGGTCCGTGATCCGGGCCGGAACATCCCGAAGGACCTGTCCGTGCGCGTTCTCGTCATCGAAGACAACCGCGACATCGCCTCCAACCTCGGCGACTACCTCGAGGACCGCGGCCACACCGTCGATTTCGCCGCCGACGGCGTGACCGGCCTGCACCTCGCCGTGGTCAACGACTTCGACGCCATCGTGCTCGACCTCAACCTGCCGGGCATGGACGGGCTCGAGCTGTGCCGTCGGCTGCGCCAGGACGCCCGCAAGCAGACCCCGGTGCTGATGCTCACCGCCCGCGATTCGCTGGAGAACAAGCTCATCGGTTTCGATGCCGGGGCCGACGACTACCTCGTCAAGCCCTTCGCCCTGCAGGAGGTGGAGGCACGCCTGCAGGTGCTGGCCCGCCGCGGCAAGGCCGCGCAGCCGCGGGTACTGCACGTGGCCGACCTCGAATACAACCTCGACACCCTCGAGGTGCGGCGCCAGGGCAGGCTGCTGCCGCTCAACCCCACGGCGCTGAAGATCCTCCAGGCGCTGATGGAGGCCTCGCCGGCGGTGGTGCCGCGGCAGGAGCTGGAAACCCGGGTCTGGGGCGAGGAACTGCCGGATTCCGACTCGCTGCGGGTGCACATCCACGGCCTGCGCGCCGCCATCGACAAGCCCTTCGGCAAGGCGCTGATCCAGACCCGCCACGGCATCGGCTACCGCATCGCCGACCCCGAGGCAGTTTCGGGCTGATCCCTTGGCCTTGCGTTACCGACGTCGGCTGCGCAGCCGGCTCATCGTTTCCTTCGCCCTGCTGGGCTTCGCGCTCACGGCTACCTTCGCGCTCGCCACCCTGGTGCTGCGCGAGCGTCTGGAGGACCAGCTGATCGGTGCCTTCCTGATGCAGGAGACCGCGGCCTTCGTGCAGTTCAAGCGCGAGAACCCGCAGCCGGACGCCCAGTATCAGCTCTCCGACAACAAGATCGAGCTCTACTACCGCCGTCCGGACAGCCCGAACACGCCGCCGGAATGGCGCGGGCTGGAGGATGGCGTACACGATTTCGTCGAGCCCGGCCCCGGCGGCCGCGATCGCCACTACAAGCTGGCGGTGCGCCACGATGGCGATTTCGTGGCGTACATGCGCTACAGCTTCCAGCAGGAGGCTCTTGGGCAGCGCCAGCTCGCCATCGCGCTGGTGGGTGCGGTGCTGGTGTTCTCCTTCCTGTCGCTGGTGCTGGGTGCCTGGTCCTCGCGGCGGGTGATGAAACCGGTGACCGAGCTGGCGCGGCGCATCGGCGAACTGCGTGTGGGGGGTGAGCGCAAGCGCCTCGCCGACCGCTTCGCCGACGACGAGGTGGGCCAGCTCGCCGCCGCCTTCGACGACTATGCCGAGCGCCTGAGCGAGGCCAACCGCCGCGACCGCGAGTTCAATGCCGATGTCAGCCACGAGCTGCGCACCCCGCTGGCGGTGATCCGCGGGGCGGCCGAGCTGCTGCTCGCCCGTCCCGACCTCGACGACAAGACCCGCATCCGGCTGCAGCGCATCGAGCGGGCGGCGCAGCAGTGCACCGACCTCACCGTGGCCCTGCTGATGCTCTCGCGCAACGAGCGCGGCACCGGGCATACCGATCTGCGGCGGCTGGCCCTGCAGCTCGCCGAGGCGAACCGCGCCCAGCTCGGTGGCAAGCCGGTGGCGATCGTGGTGGAGGGCGCCGAGGATGTCTTCGTCGATGCCCCGGAAGCGGTGCTGGCGGTGGCGCTCGGCAATCTCGTGGGCAATGCCTGCAAGTACACCCAGGAGGGCGAGGTGCGCATCGTGCTGGCCGCCGACCGGGTGCAGGTCTTCGACACCGGCCCCGGCCTCAGCGCCGAGGATGCCGCCCGCCTGTTCGAGCGCGGCTACCGCGGCTCGGGGGCCGGCGGTACCACCGGTGGTGGCATCGGCCTGTCGATCGTCAGCCGCCTGTGCGAGCTCTACCGCTGGGCGGTCTCGGTGGCTCCGCGTCCGGAGGGCGGGGCGGTGGCCACCCTCGTCTTCCGTGAGGGCGCCGCGGCATGATGGTGCCGATGATCGCCACCGTGATCCCCCCCGAGCCCGCCGCCCTCGGCGCCTGGGGCCTGCTGCTCGCCTACGTGGGCGCGGCCCTGCTGGTGTCCTTCCTCTGCTCGCTGGCCGAGGCCACCCTGCTCAGCCTGACCCCGGGCTACATCGCCGGCCTGCGCGAGAGCCACCCCAGGCGCGCCGAGCTGCTGAAACGCCTGCGCGAAGACGACATCGACCGCTCGCTGGCGGCCATCCTCACCCTCAACACCATGGCCCACACGGTCGGCGCCATCGGTGCCGGTGCCCAGGCCACGGTGGTGTTCGGCGATGCCTGGTTCGGGGTGTTCTCGGCGGTGATGACCCTGCTCATCCTGTTCGGCTCCGAGATCCTGCCGAAGACCCTGGGGGCGGTGTACTGGCGCCGGCTGGCCGGACCCACCGCGCACTTCGTGGCAGCACTCGTGGTGCTGATGTACCCGCTGATCGTGGTCTCGCAGTGGATGACGCGCTGGATCTCCGGGGGAGAGAAACCGCAGCAGTTCAGCCGCGAGGAATTCGTGGCCATGGCCGGCCTCGGCCGCGAGCACGGCCAGCTCAGCGACCGCGAGTCGAAGATCGTGCGCAACCTCTTCCTGCTGAAGTCGGTGCGTGCCTCGACGGTGATGACTCCGCGCGTGGTGGTGGCGGCGCTGCAGGTGGACCGCAGCGTGGACGAGGCGCTGGCCGCCACCGCCACCGGGCGGCAGTTCTCACGCCTGCCGGTCTACGAGACCTCGATCGACACCGTCACCGGCTTCGTGCTGCTGGAAGACCTGTTGATGGCCAAGGCCAAGGGCCGCGGCGACGCGAAGGTGGGCGAGTTCCGCCGCGACATCATCGCCCTGCCGGGCAGCATGCTGCTCTCCAAGCTGCTCGAGACCCTGCTCGAGCAACGCCAGCACATCGCCCTGGTGGTCGGCGAGTTCGGTGAGACGCTCGGCATCGTCACCCTCGAGGACGTGGTGGAAACCCTGCTCGGCGAGGAGATCCTCGACGAGGGCGACGATGTGGCCGACATGCAGCAGTTCGCCCGCCAGCTCTGGGTGAAGCGGGCGCGCCGCCTCGGCCTGCCGGAAGACCTGCTGGATTCCTGAAGGCCCCGCGGCGGCAGGGGCGCCGCGCTGCGGGGCAGGCCGGAGGCCGTTCAGACCGGATCGAGCCAGCCGTACTTGTCCGGGGTGCGGCCGTCGAACAGGCCGAAGAACAGGTCCTGGATCCGGCGGGTCACCGGGCCGGGCTTGCCGCTGCCCACCTGGCGGCCGTCGACACTGCGGATCGGCGTGACTTCCGCCGCCGTGCCGCACATGAAGAGCTCGTCGCAAAGATAGAGGTATTCGCGCGGCAGATCGCGCTCGACCACGCGGATGCCGGCGTCCTGCGCCAGGGTGATCAGGCTGTGGCGGGTGATGCCGTTCAGCAGGGCCGCCGAGACCGGCGTGGTATGCAGCTCGCCGTTCATCACCAGGAACAGGTTCTCGCCGGCGCCCTCGCTCAGGAGGCCGGTGCTGGCGAGCGCGATGCCCTCGCCGAAGCCGAGGCGGCGTGCTTCGCGGGCCACCAGCTGGCCGGAGAGGTAGTTGCCGCCGGCCTTGGCGCCGGCCGGGATGGTGTTCGGGGCGAAGCGCTGCCAGGACGAGACGCAGGCGTCGATGCCGGCCTCCAGCACGTCCTCGCCGAGGTAGCGGCCCATGTCCCAGGCCGCCACCGCCACTTCCGTGGGGCAGTCGGCCGAGAGGCCGAAGCCGCCAAGGCCGCGGAAGGCGATCGGGCGCAGGTAGCCTTTGCCGAGTCCGTTGGCCTGGATCACCTCGCGGCAGGCGGCATTGATCTCCTCCAGCGTGTAGGGGATCGGCATCTCGTAGATCTTGGCCGAGGCGAACAGCCGCCGGTTGTGGTCGTCGAGGCGGAAGATCGCCGGGCCCTTCGGCGTGGCATAGCAGCGGATGCCTTCGAATACCGAGGAGCCGTAGTGCAGGGCATGCGCCATGACGTGCACGGTGGCTTCGGCCCAGGGCTTGATGCGGCCGTTGTGCCAGATGAAGGGCGGGTAGGTCTGGGCCATCGCGAAGGTCTCGGGAAGGGAGGGAAGCGGGAAGGCGCGTGGGACCGCGCCGGGCCGCCGATTGTAGCCGCCGGTGCCGGGGGCGGCCCTAGTCGGCGAACCACCAGCAGCCGGCGGCGCGCACCAGGCGGAACTCCTCCACCTCGGCAAACCCTCCGCCCTGCGGTGCATGCTCGATGGCAAGGCGGTCCGGCGGGGCGGCCAGGGCTTCGGCGGCGAGCAGCGGATCTTCGCTGCGCTCGGCGCTGTGGTAGAGGCGCACCGCGACCGGCTGCGAGCGGGCGATGGCCTCCAGCCGCGGCATCACCACCCGCGCTGCGCCCGAGGAGCGGCCACGCCAGTCGTAGTAGGCGGCCAGCCGGTTGCCGTCGGCGGCCGCCAGGGCCGCCTCTACGGCCTCGCGCAGGGCCTCGGGCCGGCGCGCGCAGTCGGGCAGGGGGCCGGTGGCGGCAGCGCCCTCGCCCCTGGTTCCGGTGCTGGCATCCGTGTTCGCGGCGGTCGTGGGGCGAGCATCTAGCAGCTCGCAGGCTCGGTCGGTGAAGACCGGGGTGCCGTCGGCGGCGATGCAGCGGTTGAGCACCGGTTGCGCAGCCACGGCGTCGGGCCGGACGCTGGCGGCAAGGACGAAAGAGAGGGACAGAAGGAGGGCGGCAGGGGCACGCATGCGCCAACGCTAGCGCAGGCGCTCCAGCACGGCCAGCGTCGGGCGGGCGAGGTTGAGGGTGTAGAAGTGCAGCTCCGGCGCGCCGCCCTCGAGCAGGCGGCGGCAGAGCGCAGCCACCACGTCGGCGGCGTAGGCGCGCAGGCCCTCCACGTCGTCGCCGAAGGCTGAGAGCCGCTTGCCGAGCCAGCGCGGAATCTCGGCACCGCAGCTTTCGGAAAAGCGCCTGAGCTGGGTGAAGTTCGAGATCGGCATGATGCCGGGCACGATCGGCTGGGTGACCCCTGCGGCCCGGGCGGCGTCGACGAAGCGGAAGTAGGCGTCGGCGTTGTAGAAGTACTGGGTGATGGCGCCATCGGCGCCGGCCGCCATCTTGGCCACGAAGTGGCCGAGGTCGGCGACGGCATCCTCGGCCTGCGGATGCACCTCGGGGTAGGCGCCCACCTCGATGTGGAAGGCATCGCCGAAGGCCTCGCGCACCAGGCGCACCAGATCGGCGGCATGCCGCAGCTCACCAAGCGATCCCATGCCGGAAGGCAGGTCACCGCGCAGCGCTATCAGACGGGTGCAGCCCATGGCGTGGTAGCGCTCCAGGAGTTCGAGGAGCTCGGCGCGGGTGCCGCCCATGCAGCTCAGGTGCGGCGCGGTATCGAGACCGTGTACCTCGCGCAGGTGCCGCACCGTCTCCGGGGTGTAGCTCAGGGTCGAGCCGCCGGCACCGAAGGTCACCGAAACGAAGCGCGGTGAGAAGGCTTTGAGCTTCGCCACCGTGCGATCGAGCTGCTGGCGTTGTTCATCGGTCTTGGGCGGGAAGAACTCGAAGGAGAGGGCCATCGTTCGTGGGGCAGAGCAGCGGGCGCTCGGAATCATATCTTTTATTCGCGATAAAAAGATTTGTTTTTCGGCCCGTCGGGCGGGGTCACGGGATTGCCGTCCGGCCACCGCATAATGCAGCGATGAACCCGCCCCGCATGACCACTATCACTGCCCTGCGGCGTGCCGCCACCCTGGCCTCCGAGCGGCAGCGCGTGGTCGACCTGCGCGAGCGCTCGCTGCTAGGTGGGGGGTTCTACGTCATCAGCTGGTTCCTGATCGCCGGCTTCAGCGAGGCCATGGCGCTGCGCACCACCGGTGTCGTGTTGGGCGGCCTGGGGCTTGCCGTGCTCGCCGCCCTGCGCTTCCTGCCCACCCCGGCCATGCCCGACCAGGCCGCGGCACGCCGGGCCCGGGCCCGGCTCTGGGCGCTGCTGATGGCGATGGCGGCCCTCTGGGGCGGGCTGTGCGCCTGGGCCTGGGTCGATCCGGCCTTCGCCGAGAGCCGCATGCTCACCGTGCTCGGCGTGGTCTCGCTGGCCACCGCCTTCGCCCAGCTCTACGCCGTGGGCCGGCCGCAGGCCTTCGCCGGCATCGCCCTGATGGTGCTGCCCACCTTGCTGGCCATGGCCCGCGAGGGGGGCTACGAGGGCCTGGTGCTGATGCTCCTCGTGAACCTGGCCTACCTCGCGGCGGTCATCTTCCGTGCCAACCGCGAGTACGAGACCCGGCTGGCACTGGAAGTGGAACTGCGCACCGAACGCGACCGCTACGTGCGCCTGAGCCGGGTGGATGCCCTGAGCGGGCTGTCGAACCGCGGGCATTTCCAGGGGCTGTTCGAGGCCGCGGTGGCCAACCGCGATGGCGGCACCGTGCTGCTGGTGCTCGACGTCGATCGCTTCAAGCAGGTGAACGACCGCTTCGGCCATGCCGCCGGCGACCGGGTGATCGCCAGTGTGGCCGAGGCCCTGCGCAGCGGAGTGGAATCGGTGGATGGCGTGGCGGCCCGGCTGGGGGGCGAGGAGTTCGGCGCCCTGCTGCGCGGCATGGACTCGGCGCAGGCCCTGGCCCTGGCCGAGGACCTGCGCCGGCGCATCGGCGCCCTGCGTTTTCCCTTGCCGGACGGCAGCGAGTTCCAGGTGACGGCCAGCATCGGCCTTGGGGCCTTCGATCCGCGCCGTCACCGCGATGCCGACGCGCTCTACCGCGAGGTCGATGCCGCCCTGTACCGGGCCAAGGCCGGTGGCCGCAACCGGGTGGTGGCCATCAACTAGCCCCGGAACATCGGGCGCACGGTCAGTAGCGGTAGTGCTCGGGCTTGTAGGGGCCTTCCACCGGCACGCCGAGGTAGGCCGCCTGTTCCGGGGTGAGGGTGGTGAGCTTCACCCCGATCTTCTCGAGATGCAGGCGCGCCACTTCCTCGTCGAGCTTCTTCGGCAGGATGTAGACCTTCTTCTCGTAGCGGTCGCGGTTGGCCCAGAGGTCGATCTGGGCCAGCGTCTGGTTGGAGAAGGAGTTCGACATCACGAAGCTCGGGTGGCCGGTGGCGCAGCCCAGGTTCACCAGCCGGCCCTCGGCCAGCAGGAAGATCGAGCGGCCGTCCGGGAAGGTGTACTTGTCCACCTGCGGCTTGATGTTGAGGCGGGTGGCGCCGGAGTGGTTCAGGCGGTCGACCTGGATCTCGTTGTCGAAGTGGCCGATGTTGCAGACGATGGCCTGGTCCTTCATCTGCTGCATGTGTTCCAGCGTGATCACATCCCTGTTGCCGGTGGTGGTCACATAGATGTCGGCACGGCCCAGGGTGCTCTCGACGGTGTTCACCTCGAAGCCCTCCATCGCCGCCTGCAGGGCATTGATCGGGTCGATCTCGGTGACCACCACGCGGCAGCCGTAGGCGCGCAGGCTGTGGGCCGAGCCCTTGCCGACATCGCCATAGCCGCAGACCACCGCCACCTTGCCGGCCAGCATCACGTCCATCGCGCGCTTCAGGCCGTCGGCCAGCGACTCGCGGCAGCCGTAGAGGTTGTCGAACTTCGACTTGGTGACCGAGTCGTTGACGTTGATCGCCGGCACCAGCAGCTTGCCTGCCTGGGCGAGCTGGTAGAGGCGGTGCACGCCGGTGGTGGTCTCCTCGGAGACACCCTTCCACTCTTTCACCACACCGGTCCAGAAGCCCGGGCGCTCCTTCGCCACGCGTTTCAGCAGGTTCTTGATCACCTGCTCCTCGTGCGAGCCCGAGGGCGAGTTCACCCAGCGCTCGTCACCCTGTTCCAGCTCGTAGCCCTTGTGGATCAGCAGGGTGACGTCGCCGCCATCGTCGACGACCAGCTCAGGACCTCGTCCGCCCGGGAAGCTGATGGCATCCAGCGTGCAGTCCCAGTACTCCTCCAGCGTCTCGCCCTTCCAGGCGAACACCGGCGTGCCCGATTTGGCGATGGCGGCGGCGGCATGGTCCTGGGTGGAGAAGATGTTGCAGGAGGCCCAGCGCACGTCGGCGCCGAGGTCCTTCAGGGTCTCGATCAGCACCGCGGTCTGGATCGTCATGTGCAGCGAGCCGGTGATGCGCACGCCCTTCAGCGGCTGGCTCGGCGCGTACTTCTGGCGGATGGCCATCAGGCCGGGCATCTCCTGCTCGGCGATGTCGATTTCCTTGCGGCCCCAGTCGGCCAGCGAGAGATCGGCGACCTTGTAGTCGGTCGGCAGGTTCACGACAGCATTCATTCCTCGTCTCCGGGATTTGCCGCCGCGCGGCGCGCGGGGCGGTGGTGGCAAATCGGGCGCCGTTCGGATGGCAGCCCCGGGGAGCGGGGCATCCGCCGAGCCTGAGCCGGGCTCTGGTCTCCGGCGTGCAGCGCCCCTCGGCGGGCGTGGCGCGAAGATTCTACTCCTGCCTTGCGGCCCCAGGATGAAGGCCGCAAGAAACGCCGACGGCCCGCAGGGGCGGGCCGTCGGGAGGATGCGAGTCGATGCCGGCCGCGGGATGGTCCCGCGGCACCCGGCTTACTTCTTCTTCGCCTTTGGCTTGCCGGCCTTGCCGAGGCCGGCGGCCTCCTTCAGGGCCTCGGCGCGGTCGGTCTTCTCCCAGGAGAAGGCGGTGGCGGTCTTCTTCTTGCCGTCGGCGCCGACATAGCTGACCTCCTTCGGCTTGCGGCCGAAGTGGCCGTAGCTGGCGGTGGCCTGGTAGATCGGATGCTCGAGGTCGAGCATCCGGGTGATGCCATAGGGGCGCAGATCGAAGTGGGCGCGGATCAGCTTCTCGATCACTGCATCCTCGACCACGCCGGTACCGAAGGTGGTCACCGAGATGGAGGTCGGCTCGGCCACGCCGATGGCATAGCTCACCTGCACCTCGCAGCGGCGGGCCAGGCCGGCGGCGACCACGTTCTTCGCCACGTAGCGGGCGGCATAGGCCGCCGAGCGGTCGACCTTCGAGGGGTCCTTGCCGGAGAACGCGCCGCCGCCATGACGGGCCATGCCGCCGTAGGTATCGACGATGATCTTGCGGCCGGTCAGGCCGCAGTCGCCCACCGGGCCGCCGATCACGAACTTGCCGGTCGGGTTGATGTGCATCTTCGACTTCGGCAGCCTGGCCAGCCATTCCTTCGGCAGCACCGGCTTGAAGATGTGCTCGACCACGGCCTCGACGATGTCCTTGTGCTTGATGCCTTCGTCGTGCTGGGTGGAGAGCACCACGGCGTCGAGGCCGGCGATGGTGTTGCCGTCATAGCGCAGGGTGACCTGGCTCTTGGCGTCCGGGCGCAGCCACTTCAGCTTGCCGCTCTTGCGCACCTTGGCCTGCTGCTCGACCAGGCGGTGCGCGTAGTAGATCGGGGCGGGCATGAACTCGGGGGCCTCGTCGCAGGCGAAGCCGAACATCAGGCCCTGGTCGCCCGCGCCCTGTTCCTCGGGCTTCTTGCGGTCCACGCCCTGATTGATGTCGGGCGACTGCTTGCCGATCATGTTGACGATGGCGCAGGTATGGCCGTCGAAGCCGACGTTGGAGTTGTCGTAGCCGATGCCGTTGATCACCTGGCGGGCCAGGGCCTCGATGTCGACCCAGGCCGAGGTGGTGATCTCGCCGGCGACGATGGCGGCACCGGTCTTCACCAGGGTCTCGCAGGCGACGCGGGCGCGCGGGTCCTGCGCGATGATCGCGTCGAGCACCGCATCGGAGATCTGGTCGGCCAGCTTGTCCGGGTGGCCTTCGGACACCGACTCCGAGGTGAAGAGGTAGCTGCTCATTCGTCTTATATCCCTTGATTCGGATGAAAGGATGGGCGCGGATGATACACCCCCCTCGCCCGGGCTGCATCCTGCCGCGGGCGGCGTTGCCGTTGGTTAAGGACGGGCGAGGACGTCATCCTGCTGCAACCGCGGCGACATGCCAGCGTCGCGCACCCCGGCCAGCATGCGGCAAACCACCGTGGAGCCCGCAGGGGTGATCCAGCTCGAACAGCGTCTCGCCGAACGCTATCCCCACTGGTTCAGCGGCCGCCGCGCCGCCATTTCGCAGCCACTGTTGAAATCGCTCGGCCGGCTTGCGCGGCTCGATGAGATCAATGCCTGGCTGGGCGAGAACGCCCATCGCAACGGCTTTGATTTCATCGAAGGGGTGCTGGAGCACCTCGGGGTGCGCTATACCGTCGATCACGTGGAGCGCGGGCGCATCCCGCAGGCCGGGCGCCTGCTGATCGTCGCCAACCATCCGCTGGGGGCGCTCGATTCGCTGGCCCTGCTGCACCTCGTGGGCAGCGTGCGCCGCGATGTGCGGATCCTCGCCAACGACCTGCTGCTGGAGTTCGAGGGCCTGCGCGAGCTGCTGCTGCCTTTGCGCATCCTCGGTGGCCGGCCCAGCGGCGAGAGCCTGAAGGCGGTATCCGCGGCGCTGGAGGCGGAGCAGGCGGTGATCGTCTTCCCGGCCGGCGAGGTCTCGCGCCTCACCTGGCGCGGTGTGCAGGACGGCCGCTGGCGCCCGGGCTTCGTGAAGTTCGCCCGCGAGAGCGGAGCGCCGGTGCTGCCGGTACGCATCAAGGCGCGGAACTCCGCCCTGTTCTACGGCCTGTCCTCGCTCTACAAGCCGATGGGCACCGCCCTGCTGCCGCGCGAGATGTTCAAGGCCCGCGGCCTGCGCATCGACATCCGGGTCGGCCTGCCGCGCCTGCTCGAGGCCGGGGGCGGGGCTGCCGGCACGGCACCGGACACGGCAAAGGCCCTGGCTTCCATCCGCCAGGCCCTGGAGGCCATCGGCACCCGCCGCGAGACGGCGCCTCCCGGGCCGATGCCGCTGGCGCACGCGGTGGACCGCGGCCTGCTGCGCGAGGAAGTGATGGCCCTGCGTGAACTCGGCCGTACTCCGGATGGCAAGCAGATCCGGGTGGGGCGGCTGCGCAGCGACAGCCTGCTGCTGCGCGAACTGGGACGCCTGCGCGAGCAGAGCTTCCGCGCCGTGGGCGAGGGCACCGGCCGCCCGCTCGATGTCGATGCCTACGACACCTGGTACGAGCACATCGTGCTCTGGGATGCCGAGGCGCTGGCGATCGCCGGTGCCTACCGGGTCTGCCGCGGGGCCGAGGTACTGGCCACGCGCGGACTCTCCGGCCTCTACACCAGCAGCCTGTTCGAGTTCGGCCCCGAGACCCTGGCGCATGCCGCCGAAGGCATGGAACTCGGGCGCAGCTTCGTCGCCCCGGCCTACTGGGGCTCGCGCAGCCTCGACTACCTCTGGCTCGGCATCGGTGCCTACCTGCGGGCCCACCCCGGGGTGCGCTACCTGTTCGGTCCGGTCTCGATCAGCGCCGAGCTGCCGATCGCCGCCCGCGAGCATCTGGTGGCCTACTACGGCCAGCATTTCGGCGCGCCCGGCGCGCTGGCTGCCGCCGGAACGGCTCCCGCCCGGGCCCGCCACCCCTTCCGCTTCCTCGCCGAGGCCCCCTGCTACACCACGCTCGATGCCGAGCAGAGCTTCCGCCTGCTGCGCGAGAACCTCGAGGCCCTCGGCGCCCGGGTGCCGGTGCTCTACAAGCAGTACACCGAGCTGTGCGAGCCGGGCGGCGCGCGCTTCCTCGCCTTCGGCGTCGATCCGGACTTCGCCAACTGCGTGGATGGGCTGATCGAGGTCGACCTGCACCGGATCAGGCCAAAGAAGTTCCAGCGCTACATCGCCGGCGAGGCCTCTGGCCTGCCCGGCGGGCAGGAGGCCGCATGAGCCGGACGCCCTCGCTCCGCCGCCGCCGCGCCGCCTTCCTCTCCGACGTGCATCTCGGCTCGGCGCACTGCCATGCCGGGGAACTCGCGGCCTTCCTCGCCCGGCTCGAGGTGGAGCGCCTCTACCTCGTGGGCGACATCGTCGATCTTTGGTGGATGTCGGCCAAACGCGCCCGCTGGGGCCAGGCCGAGAACCATGTCGTCGAGGCCCTGCACCGGCTGCGTGCCGCCGGCACCGAGCTGGTCTATGTGCCCGGCAACCACGACCGCGCGGTGCGGCGCTTCTGCGGTCTTGTGCTGCCGCGCATGAGCGTGCGCCGGCGCCTCATCCACACCACCGCCGACGGCCGCCGCCTGCTGGTGGTGCATGGCGACGACTACGACAGCCTCACCCAGTTCGGTGGCTTCCAGGAGCAGCTCGGCGACTGGCTCTACGAGCGCATCCTCACCGGCAACCGCCTGGCCAACGGCCTGCGCCGCCGCCTCGGCCTGCGCTACTGGTCGCTGGCCGATTTCCTGAAGCGCCAGAGCGGGGCCGCCGAGCGCTACATCCAGCGCTTCATCGAGGCGGGGCTCGACGATGCCCGCCGCCGCGGGCTCGACGGCATCGTCTGCGGCCATATCCACCGACCGGCCCTGATGGAGCGCGGGGGGCTCGTCTATGCCAACGATGGCGACTGGGTGGAGAGCCTGACGGCGCTGGTGGAAGAGGCCGACGGCAGCCTCCACCTGCTCGACCACCGCGGCGAAGTGTTGCGCTCGCTCGGCCCGCGGCCGTGCGGGATCGGGGGGCACCGCCCGGTGGCCGCCCCGCCCACGCCTCAGCCCGAGGTCCTGCCCGCCGCCGCCTGACCGCTCACCCGGCGCGCACGCGGCGGCGGCGAGCATTCCATCATGGATTCCGTTTCCCAGGCCGTGCTCGGCGCGGCCGTCTGCGCGGCCTGCGTGCCCGCCCGCCATCGCCGCAAGGCCCTGCTGCTCGGGGCCGCGCTCGGCACCCTGCCGGATCTCGATGTCTTCATCGACTACGGCGATGCGGTGCGCAACATGACCTACCACCGAGGCTTTAGCCACTCGCTGTTCGTGCTGCTGCCTTTCGGGGCCCTGCTGTGGGCCCTGCTGCGCTGGCGGTGGGGAGCGGTGCGTGAAGCGCCCCGTGGCTGGCTCGCCGGCATCCTGCTGGCGCTCGCCACCCATCCACTGCTCGACAGCCTCACCGTCTACGGCACCCAGCTGTTCTGGCCGCTCGCCACGCCGCCGGTGATGGGCGGCAGCGTGTTCATCATCGATCCTCTCTACACCCTGCCGCTGCTGGCGGCGGTATGCATTGGCCTTCTTGCCGGCGAGGCCCGGCATGCCGGCGTGGCGCTGGCGCTGGGCCTCGGGCTGTCCACCGCCTATCTTGGCTGGGGGCTGGCCGCCCAGCAGCGGGTGGATGCGATCGCCGCCGCCTCGCTGGCCGGCACGCCGCAGGCCGATGCGCCCCGGCTCGTCGTGGCCACGCCCTTCAATACCCTGCTCTGGCGGGTGGTGGTGCTCACGCCGGAGGGCTATCTCGAGGGCCAGTACTCGCTGGTGGCCGACCGCGGGCCGGTCCGCTTCGAGGCCCATGCCTTCGAGCGCGGCCTGCTCACCGAAGCAGGGGATGTGTGGGCGGTGCAGCGCCTGCTGTGGTTCTCGCAGGGCTTCTTGCGTGCCGACGAGGTGGAAGGGGAACTGCGTCTTTCCGACCTGCGCATGGGCCAGCACCCGGTGTTCTTCTTCACCCATGCCGTGGCGCGCCGCGAGGCGGCGGGCTGGGCAGAGGTCGAGCCACGGGCCATCCCGCAGCCGCGGGTGCAGGAGGGCCAACTCTTCGCCCTCTGGCAGCGGATCTGGCAGGGCGATCCCGGTCAGGTGGCGTCAGACAGTGCCACGCTGGCGGCCGGGGCGGATGAGGCGCTCAGGGCGGCTCAGGCCGCGGAGGCGAAGGGCGGCACGTCCCCGGCGGCCAGCGCGTCGAAGTAGTCGCGGGTCAGGGCGAGCTGCCGCTCTGCCGTCTCGGCCGTGTTCACCACCGCGCGGAAGGCGGCGTGCTCGGGGCGGCCCCTGGCGTACCAGCCGAGGTGCTTGCGGGCGATGCGCACGCCCTGGGCTTCGCCGTAGAAGGCATGCAGGTGCGCGAGATGGCCGAGCAGGATCTCGCGCACCTCGGCGATCGAGGGCGGCGCAAGATACTCGCCGGTGGCGAGGAAGTGGGCGATCTCGCGGAAGAGCCAGGGCCGGCCCTGGGCCGCGCGGCCCACCATCACCGCATCGGCCCCGGTGGCCTCGAGCACGGCTTTGGCCTTGTCCGGCGAATCGATGTCGCCGTTGGCGATCACCGGGATGCCGATGGCGGCCTTCACCGCGGCGATGGTCTCGTATTCCGCCTCGCCCTCGTAGAAATCGTTGCGGGTGCGGCCGTGGATGGTGAGGGCGGCGATGCCGCTCGCCTCGGCGATGCGGGCGATGGCGAGCGCATTGCGGCTTTCGCGGCACCAGCCGGTGCGGATCTTCAGCGTCACCGGTACATCCACCGCCGCCACCACCGCCTCGAGGATGCGCGCCACCAGCGCCTCGTCGCGCAGCAGGGCGGAGCCGGCGGCGACATTGCAGACCTTCTTCGCCGGGCAGCCCATGTTGATGTCGATGATCTCGGCGCCATGGGCGGCGTTGTAGCGCGCCGCCTCGGCGAGCTGGGCCGGGTCGGTGCCGGCGATCTGCACCGAGACCGGCTCGGGCTCGCCGGCGTGGTCCATGCGCCGCAGCGATTTTGGCGTCTGCCAGAAGCGCGGGTCGCTGGTGGTCATCTCCGAGACGCAGAGCCCGGCCCCCAGCCGCTTGCAGAGCATGCGGAAGGGCTTGTCGGTGACGCCGGCCATGGGGGCCAGCACCACCGCGGGGGCGATGGCATGGGGACCGATGCGCATGGGGGGTCAGCCGGCGGGGGCGGGCAGGCCGGGCGGCGGCTGGGCGGCGCCATCGCCGGTGCCCGGCGCGCCTTCCGGCACCGCGTCGGCCTCGCCTTCTTCGGCGCGGCCCAGCGCCGCATCCTCGGCGGCCTTGTTCATCACGATGATGCTGATGCGGCGGTTGATCGGGTTGGTGGGGTTTTCCTGGTCGAACAGCACCGTCGAGGCGGTGCCCACCACCCGCGCGATCTTGTCCGGCGAGAGTCCGCCGCTGATCAGGGCGCGGCGCGCGGCATTGGCGCGGTCGGCCGAGAGTTCCCAGTTGGTGTAGCCGGTATCGCCGCCGGCGAAGGGGGTGATGTCGGTATGGCCGGTGATGCTGAGCCGGTTCGGCACGCTGCCGAGGTAGGGCGCCAGCTCGTTGAGGATGGCGATGGTGTAGCTCTGCAGGCGGAAGCTGCCGGAATCGAACATCGGCCGGTTCTGCCGGTCGACGATCTGGATGCGCAGGCCCTCGGGCGTGATGTCGAGCAGCAGCTGCTCCTTGAAGGCGCGCAGGGAGGCGCTGTTCTCGATCGCCTCCTTCAGCTCCTGCATCAGCTCCTCGAGCCGGCGCTTCTCGATCTCGCGGGCCTGGGCCTCGATCTCCTCGTCGCTCATCGGCGCGGGCCGGCCATCCTCGCGGCCCTCGGTCTCGCCCTTGGCGGGCTCAGGGGGTTTGGTGGCGTCGAAGATCCGCACCGGAGCATCGCCGGCGCCGCCGGGCCCCATGGCGCCCGGGGCCATGGCCGCCGAGCGGCCTTCGATCACCGAAGGGTTCTTGAAGTAGTTGGCGATGCCCCCCAGCTGTTCTTGCGGCATGGTGGCGGTGAGCCACATCACCATGAAGAAGGCCATCATCGCGGTCACGAAGTCGGCATAGGCCACCTTCCAGGCGCCGCCATGGTGGCCGCCCGCGGTGATCTTCTTCTTGACGACGATGATGGGTTGTTCTTCCTTCCCCGCCATGGCGGCGCTCTCCCGGGCCGGCGCTTACTTCGCGCCTTTCAGCTCGGCTTCGAGGTCCGCGAAGCTCGGGCGGACGTCGGAGAACAGCTGCTTTCGCGCGAACTCGATGGCCACCGGCGGCGGATAGCCGCGCACCGAGGCGATGAGGGCGGTCTTCACCAGCTCGAAGGGCTTGCCGTCCTCCTCGCTGCGCGCCGCCATGGCCGCGGCCACCGGGCCGACGAAGCCATAGCCGAGCAGGATGCCGAGGAAGGTGCCGACCAGGGCCGAGGCCACCTTCTGGCCGATGACCTCCGGCGGCGAGTTGCCCACGTATTCCATCACCTTCACGATGCCGAGCACCGCCGCCACGATGCCGAAGGCCGGCAGGCCGTCGGCCACCACCTGCACCGAATGCGCCGGTGCGTGGGCCTCCTTGTGGTGGGTTTCGAGCTCGGCCTCCAGCACGGCCTCCAGCTCGTGCGGGTTCATGTTGCCGCCGATCATCAGCCGCAGGCAGTCGGTGATGAAGTCGAGCAGGTGGTGGTCGGCCATCACCTTCGGGTACTTCTGGAAGATCGCGCTCGATTCCGGGTTCTCGACGTGCGATTCGATGGCCATCAGGCCTTCCTTGCGGATCTTCATCAAGAGCTCGTAGAGCAGCTTCAGCAGCTCCACGTAGTCGGCCCTGCCGAACTTCGGCCCCTTGAGCAGGCCGAGCGCGCCGCCGATGCTGCCCTTGATGGTCTTCATCGAGTTGGCGGCGACGAAGGCGCCGGCCGCGCCGCCGCCGATGATCATCGCCTCGACCGCCACCGCCTTGACGATGACCATGATGTTGCCGCCGGCAAGGATGAACCCGCCGAAGACGCAGGCGATGACCACCACATATCCGATCAGGACGAACACGCTTCCCTCCGACTCTCCGATCGATGCCGGGCCATGCTAGCCCAAGGCTGCGACACCTGCCGCCTTCACAGCCCGAATCGGTGGCGCAGGTCCGCGCGCCGCGGCATGGCCGAGGCCGCGCCGGCCCGTTCCGTGGACAGGCCGGCCGCGGCGATGGCGAAGGGCAGCAGCGTGGCCACCGGGGCGGACGGCGTTTCCGCCCAGGCGGCGGCCAGCGCGCCATTGAAGGCATCTCCGGCCCCGGTGGTATCGATGGCCCTCACCGCGGCGGCCGGCGCCCGCGTGGCGGGGCCATGACCCAGGGCGCCGGGGGCATGGAAGGCCCCGGCTTCGCCGAGCGTCACCAGCACCCCCGGCACCGGCAGCCGGGCGCAGAGCGCGGCCAGGGCCTCGTCGGGCAGGCCATGCAGGCTGGCGGGATCGACGGCGGTATCGGCGAGTTGGCGCAGCAGCAGGCAGAACTCGGTCTCGTTCGGCGTCAGCAACTCGACGTCTGCAAGCGCGTCTGCCGCGAGGTCGGCGGGCACGGGGGCCGGGTTGAGCACGGTGTGCGCGCCCGCCGCGCGGCCGAGGCGCATGGCGGCGCAGATCGCCGGCAGCGGGGATTCCAGCGGTGCGAGCAACACGGTGGCGCCGGTGAAGGCATCGGCCTGGGCCTCGACATGGGCGATGCTGAGGTGGGCGTTCGCTCCCAGGGCCACCACGATGCTGTTGCGGCCCGCGCCATCCACGAACAAGCCGGCGGTGCCGGTGGCCTGTCCGGACACGCGCTGCCAGCGGGCCTCGATGCCTTCCGTCTGGGCGAGCGCTGTGGCGCTCTCGGCCAGGGCATCCTCGCCCACGGCAGCGATGAAGGTGGTGCGGGCGCCCAGCCGGGCGGCGGCCACGGCCTGGTTGAAACCCTTGCCGCCCGGCCCGCTGCGGAAGGCGGTGCCGGCGCGGGTCTCGCCCGGGGCCGGCAGTTCCGGCACCTCCCAGACGAGATCCTGGTTGTAGCTGCCGACCACGAGGACCCGGCCCATGCCGAAAGCTCCGGGCTCAGACGCGGCTGATCACGCCGGCGATGGTCGCCGTCATCATGGTGGCGAGCGAGCCGCCCAGCACCGCGCGTAGGCCGAAGCGGGCCAGGTCGGCGCGGCGTTCCGGGGCGATGCTGCCGATGCCGCCGAGTTGGATGGCGATCGAGCTGAAGTTGGCAAAGCCGCAGAGCGCGTAGGTGGCGATCAGCACCGAGCTTGGCGAGAGGCTCACACCGTCGACCTTGCCGTTGACGATGTCGGCGAGCGCGCTGTAGGCGATGAACTCGTTCAGTACCACCTTGGTGCCGATCAGGCTGCCCACCGTACTGGCCTCGCTCCAGGGCACGCCAATCACCCAGGCGAGCGGCGCCATCACCCAGCCGAGCAGCATCGACAGGCTCAAGCGGCTCACCGTACAGGCGTTGGCCGGGTCGGCGGCGAAGGCCGCATCGCCGATGCAGCGCGGATCGATGCCGGGATTCATCCGAGCCGTGAGCCCGCTCCAGTCGGCAAGCCCGCCGATGATGCCGTTCAGCAGGGCGATGAGCGCGGTGAAGGCAAGCAGCATGGCGCCCACGTTCAGGGCCAGCTTCAGGCCATCCGAGGCGCCGGCGGCGGCGGCATCGATCACGTTGGTGGCGGTTTTCTCCACCGGCACGGTGGCGGTACCGGCGGTCTGCGGCTGCTCGGTCTCCGGGTAGAGCACCTTGGCCACCAGCAGGGCCGCCGGGGCGGCCATGATCGAGGCGGTGAGCAGGTGCTTGGCGAACAGACGCTGCGATTCCGGGTCCGGGCCGCCCAGCATTTGCACATAGGCGGCCATCACGCCGCCGGCGATGGTGGCCATGCCGCCCACCATCAGGCAGAGCAGTTCGGAGCGGGTCATGCCGGCCACGTAGGGCTTCACCACCAGCGGCGCCTCGGTCTGGCCGATGAAGGCATTGGCGCAGACCGAGAGGGTCTCGGCGCCGGAGACGCGCATCACCTTCATGATCACCCAGGCCATGCCCTTCACGATGGCCTGCATCACCCCGAGGTGATAGAGCACGCTCATGAAGGCGGCGAAGAAGATGATGGTGGGCAGTACCTGGAGGGCGAAGATGAAGCCGAACTTCTGCGGCGTGCCAAGGTCGCCGAAGATCAGGCTGGCGCCGGCCGCGGTGTAGCCGAGCAGGGCGACGAAGCCGGCGGAAATCCAGCCGAACACCCGCTCGCCCCAGGGCGTGGCCAGCACGAAGAGGGCGATGGCGATCTGCAGGGCGAGGCCGGTGGCCACCAGGGTCCAGTCCACCCCACGCCGGTTGCTGGAGAACAGCCAGGCAATGCCGATGAGGACGGAAAGGCCGAACAGGCCGAACAGGATCTGGGACATCGCGCTGACCGGATGAGGGAACCGCGGCAGGGTAGGGGACAGGGGCCGGGCCGGCAATGGCCCGGAGCATTCAGCCGCCCAGGCCCCGCAGCGCCACCCACAGCGCCAGGGCCGCGAACAGGGCGGCGGCGGCATAGCGCGCGGCCTTCAGCGGCAGGCGGTCGGCGTAGCGGTGGCCGAGCAGTACCACCGGGCCGTTGGCCAGCAGCATGCCGAGACTGGTGCCGGCCACCACCTGCCAGAGCGGCTCGTACTTGGCCGCCAGCACCACGGTGGCGATCTGCGTCTTGTCGCCGATCTCGACCACGAAGAAGGCAAGCGTCGTGGCCAGGAACGCACCGAAGCGCGAGGGCTTCGGCGCCTCGTCCTCGTCCAGCTTGTCCGGCACCAGGGTCCACAGGGCGACGGCGGCGAAGCAGGCCACCACCGCCCACTTCAGTACTCCTGGCGAGACCAGCGAGGCGAGCCAGGCGCCGGCCCAACCGGCCACGGCATGGTTGGCCACGGTGGCTACGGCGATGCCGAGCACGATGGCCCAGGGCTGGCGGTAGCGGGCGGCGAGGAAGAGCGCCAGCAGCATGGTCTTGTCGCCGATCTCGGCGATGGCCACGGCGGCGGTGGAAACGAGGAGGGCGTCCATCGGGGTTCCTTTCAGCGACCGGGCGGCAGGGCAGACGGCGAAGACCACGCCGGCGGCCCGGTCGGGAGCGCCAGCGGGGTCTCCGGTCTTGCCCGCCGAACGTCCGGCAGGGCCGGTGCGGTCGGGTCGCGCGCCATGGCCGGTGCAGGCCAAGCATGTTGACGCGCGGTGCCAGCAGGCTGGCAGGGCTACTCCCCGAAGGGCGGCGCATCCTAGCGCAGCCCCGCGGCGGGAGGAAGGGCGGGCCGCCCTGCATGGCGCCATGCCTGCCGGCGCGCTCACGGCGCCATGGCTATGCTCGCGCTCCCCTTCCCCGACGCGCAGGCGCTCCGCAATGCTCTACCGCCCTCTCGGCCGCACTGGCCTTCCCGTCTCCGTCCTCGGCTTCGGCGCCTGGGTCACCTTCGGCAACACCCTGGGACGCGGCGAGGCGCGAGCCCTGCTGACGCGGGCCTTCGATGCCGGGATCAACCTGTTCGACAACGCCGAGGTCTATGCCAAGGGCGAAGCCGAGCGGATCATGGGCGACGTGCTCGCTGACATGCGCTTCCCGCGCGATGCCTACGCGGTGACCAGCAAGGTGTTCTTCGGCTCGGCCAAGGAACCGCGGCCGATGCAGCGCGGGCTCTCGCGCAAGCACGTGCGCGATGCCTGCGACGGGGCGCTGAAGCGCCTGCGGGTGGACTACCTCGATCTTTATTTCTGCCACCGCCCCGACCCGGAGGTGCCGGTGGCCGAGACGGTCTGGGCCATGCATCAGCTGGTGCAGGCCGGCAAGGTCCTCTACTGGGGCACCTCGGAATGGCCGGTCGAGGCCATCGCGGAGGCCGCGCGCATCGCCCGCGAACACCATCTGGTGGGACCGAGCATGGAGCAGCCGCAGTACAACCTGCTGCATCGCGATCGGGTGGAGCGCGAGTACGCCCCGCTCTACGAAAGCCAGGGTCTCGGCACCACCGTCTGGTCGCCGCTGGCCTCCGGCCTGCTCACCGGCAAGTATTCGGGCGGCGTACCGGAGGGGTCGCGCCTGCGCACGCCGGGCTACGAATGGCTGCAGGAGCGGGTGCAGGGCGAGGAAGGCCGGGCGCTGCTCGCCCGCATCGACCGCTACGTGGCCGTGGCCCGTGAGGCCGGCATGGACCCGGCGGCGCTGGCCATCGCCTGGTGCCTGCGCAACCCGGCCGTCTCCTGCGTGTTGCTGGGCGCGACCCGCATCGAGCAGCTGGAGGCCAACCTCGGGGCGCTCGAACTGCTGCCGAAGCTCGACGAGGCGCTGCTGGCACGGATCGACGCGGCCCTGGCCTGAACCGAGGCCTGGCCATGCCGGGGCGGGCAGAGGGGGGTTGACTAGCAAATGCGAATCAGTAGCATTTGCGTCGTGGCCATTCCCCCAGCCCACAGGAGAAGTGCGATGCCCGTCGTTCAGGTCCCTCCGTTGCCCCCCAGCCCCGCCCGTCTGCTGTCCGGCCCCCTGCCCACCTTCGCCTCCACGGCGCCGGTGGTCGACAGCCGCCAGTTGCTGCGTGGCGCCCGCGAGATCGAGATCGTCCACGGTGACAAGGTCTACCGCCTGCGCCACACGCGGAACGACAAGCTGATCCTCGTGAAGTAATCCCCCTACGCCATTCTCCAACGGCCCGGTTGCCCGCCGCGGCATCACGCCGCATGCCAGCTCCGCCGGACTCGCTTTTTCCTTCGTTCCGGAGTTGTCCATGCGTCTTCGCTGCCTACCGGCGGCGGTGGGCCTCGCGCTCGCCGCCGCCGCGTTTTCCCTCCCCGTTTCTTCGGTTTCCGCTGCGGCTCCTCCTTCGGAGGCGGGCGATGGCCCGGCCGCGTCCTCGGGCGAGGCCACCGTGTTGGATGCGGTGATCGTCGTCGCCACCCGTGGCGAGGAGCGGCTCGATGCGGCACCGGCCAGCGTCACCGTGGTGCCGCGCGCCGAGATCGAACGGATCCAGGCGCAGGATCTGCGCGAGCTGTTCCGCTACGAGCCCTCGGTGACGGTGGGCGGCAGCGCCGGCCGCTTCGGGCTCGGCGACCTGCGCATCCGCGGCCTCGGCGGCAACCGCGTGCAGGTGCAGGTGGACGGTGTAGACGTGGCCGATGCTTTCAGCATTGGCAGCTTCGCCGATGCCGACCGCGACGCGGTGGATGTGTCCATCCTCAAGCAGGTAGAGGTGCTGCGCGGCCCGGCCAGCGCGCTCTACGGCTCCGATGCCCTGGGCGGCACGGTGCGCTTCGTCACCCTCGACCCCGAGGACCTGCTGCAGGGCGAGGCCTTCCGCGCCCGTGTCCGGGCCGGCGTGTCCGGGGTGGACACCAGCCGGCGCCTCGGTCTCAGTCTGGCCGGGGCGCCCGGTGGCGTTTCCTGGATGGTGCATGCCCAGGCTCGCGATGGGAACGAGACGCGCAGCGCCGGAAAAGACGATAGCGAGGATGCCCGCCGCACCGCCGCCAATCCGTCCGATCAGCGCCAGCATGCCCTGCTGGCGAAAGGCGTATTCGAGCCCGCAGACGGGCATCGCCTCCGGCTCACCCTCGATGCCTCCGAGACCCGGGCCAGAACGGAGGTGCTGAGCGCCCGCGGCGAGAGCCTGGTATTCGGCCAGCGCATCCGCGTGCAGGGTCTGGCCGCCGACGATCGCAAGACCCGGGCCCGGCTGTCCTTCGATGGCCGGCACGAACTCGGCAGCGGCCTTGCCGAGGTAGTGCGCTGGAGCCTGCACCGCCAGGACAGCGAGACCGTGCAGCGCACCGACGAGCGCCGGGCCACCGTGCTCGCGGGCGCCGCGGTGAACCCGGTGCGCCGCGAGCGCCAGTTCGATTTCTTCCAGCGCGAGCAGGGCCTCGAGCTCACGGCCGAGACCCGCCTCGGCGGCCACGCCCTGCGCTATGGCCTGCAGCACACCGAGACCGACATCCGCCAGAAGCGCGACGGCCGCGCCACCAATCTCACCACGGGCACGTCGAGCAACGTGATCTTCCCCGATGTCTTCCCGGTGCGGGACTTTCCCCTGAGCCGCACCCGCGAGACCGGCCTCTTCGCCCAGCTCGACCTCGACCTGCTCGATGGCCGCCTGCGGCTGGTGCCGGCCCTGCGCCATGACTGCTACCGCCTCTCGCCCTCGCTCGACCCGATCTTCGCCGGGGACAATCCGGGCTTCATCCCCACCGGCCTGCGCGCCAGCCGCACCAGCCCCAAGCTCGGGCTCACCTGGCGCCTGGGCGAGACGCTCTCGCTGTTCGCCAATGCCGCCAGCGGCTTTCGCGCACCGCCCTACGACGATGCCAACCTCGGTTTCACCAACGTGGCCTCGGGCTATGTGGCCCTGCCGAACCCCGATCTGAAGCCGGAGACCAGCCGCGGCCTCGATCTTGGCCTGCGTGGCGATACCGGGGCCCTGCAATGGACGCTCGGCCTGCATGCCAGCCGCTACCGCGACTTCATCGAATCGCGGGCCGCCGTGGGCATCGATCCGCTCACCGGCCTCCTGCAGTTCCAGTCGGTGAACCGCTCCCGGGTCGAGACCTGGGGCGCCGAGGCCAGTGCCCGCCTCGCCCTCGATGGCATCGGCTGGGAAGGCGGCTACCTGCGTTTCGCCGGCAGCCGCAGCCGCGGCATCGACCGCACCGACGATGCCTGGCTGGCCTCGATCGACCCGCTGCGCGGCAGCCTGGGGCTCGGCTGGCGTGGCGATACCGCCGGGGTGGAACTGGCGGCCACCGGCGTGGCCCGACGCCGCGACCTCACGCTGGCGCCGGGCGAGGCAGTTCCGTTCGTCGCCCCCGGCCACGCCCTGTTCGACCTGCTGGCCGATCTCGAGCTCGGGCCGCGCTGGCGGCTGGAAGCGGCGGTATTCAACCTCGCCGACCGCAAGGTCTGGGACCCCAGCGACACCGCCGGCGTCCCCGCCAGCTCCACGGTGCTCGACCGCTACACCCGCCCCGGGCGCCATGCCCGGATCACCCTCACCGCCGCGTTCTGAGCAGGCGGCCACGTCCCTCGGCCGGCCTTGCGCCCGGCCTCATCCGCCCATGGAGTACCCCATGCGATCCACTTCCGTCCGCCTTCTTCCGATCCTCCTCTCCGCCGCCCTCGGCACTGGCCAGGTCATGGCCGCCCTGCCGCCGCCCGAGGACCGTGCCGCCATCCTCGCCATGCAGGGCGAGTACGCGGTGCGTTTCCATTTCCAGGAGACCGTGCCGCTGTCGCCGGGCTATGAGGCGCGGCAGGCGAAGGACAGCGGCGCGCGCGAAGTGGTGATCCTGGTCGAGGACTCGCCAACCAAGATCGTGCTGCAGCACCTGCTGGTCTCGCCCAAGGGCCATGTGACCAAGCACTGGCGGCAGGACTGGGTGTACGAGGCGCCGGAGCGCTTCGAATTCGTGGCCGAGCAGACCTGGCGCCTGCGCCCGCTGGCGCCGGAGGAGACGGCGGGGAAGTGGACGCAGTGCGTCTACGAGGTCTCGGATGCGCCGCGCTACTGCGGCACGGGGGCCTGGAACCACAAGTATGGCAATCCCACCTGGACCTCCGACCGCAGCTGGCGGCCCCTGCCGCGCCGCGAATACACGGTGCGCTCCGACTACAACGCCCTCAACGCGGAGAACCGCCATACCATCACGCCCTTCGGCTGGACCCACGAGCAGGACAACACCAAGGTGCGGCGCGAGGGCGAGCGCACCGTCGGCACTCTCACCCGCGAGTTCGGCTTCAACGACTACCGGCGCACCACGGCCACCGATTTCGGCCCGGCCTACCGCTACTGGCAGGCCACGGCGCCGTTCTGGGCCGAGGTGCGGGCGCGCTGGCAGGCAGCCCTGGCCTCGGGTGGCTTGGTGCTGGACACGCCGGTGGACGGCATGCCGGTGATCGAGGCCCTGTTCGAACTGGCGGCGAAGCGCGAGAACGGCGACGCCGTCGAGGCAGGGGCCATCGACGGCGTCTTCGCGCGGCATGTGCGGCCGCTGGCGGCGGCCGAGGCCACCGCCCAGCGCTGACTCTCCTTCAGACCGTGAGGCCGGCCCCGGCAGGCGGGGCCGGCGGTGCGGGCGGGGCCGGCGGTGCGGGCGGGGCCGGAGGCGGCGGGGGCAGGAAGTCGAGCGGCCGGCCTTCGGGCACGGTGATGCGCACGGCCTGCTGGCGCTTGTCGCGCAGCACTTCGAGCGCCAGGGTCTCGCCGGCGGCCTTGCCGCCCAGCGCGCGCATCACGTCGCGGGGGGAATCGACCGCCCGGCCTTCCACCGCGGTGATCACGTCGCCCGACTTCAGGCCGGGCAGGGCGTCGCTGGCCTTGATCAGCAGCACGCCGCGCTCGGTGCCGAAGTAGCGGCCAAGGTCGCCGTCGAGGCTGGCGAGATTGAGGCCGCGGAAGCGGAAGGCCTGGCGGATCGCGTCGCGGTCGCAGTCGCGCTCGCCCTCGAGGCAGGTCAGCACCGCGAGGCGGCCGGGGCGGCCGGCCCGGCCGCCCGGCCCCTGCGTCTCGGTGAGGATCTCGATGCGGCGCAAGCGTTCGCCCGGCCCGCCGAGGCGGTGGATGCCGGCCATCCGGCCGATCTCGTCGGCCACCACCACGGCGCTGGCCGAACGGCCTTCGCGCAGGTAGCCGATGTTCACCGCCTGGCCCTTCTGCACGCCGCGCAGGGCTTCCACCAGCTCGCGGCCATTCGCCACGTTCCGGCCCTGGGCGCTGCGGATGAGGTCGCCTGAACGCAGGCCGGCCTTTTCCGCCGGGCTGCCGGGGCTCACGGCGGCCACCAGCACGCCGCCGTCGCGGGCCTCGCCGAGCACCACGCCGAGGCCGATGCGGGCCTCGCGGCCGGCCCGGCGCAGTTCACGCGGCGAGAGCCCGAGCTCGCGGGCCAGTTCGGCCTGCTGCCGGGCCAGCACCGCCATCTCGCGTTGCAGGCGGGCGAGTTCGGCGCGTTTGGCTTCCACCGAGCTGGCGCTGGCGGGCGGGGGCGGGGCAGGGCCCTGGGCGGCGGCGGGCAGTGCCAGGGCCAGGGCCAGGGCGGAGACGAGCAGGGATCGCAGGGGCAGGGGATTCATGGCAGGGACTCCAGAGGTCTTGGGGGGGGGTCAGTAGAGGCTCACGAGGGCGGTGTCGAAGGGGCCGCCAGCCTCGGCGCTACGGCGGCGGGCAAGTTCGAGCTCGGCGTATTCGGCGAGCAGTTCGACGCGCTGGCGCCAGAGCGCGTCCACGGCCGGCCCGGACGGGCTCTCGGCCAGTTCGGCATCGATCTCGGCGATCGCGTCCTCCAGGGCGAGGCCGAGCAGCAGGGTCTCTGCCGGCTGCAGCGGGTCTTCCCCGGCGGCGGCGATCAGGCGCTCCAGGCGGGCCGATTCGGCCATCAGCCGTGGCAGCCCGGTATCGGCGGCGAGGGCCGCCTTGCTGCCGCCAGCGGCAGTGCCGGGCGGCGTGCCGGGCACCGGCAGCAGCAGGGCGAGGGCGAGCGCCGCCGCGGTGGCCAGTGAATGCGGCAGGTAGCGTTGCCAGCGGGCGGCCGGCGGCGGCAGGCCCTTTGCCAGCGCCGGCCAGGCGCTGCGCGGCGGACTGACGAGCGGCAGGGCGCGCAGGGCCTCGCCGATCGGCACGGCATCGCGCGGGGGCAGGGGGTGGCCGAGGTCAGGCATGGGTGGCCTCCTTGAGGTCGAGCAGGGCGCGGAGCCGGCGGGTGCCGCGCGCCAGCTGGGATTTGGAGAAGCTCGGCGTGCCGCCGAGCAGGGCCGCGATTTCCTCGTGGGTGTAGCCCTCGACGTGGTGCAGCCAGAGCACCGCGCGGGTGCGCTCCGGCAGCTGCGCCAGGGCCTCGGCCAGCCGCGCGGCGTCGGCGGCCATGGGCGGCAGCAGGCCCTCGTGCGCCAGCAGGTCGGGCTCGAAGGCCTCGGCCTCGAAGGGTTCCTCGCGGCCGCGGCTGCGCAGCCGCATCAGGCACTCGTTCACCGCCACCTGCCGCAGCCAGCCCCAGAACGGCGCTTCGCCGCGGAAGCCATGCAGCTTCTGGAACACCTTCATCAGGGTGTCCTGCAGCACGTCCATGGCGGCGTCCGGATCGCCGAGCATGCGCAGGGCCAGCGAGTACACCGGGCGCTCGAACCAGCGGTAGAGCTGTTCGCAGGCGGCATGCTCGCCGCGCCGCGCCCGGTCGAGCAGGGCGGCGGGCACGTCGATGGCGAAGGCGGAAGGTCGGTTCACGTCCCAGAGGATGCGCCTGGGAGGCATAGCGTCGCAGCGCCCTGCCGGCTGCGGTTCAGCATGCCTATACTCGCGGCGGTCCCCCGCAGTCCGAAAGGAGCCGCCCCGTGAGCATCCTGATCGCCATCATCGTCCTTGGCGGCATCGTCTTCCTGTTCAAGATGGTGCGCGTCGTGCCCCAGGGCTACGAATGGACGGTGGAACGTTTCGGCAAGTACACCCACACCATGGAGCCGGGCCTGCACTTCCTGTTCCCGATCGTCCAGGGGGTGGGGCGCAAGATCAACATGATGGAGCAGGTGCTCGACATCCCCAGCCAGGACGTCATCACCAAGGACAACGCCGTGGTGAAGGTGGACGGCGTGGTGTTCTTCCAGGTGCTGGACGCCGCCAAGGCCGCCTACGAGGTCTCCGACCTCGAGCAGGCGGTGATCGCGCTGGTGATGACCAACATCCGCACCGCCATCGGCTCGATGGACCTCGATGAATCGCTGTCCAAGCGCGACGAGATCAATGCCAAGCTGCTCGGCGTCATCGATACCGCCACCAATGCCTGGGGCATCAAGGTCAACCGCATCGAGCTCAAGGACATCCAGCCGCCGCAGAACCTGATCGACTCCATGGCCCGGCAGATGAAGGCCGAGCGCGAGAAGCGCGCCAACATCCTCGAGGCCGAGGGCCTGCGGGCGGCCGAGATCCTGCGCGCCGAGGGCGAGAAGCAGGCGGCGGTGCTGGCGGCCCAGGGCAAGAAGGAGGCCGCCTTCCTCGAGGCCGAGGCCCGCGAGCGCCTCGCCGAGGCCGAGGCCAACGCCACCCGCATGGTGTCCGAGGCGATCGCCAAGGGCGATGTGCAGGCCATCAACTACTTCGTGGCCCAGAAGTACGTGGAAGCCTTCCGCGACCTTGCCCACTCGCAGAACAGCAAGTTCGTGATGATGCCGATGGAGACCAGCGGCCTCATCTCCTCGATCGCCGGCATCGCCGAGCTGGCGCGGGAGGGGCTTTCCAGCCCGCAGTCCCGCGCTGCCGGCGCCCGCACGCCGCCCGCCGTGCCGGGCCAGCGCTGAGCGCCGGGGGCGGCCGTGGGCGACCTGTTCGACTTCCGTCCGGTGGTGATCTTCTGGGCCTGCCTGGCGCTGGGCCTGATCGCGCTGGAGACCCTGGTGCCCGGAGCCGCCCTGATCTGGCTCGGGCTGGCCGCCGGGGCGATGCTGCTGCTGGTGGTGTTCGTGCCCGACCTGCCGGTGTTCTGGCAGGCCGTGCTGTTCGTGCTGCTCAGTTTCGCCATCGTCTACGTGTACTGGCGCCGCCTGCGCCGTACCGGCATCGCCACCACCCAGCCGTTGCTCAACCGCCGTGCCGCCCAGCTCGTGGGCCAGGTGCACGTACTGGAACGGGCGATCGAGAATGGCCGGGGCCGCATCCGCATCGGCGATGCCTTCTGGCAGGTGGAGGGCCCCGATCTTCCCGAAGGAACGCGGGTGCGCATCGTCGGCGTGGTCTCGACGGTGCTGCAGGTGGAGCCGGCATGAGCGGGCGGGCTGGCATTCTTGTTGAGAACGCTTATCATTGGCGGCCAATCCCCTCGTTCCTGAAAGCCATGACTGCCGTCCTTTCCCTTCCGCGCCGTCTTCCGCTCGCCGCCGCCCTGTTCGCCCTGCTCGGCCTTGCCGCCTGCAGCGGCGAGCGCGCGTCCGAATCCGATGCCGGGGCGCCGGCCGCCGCCGCGCCCGAGCGTCTCGTCATCTACACCGAGCGCAAGCCCAACCTGCTCGATCCGGTGCTGGCCGCCTTCACCGCCGAGACCGGCATCGCCGTCGAGACCCGCACCGACAGCGCCGACGCCCTGATCGAACGCCTGGTGGCGGAAGGCGCCGGCACTCCGGCCGATGTCCTCATCACCGTCGATGCCGGCAACCTCTGGCAGGCCGCCGAGCGCGGCCTGTTCGCCCCGATCGTCTCGCCGGTGCTGGAGGCCAATGTGCCGGCCAACCTGCGCGATGCCGAGGGCCGCTGGTTCGGGCTCTCCGAGCGTGCCCGCACCATCATGTATGCGGAAGGCCGCGTCGATCCTGCCACGCTCTCCACCTACGAGGCCCTGGCCGAGCCGCAGTGGAAGGGCAAGCTCTGCCTGCGCTCGGCCTCCAAGGTCTACAACCAGAGCCTGGTGGCGATGATGGTCGAGCGCCTCGGCCCGGACCGCACCCTCGAGGTGCTGCGCGGCTGGGTGGCCAACCTCGCCACCGCGCCCTTCGCCGACGACACCCTGCTGCTCCAGGCCATCGCCGCCGGGCAGTGCGAGGTGGGTATTGCCAACACCTACTACCTTGGTCGCCTGGAGAAGGAGAACCCCGATTTCCCGGTGGCGCCTTTCTGGCCGAACCAGGCCGATGCCGGGGTGCACGTCAACATTTCCGGCGCCGGGGTGCTGGCGGCCAGCCAGCGTAAGGACACCGCGAAGCGCTTCCTCGAGTGGATGTCCGGCGACACGGCGCAGACCCTGCTCGCCGGCCTGAACTTCGAGTACCCGGTGAAGCCCGGCCTCGAGGTCGATCCCATCGTCCGCGGCTGGGGCGAGTTCAAGGCCGACCCGGGGGACATCGCGGTGGCCGGCCGCCGCCAGGCCGAAGCGGTGATGCTGATGGACCGGGCGGGGTGGCGCTGAGTCCTTCGCCTGCCCCCTCCTGGCTCGCGCGCGGCGCCGTCCTCGGCGCCGCGTTCGTGTTGTGCGCCCCGCTGCTGTTCCTTGCCGCGGTTCCGGGCGAGGTGCCGGAAGGCCTGTGGGCGCATCTGCGCGAGGTGCTGCTGCCGCGGGCCCTCGTCCAGACCCTGCTGCTGCTGGTGGGCGTGGGCGCCAGCACCCTCGTCCTCGGCATCGGCCTCGCCTGGCTGGTGGTGCGCCACGAGTTTCCCGGCCGCCGCGTCTTCGAGTGGGCGCTGGCCCTGCCGCTCGCCTTTCCGGCCTATGTGCTGGCCTATGTCTATGTCGCCGGCTTCGCCTACTCCGGAGCGCTGGCCACCGCCTGGCGCGGGCTCGGCCTGCCGGCGGCGTGGTTTCCGGAGATCCGCAGCCTCGGCGGCGCGGTGCTGGTGCTCGGCCTCGCCTTCTTTCCTTATGTGTATCTGATGATGCGGGCCATGCTGCTGCGCCAGGGCAGCGCGGCCTTCGATGCCGCCCGTCTGCTCGGCGCCAGCCCCGCCCGCGCCTTCCTGCGCGTGGTGCTGCCGGCCACCCGCGCGGCCTGGCTTGGCGGCCTCGGCCTCGTCCTGCTCGAGACCCTGGCCGATTTCGGGGCGGTACGCCTGCTTGGCCTCACCACGCTCACCCCCCTGGTGATCCAGAGCTGGACGGCGCTGAAGTCGCTGGCGCTGGCCGCCCAGCTCGCCCTGCTGGTGCTGCTCGGCGTGATGGTGGTGCTCGCCCTCGGGCACTGGCTGCGGGGGCGCGAGGGCATCGCTGGCCCGGAGCTGCGCGCGCCACGCCGGCAAGCGCTGGGGCCGGCGGCGGGCGCGCTGGCCGCCCTGGCCTGCGGCCTCGTGCTGCTGCTCGGCGTGCTCTGGCCGATCGGGCAGCTGCTTGCCTGGATGCCGCCGGGCGTCCTCGATGCCCTACCCTGGGCGGCGATGCGCGGCACGCTTGCCATCGCCGGGCTCGCCGCGCTGGTGGCCGTGGCGCTCGGCCTGCTGCTCTCGGCCCTGCGCCGGCGGCATCCGCAGGACCGCTGGATCGCCGTGGGGCATTTCGCCGCCGGCCTCGGCTATGCCGTGCCGGGGGCGGTGATGGCGGTGGCGGTGTTCTGGTGCCTGCTCGCCATCGAGCGGCTGCTGGGGCCTGCCGCGTCCGGGCTCGGCCTCTCCACCGGCCTGTTCGCCCTGGTCGCCGCGCTGGTGATGCGCTTCCAGCGTGTCGGGCTCTCGGCCACCAATGCGGCACTCGCCACCCTGCGCCCCAGCCTGATGCAGGGCGCTGCCACCCTCGGCCATGGCCGGCTCTCGCGCTGGTGGCGGGTGGGCCTGCCGGTGCTGCGCCCGGGTCTGCTCACCGCCCTGCTGCTGGTCTTCGTCGAGGCGATGAAGGAACTGCCCGCCACCCTCATGCTGCGGCCCTTCGGCTGGGACACGCTGGCGGTGGGGGTGTACAACGCCACTGCTGAAGGACTCTGGGCGCAGGCCGCCCTGCCGGCCCTGCTGCTGGTGCTCGTGGGCCTCGTGCCGGTGCTGCTGCTGTTCCGCGGCGGACGCTAGGGCCGGCGCGGGCGCCGCGGCATCTGCGATACTTGGTTCCATCCGAAACCACCGCAGGGCGCGCGATGCCGAAGTCCACCATCCTCAATGCCACCCACCGCGCCCGCGGGGCGCGCATGGTCGACTTCGGCGGCTGGGACATGCCGCTCAACTACGGCTCGCAGATCGACGAGCACCATCGGGTGCGCCGCGATGCCGGCATGTTCGATGTCTCGCACATGACCGTGGTCGACCTGCGTGGCGCAGAGGCGCGGCCCTTCCTGCGCCGGCTCATCGCCAATTCGGTGGACAAGCTGAAGCTGCCCGGCAAGGCCCTGTATGCCTGCATGCTCACCCCCGAAGGCGGCGTCATCGACGACCTGATCGTCTATTTCATGGCCGAGGACTGGTTCCGCGTGGTGGTGAATGCCGCTACCCGCGACAAGGACCTGCCCTGGATCGAATCGCAGGCCGCACCCTTCGGTGTGGCCGTGCAGGAGCGCCCGGAGCTCTCGATGATCGCGGTGCAGGGCCCGAACGCCCGCGCCAAGTTCGCCTCCCTGCTCTCGGCCGAGGCCGCCGCCACGGTGCTGGCCCTCGGGCGCTTCGCCGCCGCCGAGGTGCCGGGCGCGCAGGTGGCGGGCGCCACCCTCTCCGGTCCGCTGTTCGTCGCCCGCACCGGCTACACCGGCGAGGACGGCTTCGAGGTGATCGTGCCCGAGGGCGATGCCGTCGCCCTGTGGGAGGCGCTGGAGCAGGCCGGCGTCGGCCCGGCCGGGCTCGGCGCCCGCGACACCCTGCGCCTCGAAGCTGGCATGGCGCTCTACGGCCAGGACATGGATGAGACGGTGAGTCCGCTGGAAGCTGGCCTCGCCTGGACGGTGGCTTTCGACGAGGGCCGCGACTTCATCGGCCGCGCGGCGCTGGAGGCGCAGAAGGCGGCCGGCGTGCCGCGCCAGACCATCGGTCTTGTGATGGACGAGAAGGGCGTGCTGCGCCATGGCCAGCCGGTGCACACCGCCAGCGGCACCGGCGAGATCCTCTCCGGCACCTTCTCGCCCACCCTCGGGCGCTCGATCGCGCTGGCCCGGGTGCCGGGCGGCGAGCTGGGCGCCGTCGAGGTCGATATCCGCGGCAGGCGCCTCCCGGTGCGTGTCGTGAAATATCCTTTCGTCCGCGAGGGCCAGGCCCAGCCCGGCGTGCTGGGCTGAGGCCCGGACCGATCCTTCCACCCGCGTTCCTTTCTTCCCCTTGCCCGCGGCGGAGGCCCCGCCGCACCGAACCCGCCCGGAGAGCCCGATGAGCAACGTTCCTGCCGACCTGAAGTTCATGAAGTCCCACGAGTGGGTGCGCCCGGAGGGCGGCAACCGCTTCACCGTCGGCATCAGCGACCATGCGCAGGGGGCGCTGGGCGACCTCGTCTACGTCGAGCTGCCGGCAGAGGGCGACGAGCTTTCGCAGGGGGCCGCCTGCGCCGTGGTCGAGTCGGTCAAGGCCGCCTCCGACGTCTATGCCCCACTCTCCGGCAAGGTGGTGGCGGTGAACGCCGCGCTGGCCGACAAGCCCGAGACCATCAATGCCGATCCCTATGGCGAGGGCTGGATGTTCGTGCTCGAGGCCAGCGATCCCTCGCAGCTGGAGGCGCTGCTCACGGCTGCCGACTACGCCGCCAGCATCGACGACTGACCGCCTGCTGCCCGCCTGCCCTGCCGGGTGAGGTGGCACTGCACACGGCCAAGGCCGCGCCCTCGGGCGCGGCCTTCGTTTTTCCGGCGGAAAAGTTCGCGCAGTTTCGATTTGTGCGTTGCAGCAAAATGCATCTGCGCATGCCCAGGCCAGGGGGCGGAGCGTGCCGGCATTGCCTGCCGGCATCGGCCCGGATGGCGCCGGAGTGGAGGCATGCATGCTTCCGCACCTGTCGATGCCGTCGCTGGAAGCCGCGCCATTGCTGCATTTACGGCATTGCAGCCGCACGCGCGGTGGCATGCGGCGGTCTTTGTGCGCCGGCCTTCGACGAAGTGCTGTGAGACGCGCCGAAGGCGGGCGAAAAAAAATCGCGCAAAGTTGTTGACACAAAAAAAATGCGTGGCTAGTTTCCGCCGCAACGCAAGTCAGCACCTGACGAGTGACACGAACGGACCTCCACCTGCATCGCGAACACCACGCACACGCCCCGATGGCCAGCGCTCCGGGCGTGCGGACGGACTCCCTCCCTCGCGATCCCGGGTCCCCCTTTCCTGGAATGCCCCGTGTCCATGCCGCCGGCATGGAGCGGGCCTTCCTGCGCGCGGCCTCCGCTTCGCGCCACCCCATCCGTGCCGGCGGCCCTGCCGGCGGCGCGGGTTCGCCACGACGCTCGCGTCGCGGCCCTGCCTTTGCGACTGGGTAAGTCGAAAAGCGAAACGCCAAACCACTGACGAGGAGTGCACCATGGCTGTCAAGAAAGCTGCGAAGAAAGCCGCCAAGAAACCTGCCAAGAAGGCTGCGGCCAAGAAGGCGGTGAAGAAGGTCGCCAAGAAGGCGGCCCCGAAGAAGGCTGCCAAGAAGGTGGCGAAGAAGGCGGCCCCGAAGAAGGCCGCCAAGAAGGCGGTGAAGAAGGCCGCCCCGAAGAAGGCCGCCAAGAAGGCGGCGCCGAAGAAGGCCGCCAAGAAGAAGTCGGCCCCCAAGGCCAAGGCTCCGGTGGTCCAGGCTCCGGCTCCCGCCGCGCCCGTGCCGAGCATGTAAGCGGCTCCCGATTGCCGTAATCGCCCCCGGCCCGTTGCCCAGGCGGGCCGGGGGATTCCGCAAAGGCCTTAACGCCCCGTAAGGGGCGTTAGCTTTTCTCAGCGCCCGTTCCGCAGATCGACCCAGGGCTCGCCGGGCAGGCCGAGCACGCGGTCGAGGAACGTGGGCATCAGGCCCGAGGGCAGGGCCGATTCGCTGTTCCACAGCACCACGATGGCCACGTCGCGGCGTGGCAGCAGGCCGATCATGCCGCGGTAGCCCTGCACCGCGCCGGCGTGGTAGACGAGCTTCTCACCCTGGTAATCGAACACCCGCCAGCCGGTGGCGTAGTGCGCGTCGCGCAGCCGCGCGCGGCGCCAGGGGGAGCCGGTGAGCTGGTCGGGGGTGCGCACCAGCGGCGTGTGCAGGTCCTCGAGCAGGGCGGGCGAGAGCACGTCCGGGCGGTGCCCGAGCTGGGCCTGGGCCCAGATCGCCATGTCGTTGATCGAGGCATTGACGCCAGCGGCCGGAGGAACGCGGTAGTAGTTCTCGCGCGGACGCACCGCCACCCAGCCGTTGTTCGTGCGCACGTGCGGGCGCGCCCAGCGCGGGCTGCCCTCGAGGCCCTCGCGGCCGTAGGTGGCGTTCGTCATCCCGAGCGGGGCGAACAGGCGGTTCTCTACCTGGCGGGTGAAGAAATCGCCGGTGACGGCGAACACCACGTCGCCGATCAGGCTGAAGGCCACGTTCTGGTAGCCGAAGCATTCGCCCGGCGAGCACAGCAGCGGAGCCTCGGAGAGCCGCGCCGCCAGGATCGGGTAGGGGGTATCGCCCTCGAGGTCGCGGTCATAGGTGTGGTAACGCAGGCCGAGGCGGTGGGCGAGCACGTCGCGCACCGTGAGCTGGGCCGAGCCGGCGGCATCGGCGAGCTGGAAGGTGGGCAGCTGCTGGTTTAGCGGCATGTCCCAGCGCAGTTCGCCGCGCTCCACCAGCAGCCCGGCCAGGGTGCCGGCCATGCCCTTGGAGAGCGAGGCGATGCGGAAGGCCGTGTCGGCGTCGATGCGCTCGCCCTGGCGCCCGCCGGTGCGGCCATAGCCCTTGGCCAGCACGGTGCGCGGCCCGTGTACCACCGCCACGGCAAGCCCGGGCACGCCGCGGGCGAGGATGCCTTCGGCCAGTGCATCCACCTCCTTCGCCGCAGCCTCCACCACCGAGGCCTGCACCGGCTGGCGCTCCGCCATCGGCGGCGCGGGCGTGGCCGGTGCCTGGGCGGTGGTGGGCAGTGCGGCTCCGCAGGCCGCGAGGACGAGCAGGAGAGTGAACAGCTTGCGGCAGCGCATGGGCGACGTATGCTGGAAATGCGCCGATTCTACCGTTGCGGCGCAATCCCCATCCCTATCTCGAGGAGAGCCCTGGATGTTCCTGTTCCTGCTGGTCGTGTTCGGCGCCCTGGGTGCCCTCGTGCTGTGGGGGATCGGTGCCTACAACGGGCTGGTGGCGGCGCGCAACGCCTACCGCAATGCCTTCGCCCAGATCGACGTGCAGCTCACCCGGCGCTATGACCTGATCCCCAATCTCGTCGAGACCGCCAAGGCCTACCTGAAGCACGAGCGCGAGACCCTGGAAGCCGTGGTGCGTGCCCGCAGCGCCGCGCTGGCCGGCCTCGGGGCCGCCAAGGCCGCGCCGGGTGATGCCGCCGCCATGGCCCAGCTCGCCGGGGCCGAAGGGGCGCTCGGCGGGGCGCTCTCGCGCCTGCTGGTCACGGTCGAGGCCTATCCCGAACTCAAGGCCAGCGCCAACATGCAGCAGCTCACCGAGGAACTCACCAGCACCGAGAACCGCATCGCCTTCGCGCGCCAGGCCTACAACGATGCGGTGATGGCCTACAACAACCGCCGCGAGATGTTCCCCGGCAGCCTGGTGGCCGCGCAGTTCCGCTTCGCTCCGGCGGCCCTGTTGGAGATTGGGGCCGACGAGGCCCACAAGCGCGATGCGCCGCGCGTCCAGTTCTGAGCCGGCATGAACCTGTTCGAACGCCAGGAGGCGGTGCGCCGCCGTTCGCGCCGCCTGGTATGGCTGTTCGCCGCCGCCGTGCTCGGGGTGGTGCTGGCGGTAGACGCGGTGGCCTGGCTGCTGTTCGTCGGGGTCTTCGGCCAGCCCGGGGCCACCGCCCCGGTGCTGGTGGCCACCACGGTGCTCACCCTGCTGCTGATCGCCGGGGCCAGCCTCTACCGCAGCCTCGGTCTGCGCCAGGGCGGGGCTGCGGTGGCGCAGGCCCTGGGCGGCACCCTGGTGCCGGCGGACACCCAGGATGCCAACCTGCGCCGTCTGCGCAACGTGGTGGAGGAAATGGCCATTGCCGCCGGCATGCCGATGCCGCGGGTCTTCGTGCTGGAGCGCGAGGCCGGCATCAATGCCTTCGCCGCCGGCTTCACCCCGGCCGATGCCGCGGTGGCCGTGACCCGCGGGGCGCTCGACCGGCTCAACCGCAGCGAGCTGCAGGCGGTGGTGGCACACGAGTTCGGCCACATCGTGAATGGCGACATCCGCCTCAACCTGCGCCTCGTCGGCTGGCTGTTCGGCATCCTGGTGGTGGGCATCGCCGGCCGCGAACTGCTGAAGGCCTCACATGGCAGCGACCGCAAGGCCCTGCCGCTCCTGCTGCTCGCCCTGGCCCTGATCCTGATCGGCGCCGTGGGCCTGCTGTTCGCCCGCCTGATCAAGGCCGGCATCAGCCGCCAGCGCGAGTACCTCGCCGATGCCTCCGCCGTGCAGTACACCCGCGATCCGGACGCCCTCGTCGGGGCCTTCTGCAAGATCGGTGGCTGCCCGCAGGGCGGCCGGCTGGAGCAGCCCGAGGCCGAGGAAGTGAGCCATATGCTGTTCGAGGACGGCATCGGGTTCTCCCGCTGGATGGCCACCCACCCGCCGCTGCTCGACCGCATCCGTGCCCTTCGCCCGGGCTTCCGGCCGGCGCAGTGGGAGGAGGTGCTGGCGCGGCGCGGGCTGCCGCCGCCCTCCGGTCTCGAGGAGGACCATGCGCTCGGCCTTGCCGGGCCGCCGCCCCTGCCGCCGGAGGAGGCCGCGCTGCCGGTGGCCGCGCCGGCCCTTGCCGCCGGCGTGGGGCAGTGGCGCGAGGGGGATGTCGAGCGCGCCCGGGCCGTGGCTGCGGCCATCCCGGAGGTGCTCGACCGCGCCGCCCGCGACCGTGAGGAAGCCGTGCTGCTGCTCTACGGCCTGCTGATCTCGGCGCGCCCGGCGGTGCGCGAGCGGCAGTGTTTCGAGCTCAAGGCCCGCAGCAGCGAGGCCGTGGTGGGGCAGGCCCGCGACTACGCCGAGCGTCTCGCCGGCCTGCATGCCGCCCTGCGCCTGCCGCTGGCGATGATCGCCCTGTCCACGGTGAAGCAGCGGCCCCGGGCCGAGCTGGAGGCCATCGCCGATCTGTGTTTCGCCCTCTCGCATGCCGATGGCGGCGTGGATTTCCTGCACTACGGCCTGGCCCAGCTGCTGCGCAACGAGCTGGCGGAATCGGCCACGCCAGGAGAGGCCTGGCGCCGGCCGCGGCTCAAGCTTTCCCAGGTGGAGGCCGAGGTCGCGTTGCTGCTGTCGGTGATGGCGCAGGCCGGCCATGCCGCGCCGGCCGAGGCGCAGCGTGCCTTCCTCGCCGGCCTGCAGGCGGTGCTGCCGCAGTCGGCGGCGCGCTACCAGCCGCCGGTAGGCGGGCTTGCCCTGCTCGACGAGGCCTGGCCGCGGCTCGATGCCCTGCTGCCCAAGGGCAAGCTGATGCTGGTCGAGGCCCTGGTGGCTGCGGCCCTGCACGATGGCCGGCTCACGGTGGCGGAAGGCGAGCTGCTGCGCATCGTCTGCGCCATCCTGCACGCGCCGCTGCCGGCGGCCCTCTGTCCCGGGCGGCGCGACTAACGGGCGTTCAGCCGCCCAGGATGAGGTCGGCGGCGCGCTCGGCGATCATCATCGTCGGCGCATTGGTGTTGCCGCCGATCAGCTTCGGCATCACCGAGGCATCCACCACCCGCAGGCCCTGCACCCCGCGCACGCGCAGCGCCGGGTCGACGACGGCCTGCGGGTCGTCCTCGCGGCCGATGGCGCAGGTGCCCACCGGGTGGTAGATCGATTCCGCCTTGCGGCGGATGAAGGCATCGAGGGCCGCCGTGTCCTGCACCCGCTCGCCGGGGAACAGCTCCTCGCCGCGGTAGGGGGCGAAGGCCGGCTGGGCGATCAGCTCGCGCGAGAGACGCACGCACTCGCGCATCACCGCGAGGTCGAAGCCGGCCTCGTCGCCGAGGTAGTTGGCCTCGATGCGCGGCTTGGTGTCGGCATCCGGGCCGGCGAGGTAGAGCCGGCCGCGGCTCTTCGGCCGCAGGAAGCAGGCATGCACGGTGAAGCCGTGGCCCGGCAGCTTGTTGCGGCCGTGGTCGTCGAGCTGGGCCGGCACGAAGTGGAACTGGATGTCCGGGCGCTCGTCCTCGGCCAGCGCCGAGCGCAGGAAGCCGCCGGCCTCGGCGATGTTGCTGGTGCCCGGGCCCTGCCGGCGCAGGTAGTACTCGAGGGCGATGCGCAGCTCGTTCAGCAGGGTATCGGAGCCGTCGTAGGTGATGGGCTGGGTCGAGCGCCGGAGGGTGCAGATGTCGAGGTGGTCCTGCAGGTTTCCGCCCACGCCGGGCAGGTCTACCCGCACCTCGATGCCGTGCTGGCGCAGCTGCGGGGCCGGGCCGATGCCGGAGAGCATCAGCAGCTGCGGGCTGTTGATGGCGCCGCCGCAGAGGATCACCTCGCACGCCGCGCCCTCGGCGAAGGCGCCGGATGCCGTGGTGTAGAGCACGCCGCTCGCGCGATCCTTCTCGAACAGCACCCTGCGCGCCATGGCACCGGTGATGACCTTCAGGTTCGGCCGTTTCCGCACCGGCTCGAGGTAGGCGGTGGCGGCCGAGCAGCGCGCGCCGTCCCGGGTGGTGGTCTGGTAGTAGCCGAAGCCTTCCTGCACCGGCCCGTTGAAGTCGGGGTTGAGCGGGAAGCCGGCCTGCGACGCCGCCTCGAGGAATGCCGCCGAGAGCGGGTTGCGGTAGCGGTGGTCGCTCACCCCGAGCGGGCCGTCGCCGCCGTGGAAGGCATCGGCGCCGCGCTCGTTGCCTTCCGATTTGCGGAAATACGGCAGCACCGAGGCCCAGTTCCAGCCTTCCGCCCCCAGCGCCGCCCATTCGTCATAGTCGCGGTGGTGGCCGCGGACATAGCACATGGCGTTGATCGAACTGCTGCCGCCCAGCACCTTGCCGCGCGGCCACCAGAGCATGCGGCCGTCGAGCTGCGGCTCCGGGGCGGTGCTGTAGTCCCAGTTCACGCCCTTGCGGCCTACCAGCTTGGCAAGGCCGGCCGGCATGTGCACGAAGGGGTGCCAGTCGCGCGGGCCGGCTTCGAGCAGGAGGACCCGGACGGCGGGGTCGGCGCTGAGCCGGTTGGCGAGAACGCAGCCGGCGGAGCCGGCGCCCACGATGATGAAGTCGTACACGAGCGGGCCGAAGTGAAGCGGTGCCCGATGCTGGGATGCTGGTCTAGAGCATTTGCTCGAGGATGGTTTGCGCCCGCGCTTGCGGTTACCGTTCGCCATCGGCAGCGGGGAGCCCCGGATGGCGGGTATGGAGCACACGGCAGGACGATGGCGGCGGTTCCGCGAGTCGGTCGCGGAATCGCCGCCGCTGTTCTGGTCCTTCCTGTTCTTCTTCAGCCTGCTGAGCGGCTATTACGTGCTGCGCCCGGTGCGCGACGCGATGGGCGCTTCCAGCGAGGTCGAGGCGGTGTTCCCGCCGGCGATGGTGGCCTTTTTCGCCGCCCACGGCATCCCGCTGCGGGAGCTCACCCTGCAGGTGCTCTCCACCTGCACCTTCCTGCTGATCCTGCTCGCCCAGCCGGTCTACGGGGCGCTGGTGAGCCGCTTCCCGCGCCGGGTGTTCCTGCCGGTGGTGTTCGGCCTCTCCATTCTCTGCCTGCTGGGCTTCCATGCCCTGTTCCATACCCAGGTGGCGGGGCGCGGCATGGCCTTCTTCCTCTGGGTCACGGTGTTCAACGTGTTCTCGGTGGCCGTGTTCTGGAGCTTCATGGCCGATGTGTTCACCCATGCCGAGTCGCGGCGCTACTACGGCTACATCGGCGCTGCCGGCACCGTGGGGGCCTTCACCGGCCCGGTGCTCACCCGGCTGCTCGCCGAGCAGCTCGGCATCGCCAACCTGATGCTGGTTTCGGCCGGCTTCCTCGCCCTCGGCGTGGCCTGCATCTGGCGCCTGCGGCGCTGGGCGGTGCAGCGCGACGAGCGGATCGGCCGCGACAACGAGAGCGCCATGGGCGGCGGCCTGCTGGCCGGGCTCACCCTGATCGCGAAAGAACCCCTGCTGCGCTGGCTGGCCGTCCTGGTCTTCCTCGGGGTCGGCATCGGCCAGTTCCTCTACAACGAGCAGGTGCTGATCGTGCGCGAGCGTTTCGCCACCGCCGAGGAACGCACCGCCTTCTTCGCCGGCCTCGACATCGCGGTCAACGTGCTCACCCTGCTGGTGCAGCTCTTCGCCACCCGCTGGCTGCTCTCGCGCTTCGGCCTCGCCCCGGTGCTGCTGGTGCCGATGGCCGCCGCCGTGCTGGGCTTCGCCGTGCTCGCCGCCTCGCCGCTGCCCCTGCTGGTCAGCGCCGTGCTGGTGCTCACCCGCTCCAACGAGTTCTCGCTGATGAAGCCGGGGCGTGAGACCATCTACACCCGGGTCGACCGGCAGTGGCGCTACAAGGCCGGCGCGGCCATCGACACCGCCTTCTTCCGCGGCGGCGAGATCACCTTCTCCTGGACCTACAAGGCGCTCTCGGCCTTCGGCTCCTCGGTGGTGTTCGGCGCCGGCCTGTTGGTGGCCCTGGTGATGACGGCCAGCGTCTGGCGCCTGCTGCGCGAGACCGACCGGCTGCCCGAAGCGCCGGGCGGGGCGCTTCCGCGCTGATCCGCCGGGCGCGGGCTCACCCGCCCCGGGGGCGGGCCGGTTTCGGCGACACCCACATCAGCACTTCGGCGCGGAAGGTGGGCTCGCCGCCGGCGTCGTGCACCTCCACCCGCACCGGCAGCTCGTAGCCTGCCCCGGCGGCGACGATGGGCTGCGCGGGCTGGGCGATGCCGGTCTGCGGCCCCATGGCCTTCTTCAGGTACTGCACCGTCATGCCCTTGGGGATCCAGCGCATGCCCGGCGGGATCGAGGCGTCCACCATCACCCCGGCGCAGAGCTCGGCAAGGTTGCAAAGGGCGATGGCATGCACGCTGCCGAGGTGGTTCTGCATGCTGCGGCGGTGCGGGATGCGCGCCTCGCAGCGCCCGAGCTCGAGCGCGAGGATGGTGGGGTGGATGCTGGCGAAGTAGGGCGCCTTGAAGCACAGCGCGCGCGAGAACAGCCAGCGTCCCAGCGGCAGGCGCGCGAAGCGGCGGTACAGGCGGAGCAGGGGAGCGGCATCCAGCATGGGGCCTCCGTAAAGACGGGACGGCGGGCCCGAAGCCCGCCGTCACGAGGAATCACGGCCTGCGGCAGGGCCTCAGGCGGCGCGCCGCGTCTCGCCGGACTTCTGGCCGCGGTACAGCGAGGCGGCCACCAGGTCCTCGTGGTCGAAGTCGTCCACGCTGATGGCATCCCAGGTCAGGCGGCGCAGCTCTTCCAGCTGGGCCTTCTCCTCGTTGCTGAGAAGGCCTTTGCGCACCGCCTCGGCAAGCTGGCCGGCGAAGTCGAGGGCGGTGATCTCGCCGCCCTTCACCGCCTTCAGGAACTTGCGCTCCACCGGCTCGGCCGCGATCACCTTCGGCAGCGCGGCATTCACCCGGCCCGCGGGGTTGTTGGCGCAAGGGGTGAGGAACACGCCCTGCACCAGCCGGTCGCGGGCATCGGAGGGCGACATCAAGAGCGCGGCGGCGCGGTGGCCGAGGCGGTCGCTGGGCGGCTGGGCGCGGCGGCCGAGCGGGAACACCAGCAGCCAGAGCAGCCAGCCCACCGGACGGATCGGGTAGTTGCGCAGGGCGCCCGAGAGCGCCAGCTCGATCTTGTGCACGCTGTCGTGGAAGGCCCAGGCCAGCAGCGGACGCTCCGAGGCCGGGCGGCCCTCGTCCTCGTAGCGCTTCAGCATGGCGCTGGCGATGTAGAGCTGCGAGAGCACGTCGCCGAGGCGGCCCGAGAGGCTTTCCTTGAACTTCAGCTTGCCGCCCAGGGTGAGCATCGAGGTATCGGCCACCAGGGCCAGGTTGGCCGAGTAGCGGTTGAGCTTGCGGTAGAAGCGGCGGGTGTAGTCATCGCCCGGGGCCTTGCCGAAGGCGGCGAAGCTGAGGCCCATCCACAGGCTGCGCACCGCATTGCTGATGGCAAAGCCGATGTGGCCGAACAGGTTGGCGTCGAACTCGCGCAGCCGCACCGCCGGGTCGGGGTGCATGGCGGCCTGCATTTCCTTCAGCACCCAGGGATGGCAGCGGATGGCGCCCTGCCCGAAGATCATCAGCGAGCGGGTCATGATGTTCGCGCCCTCCACGGTGATGGAGATGGGCGCGGCCTGCCAAGCGCGGCCGATGTAGTTCGAAGGACCGAGGATCACGCCCTTGCCGCCATGGATGTCCATGGCGTCGCGGCCGATCTCGCGTGCCATCTCGGTGGCGTGGTACTTGGCGATGGCCGAGGGCACGGCCGGCTTCTCGCCGCGGTCCACCGCCGCCGCCGTGGCCTGCGAGAGTGCGGTGGTGGCATAGGTGTAGCCGGCGATCCGCGCCAGGGCCTCCTCCACGCCCTCGAAGCGGCCGATCGACAGGCCGAACTGCTTGCGGATGCGGGCATAGGCGCCGGTGGCCGCCGCCCCGATCTTGGCGCAGCCGCTGGAGGTGGAGGGCAGAGTGATGGCGCGGCCCACCGAGAGGCATTCCACCAGCATGCGCCAGCCGTGGCCCACGTACTCCTCGCCGCCGATCAGCTGCGAGAGCGGCAGGAACACGTCCTTGCCGTGCAGGGGGCCGTTCATGAAGGTGCAGTTGAGCGGGAAGTGGCGGCGGCCGATGTGGAGTCCCGGCGTCTCGCGCGGGATCAGGGCGAGGGTGATGCCGCGGTCTACCTCCTCGGAGAGCAGCCTGTCGGGGTCGTAGAGGCGGAAAGCGAGGCCGATCACCGTGGCCACCGGGGCGAGGGTGATGTAGCGCTTGTCGAAGGTGAGCTTCACGCCCAGCACCTTGGCGCCGTTCCACTCGCCCTCGCAGACGATGCCGTAGTCGGGCAGCGAGGTGGCGTCGGAGCCGGCGCTGGGGCCGGTGAGGGCAAAGCAGGGGATCTCGCGGCCGTCGGCGAGGCGCGGCAGGTAGTGCTTCTTCTGCTCGTCGGTGCCGTAGTGCAGCAGCAGCTCGGCCGGGCCCAGCGAGTTCGGCACACCCACGGTGGAGCTCAGCACCGAGGAGATCGAGGCCAGCTTCTGGATCACCTTGTGGTGGGCCAGTGCCGAGAAGCCAAGGCCGCCGTATTCCTTCGGGATGATCATGCCGAAGAACTTGTGCTTCTTCAGGAACTCCCAGACCTCGGGCGCCAGGTCGGCGCGCACGTGGGTGGTCTCCCAGTCGTTCACCATCCGGCAGACCTCCTCCACCGGCCCGTCGAGGAAGGCCTGCTCCTCGGCGGTGAGGGTGGGCTTGGGCTGCGAGAGCAGCTGCTCCCACTTCGGTGCGCCGGAGAACAGCTCGCCCTCGAAGCCCACCGTACCGGCCTCCAGCGCGGTGCGCTCGGTGTCGGAGAGCGGCGGCAGGATCTTCGTGTAGAACTTCAGCAGCGGCGCGGTGATCAGGTTCTGCCGCAGCGGTGTGAGCAGCAGGGGCAGGGCCACCACGGCGAGCAGCCCGGCGGCCACCAGGGTGGCGGTGGGGGCAAGGCCGGTGAGGTAGACCAGCATCAGGGCCGCGCCGGCCACGGCGGTGAACACCGCCAGTGACCAGCGGTGGTAGGCCGCCACCAGGCTGGCCAGCAGCAGCACGGCGAAGGGAAGGAAGACACTCATGGCAGGGCTCCGCGAAGGGGTCCGGTGGAGGAGGCCGCGTGGGGGCGGTGTCCGAGGAAGGACAGGATGCTACGGGTGAAGGCGTCGTTGTCGTCGCCGGCCACCATATGGGTGGCATGGGGCAGGCAGACGTGCTCGGCGTGGGGCACCAGCGAGCGGAAGTGGGCGATGGTCTCGGCCGAGACGAGGTCGCTGCGGCCGCCGCTCACCAGCAGCACCGGCACCTCGATGCGGCGGGCGGCGTCGGCGAGCTCGTCCTGGTGCCTGTCGCTGTCGGCCAGGTCCTGCAGCAGGCGCGGGTCCCAGTGCCAGCGCAGGCGACCGTCCTCGCCGCGCACCAGCAGGTGGGCGAGATCGGCGGGCGACTTGCGGCTGCGGCGGTGCGGCAGGTAGGCAGCGATCTCGCGCGCCGCGTGCTCGAAGTCCTCGAAGCCCTCGGGGTGGGCGCCCATGAAGGCGAGGATGCGCTGCATGCCGGCCAGTTCCCACTTCGGGGTCACGTCCACCAGCACCAGGGCGGAGAAACCGGCGCCGCGCGCCTGCGCCGCGAGGCCCACCAGGCCGCCCATCGAGGCCCCCACCAGCACCGGGGCGGCGGGGAGGGCCCGGCGCACCGCCAGCGCATCCTCGATGAACTGCTGCACCTCGTAGCGCTCGCCTGGCGCGTTGCGGCCCGACTGCCCGTGGCCGCGCATGTCCCAGGCCGCCGAGGCGATGCCCTGCGCAGCGAGCTGCTGCATGCTGCGGCTCCAGGCCTGGCGGGTCTGGCCGAAGCCGTGGGCGAACAGCACTGCCGGCGGCGCCTCCGGACTGCTGGCCGAGGCCGCCAGCGGCAGGCCGCCGTATCCGCGCCAGACGAGCGGATGCAGGGAGGGCAGGGGATGGGGCGATGCAACCATACGGGCGAGTATGGGTTGAGGGCTTCGGCCCTGTCAATACGTCTGCGTATGGTGAAAGCGGCGCGGACGCATTATTGTGTCCTTTCCGTGAATCGCCCCCGCTTCCGATGCCCGCCGCCGCCAAGACCGACCGCCCGACGCGCCTTTCCGCCAGCGACTGGGCCCATGCCGCGCTCGACGTGATCGCCGAGGATGGCGTGGCGGCGGTGGCAGTGGAGCCGCTGGCGCGCCGCCTCGGCGTCACCAAGGGCAGCTTCTACTGGCATTTCCCCTCGCGTGAGGCCCTGCTCGCCGCCGCCCTCGAGGCCTGGGAGGCGATGGAGCAGGAGACGGTGTTCGGCAAGCTCGAGGCCTTCCCCGAGCCGCGCGAGCGCCTGCGCAACCTGTTCCGCCTGGTGGCCCACGAACTGCGCCCGCACAAGATCTACAGCGAGCTTCTGAAGGCGCTCGACCACCCGGTGGTGCAGCCGGTGCTGGCCCGGGTCTCGCAGCGGCGCATGGACTATCTTGCCGCCAGCTTCCGCCAGGCCGGCCTGCCGCGGCTCGAGGCCATCAACCGCGCCCGCCTCACCTACGCCGCCTACGTCGGCTTCCTGCAGCTCAGCCTGCAGCTCGGCCAGCCGCGCCTGCACCACGACGAGTTCGAGGCCTACGTCGGCCACGTCATGGACACCCTGATCCCGGCCTGAGCCGGGCAGGCCGGGCCGTCTCCCGCCCCGCCCCGGTCAGCGGTCCTGTCCCCGGACCAGGCGGGGCCGGCACCCCCTGCCGGGACGGGATAGAATACGTATGCATCGAGTCGGGTTCCGGGGGTCTGCCGGTGGCGGGCGTCATGGATAGCAGTCCCGTCTCGCGACGCCCCTCATCCCTTCCGTGGAGTTTCCCGACATGAGCAGCCGCTCGCCGAGCCGCCTCGCGGCCCTGAACGACTGGGTGGCGTCCGTCGCCGCCCTCACCCAGCCCGACCGCATCCACTGGTGCGATGGCTCGGCCGAGGAGGACGCCGCGCTCAAGGAGGCCATGCTGGCCGACGGCACCCTGCTCGCCCTCAACCCCGACACCCATCCCGGCTGCTACCTGCACCGCTCGCATCCGGGCGACGTGGCCCGCGTCGAGCACCTCACCTTCGTCTGCACCACCGGGCGCGAGGACGCCGGCCCGAACAACCACTGGATGGCCCCGGCCGAGGCCCACGCGAAGATGGACGCCCTGTTCGCCGGCTGCATGAAAGGCCGGACGATGTACGTCATCCCCTACTGCATGGGCCCGATCGATTCGCCGCTCTCCCGCTGCGGCGTCGAGATCACCGACTCGCCCTACGTGGTCGCCAACATGCGGATCATGACCCGCATGGGCGCGGCAGCGCTCGCCCGCATCGAGCGCGAGGGCCATTTCGTCAAGGGCCTGCACTCCACCGGCGAGCTCGACCCGGAGCGCCGCTTCATCATGCATTTCCCCGAGGAGCTCACGATCAAGAGCTATGGCTCGGGCTACGGCGGCAATGCCCTGCTCGGCAAGAAATGCCATGCCCTGCGCATCGCCAGCTACCAGGCGCGCAGCGAGGGCTGGCTGGCCGAGCACATGCTGATCGTCGGCATCGAGAACCCGCAGGGCGAGACGCATTACGTCGCCGCCGCCTTCCCCAGCGCCTGCGGCAAGACCAACCTCGCCATGCTGATCCCGCCCGAGGGCTACCGCGAGAAGGGCTGGAAGGTCTGGACCGTGGGCGACGACATCTGCTGGATGCGTCCCGGCGCCGACGGCCGCCTCTACGCCATCAACCCGGAAGCCGGCTATTTCGGCGTGGCCCCGGGCACCGGGGCGAAGAGCAACCCGAACGCGCTCGCCATGCTCGACCGCGATGCCATCTTCACCAATGTCGGCCTCACCGCCGACAACCAGCCCTGGTGGGAAGGTCTCGACGATCGCGTGCCCTCGCTCGACTGGAAGGGCCAGCCCTTCGACCCCGCCAAAGGGCCGGCGGCGCATCCGAATGCCCGTTTCACGGTGTCGGCCAAGCAGTGCCCCTCCTACTCGCCGAAGGCCGAGGACCCGCAGGGCGTGCCGATCAGCGCCATCGTCTTCGGTGGCCGCCGCGCCTCGCTGGTGCCGCTGGTGTTCGAGGCCCGCGACTGGACCCACGGCGTGCTCATCGGCGCCGGCATGGCTTCCGAGACCACCGCCGCCGCCACCGGCGCGGTGGGCGTGGTGCGCCGCGATTCGATGGCGATGAAGCCTTTCTGCGGCTACAACTTCGCCGACTACTTCGCCCACTGGCTCAGCTTCGGCGCCAAGGCCGACAAGCTGCCCAAGGTCTTCCACGTCAACTGGTTCCGCAAGGGCAGCGACGGCAGGTTCCTGTGGCCGGGTTTCGGCGACAACCTGCGCGTGCTGGAGTGGATGCTGAAACGCTGCGAGGGCAAGGCCGGCGCCGTCGAGACGCCGGTGGGCCTGTTCCCGCGCCCGGAAGACCTCAACCTCGAGGGCCTCACCCTCAGCGAGGAAGCGCGCCAGCTGCTGTTCGCCTGCGACCGCGAGGGCTGGAAGGCGGAGATGGCCTCGATCGGCGAGTACCTCGCCGAGTTCGGGCCGCGTCTGCCGGCGGCGCTCGAGGCCGAGCGCCAGCGGGTGGTATCGGCGCTGGAGACCGAGGCGGCGAAGGCCGCGGCCTGAGGCTCCCAAGGGCCTGCTTGCTGCACAAGGTTCCTCGGGGAGCGCCTGCCTTGTGCGGGCGGCGGTCGCGGGCGAGCCTGCCTGCCGCGTGCGGCATTTCGCTCTTCCCTCGGTCGGGGCACTCCTGCCCCGACTCGGGCGCTCGCCATCCATGGCTCGCTTGCCGCGAAACGCCACCCGCGGCGTCGCGGCTCGCGGCGAAACCCCCGGAGCGCCGCGCCCGCGGGGAGTGCGCCCCCGTGAGCGAGGCAGGGATGCCGAGCGTCCGCGAATACGGCGCTGGACGCAGAGTCTGAGCGGCACGGGGGCGCACGCCACGCGAGGCAGGCGCAATCCAAGACCCCTGACGACCTCAGGCCGGCTGCGCCAGCAGCGCGTCGATCCTCGCGTCCTTCTCTGCCCAGAGGCCGTTCAGCCACTGCTGGAAGCGCGCGCGGTAGGCGCGGTCGTTCTCGTAGTCGCCGCCCAGGAGCTCCCTCGGCACCGGCCGCAGGCGCAGGTCGACGCGGATCTCGCGCACCTTGCCGGCGAAGAGGTCGACGATGCTGGGCCGGCCCTGCGGGTAGACGATGGTCACGTCGACGATGCCGTCGAGCAGCTCGCCCATCGAGTTCATCACCTGCGCCACGCCGCCGGACTTGGGCTTGAGCAGGTGGCGGTAGCCGCTTTCGGCGAGCTTCTTCGCATTGGCCCGGGTGCCCTCGACGAAGTTCATCACCGAGACCGGGATCTCGCGGAACTTGGCGCAGGCCCGGCGTGCGGTCTCGAGGTCGCGGCGCGCCAGTTCGGGGTGCTTCTGGATCTGCGACTTGCTGGCCCGCTTCATGAAGGGGAAGTCGAGCGCCCACCAGGCCAGCCCGAGCACCGGCACCCACTTCAGCGAATCCTTGAGGAAGAAGCGCTGGAAGGGGATGCGGCGGTTCAGCACCTTCTGCAGCACCGGGATGTCGACCCAGCTCTGGTGGTTGCTGAGCACGAGGTAGCGGCGGGCGCGGTCGAAGGCCGCGTCGCCGGTCACCACCCAGCGCGTCGGGGTGAAGCGGTTCATCGCCCAGCTGTTCACCGCGATCCAGCTCTCGCCCAGCGCCGGCATCCAGCGCGACATGGCCGCGCGGGCCCGGCGGAACGGCACCACGGCCTTCGCCACGGCGAGCGAGAGCAGGGGCGCGGCATGGAACAGGGTATTGGCGGCGACCAGCATGCCGGCGGCGGCGGCGCGGAGCCAGGAGAGCGGAGCGAAACGCATGGGGACAGGATTCCAGAACACCTGTGCAGTGTAGGGCCCGGCCGGGCCGGCGTCGTGAGGACGCGCTCCGGCATCCGGGTCGGCGTTCAGGAACTGCAGCTGAGCGCCGAACAGCCGGGCCGGTCGCGGGCCCAGTCGGGCCGGCGAGCGGCGAAACGCTCGGCCCCCGGCTGCGGGGTGTAGGGCTGCTCGAGCACCGCCATCAGCGCCCGCAGCTCGGACAGGTCGCCCTGCTCGGCGGCCTCGATGGCCTGCTGCAGCAGCCAGTTGCGCGGCACGTAGCAGGGGTTGGCCGCGGCCATCCGCGCCTGCCGCCGGGCCGGCGGCTGCGGGTCGGTGGCCAGCCGCGCCGCATAGGCGGCGAGCCAGTCGGCCAGCCTCGGCGCCTCGCGACCGGCCTTCGTCGGGTCGTAGAGCACGGCGGCGAAGGCCGCGGGAGGGTCGGCGACCGCTGCCTCGAGCGCCCCGGGCGTCCCCACGAGATCGCCGAGACGACGGAAGAAGCCGGTGAAGTCCGCCTCGATGGCCTCCAGAGCGGCGAACAGGGCTGAGACCAGGGCAGCATCCTCGGCACGCCACGTCTCGAGGCCGAGCTTGCCGGCCCAGGCCTGCGCCTGCGCGGCATGGAAGGCCTCGACATAAGCCTCGAGGCCGGCCTTCAGGGGCGCGTCGTCCGGGAACAGGGCGGAGAGCGCCGAGGCCAGGGCCGAGAGGTTCCAGTGCGCCACTGCCGGCTGGGCGGCGTAGCAGTAGCGGCGCCCTGGAAGATCGGTGGTGTTCGGCGTCCAGGCCGGGTCCACGTCGTCGAGGAAGCCGAAAGGCCCGTAGTCGAGGGTCAGCCCGAGCAGGCTCAGGTTGTCGGTGTTCATCACCCCGTGGACGAAGCCCACCCGCATCCAGTGCGCCATCAGCACCCCGGTGCGCCGCGCCACCTCGGAAAACCAGTCGCCGCGCGCGTGCGGGCCGTCGAACTGCGGGAAGTGGGTGGCGATGACGTGGTCGACGAGGGCCACCAGCAGCGCCGTCTCGCCGCGCGAGGCCGGCAGCTCGCAGTGGCCGAAGCGCAGGAAGCTCGGGGCCACGCGGCAGACGATGGCCCCCGGCTCCGGGCGCGGATGGCCGTCGTAGAGCAGGTCGCGCACCACGGCCTCGCCGCTGGCGACGAGGCAGAGCGCCCGCGTGGTGGGCACGCCCAGCGCATGCATGGCCTCCGAGGCCACGAACTCGCGCAGGCTGGAGCGCAGCACGGCGCGGCCATCGGCCTGCCGCGAATAGGGCGTGGGCCCCGCGCCCTTGAGCTGCAGCTCCCAGTGCCGGCCCTCGCGGTCGCGGCGCTCGCCGAGCAGGATGGCCCGGCCATCGCCGAGCTGCCCGGCCCAGTGGCCGAACTGGTGCCCGCCGTAGTTGGTGGCCAGCGGGCGCAGGCCGGGCGGAAGCCGGTTGCCGGAGAACAACGCGAGAAACTCCGGCGAGGCGGTCTCCGCCGCATCGAAGCCCAGGGCCCCGGCCATCGGCTCTGAGAGCGCGAGCAGGCGGGGAGCGGCCACCGGCGTGGGCGCCACCGCCGACCACAGGGCGCCGCGCACCACGCGGGGATGCGGATCCGGCGAAGGATCGCCCGGCAGCGCGGCGGCGAAGCGGCTGGGCAGAAGTTCCATTGGCCTGGCAGGGCTCAGAACAGCTCGACCTCGCCTGCCCGGGGCTGTGCCTCGCGCACCAGGCCGCGCCCGACCAGATCCTCGTACACCGCCACCTGGTTGCGGCCATTGCCCTTGGCGAAATACAGCGCCCGGTCGGCCCGGTCGACGAGATCGACGACATCGGCCCGGCCCTTGAGCTCGACCACGCCGATCGACACCGTGATCTGCCCCAGCTGCGGGAACACATGGGCCGCCATGGCCGCGCGGAAGTGCTCGAGGGCCGCCAGTGCGCCCTCTCGGTCGGTGTCGCGCAGGATCACCACGAACTCCTCACCGCCGAAGCGGAACAGCAGGTCCGACTGGCGGAAGCTGCGCTTGAGGATCTGCGAGGTCGTCAGCAGCACTTCGTCGCCGTAGAGATGGCCGAAACGGTCGTTGACCCGCTTGAAATGGTCGAGGTCCAGCAGGGCAAGCCAGTTCCCCGCCGGCGGGGGGCGCCGGGTGCCGGGCTCCGGCATCCGCTCTGCCGCCCCTTCACCGCCTGTCGCCGCCGGCCGGGGCGCCAGCAGACGCAGCACGCAGTCATTGAAGGTGCGGCGGTTGAGCAGGCCGGTGAGCTGGTCGCGCTGCGAATAGTCGAGCAGGCTGCAGTAGTTGGTGTGGAAGCGCAGGAAGGCGTCGATCAGCCGGGTATCGTCGAGCACCCGGCCCTCCTCGTGCTCGACATACAGATAGGCGCTGGCGGCACGCAGTTCGGCCACCGGGAACAGGGCGGCATGGACGGTCCTGCCGCCGGCCTGCTCCTGCCAGCGCAGGCGCCCACCATTGGCCATGCGGGCCCGCAGCAGCAGGGCTTCCGGCACTTCGCCGAACAGCACCTCGCAGTTCGGCGCCACCGCCCAGAGCGCGGCCTCGCGGCATTGGCCGGCCTCGAGACGGAAAAGCCCGATGCGCTGCGGCGCCAGCAGTTCGAACAGGGTGCGGACCATGCTGATGTCGAGCAGGTCCGCATCGCGGATCGAGGTGATGCCGGCGACGCGTTCGAGGATCAGGGGGGCGGGGTGGTGGGAAGCCACGGCCGGGGTTCCGTGAGAGGGGTCACGGAAATTCTAGGGGCCGTGGCTCCCGATACGCTGCCGTCGAATGAACGGGCCGTTCAGGCGATGGTCGGCGAACGGCGGGCCGGGGTGTAGTCGCGCAGGGCCTGGATGCGCTCCGCGAGCGGCGGGTGGCTCATGAACAGGCGCTTGAAGCCGCCCGCCACGCCACCGGAGATGCCGAAGGCCCGCACTTCCGAAGGCAGGGTGCTCTGGCCATAGCTCTGCGCCAGCCGCTCGAGGGCGCGGATCATCTTCTCGCGGCCGGCAAGATCGGCGCCGCCGGCATCGGCGCGGAACTCGCGCCAGCGCGAGAAGCCCATGACGATGATCGAGGCCAGCAGGCCGAACACGATCTCGAGCACGATCACCGTGAGGAAGTAGCCGATGCCCGGGCCCTCCTCGTTCTTGAACACCACGCGGTCGATGATGTTGCCGACCACGCGGGCGAGGAACATCACGAAGGTGTTCACCACGCCCTGGATCAGGGTGAGGGTCACCATGTCGCCATTGGCGATGTGGGCCACCTCATGGGCCAGCACGGCCTCGGCCTCGTCGCGGTTCATGGCCCGCAGCAGACCGGTGGAGACGGCCACGAGGCCATTGTTACGGCTGGCGCCGGTGGCGAAGGCATTGATCTCCGGCGCATCGTAGATGCCCACCTCGGGCATGCCGATGCCGGCCTTCTCGGCCTGGCGGCGCACCGTGGAGACCAGCCACTGCTCGAGCTCGTTGCGCGGCTGCTCGATCACGTGCATGCCGGTGGAGCGCTTGGCCACCCACTTCGACATCAGCAGCGAGACGAAGGCGCCACCGAAGCCGAACAGGGCGCAGAACACCAGCATGCCGGTGTAATCGATGCCGTAGGCCGTGGTGAAGGCACGCAGGCCGAAGAAGTGGCTCAGCACCATCCACGCCACCGAGAAGACCAGCAGCACGGCGAGGTTGGTGGCGATGAACAGCAGGACACGCTTCATGGGGCGGACTCCATCCGGGACCTTCGGGACAGGCCCTTAGTGTGGCAGAGATCGATAAAGTTCAAGCGTCCGCCACTGAACACGACGCGAACTTCACCCCATCGTGACACCTTCGCCCGCTCCGTCCTACGTCGGCCGCTTCGCGCCCTCGCCCACCGGCCCGCTGCACTGGGGCTCGGTGCTGGCGGCCTTCGGCAGCTGGCTGCATGCGCGCCACCACGGCGGCCGCTGGCTGGTGCGCATCGAAGATCTCGACCCGCCGCGCGAACGCCCGGGCGCGGCGCAGGCGCAGCTCGCCACGCTGGCGCGACTCGGCCTGCATCCCGATGGCGAGGTGCTGTTCCAGAGCCGGCGCCATGCACGCTACCGCGAAGCGCTCGACACCCTGCTCGCCCGCGGACTTGCCTTCCCCTGCCTGTGCAGCCGCAGCGACCTTGCCGCGAGCGGCGGCATCCACCGGGCCTGCGTCCCGGTGCCGGAAGGCGCGCGCCGCACCCGCAGCTTCCGCCTGCGCGTGGACGACCGCCGCCTCGGCTTCGACGATGCGGTGCACGGCCGCATCGAACAGGATCTGCGGCACGAGGTGGGCGACGTGGTGCTGCGCCGCGCCGATGGCTACTGGGCCTACCAGCTCGCGGTGGTAGTGGACGATGCCGATCAGGGCATCAGTCACGTGGTGCGCGGCGCCGATCTGCTCGATTCCACGCCACGCCAGATCGCCCTGCAGCAGGCTCTGGGCTTCCCGACGCCGCGCTACCTGCACCTGCCGCTCTGGTGCGATGCGCAGGGCCGCAAGCTCTCCAAATCGGAGGGCGCCGAGGCCGTGGACGGCCAGCCGCCGCTCGCGGTGCTGCGCCGCTGCTGGCGTGCGCTCGGCCAGCCCGACGCGGCCTGGCCAGACCTGCGAAGCCCGGAGGCCGCGGCGGCCGAGGCGGCGAAACGCTTCGATCCGGCGCGCATTCCCCGCACCCTGCCGCCGGGGATCTGAGCGGCGCCGAGACGCACTGCACAAAACACGCAGCCGCGTCCAGTCTTGACAAACGTTCACTTGCCCTGGTGCGCCGCCACATCGACGCTAGAGGGCATCGCACCTGCTCCAGGCTGGCCCATGGATTCGCCCCGACTGCTGAAGAAGTACCCGAACCGCCGGCTCTACGACACCCGGATCTCCAGCTACATCACCCTGGAGGACGTGCGCCAGCTGGTGCTGGAGGGCGAGGAGTTCGAGGTGCGCGATGCCCGCACCGACCAGGACATCACCCGCATCGTGCTGCTGCAGATCATCGCCGAGCGCGAGGAGGAAGGGCAGCCGATGCTGACGGCGAACGCCCTGCAGCTGATGATCCGCTTCTACGGCGACCCCCTGCACGGCTTCATGAGCCGCTACATCGAGCGAAGCCTGCAGCTTTTCTTGGAGCAGCAGCATTCGCTGCGCAAGCAGCTCGGCGGTCTGATCAGCAACTCGCCCTTCGCCCTGCTGAACCAGATCGCCGAACGCAACCTGGAGCTGTGGAAGAGCTTCCAGCAGGGCGTGCTCAAGGGCGGCACCCTGGGCAGCGGCCCGGCGGCTAAGAAGGCACGGACCAAGACTGCCAAGGGCGCGGCGCGCAAGACCAGGGCCTGAAAGCCCCGGCGGGGCCGGAGGCCCGGCGTTTCAGTACCGGCGTTCAGAGGTCGCGCGCCACGCGGAAGCCGATCCGCGCGGTGGTGAGCGTGGCCGGCACCTGCAGGCGGAAGGCAGAGCGCGCCTGCTCCTGGGTGCTGGCCCAGGAGCCACCGCGCACCACCCGTTCGCCGCAGCCCGGATTGACCCAGGCGCGGCCGTCGGGTGGAGCTCGGCGGTAGCTGTCGTGCCAGCAGTCTTCGACCCACTCCGAGACATTGCCGATGAGGTCGCGGGTGCCGAAGCCCTCGGCAGGGAAGCTTCCCACCGGCGCCGGCCCCCAATGACCGTCGGACCAGCCGCGGATCGGCCGTCCCCAGCGCCGGCCCTGCGGCGAGACATCGCCGTCACCGGTGAGGTTGCCCGGCGCCCGCGCCGGCACGCTGCGTCCCCAGGGCCAGGGCGCGCTCTCGCCGGCGCGCAGAGCGTATTCGAACTCGGCCTCGGAAGGCAGGCGGTAGCGCTGCCCGGTACGGGCGGCCAGCCAGTCGGCATAGGCCGCGGCATCCTCGAAGGCCACGTGCAGCACCGGATCGCGCGGGCCGGCCGCCGCGCGCCCGAGGTAGCCGCGCCGCCAGTGGGCGCCACGTAGCTCCACCATCGCCCCGCTGCGCTCGTCGTACACCGTGGAGCGCCCCCGGCGCTCGGCCACGGTGCGGTAGCCGGTGGCGGCGACGAAGGCGGCGAATTCCTCCACCGTCACCTCGTGCACCGCGAGCGCGAAGCCGCGCTCGAACACCACCTCGCGCTGCGGCCGCTCGTTGTCGCGGGCCCCGGGCTCACCCTCGGCGGCGCCCATCAGGAACCGGCCATGGGGGATGACCACCATCCTCGGCCCCTCGCCACCGCCGGCCATGGCATCGGAAAACACCTGCCCCGGCTGGAAATGGCCGTAGCGCCGCACCATCGCCAGGCGCTTCACCGCCTCGTCGAGGCCGAGCGCCTGCGGATCGGCCTCGCGGGCCTCGGCGATGCGCTGGGCGGCACCGGGCAGGTCGAGCCGGTCCATGGCCTCGCCGGCCGCCAGCAGGGCCTGGCGCGCGCGCTCCGCCCGCTCGCGGGCCAGGGCGGCACGGGCATCCTGCACGGCGGCGGGGTCCACACCCACCCGGCTGGCGCGGCGCAGGGCTTCCTCGGCGGCAGCGAAATCCTGCTTCGCCCGGGCCTCCTCGGCGCGTGCCAGCAGCTTGGCCTCCAGCCCCGCCAGCGCCGCCTTGGCCGGACCGAATCCGGGCACCCGCGCCAGCGCCTCGCGATAGGCCGCCACCGCACTGCCCCCGCGCGGGGCCAGCCACTTGCCGGCCAGTTCGCGCTCGCGCCCCTCCTCCACCAGGGCAAGGGCGCGGCGGGCCTCCTGCAGCCGGGCCTCGCGCTCAGCCGCTTCCTGGGGCCGGAGCACATCCAGCACATCGGCCCGCAGCCGCGCCGATTCCAGCAAGCCGGCCCGGCGCTCGTCCTCGAACTGCGCCGCGAGCCGCGACAGCACCCGCTGCACCCCCTCCTCCGCCCCGGGCATCGGCGGCTCGGCCCCGGCAAGCGCGAGATAGAGATCCAGCGCCCCCGGCGGCTCGCTGCCATAGAGCTGGCCGCGCTGCTCGGCGTCGCGGGCCTGCTGCAGCAGGCTCTCGCGGGCCTCGGGCGGCACGATCAGCACCATCGGCCGCCAGGGCGAGCGGGGGATGGGGGCCGCTTCCGGCGGCGGGACCGCCGCGGCCTCCACCGCCCCGGAACCGGAACCCTCCGCGGCCGGGGCCGCATCGACCGGCGGCGCTTCGCCGCGCCCGCAGGCCAGCAGCAGAGCGGAGGAAAGCAGCAGCAGGGAAGGCAGGCGAAGGATCGGAGGCACGCGATGCGGAAAGCGGTGGGCGGCGCGGCGCGCGCCGCGGAGACGGTAGGCTTAAGCCCCCCTCCGCTGCAAGGACAGGCATGCCCTTCACCCTCGTCGATCACGCCGGACAGGCCGCCCTGCTGCCTGCCGGCGCGGCCCTCGACCAGCCGCTCGCCCTCGATACCGAGTTCATGCGCGAGCGCACCTACTACCCGCAGCTCGCCCTGGTGCAGGTGGCCGACGGCGCCGGCCGGATCTGGCTGGCCGACCCCCTCGCCGAGGGCCTCGCGCCTGCACTCTCCCGCCTCGTCGGCGAAAGCCATGCCCTGATGCACAGCGCCAGCGAGGATTTGGTGGCCTTCCGCCATGCCCTCGGCGTGCTGCCGCGCTCGCTCTACGACACCCAGATCGCCGCCGCCTTCGCCGGCCTCGGTCCCGGGCTTGGCTACCAGGGCCTGGTCAAGGCCCTGCTCGGGGTGGAACTGGACAAGGCCGAAACCCGCTCCGACTGGCTGAAGCGCCCTTTGAGCGAACGCCAGCTCGCCTACGCCGCCGATGACGTGCGCCACCTGCATGCCGCCGTGGCCACGCTGGACGAGCGCCTCGAGCGCCGGGGCCACCGCCAGCGGGCCCTGGCCGACATGGCGCGCATGCTGGATGCCGCCCGCGAGGAGCCGGACGACCCCCACCCGCATCTCGGCTTCCGCCCCGCCGCCCAGCTCGACCGCGCCGGGCAGGCCCGGCTGCGCCGTCTGCTGCGCTGGCGCGAGGCCACGGCACGCCGCCGCGACCTGCCGAAGAAATGGCTGCTCGACAACGAGCTCGCCCTCACCCTCGCCCGCCGCCCGCCCCGCGACCGTCAGACCCTCGCCAGCCTGCTGGAAGGGGCCCGGGCCGCCCGCCGCCTGGCCGACGAGATCGCCGCCCTGCTGGAAGCCCCCCCCGGAGGCGAAGAGCTCGACATGCCGCTGGCCCGCGCCGAGGAGAAGACCGACCGCCAGCGCCTCAAGGCCCTGCAGGCCGTGGTGGCGGAACAGGCCCGGACCCTGGACCTGCCCGAGGGCCTGCTCTGCGCCCGCCGGCACCTCGAGACCCTGCTGGACGACGGCCAGTGGCCCGCCGCCCTGGACGGCTGGCGCCGCGAGGTGCTGGAAGCGCCGCTGCGCCAGGCCCTGGGCTGAGCCGGGCCGCGCTTGGCAGCCCGTGCCGCGACCCCGTATACTGGCAGGCCTCTCGTGGGGGGGTAGCTCAGCTGGGAGAGCGCGTCGTTCGCAATGACGAGGTCGTGGGTTCGATCCCCATCCTCTCCACCACCCGAACCGGAAAGCCGGGCCCTGCCCGGCTTTTTTCTTGCTCGCCCGCGTGCCAGCCTGCCCCTCACATCGCCTTCTCCAGCACCGGAGGAGGCTCTGGCTCCAGGGGGAAATCCCGATGAAGGCTCTCGCCGCACTGCTGTGGCTTGCGCTCGCCTCCGCCGCTTTTGCGGCCGCGCCGGTGTTGCACATCGCCTCCTCGGAATGGCCGCCCTATGCCGGCCCGCGACTGCCCGGCCAGGGCACGGCCCTGCAGACCCTGCGCGAGGCGGCCCGGGCGGAAGGGGCAGAGATCCGGGCGCATTTCCTGCCTTGGGCACGGGTGCTGGTCCAGGCCGGCACCCGCCAGAGCGGCATCATCGGCTTTGCCCCGGAGTACCGCAGCCGCAGCGGGGAGCAGCGCTGGCTGTTCACCCGTCCGATCGGCTACAGCCCGGTGGGCTTCGCCGAACGCAGCGACCGCCCGGTGGCCTGGGCCAGCCTCGACGATCTGCGGGGGAAGCGGATCGGCGTGGTGCGCGGCTACGTCAACGAAGAGGCCTTCGACCGCGAGGCGGCGGAAGGGAGGCTGCGCGTCGAGGCGGTGAACGACGACCTCGGCAACCTGCGCAAACTCAAGGCCAGGCGCCTGGACCTCGTGGTGATCGACGCCCGGGTCTTCGAATACCTGCTCGCCACCACGCCGGAGCTGCGCCAGGGCACCCCGGAACTGCGGATGAACCCGCGCCTGCTCACGGTGCACAGCCTGCATGCGGCCTTCCGCCGTGACCCGGAGGGGCAGGCCGCCTGGGAACTCGTGGAGCGCGGCCTCGCCCGCCAGCCCCCGCCCCTGCCGGAGGGCCTCGGGGCCGAGGTCCACCCCTCCGGCGAGGGACCGGGAGCGCCGCAGCGGCCCCGGCCCTGAGGTCTTAGAGGTTCAGCCAGTCCACCGTGGCGGAGAGGGTGAACAGCACCCGGCCGCCGGCCAGCGCCTTGCCGTCGTCGGCCGCAGCATCCTCGCGACCGAGCGTGGTGGCGGAATAGCCGAGGTAGGCGGCGAAGTTGCCGAACGTCTTGCTCACCCCGAGCTGGCCATGGGTGAAGTCGGTGAAGAGAGGGCTGCTGTAGTTCGTGCGGGTGGCCTCGAAATCGAGCGACCAGTCATCGCCAAGATCGATGCTGTGCTTGGCCTTCACCCGCCAGGCCGAACCATCGAGGGCGTCGTCGTCCGAGGCCCAGGCCTGCAGACGGGTGCCGCCGGGGAAGGTCACACCGGCGGTGAGCTCGGTGTAGTCGTAGCTGCTCGGAGCGACGGTGTAGGTGTAGTGGGCGAAGCCGGCGGTCCAGCCCCAGCCGCTCTCGTACTCCTTGGCAAAACCGCCGTAGAAATCGATCTCCACGTCGGCCGGGTCGCCGCTACCGAAATCGACGTTCGAGGCCCAGGTGCCGAGGTAAAAACCACTGTCATGCGACCAGTCGAGGCTGGCCTGGAAAGCCGGGTCGTTCTGGGTCTGGCTGACGCCATCGAACAGGTAGTCCGAGGCCAGGGTGAAGGTGCTGGTGAGCGAGGAGGCCGAGGCCGGACCGGCCACGGCGGCGAGGGCGAGCACGAACAGGGAGTGGCGCATGGGGCTTCTCCTTGGGAACTGGGCGGCGGGGCCGGAGGACGGGGCGATGCCAGCTTAACGCCCCGTTCACCCGCAGCTAGCACCAGTTGATTGGAGTTTGCAAGCGGGGCATCGAACCGGGGCCTCTCCGGTTCCGCCCTGTCCTGCCCTGCCGGCGGCTCGGCCTGCCACCCGCTTCGTGCGACAATCCAGCGTCTCGGTGTCCCCGTAGCTCAGTTGGATAGAGCGTCCCCCTCCTAAGGGGAAGGTCGCACGTTCGAATCGTGTCGGGGACGCCACCCCCACCGTCCTTTCCGGAGCCGCCCCCGATGACCCATCCCGTGCTCGCCGCCCTCGGCCTTTCCGAACACGAATCCGGCACCTACCTCGGCCACGGCGAATGGTCGGCCACCCGGGATGCCGGCGTGCTGGAGCCGGTGAACCCGGCCACCGGCGAGGTGCTGGGCAAGGTCTACGCCTCCTCCGAAGCCGACTACGTGAAGCTCAAGGAACGCGCCAAGGCCGCCGCCGCGGTCTGGCGCACGACGCCCGCCCCGAAGCGGGGCGAGGCCATCCGCCTCTGCGCCGAGGCCCTGCGCCGGCACAAGTCGGCGCTCGGTGCCCTGGTCTCGCTGGAGATGGGCAAGATCCGGGCCGAGGGCGAGGGCGAAGTGCAGGAGATGATCGACATCGGCGATTTCGCCGTCGGCCTGTCGCGCCAGCTCTACGGGCTTACCATGCACTCCGAGCGCCCAGGCCACCGCATGTACGAGCAGTGGCATCCGCTGGGCCTCGTGGGCGTCATCAGCGCCTTCAACTTCCCGGTCGCGGTCTGGGCCTGGAACAGCTTCATCGCCGCCGTCTGCGGCAACATCACGATCTGGAAGCCCTCGCCCAAGACCCCATTCTGCGCCGTGGCGGCGATGCGGATCTGCAACGAGGCCCTGCGCGAAGGCGGCTTCCCCGACCTGTTCTTCCTGTTCAACGACGCCGGCACCGAACTCGCCCAGGCCTTCGTCGACGACCACGACATCGCTCTGGTGAGTTTCACCGGCAGCACCAAGGTCGGCCGCCTGGTCGGCGAGCGCGTGGCCCGGCGCATGGGCAAATCGCTGCTGGAACTGGGCGGCAACAACGCCATCATCGTGGACCAGACGGCCGACCTGAAGCTCGCCATCCCGGCCATCGTGTTCGGCGCCGTGGGCACCGCCGGCCAGCGCTGCACCACCACCCGCCGCCTGTTCGTGCACGAGTCGATCTTCGAGGACGTGGTGACCCGGCTGGTCGCCGCCTACAAGCAGGTCGAGGCCCGGATCGGCGATCCGAACGCCGAGGGCACCCTGATGGGGCCGCTCAATGACAAGGGCGCGGTGGCGGCCTACCTCGCCGCCATCGAGAAGGCCAAGGCCGCGGGCGGCGTGGTGCGCACCGGCGGGGCGGTGCTCGATCGCCCCGGCAACTTCGTGCTGCCGACCATCATCACCGGCATTGCCAACTCGGCCGAGGCAGTGCAGACCGAGACCTTTGCCCCGATCCTCTACGCCATGCCCTTCAAGACCCTGGACGAGGCCATCGCGATGCAGAACGCGGTGCCGCAGGGCCTGTCCTCGGCGATCTTCACCCAGAACCTGAAGGCGGCCGAGCAATTCCTGTCGGCCGCCGGCTCGGACTGCGGCATCGCCAACGTCAACATCGGCACCTCCGGGGCCGAGATCGGCGGCGCCTTCGGCGGCGAGAAGGAAACCGGCGGCGGCCGCGAGTCTGGCTCGGATGCCTGGCGCGCCTACATGCGCCGGCAGACCAACACCATCAACTACTCCGACGCCCTGCCGCTGGCCCAGGGCATCAAGTTCGAACTCTAGCCTTTTCGGCCTACACTGACGGCCACTGGCCGTTTCGGGGGGAACGTCGATGCATCGCGCGATGGCTTTGGGGATGATGATCGCCGGGCTGGCCATGGCCGGCCCGGCAGGCGCGCAGGACACGGAAAGCAGCTTCGTGACCGGCGATGGCATCCGTTTCAGCCTGCCGCTGGTGAACGGCATGCCGGGCCGGGCCGAGAACGAGGTGATGACCTGGGAACTGGCCGGCTTCGATACCGACATACAGGCCGCGCCGCAGTTGATCGACCGCTTCGTGTTCGTGTTCCGCAGCAATGCGGTGCCGCGGCGCCTGCGGATCGAGGACGTGACGCTCGGCGCTCCGGTGCTGATCGCCGACGTGGCGGTGCCGGAAAAGCTGCCCAGCGCCGGCTTCCGCCGCTCGCGCTTCGAGTTCCGCGCCGCGCCCTGCGCCATCGCCCACGGCGAGCCCTGCAGTGCCTGGATGTTCGGCGAACAGCCGCACCGCCTGTACCGCGCCACCGCCACGCTCGAGGACGGCAGCACCAGCGTGCTGCACCAGGCCGAGCCCTACCAGATGGCCGCCTTCATCGCCCGCCTGGGCGACCGCATTCCCGATCACCGCGGTGAAAGCCAGCAGCGTACGGCACAGGGTGAGCAGCCGTGAATGTTCCTGCCTACCGGCGCACCTCCACGCTCGCCATCGTCAGCCTGGTGGCCGGCATCCTCGGCTGGACCCTGGCGCCCTGGCTGGGGTCGCTGGTGGCCATCGTCACCGGCCACATGGCGCGCAGCGAGATCCGCCGCGATCCCCAGGGCGTGGAGGGCGACGGCTTCGCCGTGGCCGGCCTGGTGCTGGGCTGGGCCATGCTCGCGGTGAGCCTGCTGGTCCTGCTCGCCATCCTCCTGTTCTTCGGTGGCCTGGCTGCCCTCGTGGCCCTGGCTGGCGCGGCCGGCTGAACTCGCCCGGAAGGACCCGCCCGCCGGATGTACGGACTCGCCCGCCCGCTGCTGTTCCGCCTCGATGCGGAACGCGCCCACGAGCTCGGCCTGCAGGCTCTGGACGCCGCCTGGAAATGCGGCCTCAATCCCCTTCTCGCCTCCCGTCCGGCAGCCTTGCCCACGGACTGCTTCGGGCTGCGCTTCCCGAATCCGGTGGGGCTGGCCGCCGGCCTCGACAAGAACGGCGCCCATATCGATGCGCTTGCCGCCCTCGGCTTCGGCTTCGTCGAGATCGGCACCACCACCCCGCGGCCGCAGCCGGGCAACCCGAAACCGCGAATGTTCCGCCTGCCGGAGCACGAGGCGGTGATCAACCGGCTGGGCTTCAACAACGAGGGCGTGGACGCGCTGGTGCGGAATGTCGAGGCCTCGCGCCTGAAACGCCGAGGCGGCGACACCCTGCTCGGCATCAACATCGGCAAGAACAAGGACACCCCCAACGAACAGGCGGCAGCCGACTACGTGCACTGCCTCGGCCGGGTGTATCCGCTGGCCGACTACGTCACGGTGAACATCTCCTCGCCGAATACCGCCGGGCTGCGTGAGCTGCAGGAGGAAAAGGCCCTGCGCGCCCTGCTCGGTGAGTTGTTCGAGGCCCGCGAGCGCCTCGCCCCACGCCACGGACGGCGGGTGCCGATCCTGGTGAAGATCGCCCCCGATCTCACCGAGGATGACATCGATGCCTCGGCCCGGGTGCTGGGCGAGCTTGGCGTGGACGGTGTGATCGCCGGCAACACCACCGTCGACCGGCTGGCGATCGAAGGCCATCCGCTGGCGAAGGAGCAGGGCGGGCTCTCCGGGCGGCCGCTCTACGGCAAGTCCACCACGGTGCTGCGGATGCTGCGCTCGCGGCTGCCGGCCTCGATCCCGCTGGTGGGGGTGGGCGGCATCCTTTCCGGCGCCGATGCCGCCGGCAAAGTCACGGCCGGGGCCCAGCTCGTGCAGTTCTATACCGGCCTCGTCTACCGGGGGCCGGCCCTGGTCGGGGAATGCGTGCAGGCCCTGCGCCACCGGCGCGAGGGCGTGCGCTGATGGCAGACCGGGGCTGGCGGCTCGCCGAGGGCGTCTCCCTCTCCGGCCGCAATACCTTCCGGGTGGAGGCGCGGGCCGAACGGCTGGCCGACGTGCACAACCCGGCGGCCCTGCCCGCCCTGTTCTCCGAGCCCTGGGCGCAGTTCGCCCCCCTGCTGGTGCTGGGCGAGGGCAGCAATGTGCTGCTGGCCAGCGACGTGCCCGGCCTCACCCTCTGCCTCACCCGGGCCCGCATCGCGCTCGTGGAGGACGGCCCGGACTCGGCCCTGGTGGAGGCCGATGCCGGCGTGGCCTGGAACGATCTCGTGCACTGGTCGCTGGGGCGCGGCCTGTGCGGCCTGGAGAACCTCGCCCTGATCCCCGGCACGGCGGGCGCGGCGCCGATCCAGAACATCGGCGCTTATGGCGTGGAAGTGGGCGAGTTCGTCGATTCGGTGCAGGCTTTCGACCGCGAAACCCTGCGCCTACGCGAGTTCGAACGCGAAGACTGCCGCTTCGGCTACCGCGATAGCGTGTTCAAGCGCGAAGGCGATGCCCTCATCGTCACCATGCTGCGGCTGCGCCTGCCGAAACGGCGTCCAGTGAACACCGCCTATGCCGGCGTGGCCGAGGAACTGGCCGCGATGGGCATCGAAGGCCCACCCAAGCACCGCCAGGTGGCCGAGGCCATCGCCCGCCTGCGCACCCGCAAGCTGCCCCACCCGGCCCTGCTCGGCAATGCCGGCAGCTTCTTCAAGAACCCGGTCATCGAGGCCGCGCAGGCCGGCGCGCTGGCCGCGGCGCATCCCGGGCTGCCGGTATTTCCCGGCCCCTCGGCCAGCACCCGCAAGCTCTCGGCCGCCTGGCTGATCGAGCAAGCCGGCTGGAAGGGCTTCCGGGAAGGCGATGCCGGCGTGGCGGCGCAGCACGCCCTGGTGCTGGTGAACCATGGCAGGGCCTCGGGCGCGGAACTGCTGGCGCTGGCGGAGCGCATCGCTGCCTCCGTGCAGGCCCGCTTCGGAGTACCGCTCGAGCCCGAGCCACGCATCGTCGGCGGGCGCTTCGACCCCGGGCGCGCGCAGGGCGGATGAATACCCGCAGCGCCAGCCATGCCGCGCAGCGCCAGCTCTGGCTGGCGGTGGGCTTCATGGTGGCCAGTGCGGCGATGTTCGCCGCCATGGCGGTGATGATCCGGCTGGCCTCGGCCGAACTGCACGCCTTCGAGATCGCCTTCTTCCGCAACTTCTTCGGCCTGGTGTTCGCCGTGCCGCTGCTCCTGCGCCACGGCACCGGCATCCTCAAGACCGACAAGCTGCACCTCTACCTCGGGCGCTGCCTGATCGGCATCCTCTCGATGCTCTGCGGCTTCTGGGCCATCGTCCACCTGCCGCTCGCCAAGGCGGTGACGATCAGCTACTCGACGCCGCTGTTCGTCACCATCCTCGCCGTGCTGTTCCTCGGCGAGGTGGTGCGGCTGCGGCGCTGGACGGCGGTGGCCCTGGGCTTCATCGGGGTGCTGGTGATCATGCGCCCCGGTGCCGATGGTTTCGATGCCAATACCTTCGTGGCCCTGGCCGCCGCGGTGCTGAGCGCGGTGGTGGCGATCAGCATCAAGGTGCTCTCGCGCACTGAGAAGGCCGATGCCATCGTGCTCTGGACCACCCTGCTCTGGGTGCCGATGTCGCTGGTGCCAGCCCTATTCGTCTGGGCCTGGCCCAGCGGCTGGACCTGGGCCTGGGTGGCCGCCGCCGGTTTCTTCGGCACCGCCGGCCACATGTTCTGGACCCGGGCGCTGAAACGCGGTGATGCCTCGATGCTGACGCCGATCAGCTTCATGCAGGTGCCCTTCGCCGCCGCCCTGGCCTGGTGGCTGTTCGGCGAGGGGGTGACCGCCTGGACCGCGCTCGGGGCCGGCATCATCTTCGTGGCCAATGCCTACATCGCCCACCGCGAGGCGCAGGTGGCCTCGCGCACGGTGACCGATGCCGAGATCAGCCCGGAGACGCAGAAGCGCTGAAGTCCCGGCGCCGGGCGGCCAGCGCCGATCCCGGCGTGGAGGCGGCGTGATCGCCCCCGGACCTTCGGCACATGCCCCCGCCTCCGGCCCGGGTACGCTCGGGGATGCCGCCGGCCCCGCCGGCCGGCACCCAAACGCCTCCGTACCGCATCCCGGGGACCCCATGAAGAAGCACCTGCTCTCCCTGAGCCTCGCGCTCGCCCTCGCCTCGCCCTTCGCCCTCGCCGCCGACGGCAAGCCCCAGCTCGGCAGCTTCGGCATCGAACTCAGCAACCGGGACACCCGCGTCCGGCCCGGCGACGACTTCAACCGCTACGCCAACGGCACCTGGTTCGACAACTACCAGCTCAAGGACTACGAGACCCGTTTCGGCTCCTTCAACCAGCTCTCCGACCAGGCCGAGCTGCAGGTGAAGGCGATCATCGAGGAACTGCTGGCGCGCAAGGACCTCGCTCCGGGCAGCAACGAGCAGAAGATCCGCGATTTCTACGCCAGCTACATGGATACCGCGGCCCGCGATGCCGCCGGCATCAAGCCGCTCATGCCCCTGCTCGATCGCATCGCCGCCATCGACTCTAGGCCCAAGCTGGTGGAGGCCTTCGGCCGCGCCGGCCGCGACGGCACCCGCTCGCCGCTGGGCGGCGGCGTCGGTCTCGACCGCAAGGACCCCGACAACTACCAGCTCGGCATCGGCGTAGGCGGGCTTGGCCTGCCGGACAAGGACTTCTACCTGAACCCCGAGCCGCGCTTCGTGCTGATCCGCCAGAAGTACCTCGAGCACATCGCCACCATGCTCGGCTTCGCGGGCGTGCCCAATGCCACTGCCCGGGCGCAGCGCATTCTCGAGCTCGAGACGGCGATCGCGAAGCACCACTGGGACCGCGCCGAGCTGCGCGACCGCGACAAGACCTACAACCTCTACGCCTTCGCCGATCTCGACAAGGAATTCCCCGGCTACGACTGGCGCGCCCACTTCAGCGCCCAGGGCATCGTGCCGCCGGAGACGGTGAACGTGAGCACGCCGAGCGCCGTCCCGCCGATCATCGGCATCATCAACGAGACGCCGCTGGAGGTCTGGCGCGACTATCTTGCCTTCCACGCCATCGACAACCACGCGCCCCTGCTCTCCACCGAGATCGACCAGGCCGCCTTCGCCTTCCGCGGCACCGTGCTCTCCGGCCAGCAGGCCCAGCGCGAGCTGTGGAAGCGCGGCGTGGCCCTGGTGGGCGGCGGCGGCGGGCTGGGCGATGCCGTAGGCCAGCTCTACGTGGCACGCCACTTCAGGCCCGAGGCCAAGGCGGCCATGGACGTGCTGGTGGAGAACCTGCGCAAGGCCCTGCGCCAGAACATCGAGAACCTCGACTGGATGGGGCCGGAGACCAAGGCCGAGGCCTTCAAGAAGCTGGAGAGCTTCCGCCCGAAGATCGGCTACCCCGACAAGTGGCGCGACTACAGCGCGGTCACGATCGTGCCCGGCGACCTGATGGCGAACGTGCTGGCCCTGCGCGAGTACTACGTCAACGACCAGAACCGCCGACTCGGCACCCGGCCGGACCGCGACGAGTGGTTCATGACCCCGCACACGGTGAATGCCTACTACAACGCGGTGTTCAACGAGATCGTGTTCCCGGCGGCCATCCTGCAGCCGCCGTTCTTCGACGTGAACGCCGATCCGGCGGTGAACTACGGCGCCATCGGCGGCGTGATCGGCCATGAGATGGGCCATGGCTTCGACGACCAGGGCTCGAAATCCGACTGGCGCGGCGTGCAGCGCAACTGGTGGACCGACGAGGACCGCGCCCGCTTCGAGGCCCGCACCAAGGCCCTGGTGGCGCAGTACAACCAGTTCTGCCCACTGGAGGGCTACTGCGTGAACGGCCAGCTGGCACTGGGCGAGAACATCGGCGATCTTGGCGGCCTGTCGATGGCCTGGACCGCCTACCAGCTCAGCCTCGATGGCAAGGAGGCCCCAGTGCTCGAAGGCCTGACCGGCGCCCAGCGCTTCTTCCTCGCCTGGGCGCAGATCTGGAAGTCGAAGTACCGCGACGAGGCGATGATCAACCAGGTGAAGGTGGGACCGCACTCGCCGCCGCAGTTCCGCATCAACGGACCGCTGCGCAACCTCGACGAGTGGTACGAGGCCTTCGACGTGCAGCCCACCGACAAGCTCTACCTGCCCCCCGAGGAGCGCGTGCGGATCTGGTAAGGCCGCGCCGCGGGCTTCTCCTACCCCGGGTTCGGAAGCAGACCGACACGGGCCCGCGACGGAGGGAAGGCAGCCTTGCCTTCCCCCCGCCGCGAAAGGAGACGCCCAATGAAGATGATCCCCGACCGCCTCCGGGGCCTTGGCCTCGTCGAACTGCTGCTCGGCCTCGGTCTCGTCGCCCTGCTGCTGGCCCTCGCCCTGCCCGCCTTCCGCGGCGTGGTCGACCAGACCCGGGCGGAAACGGTGGCAAACCGCCTGCGGGGCGAGATGGCGCTTGCCCGCAGCGAAGCCGTGACCCAGCGGCAGTCGGTCATCCTCTGCCGCACCCGCGATTTCGAACGCTGCATCTTCGATGGGCCCTGGTCGGCCGGCCTCATGACCTTCGTCGACCACAACGGCAACCGCAACCGCGAGCCCTCCGAACCGGTGCTGCGCGTGCACCCGCCCGGCGACTTCCAGGGCCTGCTGGTGGTGGGCAGCCAGGGCCGGCCCGTGCTCGGCTTCCGCCCCGATGGCCGCGCCGCCGGCAGCAACACCACGCTCCGGTTCTGCTCGCGCGATGGCCAGCCGCGCCGATACCTCGTCATCAACAACGGTGGCCGGGTCCGCGGCGAGATCGCCCCGCCCACCGGGCGCAACTGCCTGCTCGGCTGAGAAGGCCACGCCACGCGCCAGCCCGGGCTTGACGCCCGCGGCGCGGCGGAAGAGAATACGCGCCCCCGCCCGAATAGCTCAGCCGGTTAGAGCACTTGACTGTTAATCAGGGGGTCGTTGGTTCGAGTCCAACTTCGGGCGCCATGTTTTTTCCTCAGGCCACCTCCGGGTGGCCTGAATTTTTTCGCCGGCCGCAAACGGCGAGGCCCCGCCAGGAGCGGGGCCTCATGCATCCTCGGACGGGTTGCAGGTCACCAGCACTGCGATGCCGTCACACCCGTGCCAGAGAAGGTCTTGAGTCCGGCTTCGTTGAGCGTCAGCACGCCGCAGGGCTGCTGGTTCTGCCCGCCGGCAGCCTGGGGCGTGGCACGCAGACGGAAGCGGGTACGCGTCGTCGCCGGATTGAAGTCGATGACGTAGTAGGCGGTGCCGGTCCGCGGCGACTGGGTGAAAGGCAGGTTGCAGCCCAGGTAGGAATTGTTGGCGGCGAAGCAGCGCTCCATGAACTGGGCCAGCTCCAGCAGGTCGGCCTGCGCCTGGCCCATCCGCCCTTTGCGCACCTGCGCCTGGTACGAGGGGTAAGCGATGGCAGCCAGCACGCCGACCACGGCCACGACGATCATCAGCTCGATGAGCGTAAAGCCTCGGGTATTTCGGGTTCGCATGTCGGAGTTTCCTGGAAGACGGGGGAGGAGCCCTGCGGCTCCTCCCGGAGGGGGAATGGAAGCTAGCGGACCTGACGCCAGCTCTGGCGGCCGCAGACCTGCGGCTCGCCGCCAAAGTCCTGACCACCGATCGGATTGCTGATCGAGCAGGTCAGTCCCTGGGTACTGCCGGTGGTCTGGTTCTCCACGCACTGGTCGTAGTTCGGGTTGTAGGTGGGTGCGGCAGGATCCGGACTGCCGCAGGCGCTGGCGATCAGTTCCGGATCGGCGATGGCGGGGCACTCAGGATCGATGCCACGGCGGCAGGGACGCTGCGGCTGCACCACCGTGCTCCCCGTCACCGGAGCGCCGCCGGCCTGTACCAGGAGCGCACCGCAGTTCACGGTGGGGCAGACCGGACTGCCTCCCGGGCGTTCCATGCGGTTGAGCACCGGGCCGCCCGAGAACAGATCCAGGCGATAGCCCCAGCTCCGCAGGCCCGGCGCGCACTGCGAGTCACCCGAGGGCTCGGACGTGGGGATGGTGATAGTCTCACCGATGATCCTGGGATCACCGATCATGCGCTCGCCCGAAGGCGCCGCGCTTCCCACGCGCAGATCCATGAACCAGCCGTTCTGGGTGGCGTAGTTCACTCGGTTGTTGCTCAGCACGCGGCCCAGGTTGGTGCCGGTGCCGAACTGGGAGAGGATCTGCTGCTGCTGCAGCGAAGCGCGGGTAAGACCGCCAACCGTGCCGCGGTCCCACACGCCATAGACCGTCTGCAACTGCTGGCCGGCACCGGTCACGGCATCGCTGTCGGTCAGGTAGCGGCCAGTGCCGAAACTCACCATCACGCCGCCCGAAGGACCGCTGGCGATGGCAATGCCGCCGGTGATCGGCTGCGGATCGCCATTGATGTCGCGGGCCCGGAACAGCGGCTGGCCGCCGAAGGCCACGCCCCAGGACGCCGGATTGGTGGAGGAGAGATCGAACTTCCAGAGGTTGCCGAGGAAATCACCGCCATAGACCGTGTCCACCCGGCCATTGCCATTGACATCGGCGATGGCGATGCGGGTGAGGCCATTGGTGAAGTCGCCGCCATCCTCCGCCGTGATCCGCCGCACCACCACGCCCGTGCTGAGGTTGACGACGTAGAGCACCGGATTGGCATTGACGCTGTTGAGGCCATTGGCGAAGACGGCATACCAGTTGCCGTCCTCGGCATACATCACCTCGACGCGGCCCAGGCTGATACCGAGGTCATTGTCCGCGGTGGGCAGCTCCCACATCACCCGGCTGGCATTCACCGCCGCCGGGTTGGTGACATTGATCGCAAACACCGAGCGGCCGCCGCGCCCCATGCTGCCCAGCAGCACCGTGCCCCAGTTGCCGTCGATGACGGCATCGGTCACGTTGATCTGGCCATCGACGTAGTAACGGTGCTGGTAGTTGCGGGCCAGCAGCAGGCCCATATTGGACAGGGCACCGTTCGGCACATAGGCGAACAGCTCGGCGCCGGTATCGGCATTGAAGGCGTGCAGCATGCCGGCATTGGCGCCGACGAAGACCGTATTGGTGAAGCTGCTGCGCTTGGTGTTGAGATAGGCCCGGTAGCTGTCGCCGAGCGGCGCGGGCAGCGCATCGAAGGCCGGGTAGAAGGTACGCCGGGTCTCGACCTCGACGTTCGAGTTGATGATGTCGCCAAGACGGCCCGAGCGCTGGCGGAACCCGAGCGGCTGGGCGGCAGACTGCTCCTTCGACTGGTCGCCACGCAGGTAGTTGAAGGCATCCGCCATGGTCGAACCGGAGGTGAAGTTCGACAGGAAGGACGGCAGGCTGACCCCGATCGCCGAGGCGATCGCCGCCTCCGTGCCACCGAAATTCGCCGCCTGGAAGGGCACCACCTGGCGGGTGGCCGCCGGGCCGGGAACCCGCATGGCCAGGATGTTGCGGGAAGCGGCCGGGGGCAGCGTGGCGCCGGCATCCCAGAGCATCGAGCCGATCGAGCCGTCGGCATTCACCCGGAAGGCCTGCAGCGAGCCTACCCAGTCGCGGGCGTTGTTACGCACCGCGAACCCGGGCTGGTAGATGGCCGAATCCGTACCCACCCGGGCCCCGGATACCGGCGGCGTGCCCACGGGCTGGGTGGAATCGAGCACCGCATTCACCACTTCCACCATCGCCTCGGACACCGCTTGCGGATTCTTGGCATTGATGTAGCGGCCGCGTCCGATCAGGGTGGCCTGCCAGAGCTCATCCACTGCCTCGACACAGTTGTTGCAGAGGGGCGCCCACGCCGGCGGGTTGGCATACGGATTGGCCGTCGCCGCAGCATTCACGCCATAGATGGCGCCGAGCGCACCCAGCGTGACCCCGTAGAAATTCATGTGGGGATCGGTCCGGCAATCCAGCCGCGGGTCCGGGTTCGGAGCCGAGCAGGCTGCGGGCACCCGCACCTGCCCAAGCCCGAGGTCGGTACGCAGGGGATTCAGATAGTAGTTGGCGACGATGTCGCCCTTCTTGTTGGGGTGAGCATCGGCAAAAGGAGGGCCCATACCGCCATCGAGATTGCCCACGGCAGGACCGCCACCGTTGGAATAGCCGTCGGTGAACAGCATGCCCGCATTCATCTGGCAGGCGAGTTGCACCGGCGCGCCCTCTCCGGTGCGCTGGAACTGCTCGCCCATGTGCTGGATGGCGAAACGGTTGGGCGTACCACCGCTGGCCGGTAGGGCCGTGATCAGGTTATAGAAGGCATTGCGCTCCGCCTGGATGCCCATGTCGTACATGGTGACGGCAACGCGGTTGTTGATCGTGAAGTAGCCGACCCGCATGAAGTCGACATCCACGAAGGCGCGGGTCATGGCCGCGACCATGGCGAGATTGCGGTCGCGGTAGTACTGGAACCAGTTGGCGAAGTTCTGCATCGTGGCGGTGTACGCCGCCGCCGTCATGTTCTCCGGCCGGATTTCATAGCGGTACAGCGTGACGCCCGGCGGGCCGCCGGGGGCATTGGTCACCGCCAGCGGCGTGGCCGTATAGCCCGGGAAGGTCGGGGAACTGAGATAGAACGTGGCCGGGTAGTAGCGGAAGCCGGCAGTGCAGTTCGCCGCTGCTGTGGTTTCCGTCGTCACCGTCCACCATCCAGTGGTTCCAATTTGCGTGCCACCGAAATTGCAATCGCCGGTGTTGCGGGAATACACCGTACCGGCGGGAATCCGCATCCCCGCGCGCACATCGAAGCGCCAGTTGTTCCCGTCCTGCTGGACGTCCTGGGTGAGGTTGAAGGTGGGGTTGGTGGCACTGGGGAGCGCCCGCGGATTGGCCACCACTGCGGTCGGCGTGGCCTGGGGCCACTCGCTGCGATCGGCCCGCGCCCAGGGCCCGTAGGTCACGAAGGGGTTGAAATAGGCCGGGTTCCACTCATGCGAGCGGGCAAAGCCGAAGTAGGTGATCGGCGGGATGGCATTTCGCTTGGTGCTCCGCCCATTGAAGGGAAAGAGTTCCAGATACGTCGTAGCGCCGTTGCCGCCTCCGGTTTCATTGCTACGGTAGAAGCGGGGCCGACCGTCAGGTCCGAGTTCGGTCGGATGGAAGAAAGAGCGCGCCGTGCCGTTCCAGGTGCCCTGCCCGTCGATGGTCGGGAACAGGGTCTCCCAGGCCATCGAACCGGAGTCGTCCACCGCCATGATGAAGGCGGGCTTGATCCGGTTGGTGACGTAGAGCGGTTCCTGGGAAATCGGCAGCGCGGCGGCCTGGGCCCGCAACGGAGAGGACAGGCCGGCCGAAAGGGTCAGGGCCGCGACAAGGGCGACGGAGGTGAGGCGGGAGGTGCTCATGGCGTCCTCGCTTGCGGGGGTACGACGTAGACGGTTTCGATCACGACCACGGCCGTGGGGTCACTGCCCGGGTCGCGGTCGGTGGCAGCGGCAATCAGCTGGTAGTCGAGCTCGCCGGGGGCCGGAATGCCCCCCTCGGCGGTCGGATCGATGGGACGGGCGCCGGGGCAGGCCCCGCCATAGATCTTGCGCACCTGGGGCGGCGGCAGGCTGCCCGGGGTGATGGTCTGGGCCCAGTTGGTGGCATCGGCGAGGCAGTACACCTCGTTGCGCAGCGCCGCGGTATCGAAGGAGCGCTGCAGCTCGAACTCGCTACGCCGCAGTTCGCCCTCGGCGCGCTGGAAGGCCAGGGCGAAATCGTTGAAGTTGGTGGCCATGCGCTGCTGCAGGCTGGAGACCTGCATCGAGGAGACCCCGATGAGGGTGAGCAGCAGGAGCATGATCATGGCGACATAGAGGGCGGCGCCGCGCTGGCGGCGGACCGACCGGAAGGCGGGAGTCTGCAGGCGGGGCATGTCAGTTACCGAACAGGCGGTTGCGAAGCGCGATGGTGGTCTCGTAGGGACGACGCAGGATCGCTTCGTTGGGATTGGTGGTGATGGTGATGCCATTGACGACCACCGGGCCGTTCACCGCGGCGCGATCCGGCGTACCGGCCCGCTCCGGGCTGCGCAGCACCAGGCCCAGCTCGACACTGGCCACCGTGCGCCAGCGGTTGGCGATGTCGTTGTAGGCCGTGAGGCCTGCCGCGACCTGGTCGGCACGGACATAGTTCTCGACCGCGCCATTGCCATCGGCATCGAGGCCATAGAACACCTGCATGGTGTCCACGCCCTCCACCAGTTCCTCGCTCACCCCCCAGGCGCCATTGCTGAAGCGGGCCCGGAACAGCGAGGGCATGCCATCCACGCCACGCAGGCCGACGTAGTAGACGAAGGAATCGGCACGGAACACCTGGGTGGTGTTGGCGGTGAAGTCCGAGATCGGCGGCCCGTTGCCGCCCTGCGAGGTATTGAAGCCGTTGGCGAGATTGCTGCCGCCGGTGGTCACCGGGAACGCACTGCCGGAGACCGGCCCGCGGGCCTGGAAGACCGCCGCGCGGTCGCAGGACGCCATGCCGTAGTACTGGCCGGCCTGGATCAGGGGCACGCCCGCCGGCGCGACCGAGACCGCGCCCGGCTGGCTGATGGCCGGACGGATGTCGGCGATCACCGGCGCGCCATCGCCACTGAAGATCCGCAGCACCAGGATGTCCGAACCGGGACGCGGGGCGGGATTGAGCCCGTTGGCGCCAGTGAGCGAGGGATCGAGGGCGGGCACCCATCCCCCTGTCGGCGCGGAGACATTGAGGGTGTTGCCCCGCCCCGTATTCACCGCCTCGAAGCCCTGGATCGGGATGTCGAAGCGCAGCGGGAAGGGAGCGGCCGAATACACGCCGGCATCGCGGTTGGCGTTGGTGAGGAAGAAGCTGTCGAGGAAGGCATTGGGATGGCGGGCATTGCGCGCGCGGTCGTTCGAGCAGCCCATGAAGCCGGCCATGCGGATGTCACGCTGCAGGAAATCGACGGCGAAGCGGCTACCTTCCTGCACCCGGGCGAGCCCGGTGGTGCTCTGGTAGGCGAGCCGCGAGGCGCTGAAGACCTGTACCAGGCCGAGCAGCAGGAAGGCAGAGAGGGCGACCGCGATCATCAGCTCGACGAGCGACACGCCCGACTGTCGGAAGGCAGGATGCATTCGGGGATCCTCTAAAGGCCGCTACGGGCAACGACGACGTTCACGGTGCCCGGACAGCCCGTGGTGAACAGGGGCGGGAACTCCGGCGTCCCGCTCAGGGGGGTGGCCCTGGGGTCGCACCATTCCAGGCGCACCTCCACCTGCGCCGGAGTGGCGGCACCGCCCCCCGCGGGGAGCACGGCACCGGTCACCGTTACCCGCCCCCGCGCTTCCGGGATGGCACGCCGTACCGCGCACACCCATTCGTTGCGGTCGGCCGCCCAGCGCTGGGCCGGGGCTGGCGCGCCGGGCGCACAGGCACCCCCTACCCCGTCGCCGAAGAAGGCGTTCTCGCGGATCAGGCCGTACAGGCTGGCCTGGCGGCGGTTGGCACGCACCATGTCCATCATCTGGTAGACCAGCATGGTGGCCTGTGACCGCTCGTTGGTGGCCTGCGCGGCCCGCAGCGAGGTGGACTGCAGCAGGGCCATGCCGAGCAGGCCCACGCTGAGAATGACCACCGCCACCATGATCTCCAGCAGCGAAAAGCCCTGCTGGCGGCGGCCACCCGGCATGGACGGACGCATCCGGTTCATGCGCAGTTCCCCTTGGTGATGCGGACCATGCCGCCGCCAAGCACTTCGATGGTGCGGCGGAACGGCTTGCCGCTGGTGCAGCCCTCCGGCTGCAGCTGGATGGTGGTGGCGCCGGAAGCCACGGTGCCACGCGGCGAGAAGCGGATCGGCGTACTGCCCGGGGCCACCTGCTTGTTGAGCCGCCCCTGGCGCCGCAGCACCCGCTCTGCCTCGGTGTCCTGGCGGATGCCATCGGCATTGCGGTCGGCCCAGACGATCCAGCCATCGCCCCAGGTGCCGCCGCAGGTGCTGCCATCCACGCTCGGGCACATCACCGCGCCGGCATTGTTGCGCATGGCCTCGGAACGGGCGAAGGCCACCGAAGCCATGAACTCGTTGCTGGTGGTGGCCACCCGGTTCGACTGCAGGGAGTTCTGGAAGCTGGGGACGGCGATCGCGCTCAGGATGGCGACGATCGCCACCACGATCATCAGTTCCAGCAGGGTCAGGCCGCGGGAGCGGCGGTAGGCGACGGGGGACATGGGCATCCTCACGGTTGCATGGCGGCACGCTAGCAGGCCTGCCGTCCGGATGTCCCGCCCGCGCCGACGACCGGCAGCCCCCGGGGGACGAGCGTTGCCGCAGTGCGGCATGCCCCCCTCAGGCCACCACCCGGTAGCAGGGCTTGTACTCGCCGGACATCTTCATCCGCCGCTGCTCGACGAAGGCCCGCAGGAGGTCGTCGAGGCTGGCCATGATGGCCTTGTCGCCGTGGATCTCGAAGGGACCGTGCTCCTCGATGCGGCGCATGCCGGGCTCCTTCACGTTGCCGGCCACGATGCCGGAGAAGGCGCGGCGCAGGTCGGCGGCCAGCTCGTGCACTGGGCGGCCGAAGTGCAGGTCGAGGGCGGCCATGGCCGCATGGTCGGGCTCGAAGGGCTGCTGGAAGGCGAAGGGGATCTTCAATGACCAGTTGAAGAAGAAGGCGTCGCGCTGGGCGATGCGGTGCTCGCGCACCTGCTTCATGCCCTCCTTCATCGCCCTGGCCACCGCCACCGGGTCCTCGACGATGATCTGGTAGCGCTTCGCCGCCTCGTCGCCGAGGGTGAGGCGGATGAAGCGGTCGATCTGCTCGAAGTAGGCCGCCGAGGCCTTCGGCCCGGTGAACACCAGCGGGAAGGGGATGCCGGCATTGTCCGGGTGCAGCAGGATGCCGAGCAGGTAGAGGATCTCCTCCGCCGTGCCCACGCCGCCCGGGAAGACGATGATGCCGTGGCCGAGACGGACGAAGCCCTCGAGGCGCTTCTCGATGTCCGGCATGATGACCAGCTGGTTGACGATCGGGTTCGGCGACTCGGCGGCGATGATGCCGGGCTCGGTCATGCCGATGTAGCGCGGGCTGCGGTGGCGCTGCTTGGCATGCGCGATGGTGGCCCCCTTCATCGGCCCCTTCATGGCGCCCGGGCCGCAGCCGGTGCAGATGTCGAGGCCGCGCAAGCCCAGCTCGTAGCCCACGCGCTTGGTGTAGAGGTACTCCTCGCGACCGATCGAGTGGCCGCCCCAGCAGACGATCAGGTTCGGGTCCTGGTGCGGGCGCATGGCGCGGGCATTGCGCAGGATCTCGAACACCACGCTGGTAAGCCCCTCCGAGGTCTCGAGGTCGAACTGGCCGCTCTGCACCTCGATGGCGGTGTAGGCGATGTCGCGTACCACCGCGAACAGGAGCTCGCCGACGCCGCGGATCAGCTCGCCATCGACGAAGGCAATGGCCGGCGCGTTCTTCAGCTCGAGGCGGATGCCCCGGTCCATCTGCTGCACCTCGATCTCGAAATCGGGGTAGCGGGCCGAGGCGGCGCGGGGGTCGTCGGAATCCGAGCCCACGGTGAGCACGGCCAGCGCGCAGCGGCGCAGGGTCTCGCGCAGGCTGCCCTGGGTGGCATCGGTGAGCCGGGCGATCTCGGCGCGCGAGAGGATGTCGAGCCCGCCGCGCGGGCTGATGCGGGCGTTCACGGTGGGCAGGGGGGCGTAGGTGTCGCTCATGGGGAAGGATCGTGCTTCATCGGGCCGGAGACTCTAGCACCCCGCTGCCTCGCGGCGCCGTGCAAAGAAAGACGGCCGGGGTTTCCCCCGGCCGTCCGTCGTGACGCCCTGGAACGCTCCGGTCAGAAGCGGTAGCGGAACCCGATCTGGGCGGACCAGCGCGACTCGCCGCGGTTGTCACGCAGGGTGACGTCGCGGATGTTGGCCTCGTTGAAGGTGTAGCGGTAGCGGCCCGTCGCCGGGTCGATGCCAGCGAAGGACACGATGCCCTTACCAAACGGGAAACCGATTTCCTCGATGCGGCCCCAATCCTTGTTGATCAAGTTGCCGACGTTCTGCAGGTCGAACCACACCTCGGCGGAATGCCCATCGAAGAAGCCCGGCAAGGCCTGCGTGATGCGCAGGTCGATGCTGTTGACCCACGGCGAACGGTCGGAACCCGGGTCGACAGCGCGACCGGCGAAGCGAGCGATCTGCGGGTTGCGGGCGAGGTAGTCGAAGAACGCCGCCTCCATCGCGGCACCGCCGGTGAAGATGACATCGCCACGACCCGAGGGAACGTACAGCAAGTCGTTGACACGGCCGTCGCCGTTGGCGTCGTTGATGAAGGAGTAGCTGAACGGACGACCCGAACGGCCCTCGTAGAACGCCCCAATGGTCGTCGGATACTGACCGAACCAGTTGGCCCGGTAGGTCAGCGTACCGATCAGGCGGTCGCGAACCTCGTAAACCGAGCGGGCAGCGATCGGCTCGTTCGGGTTCACGCGGAAGCTGTTAGCCCAGTTCGAAATGGCCTGCGAGCTGGTCAGCGGATTCACCTCGGTCGCACTAGTGAAGGTATATGCCGCACTCCAGCCCCAGTTCTGCAACAACGGCTTGGAGAGCGACAGGGTCAGCTGTTGGCCGTCACCCTTGTTGGTAGGGCGGATCACCGTGACGTCAGTGAAGCGGGTGTCACGATTGGCTCGAGCATTTGTCGCGGTGAACGGGTTGCCCCAATAGAACAGACGGCCGTCCTGCGCCGACTGGAAGCTCGGGCGACCGTTGTTCAGCGCCTCGTAGGCGAGGCCCGTCTTGACGCTGGTCAGAAGCAGCTCGCCGGAGGCGATGATGCCGTGCCAGGGCAGCTCGTGCTCAATGGCGAGGTTGGCCTTCCACACCGAGGGCTGCTCAAGGTCGCCGTCGACGATATCGAACGGACCGCCGACCTGACCGGGCGCCGGGTTCGGGTTCGGAGCAGGGATACCCGGCTGGGCGTTCGGGTTCGGATTGAACACGATGCCTGCGCCGTTCGACGAGAACACCTCGCCCAGCGTGCGCCCGCCGTTGTTCTGGAACGGGTTCGCCAACCAGACGTTGGCGGCCGCTCCGGAGAACAGGCCGATGCCACCACGGAGCTGCGTCGGGCGCTCGGTGTCGAAGGTGTAGTTGAAGCCGAATCGCGGCTGCAGCAGGCCGTTGCCGTCGATGGTGTTGGTGTTGTCGTAGCCGAAGATCTGCGACGCGACCGGGTTGGCCGGCGGCGAGTTTGGCACCTTGGGCAGGTCGTAGCGCAAGCCGAAGTTCAGCGTCAGGTTGTAGTTCACCGACCAGGTGTCCTGGACGAAGAACGCGTAGTTGTCCAGCTTGATTTGCGCGGCGAGCGAATTGAGGTCGCCGTTGATCGGGTAGCGGACGTTGTATTGCGTCGGGGTGCCGGCAATGAAGCGGGCGAGCGCCTGCTCGAAGGTCGCGCCGCCGAAGTTGTAAACGCCGAAGACGTCGCGGCCAAAGAGGTTGAGGGCATTATTGCGCTGGTAGTCAACGCCGAACTTGACCTCGTGGTTGCCGAGGAACAGGAAGCCCGCGCCGAAGACGTTGGTCGTCTCCGTCTCAAGAATGTTCACGTGACGGAACTGCTCGGCGCCGACATAGATACTGTCGGAGCCAGCGCAAGTGGATGCATTGGCCGAAGCACCCCAGCAGAGGCGGATCTGTGGCAGCGTGGCGTTAAGGTCCCACAGCGAACTGGACTCCGAACGGCCCACCTTAAACTCAGTGGTGAAAACGTCGGTCCAGTCGCTGAACAGCTGGGCCGAGACGGACTCGTACAGCTTGTTGTTGGTCTGCCAGTGGCTGGAAAGCGACAGGCTGCGGGCACCGATGTTGCGCAGGAACGGCTCCACCTGCTCGGAGCGGTTGTAGCGCAGGTACGCGCGGTGGCCATCGGCGATGTTCCAGTCGATGCGCGCGACGATATCCTCGACGTCAAACTTCAGCTCGCCGGGAAGGGCGAAGTCGCCGACGTCGATGCCGTAGCGAGACTGGGCCGCCTGACGGAACTGGTCGATCTGCGTGGAGGAGATCGCGGCCGGCAGGGTGTTCGGCGCGCCGAGCACGCGCTCAAAGTTCTCGTAAGCGAGGAAGAAGAAGAGACGGTCCTTGATCAGGGGGCCGCCGAAGGTCATACCCGCAGTCTGCTCCTTCTGCGGCGGGCGGAAGAACGAGCCCGGGATGGCGTCGGTGCGCGCCCAGTCGCCGTCACGGTAGAGCCCGTAGACGCTACCCTTGAACTCGTTCGTGCCGGCCTTGGTGACGGCATCGACGTTGGCACCAGTATAGCCCGCCAGGGCCACGTCGTAGTTCGCCAAGGAGATGTTGAGCTCCTCGATGGCATCCAGCGAGATCGGCTGCTTGGCGGTAGTAAGGTTGTTGCTCTCAAGACCGAAGCCGTCGTTGACAGTGATGCCATCGACGCGGATGTTGTTGAATCGCGTGTTCTGGCCGCCGGCCGAGATCTCCGTGCGCTCCTTGTCCGTCTGCGCGATGCGCGGATCGAGGCGCATGTAGTCCTGGATGTTGCGGCCGATCGACGGCAACTGGTCGATGGTCTGCCGCGTCACGGTGGTACCGGTGCCCATCGCGGTGGCGCTGAAAGGCGTGTAGCCGAGGTCGGTGGCGGTGACTTCGACCGCCTCAAGCACGGTATCGGTGGTCGCGAAGGTGAGGTCGACCTGCGTCGTCTCAGAAAGGCGCAGGAAGACGTTCTCCCGAACCTCAGCCTTGCCATCTTTCGTCACCGTGATGGTATACGGGCCGCCGACGCGGAGGCCGCGGGCAACGTAACGGCCGTTGGCGTCCGTCACCGCCTGCGAGACCGTGCCCGACGGCACATGCAGGATGGTGATTTGGGCGTTGGCGACGCCGGCTTGCTCGGCCGTGGTAACGCGGCCGCCGATGTTGGCCGAGGTCTGCTGGGCCATGGCGGGGGCGGTCGCGAGGGCGATGGCGAGACCGAGCGCGAGCTTCGAGTAACGCACCTTGCTGCGATGATTCATGTTGTGACCTGCTCAGGGTTCCTGCGGAAGAGAATCGGAAGCGGCGCGGGCCGCCCCGGAGGACGAGTGCGGCCGCGATCGGGCGGAGGCACTCGCTTCTAACCGCCGTCGACTGCGGACGGGCTTCTTTGGCAATGGCAGTCTAACGACAGTTTAACAGCCTAGGCGGCGCAGATGACAGCACGGTGACAGTCGTCTCACGGCGGTCATGGACGCCTGCGCCGCCGGCCCCGGCCCTCAGCCCGGCGGGGCCCAGCCGAGGTAGGCGGCGAGGCCGTCGAGGAACATCTGCACCGAGATCGCCACCAGCACCATGCCCATCAGCCGCTCCAGGGCGGTCAGGGCGCGGCGGCCGAGCAGGCGGTAGAGCCGGGTGGCCGAGAACAGGATGGCGGCGGTGGCCGCCCAGGCCAGCAGCAGGGCCAGGCTCCAGTCGAGCAGGCGGTCCGGCTCCTTGGAGCCCATCAGCATCACCGCCGCCATGCCCGAGGGGCCGGCCACCAGGGGCACGGCCATGGGCACGATGAAGGGCTCGCCGTCCGGGGTATCGCCGAAGATGCCCTCGGGGGCCGGGAAGATCATCCGCAGGCCGATCAGGAACAGGATGATGCCGCCGGCGATGCTCACCGACTCCTGCCGCAGATGGATGAAGTCGAGGATGTAGCGGCCGGCGAAGAGGAACAGGAACAGCACGGCCAGCGCGATCACCAGCTCGCGGGCCAGCACCCGGCGCCGCCGGTGCTCGGGCACGGGCTTGAGCAGGCTCAGGAACACCGGCACGTTGCCCAGCGGGTCGAGGATGAGGAACAGCAGCACCGCCGCGGCGAAGAGGCTGGAATCCTGCACGGGGGCTCCTTCAGGCGGTCGCGGTGGCAGCCGGCGAGGCCGGGGCGGGGACGTGGATGCGGCCGCGCTGTTCCGCGCCCGCAGGCGAGAGCAGGTGCACGCAGGCCCCGGCATAGGCCTCGGGGCCGGGCACGCGCAGCATGGCCTCGTCGACGAAGGCGCGGCTGCGCAGGGCGGTGCGCATGGGGCCGGGCTGCAGGCCGCTCACCCGCACCGTCGAACGGTCGGTCTCGGCATGCAGCAGGCGCACCAGGGCCTCGCCGGCGGCCTGGGTGATGCCATAGGCGCCCCAGTAGGGCCGCAGCACCCGCTCCGGCCCATCGAGCACGAAGACCACGGCGGCATCCGGGGCCTTGTGCAGCAGGGGCAGGCAGGCCTGGGTGAGGAACCAGCGGGCGTTGAGGTTCACCTGCACCTGGCGGGCGAACTGCTCGGGCGGGGTGTTCTCCAGCGGCGTGAGGCCAGCGAAGTCGGCGGCGCAGTGCAGCAGGCCATCGAGCCGCCCCAGCTCGCGTTCGATGGTGTCGGCCAGGGTTTCCATGTCGGCCGGATCGGCGCCGGCGAGGTCCATGGGATAGAGCGCCGGCTCCGGGCCGAGGGCCTTGAGGGCGTCGTACACCCGGCCGAGCTTGGGCACCCGCCGCCCCAGCAGCACCACGGTGGCGCCGGCGCGGGCGCAGGCCTTCGCGGCCTCGGCCCCGAGACCGCCATGGGCGCCGGTGATCAGCACCACGCGATCCTTCAGGGGCTGCGGCACCACCTCGGGGAAGGGCACGAACTCGCTCATGCCGCCTGCGCCTCGGCGACGATGCGCGCCAGCTCGCCGGCCTCGGCCAGCTCGACGATGATGTCGGCGCCGCCGATCAGCTCCCCCTGCACGAACAGCTGAGGGAAGGTGGGCCAGTTGGAATAGCGCGGCAGCGCGGCCCGGATCTCGGGATCGGCCATCACGTTGACCGTGTGCAGCCGGGTGGCGCCGGCGGCGCGCAGGGCCTCGACGGCGCGCTGCGAATAGCCGCACATCGGGAACTCCGGCGTGCCCTTCATGTAGAGCACCACCGGGTGCGCTTCGAGTTCCGCCCTGATCCGTTCCGTCACCGCCATCGGCGTCCCTCCGGGTGTTCACGACACCGGCACCGGTGGCCGGCGCCGCACAGGCTATGATTTTAGCCCCTGAGGCGGTGCTACCGCCTCCCCCTTCCACGCCATCCGCCACCGGAGAGCCCCATGGCCATCACCCTGCCCCCCCTGCCCTACGCCCGCGACGCCCTTGCCCCGCACATCTCGGCCGAGACCATCGACTTCCACTACGGCAAGCACCACCAGGCCTACGTGGACAACCTCAACAAGCAGATCGCCGGCACCGAGTTCGAGGCCATGGACCTCGAGAGCATCGTGAAGAAGTCGCAGGGCGGCATGTTCAACAACGCCGCGCAGGTGTGGAACCACACCTTCTACTGGAACTGCCTGAAGCCCGGCGGCGGCGGCGAGCCCACCGGCCGGCTGGCCGAGGCCATCAATGCCGCCTTCGGCTCCTTTGCCGCCTTCAAGGAGCAGTTCACCCAGACCGCGCTCACCACCTTCGGTTCGGGCTGGGCCTGGCTGGTGCAGCGCCCGGACGGCACGCTGGCGCTGGTCTCGACCTCGAACGCCGCCACCCCGATCACTGGCGCCGATACCCCGCTGCTGACCTGCGACGTGTGGGAGCACGCCTACTACGTCGACTACCGCAATGCCCGCGCCAAGTACGTCGAGGCCTTCTGGAACCTGGTGAACTGGGACTTCGTCGCCCGCCAGATGCGTTGATGGCAGACGCCCTGCTCGAGGTCGAAGCGCTGGCCGCCGCCCATGGCGGCCAGCGCGTGTTCGGGGATGTGAGCCTCGCCCTGCCGCGCGGCGGCCTCGGCGCCCTGCTCGGCCCCTCGGGCAGTGGCAAGACCACCCTGCTGCGGGTGATCGCCGGCCTGCACCCCCCGGCGGCCGGGCAGATACGGCTGCGCGGCGCCGATGCCAGCCGCCTGCCGCCGGAGAAACGCGGCCTCGGCTTCGTCTTCCAGGACCTCGCCCTCTTCCCCCACCTCACGGTGGCCGGCAACGTCGGCTTCGGGCTCTCGCGCCAGCCGCGGGCGGAGCGCGAGGCCCGGGTGGCCGGGCTGCTGGCGCGCCTCGGCCTTTCCGGCCTCGAACGCCGCCTGCCGCACCAGCTCTCGGGCGGCCAGCAGCAGCGCGTGGCCCTGGCCCGTGCGCTGGCCCCGAGGCCCGACCTGCTGCTGCTCGACGAACCCTTCTCCAGCCTCGATGCCGACCTGCGGCCGCGCCTGCGCGACGAGCTGCGGGCGGTGCTGAAGGCCGAGGGCACCGCCGCCCTCTTGGTGACCCACGACCAGGACGAGGCCTTCGCCTTCGCCGATACCGTCGGCGTGATGCTGCGTGGGCGACTAGCGCAATGGACGGAAGGCTACGAGCTCTACCACCGCCCGGCCGATGCCGACGTGGCGCGCTTCGTCGGCGACGGGAGGCTGCTGCCGGTGCGGCGGCTGGAGGGCGGGCGCATCGCCACCCCCTTCGGCCCCCTGCCCCTGCCGGCCGGCGGCGCCGGCTTCGGCGACGAGGGCCTGCTGCTGGTGCGTCCCGATGACCTGGTGCTGGGCGAGGGCGAGACCGAAGCCACGGTCGGCGAGGTGGTGTTCCACGGCGCCGAATCGATGCACCACCTGCGGCTCGACGACGGCACCGAACTCAGCGCGCTGGCGCCGAGCCATGCCCGCTTCCGGCCCGGGCAGCGGGTGCGCCTGCGCCCCGACCTCGCCCATGTGGTGGTGTTCCCGCGCTGAAGGCGCGGCGAAAGCCCTTCAGCCGCGCAGCCGCGCCAGTACCGGGGCGAACTCCGCCTCGCGGCCCAGCGCCGATGCCACCCGCTGCAGTTCCGCGGCCAGTGTGGCGCGGTCATCGGCCCGCAGGGTGGCATGCCCCACCTTGCGCCCGGCACGCGGCGACTTGCCGTAGTCGTGCCAGTGCCCGGCCGGGCTGGAAAGCAGCGGTGCCGCTGGCGGAAGCTCGCCCACCCAGTTCAGCATCACGCTGTGGCCGAGTGCGGCGGTCTCGCCGAGCGGCAGGCCGAGCACGGCGCGCAGGTGGTTCTGGAACTGCGAGGTCTCGGCGCCCTCGATCGTCCAGTGCCCGGAGTTGTGTACCCGCGGCGCCATCTCGTTGGCCAGAAGCTCGCCTCCCTGCACGAAGAGCTCGAGGGCGAACACGCCGACGTAGTCGAGCGCCTCGGCCACGGTGCGGGCATGGGCCACGGCCCGCGGCGCCAGTTCCCCGGCCCCGGCGGCCGGCGCCATCGAGGCCGAGAGGATGCCCATGCGGTGCCAGTTCTCGGTGAGCGGCCAGGCCCGGAACGCACCGTCGCGGCCACGCACCGCCACCACCGAGACCTCGCGCTCGAAGGGCACGAAGGCCTCGAGGATCAGGCCCACGCTGGCGGCCTGCGGCCCCAGCGTCTGCCAGGCGGCCTCGAGGTCCTCATGCGACTTCAGGCGGAACTGCCCCTTGCCGTCGTAGCCGAGGCGGCGGGTCTTGAGGATGCAGGGCGTGCCGATGCGGGCCACCGCCGCCGCCAGCGAGTCCTTCGAATCCACCGCGGCGAAGGCCGGGGTGGCGATGCCGAGTTCGTTGAACAGGGTCTTCTCGGCCAGCCGGTCCTGGGCCACGGCCAGCGCGCGCGGGGCCGGGAACACCGGGATGCGCGCCGCCAGCCACTCGGCGCTCTCGGCCGGCACGTTCTCGAAATCGAAGGTGGCGACATCGACCCGGCGGGCGAACTCGGCCAGCGCCGCCTCGTCGCGCCAGTCGCCCACCACCATCGGGACGAACTGCCCGGCGCAGGCCTCGGCGCTGGTGTCCATCACCAGGAAGCGCAGGCCGAGCGGCGCGCCCGCCAGCGCCAGCATGCGCGCGAGCTGGCCGCCGCCGAGGATGCCGACGGTGCTCATGCCCGCGGGTCCGGCTGGGCCAGCACGGCCTCGGTCTGCTCGCGGCGGAAAGCCTCGAGCGCCGCGGCGATGGCCGGGTGCTCGTGCGCCAGCAGGGCGGCGGCGAACAGCCCGGCATTGGCCGCGCCGGCCGCGCCGATGGCGAAGGTGGCCACCGGGATGCCGGCCGGCATCTGTACGATCGAGAGCAGGGAATCGAGGCCGTTCAGCGCCTTGCTCTGCACCGGCACGCCGAGCACCGGCACGGCGGTCTTGGCCGCCAGCATGCCCGGCAGGTGGGCGGCGCCGCCGGCCCCGGCGATGATGGCGCGCAGGCCGCGTGCGGCGGCCTGTTCGGCGTACTGGAACAGCAGGTCGGGGGTGCGGTGCGCGCTCACCACCCGCACCTCGTGCGGCACGCCCAAGCGCTGCAGCCGTTCGACGGCGTGCTGCATCGTCTCCCAGTCGGAACGCGACCCCATCACCACGCCTACCCGCGGAGTCGCGTGCGCGGTGTCCTGTCCAGCAGCCTGCATGGCGAGCCTCTCCGGCAAAAGCGTATTCTAGACCCTTCTCCCCGACGCGCCCCAGCCATCCCCGCATGGACCGCTCGCTGCTCGACCTGCTGGTCTGCCCGGCCACCCACCAGCCCCTGCACCGGCTCGACGCCCGCCAGCGCGAGGCGGTGAATGCCGCCATCGCCCGCAATGAGGTGCTGCGCGGCGACGGGCGCTTCCAGACCGAGCTGCTGTCTGACGCGCTGGCCACCCGCGATGGCCGCAGCGTCTACCGCATCGACGACGGGATCCCGGTGCTGCTCGAGGACGAGCGGCTGCAGACCGCCGGCATCGATGGCCTCGCCGCCCGCTGATCCGTCCCGCCCCGCCGTGGCGCCGCCCGACCCGGCCGAGGTCGGGGCGCAGGTGCGGGCGGCGCTGGCCGAAGACCTCGGCCCCGGCGATGCCACCGCGCAGCTGCTCGAGGACGGCCCCGCCGAAGCCTTCGTGGTGTGCAGGGAGGCGGCGGTGATCGCCGGCCGGCCCTGGTTCGACGCCTGCTTCCACGCGCTCGACCCGGCCATGGTGATCGACTGGGCCGTGGCCGAGGGCGAGCACGTCGCTCCCGGCACCCGGCTCTGCACCCTGCGCGGCCGCAGCCGGGCACTGGTGAGCGCGGAGCGCACCGCGCTCAACTTCCTGCAGACCCTCTCGGCCACCGCCACCACCACCGCGCGCTACGTGGCCGCCCTCGCCGGCAGCCGCACCCGCGTACTCGACACCCGCAAGACCCTGCCGGGGCTGCGGCTCGCCCAGAAGTACGCAGTGCGGGTCGGCGGCGGGGTGAACCACCGCATGGGCCTGCACGATGCGGTGATGCTGAAGGAGAACCACATCGCCGCCGCCGGCTCGATCACCGAGGCGGCGCGCCGCGCCCGGGCCCTGCACCCGGGGCTGCCGCTGATCATCGAGGTGGAGACCCTGGACGAGCTCGAGGAGGCGCTGGCCACCGGCTGCAGCCGCATCCTCGTGGACGACTTCGACGAGCCCATGCTGGCCGAGGCGGTGCGCCGTGCCGCCGGCCGGGTGCCGCTGGAAGTCTCCGGCGGCGTCTCGCTGGAGCGGCTGCCGGCGCTGGCCGCCACCGGCGTCGATTACGTCTCGGTCGGGGCGCTCACCAAGCACGTGCGCGCCATCGACCTCTCGCTCAGGATCAGCGTCCCAGCGCCAGCCAGGCGATGAGGGCGAGCGAGCCTGCGATCACCACGCCCGCCACCGCCTTCACCCAGCCCGGCACGCCCGCAGCCGCCGCCGATGCCGGCGCCGCCGGCGCGGTCTTCTGCTGTACCTGCTGGATCTCCATGCCGGGGGCGATCAGGATCAGCCGCACCTGGTCGAGGCGGAGTTCGTCGCCGGGCAGCAGTTGGCCGGTCTGCACCCGCTTGTTGTTGATGTAGGTGCCGTTCGAGGAGCCCAGGTCTTCCACCAGCAGGCCCTGGGCATTGGGCTTCACCAGCGCATGGCGGCGCGAGATCTCGTCCACCGGGATGCTGATGTCGCATTCGGCGGAGCGGCCGATGGTCATCGGTCCTGGCACCCCGTACATCTTGCCGAAGGTGGTGCCCGAGACCCCGCGCAGCACGAACTTGGGCGGCGCGGCGCGCACCCGGGTGGCGCCGGTGTCGCCATCCAGCGCCATGGCCTGCGCGGCCGCCACCACCGAGGCCGGCAAGACGCCGCCCGCGGCACCACTGCTGGCCCGGGCCGGCTCCGAGGCCACGAACTTCACCGTGACCGGGCCGAAGCCCACGAGGTCGCCGGTGCGCAGGGCGATGAGCTCGTTCACCGGCTTGCCGTTCACCGTGACGGGCCCGCTGCCCTCGGGCTTCTGCAGGTTGGCGCCGGTGCTGGTGACATGGATCTCGAAATGCCTGTGCTCGATGCCGGGCAGGGCCAGCACCACCGCCCCCTCCGGATCGCTGCCGATGCGGTTGACTCCCATGCTGAGCAGCACGGTCGCATGCTCGCCGTTCGGAAACACCAGCTTCATCCGCTTCCCCCGTCGCGATGTCTTGCCCGCGCAGCGCAGGCCCTGGGCACACAGTGTGCCGGGCGCCACGGCCGTCGTCACCCTCCCCAGGGGGCTTGCACCCGCCGCAGGCGGCCTCCATGTTCGGCGGCATGGATACCCTGACCCTGCTCGGCCTCGGTGCCGCCGCCGCCTTCGCCTGGAACTGGTGGGCCGACCGCCAGGCCGCCGACCAGGCCACCCGTCTCGCCCGCCAGGCCTGCGAACAGGCCGGGGTGATCTGGCTCGACCAGAACGTGCAGCGGGTGCGCAAGCGCCTGCAGCGCGGCGAGGACGGACGGCTCGGCTGGCGGCGCGACTTCGACTTCGAGTTCTCCCACAGCGGCGAGGAGCGGCAGCTGGGCCGCATCAGCCTGTTCGGCAGGCGGCTGCTGTCCCTGGTGGGGCCGGAGCGCCCGCCACCGCTGGTCTACGTCGGCCGCTGAGGGCTTCCCGGCTACTTGATGATGCGCAGGTGGCCACCCCGCTTCGGCGGCTCGGGGCTGGTCGAAGGCCCGCTGGGGTCTTCGGGCGGGGCGACCTCGCCCTCGTCCGGGGGCAGGCCCATGCCCTGGCCGGTCTCCTGGGCATAGACCGCGAGCACGGCGGCCACCGGCACCACCACGGAATGGCTGACGCCGCCGAAGCGCGCCATGAAGCTCACCTCGCGGTTGCCGAGCTGCAGCTGGGCCACGGCGCGGGCGGCGATGTTCAGCACCACCCGGCCATCCTTGACCGCCGAGGGTGGCACCCGCACGCCCTCGTGGCGGGCATCGACCAGCAGGTAGGGGGTCATGCCGTTGTCCACGATCCACTCGTGCATCGCCCGCAGCAGGTACGGGCGGTTCGAGGTCATCAGGGGCGGTTTGGCATCGCTCATGCGGGCAGTTCGCGCAGCGCCTTCTCTTCCGGGGTCAGGCTGCGCAGGAAGCCAGGGTTGCGGAAGATCCGCATGCCGTAGTCCTCGATCGGCTTGGCCTCCTTCGGCAGCACCACGCCCAGGGCCGGCAGGCGCCAGATGATGGGGGCCATGGCGCAGTCGGCCAGGCTCATCTCGGGGTTGAGGAAGAACTTCGAGGCCTTGAACAGCGGCAGGGCGGCCAGCACGAGATCGCGCAGCTGCTTCCTCGCCGCATCGAGCTGGGCCTTGGTGCTGGCCTGCTGCGCCGCCTGCACGTGCGGCACCCACTCATGCTCGAGGCGCAGCATGGCGAGCCGCAGGCGCGCCCGCGAGAGCGGATCGATCGGCATCAGCGGCGGGTGCGGGTAGCGCTCGTCGAGGTACTCGGTGACCACCGAGGCCGAGTACAGCACCAGGTCCCGCTCCACCAGGGTGGGAACGGAATGGTAGGGGTTGAGGTCGATCAGGTCTTCCGGCGGGTTGGCCGGGTCGACCGGGAGCAGGTCGTAGTGGACGCCTTTCGCGGCGAGCACCAGGCGGACGCGGTGGCAAAGAACGCAGTCCCTGGCGGAGAACAAGGTCAGGGTGTTGCGCAAACGCGGGCTTGCAGCCATCGGCACTTCCCTTCGACGTGGCCTTCGACCCCGCGTCGATGGCCCAACATCCCCTAACGTGCCGCAAAAGCCCGGCCGGCCGCAAGGGTCCGGCAGAGCCGGAGGCCCGGCGGGGCCGGCGCCCCGCCGGGCGGACGGTCAATGGACGTCGCGCCAGTATTCCTTCTTCAGCAGCCAGGCCAGCAGGGTGAAGAAGGCGAAGAACAGCACCACCCAGGCGCCCATGCTCTCGCGCTTGAGGCGGGCCGGCTCGCCGACATAGGTGAGGAAGGCGGTGAGATCGACGATCGCGCGCTCGTACTCGGCCGGGCTCAGGCGACCGCGCTCGTGCTCCTGGATGACGAAGCCATCCTCGGTCTTGCGCTGGATGCCCTGGAGTTCCCAGAGTACGTTCGGCATGCTGGCGCCGGCGAGCACGGTGTTGTTCCAGCCCATCGGCCGGGTCTCGTCGACATAGAAGGACTTGAGGAAGGTGTAGATCCAGTCCTCCTGGCCGATCTTGCCGCGGGCGGTGGTGGAGAGATCCGGCGGCGCCTTGCCGAACCAGGCCTGGCCGTCGCCCTTGTCGAGGCCGGTCTTCATCAGGTCGCCGATCTTGGCGTCGCCCTTGACCAGGAACTCCTCGACCATCTCGTGGCTCAGGCCGAGGTCGTCGGCAAGCCGCGAATAGCGCATGTACTGCAGGGAGTGGCAGGCCGAGCAGTAGTTCATGAACAGGCCGGCGCCCCGCTGCAGGGAGGCCCGGTCGGACAGGTCGATCGGGGCGTCCTGCAGCTTCACGTTGCCGGCGGCGAAGGCCGCGGCCGGGGCGAGGGCGAGCAGGAGGGCGAAAAGGCGCGACTTAAGCATGCGAGGTCACCCGCTCCGGAACCGGCTTGGTCGGATCGATGGCCGTCCAGAACGGCATCGTGATGAAGAAGAGGAAGTAGAAGACGGTGCAGATGCGCGCCACCAGGGTCTGCAGCTCGGAACCCGACTGCAGGCCGAGCCAGCCGAGCACCACGAAGCTGATGCAGAACAGCGTGATCATGGTCTTGCTGATCCAGCCGCGGTAGCGCAGCGAGCGGACCTTGCTGCGGTCGAGCCAGGGCAGCAGGAAGAAGATCATCACCGCCGCGCCCATCACGATCACGCCGGCCAGCTTGCCCGGGACGGCGCGCAGCATGGCGTAGTAAGGCGTGAAGTACCACACCGGCTTGATGTGCTCCGGAGTGACCAGCGGGTTGGCTTCGTTGAAGTTGTCGAACTCCAGGAAAAGATCGCCGAAGGTCGGGGCGAAGAACACGATGAAGCTGGCGATGATCAGGAAGAAGCCGGCGCCGAAGATGTCCTTCACCGTGTAGTACGGGTGGAAGGGGATGCCGTCGAGCGGCTTGCCGGTGGCCTTGTCCTTCACCTTCTTGATGTCCACGCCATCCGGGTTGTTGGAACCCACCTCGTGCAGGGCGCCGAGGTGCAGTACCACCAGCAGCAGGATGACGAGCGGCAGGGCGATGACGTGCAGGGCGAAGAAGCGGTTGAGGGTGGCGTCGGAGACCAGGTAATCGCCGCGGATCCACTCGGTGAGCTCGGTGCCCACCACCGGGATGGCGGAGAACAGGTTGATGATCACCTGCGCGCCCCAGTACGACATCTGGCCCCAGGGCAGCACGTAGCCCATGAAGGCCTCGGCCATCAGCACGAGGAAGATGAACATGCCGAGCACCCACACCAGCTCGCGCGGCTTCTGGTAGGACCCGTAGATCAGGGCCCGGAACATGTGCAGGTAGACCACCACGAAGAACAGCGAGGCGCCGGTGCTGTGCATGTAGCGGATCAGCCAGCCGAACTCGACGTCACGCATGATGTACTCGACCGAGGCGAAGGCTTCCGCCGCGCTCGGCTTGTAGTGCATGGTGAGGAAGATGCCGGTGACGATCTGGTTCACCAGCACCAGCAGGGCCAGCGAACCGAAGAAGTACCAGAAGTTGAAGTTCTTCGGAGCGTAGTACTCCGACATGTGCTTCTTGTAGAACGGCACCAGGCCGGGCGTGCGCTGGTTGAACCAGTCGACGACGCCGTTGACGGCCTGCTCGAGCTTGGCATTCATCAGGCGGCTCCCTCGGGGGCGACGCCGACCACGATGCGGTCGGGGTTCGCCGGGTCGAAGTGGTAGGGCGGGACCTCGAGGTTCGAGGGCGCGGGCACGCCGGAGAAGACGCGCCCGGCGAGGTCGAAGCGCGAGTTGTGGCAGGGGCAGTAGAACCCGCCCTTCCACTCGCTGTCGAAGGCCTGCGGCTGCAGCTCGGGAACGAACAGCGGCGAGCAGCCGAGGTGGGTGCAGATACCGACCAGCACGCCGATCTCGGGCTTGAGCGAGCGGGTCTCGTTCTTGGCGAAGGCCGGGGTCTGGTCGGCATTCGCCGAATCCGGGTCGGCGAGGCGGGCGTTAAGGGTGGGCAGGGCCTCGAGCTGCTCGGCGTTGCGCTTGAAGATCCACACCGGCTTGCCGCGCCACTGCACGATCATGCGGGCACCGGGCTCGAGGTCGAGCTTGCCGATGTCCACCACGACCGGCGCGCCGGCGCTCTGGGCGCGGGCGCTCGGCTTCCAGGAGGCGAGGAAGGCGTAGCCCCCCGCGGCGGCGCCGGCGGCGCCCACCACGGCGGTGGTCGCGGTGAGGAACCGGCGACGCCCGTTATTGATCCCTTCGTTGGCCATTCGGCTCTCCGAACTTCGCTAGACGTGAGGTTGCGGGAAGGCCAGAACCGGCCGCCGCGGCAGGGCGGAAGTGTAGCCGAACGCCTGTTTGGCGGACAACGCTGCCTGCCCGTGCCCAGGGCCTCAGGGCGCGGCCCCGGCGGCAGCGCCCGCGGCCCCGCCGCCTGCGGCCAGGGCCTCGCGGTAGCGGGCGTGAAGGGTGGCCACACGGGAGACGTAGAGCTGGGTTTCCTGGAAGGGCGGCACGCCGCCGTGGCGGTCGACATTGCCCTCGCCGGCGTTGTAACCGGCGGCCGCGAGGGTGGTGTCGTTGTTGTAGCGGTCGAGCAGCCAGCGCAGGTACTGCACGCCACCCCGGATGTTCTGCGCCGGATCGAAGGGGTCCTGCACGCCGAAGCGCTGTGCCGTGGCCGGGATGAGCTGCATCAGCCCCTGCGCCCCCTTGTGCGAGAGGGCGTTGGGATTGAAGGCCGACTCGGCATGCATCACCGCCCGCACCAGGGCCTCGTCCACCCCATGCTGCCGGGCCGCGGCGCGGATCTCCTCGGCATAGGCGGTAGTGTTGAGCCTGACCGTGCTGAAGTCCACGCCCGGCAGCGCGGCGCAGGCATAGCAGGTCTCGACATAGGTGAAGAGCGTGCGCACCGGGGCGCCGGCGTTCTGCGGCCGGACGTTGGTGTAGTGGGTGACGCCATCCTTCACATAGGTGTAGACCGCGCCGCGGGTGACCCGCGCGCCCTTCACCGCCGGGGCGGCCAGAGGCGGGGCATCGCCCGGCAGGCTCGAGAACTCGACGCGCCGCCCCGGAGCGGCCATGGAGGCGCTGCCGGGCACGCCCCCCGCCGCTGGCGCGGACGCTGCGGAGGCAGGCGCAGGCGTAGGCGGCGGGGCCGGGCGGATCGCCGGCCGCGGATCGGGCCGGTACTGCGCGGCCACCGTGCACTGCATGCCCGGCAGGCGCTTGCTGCCGTAGTGCGAGATGCCGTCGGCACCGACGCAGCGGTACAGGGTGCCGGCCAGGGCCGGGCCGAGGCCGAGCAGGGCCAGGGCCGCGAGGGCCGGGCGCAGGAAGGGGGCGGGGGCGGTCCGCATGGCGCGCAGTGTCCCCCCGCCCCGCCCGCCTGCCAAGCCCCGCGGCGCGCGGACAGGCCATGTTCGGGCCCCGGGCGCCGCCGGGGCGTACAATCGCGCCCCCACCCACCGGAACGGAATAAGCGCCGTATGCCCGGCAAGCTCTTCATCAAGACCCACGGCTGCCAGATGAACGAGTACGACTCGGCCAGGATGGCCGACGTGCTGGCCGCCGAACATGGCCTGGAACTCACCAGCGACGAGGCCGAGGCCGATGTCATCCTCGTCAATACCTGCTCGATCCGCGAGAAGGCGCAGGAAAAGGTGTTCTCCCAGCTCGGCCGCTGGCGCGAGCTGAAGAAGGCCAACCCGAAGCTCGTGATCGGCGTGGGCGGCTGCGTGGCCTCGCAGGAGGGCGAGGCGATCATCAAGCGCGCGCCCTTCGTCGACCTCGTGTTCGGCCCGCAGACCCTGCACCGCCTGCCGGCCCTGATCGAGGCCCGGCGCGAGAGCGGGCGGCCGCAGGTGGACATCTCCTTCCCGGAGATCGAGAAGTTCGACCGGCTTCCGGAGCCGCGTGCCGAAGGCCCCACGGCCTTCGTCTCGATCATGGAAGGCTGCAGCAAGTACTGCAGTTTCTGCGTGGTGCCCTACACCCGCGGCGAGGAGGTGAGCCGGCCCTTCGAGGACGTGCTGGTGGAAGTGGCCCAGCTCGCCGAGCAGGGCGTGCGCGAGGTCACCCTGCTCGGGCAGAACGTGAATGCCTACCGGGGCGCCACCGAGGATGGCGGCACGGCCGATCTCGCGGATCTCATCCGCGCCATCGCCGAGTTCGAGGGCATCGGCCGCATCCGCTTCACCACCTCGCATCCGCTGGAGTTCACCGACTCGCTGGTGGAGGCCTACCGCGACGTGCCGAAGCTCGCTTCCTTCCTGCACCTGCCGGTGCAGTCGGGCTCGGACCGCATCCTGGCGGCGATGAAGCGCAACCACACGGTGCTGGAGTTCAAGGCCAAGATCCGCAGGCTGCGCGAGGCCAGGCCGGACATCTGCATCAGCTCCGATTTCATCGTCGGCTTTCCTGGCGAGACCGACCGCGACTTCGAGCAGACCATGAAGCTGATCGAGGAAGTGGGCTTCGACCAGAGCTTCAGCTTCATCTACTCCCGGCGTCCGGGCACGCCGGCGGCCAGCCTGCCCGACGACACGCCCGCCGAGGTGAAGAGCGCCCGTCTTTCGCGGCTGCAGGCCGCGATCACCGCCAATGCGCGGCGCATCTCCGAGGCCATGGTGGGCACGGTGCAGACGGTGCTGGTGGAAGGCCCCTCGAAGAAAAATCCGGAGGAAGTGACCGGGCGCACCGAGAACATGCGCTTCGTGAACTTCCCTGCCCCGCCGCGGGTGATCGGACAGTTCGTGGAGGTCGAGATCACCGAGGCGCTCTCCAACTCGCTGCGCGGCCGCATCCTCACCCGCGAGACGGTGGCGGCCTGATGCCCCCGGCGATGGCGGAAGGCGCGGCGATGGGCAGCGGCATGCGGCGTGATTTCACCCTGGAACCTGCCGATGGCGAGCGCCTGGCGAACCTCGCCGGGCCGCTGGATGCGCACCTGCGGCAGATCGAGCTGCGGCTCGGGGTCAGGATCGCCAACCGCGGCGGGGTGTTCCGCATCGACGGCCCGGCGAAGGCCACGGCCGTGGCGGAACGCCTGCTGCGCCAGCTCTGGCTGGATGCCGAGACCGAGGTGCTGACGCCGGAGGCGGTACACCTGCGGCTCGGCGCCGACGACGAGACGGCGCAGGAACGCGACCTCGGCTTCGCCCCGCAGGACGTGGCGATCAAGGTGAAGCGCGGCACCATCCGCGGCCGCGGCGCCAACCAGGCGGCCTACCTGCATGCCATCGCCACCCACGACATCAACTTCGGCATCGGCCCGGCCGGCACCGGCAAGACCTACCTTGCCGTGGCCAGCGCGGTGGAGGCCCTCAACGAATCGCGGGTACAGCGCATCCTGCTGGTGCGTCCGGCGGTGGAGGCGGGCGAAAAGCTCGGCTTCCTGCCCGGCGATCTTTCGCAGAAGGTCGATCCCTATCTGCGCCCGCTCTACGACGCCCTCTACGAAATGCTGGGCGTGGAGAAGGTGACGCGGCTGCTGGAGCGCAACGTGATCGAGGTGGCACCGCTCGCCTACATGCGCGGTCGCACGCTCAACGATGCCTTCGTGATCCTCGACGAGGCGCAGAACACCACGGTCGAGCAGATGAAGATGTTCCTGACCCGCATCGGCTTCGGCACCACCGCGGTGATCACCGGCGACCTTTCCCAGATCGACCTGCCGCGCCAGCAGAAGAGCGGCCTCAAGGATGCCGTGGAGGTGCTGCGCGGGGTGGAAGGCATCAGCTTCAGCTTCTTCGAGGCGAAGGACGTGGTGCGCCACCCGCTGGTGGCGAAGATCGTGCGCGCCTACGACCGCCGCGACGGCGGCGATGCCGGTTGAGCGCGATGGCGGAACCTGCGGTGAGCGTGAGCTATGGCCTGCCGCGCCGGGGGCTGCCCGCGCCCGCCAGCGTGCGCCGCTGGGTGGCCGCGGCCCTGACCGGGCGGCGCGCCCGGGCCGAAGTCTCGGTGCGCTTCGTCGATTCGCCCGAGGGGCGTGCGCTCAACCGCGCCTACCGCGGCAAGGATTACGCCACCAACGTGCTGAGCTTCCCGGTGGAGCTGCCGCCGGGCGTGCGCTCGCCCCTGCTCGGCGACATCGTTGTCTGCGCGCCGGTGGTGGCGATGGAGGCGCTGGCCCAGGGCAAGCCGCTGGCCCATCACCACGCCCATCTCGTGGTGCACGGCTGCCTGCACCTGCTCGGTATGGACCACCAGAACGAAGCCGAGGCCGAGGCGATGGAAGCCCGCGAGCGGCGCATCCTCGCCCGGCTCGGCATCCCCGACCCCTACGCCGGACGCTGAGCCGGCCCGCGCCACGGCGCAGATCTGGCCTCCACCGGAAGTGTCACGGGGCTTGGGCTACACTCCGCGGCCTGCGCCCTCCGTCGAGGGCATCCGTCTGGCCTGAATGTCCGAGGACGATTCCAGTCCCCTGCCCGAGAAGCGCTCCTGGCTCGAACGCCTGTCGCATGCCTTCTCGGGTGAGCCCCGCAACCGCGAGGACCTCATCGAGATCCTGCGCGACGCCCGCCGCAACGGCATCATCGAAAGCGACACCCTGGGCATGCTCGAGGGCGCGCTCGCCGTGTCGGCCATGACCGTGGCCGACGTGATGGTGCCGCGGGCGCAGATGGTCTCGCTGCCCGCCGGCCTGCGCCTGCTCGACCTGATGCGGCAGGTGGTGGAGAGCGGGCACTCGCGCTTCCCGGTGCATGGCAACGACCGCGACGACATCCTCGGCATCCTGCTGGCGAAGGACCTGCTGCGCGGCATCGTCGAGGACAACGCCGTGCAGGACGTGCGCGAGCTGCTGCGCCCCGCCCTGCTGGTGTCGGAGGGTAAGCGCCTCGACGTGCTGCTGCGCGAGTTCCGCGCCTCGCGCAACCACATGGCCATCGTGGTGGACGAGCACGGCGGCGTGACCGGTCTCGTCACCATCGAGGACGTGCTGGAGCAGATCGTCGGCGACATCGACGACGAACACGACGAGGCCGAGCCGGAAGGCGCCGGGATCGCGGTGGCCGGCGATGGCAGCTGGGTGGTGGAGGCGGTGACGCCGATCGAGGAGTTCAACGAACGCTTCGCCGCCGGCCTGCCGGATGACGAGTTCGATACCGTGGGTGGCTTCGTGGTGGCCGGCATCGGCCACCTGCCCGAGCCCGGCGAGACCTTCGACGGTGCCGGTTTCCGCTTCACCGTGCTGGAGGCCGACCAGCGGCGGGTGATCCGCCTCGGGGTGCGGCCGGTGGCCGCGGATGCCGATGCCGCGGCCTGACCCCAGCGCCCGGCGCCTGGCGTCCCGGCTGCTGCTCAGCCTCTTCCTCGCCCTGTTCGGTGGCGTGCTGGCCGCGGCGCCGCGGGTGGGCGTGCTCACCATGCAGCCGGGCGAGGTGTTCTTCGAACGCTTCGGCCACAACGCGCTGGTGGTCGATCCCGGCGACGGCAGCGAGCCCACCAGCTACAACTTCGGCTACTTCGACCCCGAGGAACCGGATTTCCTTTCCCGCTTCGTGGCCGGCACGATGCGCTACCGGCTGGTGGCCCTGCCGCTCGCCTACGATCTCTCGCTCTACGAGCGCGCCGGACGCGGCGTGTCGGTGCAGTGGCTCGACCTCGATGCCAGCGAGGCCACGGCCCTGGCGGCGATGCTGGCGGTGAACGCACGACCGGAAAACGCGGTCTACGACTACCGCTACTTCACCGACAACTGCTCGACCCGGGTGCGCGATGCGCTGGATGCCGCCACCGGCGGCCTGCTCAAGCGCCGCCTCACCGCGAGCTCGCTCGGCAACACCTACCGCGGCGAGGCGGTGCGCCTTGCCTGGCCCGACCGCTGGATGGGCCTTGGCTTCCACCTCGGGCTCTCCGCCCGTGCCGACCGGCCGCTCTCGCGCTGGGACGAGGCCTTCATCCCGATGCGGCTCGCCGATTCGCTGCGCGGCCTCAGCCGCGAGGACGGCCGCCCGCTGGTGGCGGAGGAGCGGGAACTGCTGCCGCACCGCCTGCCTGTGCCCCCCGCGGAACTGCCGCGCTGGCGCGGCGGAGCGATGCTCGGCGGGCTTGCCGCCGCCTTCGGCCTGCTCGCCCTCGGCACCCGCCGCCCGCGCCTGGTGGCGGCCCTGGCCCTGCCCTTCTGGGCGCTCTCGGGCCTTGCCGGCCTCGCGATGCTCTTCCTCTGGTTCGGCACCGGCCACGAGTTCGCCCACCGCAACGAAACCCTGTTCTTCGCCAGCCCGCTCGCCCTGCTGCTGCTGCCCGGGGCCTGGCGGGCGGCGCGCGGCCACGCGCCGGGGAAGGGATTCCGCGCCGTGCTGCTCCTGCTGCTGGGTTCGGTGGTGCTGGGCTGCGTGCTGAAGTTCATGCCCTTCATGCGCCAGGAGAACCTGGAGTGGCTGCTGGTGCTGGTGCCCCTGCACTGGGCCTTCGCCCGCCATTTCCGCCGCCTTGCGGAGCGCCGCGCCGGCACCGGATGATGCCGGCATGCACCCGGCCGACGACGACGCCCCCTTCCCGCGCAGCGAGATGCTGCGCTCCTGCGTGCACTACCGCGACGGCCGGCGGGTGGCCGACCTCTCGCTGGAGGCCATCTCCGAGGCGCTGGCCGTGGACGACGGCAGCTTCGTCTGGGTGGGCCTCTACGAGCCGGATGCCGCCCTGCTCGCCAAGGTGCAGGAGGAGTTCGGCCTGCATCCGCTGGCGGTGGAAGACGCCCTGAAGGCGCACCAGCGCCCCAAGGTGGAGGCCTATGGCGACGCCCTGTTCATCGTGCTGCACACCGCCCAGGCCAGCGAGACGCTGGAGATCGGCTTTGGCGAGACCCATGTGTTCTTCGGCCCGCGCTATCTGGTGACGGTGCGCCACGGACCCTCGCTTCCCTATGCCGCCGCGCGCGAGCGCTGCGAACAGCAGCCCGCCCTGCTCGCCCTCGGCCCCGGCTTCGGCCTGTATGCCGTGCTCGACCAGGTGGTGGACCATTATTTCCCGATGGTCGAGCAGTACCGCCGCGAGCTCGAACGCATCGAGGCCGAGCTGTTCGACGGCCACTTCAAGCGCGAGACGGTACGCCGGCTCTACGACCTCAAACGCGATGTGACGCGGATGCGCCTCGCGGTCTCGCCGCTCGGCGACGTGCTGGGGCAACTGGCCAGGCTCTACCCGAGCCTCGTCCGGCCGGAACTGAAGGTCTACCTGCGCGACGTGAACGACCACGTGCTGCGCGTCACCGAGGCCACCGACACCCTGCGCGAAATGCTGAGCGCCGCCATGTCGGTGAACCTCGCCCTGGTAGCCGCCGAGCAGGGCGAGGTGGTGAAGCGGCTGGCCGGCTGGGCGGCGCTGCTGGCCGTGCCCACCCTGTTCGCCAGCTGGTATGGCATGAACTTCGAGTCCATGCCCGAGTTCAAGGAGCGCTACGGCTACCCCGTGCTCATCGGGGTGCTGGTGGTGGTCTGCGGCCTGCTCTACTGGAAGCTCAGGAAGGCCCGCTGGCTCTGAGGCCTGCGGGCCAACGCCTTCAGAGCATGCCGGTCTCGAGCTTCGCCGCCTCGCTCATCATCGACTGGTTCCACGGCGGATCGAACACCAGCTCGACGTCGGCCTCGGCGATGGTGGGGATGCGCTCGACCTTGCTGCGCACATCGTCCACCAGGATGTCGCCCATACCGCAGGCCGGGGCGGTGAGGGTCATGCGGATCGCCACGCGGCGCGCCCCGTCCTCGCGGCGGCCGAGTTCCACCGAATAGACCAGGCCAAGCTCGACGATGTTCACCGGGATCTCGGGGTCGAAGCAGGTACGCAGCTGCGACCAGACGAGCTTCTCCACCTCCTCGTCGCTGGCGTCCTCGGCCAGCGCGATGGCTTCCGGCGGCTCCTTGCCGAGGGCATCGGCATCCTCGCCGGCGATGCGGAAGAGATTGCCTTCCACGAACACGGTGAAGGAGCCGCCGAGGGCCTGGGTGATGTAGCCGACGCTGCCGGCCGGCAGGGTCACGCGCTCGCCCTGCGGCACCAGCACGGCCGCGCAGTCGCGGGAGAAGCTGACGGGTTCGCTGGAGCGGCTGTACATCGGGCGGAATCAGGACCAAATCAGCCCGAATTGTAGCCGCTAGCCGGGTGAGCCGGAATGACGGCGCCGTCGCCCGGCCGGAAGGGCCCGCGGCATGGCGGCAGGCCGGCGCCGGGGCCGGCCGTTCCGCGGGCTGGTGTCTCAGCGCGGCGGCGCGGCCTCCTGCAGCGACCAGCCCCCCTCGCCGCGCTCGACCCGGAAGCGCCGCTCCTGCACCTGCGCCCGCCAGGCCCCGGGGCGCTCGTACAGGCACTCACCGGCGAGGCGCTCGTCGAACTCGAGGAAGCGCACCTCCATGGTCTCGCGCCCGAGATGGACCAGCGAGACACCGTGGCGGCGGGTCTGGGCGTAGCGCAGGCCGGGATAGCCGGCGAGCAGCAGGGCATCGAGGGCCTCGACCAGGCGCTGGCCCGCCGCCCGGGTAGCCGTATCGCCATCCACGTTCCTGCCGAGGATGCTGCCGAGCGTGGTGGAAGAGACCGCCGGGGTGGTGAACTCGACCACCTTCGCCGCGTGCTGGCTGGCGAAGCCGGCGTGGATGTCGCCGGAGAGCAGCAGGGCGCCATGGCGGTCGAAGGCCTCGAACCAGGCCGCGCGCTCCACCGGGAAGGCATCCCAGTGATCGACGTTGAGCAGCACTTCGTGGGCCCAGGCCGGCGGTGATGCGAGTTCGGGCCGGCGCAGGTCGAGCAGTAGCGGGGTGAAGGACACCGAGCTCGCCACGATGCGCCAGTCCGCCCCGGCATGGCGCTCCAGCGCTCCTTGCAGCCACCCGGCCTGCGCCGCGCCGAGGGCGCTCGGCGTCTCTGCGGTCCTGAGCCGTGCCAGCAGGCGGTAGGTCGGGGCGATGACGAAATAGCGGCTGCCCACCGCATCGAACAGCCGGGTCTTGCCGAGCGCCGCCCAGCTCAGGCCACGCGGCAGGTCGGGACGGGCTTCGATCGGACCGGCCTTCAGGAAGAAGGGCGCAGCCGCGTCGTGGCGCTGCAGGATGGCATTGGCCACCGGCAGGGCCATCGGCGCCTCGATGGCCCGGGCCACGCGGCGCCGCACGTCGGCCGCCGCCAGCCCCTCGTCGCGGTAGGCGCGGATCAGCGCCCGGCGGATCGCCGCCCGCGGTCGCCGGTACGCCGGATCACGCAGGTCGATGTAGGGGTGCAGATGCCCTTGCCAGTCCTCGAAGGCCTCGCCGATGCGCGGCAGGGCCTCGCGCAGGGCCGGCTCGTCGTAGACCAACGCACCGGGGAAGGCATCCTCGGGCACGAGGTGGTCGGGCCGGGCGCTGCGGAAATCGGTGGCCATCAGCGCCAGCCGCTGGCCGAAGACGAGTTCACGCCAGATCTGGCCGTGGGGGAACAGGGCGCCACGATCGACCTCGCGCCCATCGCGGGCGGGGTCGAGGTCGGCCGGCAGGTATTCGTGCCAGGCCTGCTCGGCATTGCGCCGGCGCTCGCCGTCGCGCTCGTCCATCCGGCCATCGTGGAAGGTGGCCACGTCCTGCCAGCAGTCGTCGGAGAACTCGTGGTCGTCCCAGATCGCCACCAGCGGCGTGCGTTCCAGCAGGGCCTGCAGCACGGGATCGCTTCGGTACTCGCGGTGCAGCTGACGGTAGTTGTCGAGGCTGGCCGCGGCATGGAAGCGGCGCCCGGCCTTGCCGAGCTCGATCGCTCCGGCCGCATCGTCGAACTCGATGCGCCGCCCCTCGCCCTCCTGGAAGCCAGGATCGCCCACCGTCTCGTAGATGAAGTCGCCGAGGTGCAGGATGAAATCCAGCTCCTCCTCGAGCAGCGGCAGCAGGCTGTTGTACCAGCGCCCGGTGTAGTCCTGGCAGCTCAGGAAGGCAAACCGCAGGTCGCGCTCGGCGCCCGGGGCCGGCGCGGTGCGGGTGCGGCCAAGGGGCGAGGAGACCGTGCCCTGCGGCGTCGTGGCGAGGAAGCGGTAGTGGTAGCGGCGGTCCGGCTCCAGACCCTCGACCCGCACCTTGAGGCAGCCATCGGTGGCGGCCCCCACGGGGAAATGGCGATCGACCCGCAGGTCCTCGAAGGCCTCGTCGGTGGCCAGCTGCAGCCGCAGGCTGGCGATGCCGCTACCGGGCGCGATACGCGTCCAGAGCACCACGCGGTCCGGCCGCGGATCGCCGGAGGCCACCGACTGGGCGAACAGGCGGCGATCGACCGCAATGGGACTCGGCGCCGCCCCGGCGCACGGCAAGGCAAGAGTGGCGGCGGTGACGCTGGCAAGACGGAGGAACTGGCGGCGACTGATCGGCGGCATGGCATCCAGGGGGCAGAGGGAAAGCCGGCCAGTGCACACGAGGGCGATTGCAGCGGCATGACGCCGGGAGGCTTAACGAGCTTGTCACGCCATTGCACGACGCTCCCGCCCTTCGTTTCCCCCACCCTCCGGAGCATCGAATGCATCCCCGTCCCTCGCTGATCGCCCTTGCCATCCACGGTGCGCTGCTTGCCGCCGTCCTCCCTGCCCCGCTCAAGGCGCAGGACGCCACCGCCGACGGCGGCGAGCGCGCCACGCTGATCGACACCATCGTCGTCACCGCGCAGAAGCGCGAGCAGCAGGTGCAGGACGTGCCAATCGCGATCAGCGCCTATTCCGGCGAGTTCCTCGAGCGCTTCGGCGCCACCGAGATGAAGGACATCGGCAACCTCGTTCCCGGCCTCGAGATCCAGGAGCAGAGCCCGAACAACCCCGGCTTCGTGATCCGCGGCATCACCTCCGACAGCGGCCAGGCCTTCGCCGCCCCGCGCGTCTCGGTGTTCCAGGACGGCGTCTCGCTCTCCCGCGCCCGCGGCGCCGTGGTGCAGCCCTTCGACCTCGAGCGCGTCGAGGTGCTGCGCGGCCCGCAGGGCACCCTGTTCGGGCGCGGCGCCCAGGTGGGCGCGGTGCACCTGATCCAGAAGAAGGCCTTCAACGGCCACGAGAGCGGCTTCACCGTCGGCCTCGGCGACTACGCCATGAAGCACTTCAGCGGTTACGCCAACGCGCCGCTCTCCGATGCCCTGGCGGCACGCTTCGCGGTCTTCCACGAAAGCAACGAGGGGTATGTCGAGAACCTCGCCGGGGGCCGCCTCAACGGCAAGGACACCAGCGCGCTGCGCGCCAGCTTCGGGCTCGAGCTCGGCGAGGGCCACCGCCTCGACCTGATCCTCAACCACCAGGTCGACAGCGGCCCGGGCACCGCCTTCCGCACCAACGTGCTGCCCACCCGCGCCGGCAGCCGCGACGTGTTCGACTACACCGCCGACCTCAACCGCGGCACCCGGCTCGGCCTCGACCGCCACGTGAACGGCGTGACCCTGCTCGGCGAGTTCCGCCTGAACGATGCCTGGACCCTGAGCAGCATCAGCGGCTGGCGCACGTTCGCCTCGGTGGAAGAGTTCGATGCCGATGGCTCGCAGCTCAATGCCCTCGAGTTCGCCGAGGACGTGGAAGGCGAGCAGCTGAGCCAGGAGTTCCGCTTCAACTACGACGCCGGCGGCCGTTTCCGCGGCTTCGCCGGCCTCGGCTGGTTCCAGGAGGACGGCTTCCAGCGCGTGCCCTTCAGCACCGACGAGCGCCAGCTCGCCGCCCTGCTCTCCCCGGCCCTGCGCGCCGGCGTCGGCGCCGCCACCGGTGGCCTGATCCAGCTGCCCGTGGTGAGCCCGCTGAACCCCGACCTCACGCCCTTCCTCGGCTACACCACCTTCCCGGCCCTCGGGATCCCGGGCATCCCGCTCGGCACGCCGCTGCCGTTGCGCGCGTCCTACAGCGAGGAGTACAGCAACTTCGGCAAGGTCGAGGCGCTCGACGTGTTCGCCGACGGCACCTGGTCGGTCACCGATCGCTTCGACCTGACCCTCGGCCTGCGCGGCACCCGCGAGAAGGTGCGTTCGGGCTACGAGGCCCTGAACCTCGGCGGCTTCAGCGCGCTCGGCCAGGTGCTGCCGGCCGCGCCCACGGCCGTGGCCTTCCCGAACATGCTGTTCCGGCCGGTCTCGCGCCGCTTCGCCGAGGACACCTACAGCTCGGCCGTGGGCCGTGTGGTGGCCAACTACCGCTTCGGCGAGACGACGATGGGCTATGCCTCGGTGGCCCGCGGCCGGCGCCCGGACATCATCGAGTTTCCCACCGGCGGCAATGGCACCCCGAACTTCGTCCCGGCCGAGATCGTGCTGAGTTACGAAGTGGGCCTTAAAGGAGCGGCCTTCGGCGAGCGCCTCGCTTACGACCTCGCCCTGTTCCACTACGACTACAGCAACTTCCAGGCCAGCGTGCTCAATCCGAACGGCATCGGCACGCTCACCGCCAATGGCGGCAATGCCAGCGCCGACGGCGGCGAGCTCTCGCTGATCTTCCGCGCCAGCGAGGGCCTGCAGGCCTTCTTCACCTATGGCTACATCGATGCTGGCTTCGACGAGTTCGACGACGCCGGCCGCCGCCAGACCCTGGCCGGAAACCGTTTCCGCCTGACACCGAAGCACTCGGCCTCGGCCGGCATCGACGCCCGCTTCGCCGTGGCCGAAGGCGCCGAACTCTACCTGCGGCCGAGCTGGAACTGGCGCTCGCAGGTGTATTTCGAGGACCAGAACCAGCCGGGCATCGAGCAGGCCGGGTATGCCCTCGTCGACCTCAAGGCCGGCCTGCTGCTGGGCGAGGGACGCTGGGACCTCGGCGTCTTCGTCAAGAACGCCACCGACAAGGCCTACCTGATCGATGCCGGCAACACCGGCCTCAACTTCGGCCTGCCGACCTTCATCGTCGGCACGCCGCGCACCTGGGGCCTCACCCTGTCGGGCCGCTTCTGAAGCCGTATCGCCTGCTGGCCTCCTTGCCGGCGGGCGCGAGGGACGCGGCGGGCCTCAGTGCCCGCCGCCGTCCAGTTCCTTCATGCCGGCGATGAGCTGGGCGATGGCACCGCTGGCATCGCCGTAGAGCATCCGGGTGTTGTCGGCATAGAACAGGGCATTCTCGATGCCGGCAAAACCGGTGCCCTTGCCGCGCTTCACCACGATGACATTGCGCGCCGCCTCCACGTCGAGGATCGGCATGCCGTAGATCGGCGAGGAGGGATCGGTCTTGGCCACCGGGTTCACCACGTCATTGGCGCCGATCACCAGGGCCACGTCGGTGATGGCGAACTCGGGATTGATGTCGTCCATGTCGGCGATGATGTCGTAGGGCACGCCGGCCTCGGCCAGCAGCACGTTCATGTGCCCGGGCATGCGCCCCGCCACCGGGTGGATGGCGAACTTCACCTGCACCCCGCGCCTCTGCAGGGCCTGGGTGAGCTCCCAGACCTTGTGCTGGGCCTGGGCCACGGCCATGCCGTAGCCCGGCACGATCACCACGCGCTCGGCAAACGCCATCATCGCCGCCACGTCGCTGGCTTCGATCGGCTTTTGCGAGCCGCTGATGGCCTGCGCCTCGCCGGCAGCGCCGAAGCTGCCGAACAGCACGTTGCCGAGCGAGCGGTTCATCGCCTTGGCCATGAGCTGGGTGAGCAGCATGCCCGCCGCGCCCACCACGGTGCCGGCGATGATCAGGGCCTCGTTCTGCAGCACATAGCCTTCGAAGGCCACCGCGAGGCCGGTGAGGGCGTTGTAGAGCGAGATCACCACCGGCATGTCGGCGCCGCCGATCGGCAGGGTCATGGCGATGCCCACCACCAGCGCCAGGGCGAAGAACAGGGCGATGACGGGCATGGCCGGCGTGGGCTGTAGCACCAGCAACACACCGCAGATGAGCGCGCCGGCCATCAGGGCGGCGTTCACCAGCTGCTGGGCCGGGAAGACGTAGCGCTTGTCCATGCGGCCGTCGAGCTTGGCCCAGGCGATCACCGAGCCGGAGAAGGAGACCGCGCCGATCAGGGCGCCAAGCACTGCCAGCGTGGTCTTGGTGGCATCCAGGCAGGCGTGCGCGGCCATGGCGGCCGCATCGCAGGCACCGGCATGGCCGGCGGCGGTCACCAGCGCGGCGGCGCCGATCGCCGCTGCCGAACCGCCGCCCATGCCGTTGAAGATGGCCACCATCTGCGGCATGTCGGTGAGCGGCACCTTCTTGCCCCAGAGCCAGAACACCCCGCTGAGGGCGATGGCGAGCAGCATGAGGCCGAGGTTGATCGGGTCGATGCCGTGCGCCCCCCAGGTGGTCGGGGCGACGAAGGTCACCAGGGTGGCCAGCACCATGCCGATGCCGGCCCACTGGATGCCGCGCCGGGCGGTCACCGGCGAGGACATGCGCTTGAGGCCGAAGATGAACAGCACCGCAGCAATGAAATAGCTGGCCTTGGCCAGCAGGTCGAGCATGCCGTCCATCAGGCCTTCCCCTTGCTCGACTTGAACATCTCGAGCATGCGCTCGGTGACCACGTAGCCGCCCACCGCATTGCCCGCCCCCAGCAGCACGGCGATGAAGCCGATGGCGCGCTCCAGCGGCGTGCCGGCGTGGGCGAGGGCCACCATGGCGCCGACCACCACGATGCCATGCACGAAGTTGGAGCCGGACATCAGCGGCGTGTGCAGGATCACCGGCACCCGCGAGATGATCTCGTGGCCGGTGAAGGCCGCGAGCATGAAGATGTAGAGCGCAACGAAGCCGTCCATCGTTCTTCCCCTTAGCAATCGCCTGTTCCCCTGCGCCGCAGCCACGCCGCTGGCGCCTGCCGCCTGCTCTCAGCCGGCGGGCCTCACCCAGCAGGTCTTCTCCACCAGTTCGTCGCTCCAGTCGAAGGCGATGGCGCCCTCCTTCAGGAACAGCGAGACGAAGTTGAGAAGGTTGCGGGCGTACATCTCGCTGGCATGCACCGCCCCGCTGCTCGGCAGGTTGAGCGGCCCTGCCACGGTGACGGCGCCATGCTGGAAGGTCTCGCCGGGACGGGTGAGCTCGCAGTTGCCCCCGGTCTCGGCGGCCATGTCCACCACCACGGCGCCCGGTTTCATCCCCTCCACCATCGCGGCGGTGATGATCTTCGGCGCCGGGCGGCCGGGCACCGCGGCGGTGCAGACCACCACGTCGATGCCCTTCAGGTGCTCGGCGAGGCGCTGTTGCTGCAGGGCGCGCTCCTCGGCGGTGAGTTCGCGGGCATAGCCGCCGCTGCCGGCGGCCGAGACCCCGAGATCGAGGAACCTGCCGCCCAGCGATTCGATCTGCTCCCGGGTCTCCGGCCGCACATCGAAGCCTTCCACCTGCGCCCCGAGGCGACGCGCGGTGGCGATGGCCTGCAGGCCGGCCACGCCGGCCCCGACGACCAGCACCCTGGACGGGCGGATGGTGCCGGCGGCGGTGCTCAGCATCGGGAAGAAGCGCGGCGCGAGCTGGGCGCCGAGCAGCACGGCCTTGTAGCCCGCCATGCCGGCCTGCGAGCTCAGCACGTCCATCGACTGCGCGCGGGTGGTGCGCGGCAGCTTTTCCATCGAGAAGGCGGTGATGCCGCGGGCCTTCAGCACTGCCTCGCGCTCACCCGGGGCATGGGCGGCGAGCATGCCCACCACCACCGCCCCGGGCTTGAGCTTCGACAGGGTGGCGGCGTCCGGCGACTGCACGCAGAGCAGGAGATCGGCCGCCGCCAGGGCGGCTTCACGCTCGAGCACGCGGGTGCCGGCATAGGCCGCATCGGGGAAACCGGAGGCCTCCCCCGCCCCGCATTCGATCGCCGGCGCCGCGCCGAGTGCCGCGAGCTTCTTCGCGGTTTCCGGACTGAGCGCCACCCGCCGCTCGCCGGCGGCGGTTTCCTTGAGACAGACCACGGTGACGGGCATCGACGTTCTCCCCTGAACGGATGCCCCGATGCTAGCCGAAGCCGCGGCCGGAAGTAGGCCCCCTGGCGCGGCCAAGCCGGCAGCAGCTCATGCCCTCAGGCGATGTCCTGCTTCAGCCGCCCGACCATGCGCTGCAGGGCATCCTCGAAGGCACCGCCCTGGGCGTCGCGCAGCTGCAGCTTGCCCTGCTTCTTCAGCACGCCGAGCTCCTCCACCGAGGCCACCAGCATGCGCACGCCGCGGCGGTTGACGAACATCAGGCGGTTGGAGATCGGCGAGATCCAGGCCAGCTTGGCCGGGGCGAACTTCTCGTCCTCGCCGGCAAGGGCGATCCAGTCGCCCACCTTGAGCTGGCGCAACTGGACGAGATCGTCCGGATCGAACGCGGGCGCCACCTCGGTACCGGCCACCACCTTGAGCCGCGGCGGCTGCGGCACCGGCGGCGGCTCGGGGGCCACGCGCAGCACGGCCGCGGCCTGCTGGGCCGCCTGGGCGTCGCCCCGGCGCTGCGCCTCGATGCCGTCGGCCAGCGCCTTGATCACGGTATCGGCCGCCTCGCCCTGCACGCCGGAACTGGCGAGCACGGCCACGATGTCGGCCCCGAGGCCCTGCATGGCAGTGCCCACGCTCACGCCGGCCGCCCGGCCGCCGGGCAGCAGGTCGAGCAGCTTGTCGGCCAGCGCGAGGGCGCCGTTCCAGGCATCCGATTCGGTGCCGTCGCGCAGGGCCACCAGCGAAAGGTGGTGCGACCAGCTGCGGGCCAGGAACTCGCGCAGGGCCGCCGGCACCCTGCGGCCGTCGATGCGGCTGGCAAGCTCGCCACCGGCCTGCAGCCGGGCGTGCTCGAGGCGCTCCTGGCCGCGCTGGGCCTCGGCGGCACGCTTCTCGGCAAGCTCGATGCGCTTGCGCTGCTGCTCGAGGAAGCCGCGCAGCTCGGCCTCCAGGGTCTCGAAGATCGCCACGTCCTCGTTGAACTCGGAGACCAGGGTATCCACCACCTGCTCGGCCTTGCCGAGCATCTCGCGCTCCTGGGCACTCTGGCCGGCATTGCCCTCGCAGGCCTCGGTGACGGCATTGAGCAGGCGCCGCGCCGGGTGGGTGCGGTACATGAACATCCGCCTGTCGAGCAGGGCCACCTTCACGTAGGGCACCACGAGCCGGCTCACCAGATTGCGGGCGCGCTGCTCGAAATCGTGCTCATCGAACAGGACGTCGAAGAGCATGCCCACGAGATCGACGGCATCCTCCTCGTCCGGGCTGATCCGCACCTGCTCGGGCGAGAGGCCGATGCGGCTGGCGCTCTGCAGCAGGTCGCGCTTCAGCAGCACCGAAAGCGAGGCTTCGTGGCGCTCCATGGTCTCGAGCACCGAGGGCGGCACCTCGGCCTGCATCAGCGAGAGCACGGAGAGCATTTCGTTGGTGGCGAGCGGCCGGCGCCCGCCATGCTCGCCGCCCCCCGCGGCCACGCCGTCGGCCACGGCCTGCGCCGGGCGCAGGGCACGCAGCATCTCGCGCAGGAGGGCGAAGACATTGGCATCCTCGGGCACAGCGGCGGCATGGCCCTGCCAGCCGCCCCCGGGCGCCGCCGTGCCATGGCCCGCCTCGGCCGCGTGGGCGGAGGCCATGCCGGCCGTGGGCGTGCCGGCCGGGCGCGAGGGCGCAGCGGCCCGCGGCACCACCCCGGGACCGCCGCGCGGCACCAGGCCGGCGGCGGCGAAGCGCTGCGAGAGCGGCTCGATGATCTCGGGGAAGCGCTGCAGCAGCTCGCGCTCGTAGTACTTGTAGAGCACCACCTGCAGCATGTTCGGCAGCTCGATGCCCTTGAGCGCCCGGTGCAGGCCATGGCCGAAGTTCAGGGCGCTCAAGGGGTTCTGCCGCGGCGCCAGCGATTCCGTGCCCATGAGCTTCGCCATGCCGCGGGCCAGGGCGTCGAGGGTGTGGCCGTGGGCGCGCTGCAGGGCCTCCACGATCAGGTCGGAGGCGAGCTGCTGCTCCAGCTCTTCCTCGCCCACCAGGCTGAGACTGGCGCCGTCCACGGCCAGCGGCCGGGGCTCGATGAGCTCGTCGAACAGGGCCTCGTACTGGCGCGCGAACTGGCGCTCGATGGTGGCGCGGGTGGCGCGCAGGCTGTTCATGGCCTCCAGCCTGGGCGAACGGGCGAAGGGATCGGCGCCCTCGCCTTCCTTCTGGGCGAGATCGAAGATCCAGTCATCGGCCTTGCCCAGCACGGCGAGCACCAGGGACGAGAGCTGGTCCACCACGAAGCGGCGCGTGTGGCGCAGGAGTTCGTCGTAGGTCGGCGGGCGGCTGTTCGCGGGGTTCATCGCGGCGGGCGGAACGCGGGGAGGCTGGGCAGCATAGTGGCCCCGTTGACACTTGCAAACCGTGACGCATCCGGCACTTGGGGCATCGTGGCGGCCCGCCGTTACACTGCGCTCATGGATGTCCTTGCGCCCTTGACGCAGCGCCGCTCGGTGCCGAGCCGCCTGCTTGCCGCCCCCGGTCCCGACCGGGCCCAGCTCGAGGCCCTGCTCACCGCCGCCATGCGGGTGCCCGACCACGGCAAGCTCGCCCCCTGGCGCTTCGTGCTGATCGAGGGCGAGGCCCGCCATGTGCTCGGCGAGCGGCTCGTCGCCCGGGCACGCGAGATCGACCCGAACGCCCCGGCCGCCGCCCTCGAGAAGGACCGCGAGCGTTTCTGCTTCGCCCCCACCATCGTCGCCGTGGTGGCCACGCCGGTGGCCGGTCACAAGGTGCCGGTGGTCGAGCAGCTCCTCTCCGGCGGCGCGGTGTGCTTCGCCCTGCTGCTCGCCGCGCAGGGCATGGGCTTCGGCGCCCAGTGGCTCACCGGCTGGGCCGCCTACGACCGCGAGATCCTGGCCGGCCTCGGCCTCGCGCCCGAGGAGCAGCTGCTCGGTTTCATCCACATCGGCACCCCGCAGGGCGAAGCGCCGGAACGGCTGCGCCCGGCCCTGGCCGACAAGCTCTCGGTATTCCGGCCATGAGCCCCGCGCCGGAGGCCCAGCATCTCGTCGATGCCAGCCTCTACGTGTTCCGCGCCTGGCACGGCACCCCGGCCGACGTGGCCGACGAGGAGGGCTGGCCGGTGAATGCGGTGCACGGCTTCGCCCGCTTCCTTTGCGACCTGCTGGCCCGCAGCCGCGCCCGCCATCTCGCGCTGGCCTTCGACGAGGCGCAGGACCGCTGTTTCCGGAACGAGGTCTACCCGGCCTACAAGGCCAACCGCGAACCGGCCCCGGAGGAACTGAAGCGCCAGTTCGGCCACTGCAAGGCGCTCGGCGAGGCGCTCGGCCTGCCGGTGCTGGCGCATGGCCACTACGAGGCCGACGACCTGATCGGCAGCGCCGCGGAGCAGGCGCGGCGCGGCGGACGCCGCGTGGTGATCGTCTCGGCCGACAAGGACATGGCGCAGCTGCTCGACGAGGGCGACTGGCAGTGGGATTTCGCCCGGAACGAGCGCTGGGACTGCGCCGGAGTGAGGCCGCGCTTCGGCATCCACGCCCACCAGGTGCCCGACTACCTCGGCCTGACTGGCGATGCCATCGACAACATCCCGGGGGTGCCCGGCATCGGCCCCAAGACCGCCGCCACCCTGCTCGGCCTCTACGGCTCGCTCGACGCCCTGCTGGAGCGCCTCGACGAAGTGCCGCTGCTGAAGCTGCGCGGCGCCGCCGGCCATGCCGCGCGCCTGCGCGAACACCGCGAGGCAGCCCTGCTCTCGCGCCGGCTGGCGACCATCGTGCGCGACGCGCCCCTGCCCGAGGGCTTCGACGGCGCCCGCCGCGATCCCGACCGCGAGGCCCTGGACCGGCTCTGCGAACGCCTGCGAATCGGGCCGATGACACGCCGCCGTCTCATCGAATGCGCGACACTCCCGGCATGAGCCGTCACGACTCCGACAGCAAGGACACCGTCGCCTGGGAGGGCCGCTGGCTGCGCATCCGCGTGCGCGGCACCTGGGAATACGCCGAACGCACCCACGCCGAGGGCAAGGCCGTGATCATCGTGGCGGTCACTCCGGCGCGCACCCTGCTCTTCGTCGAGCAGTACCGGGTGCCGCTCGGCCAGCGCACCATCGAGATGCCGGCGGGTCTGGTGGGCGACCAGGACGGCGAGGACACCCTGGAGGCCGCCGCCGCCCGCGAGCTGCTCGAGGAAACCGGCTGGCGCGCCCAGCGGGTGGAGGTGCTGATGGAGGGGCCCACCAGCTCCGGCATGAGCAACGAGCGCATCGCCTTCTGCCGCGCCACCGGGCTTGAGAAAGTACATGCCGGCGGCGGCGACGAAACCGAGGACATCACCGTGCACGAGGTGCCGGTGGACGAGGCCCCGCGCTGGCTGGCGGCGAAGATGGCCGAAGGCTATGCCATGGACCCGAAGCTCTGGGCCGGGCTGTGGCTGGTGGACCGCAACCCGGACGGCAGCCCGCTCGCCTGAGCCTCAGCGCCCGCGGTAGCGGTCGGTGGCGTCGACGAGGGCGCTGGCGATCTCCGGCTCGAAGGCCGAGTGCCCCGAGGACGGCGCGATGACGAGCTCCGCCTCCGGCCAGACCCGCTTCAGGTCCCAGGCGTTCTGCACCGGGCAGACCACGTCGTAGCGGCCATGGACGATGGTGGCCGGGAGATGGCGGATGCGGGGCACGTCGCGCAGCAGCTGGTCGTCGCACTCGAAGAAGCCGCCATTGACGAAGTAGTGCGACTCGATGCGGGCGAAGGCGAGCGCGAAGGCCTCCTCCTCGTGCCCACTGATGAAGCCGGGGTCCTGGTGCAGGAAGCTGGTGGCGGCCTCCCACACGCTCCAGGCGCGGGCGGCGGCGAGCCGCGTGGCCGGGTCCTCGGACGTGAGGCGGCGGTGGTAGGCGGAGATGAGGTCGTGGCGCTCCACCTCTGGGATCGGCTTCAGGTAGGCCTCCCAGGCATCCGGGAACAGTCGCGAGGCGCCCTCCTGGTAGAACCACTCCAGCTCCCAGCGGCGCAGCATGAAGATGCCGCGCAGCACCAGTTCGGTGACGCGCTCCGGATGGGTCTGGGCGTAGGCCAGTGCCAGCGTGGAGCCCCAGCTGCCGCCGAACACCTGCCAGCGCTCGATGCCGAGGTGTTCGCGCAGGCGCTCGATGTCGGCCACGAGATGCCAGGTGGTGTTGTCGACGAGATCGGCATGCGGGGTGGAACGCCCGGCCCCGCGCTGGTCGAAGAGCACGATGCGGTAATGCTTCGGATCGTGGAAGCGGCGCATCTTCGGCCCGCAGCCGGCCCCGGGACCGCCGTGCAGCAGCACCACCGGCTTGCCCGCCGGGTTGCCGCACTGTTCGTAGTACAGGCGGTGCCGGGCATCCACCTGCAGCATGCCGAGGTCGAAAGGGTCGATGTCGGGGTAGAGGATGCCCATGCCGGTCTCCAGCTGCGAAGGCGCGCAGTCTACGAGGATGGGCACCCGGCCGTGCTTGCGCCGTCACAATTCCGGGGTATGCTCGAGTTCCGATGGAGCCCGCCACGCCGCTTCCGGCACTTGCGCTGGCCAGGGTCGATGGCGCCCCGGCACGGGGGTCTGCCCCCTCGCGCTTCCCCGCAGGCCCTCCACCGCGCCTGCTGGCGCTCGATGCCCACGGCCGCATCCTCAACTGGATGAGCTGGCAGGACGCGGCCTGCCTCTACGCCCGTGATGCCGTGGCCTGGACCCTGGGCGAGCCCTGCCTCGTGCTGCACGGCGGCGTGAACCGCTGGACCGGGCGCCGCAGCGTGCTCGAGATCGCCCCGATCATCGCCGCCCGCGGCCATGCCCGCTCGCGGATCCCCGACCCGACGCCGCCCCTCACCAACGCCGCCCTGTTCGCCCGCGACCAGTGGCTCTGCCTCTACTGCGGCGCCGACGGCCGCCGCACCGCCCTCACCCGCGACCATGTGGTGCCCACCTCGAAGGGCGGCAGGGATGTGTGGGAGAACGTGGTGGCCGCCTGCATCCACTGCAACTCGAAGAAAGGCGGGCGCACGCCGCAGCAGGCCGGCATGCCGCTGCTCGCGGTGCCCTTCCGGCCGAGCTGGGTGGAGCACCTGATCCTCTCCAACCGGCACATCCTCGCCGACCAGATGGCTTTCCTGAAAGCGCATCTGCCGAAACGCCAGCGCCCCTCGGGCTGAGCCGGGCCAGGACCCTCCTGTGACGCCGCCCACAGCATGGCCGCGGCAGGCCTGCGCCGGATTGACCCCGCGCGCGGGCAGTTCCGATACTCGGCCGCTCCCCTTGCCACAGGCGCTGCCATGCCCCGACTGAGCTTCTCCGGCTTCGACCGCGACGATGAGGCCAAGGCCCGCCGGCTCTTCGAGGGCCTGGGCCTGCCCGGCTGGAGCATCGCCGAGGAGGCCGCGGCCGACGTGGTGCTGGTCGATCTCGATTCGATGTACGGCCAGATGGCCTGGATGCGCGGCTTCGCCCCCGGCGTCCTGACCATCGGCCTTACCCAGGCCCTGCGCGCCGATACCACCTACCGGCTGGAAGCCCCGCTAACGGCCACCGGCCTGGCCGCCGTGCTCGCAACGATCGGCTCCGCCGGCGCGGCACCGGGGAACGGCAGCGCGAAGGCCCCGGCGGTGCCGGCATCGCCCCCCGCTCCGCCGCCGCGGGAGGCCGAGGCGCTCCCCCCACGCCCGGTCGAACCCCCTCCCGCCGCACCGGTGTCCGCTCCCCCGGCGCCTTCCGCCGCACCCCGCCTCGCCGCGCGGCTCGCGGCCGGCAGCGGCGCCTTCTCGGCCCGGGCCCCCGGTCTTCCCGAGCTGGTGGTGGACCTCGACCGCCAGCAGTTCGCTCCCGGCCGCTCGCTCAAGGCCCTGCTGCCCTACGCCACGCTCGACCCGGCCCGAATCGCGCTCTCCCCGCTCACAGCGGAGACCGCGGCCGAAGCGCTGGCCCGGGCCGGCGAGCCGCAACCCCTGGCCCGCCTCGCCTGGCTGCTGGCCCTGGGTGGCGGCGAGGGCCGGCTTCAGGGGCATGCAGCGGGCACCCGCTTCCAGCTCGACCGCTGGCCGCAGGTGGAGCGTGAGTTCCCGAAGCATTTCCGGATCGCCACGGTGATGCTCAAGGCTCCGGCCACGGTGGAGGAAATCGCCGCGGCCTCGGGGGCCAGCGAGGCCGAGGTGGCCGACTACGTGAACGCGGCACTCGCCGCCGGCCACGCCAGCGTGCGCTGAGCCCCCTTGCCCCGGCTGCGCCCGCGCCGCGCCCCGGGCGGACCCTGCGTGGCCCGGTCCTGCCTGAACCCCGCCCGGGGCTCGGCTTGCCCCCCCTCCCCCCCGGGGCGGACAATCGCCGTCCGCATTTGCCCCAGCCGCCGATGGACGCCCAGCGTTACCCGCGCCTTTCCCGCATCACCTACCCTGCCGACCTGCGCCAGTTCCCGGAGGCCGAACTGCCGGCCGTGGCCGCCGAACTGCGCGAGTACCTGATCGAATCGGTGGGCCAGAGCGGCGGGCACTTCGGTGCCGGCCTCGGGGTCATCGAGCTCACCGTGGCCCTGCACTGGGTCTACGACACCCCGAACGACCGCCTCGTCTGGGATGTCGGCCACCAGACCTACCCGCACAAGATCCTCACCGGCCGTGGAGCGCGCATCACCTCGGTGAAGAAGAAGGGCGGCGTGGCGCCCTTCCCGAAGCGCAGCGAAAGCGAGTACGACACCTTCGGCGTCGGCCACAGCAGCACCAGCATTTCGGCCGCCCTGGGCATGGCCACTGCCCTGCAGCGCGCCGGTGACCCGCGCCGCGTGGTGGCGGTGATCGGCGATGGGGCGATGACCGCCGGCATGGCCTATGAGGCCCTGAACCACGCCGGCGGCATGGACCCGGAGCCCGACGTGCTGGTGGTGCTGAACGACAACCGCATGTCGATCTCGGAGAACGTGGGCGGCCTGACCCGGATGCTGGGCAAGCTGATGGCTTCCAGCACGCTCAACGCGGTGCGCGAGGGCGGCAAGAAGATCCTCGGCGACAAGCGCACCAGCCCGGCCGCCCGCTTCATGCGCCGCTGGGAGGAGCATGCCAAGGGCATGTTCGTGCCCTCCACCCTGTTCGAGGAGATGGGCTTCCACTACACCGGCCCGATCGACGGCCACGACCTGCCGGCCCTGCTGCAGGCGCTGAAGATGCTCAAGGGCCGCAAGGGCCCGCAGCTGCTGCACGTCATCACCACCAAGGGCAAGGGCTACGAGCGCGCCGAGGACGACCAGATCGGCTACCACGCGGTGGGCCCCTTCGACCCCGGCCAGGGCGTGGTGAACAAGGGCGGGGCGAAGAAACCCACCTACACTGATGTGTTCTCCGACTGGCTCTGCGATGCCGCCGCCGCCGAGCCGCGGCTGATGGGCATCACCCCGGCGATGCGCGAGGGCTCGGGCCTGGTGCGCTTCAGCCGGGAGTACCCGGAGCGCTATTTCGACGTGGCGATCGCCGAGCAGCATGCGGTGACCCTGGCCGCCGGCATGGCCTGCGAGGGCGCCAAGCCGGTGGTGGCGATCTACTCCACCTTCCTGCAGCGCGGCTACGACCAGCTGGTGCACGACGTGGCCATCCAGGACCTCGACGTGCTGTTCGCCATCGACCGCGGCGGCGTGGTCGGGCCGGATGGCGCCACCCATGCCGGCAACCTCGATCTCAGCTTCCTGCGCTGCGTGCCGAACATGGTGGTGATGGCCCCGGCCGACGAGGCCGAATGCCGCGCCATGCTCACGACCGGCCTGCGCTACCCCGGCCCGGCCGCCGTGCGCTACCCGCGCGGCACCGGCCCCGGCGTGGCCGTGCCCGCCAGCCTCGATACCCTGCCGATCGGCAAGGCCGAGCTGCGCCGGCGCGGCAGCCGCATCGCCCTGCTGGCCTTCGGCGCCCTCGTGCCGGTGGCCGAGGCGGTGGGGGCCGAGCTTGGCCTCACCGTGGTCAACATGCGCTTCGTCAAGCCGCTGGACCGCGCCCTGCTGCTGGAGCTGGCGGCCAGCCACGAGGGCTTCGCCACCCTCGAGGACAATGTGGTGATGGGCGGCGCCGGTTCCGCGGTGCTGGAACTGTTCGCCGAAGCCGGCGTGCTGAAGCCCACCCTGCTGCTCGGCCTGCCCGACCGCTTCCAGGACCACGCCTCGCGCGAGGAACTGCTGGCCGAGGCCGGGCTGGACGCGGCCTCGGTGCGCGCCGCCCTGCTGGCACGCTGGCCGGAACTCGCCACCGGCGGCGGGCTTCGCGCCGCGGCGGGCTAAAGCCGCCTCGGCCTCGGGTGCGGCGACGAGACCGCGCCCGGCCCGGGTTACCAGCGCCACTCCAGGCCCAGGCCCGGGCCATGCAGGCGGGCATCGAAGCGGAAGCCGCCCGCTTCCTTCCGCGTGTCGAGCCAGCGGTAGCCCAGCATCCACGCAAGCTCGGCGGAGACCGGCCCGCCCACATGCAGCATCAGGTCAGTGGTGTGCTTCGCGCCCCCCGCCCCGGCCAGCGCCCAGCCGCCGAGGAACAGGCCATTGCCGAACTGGCGCCGGCCCTTGAGCCCGAGCTGCACGTCCACCCAGCGCTCCGACTGCGCGCCGGCATAGGCCGGCGGGATCGGCAGGGCCCCGGCGATCGCGCCCGGCAGTTCATAGCGGAAGCGGGTGCGGGTGGAGAAATGGCGCAGGCCCGCCACGGCGTCGAGATGCCCCCAGTCGCCCTCGCGCCAGCGCCAGTGCCCGGCCAGCAGCAGCGTGGTGCTGCGGGCTCGCACGTCCACCGGGAAGGCGAGGCCCGTGCCCGGCACCGGCACGCCCACGCGGGGCGAGACTTCCGCATGCAGCACATCGACCAGCCAGCCGCGTCCGTCACGGCTCGCCTCGAAGGCGCCCATGGCGGCGGCGTCGAGCGAATCGAACACCTCGCTGAAGGAGGCCCGCGGCCTCACCTCGAGGTCGAGGCCACGATGGCGCAGGCCGCCGTCGATGGCCGTGCCCCACAGGTAGGGCGCGGCGCGGTACTGCCAGTCGCCCGCCTGCGCCAGCCCCGCGCCCATCAGGCACAGGGCGGCAAGCAGCGCCGGCCGGATCAGGGAATCAGCGCGCATCCTTCACCACCTTTCCGTCTTTCACGATCATCGCGAAGTTTCGCTGCGGATCGGCGATGAGGCCGATGTCGGCCACCGGGTCGCCCTCCACCAGGATCAGGTCGGCCATCGCCCCTTCCGCCACCACGCCGATCGGACCGGGATAGGGATTGCGCTCGCCGGAGAGGGCCAGCAGCTCGGCGTTCGCTCCGGTGGCGATGCGCAGCACCTCGCCGGGCGGATACCAGCGCGCCAGCTTGGCGAGCTGCGCGCCGATGCGGGACACGCCGCGGCGGTTGAACAGGGTGTCGGTGCCGAAGGCCACCTTGACGCCGTGCTTGCGCGCCAGCGCGAAGGCGCGCTCCGTGCCCTGCGAGACCAGCTGCTGCTTGAGCCGCCCGGCCTCGTCGTTCTTCGGGTTGGCGTCCTCGTCGAGCAGGAAGGGCTGCAGGCTCCACCAGACGCCCTTCTCGGCCATCAGCCGCACCGTGGGCTCGTCCACCAGCTGGCCATGTTCGATGCACTTCACCCCGGCCTCGATGGCGGCGCGCACCGCCTTCGAGGTGTAGGCATGCACCATCACGTAGGTGCCCCAGTTCTCCGCCGCCTCCACCGCGGCGCGCATCTCCTCCACCGTGTACTGGGTGACGTCGAGCGGGTCGTAGAAGGAACTCACGCCGCCGCCCGCCATCAGCTTGATCTGGGTGGCGCCCAGCATGAGCTGCTCGCGGGTGCGCACCCGCACCGCGTCCGGGCCATCGGCGATCACGGCCGCCCCGAGCAGCTCGGCCCGGCTCAGGTTCGTCATCCCGGTGCGCGGCACCTCGTGCGGCAGGCGGAAGTCGCCGTGCCCGCCGGTCTGCGAGAGCATCGCCCCGGAGGGGTAGATCCGCGGCCCGGGCACCAGCCCGACGTCGATGGCGCGCTTCAGGCCGAAGGAGGGGCCACCCACGTCGCGCACCGTGGTCACGCCCTGGGCCAGGGTCGCCTTGGCCACGTCGGCGGCGAGCAGGTTGAGGAAGCCGATGTCGGCGGTCATCGCCAGCATCAGGTCCGGGGCCACCAGCATCGAATGCCAGTGGGCATCGATCAGGCCGGGCATCAGGGTGCGGCCGCCGCCCTCGACCACGCGCACGCCGGCCGGTGCCTCCAGCGGCGTACGGGAAACGCGGGCGATGCGAGTGCCCTGCACCAGCACGTCGCTGGGCGGCGAGAGCGCGGTGCCCTTGCCGTCGAACACCCGCACCTGGCGGAACAGCAGGCCTTCTGCCGTATCGCCCGGGGTGCCGGGCTGTGCCCCCGCCGGACAGGACAGCATCAGGGCGCAGGCCATGAGCCCCGCGAACACGCGCCAGAACCCCCGCATCGGTTTTCCCCTTGCACCGGGCCGCGGGCCGCGGCCACCGCGCCCCGACTCTAGGCCCGGGCGCTGCTACGGTTCAAGGCGTAGTAGGTGAAGGCCGGATTACGCCTCGCGTAGCGCCTCCGGCACCCCCTGCCTGCCCAGGCGCCGGCGCAGCATCGGGATGGTGAGCATGGTGCTGGCCACCGCCATCAGCAGCAGGGCGGTGAAGGCATCGGCCGAGATCACGCCCTTGTCGAGCAGGATGGTGGCGAACACGATCTCGATCAGGCCCTTGGTCTGCAGGAGCCAGCCGATGAGATGGGCTTCGCCCGGGGCCCAGCCCAGAAGGCGCCCGGCGATCGCCACGCCGAGGCGCTTGCCCGCCACCGAGGCCGCGAGCATCACTGCCGCTGCCACCAGCACCGCCGCGCCCCCCACGCCCCACTCCGTGCGCAGCCCGGTGCTGAGGAAGAACACCGGCATCATGAACACCAGCACGGTGTTGCGCACGAGGTCGAAGCGCTCCTCCACGAACCACTGCCGGTCGATGATCACGCCGGCAAGGAAGGCCCCCACCATGAAGTGCAGGCCGGCGGCATCCGAGGCCAGGGCGCAGGCCAGCAGCCACATCAGGCCCAGTGCCCAGCGGTCGAGCTCGCCCACGCCGCGCAGGCCGCGGCGCACGAGGGGGGCCAGCAGGCCGAAGCCGGCGAGGAACAGGACCTGGTGCAGCAGGCGGTCGGTATCGACGAGGATCAGGGCCAGCACCACCCAGATGGCGATGTCGTCGAGGCTGGAATAGCGCAGCACCCGCTGGCCGAGCGGGGTGCGCAGGATGCCGAGCTTCTCCATCAGCAGCATCAGGATCGGCAGGGCGGTCACCGCCGCGCCCATGCCGAGGGCGGCGATGAACTGCAGTTCGCTGGCCTTCGGCCCGAGCAGGCCCGGCATCCACTGCAACAACCCCCAGGCCGCGACGGCGCCCACCAGCAGCGGCGTGGCGAGGGCGAAGCCGGCGGTGATCGCGGTCTCGCGCCGCCCGGCCCAGGCCGACTTCAGGTCGAGCTCGATGCCGGCGAGCCAGAGGAAGATGATCACCGCCCACCAGGCAAGGCCATTGAGGTTCGCCACCACCGCGGGCTGGAAGAGCTGGGCATGCAGGGCCGGGAACAGGGCACCGGCGATGCCCGGGCCGAGCAGGATGCCGGCCACGATCTGCACCACCACCAGGGGCGCGATGTCCTCGGTACGGGCCAGCCGCCAGACCAGCCAGGGCAGCGCGAAGATGCCGAGCATCACGAGGAGGTAGGCGGTCTTGGGATGGAGCGTCTCGGGCATGGCGCGGCGCGTGGCGTGGAAACGGGGAACGAATCAGTCGGGAAGGCGGCCGAGCGAGACCCGCTCCCGCCCCTCGAGATCGGGGGCGGTGGCGATGTCGGTGAAGCCGGCGGCGGCGAGCAGGGTACGCAGGGCCGCGCCCTGCCGCCAGCCGTGCTCGAGCAGCAGCCAGCCGCCGGGGACGAGGTGCTGCGGCGCGGCGGCCACGATGCGCCGCAGGTCGGCGAGCCCGTCCGGGCCGGCGGCCAGGGCCGTGCGCGGCTCGAAGCGCAGATCGCCGGCCTCGAGATGGGGATCTTCCGCCTCGATGTAGGGCGGGTTGCTGGCGATGAGGTCGAAGCGCTCGCCCGCCACCGGCGCGAACCAGTCGCCAACACGCAACTCGACCCGCTCCGCGAGACCGAGCGCCACCGTGTTCTGGCGCGCCAGGGCCAGGGCCTCGGGGCTGCGCTCCACCGCCCACACCCGCGCCAGTGGCCGCTCGTGGGCGAGCGCGAGGGCGATGGCGCCGGTGCCGGTGCCGAGGTCGAGCAGGCGCAGCGGCCGGCCGGCGGGCAGGCGCTCCAGCGCCAGTTCCACCAGGCGTTCGGTCTCGGGCCGCGGGATCAGCGTGCTCGCATCCACCCGCAGCTCGAAGGCCCAGAAGCCGCGGCGGCCGGTGAGATGCGCCACCGGCTCGCCCCGCTTGCGGCGCTCCAGCAGGGCTTCGAAGCGGGCCGCAAGCCCGGTCTCGACGGGGGCATCGGCATGGGCGAACAGCCAGCTGCGCGGCCTTTGCAGCACGTGGGCGAGCAGGAGTTCGGCCTCGCCCCGGGCCTCGGCCGGATCGAGTCCCCCCGCGGCAGCGAGCCCGGCGGCGGCCCGCCGCAGCAGGACGGAAACCGGCTCGCTCACGCGAACAGCAGGCGGGCGAGCTGCACCGCGCAGGCGCCGACGAAGCCGGCGAGGAAGCTCAGGTAGGCACCGCGCAGGTAGCGGTACTTGTGGTGCGAGAGGTACCAGCCCAGCGAATAGATGTCCTTCGCCATCGTGGCGTACACGCTGCCGTCGGGGCGAACCGCCCGTTCCACCTCCGCGAGGAAGCGCTCACGGGAGAGCTCGGCGAAGTGGCCGAAGAACAGCAGGTTGAACTGCGGCGGCAGGGGCGCATCCGGCGCGGGCAGGCGCAGGGGGCGATACTTCGGCAGCACGGCGATCACCGCGAGGAACAGGGCCAGCAGGGTGAACACCGCCAGCACACCCATGGCGTGCTTGAGGTCGGGGTCACCGAGGCGGCCGAGGCTCAGGGTGAGCACCACCGAGGAGACGGTGATGACGATGTTCGCCTTGGTGTCGGCCATGGCCGACAGGTGCACGTGGTGCTGCTGCGTGGTGCGCAGCAGGTTGTCGCTGGTATTGCGTTCCGGGATCGTGCCAAACGGCCCCGGTGCCGGCATCGCCTTCGGTTCCATGCGCCCGCCCTCCCCTCATGACGGCAGGATGATAGCGCCGTGAAAGCCCCGGCTCCCGGCGCCCTTCCGGGCGCCGGACGGGCCGGCTCAGCCGCCGCTGGTCGCCACCGCAGCCCCGGCCGCGGCCGGGCTGCCCTGGCGGATCAGGTAGTCGAAGGCCGAGAGCGCGGCGGTGGCGCCGGCTCCCATCGAGATGACGATCTGCTTGTAGGGCACGGTGGTGGCGTCGCCGGCGGCGAACACCCCGGGCAGGGAGGTCTGGCCGCGCTCGTCGATCACGATCTCGCCGCGCGGCGACAGCGCCAGGCTGCCCTTCAGCCACTCGGTGTTGGGCAGCAGGCCGATCTGCACGAACACGCCCTCCAGCTCGAGGCGATGGCTCTCGCCGCTGGCGCGGTCGCGGTAGACGAGACCGTTCACCCGCTGGCCGTCACCCGTCACCTCGGTGGTCTGGGCCTGGGTGATCACCCGCACATTGGGCAGCGAGCGCAGCTTGCGCTGCAGCACCTCGTCGGCACGCAGCCGGGCATCGAACTCGAGCAGGGTGACGTGGGCGACGATGCCGGCAAGATCGATCGCCGCCTCGACGCCGGAGTTGCCGCCGCCGATCACCGCCACCCGCTTGCCCTTGAACAGCGGGCCGTCGCAGTGCGGGCAGAAGGCCACGCCCCGGTTGCGGTAGATCTCCTCGCCCGGCACGTCCATGGTGCGCCAGCGCGCGCCCGGGGCCAGCACGAGGCTGCGGGCCTTCAGCGAGACGCCGCTGGCGAGCTTCACCTCGAGGAGGCCGTCCTCGCCTGCCGGCACCAGGCCTTCCGCGCGCTGCAGGTTCATCACGTCCACTTCGTAGTGGCGCACGTTCTGCTCGAGGGCCGCGGCCAGCTTCGGGCCTTCGGTCTCGGCCACCGCCACCAGGTTCTCGATCGCGAGCGTGTCCAGCACCTGGCCGCCGAAGCGCTCGGCCACGAGGCCGGTACGGATGCCCTTGCGCGCCGCGTAGATGGCCGCCGCGGCGCCGGCCGGGCCACCGCCCACCACCAGCACGTCGAAGGGCGCCTTGGCGCGCAGCTTCTCGGCGGCGCGCGCCTCGGCATTGACGTCGAGCTTCGCCAGCACCTGCGCCAGCTCCATGCGGCCGGAGCCGAAGGGCTCGCCATTGAGGAACACCGCCGGCACCGCCATCACCTCGCGGGCCTCCACTTCCTGCTGGAACAGCGCGCCATCGATGGCGACATGGCTCACCCGCGGGTTCAGCACCGCGAGCAGGTTCAGCGCCTGCACCACGTCGGGGCAGTTCTGGCAGGAGAGCGAGTAGTAGGTCTCGAAGTGCAGGTCGGCATCGAGGGCGCGGGCGGCATCGAGCAGTTCCTGCTCGACCTTGGGCGGGTGGCCGCCCACCTGCAGCAGGGCCAGCACCAGCGAGGTGAACTCGTGGCCCAGCGGGATGCCGGCGAAGCGCACCGCCACCTCCGGCGCACCGGCGCGGCGGATCAGGAAGGAGGGCGTGCGCTCGTCGGCCTGCTCGCCGAGGCTGATCTTCGGCGAGAGCGAGGCCAGGGTGTCGAGCAGCTGCCGCAGCTCGGTCGAGGCTTCACTGCCATCGAGCGAGGCCAGCAGTTCGACCGGGTGCTGCAGGCGTTCGAGATAGGCCGCGAGCTGGGTCTTCAGGCTGTCGTCCAGCATGGGGAAACTCCGTGTGCAGGGCAGGCAGGCGCGCGGCGCGCGCAGGGCGGGCCGTGCGGGGTCAGGGGAAGGGTGCTTGCCGAAACCGCGCGGCGCGGCTTGGGCAAGCACCCGGGCCGCCGCCGCAGGGGCGGCGGCCGGGGTTCGTCCGGCTCAGATCTTGCCGACGAGGTCCAGCGAGGGAGCGATGGTCTTGGCGCCCTCGTTCCACTTCGCCGGGCAGACCTGGCCCGGGTTCTTGGCGACGAACTGCGCGGCCTTCAGCTTGCGCAGGGTCTCCTTCATGTCGCGGGCGATGGCGTTGTCGTGGATCTCGGCGGTCTTGATCACGCCCTCCGGGTTCACGATGAAGGTGCCGCGCAGGGCCAGGCCCTCTTCCTCGATGTGCACGCCGAACATGCGGGTCAGGGTGTGGGTGGGGTCGCCCACCAGCGGGAACTTGGCCTTGCCCACGGCCGGCGAGGTCTCGTGCCACACCTTGTGCGAGAAGTGGGTGTCGGTGGTGATGACATAGACCTCGGCGCCCAGCTTCTGGAACTCGGCGTAGTTCTCGGCGGCGTCCTCGACCTCGGTCGGGCAGTTGAAGGTGAAGGCGGCCGGCATGAACACCAGCACGGACCACTCGCCCTTGAGGCTCTCCTCGGTCACGGTCACGAACTTGCCGTTGTGGAAGGCGGTGGCCTTGAAGGGCTGCACGGTGGTGTTGATCAGCGACATGGATCGACTCCTAGCGTCGGTTGGGGAGGAAAAAGCGAGGGCACGCAGCGGCCGTGGGCGGAAGCCTCCACCCGCTGCATTGCCGTTCGATGGCGCCAATCTACCGGAGTGAAGGTTTCGATGGAAATGGATTGATTCCATCGTTTCGATAGTCTTAAGCTATCAAAATGAACCTCCGCGACCTGCGCTACCTCCTCGCCCTGGCCGAGCTGCGGCATTTCGGCCGCGCCGCCGAGGCCTGCCATGTGAGCCAGCCCACCCTCTCCACCCAGATCCGCAAGCTGGAGGAGGAGCTGGGGGTGACCTTGGTGGAGCGGGCACCGCGCAAGGTGATGCTCACCGAGGCCGGGGCCGAGATCGCGCAGCGCGCCCGCCGGGTGATGGCGGAAGTGGAACAGATGCGCGAGATCGCCCGCCGCTCCCACGATCCGGAGGCCGGCACCCTGCGGCTCGGCCTCTTCCCCACCCTCGGGCCCTACCTGCTGCCGCATGTGGTAGGACCGCTGCGCGAGCGTTTCCCGCGCCTCGAACTGCTGCTGGTGGAGGAAAAAACCGAGCTGCTGCTCGGGCAGCTGCGCGAGGGCCGCCTCGATGCCGCCATCCTCGCCCTGCCGGTGGACGACGAAGGACTGGAGCACGCCCTGCTGTTCGACGAACCCTTCGTGCTCGCGGTGCCGGAGCGCCACGTGCTCGCCGCCGCCGGACGCCGCCCGCTGCGCCTCGAGGAACTGCGCAACGAGCATCTGCTGCTGCTGGAGGACGGCCACTGCCTGCGCGAGCAGGCGCTCGATGTCTGCCAGCTCGCCGGGGCGAACGAGAAGGACGGTTTCCGCGCCACCTCGCTGGAAACCCTGCGGCAGATGGTGGCGGCCGGAGTGGGCATCACCCTGCTGCCGGTGCTGGCGGTGACCCCCCCGGTGCCGCCCCAGCCCAATCTGCGCCTGCTGCCCTTCGCCGACCCGCCGCCGAAGCGCCGGGTGGCCCTGTTCTGGCGCCGCAGCTCGGCGCGCACCGCCTTCCTGCGCAGCTTCGCCGCGGAGCTGGCGCGGCTTCCGCCGGAGCTGTTCCGGCTGGCCGCATGAGTGCGCCCGCCGCCCTGTCCCGCCCCCAGGGCGGCTTCGTGCGTGGCCCAGCGGCCCTCGCCCTGCTGCTGCTCGCCGTGGCCGGGGCCCTGGTGTGGTCGAAGGCGAAGGAACAGCGGGCGCCGTCGCCCCCGGAAAGCGGCACGGCGTCGCCCGGCATCGCCGGCCTTCCGGCCGCGTCGGCGGTCTGCGCCCTGCCCCGCCTGCCGGCCTCGGACGCCCCCGTGCAGCGGGACGGCGGGGCCCTGCCCGCGCCCTTCCCGATCGACCAGCATCGGCTCACGCCGCGCGCCGCCTTCGCCGTGCAGGCCACCGTGCTGGGCACCGAGCGCTACCGCTTCGACCGCGGAGCCGCGCTCTCGCCGGTGGACTTCGCCCTGGGCTGGGGCCGCATGGCCGATCCGGCCGTGCACGGCCCGCTCGCCATCCGCCAGTCCGGCCGCTGGTACCACTACCGCTGGGGGCCGGAAGGCCCGCCCATCCCGCTGCCGGAGATCATCCGCAGCAGCAGCAACCTGCACCTGATCCCGGCCGATAAGGCGGTGGAGCGGGCGCTGCTGCGGATCGGAGCCGGCCAGCGGGTACGGCTGGCCGGCTGGCTGGTCGACGTGGACGGCGAGGACGGCTTCGTCTGGCGCACCTCGCTGAGCCGCGAGGACAGCGGCGATGGGGCCTGCGAGATCGTCTATGTCTGCGAGGTGGCCACGCTGCCCTGAGGCGCGGCGGCCGGCCGCAGGCCGGCGAGGAAGATGCCCGAGAGCGACATCGCCACCCCGATCCACTCATGCACGGCGGTGGGGCGGGCGAACAACAGCACGTCGAGCACGAAGGCGAGCAGCGGCTGCAAGAGCAGCAGCAGGCCCACCGAGGCCACCGGCAGGCGCGGCAGGGCGCGGCCGATCAGCACCCAGCCGAGGCACTGGCCGATCAGGCCGAGGGCCAGCAGGGCGGCGAGGCTGCGACCGTCGGGGATGGCGAAAGAGGCGCCCTCGGCCAGCCCCGCGAGGCCGAGCAGACCCGCGCACTGCAGGCTGGAGACCACCAGCACCGGCTCGGCGGCCAGGGGCGCCTCGCGCTGCGCCCGCTTCAGGCCGAGGTTGTAGGCGGCGTAGGCAAGCCCGGTGGCAAGCCCGAACCAGACCCCCGCCTTGGACGCCGCCGACAGCGCCGCCCAGCCCTCGCCGAGGATCAGCACGAGGCCGCCGAAGGCCAGCAGCACGCCGGCGAGGAAGCGCCCGTAGAGGCGCTCGCCGAAGAACAGCGCGCCGGCGGCCACCATGAAGAACACCTGGGTATTGGCCAGCAGGGTGGCAAGCCCCGGGCCGATGGCATGGATGCTGCGGTGCCAGAGCCAGAGGTCGGCGGCGAAGGCGAGCGCCGGCCAGAGGCAGAAGGCCCAGGCCCGCCGCGGCAGGGGGCGCCAGCGCCCCATGGCGAGCAGCAGGCCGAGCAGCATCAGGCCGCCGAAGGCCATGCGCCAGAAGCCGGCCACGGTGGGCGGCACCTGGGCGTAGCGGACGAGGATGCCGGTGAGGCTGATCAGGCTGGCGCCGCCGGCCATGGCCAGCAGGGCGGCGCGGTCAGCGCTCATCCGCGCCCACGCGCCAGGGCTCGCGCACGCCGGCCTCGATCCACGCCTGCATCGCCGGCAGGGCCGCCATGGTCTCGCACCAGGCGGCCGCGGTGGCCGAGAGCGGCACGCCATAGCTGCGGAAACGGATCACCACCGGGGCGAACATGGCATCGACGATGCCGAAGTCGCCGAGCAGGAAGGGCCCCTCCCCGGCCTCGCGGCGCAGGTCGGCCCAGAGCGCCTGCACGCGCCGGATGTCGGCCTCGGCGGCGGCGTCCCAGCACCGCCCCGAGGGCTGGCGCCGGCAGTTCATCGGCAGCTGCGCGCGCAGGGCGGCGAAGCCGGAATGCATCTCCGCGGCGGCGCTGCGCGCCAGCGCCCGGCGTCCCGGATCAGCCGGCCAGCCGCGCCCGCCGAGATGCACCTCGTTCACGTACTCGCAGATCGCCAGCGAATCCCAGATGACCCGTCCGCCGTCGTGCAGCACCGGCACCCGGCCGGAGGGCGAGAGCGCCGGTATGCGCTCGCGGAATTCCGGGGTATCGAGCGGCAGCAGCCGTTCCTCGAAGGGAAGGCCGAACTGCCGCATCAGCAGCCAGGGCCGGAGCGACCAGGAGGAGTAGTTCTTGTTGCCGATGACGAGGCGCATGCAGGGAGCGGAGAACCGGGGAATGCGGATGGTAGGGCGGAAACGGCGGCTTCAGTGCTCGATCGGCACCGCGGCCTGCACCGCCGGGGCTCCGGGCACGCGGGCACGACCAATGGCTTCCCCGGCGCGCTCGATCATCGGCCGCGGCACCCGCTCGCCGGGGGCGATGGCGCCGATGCCGATGATCCACTCCGCCACCATCGGCCGCTGGCCGGCGGGCAGCAGGCCCGAGGGCGGCGGTTCCGGGGGCGAGAGCAGGCGGTGCAGGGCCTCGGCGAAGCCGCGCGCCGCCGGCACATCGCTGCCGGGCAGCACCACCCAGAGCTCGTCGGGCCCGGGGCGGCCGAGCAAGTGCGGCGGCAGGCCGTCCAGCGCCTCCATGGCGAGCAGGAAAGTCCGGGCCCGGGTGTCGAAGCCGCCCTCGCCAGCCAGCGGCACGCGCAGCAGGGCGATCGGCTCGCCGGCATCACGGCAGCGCTCGAAGGCCTGGCGCAGCTCGCGCTGCAGGGCCTCGGCGTTCAGCACGGCGAGGGTCGGGTCGAGATCGGCGCGCCGCGCGGCCTCGCGCGCCTCCAGGGCACTGGCCGCCACCGTGCGCGCCGCCGCCACCAGGGCCTCGATGCGCAGCAGCTCACCGGGCTCGAAGCCCTTGCCGCGGCGCTCGACGAATACCGCGGTCCAGCTGCTGGGGCCGAGGTGGTAGGGCACCATCGCCACCTGGCTCGGCCCCTCGATGCCGAGGGGAAGCACCAGCTGCTGCGGCGTGCCGAGGCGCAGCAGCGAACGCAGCACCCGGGCGCGCTCGCCGAGCAGCAGGGTGTAGGCCGAGGCCTTGGCCGCCGGCTCGGCCAGCACCTCGTCGCCCCCATGCAGCTGGCTCGTGGCCACGGCCACCGATTCCGCGCCGAGCAGGCCCTTGAGCGTCTCGATCAGGCGGCGCGCCACCACCCACTCGGCCTCGGCGCCTCCGCCATAGCGCAGGGCGCCGTCGATGGCCGACACCATCCTCGCCTCCGCCATCGCCCAGCGCTGCGGCTCGGGCACCTCGGGCGGCGGGGCGGGAGCTTTCGGCGCCTCCACCGGCAGGCCGCGCAGCCAGGGCAGCAGCACCATCGAAAGCAGGAACACGGCGATCAGCAGCTGGTAGCCATAGAGCGCGAGGGCCGAGGGCGGCACCAGGCCACTCGCCGCCAGGGCGCGCACCACCAGCGCTGCGATCAGCAGCAGCATGAGCAGGGTGGGCAGCCAGCGCAGGCGTCGCCGGTCGAGGGCGAAAGCCACCAGTACCAGCAGCCAGGCCTGCGACCACACCAGCTCGGCCACCCGGCGCAGGAGATCGGTGTACTCGCGCGGCACCTGCACGCAAAGACCAGCCACCGCCACCAGGACGAGGCCGATGCGCAGGTACCAGGTCGCCAGGGTGCCCGACACCGCCTTCAGGCCGGACTGGCGGCGCACCACCACCAGCAGCAGGCCGGCGAGCAGGAGGGTGGCCGCATACACCGCTCCGCCGCCCACCAGCCAGGGCTCGAGCAGGGCGCGCAGGGGCGGCGGCAGCTGGTCGTTCACCAGGGCCACCACCAGCAGGGAGGCCAGGCTGAGCAGGGCCATGCCAAGGCCGCCGGCGCCGGCCCGCCTGAGCGGCGGGGCGAAGCTGAGCAGGAAGGCCGCCACGAGCACGCCGTACACCAGCAGGAACAGGCGCTGCGACGCTGCTTCGCGCTCGGCCAGCACGCTGCCATCGATCAGCTGCGGCCGGAGGTCGGCATCGGCGCTGCCCTCCACCCGCAGGTAGACCGCCTGTGGCCCGGCAAGGCCCGGGGGCAGGGGCATCACGAAGCCGTCCGGCCAGCGGGCATCCCACTCGCCGAGCCGGAAATAGCGGCTCTCGGCCACCTCCACCCCGGGCGCGGAGGGCAGCAGCACCGCCACCCGGTCGATGGCGGCGCGCTCGAGCCGCACATACCAGCGCACACCCTCGGCAGGCGACGGGAACTCGGCGCGCAGCCGCAGCCATACCACCCGGTCGGGCCGCGGGCTGGCCCGCACCACGCCCTCCAGTGCCGGATAGAAGCCGGGCTGGTAACGGCCGACGAGGATGTCGGCGAGCGGCACGGCGGGCGGTGCCGCGGTATGCGCCACCTGCAGGGGCAGGCTGCTGCGGGCCAGATCCACGCGGGTGGCCGGGGCTACCGCCACGGCCGCGAGCAGCAGCAGGGCGAGGGCGGCGAGCGCAATGGTGGTGAGGCGCAGGTGCATGCGAAGCCCGGGGTCGGCCATCCTGGCGGCCCTCCACTCTAGCCCAAGCGGGTGGCGTTTGACGGCGTTTGACGAAGCTCGCCGCCGGCTCCGGGCGTGGGCGACCCTGCCCCGGCCCGCCCGCACGCTACACTTCTGCCCCCTGCCCGGCCCTGCCGCGCATCCCTCCTCCGAGACCGCGTTGCCTCCATGAGCGAACCTTCCACCCCGGCTGCGGGCGAATCCGTCCCGGCGCGCAGCGACTTCATCCGCAACATCGTCCGCGAGGACCTCGCCAGCGGGAAGCACACGCACATCAATACCCGCTTTCCGCCCGAGCCCAACGGCTACCTGCATCTCGGGCATTCGAAGAGCATCTGCCTCAACTTCGGCATCGCCGCCGAGTTCGGCGGGCACTGCAACCTGCGCTTCGACGACACCAACCCCGAGAAGGAGGACGTGGAGTACGTCGAGGCCATCAAGGAGGACGTGCGCTGGCTGGGCTTCGAGTGGCACGAGCTGCGCCATGCCTCCGACTACTTCGAGGTGCTCTACCTCGCCGCCGAGCAGCTCATCCGCGAGGGCAAGGCCTTCGTCTGCGATCTCTCGGCCGAGGAGGTGCGCCAGTACCGCGGCACCCTCACCGAGCCCGGGCGCGAATCGCCGTTCCGCGGCCGCAGCGTGGAGGAGAACCTTGATCTCTTCCGCCGCATGCGCGCCGGCGAGTTCCCCGATGGAGCCTGCACCCTGCGGGCGAAGATCGACATGGCCTCGGGCAACATCAACCTGCGCGACCCGGCGCTGTACCGGATCAAGCACCTGCCGCACCAGAACACGGGCAAGGCGTGGTGCATCTATCCGATGTACGACTACGCGCACGCGCTCTCCGATGCCATCGAGGGCATCACCCACTCGCTGTGCACCCTGGAGTTCGAGGACCACCGCCCCCTCTACGACTGGGTGGTCGACAACGTGCGCCTGCACGAACGCCCCGAACTGCTGAAGCCGCTCACCGACCGGGGCCTGCCGAACGAAGCCGCAAGGCCTCGGCAGATCGAGTTCTCGCGCCTCAACATCAATTACACGGTGATGAGCAAGCGCAAGCTGCTCGCCCTCGTGAACGAGAAGCTGGTGGCCGGCTGGGACGACCCGCGCATGCCCACCCTGCAGGGCATCCGCCGTCGCGGCGTGCCGCCCGAGGCCCTGCACCTGTTCGCCGAGCGCGTGGGCATCTCCAAGCAGAACTCGGTGATCGACTTCTCGGTGTTCGAGGGCTGCATCCGCGACGTGCTCGATGCGAAGGCCGAGCGCCGGATGGCGGTGGTCGAGCCGCTGAAGGTCACCATCACCAACCTGGCCGAGGGCCATCGCGAGACCCTGCGCTTTGCCAACCATCCGAAGGACGCGGCGAAGGGCGAACGCGAGGTGCCGTTCTCGCGCACGCTCTGGATCGAGCGCGAGGACTTCATGGAAACGCCGGTGAAGGGCTTCCATCGACTCGTGCCCGGCGGCGAGGTACGGCTGCGCGGCGCCGGCATCCTGAAGTGCGAGGAAGTGGTGAAGAACGGCGCTGCCGTCGTCGAACTGCGCTGCACGCTCGACCCCGAAAGCCGCCCCGGTCGGGAAGGCGCCAACCGCAAAGTGAAGGGCACCATCCACTGGGTCTGCGCCGAGGCCGGCGTGCCGGCGGAGATCCGCCTCTACGACCGCCTGTTCTCGGTGGAGAACCCGGACGAGGACAGCGAGGGCAAGACCTACCGCGACCACCTCAACCCGGACTCGATCCGCGTGGTGCAGGGTTTCGTCGAACCCGCCGCCGCGGCCCTCGGCAACGAGGCCACGGTGCAGTTCGAGCGCCTGGGCTATTTCACCGCCGACCGCCACGACCACCGCCCGGAGCGCCCGGTGTTCAACCGCACCGTCACGCTGCGCGACAGCTGGGCCGGGAAGCCGGCCTGACCCCCCTCTCCCCCCCTGCCGGGCCCGCCATGCACGCTTCCACCCGATCGCTCGCTCGTCTCCTGGTCCCCTGGGCGCTGCTGTTCGCCCTGGCCGCCCTCACCGCCTGCGGCGCCGCGCAGTCCAGCGGGAATGCCGTGCCGCCGGCAGCCGCGGCGGAACGCGCCGCGTCCGGCGATGCCCCGGGCGAGCCCCTGCTGCGGCCGGATCCGGTGGGCGCCGCCGCGGCCGGCGAGGTGGATTACACCTGCCGCACCGACGCCGACTGCGCGGTGAAGGACGTGGGCAACTGCTGCGGCTACTACCCGGCCTGCGTGAACAAGGACAGCCCCACCTTCCCCGAGCAGGTGAAGGCCGAGTGCGAGAAACAGGGCCGGATGGCGGTCTGCGGCTTCCCCGAGATCGCCGCCTGCCAGTGCGTGCAGGGCCGCTGCGCCGCCGCGCCTGCCGAAGGCGGCGAGGTGCTGCGCTGATGCTCTACGCCCAGGTGCACCTCACCCTGCCGGCCTGGGTGCACGAGGCCGTGGACCCGGCCGCCGACTACCGCGACGACGACGCCAAGATGGCGCTGGCGATCCGGCTCTCGGCACTCAACGTGCGGCATGGCAGCGGCGGCCCCTTCGGCGCTGCCCTGTTCAACGCCGAAGGCCGGCTGCTTGGCGTGGGCGTGAACCGGGTGGTGCCGCACAGCAGCTCCATCGCCCATGCCGAGATGATGGCCTTCGCCACCAGCCAGCAACGCCTGCAGCAGTACCGGCTGAACGCCGCGGGCGGCCCGGTCACCCTCGCCACCTCCTCCCAGCCCTGCTGCATGTGCTACGGGGCCAGCGTCTGGGCCGGCATCGACCGCCTGCTGATCGGCGCCCGCGCCGAAGACGTGGAGTCGCTGGCCGGCTTCGACGAGGGCCCGCTGCCGGCCGACTGGCGCGGCGAGCTCGTGAAGCGCGGCATCGAGGTGATCACCGACCTGCGCCGTGACGAGGCCCGCGCCGTGCTCGCCGAGTATGCCCGCGGCGGCGTGGTCTACTGAACTGCGCGGCAATGGCGCGGACCCGCATCGAGCCCGCCCTGCTGGGCCTGGTGCGCCCCGGCTTCGAGCCGGAGCTGGCCGCCGAGTTCGGCCACCGCGCCGCCGCGGCCGGCCACTGGGGCCATGCCATGACCGAGCGCGGCAGCGGCCTCGTGCGCTTCGTCTCGCCCGAGGCGGCCGCCCTCGATGCCGCCCTGCCCTTCGATGGACTGATCTTCGCCCGCCAGAAGCTGCTCGGCCTTGCCCGCCTCGAGGGCCTCGATCCGGGCGACCGCATCAGCCCGCTGCTCGAGGCACTCGACACCGTGCGCGAAGCGGTCGTGGCCGCCCCGGGCGGCGCCCATTTCGGCGAACTGGTGGTCGAGCACAGCGACAGCGACGCGGGCCGCGCGCTCGCCGGGCTGGCGCGGGGCTTCGGCAATGCCCTGCGCCCGGCCCTGCGCAAGGCCGGCTGGCTCGCCGCCTCCGACGATGCACGGAAGCCGCGGCTGCACGTGCTGCTGCATTCGGGCACTGCGCTCGACCTTGCCAGCTCACGCCCCGGCGACCGCAGCCCCTGGCCCGGCGGCATCCCGCGCCTGCGCCAGCCCCCCCACGCCCCCAGCCGCAGCGCGGCCAAGCTGGACGAGGCGATCCACACCCTGCTCACCGCCGAGGAGCGTACTCAGCTGCTGCGCGAAGGCATGCGCGCCGCCGATCTCGGCGCCGCTCCCGGCGGCTGGACCTGGGTGCTGGTGCGCGCCGGCCTGCGGGTCAGCGCGGTCGACAACGGCCCGCTGAAGGAGCCGGTGCTCGGCCACCCACAGGTGGAGCACCTGCGCGCCGACGGCTTCCGCTGGCAGCCCGCCCGTCCGCTGGACTGGATGGTCTGCGACATGGTGGAGCAGCCACGCCGGGTGGCCGGGCGCATGGCGCAGTGGTTCCGCGAAGGCTGGTGCCGCAACGCCGTCTTCAATCTCAAGCTGCCGATGAAGAAGCGCTGGGAGGAAACCCGGTACTGCCTCGACCTGTTCCGCGCCGAGGCCGGCGAGCTGAAGGCCCTGCGGGCGCGCCAGCTCTACCACGACCGCGAGGAGATCACGGTGTTCGCGCGGCGCTGAGCGCCCCCCAGCGCCGCTACAGGCCCGCCGCCCGGCGCCAGAGCAGGCGGTTGACGGGCGGCAGATTGGCCGCTGCCAGCACCCAGCCGCGCAGGGCGGTGGGCAGCGGCGCATCGTTGCCGTAGACGCGGTGGATGGCCTCGAAGGCATGGGCCGCCACGGTGTTCTCGCTCACGCGCTGCGGCGCCCAGCGCTGCAGCACGGTGTCGGAGAGCGCTTCGCGGCGTTTAGCCTTCGCCGCATCGATGCCGTCGAGCAGGCCGGCCACGTCGCGCAGGCCGAGGTTCACCCCCTGCCCGGCCAGCGGGTGCACGCCGTGGGCGGCATCGCCGAGCAGGGCCACGCGCCCATCGAGCATGCGTTCGGCGAGCAGCCGCCGGAGCGGGAAGGCCACGCGCTCGCTGTCGAGGGTGAGCGGGCCCAGCACCCGGTCGCTGGCGCGGCCGAGCTCGGCCTCGAAGCGCCCGGGCGCGAGGGTGAGCAGGCGCTCGGCCTCCGCGTCCGGCAGCGACCAGACGATCGAGATCCGCCCTTCGGCACAGGGCAGCAGGGCCAGCGGGCCGGTGGGCAGGAAGCGCTGCCAGCAGGTGTCGCGGTGCGGCTTTCCGGGGCGGAGGTAGGCCACGAGGCCGCGGGCGCGGTAGTCGTGCTCGCGGGTGCCGATGCCGCGCAGGGCGCGCACCCGCGAGTGCAGGCCGTCGGCGCCGAACAGCCGGGCAGCGGCGAGGCGGCGGCCATCGGCCAGCACCGCGACCACGCCGCTCTCGCCCTCCTCGATCGCCTCCAGGGCCGCGCCGGTGGCGCAGGGCACGCCAGCCGCGGCCAGCGCCGCCCACAGCCGGTCCACCAGCAGGCCATGCTCGACGATGTGGCCGAGCCGGGGCACGCCCAGCGCCCCGGTGTCGAAACGCAGCGGGCGCCCGCCGCCGGCATCCCAGACCTGCATGCCGGTGTAGGCCTGGGCCCGCGCCCCGCGCACCGCCTCCCAGACCCCGAGCCGGGCGAGCAGGGCCTCGCTGTCCGGGGCGATGGCATAGACCCGGAGGTCGGGCCGCGCCGCCTGCCAGGGCGCGGGCGCCTTCACCTCCACCAGCGCCACCGCAAGGCCGCGCTGGCGCAGGCCGAGGGCCAGGGCGGCGCCGACGATGCCGCCGCCCACCACCAGGGCATCGAGGCGCTCGCGGCTCATGCCAGCACCTCGGCGGCACGCGGCACCCCGGGGCGGTAGCCCATGGCGCCGGTGAGGAAGCGGGCGCGCAGGCCGGCATCGAGGTTCAGGGCGGCAAAGCCGAGGCTGCGGCCAAGCCGGTGCAGGGGGCCCGTGCCGGCCGTGGCCCGGGCCAGGCCATCGCTCAGGGCCAGGGTGGCCTCGCGGTCCTCGCGGCGGGCCTCGGCATAGGCGGCCAGAAGGGCGTCCGCGCCGGGGTCCGCGGCGCCGCGCAGCAGGCCCGCCAGGGTGAGGGCATCGCGCAGGCCGAGGTTGAAGCCCTGGGCGCCGATCGGGTGCAGGGTCTGCGCGGCATTGCCCACCAGCACCAGCCGCTCGGCCACCAGCCGCGCGGCCACCACCCGGTGCAGCGGCCAGGCGCTGCGCGCGCCCACCTCGAGCACGCGCCCGGCGCGCCAGCCGAAGCGGCGCTGGAAGTAGGCCGCATACCCGGCGTCGTCCAGCGCCAGCACCGCCGCGGCCTCGGCCGTGGCCACGCCGCAGAGCGCGCCGTGGCGACCCCCGGCCATCGGCAGCAGGGCGCAGGGCCCGTGGTCGGTGAAGCGCTCGAAGGCCGTGCCCTCGGGAGCGGCGGACAGCCGGGCCGAAGTGACGATGAGGGTCTGGCCGTAGTCATGGCGCGCCACCTCGATGCCGGCCGCCCCGCGCAGGGGAGAGGCGCTGCCATCGGCGGCCACCACCAGCCTGGCCTGCCAGGTCTCGGCGGGTCGGCCCTCGGGCAGCACCCGCAGGCGGCGCCCGCCGCCGTCCACCCCATCCGCTTCGGCACGGCCGCGCACCCGGACCAGCCCCGGCAGGGCGGTGAGCGCCTGCTCGAGGGCCGCACCGAGCTCGCCCGCCAGCACCACGCCGCCGAAGGCTTCGCGCCCCAGTTCGGCGGCCTCGCAGCGCAGCTGGCCGAAATCGCCTTCCCGGCTCACGTGCAGGCGGCGGATGGGGGTGGGCGGAACCGGCAGCCGGGAGAGCACGCCCAGGGCGGCGAGGGTGTCGAGGCTGGCGGCCGCGAGCGCCAGCTTGCGCGGGTCGGCCGTGAGCGGCACCGGCCCGCTGCCCGCATCCACCAGGGCGACCGAGCGCCCCTGCGGCACCAGCAGGCAGGCGAGGCTCGCCCCCACCAGCCCGCCACCCACGATCACCACGTCGAACTCGCGCGTTTCCATGCCGCCTAGGATACGCCCCGGCGCCCGCCGCCCGGGCGCAGCCCGCGCCCCCTTGGGCTAGACTTCGTCCTCTGTCATCCGTTCGCTCCGACTGCCGCCCATGCGCCTTGCCCTCCGACACGCACTCGCCGTGTTCGCCTTCCTCGCCCTCGTGATGGCCGCCACCCGCGCCCACCACTTCGGCGCCGTGCCCGATGCCTCCTGGGCGGTGTTCTTCGCCTCCGGCGTCTACCTGGCGGGCCACCAGCGCTGGGCCTTCCCGGCCCTGATGGCGCTGGCCGTGGCGGTGGACTGGCAGGTCATCTCGGCGAGCGGCGTGGATTTCTGGAACCACTACTGCGTCTCGCCGGGCTACTGGTTCCTGCTGCCGGCGCATGCGGCGCTCACCCTGGCCGGCCAGTGGGCCGCCGCCCGGGGGCTCGCGCCGCGCTGGAGCCTTCTGGGCCGCCTCGCCCTGGCCCTGTTCGTGGGCGCCAGCCTCTGCCACCTGTTCGCCCAGGGCGGCTTCTACTGGTTCAGCAGCAGCGTGGCCGAGCCGAGCCTCGCCGGCTGGGCCAAGAACTACGCCGACTGGTGGCCGGCCTACCTCACGGTGGCCTTCGCCTGGGTGGGCATCGGCGCCGCCCTGCATCTCGCCCTCGCGCCGGCCTTCGCCCGCCTCGCCCCGGCCGGCCACGCCCCGCGCTGAAGACCGCATGGGCAACCGGCTCTCGAAGATCTACACCCGTACCGGCGACGACGGCAGCACCGGCCTCGGCGACGGCTCGCGGGTGGCCAAGGACTCCGCCCGGGTCGCGGCCTACGGCACGGTGGACGAGGCCAACAGCGCCATCGGCCTCATCCTCGCCTGCGAGATCCCGGAGCCCGTGCGCGAGGTGCTGGTGGCGGTGCAGCACCAGCTCTTCGACCTCGGCGGCGAGCTGTGCATCCCCGGCCATGCCGCCATCCAGGACGCCGACATCGAGCGTCTGGAGCAGGTGCTGGACCGATTCAACGCCGACCTGCCGCCGCTCAAGGATTTCATCCTGCCCGGCGGCGGCCTCGCCGCGGCGCATGGCCACCTCGCCCGCACCATCGTCCGCCGCGCCGAGCGCGAGGTGGTGACGCTCTCGCACCACGACGCGGTGCGGCCGCAGGCCATCCGCTACCTCAACCGGCTCTCCGACCTGCTCTTCGTGCTCTGCCGCGTGCTGGCCCGTGCCAGCGGCCATGGCGAAGTGCTCTGGAACCACGAACGCCGGCGCTGATGCGCGTCTACACCCACCCCGCCTGCCTCGCCCACCAGCCCGGCCCCGGCCACCCGGAGAGCCCGGCGCGGCTGGCGGCGGTGCTCGAAGCCCTGCGCGCCGCCTTCCCCGACCTCGACTGGCGCGAGGCCCCGGCCGCGCGCCGCGAGCAGCTCGCGCGCGCCCATTCCCCGGCCCTGCTCGCCCGGGTGCTGGACGCCCGCCCCGAGGCCTGGCCGCACCGCCTCGACGAGGACACCCTGATGTCGGCCGACTCGGCCGAGGCCGCGCTGCGCGCCGCCGGCGCCGTGGTGGCGGCGGTGGATGCGGTGCTGGGCGGCGAGGTGGGCCAGGCCTTCTGCGCCGTGCGCCCCCCCGGGCACCATGCCACCCGCGACACCCCGATGGGCTTCTGCCTGCTCAATGGCGTGGCGGTGGGCGCGGTGCATGCCCTGGAGGCCCATGGCCTCGCCCGGGTGGCGGTGGTGGATTTCGACGTGCACCACGGCAACGGCACCGAGGACATCGCCCTGCGCGAACCGCGCCTGCAGTACGTCAGCTCGCACCAGGCTCCGCTCTACCCCGGCACCGGCCTCGAGGACCAGGGCGCGCGGGTGCTGAACGCTCCGCTGCCGCCGCGCTGCCCCGGCCTCGCCTTCCGCGAGGCTTGGCGCGAGCGCCTGCTGCCGGCCATCGACCGCTTCGCCCCGCAGCTGATCCTCGTCTCGGCCGGTTTCGACGGCCACCGTCTCGACCCGCTGGCCGATCTCGAGCTCGGCCCCGAGGACTACCGCTGGCTCTCGGCCGAGCTGGCCGCGCTGGCCCGCCGCCACTGCGGCGGCCGCCTCGTCTCGGTGCTCGAGGGCGGCTACAGCCTCACTGCCCTGCGCGAGTGCAGCGTGGCCCATCTGCGCGGCCTGCAGGCCGCCTGAGGAAGGTTCAGGGCACGCCGCCCGGGCTCAGCGCGGCCGGAAGTCGAGCGCCGCCGAATTGATGCAGTAGCGCAGGCCGGTAGGTGGCGGGCCGTCCGGGAAGACATGGCCGAGGTGCGAGGCGCAGCGCGCGCAGTGCACCTCGATGCGGTGCATGCCATGCGAATGGTCTTCCCTCGCCCCCACGGCGCTGCGCTCCACCGGCCGGGTATAGCTCGGCCAGCCGCTGCCGGAGTCGAACTTCGCCGTCGAATCGAACAGCGCCGCGCCGCAGGCCACGCAGTGGTAGACCCCGTCCTCGTGGTGGTCCCAGTAAGCGCCGCTGAACGGCGGCTCGGTGGCCGAACAGCGGCAGACCGCGTACTGCTCGGGACTCAGGCGGGCACGCCATTCCTGCTCGCTGGCCGGCAGAGGGACCTCGGGTTCGGGGCCTTGCATGGTCTTGGGCGGGGCTCCCCGCGGCGCGGGATTTCCCGCAAGCTTAGCGCCCACTGCGTGAGAGGCCCGTCCGTGCCCCGATTCCCCCTGCACCCCCTCGCCTGTGCCCTGGCCTTCGCCCTGGCCCTGCCGGCCCGGGCCTCCGAGGTCCGCGACACCGGCCCGGCCTGGGCCCTGTGCAAGGCGCCCCCTGCCCTCGAGACCCTGCGCACCCTGCCTCCCGATGCCCCGCGCGCGCGCCGCGCCGATACCCCGGCGCGGATCCTCGCCGACCGTCTCGATGTCTCGGAGGCCAGGGTCACGACCTTCAGCGGCCGCGTGGAGCTGCTGCGTGCCGACCAGTGGCTGGGCACCGAAGGCCTGCGCTACGAGCACGAGGCCGGCACCTGGACCAGCCTCGCCCCGGTGCGCTTCGAGGACGAGGGCCTGCGGCTCACCGCCGAAGGCGCCGACGGCGACGAGGCCAACGACACCGTGCGCCTGCGCGATGTCACCTACCAGCTGAGCCAGGGCACCGAAGGCAATGGCGTGGCCGTGGCCGTGGTGCGCGAGGGCGAGCGCAGCACCTTCGCCGATGCCAGCTACTCCACCTGCCCGCCCGGACAGCGGCAGTGGGAACTGCGCGCCGCCACCATCGAGGTCGACGACGCTGCCGGGCGCGGCGTGGCCCAGGGCGCCAGCCTGCGCCTGGGCGGCGTGCCGGTGATGTGGCTGCCCTGGCTCAGCTTCCCCACCAGCGATGCCCGCCGCAGCGGCCTGCTCTACCCCCGGCTCGGCTACCGCGACCGCAACGGCATCGACTACGCCCAGCCGGTCTATCTCAATCTCGCACCGAACTACGACGCCACGATCACCCCGCGCTGGATGTCGCGCCGCGGCCTGATGCTGGGCACCGAGTTCCGTTACCTCGGGCTTGCCAGCGCCGGCATGCTGGAGGGCACCTGGTTGCCGGACGACGAACTCGCCGGACGCGACCGCGGCCTCTTCCGCTGGCAGCACACCACCCGCCTCGGTCCGCACTGGTCGGCCCAGGCCCTGCTGCAGCACGTCAGCGACCGCGAGTACCTGCGCGACTTCGGCGACGATCTCGGCCGCAACGCCCTCACCCTGCTGCCGAGCCAGATGAGCCTGGACGGCCGCGGCCGGCACTGGAGCACCTCGCTCTCGCTGGATCGCTGGCAGGCAGCCAACCCGGTGGTGGCGCCCGGCAGCGAGCCCTTCGCCCGCCTGCCGCGCCTGCGCTCGCACTGGCAGCAGCCGCTCCTGCCCTGGCTGGAGCTCGGCCTCCATGCCGAGGCCGTGCGCTTCGAGCATGAGGACCGCCCCGGCGGCCAGCGCCTCGACCTGATGCCCGGCCTCCGCCTCGACTTCGGTGGCCCGGCCTGGTTCTTCCGGCCGGAACTGGCCTGGCGCTACACCGGCTACTCCCTGGAGCGCGACCCGCTGGCCCCGGCCATCGACCGCAGCCCGAGCCGCAGCCTGCCGGTTGCCAGCCTCGATCTCGGCCTTGCCTTCGAGCGCCCGCTCACCCTGTTCGGCCGCGAGGCCATCCAGACCCTGGAGCCGCGCCTCTACTACCTGCGGGTGCCCTACCGCGACCAGGACGCCCTGCCGCTGTTCGATACCCAGCCGCTCACCTTCAGCTGGCCGGGCCTGTTCCGGCAGAACCGCTACTCGGGCGCCGACCGCCAGGCCGATGCCAACCAGGCCACGCTGGCCATCACCAGCCGCCTGCTCGATGGCGAGGACGGCCGCGAGCGCCTCTCGCTCAGCCTGGGCCGCGTGCTCTATCTCGACACGCCGCGCGTGCGGCTGCCCGGCGAGCCGCTGCCGGAGGGGGGCGGCTCGGCCTATGTCGGCGAGGCCGACTGGCGGGTCTCCGACCGCTGGAGCCTCTCGCTGGCCCAGCAGTGGCATCCGGGCAGCCGTGGCACCGAGCTCTCGGCGCTGCGCAGCCAGTGGCGCTTTGCCGATCGCGGCGTGCTGAACGCCAGCTACCGCTATCGCAAGGATCTGCTGGAGCAGGCCGACTTGAGCTTCACCGCCCCGATCGACGCCCACTGGCGCACCGTGGGGCGCTGGGTCTGGTCGCTGCGCGAGCGCCGCACCCTCGAGGCCCTGGGGGGCGTGGAATGGCGCAGCTGCTGCATGGCAGTGCGGGTCCTCGCCCGCGACTACATCCGCGACCTGAACGCCGAGCGCAACCTCGGCATCTACGTGGAGATCGAACTGAACGGCCTCGGCCGCTTCGGGCGCGATTCAGAGCGCCTGTTGTCCGATGGTATCCTCGGCTATACGCCCTAGATCCTGCGCAGCCGCGCGCCAGAGCCCGTTTCCGCCCCATGTCGAAGCCCTTCCTCGCCGGCCTGCTGGCCGCCAGCCTCGCCGCCTTCCTCCCGGCCCCCGCCCCTGCCCAGCTGCTCGGCGGCACCGGGGCCAGCGCCGGCCCGATCGACGGCATCGTGGCCGTGGTGGACGAGGACGTGATCCTGCGCTCCGAACTGGAACAGGCGGTGGCCAACGTGCGCCTGCAGTACCAGGGCCGCGAGAACCAGCTGCCGCCCGAGGACGTGCTGCGCCGCCAGGTGCTGGAGCGCCTGGTGCTGCTACGCCTGCAGGTGGCACGCGCCGAGGGCTCGGGCATCCGCATCGGCGATACCGAGCTCAACCAGACCATCCAGGGCATCGCCCAGCGCTCTGGCGGCACCGTCGAGCAGCTGCGCGCCTCGATCGAGGCCCAGGGCCTGAGCTTCGAGGACTACCGCCGCAGCGTGCGCGAGGAACTGCAGATCCGCCGCCTGCAGCAGCGCGTGGTGCAGAGCCGGGTGGTAGTGAGCGAGTCGGAGATCGACCAGCTGCTCGCGCAGCGCGATTTCGACAGCACCGAGTACCGGCTGGCCAACATCCTCGTCGCCCTGCCCGACGGCGCCACGCCGGAGCAGGTCGCCATCGCCGAGCAGAAGATCCGCGGCATCCGCAGCCTGATCGAGCGCGGCGAGATGGACTTCCGCGCCGCCGCCATCCGCTATTCCGACGACCGCAACGCCCTCGAGGGCGGTGATCTGGGCTGGCGCGAGCTGTCCTCGATCCCGCCGCGCTTCGCCGAGATCATCCAGTCCCTGCAGCCGGGCCAGTACACCGAGCCCCTGCGCGGCCCGAGCGGCTTTCAGATGGTGCAACTCGTGGAGAAGCGCCAGGCCGGCGCCCAGACCATCACCGAGTATCAGGCCGACCACCTGATGATCGCGGTGAACGACCTCGTCGGCGAGGAAACCGCCCGCCGCCGCATCGAAGAGCTGCGTGCGCGCATCCTCGCCGGCGAGGATTTCGCCAAGCTGGCGCGCGAGTTCTCCAACGACACCTTCAGCCGCAACCGAGGCGGCCGCCTCGACTGGTTCGCCGAAGGCAGCTTCGGCCCGGCCATCGCCGCCCAGCTCTCCGCCCTCGCCGACGGCCAACTCTCCGAGCCCTTCCGCACCGAGGCCGGCTGGCACCTGCTGCGCCGGGTGGCCAGCCGCCAGCAGGACGTGAGCGAGGAGAACCGTCGCGACCGCGCGCGCCAGATCATCGGCGAGCGCAAGGCGCAGGACGAGTTCGAGCGCTTCCTGCGCCAGCTGCGCGCCGACGCCTACGTCGAGTCGCGGCTCGGCGCCTGAACCGTGGCCAGCCTGCCGCGGCTCGCGCTGGTGCCCGGCGAGCCGGCCGGCGTCGGCCCCGAGCTCTGTGTCCGTATCGCCCAGGACGCCTGGCCCGCGCGGCTCGTGGCCTATGGCGACGGTGAGACCCTGCTCGCTGCCGCCCGCGCCCTCGGCCTGCCGCTGCGCCTCCTCGGCCCCGGCGAGGAAAGCGCCCCAGGCGAACTGCCCCTCGTCGAGCACGCCAATCCCCATGCCACACGCTTCGGCCATGCCGACCCCGGCAATGCCGCGGCCGTGGTCGGCGCCCTGCGCAGCGCCGCGGCCGATGCCCTGGCGGGGACGGTCGACGGCCTCGTCACCGGGCCGGTGCACAAGGCCAGCATCAACCGCGGCGGCATTCCCTACACCGGCACCACCGAACTGCTGGCCGAAGTGGCGAGCAGCGAGGTAGTGATGATGCTGGCCAGCCCGCGGCTGCGGGTGGCGCTGGCCACCACCCACCTGCCGCTGCGCGCCGTACCCGGGGCCCTCACCCCCGCCCTGCTGGAGCGGGTACTGCGCATCACCGACGCCGCCCTGCGCCGGGACTTCGGCCTGCCGGAACCCCGCCTTCGCGTGCTGGGCCTGAACCCGCATGCGGGGGAGTCGGGGGAACTGGGGCGCGAGGAGATCGAGGTGATCATCCCGGTGCTGGAACGCCTGCGCGGCGAGGGCCTGCGGCTCGAAGGCCCGCTGCCCGCCGACACCGCCTTCCTGCCGCAGCAGCGCGGGGCCTTCGACGCCGTGGTGGCGATGTACCACGACCAGGGCCTGCCGGTGCTGAAGGCGAGCGGCTTCGAGGAAGCCGTGAACCTCACCCTCGGCCTGCCCTTTCCGCGGGTGGCCGTGGACCACGGCACCGCCCTCGAACTGGCCGGCCGCGGCCTTGCCGACGCCTCCAGCCTGCGCCATGCGGTGGCACTCTGCGCCCGGCTGGCCGCCCGGCGCGCCGGCAGGCTACCCCACGATGAAGGAAGGCCCGCATGAGCCTCGAGGCCCACCGCCACAAGAAACAGCTCGGCCAGCATTTCCTCTCCAGCCCCGGTGTGGTCGAGAAGATCGTCCGGGCCATCGATCCCAAGCCCGGCGAGTTCCTGGTCGAGATCGGCCCCGGCGCCGGGGCCCTCACCTTCCCGTTGCTGCGCGCCCACGGCGAGCTCACGGTGATCGAGTTCGACCGCGACCTGATCGGGCCACTCGCCATCGAGGGCGCGAAGCACGGCCGGCTCACCATCGTCCACCGCGACGTGCTGCAGGTGGATTTCGGCAGGCTGGGCCAGGGCCACGACGTGGAAGGCCCGCTGCGCCTCGTCGGCAACCTGCCCTACAACATCTCCACGCCGATCCTGTTCCACGTCATGGAGCATGCGGAGGCGGTGAAGGACATGCATTTCATGCTGCAGAAGGAGGTGGTGGACCGCATGGCCGCCGCCCCGGGCAGCAAGACCTACGGCCGGCTCTCGGTGATGCTGCAGGCGGTGTGCCGGGTCACGCCGCTGTTCGACGTGCCGCCCGGCGCCTTCACGCCGCCACCGAAGGTGGATTCGGCCGTGGTGCGGCTGGTGCCGCGTCCGCCTGCCGAGGTGGGCGTGAAGGACGCCCGGCACTTCGCCCGCACCGTGGCGGCGGCTTTCTCGCAGCGGCGCAAGACCCTGCGCAATGCCCTCGCCCCGGTCTGCGGGCCCGAGGCCATCCGCGCCGCCGGCATCGATCCTGGCGCGCGCGCCGAGCAGGTACCGGTGCAGGCCTTCATCACCCTGAGCAACCAGCTTTCCGAAGCAGGGCTCTCGCCGCCGGAAGCCGCGCCGCTTTAAGTAGAATCGGCGCTATGCCGAACTCCCGCTATGCCATCTCGGTGGCCGTGGCCACCCGCTTCCTCGACGAGCAGAGCGCCCCCGAGGAGGGCCGCTACGTCTTCGCCTACACCATCCGCATCGCCAATGTCGGCGAAGTGGCCGCGCGCCTGCTCTCGCGCCACTGGCTGATCACCGATGCCAACGGCAAGGTGCAGGAAGTGCGCGGCGAGGGCGTGGTCGGCCAGCAGCCTTGGCTGAAGCCCGGCGCCGAGTTCGAATACACCTCGGGGGCGGTGCTCGAGACCTTCTGCGGGCAGATGCGCGGCAGCTACCAGATGCTGGCCGACGACGGCACCGAGTTCGATGCCGAGATCGCGCCCTTCGCGCTCAGCATCCCGCGGACCCTGCACTGATGGCGACCTATGCGATCGGCGACCTGCAGGGCTGCCATGACGTCCTGCTGCGCCTGCTCGACGCCATCCACTTCGACCCGGCGAAGGACACCCTGTGGTTCTGCGGCGACCTCGTGAACCGCGGCGGGCAGTCGCTGGAGACGCTGAAGCTGCTCCATGGCCTGCGCGAGCACATCGTGGTCACGCTGGGCAATCACGATCTCTCGCTGCTCGCCATCGCCGGCCGCCGCCCGGAGGAACAGCGCCGGGTGAACCCCGACCTGCAGCGGGTACTGTTCGACGACGAAGCCCCGGTGCTGCTCGACTGGCTGCGCCGGCAAAAGCTGATGCACGTGGACCGCAGCCTCGGCTTCGCCATGGTGCATGCCGGCCTCGCCCCGAAGTGGACGATCAAGATCGCCGAGGCCCGCGCCCGCGAGGTGGAAGAGAAGCTGCGCGGCGAGGCCGGGGCGCGGCTGCTCAAGAACATGTATGGCGACAAGCCGAACTGGTCGCCCAAGCTGGAGGGCATCGACCGCTGGCGGGCGATCATCAATGTGTTCACCCGCATGCGCTACTGCACGCCCGGCGGGCGCATCGCCTTCGACGAGAAGGGCCGGCCCGGCACCCAGAAAGCCGGGCTCTACCCCTGGTTCTCGGTGCCCGGCCACGTCGAGCGCGAACTGCCGATCGTCTTCGGCCACTGGAGCACCCTCGGCCTGTTCCAGGGCGTGGGCGTGCATGGCATCGATACCGGCGCGGTCTGGGGTGGCCGGCTCACCGCCCTCGAACTCGGCCCGGAACCGCGGGTGCACCAGGTGCCCGGCCGGATGGTCTCCGGCCCGCCGGCGGCGCAGGACTGATCAGCCCGCCCCGGTCCGCCGAACGTAATCGGCGAAACGGAAGGCGAAGGCATGCCGGGCGTCGGCCGGATGCGCCTCGCTGTCGGTCATGGTCCATTCGGAGGCGTCGAAGCGCGGGAACCAGGCATCGGCGTCTTCTACCCGGGTCTCCACCCAGGTGAGGTGCAGACGGCGTGCCAGCGGCAGGGCCTGGGCATAGACCTCGCCGCCGCCGATCACCATCAGGGTAGGACCGCGGGTCGAGGCTCCCGCGGCCACCTCCGGAACGGTGGCGCCCATGGCCGCCACGGTACGCAGCGCCGCATCCATCGACGGCACCGGCTCCATGCCCGCGAAGGGCACGCGGCCGCTGCGCGTCAGCACGAGATTGCGCCGCCCGGGCAGGGCCCGGCCCAGCGATTCGGCGGTTTTCCGGCCCATGAGCAGGGGATGGCCCAGCGTCAGCGCCTTGAACCGCCTGAGATCGTCGGGCAGCGACCAGGGCAGGGCGTTGCCGCGGCCGATGGCGAAATCCCGGTCCAGCGCGGCGACCAGGGCGATGTCGATGCCTGCGGGCGAGGCAGGGCCACTCACACCGCCACCGGGGCCTTGATGGCCGGGTGCGGGTCGTAGCCGACGAGTTCGATGTCCTCGTAGCGGAAGGCCAGCAGTTCGCGCACCGCCGGGTTCAGGCGCACCGTGGGCAGGGCGCGGTGCGCACGCGAGAGCTGCTCGCGCACCTGGTCGACATGGTTCGAGTAGATATGGCAGTCGCCGCCGGTCCAGACGAAATCGCCGAGGCCAAGATCGCAGCAGTGGGCGATCATCTGGGTGAGCAGGGCATAGCTGGCGATGTTGAAGGGCACGCCGAGGAACAGGTCGGCCGAGCGCTGGTAGAGCTGGCAGCTCAGCCGGCCCTCGGCCACGTAGAACTGGAACAGGGCATGGCAGGGCATCAGGGCCATGTGCGGCAGGTCGGCCACGTTCCAGGCGCTCACCACCAGACGGCGCGAATCCGGGGTGCGGCGGATCTGCTCCACCACCTCGCTGATCTGGTCGATCGTCCGGCCATCCGGCGCCGCCCAGCTGCGCCACTGCTTGCCGTACACCGGCCCGAGCTCGCCGCGCTCGTCGGCCCACTCGTCCCAGATGCTGACCCCGTTCTCCTTGAGATAGGCGATGTTGGTCTCGCCGCGCAGGAACCAGAGCAGCTCGTGCACCACCGATTTCCAGTGCACCTTCTTGGTGGTGACGAGCGGGAAACCGGCGCCGAGGTCGAAGCGCATCTGCGCCCCGAACACGCTGCGGGTGCCGGTGCCGGTGCGGTCGGTCTTGACCGCGCCGTTCGCCAGAACATGCGCCAGCAGATCGTGGTACGCCTGCATCACGCGCCCTCCTTCCCCAGCACCGGCGCGGTCCGCGAGCGCCAGAGCAGCACCAGGCCGAGGGCCACCAGCGGCAGGCTCAGCACCATGCCCATGGTGAGCCAGCCGAAGGCCAGGTAGCCGTACTGCGGGTCGGGCTGGCGGAAGAACTCGGCGACGATGCGGAACAGGCCGTACAGCAGGGCGAACAGGCCGGAGACGGCATAGCGCGGCCGCGGCCGGCTGCTGAACCACCACAGTGCGAGGAACAGCACCAGGCCCTCGAGGAAGGCCTGCAGCAGCTGCGAGGGGTAGCGGGCATAGGCATCCAGCGCGCCGGTGGCATGCAGCACGCGCAGCTGCTCGATCGACATGCCGCTGTAGTCGCCGAGCGGCGCGCGCGGGAACACCACGCCGAAGGGGCCGCTGGTGAGCCGCCCCCAGAGCTCGCCGCCGATCCAGTTGCCGATGCGGCCAAAGCCGAGGCCGAGCGGCACCAGCGGCGCCACGAAATCCAGGGTGTCGAACCAGTGCATGGCGTGCTTCCGGCACCACCAGGCGCCGGCCAGCATCACGCCGATCAGACCGCCGTGGAAGCTCATGCCGCCGCCACGCACGTTGAACAGCATCAGCGGGTCGGCGAGGAAGGAAGGCAGGTCGTAGAACAGCACGTAGCCGATGCGCCCGCCGAGCAGCACGCCAAGCATGCCGTAGAACAGGAGATCGCCGAAGGCATTCTCGTCGATGCCCGGCAGCCGCCCGGCGCGCAGGCGCCGCCGGCCCAGCCACCAGGCGGCAGCGAAGCCCAGCACGTACATCAGGCCATACCAGTGGATGCCGTAGGGCCAGAAGGGCAGTTCGAGGGCGATGGGATCGATGTCGTGCAGATAGCTCATGCAGTCGTCCGGTTCAGGGGGCCAGCCAGCGCGCGGCGAAGGCCTCGGGTGGCAGGGCCGGGTCGAAGAGGTAGCCCTGAGCGAGTTCGGTACCGAGGGTCTTCAGGAGTTCGCGCTGCGCCGCGGTCTCCACGCCCTCGGCCACCACTTCGAGATCGAGGTGGCGGGCGAGATCGAGCAGGCCGGCCACCACTGCCCGCGCCCTGGGATCACCGTCGGCGCGCAGGCAGAAGCTACGGTCGATCTTGAGGCCGGCGAGCGGCAGGTCGATCAGGTGCGAGAGCGAGGCAAATCCGGTGCCGAAATCGTCCAGCGACACCGGGAAGCCCATGTCGGCGAGATAGCGCAGGGTGGTGGCGGCATCCTCGCCGGCGGCGAACAGGGTGTTCTCGGTCACCTCGCAGACCAGCAGGCCCTCCACGCCGTAGGCACGCACGGTATCGCGCAGCTCGGCCACCAGCACCGGCGACTGCAGCTGCACCGGCGAGAAGTTCACGTGCAGGCGGAAGTCCGGACGGCGCTCGCGCAGGCGGTGGCGGCGTGCCCAGTCGAACAGCTCGCGCAGGAGGGCCATGTGCACCGGCACGATCAGCCCGCTCTCCTCCAGGCGTGGCACGAACTCGGCCGGCGACACCGGGCGGCCGTCGCGGTTCCAGCGCATCAGGGCCTCGGCGCCCACCGCGCGACCATCGGCCAGCGAGACGATGGGCTGCAGGTGGAACTGGAACTCGCGGGCATCGGCGGCACGCCGTACCTCGCGCTCGAGCAGCAGGGCGCTCTCCAGTTCCTCGCGCACCTCGGGCCAGACCACCTCCACCCGCCCGCGCCCCTTGCGTGCGGCACCGAAGGCGGCGGTGAGCGCATCGCGCAGCAGGCGGTCGGCATCGCGCTCGCCACGCGCCCCGGGCACGATGCCCACAGCGGTGCTGAACTCGATGCTGTCGCCATCCGGCGCCCCCATCGGCAGGGCGATGGCACGCTGCAGCCGGCCGGCCATGCGCACCGCCAGGCCCTGCACGCGCTCGCCCACCACCCAGAGGGCGAAGGTATCGTCGGCCACCCGGCCGAGATGCGCCGCCGGTACCAGTTGGCCAATCCGCGCGGCCGCCTCGGCCATCACCGCATCGGCGAAATCGCCGCCGTAGCGGTGGGCCAGGCTGCGCAGGCGTTCGAGGTCGAGGGCGATCACCGCCAGATCCTCGCCCTCGTGCAGCCCGGCCACCGCCTGCGAAAGGCGGTCGACGAACAGGCTGCGCCCGGGCAGGCCGGTAGCGGCATCGAACAGCAGCTCACGGCGGCGCTCGTCCTCGTTGGCGGCCATGCGCAGGCGGTCGTGGCGTTGCGAGAGGATGCCGCTCAACGAGGCCAGGAAGACCTGCTCCGGCCCGGTCCAGCGACGCGGCGGGCCCACGTGCTCGAGGCAGAGCACGCCCACGATCTCGCCGAACTCGCAGATCGGCACGTCGAGCAGGGCGCCGATGCCGAGCGGCCGCAGATAGCCCTCGGCGAGCTCGCAGGTACGCGGATCGGCGCAGGCATCCTCGGCCGCCAGCACCATCAGGTCCTCGATGGCGCGGAAGTAGGCCGGGGCCATGGCCACCGGCACCTCGATGGCGGGGTCGAGATCGACCCTGCCCTGCTCGAAGGCCACCATGCAACGCAGGCCCTGGCGCCCGGGCAGCCACTGCCACAGGCCGGCCCGCGCCACCCCGAGCAGGCGGGCGGTTTCGGCGAGGATCCGGCCCAGGGCCTCCGGAGCATCGTCCTGGGCCCACTGGTGCAGGCGCTTCAGGGCCCCGGTGAACTCGGCGGGCGGAGAAGCGGGGGGCGGAGGAGCAGAGGCCATGACGGCAGTATCGCGCTCAGGCCGGCAGCACGCGGAACAGCGCGCCCTTGAGATATTCGGTTTCCGGGATGGCCGGATGGATGGGGTGGTCCGGCCCCTGGGCGAGGAATTCCAGCAGCTGGGCCTGGCGGTCGAGGTGCCGCGCCCCGGCCTGCACGGCCTCGACGAGGGCGGCGCGGGGGAAGTGGTGGCTGCAGGAGCAGGCCACCAGCAGGCCATCCTTCGCCAGCACCTGCATCGCCGCCTCGAACACCCGGCGGTAGGCCAGCGCCCCTTCCTTGAAGTCCTTCCGCCGCTTGATGAAGGCGGGCGGATCGACGATGACCACATCCCAGCGCCGGCGCCCGGCACGGGCATCGCGGAGGAATTCGAAGGCATCCGCGACCTGCGCCTCGACGCGGTCGGCCAGGCCATTGCGCGCGGCATTCGCGCGCACCGCCTCGATCGCCCGGGCCGAGGCATCGACACACTCGGCCCGGCCGGCGCCCGCCGCCAGGGCGCGCAGACCCCAGCCACCGGCGAAACTGAAGAGATCGAGCACCGAGCGGCCCGCGAACCAGGGCGCGAGGCGGTCGCGGTTGCTGCGCTGGTCGTAGAACCAGCCGGTCTTCTGGCCTTCCAGCACGTCGGCAGCGAACACCAGCCCGGCCTCACGCACCTCGACCGGCCCCTCCACCGGCAGGCCGCGCACCTGCACGCTGCTGTCGAGGCCCTCCACTGTCCGGGCGCTGCTGTCGTTCTTCCACACCAGGCTGCGCGGCTTCAGCACCCTGTCGAGGGCCTCGCTGATCTCCTCCTGCAGGCGATCCATGCCGGCCGTGGTGGCCTGGGCCACCAGCACCTCGCCGAAGCGGTCCACCGTCAGGCCCGGCAGGCCGTCGGCCTCGCCGAACACCAGCCGGTAGTAGGGCTCGGCGTAGCGGCGCTCGCGCAGGGCCAGAGCCACGTTCAGCCGGTGCACGAACAGGGAGCGGTCGAGGGCGTGGCCACCGCGGTCGACGAGCCGGGCGGCGATCAGGGTGTTCGGATGCGCATAGCCGCTGCCCAGGATCTTGCCGGCGTGGTCGAGCAACTGCACCGGCTGCCCCGGCGCGAGGGCCGACAGCGGGGTACGGCCCACGTCCACCTCGTTGCTGAACACCCAGAGGTGGCCGGCGCGCAGGCGGCGTTCCTCGCCCCGGCGCAGGATGAGCGGCACGAGCTGCGTCCCGCCGCTCATGCCAGCACCCGCGGCAGCAGGATCAGGCCCCAGCAGGCCAGCACGTTCATGTCGCAGAGGAAGACCGCCGCCGAGCCCATGTCCTTGGCCCGCTTGGCCATCTCGTGCCACTCGCTGCCGAAGCGGTCGACCACCGCCTCCACCGCCGAGTTCACCACCTCGACGATCAGCACCAGCATCAGGCTGCCGACGAGGATCGCCCGCTCCACGCCGTTCTCCCCCAACCACAGCGCCAGCGGCGCCAGCAGCAGGAAGAGGTAGACCTCGAGCCGAAACGAGCTCTCCAAGCGCCAGGTCGCCGAAAGCCCCTGCATCGACCACTGGAAGGCCCGCCAGACCCGGAAAGGGCTGCGCGGGGCGTGGCTGTCGATGCTGTCGGCCATGGGCGCGGGAAATCCTTGGGGGCGATGCCGGAAACGGGCCTGGGGCGGCAAAGTCTGACACAGGCCACCCGGCCGGGTCGGCAGGACTTCCGGCACTGCGCCATCCTCACGCGCTCTGCAAGGCTGCCCGCCGCATCGTTGGCATCCCCCATGGACCCGAGGAGATCCCATGCTGAACCCCGAACGCCTGCTGCAGCAGATGATGAGGGAAGCCCTGGGCGGCAGCCTGGGCGGCAAGCGCCGACCAGCGAAGAAAGCCAGCGGTCTTGGCGGCCTGCTCGGCGGCACGGTGGGCGGCATGTCCACCGCCACCAAGGCGAAGGTCGGACTCGGCCTGCTCGGCGTGGCCATCGCCGCCTACGAACACTACCGCAGCAGCAATGCGAATGCCCCGGCCGTCGGCGCCCCCCGGCCGCCCGCCAGTCCACCCCCGCCTCCGCCCCCGCCCGGAACCCCGGCCCAAGCCAGCCCCGCCCCCGGCGCACCTCCGCCGCCTCCGGGCGCCCCCGCCGTGGCCGCCGGCGCCGGCGAGGAGGCCATGCACCTGCTGCGCGCCATGATCTGCGCCGCCGCCGCCGATGGCCTGATCGACGCCGAGGAGCGCGAACGCATCCTCGGCAGCGCCCGCGAGGCCGGCCTCGACCGGGAGGATCTGGATGCTCTGGAAGGGGAGCTGGCCGCGCCGCTCACCCTGCCGCAGCTGCTCGCCCGTACCCGTCCTGCCCAGCGCGAGCAGGTCTATGTGGCCTCGCTGATCGCCATCGGCCGCGAGACCGAGGCCGAGCGCCAGCACCTCGACGCCCTGGCCCACGGCCTTGGCCTGGATGCCGCCGCCCGCGAGCGCCTGCACACCGAGCTCGGCCTCTGAAGCCCTCTCCCCCACCCCCCGGAGTTCCCCCATGCATCAGTGGTATCTCAGCTACAACGGCCAGACCATGGGCCCGCTCGACGAGGCCGCGGCCCGCCAGCAGGCCAGCCTCAATCCCAACGGCCACTGCTGGCGCGCCGGCTTCGCCGAATGGGTGCCGATCGCCGCCTGCGCCGAACTGCGCGCCGAATCGGTGGCCGGCAACGTCACCACTCCGCCGCCGCTCGGCGGCATCGCCGGCCAGCGTGCCGATGCCATCGACTACCGCATCTACGGCGAGGACATGCAGTTCGTCGAGATCGAGCTCGATCCCGGCGAATCCGCCGTGGCCGAGGCCGGGGCCATGATGTACAAGGACGCCGTGGTGCGGATGGAAACCGTGTTCGGCGACGGCCGCGATGGCGGCGGCGGCTTCATGGACAAGCTGCTCGGCGCCGGCAAGCGGGTGATCACCGGCGAATCGCTGTTCACCACCGTGTTCACCCACGGCGGCAGCACAGGCAAGGCAAAGGTGGCCTTCGCCTCGCCTTACCCCGGCACCATCGTGCCGATGACGCTCGCGAACTACGGCGGCCGCATCATCTGCCAGAAGGACAGCTTCCTTGCCGCGGCGCGCGGAGTCAGCATCGGCATCCACTTCCAGCGCAAGGTGATGACCGCGCTGTTCGGCGGCGAGGGCTTCATCATGCAGAAGCTCGAGGGCGACGGCCTGGTCTTCGTACATGCCGGCGGCAGCATCCTCGAGCGCCAGCTCGGTCCCGGCGAGCGCCTCGACATCGATACCGGCTGCGTGGTGGCCTACACCGACACCGTGAGCTTCGACATCAAGAGCGTCGGCTCGGTGAAGTCCATGCTGTTCGGCGGCGAGGGCGTGTTCCTCGCCACCCTCACCGGCCCCGGCAAGGTCTGGATCCAGTCGCTGCCCTTCTCCAGGCTCGCCGGCCGCATGCTGCAGGCGGCGCTGAAGCCCGGACGCGAGGAAGGCTCGGTGCTCGGCGGCCTTGGCCGCATCCTCGACGGCGACAACCGCTTCTGACGCCGGGCAGGGCCGGCGGCGCGCGCCGCCGGTCTCAGCTGGCGATGTAGGCCTGGAGCTGGTCGATCTCCTCGGCCTGCTCCTCGATCACGGTCTTGAGCAGGTCGCCGATCGACACCACCCCGAGCAGCACCCCGTCCTCCACCACCGGCAGGTGGCGGAAGCGCAGCTCGGTCATCAGCTGCATGCACTCGCGGGCCCGCTGCGAGGGCGTCACGGTGCGCACCGGCGAGGTCATGATGGCCGACACCGGCGTGCTGGCCGAGGCCCGGCCCTGCAGCACCACTTTCCGGGCGTAGTCGCGCTCGGTCATGATCCCGACGAGTTCGCCGCCGTCCATCACCAGCACCGCGCCGACACTGCTCTCGGCCATGCGCTTGAGGGCCTCGAGCACCGAGTCCTGCGGCGAGACGGTGACCAGCGGAGTGTCCTTGCCATCGAGGATCTGACGCACGCTGCGCATTGCCCGGCTCCGGTGTGTGCCTGGTCCCGATCATACCCCCGCCGCCTGCGGCCTCAAGGGGGCAGGCGCGCCTCGTCGACGAGGTAGAGCGGCCGCTGCTTGGCCTCGAGGTAGAGCCGCCCGAGGTACTCGCCGATGATGCCGAGCGCCATCAGCTGCAGGCCGCCGAGGAAGGCCACCGCCACCATCAGGCTCGGCCAGCCGGCCACCGGGTCGCCCCAGAGCAAGGTCTTCAGGATGATCCACAGGCCGTAGACGAAGGCACCCGCGGCACTGACGAGGCCGACGTAGGTCGCCACGCGCAGCGGCACCGTGGAAAAGCCGGTGATGCCCTCCAGCGCCAGGTTCCACAGCCGCCAGTAGTTGAACTTGCTGGTGCCGGCAAGCCGGGGGGCGCGCTCGTAGTCGAAGGCCTCGGCGCGGAAGCCCACCCAGGCGAACAGGCCCTTCATGAAGCGCTGGCGCTCGCGCAGGCCGCGCAGGGCGGCCACGGCGCGCGGGCCGAGCAGGCGGAAATCGCCGGTGTCGCGCGGGATCGGGGTGTCGGAGAGGGCATTGATGACACGGTAGAAGGCCGCCGCCGTGGCGCGCTTGAGCCAGGGCTCGCCCTCGCGCCGGGTGCGCCGGCCATACACCACCTCGGCCCCGGCCCTCCAGCGCGCCACGAGGGCCGGCACCAGTTCCGGCGGGTCCTGGCCATCGGCGTCCAGCACCACCACCGCAGCGCCCTCGGGCACATGGTCGAGGCCGGCGGTCAACGCCAGCTCCTTGCCGAAGTTTCGGCTCAGGCGCAACGCCCCCACCCGGTCCGGCGCCCCGGCGACGAAGCCCTGCAGCAGATCCCAGGTGGCATCGCGGCTGCCGTCGTCCACGTAGAGCAGGCGCACGCCCGGCCCCAGGCCCTCGGCCACGGCCAGCAGGCGAGGGTGCAGCAGCGGCAGGCTGGCCGCCTCGTCGCGGGCGGCCACCAGCAGCACCAGGTCGACGGCCGCCGGACTGGCCGGCGGCGCCTTATTCGCGTCATGGGCGTCGTGCATCCGCCGAGCATAGCCAGCCACGGGGCTTGCCTTCACGATTCGTTAATTCCAGAATCATCGAAATGAACCAGTCCGACGCCGTCGCCGCCCTTGCCGCCCTCGCCCAGCCCCACCGTCTGGCGGCCTTCCGCGCCCTGGTGCAGGCCGGGCACGGCGGACTATCGGTGGGGGAACTGCGCGAGGCCCTGGGCCTGCCGCCCGCCACCCTCACCGGCCACCTCAACGTGCTGCGCCGCGCCGGCCTGGTGCACGACGCCCGCGAGGGCCGCTCGATCCGCGTCCATGCCGCCCTCGGGCGCATGGATGCTCTCCTCGCCTACCTCACCGAAAACTGCTGCGGCGGCCAGCCCTGCGCCCCGCGTGCCCCCGCCTGCTACTGACACTGAGCCCCAAAGCCAATGAAACGCGTGCTGTTCGTCTGCGTGGAAAACGCCAACCGCTCCCAGATGGCTGAGGCCTTCGCCCGCCTGCACGGCGGCCCCGGGGTGGAGGCCCTGAGCGCCGGATCGAAGCCCTCGGGCCTGATCAACCCCAAGGCCATCCGCTTCATGGCCGAGCGCGGCTACGACCTCGCCGCACACGACTCCAAGTCGCTCGACGAGATCGGGGGCGAGTTCGATGCCGTCATCACCATGGGCTGCGGCGATTCCTGCCCTTGGGTACCGGCGCGGATCCGCGAGGACTGGGCCCTGCCCGATCCCAAGCACATGGACGACGAGGGCTATCGCGCCGTGCGCGACACCATCGAGGCCAAGGTGCGCGAACTGTTGGCCCGGCTGTGAGCGCGGCGAACCTTCCCCGCGCCCTGGCCGCCGAGGCCCTGGGCAGCCTCGCCCTGCTCGCCACCGTGGTGGGCAGCGGCATCATGGGCGTGGCGCTCTCGGACGGGAACGACGGCATCGCCCTGCTGGCCAATGCCGCCGCCACCGCAGGGATCCTCGTGGTGCTGATCAGCGTGCTCGGGCCGCTCTCCGGCGCACATTTCAATCCGGCGGTCTCGCTGGTGATGGCCCTGCGCGGCGACCTGCCCTGGCGGCACTTCGCCGCCTATGTGCCGGCGCAGGTGGCGGGCGCGGTGGCCGGCGTGCTGCTGGCGCATGCCATGTTCGACCTCGAGCTCCTCCAGCCGGGCACCCGGGTACGCAGCGGCCCTTCGCAATGGCTGAGCGAGGGCGTGGCCACCGCCGGCCTGCTGCTCACGATCCTCCTCGCCCTGCGCCACCGCCCGGCGGCCATCCCCGGCCTCGTGGCGGCCTACCTCTTCGCCGCCTACTGGTTCACCGCCAGCACCTCCTTCGCCAACCCGGCGGTCACCGTGGCGCGCAGCCTCACCCGCAGCTTCGCCGGCATCCAGCCCGCCGACGTGCCGGGCTTCGTGCTGGCCCAGCTCGCCGGCGCGCTCCTGGCCCTGGCCGTGGCGGGCTACCTGCTGCCCGCGCCGCCGGGCACCCCGCAGCAGGGCGCGAGGTAATCCGGCCCGCCGAGGTTGCGGGCCTGCGCCTCGATCCAGCGCTGCCGCCGCAGCACGTACGGGCCGGGAGCGTCCGCGCGGTAGCGCCGCGGGCTCGGCAGCACCGCGGCAAGGCGGGCGCTCTCCGATGCCGTGAGCGCCGCCGCCGGCTTTTCGAAGAAGCGCCGGGCCGCCGCCTCGGCGCCATACACCCCATCACCGAACTCGGCGACATTGGCATACACCTCCAAGATGCGCCGCTTCGGCCACAGCAGCTCGACGAGCCCGGTGTACCAGGCCTCCAGCCCCTTGCGCAGCCAGCTGCGTCCGCTCCACAGGAACAGGTTCTTCGCCACCTGCTGGCTGATGGTGCTGGCCCCGCGCACCCGGCGACCCTGCGCGTTGTGCTCGATGGCGCGCTCGATGGCCTCGAGGTCGAAGCCGCGGTGTTCGGGGAAGCGCTGGTCCTCGGCCGCCACCAGGGCGATCGGCAGTTGCGGCGAGAGCCGCTCCCAACCCACCCAGCGGTAGTCCAGACGGAATCCCGCCTCGTCGCCGCGCCAGGCCTCCCAGCGCCGCTCCAGCATCATGCCGCTCACCGGCGGATCGACGAAGCGCAGCGCCAGCACCTGCAGCACGGTGGTGGCCACGAACAGCAGGGGCAACTGCCAGAGCAGGCGCCGCAGCCGGGCCAACCCGCCACGGCGGCGCCCGCCCTTCATGCCGGCCCCCGTTCGGGCAGGGTTTCCCCGCCTCGCGCTACCATCGCCACCTCCCTTGATCCGACCGCGAAGCGTGGCGCCCGCGCGCCGCGCTGTCCACGCCCCCATGCGAAGCACCGACACCCTCACCCGCTTCCTCATCGAGCACACCGGCGTCCGCGGGGTGCTGGTGAGCCTCGACGGCACCTGGCGCGAGATCGCCGGCCGCGCCCCCTACCCGCCGGCCGTGGCCCGGCTGCTCGGCGAGACGGCCGCCGCCGCCGCCCTGTTCTGCGGCCACGTGAAGGTGGACGGGCGCCTGAGCCTGCAGCTTCGCGGCAGCGGCGCCCTGCGCAGCCTGTTCGTGGAATGCACCTCGATGGGCACCCTGCGCGGCCTCGCCCGCCACGCCGAGGCGGTGCCGGACGCCCTCGGCCCGCGCGACTTCGGCGAGGGCGCGATGCTTGCGATCACCATCGAGACCCTGCCCCCGGGCCAGCGCGAGATGCAGCGCTACCAGGGCATGGTGGGCCTGGAGGCCGACAGCCTGCGCGCCGCCTTCGAAGCCTATTTCCGCCAGTCCGAGCAGCTGCCCACCGCCCTGCTGCTGGCCGCCAACGGCGAGCGCGCCGCCGGCCTGATGCTGCAGAAGCTGCCGGGCGAGACCGGCGACGAGGACGCCTGGCGGCGGGTCGAGGCCCTGTTCGACACCCTGCACGCCCCGGAGCTGCTGGCCGGCCCCGACACCGATCTGCTCTGGCGCCTGTTCCACGAGGACGGCGTGCGGGTGCTCTCGCAGCAGCCCCTCGCCTTCCATTGCTCCTGCTCGATGGCCCGGGTGGAGGAGATGTTCCGGGGCCTGGGCGAGGCCGAGGCCCTGGCCGCCCTCCACGAGGGCGAGGCCCAGGTCCACTGCGAGTTCTGCGGCCGCGACTACCGGCTGGACACGGCCCGGATGCAGGCCCTGTTCGCCCCGGGCGCCCGGCCCAACGCCAGTGGAAGCCCGGGGCTGCAGTAGCCCGCCACCGGGTTAAGACATCGTAAAAAGATGCTACACTCGGCGAACCGGGAACTCCCGGCGCCGTCTGCACTCCGACGCTCCATGCGCCCCCTGCTCGCTCTCGCCATCGCCGCCGCCCTCGCCCTCCCGGCCCCGGGCGTGCTGGCGCGCGCCGGCGGCGCCGGCGCGGCGCCCGAGGCGCCGGCCACCGAGGCCGCCTCCGCGCTGCCGGTGCCGGTGTGGAACAGCCACAGCGGCAAGCTCGAGGCCGTACTCTGGATCGATACCGCCGGCCTGCCCGCGCAGGCCGGGAACCCTCCGGCCCTGGGCCTGCGCTGGAGCGCCCGTGACGGCCTGGCGAGCGGCTCCCTGACCGCCCGCCTCGATCCCGGCCTCGGCCTGCTCTGCGGCCAGGGCGGCGGCAGCGTCGACCGCCTGAGCGAGCAGTGCCTGGTCGCCCAGCTCGGCCGTCCGGCGCAGCCTGCCGGTCAGCTCGGCGCCCAGGCCAGCGTGCGCATCGGCCGCAGCGAGTGGACCGGCTACAGCGCCCTGCGCCGCAGCCATACCGAAGGCCTGCTGCCGGGCACCAACGTGGCCCTGCACATGCCGGAACTGCTGCCGCTCGCTGGCGCCCCCGGCCTCGGGATCGAGCAGCAGGACCTCGGCATCGTCGGCGAACTGCGCCTCGGCCAGCAGGGCTGGGTCCGGGTGGGCGGCACCATCGCCCGCGCCCGCCTGATGCCGGCGGATGCCGTGCTGCCGGGCAGCGTGGCCCCGAGCTGGAACAGCCGCACCCTCTCCGTGGGCGGCGGCTATGGCGATCTTGGCGGCGAAGTCGTGGGCCGCGTGGTGCGCGTGCCCGGCGACCCGGAGGCCTATGGCACCCTCGGTCTTGGCGTGACCTGGCGCACCCCCTGGTCGGCCCGCCTCACCGTCGGCGCGCAGAACCTGCTCAGCACCGGCGAGAACCCGATCACCCCGCGGACCGGCGACGAGCGCGAAGAGGGCCGCGTGCCCTACGTGCGCTACCAGCAGGATCTCTGAGTGACCTCGTAACCTCTCCCGTCAAGCGGACAGTTCGAAAGTAGAGTCTCTTGCCTCTTGGTGATTGCGGTACTCGGCAGGGGTCATTCCGCCGAGGGCGTCATGGGGTCGGTGCTCGTTGTTGACCTGCCCCCACTGAGCCGTACCACTCGAATCTAGGTAAAGTCCGTCACCCAGAGAGGACGGACATGCGCAAGAGTCGTTTCACCACGGAACAGATCATCGGGTTCATCAAGCAGGCCGAGGCCGGCATGGCGGTGTCGGAGTTTGGCCGGCAACACGGCTTCAGTCCGGCCAGCTTCTACGCCTGGCGGGCCAAGTACGGCGGTATGGAGGCCGAAGACGCCAAGCGCCTGAAGGAGCTGGAGTCGGAGAACAACCACCTGAAGCGGCTGCTGGCTGAAGCGCACCTGGACATCGAAGCGCTCAAGGTTGGCTTCGGGGTAAAACGCTAGCCCCGCAACGCAAGCGCGAGGCGGTCCGGCGCATGCTCGAACTCACGACGTTGAGCGAGCGCCGGGCCTGCCGCCTTGCGGGGCTGTCCCGCGATGCCTTCCGCCATCCGCCCGAGCCGGTGCCTGCGACGCAGGCGCTGTCGGCGCGCATCATCGAACTGGCGCAGGTGCGCCGCAGGTTCGGCTATCGCCGCCTGCACGACCTGCTGCGCCCGGAGTATCCGACCGTGAACCACAAGAAGGTCTACCGCCTCTATCGCGAAGCGAACCTAGCCGTGCGCCGTCGCAAGAAGGCTCGCAGGCCGTCCAGCGAGCGCCAGCCATTGGCGTCTGCGACGGCGCCCAACGCGGTCTGGAGCATGGATTTCGTCAGCGACGCGCTGGCCAACGGGCGCCGACTGAAGTGCCTGTGACCTGCCTGGCGATTTTCGGTCCAGTTGAAAGTTGAGAGGATGGCTCCCGACGAAGACGAGGAGCCCATGCGTAAGTCCCGATTCACCGAAGAGCAGATGGTCAAGATCCTGCGGGAGGCCGACCGATCCCCCGTGGCGGAAGTGGCCAGGAAGCACGGCGTCAGCGAGCAGACCCTGTACCTGTGGCGGAAGCGCTACGGGCAACTGGAGGCGGCGGATGTGAAGCAGCTGCGCACCCTGCAGCAGGAAAACGCCCGCCTCAAGAAGCTGCTGGCCGAGCGCGACCTCGAGATCGAGGTCATGAAGGAGATCACCGCAAAAAAGTGGTGAGCGCGCCGGCACGGCGCGCACT
>NZ_KE386844.1:376108-500929 GCF_000429065.1 Silanimonas lenta DSM 16282 | reverse complement strand
CCGCGCCGACGGGGAGATCATTTTTTTCGGACGATCTCCTTCATCCCGTCGATGACCAAGAGCTGCTCGGCGACCATCCGCTTGAGCTTGGCGTTCTCGGCTTCGAGGTCTTTCAGCCGCCGGGCGTCAGGCACGTCCATCCCGCCGTACTTGTTCCGCCAGCGGAAGAACGTCTGCTCGGTGATGTTGTGCTTCTTGCACAGGGCTTTGATCGGCATCGCGCCGGCCTCGGCCTCTCGCAGGATCGTGATGACCTGCTCTTCAGTGAAGCGCTTCTTCATGGGTTCTCCTTGCCTTGATAAGGGTAGAGAACTCACCATCGAAGTGGCTACATGATCCGTCTCAGGTCACCCTACCTGGACACACAGTTCCAAGGTGGCAAAAGAGCGCGGGCCACAAGCAGTTGCGATCTCGCACTCCAGAAGACGTGAGCCAAGCGTGATCGCAACCCCGAGTCCCTCGTCGTCAAGCCGGTTCCGCGTCATCAAACCGTCTCTGACAGTAGGGTGTGCGTCGAACCAGATAAACAGGGCATCAAGAAACTCCGAGGCAGATTGTCCTTTGGCGATCAGGCTGATGGCCTCTGCTACTACCGGTGAATCAGGGGAAAGCGCACCAACGCCAGAATCTGACGACGCGAGTGAGACAAGGGCGCGCGCCATCAACTCAGAGCCTTGAAAGGTTGGCTCAGGAAGCGAGCTGGCAGACTGAATCCAACGATGGCACCGCTCCAACAGCAGCACTGCTGCATCACTTGAAGGAGTGGGGATGCCAAACTTATCTATGGGATCCCTCCCAACATTACGGGCAGCCTCACAAGCCGTCCTTATCCGGCCTACGACAGCGAGATACTCCCGAGAGTTGCTCCCGTAAAGGGCCAGCGCATGCTCCGCCACTGAATGGAGATCAGCCGCACGGTCGAAGCCCTGGAGGGCTGTTGCATTTTCCGAGCGACCAACAGGATCCCACACCGGAGCCACACCCTCACTGGATGCCTGATGAACCCTTGTCGAAGTCTCGGCTGGGATGACCACCTTACTGATCGAGCGCTCATGCCATGCAGGCAACGCAAAAAACAAGAGTGCGCTCGCTGGCAGAGCGACCAGCGCCACTAACAGAACGCGCTTTTTTCTCCTGGCCGTCACGGACATTTGAGAGATCCGCTTACAGGGACAGGATGAATCGACCATGCCGTCGCGGTAGGCGGCCCTCCGACTGCCCGCCAAAGCTCGGTACCACCATCGTCATAGGTTACGCGAACCAGCTCACCTCACCCAATAGGCCGCCCTGCCAGCCACCGTGCTGCGGCATAAGGCGCGACATCCCTGTGTGCATGCATTTGCCTAGATCCCACATCAGACAAGCATGTCGCAGTTTCATCATTCGCAGGATTATCCGGCACAGGCGCACCTAGGCTCGACGTCACCCGCGCCCTCCCCCCCCAAGACCCCCGAAACTCAGAACCCGGACAAAGGCTTTTCCAAGGAACGCCCTCGATGGAAGTGATGTGGTCACCGTGACAGGCGGAAGGGTGGGCGGCTGGCAATTGCTCAGCCTCTCGTTGTCATCATCCCCGATGTACTCCACCACATCACCGGGTTGCGGCTCCGGCGGAGAAAACAGCAGATCGGCATCGAAGTAGCTCGCAACCAGCACATGCCGTTGAAGCGATTCATCCCAGTGGTACACGCCCACATTGTGCGAGGGATCAGCGACATGGATTTGCTCTTCGGCGATGAGTCGTAACGTCATCGGGTCATCGATGCCGTACGGCATGTTCCCACAGGCCGAGGCTTCATGAGGCAGGACGCTTAAAGCAGCACCAGCAACCAGAAGACGGATCAATCCGATTCGATTCATTGGGGGGATTTTTTGCGGGAGGAAAGGGGGGTATGCTGCAAAGCAGCATGCAGACGCTACCCCCCCGAAGATCCCCGTCAAGCCCCTACAGCGCGTCGCCGTCCAGTTCCCCGGTGCGGATGCGCATCACGCGCTCGAGGTCGTAGACGAAGATCTTGCCGTCGCCGATCTTGCCGCTGTTGGCGGCACCGGCGATGGCCTCGACCACGCGCTCGACCTGGTCGTTGGTGACCGCGACTTCCAGCTTGATCTTCGGCAGGAAGTCGACCACGTACTCGGCGCCGCGGTACAGCTCGGTGTGGCCCTTCTGCCGGCCGAAGCCCTTGACCTCGGTGGCGGTGATGCCGGTAACCCCCACCTCGGACAGCGCCTCGCGCACGTCGTCGAGCTTGAAGGGCTTGATGATGGCCGTGACCATTTTCATGGGATCGTCCTCGTTCGGATGCGGTGCGAAGCCTACGGCGCGGGCAAGCCCCGCGCCATGGCCTTGGGGTCAGAGGTTGTAGCCGCTCTCGCCATGCAGGGCGAGGTCGAGGCCTTCCTGTTCTTCTTCCGCGCTGGCGCGCAGGCCGCCGAACAGGCCGGCGATCTTCAGGGCGAGGAAGGCCACCAGCGCCGACCAGACCACCGTGATGCCCACCGCCAGGGCCTGCTTGCCCACCTGCTGGCCGATGCTGACGCCCTCGGCCAGGCCGGAACCGCCGAACTGGCTGGCCGCGAACACGCCGGTGAGCAGGGCGCCGATGATGCCGCCCACGCCGTGCACGCCGAACACGTCGAGCGAATCGTCGTAGCCGAACAGGCGCTTCAGCCGGGTGGCGGCGAAGAAGCAGAGCACGCCGGATACCGTGCCAATGGCCAGCGCCCCCATCGGGCCCACCACGCCGGCCGCCGGAGTGATGGCCACGAGGCCGGCGATCACGCCGGAGGCGATGCCCAGCACCGAGGGCTTGCCGTGCACGATCCATTCGGCGGCGATCCAGCCGAGGGCCGCGGCGGCGGTGGCCACCTGGGTCACCAGCATGGCCATGGCGGCATTGCCGTCGGCCGCCACCGCGCTGCCGGCATTGAAGCCGAACCAGCCCACCCAGAGCAGGCCGGCGCCGATGAGGGTGTAGCCGAGGTGGTGCGGCGGCATGGCCGTGCCCGGCCAGCCCTTGCGCGGGCCGAGCACGATGGCCGCCACCAGGCCCGCCACGCCGGCATTGATGTGCACCACGGTGCCGCCGGCGAAGTCGAGCACGCCCCAGTCCCAGAACAGGCCGCCGTCGCCGGCCCAGGTCATGTGCGCCACCGGCAGGTAGGCGAAGGTGAACCAGAGCACCGTGAACACCAGCAGGGCCGCGAAACGCATGCGTTCGGCGAAGGCGCCGACGATGAGCGCCGGCGTGATGATGGCGAAGGTCATCTGGAAGGTGACGAACAGGCTCTCCGGGATGGCCGAAACGAGGCTGTCCCGCGTCACGCCGTTCAGAAAGACCTTGTCCAGGCCGCCGATGAAGCTGGCGAGGTTGACCACGCCTGCCTCCATGCCGGTGGTGTCGAAGGCCAGCGAATAGCCGTAGAGCACCCATAGCACGGTGATGAGACCGGCGATGGCGAAGCACTGCATCATCACCGAGAGCACGTTCTTCGCCCGCACCATGCCGGCATAGAACAGCGCCAGGCCCGGCAGGGTCATCAAGAGGACGAGCGCCGTGGCCACCAGCATCCAGGCGGTATCGCCCGCCGACAGCGTGGCCTCTCCGGCGCTGGCCGTCCCGGCCGCCAGCAAAGCCCCTCCCCCCGCGGCCAGCGCCGCCCTCTTCCGGCCAGGCATGGCCGTGCCTCGAGCTTCCCCGTGCATGTGCGTATCCCCTTGTGGTGGAAATCCCCAAGGCGAGGACACCAGACACGGCTCGATTGTCTACGTCACCGCGCCTGTGCTTTGATACTGGCCCCCGCTCCGGGGCCGCCACCTGCCGACGGCAGGGCGGGCGTTCCTCCGACAGCCGGCGCGGGCGCCGGGCGCGATGCTGGCCTCCCCCACACGGACCCTTCCCGATGATCGACCTCAAGGCCATCGACGAGCTCGCCCGCCGCCTCGGCGAGCTGGTGCCGCCCGGGCTGGATGCGGCCCGCGCCGACATCGAGAAGAACATGCGCGCGGTGCTGCAGGCGGGCCTGGCCCGCCTCGACCTCGTGACCCGCGAGGAGTTCGAAGTGCAGCAGCTGGTGCTGCGCCGCACCCGCGAGAAACTGGAAGCGCTGGAGCGCGCGGTGGCCGCGCTCGAGGCCGAAGGCCGCAGCAACGACGCCGCGCGCCACTGAGGGCGCGACCATGTCGCTTTCCCTGGTGCACAGCCGTGCACGCTGCGGCGTGCGCGCGCCGGAAGTGCGGGTCGAGGTGTTCATGGCCGGCGGCCTGCCCTCGATCACGCTGGCTGGCCTCTCCGGCAGCGCCGCCCGCGAATCGCGCGAGCGCCTGCGGGCTGCCCTGCAGGCCAGCGGCTTCGAGCTGCCGAGCAAGCGCATCACGGTGAACCTCGCCCCGGCCGAGCTGCCGAAGGATGGCGCGCGCTTCGACCTGCCGATGGCGGTGGGCCTGCTGGCCGCGGCCGGGCAGGTGCCGGAAGGCGCGCTGCGCGACATCGAGTGCTATGGCGAGCTTTCGCTCTCCGGGGCGCTGCGGCCCTTCAGCGGCGCTCTGCCGGCGGCCATCGCCGCGGCCCGGGCCGGGCGGGCCGTGATCCTGCCCGAAGAGAACGCCGCCGATGCCGCCTGCGCCCATGACGCGTCGGTGTTCGGGGCCCGCACCCTGGCCCAGGTGGTGGCGCACCTGCGCGGCGAGCACCGGCTGCCGCGCCAGGCGACCAGCCATCCCGCCGCCGGGGCGGGCGCGCCGCCGGCGCCCGACCCCGATCTGGCCGCAGTCATCGGGCAGGCGCAGGGCAAGCGGGCGCTGGAAATCGCCGCCGCCGGTGCCCATGCGCTGCGCCTCGTGGGGCCGCCGGGCTGCGGCAAGACCCTGCTGGCACGCTGCCTGCCCGGCCTGCTACCGCCCCTCAGCGAGGAGGAAGCACTGGAGCTGGCGGTGGTGCGCAGCCTGGCCGCGCCCCTGCGCGAGGCCGGGGGCTGGCCGCGGCAGCGGCCCTTCCGCGCCCCGATGCACGGGGCGAGCGCCGTGGCCCTGGTGGGCGGTGGTGGCCTGCCGCGGCCGGGCGAGCTCTCGCTGGCCCACCACGGCGTGCTCTTCCTCGACGAGTTGCCGGAATGGCCGCGCGCCAGCCTGGAGGCCCTGCGCGAACCGCTGGAATCGGGCCGGGTCGAGATCGCCCGCGCCGCCGCGCAGGCCGAGTTCCCGGCCCGCCCCCTGCTGGTCACGGCCATGAACCCCTGCCCCTGCGGCTGGGCCGGCGACCCTTCAGGGCGCTGCGCCTGCCCGGCCGAGGCCATCGCCCGCTACCAGGCGCGGGTGAGCGGACCCCTGCTCGACCGCATCGACCTGCACGTGCACTTGCCGCGGGTGCCGGCCGCGCAGCTGGTGCGGCGCGATGCCATGGCCGAAGACAGCGCCACGGTGCGGGCCCGGGTGCAGGCGGCACGCGCCCGGCAGATGGCGCGCCAGGGCAGGCCGAACGCCCATCTCGCGCCGGGCGAGCTCGAGCGCCATTGCCGGGCCAGCTCCGCCGCCCTCGCCCTGCTGGAACGGGCCGCCGAGCGCCTGCGGCTCTCCGCCCGCACCACCCACCGCGTGCTGCGGGTGGCGCGCACGCTGGCCGACCTCGCCGACGCCGCGGCGATCGAACCACCGCAGATCGCCGAGGCGCTGGCCTTCCGCAGCACCGGCGTGTCCTGCGAAACCGCCGCGCTGCCAGCGGCTACACTCGGGCCATCTCTCTCGGGTGCGGGCATGGCAAGGCATGGAGTGGCTGGAACGGACTGATACCTGGCTGCTCGGCATCGCGCTCGTGGCACTGCTCGGCATCGGGTCCAGCCTCGTCGCCCGCCGCTTCGGCGCCCCCCTGCTTCTCGTCTTCCTCGGCTTTGGCGCCCTGCTCGGCCCGGAGGGCTTCGGACTCACGGTGCACCCGGGCCTGGCCTATGCCATCGGCGCGCTGGCCCTGTCGATCATCCTCTTCGATGGCGGCCTGCACACCCGCCTCGCGCCGATCCGCAGCGCCATCGCTCCCTCCCTGCTGCTCGCCACCCTGGGCGTGGCGCTCACCGCCGGCATCACCGCCGGGGCGGCGCACCTGCTGTTCGGCCTGCCGGCACTGGAGGCCCTGCTGCTGGGCGCCGTGCTGGCCTCCACCGATGCGGCGGCGGTGTTCTTCCTGCTGCGCAGCGCTGGCATCACCCTGCCGAAGCGGGTGCATGGCGTGCTGGAGGTGGAGTCGGGCAGCAACGACCCGATGGCGGTCTTTCTCACCATGCTGTTCTGCTCCTGGCTCGCCCTCGGCGAGGAGGCGGTGGGCCTCGGGGCCATGCTCTCCTCCCTGTTCGTGCAGCTGGGCCTGGGCGGCCTGCTGGGCTGGATCGGCGGGCGGCTGATCGCCACCGGGCTCAACCGGCTGGAGCTCGACGGCCTGCACCCGCTGCTGGCCCTGGCCGGGGCGATCGCGGTGTTCGCCGCCACCAACATGCTCGGCGGCAGCGGCTTCCTCGCCGTCTACGTGGCCGGGCTCACCGTGGGCCAGCGCCCGGTGCGCGCCATCGCCAACGTCACCGCTGTGCAGCATGCCGCCACCTGGCTGGCGCAGGGCGTGATGTTCCTGCTGCTCGGCATGCTCGCCGTGCCCTCGGCCCTGCTGGGGCACCTGCTGCCGGCGCTCGGCCTCGCCGCCAGCCTGATGCTGCTCGGCCGCCCGCTGGCGGTGGCGCTCTGCCTCGCGCCCTTCCGCTTCCGCCGGATGGAGATCGGCTTCATCGGCTGGGTGGGCCTGCGTGGCGCGGTGGGCATCTTCCTCGCCTCGCTGCCCCTGCTGATGCAGCTGCCCAATGCCGAGCTCTACTTCAACGTGGCCTTCGTGGTGGTGGTGACCTCCCTGCTGGTGCAGGGCTGGACGCTGAAGCCGGCGGCCCGGCTGTTCCGGGTGGCGCTGCCGCGGCGCGAGACCGCCACCCGGCGCATCGAGCTCGACCTGCCCGGCCAGCTGGAGTACGAGCTGGTGGGCTACCACGTGCGGCCGCGCAGCGCGGTGCTGTCGAAGAACGCCGAGCTGCCGGGCTGGGCGCGGCCGGCGATGGTGGTGCGCGAGGAGGCCATCCTGCTGCCGAACGAGGCCGGGGCACTGCGTGCCGGCGACACCGCCTATTTCCTCGCGCCACCCGGCGAGGTCTACCGCCTGGACTGGCTGTTCGCCGAGGGGCAGGAGGCGAAGGAGGCCGAGCACGAGGCCTTCGGCGCCTTTTCCCTGCCCGGCGACGTGCCGCTCGGCGAGCTCGCCGCCTTCTACGACCTGCCGATCCCGCCGCGCTACGCCGTGCATACCGCGGCGGAAATGTTCGACGCCCGCTTCGAGAACGAAGTCCATGTCGGCGACCGCATCGCCCTCGGCGGCGCCACCCTGGTGGCGCGCAAGGTGCGCGGCAACCGCGCGGTGGAGATCGGCATCGTCTTCCATGCCGATTCCCTGGGCCGCCTGCAGCGCTGGTTGCTGCGCTGCCGCGATGCCCTGCGCCGCCGGCTGCGCCCCTAGGGCGCTTGCGGTCAGCCGCGGTTCACGTTACACAGTCACACAGGCCCGGTGCCCCGGCACCGGCCCTGCCCTCCGCCCTGACGCCCGTGTCCGCCGGCCCTGCCGGCGGCGGGCGGCTCGGCCCCTGTCCGAACGGTTTTGCGGGAGTCTGGTAATGCGTGGCATGCAGCGGAACGGTGTCTCGGTCGCCATCACGGCGGCCCTGGTGATGATGGTGGGGACGGCGACGGCACAGGCGCCGACCCTGAAACACGGCGCGGTGGCCAGCGTGGAGTCCCCGGCCCTCAAGGCCTTCGAGCAGACCGGGCGGCTGCCCTACATCATCGGCTTCCGCGAGGCGCCGGCCATCACCCACAAGGCGGAACTGCAGCGCGGCCCGCAGCCGCCGCTGCGCGGCAAGATGGCCCGCGACCTCGATGGCGAGATGGCGAGCTACGCCAAGCGCCTGGAGGCCACCCAGCGCGACCGCGAGGCCCTGCTCAAGCGCGCCGTGGGCCGCGACTTCACCGTGACCCACCGCATGCAGCATGCCTTCAACGGCATCGTGGCCGAGCTCTCGCCGGCCGAGGCGGCGGCCTTCCTCAATGACCCGAACGTGGCCCTGGTCGAGCCCTACACCGAGTTCGCGCTGGACGACGAGGTGGCGCCGGGCGTGATCGGCGCGCCCACCGTCTGGGCCGACGGCACCGGCATCCACCGCGCCGCCTTCGTCGGCCGCGAGCGCAGCGAGGTCTCGGTCTACAACCGCCGCGCCCATGGCGAGGGCGTGGTGGTCGGCATCATCGACTCGGGCATCAACTTCGCCAGCCCCTCCTTCGCCGGCGTCGAGCCGGAGACCGGCTACCGCTTCGTCAACCCGCGCGGGCCCGGCAACTACCTCGGCACCTGCGCCCCCGGCGGCGTCGATGCCGGCCGCTGCAACGACAAGCTGATCGGCGGCTACGACTTCGTCTGCGGCGCCCCGGCCAACCTCTGCGGCCAGGCCAACATCGGCGAGGAGCCGGGCTTCGGCGACAGCAACAACCACGGCACCCACACCGCCGGCACCACCGCCGGCAACCAGCGCAGCGTGAGCTTCCGCGGCGCCCGCATGACGATCTCGGGCATCGCCCCGCGGGCCAACGTCATCGCCTACGACGCCTGTTACACCAACACCTCCACCGGCCAGGGCCTGTGCCCGAACGTCTCGACGCTCGCCTCGATCAACCAGGCCATCGCCGACGGCGTGGACGTGATCAACTACTCGATCGGCGGCGGCACCCAGCCCTGGTCGGAGGCGATCTCGCAGGCCTTCCTGGCCGCCGCCGATGCCGGCATCTTCGTGTCCGCGGCGGCCGGCAACAGCGGTCCTAACCCCTCCACCAGCGGCCACCACCAGCCCTGGGTGACCACGGTGGCGGCGGCACAGTCGGGCCGCGCCGGCTACGAGTTCACGCTGAACGTCTCTGGCGCCGGCGTGCCGGCCAACCTGCAGCAGATCGTGATGAACGCCGGCAGCGGCGGCGTCGAGCTCGGCGCCACCATCCCGGCAAGCCCGCTGGCCGCCGGCCCGGGCTTCACCGGCGCCGCCGATGGCTGCACCGCGAGCGGCGGCTTCGCCCCGGGCCTGTTCACCAACCGCATCGCCCTGGTCCGCCGCGGCACCTGCGCCTTCAGCGAGAAGGCCGCCAATGCCGCCGCCGCCGGCGCCCGCGCGGTGATCATCGTCAACAACACCACCGGCGGCATCGCCCCCTCGGTGCCCGGCGCCACGGTGCCGGTGTTCGGCATGGCGCAGGCGGAAGGCGTGGCCCTGCACGGCCTGCTCGGCAGCGCGCCGCAGGCCAGCATCCCCTTCCCGGCCACCCGCGTCGGCAATACCCGGGACCAACTCGCCGCCTTCAGTTCACGCGGTCCGGCGCCGTTCTCGGTGATGAAGCCGGACATCACCGGCCATGGCGTGAACATTCTCGAGCCGATCGGCTGCGCCAACCCCGCGCAGTGGACCAGCACGGCCTGCGCCGAGGCCATCGGCCTGCTCTCGGGCACCTCGATGGCCACCCCGCAGGTGGCCGGTGCCGCCGCCCTGCTGCGGCAGATCTTCCCGAACTGGAGCCCGGCCGAGATCAAGTCGGCGCTGATGATGACCGCCACCCAGGGCGTGCTGAACGAGACCGGCGCCGTGGCCACGCCCTTCCAGGCCGGTGCCGGTCGCGTGCAGGTGGACCAGGCGGCCAAGGCCGGCCTGGTGCTGGACGAGACCCGCGACCGCTACCTCGCCGCCAATCCGGCGGCCGGCGGCGACGTGGCCGCGCTCAACCTGCCCAGCCTCGCCAACCGCGGCTGCAGCGCCACCAGCTGCACCTTCACCCGCACCTTCCGCAGCACCCGCGCCACCTTCCAGACCTTCAGCGCCACGCTCTCCGGGGTGAGCGGCAGCATCGACACCCCGGTGTTCACGGTGGCGCCCTTCGGCACCGTCACCCTCACCATCACGGTGAACACCAGCGGCCAGCCCACCGACGGCAGTTACCGCTTCGGCACCCTCACCCTGACCTCCACCGGCAGCGATGCCAGCAGCCGATCGCCCACCCTGCGCCTGCCGGTGGCCGTGGCCGTGCGGCCGCCGGAGCTCAACCTGAGCACCGAGACCATCAGCCTCAGCGTGCCGGCCAACAGCAGCCGCAGCGCCAGCTTCACGGTGTGGAGCAACAGCAACCCGGTGGACTTCGGCACCCGCAGCACCGGCACCGGCACCGGCGCCATCGTGGCCCAGAGCAGCGCCGGCGCCACCAGCGGTTATGCCACCGGCTTCTATCCGGACCTCAACACCGGGCAGTTCGCGGCGGATGACTTCGTGGTGACCCAGGCCACCGCGATCAGCTCGATCAGCAACGATGGCTTCGTGCTCGGCACCGGCGTGATCACCCCGACCACGGTGATCGGCTGGTCGGTGTTCGCCGATGCCGGCGGCGTGCCGGCGGGCAACCCGCAGACCTCGCCGAATGCCGCCGTGTGGCGCTACTCGGCCGCGGCGAACTCGCCCGGCATCAGCACCACCGGCGGCGTGCTGCGCCTCAACCTCGCCGCCGCGGGCCAGAGCCTCAACCTTGCTCCGGGCCGCTACTGGCTGGTGGTGCAGGTGAACGCGCCCTTCGCCAACCGCTTCGCCTGGTTCTTCTCCTCGCAGGGCAACGGCACCCCGCCGCGCACGATCATCCCGGGCAACCCGGCGCCGAACAATGTGTGGACCACGCCGACCGGCGCCCCGGCCGGGCTTGCCTACACCATGAGCGGCACCGTGGGCTGCGGCGCGCCCTGGATCTCCGGCCTCGCCCCGGCCTCGGGCCGGGCCAGCGCCGGGCAGCCGGCCACGGTGAGCTTCACCGTGAACACCACTGGCCTCGCCCCGGGCGACTACAGCGGCTTTGTCTGCCTTTCCAGCAACGATCCCGCCCGGCCCAGCGCCACGGTGCGCGTGAACCTCACCGTCACCCCGGCGCTGAACCGCGGCAAGATCGGCATCGAGGCGGTCCCGGCCAGCCGGACCGCGGTGAAGCGCGGCTCCGTCATGAACGAGCGCCTGCGCTGATCCGGCAGGCACTCCCCGAAGCAGCAACGAGAACGGGCCCCGCGGGGCCCGTTCCCGTTTCCGGCCCTGGAGGGAACCGGACGCTCAGGCGGCGACCGCGGCCTTGTCGCCGTGGAACTGCTCTTCCTCGGTGCTGCCCTTCATCGCCGTGGTCGAGCTCTGCCCGGCCTGGATCACCTGGGTCACCGCATCGAAGTAGCCGGTGCCCACCTCGCGCTGGTGCTTCACCGCGGTGAAACCGCGCTCGGCGGCGGCGAACTCCTTCTCCTGCAGCTCGACGAAGGCGCTCATCTGCCGGCGGGCATAGCCATGGGCCAGCTCGAACATGCCGTAGTTGAGGCTGTGGAAGCCGGCCAGGGTGATGAACTGGAACTTGTAGCCCATGGCGCCCAGTTCCTTCTGGAACTTCGCGATGGTGGCGTCGTCGAGGTTCTTCTTCCAGTTGAAGGACGGCGAGCAGTTGTAGGCCAGCAGCTTGCCCGGGTACTTCGCATGGATGGCCTCGGCAAAGCGCCTGGCAAAAGCGAGGTCGGGCTTGCCGGTCTCGCACCACACGAGGTCGGCGTAGGGCGCGTAGGCAAGCCCCCGGCTGATCGCCTGCTCGGCGCCGGGGCGGGTGCGGAAAAAGCCCTCCACGGTGCGCTCGCCGGTGCAGAAGGGCTTGTCGTTGTCGTCGATGTCGGAGGTGAGCAGGTCGGCCGCCTCGGCATCGGTGCGGGCGACGATCAGGGTGGGCACGCCCAGCACGTCGGCGGCGAGGCGCGCGGCATTGAGCTTCTCGATCGCCTCGCGGGTGGGCACCAGCACCTTGCCGCCCATGTGGCCGCACTTCTTCACCGAGGCGAGCTGGTCTTCGAAGTGCACGCCGGCCGCCCCGGCTTCGATCATCGCCTTCATCAGCTCGAAGGCGTTGAGCACGCCGCCGAAGCCGGCCTCGGCATCGGCCACGATCGGCTGTAGGAAGTCGATGTCGCCCTGCCCTTCCGCATGCTGGATCTGGTCGGCGCGCAGCAGGGTGTTGTTGATGCGCTTCACCACCTGCGGCACCGAGTTGGCCGGATAGAGCGACTGGTCGGGGTACATCTCGCCGGCGAGGTTGGCATCGGCCGCCACCTGCCAGCCGGAGAGGTAGATGGCCTTCAGGCCGGCCTTGACCTGCTGCATGGCCTGGTTGCCGGTGAGCGCGCCGAGCGCGTTGACGAAGTCTTCGGTGTGCAGATAGCGCCAGAGTTTCTCCGCACCGAGCCGGGCCAGGCTGTGCTCGACCGGCACGGTGCCGCGCAGGCGCACCACGTCCTCGGCGCGGTAGTTGCGGGTGATGCCCTTCCAGCGGGGATTGGTGGCCCAGTCGCGGGCGATGTCTTCGGCGGTGGGGAGACGGTTCATGGCGGAGGTCCTTGGGCAGGTAACGTGGGGTGGAGCAAGAACGGAGGAAATGGGGAGTGGAGCGAGCAGAAAGGAAAGAGGGGGCGCGAGGATCACGCGCGAAGGACGCGGCTCAGGCCGGGCGCAGCTCGTCCGCGATGAGCGAGGGATAGGCGACGGTGGTGAGGAAGGGCTCGAGCTCGTCGGCATGGGTGAGGCGGTCGAGCAGGGCGATGGCCTCGTCGATGCGCTCGCCGCCCGGCAGGGCACGGCGGTCGCCGAGCCTGGCCGGCAGGTTGAGCAGGGCGCGCTCGAACAGCGCCCAGTCCACCGGCGTGCCGTCGTCCAGCGCCAGGGGCTCGGCGGCCACGCCGCCGCGGGCGGCGATGGCCGGGTAGTGCAGCCACTGCCAGAGCTGGGCGCGGCTGATCTCGGCGGTGGCGGCATCCTCCATCAGGTGGTGGATCGGCACGCAGCCGTTGCCGGCCAGCCAGGCCGCCAGATAGCGCACGCAGACCTCGACGTTGTTGTCGAAGCCGGCGCGGGTGATGGTGCCGAGGCAGGGCTTCAGCAGGTCCTCGCGGGTGACGCGCACGTCCTCGCGCTTCACGTGCTGCTGGTGCGGCGTGGGCATGTGGGCGTCGAACACCTCCCGGGCCACCGGGATCAGGGCCGGATGCGCCACCCAGGTACCGTCGTGCCCGGCCATGACCTCGCGCAGCTTGTCGGCGCGCACCCGCTCCATCGCACGGGCGTTGGCCTCCTCGTCGCCCTTGATCGGGATCTGCGCTGCCATGCCGCCCATGGCATGGGCGCCGCGGCGATGGCAGGTCTGGATCAGCAGCTCGGAATAGGCCTTGAGGAAGGGCTGCGACATCGTCACCTGGCCGCGCTCCGGCAGCACCCGGTCGCGGTGGCGGCGCAGGGTCTTGAGGTAGCTGAAGATGTAGTCCCAGCGCCCGCAGTTGAGCCCGACGATGCGGCCGCGCAGGGCGTGCAGGATCTCGTCCATCTCGAAGACCGCGGGCAGGGTCTCGATCAGCACCGTCACCTTCATCGTGCCGATGTCGAGGTTGAGCCGCATCTCGAGGAAGGCCAGCACCTCCTCCCAGAGCTGCGCCTCCTCCATGCACTCCAGCTTCGGCAGGTAGAAGTAGGGGCCGCGGTCGCGCCAGGCGAGCGTGCGGGCATTGTGGAAGGCGAAGGTGGCGAGGTCGAACAGCGCGCCCGACATCGGCTGGCCATCGACGGTGACGTGCGCCTCGTCGAGATGCCAGCCGCGCGGGCGCACGATCAGCACGGTCTTGCTGGCGGGGTCGAGGGCGTAGCGCTTGCCGGTATCGGGCGCCACGTAGGCGAGGATGCCGTCCACCGCGTCGCGTAGGGCGCGCTGGCCGGCGATCTGGTTGGCGAAGCTGGGCGCGTTGCTGTCCTCGAAGTCGGCCATGAAGCAGTTGGCCCCCGAGTTCAGGGCATTGATCACCATCTTCGGATCGACCGGCCCGGTGATCTCCACCCGGCGGTCGCGCAGCGCCGCCGGGATCGGCGCCACCGTCCAGCCGCCTTCGCGGATGGCCCGGGTATCGGCGCGGAAGTCCGGCAGCTCGCCGGCATCGAAGGCCGCCTGGCGGGCCTGGCGGGCGGCGAGGCGCTGGCGGCGGGCCGGCTCGAACAGGCGGTGCAGGTCGGTGAGCAGGGCCTGCAGGGCCGGAGGAAGCAGGGCCTCCTCGCCGGGCACCGGGCGACCGACCCGGCGGAAGCCCTCGGCCGGAACGCGGGCCGGGCTGGTGGCCGAGGGGGGGAGGCTGGCGGTGGCAGTGGCAGACATGGCGGCTCGCTCCTGGGAGGTGCCCCCACGCTGGATTCCGGAGACTGCTTTTACAAAGCAAATCTTTGGATACGATGCATCAGATTTCCAAATGATATGTTGAAAACATGGCCAACACGCCGAGAAAACGCCGCCAAACGCCGGCATCCAAGCCGGAGTCCGGCCGCTTCTACTACAAGGGCAGCCGCCTCAAGCCGCTCCAGGCCTTCTGCCAGGTGGCCCGCCTGGGCTCCGTCTCGCGGGCCGCCGAGGCCCTGTTCCTGAGCCAGCCGGCGGTCTCGCTGCAGCTCAAGGCCCTGGAGAGCCACTACGGCGTGCCCCTGCTGGAGCGGGTGGGCCGCCGCCTCTCGCTCACCCGCGAGGGGCAGGTGCTCTACGACCTCGCCCGGCCCCTGCTGGAGGGCTTCGAGGGCCTGGACGAGGCCTTCCGCGACAGCCAGCAGGGCCTGGACGGCGGCGAGGTGAACATCGCCGCCGGCAGTTCCACCCTGCTGCACCTGCTGCCCGCGCCGCTGGCCGCCTTCCGCGCCCAGCGTCCGGAGGTGCGCGTGCACCTGCACAGCGTCACCGGCCGCGCCGGGCTGGAGAAGCTGCGCGCTGATGAGGTGGACTTCGCGGTGGGGGCGATGTGGGAGGTGCCGAACGACATCGACTACGCCCCGCTGCAGCGCTTCGACGCCATGCTGATCACCGCCCCCGGGCATCCGCTGGCGAAGAAGGCGAAGCCGACGCTGGAAGACCTCTCGCCGCACGGCCTGATCCTGCCGCCAAAGCAGCTCTCCACCTGGCGCATGGTCACCACCGCCTTCGAGCAGCGCCGCGTGCCCTACCGGGTGGCGATCGAGGTGGGCGGCTGGGAGGTGATCAAGCAGTACGTGGCGCAGGGCCTGGGCATCGCCATCGTCTCCGCGCTCTGCCTCACCGACGCCGACCGCGGGCGGCTCGTCGCCAAGCCCCTGCGCGAGTACTTCCCCTCGCGCAGCTATGGCGTGCTGGTGCGCAAGGGCAAGACCCTGTCGGCCCCCGCGCGCGCCTTCGTGGATCTCATCAAGCCGGGCCTGTTCCAGCGCCGGGACTGGTTCGAGGCCGGGCACTCCGAGCGTTGAGGCAGGCTCAGGCCCAGCTCACGCAGACCCGGCGCGTCGGCGGATTGATCCACACCACCCCGACCCCGCGCTGCGCCGCCGCCGCGCCGATGCGCTGCATCTTCACCTCGTCCACCTGCTGCTGGTAGCGCAGGCAGCGGCGGGGCATGCGCTCGGCAGGCGCTTCGGCGCTGCGCTCGCGGGCCTCGTCCAGGCGGGATGGCGGCCCGGCCTCGGCAGCCACGGGGGGCATGGGCTGGGCGGATAGCGGAGCGACGAACAGCAGGCTGGCAAGAAAGGCATGGGCGGCGTTCATGGCGGACTCCCCGCGCGGCCGGCAGACGGGGCCGCACCCCTCCATTGCACTCCTCCGGCCGTGGGCCGGCGTGAAGACGGCGCCGGGCGTTCAGCCGGCCTCGACAGGCCGGCTCTCAGCCCGTCTCGGCCTGCACGCGGTTGCGCCCCTCGCGCTTGGCCACGTACAGCGCGGCACGCACGCCGCCGCCACCGGCCAGCACGCGGCAGGCGGCCTCGGACGCCGCCACCGCCTCCATCCCGGGCTGTACCGGAAGCACCACCCCCTGGACGGTGGTCGACTCGAAGGTGCTAAGGCCGATGACGATGCGCTCCGTCAGCGTGCAGCCATCCGCCAGCTCGCCGACGGTGCTCGCACCGACGATAGCGGCGCCGGGAAGGGCTTCGCGCAGCTGCTGGAGGACCGTGCGCAAGGCCGGATCATCGGCATCCGCCGCATACACCTGCACCAGCACCGCGCTGGCACCGCGGACGGCATCGCCCAGCCACGGCGAGCGCAGCCATTCTGCAAGCCCTGCCGCATCCGAATAGACATGGCTGGCATGACGCACGGGGCCGGCTCCCGGAAAGACGCATCCAGTCTAGCCGACCGTGCCGCAATGTCCGTCGACAGCCCAGGACACCGGCTACTCCGCCTCCACCACCACCTCGCGCTCGTCGCTGCGGCCGTGCTCGTCCACCACCCGCAGGCGGATCTGCCCGGCCCGGACCGGCTGCCAGGCCAGGACCTGCCCGCTGCCGGCCTCGCCGATGAAGGCTCCGTCGGCGAACCAGTAGATGCGACGGGCATCGGCATCGGTGGTGGCGGCCAGCGGGATGCCCGCCTGCGCGTGGCCATCGAAGCGGACGCGGTAGCGGGTGGCGCGGTAGGGCTGGGTGATGCGTGGCGGGCTGCCCAGCCATTCGGCGGCCCCCGCGCAGTCCGCGCCCGGCGGGGGACGCCGGCGCGGCAGCCCGGCCTGGGCGAAGACGCGGGCAAGATCGCTGGGCCAGAACTCGTAGACCTCGCGACGCATGGTGGCGGGGTCGAAGGGCCCGCATACCACCCGCCCGCTGGCACGGTCGAACTGCACCGGGCGATGCACCGTGCTCACCCGGATCGGCGAGACGCCGGGGATGAACCAGGTTTCGCCGCGCTGCGGGCACCAGGCATTCGGCAGGTCGCCGCTCGCCAGGCATACCGGCACCCGCGCAAGGCGCCGGGCCCGGCTGGGCTGCGGGGCGACCGCGTAGCCGGCGGCACGCATCGCATCGGCGATGGCGAAGAACAGCGGCGCGGCAGTCTCCACGCCGATCAGGGCCGGGTTGCTGCGGCCATCGAAATGGCCCAGCCAGACCACCAGCACATAGGGCCCCACCACTCCGGCGGTCCAGGCATCGCGGAAGCCCCAGCTGGTGCCGGTCTTCCAGGCCACCGGCCAGCGCGAGAGCTCGCTGGCGGTGGCGGCTCCGGGCCGCGGGTGGCGCCGCAACATGTCGAGGGTGATGAACGCGGCCTCGGGGCTGAGCAGGGTGCTGCCCGGCCCGGCCTCGTCGGCGGCGCGGAACCGCAGTGGCCGCAGCCGGCCGTCGTTGGCCAGCATGGCGTAGAGCCGGGCCGAATCCTCGGCGCTGATCTCGCCGCCGCCCAGCACCAGGGCGAGACCGTAATGCTCGCGGCTGCGCAGGCGGCGCACCCCGGCCTCGCGCAGCAGATCGTGGAGGTCGGGGCGGCCAAGCCGCGCCGCCACCGTCACCGCCGGAATGTTGCGGCTGCGGTTCAGCGCCTCGGTGGCGGTGAGCGGCCCGGCGAACCGGCCATCGTGGTTCTCCGGCGTGTAGGCGCCGAAGGCGCTCGGCACGTCGCGCAGCACGGTAGCGGGATGCAGCAGGCCCTGGTCGATGGCGAGCGCGTAGAGGAAAGGCTTGAGGGTGGAGCCCGGAGAGCGCAGGGCCGCGGTGCCGTTCACCTGGCCGGCGATGCGGGCATCGTGGAAGTCGGCCGAGCCGAGCAGGGCCACCACCCCCATGTCGCGGCTGTCCACCACCAGCACGGCGGCGTTGTCGATGCCGCGTGCCGCCTCGCGTTGCAGGTGCAGCTGCACGCGACGCTCCACCAGGGCCTGCAGCCGGCGGTCGAGCAGGGTGGGCAGCTCGGCCGGCCGCGGCCCGTGCAGGGCCTGCTGGGCCAGCACGCGATCGACGAAATGCGGGGCGGCGAAGGGCAGGTGGCGCAGGGAACGCAGGCGCAGGGGCAGGGCCAGCCGGGCACGCAGCGCCGGGTCTTCACCGTGGCGGGCCGCCCAGCGCCCGTAGAGCCGCTGCCGCGCGGCCTGCAGCCCCGGCCCGAGGGTGACGAAGCCGCGGCCATCCTCCACGAAGCGGCCACGCGGGCCCGGGGCCTGGGGCATCACCGCGAGCGCCAGTGCTTCGGGCAGGCTGAGCGCCGCCACCGGCTTGTCGAAGTAGAGACGGGCGGCGGTGCCGGCGCCCTCCACGTTGCCGCCGTAGGGGGCGAGATTGAGGTAGGCCTCGAGGATCTCGCGCTTGGAGTACATCGCCTCGAGCTGGAGCGCGCGCGCGATCTGCACCAGCTTGCCAGGCACGCTGCGGGTATCGAGCCGCCAGCGCAGGCGCGCGAGCTGCATGGTGAGGGTGGAGCCGCCGATGCGCGGTCCGCCGCCATAGGTGCTGGATGCCGCCCGCAGCAGGCTGACCGGGTTCACCCCGGGATGGCGGAAGAAATGCTGGTCCTCGTGCAGCAGCACGGCCTCGACCAGCACCGGCGGGAACTGCTCGAGCGGCAGCCAGAGGCGGTAGCGCTGGTCGGCGGCGAGGGTGAGGCGCAGCAGCCGCCCCTCGCGGTCGAGCACCGCGGTAGACAGGGGCACCCCTGCCGACAGCGGCGGGGGCGAGCAGAGGCGCAGCGCGAGAAGCAGGACCGCGGCGGCGGCGAGCAGCAGCAGGGTGGCGCGCCCGCGCCGCCCCGGCAGCCACCGGGACGGACGCGCGGCCGGGCTCATGAGCGCCGGCTCACCGCTCCGGCTCCGTCACGGTGAGCGTGCCGGCCGGACCGCCGCGGGCGATCACCTCCGGCTGGTAGAGGTGCTCGGCGAATACCGGCGGCACCTGGAAACGCCCCACGGCGGTGGCGCGGATGCGGTAGCGGTATTCGGCCAGTTCCGGCCGCGCCGCGCCGTAGAGCACCACCCGGTCTTCGCGGATTTCCTCGTGGTCGGGCTGCCAGCTCGAGCCCGGCAGGGCCAGCACCGGGGCCGGCGGGGCGCCCGGCATGCCGCCGTCGGTGTCTTCCCCGCCGGCATCGCCCTCCCCATCGGCCTCCAGTGGCATGGTCGCCTCCGGCGGCGGCGCCAGCACCGGCTCGAAGCCGCCCGGCAGCAGGTCGAGCAGGGCCACCTGGTTCCAGCCGCGGCCCCGCAGCCTGAGCCGCACCACCAGCTCGCCGCCCTGCACCACCGAGGTGGTGGGCCGCCCCTCGGCATCGAGGAAGTCGCGCTGCACCTCGAGGCCGCGGTCCTGCACGGCCGGCGGTGGCTGGCGGTCGAACCCGCGCTCGCTCAGCGCCACCCAGACCCGGGCCCCGTCCTGCGGCCGCACCCGCAACTGCTGTGCATCGGCGCGGAACTGGCCGGCCAGCACCCCGTCGCGCACCTCGCCGAAGGGCGCCCGTCCACCCGGCCAGACCTGCTCCACGCTCACCGGGGCGGTCGGCTCGCCCCCCAGGGCATCGAGGGCCAGCACGGCGAGGGCCGCGCCCAGGCTGCTCGGCATGCCGCGGCCGATGCCGTCGAGCAGGCGCTCCACCGCGGCCGGCGCGAGCTGGCGGGCCTGGGCCGGGAAATGCCGTCCCAGCAGGTAGAGGCGCCAGGCCTGGGCGCTCAGCGGGTCGTGGTAATCGTCGCCGGGCTGCGCCGCGGCGGCGGGGGCTGCCGCGGCATTGGCCAGCTCGCGGGCGCGGCGCGCCAGCGGCTCGGCCGCCGCCGCCTGCTGCAGGCCCTGATAGCTCGCCGCCACCAGCAGGCCGGCGAGGTCCTCGCGCCAGGCCCTGGGCTGGTCGCGCTCGAGCTGCTCGACCAGGCTGGCGAGCGCATTGCCGGCGGCCTCGCCCTGGCGCACCTGCAGGTACACCGCCAGGGCCCGGGCACGCAGTCCCGGCAGGTCGGTGCGCTGCGGGTCCTGCGCGGCCTGCCGCAGCCACTGGCCGGCCCGCTCCAGGAGGTCGCCCGGCACCGCCACGCCGCGCTCGCGGGCTTCCACCAGCACCAGGGTGGCATAGGCCGAGACGAAGGGATCCACTTCCGGGCTCGAGGTCCAGGTGCCGAAGCCGCCCTCGCCGTTCTGGCGCGCGCGCAGGGCATCGAGCAGGCCCAAGAACGCGGTATCGCCGGAGAGCCGGCCAAGGCCCGGGCGCGAGTGCAGCACCAGGGCCGGCAGGGCCTTGCTGGCGAGCTGCTCGGTGCAGGTGTAGCGGTAGCCGCCAAGCCAGGCGGACAGCCCGTCGATCGCCACCAGCGGCGAGGTGGAGGCGGCGAACCGGCGCTCGCTCTCGGCCTCGTGCATCGCCCGCAGGCCGGCCAGCGGCGTTTCCTTCGCCACCGCCTGCACCCGCAGCGTGGCCAGCGAAGGCTGGGCAGGCCGCACCGAGAGCGAGAGCCGGCGCTGCGCCGAGAAGCGGCCACTGCGGGCGCTCAGGCCGATCGTCCGCGCCCCCGGGGTGTCGCCCGCCCTGAGCCGGAGGCGCAGCACGGTCTCTTCGCCGGGGGCGAGGCGCACCGGCGCCGGCGCCGCGCCCTCCAGCGCCAGGCCCTCCGGCAGGGCCAGCTGCAGCGCCACTTCCAGCGGTCCTTGCGCGCCCTCGACGGTGTTGGCAAGGCCCACCGGCAGCTCGAAGACATCGCCGGGCGCGACATGGGTCGGCAGGCTGGGGGTGAGCACGAAATCACCGCGCACCGTGGTCCTGGCCTCGCGCAGGGCCATCCGTTCCGGCGTGGCCGCCACCGCCACCAGCCGCAGTTCGCCATTGAAATGGTCGGGAGGCGTGAACTCGAAGCGGCGCTCGCCTTCGAAGTCCACCACGCCCGACCACCACACCGCCGGCGCCTCGCCGCGGCGCTTGAAGGGATTGAGATGGCGCGCTCCGGCGGCCTCGCCATCGCCGCCCGGGGCGGCCGCGGCGAGGATGCGGCTGAACTCCGGCAGCAGCAGGTCGAGGATCTGCTGGCTCTCGACCTGGTGCATGCGCTTGGCGAGGAACTGGTCGAGCGGATCGCCGACCCGGTAGCCGGCCACCTGCAGGATGCCCTCGTCCACCGCGAACACCGCCACCCGCGCCTTGCCGGGGCTGGTCACCCGCAGGGCCAGCGGCTGGCCCGGGCGGGCGCGGGCCGGGGCCTCGAGGCCGAGGGCGAGCTGGCGGGCGCCGCGGTCGATGGCGAAGGGTGCAAGCCCCCAGGACAGCGGACTCAAGTGGATGGCCTCGCTCTCCGGATCGCGCAGGAAACTCACGCCCACGTAGGCATTGCCCTCGAGCCCTTCCGGCACGCGGATGCGCTGCACCGTGCTGGTGGTATCCACCTTGAACCAGCGGTGGGCATACACCCGGTCGCGCTCGATCGTGATCAGGCCGGCGCCGGCATACGGGGCGCGGATCGCGACCTCGATCTCCTCGCCCGGGGCGTAGGCCGGCCTGTCGAGCGAGAGCTGCAGTTCGGCATCGCGCTCCAGCGAGCGGCTCAGGTTGGCCTCGCCGACCACGGTCCAGGCCTGGCGGTTGAGCACCCGGCCATCGGCATCCTGGATCTCCAGCTCGAAGTCGCCCGGGGTGTCGGTGGCGAGGCCGAGCGTCATGGGCGCCGCCCCCAGGCTGAGCGGCTGGCGCCCGCGCTCCTCGCGGCGCTCGCGCGAGACGAAGCGGCGCAGGCCATCCTCGCCCTGGGTGAGCACCGAGACCATGCGCTTCTCGATCCGCACCGCCTGCAGGCCATCCACCGCCCGTGGCCGGCCATCCGGCCCCAGGGCCAGCACCGCCACCTGGGCACGGGCGCCGCGCTTCACGTGGTGCAGGCCCTCGTCCGGCTTCAGGCCCACGAGGAAGGGCTGGTCGGAGACCAGGCTGCGCAGGGTGGCGGCCACGCCGCGGCCGCTGCCCGGCTCGAAGGCACGCACCAGCAGGTCCATGCGGTAGCTGGTGCGCTCGTACTGCTCGAGGCCGAGCGGGAACACGGCCCGCCCCCCGGCATCGGTGCGCAGGTCCTCGAGATCGACCTCGAGGCCCTCGGCGCCCTGGTGCAGGGCATGGAAGCGGAAGCCGGGCCAGCCCGGGAAGGCCGGCACGGTGGGGGTGAGGCGCAGCCGGCCGCTGACCCGGCGGTCCTGGGCCGGGGTGCCGAACAGGTTCTCCACCGCCACCTCGGCCTTCAGTCCCTCGGGCCGTGCCCAGCCGGCGGCGGCCGGCGCCGAGAGGGCGAGCTTCACCCGCAGGGTATCGGGCTGGAACTCGCGTACCTGCACCGTGGTACTGCCGACCAGGCGGCGCTCCCGGGCATCACTGCCCTTGAGGTAGAGCTGGGCCGTCCAGGTTCCGGAGGGTCCGTTCTCCGGCGGGGTGAAATCGACACCCTCGAATCCCGCCTCGCCAAAGCGCACCGTCTCGCGCCGCACCAGGGCGCCGGCAGGATCGGTGATGTCGAGCTCCAGCGGCACGCCCACCGGCGTGCGCGACCATTCCTGCGCCCGCAGCAGCAGGCCGAGGTGCACGGTCTCGCCAGGACGGTACAGGCCGCGGTCGGAGAACAGCACGGCACGCAGGGCGCCGGGATCGGCCTGGTTCACCTCGCCACCCACGTCGAAGCGCGAGGTATCGAGGCGACGCGCCCAGTCGTCGAGGGGCAGGAAGCTCAGGTCCTCGCCGCTCGTCACCTGCAGCAGCACCGGGGCCCGCTCGCGCACGAAGGGTGCCAGCGAGGGCAGCGTGGCCACGCCCTCGGCATCGGTGCTGGCCGCCACCACCACCTGGCCATTCCGCGCCACCACCGCCACCCGCGCCCCCGGCACCGGCCGGCCATCGGAGAAGCGCTGCACGAAGACCTTGCGGCTGCCGTCGAGTTCCTGCTTGGACAGCACGCCAAGATCGCTCAGCACCACCAGCCGGCTGTCCTGCACCTGGCCGGCATTGCGGTCGAGGCGCTCGCGCGGCGCGAGCCCGGCCTCGTCCTCGCCCAGCGAGCGCAGCGAGAGCAGGAAGACCCCGCGGCGCTGGGCGAAGTACTCGCCGAGATCCACGCCCCGGTACTGCGGCCGGGCAGGGTCGCCCACGGGCAGGGCGAGCACCTCCTCGAAGCGCTCCACCAGGGCATCCTCACCCACCCGCCACAGGCTCGGCTGCTGGAAACTGCCGAAGTTGCCGGCCACCAGCAGCGCCAGCTGCTCGGGCAGTACGCGGCCGATCTCCAGCCGCGCCCAAGCATGGTTGCGCGCCACCAGGCTGACCCGGCGCTCGCCGCGCAGCGAGAGCAGCGAGCCCTCGCCCACGAAACGCAGGAGCTTCGGGTATTCCGGCACCACCAGCAGCCGGCGCTGGGGTTCGCCGAGCACGAAGCCGCCGAAGCTCTTCAGGCCGCGCGGCAGTTCCACCCACAGGCGGCGCCCCGGCGGGGCCTGAAAACGGAAGCTGTGGGTCTCGTTCCACTCGCGCTCGCCGGGCAGGGCCTCGAGGGCGAGCGGCGTGGCGGCGGCGAGCACCGCCGCATCCACCTCGCCCGGCTGCCAAGGATAAGGCACGCGGCGCTGGCCGGCATCATCGGCCCTGGCCGGGCGGTTCGGGCCGGGCACGAAGCCTTCCGGCAGCAGCCAGGCCTTGAGGCGCCCCGCCACCTCGCGGTCGAGCAGGCGCTCGTTGAAGGCAAGATGCAGAACCTGCCGCGGCTCGCCACGCTCGTCGTCCACCACCAGGGCCTCGAGCTCGGAAACGGCCACGCTGTAGAGGTCCGGCAGCACCACCCGGCCCTGCACGGCCAGGCTGCGGCCCGGGCCCGGCAGGCGGCTCTTCAGGCCGGAAGCCACCTGCAACCGCACCTGGCCGCCGTTTTCCGGCACCGAGAGCGGGGCGGTCTGCACCCAGGCGCGCAGGCCGGCCTCGTCGAGGCGCAGGTCGAGGGCCGGAGCGGCGAGCCGGCGCCCGGCACCATCCGTCATCTCCACCTGCAGGGCGGAACGCAGGCCGGCGCCGTCCACCGGGTGCGAGAAGCCCAGCTCCCATACCGCCCGCTTGAGTCGCGGATCCTCGGGGTCCTGGTGGAACTCGGCGCCGAGCAGGCCCACGGTGAAGCCCGGTGTCTCGAAGCGCCAGCGCTGCTGGGCCAGCACCCGGCCCGGCGCCAGGGCCCGGTCCTGGTCCAGCTCCACCGTCACCGTCTGGCCTACCGGCCAGTCCTCGGCGGGGCTGAAGCGCAGGGTGCGGTCATCCTCGTACTCCCAGCGCCCGGCGATCGCCGGGCGCAGCTGCAGGCCCTCGACGGGCCGGCCGGTGCTGCCGGCCTCGCCCACCGCCTCGAGGGGCGCGACCGCGGCATCGAAACGCAGGCGCAGCGGCGAGACCCGGGGCGGCGTGGCGGCGTAATCGGTGGCGGCGGGGGGCTCCAGCCGGCTGCCGATGGCATCGGGCGGGGGCGGTACCTCGCGCAGGCCCCACCACAGGCCGACGGCCAAGAACAGCAGGCCGGCCAGCGGCAGGCCCAGGCGCGGGCCTGGCCGGGCGCGCAGCCAGGCCAGCATGCGGCGCGGCCACTCGGGCGGCTGCCAGGCGCCGAACAGGCGCTGGTGCAGGGGGGCGGGGGGCGCGGCATCGCGCGGGGCCGGAGTCTCCGGCGCAGGGGTCTCGTCCATGACGCTCATCGGGGGGAGAAGGGGGGGGGCGCGCATCGGCGCATGGCCGCGCTGGCCACGCCGCCCCATCATACCGGTCCCACCCGGGCCTCCCGGACGGCCGGTGGCGAAATGCGGGCAGGCCGCGGCGGCAGCCGGGCAGCCGCGGCCGATCTGCGACCGGGGCCGATTCAGGGAGAGGGCCCACGAATCGTCCGGCGTAAGGCGGCGGGGACATACCGCCGCCCATGCCCTCCGTCGGATCAGAAACGCCCGGCCTGGTAGTCGGCGATGGCCTGGCGGATCTCCTCGGCGGTATTCATCACGAAAGGCCCATGCCAGGCCACGGGCTCGCCGATCGGCCGGCCGGCGACCAGGATCAACCGCGCCCCCTGCGCACCGGCCTGCAATGGCAGGCCATCCCCGTCGGAGAGCACGGCGAGCTGGCCGGCCGCCACCTCGGTCTTGCCCACCCCCGCCGGCAGGACGAGCGCGCCGCCGAAGACGTGGACGAAGGCGTTGTGGCCGGGCGGCAGCGGCACGGCGAGCGCTGCCCCGGGCCGCAGGTGGAAATCGAGGAACACCGGCTGCGTGGCCACGGCCTGCACCGGACCTTCGATGCCGGCGAACTCCCCGGCGATGACTTTCACCGCGGCGACCGCCTCCGGCGCGGTCACCTCCAGCGTGGCGCCGCCGGGCGCCGTCGAGAGCACCGTGCCGTCGGCACCGAGCTGCAGCACGGGCAGGCGCTCCGGCGCGATGTCCTGGTAGCGCGGCGCCTGCATCTTGTCCCTGGCCGGCAGGTTCACCCAGAGCTGGAAGCCGCGCATCTCGCCCTCGACCTGCTCGGGCATCTCGGAGTGCACGATGCCGCGGCCGGCGGTCATCCACTGCACGCTGCCGGGCACCAGCAGGCCCTCGCCGCCCTGGTTGTCGCGGTGGCGCATGCGCCCGGCCAGCATGTAGGTCACGGTCTCGAAGCCGCGGTGCGGGTGCGGGGGGAAGCCGGCGATGTAGTCCTGCGGGCGCTCGGTGCCGAAGGCGTCGAGCATCAGGAAAGGATCGACGGGCGGCTGCTGTGGCGTGCCGATCAGGCGGGTGAGCCTGACGCCGGCGCCATCGGCGGTGGCAAGGCCGGAGGAAAGCCGGAGCACGCGGCGCGGCGTGGTGATCGGGGCGCGGAAAGCGTCGGGAGCGGTTGCCATGGCTGCATGCTGGGACGCTTCGCCGTCCCCGACAAGGAAGCCGGCGCAACGGGGCATCCCGCCGCTGCAACGCCGGTTCAGACGGTGCCGCGGTTCTTGCCCATGAAGGGCCGGTACCACTCGCGGATGCGCGCCATGTCGGCCTCGAAATCCTCGCTGCACTCCAGCACCGGACCGAGATGGATGGTCTTCGAAGGGTAGTCGAAGGCCACGCAGAGCACCGGGGCATCGGCGGCGCGGGCGATCTTCCAGAACCCGGCCTTCCAGCGCTCCACCCGCCGCCGCGTGCCTTCCGGGGCGAGCAGGAACCACATCCGGCCGCGCTCGCGCATCTCGGCGGCCACCTGCTCGGCGATGCCACCCGGCGCGGCGCGGTCCACGGCGATGCCGCCGGCCTTGCGCAGGGCCCAGCCCACCGGGCCGACGAAGGCCTCCTGCTTGGCCATGAAGACGATGCCGAGGTTCAGGCCCACCTTGGCCGCCAGCCCCCAGATGGCGTCCCAGGCCGAGGAGTGCGGGGCGACGATGATCACGAGGCGCGGATGGTCGGGGAACTCGCCGCGGAAGCGCCAGCCGCCCACCCGGTAGAAGAACCACCAGCACAGCCGGCGCCAGAACGGCCCCACCTGGGTGCGCGGCACCACCGCGGGGATCGCCGGGATGCCCTCGCCCGGCGGCGGACGCTCGAATTCGAGGTTCACGGCTCGCGTTCCCAGCGCCGCGAGCTGCGCTCGCGCTTCACCTGCGCGCGCTCGCGCTTGCTGCCGAGACGGCGCTCGACGGAGGCCCGGGTCGGGCGGGTGGCGATGCGCTTCTTCGGCGCGGCGAGGCAGGCCTCGATCAGGGCCTGCAGGCGGGCCCGGGCATCTTCCCGGTTGCGTTCCTGGGTGCGGAAGCGCTGGGCCTGGATCACCAGTACGCCGTCCTCGGTCATGCGCCGGTCGCGGCGCGCCAGGAGGCGCGCGCGCACCGCCTCGGGCAGGCTGGAGGCGCGCACGTCGAAACGCAGCTCGACGGCGCTGGCCACCTTGTTGACGTTCTGCCCGCCGGGGCCGGAAGCGCGCACGAAGCGCTCCTCGATCTCGCCCTCGGGGATGCGGAACACGGGAGGCAGCGGCATGGCAGGCGGCCTCAGGCGGCGGGCAGGCGCGGATGGCCGAAGGCATCGCGCTCCTCGCCGGCGGCGGCATCGCCGATGCGCTCGCGCAGGCCGCGACCGGGGAATTCCTGCGGCGGTTCGCCCCGGGCGACGCGCAGGGCATTGGCAAAGGCGATGGCGGCGCGGGCATCCTGGGCGGCGGCCAGGAGTTCGCCCAGCCCCTCCCAGGCCTCGGCCCCTGCTCCCTGGGCGATGGCGCGGTGGAAATAGGCCTCGGCCTTGCCCGGCAGGCCCTTGTGGCGGCACAGCCGGGCCAGCGCCAGCAGCAGGCCCGGCGAGGTGGAGCGGGCCGCCAGCCAGCCTTCGGCCCGGGCCAGGCGCTCGTCGCCCTCGAAGGGCGGCAGCTCGCCGAAGGCCGCCACCACGGCCTCGTTCCAGTCGGCCTCGAGGGCGGCGGCCAGCGCTTCCGCCGCCTGCGCCTCGACATGCAGGCGCGCGGCGCGGCGGGCGAAGGCCACCAGCACGCCGGGCTGGGCACGCAGCGCGGGGGGCAGGCCCTTCCAGCGGATCAGCAGGGTGCCGGCCTCCTGGGCGTCGCTGAGCGCCGCCTCGGCCAGGCGCGCCTCCACCCCGGCCAGGGTCGCGGCCTGCGCCCCGCGCTCGGCCTTCAGCCGGGCGATCAGCGGCAGGGCCTCGTCGGCACGGCCGAGGCGGGCGAGGGCCTCGGCGCGCAGCAGCAGGCCAGCCGGGGGCAGGCTGGTACGGGCGGCCACGGTGTCGAGGCTGGCCAGGGCCTCGATGGCCCGGCCTTCCTCGAGCCAGGCCGCGCTCTGCTCCAGGGCCGCCGTGAGCGGATCGGCCTTGGCCAGGGCCTCGCGGTGCGCCTGCACCCGGCCCGGCAGGCCGGCGGCGCGGGCCGCGGCGATGGCATGCAGCAGGGCCGGCACGCGGTCGATGCTGGCGCGCCGGGCGGCCAGCGCCAGCAGGTGCTCGGCACGCTCCGGGCGCCCCTGCTGCAGGGCCAGCAGGCCGTTGCCGAGGCGCTCGCGGGCCAGCCGGCGCGAATAGCGGCGCACGGCGCGGAAGGGCAGGCGCAGCAGGGCCACCAGGCCCAGCAGGGCGACGGTGACGAGCAGCCAGGCCAGGGCCGCCACCTCGGCGCGCAGGGTGATCACCTGCCCGGCCCAGTGCAGCACGAGCAGGCCGTCCTGCGCCCGCAGGGCCTGCCAGCCGATGCCGCCCAGCAGGGCCAGCAGCAGGGCCAGCAGCAGGGCCGGGAAGAGCTTCACGGCTCACCTCCGGCGCGGCGCTGGGCGCGCAGCTGGGCGAGCGTGCTGCCGAGCACCGGCAGGTCGAGTCCGAGCGGAGCACGGGCCAGGCCGTCGAGGCGTGAGAGCTCGGCCTGCAGGGCCGGCCCCTCGGCGTAGAGGCGGCGCATCCAGCCGGCGGCACGGGCGCTGGCCGCGGCCACGGCCTCGGCATCCCGCTCACGGATGGCGCTGCGCAGCAGGGCGAGCTCCAGCCGCAGGGCAGCCTCGCCGCGCTGGCGGTCGGCCGGGGCGAGCAGGTCCTGCTCGCCGCGCGGGCGCACGTCCACCAGGGCCGAGAGCAGGCGCTCGAACGGCGAGGCGGACGCAGGCGCCGGGCGCAGCGCGGGCATGCCCTCCAGCGCCGGCAGCGCGCGCTCCACGGCATCCACCGCGGCCTGCGCGGCGATCCGCGGGTCCGGCGGCAGGGCCGCCAGCGCCGCCTGCTCCTGCGCCAGGCTCTGGCGCAGGTTCACATACTGCGGGGCGGTGAGCGCCGAGAGCAGGCCGTCGGCGAGTTCATAGGCCCGGCGCGCGCCCTCCACATCGCCGCCCAGCGCGATCCGCGCCTCGGCGAAGGACAGCAGCAGTTCCACTTCGTCGAGGCGCAGGCGCACCCCCGGCGCGGCCCCCGGAGCCTGCGCCGCCAGCTGCTGCACCGATTCGTCGAGCAGGGCGAGGCGCTGGCCCAGGCCGAGCAGCTCGTCGCGCAGCACCTTGCCACGCGCCTCGAGGTCGGCGAGGCGCTGCTCGCTGCGGGCCTGCCCGCGGCTCAGGCCGGCCAGCGCCTGCTCGAGCGCCAGCAGGCGCTGGTCCACGGGATCGATGGCAGGGGCCGACGCAGCCTCCGGCGGCTCGCCACGCAGCGTCCACCACCAGGCCGCCGCTCCGGCGGCGAGCAGCAGGAGCAGCGGGGGGAGCCAGAGACGGGAAGCGGGGCGATCCATCGGCGACATCACGGCAGGGCGCGGCTTGCTGCCGCGCGGCCATTGTACGGGCCCGCCTCCGCGGCCGCCGCGAGGAGCGCGTGCACGAGCGCCGCGGGATCCGGCCCCGTGGCCTGGCGTATCTCGGCGAAACCGAGCGCCGCGGCGCTGGCGGCAAGGCGCGCGCTGCTCACCACCAGCGGCCGGGCCAGCAGGGCCTGCCGCGCCGGCTCGCCCCGCCGGACCACCAGCGCGTGCAGGGCATGCAGGGCCTCGCCGCTGCTCGCCGCCAGCGGCGCCGGGCGGGCGAGCAGGGCGGCCAGGCGGCGGGCGCCCCCCGGCAGCGGCCGGCGGGCATAGACCTCGGCGAGCTGCAGGCGCGCGCCGCGCCCACGCAGGGCCGCGGCGATCAGCCCCCGCCCGCCCGGCGCCGTGACCAGGCCCACGCCCTGCCCCTCGCGCAGGCCGGCGAGCGCCGGCAGGGCGAGCAGGCCCTCGCTGTCCATCCGCGCCGGGGAAAGCGCCTCGCCAACCCCGGCGCGGCGCAGGGCCTCGGCGGTGCCCGCGCCGACGGCGAGATCGAGCCCGCCCCCTGCCGCCCGGGCCGCCGCCCAGATCCCGCTGGCGGCCGCGAACCGCACCGCCGCCGGACTGGTGAACACCCGCAGGGGCTGGGCCAGGGCCTGGCCCAGGGCCGCCTCGACGGCCATCCGCCGCGGGCCGCGCGCCAGCGGCACCAGGCGCTGCACCGCAAGCGCGCGCAGGCGCAGGCCGGCGGCCCGCGCAAGACGCCTGAGCGCCGCATGCTCGCCCGCCGGGCGCAAGGCCCAGGCCATGGGCCCACCGATTCCGCCCGCCATGCCATCCTCCCCGGCCGGCAGCCCCGGCCCCGGCCGGCATTCTGGCCGCCTCTCCCGCCCTTGTCCCGCGCCCCGCCCGATGAGCGACGCCCACGAACGCCACCGCCTGCAATCCCTGCTCGATGCCATGCCGCCAGTGGCGGCGATGGGCATCCGCCTCGCCCGGCTCGATGCTGCGGGCCTGCGCCTCGAGGCGCCGCTGGCGCGCAACGTCAACGACAAGGGCTGCGCCTTCGGTGGCAGCCTCGCCAGCCTGCTCACGCTGGCCGCCTGGGGCGTGCTGGAAAGCCGCCTCCGCCAGACCGGAATCGAGGCCGAGGTGTACGTGGCCCACAGCGAACTGGAGTACTCAAGCCCACTGTACGAGGACCTCGCCGCCGAGGCCCCGCCGCCCGAAGCCAGCGCCTTTTCCGCCCTGCTGGAAAAGCTGCGGGCGCGCGGCCGTGGCGGCATCGTGCTCACGGCCGAGGCCCGGGACGCCGGCGGCCGGGTGGCGGCGCGGCTGCAGGGCCGCTATGCCGCCGTGCTGCGGCGCTGACATACTCGGGCCCCGAGTCCCTGCCCGGCCCGCCCATGCCCCTGCCGATCCGCGCCACCCTCCTCCTCGCCGCCCTGCTGCTGGCCGCCTGCGCGAGCGGCCCCGGCACCCGGCAGGAGCTGCTGGACCGCACCCTCTACGACTACTCGGGGGCGATCCGCTGGAACAACTTCGAGGTGGCCTACGAGGCCGTCGATCCGGAGACCAAACGCCAGCGGCCGATGACGGAGTTCGACTTCGAGCGCCTGCGCCAGGTGCAGGTCACCAGCTATGCCGTGGTCGCCAATGCCTCCCTGCCGGACGGGCAGGTCGTGCGCGAAGTGCAGATCGGCCTCGTCAACCGCCACACCATGGCCGAGCGCACGGTGCGGGTGCGCGAGACCTGGCGCTACGACGCCGGCGCCCGGCGCTGGTGGCTGGTCGAGGGCCTGCCCGATTTCGGCTCCGCCCGCTGAACGCCGCGGCTGGCCCCGGGGCCGGGGGCGGCGGATAATGCCCGCCCCTTAGCGCTTCCCCACCGAGGCCCCGATGTCCTGGGACCAGCTCGCCGCCTTCGTCCAGTCCACTCCGCTGCTCAGCCTGGCCTTCGCCGGCCTCACCGTGGCGCTGATCGTCAGCGAGCTGCGGTACCGCCTCTCCGGCATCCGCGGCCTCAGCCCGGCCGAGGCCACGCTGATGATGAACCGCGAGGACGCGCTGCTGGTGGATGTCTCGCCAGCCGCCGACTTCGCCAAGGCGCACATCCCCGGCTCGGTCTCGGCCCCGCTCGCCGAACTCGCCCCGGACCGGCACAAGGTGCTGTCCAAGGCCAAGGAACGCCCGGTGGTGGTGGTCTGCCGCGCCGGCATCAGCGCCCGCACCGCCGCCGGCCTCCTGAAGAAGGCCGGGTTCAGCCGGGTCTGGGTGCTGGAAGGTGGCATCGCCGCCTGGCGCCAGGCCGACCTGCCGGTGGCCAGGGGGCGCTGAAGGCCTGCACGGCGGCCCTTGCCCCGGCCATCGGCCGCCCCCACCCCCCGTTCCTGGCGCGTGCGATAATCGCCGGCCGTTTTCCTTTCATCCCGCGTTTGGAGTCCTTCCGTGTCTGACGAGACCAACACCAGCGCCGCCGGCGCCGACATCGCCGCGCAGGCGCAGTTCACCATCCAGAAGATCTACGTGAAGGACCTCTCCTTCGAGGCGCCGGGCGCCCCGATGGTGTTCAACGAGCAGGGCAACCCCGACCTCAACCTCAACCTCGGCCAGAAGGTCGGCAAGCTGGCCGACGACATCTACGAGGTGGTGCTCTCGATCAACCTCACCTGCAAGCTCGGCGACAAGACGGTCTACATCGTGGAGCTCGAGCAGGCCGGCATCTTCGGCCTCGCCGGCTTCGACGAGCGCAACCTCGACTTCATGCTCGGCACCTACTGCCCGAACGTGCTCTTCCCCTACGCCCGGCAGCTGGTCTCCGACCTGATCCAGGCCGGCGGCTTCCCGCCCTTCTTCCTGCAGCCGATCAACTTCGAGGCGATCTACGCCGAGAGCCTGCGCCGCCGCGCCGAGCAGCTGAAGGCCGGCAGCGTCGCCGCCCCCGCCGCGGGCAACGCCTGAGCGGCCACGCCCCGGGGGCACGCCATGACGACGAACGCACCGGTGACGGTGCTGGGGTCCGGCTCCTGGGGCACCGCCCTCGCCGCGCAGATGGCGCGGCAGGGCCACCCCACCCTGCTCTGGGGCCGTGATCCGGCCCAGGTCGAGGCGATCAACCAGCGCCACGAGAACCCGCGCTATCTGCCGGGCGTGGCGCTTCCCGAGGCACTCACCGCCAGCACCGATTTCGCCTCGGCGGTAGGCGGCGCCTCGATGCTGCTGGTGGTCACGCCGAGCCACGCCTTCACCGAGACCCTGCGCCGGCTGGCGCCGCTGCGCCCCGCGGGCTGCGGCGTGGCCTGGGCCACCAAGGGCTTCGAGCCCGGCACCGGGCGCTTCCTGCACGAGGTGGCCGGCGAACTGCTGGGCCCCGGCGTGCCGCTCGCCGTGATCACCGGCCCGTCCTTCGCGAAGGAAGTGGCGCAGGGCCTGCCCACGGCGGTCACCGTCCACTCCGACGATGCCGACTTCGCCCAGGCCTGGGCCGACAGGCTGCATGGCCCCGGCTTCCGCGCCTACACCGGCACCGACATGCTGGGCGCCGAACTCGGCGGGGCGATGAAGAACGTGCTGGCCGTGGCCACCGGCGTGGCCGACGGCATGGGCCTCGGCCTGAACGCCCGCGCCGGCCTGATCACCCGCGGCATGAACGAGATGCTGCGTCTCGGCGCCGCACTGGGCGCCCGCCCGGAGACCCTGATGGGCCTCGCCGGCGTCGGCGACCTCGTGCTCACCTGCACCGGCGACCTCTCGCGCAACCGCCGCCTCGGCCTCGCCCTCGGCAAGGGCCAGACCATCGCGGAGGCGGTGGCGGCGATCGGGCAGGTGGTGGAATCGGTGCAGACCGCCGACGAAGTGATGCGCCAGGCCGACGCCCATGGCATCGACCTGCCGATCAGCCGCCAGGTGCAGCGCGTGCTGCATGGCGAGATCACCCCGGTGGAAGGGCTGAAGGAACTGCTGGCCCGCGAACAGAAGCCGGAGTACCCGGACGAGTTGTTCCGCCCACGCGCCTGAGGCGGCCCGCCGGGCCGGCGCGGCCCCGAAGCGGCAAAAAAGAACGCCCGGCGATGCCGGGCGTTCTTCGTTCCATCGATCGCAGGGAATCGGTCAGAAGCTGGCGCGCACGCCCACGGTGTAGATCTCCGGGCCGCGGTCGAACTCGACCTCGGTGCTCAGCGCCCAGGTCGGGTTGAACTTGACGAGGAGACCGGCGGTGCCGCTGAAGCCGTTGTCGCTGATGCGGTTGCCGAGCACGCGGCCGCTCATGTCGCGGTAGTTGGCCTTGAGCAGGCCCTCGACATTGCTGCCGAAGCTGTTGCGCAGGCCCACCGACACGCGGTGGCCATCGACCACGTCGTAGTCGGCGTAGGCGGCCTCGGCGATCAGGTCGAGCGAGGTGCCGAGGTTCAGCGCGTAGCCAGCGCCGAGCTCCCAGGTGTCGAGGTCGATGCCGCGGTCGGAGAAGTTGCGGTACTCGCCAAGGCCGTAGAAGCCAGAATCGCCGAAGGCGACCGAGCCGCGCAGGCCGAAGCCGTCGGCGGCGCCGTCGATCTTGTTGTAGTTGCCTTCGACGAAGGTGTAGCTGCGCTCCGCGGCATTGGCGGCGAGCGGCAGGGTGGCGGCGAGGGCGAGGGCAATCAGGGTCTTCTTCATGGTGTGGTTCTCGTTCTTGTGTGGGGGCGCCACGGGCCGGGGCGCCGTGGCGTTTTTCAGGGAACCACCGCATGGCGGGGCGGACAACCCAACGAAAAATGAACATTCAGGCCGGCGTCGGGTTGCGGAGGCGTTGGTGCACTTGTGTGGCGGCGAGGCATGCCCAGCCGCGAAGGCAGGCGCGACGAAGCACGATGCCTATTCGCCCGCGCTCCCCGGATAGCCGAACTGCCGCCAGGCCTCGAACACTGCCACCGCCACCGCGTTCGAGAGGTTCAGGCTGCGCTGCCCGGGCCGCATCGGCAGCACGATGCGCTGCGAGGCGGCGAAGCGCGCCAGCACCGCCGGCGGCAGGCCGGAGGTCTCGCGGCCGAACAGCAGCACGTCGCCGGGCCGGTAGGCCACGCGGTCGAAGCGGGTGCCTTCCCCGGTTTCCACCACCCACCAGCGGGCACCGGGAAGCGCCGCCAGGCAGGCCTCGAGGCTGTCGTGCACCCGGAGCTCGGCGTATTCGCGGTAATCGAGGCCGGCCCGCCGCAGCCGGGCATCGTCGATCTCGAAACCGAGCGGCCGCACGAGGTGCAAGGTGGCGCCGGTGTTGGCGCAGAGCCGGATCGCGTTGCCGGTGTTGGGCGGGATCTCGGGCTGGTAGAGGACGACGTGCAGCATCCCCTTCAGCCCTGCACCCGGCAGGGTTTCAGTGGCTCGGCGGCGAGCCGCTCCCAGGCGCCGGGCTCGGCGGGGCGCGGTGCCTGCGGGAACTCGATGCGCACCTTGAGCGGCCGCAAGCCGGCGTCGTCGCGCAGGTTCGACAGGCCCTCGAAGCGCAGCAGGCGGCGGTCGGCCTCGGCATACACCACGTCGATGTGCGGGGCGAACCAGCCGAGCAGGCCGCCCAGGCGCAGGCGGAAGCGGCGTGCGGCGCCGTCCGCCGCGGCAGCGCCCGGCACCTCGGCGACGCGGAAGCCGAAACTGTCGAGCCGCGAGGGCACGAGAAAGCGCATCGGCACGCTCTCGCCGCCGGCCAGCCGCGGCCAGGCGGCACGCACCCACTGGTCGAAGCCGGCATCGGCCACCAGTTCTCCCGGGGGCAGCGGGGCCTCGCGCTTCTCCGCCTGCGGGCGCACCACGAACACCGAGGCCACGTCGCCCTCGCGGCGCAGGCCCTCGCGGTAGCCGCTGCGTGCGTCCACGAACTGGAAGGCCGGCGCGCTGGCCGAGCCCCGGTAATCCACCTGCTTGCGGGCGAAGGCCGTGCCATCGGTGCAGCGGTAGAGCACCAGGCGCTCCTCCAGCCGGCCCGCGCCATTGCGCCTGAGCAGGTGCTGCTCCTCGTAGAGCGGGCGGCCGCTGTCGAGATCGACGGCAAAGCCCCGGTCCTCCTTCAGCTGCGCGCCCTGGGCGGAAGGCAGCAGGAACAGCGCGGCAAGCGCCGCCGGCAGGCGGCAAGGCCTCACCATGGCAGGGGCTCGCCGCGGTAGTCGAGGAAAGGCGCGCGGGCGCCGGCCGGCAGGGCATCGATCACCTTCAGCATGCCGGCCACCGCCTCGGGAGCCTCGAGCGGCGCGGCAGGACCGCCCATGTCGGTGCGCACCCAGCCCGGATGCAGCAGCACGCTGCGCACGCCGCGCTCGCCGAGCGGCACGGCGGCGAGCTTCGCCGCCATGTTCAGGGCCGCCTTCGAGACCGCGTAGCTCGGGGTGTAGAAGGCCTCGGTGCGGGCGATGGAACCGAGCTGCGAGCTCAGCCAGGCCACGCAGGGCGAAGCTCCGCGCTCGAGCAGGGGCAGGGCCGCCTCGGCGAGCAGCAGCGGCGCGAGGGCATTGGTCTCGAAGCTCTGGCGGAAGGCATTGGCCTCGAGGCTGCCGAAGCGCTCCCCGGACACCAGCATGCCGGCATTGTTCAGCAGCAGGTCGATGCGCCCCCATATCGCCTCCACCTCGCGCAGCAGCTCGGCACGCGAGCGGGCCTCGGTGAGCTCCAGCGGCAGCACGTGCAGGTGGCCCGGGTACTCGGCGGCGAGGCGGGTGAGCGCCGGATGCCCGGCCGGCCGGCGGCAGGCGGCCACGACCCGCTCGCCGCGGGCCAGCAGCTGGCGGGTGAACTCGAGGCCGAGGCCGCGCGAGGCGCCGGTGACGAGGCAGTGGCGGGGAGGGGTTTCCATGTGCGCAGCATGGCGCGAAGCCGGGTGGCGTGCACGTCAAGGCCCATGCCCTCCGGCACGGGGCCGGCATGGCCGGGGCGGGCTAAGCTCGGGGCTTTCCCACCCCCCAGGACCCCCACCATGCCGATGCTGCGCCCGCTGACCCTCGCCCTTGCCCTCGCCCTGCCGGGCCTTGCCCTCCCCCCGGCCCAGGCCGCCCAGCCCGGCGCCGCGGCCGCGGCGAAGGTCCACATTCCCTACGAGACCTTCACCCTGCCCAATGGCCTGCGGGTGGTGGTGCATACCGACCGCAAGGCGCCGATCGTGGCGGTGAACGTCTGGTACCACGTCGGCAGCAAGGACGAGGAGCCGGGCCGCACCGGCTTCGCCCACCTGTTCGAGCACCTGATGTTCCAGGGCTCGGAGAACTACCCCGACGAGTACTTCGGGCCCTTCGAGAAGGTGGGCGCCACCGACATGAACGGCACCACCAACAGCGACCGCACGAACTACTTCCAGAACGTGCCCACCACCGCGCTCGACCTCGCGCTGTGGATGGAATCCGACCGCATGGGCCATTTCGCCGGCGCCATCTCGCAGGCGCTGCTCGACGAGCAGCGCGGCGTGGTGCAGAACGAGAAGCGCCAGGGCGAGAACCAGCCCTATGGCCGGGTGTGGACGGTGCTGGCGGAGAAGGGCTACCCCGAGGGCCATCCCTACAGCTGGAACACCATCGGCTCGATGGCCGACCTCAACGCCGCCTCGATCGAGGACGTGAAGCGCTGGTTCGCCACCTGGTACGGCCCGAACAATGCCGTGCTGGTGCTGGCCGGCGACATCGACCTCGCCACCGCGAAGGAGAAGGTGACGAAGTACTTCGGCCACATCCCGGCCGGCCCGACCATGGCCCAGCCGCCCATCGACATCGCCCGCCGCAGCGAGTCGATCCGCCACGAGATGACCGACCGGGTACCGCAGGCGCGCTTCATCCGCACCTGGAACGTGCCCGGCCACGGCAGCCCCGAGGTCAGCGACCTTGGCCTGCTGGCCCAGGTGCTGGCCGGCAGCCGCGGCTCGCGCCTCGACCGCCGCCTGGTGTTCGGCGAGCGGCTGGCCGACCGGGTGAGCGCCTATGCCTATGGCCGCCAGCTCGGCGGCATGTTCGGCGTGCAGGTCGACATCAAGCCGGGCGTCGATCCGGCCCGGGTCGAGGCCATCGTCGAGGAGGAGATGGAAAAGCTGCTGGCCGAGGGCCCGAGCGCGGCCGAGCTGGAGCGCGCCCGCACCGTGTTCGAGGCCGGCTTCATCCGCGGCATCGAGCGCATCGGCGGCTTTGGCGGCAAGGCCGATGTGCTGGCCGAATGCATGGTGTTCAGCGGCGACCCGGGCTGCTACCGCGAGCAGCTGGCCCAGCTCGCCTCGGCCACCCCGGAGCGGGTGCGCGACACCGGACGCGAGTGGCTCTCGAAGGGTGACTTCACCCTGCTCGTGACCCCGGGCGACCGCCCGGCGGTGGTGCCCGACCGCAGCACCGCACGCGCGGGCTACGTCTCGCCGCCGATCCCGAAGGTGGATCCGAAGTACCGCACCACCCCCAGCACGGTGGACCGCAGCAAGGGCCCGCCGATGCCCGACCACTTCCCCGAGCTCGACTTCCCCGCCCTGCAGCGCGCCACCCTCTCCAACGGCCTGCCGGTGGTGCTGGCCGAGCGCCGCGGTCTGCCGGTGGTGCAGTTCAGCATGCTGTTCCCGGGCGGCTATGCCGCCGACCAGGGCCGGCCGCTCGGCACCTCGAGCTTCACCATGGGCATGCTCGACGAGGGCGCCGGCGAGCTCGATGCCCTGGCCTTCGGCGAGCGTGCTGAAGCCCTGGGCGCACAGATCGGCAGCAGCGCCTCGCTGGACGATGCCAGCGCCTTCCTCTCGGCGCTCGGCTCGAAGCTCGACGAGTCGCTGGCGCTGTACGCCGACATGATCCGCCGTCCGCGCTTTGCGGCCGAGGACATCGAGCGCGTGCGCGCCCAGTGGCTCTCCTCGATCCAGCAGGAGAAGGCCCGCCCGAACAGCCTCGCCAACCGCCTGCTGCCGCCGTTGATGTACGGCGAGGGCCACCCCTACGCCATTCCCTTCTCCGGCACCGGGACCGAGGACTCGATCGCCCGCCTCACGGCCGAGCATCTCAAGGCCTTCCATGCCGACTTCATCCGCCCGGACAATGCCACCCTCGTCATCGTCGGCGACACCAGCCTCACCGAGATCCTGCCGCTGCTGGAGAAGCACTTCGGCGACTGGAAGGCCCCGGCCAGCCCGGTGCCGCGGCCGGCAGTGACCGAGGTGGCGCTGCCGCGGAAGCCGCGGGTGTTCCTGGTCGACCAGCCCGGCGCCATCCAGGCCACCATCCTCGCCGGCCAGCTCGCGCCCTCCACCCGGGACCCCGGCGCGATCGAGTTCGACATCGCCAACGGCGTGCTCGGCGGTGAGTTCAGCTCGCGGCTCAACATGAACCTGCGCGAGAACAAGAACTGGGCCTACGGCGCCTACAGCTTCACCGCCGGCGCCAAGGGCCAGCGGCCGTGGATCGCCTTCGCCCCGGTACAGATCGACAAGACCGCCGAGGCCCTCCGGGAGATGCAGCGCGAGATCGCCGCCTACGCCCGCGGCGAGGCCCCGGCCACGGCCGAGGAGGTGGCGAAGATCCAGGCCAGCGAGATCCGCAGCCTGCCGGGCTCCTTCGAGACGGCCAACGCGGTACTCGGCCAGATCGCCGGCATGGTGCGCTACGAGCGGCCGGACGACTGGGTGCAGCAGCGCCGCGACCGGATCGAGGCCCTGGACCCGGCGACGGTGAACCGCGCCGCCCGCACCCTCGACCCCGATGCCCTGACCTGGGTGGTGGTGGGCGATCTTGCGAAGATCGAACAGGCGATCCGCGCCCTCGATCTCGGCGAGGTGGCCATCCTCGACAGCGACGGCAGGCCGGTGGCCCCCGCCGCCAAGAGCACGGCCGCACGCTGAAGCGCCCGCCCGGCGGCTCCACCGGGCCGCCGGGTCATTCCGCATTTACCGAACGCCCGGCATGATCCGGGCGTTCGTGTGCCCGAGGATCCGCCATGTCTCGCCCCGTCCTGCTCGCCCTGCCCCTGCTCGCCGGCTTCGGCCTCTTCGGCGCCGGCTGCACCTTCGTGCCGATCCAGCCCGGCGGCGAGGCCGTGCGCGTGGCCGCCGCCGGCACGCCGCTCTCCTGCGAGCGGCGCGGCGAGATCGCCGTCTCGGTGAAGGACCGCCTCGGCCCGATCAGCCGCGGCGAGCTCAAGGTGCGCGACGAGCTCGAGGTGCTGGCCCGCAACGAGGCCCCGGGCCTCGGCGCCGACACCGTGCAGCCGCTCGGCGAGCCGCGCGACGGCGAGCAGCGCTTCGCCGCCTACCGCTGCGGCGGGGCCGTGGCCGGCACCGCCCCGGCCACCAGCCGCACCCGGGTCGAGGCCCTGCCCGAGGGCGAGGCGGAAGTGGTGCCGCTGCGCGAGGATTGAGGGCATGTGAAGGCCGTCCCCGGCGCGGCGGCCGGCCCTGCGGTACACTCCGGGGTTCGGTTCCCCTCGGGTCACGCCCATGCTGTTCCAGCACGTCTCCATCGCCGGCCTCGCCCATCTCGACGCGCCGCACACGCTCTCGTCGGAGGAAATCAACCGCCGGCTGAAGCCCACGCTCGACCGCCTCGGCATCAAGACCGACGTGCTGCGCGAGGTGGCCGGCATCAATGCCCGCCGCCTCTGGGACGACGGCAAGCCCACCGCCGATGCCGCCACCGAAGTGGCGCGCAAGGCGATCGCCGAGGCCGGCATCGAGCCGGGCAAGATCGGCATCCTGATCAACACCTCGGTCTCGCGCGATTTCCTCGAGCCCTCGGTGGCCAGCATCGTCAGCGGCCAGCTCGGCCTGCCCGACACCTGCCAGAACTTCGACGTGGCCAATGCCTGCCTCGCCTTCATCAACGGCATGGACATCGCCGGCCGGATGATCGAGCGCGGCGAGGTGGACTACGCCCTGATCGTCAACGCCGAGAATGCCAACGTGGTCTACGAGAAGACCATCGAGCGGCTCAACCGCGAGGGCATCACCCACGAGGAGTTCCGCAACGAGTTCGCCAGCCTCACCCTGGGCTGCGGTGCCGCCGCCATGGTGCTGGCGCGCCGCGAACTGGTGCCCGATGCGCCGCAGTACAAGGGCGGGGTGACCCGTGCCGCCACGCAGTGGTCGCACCTGTGCCGCGGCAACCTCGACCGCATGGTCACCGACACCAAGCTGCTGCTGATCGAGGGCATCAAGCTGGCCCAGCTCACCTTCGCCGCTGCCAAGCAGGCGCTGGGCTGGGCGGTGGAGGAAATGGACGAGTTCGTCATCCACCAGATCTCGCGCGCCCACACCGAGGCCTTCCTCAAGACCTTCGGCATCGACCCGAAGAAGGTGCTCACCATCTTCCACGAGCATGGCAACATCGGCCCGGCCTCGGTGCCCATCGTACTGTCCAAGCTCAAGGAGATGGGCCGCCTGAAGAAGGGCAAGCGCATCGCCCTGCTCGGCATCGGCTCGGGCCTGAACTGCTCGATGGCGGAAGTGGTCTGGTAAGGCCCCGCGCGAGACGATGCGAAACGAGGGCCGGGTGACCGGCCCTTGCTTTTGAGATGGCCGGCAGCCCCCGGCCCGCCCTGCAAGGATCCACGATGGCGCCCGCGCCCGACACGCTGCCCGACTACCCCTTCACCCCCCGGCGCTTCGACCGCGGCGCCGGCATCGCCATGAGCTACCTCGACGAAGGCCCGCGCGAGGGCGAGGTGGTGCTGATGCTGCATGGCAACCCTTCGTGGAGCTTCTACTGGCGCCACCTGGTGAAAGGCCTGCGCGACCGCTACCGCTGCATCGTGCCCGACCATGTGGGCATGGGTCTCTCGGACAAGCCCGATGACGAACGCTACCGCTACACCCTGCAGTCGCGCATCGAGGATGTGGAGAAGCTGCTCGCCCACCTCGGCATCGACGGCCCGGTGACGCTGGCGGTGCACGACTGGGGCGGCATGATCGGCTTCGGCTGGGCGCTGAAGCGCCGCGAGCGGGTGCGGCGGCTCGTCATCACCAATACCGCCGCCTTCCCGCTGCCGAAGGAGAAGCCCCTGCCCTGGCAGCTGCAGCTCGGCCGCAACTACAACATCGGCGCCCTGCTGATCCGTGGCTTCAATGCCTTCGCCGCCGGCACCATCGATCTTTGCGTGGCGAACAAGGTTCCGCCCGCCGTGCGCGCGGCCTACCTGGCGCCCTACGACTCGTGGAAGAACCGTATCGGCACCCTGCGCTTCGTGCAGGACATCCCGCTCTCGCCGAAGGACCGGGCCTGGGCCTTCGTCGAGGAATCGGCGCGGGTGCTGCCCGAATACGCCGACCGCCCGGCCTTCATCGGCTGGGGCCTGAAGGACTTCGTGTTCGACCGGCATTTCCTCGACGGCTTCACCCGCGCGCTGCCCAAGGCCGAGGTGATGGCCTTCGAGGATGCCCACCACTACGTGCTGGAGGACAAGCACGCGGTGCTGGTGCCGGCGATCCGCCGCTTCCTCGACGAAAACCCGCTGTGACTCCGCAGCGATGACGGCCCCCTGCAACATCGCCGCCGTGCTGCCGCGCATCGCCGCCGAACGCCCCGGGCAGCCGGCCATGCGCTGCCCCGGCAGCAGGGGGAGTGATGGCCAGGCCCGCTACGACGTGGTGCTCACCTACGGCGAGCTCGACCAGCGCTCCGATGCCATCGCCGCCGGCCTCGAGGCCTACGGCATCCGCCGCGGCATGCGCACCGTGGTGATGGTGCGGCCCTCGCCGGAGTTCTTCCTGCTGATGTTCGCCCTGTTCAAGCTGGGCGCGGTGCCGGTGCTGGTGGACCCCGGCATCGACCGCGCGGCGCTGAAGCAGTGCCTGGACGAGGCGGCCCCCGAGGCCTTCATCGGCATTCCGCTGGCGCAGTTCGGCCGCCGCCTGTTCGGCTGGGGCCAGAAGTCCCTCCGCCGCGTGGTCACCGTGGGCACCCGCCTCTGGCCGCTCTGGGGCGGCGAGACCCTGGCCCGGCTGGAGCGCCGGGGTGCCGCCCGGCTGGCCGCGAAGGCGGCGAAGGGCGAGCCCACCGGCATGCTGGCCGATACCCACGGCGACGAGGTGGCCGCCATCCTCTTCACCTCCGGCTCCACCGGCGTGCCGAAGGGCGTGGTCTACCGCCACCGCCACTTCCTCGCCCAGATCGCGCTGCTGCGCGAGGCTTTCGGCATCGAGGCGGGGGGCGTGGACCTGCCCACCTTCCCGCCCTTCGCCCTGTTCGATCCGGCGCTGGGCCTCACCTCGATCATCCCGGACATGGACCCGACGCGGCCGGCGAAAGCCGACCCGCGCATGCTGCACGCAGCCATCCGCCGTTTCGGTGTGACCCAGCTGTTCGGCTCGCCGGCCCTGATGCGGGTGCTGGCCGAGCATGGCGAGCCGCTGCCCACGCTGCGCCGGGTGACGTCGGCCGGGGCGCCGGTGCCGCCGGACGTGGTGGCCGCGATGCGCCGCCTGCTGCCGGAGGACGCGCAGTTCTGGACGCCCTATGGCGCCACCGAGTGCCTGCCGGTGGCGGTGGTCGAGGCCCGCGAGCTGGAAACCACCCGCGAAGCCACCGAGCGCGGCGCCGGCACCTGCGTGGGCCGCCCGGTGCCCGGCAACACCGTGCGCATCCTCAAGATCACCGACGAGGCCATCCCCTACTGGCGCGAGGATCTCGTGGTCGGGCCGGGCGTGGTGGGCGAGATCACCGTGGCCGGGCCGTCGGCCACCGACGAATACTTCGCCCGCCCCGAGGCCACGCGGCTGGCCAAGATCCGCGAGCGCGTCTCGGCGCGCGAGGAGCGCATCGTCCACCGCATGGGCGACCTCGGTTACTTCGATGCCGAGGGCCGGCTGTGGTTCTGCGGCCGCAAGAGCCACCGCGTGGAAACCGCAGGCGGACTGATGGCCACTGAGCAGATCGAGCCGATCTTCAACACCCACCGCCGGGTGGCGCGCACCGCCCTCGTCGGCCTCGGCCAGCGCGGCATGCAGGTGCCGGTGCTCTGCGTCGAGCTGAAGCCCGGCGTGCCCGAGGACGAATGGGTGCACGTGCAGGCGGAACTGGAGCGGCTGGCGATGCGCGATGCGAAGACGGCGCGGATCCACCACTTCCTGCGCCACCCGGGCTTCCCGGTGGACATCCGCCACAATGCCAAGATCGGCCGCGAGGCCCTCACTGCCTGGGCCGCCACCCAGCTGCGCGGCCTGGTCTGAAGGAGGGGCCCGGATGAAGGTTCTGGTCACCGGCGGCGGCGGCTTCCTCGGGCAGGCCCTGTGCCGCGCCCTGCTGGCCGAAGGCCACGAGGTGGTGAGCACCCAGCGCCGGCCCTCTGCCGCGCTGGCGGCGCTCGGCATCGAGCAGCGGCTCGGCGATCTTGCCGATGCCGGGCATGCGCGCCGCGCCTGCGAGGGCGTCGAGGCGGTGTTCCACAACGCCGCCAAGGCCGGGCACTGGGGCAGCGAGGCGAGCTACGTGGCAGCGAACGTCGAGGCCACCCGGCACCTGCTCGCGGCCTGCCGCGAGCAGGGCATCACTCGCTTCGTCTACACCTCCACGCCCAGCGTGGCGCACAACGGCCGGGTGCCCTGCGAGGGCGGCAACGAGGCCAGTACCCCTTACGCCCCGGCCTTCAAGGCACCCTATCCGCGCACCAAGCAGGCCGCCGAGAAGGCGGTGCTGGCGGCGAACGGCATGACGGTGGCGGGCGGCGGCGTGCTCGCCACGGTGGCGCTGCGCCCGCGCCTGATCTGGGGCCCCGGCGACACCAACCTGCTGCCGCGCCTGGTGGAACGCGCCCGCGCCGGCCGCCTGCGCTTCATCGCCGGCGGCCACAACCGCATGGACACCACCTACGTGGACAACGCGGCCGAGGCCCATGTGCTGGCCTTCAGGGCCCTCTCGCCGGGCGCCGCCTGCGCCGGCCGCGCCTACTTCATCTCCAATGGCGAGCCCTTGCCGGTGCGCGAGATCGTCAACGGCCTGCTCGCCGCCGCCGGCGAGCCGCGCATCGAGGCCAGCGTGCCCTTCGCCGTGGCCTATGCCGCCGGCGCCCTGTGCGAAGCGCTCTGGCACACGCTGCCGCTGAAGGGCGAGCCGCCGATGACCCGCTTCGTGGCCGAGCAGCTCGCCACCCCGCACTGGTACGACCTCACGGCGGCGCGGCAGGACTTCGGCTACCTGCCGCGGGTGAGCGTGGAGGAAGGCCTGGCGCGCCTGGCGCGCTGGTGGCGCGAGCAGCGCTGAAATCCTCGTCAACGCCCATCGCGGCGCCAGGGACGGATGAGGCCTCCGGCCCTGCCGGGCGCGTCGGGCGAAGCGCGCGAGGAGGTGGTCGGCGTGCGCGGTGCTCCGCTGCGGCGCAGGCGCGCCGGCAGCGTGGGCGGTGCTTCCTCGCGCCAGGCACCGGCGGCAAGGCCGTCCAGCCGGTACGGGCCGATCGCCTCGCGCACGAGGCGCAGGGTGGGCAGGCCCACGGCTGCGGTCATGCGCCGCACCTGGCGGTTGCGGCCTTCGCGGATCGTCAGGCGCAGCCAGGCGTCCGGCACGGTCTTGCGCACCCGCACCGGCGGCTCGCGCGGCGGCAGCCAGGGCGGTGCCTCGATGCACTCGACCTCGGCCGGCTTCGTCGGGCCGTCGTTGAGCTGCACGCCCTCGCGCAGCGCCCGGAGGGCGGCCTCGTCGGGCATGCCCTCCACCTGCACGAGATAGGTCTTCGGCCAGTCGAACTTCGGCGAGGCGATCGCCGCCACCAGGGCGCCGTCGTCGGTCAGCAGCAGCAGGCCCTCGCTGTCGTAATCGAGCCGCCCCGCCGCATACACGCCCTTCGGCAGGCCGAAGCCGGCCAGCGTGCGCCGCGGCGGCTCGCTGCGGTCGGTGAACTGGCAGAGCACGTGCATCGGTTTGTGGAAGGCGATCAGCATGGCGCGCAGTCTATCCTTGGCCGATGCATCCGCTCTCGCGCCTGTTCGGCTTCGCCCGCGCCTACCGCCGCAATGCCCTGCTCGGCACCGTCTACTCGGTGCTGAACAAGCTCTTCGACGTGCTGCCCGAGATCCTGATCGGCGTGGCCATCGATGTGGTGGTGAACCGCGAGGACAGCTTCGTCTCCCGCTTCGGCATCGAAGATCCGCTGCACCAGCTCGCCGCGCTCACCGTGCTCACGGTGCTGATCTGGGTATTCGAGTCGCTGTTCGAGTACCTCTATGCCCTGAAGTGGCGTGGCCTTGCCCAGGACCTGCAGCACGAGCTGCGTCTGGCCGCCTACGCCCACCTGCAGCAGCAGCCGCCCGGCGCGATCTCCGAAGCCCGCAGCGGCCGGCTGATGGCGGTGCTCAACGAGGACGTGAACCAGATCGAGCGCTTCCTCAACACCGGGGCCAACGACCTGATCCAGGTGGCGGTGGGCTCGCTGCTGGTGGGCCTGTTCTTCTTCGCCATGACCTCGAGCCTCGCCGCGCTCGCCCTGCTGCCGGTGCCGCTGATCCTGTTCGGCGCCTTCTGGTTCCAGCGCCGGCTGCAGCCACGCTATGCCGCGGCGCGCGAGGCCGCTGCCAACGTCTCGGCACGGCTCGACAACAACCTCGCCGGGCTCGCCACCATCCAGGCCTACACCGCCGAGGCCATCGAGCGCCGTCACGTCGAGCAGGCCTCGAACGCCTTCCGCGCCGCCAATGCCGAGGCGATCCGCTTCTCGGCGGCGATCACCCCGGTGATCCGCATGGCGGTGCTGGCCGGCTTCGTGGTCACCCTGTTCTACGGTGGCTGGCTCACCCTGCAGGGCGAGCTCGGCGTTGGCAGCTACTCGGCCCTGGTCTATCTCACCCAGCGCCTGCTCTGGCCGCTCACCCGGCTGGCCGAGATGACCGATCTCTACAACCGCTCGATGGCCTCGGTGCAGCGGGTGATGGACCTGCTGGACGCGCCGCTGCCGCGCCGGCCCGCCGGCACCCTGCCCGGCCGGCCGCGCGGCGAGCTGGTGTTCGAGCACCTGCGCCATGCCTATGCCGGGCAGGTGGCGCTGGAGGACGTGGACTTCCGCGTCGGGCCCGGCCAGACCGTGGCCCTGGTGGGCGCCACCGGCGCCGGCAAGAGCACGGTGCTGAAGCGCCTGCTCGGGTTCCTGGAACCGCAGCAGGGCCGCATCCTGCTCGATGGCATCGATCTTTCCACGATCGATCCGGTGGAGCTGCGCCGGCACGTGGGCTATGTGGCGCAGGAGCCCTTCCTCACCGATGGCACGGTGGCCGAGAACATCGCCTACGGCAGCGAGGGCATCGACGAGGCGCGCCTCGAGGCCGCGGCCCGCGCCGCCGAGGCGCATGCGTTCATCCTCGCCCTGCCCGGCGGCTATGCGGCGGAGGTGGGCGAGCGCGGCGCCCGGCTCTCCGGCGGCCAGCGCCAGCGCATCGCGCTGGCCCGGGCGCTGTACCGCGACCCGGCCATCCTGGTGCTGGACGAGGCCACCTCCGCCATCGACAACGAGACCGAGGCCGCCATCCAGCACTCGCTGGCCCTGCATGCGAAGGGCCGCACCACCCTGGTGGTGGCGCACCGCCTGAGCACGGTGCGCCGCGCCGACGCCATCCACGTGCTGGAGCGCGGACGCATCGTCGAATCCGGCACCCACGAGGAACTGCTGGCGAAAAACGGCGCCTATGCCGCCCTGTGGCGGCTGCAGACCGGCGAGGCCTGAAAGGCGCCGCCAGCAGCGAGCTCTGCTACTGTCGCACGCGACCCCCGGAGGAGCCGGGCGGAAGCGCCCGGAACGCAGCCATGCCCCCCGCCAAGCGCGCCACCCCCGCCCCGCGCGCCGATGCCCGCGACCGCGCGCTCGAACCCGCCCTGCGCGAGGCGCTGGCCCACGGCGGCTTCGAGCTGCACTACCAGCCCAAGGTGCTGCGCCGGGGCATCGCCTTCGCCGGCTTCGAGGCCCTGCTGCGCTGGCGCCACCCCGAGCGCGGCCTGCTGCCGCCGGGCCAGTTCGCACCGCTGGCGGAACGGCTGGGCCTGGGCGCCGCGCTGGGGCGCTGGGTGATCGAGGAAGCCTGCCGGCAGATGGCGGCCTGGGAGCGCGAGGGCGCCGGCCAGGTCCGGGTCTCGGTGAACCTCTCGGCCTCGCAGCTGCGCGATCCGGCGCTGCCCGCGCAGATCGCGGAGAGCCTGGCCCGCCACGGCCTCGGACCGGAGCGGCTGGAGCTGGAGCTGACCGAGGCCATGCTGATGGAGCCCCGGAGGCCGGGCGAGGTGCTGGCACGGCTCCGGGCCCTGCGCAACGCCGGCGCCACGCTGGCCATCGACGACTTCGGCTCGGGCTGGACCTCGATGGAGCAGCTAAAGCAGCTGCCGGTGGCCACGCTCAAGCTCGACCGCCACTTCGTGCAGCGGGTGGACCGCGAACGCCGCGATGCCGAACTCTGCGCCGGCGTGATCGCCCTGGCGCACAAGCTCGGCATCGGCGTGGTGGCCGAAGGGGTGGAAAGCGAGCGCCAGGCCGCGGTGCTGGCCGAGGGCGAGTGCGACCAGTTCCAGGGCTTCCTGTTCGGCCGGCCCCAGCCCGGGGCCGAGGCCGGGGCGCTGGCGCGGGCGGCGCTTACTCCGAGAACGCCACCACCTTCATCGTGAAGCGGCCGGTGGAGCGGTCGCCGCCACCGAGCGAGCCCACGCGCACCGTGTACACACCGTCCTGGCTGGTCTCGACCACGGCCAGCGGGTTCAGGTTGCCGTCGGCGCGGTCGTCGTTCTCGGCCGCCTTGCTGCGGTCCGGGTTGTAGATGGTCACGTGGCCGTCGAAGTCGTCGGAGACCACCGAGACGATCAGGAACTGCCCGCTCTTCGCCTCGACCTTGTAGTCCTTGCTCACGCCACCATCGTCGCGCGGCGCATCGTTGGTGGTGAGCTCGCCCTGCACGGTCTGGCCGATACGGACGGTTTCCGGGGCGGCGAGGGCCCCCCCGGCGAAAGCGGAGAGGGCGAGGACGAGGGCGAGGCGGCGCATGGGGGGAGCTCCTTGTGGCAGGGTGATCGCCGCCCCGGACGGAGCGGCGTGCGCGCAGTCTAGGCTCAGCCTGCCGGCTTGCGGAAGCGCAGGGTCATGCGGTCGGACTCGCCGATGGCCTCGTATTTCGCCCGGTCTTCGCCCTCCGGAACGTTCAGCGTGGGCGGCAGGGTCCAGACCCCGTTCGGATGATCCTTCGTGTCCTTCGGATTGGCATTGATCTCGCTCTTCGCCTCCAGCACGAACCCGGCCGCTTCCGCCATGGCGATCACCTGCGCCTCGCCGACGTAGCCCGAACGGTCGTCGGCCGGCACGTCGGCGGCCGCGCGGTGCTCCACCACGCCGAGCACGCCGCCGGGCTTCAGCACCTCGAAGAAGCCCTTGAACATGCCCGCCTCCTGGCCATTCATGCGCCAGTTGTGGACATTGCGGAAGGTCAGCACCGCGTCCATCGAGCCCGGCTCGCCGAACACCGGCGCCTGGGGATCGAACTCGACCAGGCGGGCGCGGTCGAACAGCGGCGGGGCCGCGGCGAACCGCTCGCGCAGGGCGGCATTCTGGCGGGCGAAATAGGCCGAGGCGCGCTCGTTGGCAGCCTTGGCAGGGTCGTTCAGCGCGCCGACGTAGCGCCCCGACTCGCGCAGGTAGGGGGCGAGGATCTCGGCGTACCAGCCGCCGCCGGGCGTGATCTCCAGCACCGCCATGTCGGGCCGCACGCCGAAGAAGGCCAGGGTCGGGCCGGGATTGCGGAAGCGGTCGCGGGCCACGTTGGCCGGATCGCGCCAGTCACCGGCCAGCACCGGGGCGAGGGCGCGCTCGATCGCGGACTGTCCGGCCGCGGCCGGGGCAGGGGCATGGTCGTGGGCGAAGAGGGCGGGCGCGGCCAGCAGGGCGGCCAGGGCGCAGGCGATCAGGGACGGGCGCATCGGACTTCAAGCTCCTCGAGGCAGACGGTATGAGGGGGCGAGCTTCGCGGGCTGCGCGTTATGCGCATGGCAAGGCCGGTGTCGCGGCGCTAAGGTCGTGGGCCTGCCTTTCGCCCAGGAGACGCTATGGCCATGACGCCGCCCCCTCCCGTCCCGCCCGCCGGCCCCGGGCCGGACGGTTTCCGCCCGCATGGCCGGACCACGGCCTGGGCCGAGGGCGCGCTGGTGCACGTGGTGGCGGAAGGCCCGTTCAATGGCGAGGCCATGCAGGCCTTCGCCACGCAGATGGCTCCGCTGTATGCCTCGCTGCCGCCCGGCCGGCCCTTCGTCAACCTCACCGAATTCCGCCACTCGATGCTGGCCACGCCGGAGGCCTGGAACGGGCTGGCGGCCTTCCTCCAGCAGGTGAATGCCAGCGGCCTGCCGCTGCGGGCCACGGCCTGGATCGCCGGCCCCGGGGTGGAGGGCCGGGCGCTGTTCCTGCCCCGCGGCGAGCAGCTCTTCCGGGCGGCGGGCCGCCGCTTCGCCACCTTCGACAGCCTCGCCGAGGCCGAGGCCTGGGCGCGCCGCATCCTGGAGGAATGAGGATGCGCATCAGCGTCTTCAGCAGCCAGCGCTACGACCGCGAGTTCCTCGAGGCGGCCAATGCCGCCGGCCGCCATGTCCTGCACTTCCTCGAGGCACGCCTGGAACCGGGCACGGCAACACTGGCCGCCGGCAGCGAGGCGGTCTGCGCCTTCGTCAACGACCGCCTCGACGCCGACACCCTCGCCGCCCTGCACGCCCTCGGCATCCGCCTCGTGCTGCTGCGCTGCGCCGGCTTCAACCAGGTGGACCTCGGCGCCGCGGCGCGGCTGGGCCTCGCGGTGGCGCGGGTGCCGGAGTACTCGCCGCATGCGGTGGCCGAACACGCCGTGGCCCTGCTGCTGGCCCTGAACCGCAAGATCCACCGCGCCCACGCCCGGGTGCGCGAGGGCAATTTCGCCCTCGACGGCCTGCTCGGCTTCGACCTCCATGGCAGCACGGTGGGTGTGGTGGGCACCGGCAAGATCGGTGGCTGCTTCGCCCGCATCCTGCTCGCCTTCGGCGCCCGCGTGCTGGCCTTCGATCCGGCGCCGGACCCGGCCCTCGCCGCCGCCGGGGTGCACTACGCCGAACTGCCGACCCTGTTCGCCGAGAGCGACGTGCTGAGCCTGCACTGCCCGCTCACCCCCGCCACCCGCCACCTGATCGACGATGCCGCGCTGCGGGCGATGAAGCCCGGCGCCCTGCTGGTGAACACCAGCCGCGGCGCGGTGGTCGATACCCGGGCCCTGATCGCCGCGCTCAAGCGCCGGCAGCTCGGCGGGCTGGCGCTCGACGTCTACGAGGAAGAGGCCGACCTGTTCTTCCGGGACCACTCCGCCGAGGTGCTGCAGGACGATGTCTTCGCCCGCCTGCTCACCTTCCCGAACGTGCTGATCACCGGGCACCAGGGCTTCTTCACCGTGCAGGCCCTCAAGGCCATCGCCGAGACCACGCTGGCGAATGCCGAGGCCTTCGAGGCCCGCGGCGCACCGCTGCATCCGGTGGCCTTGGGGCCCGGCTGAGGCGGCATGCAGGCCCTGCTCGCGGCTCTGCCTCTGCTCGCCACCTTGGGGCTGATGCTCGGCGCCCGCTGGTCGGCCGGACGCGCGGCCGGGGCCGGGCTGGCCCTAGGCCTCGGGCTGGCCCTCAGCGTGTTCCGGCCGGAGGCGGCGAGCCTCCCGGCATGGCTGGGCGGCCTCGCCCTCGAGGCCGGCTTCCAGACCGCCACCATCCTCTGGATCCTCTGGCCGGCCCTCGCCCTCTTCCACCACCAGTCGGCCGCCGGCAGCTTCCAGCAGCTGCGCGAGGCGATCGGCCGGCTCACGCCCTCGCCGGGGCTCCAGGGCCTGCTGCTCGCCTGGTTCCTCTCCCTGTTCCTCGAAGGCGCCGCCGGCTTCGGCACCTCGGCGGCCATCGTCGCGCCCCTGCTGGTGGCCTTAGGCCTGCCGCCGCTGCAGGCCGTGCTCATGGCCTTGGTCGGCCACGCCGCCGGTGTCGCCTTCGGGGCCCTGGGCACCCCGCTGCTGGCCCAGCAGTCGGTCACCGGGCTACCCCTGCAGCCCTTGGCCACCCACACCGCCCTGCTCAATGCCGGTGCCGCCGCGGTGCTGATGGTCGCGCTGCGGCGGCTTGCCCGGGCGCCCCGGACGGACGCCAGCCCGGCGGGCCTCGCCGCGCCGGTGCCGGCGCTGGCGGCCCTCGCCGCCCTGCTGGCCTTCCTCCTGCCGAACCTCGCGCTGGCGGCCTGGGTGGGGGCTGAACTGCCCACCCTCGGCGGCGCCCTGCTCGGGCTCGGCCTGATGGTGCTGGGCCTGCGCGCCGTCGCCCCCCGCGCCGAGGCCGCGCCGCCCCTCGAGGCGGCCGGGCTGGCCCGCGCCTTCGCGCCCTACCTGCTGCTGGTGGCCCTGGTGCTAGCCACCCGCTTCCTGCCCGGCCTCGCCGATGCACTCGCCGCCGCGGAATGGCAGTGGCGGCTCGACGGCGGTTTTGGCGGGTGGGTGAACCCGCTGCTGCATCCGGGCAGCCTGCTCCTGCTGGCGCTGCTGCTGGGCTGCCGGGTGCAGGGCCGGCCGCTGGCCTCGCTTGCCCCGGTCTTCCGGGCATCGGCCCTCCGCCTCCTGCCGGCGGCGCTGGCCCTGCTGGCCATGCTCGCCCTGTCCCGGCTGATGCTGCATGCCGGGATGGTCGAGGCCCTGCAGGCGGCGACCGTGCCGGCGGTGGGCGGTGCATGGCCGATGGCGGCCCCCGCCCTCGGCGCCCTCGGCAGCTTCGTCACCGGCTCGGCCACGGCCTCCAACCTGCTCTTCGCCAGCCTGCAGCTGGAGACCGCGCACGAACTCGGCCTGCCTGCCAGCCTGGTGCTGGCCGCGCAGGGCGTGGGCGCCGCGGTGGGCAACCTCGTCTGCCCGCACAACCTCGTCGCGGCCGGCGCCGCGGTGGGCCTCGCCGGCCGCGAAGGCGAGCTCCTGCGGCGCACCCTGCCGGCCTGCCTCGCGGTGCTGCTCACCACCGGCGTGCTGGCGGCCGCGGCCATCGCCGGCCACACCTGAGCCGGTCGGCCCGGGAGGGCCGCCGGTACGGCACCGGCACGGAGGGCAGGACGCAAACGGAAACGGGGCGCCTGCGCGCCCCGTCGTCCGTGCATCGTCGCGCGACGCGATCAGAGGTGCTTGATGATCTCGTCGGCGAACTCGCTGCACTTCACCTCGGTGGCGCCCTCCATCAGGCGGGCGAAATCGTAGGTGACGCGCTTGCTGCCGATGGCGCCGTCCATCGCCTTGAGGATGGCGTCGGCGGCCTCGGTCCAGCCCATGTAGCGCAGCATCATCTCGCCGGAGAGGATCACCGAGCCCGGGTTCACCTTGTCCTGGCCGGCGTACTTCGGCGCGGTGCCGTGGGTGGCCTCGAACACCGCGTGGCCGGTGACGTAGTTGATGTTGGCGCCCGGCGCGATGCCGATGCCGCCCACCTGCGCCGCGAGGGCATCGCTGAGGTAGTCGCCGTTGAGGTTCAGCGTGGCCACCACGTCGTACTCCTTCGGCCGCAGCAGGATCTGCTGCAGGAAGGCGTCGGCGATGGCGTCCTTGATGACGATGCCCGCGCCCGGCTTGCCTTCCGGGATCACGTGCCACGGGCCGCCGTCGAGCTCCACCGCGCCGAAGAAGTCGCGGGCCACCTTGTAGCCGAAGTCGCGGAAGGCGCCTTCCGAGAACTTCATGATGTTGCCCTTGTGCACCAGGGTGACCGACTTGCGGCCGTTCTGGATCGCGTAGCTGATCGCGCTATGCACCAGGCGCTCGGTGCCGAGGTAGCTCACCGGCTTGATGCCGATGCCCACCTGCACCGGCAGGTCGCGCGCCGGCATGCCGATGGCCTCGAGCTGGCGGTTCCAGGCATCGCCCTTGGCCTTGGTGCCGAAGCGGATCTTGTCGAAGCCCTTCGGAAACTCCTTGGCGAGGAAGTCGAGCATCTTCTGCGCGTCGGCCGAGCCGGCGTCGAACTCGATGCCGGCATAGATGTCCTCGGTGTTCTCGCGGAAGATCACCATGTCGGTGTCCTGCGGGCGCTTCACCGGCGAGGGCACGCCCTGGAACCAGCGTACCGGACGCAGGCACACGTACAGGTCGAGCATCTGCCGCAACGCGACGTTGAGCGAGCGGATGCCGCCGCCCACCGGGGTGGTCAGCGGGCCCTTGATGCTGACGAGGTAGTCGCGGCAGGCCTCGACGGTGGCGTCAGGCAGCCAGTTCTGGGTGAGGTTGAAGGCCTTCTCGCCGGCCAGCACCTCCATCCAGTGGATCTTGCGCGCGCCGCCATAGGCCTTGGCCACGGCGGCATCGAGCACGCGGACGCTGGCGCGCCAGATGTCGGGGCCGGTACCGTCGCCCTCGATGAAGGGAATGATCGGGTTGGCCGGGACATGGAGCTTGCCGGCGTGGATGGTGATCTTCTCGCCGCCGGCGGGCGGCGTGGGCGCATGCGACATGGAGCCTCCGGGAAACGGTGGACCGCCATTGTCGCGGTTCCGGGCCACCTGGGGAAAGCGCCTCCGGGACCAGTCCCGTGGATGGGCACTCCGCGCGGCACAGACTCAGGGCAGGGCCGCGCCGAGCCGCGCCCGTCCGGCCGGCGCCGGCCAGTGAAAGAAGGCCTGTACCGCTTCGCGCTGCGCCAGGGCATCGGCCTCGCCCAGGGCCAGCAGTTCCCGGGTGTAGTCGGCCTCGAACAGCAGATAGCTCGCCAGCGCACCGCCACCGGCCGCACTGGCCCCGGGATTGCCCGCCCCCTGGTTGACGCCCACCGCCCGCAGCATGGTGCGTACCGGCCCGGGCAGGGCATTGACGTGCCTCGCCGCGATGTCGTCGAGACGCTGCGAGGGCGCGATCACCATCAGCTCCACCGGCCGCAGCGCAGAGCGGGCGCGCAGCTCCGGCGGCAGCAGCGCGAGCGTGGCATTGATGCGCTGGGCACGCTCGATGTCCACCGCGAGGGCATCGAGGAAGATGTTCGACAGCGCATGGCCGCCGATCTGCGCCAGCGAGGGATAGCCACCGGCCTCGCGGCGTTCGCCCGCCGGTTCGTGCAGGCGTCCGGCCCCGATCACCAGCAGGCGCTGCGCCCCGAGATGGATGGCCGGCGACAGCGGTGCGGTCTGGCGCATCGAGCCATCGCCCAGCCAGTGGCGCTGCCCGCCCACCTCGAGCGACTGCGCGGGGAAGACGAAGGGAATGGCCGAAGACGCCAGCAGATGGCGCACACCGATACGGGCCGGCACCGCGAGGCGCTGCGAACGCACCCAGGGGGCCACGCCCTCGCGGGCCTCGAAGAAGGTGATGTGGCTGCCGGTGGTGTAACTCGAGGCGGTGACGGCGAAGGCCGCGAGCACGCCGCGGCGCACCAGGTCCGGCACCCGCTCCAGCGGCACCATCTCGGCGAGGAGCTCGGCGAGCGGGGTGTTGTCGAGCAAGGACTTCGGCCGTGCCCGGCGCCAGCGCGCCAGCGCCCAGCCGATGGTGAACATGGTCAGCCAGCGGGCGCCGGAGCGCACCACGCCAAAGGCGTCGGCCCGGTAGACATGGCCGGCCTGGAAATCGCGCCAGGTGCGGTAGAGGCGATCGAGGGCCTTCGGATAGTCGTCAGCACCGCTGGCCAGGGCCGAGGCATTGATCGCCCCGGCGGAAGTGCCGGTGAGGATGGGAAAGGGCGTGCCCGCCGGGCCGAAGCCGGCGCCGCACTCCAGGCGGATGCGCTCGATGCCGCGCAGCACGCCCACCTGGTAGGCGGCGCGCGCCCCGCCGCCGGTCAGCACCAGGCCGACGCTGGATTCACCCGAGCCCTGCGCGTCCGCCATCCGCCGCCCCGCCCCCGGTCTCACCCGCCCAGGGCGGAGTGTGCTCCCCGGGCGGCGCCGGGGTGAAGTCTGCGGGACGCAGTGGCGGCAGCCCATGGCGGGCCCGGGCACGATCGCACTGCGGGCTGGGCCGGCCATCCTCCCAGGACGGCATGAGCTCGCGGCAGGGCGGCGGCCGGCGCTCGTACAGGCGGCAGGCCACCCGCCGCCCCACCTCGCCCTGCAGGCCGATGCAGCGCGGCGCGCTGCCGCCCTCGGTGCCGCGCATCGCCAGTTCGAAGGGCCGCACGCGCACGGTGAGGGCTTCGTCCGGGCCCTCAGGGTGGTAAGGGGCGGCAAGGCTCCAGTGGAAGGCCACCCGGAACGCGGCGCAGCAGGCACCGCAGGCAAGGCAGGGATGCACGGAAGCGACGGGACAGGCAAACGGGCGAAATGGGCTCAGTATTTTCCTACGCCAGACGGAGGGCTTGGCTGACTGCAGGGCGACCGGGAATCCCCGAGGCTCAGGGCATGTCCCCCGCTCCCGCCCCAGGCAAGCGCTTCCCGGAATCCCCGGCCGACACCGCGGCCGAGGCCGCGCTGCCGCCGCGCACCGGGCGCGACCCGATGGGCTGGGCCCGCACCGTCTGGAACGAGCGCGATGCCTGGCTGCATTCGGCGGGGGGCGTGCAGTCGGTGTTCATGGCAGCGCAGCTGCTCGGCCTGCGCGACGAGGCCGTGGCCTGGCTGCGTTCGCGCACGCAGACCTAAGCAGCCGAGGCATAAAGCCCCCCTGATCTTCGGCTGAAGCGTCGCAGGCGCGGCCCATCCTTGCGGGGCCGCGCCCACCGCCGCCCGTCATCCTCAGGGGCGCGCTAGAGTCTCCGGTCCTGAGACACCGGCGCGGGAGGATGCCCGCGCCCACCGCAAGGACCCCGCCCGCGCATGCGCAAGGACTGGATGATCGACCCCGACCGCGGCCTCTGGCTGTTCCGCGCCAGCCGGCTGGAGGCCCTGGTCGACCCGCTCGAGGCCCTGCTGCAGCACCTCCGGCCCGAGGGCCTGCTGGCCCCGCAGACGGTGCTGGTGGGCCATCCCGGCCTGCGGCCCTGGCTGCGCCAGCAGCTGGGCCAGAAGCGCGGCCCGCAGGGCATCGTCGCCAACCTCGAGCTCGCCCTGCCCAGCCCCTGGCTGGAGGCCCTGGCCCGGCAGTGCCTCGGCACCGACCCCCTGCCTGGCTGGCAGCGCGAGCGCCTGCGCTGGCGCCTGTTTTCGCTGCTGCCCACGCTCGCCGATGCCCGGGTACAGGCCCTGCTGGAGGGCGACGATGGGCGGCAGGCCTTCGCCCTCGCCGAGCGGCTCGCCGAGGTGCTGGCACCGCTGATGCTCTACCGCCAGGACTGGCTCGCGGCCTGGGAGCGCGGTCGGCCGGCGGTGGCCGACGATGCCCTGCTGGCCGAGGCCTGGCGCGGCCTCGCCGCCCAGTCCGCGGCCTTCGGCCCGCACCGCGGCGAGCGGCTCCGGCGCCTCGCGCAGCATCTGGCCGAGGCCCGGGAGTGCCCGCCGGGCCTGGCCCGCGACCCGCTGCATGTGTTCGGGCTCGCCCACCTGCCGCCCCCGGAACTGGCGGTGCTGCGGGCACTCTCGCGCTGGCGCCCGGTGGTGTTCCACGTGGCCGATCCCTGCCGGGTGCACTGGCTGGGCCTCGGCACCGACCGCCGCGCACTGCGCCAGGCCATGCAGGCCGAAGACCTGGGCGAATCGCACTTCCTCGCCCTCGACCATCCCCTGCTCGCCGCCTGGGGCCGGCTCGGCCAGCACTTCCTGCTGGCGCTGGAAGACGGCGAGCTGGCGCTGGACGAGCGCCATGGCGCCGATGCCGAGGAGGCCTCGCCGCCGCGGCACCTGCTCGACCGGGTGCAGCGCAGCCTGCGCGGCAATGCCCCGGAAGCGATGCGGATGGATGCCGAGGGCCTTGCCGCGCTCGCTCATGACGCCAGCCTGCGCGTGCTGCGCTGCGCCAGCCCGCTGCGCGAGCTGGAGATGCTGCGCGCCGCGCTCGCCCATGCCTTCCGCGAGCTGCCCGACCTGCAGCCTTCCGAGGTCGGCGTGCTCTCGCCCAACCCGGAACGCTACCGCGCCCTGCTGCCGGCGGTGTTCGGCGAGCCGGGGCGCGGCGACGGGCCCTGGCCCTGGCATGCGGCCGACGTGCCGCTGGCCGCCCTGCACCCGGTCTACCGCGCCCTGCTCACGGCACTCGCCCTGCCCGGCACGCGGCTCAGTGCCCAGGGCGTGCTCGACCTCCTGGCCCTGCCGCCGGTGGCCCGGCGCTTCGGCCTCGATGGCGAGGACGAGGGCAGCCTGCGCCATGCCCTCGCCCGGCTGCGCGTGGCCTGGGGCCTGGATGCCGAGGACCGCGCCCGCAACGGCGCGCCTGCGACGCCCGCCCACACCTTCGCCTGGGGCCTGGACCGCGCCGTGGCCGGCCTGGTCTTCGGCGAGCGCGATCCCGAACCGCTCACCCTGCCGGACGGCCAGCGCGTACTGCCCGGCGAGGGCATCGACGGCGGCATCGCCGAACGGCTCGAACGTCTGCAGGCCTTGCTCGAAGAGCTCCGCGCCTGGTCGGCGCTCGGAACGCTGCGCCTGCCACCCGAGGACTGGGAAGCCCGGCTGCTGGAACGCATCGACGGCCTGTTCCAGGCACCGCCGGGCGATGAGGCGAGCCGCGAGGCGATCACCGGCGCACGGGCGCAGGTGGCAGCCCTGGCCGAGGAATGGCGCGAGGCCCGGCAGGAGGCACCGCTGCCCTGGGCGGCGGTGCGCGCTGCGCTGGCGGCGAAGCTCGAGGCGGTGCCGGAACGCCAGCGCTTCCTCGCCGGCGGCATCACCTTCTGCGGCATGGTGCCGCAGCGCGCCATCCCCTTCCGCGTCATCGCCGTGCTCGGCCTCGACGAGGGCCAGCTGCCGCGCCCGACGGCGGACGACGGCCTCGACTTGCGCGCCCGCCACCCGCGCCCCGGCGACCGCGACCTCGCCAGCGATGATCGCTACCTCTTCTTGGAAACCCTGATGGCCGCCCGCGACCGCCTGCACTTGAGCTTCCTCGGCCTTGGCGCCGACGATGGCCGGCCGCGCAATCCCGCCGCCCCGCTGGCCGAGCTGCTGGAAGCCCTGGCGCGCTTCGTGCCGCCCGCGGGCACGGTCTGCCCCGCCGCAGGCTGGCCCTGGACATGGCAGGCCCCGCTGCAGCCCCCCGCCCCGCTGCCGCGTTCGGTACCAGAGATCACGCCCGCCGAAGCCGCGGTGTGCAGCGTGGCGGTCCGCGAGCAGGCGGCGCCCGGCAGCACACCGCCCGCCATCAAGGAAGACCGCCCCCTGCCGAGCCTCGGGGCGCTCATCGAGTTCTTCCGCGACCCGGCGAAACAGGTGCTGCGCAGCGAACTCGGGCTGCGGCTCGCGGCCCTGGAGGACGATCGCCTGGACGAGGACGAGCCGCTGGCGCCCGATGCGGATCACCGCGAAGGCTTTGCCCGGGACCTGTTCTTTGCCGCGCTCGAGGCCGGGACCGAGACGGTGCCCGACGCGCTGCGCGAGACCCTGCAGCTTGGCGGCCGGCTGCCCCCGGGCGCGCTGGGCGAACGCCGCTTCGCCATCGAATGGAACCAAGCGACCTTCCTGCTGGGGGCGCTGCGCGCCAGCGAGCCCGCCCCCGAGGGTCCGCTCTCGCCGCCGCAGCCGCTCGCCCTGCGGGTTCCGCTGTCCGGTGGCCGGGTGCTGGAGGGCCGGCTTCTGCTGCGGCATGAGGCCTCGGGCCGCCCCTGGCTCATCGAGGTCCACGGGCGCGAGCGCAAGTCCCTCGGCTTCCGTGCCCTGCTGCCGCTGGCCATCGCCGGCGCCGCGCTGCGGCTCGCCGGCCACCCGCCCCCGGGGCTTGCCCTGCTCGGCAAGGACGGCGTGCATGAGGCCGGCGCCGTGCTCGCCTCGCTGCCTCCGGACCCCGCCCGCGATGCCGCCTTCCTCGAGGCCCTGATCGATTTCCGCGAGGGCGTGCTGCGTGGCGAACGCCGCTATGCCCCGGACACCAGCTGGACGGCGGCCTGGATAGGCGACCACGGCCCCGAGGGGGTGGCCGAGGCCTGGGCCGGCAGCCCACCGCACCAGCGCGGCGAGCGCGACCGCGCCCCGGGCTATGCCGCGCTCTGGGGCCGGGCCTGGCGCTTCGTGCCGGGCGATGGCGAGGTGGAACGCTTCGCCACGGATGCCCAGCGCCTGCAGGCGCTGTGGCAGGCCCTGATCGGCTACGAGCGGCTTCCCCCCCACCCGCGCCCGCCGAAGGCCGGGCGCACGGGAGACGCGGCATGAGCCCGGTAACGGACTGGCGCGGTCTGCCCCTCGCGGGTCGGGTGCTGGTGGAAGCCAGCGCCGGCACCGGCAAGACCTGGACCCTGGCCGCGCTCTACCTGCGCCTGCTGCTGGAGGGCGAGCACGCGGGCCAGCGCCTGCTGCCGGAGCGCATCGCCGTGGCCACCTTCACCGACGCCGCCGCGCAGGAACTCGGCGAGCGCCTGCGCGCGCGGCTGACCCAGGCCCTCGAGTGGTCGCGCCACGGGGCGGCGGACGCCACGGACCCGGTGGGGGCCTGGCTTCTCGAGCGCTGGGCGGCGCCGGGCCAGCGGGAACGCGATGGCCTGCACCTGCTCACCGCGCTGGCCCGGCTCGATCGGGCCCCCATCGGCACCCTGCACGGCCTGTGCTACCGCCTGCTGCGCGAGCAGCCGATGGAGAGCGGGCTTGGCTTCGCCACCCCGCGCCTCACCGAGGGCGAGGACCTGCGCGAGGCCCTGGCCCGCGATCTCTTGCGCCACCTCGGCGCCGGCTTGACCCCCCCGGGCAGCGGGCCCGAAGCCGCCTGCCTGCCCGAGGGGCTCGAGCGCTTCGGAATACTCGTGGGCCGAGTCGGCAGCCTGCTGCAACCGGGGGCGCGGGTCAGCCCGCCGCTCGACGAAGCCACACTGCGGGCGCGCTTCGACGCGGGGCTGCGCGAGCCGTTGCGGGTGCTGGCAAACAGGCAGCATTACAAGGACGGACGCTCCGTTTTCCTGAAGGAAGCCTCTGCGCTGCTCGCCTTTCTCGAGGGCGAAGGCCCCCTGCCCGAAAGCGTCGGGAACCTCGCCGAGGCCAGTATCAATAGTTGGGTGCTCGACCCCGCCCGCGCCGTGCTCGAGGACCCGGCCTTCCGCGCCGCCCTGGCCGCCATCGCCCCCGAATTCGCCCGCGCCCAGTCGAGCGAACGCCGCTTCTGGGCCGCCTGGGCCCCCGAGTTGCGGCGCTGGCGCGAGCAGCGCGCCCGGCAGGCCAACGAGCTCAGCTTCGACGCCCTGATCGAACTGGCAAAGGCCCAGGTGGTGGCGCCCGGCTCGCCCCTGCCCGACGCCCTGGCCGCCCGCTGGCCGGTGGCCCTGGTGGACGAATTCCAGGACACCGACGGCAGCCAATACGCCCTGCTCGACCGCTGGTTCCGCGACGCAGCCGGAACGCCGCGCGGCCTCTTGGTGATGGTGGGAGACCCGAAGCAGGCCATCTACAGCTTCCGCGGTGGCGATATCGGCACCTACCTGCGCGCCGCACGCGGCGCCGGGCATCGGCTCACGCTGGACACCAACCGGCGCTCCAGCACCGCCTACGTGGCTGCCTGCAATGCCTTCTTCGAGGGGCCGCGGGCGGTGCTCTCCGCCGATCCCGGGCACGACATCCGCTACCGGCCGGTGCAGGCCGGCGGCGGCGCCGAGGCCGAGCGCCTGCACGAGTGGGGGCGCCCGGTGGCCTCGCCGCTGCAGGTGCACGCCTTGACGGAGGCCCTGCCGAATGCCGCCGCGCGGCCCCGGGCCCTCGCGGCCTGCGCCGAGCTGGTGGCCCGGCTGCTGACCCCGGGGCGCTACCGCCTGGGCGCCCACGGCCGCCCGCTCGCCCCCGGCGATCTTGCCGTGCTGCTGCGCACCAACACCGAGATCGACGATCTTCGCCGCCTGCTGCAGCGCCGCGGCATTCCCTGCGCCGCGCAATCGCGGCTGCAGGTGTTCGAGAGCGAGGCCGCGCGCGACCTGCTGCTGGTGCTGCATGCCGTGCTGCACCCGCAGGACGTGGGCGCCCTGCGCGCCGCCCTGCTCAGCGAAAGCCTCGGCCTCGGTCCGCGACAACTGCCGGCGCTGGAAGCCGCCGGCGGGCTGGAGCCCTGGCGTGAGCGCCTGCTCGACTGGCGCGAGCGCTGGCGGCGCGAGGGCGTGCTCGCCGTGGTGTTCGCCCTGCTGGAGCAGGCCCGCCGCCGCCGCGGCAGTGACGACGAGCGCCTCGCCACCGACCTGCGCCATCTGGGCGAACTGCTGGCCGCTCGCGAGGCCGAGGGGCATTCCCCCGGCGCTCTGCTCGACTGGCTGCGCGCGCAGCGCCTGGGCGAAGGCGAGGAAGCGGACGAGGGCGAAGACGCAGGCCGCGGCGAGCGCCGCCTACGGCTGGAGAGCGACCAGCGGCGGGTGCGGCTGATGACCCTGCATGCCAGCAAGGGCCTGGAGTTCCCGGTGGTGCTGCTGCCCACGCTCTGGGGCGCGGAGGCACGGTCATCGGAGAAGGGCATCCCGCTCGACACCGCCGATACGGCCGGGGAGCGTGAAGCCCTGTTCGAGAAAGCGGCCCGCACCCGGCTCGCCGGCGCCCAGCAGGAGGAACGCTTCCGCCTGCTCTACGTGGCCCTGACCCGGGCCAAGCAGGCCTGCCATGTGTTCCTGCTGCCGAACACGCGGCCGGCCAAGCGATCCCGGGGGGCGGGCACGTCGAAGCCCAAGACCGACCCGGCACGCTCACCGCTCGACAGCCTGCTGGACCGCGGGCTCGAAGCGGCCTGCCGGGCCTCGGCCGAGATCGCCTGGCACGAGGGCTGGCCGGAGGCCGAGGAGACTCCAGGCACCGCGACGGCGCCGGGCATCACACTGGCCAGCGCCGCAGGCCCCGTCGTGGCGACTGCGCCGGCAGTACCCGCCCCCCCACCCTCCGAATCCACCGACAGCCCGCCCGGCCAGCGCCTCGAGGCCGAGGCCCCGCCGCCCCCCGGGCCCTTCCGCCTGCCCGGACGCTGGAGCTTCACCGGGCTGGTGCGCTGTGCCGGCGAGCCGCTGCTGGAGGCCGCGGCTGCCGACGACGAGGCGCTGCCCGCGGCCAATGACGATGCCCCGGAGGCGCTGGAGACGGATTCCGCCGGCGATGGCCCCGGCACAGCCGCCGCCGGTCTGGCCCCTGACGCCGCCCATCCCCCGTCCCGTGCCGCCCCCGAGGCGGCCCTGCGGGCACTGGACGCCGTGCGCGGCACCGGCTTCGGCAATGCCCTGCACGCACTGCTGGAGGCCGCCCGCCCCGGCGAATGCTTCGCCCCGCAATCGGAGCGGGTGCTGGCGGCGCTGAAGCAGCATGGTGTGCGCAGCGAAGGCGGCCCACCGCTCGCCGAGCTGGCGCCGCGGGTGGCCGCCCTGCTCGACCGGGTGCGCCAGACCGCGCTCTGGCTGCCCGGGCACACGGAACCGCTGGTGCTGGCCACTCTGCCGGCCGAGCGGCAACGGCACGAAATGGCCTTCCACCTCCGCCTTGGCGACGCCTCGCTGCAGGCCCTGCGCAGCGCCTGCGAGCGCCACGGCCTGCCCGGGCTGGTGCCGGAGGGCACGCCCGCCCGCATCGACGGCTGCCTCGATGGCGCCATCGACCTCGTGTTCGAGCATGCCGGCCGCGTGCACGTGCTCGACTGGAAGGGCAACCAGCTGCCCCAGGGCGGCCACCCCGAGGCTCTTTCCCGCCTGATGGACCACCACCACTACCGCTTCCAGGCCCTGCTCTACACCGTGGCCCTGCACCGCCTGCTGCGCCAGCGCCGGGGCGCGGCCTACCGCATCGCCGAGCATCTCGGCGCCCCGGTCTACCTGTTCCTGCGCGCCGTGGGCCTGGGGCCGGGCTGGGGGGTGTGGAGCGAGCGCTTCCCCGATGCCCTCGTCGAAACCGCCGATGCCCTGCTGGCCGGCGAAGCGGAGGTCGCGGCATGAGCGCCCGCCTGCTCGCCCGCTGGGTGGAGGCGCATGGCGGCGGCCCCGCCCTCGCCCGCTGGGCCGCCGCCCTCGCCACGGCCGAGGCCGAGGGCCATACCGCCCTCGATCTCACCCGCGCCCACGCCGAGGACCCGGCACTGGACCCGGCCGCCCTCGATGCGCCCGGCTGGGTGGGCACGGGCGCGCTGCGCACCCCCTTCGTGCGCGAAGGCGACCAGCGCCTGTACCTCTGGCGGCACTGGCAGGCCGAGGCCCGGGTGGCCGCCGCCCTGGCCGCCCGCGCCCGTGACCCCGATACCGGGCCGCTGGCCCCGGAGGCGGTGGAGGCCCTGTTCGGCGGCCCGGGCGACGGCCGCGACACGGCGCAGCGCGAGGCCGTGCGGCGCTGCGGCGAGGCCCGGCTGTTCGTGCTCACCGGCGGCCCCGGCACCGGCAAGACCACCACCGTGCTGCGCATGCTGCTGGCCCGGCAGCATCAGCTCGGGCACCCGCCGCGCGTGCGGGTGGCGGCCCCCACCGGCAAGGCCGCGCAGCGCCTGGTGGAAGCCATGCGCGAGGGGCGGGCAAGGCTCGCCGCCACGCTGGCCGGTGGCCCTTGGGACGCGGCGCTGGCCGGCTTCGCCCTGCCGGAGGCCAGCACCCTGCACCGCCTGCTCGGCTACCAGCCCGCCCGCCACCGCTACGCCCGCGATGCCCGCGACCCCATCGAGGCCGAGCTCGTGGTGGTGGACGAGGCCTCGATGCTGGACCTCGCCCAGCTCGATGCCCTGCTCGAGGCCCTGCCCGCCAGCACCCCGCTCTGGCTGGTGGGCGATGCCGAGCAGCTGAGCCCGGTCGGCCCCGGCAGCGCCCTGCAGGACCTCGTACAGGCCCTGGAGGCCCGACCCGGGGCGCCGCTGGTGCGGCTGCGCCACAGCTTCCGCGCCGACACCCAGCTCGCGGCCCTGAACACGGCGATCGCCTCCGGCGATGCCGGGGCGAGCCTCGCCGCGCTCGGCGCCCACCCGGCGCTGGCCCTGCGCCCGCTGGCCGGCCCGGCGGCGCTGGAGGCGGCCCTGCGCGACTGGGCCCGGCGGCTCGCCGCGGACCTGAAATCCCCGCCCCTGCCGGCCGAGCCCGCGGCGGCGCGCGAGGCCGCCGGCGCGGCCCTGGCCGGGCTGCGCCAGCGGCAGTGGCTGTGCGCCACCCGCGAGGGGCCGCGCGGCAGCCAGACCGTGGCAACACGGCTCGATGCTCTGCTGCGCCGCGCGCTGGCCGGAGGCCCGGCAGCGGAGGCCGGCCCGCACTACCCCGGCCGCCCGCTCATCATCGTCCGCAACGACCCGGACAGCGGCCTGTTCAATGGCGATGTCGGCCTCTGCCTGCTCGGCGCCGACGGCCGGCTGCGGGCCTGGTTCGACACCGGGGATGGCCCGCGCGCCTTCCCCCTGGGCGCCCTGCCGGCGCATGCCCCGGCCTGCGCGCTCACCGTGCACAAGAGCCAGGGCTCGGAATACGGCACGGTGGCCGTGCTGCTGCCGGAGGACCCGCAGCACCCGCTGCTCTCGCGCGAGCTGCTCTACACCGCCGCCTCGCGGGCCCGCCACGCGCTCACCCTGCATGCCAGCGAGGCGGTACTGCGCGCCGGCGTGAGCCGGCCGGTCCGCCGCAGCGGCGGCCTTCGCGAGCGGCTCACAGCGCAGTTCGGGGCGTCCGCCGGGGGAAAGATGCCCTGAGGAACGCCACGCTCTGCAGCCAGGGTGGCAGCCCGCCCCGCCCAGCGGGTGAGACCCCGAGTCTGCCCAAACCCGCGCTCCCGTGGCACCCTTCGCGCCCCGCCATGACGGCGGGCCACGAGCCGGGCATCCGCCCCGGCCCCGATCCCAAGGAGCAACACCATGACCCGTACTTCTTCTCTCGCTGCCCTGCTGGGCCTCGCCCTCGCCACCGCCCCGGCCGCTCAGGCCAAGGGTGAGGGCCTGTCCTACACCTATGTCGAAGGCCGCCTCGCCCATGTCCAGGTGGACGCGCTCGGCAGCAGCGATCTGACTGTGAACGGCAAGGGCGGCGGCATCGCCGGCAGCCTGGCCTTCGGCCAGACCGGCCTGTTCGCCACCGCCAGCCACGACATCGCCGACACCGATGCCGCCGATGCCGCCGGGGTCGACCTCGACCTGCGCCGCAGCAGCCTCGGCCTCGGCTACGCCCTCGCCATCGACGAGCGCCTGCACCTGGTGCTGGATGCCAAGGCCCTGCGCATCAAGGGCAAGGGCGGCGGCGACTCGGTGCGCGAGGACGGCTGGCAGGCCACCGTGGGCCTGCGCTCGATGCTCTCGCAGGACGTGGAGGCCTCGATCAAGGCCGGCCTGATCGACGTCGACGGCCGCGATTGGGTGTTCTACGACCGCGATGCGATCGTCGAGCTGGGCGCCCGCTGGCACATCGACGGCATGTGGTCGGTGGGCGTGGATGCCGCCTTCACCCGCGACGAGCGCAACGCGATGCTGGGCCTGCGCGCCCAGTGGTAAGCCCGGCCGCGATCCGGCCATGAAGAACGGGCGCCCGCGAGGGCGCCCGTTCTGTTAAGGATCTCCTCGAGCAGATGGGAGTCGTTCCAGGCAAAGGCGCTCTGGATGGCCACATGCAGGGCCCATTGCCGCAACTTTACCCACTTCAACAGCAGCGGCCATCAGGCGCTGTCCCGGATTTGTCCCAGTAGCGATTGGCGCGCCCGGAGGGATTCGAACCCCCGACCAATGGCTTCGGAAGCCACTACTCTATCCGGCTGAGCTACGGGCGCGTGGTGTACGGCGGCTGCCAGGCAGGGCCCGGCAGGCGCGCAAGTATAGCGGAACTCAGGCCGGGGCCGCCCGGCGCGGTGCCACGCGGCCACGCTCACGCTCCTGGTACCAGTGGACGAAGGCCGGGCCGGGCAGCGGCTCCGACCACCAGCGGCCCTGGCCCGCCTCGCAGCCGAGGGCGGCGAGCCGCTGCACCTCGTCCTCCTGCTCGATGCCCTCGGCCACCGAACGGATGCCCAAGCCCTCAGCGAGGTGGGCGATGGCGCGCACGATGGCCTCGCCCTGCGGGCCGTCGGCCAGGCCGCGCACGAAGCGCTGGTCGATCTTCAGTGCCTGCACGTCGAAACGCTGCAGGTAGCCGAGGTTGGAATAGCCGGTGCCGAAATCGTCGATCGACAGGCCCACGCCCATGGCCTGCAGGCGGGCGATGCAGTCGCGCAGCGGCACGGCATCGCCGACCAGGCTGGATTCGGTGAGCTCGAGCAGCAACTGCCTTGGCGGCAGGGCGGTGGCCGCCAGCACCCGGGCCACCACGGCATCGAGCGCCCCCTGGGCGAGCTGCAGCGGCGAGACGTTCACCGAGACGGTGAGCGGCGGCAGGCCGCGCGCCTCCCAGCGCCGCACCTGCCGGGCGGCCTCCTCCAGCGCCCAGGCGCCGAGGGCATGGATGAGGCCGCTGCGCTCGGCCAATGGCACGAAAGCCCCCGGCGGCACCGGGCCACGCTCGGGGTGGCGCCAACGCACCAGGGCCTCGACCCCGCCGACCTCCCCGCTGGCGAGCCGCACGATGGGCTGGTAGTGCAGCTCCAGCTCGCCGCGCTCGATGGCGGCGCGCAGTTCGGAAACGAGCCGCAGGTGCTCACCGACATCGATGTCCACGTCCGGATCGGCGAAGCGGTAGGCGTTCCGGCCTTCGGCCTTGGCTCGCGCCATCGCCGCCTCGGCACGGTTGAGCAGGACCTCGAAGGCATCACCATCGCGCGAGAACTGGGCGATGCCGATCGAGCTGCGGCAGGTGATCGACAGCCCGTCACGCTCGAAGGGCTCGGCAAGCCCGTCGAGCAGGCCCTGAGCGAAGCCGGCCAGCGCATCCACGTCCGGCAGCTCGGTGCTCACCACCACGAACTCGTCGGCGCCGAGCCGGCCCACGGTGTCGGTGTCGGCGGCCAGCACCCGCAGGCGCTCGGCCATGCGTTGCAGCACCGCATCGCCCACCCCGTGGCCAAGCGAATCGTTGACCCGGCGGAAATCGTCGAGGTCCACCACCAGCAGGGCGAGCGGCGTGCCGTCGCGGCGGGCCCGGGCCGCTGCCTGGGCGAAGCGGTCCTGGACCAGCAGACGGTTCGGCAGGCCGGTGAGAGCATCGTGCTGGACCAGGAAGGCGAGCCGCGAGGCGCTGTCCTTGGCCCGCTCGCGCTCGGCCTCGGCGCGGCGGATGGCATCCCCGAGGTCATTGGCGATGGTGCGGGCGATCACCGCCACCAACACCAGCAGCAGGGCGCGGTTGAGGTAGCTGCCGTAGCCGAGCGTCTGCGCCTCGGGCTGGTACCAACCCGCCAACTCGCCCCAGAACAGCAGGCCGAGCGAAACCAGCATGACTCCGAGCAGACATAACAAGGGCCGCGGACTCACGGTCATGGCCGCCAGCAGGATGATCGCCGGATAGGCGAGCACGACCATGTCGCGCAGACCAGAGCGCATCCAGATCACCGCCGTACAGGCCAGGGTCATGGTCCAGAGCACGGTGAGCAGCGACGCCTCGAAGCGCCCTCGGCGCAGCAGTTGCAGGGCGATCCCGAGCACGCCCATGGCGGCTACGGTGGTGAGCAACACCGCCCCCTCGGCAATGGGCGTATTGAACAAGGCGAACAGACCGAGGCAGACGAGCAGCAGCACGATCAGCTCACGCAGCCGCCGCACCTGCAGCTCGCGCAAGGGGTCGGGACCGCGCGGCGGCTGGACGGGGGCCGGGGTCGTCGCGGGCCTCACGGGTCTGCTCGCCATCCGCCGCCCATGGCCTCAGCGGCGAGGCGAATACACCGCGGCGTGGAGGCAGGCCATCAGGTTGACCAGCGCGCCACCGAAGGGGAAGAAGCCGAGCGTGAGGACGAAGGTGATCGTCCAGGCTACGCCGGCGAACACGAACCAGAACAGCGCCCAGAGCACCCGACCCTGCACCAGCTGGCCGAGACCCGGAATGAACAGGCTGCACAGGGCGGCGATCACGTTACCGGCGCTGCCACGGCCGGTGGAGGCATCACTCATGGGCGGAGCTCCTACGGAAACGCTGCCAGCCTGAAGGGCCGCGGGCGCCGGCGCAAGGGCTGGCGGCGGGGCGGTTCAGGCCGCCGCACCGGCCCGGGCCGCCTCGCGCAGGGCCAGCAGGACGTCGAGCTCGGCCAGCGCCAGGGCCACCAGGGCCGGATCGAGCTCGCGGCCGGACAGGGCCTCGAGATGCCGGCACAGGGCCTCGCGACCATCGCCGGCACGGCCTTCCTCGGAGGCGAGGAAGGCGTCGACCACATTGGCCACCGCCAGCAGCCGGCCTTCCAGTGAGATGCCTTCGCCGCGCAGGCCGAGCGGGAAGCCGCTGCCATCCCAGCGCTCGTGGTGTTCCTTCGCCACCTGGGCGGCGAGCCGCCCCTCCTCGGTGGCGAGCCGGGCGAGCAGGCCGGCCCCGACGCCGGGATGCGCCAGCACCGCCTGGCGCGCCTCGCCGGCGAGCTCGTCGTACTGCAGCAGGGCATTGCGCACGCCGGCCGGCAGGCCGAGCAGGCCGAGGTCGCGCAGCATCGAGGCATGGCGCAGGGCCTCGACGCGCACCGCCGGCAGCCCGGCCTTCGCGGCGAGATGGGCGGCGATGCCGGCCGTGGCCACGGCATGCGGGAAGTACTCGGCGATCTTCTCGTCCACCACTTGGGCGAGCAGGTCGATCAGGCCGTGGAAGGCTTCCTCCACCACCGCGATGTCGCGGTAGGAACGGATGGCGCTGTGGGTCACGGTGCGCAGCTTCTGCGCCGAGAGCTCGGTCTTCTCGCGGTAGTCGTTGATGTCGTAGTCGCGGATGACGTGGTCTTCCGGCAGGTGCCCGGGCTGGCCGGTGCGCACCACGAGGCGGGTCTTGTGGTTGCCCTGCTGCTCGCGCACGGCGCTGATCAGACGCAGGCCGGCGGTGGGGTCCTCCATCACCATGTCGATGAGCCCGAGGGCGATGTCGGGATGCGAGGCGAACAGGGCGATGCCCTCGTCGGCGCTGGCGGCTTCCAGGAGGTCGAGCGGACGGCCATCGATCTTCAGCGCGCCGAGCGCGAGGCGGGTGATGGCGCGCACCGATTCGTCGTCGTCCACCACCGCCACCTTCCACGGCGGCAGCAGGGAAGCGGGAGAAGCGCCGGGCTCGGGCCCCTCGGGGGCGAACATCAACTCGTCGCTGCTTTCCACGGCGGGGGCTCCGTGTGTCCGTACTCCCCGAGCATGCCATGGCCGCAATGGCCCGGCATGAGCAGTTCAGCAAATTTTGACGCCGCTCAGGCCGCCCGGCCGTGGCGCTTCAGGTACACCAGCAGCAGGGAGATGGCCGCCGGGGTGATGCCGGGGATGCGCTGGGCCTGGCCGAGGGTCTCGGGGCGCACGGCGCTGAGCTTGGCCACCACCTCGGCCGACAGGCCGCTGATGCCACGGTAGTCGAAATCCGCCGGGATGACGGTGGCCTCGTGGCGCCGCTGGCGCTCGATCTCCTCGCGCTGGCGCTCGAGATAGCCGGCATATTTGGCGGCGATCTCGACCTGTTCGGCCACTTTGGCATCGGCCACGCCCGGACCCAGCCCCTCCACCGCCATCAGGGCGGCATAGTCGAGGCCCGGGCGCTTGAGCAGGTCGAGGGCGCTGGTCTCGCGCGAGACCGGCTGGCCGGTGGCGGCCTCGACGGCGCGGCCGAGCGCATTGCCCGGCGCCGCCCAGAGGCCGCGCAGGCGCGCGGTCTCGGCCTCGATGGCCGCGCGCCGGGCCTCGAAGGCCGCCCAGCGGGCGTCATCGACCAGGCCGAAGGCCCGGCCGAGCGGGGTGAGCCGCAGGTCGGCATTGTCCTCGCGCAGCTGCAGCCGGTACTCGGCGCGCGAGGTGAACATGCGGTAGGGCTCGGTGGTGCCGTGGGTGACGAGGTCGTCGACCAGCACGCCGAGGTAGGCCTCGTCGCGGCGCGGCGTCCAGGCCGGCTTCTGCTGCACGAAGCGGGCGGCATTGAGTCCGGCCAGCAGGCCCTGGGCGGCGGCCTCCTCGTAGCCGGTGGTGCCGTTGATCTGCCCGGCGAAGAAGAGCCCCCGGATCGCCTTCGTCTCCAGCGAGGCCTTCAGGCCGCGTGGGTCGAAGTAGTCGTACTCGATGGCATAGCCCGGGCGGGTGATATGCGCGTTCTCGAAGCCCCGGATCGAACGCACGAGGGCGAGCTGCACGTCGAAGGGCAGCGAGGTGCTGATGCCGTTCGGGTAGACCTCGAAGGTATCGAGGCCCTCGGGCTCGATGAAGACCTGGTGCGAAGTGCGGTCGGCGAAGCGGGTGATCTTGTCCTCGATGCTCGGGCAGTAGCGCGGGCCCACGCCCTCGATCACGCCGGTGTACATCGGCGAGCGGTCGAGGCCGCCGCGGATGATGGCGTGGGTATGCTCGTTGGTGTGGGTGATCCAGCAGCTCACCTGGCGCGGGTGCACCGAGGCGTCGTTATCGAAGCTGAAGGTCGGGATCGGCGTGTCGCCCGGCTGCTCCTCGAGCCCGGAAAAATCGATGCTGCGGGCATCGAGGCGCGGCGGCGTGCCGGTTTTCAGCCGGCCCACGCCCGGCGCGGCCTCGCGCAGGCGCCGCGCCAGCGCGGTGGATGGCGGATCGCCGGCGCGGCCACCGGCGTAGTTCGAAAGCCCGATGTGGATCTGCCCGGCGAGGAAGGTGCCGGTGGTGAGCACCACGGCCGGCGCGCGGAATTCGAGGCCCATCTGGGTGCGCACGCCGGCGACGGCCTCGCCGGCGAGCAGCAGATCGTCCACCGCCTGCTGGAAGACGCAAAGGTTCGGCTGCGTCTCGACCATGCGGCGGATGGCGGCCTTGTAGAGCCCGCGGTCGGCCTGGGCGCGGGTGGCACGCACCGCCGGCCCCTTGCTGGCATTGAGCGTGCGCCACTGGATGCCGGCACGGTCGGCGGCGCGGGCCATCGCCCCCCCCAGCGCGTCGATCTCCTTGACCAGATGCCCCTTGCCGATGCCGCCGATGGCCGGGTTGCAGCTCATCTGGCCGATCGTCTCGATGTTGTGCGTGAGCAGCAGGGTGCGGGCGCCGCTGCGGGCGGCCGCCAGCGCGGCCTCGGTACCGGCATGGCCACCGCCGACGACGATCACCTCGAAGACGTGGAAGGGCGTGCTCATGGCAGGGACCGCGGGGGCGCGGCAGGCAGGGACTCAGGAGCCGGCATTGTGCCCCGGCGGCGCTGAACCGGCGCGTCGACCGGCCACGGGGCGCAGGCCCGTGGCCAGCAAGGTGAGGGGCAGGCCGACGACCGCCGCCGTGGCCAGCAAGTCGTGGACCGTACGGCGCCGTGGGTGCTGAAGTCGAGGCCGAACAGCCCGAAGATCCCCAGCGCCCGGTCGAAATATGCGAGGGCATAGGCGGCACACAGCATCACGACGAGGGTGAGCGGCAGCCCCACCGCCTCGCGACGCCGTCCGGCCCGCCACGCCGCAAGCGCCAGCCAGAACAGCAGCAGCCCCAGTGCGGGATTCACGGCATCGGCCAGGGGATCGACGGCGGGCCAGCGCGGCACCGGAGCGGCGGCCAGAGTCGCGGTGAGGAGGTCGGGGCGCACGCGGGCAAGGACTCAGCTGCCGCGCGGCTTGGCGCGGTGGGTGGCGGTGGCCGTCCAGGGATCGTCGGGCCAGGGATGCCGCGGGTAGCGGCCCTTCATGTCTTTCTTCACGTCCGGGTAGACCTTGTTCCAGAAGCTCCGTAGGTCCTGGGTGATCGCCAGCGGCGCGCCGGCCGGCGAGAGCAGGTGCAGGGTGAGCGGCACCCGGCCTCCGGCGATGCGCGGGGTATCGGCCAGGCCGAACAGTTCCTGCAGCTTGCAGGCCAGCACCGGCGATTCCCCCGCGGCATAGCTGATCGGCCGCTCCATGCCCGAGGGCACGGTGATGCGGCGGGGTGCCAGCAGGTCCAGCTTCGGTTTCAGCGGCCCGTCGAGACAGGACTTCAGCGCCTCGCCCAATTCCTCCTCGGACAGCGCATCGAGCCGCGTCTTGCCGCTGAAGGCGGGCGTCAGCCAGTCGTCGAGCGTGGCGAGCAGGGCCTCGTCGCTCACGTCCGGCCAGCCCAGTTCCGGCAGCCAGTCGCGCAGGCAGCGCAGGCGCTCCCGCCACTGCCGCAGTTCCTCCGTCCACGGCAGTACCCTGAGCCCGAGCTCGCGCACCGCCTCGGTGAGGGCCTGCGCGGCGCGGGCGGGGTCCGGCCGGCCAGCGGGCCTGCTTTCGAGCACGATGCGGTCGAAGCGGCGCTCGCGGCGCGATACCAGGGCGCGGGTGCCGGGATCCCAGCGCACGCTGTCCTCCTCGACGAAGCGCCCGGGAAACTCGCGCCGCAGGCGGGCCTCGTCCAGCGGCGCCGCGCGCAGGACCAGGCCGTCGCGGGCCTCGAAGCGCAGCTCGCTGGCCACGATCCAGGGCTCGCCGTACAGCGCGGAATCGTCGAACAGCCGGGCGCTGCGGCCATTGCTCAGGAGGTAACGGCGCGGATCGCCGGGGTGCTGCAGGCCGATGCGGTCGGGGAAGGCATGCAGCAGCAGATCGCCCAGGAGATGGTTCGGTGCTTCTGCGGGCGGCATGGCCTCGCAGCGCAGGCGGCGGCGCCACTGCCTGGCCTGCTGGTCGATGGCGGCCAGCGCCGAGCGCGAGGCCTCGGGCGGAGTGCGCCCGGCGCGGAAGGCGGCCAGCGCCTGCCAGCGGGCCGCCAGATCGTCGCGACGCGGGCCCTTGAGCGGGTCGCGGGCCTCGATCAGCGCTGCAAGATCACAGGCCAGCGCCGTCTCGGTGGCCTCCGTCGGTGCCAGCAGCATGGCCGCGAGCCGCGGGTGCGTGCCGAGCGCCAGCACCCGCCGGCCAAACCCGGTGATGCGGCCATCGGCATCGAGGGCGCCAAGGGACTTCAGCAGGTCGATGCCGGCCGCCAGGGCGCCGCGCGGTGGAGGATCGACGAAGCGCAGCTCGGCCCCGCCCCAGGCAGCCAGCTCCAGGGCCAGACCGGAAAGCTCCACCTGGCCGATCTCGGCGCGCCGGTTCGGCTCCAGCCGCTGCGATTCCGGCCACAGCCGGTAGCACCAGCCCTCGGCCACCCGGCCGGCGCGACCGGCGCGCTGGTCGGCGCTGGCCTGCGAGATCGCCACCATATCGAGGCGGGAGAAGCCGGAGCTGGGATCGAAGCGCGGCTCGCGGGCCAGGCCGGTATCGATCACCACCCGCACCCCAGGCAGGGTGACACTGGATTCCGCCACATTGGTGGCCAGCACCACGCGGCGCCGGCCCTCGGGGTCGGGGGCGAGGGCCGCGGCCTGGGCCTCGACCGGAAGCTCGCCGTGCAGGGGCAGCAGGCGCACCTCGCCAGGGACCGCCGGCTCCAGCGCCCGCATGGCCTCGGCGATCTCGCGCTGGCCGGGCAGGAACACCAGCACATCACCGGGATGCGCCGCCAGGGCCTGCTCGAGGCAGCGGCGCAGTTGCGCCGTCCAGGGCTCCTCGCGGCGGGCCGGGAAGTACCGCACCGTCACCGGGAAGGCCCGGCCCTCGGCGCTGAGCCGCGGGGCGTCGAGAAAGCGCGCCAGCGACTCGCCGTCCAGGGTGGCCGACATCACCACGAGGCGCAGGTCCGGGCGCAGCTGCTCTTGCACGTCGAGCGCGAGGGCAAGGCCGAGGTCGGCCGCCAGGTGGCGCTCATGGAACTCGTCGAACAGGATCGCCGCCACGCCTTCCAGCAGCGGATCGTCCTGGAGCAGCCGGGTGAGGATGCCCTCGGTGACCACCTCGATGCGGGTGGCCGCCGACACCCTGGCCTCGAAGCGGATGCGGTAGCCCACGGTCTGGCCCACCGGCTCGCCGAGCTGCCGGGCCATGAAGGCGGCGGCAGCCCGGGCCGCCACCCGGCGCGGCTCCAGCATCAGGATCCGGCCGTCCTGGCGCCATGGCGCGGCGAGCAGGGCGAGCGGCACCTGGGTGGTCTTGCCGGCCCCGGGCGGGGCCTCCAGTACCAGGCGGGAATGGATGGCGAGCTGGTCGAGGATCGCCGGCAGCAGCGGCGTGATGGGGAAGGTGGCAGTCACCGCCATAGTGTGACGCACTCCGGCAGAACCGCCCGCCTGCCGTCCGTACGCCCGGCGGCAGGCTTGATCTGTCATCGAAGCCTCCGAGAATGCGCGCCCCGCTCGACGGCCCGCCGCCATGCCCGCGCTCCTTCACCCCGCCCGCCTGCCGCGCCCCGCGCTGCTCGTCACCGCCCTCCTGCTCAGCGCCTGCGGCGGCGAAGCCCCGCCCCCCGTGCCGGCGGCGGCGCCAGCGCCGCCCACCGAAGCCGCCCCCGCCGCCGCGCCGGCGGCCCGCCAGCTCGATACCGCGGCGCTCAAGGCCCGGGCCGCCGCCTCGCTGGCCGCCAACCGCCTGTACGCGCCCGCCGGCGACAATGCCGTGGAGGACTACCTGGAACTGCGCGAGCGCCTGGGCACCGAGCCGGCGGTGGAGACCGCCCTGGTCGACCTCGCCCCCTACGTGGTGATCGGCAGCGAGCAGGCGATGGCCGCTGGCGCCTTCGACGAGGCCGAACGCCTGCTCGGCCTGCTGCAGCGCATGGATGCCGAGGCCCCGGCCCTGCCGCGGCTGCGCGAGGCGCTGGCGCAGGCCCGGAGTGAAGCAGAGCGCCTGGCCGCCGAACGTGCCGAGGCCGAGCGCCGGGCCGCCGAGGCCGCTGCCCGGCAGCCCCGGCCAACCGAGACGGTCGCCACGGCTCCGGTCCCGGCGGCGACCGCGCCGGCGCCGGCACCGCCCCCCGCCAGCGCGCCGGCGCGCGCCCCGGCCGCCGCTTCCGGCCTGCCCGCCCCGGCTCCCGCCGCCCTTCCGGCCACACCGGCCCCCGGCACGGCCAGCCGCGAGGCCCCGGCCAGCCCGCCGCCTGCCCCGGCCCCCGGCAGCGCGGCGGCGGCACCGCGCGCCCTGCTCAGCCGGGTGCCGCCGCGCTTCCCTGAAGCGGCCCAGCGCCGCCGGCTCGAGGGCGAGGTGGAACTGCTGCTCACCATCGCTGCCGATGGCAGCGTGGAGGGGGTGGACGTGCTGCGCGCCGAGCCCCCCGGGGTATTCGACCGCGAGGCGGTGCTGGCCGCCCGGCGCTGGCGCTATGCCCCGGCCGAGGGCCGGAGCACCGCGCGGGTGGTGCTGACCTTCCGCCGGCCCGACTGAGAAGCCGGGCAGGCCGGACCCGCCCGGCCCTGTCAATCGTCAAAGCACGTCGGAATGTGTCGGAAGTCACGCCGATGTATTGACAGCGGCGTCACGGAGGCCGGAGGCTCGGCAGCCTCAGCCTCGCCGGGAACCTGCACCGTGTCCGTTTCGCCGATCCGACCCCCGCAGGCGGCACTGGCCGCCGCCCTCGCCCTCGCCCTCGGCCTTGCTGCCTGCTCCAAGGGCGAAGAACAGGCCGCTCCCGCTCCCGCCGCCGCACCGGCCGCGCCGGCCCCGGCCGTGGACGAGGCCGCCCAGGCGGCCTCGGCGGCCCAGGCCACGGCCGATGCCCTCGCCGCCCTCTCCGAGGCCGAATTGCGCGAGCGCGGCAATACCGCCCTGCGCGAGCAGCGGCTCTACGCCCCGGCCGGCGACAATGCGATGGAGTACTACCTCGCCCTGCGCAAGAAATCGGCCAAGCCCGATGTCTCGGCCGAGTCGGCGCTGATCGACCTGATGCCCTATGCCCTGATCGCCTCGGAACAGGCGATCAACAGCGGCAATTTCGCCGAGGCCGAGCGTCTGCTCGAGCTCATGAGCCGCACCGACCCGGAAGCGCCCTCGCTGGGCCGCATCCGCGAGGCCATCGACAGCGGCCGCACGGCCCAGGCCGAGCGCGCCCGCCTCGAGGCCGAGCGCGCCGAACGCGAGCGTCTCGCGGCCGAGCAGCGGGCCCGCGAGGCCGCCGCCGCGCCGGCCACCCCCGCCCCGGCTCCGGAACCGGTCGCTCCGGCACCGGCCACGCCGCCGCCGGCCCCGACGGTGGCCCAGCCGGCCAGCCCGCCGCCCGCCCCGGCTCCGGTGGCCCAGCCAGCCACGCCGCCGCCGGCCGCTGCCGCCCCCCGGCCCACCGCCGCCAGCCTGCGGCCGATCAGCACCCCGCAGCCGCCCTACCCGCGCGAGGCGGCCCGCAGCCGCGCTTCCGGCAGCGTCACCGTGCAGTTCACCGTGGCCGCCGATGGCAGCGTCACCAACATCGAGGTGCTGCGCGCCCGCCCGCGCGGCCTGTTCGAGCGCAGCGTGGAGGAAACCGTGGCCACCTGGCGCTTCGAGGCCCCGGGCGAGCCGGTCACCCTGACCCGCACCTTCGATTTCCGCATGTAAGCCGGGCGGCCGCGCGCCGCCTTCCCCTGGCATCGCCCGGCTCCGGCCGGGCGATGCGTTTCCGGGCCCCGCCTCAGGCCGAGATCGCCAGCGCCTCGCGGTGGTAGAGCCGCGAGGCCGCGAACCAGAGCAGGGCGCCGAGCCCGAAGCCGGCGCCGATGTAGATCGCCCACTGCAGCGGCGTGATCGCCTCGGCGCGCAGCACCATCAGGATGAGCTGGTTCTGCGCGAGGAAGGGCGTGGCGAACATCCAGGCGGCGTTCTTCACCGGGTTCACCATCAGGATGATGGTGGGCAGGATCGGCAGCAGCATCAGGAAGGCCATGTAGCTCTGCGCTTCCTTCAGCGTCTTCACCGAGGCCGAGATCAGCGTCAGCAGGGTGGTGCCGATCAGCACCATGGGCAGCAGGATCAGCAGCAGCTTCGCCACCGCCAGCAGCGAGACATCGACGCCCCTGAACGGGCCGCTGTCGACGAAGGCGAAGCTGAGCTTGAAGCTGAGCAGGGTGAGCAAGAGGCCGATCATGCCGAAGACGCAGGCCGCGGCGATCTTGCCACTCATGATCGCGCCGCGCCCCGCCGGGGTGGCGAGCAGCGGTTCGAGCGACTGGCGCTCGCGCTCGCCCGCCGTGGCATCCATCACCAGGTAGGCGCCGCCGAGGAAGGCGGTGAGGATCAGCAGGTAGGGCAGGAAGGCGAGCAGCATGCCGCGCTTGGCCTCGGGCGTAGCAAGATCTCGGTAGGTGATGGCCACCGCATTGCCGAGCGCAGGATCGATGCCGCGCGCCAGCAGGCGCACCGCCCCGGCCTGCCGCGCGTAGGCCTGCAACGCCCGCTCGACCCGCCGCACCGGGATCTGCGAGTCCTGCCGCGAGCTGTCGTGGAGGATCTCTACCGTGGCCGCGCGGCTCTCGCGCCAGGCCTCGGCATAGCCAGCGTCGATGCGCAGGATCACGTCCTTGTCCTGGTTGCGGATCAGCGCCTCGGGGTCCTCGGGGGCCGGCTCGGCGCTGATGTTCTGGGTGGCGAGGAAGGCCACCAGGTTCGGGGCGTGCTCGGCGCCCACCACCGGCAGCTTCAGCTCGGACTCGAGCTGGGTGCGGGCGCGATTCTCGGCCAGGGCGCCGATGCCGAGGATCAGCACCGGGAACAGCAGCGGCGAGACGAGCAGGCCGTTGATGATGATCTTGCGGTCGCGGAAGATCTCGACCAGCTCCTTGAGCATCACGGTGATCAGGGTCTTCATGCCTGCAGGCCCTCCTCCGAGCCGATGGCCTTGACGAAGGCGTCCTCGAGGTTGGCCTCGCCGGTCTGGGCGCGCAGCTCGTCGGGCGAACCCTGCGCGGCGACGCGGCCCCTGGCGATCACCACGATGTGGTCGCAGAGCGCCCCCACCTCCTGCATGATGTGGCTGGAGAGGATCACGCAGCGGCCCTCGCGGCGCAGCTGCAGCAGGAACTCGCGCAGGCCGCGGGTGGTCATCACGTCGAGGCCGTTGGTCGGCTCGTCGAGGATGATGTTCTTCGGGTCGTGCACCAGCGCCCGGGCGATCGCGGTCTTGGTGCGCTGGCCCTGCGAGAAGCCCTCGGTGCGGCGGTCGATGAAGTCGCCCATCTGCAGGGCCTCGACGAGGCGATCGGTATTCCTGCGGATCGTCGCTTCGTCCAGGCCGTGCAGGCGGCCGAAGTAGGTGATGTTCTCGCGCGCGGTGAGGCGCTTGTACACGCCGCGCGCGTCCGGCAGCACGCCGAGCGAGCGGCGCACCGCCTCGGCCTCGCGGAAGGCATCGCGGCCATCGACGCGCACGCTGCCGCGGTCCGGCTTCATCAGGGTGTAGAGCATGCGCAGGGTGGTGGTCTTGCCGGCGCCATTGGGGCCGAGCAGGCCGGTGATCCGGCCGTCGTGGGCGGTGAAGCCCACGCCATCCACGGCCTTGACCACGCCGGTCTTGGTCTTGAACTGCTTGTGCAGGTCGGAAAGTTCGATCATGACCGGGTCCTTCAGGGCTCCCAGCCATGCAGGCCGGTGCCGGGGGGAAGCGGGGCGAGGCGCTCGAGGCAGCGGGCGTCCAGGCCCCTGGCGTCGGCGGTCTCGAGGAACTGGGCGAACAGCTTGGGCATGCAGCCCACGCCGATCGGGGTATGACCCTGGCCCTTCAGTACCAGGTGCCGGCCATTCGGCAGGCCGGCGATGACCTCCTCGCCGTAGCGCGGCGGCGTGACCGGGTCGAACTCGCCGCTGATCGCCAGCACCGGCAGCCCGCCGGTGAGCGGGGCGCGGAAGTCGTCCGGACGCTGGCCGCGCGGCCAGGCCTCGCACTGCGCGCGCATGAACTCGATGAAGCCGGTGCCGAGCACGGTGCCGGCATCGGCCGGGTCGGCGGCCAGGCCGTCGCCATCCTCGCTGCAGCTCACCGAGAGCTGCATGCCGTGCATGATCTGCTCGCCGAGGCTCTCCTCGAGCAGTGTGGCCTGCGCCAGGAGCGGGGCATAGTCGCCGGCATCGGCCTGCGCCAGCAGCACCGGCAGCAGCGTGGCGGTGAGCGGCGAATAGCTGTACATGCGCAGCAGCAGGGCGAGATGCCCCGGCGCCGGCACCGCCTCGCGGCGCTCGCCGGTGGTGGGGTGGCGGAAGGCCACCGGCGTGCGGCCGGGACGGGCGAGGTCCGCCTGCACCCGCGCCAGCGTGGCCATCGGCTCGGGCAGGCGGCCGGCGCAGGCGGCATCGGCCTCGCAGCGGGCGAACTGGGCCGCGAGCGCCGCCTGCAGGTTCTTCGCATGCTCGTTGCCCAGCACCAGGCGGTTCGGCACCACGCTGTCGAGCACCACCGTGCGGGTCTGTTTCGGATGGGTTTTGGCGTACTGCTGGGCCACGCGGGTGCCGTAGCTGCCGCCGTACAGGTTGATGCGCTCCGCGCCCAGGGCCTGGCGCACCGCCTCGAGATCGGCCACGGCATCGGTGGTGGTGTAGTGGCGCACATCGGCCCGCGCCGAGAGGCTGGCAAGGCAGGCCTCGGCGAAGGCGCGGGCGGCCTCCGGGCGCAGGTCTTCCTCCGGGCCGAAGCGGTTGCGGCCCTCGGCATCGCGGCAGGCCAGCGGGTTCGAGCCTCCGGTGCCGCGCTGGTCGACGAGGATCACATGGCGGCTGCGCAGCACGTCGGCGAAGGCCGGCGCCACCGAAGGATAGGACGCGCGCGCGCCCTGCCCGGGCCCGCCGGCGAGGAAGAACACCGGGTCGGGCTCGGCCTCGGTGCTGGCCGGCACCCAGGCGATGGCGAGTTCGATCGTGCGGCCCTCGGGGGCGGCGCGATCCTCGGGCACCGAAAGCGTGCTGCATTGCGCCTCGACCGCGGCGACCGCACCGCTGCCCGGCAGGGTGCAGGGCGTGAACTCGAGGCTGCCGAGGCGGCGGGCCTCGGCATGGCCCGCGGCGAGGGGCAGGGCCAGCGCGAGGGCAAGGAAAGGGCGGCGGGGCATCGGGGGCTCCTGGGCGGAATCGGGCCGGGCGGGAGGCTACTTGCCGCTGACGTACTTCTCGCGGCGGATGTGCGGCGCCGGCAGGCCGGCGGCCTTCAGGGCGGCGAAGGCGGCATCGACCATGTTGGGGTTGCCGCAAAGATAGGCGATGTCGCCCTCGGGCTGCGGCGCGAGCGCGGCGAGATGCTCGGTGACGTAGCCGCGGCGGGCATCGGGGCCGGCCGCCTCGTTGAACTCGCGCGAGTAGCAGGGCATGAAGCGGAAGCGGCCGGGATGGCGCGCCGCCACGGCGCGGAAGTCCTCGGCATAGATCAGTTCCTGCTCGCTGCGGGCGCCGAACAGCAGCACCACCTCGATGCCGCGCTCGCGGATCGCCTGCTCCAGCAGGGGCAGCATCGAGCGGTAGGGCGTGACGCCGGTGCCGGTGGCGATCAGCAGATAGCGCCGGTTGGCGTCGCCCGGCATCAGGCAGAAGCGGCCGAAGGGCCCGCTGGCCTCGATCTCGTCGCCCGGCTGCAGGGCCTCGAACAGGGCGGTGGCGGTGCCGCCGGGCACGAAGGACACGGCGATGTCCACCGCCTCGCCGGGCCCCAGGGCATGGTCGTGGATGGTGGCGAGCGAATAGCTGCGCTTGGTGGGCTGGCCGTCGCGGCCGGTGAGGTGCACCTGGATGAACTGGCCCGGCAGGTAGTCGAGGGCCTGCCCATCGGCGCGCAGGAAGCTCAGGTGGGCCACCGCCGGGGCCAGCATGCGCTTGGCCACCAGCTTCAGGGGGAAATGCGGGATCAAGGACGCCATCCGGACGGGAACAGGGGCGGAATTATCGCCCGGCGGCCTCCACGGCAGGCGAAGGCCCTGCAAGAACCGGAGTGCGGGACGGCCGCCCGGCGGCGATGATCGGATCCGCCTTCGCCCCGGTTCCCGCCCCGCCATGCCTGCCGCCAGCCCCGAGGTCCTGATCGAACTCGCCCGCCGCATCGCCGCCCGCGCCGACGAGGCCTGGCCGCTGGCCGACCTCGCCGCCGAGGTGGGGCTGTCCCCTTCGGCCTTCCAGCGGCGCTTCACCCGGCTGGTCGGCCTGTCGCCCAAGGCCCTGCAGGACGCCGCCCGGCTCGGCCGCCTGAAGGCCGCGCTGAAGTCCGGCAGCCGCGTCACCGACGCCATCCTCGAGGCCGGCTTCGGCTCGCCCAGCCGGGTGTACGGCGAAGCCCAACGCGCATTGGGCATGACGCCCTCGGCCTATCGCGAGGGCGCGCCGGGCGAGTGCATCTACTGGGCGCTGCGCGAGACCCGGCTGGGCCCGCTGGCCATGGCGGCCACCGCGCGCGGGGTGTGCTTCGCCCAGTTCGTGGACGGCGAGGCCGCGGCCAGCGCGCAGCTGTCCTGCGAGTTCCCGAAAGCCCAGCGGCTCCGCAGCCCGGCCGACCGGCGCGATGGCGGCGATGCGGCCACTGCCGGCGCGGTCGCCGCGCTGGATGCCTGGATCGCGGCGCTCGACGCCCACCTCGGGAGCCTGCGCCCCCTGCCCGCCATCCCGCTCGACCTGCGCGGCACCGCCTTCCAGCAGCGGGTCTGGCGCTTCCTGCAGGGCATTCCGCTGGGCGAGACGCGCTCCTACGCCGAGGTGGCCGCCGGCATCGGTGCTGCCAGGGCCAGCCGCGCGGTCGGCTCGGCCTGCGGGGCCAACCCGGTGGCGGTGCTGGTGCCCTGCCACCGCGTGCTGCGCGGCGACGGCGGCCTCGGCGGCTACCGCTGGGGCCAGGAGCGCAAGGCCGCCCTGCTGGCGGCCGAGGCGGCGGGTCGCTGAAGCGCGGCGGCGGCCCCGGCCGTGCCGGCGCCTGCCCCCGCGGCACGGCGCCTATACTTGCCGCTTCCTTCCTGCCAACCGCGCCCCGGGCCCATGGCCGAGCACCGTGACACCGCGCCACCGGCGCTGGAGATCCGCGATCTCCGCAAGACCTACGACAACAAGACCGAGGCCCTGAAGGGCGTCTCGCTCCGCGTGCAGCCCGGCGATTTCTTCGCCCTGCTCGGCCCCAACGGCGCCGGCAAGAGCACGCTCATCGGCATCGTCAGCTCGCTGGTGAACGCCACCAGCGGCAGCGTCTCGATCTTCGGCATCGACCGCTTCGCGAACCGCGAGGCGGCGATGCGCCTGCTCGGCCTGGTGCCGCAGGAGATCAACTTCAACATGTTCGAGAAGCCCTTCGACATCCTGGTGAACTACGCCGGCTTCTACGGCGTGCCGCGGGCGGAGGCCGAACGTCGCGCCGAGGAGCAGCTGAAGCTGGCGCAGCTCTGGGAGAAGGCGCAGGTGATGAGCCGCACGCTCTCCGGCGGCATGAAGCGCCGGCTGATGATCGCCCGGGCGATGATGACCCAGCCGCGCCTGCTGATCCTCGACGAGCCCACCGCCGGCGTCGACATCGAGATCCGCCGCGGCATGTGGAAGCTGCTGCGCGAGATCAATGCCCAGGGCACCACCATCATCCTCACCACGCACTACCTCGAGGAGGCGGAGAACCTCTGCCGCAACCTCGCCATCATCGACAAGGGCCGCATCGTCGAGCAGGGCCCGATGCGCGCCCTGCTCGCCAAGCTCGACGTGGAGGGCTTCGTGTTCGACATCGAAGGCTGCCTGCCGGCCCCGCTGCCGGCCATCGAGGGCGTGAAGCTGCAGGCCGAGAACGAGCACACCCTCAGCGTCGAAATGCCGCGCAACATGGATCTCAACCGCGTATTCGCCGCCTTCCAGGAGGCCGGCATCACCGTGCGCTCGATGCGTAACCAGGTGAACCGGCTGGAGGAACTGTTCGTGCGCCTCACCGGCGACAAGGCGGTGGCGGCATGAACGCGACCGACACCGCGATGGCCGCGGCCAACCCGAACTGGACCGCCTTCCGCACCATCATCCGCCGCGAGCTCACGCGCATCCTGCGCATCTGGGGGCAGACCCTGGTGCCGCCGGCGATCACCATGACGCTCTATTTCCTGATCTTCGGCAAGCTCATCGGCAGCAGGATCGGCGACATGGGCGGCTTTTCCTACCTCGACTTCATCGTCCCCGGGCTGGTGATGATGTCGGTGATCCAGAACGCCTACGGCAACATCAGCTCCAGCTTCTTCGGCGCCAAGTTCGGCCGCCACATCGAGGAGCTGCTGGTGGCGCCGCTGCCGAACTGGGTGATCCTGGCCGGCTATGTGGGCGGCGCGGTGCTGCGCGGCTTCATGGTGGGCGCCATCGTGCTGGTGGTGGCCATGCTGTTCACCCATGTGCGGGTGCACGACTGGGCGGTGACGCTGAGCACGGTGTTCCTCGGCGCGGTGATCTTCTCGCTGGCCGGCTTCGTGAACGCCGTCTACGCCAAGAAGTTCGACGACATCGCCATCATCCCCACCTTCGTGCTCACCCCGCTCACCTACCTCGGCGGCGTGTTCTATTCGGCCAGCCTGCTGCCCGGCTGGGCCAGCGCCGCCACCCACGCCAACCCGATCTTCTACATGGTGAACGGCTTCCGCTACGGCCTGCTCGGGGTGAGCGACGTGCCGCTGTGGAGCGCCTATGCGGTGATGCTGGGCTTCGTGCTGGCCCTGGGCTGGTTCGGCCTGTGGCTGCTGCAGCGCGGCGTGGGCCTGCGCAGCTAGGCCTCCGGCAGACGGAAGAAAGCGCGCGCGGTGGCGGTGGTGGTGGCTGCCGTCACCGCCACGTCCTCGCCGCGGTCGCGGGCCAGTTCCTGCACGATGTGCGGCAGGAAGGCCGGCTCGTTGCGGCGGTCCTTCGGCGTGGGCTTCAGCGTGCGCGGCAGCAGGTAGGGGCAGTCGGTCTCCACCATCAGGCGTTCGGCCGGGATGCGTTTCACCAGCTCGCGCAGGTGCTGGCCGCGGCGCTCGTCGCAAAGCCAGCCGGTGATGCCAATGAAGCAGCCGGCCTCCAGCGACTCCATCAGCGCGCGCTCGTCGCCGGTGAAGCAGTGCACCACCGCCGGCCCGCACTTCGGCAGGAAGGGCCTGAGGATGGCGAGGAAATCGTCATGGGCGTCGCGCTGGTGCAGGAACAGCGGCTTTTGGCATTCCACCGCCAGCTCCAGCTGGCGCTCGAAGGCCCGGCGCTGGGCATGGCGCGGCGAGAAATCGCGGAAGTAATCGAGGCCGCATTCGCCCACCGCCACCACCTCGGGCTCGGCGAGCAGGGCGCGCAGCTCGGCCACCGCCTCGTCGGTCAGCTCGAGGGCATGGTGCGGATGCACGCCGGCGGTGGCGAACAGCCGGCCCGGGTGGGCGCGGGCCAGCGCCAGCGCCTCGCGCGAGCCCGTGCGCGAGGCGCCGGTGACCACCAGCTGCCGAACGCCGGCCTCGCGGGCGCGCTCCAGCATGGCATCGAAGTCGTGGCGGAAGCTCTCGTGGGTGAGGTTGGCGCCGATATCGACCAGCGCGTGCGGAAAGGTGCTGCGGTAGGGATTCATGGCGGGGCGGGATTCTAGCCGCCCTGGCCGTCCGTACAGGCTCCGGCCTGCAGCCAGCACAGCGCCGCCGGCAGGGCTGCCGCCCAGCTGGCCTCCGTATGGCCGGCTCCCGGCTGCTCCACGAACTCGATCGCCGCGCCTTCGGGAAGCCGGGCGCGCCAGCGCTCCACCATGGCCCGGGCATCCGCCTGCACCGTGCCGCCCTCCGCCGTGCCCACCATCACGTAGGTACGCTGCCCCGGCTGCAGGGCGCGCTGCGCCGCCTCCGTGGCGATGGCCGGCGAGAACCACCAGCTCGGCGAGAACAGAAGGCCCCGGCCAAAGGATTCGGGATGCCGCAACAGCGCCGCCTGCGCCATCAGGGCGCCCATCGAGCTGCCGGCGATGGTGGTGGAGGCTGCATCACGGCGGGTGCGGTAGCGTGCCTCGATGGCCGGCTTCACCACGGCCACGAGATCGTCGAGGAAGGCCTCGCCCCGCGCCGGGGCGAACCGCGGGTTCTCCCACACCGAAAGCTCCTGCACCCGCGCTCCGCCGCCGTGGTCGATGGCCACCGCGATGAAGGCCAGCCCATGGGCGCGGTACAGGGCATCCAGGGTCTCGTCGGCCTGCCATTCGCCGGCGAAGCTGGTGGCGGCATCGAAGAGGTTCTGGCCATCGAGGAAGTACAGCACGGGATAGCGGCAGCCCCGGCAGCCGGCATAGCCGGGTGGCAGGTAGACCCGCACCGTGCGCGTGGCCTCCAGGCGGGGCAGGACGAGTTCAAAGGTCTCGAATCGCCGCGGATCGGCCACGGTGGATGGCCGGGAATCCGCGGCACCCGCCGGAGGCCCGGCCAGCACGGTGGCTCCCAGCGACAGGGCAAGGGCGAGGCGAGCCGGGCACCGGGCAGGCACGGCGGCACGGCTCATTCCGCCCCCGGCAGGGAATACTCGAAGCGGTAGAAATGCTCGCCGCCGGCGATATCGATGCCCATGCGGCCTGAGAGGCCCGCGAGCTCGCCGGTGCCGGAATCGGGCACCACCTCGAGGAACAGGCGCTTCATGCCGCGCTCCATCACCCCGCTGTGCTGCAGCACGAAGCTGCCGCGGCGGCCGGCCAGGGTGCCTTCCACGTATTCCAGCGCCACATAGCCCGCCGAGCCTTCCACCGCGGTGCGCAGCGCCAGCATCTCGCCCCGGCCCACGGCATCGAGCACGCCCTCGTAGCGCTTGTCGAGGCGGAAGCGCGACATCCCGAGCGGGGCGTCGAGATGCGCCAGCGCCTCGGGCAGCATGCGGACGTGGAAGGGCCCTTCGATGCAGTTCATGGCAGGCACTCAGCCGTTGCGCAGCCGGGCATGGATCACCTTGGCGCCGGTGCCCGGAAGGGCGGATTCCCGGAGCTCGAACTGCGCCGGATGGGCGCGCAGCACGTCGCTCAGCTTCTTGTGGGCCATGCACGGACTCCCTATGCGATGAGCAGGGAGCTTACGGCAAGGCCGGGCCGGGCAAGACCGGCCCGTGGCGGGCACCGGGGCCAGGCAGCCGGGCCCGGCCCCGGGCGCTCAGGCCGCCACCCCCGCCTGGCCGCGCCAGCGCAGCCAGGCGAAGTAGAGCAGCGGGATCACCACCAGGGTGAGCAGGGTGGAGACGGCGATGCCGAAGATCAGGCTGATGGCCAGACCATTGAAGATCGGGTCGTCGAGGATGAACAGCGCCCCCAGCATGGCCGCCAGCGCCGTGAGGCCGATCGGCTGCGCACGCACCGCGCAGGCCTCGACCACCGCATCGGCGAGGTCGCGGCCATTGGCGATCTCGTGGTTGATGAAGTCCACGAGCAGGATGGAGTTGCGGACGATGATGCCGGCCAGCGCGATCATGCCGATCATGCTGGTGGCGGTGAACTGCGCGCCGAGCAGGGCATGGCCGGGCATCACGCCGATCACGGTGAGCGGGATCGGCGCCATGATGACGAGCGGCACCACGTAGCTGCGGAACTGCGCCACGATCAGCAGGTAGATCAGCACCAGGCCGGCGGCATAGGCAAGGCCCATGTCGCGGAAGGTCTGCCAGGTCACCTGCCATTCGCCATCCCACTTGATGGTGAAGGCGAGCGGATCGTCCGGCGCGCTGAAGAAGCGCTGGGTCACCGGCACCCCGGCGTCGAGCTCGTCCACCCGGCCCACCAGCGAGAACATGCCATAGAGCGGCGAGTCGAGCCGGCCGGCCTCGTCGGCCATCACATAGACCACCGGCAGCAGGTCCTTCTGCATCAGCACCGGCTCCCAGGGCTCGCGGCGCACCTCCACCAGCTCCACCAGCGGGATCAGGCGGCCGTCCTGCGCCCGCACCTTGAGCGCCAGCAGTTCCTCGATCCGCGCCTGGTCGCCGGCCGGCAGGCGCAGGCGCACCGGCACCGCCTGCTTGGCGGCACCATCGCGCAGGTAGGTGGCATCGCTGCCGCCCACCGCCAGCGCCAGGGTCTGGGCGATGGCCTGCTGGCTGACACCGAGGCGGGCAGCACGGACGCGGTCCACCACCACGGTCTCGCGCAGCGCGCCCTCGGCCTCGAGGCTGGTGTCGATGTCCACCAGGCCCTCGGTGTCACGGGCAAGGCGCTCGAGGCCGCGGGCGATGCGGCGCACGGCCTCGGCATCCGGGCCGTAGACCTCGGCCACCAGCGGCGCCAGCACCGGCGGGCCGGGCGGCACTTCCACCACCTTCAGCGCCGCGCCGTAGCGCTCGGCGATGGGCTGCAGCAGCGGACGCAGCTCGCGGGCGATGTCGTGGCTCTTGCGGTCGCGGGCGTGCTTGTCGACGAGGTTGACCTGCAGGTCGCCGAGGTTGGCGCCGCGGCGCAGGTAGTACTGGCGCACGAGGCCATTGAAGTTCACCGGCGCCGAGGTGCCGGCATAGCCCTGCACGTCGGCCACCTCGGGGCGCTCGCGCACCACCGCGGCCAGTTCCAGCAGCAGGGCATTGGTGCGCTCCAGCGGGCTGCCCTCGGGCAGGTCCACCACCACCTGCACCTCCGACTTGTTGTCGAAGGGCAGCATCTTCAGCACCACCCACTGCACCAGCACCAGGCCGAGCGAGAGTGCCACCGCGCCGCCGATGCCGAGGAACAGCCACTGCCGGCGCCGGCCGCCGCGGGCCGGGTCGAGGAAAGGCCGCATCAGCCGGTCGAACAGGCCATGCAGGCGGGCGGCGATGCCGCCATGGCCGTGGCCGCCGCCCTCGCCGAGGCGGGCGTAGTGCCGCGAGAGCAGCTTCACCGCGAGCCAGGGCGTGACGGTGAGCGCGATCAGCAGCGAGAGCAGCATGCCCACCGAGGCATTGATCGGGATCGGCCGCATGTATGGCCCCATCAGGCCGGTGACGAAGGCCATCGGCAGCAGGGCGGCGATCACCGTGAAGGTGGCGAGGATGGTCGGGCCGCCGATCTCGTCCACCGCCGCCGGCAGGGCCTCGCGCAGGGTCTTGCCGCCGAGGGTCATGTGGCGGTGGATGTTCTCCACCACCACGATGGCGTCGTCGACGAGGATGCCGATGGCGAAGATCAGGGCGAACAACGAGACGCGGTTGATGGTGAAGCCCATCGCCCAACTGGCGAACAGAGTGACGGCGAGCGTCAGGATCACCGCCGCGCCCACCACCAGCGCCTCGCGCCAGCCCAGCGCCACCAGCACCAGCAGCACCACGGCCATGGTGGCGAACACCAGTTTCTTGATCAGCGTCATCGCCTTTTCGTTGGCGGTGAAGCCGTAGTCGCGGGTGACGGTGACGTTCACGCCCTCCGGGATCAGCGCGCCTTCGAGGGTGGCCAGCCGCTCGCGGATGGCGGCGGTGATGTCGGAGGCATTGGCGCCCGGCTTCTTGGCGATGGCCAGGGTCACCGCCGGGGCCAGATCGAGCGGGCCTGTCTCGCCCACCCGTGCCGCGCCGGCGCCGAGGGCGTGCCAGACGTACTCGGTGGGCAGGTCGGCGGCCTCGCGGATGCGCGCCACGTCGGCGAGGCGCAGGGGCTCGCCATTGGCCAGCCCGATCACCAGCTCGGCCACGTCCTCGGCATTGGCGAGGAAGGTGCCAGCGGTGACCGGCCGCTGGCGGCCTTCGGTGTCCACACGCTCGCCGGCCTGCAGCACCACATTGGCGGCGGCCAAGGACTGCGAAAGCTCGCTCACCGTCATGCCATGCGCGGCCAACCGGGTGGCGTCGAGCTCTACCACCACGGCGCGGTCCGGGGCGCCGAGGGTGTAGACATCGCGGGTGCCGGGCACGCGCTTGAGTTCGGTCTCGAGGGTGCGGGCCACGGCGCCGAGCTCGGTGGCGCCGCGCTCGGGGTCCTCGGTCCACAGCGTCACCGCCATCACCGGCACGTCGTCGATGCCCATCGGCCGCACCAGCGGCGGGCCGACGCCGAGCCCCGGCGGCACGAAGTCGGCATGGGCGAAGACCTGGTTGTGCAGGCGCACCAGGGCGTCGCGGCGCGGGATGCCGACATCGAACTCCACCGTCACCACGGCGAGGCCGGGACGGCTCATGGCATAGACGTGCTTGACGCCCTCGACCTCGGCCAGCTTCTGCTGCAGGGGCACGCTGACCAGCGATTCCACGTCCTCGGCCGCCGAGCCCGGGAAGGGCACGAAGACATTGGCCATGGTGACGTCGATCTGCGGCTCTTCCTCGCGCGGGGTGATCAGCACCGCCACGAGACCAAGGATCAGGGCCGCCAGCGCCAGCACCGGGGTGAGCGGGTTCTCCTGGAAGGCACGGGCGAGCCGGCCGGAAATACCGAGGCCGGCGCCGCCGGCCGCGCGGGGCTCACTCATGGCCGGCCTCCCGGGCGGCACGCTGGGCGGCGAGCGCGGCCACCGGGTCGAGGGCCACGGCCTCGCCCGGGCTCAGGCCGGCCAGTACCTCCACCTGCTCACCGAAGACATGGCCGGGACGGATCTGCCGCAGGGCCACCCGGCCTTCTGGCGAGACCACGTAGACCGCGGCGATCTCGCTGCGCCGCACCAGGGCGCGCACCGGCACCAGCAGGCGCTCGGCCTCGCCGAGCTTGAAGCGCACCTTCACCGTATTGCCCGGCTGCAGTCCGGTTTCCATCTCCGGCAGTTCCACGCGCACGGTGAAAGTGTGGGTCTGCGGGTTGGCGGTGGGGAAGACGATGACCTCGCGCGCCGGCACGTCGCGACCGTCCGGCAGCTGCACCACCGCCGCCTTGTGCTCGCGGATGGCGGCGATGTCGGCCTGCGGCACCTGCACCTCGACCCGCAGCTGGCCGAGCGAGAGGCCCGAGACCAGGGGCTGGCCCGGGCGCACCGCCTCGCCCACCTCGACGTGGCGCTCGGTGAGCAGCCCCGAGTAGGGCGCGCGCACCACGGTGTAGTCCACCTGCTCGCCGGCCTGGCGCAGCGCCGCCTCGGCGGCGGCCAGGGCGGCGCGGGCGGCATCGCGGCGCGCCGTGGCCTGGTCGAGCTGCGAGCGCGCCACCAGCTGGCGCGCGGCAAGATCGGCGATGCGCCGGTGCTCGGTCTCGGCCTCGGCGGCCTGGGCCTGCGCCGCCCGCAGGCTGGCCTCGGCCTGGGCCCGGCCGCTGCGCTGCTCGACATCGGTGAAGCGCACCACCACCTCGCCGGCGCGCACGTAGTCGTTGACGTCGAAGGGCAGCTCCACCACCCGGCCGGCGGTCTGCGCGGTGAGGGTGGCGCGGTTCACCGCCTGCACCACGCCGTCCCAGCTGCGTTCGCGGGCGGCGGCGGCCGGGGCGAGCGTGAGCGTCTCGAGGTCGGCGGCACGCGGCGCGGCCTCCGGCGCGGCATCGCCGGAACAGGCGGCGAGCCCGAGGGCGATGGCGAGGACGAGGGCGGAGGGGACGAGGCGGGGCATGGCGGGTCTCAGCAGGAGGGGAGCATCAACGGAAGGCGCAGCCGGAACTGATCCCGAGCTTCTTGAACACCAGCGCCGCCGGGCAGAAGCCGGTGAAGGCCGCCTGCAGCATGTTGAGGCCGATGAAGGCGGTGAACAGCAGGAACCAGGGCGAGACGAAATGGGTGAGGACCACCGAGAGCAGGGTCATCACGCCGGCGAAGGCGAGGACGGCACGGTCGAGGTTCATGGCAGGGCTCCTTGGAGGATGGCGGAACGGAGGAAGGAAGCGGCGCGGTTTACTTCAGGCGCTCGATGCCGAGCGCCTTCAGCACGTACTTCTCGTAGATCGGCTCGGTGTTGCCCGACTTCATCTTGGCGAGGAAGTACTTCTCGAAGGCCACCTTGGCGAGATGCACCCACTTGCCCACCTTGGCCCAGGTGACGTTGCGCGGCGGGAACTGCGGCAGGGCCACGAAGGCGGCGCCGGTGTCGCCCATGTCGGCAAGGCAGATGGCGTTCCAGGTCGGCACTTCGGCCGGCGCCTCGCCCTTCAGCACGGCAGCGAGGTTGTGGGCGATGGCGGTGACCATCGATTCGATCATGAAGCCGGTCTTGGGCGCGCCGGTGGGCACCACGGTGGGCTCCACCGGCGGGATGGCCACGCACACGCCGGCCGACCAGACGTTGGGGAAGGTGGGATGGCGCTGGTGCTTGTCGATCAGCACGAAGCCCCGCGGGTTCACCAGCCCCTCCACGCCGCGCACCGCATCCACCCCGGTGAAGGGTGGCATCACCATGGCGAAGCGGTGGGCGAGCTCGTGCTCGCGCGCCCCATTGCCGCGCTCGTCGTACTCGGTGGCCTTGACGAGGCCGGGCGAGAGCTCGGTGATCCTGGCATTGGTGATCCACTTGATGTGGCGCTGGCGCAGCTCGCTCTCCAGCAGACCCTTGGAATCCCCCACCCCGCCGAGACCCATGTGGCCGACATAGGGCTCGGGCGTGACATAGGTGATCGGCACGCGGTCGCGCAGCTTGCGCTTACGCAGGTCGGCATCGAGGATCATCGCGAACTCATAGGCCGGGCCAAAACAGCTCACACCCGGAGCGGCACCGATCACGATCGGGCCGGGGTCGCGGAGGAAGGCCTGATAGGCCTCCCAGGCTTTCACGGCATGCGGCGTCGTGCAGATGGAATGGCTGTGCCCGCCTTCCGGGCCGAGACCGGGCACTTCATCGAAGGCGAGGCGCGGGCCGGTGCAGATCACCAGGTGGTCATAGGCGAGGCTTCGGCCATCGCGCAGGCGCAGGCGGTTCTCCGCCGGTTCGACCCGCTCGGCGCCGGTACCGTCGTATTCAATGCCCTGCTTGCCCAGCGGGCCGGCCACCTCGATCTCGATGTCGGCCGGCGTACGCCAGCCCACCGCCACCCACGGATTCGAAGGGGTGAAGCTGAAACGCGGGCTCTCGCCCACGACGATGACGCGATGGTCGCGGCCGATGGCCGCGCGGATCTCGTAGGCCGCACTCATTCCGCCGAGGCCCGCCCCGAGGACGACGATGGTCGCCATGCTGCACGCCACTCATAAAGATGATGTGCTTGCTAATTTAGGGTTTTCTAATGTAAAGTCAAGCCCGGGCCGTCCACCCAGGCGGCCAACCTGCCCCCGGGAGCTTCCATGGCCCGCCGCCCGCCCCCGCCTTCCCCCACGCTGTGCCGGCTGACCGGCGCCGCGCCCTACAATGTGCCGATGGCAAACCCCTCTCCCGACGCCTCCTCGATGGCCGCCGCCATGGCGGCACAGGCCGAAGTGGCCGCCGAACTGCTGAAGACCTTGGGCAACCCGCAACGCCTGCGCATTCTCTGCCTGCTGGTGGAGGGCGAGCGCTCGGTGGGTGAGATCAACCAGCAGGTGCCGCTCTCGCAGTCGGCGTTGTCGCAGCATCTCGCGGTGCTACGTGAGCAGGGGCTGGTGGAGACGCGCCGCGAGGCCCAGACCATCTACTACTCACTGGTCGATGGCCCGGCACGGGTGCTGCTCGGCACCCTGCACGAGCTCTACTGCCCCACCCCGCCGACGCCGAAGGCGCGGGCCCGCAAGCGCGCCTGAGGCCCTTTCATGGATTCGCTGAAGTTCCGCCTGGTGTTCTCGGTGGTGATGGCCCTGCTGATGGCCTTCCTGATGAGCGGCGTGCTCACCGCCATCAACACCGGCCTCGATGCCGGCTTCCCGGGCCGCTGGCTGCACGCCTTCCTGCTGGCCTGGCCGATCGCCATTCCCGCGGCCTTCTTCTTCGCCCCGGTGGCGCGGCGCTGGACCGCCCGCCTGCTGGGCACCAGCCCTACAGGCGATCGAGGGGCACCTTGAGGTAACGCACCCCGTTGGTTTCCGGCGGCGGCAGGGCCCCCGCCTTCATGTTGACCTGCAGCGAGGGCACGATCAGCCGCGGCATGGAAAGGGTGGCATCTCTGGCCTCGCGCAGCCGGACGAAGCCCTCCTCGTCCATGCCATCGCGCACATGGATGTTCGAGGCACGCTGCTCGGCCACCGTCGTCTCCCAGCGGATCTCGCGCCCGCCCGGGGCATAGTCGTGGCACATGAACAGCCGGGTCTCGGGGGGCAGCGAGAGCACCCGCCGCATCGAACGGAACAGGGTGCGGGCATCGCCGCCGGGGAAGTCGGCGCGCGCCGAGCCGGCATCCGGCATGAACAGGGTGTCGCCGACGAAGGCGGCATCGCCGATCACATGGGTCATGCAGGCCGGGGTGTGGCCGGGCGTATGCAGGGCCAGGGCCTCCAGCGCGCCGATGCGATAGCGCTCGCCGTCGCGGAACAGGTGGTCGAACTGGCTGCCGTCGGTGGCGAACTCCGGCCCTTCATTGAAGATCCGGCCGAAGGTGGCCTGCACGAGGCCGATGTGCTCACCAATGGCGATCTTCCCGCCCAGCCGCGTCTTCAGCCAGGGCGCGGCGGTGAGGTGGTCGGCATGCACATGGGTCTCGATGATCCACTCCACCCGTAGGCCCTCGGCCTCGACATGGCGGGCGATGGCCTCGGCGGAACGGTGACTGGTGCGGCCCGAGGCGTAGTCGAAGTCCAGCACTGGGTCGAGGATGGCGCAGGCCGGGCCTTCGGGCTCACGCACCACATAGCTGAGGGTGTGGCTGTCCTCGTCGAAGAAGGCGCTGACCTGCGGGCGCGGGCCGCGGGGCGGATCGAAGACGGGATCGTGCGGCATGGCTTGGGTCTCCGTGGCGGTGGGTTTGTACATTAGCACAATCTAATGTATTGTGGGCGCATGCCCAGTCTGCCTGCCCTCCGGGCCCAGTGGCGGCGATGATGCCCCTCGCCCTGCTCGGCGCGATCCTGATCGGCCTCTCGCTCGGCCTGCTCGGCTCGGGCGGCTCGATCCTCACCGTGCCGGTGCTGGTCTACCTCGTGGGCCAGCCGGAGAAACTCGCCATCGCCGGCTCGCTGGCCATCGTCGGCGGCGTGGCCCTGGCCGGCGCCCTGCCCTGGACCCTGCGGCGCTCGGTGGACTGGCGCAGCGTGATCTGGTTCGGCCTGCCCGGCATGCTCGGCACCAGCCTCGGCGCCGCGCTCTCGAAGTGGGTGCCGGGCGCGGTGCAGCTTTTCCTGTTCGCCCTGGTGATGCTGCTGGCGGCAGTGATGATGCTGCGCCCGGCGCCGGCGCTGCGCGCGGAAGGCCGGCCGCGCTCGCGCGCCCTGATCGTGCTCGACGGCCTCGGCGTGGGCGCGCTCACCGGCCTCGTCGGCGTGGGCGGCGGCTTCCTCATCCTGCCGGCCCTGGTGCTGCTCGGCGGGCTGTCGATGCACCGCGCCATCGGCACCAGCCTGTGGATCATCGCGCTCAAATCCTTCAGCGGCTTTGCCGCCTACCTCGGCGTGCTGGGCAGCGCCGGCCTCGCCCTCGACTACCGGCTGATCGCCCTGTTCACCGCGGTGGGCGCGGCCGGCAGCCTGGCCGGCCAGCAGCTGGCCCACCGCCTGCCGCAGGCCCTGCTGCGGCGGCTGTTCGCCGTGTTCCTCGTGCTCATGGGCCTGTTCATCGTGGCCCGAACCCTGCCGGGCCTGCTGCCCGGCTGAACCCGTGAAGGAGACTCCCATGAAGACCGTGCAAGACCTGGTGGCGGAGGCCAAGCAGCGCATCCGCGAGATCGACCACGCCGAGCTGGAGGCCCTGCGGGCCCGGGGCGTGCCGCTGATCGACGTGCGCGAACCGGCCGAGTTCGCCCAGGGGCATGTGCCGGGGGCGGTGAACATCCCGCGCGGCGTGCTGGAGTTCGAGGTGGACGGCCACCCGGCGGTGAACTGCGTGAAAGACCCGGCGCTCTCGCACCGCGAGGCCCCGGTGGTGCTGATGTGCCGTAGCGGCGGCCGTAGCGCCCTCGCGGCGGACGCCCTGCGCACGCTCGGCTTCGCCCAGCCGCTGTCGCTGGCCGGCGGCTGGATGGGCTGGACGGCCGCCGGGCGGCCGGTGGAACAGGCCTGAAGCGCGCGGAGGAAATGCCCATGCTCGGCTTGATCAAATCCCTGTTCGGCGCCGGCGGCGCCTCGGTCTCGGCCGCCACCGCGCATGAACTGCAGCGCGGCGGCGTGCCGCTCGTCGATGTGCGCGAGAACGGCGAATGGGCCGCCGGCCATGCCCCGGGCGCCTTCCATGTGCCGCTCGGCGAGGTCCAGGCCGGCGGCCTGTCCGCCCTCGAGGCGCGCGGCGTGCCGCTGGCGGGCGAAGGCCCGGTGCTCTTCATCTGCCGCAGCGGCATGCGCAGCGGCGCGGCCTGCGGCGCCCTGCGCAGCGCCCTGGGCGAGCGGGCGGTGAACGTGGAGGGCGGCATGATGGCCTGGGCCGCGGCCGGGCTGCCGGTGGAGGCCGGGCGATGAAGTACCGGGCCTTGTTCCTGCTGACGGCACTCGCCAGCACCGCGGCCATGGCCTAGCCGCCGGCAGGCGCGGCCACCGGCCGGCCCACCCTCGCAATGGCCGCCGGCGGTGCAGCACGGGGGCGGCACGCTGCGCGGCCTGCTCTGGGTGGAGGTGGCCGAGGGAATGCGCTGATCCAACGCCGCGTTCAGCCGGCCAGCGCCGGGGCATGGCTCCAGCGGCCGCTGCCGCCCGCCTTGGCGGCATACATGGCGAGGTCGGCACGCCGCAGCAGGGCATCGACGGTGTCGGCGCTGTGCGCCGGCTGGGCGATGCCGATGCTGGCCCGCACCACCGCCACCTCGCCCTCCAGCGGGATCGGCGCCTCCACGCGGCGGGCGATCTCCTGCACCCGGGCCTCGAGCTCGGCGGGCTCCACCGTGCCGGCCAGCACCAGCACGAACTCGTCGCCGCCGTGGCGGGCCACGACATCGCCGCTGCGCACCGCGCCGGAAAGCCGGGCGGCGATCTCGACCAGCACCCGGTCGCCCACGGCATGGCCGTGGCGGTCGTTCACCGGCTTGAAGCCGTCGAGGTCGAGCAGCAGCACGGCAAAGCCCGGGCCGCCGCGGCGCCAGTCGGCGAGCAGGGCCTCGAGTGCCGGCCGCAGGGCCAGACGATTGGCCACCCCGGTCAGGGCATCGCGCTGGGCCATGGCCTTGAGCTGGGCCTCGCGCTCGCGCAGCCGTTCATTGGCCGCCGCGAGTTCGGCGGTGCGCTCCGCCACCCGCGCCTCCAGCGCCGCCTCGGCGGCCTCGGCGTCGGCCAGGGCACGCTGCTGCAGGGCCAGGAGCTGTGCCTGGCCCTCGGCGTGGGCCCGCCGCAGGGCGACGAAGCGCGCCGCCAGCGCCACCGCCAGCAGCAGCAGTTCCAGGGCCGAGCCGATCTGCAGGGCATTGGCGGTGAGCCCGTTGGTGGGCACGAGGCCGAGGTTGCGCAGCCCGGTGAGCAGGGCGCCAAGCAGCAGCATGAAAAAGGCGAGCAGGAAGGGCCAGGCCGCCGGCACGCCGCGACGCACCGCGGCGATTCCGGCCGAAAGCCCGATGAGGGCGAACAGCAGGGCCGTCACCGAGACGAAGGGCCAGGCTCCGGGCAGGCCGAGCAGCAGGGCGGGAATGCCAAGGCCGAAACAGGCGAACACCAGCGCACGCAGGGCAACACGGTGCAGACCGGGCCGGCGGTGAAGGCCGAGGAAGCGCAGCACGAACCAGGCCCCAAGGCCGGTGGCGGCCTGCATGCCCACCGGCAGCAGCAGGTTGGAGAGCCAGGGCTGGCTGGGCCAGAGGAACTCGCTGCCGAAGCCGCTCTGCGCCGCCAGCCCAAGGGCGAGGCTCAGGGCATGGAGGGCATAGACGAGGAAATCGCCGTCGCGCAGGCCAAGGCCCAAGAGGAAGTAGAACAGCGCCAGCCCGCCGACCAGGCCGAAATAGGCGGCGAGCAGGGCATACAGGGCCTGGCCGTGGCGCAGGAAGGCCGCGGGCTGCCAGAGCGTGAGCGGCACGGTGAGCGTGCCTGCGCTCTCTACCCGTAGCCACAGCCGGCTCTCGCCGGTCGGCACGGTGAGCGGCACCACCAGGCTGCGATGCGGCAGCGGCCGGGCATCGAAGGGCTCGAGATCGCCCAGGGTGGCCAGCCTCTCGCCGGGCTCCGCACCGACGGCCGGGGCGAATACCGTTACCCGGTCCAGCGAGGGATAGCCGATCTCCAGCCAGCGCCGCCGGGGCGGGCCCGGATTGGCGAGCGGCACGGCAATCCACAGCGGGCGGGCGTCGTAGCCGGCATTGAGCTCTCCCGGGCCGTGCCAGCCCTGGGCGCAGACGGCCGGCGGCCGGGCATCGAAGGGCTGGCCCCGGCACCAGCGCAGGGCCTCGCGCAGTTCGATCCGCTCGCGCCCGTCCACGCGCAGGCCCGCCTCTCCCGCCCCGGCCCGGGCAGGGGCCGGCAGCAGGGAAAGACCGAGGGCGAGGGCGCCCAGCAGCGCCGCGAAGGCAGGCAGGCGGAAGGACACGGCATCGGGCCGGGAGGAAGACCAGCCCGGGAGTGTAGGCGGGCGTTTCCGGGATTCACGGCTCACGCCCCGCGGCTGGCGCAGGCTTTTACATTCCCGGTCTTCCTGCCAGCCACCCGCCCGCTTCCGTGCCTCCTGCCTTCCGCTTCCTGCTGCTGCCCTGCCTGTGCCTCGCAGCACCGCTGGCCGCCGCCTCCCAGACCGCTCCCGGCGCCGGCGAAGCCCGGCGGCTCGATGCCATCACCGTGAGCAGCCGCCTGCCCGGCGACCCCGCCCGGCGACCCGAGGCCGTGGCCCGGCTGGACGGCGAAGCCGTGGCGCGGACCGGCGCCAGCCATGCCGCCGAGCTCCTGGCCCGCCTGCCCGGCGCCTGGGCCAGCCGCGGCAGCGGGCAGGAGCAGCTGTTGGCCCTGCGCTCGCCGGTGCTCACCGGGCCGGGCGCCTGCGGCAGTTTCCTGGTGCTGGACGACGGCGTGCCGATCCGCCCCGCCGGCCTGTGCAACGTCAACCAGCTCTCGGAGGTGAACCTGCGCCAGGCCGGCCGGGTCGAGCTGCTGCGCGGGCCCGGCAGCGCGGTGCACGGCAGCAATGCCCTGCACGGCGTGGTGGCGGTGGCGCCGCCCGCCTTCGGCAGCGGCACCGCCTTCGGACTCGAGGCCGGGCGACACGGCCTGCGCCGCGGCCTGCTCTCGCTGGAGGACGCGGCCGGCCGGCTGCGCCTCGATGGCCACGCCACCCGCGCCGGCAGCTTCCGTGCCGACGAGGGCTACCGGCTGGAGCAGGCCAGCCTGCAGTGGCGGCCCCGCGGCGAGGCCGGCAGCCCCCGCCTCGCCCTCGCCCTGCACCGCCTGGACCAGGACACCGCCGGCTTCGTGCGCGGCGAGGGCGCCTGGCGCGACCACCGCCGCTTCGCCAACGAGAACCCGGAAGCCTTCCGCGAGGCCGAGGCCGCCCGCCTGCTGCTGCACCACGAGCGCCCGCTGGGCGCCGGCTGGCTGCTCGTCCGGCCCTATGCCCGCGGCGAGTCCCAGACCTTCCTGCAGCACTTCAACCTCGGCCAGCCGCTGGAGGAGAACGGCAGCCGCAGCCTCGGCCTGCAGAGCCTGTTCGAGCACGAGGCGCTGCGCCTCGGCCTCGACCTCGAGGGGGCCGAGGGCTGGCTGCGCCAGACCCAGGCCCGCCCGCTCAGCAGCGGCACCCCGGCGCAGAACGCCCAGCGCCCGGCCGGCCGGCACTACGACTACCGCGTCGACATCGCCCAGCTCGCCCTGTTCGGCGAATGGCTGCAGCCGCTCGGGCCCGGCACCCTGCTGCTCGGCGCCCGCGGCGAGACCCTGCGCTACCGCTACGACACCCGCCTCCCGGCCGGCAACCTCCGCGAGGACGGCAGCGCCTGCGGCTTCGGCGGCTGCCTCTACCTGCGGCCCGAGGACCGCCGCGACCGCTTCCAGGCCGCCGCCTTCCAGCTCGGCTGGCGCCAGCCGCTGGATGCGCACTGGGCCTTCAGCGCCCGCGCCGCCCGGGCTTTCCGCTTCCCGCAGGCCACCGAGCTCTACCGCCTGCAGCGCGGGCAGACGGTGGAGGCCTTCGCCCCGGAAACCGCGCACAGCCTCGAGGCCGGACTGCGCTACGGGCGCGAGGGCCTCGCGCTGGCCCTCGATGCCTACGCCATGCGCAAGCGCGACGTGATCCTGCGCGATGCCGCCGGGCTCTCGGTGCCCGGGGCCGCCACCGAGCACCTGGGCATCGAATTCGAGCTGCGCCTGCCCCTGCCCGGCGCGTTCTCGCTGGAGGCGAACCTCGCCTGGAGCGACCAGCGTTATGCCTTCGACGGCCTGCTGCCGGGCGGCGAGCAGGTGCGGCGCGGCGCGCGCATCGACACCGCCCCGGAATGGCTGGGCGGGCTGCGTCTCGGCCGCCGCGTGCACGAGCGCCTCGACCTGGAGCTGGAAGGCCAGTGGCAGGGCGGCTACCCGCTGGACGCCGCCAACACCCGGCGCTACGGCGGCCACGTGCTCTGGCACCTGCGCTCGCGCCTCGCCCTCGACGAAGGCTGGAGCCTCTCGCTGCGGCTGCTGAACCTCACCGACCGGCACTATGCCGAGCGCCTCGACTTCGCCTTCGGCGAGGAACGCGCCTTCCCCGGCGCCGGGCGCAGCCTGTTCCTCGGCATCGAGCGCCGCGACTAGCGCGGCGCGCCGGGATCCTTGGCGGCGGAAGCCGGCACGGCGGGAGCGGTGCGCGCGCAGTACACGCCGGCCAGCCACAGTGCCGCCAGGACGAACAGCGTCCACTCGGTGATCGGCGCCAGTGCCGGATAAAAGCCCGCATGCCGCATCGCCGCCAGCGCCGCGAGGCAGCCCAGGCTCAGCACCCCCAGGGCCACGGCCCACCCGCGCTGCGCCCCGTGCAGCAGGCGCAGCATGGCCAGCGCGGCGATGGCGTAGAACACCGCGGCGATCACCACCAGCAGGTCGTGCATCGGCGTGTTCACCCCGAGCACGGTGTACACCGCCGTGCCGATGCCGAAGATCTCGATGGTCTTGCGCGTGCCCCGCGCCTCGGTGGTGCGCGAGACCGCCCAGAACATGTAGGCCATCGATACCCCGAGCAGCAGGATGGCCGGCACCGCGTAGGGCCGCGCCGCGTTCTCCATGCCGTTGATGGCCAGCGGCTGGAACAGGGCGCTGACGTAGTTCTCGGTGAAGCGGAAGCCCACTGCCGCGGGGTCACGGTCGTTCCCGCCCGGATAATGCGCCGCCGCCAGCAGGAACAGGGGCAGCGCGGCCGCGAGGCCGAACAGGGGCAGGAGGCGCTTCACCGCACCTCGAAGGCGCGCACGCCCGCGCTCTCGCCGTTGAGCCTGACCTCCACCTCGTAGCGCCCGGGCGGCCAGCCGCCCGCCACCTGCCGGCTGAAGGTGTGCACCGCCGGGCCCGTGGGCTGGATGGCGCGCTCGTCTGCCGCCAGCACCCGGCCCTCGGCGCTGCGCCACTGCACCGAGAGCATGGCGGCCGGCGCCTCGCCCACGGTGACGAGGCTGGCATGCACGGTATCGCGCGGGCGGAAGCGCTCGGCCACCTGGGCCACGCGGCCATCGGCATCCAGGCCGGCGCCCAGTTCCAGGGCCACGGCCTCCAGCGTGCCGCGCGGCAGGGCCGGCACCGGACTCGGCGCAGCCGCCTCCGTCGCGGGCGCGGGCAGGGCCGGGGCGGCGGGCGCCGCCTCTTCCGCCGGACCCCTGCCGCAGGCGGCAAGCAGGACGAGGCCGGCGATCAGGGGCAGCGGGCGCAGGAAACGGGGGCGGGGCATGGCGGGCTCCGGGGCTACTGCCGCGACAGCCGCAGATTGTCCGGCATCGCCGCGCCGGGCAAGGCCCGGAAGGGGTTGATGTCGAGCCCGCCACGGCGGGTGAAGCGGGCATACACCGCCAGCTTCGCCGGGGCGCAGCGGGCGAGCAGGTCGAGGAAGATCCGCTCCACGCAGGCCTCATGAAAATCGCTGTGGGTGCGGAAGCTCACCAGGTAGCGCAGGAGGCCGGCGCGGTCGAGGCGCGGGCCGGCATAGGCGATCTGCAGGCTGGCCCAGTCCGGCTGGCCGGTGACCGGGCAGTTGGAGCGGAACAGGTGCGAGACCAGGGTCTCCTCCCCCCACTCGGCGGCATCGGCCACCAGCAGGCCGGGGTCGGGCGGGCCGTAGTGCTCGATGGCGATGGGCAGGCTGTCGATCAGTTCGCCGGGCAGCACGCTCACCGGAAAGGCCTGCGGCGAGGTGGGGGCGATCAGGCTCACCGAAACCGGCGCGCCCGCCGCCGCCGAGAGATCGGCCACCAGGGTGGCACGCAGGGCCTCGGCATTGGCGAGGCGCTCCTGGGCAAAGGCATTCAGGTAGAGCTTGAGGCTCTTCGATTCGACGAGGTTCGGCGAGGCGGCCGGCACCCGCAGCTCGGCCAGGGCCACCTGCGGCTTGCCGCGGGAATCCAGCCAGGACAGTTCGTAGGCATTCCAGACATCCACGCCGACGAAGGGCAGGGCCTCGCCGAGACCGAGCCGGGCGCGCGCCTCGCGGCGCGGGATGGGAAAGAGCAGGCCGGGGTCGTAGGCCGTGGGGTAGGCCACGTCCTTGCCGAGCATCGAGGCTTCGGGAGTATTCATCGCCGCGAAGGATAGCGCCCCGCCGCCAGCAGCAGGGCCGAGAGCAGGGCCGCGGCCACCGGCCAGAGCAGGAAACGGAACTCGGCGCTGGGAGCCACCAGCAGCAGGGGCAGGGCCAGCGCCAGCGCCGAGGCGGCGACGGCCAGGGCGGGCCCCTGGCGCCGCCACGCGGCAAGGCCCGCCACCGCGAGCGCCAGCAGCAGGTACCAGCGGCCCTCGAACACCGGCGTGGCGGTGCTGCGCTCCCAGAAGGCCTGCAGACGCCCGGCCCAGGGCGAGGGGTTCGGCTCGATCGCCGGGTTGTCGCGCAGGGGCACGATGCCGGGCATCAGCATCAGCCGCGGGTCGCGCGGGCTGGCGCTGCCGCCCAGCAGGTGGCCGGCAAGCCGCAGGCGGTGGCGCGCCCAGGCCCCGGGTTCGCGCAGCGGCAGGGAAAGCCAGGCCCGCAGCAGGGCAGAGGCCTCGCCCGGTTCCAGCAGCCGCGCCTCGGAATAGCGGGTGAGGCCCGAGGCCAGGGTGCTGGTATTGCTGTCGGCGCGGAAGTGCGGAGCGAAGGCCGCAGGCGTGGCGCCCTCGGCGAGCAGGCTGGGAGGGATGTCGAGGCGCCCGGTCTCGAGGCCCACGGCGACCAGGTCCCAGAGCGCCACATAGGGCCAGGCCGGCACCGCGCGCTGCGGCGTGAGCGCCCCGGGCAGCCAGGCCAAGAGCAGCATGAGCGGCAGCGGCCAGAGCCAGCGCCAGGCCGGCACCGGCCCGCCGGCTGCCGCGGCCGCGGCCCGCCGCTGCTGCACCAGCAGCCAGGCGAGCAGCGGCAACACCCCGGTGAGGGCGTTGAAGCGCAGGGCGGTGGCGAAGGCCAGCATCAGCAGGGCCAGGGCCCGCCAGCCGGCATGCGGCGCACGCTCGCCCCGCAGCAGGGCGCCGCAGGCGAGCAGCAGCGCCCCGAGCAGCCACACGTCCTTCCACACCTGCGGCAGCAGGCCGCCGATGGCCGGCCAGGCCGCAAGGCCCAGCACCACCAGGGCCTGCACCCCGCGCGACCACGGCAGGGCGCTGGCCACCAGGGCCAGCCCGGCGCCGACGAAGGCGAGCTGCAGGGCGAAGAAACCCTGCGGGTCGGGCAACAGCGCGGCACTGCCGCGCCACAGCCAGGTCATGGCCACCGGATGGGTGCTGTGGAACTCGCCATGGCGGGCCATCCACCACTGGTAGGCGGCATCGAAGCTGTAGTGCCCCGGGCTGAACAGCAGGAAGTAGCCGCCCATCGCCAGGGCCGCAGCCAGCCAGGGCAGGGCCGCCCCGGCGCGCGCGTGGCCCGGGCGCGGTGCGGCGTTCATGGGCGGTGCGCCCGCGCGAGGTATTCCTGGCTGCGCATCTCGGTGAGCCGCGAGATGCAGCGGTCGAATTCCACCACCAGCCTGTGGCCGCGGTAGAGCCCGCGCGGCTCGGCCGCCGCGGTGGCGAGCAGGTTCACGTTGCGGTCGTAGAGTTCGTCGACGAGATGGATGAAGCGCCGCGCCGGATCCAGGGCCTCGTCGCGGAACACCGGCACCCGGCTCAGCAGCAGGGTGTGGTGCTCGCGGGCGATCTCGATGTAATCGGCGGCCGAGCGCGGGCCCTCGCACAGGGCCTCGAAGTCGAACCAGGCCACGCCTTCGCCGAGCGCCCGGGCCGGGATCTCCCGGCCATTCACCACCAGCGGCCCTTCCACGCAGTGGCCGAGGCCATTCAGCACCCGGAAGCGCTCGGCCATCGCCGCCTCGCCGGCGGCGTCGATCGGCACATGCCAGGTGGCGGCGGCGGTGAGCTCGCGCAGGCGGAAGTCGGTGTCGCTGGCCAGCCGGTGCACCACGCAGTCGCGCTCGAGCAGCGCGATCGCCGGCAGGAAGCGCGAGCGCTGCAGGCCGTTGGCATACAGGCCCGAGGGCGGGACATTGGAGGTGGTGACGAGGGTGACGCCGCGCTCGAAGAGCTGCTCGAGCAGGCGCGAGAGGATCATCGCATCGGCGATGTCGTTGACGAAGAACTCGTCCAGCACCAAGAGCGGCGAGGCCTTGGCGAACTGCGCCGCCACCACGCTCAGGGTGTCGGCAGTGTCGGAAAGCGCCTTCATCCGCGCATGCACCTCCTGCATGAAGCGGTGGTAGTGCAGGCGCGTGGGCTGCAGCTCGGCACAGGCCTCCAGCAGAAGATCGCAGAGCAGGGTCTTGCCGCGCCCCACCCCGCCCCAGAGGTAGAGCCCGCGCACCCCGGCATGGCCGGCGAGGCGGAAGCCCAGGCGCTTCAGCGGGCCGGCGCGGCGGCGCTCCAGCAGGGCGAGCGCAATGCGGTCGAGCTCGACGAGCGCGGCGAGCTGGCCGGCATCCTGCTGCCAGCGGCCTTCCGCCACGCCATCGAGGTAGCGCTTCGAGGGGCGGCCCGGCATGGGCGGATCAGGCCTGCCGGCGCAGCGGCGGCAGGGGCTTCGCCACGCCGTTGCGGATCGCGCCGCGAAGATCGACGAGGCGGCGGTGGAAGAAGTGCCCGGCCTCCTGCATGCGCACCAGGGTGGGCGGGTTCTCGGCGGCGGCCACCCAGTCGAACACCGCCTGCGGGTCGACCACGTCGTCGGCCTCGCCCTGCACCACCAGCCAGGGGCACGGAGGCGGCGGCACCCCGGTGAAATCGCGGAAGCCCACCGGCGGGGCGATGCAGACCATCTGCTTGACCGGCAACTGGCGCGCGGCGCGCAGCGCCACCCAGGCGCCGAAGGAGAAGCCGCCGAGCCAGAAGGCATCGCCGGGGCAGCGGGCGATGGCCCACTGCGCCACCGCCAGCAGATCGAGGGTCTCGCCGCGGCCGGCGTCGTACTCGCCCTCCGAAGCGCCGACGCCGCGGAAGTTGAAGCGCAGGCTGGCGATGCCGAGCTCGGAAAGCGCACGGGTGATCGTGGTGACCACCTTGTTGTCCATGGTGCCGCCATCCGGCGGGTGCGGGTGGCAGACCACCGCCACCGCGCGGCGGGCATCCTCGGGCCGCGGCAGCTCGCAGTAGGCCTCGATGCGGCCGGCGGGCCCGGCCAGCTCGATCGGGCCGGAGGCGGTGGGGAAGTCGGGCGCGGCGCTCATGCGCGGCGGAGTCTAGCAGCCGCGCTCAGCGGGCCGCCTCGAGATCGAAACCGAGCAGCAGGGGATCGTGGTCGGAGCTGCGCCAGGGCGTGGGCGTTTCCTCGGCGCGGCCGAGGGCGCCGTCGTAGGCGAAGGCCACAGACTCGTCGCTGTTCACCGCCCACTTCGCCTTGCCGCGCAGGGCGGCGTGCAGCGAGGGGCTGAGCAGGGCGTGGTCGAGGCGGCCGGCCTGGCCGTCGAAGACGAAGCTGTGGCTCTCCTCGCCCTGCCACGGATCGATGAAGCCGCGCTCGCGCAGCAGGCGGATCGGGTCCTCCATGCCGTAGGCGTTGAAGTCGCCCACCAGGGCCACGCGGTCGCTGCCGCTCGCCGTGGGGTCGCTGGCGATCCAGTCGGCCAGCACCCGCGCGCTCTCCACGCGCTGGGCATTGAAGCAGGCCTGGCCATCGCCCTGGTTGGCGTCGGCGCCCTGAGCCTCGCCACAGCCGCCCTTGCTCTTGAAGTGCAGGCTGACCACGGTGAACACCGGGCCGCGGCCCTGGCGGAAGCTCTGCGCCAGCGGCGGGCGGCTGCCCTGCTGGAAGGGGCCGTCGAGCTTCAGCGCCGGGCGGCCGACGGCCTGCACGCGGTCGGCGCGGTAGAGGAGGGCCACGGCGATCTGGTCGCTGCCGGGCGCCACCTCCGGGGCCACCACCTGCCAGCGCGCCCCCGGCTGGGCGGCCTCGAGGGCGGCGGCGAACTGGCGTGCCGAACTCTCCGGCCCGAAGCCGTCGTTCTCCATTTCCTGCGCGGCGATGATGTCCGGGTCGAGGCCCTGCACCACCGCCACCAGCTTGGCGCGCTGGCGCTGGTAGTCCTCGGCGCTGGCAGCCCCGCGCGCGGTCGGGAAGCCGCCGCCCATGCCATCGCCATTGAACAGGTTGAGCAGGTTCATCCCGGCGATGCGCAGGCTGCCCGCCACCTGCGGTGCCGCCGGGCGCGGCGCCTGCTCGATGCGCTCCACCTCGGCCTCGGCCTGCACGCGGTAGGCGCCGAAGCGCTGGTCCACCACCCCGGCCACGCCGTGCAGCACGCTGCCGGCGCGCAGCGGCGCGGCAGGCGAGAGCGGCTCCGGCAGCCAGGCGATGGGATCGGGGTTCTGCGCCGCGCGGGCATCGTCGAGGCGGATCATCCGCGCCTGGTTCTCGCCCTGCCGGGCCAGCGCCGGCACGCCCGGGGGCACCACTTCGGTGGGGGTCATCAGCCGGCCGCCGAAAGCGAGGCGCAGCTCGCCGTACTGGGCGAGCGCCTCGTTGCCGGTGACGGTGAGCGGCGCCTCGATGCGCACGCGCATGCCCTCCAGCGCCTCCCAGCGCGGCGGCGGCGCATCGAGCACCACCGGCGCCGGCAGCGGCGCCTCGCCCAGCACCCGCACCTCGGCATCGGCCAGGGTGGTCAGGCTGGCCTCGCCCGGGCCGGCCTCGGCCACGGTGCCGGTGGCGCGGAGGTGCTGGCCCACCCGCAGTTCCGGCTGGCCGGGGGCCGGCAGCAGGAACAGGCCCTCCGCGGTCTCCGGGTCGGCATCGGGCACGAGGCTCTGCACGAACACGCCGCCATTGCCGTCCTCGAAGCGCAGGGTCACCACACCCTCGATGCGCGCCCGCCGGCCCTCGAAGGCGCTGCGCTCGCCGCTACCCTGCACGGCGGCGATGCCCTCGACGTCCACCGCCGGCTCGCGCGGGGCGCAGGCGGCGAGCGAAAGCGCGAGCGCGACGGCGAGCGGCAGCAGGGCGGGCCGGCGACGCGGCAAGGGGGAAACGGGGACGGGCATGGGCGGTACTCCGGCAGGCAGAAACGGCGATGCCGCCCGGAGGCGGCATCGCAAGGGCATCGGGCGGAGCCGAGCTTACTGGTACTTCTTGACCATGTACTCGACGCTGGCGCGGACCTGCTCGTCGGTGAGACGGGCATTGCCGCCGCGCGCCGGCATGATGCCGGACTCGCCCTGGTAGCCTTCGATGGCGTGCTTCATCAGGGTCTCGAGGCCCTTGGCGATGCGCGGCGCCCAGGCCGCGGCGGTGGGCGCCGGGGCGCCGCCGGCGCCGGTGGCATGGCAGGCCGAGCAGAGGTTCTGGTAGATCACCGCGCCATCCAGGGTGCCGCCGTAGGGCGCCCCGCCGGCGGCAGCGGCCTGCGCGGCAGCGGCGGCCGCCGCGGCGGCGGCGGCGGCGCCGGTCTCGCCGGCATACACGGCGCCCAGCGGTCGGATACGCTCGGCCGTGCGCGCCTCGGCGATCGGGTTCGGCTCGATGGGCTTGCGGCTGTTGAGGAACAGCCCGAGCAGGATCAGCACCACCATGACGCCGAACAGCGCTGCGATGACCAGCGAGAAACGCTTCAGGAAGACGAGATCGTGATGTCGCACGGGAATACCTGCACGGGCATGGAAGCCGGATGGACGGCGAAGTATATCGGCGCGCCGCCCGCAGGCGAAGCGCCGCGCCCGCGCGGCCTCCGGGAGGCCGGATGAGGCCGGCCTCGCCGGCAGCCCGGCGTCTGGGGCTTCTCGCCCTGCTGCTGGCCTATCCCCCGCTCTGGCTGCTGCTCGAGGCCCTGTCCACGCCCCTCGCCTTCTGGCCGGTGGTGGCGCGCTTCCTGCTGGTGTGGTGGCTGCCGGTGCGCTGGTGGCCGGCCCTGCTGCTGGCCGATGCCAGCGGCGCCCTGGTGGCCCGGCACCTCTATCACGGCGCTCCCCTGGCCGGCATCGGGCCCTGGGCCCTCGCCTTCCTTCCCATCCTCGGCTACATGGCGGTGGTGGCCCTGGCGCGCTGGTGGACCCGGCTGGCCGAGCCCGATGCCCCGGCCCGGATGGGCCTGCTGCTCGGCGCCTGCCTGCTCTCCAGCCTCCTCGTCTCGCCGGTGCTGGTGCTGAATGCCGGCTCCACCGTGCTCGGCTCGGCGCTGGGGGCCCGCCGCCTGCTCGACTTCGCACTCGGCGACTACTTCGCCCTGATGGTGCTGGTGCCCTTCGCCAGCGCCCTGCGCGCCGGACGCCTTGGCGAGCTGGCGCGCCGCCAGCGCCTGCTCGAGCTGCTGCTCGGCCTGCTGCTGGCAATCGCCCTGCTGCGGCTGGGACAGGCCCAGCCGGCCCTGCTGCCCAGCCTGCAGCTGCTGGCCTTCGTGCCGCTGATGCTGGTGGCCTTCCGCCACGGATGGGTGGGCGCGGCCACTGCACTGGCGGGCCTCGGGCTTGCCATCGCCTATGGCCTCACCGGCCCCGAGGTGGCGGCCGAGCTGCATGCCCGCAGCGCCGTGCTCGGCTCGGCGGCGCTGATGCTGGGCGCCGCCGCCAGCCAGCTCGACAGCCTGCGCGACCAGTGCTGGCAGGTGCAGGACGGCCTCGAGCGGGTGCTGCGGCGGCTGCAGCCACCGGCCATCGACCAGCGGCCACTGGCCGAACTGCTGGCCCACGGCCCGCTCTGGGAGTGGGCGCAGGAAGCGGGGGCCCGCTGGCAGGCCGGGGTGGACCCGGCGGCCCAGACCCTGCCGGCACGCTGGAAGGCCCTGCTCTACCGCATCGCCCAGGCCGGCCTGCAGCAGGGGCTGGCCGCCGGCGGGCGGGATTTCCGGCTGCGGCTGGAAACGCGGCCGCTGGCGGGCCGCTATGCCGTGGAACTGGCGCTCGACATCGAGGCCCCGGCCGGCCCCGCGGCGAATGGCCCGATCGAGGCCATCCGCGACCGGGTGACGGCCGCCGGCGGGCAGTACACCGCCCGCCGCGAGGACGGCTGCTGGCGGCACCGGGCCCGCTTCGAGATCCAGTCGCTCTGAAAGGTCCCCGGCGGGCCGCCCCCGGCCCGCGCCTCGTTCCCTGCGCCTACGCCCGCCACGCAGGCCATCCGCGATCCAGCGCAACACTGCGTTCCGTATTTGCCGGCAATCCGCCCTGTTTCTATACAGGACATCCTGTATAGTTCCACCCCCATGACCCGCCCTCCCAAAGCCCGGCAGAAGGTGCTCGACGCGGCCCGCCGCATCGTCGAGACGCGCGGCGCCGGCCACCTCACCTTCGAGACCCTGGCCGAGGAAAGCGGGGTCACCCGCGGCGGCATCACCTACCACTTCCCCACCAAGGAAGCCCTGCTCAAGGCCCTGATCGAAGCCGACGTGGCGCAGTGGGACGACACCGCCAGCACGCTGGCGGCCGACTGCGATCTTGCCTGCCCGAAGCTGGCGCGCCTGCTGGGACACATGCGCTGCTCGCTGGCCGATGGCGACGAGAACCAGCGCCGCTACGTGAGCGGCCTGCTCAGCGCCGCCATGACCGAGCCCGAACTGCTGCAGCCGCTGCGCGAGCACGTGCGCGAGGAGTTCGCCGACTGGCGCTGGGACGAGGCCGATCTCGAACGCTACCTGCTGCTGCTGGCCGCCGACGGCCTGTTCTGGACCCGGCTGTTCGGCATCAGCCCGCTGCCGGAGTCGGCCCGGCCCCGCCTTGCCGCCCTGCTCGAACGCCGGCTGCGCGCCCTCGACCCCGCCGCCGGCCCCGCCCCGCCCGCCACGGCGGGCGACTGAAGCCCGGCTCTCCCCTCATTCCCATCCCGCCTTCCCCGCCACCCGCCCATGCGCTCCCTCAGCCCTCGCGGCCGCCGCGCCGCCCCCGCCCTGCTCGCCTCCGGCCTCGCCCTGCTGCTCGCCGCCTGCGGCGGCGGCGGCGAGATGCCGATGCCCCCGGCCACGGTGAACGTGGCCACCGTCACCCCCCAGCCGATCGCCGAATGGGACGAGTTCACCGGCCGCATCGAGGCCGTGGAGAGCGTCGAGGTGCGGCCGCGGGTGGCCGGCTACCTCACCGGCGTGCACTTCGAGGAGGGCGGCCTCGTCCGCAAGGGCGAGCTGCTGTTCACCATCGACGACCGCGAGTACCGCGCCGCCGTCTCCAGCGCCCGCGCCGACCTCGCCCGCGCCGAGGCCCGCCGCGCCCTCGCCGAGACTGAGCTGAAGCGCAGCGAGGCGCTGGCGGCCGCCAAGGCGGTGAGTACCGGCGAACTGGAGGCGCGCCGCAACGAGCGCCAGCAGGCCGAGGCCGACGTGCTGGCGGCCCGCGCCCGGCTCGAGCAGGCCGAACTCAACCTCGGCTTCACCCGCGTCACCGCCCCGATCGCCGGCCGCGTCGGCGCCGCCCGGCTGCGGGTGGGCAACCTGGTGGGCGCGGGCGAGCCGGTGCTCACCACCGTGGTCTCGCTCGACCCGGTGTACGTGAGCTTCCGCGGCGACGAGCGCGCCTACCTGCGCTACCAGGCCATGGCCCGGGCCGGCAGCCGGCCCAGCTCGCGCGAGGCCGAGAACCCGGTGCGCGTGGGCCTCGCCAACGAGCAGGGCTTCCCGCACACCGGACGCATGGTCTTCGTCGACAACGCGGTCGACCCGGCCACCGGCACCATCTTCGCCCGCGCCGAGCTGCCGAACCCGGAGGGCGTGTTCACCCCGGGCCTGTTCGCCCGCGTGCAGCTGCTCGGCGCCGGCCAGCGCGAGGCCCTGCGGGTGCATCCGCAGGCCGTGCTCACCGACCAGGACCGCCGCTACGTCTACGTGGCCGCCGAGATGCAGCCGCCCGGTGGCGGCGCGCCCTACATCGGCGCGCAGCGCCGGGATGTCCGGCTCGGCCCGACGGTGGACGGCCTCGTGGTGGTGGAGGACGGCCTCGAGGCCGGCGACCGCGTGGTGGTGAACGGCATGAGCCGGATCTTCTTCCCCGGCGCCCCGCTGCAGCCGGTGGAGGTGCCGATGGAGGCCCCCAACACCGTGGTCGAGGCCCCCGGCCCGGCCGATGCCAGGGGCGCCACGGTCAGCAGCGACGACGAGGCCTGAACCATGGCGCACGCCGATCTCTCCCGGGCCTTCATCGACCGCCCGATCCTCGCCGCCGTCCTCTCGATCGTGGTGTTCGTGGCCGGCCTGCTGGCCCTGCCGAACCTGCCGGTCACCGAGTACCCGGAAGTCTCGCCGCCCACCATCCAGGTGACGGCGGTCTACCCCGGCGCCAACCCGAAGACCATCGCCGACACCGTGGCCGCCCCGCTGGAGGAGGCGATCAACGGCGTCGAGAACATGATTTACATGAAGTCGGCCTCGTCCTCCGACGGCACCGTGCAGATCACGGTGACCTTCAAGCTGGGCACCGACATCGACACCGCCGCCATGCAGGTGCAGAACCGGGTGAACCAGGCCCTGCCGCGCCTGCCCGAGGCGGTGCGCCAGCTCGGCGTGACCACGGCGAAGAGCTCGCCGAACATCACCATGGTGGTGCACCTCACCTCGCCGGACGGCCGCTACGACGGCCTGTACCTGTCGAACTTCGCCGCCCTGCAGGTGCGCGACGAGCTGGCCCGCCTCGAGGGCGTGGGCCAGGCGCAGAGCTTCGGCGCCGGCCTCTACGCCATGCGGGTGTGGATCGATCCCGACCGCGCCGCCGCCCGCGGCCTGACCGCGCTCGACATCGTGGGCGCCATCCGCGAACAGAACGTGCAGGTCTCGGCCGGCGCCATCGGCGCCTCGCCGCAGCCCGACGGCGCCTCGGTGCAGCTGCTGGTGAACGCCCGCGGCCGCCTCGAGACCCCGGAGGAGTTCGGCGCCATCGTGCTGAAGTCGGACGGGAACGGCGCGCTCACCCGCCTGCGCGACGTGGCGCGGGTGGAGCTCGGCGCCAGCACCTATGCGCTCAACTCGCTGCTCAACAACGAGGACGCCGCCGCGGTGGTGATCTTCGAGGCCCCGGGCGCCAACTCCATCGCCCTGTCCGACGCGGTGCGGGCGAAGATGGAGGAGCTGGCCAGGACCTTCCCCGAGGGCGTGGCCTGGGAAGTGGCCTACGACCCCACGGTGTTCGTGCGCAAGTCGATCGACTCGGTGGTGTCCACCCTGCTCGAGGCGGTGCTGCTGGTGGTGCTGGTGGTGGTGGTGTTCCTGCAGACCTGGCGCGCCTCGATCATCCCCCTGCTGGCCGTGCCGGTCTCGATCGTCGGCACCTTCGCCGTGCTCTACCTGCTCGGCTACTCGATCAACGTGCTCACCCTGTTCGGCCTGGTGCTGGCCATCGGCATCGTGGTCGACGACGCCATCGTGGTGGTGGAGAACGTCGAGCGCCACATCGAGGAAGGGCTGCCGCCGCGCGAGGCGGCGCACAAGGCCATGAGCGAGGTCTCCGGGCCGATCGTGGCGATCTCGCTGGTGCTGGCGGCGGTGTTCGTGCCGATCGCCTTCATCGACGGCGTGACCGGCCAGTTCTACCGCCAGTTCGCCGTCACCATCGCCGTCTCGGTGCTGATCTCGGCCTTCAACTCGCTCACCCTGAGCCCGGCCATGGCGGCCCTGCTACTGCAGCCGCACGGGGCGAAGAAGGACGCGCTGGCGCGCTTCATCGACCGCGTGTTCGGCCGCTTCTTCGCCTGGTTCAACGGCGTGTTCAGGCGCGGCGGCGAGCGCTACTCGGGCCGCATCGGCGGCACCATCGCCCGCGCCCCGCGCCTGCTCGCCCTGTACGCGGTGCTGCTCGGCCTGACCGTGCTCGGCTTCACCCAGGTGCCGGCCGGCTTCATCCCCACCCAGGACAAGCAGTACCTGTTCGCCGGCGTGCAGCTGCCCGCGGGCGCCTCGCTGGAGCGCACCGAGGCGGCGATGAAGCGCATGGGCGAGATCGCGCTGGCCACCGAAGGCGTGGCCGACGTGGTGCAGTTCCCCGGCCTCAACGCCTTTCATTTCGTCTCCACCCCGAACGTGGGCGTGATGTTCATCGGTCTTGAACCCCAGCAGGAACTGCCCAAGCCCGCCGCCGCCATCGCCAACGAGCTCTCGGCGGCCTTCGGCAGCATCCAGGACGGCCTGGCCTTCGCCTTCATGCCGCCGCCGGTGTTCGGCTACGGCAATGCCGCCGGCGTCGAGGCCTATGTGCAGGACCGCCGCCGCGCCGGCTACGGCGAGCTCGGTGCGCAGACCCAGGCCCTGGCCGCGGCGATCAGCCAGCAGGACGGCTTCGGCCCGGGCAGTGCCTACAGTTCCTTCCAGGCCAACGTGCCGCAGCTCGACGCGGTGGTGGACCGCGACAAGGTGAAGGAAAGCGGCGTACGCCTCACCGACGTGTTCGACACCCTGCAGGTCTACCTCGGCAGCGCCTACGTCAACGACTTCAACCTGTTCGGCCGCACCTACTCGGTGTACGCCCAGGCCGATGCCCCGTTCCGCGACGACATCGGTGACGTGGCGCGGCTGCAGGTGCGCAACGGACAGGGCGAGCTGCTGCCGCTCGGCAGCGTGGTGGAGCTGGTGCCCAGCTTCGGCCCCGACCCGGTGGTGCGCTACAACGGCCACCCGGCCGCCGACCTGCAGGCAGCGCCGCGCAGCAGCTCGGTGAGCGCGGCCCGCGCGGTCGAGATCGCCCGCGACGCGGCGGCGCAGGTGCTGCCGCGCGGCATGGCGCTGGAGTTCACCGGCCTCACCTTCCAGCAGGTGAACCAGGGCATGGCGCAGTTCCTGGTGCTGCCGCTGTGCGTGCTGCTGGTCTACCTGGTGCTGGCGGCCCTGTACGAGAGCTGGAGCCTGCCGCTGGCGGTGATCCTGATCGTGCCGCTGTGCCTGCTCTCGGCGCTGGGCGCGATCTGGCTGCTGAACCAGGTCAACGGCCTGTGGTTCATGGCCCAGATGCTGCTGGGCTGGATCAACCCGATGACCGCGGCCCCGCCCACCATCATCGACATGAACGTGTTCACCCAGATCGGCCTCGTGGTGCTGATGGGGCTGGCCTGCAAGAACGCCATCCTGATCGTGGAGTTCGCCCGTGACCTCGAGGCCCAGGGCCGCGGCATCGTCGAGGCCGCCATCGAGGCCTGCCGCCTGCGCCTGCGGCCGATCCTGATGACCAGCTTCGCCTTCTGCGCCGGCGTGCTGCCGCTGGTCTTCGCCAGCGGCGCCGGCGCCGAGGTGCGCCACGTGATGGGCGTGACGGTGTTCTTCGGCATGCTCGGCGTCACCTTCTTCGGCCTGTTCTTCACCCCGGTGTTCTACGTCGTGATCCGCCGCCTGGTGGAGCGCCGGAATGCCCGCCGCGCCGCCGCCAACGGAGAGACCGCCCATGCCTAAGGCCCTCGCCCTCGCCACCGCCGCCGCGCTGCTCGCCGGCTGCACTGTGGGGCCGCGCCATGTGCGGCCCGAGGTGGCCCTGCCCGAGCGCTTCGACCAGGCGCCCGCCGGGGCCGGGACGGCCGCCGCCGCGCCCCTGCCCGGCACCGCGCTGTGGGAGGCCTTCGACGACCCGGCGCTGTCCTTCCTCGTGGCCCGCACCCTGGAGGCCAACACCGGCATCGCCCAGGCCGAGGCACGGCTGGCCGAGGCCCGCGCCCTCACCGGGCTCGCCACCTTCTCGCTGTTCCCCACCGTCACCGCCGGGGCCACCGGCAGCCGCAGCCGCGCCAGCGGGGCCGATCCCTTCGTGCCCCCCGGCCTCGGCACCATCGAGACCTACCGCGCCGGCTTCGACGCGAGCTGGGAGATCGACCTCTTCGGCGGCCTGCGCAACCCCAGCCGCGCCAGCCGCGCCCGCGCCGAGGCCAGCGCCGCGGAGCTTTCCGGCATGCGTCTGCGCATGGTGGCCGAGACCGCGCAGGCCTATTTCGCCCTGCGTGGCGCGCAGCGGCGCCTGGCGCTGGCGCAGGACAACCTCGCCGCGGCCGACGAGGCGGCGCGCCTGATCGCCCTGCTGTTCGAGCACGGGCGGGTGAACGGCCTCGAGGCGGCGCGCGCCCAAAGCCAGCGCGATGCCCTGGCTGCCGCCCTGCCGCAGCGCGAGGCGGAGCGGGTGGCGCAGGAGCAGCGCCTCGCCGTGCTCACCGCCCTGCCGGTGGAGGCCCTGCGCGCCCGCCTCGGCGAACCGCGCGGCGCCCCGGAGCTGCCGCGGCTCGAGACCGTGGGCACGCCGGAGGACTGGCTGAAGCGCCGGCCCGACATCGCCGCCGCCGAACGCCGGCTCGCCGCCGCCCGCAACGACGTGGGCGAGGCGATGGCGCAGTTCTTCCCGCGCCTCGTCCTGAACGGTGCCTTCGGCTGGACCGGCCAGCAGCTCGGCCTGCTCGGCGAGTCCGGCGCGGAGCGCTGGGAATGGGGCCCCACCCTCACCTGGCGCTTCCTCGACCTCGGCCGCGTGCGGCAGTCGGTGAAGGCCGCCGAGGCCAGGGCCGCCGGCGCCGAGGCGCAGTACCGGGAAACCGTGCTGCAGGCGCTGGAGGAGACCGAGAACGCGCTGGCCGGCTACCGCGCCAGCAACCGCGCCGCCACCGAGCTCGAAAACGCCGCCGCCGCCGCCCGCGAGGCCTCACGGCTCGCCCGCCTGCGCTTCGAGGCCGGGGCCGACGACGCGCTCACCCTGCTGCAGGCCGAGCAGGCCCGCATCGATCTCGAGGATGCCGCGGTGCAGGCCCAGACCGCCCGTGCCACCGCGCTCGCCGCCCTGTATAAAGCCCTGGCCGGGGACTTCGCCCAGGCCCGCTGAAGAAGGAGGCGCACCGATGGAATTCGTCTGGTTCATCCTCGTGGGACTGATTGCCGGCTGGCTGGCCGGCCTGATCGTGCGTGGCGGCGGCTTCGGCCTCGTCGGCGACATCGTGGTCGGCGTGCTGGGCGCCCTGATCGGCGGCTACCTGTTCGGCAAGCTCGGCATCGCCTGGGGCGGCCTGCTCGGCAGCCTCCTCGTGGCCACCCTCGGCGCCGTCCTGCTGATCGTGGTGCTGCGGGTGCTCAAGCGGGCCTGATCAGCCCGGCCAGGGCCAGGCCACGGTCGCCAGCAGGGCGGCCGTCCAGGCGATGGCGAGGCCCAGCGCCACCCGCCCGCCATAGGCCGGGCCGCCGGTGACCCAGGCCACGATGCCGCGGGCGATCACGCTGGCCGCCAGCACGGCGAGCAGGGCGCGCTGGCCCTGCGGCACCTCGAGCAGGCCCTGGGCCACCAGCTGGCCCACCGAGGCCGCGGCGGCATGCACTTCGGCGATGGCGGCGAAGAAGGCGGTGGCGAGCGCCCCGGCCTCGCCGAAGCGGGCGCCCAGCACGGCCGAGAGCAGCAGCACCCCGGCCATGAAGGCGGCGAAATAGAGCGCGTGGCTGAAGCGGAACATGCGCGAGGCCTGGGTGGGGGCCGGCTCCTCGCCGCGGCCGCCACGAAGGCCGAGCGAGCCACCGGCCGCCAGCACCAGGGCGAAGGCCACCAGCATCGGCATCGCGGCCTTCAGCAGGCTGGCCGAGACCGTGGCCAGCACCGGGAACATCAGCAGCAGGGAGGCCAGCGCGGCGAACATGGCGGCGGCCACGCTGGGCCGCAGCAGACCCGGCGCCTCGCGCAGGCGCTGGCCGAAACCGGCGATGGCGGCGGTGGAAGAGACGAAACCGGCGAAGAAGCCGGCCAGGGCCAGGCCGCGCGCCGCCCCCACCACCCGCAGGGCGACATGGCCGAGGGCGCTCACCGCCATCACCAGCACCACGAGGCGCCACAGCTTCTGCGGGTTCAGCGCCCCGCCGGGGCCGATGGCCTCGTTCGGCAGCAGGGGCAGCACCAGCAGGGCGGCGGCCAGCAGCAGCAGGCCATCGCGCATCTCGGCCTCGCTGATCAGCTCGCGGCCGAGCCGGTGCAGGGCCACGCGGGCGCGCAGCAGCATGGCCACCAGCACCGCCAGCGCCGCGGCGAGGCCCGGCGAGCCGAGCGCCAGGGCGCCGAGCAGCACCGTCACCAGCAGGGCCATCTCGCCGGTCTGGCCGGGGTCGGAGGCATCGTTGAGCCGGTAGCTGCCATAGGTGAGCAGGCCCACCGCCGCCAGCAGCACCAGCAGCACCGGCATGCCGAGGCTCCAGGCCACGGCGCCCCCCAGTGCGGCGAGGGTGTGGGTGCGCATGCCGGCCGGGGCATGGCCATGGTGGTCGCGCTGGCGCTCGCGCACCACGCCGATCAGCAGGCCAAGACCCAGGGCGCTCAGGTAACCGGTGATGGTCGCTTCGTCCAGCATGCGGCGATTCTGGCATCCCGCCGCCCGTGCAGGGCGGCCCCGCTAGAATGCGCCCTCCCCGCCCCGGAGCCTGCCCGATGTCCACCCGCACCCCGCTCACCCGCTTCCTGATCGAGGCCGAACGCGCCGGGCAGATCAATGCCGAACTGCGCCTGCTGATCGAAGTGGTGGCGCGGGCCTGCAAGGGCATCAGCTATGCCATCAGTAAGGGCGCGCTCGGCGGCGTGCTCGGCGATGCCGGCGCCTCGAACGTGCAGGGCGAGGCGCAGAAGAAGCTCGACGTGCTCTCCAACGAGATCCTGCTGGAGGCCAATGCCTGGGGCGGCCATCTCGCCGGCATCGCCTCGGAGGAGATGGACGAGCCGCATCCGATCCCCGATGTCTATCCGAAGGGCAACTTCCTGCTGCTGTTCGATCCGCTCGACGGCAGCTCGAACATCGACGTGAACGTGAGTGTCGGCACCATCTTCTCGGTGCTGCGCTGCCCGGACGGCGTGACCGAGCCGAAGACCGCGCACTTCCTGCAGCCGGGCACGGCGCAGGTGGCCGCCGGCTACACCGTCTACGGCCCCAGCACCGTGCTGGTGCTGACCGTGGGCCACGGCACCCATGTGTTCACCCTGGACCGCGAGACCGGCAGCTTCATCCTCACCCAGCGCGGCGTGCGCATCCCCGAGGACACCCAGGAATACGCCATCAATGCCAGCAACGCGCGGCACTGGGACGCCCCGGTGAAGCGCTATGTCGACGACCTCGTCGCCGGCAGGACCGGCCCGCGCGGCAAGGACTTCAACACCCGCTGGATCGCCAGCATGGTGGCCGATGTGCACCGCATCATGAGCCGCGGCGGCATCTTCCTCTATCCCGTGGATGCGAAGTGCCGCGACAAGGGTGGCCGCCTGCGCCTGATGTACGAGGCCAACCCGATGGCCTTCCTCGTCGAGCAGGCCGGCGGCGCGGCCAGCACCGGCCACCAGCGCATGCTCGAGGTGCAGCCTGCCGGCCTGCACCAGCGGGTGCCGGTGGTGCTCGGCTCGAAGAACGAAGTGGCGGTGTTCGAACGCTACATGCGCGAGGGCTGAACCATGGCCGGGGCGGAGAGCGAGGCGATGCCGGACTTCATCGAGGTCTACGAGGGCCTGCTCGACCCGGACTGGTGCGCGGCGGTGTGCCGGCGCTTCGACGCCTCGGCCCATGTCGAGGGGCGGGTGGGCGGCGGGGTGTACCCCGAGCTCAAGAAAAGCCGCGATCTCGACATCAGCAGCCGGCCGGAATGGAGCGATGTCAGCGGCCCTTTGATGGGCGCGGTGCTCAAGGCCCTGCTGGCCTACCTGCGCACTTATCCCTATGCCCTCGTGGCACCGCTGATGCTGGAATTCCGCCCGGCCGATGGCGGCGCCCCGCGCCGGCTCGGCGCCGGGGACCTCGCGGCCATGGACGATGCCGGCCTCGTGGCCCTGGTGCAGCAGCTGCTGCGCCCCGGCAGCATCAACCTGCAGCGCTACACCGCCGGCGAGGGCGGCTACCCCTACTGGCACTGCGAGCTCTACCCGCGCGATGCCAATGCCGAGACCCTGCACCGCACCCTGCTGTGGACGGTCTACCTCAACGAGGACTTCGACGAGGGCGAGACCGAGTTCCTCTACCAGCGCCGCCGCGTGGTGCCGAAGACCGGCAGCGTGCTGATCGCCCCCACCGCCTTCACCCACACCCACCGCGGCAACCGGCCGGTGGGCGGCGACAAGTACATCGCCACCAGCTGGATCCTGTTCAACCGCGCAGAGCAGATCTTCGGCCGGGCGGGCTGAGGCCGGCCGCGGCGCTTGCGATACCGGCCGGGGATGCGCATCCTGCGGCCACCCCCATCGCCCGACGAGGCCCCCATGCTCGCCCTGCGCATCATCGCCGTGCTCCTCATCATCGCCAGCACCTGGGCCCTGGCCGAAGGCGGCTTCAGCTACACCAAGGACAGCAAGGACGTGAAGCTCGGGCCGATCGAGCTGGCGGTGAAGGAGAAGGAGAACGTGGCCGTGCCGAAATGGGCCGCCTTCGCCGGCATCGGCGTGGGCGTGGTGCTACTGGTGCTGCGCAAGCCCAAGGGCTGAAATCCGCCCCGCCGGGCGCCGTCAGGCCTCGCCGGCCTCGCGCTCGATGCCGTACTTGCGCAGCTTCTCGACCAGGGTGGTGCGGCGCAGCCGCAGCAGGGTGGCGGCATGCGCCACCACGCCGCCGGCCCGCTCCAGCGCCTGGCGCAGCAGCTTCTCCTCGATGGCGGCGATGTGTTCCTTGAGATCGAGGCCCTCCTCGGGCAGCTCGTCGAGCGCCGGCAGGGCCGGCGCGCCGAACAGCGCCGCGCGCTCGGCGGCCCGCTCCGCGGCCTCGTCCAGCGCCGGCGGGGCCGCCACGGGCGCCGGGGCCGGCGTCCCTGCCGCAGCCGGCGCCGGGCTGGCGCCCGGCCCCGCCGCGCCGGCCTCCCAGGCCACGCGGTAGCGCTGCGGCAGGTCGGCGGCCCGCACCGTGGCCCCGGGATGCAGCACGGCGAGGCGCTCCACCAGGTTGTGCAGCTCGCGCACGTTGCCGGGCCAGGGATAGGCCGCCAGGGCCGCCAGGGCATCGGCGGCGAAGCGCACCTCGCCACGGCCATCGCTGGCGAGGCGGGAGGCGATCGACTCGACCAGGGCCGGCAGGTCCTCGATGCGCTCGCGCAGGGCCGGCATCTCGATCGGAAAGACGTTGAGCCGGTAGTAGAGATCCTCGCGGAAGCCGCCGCGGGCGATCTGCTCCTCGAGGTTGCGGTGGGTGGCGGCCACCACCCGCACATTGCAGCGGATGGTCTGGGTGCCGCCCACGCGCTCGAAGCAGCGCTCCTGCAGCACGCGCAGCAGTTTCACCTGCATCGGCAGCGGCATGTCGCCGATCTCGTCGAGCAGCAGGGTGCCGCCCTCGGCCATCTCGAAGCGGCCCTTGCGGGCAGTGAGCGCGCCGGTGAAGGCCCCCTTCTCGTGGCCGAACAGCTCGCTCTCCAGGAGCTCGCCCGGCACCGCGCCGCAGTTGAGCGCCACGAAGGGCCCCTTGGAACGCGCCGAGGCGGCATGCAGGGCGCGGGCCGCCACCTCCTTGCCGGTACCGCTCTCGCCGAGGATCAGCACCGTGGTGTCGAAGGGCGCCACCTGCTCGATCATCCGCCGCAGGCGCCGCACGGCCTCGCTGGCGCCTTCCGGCCCGGCCTGGGCGCTGCCGGAACCGTCGCCGCGGATGGCCTGCAGGCTGGCGCGGCGCAGATGGCCCTCGAGCTGCGGGTGGCGCAGTGGCCAGTCGAGCGGCCAGACCTGCTCCGGGTGCACGCCGAGCTCGCCGGCCAGGCCATGCAGGGCCGGCAGCACCAGCAGCGGCGGATGCAGCGGGAAGCGCGAGAGCCAGGCGCCGAAGCGGCGGAAGTCGCCGAGGTCCTCCACCCCGCCGACCACGATCGCCAGCCAGTCGCGCGGCCTGGCACGGGCGAGGTCCAGCTCGTCGACGGCGCCCACCCGCTTCGGCGTGAAATCGAGGAAATCGAGCAGCGCCACCAGGCGCTCGGCGCGGGCGTCGTCCGATTCGACGACGAGGATGCGCGACTCGCTCATGCGCCGCCCCGGGCCTGCCGCGCCCGTTCGTCCAGCAAGGGCAGCAGCTCGGCGATGTAGTTGAGCTTGCTGATGAAGGCATCGGCCCCGGCCCGCCGGGCATGCTCGCGGTGCTCCGCATCGTCGAAGTGCGAGGCCACCACGACGAAGGGCGGCTCGTCCTGGGCCTTGATCAGGCGGGTGGCCTGCAGGCCGCCCATCCCCGGCATGGCGAGGTCGAGCACCACCACGTCCGGCTTCAGGGCATCGGCCAGGGACACGGCCTCGAGGCCGTCGTGGCCACGGCCCACCAGCTCGACGTGGCCGATGCGCCGCAGATGGCGCTCGGCGGCCTTGAGGAAGGCCTCGTGATCGTCGACGAGCAGCAGGCGGACAGGACGCATGGACGGACTCTGGTGGGGCGGAGCCGGCTCAGGCCGCGCGGGCCGCCTGGCCCCGCTGCCGCGCCGGCGGGAGGTTCAGCTGCTCACGATACTTGGCGACGGTGCGCCGGGCCACCTGCACGCCGCGGCGGGCCAGCAGGGCCACCAGCACCTCGTCGGAGAGCGGCGCCTCCGGGCGCTCGGCCCCGATCAGCTTCTTCACCAGGGCCTTCACCGCCACCCCGGCGATGGCACTGCCCTCCAGCTTCACGCCGAAGAAGCGCTTCAGCTCGAACAGGCCGCGCGGGGTCTGCAGGTACTTGCCGCTGGTGATGCGCGAGACGGTGCTCTCGTGCACGCCCACCTCCGCGGCGATGTCCTTGAGGGTGAGCGGCAGCATGGCCTCCTCGCCGCGTTCGAGGAAGGCCTGCTGGCGCGCCACCACGGCGCGCGCCACCTTGAGTAGGGTGTCGTGGCGCTGGGCGATGCCGCGGGCCAGCCAGCGCGCCTCGTTCATCAGGGCCTTCAGGTGCTGCACGCTCGGATGGTCGCCGGCCTCGGCCAGCGCGCTTTCGTACTCGCTCGCCACCCGCACCCGCGGGGCGGCCTGCGGGTTCAGCGCCACCTGCCAGCGGCCGTCGGCCTTCCAGGCCACCACGTCGGGCAGCACGTGCACCGGTTCCTCGGCGAGCAGGGGTTCGCCAGGCCGGGGGTTGAGCGACTGGATCAGCCGCGCCGCGGCGCGCAGGGCCTCCAGCGGGGCATCGTGGCGCTGCGAGAGGGCCGGCCAGTCGCGTTCGGCGAGCAGCCCGAGGCTGCGGTCGATCATGTCGCGGGCCAGCGCCACGCCGGGCTCGCCGGCCGGCAGGTCGTGCAGCTGCGCCATCAGGCATTCGCGCAGGTCGATGGCGGCAAGCCCGGCCGGGCTGCCGTGCAGCAGGCGCTGGCGGATGGCCTCGGCACGGCCCGGACGCAGGGCAAAGGCGGCGCTGATCTCGGCATCCAGGGCCTCGCGATCCCCCACAAGGTAGCCGGAATCGGCCGTGCGCTCGAGCCAGGCGGCGGCGATGGCGAGGTCCTGAGGCTTTAGCTCCATGGCCAGGCCCTCGAGCACCCGCAGGGCCGGGTCATTGCTGAGCGGGGCGGCGATCCGCGCCATGCGGTCCTCGGCCTCGTCGGGATCGAAGCCGCGGCCGGCGCTGGCATGCAGGGGGAACTCGGGCAGCTCGTCGAAGGCTGCCGCCTCCTGCGCGGCACGGTCCTGCGGCGCGGGCTCCGGCGCCCCTGCCGCAGGCTCGTCTTCCTCGCGCTCCAGCATCGGGTTCTGGGCCAGGGCCTCGGCCAGTTCCTGCTCCAGCTCCAGCCCGGTCAGTCCGAGCAGGCGGATCGACTGCAGCACCTGGGCATTGAGGGTCTGCGACTGGGTCTGGGTGGCGGCGAGGCGGGTCTTCATGGCGGCACGTCCTTTCGGGGTGCCGAAGCGGGATGCAAGAGCCGTGCCAGCCTGGGGCGACGGAAGGCCGGCGTCTCAGGACTCCCGCCCCGAGGCCCGGGACCGCCGGTGCAGCCGGAAGACCTGTCGCTCGAGGGCCTCCGAAAGGCCCGGCGCCAGGCCCCGAAAAGCCCAGCAGCCTCCCCCGGCCTCCGGTCCGAGGAACCGGACTGGCAGATGCACTACCAGCGGCAGCACCTCCGAGGGCTGCCAGTGCAGAGCCGCGGCCTCCGCCATGGCGGGAATCCCCTCGATCCAGAGCCCCGAAACCCCGATCCGGGCCCGACGACGCTGGCCGGGACCCGAGGGCAGAACGGCGCGCGTGAGCAGCAGGAGGGCGAGATCGAGCTTGGCCTCCAGGCGGCGCAGGGCCGGATCGGCCGCCAGACCCATGGCATCCGGCTTCAGATCCTCGACCATGGCGATGGCCCTCAGGGCCTGCTCGGCAAACTCCAGTGCCGCCGGATCCGGCGGCTCGGGGCTCAGAGCCAGACGCCATTCGCCATCGGCATGAACATGCCCTTCGAACAGCGCCAGCACGGCCCCCTGCTCAGCCATCGACATTGCCGAGGTAGGCGCGGGCGGCCTGCCCGCTCTTTCGCGCCACACTGGATTCGAGCTCCACCCGCCGCTGCACTTCCATCAACCGGCCCAGCAGGGTGGTCTGGGAATGATGGAGCACTTCGGCCTCCGAACGGGAGAGCCCCGCCGGAACCCGGGACAGCGCCGAGCGAAGCAGGGCGTCGTAACGGCGCAGACACTCGCCCGCCGAGGCAAGATCGAGACGGCCAATGGCCTCCTCCGCAGCCCGGAGCAGGGCCATCGCCGAAGCGAATGCCCCCGTCTCCGCACTCAGGCCGGGCGGATCGCCTTCCATGCCGAATGGATCTCGTCGAGCAGGGAGGCCACCTCGGCAAACCCGGCGGCATCGTCCGCGGCATTGGCGGCGGCAACCCGCCGCGAGGCGTAGTCATAGAGGGCCGCAAGCCGCTCGGCGATCTCGCCGCCCTGCTGGAAATCGAGGCAGCCAGAGAGCGAATCGATGATCGCACCGGCCTCCGCCGCCGCCTTTGCCTTGCGTGCGAGATCGCCGGTGGCGATTCCCCCCTCGGCGGCCCGAAGGCGCTGAATGGCGCCTTCGAACATGAGCTCGATGAGGCGGTGCGGGTCGGCCTCGTGGACTTTGGTCTCGACGGCCGTCGAGCGGTAGGTGGCAGCAGGATTTCGGGTATTCATCATCGTGAGGACGCACCGGGCAGGCGGGCCAGCTCCTGCGCGAGAAAGGTGGAGGTGGACTGCAGCTGCGCGACCAGGCCATCGAGCGCGGTGAACTGCCGGCGATAGCCCTCCTCGATCCGCTGGATGCGCACGTCCAGGCGGTCGCGGTCGGCCTGCAGGGCCTTGAGCCGGTCGTTCAGGGCCCTGGTCCGGCCCTCGAGGAGCCCGGCGCCCGGCGCCACCGCTCCCCCGAGGCGCTCCGCAAGGCGCGCCCCCAGGGACTGCGGCGCGGTCTTGTCGAACAGGCGACGGACCGCAGAGGGATCGGCGGCAAGCGCCTCATCGAACTTGGCTGCGTCCAGACTCAGGCTGCCGTCCTTGCTGCTGCGAATGCCAAGCGCACCGAGTTCTGCCGCGGCATCACCGAGAGCACCACGCAACGACTGCTGGATGCCGCGGATGGCGGCATCCCCGGCGAGGGGAGCGGCTACCCGGGTCTCGGGATTGAAGGCGCTGACATTGCGCAGCACCGAAAGGGCCGCGTTGTAGGCACCGATGAAGGCCTGCACCGAGCTGCGCAGCGCCGTCGAATCCGCAGTGACATCAAGGAAGAAGGGTGAACCAGGCTCGGCCTTGGTCAGTTCCAGCGTCACCCCGGAAATGAGGTCGGAGAGCTGATTGGACGAGGAAGTGCGGGTCACGCCATCGACACGCACCACCGCATCCGCCGCTGCCGTGGTAACGGAAAAAGACGAGGCGAAGCTGGCGATGCTTCCACTTGCCGCCACGCTGATGCCACCGGCACTGCCGGAGACTGCCGAATTGAGGACCAGCACGTCACCGGCATCACCACGCACCACGGTGGCGGAAAGCCCGCGACCTGCGGTGGCCGTGTTGATGGCATCGCGGAGCTGGGCGATGGTGGTGGTGGGACCAAGCACCACCTCGTAGGAATCGCCATCGACGGTGAAGGTGAGCGTTCCCGTGCCGAGATCGGCCGTCGCGGAAACAGCGGCACTCTGTTGCTTTTGCGCCGCCGCGAGGGAGACGACTTCGACGGCGTAACGGCCGAGGGCTGCCGAGGCACTGGCGCTGGCGGTGAAGCCCGCGCCCTGCTGCACGACCGCGCGGCGCCCGGCGCCACCCGCCCCGGCGAGGGCATCCGCGGCGCCCTGGAGGGTCGAGAGTACGCTCCGCACCTGGGTGAAGGCCGACAGATCGGCCCGGGCGTCGGCTTCCTGGCGGGCGATCCGGCGCTCCGAGGGGGCGCGCTCGGCGGCCACCAGCTGGGCCACCAACTGGCTCACGTTCAGGCCTGAGCCAATGCCGGGACTGGAAAGGGATGCCATGGAAAACCTCCTCCGTCGGCAGGAATAACGGCAGCAGCCGGCGGATCTGAAGGTACGCCGCGCCGGCTGCCGCCGCCAGTGCCGCCTGCGTTCAGCCGCGGAGGAGGGTGAGCACGTTCTGCGGGATCTGGTTGGCCTGGGCCAGCATGGCCGTACCCGCCTGCTGCAGGATCTGCGTGCGGGTCAGCTCGGCCGTCTCACGGGCATAGTCGGCGTCGCGGATGCGGCTGCGCGAGGCCGAAAGGTTCTCCGAGCTCGTGGTCAGGTTGGAGATCACCGACTGGAAGCGGTTCTGGATCGCGCCCATCTCGGCCCGCGCCGAGTTCACGCTGGTGAGGGCGAGATCGACGATCGAGATCGCCCGCTGCGCCCCCAGGAAGGTGGAGATGTTCAC
>NZ_KE386844.1:374933-375953 GCF_000429065.1 Silanimonas lenta DSM 16282 | reverse complement strand
GTTGATGGCATTGGCGAGCGCCCGGGCCTGGAGGGCGGCCGTGGCCTGGGCGGGCACATCGGCAATGGCCACACCGTTGATGGTCAGACCGGAGATCGCGCCTGGGGTCGCGGCGGCGCCAACCACATCGTTGGCGAAGTTGGAATTGCCAAGCGCGTTGGTCTGGGCATTGGTGATCGCCGTCACTGAAATCAGCTGGCCGGCATTCGCCCCCACCTGGAAAGCCTGGCCGGTGAAGCTGCCGTCCAGCAGCTTGGTGCCATTGAACTCGGTCTGCGTGGCCACGCGCTGGATCTCGCTGATCAGCTGCTGCACTTCCGAGTTCAGCGCCGCCCGGTCCGAAGCCGAGTTCGTCGCGTTCGAGCTCTGCACCGCCAGCTCGCGGATGCGCTGCAGGTTGGACCCCAGCTCACCCAAGGCCCCTTCGGCCACCTGGGCGAGCGAGATGCCGTCGTTGGCGTTGCGGGCGGCCTGGTTGAGACCACGGATCTGGGTGGTGAAACGCTCCGAGATGGCGAGGCCGGCGGCATCGTCGCGGGCGCTGTTGATGCGCAGGCCCGAGGACAGGCGCTGGATGGTGGTCGCCAAGGAAGCGCTGTTGGTCTGCAGATTGCGCTGGGCATTCAGCGAAATCGTATTGGTATTGATGATGGCCATGACCGTTGGATCCTCAAGGGTTGGGAGAGGCCCCGCGGGGCCTGCCCCACGGAACGCGCGGACCCGGCAAGGCATCCGCCGGCCCGCCGGCGATCCGGCGGGCCTGCCCCCGTGCTGCAAGCCCCGTGCCACGGCCGCCGCTCCCCCGCACCCCCGAAACGCATCGGGCCGGGGTTTCCCCCGGCCCGAGCATTACCGCCAGACTGGCCTGGCCGCTTAACGGAGCAGGGCCAGCACGTTCTGCGGGATCTGGTTAGCCTGGGCCAGCATGGCCGTACCCGCCTGCTGCAGGATCTGCGTGCGGGTCAGCTCGGCCGTCTCACGGGCATAGTCCGCGTCGCGGATGCGGCTGCGCGAGGCCGA
>NZ_KE386844.1:0-373172 GCF_000429065.1 Silanimonas lenta DSM 16282 | reverse complement strand
CGGATGCGCTGCAGGTTCGAGCCGATCTCGCCCAGCGCGCCTTCCGCCGTCTGCGCCAGCGAAATGCCGTCGTTGGCATTCCGGGCCGCCACGTTGAGGCCGCGGATCTGGGTGCTGAAGCGCTCCGAAATGGCGAGGCCGGCGGCGTCGTCACGGGCGCTGTTGATGCGCAGGCCCGAGGACAGGCGCTGGATCGTCGTCGCCAGCGAGGCGCTGTTCGTCGACAGGTTCCGCTGCGCGTTCAGCGAAATCACGTTGGTATTGATGATGCTCATGGCTTGCGCTCCGGGTCGATGGGTTTCCGGGACAGCACTGAACCGTCCGGGGCCGCGGTGGGGGCCGAGGCCCTGGGCTTCCCGCTGCTGACCTAGATAACGGCGACGCCGGCCGGAGCTTTAGGCCCCGGAGCCACGAGTTTGTGAATCAGCGCAAGTAATTGAACAGCGACAGGCTGGCGACGCGCTGGAAGCTGAGCTGGGCGGCGTCCAGGGCGGTGCTCTGCTGGGCCAGACGGCTGGCGGCCTCGGCGATGTTCACGTCGCGCAGGTCGGCCAGGGTGGTCTTCAGGGTGACGTTGGTGGCCTCGCGCAGGGCGGCGGCCTCGTCCAGGCCGGAGAGCCTGGCCCCGCCGGCGGCGCGCTTGTCGACGAAATGGTCCTGGGCGGTGCTGATGTTGGCCAGGGCCACGAAGATGGCGTTCTGCTGCCGGGTGCGCTCCACCGGGGTAGTGGCCGGGGCCTCCAGGGCGGCCACCAGGGCGTCCAGGGTGGCGAACAGGTCCTGGCGGTTGGCAGGGTCGATGGTGAAGACGTCGCCGGCGGCCGGCTCGCCCTGCAGCCGCAGCTGCAGGCCCTCGAAGCTGAGCGTGGCGCCGGGGGTGTAGGTGCCGGTCTGCGGCGGCACCAGCGGCGCGCCGCCGGCGTCCTGGATTTCGTAGGTGGTGGGCGAGGTGAAGAACACGCGGTAACCGGCATTGCCACCGGCGGCCCAGAGCGCGGCATCGACCACGCCGAAGGTGCCGAGCAGGCCGGTACCGGTGTTGGCGGGATCGGCGGCCACCCGCACCCGGCCGTCGCCGGTGGGGATGCGCATCCACACCTCGCTGCCGGGCTCGGCATCGGCGAGCGCCAGGGCCGGGGCCACGTCGACGCGGCGCTGCACCTGGTCGCCCACGTAGGTGACGCCGCCCGGGCTGTCGACGAAAGGCGGCCGGTCGTCCTGGGTGCCGCCGAACAGGTAGCGGCCGGCGGCATCGGTGCTGTTGGCGATGCCGAGCAGGCTGTCGCGCAGCTGGCGGATCTCGCGGGCGACGGAGGCGCGGTCGCTGGCCGAGAGCGGTGCATTCGCGGCCTGGATGGTGAGCTCGCGGATGCGCTGTAGAAGGTCGCCGGCCTGGGCCAGATTGCTCTCCTGCAGGTTGAGGCGGTTGGCCAGCACGTTGGCATTGAGCTCGAAGCGGGCGAACTCGGCCAGCGAGCGGTCGATGGCCACGGCGGCCCCGGCGGCCAGGGGATCGTCGGCGGCGGTGTTCACCCGGCGGCCGCTGGCGATCTGGTTCTGGGTGGCGATCAGCTCCACCTGGCGCCGCAGCAGCTGGGCGATGTTGGTCTCGTAGAGCGTGTTGCTGGCGATGCGGTTGAAGCTCATGGCGGGTCTCCCGGATCAGCGCCGCACGGCCGCGAGGAAGGTCTGGAACAGGTTGTCGGCGATCGAGATCACCTGGGCCGCGGCCTGGTAGGCCTGCTGGAAGCGCAGCAGGTTGGCCGCCTCTTCGTCGAGGTTGACGCCCGAGAGCTGGTCGCGCTGCTGCACCAGGGCAAGGTCGATGGCCTTCTGGCTGTCGAGCGAGAAGTTCGTCTCCCGCGCCGCCGAGCCGATGCGGGTGGTCTGGGCGCCGAGCGTGTCGTTGAGCGAGTTGGCGCCGCCGCCGAGGATGCGGCGGTCGTCGAGGTCGGCCCAGACCCGCATGTTGGTGTTGTCGCTGGAGCCGGCGGTGTTCGGCCCGACGGTGAACACGTCGCCGGCCCGCGGCGCGCCATCGAGCACCAGGGACCAGCCATTGGCGCTGATGGCCGCGCCCGGGGTGTAGGTCTGGGGTGGGCCGCCATTGAGGCTGAAGGTGGTGGGGGTGAGGAACTGGATCGTGGCCGGCGTGGCCAGCGCCGGGTCGGCAGGGTCGAGCACACTGAGCGATACCACCCGGCCATCGCCGAGGTTGGCGAGGCTGGCCTCCGGGCGGATGCGGCTGGCGGCGGCGATGCGGTTGGGATCGTTGATCGCCACCCCGAGGTTGCGGGCGGCCGTGCTGGTGGGCTCGACGAGGAAACGGTCGTTGGCCGCCGGGGTGCCGGACACCACCACTTCGATGCCGTTCACCACCAGCGGGTCGGCCACCGTACCGGTGCCGGTGAGCGGCACCGGCTGCCCGGTATCGGCGCGGCGGGCGCTCCAGGTCACGCCATCGAACTGGAACTCCAGGGGTACGCCGTCGAGGGCGCCGAGATCGGCGACCGTGACCGCGAGGCTGGCGCTGCCGGTGTTGTTGCGGTTGGCGAGCGGCACCGGCGCCGGCAGGCTGAAGAAATCGGTGCCGACGTTGCCGTTGAGGTCGAGGCCGGCGGCACTGGTGGCATTCACCACGCCGGCGAGGGCGGTGGCGATGCGGCCCAGCTCGGCGCGGCCGGTGTCCACCAGGCTCGCGCGGGCGGCGAGCGCCCCGCCCAGCGAGCCGGAAACGCTGCCCGGGCCGAGGCGTACGGTGCCGGTGCTGGTTTCCAGCGAGAGCACCACCCGGTCGGGACGGAAATCGTCCACCGCGGCGACGAGGCGCGAGACCGAGGCCCCCACCACCAGCGGCTGGCCGCCGGCGGTGAAGACATTGAGCGCGCCATCGTCCTGCGGCACGGTGCTCACCCCGGTGAGGGTGGCGATCTGCCGGATCAGGCGGTCGCGCTGGTCGAGCAGGTCGGGCGAGGCATTGCCCGGGCCGTTGCGGGTGAGCTCGACATTGAGCCGGGCGACCTCGGCGGCGAGGCGGTTGACCTCGGCGGCCCCGCCGGTGAGGGCGGCATTGATCTCGCCATCGATCTGCTCCAGGCCCCGCTGCAGCAGGGCGAAGCGCGCCACCAGGGCCTCGGCGCGGCCGAGCAGCTCGGTGCGCGCGGCCTGCGAGGCGGGCTCGGCGGCCACGCCCTGGGCGGCGTCCCAGAACGCCGACCAGGGGCGGGCAAGGCCGGTGGTTCCGTCGGTGAACAGCTGGTCGATGCGGTTGGCATAGCCGTTCAGGCGTTCCAGCCGCCCGAGCTCGCCGGCGCTGTCGAGCAGGCGGTTGGTGACCAGCTGGTCGGCGAGCCGGGTGACCCCGGCCACGCGCACACCGGCCCCGACGTAGAGCGGCCCGAAGCCGCCGCCCGACCGGTTGGCGAGTTCCACCCGCTGCCGGGTGTAGCCCTCGACCGTGGCATTGGCGATGTTGTGGCTGGTGGTGGCCAGGGCGCGCTGGAAGGACAAGAGGGCGCTGGTGCCATTGCCGAGCACGTTGCTCATCAAAGACCTCCGATGCCGGCGCCGGCGAACAGGGTGTTGCGCAGGGCCGGGCCGCGGGCGTCGTCGATGTCGAGCCGCGCCAGCGCGCGCTCGAGCGTGGGCCCGGTGGCGATGGCCTCGATCTTGCGGGCATAGGCCGGGTCGGTGGCATAGCCGCCGCGCTGCAGGGCCTCGGCAAAGCCGCGGATGTCGCTGCCCCGGCCCAGGGCCCCGGCATACCGCGGGCTGCGCTTCAGCAGGGCGGCGTAGTCGGCGAAGCTCTGCGCAGCGCCGCCATAGGCGCGGAAGGCAGCACGCTCGCTGCGGAAGCCGCCCTCGCCGTACTCGAGGGTGTTGGCCTCGATGCGCTCGCCGCGCCAGCCGCCGGTGGCCTTGATGCCGAAGTAGTTGTGGCCCTTGCCGCCGGCGCCGGAGAGCGTGCTGCGGCCCCAGCCGGTCTCGAGCGCGGCTTGGGCGACGATGGCCCGCGGATCGACGCCGAGCTCGCGCGCCACGCGCTGGGCATGCGGCCAGACCTCGCGCACGAAGGCCTCGACACGCGGGTTCGCGGCCACACCCTCGGCCGGCGCGGCCTTGGCGGCGGTCGGCTCGTGGCGCACCGCAGGTTGCAGGCGCGGCACGGCCTCGGCCGGGATCCAGTTGGCCCGCGCGGTGGCATTGGCCGGGCGGGCGGCAAGGGCCTCGGCGGGCGGCGGCACTTCCGGGCGGATTGCCGGCAGCGGCCGGGCATAGCCCTCGAGCGGCAGCAGACGCAGGGCGCGGTTCGCCGGCGAGAGCGGCAGCGGGCCGTGCGCGCCCGCCGGGGCGGCCTCCGCAGCGCTGGCCTGCTGCGCGAGCTGGCGGGCGATCATCGGCGCCAGGCCGAGGCCGCGCCCCTGGGTCAGGGTCTTGGCCAGCTGCTCGTCGTGCAGGCTGCGGAACTGCCCGGCCGCCCCGGGAAACAGGCTGTCGGCGGGCATGGCCTCGCGCATCTGCCGGATCATCATCTGCGCGAACAGGCCTTCCATGTCGCGCGCGACCCGGTCGATGCGCGCGGCATCGCCCGGGGCGGGCGGCGAGAGCGGGAAGGCGGCATCGACGCGCATGGCGGCAGTCTTCAGATGATCTCGAGCTCGGCGCGCAGGGCGCCGACCTGCTTCAGGGCCTCGAGGATGGCGATGAGATCGCCTGGCGCGGCGCCGACCTCGTTCACCGCGCGCACGATCTGGTCGAGCGAGGTGCCGCCCTTGAACAGGAACATGCGCGAGCCGTCGGCCGAGGCCTCGACGGTGGATTCCGGCGCCACCACGGTCTGGCCCTGGCTGAAGGGGGCCGGCTGGCTCACGTTCACCGCCTCGGTGATGGTGACGGTGAGCGAGCCATGCGCCACGGCGGCCGGCAGCACCTGCACGTTGCGGCCGATCACCACGGTGCCGGTGCGGGCGTTCACCACCACCTTGGCCAGGGCCTCGCCCGGCTCCAGGGTGAGGTTCTCGACACGGGCGAGGAAGGCCACGCGGGCGCCGGGGTCGAGCGGCGCCTGCACCTGCACGGTACCGGCGTCCAGCGCCGTGGCGGCGTCCTCGCCGAAGGCGCGGTTGAGCGCCTCGACCATGCGGGTGGCGGTGGTGAAATCGGGGCGGCGCAGGCTCAGGGTGATGCGTCCGCCCTGCCCGGCCTGGGCGAGGGCATCGGGCAGGGCACGCTCGACGATGGCGCCATTGGGGATGCGCCCGGAACTCGGCACGTTCACCGAGACCTTGGAGCCGTCGGCGCCGGCGGCGCCGAAGCCGCCCACCACCAGGTTGCCCTGGGCGATGGCATAGACCTGGCCATCGGCGCCCTTGAGCGGCGCCATCAGCAGGGCCCCGCCGCGCAGGCTGACGGCATTGGAGATCGAGGAGACGGTGACGTCGATGGTCTGGCCGGGGCGGGCAAACGGCGGCAGCTCGGCATGGATGGCCACCGCCGCCACGTTCTTGAGCTGCGGGTTGACGTTCGGCGGCACGGTGACGCCGAGCTCGTCGAGCAGGTTCTTCAGGCTCTGGGTGGTGAAGGGCGACTGGCTGGTGCGGTCGCCGGTGCCGTCGAGACCGACCACCAGGCCATAGCCCACCAGCGGGTTGCCGCGCACGCCCTCCACCTGGGCCAGATCCTTGATCCGCTCCACCGCGACCGCCGGCCCGGCGAGCAGGGCGGCCCCGAGGGCGAGGCCCAGGGCCAGCCGCCGCGCCAGGGCGGCGGGAAGGGCCGCGGCAGCGGCCGGGAACGGAACGACGGGGGCAGGCAGGGCGGGCATGGGCATCTCCAGCGGTATCGGCCGCTCGGGCCGGAACTTGCAAGCCGCGTGCCAGCGCGCCTTCAGTTCGGGAACCAGGCGCCGTTGAAGAAGCGGTCGAGCCAGCCCATGGCATTGCTGCGGGCCATCGGGCCGCGGCCGCCATAGACGATCCGGGCATCGGCCACCCGGGTGCTGGGAATGGTGTTGTCCGGGCCGATGTCGGAGGGGCGGATGATGCCCTGCACCTGGATCAGCTCGTTGCCCTGGTTCAGCGTGAGCTCCTTGCTGCCCTGGATGACCAGGTTGCCGTTCGGCAGCTTCTGCACCACCTGGGCGGTGAGCGTGCCGGTGATCTGGTTGCTCTGCGTCGAGTTGCCGTCGCCGGCGAAGTCGCGGCTGGTGGACAGCGAGTTGTTCAGCAGGTCGCGGCCGCCCAGGGTCACCGGAGCGCCGAACAGCTGGCCGGACATGCCGGTGGTGCTCTCCTTGGCGATCTTGGTGTTGGCGCGGGTACTGGCCTGGGTGCGCTCGGTGAGGGTGACGGTGACGATGTCGCCCACCTCCCGGGCCTTGCGGTCGGTGAACAGGCGCAGGCCCGGGCCCTCGCGGTAGATGGCGCCGGCGGTGGGTGCCGCCACTGGCTGCACCGGCACCTGCATCACGGCCACGGGGGCGAGCGGCTGGACGTCGCCGCGGATCATCGCGCCATGGCCGCAGGCAGCGAGCAGGGGGAAGACGAGGGCGGGCAGCAGGCGTTTCATGGCGGGCCTCAGAGCTTGTTGTTGAGATAGGCCAGCATCTGGTCGGTGGTGCTGATGGCCTTGGCGTTGATCTCGTAGGCGCGCTGCGTCTCGATCATCGCTACCAGCTCTTCCACGGTATTGACGTTCGAGCTCTCCAGGGCGCCCTGCTGCAGAAGGCCGAGGCCCGCCTGCCCCGGGGTGCCGGCCTGGGCCGGGCCGGAGGCGCCGCTCTCGAGATAGAGGTTCTCGCCCTTGGCGAACAGGCCGGCCGGGTTCACGAAGTCGGTGAGGGTGATCTGCCCCACTTCCTGCGGCGCGGCCTGGCCGGCGATCTGCACCGTCACCGTGCCGTCGGCGCCGATCGAGATGGCCTGCGCGCCTTCCGGGATCTGGATGCCGGGCTGCACCTGGTAGCCGGAGTTGGTCACCAGCTCGCCCTGGGCATTGATCTGGAAGCTGCCGTCGCGGGTATAGGCCTCGGTGCCGTCGGGCAGCAGCACCTGGAAGAAGCCGCGGCCGTTGATCGCCACGTCCAGCGCATTGCCGGTCTGCAGCACATTGCCCTGGATATGGCTCTTGGCCGTGCTCACCACCCGCACGCCGGTGCCGAGCTGCAGGCCGGAGGGCAGGTTGGTCTGCTGCGAGCTGGCGCCGCCGGGGGCGCGCACCTGCTGGTAGAGCAGGTCCTCGAAGCTGGCGCGGTCGCGCTTGAAGCCGGTGGTGTTGACGTTGGCGAGGTTGTGCGCCACCACCGACATGCGCGTCTGCTGCGCGTCGAGGCCGGTCTTGGCGATCCAGAGGGCGGGGTTCATGGCGGGGTCTCCCGTGGGGGTTCCGGCGGCGTCAGCGCGCGCGCAGCAGGGTGGCCGCGGCGCGGGCGTTTTCCTCGCCGCTGCGGATCACCTTGAGGTTCATCTCGAACTGGCGGGCGAGGCTGATCATCGCCACCAGCTGTTCGGTGGCATTGACATTGCTGCCCTCCAGCATGCCGCTCATCAGCACCTGGCCGGCGGCCGGCTGGGGGGCCTCGGCGGCGTCCCCGGCGGGGCGGAACAGGCCGTCCTCGCCGCGCGACAGACTGGCCGGGTCGGCACGCACCACGCCGATGCGGGCCACGTTCTGCACCACGCCGCCGGCATCGCCGAGCGGCACGATGGCCACCGTGCCGTCGCCGCCCACCGAGAGGCTCTGGAAGGGCGGCAGGGCGATCGGCTGGCCGGCATCGTCCAGCACCGGCTGGCCGCGGCCATTGGTGAGGCGGCCGGTGGCATCGAGCTTGAGGTCGGTGGCGCGGGTGTAGGCGGGCTGGCCCTCGCGGTCGGCCACCGCCATCCACAGGTCGGCACCGTTGAGCGCGAAGTCGAGCGGGTTGCCGGTGGTCTGCAGGCTGCCCTGGCGGGCGTCGAAGCCACCCACGTCGCCCATCGAATAGACCCGCGAGCGCAGCTCGCCGCCGGCCACCGGGAAGGCCTCGGTGGCGTGCAGCAGGGCCTTGAAGCCGGTGGTGCTGGCATTCGCCAGGTTGTGCGAGACGGCGGCCTGGGCGCGCAGGTTGGCCTGCGCGCCGCTCATCGCCACGTAGAGGGCCCTGTCCATCGTCCTGCTCCCCGCTCAGCGTGCCCGTGCCCTCATCAACGCAGGTTGATGATGGTCTGGGTGATGCGGTCGGTGGTCTGGATCATCTGCGCGTTGGCCTGGAAGTTGCGCTGCGCGACGATCATGTTCACCAGCTGCTCGGTGAGCTCGACGTTCGAGCTCTCCAGCGCCCCGCTCTGCACCAGGCCGAAATCCGAGGTGCCGGCCGGGCCGCGGCGCGGACCGCCGGAGTCGAAGGTCTCCGACCAGACGTTGTCGCCGAGGTTCTGCAGGCCCTGCTGGTTGGGGAAGATCGACAGCGCGATCTGGCCCAGCGGGTCGGCCACGCCATTGGTGTAGCGGGCGAAGATCACGCCCTGCTGCGAGACCTCGATGCCGATCAGGCGCCCGGTGGTGTAGCCGTCCTGGCGCAGGTCGTTGATGGCGAAGCGCTCGCCGTACTGGGTGGAGTTGCGCAGGTCCAGGGTGAGGGTGATCGGCGCGGCACCGGTGGTCGGGGTGTAGGCCGGCAGGGTGGCGAAGCCGGTGGCCGGCGTCACCAGCGCGCCCTGGGCGTCGTACTGCAGGGTGATGGGGCCGCCCACGGCCGTGCCGTCGATGTAGTTGTACAGCTCCCACTCGTTGGCATTCGGCGTCTTCACGTAGTACAGGGTCTGCACATGGGCCACGCCGAGCGAGTCGTAGAGCGTGATCGAGGTCGAGTGGTTGAAGGTATTGGTGTCGTTCGGGTCGAAGGGGGCCGCCACCGGCACGGTGGCATTGGCCGGCAGGTTCGAGCCGACGATCACCTGGGTGGAGGCCGCAGGGGCGCTGTCGGTGGTGACGAGCTGCAGCGGCACCAGGCGCCCGGTCTCGAAGTTGCGGCCCGAGCCGTCGGTAGGCGGGAAGATCTGCAGCCGGGCGCCGGTGGGGTTCACCACGAAGCCGTCGCGGTCGAGCTGGAAGTTGCCGGCGCGCGAGTAGACGGTGGCGCCGTTGTTGTCGAGGGTGAAGAAGCCGCCGCCGGAGATGGCGAGGTCGAGGTTGCGGTTGGTGAACTCGACGCTGCCCTGGGTGAACTGCTGGGTGATGCCGGTGACCCGCACGCCGGAGCCGGCGGTATTGCGCGAGGTGCCGAAGATCGAGGCGGCATAAAGATCGCCGAACTCGGCGCGGGCGGCCTTGAAGCCGGTGGTCGAGACGTTGGCGATGTTGTTCGAGGTCACCGCCAGGTCGGTGGTGGCCGCGTTGATGCCGGAAAGCGCGGTGCGGAAGCTCATGGCGTGACTCCAGTGGCGGTGCGGTGTGCCGGGCTCAGCCCAGGCGGCGGATGGACGACAGCGGCGCGGTGCCGATGCCGGTGAGGTTGAGCAGCAGTCCCTGCGGGTCGAGGGTGACGCTCTCGATCGGCGCCATGGCCGCCGTCTCCAGCGCCACGGCGCTGCGGCCCTCGCCGAAGGTCGCCCGCATCCGGTAACTGCCCGGCGGCAGGGGCTCGCCCCGGTCGCTCAGGCCGTCCCAGCGGAAGGGCAGGTCGCCCGGCCCCTCGGCCCGAAGCTGCAAGCGGCGTACCAGCGCCCCGGAGGGCGTGGTGATGTCGATGGTCACCAGCCCGGCCGCGGGCGTGGCGGTGACGCCCTCGGCGCCCGGCTGGCCGTCGGCGCCGGCGGCCAGCACGAGGCGGTCGGTCTCGACGAGGGCAGTGCGCCCGAGCAGGGCCGCGCCGCGCAGGGCCTGGTCGTTGTTGAAGGCATCGGCCATGCCCTGCAGGGCACGGCGCAGGTCGCCCACGCCCTGGGCGGTGGACATCTGCGCCATCTGGCTCACGAACTCGGCGTTCGAGAGCGGGTTGAGCGGGTCCTGGTTCTTCAGCTGCTCGGTCATCAGGCGCAGGAAGTCGGCCTGGGTGAGATCCGGCTTGCCCATCCGGCTCTGGCTGGCCGGCGGGTTCGACAGGCCGATGGCATTGGCGAGGGAAGCATCGAAAGGCATGGCGGGCACTCCCGGCTCAGCGGCCGATGGCGAGGGTGGCGAGCGCCAGCTCGCGCGCCGAATTGATCACCTCGACATTGGCCTGGTAGCCACGCGAGGCAGAGATGAGGTTCACCATCTGCGCCACCGGATCGACGTCGGGCACGTAGATGTAGCCCTGCTCGTCGGCCATCGGATGGCCGGGCTCGTAGCGCCTGAGCGGCGGGCGGTCGAGCGTCTCCACCCGCAGCACCGTCACCCCGGCCATGCCCTCCTGCCCGCGCAGCGGCGCGCTCTGGAAGGTCGGCTCGATCGGCCGGTAGGCCGTCTCGGGCGTGCGCCCCACGGTCTCGGCATTGGCCAGGTTGGAGGCGATGGTGTTGATGCGTACCGACTGCGCCGCGAGGGCGCTTCCGGCGACGTCGAAGATCGGCAGGCTGCTCATGGGCAGGGTCCTCGGAAAGACGGGGTCACTGGCCGGTGATCGCGGTCATCAGGCCGCGCACCCGCTGCTCGAAGAAGGTGAGCGAGGCGCGGTACTCGAGCACCGCCCGGCCGAAGGCGGCGTGTTCGGTCTCGCTGTCCACGGTGTTGCCATCGAGACTGCCCTGCAGCGCGCGGCGGGTGCTGACGTAACGCGAGTAGTCGGGGGCGGTGGCCAGCCCCATGGCCGCGGCCGCCACCGTCGGGCTGCCGCTGGCCGGTCGCGGGGCCGGGCCATGCAGCGCGGCCTCGGCGCCACGCAGCGCGGCCTGGAAATCGAAGTCCTGGGCCTGGTAGCCGGGCGTGTCGGCATTGGCCAGGTTCGAGCTCAGCACGCGGAGCCGCTGCTCGCGCAGCGGCAGCGCGAGGGCGGAGAGGCCGAAGGGATTGTCGAAGGGACCGGCCATGGCAGGCTCCGGGCAGAGTGGCTGCCCGGAAGCGGTGCAAGCGGCGTGCCAGCCCGTGCCGGGCGGCGGCCGGGGCTTCAGGCGGTGGCGGCCTGCACCGCCTCGATCCGCGCCAGCACCTTCTCGGCCAGCTCGTTGGCCGAGTACTTGGCCACGAAGGCATTGGCGCCCACCTGGTCGACCATGGCGTTGTTGAACACTCCGGAGAGCGAGGTGTGCAGCAGCACGTAGAGGCCGGCCAGGGCCGGGTCGCGGCGGATTTCCGTCGTCAGGGTGTAGCCGTCCATCGAGGGCATCTCGATGTCGGAGATCACCATGGCGTAGTGCTTCGGCACGTCCACGCCCTCGGCCACCAGCTGCTTTAGGTGGTCCAGGGCCTGGCGGCCGTCGGAGAGCAGGGTGGAAGCCACGCCGAGCTGGTCGAGCACGCCGCGGATCTGGTTGCGCGCCACCCGCGAGTCGTCCGCCACCAGCACCCGCACCGGCTCGTCGCCCGGGCCGATGCGCAGGCGCTGTTCGATGGGCTGCAGCATCTTCGCCCCGGTGGCATCGGCCAGCACCGATTCCACGTCGATCACCTGGATCAGCTCGCCGCCGTAGCGGGTCACGGCGGTAAGGTAGCTGTCGTCGGCGCCCAGCTCGGGCGGCGGGCGGATGTCCTCCACCGCGATGTTGACGATGCGGTCGACCTCGGCCACCAGGAAGCCCTGCACCGAGCGGTTGAATTCCGTCACCACGAGGTAGGGCGGATCGAGGTGGCGCTCCGGGTAGCGCACCGCGCTGCCGAGATCGAGGATCGGCACCGAGCGGCCGCGGATGTCGGCGGCGCCGACGAAGCCGGGCGGCAGGCGCGGGATCGGGAACAGCGGGGGGCGGCGCAGCACCTCCTGCACCTTGAACACGTTCACCCCGAACAGCTGCCGGCCGCCGAGGCGGAACAGCAGCAGGGCCAGCCGGTTGTGGCCGGCGAGCCGGGTGCGCTGGTCGATGCGGTTCAGCAGGTCGCGCGACATGCGGCTGAGCGGTAAGGCGTCCATGGACGGGAACGTCCCTGTCGTTGTCGGCCCGGTGACGGGCTTCTTGAGGAAGGTCAGGCCCCTGCACGCGGCGTGCCAGCCGCGGCCCCGGCACGGGGCTTGCACAGGCTGCCACGTCCGATCCGCGCCTGGAGTGACCGATGTCCCGCCCCGAGGCTTTCACGCCCCTGCCGGCCCCCGCCCCGCTGCCGCCGCCGCGCCTGCCCCCCCTTCCGCTGCCGCGGCGCGCCCGGCGCACCCTGCACCTCGTGGCCGCGGTCCTCGCCCTCCTGCTCGCCGGCACGGCCGCCGGCAGCGGCTTCCAGAGCGTGGAATCGATCCGCGCCGCCGCCGAGGCCGCGATCGCCTCGCCCGAGGCCCGGGTGGAAGCCCACCTCGATCCCGCCCTGCGCATGCCGGCCTGCCCCGAAGCCCTTCAGGCCCACGCGGTCTCGGCCGTCAATGTGGAAGTGGCCTGCCCCTCGGGCTGGCGCCTGTTCGTGCCGGTGCGGGTGCAGCGGGTGCAGCCGGTGCTGGTGCTGGCCGAGGCCCTGGCCCCGGGCCAGCCGATCCCGGCCTCGGCGCTGCGGGTGGAAACCCGCGACGCCGCCCGGCTCGGCGCGGCGCCGCTCACCGACCCCGCACAGGCCATCGGCCAGGTGCTGCGCCGGGGGGGCCGCCCCGGCCAGGTGCTGACCCGCGCCGACCTCGTGCTGGCGGCCGCGGTGAAGCGCGGCGAGCCGGTGTCCCTGGTGGCCGGCGGCGGCGGCTTCGAGGTGCGCATGGCCGGGCGCGCGCTCGGCGATGCCGCCACCGGCGAGGTGGTGCGGGTCGAGAACCTGAGCTCGCGCCGGGTGCTCTCCGGCGTGGTGGCCGGGCCCGGCGAGGTCCGGGTGGGCCGCTGACGCGCGGGGAGAAACGTGCGCCCGGTCACGCAAAGATGGCCCTTGCACGAAATTTCACCGGTCGGGCTAAAGTCGCGCGCGCAGCGGCCGTTACCGGCGATGAGGAACCCCCTGTTCCGGAGGACACGACCATGACCAGCAAGATCGACGGAGCCGCTCCGCCCCGTCCGGCCCCTGCGCCGGCGGCCGCGCCGGTGCCCGCCGCCATCGAGCGGTCGGGTGGCCCGCGGGCGCAGGCGGTGGCCGAAGTGCCGCCGGTGGCGGCCGACAACGTGCGCCTCACCGGCGAGGCCGAGGCCCTGCGGGTGGTGCAGCAGCAGGCCAAGGCCGGCCCCTCGCCGATGGACCAGGCCAAGATCCAGGCCCTGCGCGCCGCCCTGGCCGCCGGCACCTACCGCATCGACCCGCAGGACATCGCCCGGCGCCTCGACGCGCTGGAGCGCGAACTCAGCCGCTGACGGCCCCGGACCCGCCCATGACCGACGCCCTGCTCGACCGCCTGGAAGCCGCCCTGCACGCCGAGCGCGAGGCCCTCGCCGGCCAGGACGTGGAGGCCCTGCTGCGCTCCACCGAGGCCAAGCTGCAGGCGCTGAAGGCCGTGGAGGCCGCGCCGGCGGCCCCGCATGACCGCGCCAGGATCGCCCGGCTCGCCGAGCTCAACCGTGAGAACGGCCTGATGCTGGCCCGCCACCGCCGCGCCGTGGCCTTCGCCCTGCGCCAGCTCGGCCGCAGCGAGGCCGAGGGCTACGACCCGCGCGGCCAGCGTGCGCAGGGGGCGTGGACCCGGCCTATCGCCGTTGCCTGAAAGCCGGGTAGCCTCGCACCGTCGTCCCGACGGTGCTGCCATGCCCGATTCCCCGCACGGCCGCTTCTGGCTGCCCAGCCGCCCCGGCAACCCGGAACTCGTGGCCTTCCTCGAGATGCTCGAGGAAGGCGTGCTGCTGGTCGATGGCCGGCGTGCCCTGCACTACGCCAACCTCGCCGCCGGCGAGCTGGCGCACCGTCTCGCCGTCGATCCGGCCGACCCCGACAATGCCGAGCACCTCCTCGCCCTGCTGCCCGCGGAGCTGTTCACGGCCCCGGCAGGCGAGCGCTGGAGCGGCGAGGTGCGCGACGAGGCGAGCGGCCTGGTGTTCGCGGTGCGCCGCTACCCGTGGCGGCTGGACGGGGCCGAGGCCCACCTGCTGCTGCTGCGCGACGTGACCGAGGCCCGCCACCGCCAGGACGAGCTGCGCCGCCGCCACGGCGAGCTGCAGCAGGCCTATGCCCGGCTCGCCAGTGCCCAGGAGCAGCTGCTGCAGAGCGAGAAGCTGGCCTCGATCGGCCAGCTCGCCGCCGGCATCGCCCACGAGATCAACAACCCGATCGGCTACGTGCACTCCAACCTCGTCAGCCTGCGCGACTACACCAGCGGCCTTCTGGAACTGATCCACGCCTACGAGCGGGCACTGGCGCCGAGGCTCGACGAGGCCACCCTGGCGGCGCTGGCGGAGGTCCGCACCCGGATCGACTTCGATTTCGTCTCCACCGACCTGCCGGAGCTGATCAACGAATCGCGCGAGGGCCTGGAACGGGTTCGGCGCATCGTCCAGGACCTCAAGGATTTCAGCCATGCCGGGCGCGAAGCCGGCTGGCGCCGGGTCGACCTGCACAAGGGCCTGGAGAGCACGCTCAACATCGTCTGGAACGACCTCAAGTACCGGGCCCGGGTGGAGCGTCGCTTCGGCAGCCTGCCGCTGGTGGACTGCCACCCCGGCGAGATCAACCAGGTGTTCATGAACCTGCTGCTCAATGCCGGGCATGCCATCGGCGAGCGCGGCACCATCACGCTCTCCAGCGGCCACGACCACGAGCGCGACGAGGTCTGGGTGAGCGTGCGGGATTCCGGCCCCGGCATTCCCGCCGAGGTGATGCCGAGGCTGTTCGACCCCTTCTTCACCACCAAGCCGGTGGGCACCGGCACCGGGCTCGGGCTGTCGATCAGCTACGGCATCGTCAAGAAGCACGGCGGCCGCATCGAGGCGGCCAATGCCCCGGAGGGCGGGGCGGTGTTCACCGTGGTGCTGCCGGTGCACCAGCCGCAGCGCGAGGGCGCGGCCTGAGCGGGGGGCCCGGCTTCAGCCCAGCCCTTCCCAGGTGCGGAAGGCCTCGCGGATGTGGTGGCGCAGCTCGTCCTCGTTCCAGGGCTTGGTGAGGTAGCGGTAGATGGCGCCGCGGTTGATCGCCTCGGTGACGCTGGCGAGATCGGTGTAGCCGGAGAGGATGAGGCGCATGGTGCGCGGGTAGAGCTCCTTCACCCGGCCGAGGAACTCGGTGCCGGAAAGTTCGCTCATGCGCTGGTCGCTGACGATCACCTGCACCTCGTTGCTGGCGAGCAGCTCGAAGGCCTCGGCCACCCGGCTGGTGGCCAGCACCCGGTAACCCTCGCGGCGGAACACCCGCTGCAGGGCGCGCAGCACGTTTTCCTCGTCGTCCACCAGCAGCAGGGTGCGCGAGGCCGGCCCCTTGGCGAACAGCTCCGGGCGCAGGTAGCGCTGGTGCAGCAGCGGGTCGAGCTCGGCGGGCGGCAGCGGCCCGCAGAACAGGTAACCCTGCAGCTGGTCGCAGTCGGCGCGCCGCAGGTAGCCCACCTGGGCCTCGCTCTCCACGCCCTCGGCCATCACCTTGAGGTGCAGCTGCCGGCCCATGGCGATGATGGCGCGGGCGATCGCCGCCTGGCCCTGGTCGTGCGCCACCTCGCCGACGAAATCGCGGTCGATCTTGATCTTCGAGAGCGGGTAGCGCGGCAGCTGCACCAGACCGGCGCCGCCGACGCCGAAATCGTCGAGGGTCAGGCCGACGCCATAGCTGCGCAGCCGGCGCAGGACCTCGCGGATGCGCTCGATGTCGCGCAGCAGGGTGCTCTCGGACAGCTCGATCTCGAACTGGTCGAAGGCCACGTCGGCGCGGGCCAGCCGCACCTCGAGCTGGTCGACGAGATCCTCCTCGAGCAGCTGCACGGTGGAGACATTGACCGCGATCTTGAGATCGTCGAGGCCGGCACGGCGCCAGTGGCGGGCATCGGCGATCACCCGGTCGAGCACCCAGCCGCTGATGCCGCGCATCAGGCCGAGCTGCTCGGCCCGCGGCAGGAACTGCGGCGGGGCGAGCAGGCAGCCGTCCGGAGCGCGCCAGCGCAGCAGGGCCTCGACGCCGGCGATGCGGCCGTCGGCGGCATCGACGAAGGGCTGGTAGTGGAGTGCGAGTTCGTCGTGCTCGAGGGCCCGGGCCAGGGCGCGGGTGAAATCCGGCACGCTGCGCGCCTCGGCGCTCCAGGGCGAGGGCCGGCGGCTGCGCCCCACGCCAGAGCGCTGGGCGGCGTAGAGCGCGCGGTCGGCGGCGCTCAGGGCGGCGGCGAGATCGCCGGCGTCCTCGGGCACCAGGGCAAGACCGATGCTGGCATTGAGCCGCAGGGTGTAGGGCGGCACGGCGAGTGGTGCGGCAAGTTCCTCCAGCAGGCGCGCGGCGAAGCCCTCCGGGTCCTCGAGCGCCGCCGGCGCATCGGTGGCGAGCAGCAGGCAGGCCCCGCGCAGGCGCCAGACCCGGCCCGCCGGCAGGGCGAAGGCGGCGATGCGGTCGGCGGCGGCGGCCAGCGCCCGGCCGGCGGTTTCCTCGCCGAGGCCATCGACCAGGCCGACGAAGCGGTCGAGCGCGATCTCGGCGAACAGGGCCCGCGGCCGCGCGGCGAACCACTCGCACAGGCCAGGGTCCCCGGCCCCCAGCCAGGAAAGCCCGGTCACCGGGTCCTGCCCTGCCCCGCCCATCAGCCGGCGTCGGAAGCGTCGGCGGCGAGGGCGCGCCAGGCCTCGAGCTCGCCCTCCAGGCCCTGGGCCGCGAGCCAGCCGCCATCCAGCGGCACGTCGCCGGCCAGGGCCCAGGCGAGATGGCAGGCGCCGACGAGGCCGAGCCCGCTCTCGCCGGCCGCCCCCGGATGGACATGGCGGGCGGTGGCCTCCACCAGCGGCTCGGGCAGGCCCCAGAGCGCCAGCAGGTAGGCTCCGGCCTCGTCGTAGCCGGGCCAGTCGGCTTCCGCAGCCGCGGCCGGCAGCCAGGGCAGGCGCACCTCGGGCAGCAGGCGGCCGACCCCGGCCAGCAGGGCGGCGGTGGCGGCGAGGTCGGCGCGCGGCCCGGGCAGCAGCCGGGCGGCCAGCCGCGAGGCGCGCAGGCTGCGCTCGCGCAGGGCCTCCTGCGCCGGATCCTCGGCACGGGTCCGACCGGTGCCGAAGATCTCGCCGGCCAGCACCAGGCGGCGCAGGGCGAGATTGCCAAGGCGCACCACGGCGCTGTGGATGTCCTCGATGCGGCGCTGGCCGGCATACATCGCCGAGTTGCACAGGCGCAGCACCTTGGCGGCCAGGGCCGGGTCGCTCTCCACCAGCGCGGCCACCTCGCGGGCCGAGGTCTCACCATCCTCGGTGCGGCGCAGCAGCTCCAGCGAGAGCCGGGGCGGCGGCGGCAGGCGGCCGACGCGGCCGATGGCCTCGGCGAGCGCCGGCCGACCCAGCCGGCGGCGCAGGGCGAGCAGGGCCTGCAGGTCCTCGACGAGGGCCGCGGGATCGAGCGGCTGCTGCAGCACGCGGTGCAGGTTCTCCAGCGCCGCCAGGGCCGGCGCGTCGCGGCCATCGTCGAGCAGCAGGCAGCGCACCACCGCCGGATGCTCGCGCTTGAGCGCGCCGAGCAGGGCATTGCCGGACCCCTGGGCGAGGCGCGGCTGCACCAGGGCGGCATCGAAGGCGGTGGCCGCGGCCCGCTCCAGCGCTGCGGCCGCGCTGTCCACCGCCTCCAGCGTGGCGGCACCGACACAGCCGGCAGCGAGGCGCGCGGCCAGGGCGGTGTCGACACCGACGAAGAGCAGGCGCAGGGGGACGCGGGTTTCCAGAGGCTCGGGGGGGCTCACGCCAGGCACCTGGGGGAATGTGGGGGAACTCTAGCAGGGGCCCCCGTGCGCCCGGCACGGCTTCGCGGCGCGAAGCGTGATCCAGCGCACGGGCCCTCGCGGCAGGGCGTGACGCAGGGCGGAGATTCGCGCCACGCAGCCGCTAGGATTTGTCAAACGCCGCAAATCCTGCCCGCCATGCGTGTCTTCTTCGCCACTCCCGATCCCAACCGTCCCGGCGCCGTGGCCGATGCCCTGCTCGCCCGGGGCTACGACTGGCAGGTGCTGGCCTATGCCCGGAACGAGGAATCGCGCCAGGTGCTGGGCGAGGCGGCGGCCGATGTGGTGGTGGTGGATCTCGCCCTGCCCGGGGCCGAGGCGCTGCTGCGCCACCTGCTCTACACCGCGCCGCAGACCGCCCGGGTGCTGCTCTGCGAAGAGCCCGGCGAACGCGTGCTGCCGGCCCTGCTCGGGCTCTGCCACGGCCTGGTGGCCGCCAGCGAGCCCGTGGAGGTGGTGGCCGAGACCCTGCTCGCCTATGCCGATCTCGCCCGCAGCCTCGACCGTCCGGCGCTGCGGGCGAAGGTGGCCGCGCTCACCGTGCTGCCCGGCGTGCCGCGGCTCTACCTCGCGATCAGCCGCGCCCTCGAGGATCCGAACGTCGAGCTCGGTGCGATCGCCGCGAAGATCGGCGAGGACCCGGTGCTGGCCGGGCGGGTGCTGCAGATCGCCAACTCGGCGCTGTACGGCGCCGGCCGGCAGATCGCCAGCCTGCCGGTGGCGGTGACCCGGCTCGGCCTCAAGGCCATCCGCCAGCTGGTGCTGGCCGCCGAGCTCTACGCCCCGGCCGCGGGCCTGCCTGCGGCCCGTGCCGAGGAGGCCCGCCGCCGCAGCCTGCTGGCCGCCTGGCTGGCACCGCGGCTGATCGGCCCGGGCAGCGACCCGGACATCGCCGGCACGGCGGCCCTGCTCGCCGGCATCGGCGAGCTTCTGCCCGAGCTCGACGACGACGGCGTGCCGCCCCTGCCGAGCGCCCCGCCGATCCAGGACGAGGCGGCGGCCTACCTGCTGGGGCTGTGGCAGCTGCCCGGCATCCTCCAGCAGGCGGTGGCCTGGCAGCGCAGCCCGCGCTTCGCCGGCCCGGGCTTCGGCATCGTCGGCGCGGTGCACGTGGCCACCGCGCTGGCCTTCGACCGCCGGGTGGACGAGGGCTGGCTGGAACGCTGCGGCATGGCCGCACACCTGCCCGACTGGCGGGAACTGGCGGCGCGGATGCAACGCGCGGCCTGAGCCGGCGCGGCTTGCGCCGGCCGCGCCGGGGCTGGCTATGCTAGGCCGGAACGGGAGCCCTTCCCGTGGCCGCCCGGGGGAAGGGATGAGCCAAGACCGGCCCGATGCCGCCGAAGACAGCCTGGTGTTCGCCAGCGAGGCGGCCGCCGCCGGTCGGGGCTGTCCGCCATGGACCATCCTGGTGGTCGATGACGAGCCCGATGTCTTTGCCGCCACCTGCATGGCGATGCGCGGCGTGGAAATCCTCGGCCGGCCGCTGGAGTTCGTGCATGCCGCCTCGGCGCGGGAGGCCCGCGCCCTGCTGCAGTCCCGGCCCGAGGTGGCGGTGATCCTGCTCGACGTGGTGATGGAATCGGAGGCGGCCGGCCTCGAGCTGGTGGCCTGCATCCGCAACGAGCTCGGCCTGAAGAAGCCCCGCATCATCCTGCGCACCGGCCAGCCCGGCTACGCGCCGGAGATGCAGGCGATCCGCGACTACGACATCAACGACTACCGCATCAAGAGCGAGCTCACCCGCACCCGGCTGTACACCGTGCTGACCTCGGCGCTGCGCGGCTACCAGACCCTCGCCGCGGTCGAATCCACCCGCCACGATCTCGAGTACCTGCTGCGCGCCCAGACCGAGCTGCTCTCGGCCAATACCATGCCGGCCTTCGCCGTCGGCCTGCTGGAACGCCTGGCCGGGCTGTTCGGGGCGGCGGCCGATGCCGCCTTCGTGAGCGACGGCAGGCGCGCCCAGGACGCCGAGGACCACCGCCGCCGGGTGGTGGCCGCGCTCGGCCGCTACGCCGACTGGTCCTGGCGGCGGCTGGATGCGATCGGCCCCTGCCCGGAGGTGCGGGTGATCGAGCTCGCCTTCAGTACCCGGCGCACGGTGCAGGGCGAGTGCGGCCTGGCGATGTACCTGCCCTCGCGCACCGGCGCCGATGCCGTGGCCTTCCTCGGCGCGGCCTGCGCCACCGCCCGCCACGCGCCGGAGGTGTTCGACCTGTTCGTGCAGAACACCGCGGTGGCCGCCGACGGCGTGCGCCTGGTGGAGCGCCTGCGCGACGCCGCCTATGTCGACGGACTCACCCGGCTGCCGAACCGCTCGGCGCTGGCCGAGACCATCGACGGCGCCCTGCGCGTGCCCCCGGATGGACCGCAGCGCCTGCTGCTGATCGACATCGACCAGTTCTCCGAGATCAACGAGACCTTCGGCGACCGCATCGGCGATGCCCTGCTGCGCGGCGTGGCCCAGCGCCTGATGGCGCAGGCCGATTCCAGCGTGCGGGTGGCGCGGGTGGCCAACGACACCTTCGCCGCCTTCGGCCCACAGGACCGCCTGGTGCCGGCCGACTGGGCGCGGCGGCTCGACGAGCCCTTCGAGGTCGATGAGCTGCAGATCGCGCTCTCGGCTTCCTTCGGCGGCGTGGAACTGACGCCCGAATGCGGCAGCGGCGGCGAGCTCATCAAGATGGGCTATTCGGCGCTGAAGCGCGCCAAGCAGGCCGGCCACCGCTCGGTGGCCTTCTACTCGCACGAGGTGGCCACCGAGATCAAGGAACGCACCCGGCTGCTGCACGGCCTGCGCGCCGCCTTCGACCAGCAGCGCCTGTTCCTCGTCTACCAGCCGCAGGTGGAGGCGGCGAGCGGCCGCACCGTGGGCTTAGAAGCACTGATGCGCTGGCGCGCCGACGATGGCCGGCTGGTGCCGCCCGACCGCTTCATCCCGCTGGCCGAGCAGTCCGGCCTGATCAAGGACCTCGGGGCCTGGGCCCTGCGGCTCGCCATCCACCGCGCGGTGGTGCTGGGCGAGGCCGGACACCGGCTGCGGATGGCGGTGAACGTCTCGATGAGCCAGCTCCTGGTGCCGGGCTTCGAGCGGCTGGTGGAGGAGGCCCTGGCCGAGGGCGGCCTGCCGCCGCAGCGGCTGGAGATCGAGATCACCGAATCCGTGGCCATGCAGTCGCCGGACATCGTGCTGCCCCGGCTGGCGGCCCTGAAGCGGCTGGGCGTGGGCGTGGCGATCGACGACTTCGGCACCGGCTATTCCTCGCTCTCCAGCCTCGAGAAGCTGGCGCCGGACCGGCTGAAGATCGACCGCAGCTTCGTCCTGGGCCTGGAGGCGGAACAGGGCAGCAGCGGCATTGCCGAGATGATCATCGAGCTTGGCCGCACCCTGGGCCTCCGGGTGATCGCCGAGGGCGTGGAGACGGAAGCCCAGCGCCAGCGGCTGGTGGCGCTCGGCTGCCACGAGCTGCAGGGCTACCTGTTCTCGCCGCCGCTGGCGGTGGACGCTTTGCCGGGCTGGCTGGCCGGCCAGCAGACATGAGCACGGCCCCGGGCCAGCGCCACCACCGCCCGGCCGCCGGCCTTGCCGGCCTGCTGCTGGCGCTGCTGGCCGCGCTGGGCCCGCCGCCTTCACGGGCCGAGACGGGCGCGGTGGACGAGTACGCCCTGCGCGCCGCCTTCCTGTTCCACTTCACCCGCTTCGTGCAGTGGCCCGACGCGGCCTTCGAATCGCCCGACAGCCCGTTCCGCATCTGCGTGCTCGGCAGCGATCCTTTCGGCCGGCACCTCGATGCGCTCGAAGAGCGGCGGGCAGGCGGGCGGCCGATCCAGGTGCGGCGCACGGGCAGCCCGGCAGGCCTCGCCGGCTGCCAGATCGCCTACATCGCCCCCGATGCCCAGCCGGCCTGGCGGGCCGCCGGCGGCCCCGCCCTCGATGCCCGCCTGCTCACGGTGGCGAGCGAAGGCCGCTTCGCCCGCGAGGGCGGGATGATGGCCCTGGTGGCCAGTGGCCGGCGCATCCAGCTGCACGTCAACCTGGCCAGCCTGCAGGGCTCCGAGCTGCGGGTGAGCGCCAAGCTGCTGGAGATCGCCGAGGTGCGGCACGGCCGCCCGGGAGTGCGGGGATGAAGGGCTGGCTCGCCCGGCGCTCGCTGCGCGCCCGCCTGCTGGCCGTGATCCTCTTCGTCACCTTCGTCTCCATGGCCGCCTTCGGCGGCCTTGCCCTGCTCGCCGAGCAGCGCGCCGCCCGCGCCGCCCTGGCCGCCGAACAGGCCGCCATCGCCTCGCTGGTGGCCAACCGCAGCGCCGCGGCCGTGGTCTTCGGCGACCAGGCGCTCGCCCAGGAGAACCTCGAGGCCCTGGACAACCTGCCGCACATCACCGCCGCCTGCCTCTACGAACTCGGCGGCAGCCTGCTTGCCGGCTTCCATGTCGCCGGCGAGCCGCCCTGCCCGGCGCGCCATGCCGAAGCCCGCGTCGGCGCGGGCGAGAGCTGGCTGCGGGTGAGCGTGACGGTGCAGCCCGAGGACCCGGCCGGACACCTGCTGCTGGTCTCGACCACGGAGCCGCTGCGCGAGCGGCTGCGCGCCCAGCTGCGCACCTGGGCGCTCACCGGCGGCGTGGGCGCGCTGCTCGCCGTACTGCTCGGCCTGCTGCTGGAACGCCTGATCTCCGGGCCGATCCGCCGGCTCGGCGCGGTGGTCGAGTCGATCGACGGCACCGGCGCGGAAGGCCTGCGCGCCCCGGTGGAGGGGCGCGACGAGATCGGCCAGCTCGCCAGCGCCTTCAACCACATGCTGGAGCGGCTCGAGGCGCAGACCCGCAGCCTGCGCCTGCAGGCCGAGTACAACGACCTGCTGTTCAAGCGCCTGCCGCTGCCGGTGGTGCTGATCGACCCGCGGCTCGGCCATGCCGTGGACTGCAACGACGCCGCGGTGGCGGTGTACGGCTTCCCCTCGCGCGAGGCCACCCTGGGCACCGGGGTGGCCAGTGTCTCGACCCCGCTGCAGTACGACGGCACGCCCTCCGAGGAGGCCATCAAGCCCTATCTGGAAGCGGCGCTGCGCGGCGAGCCGCAGGTCTACGAGTGGCGGCACCGGCGCCCCGATGGCAGCGAGTTCGACGCCGAGGTGCACCTCGCCCGCTTCGGCCCGGACGAGGCGCCGATGCTGCTCGCCAGCCTGTTCGACATCACCGAGCGCAAGGCCGCTGCCGAGGCCCTGCAGCGCATGAACGAGGAGCTGGAGCGCCGGGTGGCGGAACGCACCCGCGACCTCGCACAGTCGAATGCCGAGCTCTCGACGGCGATCGGGCAGCTGCGGCTCACCCAGGCCGAACTGGTGCGCAGCGAGCGCCTGGCCTCGCTGGGTTCGCTGGTGGCCGGGGTGGCGCACGAGCTCAATACCCCGCTCGGCAGCGTGCTGCTGGTGGCCACCACCCTCGGTGATGGCCTGGAAGAGCTGCGCGCCCAGCTCGCCCGCGGCGAACTCCGACGCTCGGCCCTCGAGGCCTTCCTCGAACAGCAGGCCGAGGCACAGGCCCTGATCGTGCGCAATGCCCGCCGCGCCGCCGAGCTGATCGGCCGCTTCAAGCAGGTGGCGGTGGACCAGACCTCGGAGCAGCGCCGGCGTTTCGATCTCGCTGAGGTGGTGGACGAAGTGCTCGGCACCCTACAGCCGCGGCTGCGCAAGACCCCGCACCAGGTCTGTGTGGACATTCCCCCCGGCCTGTTGATGGACAGCTACCCCGGACCGCTCGGCCAGGTGCTCACCAACCTGGTGATGAATGCCCTGCTGCACGGCCTCGATGCCTGCGCCGGCGAGATCCGCATCGAGGCCCGGGCACTCGAGGGCGACGAGGTGGCCCTGAGCGTGGCCGACAATGGCCGGGGCATCCGCCCCGAGCATCTCACCCGAATCTTCGATCCCTTCTTCACCACCAAGCTCGGCGAGGGCGGCAGCGGCCTTGGGCTGCACATCGTCTACAGCCTGGTGGAGCGCGCCCTGGGCGGCCGCATCCGGGTGGAAAGCCAGCCGGGCAAGGGCGCACGCTTCACCGTCACCCTGCCACGGGTGGCGCCGCAGGGCGAAACGCACTGAAACACGACCTCAGCCGCGCCGGAGCCAGCGCCGCAGCAGGCCGGCAAGACCGCCGCCCGGCGCTGACGGCACGGCGCGGCGCAGCGGCGCTGCCGGTAGATCGGGGCGTACGAGATCGCTCTCGGCCAGCTCGCTGGCCATCGGCGCGTCCTCCAGCAGCAGCTCCACCCGCCAGTCGCGCAGCTGCCGCGCCACCCGGTACACGGCATCGTGGGCGGCGCGCCGCTCCGGCACTAGGAGCACGGCGCGGGCGCGGCGGGCCAGCTCGGCATCGGGGGTGGCGGCGATGGCCCGGCGCAGGGCGGCCTCGTCGGCGCCAAAGCCCAGGCCGAGGCGGGCATAGAGGTCACGCATCGCCGCTCTCCTGCAGCTGCTTCCAGGCCTTCTGCACGGCATCGAAACGCGCGGCGGCACTGGCCCTGGCCGCGGCATCGGCCTGTGGCTGGCGGTCCGGGTGGTACTGCCGTGACAGCCGCCGCCAAGCCGCCTTGATGGCGATCGGCGTGGCTCCCGGCGCCAGCCCGAGGGTGAGCAGGGCCTCGCGGCGCGCCGCCTCGGCGGCGGCGGCCAGGGCGGCATCGCGGGCGAGGCGCCGGGCTCGCGCCTCGCGCGCCGCGGCCGCGGCCTCGGCTTGCTCGAACCAGGCTGGGTCGGAAAGGTCGGCCGGCGGTTCGAACTCCAGGCCCAGCACCGCCTCGAAACGCTCGCGCAGCAGGGCGGGCGAGGCCCCGAGCAGGTCGGAGAGGAAGACGAGGGCATGGCGCTCGATCTCCGAGAGCGTGCCGTCGGCTGCCGCCACCCGCAGGTAGAGATCGAGCAGGAACTCGGTACGCTTGGGCGAGCGCTGGCTGCGTAGGAAGCGGAACAGCCGCGGCAGGTCGGGCGGCAGCGGATCGGCGGCGAAGGCCTCGGCGATCTCCTGCAGGGGCACGCCCTCGGGCTCGTGGGTGAGAGCAAGGCCCACCTCGTGCAGCTCGCGCAGGTCGGGCGGACCGTCGAGCGCCGCCAGCCACAGGGCCGAGGCGCGGATGCTGTCGGAGAGCCGCTGCGGGCTCTCCCACAGGCGCTGCAGCAGGCCGGACGGTGGCGCGGGCGCCGGCACCCCTCGCCTCACGCCTGGGTGTCGGGATTGAGCAGCAGGCCGGCCAGCCAGGCCTCGCCGCGCTCCAGCAGTTCCACCGGCGTGTACTGCCAGCCGGTGACGATCATCGCCTCGGCCACGGCGAACTCCCGCTGTGCCTTGGTGAAGCTGCGCTGCCCCGCCTGCACGAGCTCCAGGACGAAGGGCGGCGGCGGTACCGCCTCGGGATCGAGGGCTTCCGGCCTGGCCCCGCCGCCCGCCGCCGCGGCCGCCGGGCCGCCCTGGCCCTTCACCAGGGCCTCGATCCGCGCCAGGGCGGTGGCCTGGGCATCGCCGCTCTCCGGCACCTGCGGTGCCGCGGCGGCCAGGGCCTTGCACACCGTGTTGAGCTGGCCGGTGGCCTTCATCCGCGCCAGCTTGGCGCGACCGGCCGCGGCCTCGGCCTCCTCGAGGTCCTGCTTCAGGCGCTCGATCTCGGCATTGGCATCGGCGAAGCCGGCGCCATCGAGCAGGCGCAGCACTTCCTTCTGCAGCTCGGCATACAGCGAGGGGTGGGTGGACTTCAGGCTGCGCGCGGCCATCTGCCAGGCATAGGCCACCTGCTGCGCGGTGCGTTCGGCAGGCGCCACGGGGCCGGCCGGCCGGTCGGGAGCGCCCGCCTTCGCCGCCTCGTTGCCGAGCATCGACAGCGCAGTGTCGATGCGGTGGCAGAGGTCGGTCTGGTCGAACTGGCGCAGGGCCTTGCGCAGTTCGATGCGGCAGTCGATCAGCAGCGGGCGCAGGGGCAGGTCCATGCCGCGGATTCTAGCTGCCGGCATGGGCCGCCGGCGCTGGCCTTCAGGGCACGCACCACTCCCCGCGCCAGCGCCCGCCCTCGCGGACGAAGCGGGCGCGGCGGTGCCCTTCGAAGGCGAGGTTGAGCCATTCGAGCCGTGCCAGCACCACCTGCACCAGGCCGAAATGCACCCAGCCGGCGGCGCTTTCGGCCTCCTCCGGGCGGCGGGTCGCCAGAGGCGCGGGCAGGCCGCTGCCAGGCCCGGGCAGCACCGTGCCCGGCCCCGGCGTGGCAAGGTAGCAGCGGCGCGACATCAGGCCGGTGCGCTTCCAGGCCAGTTCGGCCGGCGCATCCCCGGCATGGCGACGGGCGAGGCCCTCGGCGCGGATCTGCTGCCCCTGGCCGAAAAAGCACAGCGATACCCGCGGGTCGCGCTCGATCTCGCCCCACTTCTCGCTGCGCCGATCGGTGTGGAAGCCGAGCACGCCCTGCTCGCGGTCCACCTGCCGCAGCACCACGTAGCGGGTGGCCGGGCCACGGCGGCTCAGCGTGCCCAGTACCCCTTGATGGAAGGGCGAATGGCGCAGGCGCTGGCCCTCGGCGAGCAGGGCCCAGCAGCGGTCGAGCACACCGGGCAGGGAGGGTTCGGGCAGGTCGCGGCTGTCCATGCCGGCATTCAAGCGCCGTCGCCGTCGCCGGGGCGCGAAACCGCGCTCAGTCCAGCACGCGGCAGAACACCGCCTTGAGGTAACGGCTCTCCGGCACATGGGCCAGCCAGGGATGGTCGGGCCCGGCGCCGGCCACCTTGATCACCTGCACGGTGCGGTTCGCGTAGAAGGCCGCGCGGCGCAGCATGTCGAGGAACCCCTCCTCGCCCACGAGGCCGGTGCAGGAGAAGGTGGCGAACAGCGCGCCCGGCTTGCAGACCCCGAGGGCCAGCTTGTTCATGTCGAGGTACTTCTTCAGCGCCGGGATCACCTGCTCGCGGTCGCGGGTCATCTTCGCCGGGTCGAGGATGACGACGTCATAGGCCTCGCCGCGGGCGGCGGCATCGCGCAGCCAGGGGAAGATGTCGGCATGGACGAAGCGCGTCTTCGCCGCCGCGGCCTGCGGGTTCAACCGGAGGTTCTGGCGGGCAATCGCGATGACCTCCTCGTCGATGTCGACGCCCACCACCTCGGCGGCCCCACGCGCCGCCGCGTACACCGCAAAGCCCCCGGTATTGCAGCACAGGTCGAGCACGGTCTTGCCCGCGACCCGCTGCGAGAGCCATTCGCGGTTCTCGCGCTGGTCGGCGAAGAAGCCGGTCTTGTGCGCGCTTCCCGGGGCGGCGCGGAAGCGGATGCCGTGCTCGGTGATCACCACTGGCGCCGGGGCCTCGCGCGGATGCCAGTCGAAGCTCTCCTGCTTCTGCACATGCTCGTCGGCGAAGCTCCAGATCCGGCAGCCCGGGAATTCGGCCTCGAGGGCGGCGAAGATCCAGTCGCGGTGGCGGAAGGCGCCGGCGGAGAAGAACTCCACCACCAGCAGCTCGCCGTAGCGGTCGACCACGAGGCCGGAGATGCCGTCGCCCTCGGAATGCACCACGCGCCAGGCATCGCTCACCGCATCGAGCCGCAGCACCTCACGGCGCAGGGCCACGGCGGCGGCGATCTTGGCGCGGAACCAGGCCGCATCGATGGTCTCGTCTGGATCGGTGGTGAGGAGGCGCAGCGCGATGCGCGAATGGCCGTTGTAGAAGCCGCGGCCGCACCAGGCACCATCGCGATCGTAGACCTCGACGAGGCTTCCCGGCCTGGGCTTGGTGGGCGGTTTTTCCACCATCTTCTGGAAGATCCAGGGATGGTTCGAGCGGCGCTCGATCTTCAGGCGGACGACAGGGTTCTCGGCGGGTGCATTCATCGCCTCAGTGTACGCGGCGCGGCGCCTTCCCTGGTCGCCATGACTCAGTCGGGTGCCCGCACCACGCGGTTGCGGCCGCTGCGCTTGGCCTCGTACATGGCATCGTCGGCGCGGCGCAGCAGCGAGCGCACTTCGGTGTCGCCGGGGCGGCGCTCGGCCACTCCGACCGAGATGGTGAGCGGCCATTCGATGCCGCCGCCGAGATCGGCCGGCGTGGCCGCCACCGTGGCGCGCAGGCGTTCGGCCAGCACCAGGGCCTCGGCCAGCCGGGTGCCGGGCAGCAGCATCACGAACTCCTCACCGCCGAGCCGGCCCACGAGGTCGCTGGCCCGGGCCTCCACCCGCAGATGGCTACCGAGCCAGACCAGGGCCTCGTCGCCGGCGTCGTGGCCGTACTGGTCGTTGACGCGCTTGAAGTGGTCGACGTCGATCATCAGGGCCGAGAGCGCGCCCTCGGGATCCTCCACCCAGGGCCGGGCCAGGGCCTCGACGCGGCGACGGTTGGCCAGCCCGGTGAGCGGATCGGTATCGGCGGCCTCGGCCAGCTCTGCCTGCAGCCGGCTCGCCACCATCAGCACGAAGCCGAGCGCGGTGGCCACCGGCGCCAGGGCGGCGGTGAGGTGCAGGGCGATCTGGACCGGGTCATGGGCCACGATCGAATCCACCGGCGTACCGAAGAGCTGCTTCAGCGCCCGCAGCAGCAGCACCGCCACCGGCAGGGCGAGGAACAGCACGACGATGCGCAGGGCCGGCGGATAGGGCCGGCGCCCGCGGCGCAGCAGGGTGGCGATGGCATGCAGCAGCGGCACGGCGATCAGCCCCGTCATGCCGACGAGGCGCAGGGTGTAGTCCGGCGCGATCCAGAGGAAGAACAGCAGCCAGACAGAAGCAGCGCCCAGCAAGGCGAAGTCGCGGCGCCAGGGCACCGGGCGGGCGAAGTAAAGCGCGATGGCATGGTCGAGGCGCTGCATGCCGGCGAGCAGCAGCACATTGGCCAGCATCACCGTCACCGCATCTGGCCACTGCCCGCGCATGACGAAGGCGCCCCAGCCAAGAGCCTGCAGCACCAGGGCCTGGGCCCAGGCCCCGAGCGGCGCCCGGTAGCGCCGCGGGAAGGCGGTGCGCACATAGCCGATCAGGCCGGCCATCAGCAGGCACAGGGCCGTCGACACCAGCATCAGGCTCATCAGGTCCAGGCTCACGCGCGAGATCCTTTTCGCTCCGCGAGCCGCCATTGTCCTCCTGCCCGGGCGGCACGTCACGCCATGGCCCGGCCCCGCCGCCCGGCCCACCCCGTGGCCCCGGGCCGCGTTCACGCGGCGTGGCTTGCGCCCGGGCGCAACGCCCCCACGATGCCGGGATGGACGCCACCCCCACCCCCGACCTCGACCCCCGCCAGCTCGCCCAGACCCAGCGCCGGCGCCTGCAGGGCGCCCTGCTGGGCTGGCTGGGCTTCGTCGCCCTGCTGGGCGTCATGCAGGTACTCAGCATCGCCTGGCCCGGCCTCCGAGGTCTTGGGGTGGTGCCGCTCAGCCTGCCCGGCCTGTCCGGCCTGCTCGCCGCGCCTCTGCTGCACGCCGATGCCGGGCATCTGCTCTCGAATGCCTTCGCCCTCGTGGTGCTCGGCACCCTCGTCTCCAGCGTCTACCCGAAGGCGGCATCGCGGATCGTGCTGGCCGGCTGGCTGGGCGCCGGCCTGTTCACCTGGCTACTCGGTCGGCCCTCAATCCACCTCGGCGCCTCGGGCCTGGTGCATGCCCTGTTTTTCGCCCTGTTCGTCCTGGCCCTGCTGCGCCGCGACCGCCCCGCCGTGGTGGCGGCGATGGTGGCGGTGATGCTGTTCGGCGGCATGCTGCTCACGGTGCTGCCGCAGGAGTGGCGGGTGAGCTGGGAGATGCACGCCGGCGGCGCGCTTTCCGGCCTGCTGGCGGCCTGGCGCTGGCGCCGCCTCGATCCGCCGCCGCCGCGCCGGCTCTATTCCTGGGAGGAGGAGGAGCGCGCCGCCGAGGCCTTGGCGGAGGCCAAGGTGATCGACGCCGGCACCTACGAGCCGGCCCGGCCCGAGGCGGTGCCGGTGCTCTGGCAGCGGCCCGCGCCGCAGGAGGAACGCGGCACCGTGCTGGCCTTCCGCCGTCCGCCGCCGGAGGGCGACTAAGGTCAGTCGGTGCGCAGCGCGGCGATGGCATAGGCGAGGATCGCGCCGAACAGCAGACCGAGCAGCGCTCCGGCCACGCAGATGGCGGCGGCCTCGCGCAGGAAGCGGGCGATGATGTCCTCGTGGCGGGCGCCGAGCGCGCGCAGCAGGCCGATCTCGCGGCGCCGCTCCAGCACATTGGCGAGCATGATGTTCATGATGCCGATGCCGCCCACCAGCAGGGACACGGCGGCGATGGCACCCATCACGATCTGGAAGATGCGCTGGGTCTGCTGGTACTGCTGGAACAGCTGGGCCGGCACCACGAGACGGAAGTCATTGGCCCCGGCATGGCGCTGGCGGATGAGCTCGGCGAGCGCCCGCGCTCCGGCTTCGATGCCCTCGGGACGTTCCAGCTTGAGCAGGAAGCGGTCGAGCTCGTCCTGCAGCGACGGGCTGCCGAAACGCGAGAGCGCGGTGGCCAGGGGCACGAACACGCGGTTGCTCTCCAGCCCGAACTGCACGCCCTCGAAGGCATCGGCCGAGGGGTCGCGGTCGGCCAGCACGCCCACCACTTCCAGCCAGACATGGTTGGCCTTGATCCACTGGCCCACGGCGCTACCGCCCGGAAACAGGCTGCGCGCCGCCTGGTGGCCGAGCACCGCCACCGGCGCGAGGCGCTGTTCGTCTTCTGCCGAAAGGGCGCGGCCCTCGGCCACGGAGAGCGAGGCAAGGGCGAAGAAGCCCGGGCTGACGCCGGCGAGCTGGGCATCGGAGGCCGCAGCTCGCTGTGCACGCCATCGGTGCGCAGGCGCTTCTCGGCCGCGGCCTCGCGTGCCCCGGGCACCACCTGCAAGGCCGCCTCGGCATCGGCGCGGGTCAGCCCGAGGCTGCGCTCGCGCAGCTCGCGCAGGGCGGTCTCGTCGGTGGGGGTATTGGACCTGAGTCGTTCGCGAATGCGAACGGAGAGCAAAACACTGCTATCGCTACCGCGAGAACCACGTTGGTTCGCATTAAACAACTCCATGTCATTGTCTCACCGACGACGGTGTCGGCACGAAGTTATAGCCCCCCCACCCCCTGCATCCGTCAAGCGGGCGACCCGGCCGGGACGATCGCCCCGGTCGCTACTTCACCGCCCGCAGCACGAAGGAAGTGTTGACGTCGGCCACCTGGCCGCCGGCCAGCAGGCGGTCGAGCAGGAAACGCGAGAAATGCTCGAGGTCGGCCACGCGCACTTCGATCAGGTAGTCCATGTCGCCGGTGAGGGCGTGGCAGCGCACCACCTCGTCCCAGGCGCGGATGTCGGCGGCGAAGCGGGTGATGTCCTCGGCGCCATGGCTTTTCAGCTGCACGCGCACGAAGGCGTGCAGGCCGAGGCCAAGCTTGGCCGGATCGAGCAGGGCGCGGTAGCCGGCGATCACGCCCTGGGCCTCCAGGCGCTGCACCCGGCGCAGGCAGGCCGAGGGCGAGAGCCTCACCCGCTGCGCCAGTTCCACATTGCTGAGCCGGCCTTCGGCCTCGAGGGCGCGGAGGATGGCAAGATCGGTACGGTCGAGCGCGTTCATGGCTATTGGCGCACGATCATTGCACGAAATCACGGAAACTGTCGCACAACGCAACCCCGTTTCCCGGTTTCCGCGCCACAGTAGGGGCTGAATCCCCACCCCGGAGCCGCCCGTGAACGCCACGCCACGCCGCGTCGAACACCTGCAAACCGACAAGGGCAGCGTGCCGGTCTACACCACGGCGGTCATTGAGCAGCCCTGGTCGAGCTACAGCGCCACCGACCATGCGGTGTGGGCGCAGTTGTTCCGCCGCCAGCGGGAATTGCTGGTGGGCCGCGCCGAAGACGAGTTCCTGCGCACCCAGGACGCCATGGGCATGGGCGAGGAGCGCATCCCGAAGTTCGACGACTTGAACCGCATGCTGCGCGCGCGCACCGGCTGGGAGCTGGTCGGGGTGGAGGGCCTGCTGCCCGAGCTCACCTTCTTCGAGCACCTGGCCCATCGCCGCTTCCCGGTGACCTGGTGGATCCGCCGGCCCGAGCAGCTCGACTACCTTTCCGAACCCGACCTGTTCCACGACCTGTTCGGCCACGTGCCCCTGCTCATGAACCCGGTGTTCGCCGACTACATGCAGGCCTATGGCCAGGGCGGTGTGCGGGCGCATGGCTTCGGCCCGGAGGCGCTGGCGCAGTTGACGCGCCTTTACTGGTACACGGTGGAGTTCGGCCTGATCCGCACCGCGGCCGGCCTGCGCATCTACGGCGCCGGCATCCTGAGCTCGAAGGGCGAGTCGATCTACTGCCTCGAGAGCGCCGCGCCGAACCGCCTCGGTTTCGAGCTCGAGCGGATCATGCGGACCCGCTACCGCATCGACACCTACCAGAAGACCTACTTCGTCATCGACAGCTATGAGGCGCTGATGGAGGCCACCCGGCCGGATTTCGCGCCGATCTATGCGCGGCTCGCCGGCCAGCCGACGATCCCGGCCGGCGAGGTGCTGGACAGCGACCGGGTGTTCCACCGCGGCACCGGTGAAGGCTGGTCAAAAGACGGCGACGTCTGACGGGGTTTGCACGCCCGGCCGCCGGGGACTGGCTATGATCGGGCTACCTTGGTTCTTATGGAGCCGTGCATGGCCCCACGCCGCTGCGCCGCCCTGCTTGCCGGTCTGCTCGGCCTCGCGACGCTTCCCGCCGCCGCCGTGGAGGTGCGCGTCCTCAGCGAAGGCCGCCCGGTTGCCAATGCCGTCGTCACCCTGAGCCCGATCGGTCGCGCCGCCGCCACCGTTCCGATGGAGGCGGTGATGGACCAGGTGAACAGCGAGTTCGAACCGCGCGTGCTGGTGGTGACCAAGGGCTCGCGGGTCCACTTCCCGAACCGCGACCGCATCCGCCACCAGGTCTACTCCTTCTCCCCGGCCAAGCGCTTCGAGCTGCCGCTGTATACCGGCACGCCGCCGGAACCGGTGGTGTTCGACCGCGCCGGCGTGGTGACCCTCGGCTGCAACATCCACGACTGGATGAAGGGCTATATCGTGGTGGTCGATACGCCGTATTTCGCCCTGAGCGATGCCGAGGGCCGGGCGCGGGTGGACCTGCCGCCCGGCGAGTACCTGCTCACCGCCTGGCACGAGCGCCTGCCGACGATCGATGCGGCGCCAAAGCGCCGCATCACGCTGCCAACTACCTCGGCCGAAGTGCTCGAACTTCCCCTCGCCCCGCCGCCGCCGCCGCGCGGCGATGAGCGCCTGCGTGCCCTGCAGGAACGCCTGCGGGCCCCGCCTCGTCCCTGAGCCATGGACGAGGCGGCTCCTCCGCGACGCGGCCTGCGCTTCGGCACCAAGCTGGTGCTGCTGCTGGCCGCCCTGGTGGTGGGGCTTCAGGTCGCCGGCTGGCTCACGGTGCGGGTGGCGGTGGAGCGCAGCATCGACCAGCAGCTCGAGGCCCAGCTGCGGGTCGGGGAAAAGGTCTGGGGCCGGCTGCACGAGGCGAAGCTGCGGCAGCTGCTGGAGCGCGTGGCGGTGCTGGCCGAGGATTTCGGCTTCAAGGAAGCCATCGCCCTGCAGGACGGGCCCACGCTCGAATCGGTGCTGGAGAGCGCCGAGCGCCGCATCGGCGCTCCTTACGGCGCCATCCTCGCTGCTGACGGGACGCTGCTGGCGCACCGGCTACCCGCCGGGGTGTCGCTGCCCGAGTCCGCCCTGGGCGGGCTGGTGGCGGAGGCGCGGGAGGACGGCTTCTCCGCCGGCATCATCGCCCTGTCCGGCGAGGCGGTGAGCTATGCCCTGGTGCCGGTGTTCGCGCCCGACCTCGTGGGCTGGCTGGCCCTCGGCCAGGGCTTCGGCAGCGAGGAGACGGACGAGTTGGCCGACATCACCGGCCTTGCCCCGGGCGTGGTGCTGCGCGATGGGAGCGGCTGGCGCACCCTGCAGGGCGCGGAGCTAGGCAGCGCCGATCGCGCCGCGCTGGAGTCCGGATCAGCGCGCATCACGCTGCCAGCCGAAGACGGCGGCGATCCGCGGCTGGCGCTCCGGCTCTCCGCCGAACACCTCTCCCCGGTGTACCTGCTCATCGGCGCCGACCGCGAGCTGGCCATGGCGCCTTACGCCGGCCTTCAGGCCCAGGTGCTGGTGCTGTCGCTGGCCGCCGCCGTGCTGGCGATGCTGGCCGCCGGCCTCGTCGGCCGGCGCGTGAGCGGCCCGGTGGGCGCGCTGGCGCGGGCCGCCTCGCGCATCCGCCGCGGCGAGTACGGCACCACGGTGCCGGTTGAGGGCAACGACGAGTTCGCCACCCTCGCCGAAGCCTTCAATGCCATGCAGCAGGGCATCGCCGAACGCGAGCAGCGCATCGTCCACCAGGCCGGGCATGATGCCCTCACCGGCCTGCCGAACCGCGAGCGGGCGCTGGCGTTGCTGGCCGCACGTCTCGCCGACCGGCGGCTGATGCAGGGCACGCTGGCCATGATCGACCTGCGCCGCTTCCGCGAAGTGAACGACCTGCTCGGGCACGGGCATGGCGACCTCGCGCTGGTGGAGGTGGCGAACCGGCTGCGTGCCGCCGTGCGCGGCGAGGACCTGGTGGCCCGCCTCGGCGGCGACGAATTCCTGATCGGCTTCTGGGCCATGGACGCCGGCACGGCGCAGGCGCGCTTCGAGGCCCTCGCACAGTCGCTGGCCGCGCCGATGGCCGTGCAGGGGGCGCCGCTGCGCCTGGAGGTCGACCTCGGCCTGGTGGCCTTCGTCCGCGGCACGGACGGCGCCCTGCCCGATGCCCGCACCCTCCTGCGCCGGGTCGAGATCGCCAACCAGCTCGCCAAGCGCGAGGGCCGGGGCATCGGGCTCTACCGCGAGGGCCTGGACGAGCAGCACCTGCGGCAACTGGCCATCGTCGGTGAGCTGCGCAGCGCCATCGACGACGGCCAGTTCAGCCTCGTCTACCAGCCGAAGGTGGACGTGGCGACGCGCGACGTACGCCATGTCGAGGCCCTGCTGCGCTGGACGCATCCCACCCTCGGGCGCATCGGCCCGGACGAGTTCATCCCGCTGGCCGAGCGGGCCGGCCTGGTGGGCGTCCTCACCCGCTGGGTGCTGGAGCGCGCCTTCGCCGACCTCGCCGCCTGGCGGGCGGCCGGGTTCACCCACGGGGTGGCGATCAACCTCTCCGCCATCGACCTCGCCGACCCGGGGCTCGGCGCGGCGGTGATGGACCGCCTGCGCGCCCATGGCGTGCCGCCGGCGCAGGTCATCGTCGAGGTCACCGAGAGCGCCGTGCTCGCCGACCTCGACCGCGCCGTCGCCACGCTCGACGCCCTGCGCGCCGAAGGCCTACGGGTGTCGGTGGACGACTTCGGCACCGGCCAGAGCTCGCTCGGGCAGCTGAAGCGCCTGCCGGCCGACGAACTGAAGATCGACAAGAGCTTCGTACTGCAGCTCGCGCCCGGCAGCGACGACGAACGCATCGTGCAATCGATCGTCCAGCTCGGCCACGCCCTCGGCCTCAAGGTGGTGGCCGAGGGACTGGAAACCGAGGTCGGCCTCGAGGTGCTGTCCCGCCTGCGCTGCGACGTGGCGCAGGGCTACCACTTCAGCCGCCCGCTGCCGCTCGAGGCCCTGCTCGACTGGCTCCGCGCCCGCGGCCCCGACCGGCAGGAGGACCACGCCGCATGACACGCATCGTTCCCTGGCTCGCCATCGCGCTGCTCGCCGGCGCGCCTGCGTCCGCTCGCGATATCGCCACCCCGTCAGCCACCGGCCACGCCGGCCGCCTGCTCGCCACCGGCGGCGCCAGCAGCATCGAGGGCAGCGCCGGCGGGGGCATCGTGCCCTGGGCGGTGATCGCCGGTTACGGCACCGAGGAGCAATGGGGCGGGGCGGCCTTCGCCACCCGCGTCGACAGCGGCGACTATACGCTGACCAGCCGCGGCATCGCGCTGGGCTGGCGCAACCGCGTGGAAATCGGGCTGGCGCGCCAGGACTTCGGCCTGGCCACCCTGGCCGATGCGCTGGGCCTGCCGACGCGCCACTTCCGCCAGGACATCGCCCACGCCAAGTTGCGGCTTGCCGGCGACCTCGTCTACGGCCCCTGGCCGCAGCTCAGCCTCGGCCTGCAACACAAGCGCCAGCGTGATTTCCTCGTGCCCTCCCTCGTGGGGGCGGTGGACGACAGCGGCAACGACGTCTACCTCGCCGCCACCAAGCTCTTCCTCGGCGGCGCCGGGGGCCGGCACCTCCTCCTCAACGGCGTGCTCCGCAGCAGCAACGCCAACCAGACCGGCCTGCTCGGCTTCGGCGGCGATGCGCGGCGCGGCCGCTCCCTGCTGGGCGAGGCCAGCGTGGCGGTGCTGCTCGACCCGCGCTGGGCGGTGGGCGTGGAGTACCGGCAGAAGCCCGACAACCTCGGCTTCGCCCGCGAGCACGACTGGAAGGACGTGTTCGTCGCCTGGTTCCCCAACAAGCGCGTGGCGGTGGTCGCGGCCTACGCCGACCTCGGCGCCATCGCCACCCTCGACCGACAGGAGGCCTGGTATGTCTCGCTACAGCTCAGCCACTGAGCGCAGCCTGCGCGCCGCGCTGCTCGCCCTGCTGCTGGCCGGCTGCGCCAGCACCGGCGCGCCGAAGGCCAGCCTCTACGAGCGCCTCGGCGGCGCGGAGGGCATCGATGCCATCAGCTTCGACCTCCTGGCGCGCAGCGTGGCCGACCCGCGCATCGCCGAGGACTTCGTCGAGGCCGACCTGGTGAACCTGCACGAACGCTTGGTCGAACGGCTCTGCGCCCTCAGCGGCGGCCCCTGCACCTACGGCGGCCGCGACATGCGCGCCGCGCATGCCGGGCTGGGCCTGACCGAGGCCGACTTCAACGCTCTCGTGGAACACCTCGTGGACGCGATGCGCGCCCGCGGCGTGCCGCTGTCGGCCCAGAACGAGCTGCTGGCGATCCTGGCGCCGATGCGGCGCGAGGTGATCCGCCAGTAGGGGCCCTCCGCACCGGGCGCGAAGACGGCCTCACTTCCCGATGCAGAAGCTCGAGAAGATGCGGCCGAGCAGGGCATCGGCACTCACCGCGCCGGTGATCTCGCCATAGGCCGCCTGCGCAAGCCGCAGCTCCTCCGCCGCGAGTTCGCCCTGCCCGGCCCGGAGCTGCGCGGCGGCAGCGGCGAGATGCTGGCCGGCACGCCCGATCGCCTCCACATGCCGCGCCCGCGCCGAGAAGCTGCCCTCCGCGCCCTCGCCGGCGGCGGCCTCGCGCAGGGTGCGGCGCAGGGCTTCCAGGCCCTCGCCGCGGCGGGCATCGATCCACAGGTGCAGGCCGTCGGCACGCCGCTCCTCCGCGCCCAGCCGCCCTGTGAGATCGGCATGGGTATGCAGCCAGAGCAGGGCCGGACCCGGCACATCGCCTTCGCGGTCGGCGGCCAGCTCGGCGGCCAACCGCGGCAGGGCGGCCTCGGCCTCGCGGTCGTCGAGCAGAGCCAGTACCAGGTCGGCACGCCGGCGCTCGGCCCGGGCACGGCGGATGCCCTCCTGCTCGATCGGATCAGCGGTCTCGCGCAGGCCGGCGGTGTCCACTAGGGTGAACTCCATGTCCTCGAGGCGCAGCACTTCGCGCAAGAGATCGCGGGTGGTACCGGGAAGCGGGGTGACGATGGCACGCTCGGCGCCGGCGAGGGCATTCATCAACGCACTCTTGCCGGCATTCGGCGCACCGACCAGCACTACATGCAAGCCGTCGACGAGGCGCTGGCCGCGGGCGGCATCGGCACGCAGGGCGGCATGCAGGGCCTCGACCCCAGCCAGGCGTTCGCGCAGTTCCGCGGCGGCGAGAAAATCGATCTCCTCCTCCGGGAAATCGATCGCCGCCTCCACATACACCCGCAGCGCCGTGAGGGCTTCCACCACCTCGGCCACGCGGGCGCTGAACACGCCGTCGAGCGAGCGCCGCGCGGCGCGCAAGGCCGCCTCGGAGGAAGCGGCGATCAGGTCGGCCACCGCTTCGGCCTGGGCCAGGTCGATCCTGCCCTCGAGGAAGGCGCGCTCACTGAACTCGCCGGGGCGTGCCGGCCGGGCGCCCAGCGCCACGCAGCGGGCCTGCAGCCGGGCCAGGAGCAGCGGATTGCCATGGCCCTGCAGTTCCACCACGTCCTCGCCGGTGAAGCTGTGGGGCGCCGGGAAGGCGATCAGCAGGCCGTCGTCGATCACCTCGCCGTCGGCCTCGCAGAAGCGCCGGTAATGCGCATGGCGCGGGCGCGGCACGAAGCCCGCCTCCGCAGGCCCGGTGAGCGCCGCCGCGATGGCAAAGGCACGCGGCCCGGAAAGCCGCAGCACGCCGATGCCGGCCCGCCCGGCGGGCGTGGCAATGGCGACGATGGTGTCGCGCAACACCCCCGGCCTGCCTCCGGCGCTTACTTCGCCTTGGCCGGCAGCGCCGGCGTCTCGCCGTAGCGCTTGGTCATCCACCACTGCTGGGCCAGGCCGAGCAGGCCGTTCGTGAACCAGTACAGCACCAGGCCCGAGGGGAAGAAGGCGAACAGCACACCGAACACCACCGGCATCCACTGCAGCATCTTCTTCTGCATCGGGTCCATGCCCGGGCTGGGCGTGAGCTTCTGCGTCAGCCACATCACTGCGAGATTCAGCGCGGGCAGGATGAAGTAGGGGTCGGGCGCGGTGAGGTTGTCGATCCAGAGGATCCACGGCGCCTGGCGCAGCTCCACCGACTCCAGCAGCACCCAGTAGAGCGCGAGGAAGATCGGGATCGGCACCAGCATCGGCAGGCAGCCGCCCAGCGGATTGATCTTCTCCTTCTGGTACAGCTCCATCATCGCCTGGTTGAACTTCATGCGGTCCTCGCCATAGCGCTCCTTGAGCTGCTCGATGCGCGGGGCGACGGCGCGCATACGGGCCATGCTCTGGTACTGCTTGGCCGAGACCGGATAGAGCACCAGCTTCAGCAGCACCACGATGCCGATGATGGCCCAGCCCCAGTTGCCGAACAGGCCGTGCAGCCAGTTCAGCACCCAGAACAGCGGCTGGGCGAGGAAGCTGAAGATGCCGTAGTCGAGCGAGAGCGGCAGGGTAGGATCGATGGCCTTCATCGGCGCCTGCAGCTTCGGTCCCACCCACAGGATGGAATCGATCGCCACGCGCTCGCCGGGAGCCACCATCAGCGGCTGGCCCACGCTGCGGATGGCGAAGCGGTTGCCTTCCACCGTGTGCAGGGAGAGGGTGTGCGCCTTGTCCTTCGGCGGCACCCAGGCCGAGAGGAAGTGGTGGCGCAGCATGGCGAACCAGCCGCCGGTGGTGGCCTTGTCGAGCGGGCCCTTGCCGGCGAAGTCCTCGAACTTGCGCTTCTCGAAGTGATCGGTGGCGGTGTACCAGGCCGCGCCGACGAAGCTGAAGCTCTCCGGGTTGGTGAACATCGAGCTCTTGGCCGGCGGCGGCGGCGGGCGCTTCAGGATCTGGTGGAACAGGCTGCCGCTGAAGGCCGCCGTGCCGGCGTTCTCGAGCTCGTGGCGCACGCTGATGGCATAGCTGCCGCGTTCCAGCGTGTAGATCTTGCGGGCGACGAGACCGGAGGCCTCGTCGCGCCAGACGAGCGGCACCTCCAGCCGGTCCTGCCCTTCGGCGAGGACGAGGCGAGAAGCCTCCTGCTCGAAGGTCCACAGGGCATCACCACCGGGGGCGGGGCTGGCGGCGAGCCAGCCGCTCTGCGCCACCTCGAAGCGAGTAGCCTCGCGGTCGAGCAGGATGACATTGCCCTTGCTGCGGTCTTCCTGGTCCACCGGATAGGTGAGCAGCTCGGCGAACACTAGGGCGCCGCCCCGGCTGTCGATGCGCAGGCGCAGCACGTCGGTGAGTAGTTCGAGCTCGCGGCCAGCGGCGGAACGAAGGCTGGCCGGGGCGAGGGCCGGCGCCGGAGCATCGGCCAGAGTCGGCAGGCCGTCGCTGACCGCTACCGCGCCAGCCACCGGAGCGGCGGAGGCCTGCGGCAGGTCGGCGGCGGTCGGCAGCCCCGCATCACTGCTCTCCACCGTGGCGGTCGGCGGCGGCGCGGGCGGTGCCGCGGGCGGCGTGGCGGTGAAGCGGGTCCATTCGAAGGCGAGCAGGATCGCCAGGGCAACCCAGGCGAACAGGAGGAAGGCACGGTTCTGGTTCATTCGGTCACTCGCCCGCTGGCGCCGACGGGCGCGCGGGGCTGGATGGGGATTCGGAATGCGGAGACGATGGGGGCTCGGGCCCCGGGGTCGCGGCCGGGGCGATTGTGCCGGCGGGCGGGGATGGCGGCAACGCGAGCAGGCGTTGCCAGAGGGTCTCGAGCTCGGCGCGCAGGGCGGCCTTGCCGAGGGCTCCGGCCCCCACCCGGGCCACCACGATGCAGTCGCCGGCGGGCAGGCCGTGGCGACGCTGGCGGAAGCTCTCGCGGATCTGCCGCTTGATGCGGTTGCGCACCACGGCGTCGGGGCTGACCTTGCGGCTCACCGCCATTCCCAAACGGCAAAAGCCCCCATCGCGGGAACGCAGATGGAGGCTGAAGTGGCGCGTGGCCACGCGCCGGCTGTCGGCGAAGGCTTCGCGGTACTCGCGCCCGCTGCGGACGCGGACCTCGACCGGAAAGCGGGCGTCTAGGCCTCGCATGCCGGCGGCGAAGCCACCGGGATCAGGCGCTGAGGCGCTTGCGGCCCTTGGCGCGGCGGCGCGACAGGATCTTGCGGCCCTCGGCGGTCGCCATGCGGGCGCGGAAGCCGTGGTCGCGCTTGCGCTTGAGGTTGCTGGGCTGGTAGGTGCGCTTGGTGGCCATGGGTCACCTGTTCGATGGGGCAGGAAAAGAGGCGGGATCCTACGCACTCCCGGTTTTTCCGTCAAGCCATCCGCGGCTTGGCGGAGCGGGACGGCAACGCTATGCTGCCCGCCCATCCCCAACTTATCCACAGCCGCGGCTCCGGCCGCGGGCTGGAATGCCTCGTCCCCGCCTTATGGAATCCGCCTGGCCCCTCTGCCTGGAACGCCTGGAAGCCGAGCTGCCGCTCGAGGACGTCCAGACCTGGCTGAAACCCCTGCATGCCGAGGCCCGCGCCGACGGCCTCACCCTCTATGCGCCGAACGGGTTCGTGGTCGACACGGTGCGCGACCGCTACCTCGCCCGCATCCAGGAGCTGCTGGCGCACTTCGCCGGTACCCCGCTGCCGGTGCAGGTGACGGTGGGCAGCGCCCCGCGCCCCGCTACCGGCCGCGAACCCGGCAGCGCCCCGGAGACCGTTGCCGGCAGCACGCCAGCGCGGCCGGCCCTACCCCCGCTCGCGCCGACGGTGGACCCGGCCTATACCTTCGAGAACTTCGTGGAAGGCCGCAGCAACCAGCTCGGCAAGTCGGCCGCCCTGCAGGTGGCGCAGAACCCGGGCCGGGCCTACAACCCCCTGCTGCTCTACGGCGGCACGGGCCTGGGCAAGACCCATCTGATGCATGCCGCCGGCAACCTGATGCTCTCGCTCAACCCCGGTATGCGCGTTCTCTATCTGCGTTCCGAGCAGTTCTTCTCGGCGATGATGAAGGCGCTGCAGGAAAAGTCGATGGACCAGTTCAAGCGCCAGTTCCACACCGTGGACGCGCTGCTGATCGACGACATCCAGTTCTTCGCCGGCAAGAACACCACCCAGGAGGAGTTCTTCCACACCTTCAATGCGCTGTTCGACGGCAAGCAGCAGATCATCCTCACCTGCGACCGCTACCCGCGCGAGGTGGAGAACCTGGAGCCGCGGCTGAAGTCACGCCTCGGCTGGGGCCTGTCGGTGGCCATCGAGCCGCCCGACTTCGAGACCCGGGCGGCCATCCTCGCCTCCAAGGCCCGGGCGCGCAACGTGCCGCTGCCCGAGGACGTGGCCCTTTTGATCGCCAAGCGCATGCGCTCCAACGTGCGCGATCTCGAGGGCGCCCTGAACACCCTGGCGGCCCGCGCCAACTTCCTCGGCAAGCCGATCACCGTCGAGTTCGCCCAGGAGACCCTGCGCGACCTGCTGCGGGCCCAGCAGCAGGCCATTTCCATCCCGAACATCCAGAAGGCCGTGGCAGACTACTACCAGCTGCGCGTGGCCGACCTCCTGTCGAAACGCCGCACCCGCTCGCTGGCGCGCCCGCGCCAGCTGGCGATGGCGCTCGCCAAGGAGCTCACCGAGCACAGCCTGCCGGAAATCGGGGATGCCTTCGGCGGCCGCGACCACACCACGGTGCTGCATGGCTGCCGGGTGATCCGCGAGCTGATGCAGACCGACGGCAAGCTGTGCGAGGACTGGGACAAGCTGGTGCGCAAACTCACGGAGTGAATAGCCGCAGATCAAGGGGTGCATAGCCTGTGGAGAACTTGGGACAACTGCCGCAGCGCCCCGGCCATCCACGGTTATCCACACAGTTGTTCCTCGGCTTCCCCACAGCGCGAAGAAAAATTTTTCCTTCAAAATCAATGGTTTGACGCGTTATCCCGGGCTTTCCGGGCGCTCTACCACCGCCAAGCACCGATTTATCCAACGACGGATACAGGCCCCGACGCATGCGCTTCTCCCTCTCCCGCGAAGCCTTTCTGAAGCCCCTCCAGCAGGTCGTCGGCGTCGTCGAACGCCGGCAGACGCTCCCCGTGCTCTCCAACCTGCTGGTGCAGGTCCAGGGCGTCGAGCTGGCGCTCACCGGCACCGATCTCGAGGTCGAGATGGTCGCCCGTGCCGTGGTGGAAGATGCCGAGCCCGGCGAAACCACCATTCCCGCACGAAAGCTCTACGAAATCGTCCGCGCCCTGCCCGACGGCTGCCGCGTCAGCGTTTCGGTGAGTGGCGACAAGGCCACGGTCTCGGCGGGCCGCAGCCGCTTCACCCTCGCCACCCTGCCCGCCAACGACTTCCCCTCCATCGACGCCCTCGAAGGCGTGGAACGGGTCTCGCTCACCGAAGGCCTGCTGAAAGACCTGATCGAGCGCAGCGCCTTTGCCATGGCCCAGCAGGACGTGCGCTATTACCTCAATGGCCTGCTGCTCGACCTGCGCGGCGACAGCCTGCGCTGCGTGGCCACCGATGGCCATCGTCTGGCCCTGTGCGAGGCCGCCCTGCCCGGCGGCAGCGGTACCAAGCGGCAGATCATCGTGCCGCGCAAGGGCGTGCTGGAACTGCAGCGCCTGCTTGAGGGCGGCGAGCGCATCATCGAACTCGAACTGGCGCGCAACCACCTGCGCATGCGCCGCGAGGACGTGAGTTTCACCTCCAAGCTGATCGATGGCCGTTTCCCCGACTACGAGGCCGTGATTCCGATCGGCGCCGACAAGACCGTGGAACTCGACCGCGAAGTGTTGCGCTCGGCCCTGCAGCGCGCCGCCATCCTCAGCAACGAGAAGTTCCGCGGCGTGAAGCTGGAGGCCTCGCCGGGCCGTCTGCACATCGTGGCGCACAACCCCGAGCAGGAAGAGGCCCAGGAGGAACTCGAGGCCAGGACGCAGGTCGACGGTCTTGCCATCGGCTTCAACGTCACCTACCTCCTGGATGCCCTCGGCGCTCTCAAGGGCGAGACCGTGGTACTGATGCTGCGCGATGCCAACTCCTCGGTGCTGGTGCGGGAAAAGGACAGCGAGCGCAGCCGCCACGTGGTGATGCCGCTGCGCCTGTGAGCTCCCTGCCTGGCCGTTTTTTCTGGACGCCCGGCCCTGCCGGGCGTTCGTCTTTGCAGGCCTGAGGGCGCGGAATGCGGATCGACCGGTTCCACGTGGAACATCTGCGCTGCCTTGGCCGTGTCGAGCTGGAACTGGCCGGGCGTTCGGCCTGGCTGACCGGACCCAATGGGGCCGGCAAGACCAGCCTGCTGGAAGCCCTGTGCCTGCTGGGCTATGGCCGGAGCTTTCGGGCCCGGCCCGGCCAGGGCCTGATCCAGCGCGGGAAGACGGCCCTCGAAGTGGTGGCCCACTGGCGGGATGGCACCGGCCAGGGTCATGTCAGTGGTCTGCGCCATGGCGGCGAGCACTGGACGGCCCGCCGGGACGGCGAAGCGCTTTCGACCCTTGGAGGCCTGGCTGAGGGCTTTCCAGTGCTGTGTTTCCACCCCGCCTCCTCGGCCCTGGCCCAAGGTCCGGCCGAGGAACGCCGGCGTGCCCTCGACTGGCTGGTGTTCCATCTCGAACCCGGGTTTTCTTCCCTCGCCCGCCGCTATGCCCGGGCCCTGCGGCAGCGCAATGCCCTGCTGCGCAGCGGTGCGCCGGATGCCGAGTTCGAGCCCTGGGAGCAGGAACTGGGCCGCTGCGCCCATGCCATGACCCGGCAGCGGGCGGCGGCGGCGGGGTATCTGGAACAGGCACTGGCCGCCGTCTGGCCCCGGCTGTGTGAGGATTCCCCCCCGCCCCTCGGCCTGCGGCCCGGCTGGCGGGCCGAGGACTCGGCGCTGGAAGACCTGCTGCTGCTCAACCGTTCCCGCGACCGGGAACTGGGCTACACCACCATTGGCCCGCATCGCGCCGACCTGCAGTTTGGCGAGGCCTTCGGCGTGCCGCCCGAGCATTGGTCGCGGGGCCAGGCCAAGCTGGTGGCCCTGGCCCTCTGCCTCGCCCAGGCCGAAGCCCTGAGGCAGGCCCGCGGTCTTACGAGTCTGCTGCTGTTTGATGATCTCGGGGCCGAACTGGATGCCGGGCACCTCGGCCGGCTTCTGCACTGGCTGGCACGGGCACCGTATCAATGCCTCGTCACGGGCACCGGCCTGCCGGCGGCCTGTCCCGCCGAGGCTGCCCACTGGCCGGTGTTCCACGTGGAACAGGGCAAGGTCCGCCCGCTTTCCGCCCAGCTGGCAGCGCCCGTGACCGCTCCCGATGCCGCGCCGCCTCCCGGGGGGCAGGGGGTATAATCAGGCCGTTCCAACCGGCCCCGGCACTTCCGCTCCGCCCTGCCGGGACGGCCTCCACCGGCCTCCGGTTGGCCCTCTCCCCATCCCGCCTGCCGGCGTCTGCCGAGCGGCGGCCTGCGAGCAAGGCATGACGGAACAGACCAGCGGTACCCCGGCCACCCCGACCTACGACAGCTCCAGCATCACCGTGCTCCGCGGCCTCGAGGCCGTGCGCAAGCGCCCGGGCATGTACATCGGCGATGTGCACGACGGCACCGGCCTGCACCACATGGTCTTCGAGGTGGTGGACAACGCCATCGACGAGGCCCTGGCCGGCCACTGCGACCGGGTCGTGGTCACCCTGCACGCCGATGGCTCCTGCTCGGTGGCCGACAATGGCCGCGGCATCCCGGTCGACATCCACAAGGAAGAGGGGCGCTCCGCCGCCGAGGTCATCCTCACCGTGCTGCATGCCGGCGGCAAGTTCGACGACAACAGCTACAAGGTCTCCGGCGGCCTGCATGGCGTCGGCGTCTCGGTGGTGAACGCGCTCTCCGAGCGGCTCTGGCTGGACATCTGGCGCGAAGGCCAGCACCACCAGCAGGAGTACGCCCATGGCGAGCCGCTCTACCCGCTGAAGGCCGTCGGGCCTTCGCAGAAGCGCGGCACCACCCTGCGCTTCCTGCCCTCCAAGGAGACCTTCACCGATACCGAGTTCCACTTCGACGTGCTGGCCAAGCGCCTGCGCGAGCTCAGCTTCCTCAACTCCGGGGTGCGCATCGAGCTCATCGACGAGCGCGGCGAGGGGCGGCACGAGATCTTCGAATACGTGGGCGGCATCCAGAGCTTCGTCGAGCATCTCGCCTCGGTGAAGACGCCGCTGCACCCGCAGGTGATCGCCATGAGCGGCGAGCAGAACGGCATCACGGTGGAGATCGCCATGCAGTGGACCGATGCCTACCAGGAGACGGTGTACTGCTTCACCAACAACATCCCGCAGAAGGACGGCGGCACCCATCTTGCCGGCTTCCGTGCCGCACTGACGCGAACGCTCACGAACTACATCGAACAGAGCGGAACCGCGGCGAAGGCCAAGGTCGCCCTCTCCGGCGACGACATGCGTGAAGGCCTGATCGCCATCATTTCGGTGAAGGTGCCGGACCCCAGCTTCTCCAGCCAGACCAAGGAAAAGCTGGTCAGCTCCGACGTGAAGCCGGTGGTCGAGGCCATCGTCGGCGCCCGGCTGCAGGAGTTCCTGCAGGAGCATCCGCAGGAGGCCCGGATCATCACCGAGAAGGTGGTGGACGCCGCCCGCGCCCGCGAGGCGGCGCGCAAGGCCCGCGAACTCACCCGCCGCAAGGGGGCGCTGGACATCGCCGGCCTGCCCGGCAAGCTCGCCGACTGCCAGGAGAAAGACCCGGCGCTCTCCGAGCTCTTCATCGTCGAGGGCGATTCGGCCGGCGGCTCGGCGAAGCAGGGCCGCAACCGCAAGACCCAGGCCATCCTCCCGCTCAAGGGCAAGATCCTCAACGTCGAGCGCGCCCGCTTCGACCGCATGCTCGCCTCGGCCGAGGTCGGCACCCTGATCACCGCGCTGGGCTGCGGCATCGGCAAGGACGAGTACAACCCGGACAAGCTGCGCTACCACCGCATCATCCTGATGACCGACGCCGACGTCGACGGCTCGCACATCCGCACCCTGCTGCTCACCTTCTTCTACCGGCAGATGCCGGAGCTGATCGAGCGCGGCCACATCTACATCGGCCTGCCGCCGCTGTACAAGGTGAAGCAGGGCAAGACCGAGCTCTACCTCAAGGACGACCACGCACTCAGCGCCTATCTGATCCAGAACGCCATCGAGGGCGCCGAGCTGGTGCCGGCCGCCGGCGCCCCGCCGGTGCGCGGCGCCGCCCTCGAGGCCCTGATGCAGGCCGTGGCCTCGGCCCAGGAGACGGTGGAGCGCCACCGCCACCGCATCGATGCCGCGGTGCTGGAGGCGATCTACCAGGCGCCGCCGCTCTCGCCCGCGCTGTTCGCCGATGCCGGCGCGCTCGCTGCATGGTGCGATGCACAAAACGCCAGGCTCGAGGCCCGCGGCCCCGGCCGGCCGCAGTACCGGCTGCGCGGCCAGGCCGAGGCCGGCGACCAGCCCGGGGCGCTGCTGGTCGAAAAGCGCCACCACGGCCTCACCAGCACCCAGACCATCGCCGCCGCGCAGCTGCTCACCGGTGAGCTCAAGGCGCTCACCGATACCGCCCGGCAACTCGCCGAACTCGCCCTGGGCGAGGGCGCGATGGTGCTGCGCGGCAACCGCCAGCAGCCGGTGCGTGATTTTGCCGCGGCGCAGCACTGGCTGCTCGAGGAAGCCAAGAAGGGCCGCACCATCCAGCGCTTCAAGGGCCTGGGCGAGATGAACCCGGAGCAGCTCTGGGAGACCACGGTGAACCCCGAGACCCGGCGCCTGCTGCGGGTGCGGATCGAGGATGCGGTGGCCGCCGACCAGATCTTCTCCACCCTGATGGGGGACATCGTCGAGCCCCGGCGCGCCTTCATCGAAGACAACGCCCTGCGCGTCGGCAATCTCGACGTCTGATGCCGGCCGCCGCCCTCCCCCCGCGGCCGGCCCCCTCGAGTCTCCCGGCCCTGGCGGGCTGGACCGGCCTCGACCTGCTGTTCGGCGCCGGCCTCGTCTTCGCCACGGTCTTCCTGCTCGGACTAGCCCTCGGCCTCGCCCAGCGTCTCGGCTTCGATCCCGGTCCGCCGCTCGCGGCCCTCGGCGGCCTGCCGGCGCGCTTCATTCCCCTCAGCCTCATCGGCACCGCGCTCGCCGGCACCGTGCTCTACGCCCTGCACCGCCGGCGCCTGCCGGCACCCGGAAAGGGGCCGAGGGGCGCCCGCCTGCTGCTAGCCAGCCTGCTGCTCGCCCTCGGCCTGCAGGCGCTGGCCGTGGCGCTCGCTAGCCTGGGAGAGGCCATCGGCCTGTCCACCACCGGCAGCAATGTGCCGCTGATCCGCCTCGCCTTCGAAGAGGCGCCGCTGCTGACCGCCTTCGCGGTGCTGGTGCTGGCGCCGGTGGGCGAGGAACTGGTGTTCCGCCGGGTGCTGCTGGAACGCTTCGCCCGCGCCGGGCGGGGGCTCCTGGGCCTGCTCGTCACCGCCTGCGTCTTCGCCCTCGTCCACGAGCCGCTGCCGGCCGGGCGCGGGCTGCCGGCCTGGGGCCTCACGCTTGGCACCTACCTGCTGATGGGCCTCGGCTTCGGCCTGTTCTACCTGCGCACCCGGCGCGTCGACGCCGCCATCCTCGCCCACGCCCTGCTCAACGCCCTGGGCCTCGCCCTAGTGCTGGCGGCCTGATGCCGCGCCGGCCGCACGGGGCCTCGGGTACACTGCCGCGACCCCGCGCGCCGATGCCGCGCGGGCCGACACGGAACGCCGAATGAGCAAGCGCCACCTCTACGTCCTCGCGTTCGCGATCTTTGCCCTCGCCAGCGCGGCCATCGTCTACAAGTGGCAGGTGCTCAAGTTCCCGCTGCAGCCCGACGAGACGGTGCAGGTGTGGACGGTGCAGGCGCACGTCGAGTTCCAGCCGCAGCGCCGTGCCAACGTGGTCAACCTGCAGCTGCCCTTCCTCACCCCGGGCTGGATCGCGCTCGACGAGCGCTTCGTCGCCCGCGGCTACTCGCGCATCCCGGAGCGCGAGGCCCAGGGCCGCAAGGTGGTGTGGGCCACGCGCAACGCCGTGGGCGAGCAGGACCTCTACTACCGCGCCACCTTCGTGCGCTCGCAGCTCGCCGTCGGCACCCTGCTGCCGGAGCTGGTGCCCGAACTGCGCACCCCGCCCGAGCTCGAGCGCCCCTACCAGCTCGCCGCCCAGGAACTGCTCGACAGCGTGCGCGACCGCTCGGCCGACATCACCACCTTCGCCCGCGAGCTGATCCGCCGCCTCACCGCCAGCCCGGACGAGGATGCCCAGCTGCTGCTCGACCGCTACGCCCGCCGCGACCGCACCGGTGAGATCGACGACGAGCTGCGTACCCGCTTCATCGTCGACCTGCTCGCGATCCGCAACATCCCGGCGCGCATGGTGCAGGGCCTGCGCCTCGTGGAAGGCGGCGGCGAGGGTCGCATCGAGCCCTGGCTGCTGGTGCACACCGGCACCGAATGGCGGCTGCTCGACCCGCGCACCGCCGCCGAGGGCCTGCCCGCCGACCTGCTGCTGTGGAACGTCTCGCCCGATCCACTCCTGGTGCTCGACAGCGAGGCCAGGCCCAGCCTGCGCTTCACCGTGGGCTACAACCTCGCCGATGCCATGGCCATGGCCCAGCGCCGGCTCGAGGTGCAGGACGCCAACTACATCCGCTGGTCGTTGCTCTCCCTGCCGCTGCAGGCGCAGGAGGTGTACAAGGTGCTGCTGCTGGTGCCGATCGGCGCCTTCATGATGCTGATCCTGCGCAACATCGTCGGCATCAAGACCTACGGCACCTTCATGCCGGTGCTGGTGGCCCTGGCCTTCCGCGAGACCGCGCTGGTGGCCGGCATCACCCTGTTCGTGCTGGTGGTCGGCGCCGGCCTGCTGGTGCGCTTCTACCTCGAGCGCCTGCGCCTGCTGCTGGTGCCCCGCCTCACCGCCATCCTCATCATGGTGGTGCTGCTGATGGCCCTGATCTCGGTGCTGGCCAACCGCATGGATCTCGAGGTCGGGCTCTCGGTGGCCCTGTTCCCGATGGTGATCATGGCCATGACCATCGAGCGCATGTCGGTGGCCTGGGACGAGCGCGGCGCCGGCACCGCGATCAAGGAAGGCATCGGCACCATGGTGGTGGCGGCCATGGCCTACCTGGTGATGAGCTGGGACCGGCTGGAGCACCTGATCTATGTCTATCCCGAGTTCCTGCTCTGGCTGTTCGCCGCCGCCCTGGTGCTCGGCCGCTACTCCGGCTACCGCCTCACCGAGCTGGTACGCTTCCGCGCGCTCGCCCGCGAGGCCGACCCGATCGCGCCACCGCCCGCCGCCGGCACCGACGCGCCGAAGGCCTGAGCCATGGGCCTGTGGAATCCCTTCGAGATCGCCCGCCGGCTGAACCGGCTCGGCCTCGTCGGCATCGGCCGGCGCAATGCCGAGTTCGTGCTGATGTACAACCCGCGCAAGTTCTACCCGCGGGTGGACGACAAGCTGATCACCAAGAAGCTGGCCCTGGCCGCCGGCCTGCCGGTGCCCGAGCTCTATGCGGTGGTGCGCGAGGAGCACGAGATCGGCGAGCTGCACGAGAAGCTGAAGGACCGCGAGAGCTTCGTGGTGAAGCCGGCGCACGGCTCCGGCGGTGACGGCATCCTCGTCATCAGCGGCCGCCGCGGCGAGAAGTACCGTCGTGCCAACGGCAGCCTGATGGCCCGCGAGGAGTTCGAGCACCACCTGAGCAACGGCCTCTCGGGCCTGTTCTCGCTCGGCGGCCAGCCCGACCACCTGCTGGTCGAGTACTGCGTGCAGTTCGACCCGATCTTCGAGCGGGTCAGCTTCAAGGGCGTGCCCGACATCCGCATCATCGTCTTCCTCGGCTACCCGGTGATGGCGATGATCCGCCTGCCGACCCGGCTCTCGGACGGCAAGGCCAACCTGCACCAGGGCGCGATCGGTGTCGGCATCGACCTGCCCTCGGGCATCACCAAGCGCGGGGTCTGGGGCTCGGAGATCATCCGCGACCACCCGGACACCGAGCACAGCATCGTCGGCCTGTCGATCCCGCGCTGGGACGAGCTGCTGCACATGGCGGCACGCTGCTACGAGCTTTCCGGCCTCGGCTACATCGGCGTCGATTTCGTGCTCGACAAGCACAAGGGCCCGCTGATCCTCGAGCTCAATGCCCGCCCCGGGCTCGCCATCCAGATGGCCAATGCCAATGGCCTGCTGCCGCGGCTGCGCAAGGTGCAGGCGCTGGAGGCGGCCGGCCGCCTGTCGAAGGACCCGGCCGAGCGGGTGGCCTTCGCCCGGGCGAACTTCGCCACCACGGGCTGAAGACCGCGTCCCGGGTTCGTTAAGGCGCCGTTTCGTCCGCGTGACACCGGCCTGAACGGCCTTGTCCGGACGGGAATTCGCTTGAGTACGGGCCACTCCAAGCCTTACCCTCGCCAGCCTTGTTCGTCGCTGCCCGTGCCTGGAGCCGCCATGTCCGCATCCCGTTCCCTCCTCGTCGGCCTCGCCCTGTTCACCGCGGCCGTCTACGCCCTGCCCGCCGAGGCGCAGCTCAGCCGCTCCAATGCCCGCGAGGCCCGGGAAGCCCGCGCCCAGCAGGCGGCGCCGAACTATCCCGAGGCCACCCGCACCGAGCCCGGGCTGAAGATCTCCTCGCGCTACTCGCGCCAGTTCAACCAGCTGGTCAAGGCCATCAACGACGACGACGATCCGGAGAAGGCCCGCCGTCTCGCCGATGGCCTGCTCGCCGAGGACCGGCTGAATGCCTATGAGCGCGCCTTCGCCGCGCAGATCGCCGGCACCGCTGCGCTGGAAATGGACGATCTTGCCGCCGCCAAGGGCTACTACCGCACGGCGATCGAGGCCAATGGCCTCGACAACAACGGCCATTTCGGCGTGATGCTCAACCTCGCCATCGCCCATCTCAACGACGACGAGGCCGCGGAAGCGATCGCCGTCATGGAGCGCTTCTTCGCCGAGTCGAAGTCGAAGAATCCCGACCACCACTACATGCTGGCGGGTGCCTACCACCAGGCCGAGGACTTCGCCAAGGCCGTCGATGCGCTGAAGACCGCCATTGCCCTCTCGCCCTCGCCGAAGCCGGAATGGAAGCGGCTGCTGTTCTCCTCGCTGATGGAGCTCGACCGGGCGCAGGAGGCGGTGGCCGTGGGCGAGGAACTGCTGGCCGCGGCGCCGGACGACAAGCGCATGGTCTTCGCCCTGGCCTCCACCTATCTCGATCTTGGCCAGCAGGACCGCGCCATCGCCCTCGTCGAGGGCGCCCGCGCCAAGGGGCTGCTCACCGAATCGCGCGATTACCAGACGCTCTACTCGCTCTATTTCAATGCCGAGGGCAAGGAGCGCGAGGTGATCGCCGTGATCGAGGAAGGCCTCGCCAAGGGCGTCCTGAACCGCGACCTGCAGACCCTGAATGCCTTGGCCCAGGCCGCCTACTTCTCCGAGGACATCCCCAAGGCCATCGCCGCCTACACCGAGGCCGCGGCCCTGGATCCCAAGGGCGACACCGGCCTCAACCTCGCCAAGGTGCTCTCCGGCGAGGGCGAGGACGCCAAGGCCCGCGATGCCGCCCGGGCCGCCCTGGCCAAGGGCGTGTCCAAGCCCGGTGATGCCTGGATGGTGATCGCCCGTTCCGAGGCCCAGCTCGACAACCGCGCCGGCGCCCGCGCCGCGCTGCAGGAGGCGGCCAAGTACGCCGAGACCCGCGACCAGGCCAACCGCATGCTGCAGCAGATGCGCTGATCCCTTCACATTTCCGGGGCCATTCGCGGTATCCAGCGCCGCATTCATCCCGTACTATTGACGGCCCGCCCGCGGGCGGGTCCCCAATTCCCGAGCCGGCTCTACGCATGACGGACAATCGCATCTACGGCACCCGCGTCCCCGCGCCCTTCAGCTGGCCGCGGACCATCGGCCTGGCCTTCGCCATCGCCCTGCACGTGGCCGGCGGCCTTGCCCTCCTGGTGCCGATCAACAACCAGGCCGCCGAGGAGGAGGTGGAGCGGGTGGTGAACGTCAGCTTCATCGAGCCGCCGCCGCCGCCGCCGCCGCCGCCGCCGCCGCCGCCGGAACCGCCCAAGGTGGTGCAGAAGATCGTGCAGACGCCGGTCACCCCCACCACCGTGCCGCCGCCGCCGGAAGAGCCGCCGGTGGTCTTCGATGATGCCAGCGCCCTCGACATCCAGGCGCCGCCGCCGGCCCCGCCGGCCCCGCCGGCCCCGCCGAGCGATTTCGCGCCCTCCGAGGACATCGCCGGCCGCCGCCTGAACCCGCCGCGCTATCCGCCGCAGGAAGCCCGCCGCTGTATCGGTGGCGAGGTGATGCTGCGCGTGACCATCGACGCCCAGGGCAACGTGCTCGAGGTCGATGTCGAGCGCACCAGCCGCAACCGCAACCTCGACCGCGCGGCCATGGACGCCGCCCGCCGCTGGACCTTCAAGGCCGGTCTGCGCAATGGCCAGCCGGTCGGTGGCGCGGTCCTCGTCCCCGTCAACTTCACTCCTCCCTGCTAATCCAACCGAAGGTATCCACGTATGCTGCAGGACAACACCACCAACGCGCCGGCGGCTGAGGCCGCTGCTCCGGCGGCTTCGGTCGCGACCAACATCCCGCTGACCGCTCCCGCCACCGCGGCGCAGACGGTGCAGCCGGACACGGGGGCCGACTTCAGCTTCCAGGCCGTGATGGACCACATGGGTCCGGTCAACTGGGCCGTGTTCATCGCCCTCGTGATCATGTCGATCGTGTCCTGGTACTACACGGTGATGAAGAGCATCAAGCTCCTGCGCATCCGTGGCCGCGCCGACCGCGTGACCGGCACCTTCTGGCAGACCAGCAATGCCCAGGAAGCGATCCGCTTCATGGAGGAGCAGCCGGGCTGGGAGCCGTTCTCGAAGATCGCGCTGGACTGCGCCCAGTCCGCCGCCCACCACCAGAAGTCGGAAGGCCGCCTCGCCGAGGCCCTGAACCGCTCGGAGTTCATCGACCGCGCCCTGCGCCAGGCGGTGGCCCGTGAGTCGCAGTCGCTGGAGGACGGCCAGACCTGGCTCGCCACCACCGGCGCCATCGCGCCCTTCGTCGGTCTGCTCGGCACCGTGTGGGGCATCCTGATGGCCCTGGTCGGCCTCTCGGCCTCGGGCGAGAGCTCGATCAAGGCGGTGGCCGGCCCGGTGGGCGAGGCGCTGATCATGACCGCCATCGGTCTTGCCGTGGCCATCCCGGCGGTGATCGCGTTCAACTACTTCAACCGCATCAACCGCAAGCTGATCGCGCAGTTCGACGCCTTCGCGCACGACCTGCACGACTTCTTCGCCACCGGCGCCCGCGTGGGCGGGGACAAGCGCTAAGGGGGGCCTCGCGCCCCCAGCCAGGGAGATCCCTCGATGGCCTTCAGTGCCGATTCCGACAACGCAGGCGGCTTCAACGAGCCGAACGTCGTGCCGCTGGTCGACGTGATGCTCGTGCTGCTCATCATCTTCATGGTCACCGCCTCGGTGTCGCAGAACGTGCGCGTCGAGCTGCCGAAGGCGAGCGTCGATGAGCGCCCGCCTTCGGTGAAGGTCACGCCGATCACCATCACCGTCCGCGAGGCCGGCACGGTGTTCTGGGGTGACGAGGAGCTGGCCAGCAAGGACGCCCTCGACGCCCGCCTGGCGGTGGAGGCGCAGAAGACGCCGCAGCCGGAGGTGCTGCTGCGCGCCGACAAGGAAACCCGCTACGCCCTGATCCAGGACGTGACCACCCGGGTGCGCGTGGCTGGCATGCGTTCGATCAACTACATTTCCGAGCCGGAGAGCTGATCCATGGCCTTTTCCGCAGGTTCCGGTTCCGGCCCCAAGGCCGACATGAACGTGGTGCCGCTGATCGACATCCTGCTGGTGCTGCTCATCATCTTCATGGTGACGGCGCCGACGCCGGCCTCGTGGATCAACATCACCCTGCCGCAGCGCAGCCCCAACCCGCCGGAGAACCCGAAGGAGCCGCCGCCGCCGGTGTCGCTCAAGATCACCTCCTCCGGCGAGGTGCTGCTCAACAACACCCCGGCGCCGATGGCCACCCTGCAGGCGCAGTTCGAGGACATCTCGCAGGTGCGCACCCAGCTCCTGCCGGTGGACGAACAGCCGCGCATTGAGGTCGAGGTCGATCCGGCTGCGGAGTACGAGGTGCTGGCCAAGGTGCTGGCGCGGGCGAAGAATGCCCGGCTCGAGAAGATCGCCTTCGTCGACCAGACCCCGCAGTGAGCCTGGGCGGCCTCGCCGCCCGAGGCAGGGAGTGGAAACGCCGCCCTTCGGGGCGGCGTTTTTTCATTGCCGCGGCAAGCCTCCGGGCAGCGGGGCGTGGCCTGCCGCCCGGACTGGGCCGCGGTGCTGCCTGGGCTTTTTGCGCCTTCAGCCGCCGGTGATGGCGCGGTAGCGGCGCACCGTTTCGGCCAGGCCCTCCACCAGGGCCTCGGCCACCAGGGCATGGCCGATCGATACTTCGAGCACACCCGGCACGGCGGCGAGGAAGCGCCCGAGATTGGCCTGCGAGAGGTCATGGCCGGCATTCACCCCGAGGCCGAGGGCCTGGGCGGCCCGGGCCGTGGCCTGGCAGTCGGCAAGGGCGGCAGCCTCGCCCGGCTGGCCGAAGGCGGCGGCATAGGGCCCGGTATAGATCTCGATGCGCTCGGCGCCGGCGGCGCGGATCGGGTCGAGCCGGAGGGTGCCGGGATCGACGAACAGCGAGACCCGGCAGCCCAGGGCGCGGAAGGCCGCGATCTCGTCCGCCAGCGCAGGGGGCAGGGCCGCGGGGTCGAAGCCGTGGTCGGAGGTCAGCTGGCCGTCGGCATCCGGTACGAAGGTGACCTGCGCCGGCCGGGCCTCGCGGGCCAGGGCCAGGAGGCCGGGGTAGCCGGGGCGCGGCGGGGCGAAAGGATTGCCCTCGATATTGAACTCCACCCCGGCGGGCAGGGCGGCGGCGATGGCCTGCACGTCCTCGGCGGTGATGTGGCGGCGGTCGGGCCGCGGATGCACGGTGATGCCCCGGGCCCCGGCCTCGACGCAGTGCAGGGCCAGGGCCCGCGGGCAGGGCAGGGTGCCGCCGCGCGAGTTGCGCAGCACGGCGATCTTGTTGACGTTGACGCTGAGCAGGGTCATCGGGGCGGGACGGGCGTGACGGCGCCCGGCATCCTAGCGGAAGCGGGCATGCGCATAATCGCCCCATGCCCGGCCTGTCCGCCCTTGCCCGCCGTCTTGCCTGCCTTGCCTGGCTCGGGCTGCTGGCGGCCCCGTGGCCCGCCCCTGCCCCGGCCGCGGAGCCGGGGCCAGCCACCGCGGTCACCGCCCGCGGCCTGCAGGGCGCGCCGATCCTGCAGCGGATCGGCCCCGAGGTCTACCGCGCCACGCCCGCCCTGTGGTCGGTGGCCACCGCGCCGGGCAAGGTCTATGTCGCCTCGGCCGACGGGGTGCTGGTCTACGACGGGGTGGAATGGAGCACCGTGCCGCTGCCGGTGGGGGTGAATGCCACCCTGGTGCGGCGGCTGGCCGATGGCACGGTGATGGTGGGCGGCAACGACACCTACGGCCGGCTCGAGCTCGATCCGCTGCAGGGCTACCGCTACGTCGACCTTCTCGCCACGAGCGGCCTGCCCGAGGCCGACCGCCGGCTCGGGCCGGTGTGGGAAATCCTCGAGACGCCGGACGGCATCTATCTGCAGTCGCAGCATTTCCTGCACCTGCTGCCGGCGCGTGGCGGCGATACCCGCAGCTGGCCGCTGGGGCCGGACATGCGTTCGCTGCTCAGCTTCGGCGGCGAGCTCTATGCCCGCATCCAGGGCCGCGGCCTGGGGTTCCTGCGGGGCGGCGAACATCAGCTGTTCCCCGGGGGCGAGACCTTCGCCGACACCCCGGTGGCGGCCGTGCTGGGCTGGGGCGGCAGCCGCTTCGTGGTGGCCGGCAGCGGGGTCTGGCGGCTCGACGACCACGGCACCGAGCTCGCCCTGCCTTGGCCGGGCGGGGCGCTGTCGGTGTACACCGCGATCGGCCTCGATGGCGGGGGCTTTCTCGTCTCCACGCTGGATGGAGAGCTCTTGTGGGTGGATGCCGGGCTGCGCCTGCGGCAGCGGGTCGAGCTCGGTGAACACTCGCTGCTCGACCTTGCCCGCGACAACGAAGGCGGGCTGTGGGCGGTGACCGATACCGAGGTGCTGCGTCTCGTCATGCCCTCGCCCTGGTCGGTCCTCGACCGCCGGCATGGCATCCGCGGGGTGGTGGCCGATACCGCCGAGTTCGACGGCGCGCTCTGGGTGGCCAGCGCCCGCGGCCTGTTCCGCCTGCAGGCCGACGGCCAGGGCGGTGTGCGGGCCGAGGCCCTGCCCTGGGCCGAGCTCGAGACCTACATGCTGCTGGCCGACGAGCGCCACCTGCTGGTGGCCGAGCGCAATGGCCTGCGCCAGCTGCGACCGGGCCAGCGCGAGCCGACGGTACTGCACGACGGCGAGGCGGTGCTGCTGGTGCAGCCGGTGCGCGGCCGCAGCGATCTTGCGGTGGCGGTGTCCGACCATGCCTTCTTCCTGCTCGCCCGCACCGGCCCCGAGGGCTGGCAGCTGCGCCGTCGCTGGCCACTGGAGGGCATGGCGGTGATCGATCTCGTGCAGACCGCCCCGGGCGAGTTCTGGCTCAGCGACGACCGCGGCGCGCCGCGGCGCTGGCGGATCGAGCTCGATACCGCCACCCGGCAGTCCGACGAGGCCTTCGGCGCCGACCAGGGCCTGCCCATCGACGGGCCCGACCGGCCCAAGCTGTACTTCGTCGATGGCGAGCTCTCGGCCTGGTCGAAGGGGCGCACCTACCGCTTCGACCGCAGCGCCGAGCGCTTCGTCGAGGCGCCGACCCCGGAGTGGATCGCCAGCCTGGTGCAGCCGGGCAAGCTCAGTGTGGTGGAAACCCCGATGGGCTTGTTCGCGGTGACCCCGCGCGACCTGCTGCTGCGGCCAGCGGCTACGCTCGCCTGGGAGCGGGTCCATGTCGGTGGTTGGGCCAGTACCGGCTTCGGTCTGCCGCGGGTGAGCCGCGGCGGCGTGCTGCGGGTGCCGGTGTGGAACGGCATCCTGCAGTACGCCCCGGACGGCCCGGTGCCGGCCCTGCCGCCGCTGGCGGTGGAGTTCGACCAGCTCGTGGTGGCTCCGCCGGGTGAAGCCCCCCGCCTCGGCGAGGTGCTGCGCGGAGCCCTCGAACTGCGCTCGCAGGAGCCGATCCGGATGCGCTTTACCCTGAAGAGCCTGGAGCCCGGGGCGCGTTTCCGCTACCGCCTGATGCCGCTGGTGCCGGACTTCTCCGACTGGGCCGACCGCGATCTTTCGATCCGTGGTCTCGACCCCGGGGAATACCTGCTGGAGGTGGAGGGCCAGCTGCCCAGCGGCCGCGCCATCGCCCCGTTGCGCCTGCGCCTTCTGGTGACCCCGCGCCTGCACGAAGAACCACTGCTGCGCATCCTCGCCCTCGCCGGTTTCGGCGCCCTGATGGTCTGGGCCTCGCGCGCGCTCGGCCGCCGGCGCTTGGCGCGGGTGGAGGCGCAGAACCGCCTGCTCGAACAGCGCATCGCCGACCGCACCCTGGAACTGGAACGGGCCAATGCCCGGCTGGCGGAGATGGCGGTGGAGGACCCGCTCACCGGCCTGCACAACCGCCGCGCCCTGGAGCAGGCGCTGGCCCGCGAGTGGGCGCGCTGCGCCGAGCAGGACCTGCCGCTCTCGGCGCTGATGATCGATGTCGACCACTTCAAGCGCTACAACGACCATCACGGCCATCTCGAGGGCGACCGGGTGCTGGTGGACGTGGCCGCCCTGCTGCGCACCGGCCTTTCCCCGCCGCTCGAGATGCTGGCCCGCTACGGCGGCGAGGAGTTCACCCTGCTGCTGCCGGGCACCGATGCCGCGGCCGCGGAGCAGCGCGCCGAACGGCTCTGCGAGGTGGTGGGTCGGGCCCGGATCGGGGTCACCATCAGCATCGGAGTGGCGGTGATGTACCCGGCGCGCGGCGAGCTGCCGATGAGCCTGCTGCGCCGTGCCGACCAGGCGCTCTACGAGGCCAAGCGTCTCGGCCGCAACCGGGTGGTCCGTGCCGAGGCGTGAGTCGCGGCGGCCAGCGCGGCCGGAGAAGACCTGCCCGGCCTGCCAGCGGCCCTTCCAGTGGCGGAAGAAGTGGGAGCGCGACTGGGAGCAGGTGGTCTACTGCTCGGAGGCCTGCCGCAGGGGCAGGCCCCGGGGTTCGGGCCCCAGGGCCTCGAGCTGAGCCCGCAGCCGCTGCAGCTCGGCCTCGTCGAGCAGCCGGGCCGAGACCAGCCGCGCCTCGCGCTGGCGCAGCCAGGCGAGGGTGCCGGCGAGCAGCAGGCCGAGCGCCAGGCCGAGGCAGGCCAGCACCGCGATGCTGCCGAGGCGGGGCAGGAGGGCGAGGGCGAAGGCGGTGAGCGCGGCGGCGTAGGCGAGCCAGGGCATCGGAGGGCCTCGGGGCGGAGGGGCTTCCAGTCTAGTGCCTGTGGCCGGCGGGGCGCCGCGGGTTCAGAGCACCGGCGCCAGCAGGCGGGCGAAGCTGTCGGCATAGGCGCGCCAGCCGCCGGGCTGCCAGCCGGGCGGCACCACTGCCGACTGCGCGAGATCAGCGGCGATGCGCCGCTCCAGGGCCGCGGCCACGGCAGTGTCGCGGAACAGCACCGAGAGCTCGAAGTTCAGCCAGAAGCTGCGCGGATCGACATTCGCGCTGCCGATGATGGCCGTATCGCCATCGACCAGCAGGGCCTTGCCGTGCAGCATGCGCGGCTGGAACTCGAACACCCGCACCCCGGCGGCCAGCAGCTCGGGGTAGAAGCTGCGCGCCGCCGCGCGCACCACCCGCGAATCGTTGCGGTTGGGCAGCAGCAGGCGCACGTCCAGCCCGCGCAGGGCCGCCGAAGTGAGCGCCAGCAGCACCGCGGCGTCCGGCACGAAGTAGGGGGTCATCATCCACACCCGCTGGCGCGCGGTGTGCAGGGCATCCACGTAGAGCCGGTGGATCGGCGCCAGCGGGTTGTCGGGGCCGGAGGGCACCAGCTGGCAGCGGATGCCACCGGGCGGCTGCGGCGGCCAGTCGGCGGCGGCGGTGAGCAGGCGGCCGGTGGCGTAATGCCAGTCTTCGGCGAAGGCGAGCTGCAGGGCCGAGACCACCTCGCCCTCCATGCGCAGGTGCAGGTCGTGGAAGGCCGCGGCCGAGGCGCGCTCGCTCTGGCTGTCGGAGATGTTCACCCCGCCGGTGAAGCCGATCCGGCCATCGATCACCGCGATCTTGCGGTGGGTGCGCAGATTGAGGGTGGGTCGCCACACCAGGTGGCCGAGACGCAGCGGATGGAACCACGCCACCTCCGCCCCGGCGGCGCTCAGCGGGGCGAGGAAGCGCGGCGAGCAGCGCCGCGAGCCCAGGCCATCGAGCAGCAGGCGCACCGCCACGCCCGCGCGGGCGCGGGCGGCGAGCAGGTCGCGCAGGCGGGTGCCCACGCTGTCCGGCTCGAAGATGTAGTACTCGAGGTGGATCGAATGCCGGGCCGCGGCGATGGCGCTGAACAGGGCCTCGAAGGTGGATTCGCCGCCGGTGATGAGATCGACCCGGCAGGCCTGGGTGGGGGCCACGCCGGTGCTCGCCTCGATGAGCCGCTCGCGGCCGTCGGCCACCATCTCCCCTGGCCGCGGCAGTGGGGCGCGGTGGAAGGCGCTGCGGGCACGCTGGCGCTTCAGGCGGCGGCGGCGGATGCGCTGCGGCCCCAGCCACCAGTACACCGCCCAGCCCAGCACCGGCAGCCAGGCCAGGGCCAGCAGCCAGGCCAGGGTGGCCACCGGCTCGCGGCGCTGGCGCACGATCCACAGCGCCAGCACCAGCACGTAGACGCCCCAGACCGCGGCGATCCACGGCGAGACCGTGCCCGGGCCCCAGCCGGCCAGCAGCGAGGCGGTGAGATCGGAGACATGCGCCGACATGCCCCCATGCTCGCATGCCGGCCCGGCGGTTTGACGTCGGCCCGGTGGCGGTGGCGGCTGGCACGCGGCTTGCAGCCTCCCCCGCACCTGCCTGTCCGATGCCGCCATGCCATGACCGACGCCATCAGCTCCGTGCTGTCGCAGATCCGCAGCTACCAGGCGCAGATGGCGAGCCTGCAGGGAGCTGCGGGTGCGGCCGGCCCCGCCGCTCCCGGCGCCGCGCCGGCGGCAACCGGCCTGGGGGCCAGCCCGGCGGTGGCGGCGCCGAGCTTCGGCGAGGCGCTCGGCAACGCGATCCGCAAAGTGAACACCCTGCAGGCCCAGACCCGCGAGCTGCAGGCCGCCTTCGAACGTGGCGACCCCAGGGCCGATCTGGCCCGGGTGATGGTCGCCGCCCAGGCCTCCTCGGTGGCCTTCCGCGCCACGGTGGAGGTGCGCAACCGCCTGGTGCAGGCCTATCAGGACGTCATGAACATGCCGCTGTGAGGCGGCCTTGTAAGGACTGCTGACCGATGAATGCCGTCGCCCTGCCTCCCAGCCCGCCCGCCGCCGGCTTCCTCGCCCAGCTCTCGCGCGCCGGGCTGCCGCGCCAGCTCTGGGCCATGGGCCTGCTCACCCTGGCGATCGCCGCCGGGCTCTGGGCCTTCTTCTGGACCCAGAAGCCGCCGCTGGTGACGGTGCAATCGGGCACCAATGCCGCCACCGCCGGCGAGTTCGCCCAGGTGCTGCGCGCGGCGCAGATCCCGGTCGAGATCGACCCCGCCACCGGCGACGTGAAGGTGCCGCAGGAGCGCCTGCAGGAAGCCCGCATGGCGCTCGCCAGTTCCGGGCTTGGCAGCAGCGACGGCCCGGGCATGGCCCTGATCGAGCGCGACCCCGGCTTCGGCGTCAGCCAGTTCGTCGAGACGGCGCGCTACCAGCGGGCGCTGGAGACCGAGCTCGCCAAGACCATCCGCCAGCTGCGGCCGATCCGCGAGGCGCGGGTGCATCTCGCCCTGCCGCGGCCCTCCGCCTTCACCCGCCAGCAGCAGCCGGCCGCCGCCTCGGTGGTGGTGGGCCTGCTGCCCGGCCGCTTCCTCAAGCCCGACGAGGTGCAGGCCATCCAGCACCTGGTGGCCAACGGCATCCCCAACCTGGTGCCCGAGCGGGTGACGGTGGTGGACGAGACGGGCCGCCTGCTCACCCGCGACAAGCCCGACTCGCCGAATGCCATCAGCGCCGAGCAGTTCGCCCTGACCCGCGAGAAGGAGGCCAGCATCGCCGCCAAGGTGGCCAGCCTGATCGAGCCCCTGGTCGGCATCGGCCGGGTGCGCAGCGAGGTGGCGCTGGACATGGATTTCTCCGCCGTGGAGGAGGCGCGCGAGGTCTATGCGCCGGATTCCGCCCAGCTGCGCAGCGAGCAGGTGAGCGACCAGCGCCGCGCCGAGGCCGGCGACCGCGGCATCCCCGGCGCCACCAGCAATACCCCCCCCGGCCCCGAGGCCACGGCCGATACCGCCGCTGCGGGGCCGGTGGAATCGAGCAGCAGCCGCACCCGCAACTTCGAACTCGACCGCACCCTCACCCATGTGCGCCAGCCGGTGGGTCGGGTGCGCCGCCTCACCGTGGCGGTGGTGGTGGACAACATCCCCAATCTGCCCGGTGCCGCCCTCGCCGCTCCGGCCGAAGGCGCGGCACCCGCGCCCGAGGCGCCGGCCGGCGCCCTGCGCCCCCTGAGCGCCGACGAGCTTTCGCGCATCGAGGCCCTAGTGAAACAGGCGGTGGGCTTCGATGCCGAGCGCGGCGATGTGGTGACGGTGGTGAACGCGCCCTTCATCGCCCCCGAGCCGCTGGAGGAGGCCGCCCCGCCCCTGTGGGAGAACCCGCTGGTCTGGCAGGTGGCGAGGATTGCCGTGGGCGCCCTGCTGGTGCTGCTGGTGGCCTTCCTGGTGCTGCGCCCGGCCCTGAAGCAGCTGCTGGCGGCGCCGGCCCCGGCGGAGGACGCCGGCGCCGGGCGGGCGTATGCTGGCGAGGGTGGCCCGATGCTGCCCGGGGCCGAAGGCACGGCCCCCGGGGCGCCGGGCACCCAGCTCGCCCTGGCGCAGCCGGGCGGGGCCGGGGCCCTGCCGCCGCCGACCAGCATCGAGGGCAAGATCGAGTTCGCGCGCAACGCCGTCAAGGAAGATCCGCGCCGCGTCGCCCAGGTCGTGAAGGAATGGATCGCGAGCGATGGCTGACAAGAAAGGCGAATTCAGCGGCGTGGAGAAGGCCGCGATCCTGATGCTCTCGCTCGGCGAGCTCGAGGCCGCCGAGGTGCTGAAGCACATGACGGCGAAGGAAGTGCAGAAGGTCGGCCAGGCCATGGCCACGGTCGGCGGCGTCTCGCGCGAGCAGATCGAGGCGGTGATGGGCGAGTTCGCCCAGACCCTCGACAAGCAGACCTCGGTGGGCATCGGTGCCGATGACTACGTGCGCAAGGTGCTGGTGCAGGCCCTGGGCGAGGACAAGGCCGGCAGCGTGATCGACCGCATCCTGCTCGGGCGCAACAGCTCGGGCATGGAGATGCTGAAGTGGATGGATCCGCGCGCCATCGCCGACCTCATCCGCAACGAGCACCCGCAGATCATGGCCATCGTGCTCTCGCACCTCGAGCCCGACCAGGCCGCCGAGACCCTCAAGTGCTTCCCCGAGCGGGTGCGCGCCGACGTGCTGCTGCGCGTGGCCACCCTCGACAACGTGCCGCCGGTGGCGCTCAACGAACTCAACGAGGTGATGGAAAAGCAGTTCGCCGGCGCGCAGAGCAGCAAGGCCACCACCATCGGCGGGGTGAAGACCGCGGCCAACATCCTCAACTTCGTCGATACCGGGCAGGACCAGGTGATCCTGGGCGCCATCGGCAAGGTCGACCAGGGCCTCGCCGACCAGATCCAGGAACTGATGTTCGTCTTCGACGACCTTGCCGGCATCGACGACAAATCGATGCAGACCATCCTGCGCGAGGTGCCGGGTGACCGCCTGCCGCTGGCCCTGCGCGGCGCCTCGCCGGAAGTGAAGGAGAAGGTGCTGAAGAACATGTCGCAGCGCGCCGCGCAGATCCTCAAGGAAGACATGGAGGACCGTGGCCCGGTCAAGCTTTCCGAGGTCGAGGCGGCGCAGAAGGAGATCCTCTCCATCGTCCGCCGCCTGGCCGATGAGGGCACGATCTCGCTCGGCGGCGCCAAGGAGGAGATGGTATGAGCGCCGAACCTGCCCTGTGGCGGGCCCCGGTGCTGGATGCCCCGCCCCCCCCGAAGCCGCCCTCGATCGAGGAGCTGCAGCGCATCGAGGAGGCGGCGCGCCGCGAGGGCTTCGAAGCCGGCCGCCGCGAAGGCTTCAAGGCCGGCGAGGCCGAAGTGCGCCGGTTGGTGGCACAGATCGAGGGCGTGGTCGAGGCCATGGCCCGGCCGCTCGGCCGGCTCGAGGACGAAGTGCATGCGGCCCTGGCGCAGATGGCGGTGCGGGTGGCCGGGGCCCTGCTCGGCCGCGCCTACGAGGCCGAGCCGGAACTGCTGGCGCAGCTGGTGCGCACCGCCCTCGAGGCCGTGGGCCCGGGGCAACGTACCCTCGAGATCCGCCTCAATCCCGAGGATGCCGTGCTTTTGAAGCCCTGGCTGCCGGAATGGCCGGATGCCCGGGTGGTGCCCGATCCGCAGCTTGCCCGCGCCGACGTGCGCATCCACGGCGATGGCGTGCGCATCGATGCCCGCACCGATGCCCGCCTGCAGGCCGCACTGGCCGCCGTGCTGCAGGCGCCCGGGAGCCTGCCATGAACACCGCCACTGGCCTGCTGCTGGAACACCGCGCTGCCCGGCTCGCCGCCCGGCTTGCCGCCCCCCTGCCGCCCATCGAGCGCCAGGGCCTGGTGCGCGAGGGCGTGCTACGCCGGGCCATCGGTCTTACCCTCGAGGCCGAGGGCTGCGAAGTGCCCTTGGGCTCGGCGGTGCGCATCGAAGCCCAGGGCGGCGGCTTCGTCGAGGCCGAGGTGGTGGGCTTCGCCGGTGACAAGACCTATCTCATGCCCACCACCGACCTGCACGGCCTGCTGCCGCGGGCCCGGGTGCTGCCGGGCTGGGCGCGTGGCCGCGTGGCGGTAGGCGAAGGTCTGCTCGGCCGGGTGATCGACAGCGACGGCCACGCCCTCGACGGCCGGCCCACGCCGCGCCCGGATGCCTACCTCGGGCTCACTGGCCTGCCGATCAACCCGCTCTCGCGCGAGCCGATCACCCAGGGCCTCGACGTCGGCGTGCGCGCCATCAATGCCCTGCTGCCGATCGGCCGCGGCCAGCGCGTGGGCCTGTTCGCCGGTTCCGGCGTCGGCAAGTCCACCCTGCTCGGCATGATGACCCGCTTCACCCGCGCCGACGTGGTGGTGGTGGGCCTGATCGGCGAGCGCGGCCGCGAGGTACGCGATTTCGTCGAGGCCACCCTCGGCCCTGATGGCCTGAAGCGTGCGGTGGTGGTGGCGGCGCCGGCCGACCGACCGCCGCTGGCGCGCATCCACGGCGCCCTGCGCGCCACTGCGATCGCCGAGTACTTCCGCGACCAGGGCCTCGATGTGCTGCTGCTGATGGATTCGCTCACCCGCTTCGCCCAGGCCCAGCGCGAGATCGGCCTGTCGATCGGCGAGCCGCCCACCACCCGCGGCTATCCGCCCTCGGTGTTCGCCAGGCTGCCCGCGCTCTGCGAGCGCGCTGGCATGGGGCCGGCCGGGCGCGGCTCGATCACCGCCTTCTACACCGTGCTCACCGAGGGCGATGATCCGCAAGAGCCGATCGCCGACGCCGCCCGCGCCATTCTCGACGGCCACATCGTGCTCGACCGCCGCATCGCCGATTCCGGGCTCTACCCGGCGATCGACGTCGAGCGCTCGGTGTCCCGCGTGGTCACCGAGATCGCCGACCTTGCCTGGCGCGAGCGCATCCGCCGCCTGAAGCGCCTGCTCGCCGCGCACTCGGCGCAGCGCGACCTGATCACCATCGGTGCCTACCAGCGCGGCGCCGATCCGCTGGTGGACGAGGCCATCGCCCGCTGGCCGGCCATCCAGGCCTTCCTCGCCCAGGACGTGCACGAGGCCGCCAGCCTCGAGGACAGCAAGGCCGCACTCGCGCAGTTGCTGGAGGGCCCGGCATGAACTCGAAGCGCCTCGATCCCCTGATCCGCCGCGCCGAGAAGCGCGAGGACACGCTGGCCAAGGAGCTGGCGAAGAAGGTGCAGGCTCATGAGCAACAGGTCCGCCGTCTCGAGGACCTGGCCCGTTTTCGCACCGAATACGAGACCCTGCCGGCTCCTGGCACGGCGCTCAGTTCCAGCCTGCTGAAGAACCGCGCCGCTTTTCTCGCCAGGATCGACGATGCCGTGAGCCTGCAGGCAAAGCAGCTCGCCAGCAGTGAGGAGGCCCTGGCCATCGAGCGCACCCGCCTATTGCTCGCCAGCCGCGACAAACTGGTGCTGGAGAAGCTGGCCGCCAGCTACCGCCTGGCCGAGCGCAAGCTCGAGGAGCGCCGCGAGCAGTCGGTGCTGGACGAGCTGGCGGCCCGCCAGCACTGCCGGCCCTCGCCGGAGGATGGCCGATGAAAGCCCCCGATCTCCGCCCGCAGGCCATCGCCGCCCCGGCGCCGCCCCCCGATCCGGCCACGCCGGTCGATCCGGCCGTGCCTGCCGGCCTGTTCGCCGCTGCCCTGCAGCAGGCCGCGCCTGCCGAACCGGCAGAGCGCGGCGATGCCGCCGGCCCGCTGCTTGCGCCGGCCGACGCCGCACTGGTCACCACGCCGGCGGCGGCGCCCCTGTCCCTGGCCACCGGGCCGATGCCCCGTCCGCCGGGCGTGGCCCCGCCCGCGGCGGGTGCGTCCCTCGCGGGGCCGTCCCCCACTCCGGCGGTGGTCGCCGTGCCATCGCCCGCCGCGACGATCGCTGCGACGACAGGTCCGGCCTCGCCCATGGACGCTGCGGCTCCGGCCGCCGCCTGGCCGCCGCCCGGCCTGTCCTCCCTGTTCCCCGCCGCGCCGCTGTTCGCCGGCCACGGCACCGCACCGGCCGCGGTCGCGGCACCGGCTTTGCCCGCAGCGGCGGCCCTGCCCGCCGCCGCGACGCCCGCGCTGCCGGTGGCGTCCGGCTCCGCCGCCGTGGCGCTGCCCCCCGGTCTCGCCGCGGCGACGGCCTCCACGCCGGTGGCGGCCGGGGCGCGCGCAGGAGCCGGACCTGCCGGCGCCCGGGCGGGGATCGCGGCCGCCGCCCTCGCGGCAGGCCCGGCGCCGCTCGCCATGGCGCTGGCCGCCGCAGGCCGGGGGCTCGTCTTGCCCGCCGGCGCTGATCGCCACGGCGAGGGCGAGCCCGGCCTCGCGCCGACCCCCGCCGCGCTGGCCGCCCTGGCCACGGGCTTGCCGCTGCCTCCGCTTTCCGGCACCGGCCTGCCGCGCCTCGACCTGCACACCGCCTTCCCGCAGGCCCCGCTACTGCATGGCGCGCGCTTCAGCGAAGACCTCGGCGCCCGCCTGCAGTGGATGGCCGGGCGCGGCGGCGGCGAGGCCACCCTGCGCGTCGCGCCCGAGGGCCTGGGTCCGGTCGAGATCCGCCTGAGCCTGGAGGGCGACCGGGTCGATCTCGGCTTCCTCGCCACCCAGGCCGAAACCCGCCACGCGCTCGAGCAGGCCCTGCCGCGGCTGCGCGAGCTGCTGGCCCAGCAGGGCCTGAGCCTGGGGCAGGCCGATGTCGGCGAGCGCCCGCCACCGCGCGGCGGCGAGGCCGGCGACCGGGGCTTTGCGGGCAGCGCAGGCCATGCGGCACAGGACCGCGGCAGCGCTGCCGGTGAATCTGAGGCGCAGGTAATCCTGCCGACACCGCGTGCCGGCAACGGCCTGCTCGATCTCTACGCCTGAAGCATTTTCGGTAGGCGCGCGGTCTGGATGACCGCAGGCTGCATGACCATCGTCACTTCCGCGTGGCTGCAGGGCCGGGCAGGGTGCGGCTCTCCCCCCGTATGCGCAGGAGAGCGCCGCATGAGCCTCGTCGATGTCTTCCTCGAACCCACCCGGCATTTCGAGGCCCAGCGCGAGCGGCCCACGGTGCTGCTGCCGCTCGCCCTCTTCGTGCTGGCGGTGGCGGGCTTCACCCTCGCCTACTTCCTGCGCGTCGACCCCGACTGGTACGCCGATTTCGCGCTGACCATGGCCGGCCGCGAGATGACCGCCGCCGAGATCGCCCAGGCCAAGCAGTTCATGCCCTCGGCCGAGGTGCAGGGCTATATCGGCGCGGTGGTCCTGGCCATCGTCCTGCCGCTGATGTTCGCCCTCTTCGCCCTCTACTACTTCCTCGCCGGCAAGGTGGCGGGCGCGGCGCTGTCCTTCAAGCATGCCTTCGCCCTGGTCGTCTGGGCGAGCCTGCCGGGTCTTCTCGGCTACGTCGTCGGCCTCGTCGGCGCCTTCACCATGGCGCCGCAGACCCCGCAGCACGCGCTGATGCTCACCCACGTCGATCCGCTGCTGGTGCAGCTGCCCTTCGATCATGCCTTCAGCAGCCTCGCCAAGCAGTTCGACCTGCTGGCCCTGTGGTCCATCGGTCTTACCGCCCTCGGCTGGAAGGTGATGACCCGCGGCGGCTGGGGCGGCGCCCTGTTCGTGGCCCTGCTGCCGAACGTGCTCATCTATGGCGCCTGGCTCGCCTGGGCGCTCACCCGCTGACCGCCCATGCCCATTCCGAAGAAAGCCCTGGTGGCGGGCGGCATCGTCCTGGTGCTGGCCCTGCCCTTCCTGGTGAAGCGCGGCGGCGGCGATGCGCTGGAGGTGACCCTGGCCACCGCGGCGCCGCAGGCGATCCGCCCGAGCATCCTCGCCTCCGGCACCCTGGCGTACCGCACCGAGGTGAACCTCACTTCCGAGGTGCTGGCCCGGGTGGCCGAGGTACTGGTGGAAGAGGGCGAGCAGGTGCGTGCCGGCCAGGTGCTGCTGCGCCTCGACCCGGAGACCTACCGCAATGCCATCGAGCGTGAGGAGGCCACGCGCCGGCAGGCCGCGATCGCCATCGAGCGCCAGCGTGCGGCCCTGGCCCTGCGCGAGAAGCAGTTCGAGCGCTTCGAGCGGCTGATGGCGGCCCGCACCATCGATGCCGCGCGCTTCGACGAGGAGAAGAACCAGCTCGCGCTGGCGCGCATCGAGCTCAAGAGCAGCGAGGAGGCCCTGCGCCGCGCCGAGGCGGTGCTCGCCGAGGCCCGCGAGCTGCTGCAGAAGACCGAGGTGGTCTCGCCGATCGACGGCACCGTGGTGGCGGTGTCGATCAAGGTGGGCGAGACCGCCGTGCCCTCCACTCAGGCCTTCGCCGGGGCGCAGCTGATGCGCATCGCCGACACCAGCGCCATCGAGGCGCGGCTGAAGGTGGACGAGGCCGACGTGGCCCGGGTGGTGGTGGGGCAGGCCGTGGAGGTGTTCCCTGCCGCGCATGCCGACACCGCGGTGCCGGGCACGGTGCGGCGGGTGGCGCTCTCGCCCCTCGTCGAGAACCAGGGCCGCGCCTACGAGGTGATCGCCGAGCTGGATCCGCCCGCCGACCTGTCCCTGCGATCGGGCATGAGCGCCCGGGCCAACGTCTTCCTCGGCGATGGCAGCCGGACGCTCGCCGTGCCGGTGGAGGCGGTACAGAGCAGCGAGCCCGAGCCGCGCCGGATCGTCCACCACCTGTGGACCGTGGTCGATGGCCGCGCCCGCCGGGTGGAGGTCCGCCTCGGCGAGGCCGACGACCGCTGGCAGGGCATCGCCTCCGGTCTCGCCGAGGGCGACGTGGTGGTGGCCGGCCCGGCGCGCCTCTTGCGGCAGATGGCCGAAGGCACGGCGGTGAAGGCCGCCACGCCGAAGGCCACGGCCGACGAGGCCGGTGACGAGGCGGACGCCGACGCGTGATCGAGCTCTCCGCCATCCACAAGCATTACCGGATGGGCGAGCAGGAGGTGCGCGCCCTCGACGGCGTGGACCTCGTGATCGGCCGCAACGAGTACGTGGCCCTCGTCGGGCCCTCGGGCTCGGGCAAGTCCACCCTGATGAACCTGCTGGGCTGCCTCGATACCCCCACTTCCGGCCGCTACCTGCTGAACGGCCGCGACACGGCGCAACTTACCGAGGACGAGCTGGCGCGGGTGCGCAACCGCGAGGTGGGCTTCGTGTTCCAGAGCTTCCACCTGCTGCCGCGCATGAGCGTGCTCGACAACGTGATGCAGCCCCTGGTCTACCGCGGCCTGCCGCGGGCCGAGCGCCGCCGCCGCGCCATCGAGGCCCTGGAGCGGGTGGGCCTCGGCAATCGTCTCGACCACCGGCCCAACCAGCTCTCCGGTGGCCAGCGCCAGCGCGTGGCGGTGGCCCGCGCCCTCGTGGGCGAGCCCTCGCTGCTGCTGGCGGACGAACCCACCGGCAACCTCGACTCGCGCACCTCGGCCGAGATCATGGCCCTGTTCGACGCCCTGCATGCCCAGGGCCAGACGCTGGTAGTGGTCACCCACGAGCCGGATATCGCCGCGCACTGCCGGCGCACCGTGCGGGTGATGGACGGCCGCATCGTCGGGGACCACCCCAATCCGCCGCGCGCGGCGGCCGGAGCGGCCTGAGATGCAGGCCCTGCTGGAAGCCTTCCGCGCCGCGCTGGCCAGCCTGCTGGCCAACCGCCTGCGCAGCGTGCTTACCACGCTCGGCATCGTCATCGGCACCGGCTCGGTGATCGCCGTCGTTTCGCTGGTGCAGGGCTTCTCCGCCTCGATCAAGGGCCAGCTCGCCGAGCTGGGCGGCAGCACGCTCACCCTGCAGGCGGTGAACACCAACGAGAACTTCCAGAGCGGCCGCTTCAACTACATCACCTTCGACGACCTCGACGTGCTGCGTTACCGCGTGCCGGGCGTGGGCCAGGTCTCGCCGGTGCTGGTGGTGCCGGTGCCCGGGGTGAGCTACCGCGGCCGCACGGTCACGGCCCAGGTGCAGGCCAGCAACGCCGATTACGCGGCGGTCTATGGCCGCTGGCCGGCCAAGGGCCGCTTCCTCGCCCCGGCCGACGACCTCGGCCGGCGCCGGGTGGCGGTGATCGGCGAGAAGCTGCGCGCCGACCTGCGCCTGCCCGAGGACCCCACCGGCGAGTTCATCCGCCTCGGCAACGAGTGGTTCAAGGTGGTGGGCCTGATGGAGAAGCAGGGCGAGCTGCTCGGCTTCAGCCTCGACAACTACCTCATCATCCCCTTCGACGTGGGCCGGGCCATGAGCGGCAACAGCACCCGGCCGATGATGCAGGTGAGCTTCACCGTGCCCGACCTCGAGCAGGTGAACACGGTGCGCGAGCGGGCGAAGCGCGCCATCCGCCTCGCCCGCCGCACCCCGCCCGGCGAGGACGACACCTTCAAGATCGACGCCGCCGACGCCTTCGTGAAGCAGTTCGACCAGGTGGCCGCCACCGCCACCTTCGTGGTGGGCGGCGTGGTCGGCATCAGCCTGCTGGTCGGCGGCATCGGCATCATGAACATCATGCTGGTCTCGGTGACCGAGCGCACCCGCGAGATCGGCATCCTGAAGGCGCTGGGCGCCACCCGCCGCGACATCCTCGTGCAGTTCCTGCTCGAGGCCGCGCTGCTCGCCCTGCTCGGCGGCGTCATCGGCATCATCCTGGGCATTGCGGCGGGCATCGGCGTGGCCTCGCTGATCCCCGGCTTCCCGCCGGCCTCGGTGCCGGTCTGGGTGGTGCTGGCCGCGGCCGGCTTCTCCGCCCTGGTGGGTGTGGCCTTCGGCATCATGCCGGCGTCCAAGGCCGCCGGCCTCGACCCCATCGAGGCGCTGCGCTACGAGTAGCGGCGGCGGGCCGCGGCGTGGCGCCGGGGGCCGCGGGGCCGCGTCTTCCTGCGTATGCTTCGGGGCCATGCCACCGGTTCTGGCCGCCATGCCCCAGCCCCGCGTTTCCGTTCTTCCGGCCGTCCTCCGGCTCCCGGCCCTGCTGCTCGCCGCCCTGCTCGCCGCCGCGCCCGCATCCGCATCCGGCGTGGCAGCGGGCGATCTGGACCAGCGCATCGAGGCCGTACTGCCGGCCGTCACTGCCTGGCGCCGGGATTTCCACCAGCATCCGGAGCTCGGCACCCTCGAGGTGCGCACGGCGGCGAAGGTGGCGGCCCATCTGCGCGGCCTCGGCCTCGAGGTGCGCGAGGGCCTCGGCATCACCGGCGTGGCCGGGCTGCTGAAGGGCGGCCGGCCCGGCCCGCGCATCGCCCTGCGCGCCGACATGGATGCCCTGCCGGTGACCGAGGCCACCGGCCTGCCCTTCGCCTCCCGCGTGCGCACCACCTACCGCGGGCAGGAGGTGGGGGTGATGCATGCCTGCGGCCACGACGCCCATGTCGCCATCCTGATGGGCGTGGCTGAGGTGCTGGCCGGGATGCGCGAGCGCCTGCCCGGCGAGGTGATGTTCGTGTTCCAGCCGGCCGAGGAAGGCCCGCCGCAACCGGGCCAGGTGGTGGGCGCGAAGGCCATGCTGGACGAGGGCCTGTTCGCCGACTGGACGCCGGAGGCGGTGTTCGGCCTACATGTCTGGTCGGCGCTGCCGGCGGGGCGGGTGGGCTACCGCGGCGGCCCCACCATGGCCTCGGTGGACGAATGGGAACTGCGCCTGCGCGGGCGGCAGACGCACGGGGCCCGGCCCTGGGACGGGGTCGATCCGGTGACCATCGCGGCGCAGGTGCAGCTCGCCCTGCAGGCCATCGTGGCGCGGCAGATCGACACCGTGCGCTCGCCGGTGGTGCTCTCCACCGGCCAGGTGCAGGCCGGGGTGCGCTTCAACATCATCCCCGACGAGGCGGTGATGACCGGCACCCTGCGTGCCTTCGACGCCGAGGTGCGGCGCGACGTGATCGCCCGCATGGAGCGCACCGCGAAAGCGATCGCCGAGGCGGCGGGCGGCAGCGCCGAGCTCACGGTGAACCTCAATGCCCCGCTCACCGCCAATGCCTTCGAGCGGGCGCAGCGCGGCGGCGCGGCCCTGCGTGCGGCGCTGGGCGAGGAGTCGGTGGTGGAGATGCCCCTGCTCACCATCGGCGAGGACTTCTCGCAGTTCAGCACGGTGGCGCCCACCTTCTACTGGTTCGTCGGCAGCACCGCGCCCGGCCTCGATCCGCGGCGGGCGCCGATGAACCATTCGCCGGAGTTCCTGCTCGACGAGGCGGCGCTCGGGGTGGGCCTGCGCTCGATGCTGGCGGTGGCCCTCGAGGCCCTGCACGGCGAGGCGGTGCTGCGCGGCCGCTGAGCATGCGCCGGTTGCCCCTCCACCTGTTCGTGGTGCCCGTGCTGGCCGCCCTGCTGGTCGGCTTCGACGTGTTCGGTCCCTTCGACACCCGGCTCTACGACCAGTGGATGCGCCTGCACCGCCGCGCGCCGCCGGCGGAGATCGTGCTGGTGCACATCGACGGCGAGTCGGAGCGCCGTTACCCGGATTTCATCGACCGCCGGCCGCTGGCACTCGCCCGCCTCGTCGACCGCCTGAACCAGGTCAAGCCGCGGGTGATCGGCGTCTACCTGCACTTCGACCCGCGCGACCCGCGCGACCGCGAGGGCCTGCCGGTGCTGCGCGAGGCGCTTTTGCGGCACGGCAATACGGTGGGCAAGGCATTCGCCGCGGACGGCGCGCACATGAGCGCCGAGGAAGGCTTCCGCCATGCCGAGAAGCTCGGTTTCCGCACCTTAGGCGTGCAGCTCGTGGCCACCGGCGAGGACAACGTGATCCGCGGCGGCTACTACGCCACGCCCCTTGCCGGGGCGCTGCGCCCGGCCTTCCCGCTGGCCCTGCTGCAGCAGGCCGGCGACCTCGTGCCGGCGCCGCGCCGCGCCGCCCTGCGGGCGGCCTTCGAATCCCCCGCGGCGGCGAGCGAGCCCTATGTCTTCGCCTTCCTCGGGGGCGCGCGCAGCATCCGCACCATCAATGCCGGCGACGTGCTCGATGGCGAGGTGCACCCCGATGCCTGGCGCGACCGCATCGTGCTGATCGGGCAGTCGGAGCAGGACACCGAGATCAACCTCACCACCCCGGTCTCCGGCTGGGCCCAGGACCTCACCATCGACGAGTTCGAGGCCCAGGCCGCGGCCGCCCTGCTCACCGGGCATGTGTTCCGGGTGCCGCCGGCCTGGGCCAGCGCGCTCGGCATCGGCGGATTGCTGTTCGGCTTCGCCCTGCTGATGCACCGCCTGCCGCAGCGCCGTGCCGCCCTGCTCGGGGGCCTTGGCCTGCTCGCCGTGGTCGGTCTGCATCTCCTCGCCTACCGCCTGCTGTTCTGGGTGCCGGCGGTGGCCCTGTTCATCGCCCTGCCGGTGCAGCTCGGCGTGGAGCTGGCGCGGCGTTTCTCGCGGGCGGCCGCCCAGCTCGCCGCCGAGCTCGCGGTGCTGCGCCGCGAGGCGGCGGGGGCGCCGGCACCGCGGCGCGGCTTCGATTTCGACGAGGCCCTGGCGGCTGTGCGCGAGGCCATCGCCAGCATCCGCCAGCAGCGCGAGTACGTGCACCGGCTGCTCGACCTGCAGCCGGCGGCGATCCTGGTGGTCGATGCGGAGCAGCGGGTGCGGCTCGCCAATGCCCAGGCCCTGGCCTGGCGCCAGCCGCCCGAGGCGGCGAGCAGCTCCCTGCGCGAGTGGCTGCAGGCCATCGACCTTGCCCTGCCGGGCCAGCTTCCGCAGTACCTCGGCAGTGGCAGCACCCGCCTGCTCGCCCGCTGCGGCGAGCGCGAGGTGATCGTGGCCTTCGAGCCGCTGCCGCCCGGCCACGACCCGGCCCGGCACGACACCCTGGTCTGCCTCACCGAGGTCTCTGGCCTGCTGGCCGAGCAGCGCGAGCGCCAGGCCGCCATCGACTTCCTCTCCCACGATCTGCGCGCCCCGGCCCATGCCCTGGTGCAGCTCTGCGAGGGGGTGAAGGCCGGGCCGGAGCTGCCGGCGCCGACCCGCGCCCTGCTGCAGCAGGCCGAACGCCTCGCCCAGCAGCTGGCCCAGATGGCCACCACCTACCTCGACTATGTGCGTGCCGCCTCGCCCGAGGCCTTCACCCGCGCCGATCCGGTGCTGCTCGGCGACGTGCTGGTGGAGGCGGTGGAAACCAGCTCGCCCGCGGCCCGGGCCAAGGGCGTGCGGATCGCCCTGGTGCTGGAGGAGGACGAGCCCGGCTGGGTGCTGGGCGATGCCGCCCTGCTGCGCCGGGCGGTGGAGAACCTGCTGTCGAACGCGCTCAAGGTGACGCCAGCCGGGGGCACGGTCGAGGTGCGGCTGGAGGCCAGGGGCGAGCGGCTGGCGGTGGTGGTGCGCGACGAGGGGCCGGGCATCGCGCCTTCGCGGCGCAGCCAGCTGTTCCAGCGCTTCGGTCCCCTGGCCCGGCGCGAGCACGGCGACGCCCGCTCGGTGGGCCTCGGCCTGGCCATGGTGATGAGCGTGGTGGCCCGCCACCGCGGCACGGTGGTGGTGGACGACCGCCCCGGCGGCGGCGCCGAGTTCCGCATCGAGCTGCCGCGCGAGCAGAAGGCCTCAGCCGCCTGAGCCGCCCGGTGCCTCCTCGGCCTCGCTGCCCGTGGTTTCCAGCCGGTAGCCCTCGCGGTAGACGTTGGCGAGCCGCATCCCGTGCTCGGCGAAGCGCAGCTTGCGGCGCAGGGTGTAGAGGTGGGTGTCGAGGGTGCGCGCCCGCCCCGGCACCTCGCGGCCCCAGACCGCGGCCGCCAGCTCTTCGCGGCGGATCAGCCGGTCGCGGTGCTGGAACAGGTACCAGGCAAGGTCGAACTCCTTGGGCTGCAGCTCGATCCGCTCGCCTTCGCGGTAGACCTCGCGCAGGCTGGCGTCGAGGCGGAACGGCCCGTGTTCCAGGGCCATGGCCGGGGCCGGCCCCGGCTGCGCCCGTCGCAGCACCGCGGCGATGCGCGCCAGCAGCACCCGGCAGGCGGTGGGCTTGGTGATGTAGTCGTCGGCCCCGGCGGCCAGGGCCTCGACGATGCGTTCGTCGTCGTCGAAGCGGCTGAAGATGATCACCGGGGCGCGCCGGCCCACCGCACGGTGCAGCCAGCTCACCAGGGCCACGCCCTCGCCGTCCGGCAGGTTCCAGTCGATCAGGAAGAGGTCGTGGCGGCCGTCGCGCGCCTCGGCCATGAAGCCGGTGCCATCCGGATACCAGTCGGTGTGGTGCCCGGCCCCGCCCAGGGCCGCCAGCACCCGTTCGGCCTCACCGCGGTCGTCCTCGACCAGGGCCACCCGCAGGCCCGGGCCGCCCGTTCCCGGGGCGGCGCTCATGCGTCGGACCCTCCGGGCCCGCGGGGCCGGCAGGCGCCGGCGCCGGGCCGGCGGGAAGGGGGCGAGAGGCAGATCATCGCGGCAGTGTGGCAAGCCCCCGGGGCCTTGGGAAGCCGCGCGCAGGCCGGATAAAGAAGAACCCGGCCGCGGGGGCCGGGTCGGGAAGGGCGCCGGGGCCGGGGCGCGGGGCGCAGGGCAGGGTCGGGAACCGTGGCCGGGGGGGCCGAGCGCCATGCCGCCGGGCCGTCCGGGCCCTTCCATCCCGGAGAAACGGGACGCGGCGAAGCTTGCCGGAACTTTTCCCCGGCTTTGTCAGCAAAGTACAAATTCCACCGATTGAACCCGCCGCCGTTTCGGCGCCTACTAGCCCGGGCCGCCCGTCCGTGCCGGGTGCGACGGATTCCCGGCAGCGTCCGGGACGGAGCCCCGGCATGACGCTTGCACGCCCGCTGCCGACGCCTCGAGGACTGTCCATGGCCGACAAGAAGCCCGCTCCCGCTGCCCCCGCCGCCGAGGCCAAGCCCGGCCTGCCCCTGGTGCCGATCCTCGGCGCCTCGCTGGGCTCGGCCCTGCTGGTGGGTGGCCTGATGTTCTTCCTGATGCCCAAGGCGCCGCCGGCGCCGGCCGCCGGGGGCGAAGAGGCCGCCCAGGCCGCGCCCGACCCGAAGGCCCAGACCCGCTACATCGAGGTCAAGGACCCGCTGGTGGTGAACCTGAGCGGCGGCGGCGCCCGCTACCTGCAGGTACAGGTGCAGCTCGCCACCCGCAGCGAGGCCGGGCAGAAGGCCATCGAAACCCATCTGCCGGCGATCCGCAGCGCGCTTTTGGTGATGCTGCGGCAGACCACCGCCGAGGAGCTGGCCCAGCCTGACGTGATGGTCACCCTGCAGGGCCGGGCGCTGGCCGAGGCCAACCGCGTGCTGGAGGGCGAGACCCGGCAGAAGGACCTGGTGAGCGCCCTCCTGTTCACCAGCTTCGTCACCCAGTGAGGCGGAGGCCATGAGCGACCTGCTGTCCCAGGACGAGATCGACGCCCTGCTGCATGGCGTGGATTCGGGCGCGGTCGAGGCCGAGACCGGCGTCGATGCCGGCGAGGCCAGGCCCTACGATTTCGCCACCCAGGACCGCATCGTGCGTGGGCGCATGCCCACGCTGGAGATGGTGAACGAGCGCTTCGCCCGCATGTGGCGGGTGGGCCTGTTCAACCTGCTGCGGCGCTCCGCCGATCTTTCGGTGCGCGGCGTCGAGCTGATGAAGTTCGCCGACTACCTGCACACGCTCTACGTGCCGACGAACCTCAACCTGATCAAGATGAAGCCGCTGCGCGGCACCGGCCTGATCGTCTTCGAGCCCACCCTGGTCTTCGCCGTGCTCGACAACTTCTTTGGCGGCGCCGGGCGCTTTCCGGCCAAGATCGAGGGCCGCGAGTTCACGCCCACCGAGATGCGCGTGATCCAGCTCATGCTCAAGCAGGCCTTCATCGATCTTACCGAGGCCTGGTCGCCGGTGATGCAGTTCGAGTTCGAGTACACGAACTCGGAGGTGAACCCGCACTTCGCCAGCATCGTCAGCCCGCGCGAATACGTGGTGGTGAGCAAGTTCCACGTCGAGCTGGAGGGCGGCGGCGGCGAGATGCACGTCACCCTGCCCTATGCCATGCTCGAGCCGATCCGCGAGCTCCTGGATGCCGGCATCGCCTCCGACCGCTCGGAGAAGGACGAGAACTTCCCCATCCAGCTGCGCGAAGGCCTGAACCTCGTCGAGCTGGACGTGGCCGGGGTGCTGGCCACCCGCCGGCTCAGCGTGCGCCAGCTCGTGGCGCTGAAGGTGGGCGACATCCTGCCCATCGACGTACCGAAACAGACGCCGCTGGTGGTGGAGGGCCTGCCCCTGTTCGAAGGCCAGTTCGGCCTGCACGGCGGCAAGCATGCCGTGAAGATCAACCGCATCACGCCCACGCAGACGAAGCCGAAGGCGAACTGAAAGGACCCCTCCATGAGCACCGAAAAAGACGCCGCCGATCTTGCCATGTGGGGTGATCTCGCCCCTGGCCCCGAACAGGCCGCCCCGGCCGCCAGCGCCGACGTCAATCTCGACCTGATCCTCGACGTGCAGGTGACCCTGAGCCTCGAGGTGGGCCGCGCCCGCATCCCCATCCGCAACCTGCTGCAGCTCAACCAGGGCTCGGTGGTGGAGCTGGAGCGCGCCGCCGGTGAGCCGCTCGACGTCTACGTCAACGGCACCCTGGTGGCCCAGGGCGAGGTGGTGGTGGTGAACGACCGCTTCGGCGTGCGCCTCACCGAGGTGGTGAGCCCCTCCGAGCGCATCAAGCGCCTGCGCTGATGGACGCTCTCCTGCTCGCCGCCGCCAGTGCCGCGCCGGCCGCCGCCCGGGCCGTGCAGGTGGGGCAGGGCGTGCCGCAGGGCGCCGGCCTCGGCGGCACCCTGCTGGCCCTGGGCCTGGTGGTGGGCCTGATCCTGCTTCTTGCCTGGGCGCTGCGGCGCCTGCCCGGGGGCGGCCTCAGGCCCCTGCCCGGCCTGCGGGTGGTGGCGAGCCTCGCCATCGGCCCGCGCGAGCGCGTGGTGCTGGTGGACTGCGGCGGCCAGCAGCTGCTGCTGGGGGTGACCCAGCACAGCGTGAACCTGCTGCACACCCTGCCCGAGCCCCTGCTCGATGCCCCCACGCAGGCCGGCTTCGCCGAGCTCCTGGCCCGGCTGCGGGCACGGGATTCGGCCTGAGCCCTGCCCGGGGCACTTTCCAGGCACGCCGCTTGCATGGCTCCGGCATCCCCGCCGGATGCCCGTCGTGCCCGCTCTCTCCTCCCGTCTCCTCTCCTCCCTGCCGGTCCTGCTGCTCGCCCTGCTGCCCTCGCTGGCCGCGGCGGCCGGCGGTCCCCAGCCCACCGGCCTGCCCAGCCTCACGGTCGCCAATGTCGGGGGCGAGGACGTGAGCGTCTCGCTGGCGGTGCTGCTCGGCATGACGGCGATCACGCTGCTGCCCTCGCTGCTGCTGGCCTGCACCGCCTTCACCCGCATCATGGTGGTGCTGGCCCTGCTGCGCATGGCCATGGGCACCGGCCAGACGCCAAGCAACCAGGTGCTGGTGGGGCTTGCCCTCTTCCTCACCGTGATGGTGATGGCCCCGGTGATGGACCAGGCCTGGACCCAGGGCCTTTCGCCTTACCTCGAGGGCTCCCTGAGCTTCGCCGATGCCTGGACCGCCACCTCCGAACCCTTCCGCGCCTTCATGCTGGCGCAGGTGCGCGAGAACGACCTGATCACCTTCGCCAACCTCTCCGGGCACACCGAGGGCTTCGCCAGCCCGGCCGACGTGCCCTTCGGCGTGCTGGTGGCCTCCTTCATCACCTCCGAGCTGAAGACCGCCTTCGAGATCGGTTTCCTGATCTTCATCCCCTTCGTGATCATCGACCTCGTGGTGGCCAGCGTGCTGATGTCGATGGGCATGATGATGATGTCGCCCATGCTGATCTCGGCCCCGTTCAAGGTGCTGCTGTTCGTGCTGGTGGACGGCTGGGTGCTGGTGGTGGGCACCCTGGCCGGAAGCTTCAACCCGATGGGGGGCTAGCGATGACGCCGGAGACCGCCATCACCGAGCTGCGCGCCGGGCTGGAGCTGGCCCTGATGGTGGGCGGGCCGCTGCTGGTGGCCGTGCTGGCGGTGGGCGTGGTGGTGGGCCTGCTGCAGGCCGCCACCCAGGTGAACGAGCCCACCGTGGCTTTCGTCGCCAAGGCCGTCGCCATGGTGGTGGCCCTGGCGGCCATGGGCAGCCTGCTGATCGGCATGCTCGTGGACTACACCATCGCGCTGTTCCAGCGCATCCCGCAGATCGTCGGCTGAGCGCGGCAGCCCGGGCATGGCGGCGCAGGGCATCCCCGGCATCGTGCTCGACGGCGAGGCCATGCTGGCCGTCGTCAACGCCACGCTGTGGGCCAGCATCCGCCTCGGCGGCATGCTGATGGTGGCGCCGTTGTTCGGCACGCGCTCGGTGCCGCGCCGGGTCAAGGCCATGCTGGCGATCGCGCTGGGCTTCGCCATGGCGCCGCTGGCCGGGCCGCCGCCGCCGCTGCCGGGCATCGACCCGCTCACCGTGCTGGTGGTGGCGCGCGAACTGTTCATCGGCGTGGCCATCGGCTTCGTGCTGCGGCTCGCCTTCGAGGCCGGCGCGCTCGCCGGCGAGTACATCGCCCAGGGCTCGGGCCTTTCCTTCGCGGTGCTGGCCGACCCGATGCGCGGAGTGAACGCCGGCGTGGTGGGCCAGTGGTTCTACCTCTGCTTCTCGCTGATCTTCCTCTCGCTCAACGGGCATCTGATGCTGGTGGAGCTGATGGCCGATTCCTGGCGCGCGGTGCCGCTCTCCTCCGGCTGGCTGCCCGATGCCGAGGCCCTGCGCGCCGTGCCCGAGTTCGCCCAGCAGATGTTCGTGGTGGCGATCCAGATCGCCCTGCCGGTGGTGCTGGCCCTGCTGGTGGTGAACCTGAGCTTCGGCGTGATGGCGCGCGCCGCGCCCTCGCTCAATCCGATCCAGCTCGGCCTGCCGGCCTCGCTGCTGGTGGGCCTGATCCTCATCGGCACCCTCACCGGCCAGTTGCTCGGGCCGGTGCGCGAACTCCTCGAACAGGCCTTCGGGCAGGCCCTGGGACTGCTGGGGTAGCGCCATGGCGGAAAGCGAGAGCGGCCAGGAGAAAACCGAACTCCCGACCCCGAAACGGCTGGAGGATGCGCGCAGGAAAGGCGACAACCCGCGCTCGCCGGAACTCGCCACGGCCGCGGTGTTCAGTGGCGCCGTGCTCGGCCTGATGCTGTTCGGCGACTGGATGGCCGGCCATGCCCTGGCCTGGATGAAGAACAGCCTGGCCCGTGCCGGCGAGGGCCGGGGCATGGGCCAGGACCTCGTCGACCGTGGCCTGCTTTCGCTTGGCGAGCTCATGCTCGCCATCGCCCCGCTGATGGCCATGTGCCTGCTCTTCGCCCTGGTGGCGCCGGCGGTGCTGGGGGTGCGCTTCAGCGCCGAGGCGATGGCGCCGAAGCCGGAGCGGCTCTCGCCACTGCAGGGAGTGAAGCGGCTCTTCGGCATGCAGGCGCTCGGCGAGCTCGTGAAATCCCTGTTTCGCGTGCTGCTGCTGGGCGGCATCGGCACCGCCTATTTCCTGCTCTACGAAGACCGGCTGCTGGCGCTCTCGCAGCTGCCGGTGGCCGCCGCCGCCGCCCAGGGCTTCGGCCTCATCCTCGGCCTGCTGCTGGCCATGGGCCTCGGCCTCGGCCTGCTGGCCGCCGCCGACGTGCCCTTCCAGTTCTGGAACTGGAAGCGCCGGCTGAAGATGACCCGGCAGGAACTGCGCGAGGAGCTGAAGGAGACCGACGGCAACCCCGAGGTGAAGGGGCAGATCCGCCGCCTGCAGCAGCAGGTGGCCAACCGCCGGATGATGGAGGCCGTGCCTACCGCCGACGTGGTGGTGGTGAACCCCACCCACTACGCGGTGGCGCTGAAATACGACGGCAACCGCCACCGCGCCCCGGTGGTGGTGGCCAAGGGCATCGACGAGGTGGCGCTCAACATCCGCAAGGTGGCCGAGGCCCACCGCGTGGCCATCGTCTCCGCCCCGCCGCTGGCCCGCGTGCTGCATGCCCAGGGCGAACTCGGCCGGGAGATTCCGGTGGCCCTGTACCAGGCGGTGGCGCAGGTACTGAGCTACGTCTACCAGCTCAAGGTATGGACGCCGCGCCGCGGGCCCTACCCGACGCTGCCGGATTTCGGCGACCTGGAGGCGCCGGGGCCGGGCTGAGCGGGGCGCGGGAGCTCTTGGTGGGAGCGCCTGCCATCGCGTGGTTTGCGCCCCCGTGCAGCTCAGATTCCGCGTCCGGCTCCATATTCGCTGCCGCTCGGCGTCCTGCCTCGCTCACGGGGGCGCAATCCCCGCGGGCGCGGCGCTCCCTGCAAGGCTGTGGCGAGCCGCGACGCTGCGCGGGGCGGTTCGCGGACAGCGAGGCAGGGATGCCGAGCGCCCGAGTCGGGGCAGGACAGCCCCGACCGAGGGAGAAGCGAATGCCCCGCGCAGCCGGCAGGCTCGCACGATGGGCCCGCGTCCCGGCACGCATCTTGCACGACCGGCTCGACCCCATGCCCGGACACGATGCCCGATGGCCGCCGTGAGTCCCTCCTTCAGCCGCACCCGCCAACTGATCCAGCAGGGCGCCGCGGTGCCGATCGTGCTGCTCGGCCTGCTGGCGATGATCGTGGTGCCCCTGCCGCCGATCGCCCTCGATGCCCTGTTCACCCTCAACATCGCCGCCTCGCTGGTGGTGTTGCTGGCGGTGATCTATGTCAGGCGGCCGCTGGAGTTTTCGATCTTCCCCACCGTGTTGCTGTTGGTCACTCTGATGCGTCTCGCGCTCAACGTGGCCTCCACCCGCGTGGTGCTGCTCAACGGCCACCAGGGGCACGAGGCCGCCGGTCAGGTGATCGCCAGCTTCGGCCAGTTCGTGGTGGGCGGCAGCTATGCGGTTGGCATCATCGTCTTTGCCATCCTCACCATCATCAACTTCATCGTCATCACCAAGGGCGCCACCCGCGTCTCGGAAGTGGCGGCGCGCTTCACCCTGGACGCCCTGCCCGGCAAGCAGATGGCGATCGACGCCGACCTCAACGCCGGCATCCTCACCCGCGAGGAGGCCAGGGCGCGGCGCGAGGAGGTGCGCGAGGAGGCCGACTTCTACGGCTCGATGGACGGCGCCGGCAAGTTCGTGCGCGGCGACGCCATCGCTGGCATCCTCATCCTGTTCATCAACATCCTCGGCGGTTTTGCCATCGGCACCCTGCAGCACGGCCTGTCGGCGGCCGATGCGGCCCAAACCTACATCCTGCTCTCGATCGGCGACGGCCTGGTGGCGCAGCTGCCGGCCCTGCTGGTCTCCACCGCGGTGGCGGTCATCGTCACCCGGGTGTCGCGCTCGCAGGACATGGGCAATGCCATGGTCGGGCAGGTGTTCGGGCAGTACAAGCCGCTCGCCATCACCGCCGGCATCATCGGCCTCGTGGGCCTGGTGCCGGGCATGCCGAACCTCGCCTTCCTCACCCTCGCCGCCGGCCTCGGCTGGCTGGCCTGGCGGATGCACCAGCACGAGCGCGCCGAGGCCGCGCGGCAGGCCGAGGAGGCCGCCCGGCAGCTGGTGGCCGGTCCGGCGCCGGGTGCGCCGGCCGAGCTCAGCTGGGACGAGGTGCGGCCGGTGGATGCGCTCGGCCTGGAGGTGGGTTTCCGCCTGATCCCGCTGGTGGACAAGGGGCAGGGCGGCGACCTGATGGCGCGGATCAAGGCGATCCGCCGCAAGCAGACCCAGGACCTCGGCTTCCTGGTGCCGGCGGTGCACATCCGCGACAACCTCGATCTGCCGCCGAACCAGTACCGGGTGCTGGTGCATGGCGTGCCGGTGGCGGTGGGCGAGGTGCACCCGGACCGCGAGATGGCCCTGAACCCGGGGCAGGTGTTCGGCGAGGTGCAGGGCATCCCCGGCCGCGACCCGGCCTTCGGCCTCGAGGCAGTGTGGGTGCAGCCGGCGCAGCGGGCGCAGGCCGAATCGCTGGGCTACACGGTGGTAGACCCGGCCACGGTGATCGCCACCCATCTCTCGCATCTGATCCGCGAGCACGCCAGCGAGCTTCTGGGCCTGGAGGAAGTGCAGGCCCTGCTCGATACCCTGAAGAAATCCGCGCCCAAGCTGGTGGAGGACCTCACGCCCAAGACCCTGCCGCTGGCGGTGGTGGCGCGGGTGCTGCAGAACCTGTTGGCCGAGAAGGTGCCGATCCGGCAGATCCGGCAGATCGCCGAGGCCCTGCTGGAGCACGGCGCCGCCACCCAGGACCCGGCCCAGCTCACCGCCGCGGTGCGCACCGCGCTGGGGCGTTTCATCGTGCAGGAGATCAATGGCATGAACCCGGAGCTGCCGGTCTACACCCTGGCCCCGCAGCTGGAACGGATCTTGCAGGACTCGGTCAACGGGAACACGGCCGCGCTCGAACCGGGCCTGGCCGAGCGCCTGCAGGAGAGCCTCGCCGACTGCGTACAGCGGCAGGAAGCCCGCGGCGAACCCGCCGTGCTGCTGGTGCCGGGCGGCGTGCGCGGGGTGCTCTCGCGGATGTTCCGGCACGGCATCCCCTCGCTGCAGGTGCTGGCCTACGGCGAGATCCCGGAAGACAAACGGCTGAAGCTGGTCGGTTCGATCGGCTGAGGCCTTCAGGTACACCGAAGCCATACGCGGCCGCCGCCGCCGGAGTAGACCACCATGAAGATCAAGCGCTTCGTTGCCCCGGACATGCGGACGGTGCTGCGCATGGTCCGCGAGGAGCAGGGGGCCGACGCGGTCATCCTCTCGAACCGGTCGGTACCGGGCGGCATCGAGGTGGTGGCGGCCACCGACTACGACGAGCAGCTGGCCCAGGATGCCCTCAAATCGCTGATCCCCACCCGCCCGGCCACCGCCCTCGACCAGGCGCCGGCGGCCGATGTCGGCCTGCCGGGGGAACTCGCCAAGGCCCTGCGTGCCGCCGCGCCGCCGCCGCCCGCGCCGGCCAGGCCTGCCGCCGCCGGCCGCCGGGCCGACTTCTCGACCTTCCTCGCCGAGGCCAAGGACCGCATCGTCCGCGCCGCCGAGGCCGTGCCGCGGCCCCGGCCCAGCGCCGGCTTCATGGACCCCGAGCCCGGCCCGCCGCCCCGGCCGCGCAGCGAGGACTGGGCCGCGGCCGCCAGCCGGGCGGCCGAGGACCTGGCGCCGCCGCCCGAAGCCCGTCCCGCCGGGCCGCGCCCGGTGCGGATCTCGCCCTGGGACGAGGACCCGGCGCTGGGCGAGGTGCGGGCCGAGCTCGCCGAGATGCGCGGCATGATCGAGCGCGAGATGCAGCGCATGGCCGGCGAGCGCCTGCGCGGCAGTCCGGCCCGCGCCTTCGCCCTCGATGCCCTCGCCGGCTACGGCTGCGAGGACGCCCTGGCCCGCGAGGTGGCCGCCAAGATCCCGGCGGATGCCGAACCGGCCCGGGCCCGGGGGCTGATGCTGGGCCAGCTCGCCCACCTGATCCCGGTGGCCACCCGCGACCCCCTGCGCACCCCGGGCGTGGTGGCCCTGGTCGGCCCCACCGGGGCCGGCAAGACCACCACCGTGGCCAAGCTGGCGGCCCGCTATGCCGCCCAGCACGGCCCGCGCGACGTCGCCCTGATCACCACCGACACCCAGCGCCCGGGCGGCCGCGAGCAGCTGCATGCCTATGGCCGGGAGTTCGGCCTGACCGTGGTCGAGGCCGGCAGCGAGGAGGCCCTGCATGCCGCCCTCGGGCGGCTCTCCGCCTACCCGCTGGTGCTGGTGGACACCGCCGGCCACGGCCCGCGCGACCGCGCCCTGGTGGGCCAGCTCAACTGGTTGCGTCACGCCGGCAAGGTGCGGACGATGCTGGTCATGCCCGCCAATGCCCACAACGCCGACCTCGACGAGGTGGTCCGCCGCTTCGGCTTCATCGCCCCGGAAGCGGCCATCCTGACCAAGCTGGACGAGACCGGCCGGCTCGGCGCCGCGCTCTCGGTGCTGGCCCGCCACCGCCTGCCGCTGGCCTGGACCACCGACGGCCAGCGGGTGCCCGAGGACATCGCCGCCGCCGACCCCAGCCATCTCGTGCTGCGGCTGGAGGAGCTGCGCCGCGCCGGCGACCGGCCGCTGGAGGTGGAGGGCGCCGATGCCGCCTGAGGCCGCCGGCCCGGTGCGGGTGCTGGCCGTCGCCTCCGGCAAGGGCGGCGTGGGCAAGACCAATGTCTCGGTGAACCTGGCCACCGCGCTCGCCGCCCTGGGCGAGCGGGTGATGCTGCTGGATGCCGATTTCGGCCTCGCCAACGTCGATGTGCTGCTCGGCCTGACCCCGAAGCTCACCCTCGCCGACGTGGTGGCCGGCCGCGCCGCGCTGGCCGAGATCCTGCTGCCGGGGCCGAGGGGGGTGCAGATCGTGCCCTCGGCCTCCGGCAAGCGGCACATGGCCGAGATGAGCCCGGCCGAGCATGCCGGCATCGTCCAGGCCGTCTCGGCCTACGAGGGCCCGCTCGACACCCTGGTGGTGGACACCGCCGCCGGCATCAACGACGCCGTGCTCACCTTCTGCCAGGCGGCGCAGGAGGTGCTGGTGGTGGTCTGCGACGAGCCGGCCTCGATCACCGACGCCTATGCCTTGGTGAAGGTGCTGTGCCGCGAGCGCGGCCTGCGCCGGGTGCACGTGGTGGCCAACCTGGTGCGCAGCCCGGTCGAGGGCCGGGCGCTCTACGACAAGCTGGCCCGGGTGGTGGAGAAATTCCTGCCCGAGGCCTCGCTGGCCTACCTCGGGGCCATCCCCCAGGACGAGCACCTGCGGCGTGCCGTGCAGCGCCAGAAACCGGTGGTCGAGGCCTTCCCGGCCTCGCCCTCGGCCGCCGCCTTCCGCGAGCTCGCCACCCGCGTCCATCGCTGGGCCAGGACCTCCACGCCGCGTGGTCACGTGGAGTTCTTCCTCGAGCGTATGCTGGAGGCCGGAGGTGCCCGCGCATGATCGCCCCCGCCGCCCAGTACCGAGCCGTCCAGCGAGGCCCCCTCCTCGAGGTGGTGGAGCGGCACACGGAGCTGGTGCGGCGCATCGCCCACCATCTGGCGGCGCGGCTGCCCGCCAGCGTCGAGATCGACGACCTCGTGCAGGCCGGCATGCTGGGCCTGATCGAGGCCGCCTCCAACTTCGACAGCGAGCAGGGCGCCAGCTTCGAGACCTATGCCTCGATCCGCATCCGCGGCGCCATGATCGACGAGATCCGCAAGGGCGACTGGACCCCGCGCTCGGTGCACCGCAGGAGCCGCGAGGCCGCCGAGGCGATCCGCCGCATCGAACAGGCCACCGGGCGCGCCGCCACCGGCGCCGAGGTGGCGAAGGCCCTCGGCCTGAGCCCCGAGGAGTACGCCCGGCTGCTGGAGGACGCCGTCTCCGGCCAGGTGCTGAGCCTCGATTCCCACCTCGAGGACCATGGCGAGGCCCACCTGCCCTGCGACAGCGCGGCCGCCCCGGACCGCCAGGTGGTGGCCGAGGAGTTCCGCCGCCATCTCGCCGAGGCCATCGGCCGCCTGCCCGAGCGCGAGCAGCTGGTGCTCTCCCTCTACTACGAGCAGGAGCTGAACCTCAAGGAGATCGGCGCCGTGCTCGGCGTCTCCGAGTCCCGGGTCTGCCAGATCCACGGCCAGGCCATGCTGCGCCTGCGTGCCCATTTAGGCGACTTCGGTTCTGCCGATAAGGACACGGAGGCCTGAGGCCAGGGGCTTCTAGAATCGCCGCATCCGGCAACACGAGGATTCCGAGTGAACAAGAACATGCGCATCCTGGTGGTCGACGATTTCTCGACGATGCGCCGCATCGTCAAGAACCTGCTCGCCGACCTCGGGCTCACCAACGTGGCCGAGGCCGAGGACGGCGGCGTGGCCTTCACCATGCTCAAGCAGGGCGGTTTCGATTTCGTCGTCACCGACTGGAACATGCCGGGCGTGACCGGCATCGAGCTTCTCAAGATGATCCGCGCCGACGAGAAGCTGAAGACCCTGCCGGTGCTGATGGTCACCGCCGAGGCCAAGCGCGAGCAGATCATCGAAGCGGCGCAGGCCGGCGTGAACGGCTACATCATCAAGCCCTTCACCGCCGCCACCCTCAAGGAAAAGATCGACAAGATCTTCGAACGCCTGGGCAGCGCAGCGGCATGAGCGACACGGCGCGCAACCTCGACCTCGCCGCCCACCTGCGGGCGGCGCTGGAGGCCATCGGCCAGGCCGACGAGGCCAGCCTGCGCGCCGAACTCAATGCCATCCTGCAATGGCAGGAAGGGCCGCTGGTGGAAGGCCTGGCGCGCTTGAGCCAGCAGCTCGGCGAGGCGCTCGGCGAGCTGCCGGCGGTGGATGCGGCGGTGGGCGAACTGCCCGATGCCTGCGCCCGCCTCGACCATGCCGTGGCCATGAGCGAGCAGGCCGCCAACCGCACCCTCGACCTCGTCGAGGACTCGCAGCGGCTGATGGAGCGCCTGCTGGTGCCCAGCGCCGACCACGAGGAACTGCTGAAGGCCCTGCGCGGGAACCTCTCGGAGATGGCGCTGGCGCAGAGCTACCAGGACCTCACCGGGCAGATCATCAAGAAGGTGGCCGGCATCGTGCGCGGGGTGCACGACCAGCTCAGCGCCATGGGCCTGCCGCCGGGCGGCGCGCGGAAGAAGGACGAAGACCCGCTCGCCGGCACTGGCCCGAGTATTGCAGGGCTGGACCGGCCGGCGGCCTCGCAGCGCGACGCCGACGACCTGCTGTCCGACCTCGGCCTGTGAAGGAGCGCCCATGGCTGCCGTCTCGCCCGACATCGCCGCCGATTTCCTCGTCGAAGCCGGCGAGATCCTCGAGCGCCTCGGCGAGCAGCTGGTGCAGCTCGAGCAGGCGGCCGACGACAAGGGCCTGCTGAACGCGGTCTTCCGCGGCTTCCACACCATCAAGGGCGGCGCCGGCTTCCTTGGCCTCACCCCCATGGTCGATCTCTGCCATGCCCTCGAGGACGCCTTCGACAAGGCCCGCGACGGCAAGATCCTGCTCGACGACGACGCCTTCGATTACGCCCAGCGCTGCCTCGACACCCTCTCCGCGCAGATGGCCGCCCTCGCCGCCGGGCAGGAACTGCCGCCCGCCGAGCCGGAGCTGATCGCCTCGATCAAGGCCTGGGCCTCGGGCTCGGCCGCCACCCGGCCGGCCAAGCCGGCCGCCGCCAGGCCCGCGGCGGGTGCGTCTGCCGCACCCAGGCCCGCGGCCCCGGCCAAGGCCGGCGGCGAGGCCGAGCAGACCGTGCGCGTCGATACCAAGCGCCTCGATGCCATCGTCAACCTCACCGGCGAGCTGGTGCTGGCGCGCAACCGGCTCAAGGTGCTGCGCGACCGCTTCAAGGACGAGGACCTGCACCGCGCGGTGACCGCCCTCGACCATGCCACCGCCCGCCTGCAGGGCTCGGTGATGCGCACCCGCATGCAGCCGGTGAGCCGGGTGTTCCAGCGTTTCCCGAAGATGGCCCGCGACGTCGCCCGCCAGCTCGACAAGCAGGTGGAGCTCACGCTCGAGGGGGCCGAGACCGAGCTCGACCGCAATCTCGTCGAGGCACTCGCCGATCCCTTGGTGCATCTCGTGCGCAATGCCATCGACCATGGCATCGAGAAGCCCGAGGTGCGCCGCGCCGCCGGCAAGAACCCGGTCGGCCAGGTCTTCCTCTCGGCGCGCCAGGAAGGCGACAACGTCGCCATCGAGATCCGCGATGACGGCGGCGGCATGGACCCGGAGAGACTACGCGCCAAGGCGGTGGAGAAGGGCCTGCTCACCCCCGAGGCGGCGGCCCGGCTGGGCGCCGAGGAATGCTTCCAGCTGATCTTCCTGCCCGGCTTCTCGACCAAGCAGGAGGTGACCGACATCTCCGGCCGCGGCGTCGGCATGGACGTGGTGCAGTCGAAGATCCGCGAGCTCTCCGGCCAGATCCAGATCCACTCCGAGCTCGGCCAGGGCTCGCGTTTCGTCATCCGTGTGCCGCTCACGCTGGCCATCCTTCCCACCCTGCTGGTGCGCGTCTCTGGTACCACCTACGCCCTGCCGCTCTCGCGTGTGGTCGAGGTGCTGCCGATGCCGCAGCAGAAGCCCGACTACGTCGATGGCCAGCCGGTGCTCGACCTGCGTTCCACCACCCTACCGCTCGTCTGGCTGCGCGCCTGGCTGCGCCTCGAGCCCTGCGCCAACGGCGAGGTCATCGTGGTGCTGCAGAGCGGCGATTTCCGCTACGGCCTGGTCGTCGACCAGGTGCGAGGCCGCGAGGAGGTGGTGATCAAGGCCCTGCCCAAGCGGGTGCGCGGCATCCCCGGCTATGCCGGCGCCACCCTGATCGGCGATGGCACGCTCTCCCTGATCCTCGACGTGGACGGCATCCTGCGCAGCATGCGTAGCGGCGACCGCCTGCGGCGGGCCTGAAGGGGCGGCGCGGCATGGACATCCTCAGCCTCGCGGGCCTCGTCCTCGCCCTCGTCGCCATCGTCGGCGGCAGCCTCGCCAAGGGTGCGGGCCTGTCGGCGCTGTGGAACTTCGCTGCTTTCCTGATCGTCATCGTCGGCACCACCGGCGCGGTGCTGCTGCAGAGCGGCCTGCCCACCTTCAAGCGCGCCCTGCAGCTGGCGCGCTGGATCGTGCAGCCGCCGCCGGACGACCGCAAACGGCTGATCGCCCAGGTGGTGGACTGGGCCGGCACCGCGCGCAAGCAGGGCCTGCTCGGCCTCGAGTCGCAGGTGGCGCGGCAGTCCGACCGCTTCATCGCCAAGGGCCTGCAGATGCTGGTGGATGGCGTGGAGCCGGAGACCCTGCGGCACATGCTGGAGATCGAGATCGCCGCCGAGGAGCATGCCGACACCCAGGCCGCCAAGGTCTTCGAGGCCGCCGGCGTGTACGCGCCCACGCTCGGCATCGTCGGCGCCGTGCTCGGCCTGATGTCGGTGATGAAGAACCTCGCCGATCCTTCCAAGCTCGGCAGCGGCATCGCCGCCGCCTTCACCGCCACCATCTACGGCATCGCCTCGGCCAACTGCCTGTTCCTGCCGGCGGCCAGCAAGCTCAAGGCCATCATCCGCCGCCGCGCCGGCGACCGCGAGCTGGTGCTGGAAGGCCTGGTCTCGATCGCCCATGGCGAGAATCCGCGCAACATCGAACTCCGCCTCGGCGGGTTCCTGCACGGCTGAGGCGCTGCCATGGCCCGCCACGGCCGCCACGAGGAACACGTCAATCACGAGGCCTGGGCCATTCCCTACGGCGACCTCATCACCCTGCTGCTGGCCTTCTTCGTGGTGATGTACGCCATCTCTACCCTCAACGAAGGCAAGTACCGCGTGGCCTCGGAGTCGATCAGCGCCGCCTTCGACGGCCAGGCGCGGCGCATCGCCCCGATCCAGGTCGGCGATCCGGTGCGCGCCAGCCAGCTCGCCCCGGCGCCGCCGGGGCAGGGCGTGCAGGAGGAGATGATCAATCTCGCCGAGCGCCTGCGCGCCGATGCCCTCATCAGCCCGATCGAGCTGAAGCGATTGCAGGAGGAATCCGAGCAGGCCGGGGCGCAGCTCGATGCCATCCAGCGCCAGGTCGAGCGCGTGCTGGGCCCGATGATCCTCTCCGACCAGGTCACCGTGACCCGCGAGGGCCTGTGGGTGGAGGTGAACATCCGTTCCGACGTGCTGTTCGCCAGCGGCTCGGCGGCACTCTCGGCCGGAGCCCGCGAGGCCATCGAGCAGCTCTCCGGCGTGCTGCGCGAGCTGCCGAACGAGGTCCGTGTGGAGGGCCATACCGACGACCAGCCGATCGCCAGCGCGCTCTATCCCTCGAACTGGGAGCTCAGTACCGCCCGCGCCGCCAGCGTGGTGCGCCTGCTGGAGAGCCGCGGCGTCGACCCGCGGCGCCTGGCCGCGATCGGCTATGGTGAGAAGCGCCCGGCGGCCAGCAATGCCACGCCCGATGGGCGGGCCGCCAACCGCCGCGTGGTGCTGGTGATCCTCGCCAGCACCGGCCGCGAGGCAGTGCGCGCCAGTCAAGTTTCCGCCGCGTCGGCCGTTCAATCCGGGGCGGCGGCCGAAACCGTTCCCGCCACCGAGGCCGCGCGACCGCCCGCGCCGGTTTCGGTGCCCCGTGTACTTCCCGAGGACGACTGATGCAGGTGTGGGCGATCGCCAACCAGAAAGGTGGGGTGGGCAAGACCACCACCACGCTGCTGCTCGGCCGGCTGCTGGCTTCCCGTGGCCAGCGCGTGCTGCTCGCCGATCTCGACCCGCATGCCTCGCTCACCCGCGCCTTTGGCATTCCCGGCGAGCCGCCACCGGCGGGCACCCTCGACCTGTTCGAGCAGCCGCCGAAGGCGGTGGCCGAGGTCTCGCGGCTCACGCCCATCGCCGGCCTCCGGCTGCTGCCGGCCCAGGCCGGCATGGCCACGCTGGAGCGGCGCAGCGCCACCGCGCCCGGCCTCGGCCTCGCCCTGGGCCAGGGACTCGCTGCCGCGGCCGCCGACTACGACTACGCCCTGCTCGACTGCCCGCCCACCCTGGGCCTGCTGATGGTCAATGCCCTGGCCGCCGCCGACCAGCTCGTCATCCCCACCCAGACCGAGCCGCTGGCGCTACATGGCATGGAGGGCATGCTGCGCACCGCGCAGATGGTCGAGCGCTCGCGCAAGCGCGCCCTGCCGGCGCGCATCCTGCCCACCCTGTTCGACCGCCGCACCCGCGCTTGTACCGAAACCCTCGACCGTCTGCGAGAGGCGCAGCCGGAGCGCACCTGGGTGCAGGCAGTGCCGCTCGATACCCGGCTGCGCGATGCTGCCGAGCTCGCCCGTGCCGAACTGCCGGCCGAGGTGCTGCAGAGCCGGGGCTACGATGCCTACCAGCGGGCCCTGGCCTGGCTGCTGCGCGAGGCCCCGCAACCCGAGGGACTGCCGGCATGAGCGGCGGACTCGTCGACGACTATCTCGCCCAGCTGCTGGGGGCGGCCTCCGGGCCGGCGGCGCCGGCCGCCGGGGCTCCGGCCGCCGGCCCCTCCGCGCCCGATTCCCCGCCCGCCCCCGTGCAGGAGCCCTCCGTGGCCACGCCGAAACCGCCCGCCGCCCCCGTGCCGGCCGCGCCGGCGAACCCGGACGAGATCACCGAGGACGAGTTCGAGGCCCTGCTGGATGCCCTGCACGGCGACAAGCCGCCGGGGGCGTCCTCGCCCGCCCCGGTGGCGGCGACGGCGCCATCGGCTGCTCCGGCCGCGCCGGCGAACCCGGACGAGATCACTGAGGACGAGTTCGAGGCCCTGCTGGATGCCCTGCACGGCGACAAGCCGCCGGGGGCGTCCTCGCCCGCCCCGGCGCCGGCCTCGCCGCTCGCTGCCGCGGCGGCGGTCGCCGTGGCCGCTGCCCGTGCCGGCCAGTCCGAGGGCGGGCGACGGGCCGGGGACGCGGGCGATCCGGAGCCCGCGGACGAAGGGGCCTGGCGTGGCCAGGAGCGCCGCGCCAGCCGCCGCAGCTCGCGCTGGCTGCGCCTGCACGTGCACCAGCAGGACTACGCGGTCGAACTCCTGAAGGTGCAGGAGGTGCTGCTGCCGGTGCCGGTGCTGCCCATGCGCGACACCAGCCCGGCCATCCTCGGGGTGATGAACCTGCGCGGGGTGGTGGTGCCGGTGCTCGACCTCGGGCTCTGGCTCGGGCTCGAGGAAGTGCAGGACACGCCACAGACGCGCTACGTGGTGCTGGAGCAGAATGGCGAGTGCCTGGCGTTGAAGGTCACGGCGGTGCTGGACGTGCATGCCATCGCCGACGCCGACATCGAGCCGGCGGAACACACTCTGGCAGCCCCGGAAAGCGCGATGTTGAGCGGGGTCACCCGCTTGAATTCACAACCTGTGATACTCCTCGACGCGGTGGGGCTGTTAGGCTGAAACTCACGCCGTCTCCACCGGCCTGCTGGCCGGCTGGCAGCCGGGCGTACTTGCACGCGGAGGGGAGCACATGCCGAACGTCGAGCTCAGTCCCGAATGGGGCATCGAGGCCGCCGCCGACCTCAAGGCCCGCCTGGCCCCGCACCTCGGGGATGCCGACGAGGTGGTGCTCGCCGCCCCGGCCGCCAGCCGCGTGCACAGCGCCTCGCTGCAGGTGCTCGCCGCCTTCTTCCGCAGCCGCCGCGCGGCGGGCCGCGCCACCCGCCTCGAGCCCTGCGCCGACGGCCTGCGCGATGCCGCCGTGCAGCTCGGCATCGCCGCCGAACTGGGTCTCGCGCCTTCTCAACCGTAATCCCACGTCATCCATCGAGGATTCCCCCATGACTGCGCACATCCTGGTCGTCGACGACTCGGCTTCGATGCGGCAAATGGTCGCCTTCACCCTCACGGGCGCCGGGTTCACCGTCACCGAGGCCGAGGACGGCGTGGTCGCGCTCGACAAGGCCAAGAACGCCAAATTCAATGCGGTGGTCACCGACGTGAACATGCCGAACATGGACGGCATCACCCTGATCAAGCACCTGCGCGAGCTGCCGGACTACAAGTTCACGCCGCTCTTGATGCTCACCACCGAGGCCGGCGCCGACAAGAAGGCGGAAGGCAAGGCGGCCGGCGCTACCGGCTGGCTGGTCAAGCCCTTCAATCCGGACCAGCTCGTCGCCACGGTCAAGAAAGTGCTCGGCTGACAGGGCGGCCGGCTGCGCGCCGGCGCCCCCACACATTCGCGGTTGGCACCCCGGGGTTTCCGATGAGCAACGACCTCAAGCGATTCCACGCCACCTTCTTCGAGGAGAGCCGCGAAGGCCTGGAGGCCATGGAGACCGGCCTGCTCGACCTCGAGGCCGGGCGCGGCAGCGCCGACACCATCAACTCGGTGTTCCGCGCCGCCCATTCGATCAAGGGCGGTTCGGCGACCTTCGGTTTCACCAAGGTCGCCGAGCTCACCCATGTGCTCGAGACCCTGCTCGACGAGCTGCGCGCCGGCAAGCGCCCGCTCACCACCGATGCCATGGACGCCATGCTGGCCTCGGTGGACGTGTTGCGCGGCCTGCTCGCCGCGGCCGAGGCCGGCGTGCCCCCGGTCGACGACGGTGCCGGCATCGTCGCCCGGCTCAATGCCGTGCTCACCGGCAAGGCCACCATCGCCGTGGCCGCCGGCGCGGGCAGTGCGCCGGCGGCGCCCAAGCCGAAGGCGCCAGACCGCTTCGTCATCGCCTTCGCGCCCAAGCCCTCGATGTACCTGAGCGGTAACGACCCGCTGCGCATCCTGCGCGAGCTGGCCGAACTGGGCGAGATGAAGGTCGAGTGCGATGCCTCGGGCCTGCCGGATTTCGAGGCCCTGGATCCCAGCACCAGCTATCTCAAGTGGACGCTCACCTTGCCGGGCTCGGCCAGCGAGGCGGCGATCCGCGATGCCTTTTCCTGGGTCGAGGACGAGTGCGAGCTCTCGATCAATGGTGATGGTGCCGCGGCGGCTCCGTTGGAAGCCGCGCCGGCACCGACGAGCGCCCCGGCAGCAGCCGAACCGGTGCCTGCCCCAGCTTCCGCGCCGCCCCCCGCGCTCGCCGCAGTGCCGGGCGCCGGCGCGCCGCCTGCGGCGACGGGAGCGGCGGCCGGCGGGGGCGAGGATGCCTCGATCCGCGTGCAGGCCAGCAAGGTCGACATGCTGATCAACCTGGTGGGCGAGCTGGTCATCACCCAGGCCATGCTGAAGCAGGTGGGCAGCGGCATCGAAGGGCCGCTCGCCGAGCGCCTGATGGCCGGGCTGGAGACGCTCGAGCGCAATACCCGTGACCTGCAAGAAGCCGTCATCAGCGTGCGCATGCTGCCGGTGGATGCGGTGTTCCGGCGCTTCCCGCGCCTGGTGCGCGATCTCGCCAGCCGCCTCGGCAAGCAGGTGCAGCTGAAGACCTTCGGCGAGACCACCGAGCTCGACAAGGGCCTGATCGAGAAGATCAGCGATCCGATGGTGCACCTGGTGCGCAACGCCATCGACCATGGCCTCGAGACCACCGAGGACCGCATCAGGGCCGGCAAGGACCCCACCGGCACCATCGTTCTTGCGGCCTCGCACCAGGGTGGCAACATCGTCATCGAGGTCAGCGACGACGGAAAGGGCCTGAACCGCGACAAGATCCTCGCCAAAGCCCGCGAGAAAGGCATCCCGGTGCCCGACAACCCCAGTGATGCCGAGGTCTTCAACCTGATCTTCGCCCCCGGCTTCTCCACTGCCGACCAGGTCACCGACCTCTCGGGCCGCGGCGTGGGCATGGACGTGGTGCGCAAGAACATCCAGAGCCTGGGCGGCGAGGTGGTGCTGGACAGCGCGCCGGGCAAGGGCACGAAGGTCACCATCAAGCTGCCGCTCACCCTCGCCATCCTCGACGGCATGACCGTGAAGGTGGGTGAGGAGGTATTCGTACTGCCGCTCGGCTACGTCATCGAATCGATGAAGCCCCTGCCCGAGAACGTGCGCTCGGTGAGCGGCGAGGGGCGGGTGCTCAAGGTGCGCGGCGAATACCTGCCGATGGTCCATCTCGGCCAGCACTTCGGCATGGGCGGGGCCGAGCGCCCGGAGATCACCGTGATCGTCGAGGGCGACGGCCAGAAGCTCGCGCTCGAAGTCGACGAGCTGATCGGGCAACAGCAGGTGGTGGTGAAGAGCCTCGAGGCCAACTACCGCCGCATCAATGGCATTTCCGGCGCCACCATCCTCGGCGATGGCCGGGTGGCGTTGATCATCGACGTGCCCGGCCTGGTGCGCGGGCGCAGTCTGGGCAAGGCCGCCTGAACCTGTGACGCCCCCGGGGTGAAGGAGCCCTGTATGAAACTCCAGTCGATCGCCGCTCGCACCACCTTCGCCATCGGTGCCCTTGCCGTCCTGGCCTTCGCGCTCGCCGCCTGGCTCATCACTCGCAGCGTGGGCAGTGTCCAGGAGGCTTCGGCCCAGCGCGAGCTGGCGTCCCTCGCCCACCGTGAGGCGGAAGCGGTGGCCCGCAGCCTCGAAAACCACCTGGCCCAGGTGCGCGGCATGGCCGCCGCTGCCGAGGTCGAAGCCACGGCGCCGCGCCCCTCGCGCGAGCGCCTGCGGCAGATCGTCGAGCGTAACATCGCTCGCGATGCCGAGGCCCTGGGCTATTGGTTCGAGATGGCGCCCGACGGCTTCGATGGCCGCGACCGGGAGTTCCTCGACAGCCGCGAGGGCGGGTATGCCGACGCGAAGGGTCGCATCAGCATCTACTTTGCTCGCGGCAGCGACGGTGTGGCGCGCCTGCAGCCCGCCAACGACGGCGAAGATGTGCTGGTAGCCGAGTACTACACCGCGCCGCGCGACCGCGACGGCGAGGTGATGGTCGAGCCCTACCTCTACCCGGTGGACGGGGTGGAGGTGTTGATGACCAGCCTCGGCCTGCCGGTGAAGCGTGAGGGCCGGTTCATCGGCGTGGCCGGCGCCGATGTCTCGCTCACCGCCATCCAGCAGCGCCTGGCCGCCAACCGGCCTTATGGCAGCGGCGTGATCCGGCTGGTTTCCCAGGGCGGCAATCTGCTGGCTGGGCCGGAGACCGATCACATCACCAAGGCACTCGCCCATCCCGAGCGCGAGGCCATCCTCGCGGCCGCCGGCCGCGGAGAGGTGTTCTTCTCGCGGCAGGAAGATGCCGCGGCCGGTGGTCTTGCCCTGCAGGTCTTCGTCCCCTTCCGTATCGGCCAAGACACGGGCCCGCCGGCGGTGCTGATGGTCTCGGCGCCCGAGGCGGTGGTGCTGGCCGGAGTGCGCGAGGTGCGCAACCGGGTGCTGTTGATCGGCTTCCTCTCGGCCCTGGCCCTGGCCTTCGCCGTGCGCTTCATCCTGGTGCGCCTGGTGCGGCGGCCGCTGGCGCAGACGGTGGTGGATGTCTCGGCTCTGGCTCAGGGTCGGCTCGACCACCCGATCGCCGGTAGCGGCGAGGACGAGGTGGGCCAGGTGGCGAATGCCCTGCGCAAGATGCAGCGCGACCTCGGGGCGCGGATCGAGGAGGAGCGCCGGGTGGCGGCCATCAACCTGCGGGTGCGCCGCGCCCTCGATGGTGCCGCCGCCGGGGTGATGATCGCCGATGCCGGCGGCACCCTGGTCTATGCCAACGAGGCGGCGCGGCGTTCGCTGCGTGAGATGGCCGCGGCCATCCAGGCCGGTGTTCCGGGCTTCGATCCCCTGGCGCCCGAAGGTCAGTCGCTGTACCGGCTCCACCCCGAGGCCGAGGCCGTGGCTAGCGCCGGCGATGCGGCGGTGCGGGTGGCCGAGCTGCGCTTCGGCCCCCACCACGTGCAGCTGGCGCTGGCGGCCCTGCGCGACGAGCAGGGCCGGCTGGCCGGCCTGGTGGCCAACTGGACCGACCGCACCGAGGAGGTGCGCACCGAGCAGGAGGTGAACGCCCTGGTGAGCGCCGCCTCGGAAGGCCGGCTCGATGGCCGCATCGCGCTTGCCGGCAAGCAGGGCTTCTTCCTCCAGCTCGGCACGGCGCTCAACCGCCTGCTCGATGCCACCGCCACCGGCGTGGCCGAGGTGCAGCGGGTGCTGGCGGCGCTGGCCGCCGGCGACCTCACGGTGCGCTCCAATGCCCCGCTGCACGGCGTGTTCGCGCAGATGCGCGACGATGCCAATGCCACCGCCGACGCGCTGGAGGAGGTGCTCTCGCAGATCAAGGTCGCGGTCGAGCAGATCCATACCGCCTCCGACGAGATCGCGGCAGGCAATGCCGATCTCTCGGCGCGCACCGAGCAGCAGGCGGCCAACCTCGAGGAGACCGCCGCCTCGGTGGAGGAGCTCACCGCCAGCGTGCGCGAGAACGCCGACTCGGCCCGCACCGGCCGCGAGGTGGCGGCGCAGGCCGCCGACGTGGCCGGCCGCGGCGCCGAGGAGATCCAGCAGGTGATCGCCTCGATGCAGGGCATTGCCGAGGGCGCGCGGCAGATCGAGAGCATCATCACCACCATCGACGGCATCGCCTTCCAGACCAACATCCTCGCCCTCAATGCCGCGGTGGAGGCGGCGCGCGCCGGCGAGCAGGGCCGCGGCTTTGCCGTGGTGGCGAGCGAGGTACGGGCCCTGGCCCAGCGCTCGGCGGCCTCGGCGCGCGAGATCAAGGCCCTGATCCAGCAGTCCAACCGGCGTGTCGACGAGGGGGCGCAGGTGGTGGATGCCGCCGGCCGCACCATGCAGGACACCGAGGCGGCGATCCGCAAGGTCAATGGCCTGATGCAGCTGATCGCCGAAGCCTCGGCCGAACAGGCTGCCGGCATTTCCCAGGTCAGCCAGACCATCACCCAGATGGACTCCGCCACCCAGCAGAACGCCGCCCTGGTGGAGGAGGCCACCGCCGCCGCCAAGGCCATGGCCGACCAGGCCGCGGCGCTCGCCGGGCTCACCGCCCGTTTCGTGCTGCGGGACGACGCGGCAGCGCGGCCGCCGGCCCTGGTGGACTGAGCCTCACCGATCTTCCTCGAAGGACCCCGACCATGAGCACCACGACCAGCAATGCCCCGAGCCACGAGTTCCTCGCCTTCAAGCTGGGGCACGAGGAGTACGGCGTCGACATCCTCTCGGTGCAGGAGATCCGCGGTTACGACACCGTGACCCGGGTGCCCGAGGCGCCCGACTACATCAAGGGCGTGATCAACCTGCGCGGCGTGATCGTGCCGGTGGTGGACCTGCGCCTGAAGTTCCGGCTCGGCGAGGCGGCCTACGACGAGTTCACGGTGATGATCGTGCTCAACCTCAAGGGCAAGGTGATCGCCGCCGTGGTCGACGGCGTTTCCGACGTGGTGCAGGTCGAGGCCGAGCAGATCCGGCCGACGCCGGAGTTCGGCGGCATCATCGATACCCGCTTCATCTCCGGCATCGCCACCGTCGGCGAGCGCATGCTGATCCTGCTCGACATCGAATCGCTGATCCTGAGCGCCGACATCACGGGCATCGCGCCCGCGGCGGCCTGAGGCCGGGCGGGGAGGATGCCGATGCCCGCCACGCCGCCCAGGGCCCGCGATGCGTTGCTCGCCCGCCTGCGTTCCCGCCTGGGCGCCCTGGGCGCGCGGCTCGCCGCCGGCAGCCGCGCGCTGGCCCGGCATCCGGCCCTGGCCCGGCTGCGGCCCCTGCTCGCCCGCGCTGGCGCGGGCCTGCGGCGCGGCATGGCGGCCTTCCAGGGCGCCGATGGCCGGCTGAGTCTCGGCGGACGGCTCAGTCTGCTCGCCGGGGCGGTGGTGGTGCTGGTGCTCGGCCTGATCGCGGTGGTGGCCTCGCAGACCAGTGCCGGGGCGCTCGCGCGCAAGGCCGAACAGGGCCTGGCCGGTTCCACCGATGCGGTGCTCTCCAATCTTGCGGTATACCGCGAGGTGCTCGACGAGGATGCCGTGCGCATGTACGGCGCCTTCCTCGGCACCCTGCCGCAGAACGTGATCGCCCGCGATCCCGATGAACGCCATCCCGCGGGCGAGCGCGATGCTCCGGCCCTGCGCATGGACGAGCGCCTGATCAATACCGACACCGCGGTGGTCGACGACTTCACCACCAATACCGAGGCGGCGGCGGTGATCTTCGTGCTCGACGGCGAGGATTTCGTCCAGGTCGCAAGCTCGCTGATGGACGCCGAAGGCAACCGCACGCTCGGCGAGGTGCTGGATCACGGGCACCCGGCCTACCGGAAGCTGCTCGAGGCCGAACCGCATACCGGCGGCGAGCGCCTGCATGGCACCGACTACATCACCCATTACGAGCCGCTGTTCTCGGCCAGCGGCACCACCGACGACGAAGGCGCGGTGATCGGCGCCATCATGGTCGGCATCCGCTATGACCGTGCCCTCGAGTCGCTGGCCGTCAGGCTCGGCGAGCTCGACCTCGGCGATGGCGGCCGGCTGGTGGTGGTGCAGGGCAGCGGCGCCGAGGCACGCTTCGCCGCGCACCCGGTGCTGGCCGGCCAGCCCCTGCAGGGCGAGGGTGCCGATCCGGCGGCCGCCCCCCTCGCCCAGGCCCTCGCCCTTGCCGATGGGGTGCATAGCGTTTCCCTGCCGGTCTGGGATGCGGAAGGCGGTGTGGCGCTGCTGCCGCACCGCGTGGTGCTGCGCACCTTCGAGCCCTTCGGCTGGCGGCTGATGGCGCAGGTGCCGGAATCGGCGGTGCTGGCCGATGCCCGCGCCCTGGGCTGGCGCATCGTGCTGCTCTCGGTGCTCGGCGCCGCGGCGATCGCGGTGGCGGTGGCCTGGCTTTCGCGCCGCCTGGTGGCCCAGCCCCTGGGCCAGGTGGTGGCCTTTGCCGGCGCGGTGGCGGCCGGCGATCTCGAGGCCCGGCCCGATGCCGGGGCCCGTGCCGAGATCGGTGCCCTCAACCGCGCCCTTGCCGACATGGTGAGCCGGCTGCGCGAACGCCAGGACGTGGAACGCCGCGCCGCCGAGGAGATGAAGCGCCTGGCGGACGAGACCTCGGCCATCGCCAATGCCCTCGATGCCGCCAGCAGCGCGGTGATGATGACTGACCGCGGGCACGCCATCCGCTACGTCAACCGCGCCATGGCCCGGCTGCTCGCCGAGGCCGAGCCGGCGCTGGCCGCCGCCGCGCCCGGCTTCCGTGCCGCCGAGGTACTGGGCTACGACTTCGGCCGCTTCCATTCCATGGTCGGGCTGAAGAACCGCCCGGAGACTCTGGAGAAGCGGTTCGGCGACCGCCAGTTCCTGCTCGAGCTGAGCCCCTGGTTCGACGAGGAGGGCAGTTACCGTGGCAGCGTCGTCACCTGGCGCGAGCGCACCGCCGAGCTCGCCGTGCAGCAGGAAGTGCAGCGCATCGTCGCCGCCGCGGCCGCCGGCGATCTTTCGGTGTCGCTGGCGCTGGAGGGCAAGCAGGGCTTCCTGCGCGAACTGGCATCGGCGATCAACGAGCTGCTCGCCGCCACCCGCGCCGGCGTGGCCGAGGTACAGGGCATCCTGCATGCCCTGGCCGAGGGCGATCTCGCCTACCGCTCCACCGCCGAACTGCGCGGCGTGTTCGCCGCCATGCGCGACGACGCCAATGCCAGCGCCGAGCGTCTCTGCGAGGTGATCGCCGCCATCCGCGAGGCCGCCGAATCGATCACCACCGCCTCGGGCGAGATCGCCGCCGGCAACCAGGACCTCTCCGACCGCACCGAGCAGCAGGCCGCCAGCCTGGAACGCACCGCGGCCTCGGTGGAGGAACTCACTGCCTCGGTCAAGCAGAACGCCGAGGCCGCGCGCCAGGCGGCCGGGCTTTCGGCCGACACCGCCGCCCGGGCCACCGAGGGCGGGCGTCTTGTCGACGAGGTGGTGGCCACCATGCAGCAGATCCAGGCCAGCGCCCGGCAGATCGGCGACATCATCGGCACCATCAACGGCATCGCCTTCCAGACCAACATCCTCGCCATCAATGCGGCCGTGGAGGCGGCACGGGCCGGCGAGGCCGGCCGCGGCTTCTCGGTGGTGGCAGGCGAAGTGCGCTCGCTGGCCCAGCGCACGGCCGAGGCGAGCAAGCAGATCCGCCACATCATCGAGGAATCGAACCGCAGGATCGCCGGGGGTGCTGCCGTCGCCGGCAAGGCCGGCAGCACCATGGGTGAGGTGGTGGCCTCGGTGCGCCGTGTCACCGACCTGATCGGCGAGATTTCGGCGGCCTCGGCGGAACAGAGCCGGGGCATCGAGCAGGTCAGCCAGAGCGTGCTCGCCATCGACGAATCCACTCAGCAGAATGCCGCCCTGGTGGAGGAAGCCAGCGCCGCCGCACGCTCGATGGAGGATCAGGCCGTGGCCTTGGTCGGTATGGTTTCGCGCTTTCGCCTGGCACAGGATGGCGATGGGGGCTGAGCCGTGGCCGGCCTCGTGCAGCGGGACTTCGATTACACCGATCGCGACTTCAGGCGGGTCTGCGAGCTGATCCGCCGCCGCGTCGGCATCGCGCTCACCGACAGCAAGCGCGACATGGTCTACAGCCGGCTCAGCCGCCGGCTGCGGGCGCTGGGCCTGCCCCGCTTCGCCGATTACCTCGCCTACCTCGAGTCCCGGCCCGAGGAAGACGAGGAGTGGCAGCAGTTCACCAACGCGCTCACCACCAACCTCACCAGCTTCTTCCGCGAAAGCCACCATTTCGAGGTGCTGGCCGAGCAGCTTGCGAAGCTGAAGGCCCGCGGTGGGCAGGTCGATCTATGGTGCTGTGCCGCCTCCACCGGCGAGGAGCCCTATTCCATCCTGATCACCGCCTGCGAGGTTTGGGGTTCGATGAAGCCCCCGGTACGGCTCTGGGCCACCGATGTCGATACCCAGGTGTTGGAGACCGGCGCGCGCGGCATCTATCCCATCGACCGCGTGGCCAGTCTTTCCGAGGAGCGCAAGAAGCGCTTCTTCCTGCGCGGCACCGGGGCCAACGAGGGCCTGGTGCGGGTGAAACCGGCGCTGCGCGAGCTGGTGGAGTTCGCTCCGCTCAACCTGCTGGATGTGAGCTATCCCAAGACCCCGACCTTCGCGGCGATCTTCTGCCGCAATGTGATGATCTATTTCGACAAGCCCACCCAGCGCGAGATCCTCGCTCGGTTGGTGCAGAAAATGGGCCCAGATAGCTTGCTCTACACCGGGCATTCCGAGAACTACATGCATGCCGCCGACATCGTGGTGCCCTGTGGCCGCTCGCTGTACCGCCGTGCCGGAGTTGCCGGATGAAGATCCGCGCCGCCCGTGCTCTGGATGCCGAGGCCTCGGCGCGTTCGCGCGCCTCGCCGCTCGTCTACCGCGACGCCCAGCTCAATGCCGATGTCATCAAGATCCTGCCGGCGGAGTACTTCGTCACCGACCAGCCGGTGGGGCTGATGACCGTGCTCGGCTCCTGCGTGGCCGCCTGCATCCGCGATCCGGTGGTCGCGGTAGGGGGCATCAACCATTTCATGCTGCCCGATGGCGATACCAGCGATGGCGCACCGGCGCGCTACGGCCTGCACGCGATGGAGCTCCTGATCAACGAACTGATCAAGGCCGGGGCGCGGCGCGAGCGCTTCGAGGCCAAGGTGTTCGGCGGCGGCAACGTACTCAAGAGTTTCACCTCCACGCCGGTGGGCACGCGCAATGCCCAGTTCGTCTCCGAGTTCCTGCGCGAGGAGAAGATCAACGTCGTGGCCAAGGACCTGGGCGGCATCCACCCGCGCAAGATCTGTTACTTCCCCACTACCGGCAAGGCCATGGTGAAGCTCCTGCCGCACGCGCACGACGATGCCGTGGCCGCCGAGGAAACCGCCTACAAGGAGCGGCTGCGGCAGACGCCGATCGCCGGCTCCGTGGAGCTCTTCTGATGCCCGTCAAGGTCCTGATCATCGACGACTCCGCCCTGGTGCGGCAGCTGCTCACCGAGATCCTGTCGAAGGATCCCGAGATCGAGGTGGTGGGCGTGGCGCCCGACCCGCTGATCGCCCGCGAGAAGATCAAGCAGCTCAAGCCCGACGTGCTCACGCTGGACGTCGAGATGCCGCGCATGGACGGCCTGCAGTTCCTCGCCAACCTGATGCGCCTGCATCCGCTGCCGGTGGTGATGGTCTCCAGCCTCACCGAGGCCGGGGCCGACGTGACCCTGAAGGCCCTCGAGCTCGGGGCCATCGATTTCGTCACCAAGCCCAAGCTCGACGTGGCCAAGGGCCTCACCGCCTACGGCCCGATCCTGTGCGAGAAGGTGAAGATGGCGGCCAAGGCGCGGATCATCACCCGCCCGCCGCAGGCCGTTCCCAGGCCGGTGGCCGCGGCCCCGGCCACTGCCATGGCCTTCCGCACCACCGACAAGCTGATCGCCATCGGCGCCTCGGCCGGTGGCACCGAGGCCCTGCGCGTGGTGCTGGAGATGATGCCGCCGGACGCCCCGGCCACCGTCATCACCCAGCACATCCCGGCCGAGTTCAGCCGGCCCTTCGCCGAACGCCTCAACCGGCATTCGGCCATGGTGGTGATGCAGGCCGAGGACGGCGCGCCGATCCTCGCCGGCCATGCCTATGTGGCCCCGGGCGGGAAACATCTCGAGGTGGTGCGCGATGGCGCCCGCTGGCGCTGCCGGGTGAGCGACGGCGAACCGGTGAACCGCCACAAGCCCTCGGTGGGGGTGATGTTCGATTCCGTGCTCAAGGCCTGCGGCACCAACTGCGTGGCCGCCCTGCTCACCGGCATGGGCGACGACGGCAGCCGCGAGCTGCTCGCCCTGCGCCAGGCCGGGATCCGCACGGTGGTCCAGGACGAGGCCACCTCGGTGGTCTGGGGCATGCCCGGCACCGCCTACCGCCTCGGTGCCGCCGACGAGGTGCTGCCGCTCGAGCGGATCGCGCCACGGCTCCTGGAGCTGGCCCGCAACGCCTGACGGCACGCCGCTTGCAGGGGCCCGATACCCCTCTCCGCACCTGAGAAAGACGTTAAAGAACCCCGGCCAGGCGCCGATACCGCCGGGGAGAGTTGAAGGAAACCGCCATGATCCAGCGCCTGCTCAAATTCGTCGCCGCGCCCCTCGTGCTCTCGCTCCTGCTGATCCTTGCGAAGGCCTCGGGTGCCGCCCCTGCGCTGGAGTGGGCGCTGCTGCTGGTGACGCTGGCGGCCTGGGTGGCGGGGGTGGGCTGGCTCGCCGCCACCGGCGGTCGCAGCAAGGACGCCACGCGGATGATCGCCGAGGAGCGCGCCCTGCTCGGCGAGCTGCGCAGCTTCGTCTCCAACGAGATCGAAGGCACCCGTGGCGAGGTGAACCGCACCCGCGAGCTGATCCGCGAGGCCGTGGCCAAGCTGGGCGTGAGCTTCGATTCGATGATGCGCCGCTCCAAGGAGCAGGCCGGCGCCGTGGCCCGCATCGTCGACCGCAGCGATGGCGGCGGCGTCGACGTGCAGCGCTTCGCCCACCAGGCGGCCTCGCAGATGAGCACCCTCGTGGAGGCCCTGGAGGAAGTGAGCGGCCAGAGCAGCGCCACCGTGGCCCAGATCGACCTCATGGCCCAGCATCTCGACGGCATCTTCGCCCTGCTGGAAGACGTGAAGTCGATCGCCGACCAGACCAACCTGCTGGCCCTGAACGCCGCCATCGAGGCGGCGCGCGCCGGCGAGGCGGGCCGCGGCTTTGCCGTGGTGGCCGACGAGGTGCGCAACCTCTCCGAGCGCAGCACGGCCTTCAACGAACAGATCCGCAAGCTGGCCTACAGCTCCAAGGAAGCCATCCACAAGGTACGCGAGACGGTGAGCACCATGGCCAGCCGCGACCTCGACCGCTCGCGGCATGCCAAGGAGGAGTCGGCCAACATGCTGCGCCAGGTCGACCAGATCCAGCGCACCCTGAGCGAGGGCATGCGCGACATCCAGAGCGCCGGCTCGGCGATGGAGCAGCACGTCGGCGAGGCGGTGCGCTCGCTGCAGTTCGAGGACATCGCCACCCAGGCGCTCGGCTCGGCCCTGACCCACATGGAGCGGCTCTCGGCGATCAACCGCGAGGCCATGGGCCTGCAGGAGCTGCTGAACAAGGCCGGCGAGGGCAACGAGGAAGAACTGCTGATGGCCCTGCGCCGCCTCTCGGCGCGGATCCGCGAGTTCCGCGGCGAGTGGGAGCGGCCGCCGCACAAGCCGGTGACCCAGAACAGCATGAACGAGGGCGAGATCGAGCTGTTCTGAGTGGGCATGCCAGGCCTCCGCCGCAGCGCCGCCCCACGGGGCGGCGTTTTCATGTGAGGATGCCCGGCATGCCCCCGAGCCGCCGACTGCGCCGCTCCCGCCTCGCCTGCATGGCGGGAGCCCTGCCCCTGTTCCTGCCCGGCCTGCTGCCGGCCGCTGCGCCGGCAGGAGGCGCCTGTGTCCTGCGGGCCGATGCCGAGCACCGCGCCCTGGCCCCGGAATCGGAGCCGGGCACCCCTCGCGGCTATGACCGCGAGCTTCTGCAGGCGATCGCCATGCGCATGGGCTGCACCCTGCAGCGGATCGAGATGACGCCGGCGCGGGCCGTCGAGGAGCTGCGCGCCGGCCGGCTCGACGTGGCCGGCCCCATGCTGCGCACTCCGGAGCGCGAGGCCTTCGCCGCCTTCGGTCGTCCGGTCGGCCAGGCCCGCTACTGGCTCTATCTCCGCGCCGACGTGCCGGTCTCCCGGTACCCCGCCGGACTCGCCGCGCTCGCCGATAGCCCGTTGCGCATCGCCGTGCTGGGGAGCGCCCGTTTCGGCGATGCCTATGCGCGCCTCCTGGCCGAACCGGGCGTCCAGCGCCGCCTGCATTTCATCCCCAACCGCGAGGCGATGTGGCGGATGGCGGGTGCGGGCCGGGTGGACGGCCTGATCGCCGACGAATTCTCGGCGGCCCTGGCGGTCAGGAAGGGCCTGGTCGAGGCCGGCGTGCTGAAGCCGGTGCTGGCGCTGCCGAGCGAGCCGGTGCACTTCGCCTTCAGCCGCGCCAGCGGCGCCTCGGCCCGCATCCCCACCGCCGATGCCGCCATTCAGGCGATGCTGGCCGACGGCACGCTGAAGGCGCTCTGGGAGCGCCATTTCCCCTGCCCGATGGCTCCGGACTTCCCGCGCTGCGCCGCGCCAGAGGCGGCGCCGGCAGAGGTCCTCAGGCCTCCGTCACGCTGAGGGCGATGCCCGGCCTGGCCCAGCGCCGCAGCAGTTCGGCGCGCTGCTTCTCGGCCTTCGCCACGTGCGCCTCCTTGACATGGCCAAAGCCGCGGATCTGCTCCGGCACCTCGGCGATCTCGACCGCCAGCGCGTGGTTCTCCGGCGAGAGCGTGGGCAGGAGCCCGCGGATGGTCTCGATGTACTCGTCGCGCAGGCGGCGCTCCATCTTCCGCTCGGCGGTATGGCCGAAGACGTCGAGCGCCGTGCCACGCAGGAACTTGAGGCGCTTGAGCAGCCGGAAGGCGGTGAACACCCAGGCGCCGTATTCGGCCTTGACGAGGTGGCCTTGGGCATCCTTCTTCGCCAGCAGCGGCGGGGCCAGGTGGAAGCGCAGGCGGCCGCCGTCCTCGAACTGCTCCTTGAGCCGCGCCTCGAACTCGCCCGAGGTGTAGAGCCGCGCCACCTCGTACTCGTCCTTGTAGGCCATCAGCTTGAAGGCATAGCGGGCCACCGCCTCGGTCAGGGCCTCGCTTCCCGGCACCTTCGCCGCCTCGGCCGCCCGGACCTCCGCCACAAGATCGCTGTAGCGCCGCGCGTAGGCCGCGTCCTGGTAATCGGTGAGGAAGGCCACCCGGCGCGCCACCCGCTCCTCGAGCGAGGTCGAGAGCACCTCGTCGGCGAGCGGCGGGGCCATGCCTTCGCGCGTCGCGGTCTTCGCGCCGGCGGCCTCGACCACCCTGGCCGGCTCGAGGGCGGCGAGCCGGCCCCAGCCGAAGGCCTGGCGGTTCATCTCCACGGCAGCGCCGTTGAGCTCGATCGCCCGCATCAGGGCCTCGAGCGACACCGGCACCAGGCCGCGCTGCCAGGCATAGCCCAGCATGAAGAGATTGGTGGCGATGGCATCGCCGCAGAGCGCGGTGGCGAGGCGGGTGGCATCCACGGTGAAGGGCGCGCGGCCGCCCAGGCTCTTGCGCACCGTCTCGACGATGGCCTGCGCCGGGAACTGCAGGTCGGGCTGCTTCAGGAAGGACGAGGGCATCGCCTCGTACGTGTTGAGCACCACCTCGGTGCGGTCGGCGCGGATCTTCGACAGCGACCAGTAGTCGTTGACGACGACCATGTCGCAGCCGAGCACCAGGTCGGCCTCGCCGGCGGCGATGCGCACCGCATGCAGCTCGGCCGGGCGCTTGCCGATGCGGACATGGGTGGTGACGGCGCCGCCCTTCTGGGCGAGGCCGGTCTGGTCGAGCACCGAGGCGCCCTTGCCCTCGAGATGCGCGGCCATGCCGAGCAGGGCGCCGATGGTGACCACGCCAGTGCCGCCGACGCCGGTGATCAGGATGTTCCAGGGCTGCTCGAGGCTGGAGCGGAAGGCCGGCATCGGCAGGGCATCGAAGTCCACGGCGGCCTTCGGCTTCTTCCTGCGCAGCGGCGCATCGACCACGGTGACGAAGCTCGGGCAGAAGCCCTTCACGCAGCTGAAGTCCTTGTTGCAGCCGCTCTGGTCGATCTCGCGCTTGCGGCCGTACTCGGTTTCCTTCGGCAGCACCGAGACGCAGGCCGACTTCAGCGAGCAGTCGCCGCAGCCTTCGCAGACCAGCGAGTTGATGACCACGCGCTTCGGCGGGTCGACCATCAGTTTGCGCTTGCGGCGGCGGCGCTTCTCGGCGGCGCAGGTCTGGTCGTAGATGAGGATGGAAACGCCCTTCACCTGCGCCAGGCGCTTCTGTACCGATTCCAGCTCACTGCGGTCGAAGAACTGCACGCCGTCCGGGAAGATCGAGGGATCCGACCACTTCTCGATGTCGTCGGAGACCACGACGATCGTCTGGATGCCCTCGGCGCGCATCTGCCGGGCGATGTCCGGCACGGTGAGCGTGCCGTCCACCGGCTGGCCGCCGGTCATGGCCACGGCATCGTTGTAGAGGATCTTGTAGGTGATGTTGACCCTGGCCGACACCGCCTGGCGGATCGCCAGCGAGCCGGAGTGGAAGTAGGTGCCGTCGCCGAGGTTCTGGAAGACGTGCGGCGTCTCCACGAAGGGCGCCTGCCCGCACCAGGTGGCGCCTTCGCCACCCATCTGGGTGAAGGTGTCGGTGCGGCGGTCCATCCAGGTGACCATGTAGTGGCAGCCGATGCCGCCGAGCGCGCGGTGGCCCTCCGGCACTTGCGTGCTGGTGTTGTGCGGGCAGCCCGAGCAGTAGGTGGGCACGCGCGGGAACAGCGGGCGCGGCAGGGCCAGTTCCTGCTCCTTCTCGGCGATCCACTTCAGCCGCGCCTCGATCGCCTCGCTGGTGAAGAAGCGCTGCAGGCGGCGGGCGATCACCCGGGCGATGCGTGCCGGCGTGAGCTCGCTGGTGCTGGGCAGGATCCATTCGCCGTTCTCGTCGTACTTGCCGACGATGCTCGGGCGCCTGCCGTTATCAAGACCGAAGTCGAAGTTGTAGAACTGCTCCTTCATCTGCGCCTCGATGAAGGCGTGCTTCTCCTCGACCACCACGATGTCCTCGAGGCCGCGGGCGAAGGCGCGGATGCCCTGCGGCTCCAGCGGCCAGGTCATGCCCACCTTGTAGACGCGGATGCCGATGTCTTGAGCGTCCTTGTGGTCGATGCCGAGGTACTCGAGGGCCTGCAGCACGTCGAGGTAGCTTTTTCCCGTGGTGACGATGCCGAGGCGGGCCTTGGGCGAGTCGTAGATGATCTTGTCGAGCTTGTTGGCGCGGGCGAAGGCATGCGCCGCCTTCACCGCGTACTGGTGCAGGCGCATCTCCTGCTCGAGCGGCGGGTCCGGCCAGCGGATGTTGAGGCCGCCGGGCGGCAGCTCGAGATCGGTGGGGATGACGATGTCGAGCTGGTGCGGATTGACGTTCACCGAGGCCGAGCTCTCCACCGTCTCGGCGATGGTCTTGAAGCCCACCCAGCGGCCGGTGTAGCGGCTCATGGCCCAGCCGAGCAGGCCCATGTCGAGGATGTCCTGCACGCCGGCCGGGTTCAGCACCGGCATCATCGCGCTGACGAACTCGCCTTCCGAGCCGTGCGGCAGCGTCGAGCTGCGGCAGGCATGGTCGTCGGCGGCCAGCACCAGCACGCCGCCGTGCCTGCTGGTGCCGGCGGCGTTGCCATGCTTGAACACATCGCCGCAGCGGTCCACGCCCGGGCCCTTGCCGTACCACATGCCGAATACGCCGTCGTACTTCGCGCCCGGCCACAGGTTGGTCTGCTGGCTGCCCCAGACCATGGTGGCGCCGAGATCCTCGTTGATGCCCGGCTGGAAGTGGATGCCCGAGGCCGCGAGGTGCTTGCGCGCCTTCCACAGCTCGAGGTCGAAGCCGCCCAGCGGCGAGCCGCGGTAGCCGGAGATGAAGCCGGCGGTATTGAGCCCCGCGGCACGGTCGCGCATCTGCTGCATCAGCGGCAGCCGCACCAGGGCCTGCACGCCGGAGAGGTAGATGCGGCCTTCGGTGCGGGTGTACTTGTGGTCCAGCGTGTAGCCGCCATCGACGATGGCGGTGGAACGGTCCGTGGCGGTAGGCAGGACGGCGGACATCGGCAGGCCCCTCGCGGGCATTCGAGCAAAGACTCGAGATTATAGCCCGTCCCGGTTTTGCGGCCGGGTCAAGGGCCTGCGAGGAACGGCGGCGACCGATTCGCTTTTCCTGGTTTTGCATCGCGTTCCGGCAAGACTCAGGCATGCGGGCGCAGTGTCGGCGCGCCGTAACCGAACCGGTCCTCAGCCATGACGCCTTCGCCGCTGGAGTCCCTGTCGCCATCCCACCGTCTGGCCGACCGGTTCCGAGGAACCCGGGGAATCCTTCTCGCGGTTGCCGGGTATCTCGTCCTGATGCTCCTGCTGCAGGGTCTGGGCGGGGACTTCCTGGTCGCCGATACGCTCTATGCCCTCGAGGGCGGGCGCTGGGCCCGCAGGAGCACTGGCTCACCCGCGACTGGATCCACGATGGCGGGAAGCGCGTGGTGCTGGCGCTGTGGCTCCTGCTCGCCCTCGGCACCGTAGGGCTGGGCTGGCATCCGCGGGGGCGGGCTGTCCGTCGGCCGCTCCTCGCACTCCTCGCCAGCGTGCTCGCCAGCGTCGGCCTGGTGGCCGCCATCAAGTACGGCCTGCCCATGGACTGCCCGTGGAGCCTCGAACGCTATGGCGGCACCCTGCCTTACACCGGCCTGTTCGAGCTACGCCCCGCCGGCTTCCCGCACAACGCCTGCTTCCCGGCGGCACACGCCAGCGCCGGCTTTGCCTGGGTGGCGCTTTACCCCTTCCTTGCCCGGGTGGCGCCGCGCTGGCGGGCCTGGGGCCTGGCTGCCGGGCTGGGCCTGGGCGGCCTGTTCGCTGCCGCCCAGGAACTCCGCGGGGCGCATTTCCTCTCCCATGACCTCAGCTCGCTGGTGCTCTGCCTCACCGTCGCCTTCGCCTTCGACCGCCTGTTCAACGGCCGGAGGGTGGCATGAAGGGCCTCGCCGCCTGGCTGCGCGCCCACCGGCCCCAGGCCGGCGTGGAGTGGCTGGTGCTCCTGTGCAGCCTGTATTTCGCCGCGGTCTCCAATGCGGCCTTCTGGTCGGCTTTCCATGCCAGCGCGGCAGCCCGGGCGCCCGGGGCCTGGGCGCTGGGTCTCGGCCTGTTCCTCGCCATCGCCGCCCTGCATGCCGCCCTCCTGCTGGTGCTGGTCAATCGCTGGAGCAAGGACGTGGTGCTGCCGCTGCTGCTGTCCGTCACCGCGGCGGCGGCCTTCTACATGCAGCGCTACCACGTCTACATCGATACCGACATGGTGGTGAACGTGCTGGCCACCGAGCGCAAGGAGGCCGGGGAGCTCATCACTCCCGGCCTGCTGCTGGCCCTGCTGCTGCATGGCCTCGTGCCGAGCCTCCTCGTCTGGTGGTGGCAGCCCGCCCCGCGCCCGCTGCGCCGCGGTTTCGTCGCCCATGCCCTCGGCATCGCCCTGGCCCTGGGCATTGCCGCCGCGGCGATCGGGTTCAACTTCCAGTCCATGGCCTCGTTGATGCGCAACGAGAAGGCGCTGCGCCATCTCGTCACACCGGGCAACTGGATGGTGGCCCTGGCCAAGGCCCTGCACCAGGGCGGAACGGGGCCGGCGGTGCGCGCGCCGATCGCCCCCGACGCCCGCCGCGAGCGGCCGGAGGGCGCCCGCCCGCGCGTCCTGCTGCTGGTGGTGGGCGAGACCGTGCGCGCCGCCAACTGGGGCCTCAACGGCTATGCCAGGCAGACCACGCCGCGCCTCGCCGCGCTCGAGGGCATCAACTATCCCGAGGTCGAGGCCTGCGGCACCAATACCGAGGTCTCGGTGCCCTGCCTGTTCTCGGAGCAGGGCCTGCGGCACTACGACCGGAACCTCGTGAAGGGCAGCGAGTCGCTGCTGCACCTGCTGCACCGGCTCGGCATCGAAATCCTCTGGCGCGACAACCAGACCGGCTGCAAGGGCGTGTGTGACGGCCTGCCCTTCGAGAGCTTCCTGCACGCCGACCTGCCCGAGTACTGCGATGGCAGCCGCTGTCTGGACGGCGTACTGCTGCATGGGCTGAAATCCCGGATCGAGGCCATGGAGGGCGATGCGGTGGTGGTGCTGCACATGCTCGGCAACCATGGCCCGGCCTACCACGCGCGCTACCCCGAAGCTTTCCGCCGCTTCACTCCGGCCTGCGAGCGCAACGAACTGGGCAAATGCAGCCGCGAGGAAATCACCAACGCCTACGACAACGCCATCCTCTACACCGACGCGGTGCTGGCGGACGCCGTGGCCCTGCTCGAGACGCTCTCCGCGACCCGCGACACCGCCCTGCTCTATGTCTCCGACCACGGCGAATCGCTGGGCGAGGCCGGGCTCTACCTGCACGGCGTGCCGCGCATCGTCGCCCCGGAGGCCCAGACCCGGGTACCGCTGTGGCTCTGGCTGTCGCCCTCGCTGCGCGAGGCCGAGGGGCTCGATCTCGCCTGCCTGCGCCGCGAGGCGGCGAAGCCGCGCAGCCACGATGCGGTCTTCAGCACCGTGCTCGATCTGATGCACGTCGAGAGCGCGGTGCTCGATCCAGCGCAGGACCTGCTGGGGGCGTGCCGGAGGAGCACTGCCTCAGGGATGGGGATGCCCTAGCGGAACATGCAGTTGAAGGCCACGGTGATGCGCTCGCCCTCGCCCTGGAAGGGCAGCACGTAGTGCTGCACCCAAGAAGGGAAGAGGATGAGCTGGCCGGCGGCAAGGTCGAAGCCGTGGTTGGAGAAGGCGAATGGCTGCCGCAGCCGGCTGTTGGCCGGATCGAGGTACATGCCGGCCAGGCTGTTCGGATTGACGAAGCTCAGGCGTCCGGAGTCCGTGGCGTCGGCGTCATGCCGCCCTGGACTGACGCAGTAGACCCCGCTCCACGAGGCCATCGGGTGATTGTGCATGCCGAAATGCCCCCCGCGCCGGGTGATGTGGAACCAGGCGTCGGTCTGCACCTCCAGCTTGCGCAGGGCGACGAGGTCGTAGCCCGAGAGCTGTCCTACGAGCTGCATCAGTTCGCCGAGGCAGAACTGGGCGAGCCGCTGCACGGGCTCCTCCGGCCAGTCGAACAGGTCGAAATGGCTCTCGAACAGGGCCGAATTGCGGATGGTATAGGGGTTGGGATTGGCCCAGCGGGTACCTTCCTGCTCCCGGGCGAGGAACAATGCCCGGAGTGCCTCGTTCAGGGCCTCGCTGGCGGGCATTTGCGCGAACCCGAAGGGCACCGCGAACATCGGCGTGATCTGCGCCATCCTTGAAACCGTTCCGGAACGTGAAGGAAACGCTGCCAGTGTATCGCCTCGCCTCCCTTGCCCATGCGTCCTGCCTCGCGACGATCCTGATCGCGACCCCTGGGCCCGGCTTCGCCGCCGACCGGATCACCGGCCAGCCTTTCGCCACCCGCTCCGAGGTCTATGCCCCGCAGGCCATGGCCGCCACCTCGCACCCGCTGGCCACCCAGATCGCCCTCGAGGTGATGCGCCGCGGCGGTACGGCGGTGGATGCCGCCATCGCCGCCAATGCCGCGCTGGGCCTGATGGAACCCACCGGCTGCGGCATCGGCGGCGATCTGTTCGCCATCGTCTGGGACCCGAAGACGCGGAAGCTCCATGGCTACAACGGCTCCGGCCGGTCCCCGCAGGGCCTCAGCCGCGAGTGGTTCGACGCGCAGGGCATGCACCTGATCCCCTCCCACGGCGCCCTGCCGGTCACCGTGCCCGGCGCGGTCGATGGCTGGTTCGCCCTGCACGGCCGCTTCGGCAGGCTGCCCATGGCCGAGCTGTTGAAGCCGAGCATCGACTACGCCCGCCGCGGCCACCCGGTGCACGAGACCATCGCCTACTACTGGGAGCGATCGGTGCCGCGCCTGAGCCAGTTCCCCGGCTTCACCGAGCAGTTCACGATCGACGGCCGCGCGCCGCGGACCGGCGAGATGTGGAAGAACGAGAACCTCGCCCGCACCTACGAGCGCATCGCCCGCCGAGGCCGCGCCGGTTTTTACGAGGGCGAGTTGCCGCGCATCGTCGAGGCCTATGTGCGAGAGCAGGGTGGCTTTCTTTCGGCAGCCGATTTCGCCGCCCACCGCGGCGAGTGGGTGGAGCCGGTGAGCGTCAGTTACCGCGGCGTGGAGGTCTGGGAGCTACCGCCGAACGGGCAGGGCATCGCCGCCCTGCAGATGCTCAACATGCTCGAGGGCTTCGATTTTGGCCGCATCCCCTTCGGCAGCCCCGAGCATCTGCATCTCGCGGTCGAGGCGAAGAAGCTGGCCTTCGCCGACCGCGCCCGCTACTACGCCGATCCGGCCTTCCACCCGGCGCCGGTGGCCGAGCTGATCTCCAAGCCCTATGCCGAGGCACAGCGCGCACGCATCGACCGCGAACGCGCCCAGCGCGTGGTAGCCCCCGGCACGCCGCCTTCGCTCGACGAGGGGGACACCATCTATCTCACCACCGCCGATGCCAGCGGCATGATGGTCTCGCTGATCCAGAGCAACTACCGCGGCATGGGCAGCGGCATGGCGCCGCCGGGCCTCGGCTTCATCCTGCAGAACCGCGGCGAGCAGTTCTCGCTGAAGCCCGGCCACCCCAACGAGTATGCGCCCGGCAAGCGGCCCTTCCACACCATCATCCCGGCCTTCATCACCAAGGGGGGCGAGCCCTGGATCAGCTTCGGCCTGATGGGCGGGGCCATGCAGCCGCAGGGCCATGTGCAGATCGTGATGAACCTCGTCGACTTCGGCATGAACCTGCAGGAGGCCGGCGATGCCCCACGCTGGCACCACGATGGCAGCGATGAGCCGGTGGGCGCGGTCACGCCGATGGCCGACGGCGGCGTGCTGCAGCTGGAGAGCGGCTTTCCTTACGGGACCATCCGCGAGCTCATGCGCCGCGGCCATCGTGTCGAATTCGCCGACGGCCCCTACGGCGGCTACCAGGCCATCATGAAGAACCCGAACGGCGGCTGGGTCGGCGCCAGCGAGAGCCGCAAGGACGGGCAGGCGGCGGGGTTCTGATTTTCCGCTCGTGCGCCCGCGCGGCCTGCTTGCTAGAGTGCGGCGCAGGCTCGGTAGGGAAGCGCGCGCATGCAGACGATCCTCGTGGCCAGCTCCAAGGGGGGTGCCGGCAAGACCACCCTCGCCACCCAGCTCGCCGGGCACTTTGCCGTGGCCGGCAAGGCCACGGTGCTGGTCGATGCCGATCCGCAGGCCTCGGCCACCCGCTGGTGCGAGAGGCGCGCCGGCATGGAGGCTGCGGTGCTGCCGGTGGACGGCCATGCCCGCGCCTTCCGCAGGCACCTCCCCGAGGACGCCGGGCGCGTGGTGATCGACGCGCCGGCCGGGGCCATGGCGGCCGGGCTCGAGCCCTTCCTGGAGATGGCCGACGCGGTGCTGGTGCCGGTGCTGCCCTCGGCCATCGACCTCGAGGCCACCGTGCCCTTCCTGAACTCGCTGGCCCAGGTGCCGCGGGTGAAGAAGCGCCGGCTGCCGGTGGGCCTGGTGGCCAACCGCATCAAGGCCTGGACCTCGGTGAGCCAGCAGGCACTGGAGCAGCTGCGCCTCTGGCCCTACCCGCTCGTGGCCCAGCTCCGCGATTCCCAGGCCTATGTGCTGCTGGCGGCACTCGGCCGTTGTGTGGACGATTACCGCTCGGAGCAGATGCGCGGCCACCAGGACGACTTCGCCCCGATCTACCGCTGGCTCAAGAAACACGCCTGAACATCCCCATGCGCGAACTCATCCTGCTGCGCCATGCCCATGCCGAACCGGCCCAGCCCGGCCAGGCCGATGCCGAGCGGCCACTCTCGCTGCGCGGCCAGGCCGAGGCCGAGGCCGCTGCCCGCTGGCTGGCCGGAGAGGGCCTGCGGCCGGTGCGGGTGCTCTGCTCGCCGGCCCGCCGCACCCGCGAGACCCTGGAGCGCGTGCTCTCGGTGCTCGGCTATGTCGACGTGCGCTATGAGCCGCGCATCTACGAGGCGGTGCCGGGCACGCTCATGGCCCTGGTCGAGGAACATGCCGAGGCCGGGCGGCTGCTGATGGTGGGCCACAACCCCGGTTTCGAGCAGGTGGCGGCCCTGCTGCACAGCGGCCAGAGCAGCGATTTTCGCGGCATGCCGACCGCCGGCATCGCCGTGCTCGCGCTGCCGGCCGAGGGACCGGTGGAGCCGGGGATCGGCCGCCTCACCCGCTTCTGGTGGCCCTGAATGCCCGGCCGGGCCCTGGCGCCCGGTGCCGGGTGCGGCAGCCTGCCGGCGCTCGGTCTGTCGCTGGCCTGCGCGCTGCTGCCCGGGATCGGGCTGGGTGCGGGCTGTGCCGCCCGCATCGATCCTGCCGCCTCGTCGGCCCGGTTCGTGGTGGATGTGCGCCTGCCGATCCGCGCCGAGGGCCGCTTCACCGAGCTGGCGGGTGAACTGCGCCCGGCCGATGGCGGGCTGTGCGAGGTGGAGGTGCGGCTGCGCGCCGATACCGTGGATTACGAAGGGCCGGAGTGGATGGCGAAACTCACCCGCTCGCCGGCCTTCCTCGATGCCGGGGCGCATCCCGAGGTGGGCTTCGTCTCCCAGCCCTTCCCCCCGGCCAGGCTGCACGAGGGCGGACCGGTGCGCGGCCGCCTGCGCCTGCGCGGCCGCGAGCGGCCGGTGGACTTCCTCCTGCTCACCCCGTCTTGTCCGCGTCCCGGCGAAGATTGCCTGCTCCGGGTGCAGGGCAGCGTCAGCCGGCGTGATTTCGGCATGCAGGCCTACCGTTTCACGGTGAAGGACGAGGTGCGTTTCGAGTTCGGGATCCGCTTCGCGGAGGCGCGATGAGCGCTGCCCCCCTGCCTGCCTGCCGCTGGCGTGCCGCCCTCGTCCTCGTCCTGGCCGCGGGCCTCGCGGCCTGCGCCGGACTGCCCAAGGCGCAGCGCCTGGAGGCGGCTGGGGCCATGGTGGCGGCGCGGGCCACCGCGGTGGACTGCGCGGCCGCCGACCGCTGTGCCGTGCCCTCGGCCCTGCTGGAGGCCGGGCACCGGCGGGTGGCGGATTCGACCCCCGCAGCCCCGCGCCACCGCCTGGTACTGCTCGAGAACGGCGCCGATGCCCTGGCCATGCGCCTGCACCTGATCCGCGCCGCCCGCGAGCGGATCGAGCTCAAGAGCTTCATCTTCCAGCTCGACGACGGCGGGCGGCTGGTGCTGGATGCCCTGCTCGAGGCCGCCGAGCGCGGGGTGAAGGTGCGGGTGCTGCTCGACCAGCTCTACGGCCTCGATGATCCCAACCTGCAGGCGGCGCTGGCCAGCCACCACGCCAACTTCGAGCTGCGCCTGTACAACCCCACCTTCGAGGAGGCCCGCACCCAGCCGCTGCAGTTCGCCGCCGGCATCGTCTGCTGCTTCCGCCGCTTCAACCAGCGCATGCACGGCAAGCTGCTGCTGGTGGACGGCGTGGTGGGCATCACTGGCGGCCGCAACGTGCAGGACCGCTACTTCGACTGGGATCCGGCGTTCAACTACCGCGACCGCGATCTCGTGGTGGCCGGGCCGGCGGTACGCGAGATGCAAGCCGACTTCGACCGTTTCTGGGTGGCCGAGCGCAGCGTGCCGGCCGAGCAGCTCGCCGACGTGGCGCAGCGCTGGATCTCCCATGGCGGGGCTCCGGCCGGGCGCCTGGACTGGCGCGAGGCGCTCGAGGAGGGGCGGCTCGGCAGCATGCGCCGCGCCGCGCTCGACGGCGATGCGCTGCTGGCGCGGCTCGCCGAGGCCAGCTTCGAGGTGGGGGCGGTGCGTTTCATCGCCGACTGGCCCGACAAGCATGAGGGCGAGCCGGCCGCGCGCAAGGATGCGAGCGAGGCGATGCGCCGCCTGATCGCCGATGCCCGCGAGGAGGTGGTACTGCAGACGCCCTACCTCGTGCTCTCGCGGCCGGCGCGCCGCCTGTTCCAGGACCTGCAGCGCCGCGACCCGCCGCCGGCGGTGCGCATCTCCACCAACTCGCTGGCCGCCACCGACGCCTTCCCGGTGTATGCCATGAGCCACAAGTACAAGCGCACCTACCTGCGCGAGCTTGGCTTCCTGATCCACGAGTACAAGCCCTATCCCACCGACACGCCGCTCGACCCCGCCTCGACCGGGGCGCTCGGCGAGCGGGCGGCGGCCGATTTCCCGCTGTTCGGCAGCGGCTCGGCGGCGCGCCGCCAGGGCGGGCCAGTGCCGCTGCGCCGGGCCGGGGTGCGCACCGGCCTGCATGCCAAGTCGGTGGTGGTGGACCGGCGGGTGGCGGTGGTCGGCACCCACAACTTCGACCCGCGCTCCGACCACTGGAATACCGAGAACCTGGTGATCGTCGAGGACGCCGCCTTCGCTACGGCGCTGGCGCGGATCATCGAGCGCGACATGGCGCCGGAGAACGCCTGGTTGATCGCTCCGCGGGCAAAACCGCCGCTGTTCTCCGGCCTGAGCTACGGTCTTGGCAAGCTCTCCGAGGCCCTGCCGGTGTTCGATCTCTGGGCCTGGCCCTTTCCCTACGCCCGCAGCTACGAGCTCGTGGAAGGCTGCGAGCCCCTGCCCTGGGGCGACCCGCGGTTCCATGAGTGCTGGCGCGACGTGGGCGATTTTCCCGAGGTGGGGGTGGGCAGCAAGCGCATCTACACCCGCATCCTCACCGGCTTCGGCGCCGGCCTCGTGCCCATCCTCTGAGGACATGACCTTCTTCATTTGACGCCATCGGGGGCCGGGCCTAGGCTGCCCGGGCCTTCCATTCGGATCCCCCGGGCCCTGCCATGTCCCTGACCCTCACCATCGAGCTTTCCGATCGCGACCTCGAGCATTTCACGAAGGCGATGGAGGAGGCCCGCAAGGCCGCCGCCAGCAAGGCCCCGGCGCAGGTGGCCGATGCCGCCGGCGCCCTGCTCGCCAAGGCCAGGGGCGTCACGGTGCCCGATTTCATCGCCGACCGGCTCGATCTGCTCGACACCCTGATCGCCATGCTCAAGGACCCGGCCTGGGCGATGCCCGGGGAGGATCAGCAGCGCATCCTGGGCGCCCTTGCCTACTTTGCCGAGCCGAAGGACCTGATCCCCGACCACGTGCCGGTGCTCGGCTTCCTCGACGATGCCATCGCCATCGAGCTCGCCACCCGCGGCCTGCGCCACGAGATCGAGGCCTACGACGACTTCTGCGAATACCGCAGCGCCGAGGCCCGGCGCCGCGGCCTCGACCCGGCCCAGGTGGGCGTGGCCGACTGGCTGGAGGGCCGCCGCGCCGAACTGCTCGAGCGCATGCACGTGCGCCGCCAGCGCGATGTCGGCGTGGGCTATGGCGCCAGCTCGGGCTATGGCCGCCGCAGCTACCTTGCCAACGTCTGGCGGCCCTCGACCTACCTGCGCTGAAGGGCGGCCGATGCAGGCGAATCCCGAAGGCCCCTTCCGCCGCCGCCCGCCGATCGAGCTGCTGAACGCGCAGCGCGAAGGCTGCGCGGTGGGCCATCTCGGCATCGAGCTCACCGAGCTCGGCCCCGACTACCTGCGCGGGCGGATGCCGGTGGATGCGCGGACCAAGCAGCCCTACGGCCTGCTGCACGGCGGCAGCTCGGCCCTGCTCGCCGAGACCCTGGCCAGCATCGCCGCCAACCTCTGCCTCGAGGACGGCGCCGGGCAGGCCGTGGGCCTCGAGCTCAACTGCAACCATGTGCGGGCCATGACCGGGGGCTGGGTGGTGGGCACTGCCCGGCCCCTGCACGTGGGCCGCAGCACCCAGGTCTGGGACATCCGCATCGAGGACGAGCAGGGCCGCCTGGTCTGCGCCAGCCGGCTCACCCTCGCCGTCCGCCGGGGCTGAGGCCATGCGCTGGCTCCGCCTGCTTGCCCGCCTGCCGTTCCTGGCCGTGCACCTCGGCCTGTTCCTGCCGCTCGTGGTGCTGCTGCTGGTGCTGCCCGGCACCCGGCGCATCGCCTGGGGCGGCGAGGATCTGCATGCCCGGCTGATCCGCGCCTGGTCCGGCGGCCTGCTGCGGGTCTTCGGCCTGCGCGTGCGCCGCTATGGCACGCCGCTGCGCGGCGCCGTGCTGTTCGTGGCCAACCATGTCAGCTGGATCGACATCGAGCTGTTCCACAGCCAGCTCTGGGCCGGCTTCGTCTCCAAGGCCGAGGTCGAGAAATGGCCGCTGGTGGGCTGGCTCGCCAGCCTGGGCGGCACCATCTACCACCACCGCGGCAACCAGGACTCGCTGCACGGGGTGATGCACCAGATGGTGCAGCGCCTGCAGGAGGGGCGCCCGGTGGCGGTGTTCCCGGAAGGCCGCACCACCAGCGGCGAGGCGTTGGGCGTGTTCCATGCCCGCATCTTCCAGCCCGCCGTGGTAGCGAACGTGCCGGCCCAGCCGGTGGCCCTGCGCTATGGCGCGGGGGGGGAGGCCCAGCGCATCGTTGCCTTCGCGCCGGGCGAGAGCTTCATGGGCAATTTCGTACGCCTGCTCGGCGAGCCGGGCCGGGTGGCCGAGGTGCACTTCCTCGACCCGGTGCCCCCCAGCGAGGACGGCCGCCGGCGCATGGCCGAGACCTGCCGCGAGCGGATCGCCGCGGTGCTCGCCCGCTGAAGGCCCCCGATGCTGAGCGCCGCCGACTACCGCCCGCCCGCCTGGCTGCGCAACGGCCACCTGCAGTCCCTGCTCTCGGCCGCCCCGCCCCGGCGCATCGCCGGCGAGCGGGCCCTGGCACGGCTGGCGCCGCAGGTGGAGGAATGGCGGCTGCCGGCCGGCGAGGCGGTGCTGCAGGCCTTCCACCTCTCGCTGCCGGGTCGCGTGCCGCGGGCCACGGCCCTGCTCTTCCACGGCTGGGAGGGCAGCCACCGCTCGAGCTATGTGCGCCACACCACCCGCCAGCTCCTGGAGGCCGGCTTCGAGGTGGTGCAGCTCAACTTCCGCGACCATGGCGACACCCACCATCTCAATCCGGAGCCCTTCCACAGCTGCCGCCTCGAGGAGGTGGTGCTGGCGGCGAAGGCGGCCCAGGCGCGTCTGCCCGGCCGGCCCTGGATGGCGGCCGGCTTCTCGCTGGGCGGCAACTTCGCCCTGCGGGTGGCCCGCGCCGCCCCGGCGGCGGGGCTGCGGCTGGCCCATGTGGCGGCGGTCTGCCCGGTGGTGCACGGCGAATCCGGCCTGCGCGCCCTCGAGACCGGCCTGCCGCTCTACCACTGGTATTTCATGAGGAAGTGGCGGCGCTCGCTCGTGCTCAAGCAGCGCCACTTCCCCGAACGGCACCGTTTTTCGCCGGCCGAGCTCGGGCGCGACATGCGCAGCCTCACCCGCTATCTCGTTGCGCAGTACACCGAGTTTCCCAGCCTCGAGGCCTATCTCGACGGCTATGCCATCGCCGGCGACCGCCTCTCCGACCTCGCGGTGCCGGCCTCGATCCTCACCGCGGCGGACGACCCGGTGATCCCGGTGGCCGATTTCCACGCCCTGCGCCTGCCGCCCTCGGCCCGGCTGGAGATCAGCCCCTATGGCGGGCACTGCGGCTTTCTTCTGAACGCGGCGCTGGAGGGCTTCGCCGAGCGCTGGATCCGCGACCGCTTCCTCGCCGCCCTCGGGCAGGCGGCGGGCCAGCCGGCCGATGCCGCTACACTGGGCGTTTCCTGATAAGCGGCCGGGCTCCCGGCCGGGCCTTTTCCGAGGGACTCCCATGCTGCATGACGTGATGACGGCGCTGCGCGCCGGTGATGCCACGGCCGCGCTGGCCGCCGCCGAACGCTGGGTGGCCGCCGAGCCGGCCAATCCCGAGGCCTTCGAGTGGCTGGCCCAGGCCCATGGCGCGGCCGGCGACACCGCCGCCGCCGCCGCCGCCATCGACCGCGGCCTTGCCCTCGCCCCGGGCCATGCCGGGCTCATCACCACCCGCGCCTTCCTGCACCTGCAGGGCGGCGACCTCGAGGCCTCGACCGCCGATTTCCGCGCCGCGGTGGCCGAAGACCCCAACCAGCTGCCCGCCTACGTGGCCCTGGCCCACCTCGCCCTCGGCCGCGGCGACCGCGCCGAGGCCGAGCGCCTCGTGGCGCTGGCCAAGCGGATCGACGACGAGCACCCGCGCCTGCTGCTGGCCGAGGCCCAGCTCGCCGAGCTTTCCGGCGATGGCCAGCGCGCCCTGGCCCTGCTCAGCGCCGCGGTGCAGCGCGCCCCGCGCGATCCGCTGGCCCAGGCCGCGCTCGGTCTGGCCTACCTGCAGCGCAACCACCTCGCCTTCGCCGAGCAGGCCCTGCGCAATGCCCTCGCCCTGAGCGGGGCCGCGCCCAATCTGCACGGCGCCCTCGTCGCCTGCCTCGAAGCCCAGGGCCGCCTGCCGGAGGCCTTCGAGGCGGCGATCGCCTGGGTGGAGGCGGCGCCGGCCTCGGTGGCGGCGCGCTGGACCCATGCCCGGCTCTGCGCCGCGGCCGGCCGTCTCGAGGAGGCCTCGGCCGGGGTCGAGGCGGTGCTGGCCGAGGCCCCCGAGCATGGCCCGGCGCTGGCCCTGGAACTGCAGCTCAACCACCATCTCGGCGGTCCCGAGGCGGCCGTGGCCCGCCTGCAGGCCCGGCTGGCCGAGCGCCCCGGGCTCACCCAGGGCTGGCGCCTGCTGCTCGGGCTCGGCGATCTTGCCCAGGCCGAGGCCACCATCGCGGCCTGGCGGGCGGCGGCCCCTGCCTCCGGCGACGCCCTCGAGGCCGAGGCCACGCTGCGCGAGCATCAGGGCGAGCTGGCTGCGGCCGAGACGGCCGCCCGCGAGGCCCTGGCCCTCGAGCCGCGGCTGATGGAGGCCCGGCGCATCCTCGCCCGTGCCGCCGCCCGGCAGCCGGCCGAGGCGGCGATGGCCGCCACCCAGGCCCTGCTCGACGGCGTGGTCTCGCCCGGCCAGCGCCATGCCCTGCTGCCCTGGTATGGCGCCGCCCTGCACCGGGTGGGCCGGGTGGCCGAGGCCGCGGCGGCCTGGCAGCAGTTCTGGGCCGAGGGCTTCCTGCCGCGCCTGCCGCAGCCGGTGCCGGCGAGCGCCGCCCGCCCGGCTGCCGATGGCGGCGCCGGCTGCCTGCTCTGGGGCCCGCCCGGCGTGCGTCTCGAGCCCATCCACACCCTGCTCGCCGCCGCCGCGCCCGAGCGGGTGCTGCTGGACCGCTTCGCCGACACCCGGCGCGACGATGGCTTCAACCGCCTGCGGGTGGCGCCGGACCATGCCGCGGCCGGCACGGCCGCGCGCTGGCGGGCGCCGCTGGAGGCCAATGGCCTCGATCCGGCAGCCATGATCGATGGTCTGCCGCACTGGGATGGCTGGACCCACGCCACCCTGCACGGTACCCGCCTCGTGGCCCTGCTGCGCGACCCGCGCGATCTCCTGCTCACCTGGCTGGCCGAGGGCTCGGCGAGCGGCTACCCCTTCCCCGGCGTGGAGGCCGCCGCGGCCTGGCTCTCGGCCGTGCTCGGCCAGTACCTGGAGGCCGAGGCCGCCGATCCGGCGCGGGTGTTCCGTCTCGATGCCGATGGCCTTGCCAGCGACCCTGCCGGCTTCGGCGAGGCCCTGGCCGCGGCCTGCGGCCTTCCCGCCCCGCCGCCGGCCGTGGTACCGGCGCCGGTGGCGGTGCCGGTCGAGCTGCCCGCCGGCAGCTGGCGCGCCTATGCCGGCGTGCTGGCCCCGGCCTTCGCCACCCTGTCGCCCCTGGCGGTGCGCCTCGGCTATCCCGCCGAGTGAGGCCAGTCCCTCCCCGCGGGGCCTTCAGGCCCCGCGCGGCAGGAACAGCAAAAGCCCCAAGCCGAGGGCGATGCGGTAGAAGGCGAACACGGTGAAGGGCCGCGACTTCACGTAGCCGAGCAGCCAGCGCACCACCACGAAGCCGGTGGCCGCCGCCGCGGCGAAGGCCACGGCCAGCGCCGCCCAGTCCTCGCGCGGGGCCGCCGGGTTGCCCGCATACTCCAGCAGGGCGTAGGCGCTGGCGGCGAACATGGTGGGGATGCCGACGAGAAAGGCGAACTCGGCCGCCGCCGGGCGCGAGAGGGCACCCGCCAGCAGGGCGGCGAAGATCGCCGCCGCCGAGCGCGAGGTGCCCGGGAACACGCCGGCCAGCACCTGCGCCAGCCCCACCCACACTGCCACGTTCCAGCCGATGGCAGGCAGCGCCGGCTCCGGCGCCGCCGGCCGCCTGGCCACACTCCGTTCGATGGCGAGCATCAGCAGCCCCCCCAGCACCAGGGCCGTGGCCACGGGCCAGACCGTCTCCGGCAGGCTCCAGCCGAGCTTGCGCACCACGAGGCCGACCACCGCCGTCACCGCGAAGGCCGCGCCCAGCTTCAAGAGGTAGTCGAACTGCGCCGGCTGCCGCCAGCCTGCGGCCAGGGCCAGCAGGCGGGCGCGGAACACCAGCAGCACGGCGAGGATGGCCCCGCTCTGCACCACGATGTTGAACAGGTCGGACTGCGGGCCCAGCCAGTGCTGGGCGATCAGCAGGTGGCCGGTGGAGGAGATCGGCAGGAACTCGGTGATGCCCTCGAGGATGCCGAGCAAGAGGGCGATGAGCAGGTCGTTCAAGGCGCAGGACCGCGGCGGAAAGGCCGGAGTCTAGCGGCAGGCCGGTCCCGGCGTGGGCCGGGCGGGCAGGGGCGTGCCGGGTGGGTGGTCCGCCCCGGTAGCGGGCGGGGCAGGGGGTCTCCATCCGGGCGGCGTGCTTCAGAAATGCACCCAGTTGCTCCATGAGCGCCTCCGTCTGGCGCAATCTGCCACCGGGAACCCCGCCCTGCCCTTTCAGGATCAATGGCTTGCGCGCAGGGAAGGCTTGGCATGGCGCTTGCTCTCTTCCCTGGCGTTTCCCACCCCAGCCGGAGCCTTTCCGTGAGCATCGAGACCGTCAACAAGCTGATCAAGGACCACGCCATCGAGTTCGTCGACCTGCGCTTCGTCGACATGCGTGGCACCCAGCACCACGTCACCTTCCCGGCGAGCATCGTCGAGCCCGCCCTGTTCGAGGACGGCAAGATGTTCGACGGCAGCTCCATTCCCGGCTGGAAGGGCATCAACGAGAGCGACATGATCCTGCTGCCGGATCCCGCCACCGCCTTCGTCGATCCGTTCTACGCCGACCCGACCCTGGTGCTGATCTGCGACGTGCTCGATCCGGCCACCATGCAGGGCTACTCGCGCTGCCCGCGCGGCGTGGCCAAGCGCGCCGAGGCCTTCCTCAAGGCCAGCGGCATCGCCGACCAGGCCTTCTTCGGCCCGGAGCCCGAGTTCTTCATCTTCGACGGCGTGCGCTTCAGCAATGACATGGGCAAGGTCGGCTACGAGATCTTCTCCGACGAAGCCGCCTGGGCCACCAACCAGAAGCAGGACGGCAACAACCATGGCTACCGCCCGACCGTGAAGGGCGGCTACTTCCCGGTGCCGCCCACCGACTCGCTGCACGACCTGCGCGCCGAGATGTGCAAGGTGCTGGCCTCGGTGGGCCAGGAAGTGGAAGTGCACCACCACGAGGTGGCGAACGCCGGCCAGTGCGAGATCGGCGTCAAGTTCAACTCGCTGGTGAAGAAGGCCGACGAGCTGACCACGCTGAAGTACATCGTCAAGAACGTGGCGCACCGCAACGGCAAGACCGCCACCTTCATGCCCAAGCCCATCGTCGGCGACAACGGCAGCGGCATGCACGTGCACCAGTCGCTCAGCAAGGGCGGGGTGAACCTGTTCTCGGGCGACGGCTACGGCGGCCTGTCGCAGATCGCGCTCTGGTACATCGGCGGCATCTTCAAGCACGCCCGCGCCATCAATGCCTTCACCAATTCCACCACCAACAGCTACAAGCGCCTGGTGCCGGGCTTCGAGGCCCCGGTGATGCTGGCCTACTCGGCGCGCAACCGCTCGGCGAGCTGCCGCATCCCGTACGTGAGCAACCCGAAGGCGCGCCGCATCGAGATGCGCTTCCCCGATCCGATGCAGAGCGGCTACCTCACCTTCGCCGCGCTGATGATGGCCGGCCTCGACGGCATCAAGAACCAGATCGACCCGGGCGCGCCCTCCGACAAGGACCTCTACGACCTGCCGCCGGAGGAGGAGAAGAACATCCCGAAGGTCTGCCACTCGCTGGACATGGCGCTCGAGGCCCTCGACAAGGACCGCGAGTTCCTCAAGGCCGGCGGTGTGTTCTCCGACGACTTCATCGACGGCTACATCGAGCTCAAGATGCAGGAGGTGACCAGGTTCCGCGCGGCCACCCATCCGCTCGAGTATCAGCTGTACTACGCGATCTGAGGATCGCGCCCGCGCCGCCGGGGGAGCGGTGGCGCGGTTTTTGGCGCCAGGCGTCGACGCCGCGGCCCGCGGGAGCGGGCCGTCGGCATTTTCGGGGCGGCGGCGCAGTAACCCGCCCGGCAAAAATGCCCGCGCATGGTGCGATACTGCCGCCATGCCCCGCGACCTCGCCGCCTTCGACCGCCTTGCCACGCCGCTTGCCTGGCTGGATGCCGGGGGGCGGCTCGAGGCCCTGAACACCGCCTTCGCCGCCTGGCTCGGGGTGAGCGCGCGCCGCCTGCTGGGCCTCGGCCTTTCCGAGCTGGAGGGCGGCGAGCGGCTGGCGGCGGCGCTGCCGCGGGTGCCGGCCGATGGCCAGCCCTTGCGCCTGCAGCGGGTGGGTCTGGGCTTCGGCAGCGGGCCGGTGCAGTTCGCCGATGTGCTTTGCCTGCGCGAGGAGGCCGGGCTGCGCCTGGAACTGCATCCGGTGGAGGAGTTCCCGGGCGACGACCCGGTCACTGCCCTGCCACAGGCCTTGAGTGCCTCGCTGCGCGGCCTGGCGCACGAGCTGCGCAATCCGCTGGCCGGGCTGAAGGGCGCGGCGCAGCTGCTCTCGCGCCGCCCGGCCGACCCGGAGAGCCGCGAGCTGGTGGCCTTGATCGCCAGCGAGGTGGAGCGCTTGAACGGGCTGGTCGAGCGCATCCTCACCCCGGCGCCGCCGCGGCCCTTCGAGGCCGTCAACATCCATGCCGTGCTGGAGCGGGTGCGCCAGCTGGCCGAGGCCGAGGCCGGCTGGGCGGTGAAGCTGGTGCGCGACTATGACCCCAGCCTGCCCGACCTGCAGGGCGATGCCGACCGCCTGACCCAGGCGGTGTGGAACCTGGTGCGCAACGCGCTGGAGAGCGGCGCCTCCCAGGTGGGCCTGCGCACCCGCGCCGAGCACCAGGTGCTGATCGGTGAGCGCAGCCACCGCCTGGCGGTGCGGGTGGAAGTGGCCGACGATGGCCGCGGCGTGCCGGAGGACCTCGTCGAGCGCCTGTTCCTGCCGCTGGTCTCGGGGCGGGCCGAGGGCACCGGGCTTGGCCTGCCGCTGGCGCAGCAGATCGCCCGCGAACATGGCGGCTCGCTGGCCTACCGCTCGCGGCCGGGCCATACCGTATTCACCCTGCTGCTGCCCCTGCCCGATCCGGTCGAGGGCGGGCCGGGCACGGCGGTGGAGGGCCGCCCATGAGCGCGCGCATCTTCGTCGTCGACGACGACCGCGCCGTGCGCTTCGTGCTGGCCGAGGCCCTGCGCGAGGCCGGCTTCGTGGTGCAGGGCTTCGACAGCGCCGACGCCGCGCTCGCGGCGCTGGCAGGCGGCGAGCGGGCCGCGCTGGTGTTCACCGATGTGCGCATGCCGGGTACCGATGGCCTCGGTTTCCTCGAGGCCCTGCGTGCCCGCGAGCCCGGCTTGCCGGTGGTGGTGATGAGCGCCTACACCGATGTCGCCACCACTGCCGGAGCCTTCCGCGGCGGCGCGCGCGACTACCTGCCCAAGCCCTTCGACCTCGATGCCGCGGTGCAGCTGGCCCGCGAGCTCCTGAAGGACCGGCTGGACGCCGCCCAGTCCCGCGCTACGGCGGAGGCCGCGGTGATGCCCGAGGGCTCGTCCGTCCTGCTCGGCGAGAGCCCGCCGATGCGCGCCCTGTTCCGTGCCATCGGCCGCTATGCCCAGCTACCGCTCGCGGTGTTGATCACCGGCGAGACCGGCACCGGCAAGGAACTCGTCGCCCGCGCCCTGCATGCCGAATCGCCGCGCGCCGAGCGTCCCTTCGTCGCCCTCAATACCGCTGCCATTCCCGCCGAGCTGCTGGAGAGCGAGCTGTTCGGCCACGAGGCCGGGGCCTTCACCGGCGCCAGCAAGCGCCACATCGGGCGCTTCGAGCAGGCCGATGGCGGCACCCTGTTCCTCGACGAGATCGGCGACATGCCAGCCGGCCTGCAGACCCGCCTGCTGCGGGTGCTGGCCGAGGGCGAGTTCTTCCGCGTGGGCGGGCGCGAGCTGATCCGGGTGGACGTGCGGGTGATCGCCGCCACCCACCAGGACCTCGCCGCTCGGGTGCGTGAGGGCCGCTTCCGCGAGGACCTGCTGCACCGCCTCGACGTGCTGCGGCTCAGCCTGCCACCGCTGCGCGAGCGCCAGGGCGATATTCCGCTGCTCGCCAGCCGCTTCGTGGCCGAGGCGGCCAAGGCCATGGGCCTTGGACCGCGGCGGCTCGCTCCGGCGGCGTTGGAGCGCCTCGAGCGGCATGCCTTCCCGGGCAATGTGCGCGAGCTGCGCAACCTGTGCCTACGTCTGGTGGCGCTGGCCGCCGGCGAGCGCATCCCGGCAGCGGCGGTAGAGGCCGCCTTGCGTGAGGCCGGCGCCCTATCGGCGCCCGGCGAAGGCCGGGACGCGGCCTGGCGTGCGGCGCTTGCCGAGGCGCTGCGGCAACGCCTCGTGGCGGGCGAGCAGGGCATTGCCGCGCCGCTGCGCGAGGCCTTCGAGGCCACCTTGCTGGAAACCGCATTGGACTATCACTGCGGGCACCGCCAGCTCGCCGCCGCCCAGCTCGGCATCGGCCGCAATACCGTGGCACGCAAGCTCGGCCCCGGCCGCCGCGGCCGCAAGCCGGGCTGAGCCCCCCCCCTTTTTTCGACGACACCGGAACGAGTCCCGCCGCGATGAGCCCCACCCCGATCACCGTCCGCCCCGCCCGCGCCGACGAGCTCGACACGCTCGCCCGCTGGGCCGAGGCCATGGCCTTCGAGACCGAGGGCAAGCGCCTCGATCCCGTCACCGTGCGCGCCGGCATCGCGGCCGGCCTCGCCGATCCGGCCAAGGCCCGCTACTTCGTCGCCGAACGCGCCGGCGAACCCGTGGGCACCTTGATGCTCACCACCGAATGGAGCGACTGGCGCAATGCCTGGTGGTGGTGGATCCAGAGCGTCTACGTGGCGCCGGCGGCGCGCCGCGGCGGCGTGTTCCGCGCCCTCTACGCCGAGGCCGAGCGGCTGGCCCGGGCCACGCCCGGGGTCTGTGGCCTGCGGCTCTATGTCGAGAACGACAACCGCCGCGCCCAGGCCACCTATGCCGCGCTTGGCATGGAGGATGCCCGTTACCGGGTGTTCGAGGCCGGCTTCAGCCGCGGCTGAGCCGCGTGCCGAGCCAGTCGGCGAAGGCGGCCGGAGCCATGGGCCGGGCGAACCACCAGCCCTGGCCGAGCGCGCAGCCATGGCGCTGCATCAGCGCCGCCTGCGCCTCGTCCTCGATGCCCTCGGCGACGGTGACGAGGCCAAGGCGCTGCGCCAGCATCAGGATGCATTCGACGAAAGCCTCGTCCGGTCCCGCGCTGAACTCGGAGACGAAGCGGCGGTCGATCTTCAGCGCATCCACCGGCAGCTCGCGCAGCTGCGCCAGCGAGGAATAGCCGGTACCGAAATCGTCGATGGCGATGCGCACGCCACTTCCGCGCAGGTGTTCGAGCCGCCGCCTGAGGCCCTGCGCCTCGTCCATGGCGATCGATTCGGTGATCTCCAGCTCCAGCTGGCGGCCCTGCAGCCCGTGTCGCCGCAGGGTGCCCTCCACCATCGGCACGAAGCCGCGCTCGCGCAGTTGCGGCATGGCCACGTTCACGGCGATGGAGGCGGGTGCGCCCGGCCGGCCTTCCAGCGACTTCAGGAAGGCGCAGGCGCGGTCCAGCACGAACTCGCCCATCGGCACGATGAGCCCGGAGTATTCGGCGAGCGGAATGAAGACATCCGGCGGCTGCACCCAGCCGCCGGCGCCATCGGGCCAGCGCAGCAGGGCCTCGGCGGCCACCACGCGGCCGTCGGCGAGATCGACCTGCGGCTGGAACCAGGGCAGCAGGCGCTCCTGCTCGAGGTCGCGGCGCAGTTGCCCCAGCATGTCGAGCCGTGCCCGGGTGTGCTCGGCCATGGCCGGGGCATAGGCCACCCAGGGCTCGCCGCCGGCACCGCGCTTGGCGCGCTTGAGCGCGATGTTGGCGTGGCGCAGGGCGGAGACGCCGTCGCCGCAGTCGCCGAGATCGCACAGGCCCAGCGAGACCCTGGCCGGGGTGTGGTGCTCGCCGAAGGAGAAGGGTTCGTCGAACACCGCCAGCACCGCCTCCGGTGCCAGTGCCTCGCGGTCGCCGATCAGGGCGAAGACATCGGCGCCGAGCCGGCCCAGCGTGGCCTGGCCGCCGAGGCGCTCGCGCAGGCGCGCACCGACGGCAGAGAGCAAGAGATCGCCGGCTTCCTGCCCAAGTCCATCATTGAAATCGGTGAAGTGGTCGATGTCGGCCAGCACCAGGCGCAGGTCGGTGCGGCCGGCCACGCCGTCCAGCTCGCGCAGCAACCCGGCGCGATTGACGAGTCCGGTGAGCGGGTCGCGGAAGGCCAGCCGGTGCACTTCCTCGAAGTGCTGCAGGTTGCTGAAGCAGGCGGCGAGGTTGGCGGCGAAGACTTCCAGCAGCTGCCGCTCCACCACCCCGAGCGGCGCCGAGGTGGCGACGTAGATCGCCGCCTCGCGCTCCAGGGTGGAGAGGTAGAGCACGCTGTGGCGCTCGCCGTGCAGATTGCGGTGTTCGCGCAGAGCCTGCGAGATCGCCGTCACTACCGGCTCGGCATGCACTTCCGAGAGCGGGTGCCAGACCTCATGGGCCAGCGCGCCGGCCGCTCCCACCACGTACAGGCGTTCGTCGGAGGGATCGAGCGGCGAGCCGCGCTGGGCACAGACGATGCCATCGATCGGACCGCCGAGCAGGGCTTTGGCCTGGGTCAGCACGCCCTGGGCGAAGCTCGCCAGCGCTTGGGGCTGCAGCAGCTCGGCCGAGCTCTTCACGATCAGCTCGAGGCCGCGGCGGCTCTCCTCGATGGTACGGATCTGCTCGTGGCTCTTCACCGCCGAGGTGATGGCGGTGATCAGCCGGGTGCGCGAGAGCTCGGCCTTGGTGAAGTAGTCGTTGATGTCGTAGCGCGCGAACACGCTGAGTTCCGGCGCGTAGCCGGGCTGGCCGGTGCGCAGCACGATGCGGGTGGCAGACAGGCCGCAGTCGCCGCGGATGAAATCCACCAGGGTGAGGCCGGCGTCCTCGGTCTCCATCACCACGTCGAGCAGGATCACCGCCGGGATGCCGAGCGTGGGCAGTGCGGCACGCGCCTCGGCGGCGGAGTGCAGATGTGCCAGTTCCAGCGGCCGGCCATGCACTTGCACATGGCGCAGGGCGAAGCGGGTCGCCTCGTGCACCTCCGGGTCGTCGTCCACCACCACCACGCACCAGGGGCGCGGCCCGCCTTCCGCCTGCGGCGGCGGGGCCTCGCTGGCGAAACGGATCCATTCCTCGCTCATGCTTCGGGCTCCGTGGCCCCGGCCGGCGCCTTGGCCGGCAGGTCGATCTGGAAGCGTACTCCTCCTCCCTCACGGTCGAGGAGGCGGATGCGGCCGCCCAGCCGCCCGTGCACCAGGTTGTACACGAGATAGAGCCCAAGGCCGCTACCGCCCTGGCCGAGGCGGGTGGTGAAGAAGGGATCGAACACCCGCTGCCGAGACTCTTTCGGGATGCCTCGGCCATCGTCCTCATAGACCAGGCGGACGCCGGCCTCCTCGCCTTCTCCGAGAGCATCGGCATGGATGTGGATGCAGCCTGCCTGGCCCTCATCCCAGGCGTGCACCAGGCTGTTCTCGAGCAGGTTGGTGAGCACCTGCTCCAGCGGTCCTGGGTAGCTGTCGAGCGAAAGCCCTTTCGGCACCGCCACCTCCACCCGGTGCGGCGAGCGCTTCAGTCGCGGGCTCAGGGTGGAGAGCACGTCCTGCACCAGCTCGCCGAGCTCGAAGCGCCGCCGCCGCATGCTGGCCTGGTCCACCGCCACCTGCTTGAAGTGGCTGATCAGGGTGGCGGCGCGTTCCAGATTGCGTTCGATCAGGCTGGCCGCCTCGGTGTTCTCGGCGAGGAACTGCTCGAGCGCCGAGCGCTTGAGCTGCCCGCTCGCGAGCAGGCCGGTGAACTGCCGGTGCAGGTCGCCCAGCGCGGTGGAGACGGTGAGGGCATTGCCGATCGGGGTGTTGAGCTCATGTGCCAGCCCCGCCACCAGGCTGCCCAGTGAGGCCAGTTTCTCGCGCTGCACCAGCTGGTCCATGGCCTGTGAGAGCGTGGCATTGGCTTCCTGCAACTCACGAGTGCGTTCGGCCACCCGGTTCTCCAGGGTCTCGGCCAGCCGCTGCAGCGCCTCCTCGGCCATCAGTCGCTCCAGCTCGGCGGCAGCGCGGGCTTGGAATAGATCGAGCAGGCGTGCGGCTGCGCTGCCCCTGCTCAGAGGCTGGGTGTGCATGAGCGTGACCAGCCCGATCGGATTCCCCTTGCGATCATCGAGCCGACGGCCGATATAGCTTTGCAGGCCCATTTCGACGAGGACGGTATCGGCGGGGAAGCGCTCGCTCGCTTTTTCGAGGACTTCCAGATGGCCGTGAGCCAGTACTTCCCGACAGAGCGTGCCATCGAGTTCGAATTCGAACTGCCGCACCGCGCCCTGGCGATCGACCAGGGCCAGTACTTCGGCCCGCGTCGGCGGACAGTCGAGGAAGCGGCCGATCATCGCGTAATCGACGTCCAGGACCTTCACCAGGCCGGTGGCCAGGGCCTTGAAGTAGTCGCCGCCGAGCTGTGTTTCGACCCCGCCGCGCAGCAGGTCCATGGCCTGGTCTGCGGTTGCCTTTTCGGTGATGTCGAACAGCAGGCCGGTGAGCCGCGAGGGCTGGCCGGCCTCGTCCAGGTGCACGCAGCCCAGTTCCCAGATCCAGCGCAGGCCGCCATCGCGGTGGCGCAGGCGGTAGCGCAGCTCGAAGCGGCCGCCGTTGGCCAGCGAGCGCTCCACGGCTTCCTCGTTGGCCTTGCGGTATTCGGGCAGCACGAGGGCGGTGAACCCCGTGCCGTCGCCGGCCAGCAGGGCCTCCGGCGCATAGCCGGTGATGGCCTCGATCTGCGGGCTCAGGTAGTCCATCGGCCAGTCGGTGGCCTTGGCGCAGCGGTACACGGCGCCGGGCAGCTGCTCGACCAGGGCACGGAACTCGGCCCGGCTCTCGCGTAGGGCCTGCTCGGTGGCGCGGCGCTGCTCGAGTTCCGCCGAGAGCGCGCCGATGGTCTCGCGCAGGCGGGCGGCGAGCTGGTCCAGGGCCTCGCCGAGCGCCCGCGCCTCGACGGCGCCGCGCCAGGCCGGCACCGGCTGGAAATCGCCCCCGGCCATGCGTCGCGCCACCTCGCTGAAGGCCGCCAGCGGCCGGGCGATCCAGCGCCCCAGGAGCAGCGAGGCGGTGAGCAGCAGCGCCAGCAGCAGCACCGACTGCTGCAGCCAGGTGTGCATCGCCGCCCGCTGCGGGGCCTGCCACGTGGTGAGCGGCTGACGCACCACCACCCGCCAGTCGCTGGCCGGCACCCGCGCCGTGGCCACCCGCTCGCGGCCGAGGTCGAACGCGGCCGTGCCGCCGGTCCGGGCCGGCAGCGGCGGCAACGGGTCTTCTCCTTCCGGTCCCACGCCCCAGAGCAGCCGGCCCTCGCCGTCCAGCAGGCTGGCCGAGAGCCCTTCGGTATTGCCGAGGCTCACCGCCATCACCTGGCCGAGCACGCTGGGCTCGTAGCGCACCCTCAGCAGGCCGGCCGGGCGTTCCTCGGCATCGCGCACCAGGGCCACGGCGAACAGCCCGGCCACCCGTTCGCCGGCCGGGCGGTAGGGGCCGTAGAGCAGGGGCTGGCCATCGGCCAGCACGGCGCGCACATAGGGCTCGGCGCCCTCGCGGCGGCCGAGGTTGAGCGCCCGCGAGTCGAGCACCACCCGGCCCTCCAGGTCGAGCAGGCCCACCGCGCCCACGTTCACCGGATCGCGGCCGGCGATGGCGGCGAAGAAGGCACTGCCTGTGCCATCCAGGGCCGGATCGTGGGCGCGCAGGAGGGCATCCATGCCCGGCAGCCGGGCATCCGCGCGCACGCCGTCCAGCCAGCGCCGGCGGGCGGCATCCAGCAGGGCCGCCGCCTCCTCGGCATTGCCGGAGAGCACGCGGTCGGCGGCCGCGGCCCGGGCCTCGCGCTCGGCCTCGAAGCTGCGCCAGTGCAGCAGGCTCGCCGGCAGGGCCGCCACCGCGAGCATCAGCAGGGTGACCCGGGTGGCGTACTTCACGGCAGCAGGTCCGCCTCGAGCAGGAAGCGAAGATCGCCCGGGTCCTCGCCGCGTTCGGCGAAGAAGGCGCGGAAGCGCTCCAGCACCGGCAGCAGGGCCGGCGCCTCGCCATCGAGCAGGCGGCGGTTGTCGGCCAGGGTATGCAGGCGGATGCCCGCCAGCGAGGCGGCGCCGGGTTCCAGGCCGAGATGGGCCTCGATCGTCTTCTGTCCGGCCGGCACATCGGCGAGCCAGCGTTCGGTGGCTTCGAGCCAGGCGGCGCAGAAGGCGGCAAGGCGCGGCCGCTCGGCCTCGATCAGCCGCCGCTTGGCCACCACCACCTGGGTGATCAGGGCCGGGGTCTGCGAGCTGTCGAAGACCCGGCGGTGCCCGGCCCGCGCGGTGGCGCTGGCATAGGGCTCCCAGGTGTTGCCGATGTCGATGCTGCCGGCATCGAGGGCGTAGCGCACCTCGCTGGCATCGACGTGCAGCCATTGCAGGGGGCGGTCGGCCAGGCCGGCCTGGGCGAGGTAGTCGCGCATGAACAGCTCGCCAAAGCCGCTGAAATCGGTGCCGATGCGGATCAGCCCGGCCGAGCCGGGATCGAAGCCCCGGCGCTGGAAGACCTGGTCGCCGCCCGCCGATTCGTCGCTGGAGAGCACGATGGCGATGTCGCGGCTGCGCCCGGCCATCGGGATGATGTCGCCGATCGAGCAGGCGATGAGGTCGTGGCGGCCGGCGTGGAACTCGGCCAGCATGCGGTCGGTGGTGCCCGGGGCGATCATGCGCAGGCCGAGCCCGGCCTCGGCCAGCAGGCCGAGGGCATCGGCCAGGGCGGCGGAGTAGTAGCCGGGCCAGATGTCGTAGGCGAGGGTGAAGATCCGCGGCGGGGCGCCGTTGCCGCCGCGCCCGCAGCCCAGCAGGGCCGCCGTGGCCAGCCCCGCCAGGCCGGCCAGGGCATGCCGCCGGCCGATGTGGACTCCCTCCCGCCCCGCCTGCCTGCTTCCCGCTCCAGCCATGCTGGTGCCCTCCGCCAAGCTCCCTCGGCGGGGACTATAGCCCCGGGCGGCGGCAAAGGAATGTTGCGGTGCTTCAGGCGCGCAGGATGGCGCGGGCGTCCTTGCCCACCGGGCAGTGGTCGAAGGTCACCTCGAGGCCGTGCCCGGCCAGTACCGCGGCGATCTGCCGCTGCCGGGCCTCGAAGCGGGCGAAGGCGCGTTCCATGCCCTGGGCATCCAGGCCCGGCGGGGCAAAGCCGCCCAGGGCCCAGGCATCGGCATCGAGCAGGGCGATCCGCACGGCGCCGCCGGCATAGCGCACCAGCGGCTCGGGCGGAGCATCGAGCAGGATCTCGTCGCCGTCGCCGAACAGCGCCGATTCCACCATCGGCCAGAGTGCGCCGAGGCCGGCATGCTCGTACTGCATGGCGGTCATCGCCATCAGGTCGTGCAGGGTCAGGTAGCGCATGTGCTCGCAGCGCAGGCCGAAGGCGGCCTGGGTGGCGAGTGCGGTGCCGGCATCGGCCATGCCGGTATCGAGCAAGCGGGATTCCAGGATCTCGCCGATCCGCCGCACTTCGGTTGCGGGGCCGCGCAGCAGGAAGGGCAGCACCTTGAGCGGGCCATCGGCCAGCCCGGGATCGGGGGCGAGGTCCGGCACCATGCCCCCGGGGCCGGCGCCGAAGGCGATCACCCGGCCGCCGTCGGGGCCCGGGGCGCGCGCCGCGTAGCGCTCCAGCGCTGCATGCAGCGGGAAATGTGGGCGCAACAGCTCGGCCGGGTCGTAGAGCGCGCTGGCGAACACGAGATCGAGGGCGGCGGCCTCGGGCACCAGGCGGGCGAGGTCGGCGGCCACGGCCGTGGCCCAGTCACCGGCCTCGGCCTGCGGCAGGGCGAGGCGGGCGAGCGGCGTGCCGGGCGGGCGCTCGACGGCCACCGCCGCCAAGGTGCACAGCACGTCGTCGGAAGTCTCATGGCGCATGGGCTTGGGTGCTCGGCGGCGAGGGACTACCCTATTGTGGTCCATCTTCACGGCCCGGACCTTGTCCACTTCACCCGACACCTACAAGGCTGCGTGGAACGCGCGGTCTTCCAGCCTCGCCGCCGCCATGCTGGCGGTGGATGGCAGCGCCAGCGAGGAGGTGTTGGCGCTCACTGGCGCCTACACCGCGCGCCAGGTGCATGCCGCCCTCGACCTTGCCCCTGCCGACCGGGTGTTCGAGATCGGCTGCGGTGTGGGCCGTATCGGCGCCCAGCTCGCCGGCCACGTGGCCGAATGGCATGGCCTCGACATCGCCGAGAACATGGCCGCCCTGGCCCACGCCCGGGTGGCCGCACACCCCGGCGCCCGTGCCAGTGCGCTTGCCGGACCCAGGCTTTCGCCGCTCGCCGATGCCTCGATGGACAAGGGCTACTGCGTGGCCGTGTTCATCCACATGGACAAGGAGGACATGAACCTCTACCTGCGCGAGGTGGCGCGGGTGCTGCGGCCCGGCGGCCTGTTCTACTTCGACCACTGGAACCTTGCCCACCCGGTGGGCTGGCAGCGCTTCACCTACGAGGTCGACGAGGTCGGCCGCAGCGATCCTGCGCAGCGCAAGGACGTGGCCCGCAACCAGTTCTGTACCCCCGAGGAGGTGCGGCTCTACGTCCGCGCCGCCGGCCTCGAGCTGGTGTTCGAGCACACCGATTCCCCCTGGATCCAGGCGGTGGCGCGCAAGCCCGAGCACCCGCTGCCGCGCGCTGCGCCCTCGCCAGTGCCCATCGAGCCTGCCGCGCTCAGCGCCGGCGCGGCCGTGGAAGCCGCCAGGCTTGCCGCGGCGCGCGCCGAGATCGGCTTCACCCCGGCCTGGACGCGCTGTTTCGCCCAGAGCTGCGAGGTGCTGATCGGCGGCCGCCACCCCACCCTGCTGCTCGACGAGTGGCGGCGCGAGGCCGAGCCGGTGCCGGAAATCCCGCTCTTCATCGCCTGGCTCGAGGCGGTCTGGCGGCACAATCCCCATCTCTGGCCGCCCGCGGCGGCCTGACGCTTCCACCGGAGTTTCCCGCACCATGAGCCCCCGCCCCGCCCGTCGCGTCGCCATCCTCGGTGGCCAGCGCATTCCCTTCTGCCGCAACAACACCGCTTACTTCGACGTCGGCAACCTCGGCATGTCGATCAAGGCGGTGGGAGCCGTGGTCGAGAAGTTCGGGCTGCACGGCGTCCGCCTCGGCGAAGTGGCGATGGGCGCGGTGCTCAAGCACAGCAGCGACTGGAACCTCGGACGCGAGGTGGTGCTCAGCTCCGGTCTCTCGCCCTACACCCCGGGCATCACCCTGCAGCGGGCCTGCGGCACCTCGCTCGACACCATCATCGCGGTGGCCAACAAGATTGCGCTGGGCCAGATCGAGGCCGGCATCGGCGGCGGTTCGGATACCACTTCCGACGTGCCCATCGTGCACAGCCGCGCCTTCCGCCGCCGCCTGCTCGACATGAACATGGCGAAGACCGCAGGCGACCGCATCAAGGCCCTACTGAAGGGCTTCTCCTTCGCCGAGCTGAAACCCGAGTTCCCCGGCGTGGCCGAGCCGCGTACCGGCAAGAGCATGGGCGAGAGTTGCGAGATCATGGCCAAGGAATGGGGCATCACCCGTGTCGAGCAGGATGAGCTCGCCTACCAGTCGCACATGAAGGCGGCCAAGGCCTATGCCGAGGGTTTCTATGCCGATCTCGTGGTGCCCTTCCGCGGGGTGGAGCGCGACAACATCCTGCGCCCCGAGACCTCGGTGGAGAAGCTTGGCACCCTGAAGCCGGCCTTCGACAAGAGCTCGGGCAAGGGCACGCTCACCGCCGGCAACTCCACCCCGCTCACCGATGGCGCCGCGGCCTGCCTGCTGGCCTCGGAGGACTGGGCGGCGGCGCGCGGCCTCGAGGTGCAGGCCTACCTGCGTGATGCCCAGGTCGCGGCGGTGGATTTCGTGCATGGCGACGGGCTTTTGATGGCCCCGGCCTGGGCGGTGGCGCAGCTGCTGGCGCGCAACAACCTCACCCTGCAGGACTTCGATTTCTACGAGATCCACGAGGCCTTCGCCGCGCAGGTGCTGTGCACCCTGAAGGCCTGGGAGTCGGCGGAGTTCTGCCGGGACAAGCTCGGCCTCGACGCGCCGCTCGGTGCCATCGACCGTGGCAAGCTCAACGTGGTCGGCAGCTCGCTGGCGCTCGGCCATCCCTTCGCCGCCACCGGCGCGCGCATCGTGGCCACTGCGGCCAAGCTGCTGAAGCAGAAGGGCTCGGGCCGCGCCCTGATCTCGGTGTGCACTGCCGGCGGCATGGGTGTCGCGGCCATCCTCGAGCGCTGAGGGCGCATGCCGGGCGCCGCCGCCGGCCCCGGCCTTCAGCCGCCCGCCGCCTCCGCTGGCGTGGCGGGCGGCGTGGGCGGCACCAGCCGCGCCCGCGAGACCTCCGGCTGCAGCACGTCGAAGTGTTCCAGCGGCGTGCCCGGGGGCACCGGGTAGCCGGGCAGGTGCAGCACGCTGCGCTCACCCAGCCGGGCCTCGCGCATCGCCCGGCCGTAGTGCCGGTTGAACAGCGCGGCGTAGCGGCCGTCCTCGAGCACCCGCAGGAAGCCGCGCTCGATCGCCGCATGCAGCTCCGGGCGCCGGGGCGAGACCCAGAAATAGTCGTCGAGCGGGTAGTACAGGGCGATGCCCGGCACCACCACCAGGCCGCGCCCGGCCAGCCGCGGCTCGGCGAGCTCGGCAGGCAGCTCGTTCACCCCGCGGCTGAGGTAATCGAAACGGTCGGCGCGCAGCATGTCGAAAAGACCGCTGTAGTTGTTGCCGTAGACGATGGCAAACCCCATGGCCTCGAAGGTCCAGGCATCGAGCCAGGCGCGGTCGTAGCCCATGCGGAAGCCGCGGATCAGCTCGCCGCTGGTCTCGACGTGCATCAGGGCCTCGGCGGTTTCCGGCCGCGCCACCAGCAGGCGCACGCCGAGCAGCCCGCGGCGCAGCGGCAGCTTCACCGGCCGCAGGGCGCCGGTCTCGCGGGCGGTGTTCGGCAGCAGGGTCACGTCTATCTCGCCGCGCAGGGCGGCCTCGCGCCCGCGCTGCTGGTTCATCGCCTGCACCGGCTGCAGCCGCAGCGGCTCGCCGCTGGCCTCGAGACAGAGCGCCAGAAGCTCGCTGGCAAAGCGCATCCGCTGGTCCTCGGCATGGGTGAGGCCGGGGAAACGCACAGGATCAGGCGTCCGCTGGGCCCGGACATCGACCGCGGCCACGAGGAGGAAGCACAGCAGGAGCGCGGTGGGGAAACGCACGCACCGACCCTAGCCCGCCCCGGCTGAACGATCAGTCAAGCCCGGGCAGCTGCCAGCCGAAGGCCGCGAGCACCCGCCCGAACGCCTCATCCGGCGCGGCCTCCACCGCTATTCGTCCGCCCGTCTCGGGGTGTGTGAAGACGAGCCGCCAGGCATGCAGCAGCATGCGGTGCACGCCAAGATGCTGGCGGAACATCCGGTTGCGCGCGCCGTCGCCGTGGCTGGTATCACCGATCAGGTGGTGGTGGCGGTGCTTCAGGTGACGGCGGATCTGCCGGAAGCGCCCGGTGTGCGGCCTGCATTCCAGCAGGGCGAAGCGCGATTCGGCGTGCTCACGGTAGGGCCAGGGCATGGTCCCGGTGGCGAGCACGCGGTAGGCGGTCTGGGCCGGCTTCTTCTCCGGCTTGCCCGGGCCGCCGTCCAGCGGGTGGTCGATCAGGGCTTCGGCCGGCGCCGGCCAGCCGCGGCAGACCGCGAGGTAGGTCTTCTCCACGGCGCGGCCCATGAACTGTTCGCCCAGCGCCCGCGCCGTGTCCTTGTCGAAGGCGAGGAGCAGGCAGCCCGAGGTCGCGCGGTCCAGCCGGTGGACGAGATGCACGGGCTGGCCGAACTGCGCGCGCAGCCGGTCGGCGAGGAAGTCCTGCTCGCCGCGGGCAAGGCCGCTGTCGTGGGCCATCAGCCGCGCCGGCTTGTCCACCACGGCGAGCCGCGCATCGCGGTACAGCACCGGGATGTGCAGGTCGGGGGCCAGCGCGTGCATGCCGCGGGAGAGGGCGGGCCGTCAGCGCCGCGGCCAGGCGGCGATGAAGCAGGCCAGCGCGCTGGCGCCGGTGAGCCAGGTGGCGAGCGGCGCCCCGGCCCAGCGCGGGCCGCCGGCTTCGAGGGCGAACAGCACGGCGGCGGTGATCATCAGGCCCGCGCCGAGGATGGCGTAGACGCTGGCCCGCTGGTTGGCGGCGGAGATCCGCGCCAGGGCGGCGATGTCGACCGATTCGACGTGGATCCGGTGCCTCGCCTCCACCTGCTGGGCGAGGAAGCCGTGCACCAGGCGCGGGAAGTCCGGGGCGCGGGTGATGAGCTCCGGCAGCCGCTTCCTGAACTCCTCGATGAGCCAGCCCGGGCTGTAGCGCTTCTTCAGGATCTCGGCGAGCACCGGCTCGGCCACCGCCCAGATGTCGAGCTTCGGATCGAGGTGGCGGGCCACGCCCTCGATGTTGAGCAGGGTCTTCTGCAGCAGGATCAGCTGCGGCTGCAGGGTGAGCTCGTACTGCTGGGCGGTGCGGAACAGCTTCACCAGCACCTCGCCCAGCGAAATCTCGGCGAGCGGCCGGGTGAAATAGGGCTCGCACACCGCCCGCGTGGCGGCCTCGAGGTCGTCGAGGCGCAGGTGCGCGGGCATCCAGCCGGCCTCCACGTGCAGCTCGGCGATGCGCCGGTAGTCGCGCTGGAAGATCGCCATGAAGTTCTCGGCCAGGTAGTACTGGTCGGTGGCCGAGAGCTGGCCCATGATCCCGAAATCGAGCGCGATGAAGCGCGGGTTCTCGCGCCGCGCCGGGTCGTCGTCCACCCAGATGTTCCCGGCATGGGCGTCGGCGTGGAAGAAGTTGTCGCGGAACACCTGCTGGTAGAACACCCGCACGCCCTTGGCGGCGAGCGTCTTGCGCGAGATGCCGGCGGCCTCGAGCGCGGCGATGTCGTCGGCAGGGATGCCGCTCACCCGCTCCAGGGTCAGCACCCGCTCGTGGCTGTGGCTCCAGAACACCTCGGGCACGTAGAGGTCCTCGCTGCCCTGCCAGAAGCGGCGCAGCACCGAGGCATTGGCGCCCTCGCGCTGCAGGTCGAGCTCGCCGCGCAGCGTGGTCTCGATCTCGGCCACCACCTCGTGCGGACGGATCTTGTCGGCCCGCGGGTGGGTGCGGGCCACCACCTCGGCCAGCGCCTTCAGAAGCTCGAGGTCGGCGGCGATCTGCCGCTCGATGCCCGGGCGCACCACCTTCACCACCACGGCGCGGCCGGCGCTGCCATCGGCCTCGCGCAGCCGCGCCGCATGCACCTGGGCGATCGAGGCCGAGGCCAGCGGGGTCTCGTCGAACTCGGCGTAGAGCGCCCCGATCGGCTGGCCGAGCTGTTCTTCGATGATGCGCCGGGCCTCGCGGCCATCGAAGGGCGCCACCCGGTCGCGCAGCAGGGCGAGCGCGTCGGCGATGTCGGGCGGCAAGAGGTCGCGGCGGGTGGAGAGGATCTGCCCGAACTTCACGAAGATCGGGCCCAGTTCCTCCAGCGCGGCGCGCAGGCGCTCGCCGCGCGGGGTATCGGAGCGGCCGCGGCCCAGCGGCCGCAGCACCCAGCGCAGGCTGGCGAAGGGCGTGCCCTCCAGCAGGGCGTCCAGGCGGTGCCTGAACAGCACCCGGGCGATGCGCAGGGCGCGCAGCGGCGCTGCGATCATGCCCCGCCCCCGCGGGCCGCGGTGAGCCGGGCGACGCGGGCGGCCAGGCGTTCGACGTCGTCGCGCAGGCCATCCACTTCATCGAGGAAGGCGCGCAGTTCCTCGCGCCCCACCACCTCGCGGCCCTCCTCGGTGAGGTACTCGGCGCCGCTGCGGGCGAGCGTGCCGGCCTGCGCGCGCGCCGTGCGCAGGCCCTCGCGCAACAGGCCGGCGATCTGCGGTCCTATCACCGGGCCGAAGGCCTCGACGAAGGGTTTCGTCGTATCGGGATCGAAGCCCTCGGCGAGCCGCTGCAGGCGCCGCGCCAGTTCAGCGTCACCGCTGATCCGCACCTTGCCCACCGGCGCCGCGCCGCTGGCCTTCAGGAAGGGCAGCTGACCGAGCAGGGACCCCAGGCTCGCCTTCACCGCGAGGTCCGGTTCGCCTTCGCGCAGCGGCCCCACCCGGAGGCCTTCGCCGGCCACCGAGATCTCCAGCGCCAGCGGCGGGGCCTCGAGCTGGAGCTGCACCCGCTGCCCGTCGAGGTCGGCCAGCGCCGCGCGGGTCTCGGGGTCGAGCGCCAGCGCCCGGTTGAGCAGGCCTTCCAGCAGGCGGCCGGCCAGCGGCTTGAGGGCATCGAGCGGGAAAGGGGAGGAAGTCATCGCCGGATTCTAGCCGGGCGCGCTCCGGGGCCGCGCTCAGCGGTCGGGGGCGAGCAGGAAGTTGAGCAGGTTGTTCTGGAAGTAGCGGTTGGCGAGCAGGCGGCCATGGCTTTCGCAGAGGAAGAAGGTCTGCTGCCAGGGCACGAAGCCATGCTGCGCCGCGTCCTGCGACTCGCGGGTGACGAGGCCGTCGCCGGCGGCTTCCATCAGCTGGGCGTAGTCCACTCCTTTCACCGGCTGGCGCACTTCGCCGGGGCTGAAGGCCAGCACGGCCCTGCCCTCCACCACCTCCAGCACCACCCCGGCACGGGTGCGATGGCAGTCGCCGCCGAAGGCCGCCATCTGCACCGTGCCGGGCGGCAGGGGCACGGCCAGCGCCTGGTTGAAGCGCCAGGCGCGGCGCAGGTGGCGCTCGAAGCTGGCCTGCACCTTCGCCACCACTGCTTCGCCCTCGCCGTTCGCCCCCCAGGTGGCGCGCAGCCTCGCTTCCACCGCGGGCGAGTACACCGACCACTGGTTGTCGCGCCACAGGGTGGGGTCGAACAGATCGATCGGCAGCGTATTGCCCTCGCGGTCGTACACCACCTGGGTGTGCGGATGCGGCAGGGTCTCGAACACCGTGGGGAAGGTGGCCAGCGCCTCCACCGGCACGGTGCGCACGTTGAAGCGGAAGCCCTGGTGCAGGCGCTGCAGGCTGGCCACCGAGCCGAGGTTGGGGGTGCCCAGCATGGCCACCCGGCGTACCCGCGAGGGGCCCTCGTTCCACAGCGGTTCCTGGGGCGCGCCGAGCACGTCGTTCGGCCCGTGCCGCAGGTAGTAGTTCACGATCAGCCCGCCATTGCTGTGGGCGATGATGTCCACCTTCAGCGCAGGATCGCCGTAGTCCTCGCGGATGCGGTCGATCAGCGCATGCAGCTGGCGCACCGCCACGATGTTCGGCAGCCGCCAGTCGTAGGCCAGCACGTAGTAGCGGCGGCGGTCCTCGAGGCCGGGCGGCTCGCCCGCCCGGCCGCGGCGGTAGCGCCCGGCCTGCTCCAGGGCCTGCAGCAGCCGGCCGTAGACATCGACGCCGCCCAGTTCGAGGATCAGCCCGCCGGGCACCAGGCGCCCATCCGCCGCCTCGCCGATGCGTGCCAGCCGCGCATAGTCGGAGAAGGCGAGCCGCGAGAGCGGCCCGGGCCAGACTTCCTCGCCGGTCTCGGCATCGAGCAGGGTCGAGCCCATCAGCCCGGGGATGAACACCACCGGCGGCTGCGCCGGATTCTCCGCCGCCCGGGCGTAGAGGCGCGCCAGGTCGGGCCCCTGCCGGCCGGCGCAGGCCGCGAGCAGGAGGGCGAACAGAAGCAGGGCCGCCTGCAGGGCGGCGCGGGGGACGGTGCGCATGACGGCGAGCTTAAAGCCGGGAACGGATCACGGAATGAACACCGCCCGAGCCAAGCCCGTCACGCTTTGACAATCCTCTGCTGGCCTGCGGCAGGGGCGCGGCCGAGCATTCCCGCACTGCGGCAATGCCGCCCGTTTCGACCATCTCAGCAAGGAGCTCCCCCATGCGTCACCGCCTCATCGCCAGCCTCGCCCTCGCCGCCCTCGTCGCCCCGGCCCTGCTGAATGCCCAGGCCGGCCGCGCCACGGTGCGTGGCGAGGTGCCCGCCGTCCAGGCCGCCGAGTTCATCGGCCGCGAGGCCACGGTGTGCGGCGAGGTCTCCTCGGCCCGCTTCGCCGAGACCGCCGAAGGCCAGCCCACCTACCTGTTCATCGGCGGCGCCTTCCCCAACCACCCCTTCTCGGCCCGCATCTGGGGCCGTGACCGCGACAAGTTCGAGGTCGACCTGACCAGCCTGGCCGGCAAGACGGTGTGCGTCACCGGCGAGATCGGTCGCGCCAACAACCGCCCCGAGATCGTGGTGCGCGGCGCCCGCAACCTGCGCATCGGCTGAGAGGCGCGCGGCGGCCCGGGCCCGGCCGCCGTCGAAGAAACGTCAAAACGGGTCCCGGGAGGCCGGCAGGGGGCTGCCACCGCCGGCCGACTGGGTTCATGATCGGCAGACCGGCCGGGAGGCTGCCCGGCAGCATCGACCCGAGGGATGCCATGAACGTCCGTCCGTTCGTCGTTTGCCTTGCCGCCCTTGCCGCGGCCTGCCTGCCTCCCCTGCTTGCCGCCCAGGCCGGCGGCAACCGGGTGCGCGGCGAGATTCCCGCCATCCAGGCCAAGGAGTTCGTCGGCAAGGAGGCCACCGTCTGCGGGGTCGTCGATGGCACCCGCTTCGCCGAGAATGCCGAAGGCCAGCCCACCTTCCTGTTCATGGCCGGCAACTTCCCCGCGCACCAGTTCTCGGCCCGCATCTGGGGCCGCGACCGCGCCGAGTTCGACCCGCCGCCCGACCAGCTCGTCGGCAAGACCATCTGCGTGACCGGCGAGATCCGCACCGCCAACGGCCGCCCCGAGATCGTGGTGCGCAACAAGCGCAACCTGGCCGTGAAATAACGGTTCACTCCCCTCGCCCCTCCTCCCGCTGCGAAGGACCCCGCATGGACTGGTTCCGTCATCTCAAGATCGCCCCCAAGCTGTTCCTGGCCTTCGGGGCCGTGATCCTGCTCATCCTGGTGCTGGCCTTCAGCGCCTTCCGGGGGCTTGGCTCCCTCAACGAGGCCACCACCGAGATCAGCCAGCGCTGGATGGTGGAGCTCTCCACCGCCCAGGACCTTAAGGCCACGCTGGCCGAACACCGGCTGCAGGCTTTCCGCCTGGTGCTGCGCACCTCCGAGGAGGCGCGGCAGTTGGCCAAGCAGCGTCTCGAGGATGCCCGGCTCAGCTTCGAGGACCTGCTGGCCACGGCCGAGGCCACGGCTGAAGGTGATCGGACCCGCGAAGCCTTGGCCGAGATGCGCAAGGAGTGGGCGGACTATCTCAAGAACACCGAGGAGGCGGTTTCTGCCTACGAGATGGGCTTCACCGACGAGGCGCTGGACATGTTCCTCGCCGAAACCCGGCAGAAGTACGAGGCCGTGGCCGAGGACATTGCCGGCATGGTGAATGCCGGCCTCACCGGCTCCACCGCCGCCCGTGAAACGGCCGCCAAGGCCTACACTGCAGCCCGTGGCGTCATCGTCACCACCCTCGTCGTCAGCATCCTGCTCGCCGCGGTGCTGGCCCTGCTGATCGCCCGCACCATCGCCCGCGGTGTGCAGAGCGCCGTGGAGGTAGCCAATGCCGTGGCCGGGGGCAAGCTCGACAACCACATCGATACCTCGCGCGGCGACGAGATCGGCGAGCTTCTGAAGGCCCTGGACAGGATGCAGGCCGACCTCAATGCCCGCATCGAGGCCGAGCGCCTGGTGGCCGAGGCCAATCTGCGGATCAAGAATGCGCTGGACAGCGCCAGTGCCGCGGTGCTGATCGTCGATGGTGGCGGACAGGTGATCTATGCCAACGGCTCGATGCAGCAGAAAGTGGCCGAGATCGTTCAAGACCCGGCCCAGCCCCTGCCCGGCTTCGATCCCGGCAAGCTCGTCGGCGCCTCCCTCGCCGAGCTGACCGGCATTGCCGAACTGGCGGCCGCCGAGCTGGCGGCCTTGGAGGGCGGCCGGGTGTTCGAGCGGCCCTTCGCCGGGCGGGTGTTCCAGATCACCGCCACCCCGATCCGCAATGCCGAAGGCGAGCGTCTTGGCACCATGGTGGACTGGCGCGACCGCACTCAAGAGCTGGAGGTCGAGCGCGAAGTGCAGGGTGTGGTCGAAGCCACCGCCCGCGGCGATTTCGGCCAGACCATCGCCGAGGCCGGCAAGCAGGGCTTCTTCCTCAACCTGGCGAAGAACCTCAATGCCGGCTATGCCAACACCCGCGCCACCCTGGCCGAGATCGGCCGGGTGATGGGCCTCGTGGCCAAAGGCGACCTCACGGCGAAGATGGAGGGCCAGTACCAGGGCCAGTTCGCCGAGATCCGCGACAGCATCGAAGGCAGCGTGAGCCAGCTGCGCTCCCTGATCGGCCAGATCCAGCAGGCAGTGGCGCAGATCAACACTGCGGCCAGCGAGATTGCCGCCGGCAACACCGATCTTTCGGCCCGCACCGAGCAGCAGGCGGCCAATCTCGAGGAGACCGCCGCCTCGATGGAGGAGCTCACCGCCACGGTGAAGCAGAACGCCGATTCGGCGCGCCAGGCCAACCAGCTCGCCACCGGTGCCGCCGGCGTGGCCGAACAGGGCGGCGAGGTGGTGGGCCGGGTGGTCAGCACCATGGCCGAGATCGAGGCCTCCTCGAAGCGCGTGGCCGACATCATCAGCACCATCGACGGCATCGCCTTCCAGACCAACATCCTTGCCCTCAATGCCGCGGTGGAGGCGGCGCGCGCCGGCGAGCAGGGCCGCGGCTTTGCCGTGGTGGCGAGCGAGGTGCGCAGCCTGGCCCAGCGCTCGGCGCAGGCGGCGAAGGAGATCAAGGACCTGATCGAGGCCTCGGTCTCGAAGGTGGGTGAAGGCTCGGTGCTGGTGAATCAGGCCGGCAGCACCATGGCCGAGATCGTGGGGTCGGTGAAGCGCGTCACCGACATCATGGCCGAGATCAGCGCCGCCTCGGCCGAGCAGAGCGCCGGCATCGAGCAGGTGAACCAGACCATCACCCAGATGGACGAGACCACCCAGCAGAACGCGGCGTTGGTGGAGGAGGCCACCGCCGCCGCGCGCTCGCTGGAAGACCAGGCCCAGCAGCTGGCCGAGGCGGTGGCCCGCTTCCGCATCGGTGAGGCGGCTTCGCCGGTGCTGCGCAAGCCAGCAAGCGCCATGCCGGCGGCGGTAGGCAAGGCCGCGCGGTCCGTGGCGCCGGCCAAGGCACCGGCGCCGACCGCAAAGCCGGCCGCTGAAACTGCGGCGCCCGCGCCCAAGCTCGCGCCCAAGCCCGCGCCCAAGCCCGCGCCCAAGCCCGCGCCCAAGCCCGCTTCCCGTGGCAATGAGGCAGAGGGCGAGTGGACGGAGTTCTGAGTAAGAATCGGCTCCGGGAGGGGCTTCGATGGTGTAGAGCCCATCCTGGCCCGATGTAGATTGATGCTCGCGCCTTTGGTCTGGAGGGGGGCGATGAAAGAGCTAATCTCGATGTGGGTGGGGCGGCTTTCCGTGGCGCGGAAGTTTCAGGTGATCGCTGCGTTGGCCCTGCTGGCAGCGATCATCCCGGCAGTCTTCCATCTGCGCAGCGTGGCCAGCGCGGTGGAGGTGGGGCGTGCCGAGCTGGAGGGTGGCAAGCCCCTGGCCGATATCATCGATCTCATCACTTCCCTACAGCAGGTTCGCAGTCGCTACACCCTGCTGCTTTCCGGGCAGTCTGACCAGAAAGCGGCCCTGGATGAGGCCTGGGCCACGTTCGACGAGAAGCAGGCCCTGCTCCAGAAGGATCTATCAGACAGTGGAGAACGCTTTTCTTCGCCGCTGCAAGCGCTGACGTCTCTCGATGATGAGCAGAAGGCCCTTCGTGAGGCGCTGGCCTCAGGGTCGCTGGATGCCGATGCCACCTTTGATCAGATCGGCGTCCTGATTCAGGGCTACTTCGGGGTTCTCGATCAGATCCATGATGCGTCGGCTTACACCTACTCGCCCTTTGTCGATGTCTATCACCTGCAGAATATCCTTGCGGTAACGTTGCCCCGGGTTCTGGAACTGCAAAGCCAACTTCAGATGTATGCCGCGCGGTATGCGCGAAGCGGCAACACCGATGCCAAGCTGGCCGGCCTGCTCGCGGCGTTGCTGGACGAGGAGGCCGTGGCGATGTCGGTCAACGACCGCGAGCTGGTCAAGGTGCTGGCCATCCGGCCCGATCTGGAAAAAAAAGACTTCGCAGCGGCCGAGGCGGCGCGTGAGCGTTTCAGAAGTGCGTTGCAGGCCCAGCTGGAGGGGGCGGACCCGCCCTCGGATCTTGCCGCCTACTTTGGGCTGTTTGATGCCGCCATGGCAGCGCAGTCCACCTTCATGGATCGCGCTTACGATGACCTCGCGGCGATGTCCGCGGCCAATCTGGCAGCGGCGCAGCACAGCCTTTGGGTGAGCGTGCTCGGGTTTGTTCTGCTTTTCGCCCTCATGCTGGCCATCATGTTTGCGATTGCCCGGAGCGTCACGCGCGCGGTGGGCGTCTCGGCTGAGCTGGCCGACCGTATCGCCGACCTGAAGCTCGACAACCGGATCGAGATCGAAACCCATGACGAGTTCTCCCGCCTGCTGCGCGCGCTGGCCGAGATGCAGCAAAAGCTTGCCGAGCGCATCGGCCGGGAGCGTGAGATCGCGGCGGAGAATGCCCGGGTTCGCAGCGCGCTCGATGTTGCGACCAGTGGCATGATGATCGCCGACCCCGATGGGAAGATCGTATATATGAACTCCGCGGTCATCGAGGTGTTGACGAATGCGGAGGAGGTGTTGCGCGAGCGCCTGCCGAACTTCCGTGCCAAGGACGTGCTTGGCTCGAACTTCGATAGCTTCCACCGGGATCCCGCGCACCAGCGGGCGCTGGTTTCCGGGCTCAAGAAAGTTCACAAGGCCAGGCTCTCGGTGGGAGGCATGCATTTCGATCTGGCCGCCACCCCGATCTTCGATGCCGCGGGCAATCGGATCGGTACTGCCTTGGAGTGGCAGGACCGCACCGGCGATACCAACTTCCTTCATGAGCTGCGGAACGTGGCGCAGAAGGCCGCGGCCGGCATCCTCACGTCCCGCGTCAGCGCTCATGAAGGCGATGAGCGCTATCAGGAGCTGGCGCGCATCTTCAACTCGCTGATGGATCTCACTGCCACGGCCATCAGCGAGGTGCAGCGCACGATGGCGGCCCTGGCCCGCGGCGATCTTACGGTGCGCTCGCACGCCCAGCTGATGGGCAGCTTCGGCGAGCTCAATGGCAATGCCAATGCCACCGCCGATGCCTTGGCCCGGGCCATCCGCGAGGTGCAGCAGGCGGTAGGGGCGATCAGCGATGCGGCGGCCGAGATCGCGTCCGGCAACATGGATCTTTCCAGGCGCACCGAGCAGGCGGCGGCCAGCATCGAGGAGACCGCGGCGGCGATGGAGGAGATGACGGCCTCGGTGCGGCAGAGCGCCGAGCACGCCCTGCAGGCCAAGCAGCTGGCCAGCCGGGCGGCCGGAGTCGCCACCGAGGGCGGGCGCACGGTGGAGGAGGTGGTGGCGATGATGCGCGAGATCGAGGAGAGCTCGCGGCGCATGGCCGACATCACCACCACCATCGATGGCATCGCCTTCCAGACCAACATCCTGGCTCTCAATGCGGCGGTGGAGGCGGCGCGCGCCGGCGAGCAGGGCCGCGGCTTTGCCGTGGTGGCGGCCGAGGTGCGGGCGTTGGCGCAGCGTTCGGCGCAGGCGGCGAAAGAGATCGCCCAGCTCATCAATGAATCGGTGGCCAAGATCTCGGCCGGCGCCGGGGTGGCGCAGCGCGCCGGCGAGACCATGCAGGAGATCGTGGGCTCCTCGCAGCGGGTGGCCGACATCATGGGCGAGATCAGTGCGGCGGCGGCGGAGCAGGCGCGCGGCCTCAACGAGGTGAACCAGGCCGTGACCCAGATGGACCAGAACACCCAGGCCAACTCGGCCCTGGTGGAGGAGATGGCGGCCTCGGCGCAGTCGATGAGCGACCAGGCCCAGCAGCTCGCCGAGATCGCGGCCCGCTTCGTGCTGCCCGGCGACGAGGGCACCGACATCAGCGGCTTCCCGGCCATGGTGAAGGCGCACCAGGCCTGGAAGGCGCGGCTGCGCAGCCTGCTCGACGGCCGTTCGGAGGAGAATCTCGACCCGGCCACGATCGAGAAGGACCATGTCTGCGCCCTCGGGCAGTGGCTGTATGGGCCCGGCGCGGCCACCCAGCACCTCCCGGCCTACGGGGCGCTGCGCGAGCGCCATGCGCACTTCCACCGCTGCGCGGCGGGGGTGGTGCGGGCCCATCTGGCCGGGCGGAAGGCCGAGGCCGAGGCCCTGCTGGAGGGGCAGTTCGCGGAAGCGAGCGAGACCACCATCGCGGCCATCGGCGAGCTGCGCCGGGCGGTGCAGGGGCAGTGAGCATCGGCGCACGTTTTGACGCCGTTTGACGATTTGGTCACACTGCCGCGGGCGGCGTGGTGCAAAATAGCCCGGTTCCCGCCTCATCCAGCGCCGGGGGGCGTGACGGCCGCGCGTGAGCGCCGCTGTCAGGAGGGCAGGAACACCGGCCAGGAGTTCCGGGGGGAGCTCCTGGCTTTTTTTATGCCTGCGCTTCGGCAAGGGCGGCTCAGGCCGCCGTGCCGCCCAGCGCGGCCCAGAGGGCGCGGATGCGCGCCGGCAGGGCGGTGGGGTCGAAGGGCTTGCTGATCACGTCTGCGGCGCCGTGGGCCCTGAGCGCGGCCTGGGCGGCCGGGTCGGCGTGGCCGGTGACGAAGGCCACCGGGATGTCGGCCAGGGCCGGATCGGCCTTCAGCTGCTGCAGGGCCCCGGGGCCGTCGATGCCGGCCATCGCGGCATCCAGCAGGATCAGGTCCGGGCGCTGGGCGCGGGCCGCCGCCAGGGCCTCCTCGCCATCGGCGGCCAGGCTCACCTCCCAGCCGCCGATGGTGCCGAGGGCCACCTCGAGGATCATCCGCATGTCGGGGTCGTCGTCGGCGCAGAGAATGTGGCGCAGCGGGCGGGCGTTCATGGGCGGGGCGGAGGCTGGGGCGGGGCGGGGGCCGGTGTGCTGGCCGGATCCGGGCAGTCTAGGGCGGCAAGCTGTGAATCCAGCGCGGCGACCCGGGCCGTGAGGTCAGCATGGGTCACGGCGCCGGGATTGGTGACGGCGGTCTCGAGGGCCGCGGCGGCCTTACTCACGCCGGCAAAGCCGAAGGTGCCGGCGCTGCCCTTGAGCCGGTGCGCCTGCTGGCGCAGGGCGTCGAAATCCTGCTGGCGGAAGGCCTCGGCAAGCCGGGCGCGTTCACCGGCCGCGCCGGCCACGAAGCGGGCGCGGATGGCGGCCAGGGCCTGGGCCAGGGGGTCGGCGGCGGGGCCGGTGCCGCCGCTGGCCGGCGCCGCCGTGACTGCCGGGGGCGCCGTGGCCGGGCTGGCGGGCGGCGCGCCGGGGTCTGCGGCGGCGAGATGCCGCGCCAGCACGGCATGCAGGGCCGCAGTCTCGACCGGCTTCGAGAGCGCGCCATCGCAGCCCTCGGCAAGGAAGGCGGCCACGTCCTCGGGCAGCACGTCGGCGCTGCAGGCATACACCGGCAGGCGCCCGCCCGCCGCGCGCAGGCGGCGCACCGTCTCCCGGCCATCCATGCCGGGCATGTGCATGTCCAGCAGCACGAGGTCGATGCCGCCCTCGCGCAGGCGGGCCAGGGCGGTTTCGCCATCGCCGGCCTCGACCACGTGGGCCCCGGTGGCCTCCACGCGCAGGCGCAGCAGGCGCCGCAGGTCGGCCACGTCATCCACCACCAGCACCCGGCCGCGCAGCGCGGGCGGGGCCTCCGCCGCCGGGGGGGCGGTGTCGGGGGCGGCCGGGGCGGCGAGCTGCCAGGGGCCTTCGAGGCCCACCGGCAGGCGCAGACGGAAGCGGCTGCCGCGGCCCGGCTGGCTTTCCACCGAGAGCTCGCCGCCCATGCCGCGGGCCAGCTCGCGGGAGATGTAGAGCCCGAGCCCGGTGCCGCCGAAGCGCCGGGTGGTGGAATCGTCGGCCTGTTCGAAGCGCTGGAACACGCGCTCGCACTGCGCGGCATCCATGCCGATGCCGGTGTCTTCCACCTCGGCCCACCACTCGCCCCGGGTTTCCTCGCCGCCGAGGCGCAGCACCACCTCGCCGCGCTCGGTGAACTTCACCGCGTTGCTGAGCAGGTTGAGCAGGATCTGCCGCAGCCGCAGCGGGTCGGCCAGCACCTCGGCGGGCAGGGGCACATCCGCTTCCAGCCGCAGCCCGAGGCCCTTCTCCGCAGCCCGTGGGCGCAGCAGTTCCAGCGCCTCGGCGGCAAGCCGCCGCGGGTCCACCGGCTCGCGGCGGATGCGTACCTGTCCGGCCTCGATCTTGCTGGCATCGAGCACGTCGTTGACGATCTCGAGCAGGTGCTGGCCGTGCCGCAGCACCGTCTCGAGGCAGCGGCGCTGCTCTTCGGGTGGCGTGCCGGGGCGCAGGGCCTGCTCGGAATAGCCGAGGATGGCGGCGAGCGGGGTGCGCAGCTCGTGGCTCATGTTGGCGAGGAAGGCCGACTTGGCCCGGGCGAGGCCTTCGGCCCGGGCCAGGGCCTGGCGCAGTTCCTCGGTGCGCTCCGCCACCCGGCCCTCCAGCACGCGGTTGAGCGCCGACTGCTCCTCGGCGGCGGCGCGCAGGGCCTCGTGCAGCTCGGCAAGCCGGGCCTCGGTGCGCTCGATGTCGGCGAGCAGGGAGGCGAGTTCGCGGCTGCCCATGGCAGGGGACTGGGATGAGGAGCTGTCGGATACCGGCTCGACTCCCAGGCGGTGCAAGCGATCGACGATATGTACAAGATCCCGCGTGTGTCTCCGGGCGAAGGTGCGAGTGATCCATTGCAGGCCGAGGATCAGGCTAAGCACCGAAAGCGCGGCAGCCAGCGAGCGCAGACTCTGCCGAAGCTCCAGTGGCGACAAGGGCTGTAACACCACGCTGCGCCAATGCAGAGATGAATCTTCATGCATCACGCCGAGCGAGCGACCATCCGAGCCGAAGCGCAGCTTGGGGGCTGGCAGCAGCCGCTGTGCCCACCAGGGCTGGACCTGGGATCCGAGCGCGCCATCGAGAGCGTTGCCAAAGTCGCTGAGTGGAAGAACCGTCGGCAGCGAGCTCAAGGCCACCTGACCATCGCTGTCGATGACTAGATGATGTAGGCCATCGCCATCGAGCAAGAGTCGGTAGCGGCGGGCGAGATGGTTGGGCGAGATGGCCCCCTGCAGCACGCCGGCGAAGCGCCCCTCGCCGTCGAAACGCGGGGCTGCCACGGCGACGATGATGTCATTGCCGAGTCCACGGCCACGGAACACGGGCGAGACGGTAGGCGCGCGGGCGATCAGGGTGTCGCGGAAATACCGCCGGTCGGCTACGTTCCCGCCGCCCCGTCGCGGCACCTCCCCGGCGCGCAGGGCCAGCTGCACCGTGCCTTGGCCGTCGGCCACCAGCAGGGAGAGGAAGGCCGGGTGGGTCTCGAGCAGGCCCCGGAGGCTCGCCTCCTCGCCCAGCGCCGGCAGGTGCAGGGCGGCTTGGGCCACGGCATCGCGGTGCGCTTCGAGTTCGGCCACCACGAGGGCGGAGAGCTGCATGGCCCGGCCCTCCAGCAGCAGGGCCGACTGCCGCAGGTCGAGCTGGTGCCCCCACTGCAGCAGGCCGCAGACCAGGAAGGTGGCCGGCGCGGCCATCAGGGTGGCGAGCTGCACCGAGAGCTGCTGGTCGAGCGACTGCCCGGCCCGTTGCCGGCGCGAGCGCGTCACCCGCGCCAGCAGCATGGCGCCGGCCAGCGAGGTGGCGCCGGTGGCCAGCACCACCGCGAGGCCGAGGCCCCAGGCCAACGGCTCGGGCCCTGCGGGCGGGATGGTGGCCCAGAGCGCCACCGGCAGCAGCGGCAGCCACACCCGCCACCAGCGCGCGAACAGCCCGAGGCGGGCCTGGCGCTGCCGAGCCACCAGCAAGCATTCCAACACCGCCAGCCCGCACCAGGCGGGTTCGGCGGTGATGGCGGTGGCGGCCAGGGCCACCGGCAGGCTCGGGGCGAATCCGAAGCGCAGGGCCACGGCCACCCCGGCCATGTTGCCGACGAGAAAGGGCGTACTGCCGGGCAGTTGCAGGGCCAGCGAGTTGGCAATGCAGGCAAGCAGGGTGAATTCGAGGAGGACGAGCAGCCGTCCCCGCCAGTCCACCGTCCCCGTGCCTGCGCCCTCGCCCGTTTCCGCCGTCACCCCGCCATCCCCCGCCGGCCTGCCTGCAGCAGCCTAGCAGCGGGGCGTGGCAGGCAGGATCACTCGATGCGCTCTTCCGCCTCTGGCGAGCGTTCCTCGCGTGGCGAGGGCGTCCAGGCCGGCGCGGGGCGTTCGGCGGGCAGCGGCCGCTCGAAGGCGGGCGGGCGTTCTGCCATCACCGGCCGCTCGAAGGCGGGCGGGCGTTCTGCCATCACCGGCCGCTCGATCGGCATCGGGCGCTCCGCCATCACCGGGCGTTCGATCGGCATCGGGCGCTCCACCGGCACCGAAGGCTCGCGGTAGAGCGGGCGTCCGGCCTGGATGGGGGCTTCCCGCTGCATCGGCCGCTCGATCCGCACGGGGGCCTCCGGCATGCGGCGCAGCCGGTCTGCGCCGACTTCCGCCGGAACCTCGACCGGGCGGCGCGGCATGGGCCGGGCCTCCTGCCAGCGCGGATTTGCCGCCCCTTGCCAGGGCTCGGGCTGCTGGCGGCCGCCGGCCCGCGGCCAGACCGCCTCGCCATCGGCCCGCGGGCCGTCGCGGGGCGGCAGGTTCACCGCCGGCCCGCTGCCCAGCACCACCGGCTTTGGCATCGGCCGTTCGACGGCCTCGGCGGGCGGCGGGCGCTGCCCCCCGCCGGGCGGGCGGCTCCAGCCGCTGCCCTGCCAGCCATGGCCCCAGCCGTAGCCCCAGCCATGAGGCCAAGGGCTCCACCAGCCGAGGCCGACGCTCCAGTACCAGCCGCTGCTCCAGCGGCTCACGGAAACCCGCGAGCCGAACCAGGGATCGAGCCACGGGTCGTACCACGGGTCATGCCAGCGGTCGAGCACCACCACCGGGCCGCGCCAGCCATAGAACCAGGCGTCGTAGGGGTCGAGCCCCCGCGTCTCGGGGTAATAGACCTCGCCGCGGTAGACGATGGCGCCATCGCTGCGCCGGTAGTAGGTGTCGCGGTCGACCACCTCGTAGGTGACGCAGCCGGCGAGCGGCAGGGCGAGGGCGGCAAGCAGGGCGGCGCGGCGCATGGCGGCGGGCTCGTGGGAGGCTTCGGAGCATTCCAAGCCCGTCTGGGTGAATCGGGTCTGAAAGTGCGCCCGCCTCAGGCCGCGAGGCCGTAGCTGCGCAGCAGGGCGCCGGGGTCCGGCTCGCGGCCGCGGAAGGCGACGAAGCTCTCCAGCGCCGGGCGCGAGCCGCCCACCGCCAGCACCTCGCGGCGCAGCCGCGCCCCGGTCTCGGCGTCGATCAGGCGGCCGCGGGTCTTCTCCGCCTCCTCGAAGGCGGCAAAGGCATCGGCGCTCAGCACCTCGGCCCAAAGATAGCTGTAGTAGCCCGCGGCATAGCCACCGGCGAAGATGTGGGTGAAGGCATGCGGGAAGCGCTGCCAGGCCGGCGGCCGCACCACCGCCACCTCGCGCCGCACCTCCTCCAGCAGCTCCAGGGTGCGCGGCCCGCGGGCCGGGTCGTACTCGAGGTGCAGGCGGAAATCGAACAGCGCGTATTCCAGCTGCCGCACCAGGAACAGGCCGGCATGGAAATGCCGGGCGGCGCTCAGCTTCGCGAACAGCGCCTCGGGCAGCGGTTCGCCGGTCTGCCAGTGGCGGGCGAAGCGGTCCAGCGCCTCGCGCTTCCAGGCGAAGTTCTCCATGAACTGGCTGGGCAGCTCCACGGCATCCCATTCCACGCCGTGGATGCCGGAGACCGCCGGCCAGCCGATCTCGGTGAGCAGGTGGTGCAGGCCGTGGCCGAACTCGTGGAACAGCGTGACCACGTCGTCGTGGGTGAGCAGGCTGGGCCGGCCCTCGGCCGGCGGCGCGGCATTGCAGGTGAGATAGGCCACCGGGATCTGGCCCGTCGCGGCGAAGCGCGAGCGGCAGACGTCCATCCAGGCCCCGCCGCGCTTGCCCTCGCGGGCATAGTGGTCGAAATAGACGCCGGCACGCAGCGTGCCGTCGGGGTCCAGCACCTCGAAGTACTGCACGTCGGGGTGCCAGACGGGCACGTCGCGGCGCTCGCGGAACGCGACACCGAAGAGTTCGCCGGCCAGTTCCAGCAGGCCGTCCAGCACCTTCGGCAGGGCGAACCAGGGCTTCAGCTGTTCTTCCTCGAAGGCGAAGCGCTGCACCCGCAGCTTCTCGCTGGCCCAGGCGATGTCCCAGGGCTCGAGCGTGGCAAGGCCGAGCGCCTCGGCGGCGAAGGCGCGCAGCTCGGCCAGTTCGCGCTCGGCCAGCGGCTTCGCCCGGGCCGCCAGCTCGCGCAGGAAGCCGAGCACGCGCTCCGGCGTGCCGGCCATCTTGTCCTCCAGCGATTCGTGCGCGGCGCTGGGAAAGCCCAGCAGCCGTGCCGCCTCGTGGCGCAGGGCGAGGATGCGGGCGATGCGTTCGCCATTGTCGAAGCGCCCGGCATGCGGGCCCTGGTCGGAGGCGCGGGTGTGGTAGGCGGTGTACACCGCCTCGCGCAGGGCGCGATCGTCGGCATGGGTGAGGATGGCCTGCACCACCGGGCCTTTCAGCGTGGCGAGGAAGCCCTCCCGCCCCTTCGCCCGCGCCTGCCCGGCCAGCAGCTCGCGGGCCGAAGGCGGCAGGCCGGCGAGCTGCGCCCCCTCCACCGGCAGCGACCAGGCCTCGGTGGCATCCAGCACGGCCTCCTCGAAGGCGGTGTCGAGGCGTGAAAGTTCGGTCTGGATCTCGCGGAAGCGGCTGCGCGCCGGTTCTTCCAGGGCCACGCCGGAGAGGCGGAAGCCGCGCAGGCTGTCCTCGACGAGGGTGCGCTGGGCGCGGTCGAGCGCGGCAAAGCCCGCGCCTTCGCGCACCGCCTTCATCGCCTCATAAAGACCGCGGTGCTGACCGAGTTCGGTGGTAAAGCCGGTGATGCGCTCGTCGGCCTCGGCATACACCGCGCGCAGCTCGGGCGAATCCATCACGCCGTGCAGGTGCGAGACCGGCGACCAGACGCGCGAGAGTTTCTCGTCGAGGGCTTCCAGCGGCGCGGCGAGCGAATCGAAGTCGCGGGCCGCGGGGTCGGCCACGAGGCGCTCGACCGCCTCGCGGTACTCGGCCAGCACGGCCTCCACGGCCGGCAGTACGTGCTCCGGGCGGATGGCGGGGAAGTCCGGCAGGGGGCCGGGGGAAAGCAGGGGATTGCGCGTGGTGTCCATCACCACAGGATGGGGATGGCCGCCCCGCGCGACAAGCGCAGGGCGCCTCAGCGCGTGAGGAAGTCCAGCAGCCGCCTGATCAGGCCGGAGTAGGGCGGATCGAACAGGCCCATGCCGTTCCAGCGTGCCTGGTACAGCACCGGCATGGCCTTGCTGAAGGTGAGGAAGCCGGCATGGCCGTGGTAGTGCCCCATGCCGGAGGCGCCGACGCCGCCGATCGGCAGTTCGTGCTGGCCGAACTGGATCAGGGTGTCGTTCACGCAGACGCTGCCGGCCACCACCGTCTCGAGGGTGCGCGCAAGACGCCTGCGGTCCTCGTCGAAGGGGTAGAAGGCGAGCGGCCGCTCGCGGCCGAGGATGTAGGCAAGGGCCTCGTCGTGGCGGGTATAGCCCTTCACCGGCAGCAGCGGGCCGAAGATCTCCTCCTGCATCACCCGTGCCTCGTCCGGGGGGTCGAGCAGCACGGTGGGCGGCACCAGCTCGCCGGGCGCGGCGCTGCCCTCGTCCGGGGCGTGCTGGCGGATGGCCACGCCGCGCGCCCGCGCATCCTCGATCCACTCGCGCAGGCGGCCGGCCTGGCGTGGATTGATGATGCAGGTGAGGTCGGGGCTGCCGGCGAGGCTGGGGTGGCGCTTCGCCACCGCGGCGAAGAAGGCATCGACGAAGGCATCGCGCAGCCCGGCCGGCACCAGCACGTAGTCCGGCGCCACGCAGGTCTGGCCGGCATTGAACAGCTTGCCGGTGGCGATGCGTTCGGCGGCGCGCACGATGTCGAAGCCGGGGGCGACGAGGGCCGGCGACTTGCCGCCGAGCTCCAGCGTGACCGGGGTGAGGTTCGGGGCGGCGGCGGCCATCACCTTGCGGCCCACGGCAGTGGAGCCGGTGAACAGCAAATGGTCGAAGGGCAGGGCGGTGAAGGCCGCGCCCACGCCGGCATCGCCCTCGACCACGGCCACCCGCTCGTCCGGGAACACCTCGGCGCAGAGCTCGCGGATGAGGGCGCTGGTGCGCGGGGTGAACTCGCTCGGTTTCACCATGACGTGGTTGCCGGCGGCGATCGCGTCCACCAGCGGGATCAGGGCGAGCTGGAAGGGGTAGTTCCAGGGCGCGACGATGCCCACCACGCCGAGCGGCTGGTAGCGGATCTCGCCGCGTGCCGGCAGGAACAGCGGATTGACTGCGGCGCGGCGCGGGCGCATCCAGCGCTTCAGGTGGCGGCGGACGTGCTTGATCTCCTCCAGCGTCACCATCACGTCGGCGGCCAGGGTCTCCACCGCCGCGCGGCGGCCGAAGTCGGCATCGATGGCGGCCACGATCGCCTCGCGCCGCCGGCGGATGGCTTTGTCCAGGCGCTCGAGGTCGGCCATGCGCTGGGGGTAGTCCGGGCGCTGGCGGTTCCAAGCCGCGCGCAGGCGGGCGAGGGTGGCGGCGAGCGTGTCGGGCGTGGGCGTGGCGGGTTCGCGGCTGTCCATCGGGCGCCCTCGGCAGGAGAACCCATGCAGTGTACGCCGCGGTGCCGGCGGCGGCGTGCCGGCTCAGGAGGGCTGCAGGGCGCGCGGCATGGCGGGCAGGTGGCGGGCGAAGGCGAGCAGGGCTGCCTCGTCCATCGGCTGGCCGTAGAGGTAGCCCTGGGCATCGTCGCAGCCGAGGGCGCGCAGGTGGCGGGCGTCCTCGGGGTGCTCCACGCCCTCGGCCACCACCGTGAGGCCGAGGTGGTGGGCGAGCGCGATGATGGTCTTGACGATGCCCTCGGCGCCCGCGGAGCGGCGCATGTCGCGCACGAAGGCCTGGTCGATCTTCAGCCGGTCGATGGCCATGCGCGAGAGGTAGGAGAGCGAGGAGAAGCCGGTGCCGAAGTCGTCGATGGCGAGGCGGATGCCGCGTTCACGCACCAGGCGCAGGCGGGCGAGCGCGTCCTCGGTGTCGCGCATCAGCAGTGATTCTGTCAGCTCCAGCTCCAGCAGGCTGGCAGGGAGGCCGCTCTCGCGCAGGGCGGCCATCACGTCGGAGAGGAAGCGGTCGCGGCGGAACTGCAGGGCCGAGACATTCACCGAGACCGGCACCGGCGGCAGGCCGGCGGCCTGCAGGCGCATGTTGGCGGCGCAGGCCTCGCGCAGCACGAAGTCGCCGAGCGGCACGATGAGGCCGGTGTCCTCGGCAAGTCCGATGAACAGGCCGGGCGAGAGCTCGCCGCGCAGCGGGTGCTGCCAGCGCACCAGGGCCTCGATGCCCACCAGATGGCCGTCTTCCAGCGAGACCTGGGGCTGGAAGCGCAGGAACAGCTCTCCGTTCTCCAGCGCCAGCCGCAGTTCCGATTCGAGGGTGAGCCGCTCGCGGCTGGCCCGGCCGCGGCCCGGGGTATAGACGCCGAGGCTGTTGCGGCCGCCCTCGCGGGCGATCTGGATCGCCGAGGTGGCGGCCACCAGCAGCATCTCCGGGTCGCTGCCATGCTGAGGTGCCAAGGCAAGGCCGATGCTGAGGCCGATGGCCACCGGCGTGTCATGCACCGTGAGCGGGTGGCGGAAGGCGGCATGGATGGCGGCGGCTCGCGCCTGCGCCTCGCCGGCATCCAGGCCGGGCAGGGCGGCGGCGAACAGGTCGCCTTCCAGCCGGGCGAGCAGGGCCGCTTCGCCCAGCACCTCGCGCAGCCGCCCGGCCACGGTGCGCAGCACCTCGTCGCCGGCCTGCATGCCGAGGCTCTGGTTCACCTGGCGGAAGCCGTCGAGATTGAGGCAGAGCAGGGCCAGCACCGGGTCGCGGGCCAGCGCCGCCTCCACCTCGCCGAGGAAGCTGCGGCGGTTGGGCAGGCCGGTGAGCGGGTCGGTGCGGCTCAGCAGGTCGAGGCGTTTCAGGATGGCCTGGCGCTCGCTCATGTCGGTGAACTGGCCGACGTAGCAGGCGCCGGAAGGCTCGCCCTCGGGGACGCGGATGATCGAGAGGTGCTCCGGGTAGAGCTCGCCGTTGCGGCGGCGGTTCCAGATCTCGCCCTCCCAGCGGCCGTGGCGGAGCAGCGCGTCCCACATCGCGGCGTAGAAGGCCTCGTCGTGCAGGCCGGAGGACAGCACCGAGGGTTTGCGGCCCAGCACCTCGCTGGCGGCATAGCCGGTGAGCCGTTCGAAAGCCGGGTTCACCGAGAGGATACGGCCGTCGGCATCGCAGACCAGGATACCCTCGCGGGTGTTGTCGACGATCGCCTTGGCTAGGCGCTGCGCGGCTTCGGTTTCGCGCCGGGCACTGATGTCCATGACCACACCGCCTATGCGCAGGGCCCGGCCCGTGGCATCGCGCGCAAGAGCGTTGCCGATCAGGTGCACCCAGACCCAGTGGCCTTCGGCATGGCGCAGCCGGAGATCGACCTCGCAATGTGTGCGTTCGCCACGGGTGATGCAGGCCTCGGCCTCGAGCAGCCGGGCGAGATCCTCGTGGTGCACCCAGGACTGCCATTCCGTCCGTGCCACCGCCGGCTGCGGCGGGCGCCCGAGCATGGCGAACCAGCGCTCGCTGGCCTGCAGGCGGCCCTCGGCGAGGTCCTGCTCCCAGGCAGCGAGATGGGCGGCGGTGAGGGCGGCCGCCAGCCGGCGGTCGGCCTCGTGGGCGCGGCGCAGGCTCTCCTGGTGGCCGAGGCTGAGGCTGAGGTCGGCGGCCACCGTGCCCAGGGCATCGAGGGTGGCGGGCGGGAGCGGGCGCCCCACCGGCGGGGCCAGCGCCAGCAGGCCGAAGCCCTGCTCCGGGCCAACGATGGGCAGCAGGGCGAGGTCCTGCCCTTCGAGCGTGGCAGCCACCGCCCGGCGTTCGCGCAGGGCGAGGGCGAGCGGGTGGGTGGCGTCTGCCGGGGTGTCGAGGTCGAGCGCTTCCGGCCCGGGCAGGCGCGCGGCCTCGCCCTTCAGGCAGAGGCGCTGCAGGCGCCGCCCTCCGGCCTCCAGCCGCCAGGCCGCGGCCGCGGCGAAGCCGCCTTCCTCCACCAGCACGGCGCAGACCGCGGGCAGCAGGGCATCGGCCTCCGGGTGGTGCAGGGCGAGCCGGCTGCATTCGCCCAGCGCCCGCAGCAGGCGGGCATCGCGGTGCCAGGCATGGCCCACCTCGCCCAGCACCTGCGCCACGGCGGCGAGCTCGTCGCCGCCCGCGAGTTCGGCAGGCGGCGGCAGTTCGCGCAGCCTGAGCTGGCGGGCGTAGTCGCGCAGGGCCTGGCCGCGGCGCACCCACAGTTCGCCGAGCAGCCACCACAGGCCCGCGGCGATCAGGCCGATGCGCACCAGTTCCAGGCCGAAGTTCTGGTAGGCATCGTGCAGGCGCTCGGTGAAGGCGCCGCGGGCCGTGCCGAGGATCAGCAGCTGCCCGCGTCCGCCCAGTTCCGGGCGCAGGTCCAGCGGGCGGCTCGCCGGCAGCGGAGCGAGCTGCCGGGGGGGCAGGGCCTCGGGCGGGCGCTCCAGCACGGCAGGATCGAGCCCGGCGCGGGCGAGTGCCGCCGCCAGCGGCTGGCCGAGGTCCTGCCGCCACAGGCTGCCGCGCACCCGGCCCTCGGCATCCACCCACCAGGCCTCCTCCACGGCTGGATGCAGGGCGAGCGTGGTGATCAGGCGCTGCAGGCCCACGCCCTCGTCCAGACCGGCAAGAGCGCTGAGCCGGGCGGCCTGCATCTGGGCCAGCTCCGCGAGCAGGGTGCGGGTGTCGTCCACGGCATCGCGCCGGGCCGATTCGCGGTGCGCCCAGAGCGCCGCCGCGCCGGTGAGCAGGGCCAGCAGGGCCAGGGCCAGGGTCAGCACCGTCTGCGCCGGCCAGCGGGCGAACCAGCGGATCACCGGGGCGGCTCCGCGGCGACGGGATACCGCCTGGGGCGGGCAGGACCGATGGCCCCGGGGCCGAGATGGCGGACGATGCGGTCCTCGACCCCCTCGATCGGTGCCGGGTGCCCTTCCAGCCAGGCCCGGCCGCGGCGGCTGTCGTGCAGGTCCACCAGGGCGAGTGCTGCCCGGTACTCCTCCGGAGAGACGGCCATGCCGCGGGCCAGCATGGCCACCGTGGCCTCGTCGGCGCGGGCAAGGCCGGCCACGCCGGCATCCCAGGCCGCCATCAGGGCGTTCAGCCGGCCTGGCGGCTGCCGCTCCGGTTCGCGCAGCACCAGCACGTCGAGCACCAGGCCGGGGTGCTCGCGGGTGGAGAACAGCACCTCGGCGCCCTGCGCCTCGAGGGTCTGCAGGATGGGGGCGAAGGCCACCACGCCGGCCGCCTCGCCGCGGGCCCAGGCGATCGGCAGGCGCGAGGACTGCACGCGCCGCACCGTCACCGAGGAGAGCGGCACGCCGGCGATCTCGAAGGCAGCGGCCAGCACCAGCTGGCCCACTGCGGTGTCCTCCACCAGCACGGTCTGGCCGGCGAGGGCGGCGAGGCTGCCGGTGCCCGGGCGGCCGAGTAGGGCGTCGCCGCCGCGCGAGTCGGAGAGCACCGCCACGATGGCATGCGGGGTGCCGCTGTCGGCGAGCCGCAGGCTCTCGTCGAGGGTCAGGCCGGCGCCATCGATGCGGCCCTCGCGCAGGGCCTCCAGCACTTCGGTGGTCGAGCCCAGTTCCACCAGTTCCACTCCGGGCGGCAGCTGCCCGGTCTCGCGGGCCAGCACCAGCGGCTCATAGCCGATCCAGGGGCCGAGGCCGATCCGCAGCACGTCCGGCGGATGCGGCGCCCGCGCCCAGCCGAACAGCAGCAGGCCGCCGCCGGTGGCCGCCAGCAGGAGCAGCAGGATCAGGCCGCGAGGGGAGCGCGCAGCGGGCATGGCGCGATCTTGACCTCAGCGCCGCCGGTGTTCCACCAGGTGCTGCACCACGCCGGGGTCGGCCAGGGTGCTGGTATCGCCCAGGCTCTCGGCGCTGGGCGGCTCGGGGCCGGCCTCGGCGATCTTGCGCAGGATGCGGCGCATGATCTTGCCGCTGCGGGTCTTGGGCAGGCCGGGCGCCCACTGGATGTGGTCGGGCTGGGCGATGGCGCCGATGGCCTGGCGCACCTGCTGCTTCAGGGCGGCGAGCAGCGCCTCGTCGGCGCTGATGCCGGCCTTCGGCGTCACGAAAGCATAGATGCCCTGTCCCTTGAGCGGGTGAGGGAAGCCCACCACCGCCGCCTCGGCCACCGCCGGATGGGCTACCAGCGCGCTCTCCACCTCGGCGGTGCCGATGCGGTGGCCGGAGACATTGATCACGTCGTCCACCCGCCCGGTGATCCACAGATCGCCCCCGGCATCGCGGCGGGCGCCATCGCCGGTGAAGTAGCGCCCGGGATAGGTGCGGAAGTAGGTGTCGATGAAGCGCTTCTGGTCGCCGAACACGCCGCGCATCTGCCCCGGCCAGGAGTCCAGCAGCACCAGGTTGCCGCTCGCCTCGCCCTCGAGCTCGCGGCCCTCGGCATCGACCAGGGCAACACGGATGCCGGGCAGCGGCTTCGTCGCCGAGCCGGGTTTCATCGGCCCGGCGCCGGGCAGCGGGGCGATGAGGATGCCGCCGGTCTCGGTCTGCCACCAGGTGTCCACCACCGGGCAGCGTTCCTCGCCCACCACGCGGTGGTACCAGCGCCAGGCCTCGGGGTTGATCGGCTCGCCCACCGTGCCGAGCAGGCGCAGGCTGCGGCGCGAGCGGGCGCGCACCGGGGCCTCGCCCTCGCGCATCAGGGCGCGGATGGCGGTGGGCGCGGTGTAGAGCGTGGTGACGCCGTGGCGATCGACGATGTCCCACAGCCGCCCGGCGTCCGGCCAGGTGGGCACGCCCTCGAACAGCACGCAGGTGGCGCCGTTGGCGAGCGGGCCATAGACAAGATAGCTGTGGCCGGTGATCCAGCCGATATCGGCGGTGCAGAAGTACACGTCGTCCTCGCGGTGATCGAACACCGCGTGGAAGGTCCAGCTCGCCCACGCGAGATAACCACCGCTGGTATGCAGCACGCCCTTCGGTTTTCCGGTGGAGCCCGAGGTGTAGAGGATGAACAGCGGGTCCTCGGCGCCCATGGCCTCGGCCTCGTGCACCGCGGGCTGGCCTTCCAGCAGCGCTTCCAGCCAGCGGTCGCGTGGCATCTGCATCGGCACCGCGGCGCCGGTATGGCGCACCACCAGCACGGTCTCCACGCTGGTGGTGCCGGGCAGGCGCAGGGCCTCGTCCACCATCGCCTTCAGCGGGATGCGCCGGCCGCCGCGCCGGCCCTCGTCGGCGGTGATCACCAGCTTTGCGCCGCAGTCGGCGATGCGGTCGGCCACCGCCTGCGGGGCGAAGCCGGCGAACACCACCGAGTGGATGGCGCCGATGCGGGCGCAGGCCAGCATCGCCACCACGGCCTCCGGGATCATCGGCAGGTAGATCGTCACCCGGTCGCCGCGCCGCACCCCGAGGTTCTGCAGCACCCGGGCGAGGCGGCAGGTGCGGGCATGGAGCTCGCGGTAGCTGATGCGCTGCGCGGCCTCGGCGGGCTCGTCCGGTTCCCAGAGGAGCGCCGTCTTGTCGCCGCGGGTGGCGAGGTGGCGGTCGAGGCAGTTCTCGGCCGCGTTCAGCAGGCCGTCGGCGTACCAGCGGATGCGGAAGTCGGCGGCATCGAAGCTCACGTCCTTGACCTGGGTGGGCGGCCGGCGCCAGTCGAGGCGCGCGGCAAGCCCGCGCCACCAGCCTTCGGGGTCGCGGGCCACGGCGGCATGGGCCTCGGCGAGGCGGGCCGCGTCGTAGTGGGCGCGTTCGGCGAAACCGGCGGGCAGGGGCAGGGTCGCGGGGGCGGGCGGGGTGTCGGACATGGTGGGCGGGTCGCACGGTGCGGGGCCCCAGTGTGCGATGGCCGCCGGAAACAAAAAACCCGCCCTCGCGGGCGGGTTTTCGCAGAGCGGATCGAGGCAGCGCGCGGCTTACTTGATCTTCGCTTCCTTGTAGATGACGTGCTTGCGGATGGTCGGATCGTACTTCTTGATCTCGAACTTGCCGGTCATCGTCTTCTTGTTCTTGTCCGTGGTGTAGAAGTGGCCGGTACCGGCCGAGGACACCAGGCGGATCTTGTCGCGCTTCGAGGCCATGTGCGTTCTCCCTTAGACCTTGACGCCCGAGGCACGCAGCTCGGCGAGCACGGCGTCGATGCCGTTCTTGTCGATGGTGCGCAGCGCGTTCGTCGAGATGCGCAGCTTCACCCAGCGGTTCTCGCTGGCCACCCAGAAACGGCGCTCATGGATGTTCGCCGAGAAACGGCGGCGGGTCTTGTTGTTGGCGTGGGAAACATTGTTGCCCGACATCACGCCCTTGCCGGTCAGCTGACACTTGCGGCCCATCTGGCCCTCCTGGGTGCTGCGTGGGTGCCCCCCGTTGCCCGGGTGGCTTCGGCCCGTCCCCCGGCCGCGGGCCGGGCCCCGGCGAAGCAGGGCTGGACGGAAAACGCCCTGCGGGCGGGTCCGGCGGACGTGCCGCGGAAGCCCGAGGGAGCCGCGCATCATGCCAGCCGCCGGGGCTGTGGACAAGTTGGCCCCGCCCGGCCGTTCAGCATGGCAGGCTGACGCCAATGCCCGATGCGCCGCCCCTGCCGGCCCCGCCCTTCCTGCTCCGGCCCTATGCGGCCGGCGACGAGGGCGAGGTCGGGGTACTGCTCTTCCCGGCCTGGCAGGGGCGCGGCGCGGCCAGTGCCGCGATCGGCGCCCTGCGGCCCTGGGCCTTCGCGGCGGTGGGCCTCGCCGCCCTGACCTGCCACCATGCCGCCGGGCACGCGGCGATGGCGGCCCTGATGCGGCGCCTGGGCTTCCGGCCGGTGCCGCCGCGGCCCGATGTCGCGGTGCCCTGCGGCTGGGAGTGCCGGGCTCCGGAGGCCATGGCCGCCGGGTAGGCTGCGTGCCGGCCTCCCGCGACCCGCGCCATGACCGACGCCGCCCCGCCCTCGCCGCCCCGTCCGCACCTCGCCTGCGTAGGCCTTGGCATGATGCTCGGCGCCCACCTCACCCCGCGGGCCCGCGGCTGGCTGGAGGGTGCCGACGTGGTGTGGGTGGCGGCCAGCGACCCCCTCGTCGAGGCCTGGGCGCTGGCCCTCAACCCGAACAGCCGCAGCCTCCAGGGCCTGTACGCCGAGGGCAGGCCGCGCCAGCACACCTACCGCGAGATGGTGGAGACCCTGCTGGCCGGGCTGCGGGCCGGGCGCCGCGTGGCGGGGGCCTTCTACGGCCATCCCGGGGTGTTCGCCCAGGTGCCGCACGTGGCCGTGGCCCGGGCCCGGGCCGAGGGCTTCGAGGCGGTGATGGAACCCGGCATCTCGGCCGCGGACTGCCTCTACGCCGATCTCGGCATCGACCCCGGGCATGTCGGTTGCGCCCATTACGAGGCAAGCCAGCTGCTGTTCTACCGGCGCCTGATCGACACCAGCGCCTGGCTGGTGCTGTGGCAGGTCGGGCTGGCCGGCGACCGTACCTATGCCGTTCGCGAAAGCAGCGCGGCGCAGCGCCAGCAACTGGTGGAGCGCCTGCTCCGGGACTACCCCCCGGAGCACCCGGCCATCGTCTACGAGGCCGCCACCCTGCCGGTCGGCCGGCCGCGCATCGAGACCCTGCCGCTCGCAGGGCTCGCCGGCGCCCGGCTGCACATGCACAGCACCCTCGTGCTGCCCCCGGCGCGGCCGCTCGAGCCCGAGCCCTTGCATGGCGCGGAGCCTGCTGTCAGCATCCGTTCAGCCACTCCGGCTGGATAGGGATGCCTGCGCCATGCACCCGCTGATCGCCCTGCTCGACACCCTGGGCCGCCAGCCCGGCGCCGACCTCGACGCCCTGCTCGCCGATCCGTCGCTCGACCTGCCCGCCCGTGAGGCCCTGCGGGCCCGCGATCCGCACGCCCTCGCCCGGGCCTTCGGCGTGCAGGCGCCGCTGTGGTGCCTGGTGAATGCCCCGGAAGACGAGCCGAGGCCGGTGGAAGACCTGCCCGACGACGCGCCGGACGAGGAATCGCCCGACGAGGCGCCGGAGCGCGCGCCCGGACGTTGAGCGATGCGCTGCCGGGCCGCCCTGCTGCTGGCCCTGCTGCTGGCCTCGCCCGGCGCGGGGAGCGCTGCGCCCGGGGACGGCACGGATCCGGCCCTGCAGGCCGAGATGGAGCGTTTGCTCGCCCTGCGCACGCAGGACGTGCCCGTGTTCCTTGCCGGTGTCCGGTCGCTGGAGGCGCGACCGCCTCCCGTCACCCGCGCCCAGCGCGAGGAACTCCAGCTCCTTCGGGCCTACCGCCTGAGCCTCGAGGGGCGGCCGGGCGAGGCGGCCGCGGTGGCCCAGGCCCTGTCGGATCGCGCGGAGGCACCGGCGCTGCGCCTTGCCGCCGGCAGTCTCGCCGTCAACATGCTGTCCAACATCCGCCAGTTCGAGGAGGCGCTGCGCCGCCTGCACCGCCTCCTGCTGGAGTACGACGCGGCGCCCGCGGAGTTGCGGGATGCGCTGCGCAGCCTCTGGGTGACCGCGGCGATCCTCTACCAGGAGATGGGCAAGGCCGAGCTCACCCGGCATTACGCCGAGCGGGTGCTGGAAGGGCAGCCGTCTCCGCGCCAGGCCTGCCTCGCCGGCTACCTCAAGGCGCGCGCCGACGAACTGGCGGAAGTGGCGCGCGAGCCGGACATCGGTGTGCTGCGGGGCACCTGCGATGCTGCCGGGGAGAACGGGGTCTGGCAGGGCTTCATCGATGGGCTGGAGGCGCGCCATCTGCGTCGCCTGGGCCGCCTCGACGAAGCCCAGCGCCATCTCGAGGCGCGCCTCGCGGTGGCCGATGCGGTCGGCTACCCCCTGCTCGCGGCCGAACTCCACGCCCTCGATGCCGAACTCCTGCTGGCGCTGGGCGATCTCGCCCGTGCCGAGGCCCAGGCCCGTGCGGCTCTGTCCCGGGCCGCGAACGCGCCGACCAGCCTGTCGGCCGCGATGGCCGAGAAAGTGCTGTTCGAGGTGGCCCGGCAGCGTGGCGACGACCGCGCCGCCCTCTCGCATCTGCAGGCCTATGTGACGGCCGAGCGAGCGCTCGCCGACGAGGCGCGGATCAAGGACCGCGCCGTGCAGCTGGTGCAGCACGAGATGCTGCAGCGCGAGCAGGCCTTCCGCCTGGCCGAGGCCCGCCATCAGGCCGCCATCCTGAAAGCCCGCCTGGCCCGGGCCGAGGCCCGCAACACCCTGCTCGCCCTGCTCTCGGTGCTCGGCCTGCTGGCCGGGGCCGCGGCCTGGGCCTGGTCGCTGCGCCGCGACGAGCGGCGCTACCGCGCCCTCTCGGAAAGCGACCGCCTCACCGGCTTCGCCAACCGCGCCCACTTCACCCGCCTCGTCGGCGAGGCCCTGCTGGGGGGCGCCAGGCGCGGCGAGGGCATCGCCCTGGTCAGCTTCGATCTCGACCACTTCAAGCGCATCAACGATGAGCACGGCCACCTCAACGGCGACGCGGTGCTGCGTGCCGTGAGCGATGCCGTCCGCACCCTGCCGGCCGCGGCGCGGCGGCGCACCGTGGGCCGCCTCGGCGGCGAGGAGTTCGCGGTGCTGCTGGAGGGCTGCAGCCGCGAGGCGGCGTTGGAGCATGCCGAGGCCTGCCGCCGCGCCATCGCCGGCCTTGCCATCCCGCTCGACGGCGGCGGCGAGGTGCGGATCAGCGCCAGCTTCGGCGTGGCCACGCTCGCCGCCGGGGAGGCCGGGCTGGAGGGCCTGCTGGCCGCCGCCGACCGCGCCCTGTACCGGGCCAAGCACGAGGGCCGCAACCGCATCGTCGCCCTCGGGCCCGGCGAGCTGCGCGACGCCGCCTGAATCTGGCGCCGTGGCGCCCCTTTCGAGCCGCAGCCCTCCGTGAGGGAGGCGTGGCGGGTAAGAGGCCGGTGAGGGGGGGGGGCTTCGATAGTCTCCGGCTATTGAATCGAGAAGAACAATCCATTTCCCCCTGCAACATGACGGGCGTACGGTAGGGGGCCTGCGGCAGTCCGGCCGCATGCCCCCAAGCTCATCGCAAGAGGAGAGCCCCCATGTCCGTCGAAGCGAAATGCCCCTTCCACGCCAGTGCCCCGGCCCACACCAAGGCCGGCGGTCCCTCGAACAGTGACTGGTGGCCGAACCAGCTGAACCTCAAGATCCTCCACCAGCACGACACCAAGTCGAACCCGCGCGGTGCCTTCAACTACCGCGAGGCCTTCAAGACCCTCGACCTCGATGCCGTGGTCGAGGACCTGAAGAAGCTGATGACCGACTCGCAAGACTGGTGGCCGGCCGACTACGGGCACTACGGCCCGCTGTTCATCCGTATGACCTGGCATGCCGCCGGTACCTACCGGGTGCAGGACGGCCGCGGCGGCGGCGGCACCGGCGCCCAGCGCTTCGCCCCGCTGAATTCCTGGCCCGACAACGGCAATCTCGACAAAGCCCGCCGCCTGCTCTGGCCGATCAAGCAGAAGTACGGCGAGAAGCTTTCGTGGGCCGATCTGCTGATCCTCGCCGGCAACGTGGCGATGGAGACCATGGGCTTCAAGACCTTCGGCTTCGGTGGCGGTCGCCCTGACATCTGGGAGCCGGAGGGCGACATCAACTGGGGCCCGGAAAGCGAGTGGCTCGCCACCAGCGACAAGCCGAACAGCCGCTACAGCGGCAAGCGCGATCTCGCCAACCCGCTGGCGGCGGTGCAGATGGGCCTGATCTACGTGAATCCGGAAGGCCCCGACGGCAAGCCCGATCCGCTCGCCTCGGCGCACGACATCCGTGTCACCTTCGGGCGGATGGCCATGAACGACTACGAGACCGTGGCCCTGGTGGCCGGCGGCCATACCTTCGGCAAGGCGCATGGCGCGGGCGATGCCGCCCTGGTGGGCCCGGAGCCGGAGGGCGCCGACATCGCCGAGCAGGGCCTGGGCTGGATCAACAAGTTCGGCAGCGGCAAGGGTCCGCACACCACCACCAGCGGCATCGAGGGTGCCTGGAAGCCGAATCCCACCACCTGGGACATGGGCTATCTCGAAACCCTCTTCAAGTACGAGTGGGAGCTGACCAAGAGCCCGGCCGGTGCGCACCAGTGGAAGCCCAAGGGCAACGACGGCGCCGGCACCGTGGTCGATGCGCACGATCCGACCAAGTTCCACCAGCCGATGATGACCACGGCCGACCTCGCCCTGCGCTTCGACCCGGCCTACGAGAAGATCGCCCGGCACTTCCTCGCCAACCCGGACGAGTTTGCCGACGCCTTCGCCAAGGCCTGGTACAAGCTCACCCACCGCGACATGGGGCCGAAGAGCCGCTACCTCGGCAAGCTGGTGCCGAAGGAAGACCTGATCTGGCAGGACCCGGTGCCGGCCGTGGACCACCCGCTGGTGGACGCGAACGACATCGCCGCGCTGAAGGCGAAGGTGCTGGCCTCCGGCCTCTCCACCGCCCAGCTGGTGCGGGTGGCCTGGGCGTCTGCCTCGATCTTCCGCGGCACCGATTTCCGGGGTGGCGCCAACGGCGCGCGCATCCGCCTCGAGCCGCAGCGCCAGTGGGAGGCCAATGATCCGGCCGAGCTCTCGACGGTGCTGGGCGTGCTGGAGGGCATCCAGAAGGACTTCAACGCCACGGCCGCGGGCGGCAAGAAGATCTCGCTGGCCGATCTCATCGTGCTGGCGGGCGGGGCCGCCATCGAGGCGGCGGCGAAGAAGGGCGGCTTCGACATCAGCGTGCCCTTCCGTCCGGGCCGCACCGATGCCAGCCAGGAGCAGACCGAGATCGATTCCTTCCAGTGGCTGGAACCCAAGGCCGACGGCTTCCGCAACTACGCCAGCAAGGAGACCGAGGCCGATGGTCCGGAGTGGCTGATCGACAAGGCGCATTTGCTCGGCCTCACTGCGCCGCAGATGACGGTGCTGGTGGGCGGCCTGCGCGCCCTCGGCGCCACCTACCGCGACTCGAAGCACGGCGTGTTCACCCACCGTCCGGGCACGCTCTCCAACGACTTCTTCGTCAACCTGCTCGACATGTCGACGAAGTGGACGCGCTCGGCGGCCAACCCGAACGTGCTGGAGGGCCATGACCGCAAGACTGGCGCGCTGAAGTGGACCGGCACCCTGGTGGATCTCGTCTTTGGCTCGAACTCGCAGCTGCGGGCCATTGCCGAGGTCTATGCCGAGGCCGGCGCCGAGCGGAAGTTCGTCGACGACTTCGTGGCCGCCTGGGTCAAGGTGATGGAGAACGACCGCTTCGATCTCGAGTGATTCCCCGCTCCGAAGCCCCGTCCGCCGCAACGGCGGGCGAGGCTTCGCCTTTTCCGCCCCCGCCGGCGGGCTGAGGGCCTGCGCCGTGCGGATGCCGGCGGCCGCCGTGCTCAGGTGGCGTCCGCGGTGGATTGCGCCAGCCAGTGCTCGAGCGGTGCCGGGCGGCCGAAGTGGTAGCCCTGGCCCTGGCGCACGCCGAGGGTCCAGAGGGCCTGGCGCTGTTCCTCGGTCTCGATGCCCTCGCCCACCACCTCGAGCTCGAGCGAGTTCGCCATGGCGACGATGGCGCGGATGATCGGGCGCGAGCCGCCCCGGCCCCCGCCCTCCAAGGTTGAGGCGAAGCTGCGGTCGATCTTCAGCCCGTGCAGCGGGAAGTGCTGCAGGTAGGAGAGCGCCGAGTAGCCGGTGCCGAAATCGTCGAGCACGATCCGCACGCCTGCCCGGTGCAGGGTTTCCAAGGCCGCCCGGGCCACGTCCTTGCGGTCGATCAGCGCGCCCTCCGTCACCTCCACGCAGATCCGCGAGGGCAGCGCGCGCTGGGCCTCGACGAGCTCGAGGAAGCGCCCGGCGAAGTCGGGGGCCAGTAGATGCCGTGGCGAGAGGTTCACCGTGACATAGGCATGGCGGGGGACGATGCGGGTCAGGTCGTGGAGGGCGCAGGCATACATGCGCCAGTCGATCTCCTCGATCAGGCCGGTTTCCTCGGCAAGGCCGAGGAAGGCGCCCGGCGCCAGTACCTCGCCATCGGCGCGGCGCCAGCGCAGCAGGGTCTCGTAGCCGAGCACGGCGCCATTGCCGAGGCTGACGATCGGCTGGTAGTAGGGAATGAACTGGGCGTCTACAAGGCCGTGCCGCAGCTCGCGTTCCAGCTCCAGGCGCTGCTGCGCCACCTGCCGCAGGTTCTCGTCGAACAGGGCGAAGCGCTTGCGGCCATCGGCCTTGGCCCGGTACATCGCGGCGTCGGCATCGCGCAGGATCTCCTCGGCCGAGTGATAGTGCGGCTGCACCATGGCGATGCCCACGCTGGCCGAGCTGTGCAGCTCGCGGCCCTCGACGAAGAAGGGGCGGTCCAGCACCTGCATGATGCGTTCGGCGACATGGATCGCGTCCTCGATGTTGCGGATGCGCTCCAGCAGCACGGCGAACTCGTCGCCGCCGAGGCGGGCCAGGGTGTCGGGGCTGCGCACGCACTCGCCGATGCGCCGCGCCGCTTCGCGCAGCAGGGCATCGCCCACCAGATGGCCTTCCGAATCGTTGATGACCTTGAAGCGGTCGAGGTCGAGGAATAGCACCGCGAACAGGCGTTCGGGCTGCGCGGCATGCTGCGACATCGCCGCCACCAGACGGTCGAGCAGGTACTGCCGGTTCGGCAGCCCGGTCAGGCTGTCGTGCAGGGCCTGGTGCTTGAGCTGCCGCTCCACGCCTTCACGGGCGCTGATCTGCTGGCGCAGGCTCTCGTTGGCGAGCGCCAGCTCGCGGGTGCGTTCGGCCACCCGGCGCTCCAGCTCGAGATAGGCGGTGCGCAGGGCCAGGGCGGCGCGCCGGCGGCCGATGGCGGTGGCAATGTGGGTGGCGACGAAGCCCAGCAGCTCGAGGTCGCGCGGGGTATAGCCGACGTCGTGGCGGTAGCTCTGCACCGCGATCACGCCCACCGGCTGGTCGTCGATCTTCATCGGCGCGCCCATCCACCACATCGCCGGCGTACCGCTGCGCTGGATCACCCCCGCAGCCTGCAGGCCGCGGGCGGTGGCATCGCTCACCAGGAGGGGCTCACCGGTATGGATGACGTGCTCGGTGAGCCCCCGGCCGGCATGGCGCGGGGGGCGCGCCGGGTTCTTCTCGTCCACCGAGTAAGGAAAGCTGATCTCGTCGCGCTCCTCGTCCCATAGCGCGATGTAGAAATTGCGGGCGTCGATCAGCTCGCCGACGATGCCATGCACCTCGGCATAGAAGCGCGGCTCGTCCTCCTCGCGCTCGTGTCGGCTCGCGAGAGCGGTGATGCGGTAGAGCGCGGCCTGCAGGCGCTCGGCGCGCTGGCGCTCCAGCACCTCGGCGCGCAGGGCCTCGGTGCGCTGCTGCACCCGCTCCTCCAGCGCCCGCTTGCCCTCGTGGCGCTCCAGGGCGGTGCCGATGTGCTCGGCCACGTACACCAGCAGCTGCTCTTCCTCCGGCCCGTAACCGATTGCCGGATCGTAGCTCTGTACCACCACCGCGCCGCTCGGGCCGTCCGGCCCGGAGATCGGCACGCCGAGCCAATCGTGGCTCTCCGGTCCGGCGGTAGCCTCGATCCCGAGGGATCGGGCCAGCGCCCGCGAGGGGCCGCGCAGCGGCCGGCCGCGGCGGATCACTTCGAGGGTGAGGCTGCCCGGCAGCTCGGCCTCCTCGAACTCGACCCCGGTCTCGATGCTGTCCGGGGCGGCGCTGTCGGCAAAGTAGACGAAGCGTAGCCGGCGCCCGGCCGGATTCCAGCGGGTGATGAAGAAGTTCTCGGCATACATCAGGGTGCCGACGATGCGGTGCAGCTCGGAGAGCACCTCGCGGGTGGGGCGACCGGAGTTCGCCACCTCGGAAATGGCGAACAGCGCCTCTTGCACGCGCAGCGCCCGCGAGTGGCGTTCCAGCTCGGCCTGTAGCCGCGCGTTCTCCTCCCGCAGGGCGACGAGCGGGTCCGGCGTGGGCGGGTTTGGCGGCATCCTGCCGGGGGCGGGCGGAGGGGCGTCCATCCGCCCGAGTGTAGCCCTGCGTCAAGAGCCTGCGCAGGCAGAAGCGTGATGCCCGTCGAAGAGCGGCGAAGAGCGTGGCGGGCGTAACATTCCGGCTCCCGAAGACCGCTCACCATCCACCCATGACCCAGCTCCGCCACCGCCCCCGCCGCCTGCGTCGCGACGCCTTCTCCCGCCGTCTGGTACGCGAGCACCGGCTGGCGCCGGAGGACTTCATCTACCCCGTCTTCGTCCACGGGCAACCGGGCCGGGCCCCGGTGCCCTCGATGCCGGGCGTGGAGCGGCTGTCGATCGAGGCGCTGCTCGAGGTGGCCGGCGAGGCGCAGGCGCTCGGCATCCCGGCACTGGCCCTGTTCCCAGTGACGCCGCCGGAGGCGAAGAGCGAGGATGCCCGTGAGGCCTGGAATCCGGACGGGCTGGCCCAGCGCGCAGTGCGGGCGCTGAAGGCGCGCTTCCCGGAGCTTGGCGTCATCACCGACGTGGCGCTGGACCCCTTCACCACCCATGGCCAGGACGGCCTGCTCGATGCCTCGGGGTATGTGGCCAACGACGCCACCGTCGAGGCCCTGGTGCGCCAGGCGCTCTCGCATGCCGAGGCCGGGGCCGACGTGGTGGCCCCTTCCGACATGATGGACGGCCGGGTGGGCGCCCTGCGCGATGCGCTGGAGGCCGCCGGCCATGTCAACACCCGCATCCTCGCCTACAGCGCCAAGTACGCCAGCAGCTTCTACGGCCCCTTCCGCGATGCCGTGGGCTCGGCCGCCAACCTCGGCAAGGGCGGCAAGCACACCTACCAGATGGACCCGGCCAATACCGACGAGGCCCTGCGCGAAGTGGCGCTGGACCTCGAGGAGGGCGCCGACATGGTGATGGTGAAGCCCGGCCTGCCCTACCTCGACATCGTGCGCCGGGTGAAGGAGCGCTTCGGCGCCCCCACCTTCGCCTACCAGGTGAGCGGCGAGTACGCCATGCTGAAGGCGGCGGCGATGAACGGCTGGCTCGACGAGCGCGCCTGTGTGCTCGAATCCCTGCTCGCCTTCAAGCGCGCCGGGGCCGACGGCATCCTCACCTACTTCGCCCTCGACGCCGCGCGCTGGCTGCGCGAGGCCCACGCCTGAGAAGGAGAGCGCCCATGACCGCCCGCTATGCCCTGATCGGCCATCCCGTCGCCCATTCGCTCTCGCCGCGCATCCATGCCGCCTTTGGCGAGCAGTGCGGCATTCCCCTGCGCTACGAGCTGATCGACGTGCCGCCCGAGGGCTTCGCGGCGGCGGTGGCGGCCTTCGAGCGCGAGGGCGGCGAGGGGCTCAACATCACCCTGCCGCACAAGGCGGCGGCGCGGGCGCTCTGCGCCACGCTCTCGGCGCGGGCGCGGCGCTGCGGGGCGGTGAACACCCTGATCCGCGGCGCCGGCGGCTGGCATGGCGACAACACCGACGGCACCGGCCTCGTGCACGACCTCACCGAGCGCCACCGCCTCGACCTGCGGGCGCGCAAGGTGCTGCTGCTGGGCGCCGGCGGCGCCGCGCATGGCGTGGCCCCGGCCCTGCTGGATGCCGGCATCGACAGCCTGTGGATCGTCAACCGCACGCCGGAGCGCGCCGATGCGCTCTCCGACCGGCTCGGCGAGCCGGGGCGGGTGCATACCCGCTACTGGAAGGACCTGCCGGAACTCGGCGTCTTCGACATGGTGGTGAACGCCACCTCGGCCGGCCGCGGCAGCGACCGCATGGATCTGCCCTCCAGCCTGGTCTCGGCGCGCACCCTGGCGGTGGACCTGAGCTACGGCGAGGCGGCCATCGCCTTCCTGAGCTGGGCCCGGGCGCAGGGCTGCGAGACCGTGCTGGACGGCCTCGGCATGCTGGTGGAGCAGGCCGCCGAGGCCTTCCGCCTCTGGCATGGCCAGCGCCCCGACACCGACCCGGTCTATGCCGAGCTGCGTGCCCGGGGGCCGGCCCTGCACAGCGCCGAGTAGGCCGCGCCGATGGACTGCCGGGCGGGCTGCGGGGCCTGCTGCATCGCGCCGTCGATCAGCTCGCCGATTCCCGGCATGCCCGGCGGCAAGCCGGCCGGGGTGCGCTGCGTGCAGCTGGATGCCGGGAACCGCTGCCGGCTCTTCGGCGACCCGGCGCGCCCGGCGGTCTGCCGCTCGCTGAAGCCCGAGCCGGCGATGTGCGGTAGTGGCCGGGCCGAGGCGCTCGCCACGCTCGCGGCCTGGGAGCGGCTGACCGCGGCTGGCTGAGCCCGGGCCGTTCAGCCCGGCGGCAGGCCGAGGTACTGGTCTTTGAGCCGCACGTAGTGCTTCGCCGAGTAGTAGAGCTGCTCGATCTCGCGGTCGCTCAAGCGCCGCACCGGCTTCGCCGGATTGCCGAGCCACAGTTCGCCGCTTTCCACCACCTTGCCCGGCGGCACCACCGCGCCGGCGCCGACGAAGCCGTGCCGGCGCACCACCGCGCCGTCGAGCACCAGGGCCTTCATGCCGATCAGGCAGGCATCCTCGATGGTGCAGGCATGGATGCAGGCCGCATGGCCGATGGTCACGTCATCGCCGATCAGGGTGGGGAAACCGCCCGGACGGGTATAGGGGCCCTCGTGGGTCACGTGGATGACCGTGCCGTCCTGCACATTGGTGCGGGCACCGATGCGGATGTGGTTGACATCGCCGCGCACCACCACGCCGGGCCAGAGCGAGGCATCGTCGCCCAGCACCACGTCGCCGATCAGCTGTGCCGCCTCGTCGACGTAGCAGCGCTGGCCGAGTACGGGGAAGGTGTCGCGGAAGGGGCGGATGGCCATGGCATCACCGGAGCAGGGGCGGGGCGACAGTGTACGGAGCCCGGGGCCGGTTGCCTCGCTCCCGGCCGGCACCGACACTGCGCTCCTGGTCCGGTGGGTAAGGAGGAGCGCATGATCGTGACGGTGGCCAACCACAAGGGCGGCGTGGGCAAGACCTCGCTGGCCGCGCACCTCGCCTTCCGGGCCGCGGAACGGGGCAACAAGGTGCTCGCGGTGGACCTCGACGCCCAGGGCAACCTCACCGGCACGCTGGCCGACCGCGGGCGGGCGCTGAAGGCGGATGGCGCGGAGCGTCTGTTCGGCGCCGAGGGCGAGCCGGTGCCGATGGCCGGCTTCGAGGCGAACATCGCCGTGCTGCCGGCCTCGCCGGCACTCAATGCCACCGATCGCGGCCAGCTCTCGCAGGCCTTCAATGCCATCGGGCACCTGAAGTCCCTGTCCAGGGCCTTCGGCTTCATCGTCATCGACACCGCGCCGGCGATCGGCCTGCGCCTCACCGCCGCGCTCGCCGCCTCGCAGCGCCTCGTGGTGCCGCTGCAGCCCGAGGCCTACGCCGTCGACGGCGTTTCGTCCTTGCTCGCCGAGGCGGTGTCGATCGGCGAGCACATGAACCCGGGCCTCGCCCCGGCCGAGTTCGTCATCAACGCCCTGAACCCGCGGGCCCGCCAGCATGCGCAGACCGCGGCCCGGCTCTCGCAGCAGTTCGCGGTGCGCACGCCCTGGCTGCGCCGCTCCATCGCCGTGGCCGATGCGCTGGCGGCGCGGCGCCCGGTATGGCGCGCGCCGGTGGCCAACAGCGCGGTGGCGAACGAGTGGGCGGTGGTCTGCGACGAGCTGCTCGATGCCTTCGGGGTGGTGGATTGGACCTGAAGCCCGCGGCAGGGCTCAGGGCTGGCAGCCCTGCGGGCGGTTCCGGGGATCGAGCATGCGCACCGCATCCGTCACGGTCCAGCTGCCTGTCAGGCCGTCGCTGAAGCTGGCCTGCAACTGGATCGTCTCCAGCACGCCGGCAGCCGAGTAGGTACGGCGCAGGCTGCCGGCCGAGCGCCGTACCACCGGGCTGTGGACGCAGAGCGGGCAGAAGCCGCGGATCTGCTCCAGCGGCACGGCCTCGTCGCGGGCCCCCGCGCCAGTGCGTTCGGCGACCACGAAGCGCGGTTGGCCCTGGGCGTCGTAGACGAAGGCGGCATAGAACTCGTAGGCCGCGGGGCTGCTCATGAGCTGCACGCTATAGCCGCTGCCGGCGCGCGCAGGATCGAAGTAATGCTGGCTGGCGTTCACCGGCGCACCGCCACCGATCGGCGGGCAGCCCCGGCCGAGGGGGCGGAAGGCCTCACTGCCGGCGAGCCCGTCGAGGTTGTAGCTGAAGGTCAGGCCGTCCGGGCCATCGGGGCTGAGCACGGCATTGCCTACCGGATGCAGCTGGGCGGCGAGCCCATCCCAGCGGGCGCGGTAGAGCGTGCCGTTCCAGTGGGCCGTGGCCCCCGGCGCCGGACCCTGCAGGTAGTACCAGGTGGGCTGGCCGGCATCGTCGTAGGCGTACCAGAGCGCGGCCCAGTCGTCGCCGGCAGGGTGCACGAACAGGCCGTGGCCGGGCCGGCCGGGATTGAAGTAGCTGCCGGGGCGCGGCGGGACGATCGTGCCCTCGAGGCTGGCGCGCAGGGTGTAGGCAGCCTCGCTGCCGCTGCCGGCGTGCACGGGCGTGAGGTACCAGCGGCCCGGCGCGGGGGCGTTCACCACCAGGGTCTCGTTGCCCGAGGCCGTGGTGGCCCGGGCATTCGCCTCGCTGCGCGCGGGTGCGGCGGCGATCAGCGGCGGGGCGGCGGCCGGCTGCGGCGCGGCGATGCGCGCCGCATAAAGATCGATGTTCTGGGCGCTGCTCGTGGTGATGCTGAGCCGGGTGGTGCCGGGCGGCACGTCGATGTACCAGCGCTCCTCGCTGCTGCCTGGGCGCAGGCGCGCCGCCACGGTCACCCCGGGGGAGAGAGCGAAGCCCTCCGTGTTGACGCTGAAGGGCCGGGTGGGGGCCTCGACCGGCAGGCCGTTGCGGAACAGCTGGGCGCGCAGTTGCAGGCGCTCCGTGCTGCTGCGGTCCATCAGGGCGGCAGGCAGGGGCGGGGCGACCAGGCTGTCGGGATTGCTGAGCGGCAGGGCCTTCAGCACGCCGGCACCGCTGCCGGTCCAGCGCAGCTCCACCCCCGCCGTGCCGCCGGGCACGCGGGCGGCATCGACCACGGCACGCACGCCATTGTCGCCGGCTGCGGTAAGGGTGACCGGGCGCGGGCGCGGCCAGCCCTCGGCAGCTTCGCCGATCTCGAGCCGCCACGAGGCACTGCCCGAGGTGGTACCGGTGCGCTCCACGCGGAAGCCGCGGTAGGCGCGGTCATTGCTGCCCAGGCTGGCGCAGCGCCCCGGCTCGGCAGTGGCGAGCGGCGCCCAGAGCACGTTGTCGATGGCGAGGCCGGCCAGGCGCATGCGGTCGCCGGTGGCGCAGAGCCGCACCTGCGCCCGCCCCACCGGCAGCGGGTTGTCGAAGCGGATCGCGTCCTGGTCGCTGGTGGTGGGCATGGCCCCTTCCACTGCCACCGGCTGGCGACCGATCGGGGTGCCGGCGAAGCCGTTGTTGGAGAAGTCGCCGCCGAAATCCGCTTCGCGCACCAGGCGCTCGTCGACGATTCCGTTGCAGTCGTTGTCGCGGCCATCGGCGAGTTCCGGCGCTCCGGGCCGTACGTCGGCGCGGGTATCCTCGCAGTCGTCGAAGCGGCGGAATCCGTCGCCGTCGCCGTCGCGGCAGCCCGGGAAGGGCGTGGGGTACTGCCCGGCGGCATCGAGGCCGGGACCGCGGTACCAGCGGAAATGGTCGGCCGCGCAGCGGGTATCGGTGCGGGTGGCGTCGGCCAGGGTGCGCAAGAGGTAGTCGCTGCGCGCCTCGGCGCCGCTCGGCCGGGTGGGGTCGGTGCGCACCGTGCGCAGCCACTGCCGGATGGTGGCCGGATCGTCCACGTGCCGCGCCAGTGTGGCCATCAGCACGCCGGTGAGGGTGTTCACCTCGTCCCGGCAGTCCTGCGGCCGCGGGTTCTCCACCGCGCAGCGCTGCCAGGTCAGCGCCGGGTTGGCAAACCAGTTGGCCCAGCGCTGGGTGGTCTGGCTGGCTTCGGAGCGGTCCCAGCGGCTGCGGCCGTTGTCGTCCATGCGTGCCATCCGCCGCGCCGTCCAGACCTGCATGAAAGTGGTCCAGTCGTGCGCCGGGTCGGGGCCGTAGTCCCAGTGGCCGATCGGGTCGAAGTTGTGCGCCAGCTCGTGCACCCAGACGTTGCCGATCAGGTCGTCGTCGGGCATTGGCTCGTCGAGCACGGCATTCACGTACTCGGCGCTGTCGCCCGGCACGAAGGCCAGGCCGTACCAGTCGCTGCGGTCATTGGGCAGGATGGCGGCGATCTGCCTGCCCAGCGGGTCGCGGCTGCGGTTGGGGCGCCAGCCCAGCAGTTCCTCGTATACCGCATAGAGCAGGTCGTACTGGTCGACCAGGGTGCGGATGCGCTCGGGGGTGGCGCGCGCCGCACGCGGATGGTCGACCGGCACCAGCAGCACCACCTCCTTGCCGTCGTAACGCCGGGCCTCATAGGTCTGCTGCGGGGTGCTGAAGGTGGTGTAGCGCACCACCTGGCCCCAGCAGGGATTGCAGCCGGCGTCGGTGATCGATTTCCCCAGCGACTTTGCCGGCAGTTCGTCGACGCGCACGTAGTCGCGGCTGTTCTCCAGCACCGGCGCGAGGGCGGGGCTGAAGTTGCGGGTCGTCGTGGCCAGGGCGGGAGAGAGGGCGGCGAGGCCGAGCAGGGCGGCGGTCAGGAACGGGCGGGGCATGGGGGGCTGCCGGAAATGATCGGATGTTGAAATGTTTTCACATTTGCCTTGAGCTCGCCCAAATCCGTATCGCGGAAGGTCGGGAACCGTGGTTCCCGTCACGCCGCCCGAGGAGGGCCCATGTCCGCCCCGAACCGCTTCTCCCGCAGCCTGGTCGCCCTGCACTGGGGCATGGCCGTCCTCCTGCTCGTCGTCTACCTCGCCATGGAGCTGCGTGGCTTCCTGCCGCGCGGCAGCGCCGAGCGCAGCTTCGCCAAGGCCCTGCATGTCTCTGCCGGGCTCAGCCTGCTCCTGCTGCTCGCCGTGCGGGTCCTGGTGCGGCTGCGCGCGCCGGTCCCGCCGATCACCCCAGCCCCCGCCCTGTGGATGCGGCTCTCGGCGGCGGCCGGGCACCTCGCCCTCTACGGCTTCCTGCTCGTCATGCCCCTGCTGGGCTGGCTGCTGCTGAGCGCGGAAGGGGCGACGATCCGGTTCTGGGGACTCGTCGTGCCGCCGCTGGTGGCCCCTTCACCCGCGCTCGCCCATGCACTCGAGGAGTGGCACGAGGCCGGGGCCAGCCTCGGCTACCTGCTGATCGGCGTGCACGTGCTGGCGGCGCTGCTCCACCATTACCTGCGGCGTGACGACACCCTGCCGCGGATGGCGCCCTGGATGCGGCCGCGGTGAGGGCGCATCACCGCGAATGGCACCGGGGCGGACGGGCCGGCTGGCCGGCGGCTTCGTCTAGGCTTTTCCGTCGCGCGGCCCGGGGGTGGGCGGCGCCTCGCCATGCCCGGCGCGGTCGCGGTGCCAGCCGCGGTGGCGGATGTCGAGCCAGAGGCTGTAGCAGGCGGTGAAGGCGGGGAACAGGTTCTGCAGCACGCCCACCGAGTCCTGCTTGGCCGAGAACAGGAAGTAGCTCAGGGTCATGAAGCTGCCGAGGATGCTCATGTACCAGAACAGGCGCGGAATCACCGGCCGGCCGGCGCGGCGGCTGGCGATGAACTGCACCAGCCAGCGGCCGCCGAACAGCAGCGCGCCGGTGTAGCCGATCAGCTTCCAGGGCGTGACGTGCAGGCCGGTGAAGCCGAGCCAGACGATCTCCTGGTTCATCATCGGATCAGTCCTCCCGCGGGTACTCGACCACGGGGCTTCTGCGGTTGCGGCGGATCAGCCAGGCCACGCCGCGCAGGTCGGCGAAGGCCACCAGCAGGCGCCCGAGATTGGTGTACTTCGAGGCGCCGGCGCCACGCGGGCGGTGGTTCACCGGCACGCTCACGGTCTTCCAGCCGGCGCGTTGCATCAGCGCCGGAATGTAGCGGTGCATGTGGTCGAACCAGGGCAGCTCGAGGAAGGCCTCGCGCTCGAACAGCTTGAGCCCGCAGCCGGTGTCCGGGGTGGCATCGCGCAGCAGGCGCGAGCGCACGGCATTGGCGATCTTCGAGCTGATGCGCTTGCCGGCATCGTCGCGGCGGGTGGTGCGCCAGCCGGCGAGGCATTTCACGTCGGCGGCGGCACGCTCGCGTTCGGCGAGCAGTTTCGGGATGTCGGCGGGATCGTTCTGGCCGTCGCCGTCCAGGGTGGCCACCCAGGGCGCGCGGGCGGCCTTCACCCCGGTGCGCAGGGCCAGGCTCTGGCCGCCCTGCTGCCGGTGCGAGAGCACGCGCAGCTCCGGGTGGCGGCGCTGCGCCTCGCGCAGCTCGGCCAGGGTGCCGTCCTTCGAGGCGTCATCGACGAACACCATCTCGAAGGGCAGGCGGCCGCGCAGCACGGTGGCGATCTCGTCGACCAGGCGGCCGACATTGCCCTCTTCGTTGAAGGCGGGCACGACGACGGAAAGCGCGGGGAGCATGAGGCGTGGACTCGGGACGGCGCGCGGCCTGGCGCGGGCGTGGTTGAGTGAAGATGGATGGATCAGTGCGCGGATGGGCCGCGCAGGCGCTCGAGCAGGCCATCGAGGGTGTCATGGCCGTGGTAGTGCAGCACCAGCTTGCCCTTGCCGCCGCGTCCGGCCTGGATTTCCACCCGGGTGCCGAGCAGCTCGCCAAGCTCGCGCTCCAGCCGCGCCACGTCGGCGTCGCGGGCCCGGGCGGGCTTCGCCGCCACGGGCGTGACGGGCAGCTTGCCGGCGGCCAGTTCCTGCGCCCGGCGTTCCACCTCGCGTACCGACCAGCCCTCGGCCGCGGCCTGCTGGGCCAGGGCCACCGCGGCCTGCGGCGCCAGGGTGAGCAGGGCGCGGGCATGGCCCATCTCCAGCTGGCGGTTCTCCAGCAGGGTGCGCACCGGCTCGGGCAGCTCCATCAGCCGCAGTAGGTTGGAGACCGCGGCGCGCGAGCGCCCCACGGCCTCGGCGGCCTGCTGGTGGGTGAGCGCGAACTCGTCGATCAGCCGCGCCAGGGCCTGTGCCTCCTCCAGCGGGTTCAGGTCCTCGCGCTGGATGTTCTCGATCAGGGCCATGGCGATCACCGCGCGGTCGTCGACCTTGCGCAGCACCACCGGTACCTCGGCGAGGCCGGCACGGGAGGCGGCACGCCAGCGGCGTTCGCCGGCAATGATCTCGTAGCGGTCCTTGGCGATGGCACGCACCAGGATGGGCTGGATCACGCCCTGCGCCTTGATCGACTCGGCCAGCTCGTCGAGGGCGGCGCCGTCGAAGTGCTGGCGCGGCTGGTACTTACCGGCCTGCAGCTGGTCGATGGGCAGGGTCTTCAGCACATCGCCGGGGGCCGGCTCCTCGATCTTCGCCCCCTTGTTGCCGGTGCCCAGCAGGGCATCGAGGCCGCGGCCCAGGCCGCGCGTCTTGCCGCTCATCGCGCCCCCTCCTTCGCCAGTTTCTTCTCGCCGCGGACGATCTCGCCGGCAAGGCCGAGGTAGGCGATGCCGCCCCGCGAGGAACGGTCGTAGCCGATGATGCTGCGGCCGTGCGAGGGCGCCTCGGCCAGCCGCACGTTGCGCGGCACGATGGAGCGGAAGACCTTGTCGCCGAAGTGCTGGGTGAGCTCGTTCGACACCGCGCTGGCGAGGTTGTTGCGCACGTCGTACATGGTGCGGACGATGCCGGCGATCTCGAGCGCCGGGTTGAGCGTCTGCTTCAGGGCCTCGATGGTCTCGAGCAGGGCCGAGAGGCCCTCCAGCGCGAAGTACTCGCACTGCATCGGCACGATCACGCCATCGGCGGCCGCCAGGGCGTTCAGGGTGAGCAGGGAGAGCGAGGGCGGGCAGTCGACCAGCACGTAGTCGTAGCGGCCGCGCACCTCGGCGAGGGCGTTCTTCAGCCGCTGCTCGCGCTGCGGCGCGTCCATCAGGCGGATCTCGGCCGCCGTAAGATCGATGTTGGTGGGCAGCAGGTCATAGCCTTCCTGCGTCGGCACGATGGCCGCCGCGGCGCTGCTCTCGCCCAGCAGCACCTCGCACATCGAGGCTTCCAGCTCGCGCTTGTCCACGCCGGAGGCCATGGTGGCATTGCCCTGCGGGTCGAGGTCGACCAGCAGCACGCGGCGCGGGGTGGCGGCGAGGGCGGCGGCGAGGTTCACGGCCGTCGTGGTCTTGCCGACGCCGCCTTTCTGGTTGGCGATTGCGAGGATGCGGGCCATGCGAGGGAAGGGGTCCGGCGCCGGCGCTCCCGGCCGGCAAGGCCGCCGATGATGCCACAAGCCCCCCGGAGCCCCGGCTCGGGCCGCGCCGGCAGCCCCGGGCTCAGGCCCGTGCCACTTCCACCAGATGGCGCTCGCCGGCGAGGCCGGGCACCGCGAGGGGATGGCTGCCCACCACGCGCCAGCCGGCCGGCAGCTCGGCGATCTCCTCGGCGGGATGCTGGCCCTTCATCGCCAGCAGCCGGCCTCCGGGGGCGAGCAGGTGCCCGCCCACGGCGAGGATGCCGGCGAGGCGGTCGAGGGCGCGGGCGGTGATGGCCGCGAAGGCGCCCGGCTCGGCCACCGCCTCGGCCCGCGATTCCAGCACCCGCACCCGCGGGGCGAGGCCGAGCTGGCGCACGCATTCGCGCAGGAATCGGGCCTTCTTCCCATTGCTCTCCACCAGGGCCACGGCCAGCCCCGGGGTCGCCAGGGCCAGCGGCAGGCCGGGCAGGCCAGGGCCGGTGCCGAGATCGGCGAGGGAGACGAGGCCGCGCACATGGGGCTGCATGGCCAGCGAGTCGAGCAGGTGCTTTACCAGCATCTCGCGCGGCCCGCGGATGGCGGTGAGGTTGTAGGTGGCGTTCCAGCGCTGCAGCAGGGCGAGGTAGGCGAGCAGGGCGCCGGCGAGCCGGTCCTCCCCGGCTTCGGTCGGCGGCGTACGTTCGACCGTGGCCTGGGGGTCGAGGCCGAGGGCGAGCAGCCCGGCCTCGAGTTCGGGGCGCAGGCCGGCGATGTCGGGTGGCAGGGGCATGGGCGCATTGTCGCCGAAAGCCGCGCTTCCGCCTTCACTGCGCCGCAGGCAGGCTTCGGGCATCCGATGCTCTGGAGACCCGCATGGCCGAGGTCCTGCTCACCGGCGCCACCGGCTTCGTCGGTGGCCATCTGTTGCGTGAACTGCGGGCCGCCGGGCACCGCGTGCGCGCGCTCTCGCGCAGCGAGGCCGGCGATGCCGCGATCCTCGCGCGGGGCGGTGAGCCGGTGCGCGGCGCGCTGGGCGAGGCCTCGCCTGCGGCCCGCGATGCCCTCATGCGGGCGCTGGAGGGTTGCGAGGCGGTGTTCCACACCGCCGCCGACACCACCCAGTGGCGGCCCCACAACCCGGTGCAGACGCGCACCAATGTGCAGGGCACCGAGGCCTTGCTGCGTGCCGCCGAGGCGGCCGGGGTGCGCCGCTTCCTGCATACCAGCTCGGTCTCGGCCTGGTCGCACCTCGTCGAGGGCACGCTGCGCGAGGACCGGCCGCAGCGCGGCGGCGAGAGCTGGGTGAACTACGAGCGCAGCAAATTCCTCTCCGAGCAGGCGGTGCGTGCCGCCGCCCTGCCCTGGGTGGTGTTCAATCCCTCGCACGTGCTGGGGCCGGGCGACACCCGCAACTGGGCGCGGCTGGTGCTGCTGGTGGACCAGGGGAAGCTGCCCGGCGCCCCGCCCGGCTCCGGCGCCTTCGCCGACGTGCGCGAGATCGCCCGGGCGCAGGTCCGGGCCTTCGCCCTCGGGCTCGAGCGCGAGGCCTTCCTGCTCGGCGGGGCGCATGCCAGCTTCGTCGAACTGATCGGCCTCATCGGCCAGCGCCTCGGGCGCCGGGTGCCCCGCCGCCCGACCCCGGCCTGGGTGCTGAAGGCGGTGGCCCATGCGAAGGACGCCGTTTCACGCCTCAGCGGCCGCATGCCCGACATCACCCCGGAGGCGGCGGTCTTTGCCTGCCATCACCTGCGGGTCGATTCGACGAAGGCCAAGGCCGTGCTGGGCTACCGCGAGACCCCGCTGCCGGACCTGGTGGACGCCACCCTCGCCAGCCTGCGCGAGGCCGGCCTGCTGCGCGCCCCGGCCTGAGCCCCGGGCTCAGCCGCGGGGCGGCGCCAGCAGTTCGCGGGCATCGAGCCAGCCATTGCCATCGGCGTCCTGGCGCCGGAACTGGCGGCGCAGCCGCGCCTCGTTCTCCGCCGCGCCGAGCGGCCGGGCCCCCGGGGGCAGTTCCTCGCCCTCGAGCACACCGTTGCCGTCGCGGTCGCGGGCATGGAAGCCGCGCATGAGATAGGCGAGATATTCCGCCTCGTCCACCTGGCCATCGCCATCGAGATCGAAGCGGGCCACGAGCTCGGCGGGGGCCTGGGCGAAATCGGCGGGCGGGCTGGCGGCCGCGGTGGCGGCGGCCAGCAGCGGCAGCCAGGGCAGGAGGAAGGGGCGGATCATGCGAGGCCGAGGTCCTGGACGGGAGCGACGATGGCGGCCGCCACCCGGTTTCGTCCTGCCGACTTGGCGCGGTAGAGCGCGGCATCGGCGTTCGAGAGCAGGTCGCGCAGGCGGTAGCCCACGGTGGCGGTGGAGGCGACGCCGAAGCTGGCGGTGACGGTGATCGGCTCGCCGCTTTCGTAGGCCGGCACGTGCAGGGCGGCGATGGCTTCACGGCAGCGCTCGGCGAAACCGAGGCCCTCGTCGAGGCCGGCATGCGGCTCCTGCCGCTGCCAGCCCAGCGTCACGAACGCCCATACCGCCGCCAGCAGCGCGGCAAAAATCGGCAGCACCACGCCGACCGCGGCCAGCACCCGGTCGCCGGAGAGGTGGCCGTGGGTGGCATTGAGCCGGGAGAAGTGGTCGAGATCGAACAGCAGCAGGGCCATCGGCCGCGATTCGCGCTGGTGTCGCGCCAGTGCGTGGTTCGCGGTTTCGGTGAAGTGGCTGCGCGTCCACAGGCCGGTGAGTGCATCGTGCCGGGCGAGCTGCTGGTAGCGCTGGCGGTGGCGGCGGCGCTGCGCCGCATAGAGCAGCAGCCCGGCCACGACCAGGCCGGCAGGCACCAGCAGCAGGCGGTTGCGCAGGGCGCGGCTCCCGGCTTCGGCGGCCTCGAGGGCCGCGGTTTCGGTCTCGGCCTCGAGCAGCGCCTGCGCCTGCTGCCGCAGCAGGGCCTCGTGGCGGCCGGCCTGGTAGGCCATCTGCGCGGCATGGGTCTCGCCGGCATAGGCGTGCTCGGCCGCCATCAGGGCCTGCAGCTGGCGGGCGGCATCGCGGGCATCGCCCTCGGCCAGGGCGGCCTGGTAGAGCACCCGCCGCGCCGCCAGCAGGGCACGGCCGCTCGGCAGGCTGGCGCTGTCGGCCAGCGCGGCCCGGGCGCTGCGGCGGGCTTCGGCAGGGCGGCCCAGGGCCAGCAGGGCCTCGGCCTGCTCGGCCCGGAGCTCGGCGGCGAGGCCGGTGTCATTCAGGGCGAGCATGTCTGGCAGCCAGCGCCGCAGTTCGGCCTCGGCCTCGGCCACGCGGCCGGACTGCCGTTCCCAGCGGGCCCGGGCCAGCCGGGTGCGGGCGGCCTCGCGCGGCAGGCCGGCGAGGTCGCAGGCCGAGCCCGTGGCCTGGAATTCGCCGGCGTTCACCGGCAGGGTGCCGCCGCCCAGCCGGGCCAGCAGCGATTCCAGCCCGCCGCGGCAGCGGTCGGCGGCATCGGGGCGGCCTTCGAGCAGGGCATGGGCGTGGCGCAGGGCGAGGTCGAACTGGCCGCTGGCGTTGTAGAGCCTGGCGGCGGCCAGATCGAGCTGCCGGGCCAGGGCCGGGTCGTCCCGGACGCCTTCCTCCGCCATCAGGGCATGCAGCCGGGCATGGCCGGCCACCAGATCACGGGTCGCGGCCTGGGCCATCACCAGTGCCACGCCGGCGTGCCGGCGCAGGGCCGGGTCTTCCGCCCCGGCCAGCGGGCCGAGCCGGGCCAGGGCCTCGTCGAAGTCGCCGCTCTCCATCCGCGCCCGGGCTTCGTCGAGGGTCGCCCAGTCTGCCTTCGCGGCCGGCGCGGGTGAGGCCGTGCCGGCGGGGGCTGGCCATGCGGCAGCCCCCTGGGGCGCCCCGGCCAGCAGCACGAGCCCCAGCAGGCCGGCGTGGCGGGCCATGGCCCGGGCCGGGTTCATGGGGGGTAGGCGCCGAGCGCCGGAGCGGCAAGGCTGCGGTTCCGCCCCAGCGCCCTGGCGCCCTGCAGGGCCGCCTGCGCGGCGGCGATCCACTGGCCGCTGCTCGCCATTGCCGCCTCGACCTGGGCATAGCCGATGCTCACCGTCGGGTGTGGCCCGGCCCCGCCGCCCGCGGCCGCCGTGGCGATGGCATGGCGCAGGCGCTCGGCCAGTTCTCCCACGCCGCTGCCGCTGGCATCGGTGAGCACCACGCCGAAGCAGCCGCCTTCCAGCCGGCCGCAGGTGTCGGTGTCGCGCAGGCTGCGCTTCAGTATCGCCGCCACCTGGTGCAGGGCCGCCTCGCCGGCGGTCTCGCCCGGAGGCCCGCCGAGCTCGCGGAAACGGTCGATGTCCACCACCATGAAGCTGGCGCGGTGGCCGCTGCGGCGGAAGCGGCGGAACTCGTGCTCGGCCGCCTCCAGCAGGGCGCGGCGGTTGGCCAGCCCGGTCAGGGGATCCTGGCGCTCCAGGGCCGAGAGCCGCTGGTCCTGGCCTGCCAGACGGCGGTCCATCCGCCCGAGGTGGCTGGCCAGCAGCAGTGGGAAGCCCAGCAGCAGGGGGAGGCTGGCCACGGTGGCTGGCAGCGAGCTTCCGGGCTCGAAGGCGAAGCCATTCAGCGCCGAGAGCAGCAGGGCGGCGCCGAGGAACAGGCCCAGCCCGCGCCAGGCCAGCCCACCGCCGCCGACGGCGGCCAGCGAGGCGAGCAGGGTCGAGGCCAGCGCGGCCGAGGGCACCAGGCTGAACTGCAGCAGGGCCACCCAGATGCCGGCGAACAGGGCGTCGATACCGAGATTGCGGCGCTCGACGGCGAGCGGTTCGGGATGCTGCGAGGCCAGGCGCCGGGCCGCCCAGGGCCAGAGCAGGGCGTTCGCCACGGCCAGTCCCCAGGCCACCGCCGGCGCTTCCCGTTCCTGCAGCAGCACCAGCACCGGCAGCAGGCCGAGCCCCAGCAGCAGGAAACGCAGGCGGCCGATGCGCAAGGCGATCCTTCGGTGGCGGGCGTCGGATGTCGCAGCCATGCGGGGGGTCCTGGGACAGGCAGCCAGCGTAAGCGCGGCCTGCCACGGCCGCAACGCGGCCCTACACTGCCCTGCCCATCGCGCCATCGCCGCCATGCCGGAACTGCCCGAAGTCGAAACCACCCGCCGCGGCCTCGCCCCGCACCTCGAGGGGCGGCGGATCACCACGCTCACCCTGCGCCGCCCGGACCTGCGCTGGCCGATCCCGGCGGCCGTGCGCGAGCGCCTGCCGGGGCAGCGCATCGAGGCGATCGAGCGGCGGGCGAAGTACCTGCTGATGCATACCACCGCCGGCAGCGCGCTCTGGCACCTCGGCATGAGCGGAGTGATGCGCGTCCTGCCCGGTGCTACGCCCCCGGGGCCGCACGATCATGTCGATGTCGGGCTCGAGGACGGCCGCGTGCTGCGCTTCACCGACCCGCGCCGCTTCGGCTGCCTGCTCTGGCAGGCACCGGGCGAAGTCCATCCGCTGCTGGCCGGGCTCGGCCCCGAACCGCTGTCGGAAGCCTTCCGTGGCGAGACGCTGTTTTCCGCCTCGCGCGGCCGCCGCGGCCCGGTGAAAGCCTTCCTGATGGACCAGTCGGTGGTGGTGGGCGTGGGCAACATCTATGCCGCCGAGGCCCTGTTCGAGGCCGGCATCCGCCCCACCGTGCCGGCCGGGAGCGTGTCGCGGGCGCGCTACGAGCGCCTCGCCGCTGCGGTGAAGCGCATCCTCGGGCATGCCATCGAACGCGGCGGCACCACCCTGCGCGACTTCCTCGCCCCCGACGGCCTGCCCGGCTACTTCGAGCAGGAGCTCATGGTGTACGGCCGCGAGGGCGAGGCCTGCCGGGCCTGCGGCACCCGGCTCAAGGGCCAGCGGCTGGGGCAGCGCGCCACCGTCTGGTGCCCGCGCTGCCAGCGCTGAACCGGGTTCCACGCCGGCATGCAGGATCAGAAGGGAAGGGGCGCCTGCGCAGGCTCGATCTGGCCTTCGCCGGCCATGATCTTCTTGAACTCGCCGCGCGAGACGGAGACGTAGCGGTCGTTGCCGCCGATCTCGACCTGCGGGCCGTCCTTCACGGCCCGGCCGGACGCATCGACGCGCACCACCATGGTGGCCTTGCGGCCGGTATGGCAGATGGTCTTGATCTCGACGAGGCTGTCGGCCCAGGCCAGCAGGTACTGGCTGCCTTCGAACAGTTCGCCGCGGAAATCGGTGCGCAGTCCGTAGGCCAGCACCGGCACGCCGAGCGCGTCGACGATCTCGGTGAGCTGCCAGACCTGTGGCCTGGTGAGGAACTGCGCCTCGTCCACCAGCACGCAGCCCAGCGGGCCCTTGGCCGCGATGTCGGCGCGGGTGATGGCCTCGAGGTCGTCGTCGCGGCCGAAGACCGTCCCCCTGGCGGAGAGGCCGATGCGCGAGGCGACCACGCCCTCGCCGGCGCGGGTGTCGAGCCGCGGGGTGAGCAGCAGCGTGCGCATCCCGCGCTCGTGGTAGTTGTGCGCGCTCTGCAGCAGGGTGGTGGTCTTCCCGGCGTTCATCGCCGAGTAGTAGAAGTAAAGCTTGGCCATCGCGGCATTCTACGGGTCCCTGGTCGCATTACCCTCGGTCGCGGTGGTTTGGCGCACCGTCCCGACCTCCACCGTTCCGGAGCCGAGCCGCTTCCAGTCCTCGTCCTGCCATGCCCAGTAGCGTCGGGGGTCCCAGTAGACCTCGTCGTAGACCTTGGAGCCGTCGATGCTCCGGCTGCCATAGGGCGTGGCCACTTCGATGCTGAGGTACCCCACGAATCCCACCCGGCTTCCAGTGACCTGGCGCCGGGCAGTGCGCATGCGGCGCTCCAGGCGCGGCTTGGCCATGGCATCGCCGTACTCTGCCCAGAGTGGTCCATTCAGTTCGATTGCCCGGCGACGTTCCTCTGGCGTCAGTTCCTGCCAGTACATCTCGCGGAACAGGGCGAAAGCCGGATAGTCGCGTTCCGCGGCCACCTCCATCCAGGCATAGGCCAGCGCCCGGTCGCGTTCGACACCCCTCCCCTCCCACAGCAGTTCCGCGACCATGGCCTGAGAGGGTTTGTCGGCAAAGCGGGCCGCTCGCTGGAAGTGCCTGAAGGCATCGGCATGGGCGCCATCGCGCATGGCATCCATGCCGTAGCGCCGGTACCGGATATCCGGGTGCCCGTCGAGGAACACGCTTGAGGCGATGACCCAGGGATCCACTGCGTCCTTGTGCTTCTTTGCGGCATCGGTGCGGAGCGCTGCGGCGTCGGCGGCGAGGTCGCCGGCGCTGGTCTTGGTCTCTGGCAATGCGGGGCCACCTGCTTTCGGCATCGAGGCCAGGGCCGGAGTGGCGAGCAGGGCAGCGAAGAGCAGGGCCTTGGCGGGGAGTTCCATTCGATTCGGACGTGGCATGCCGGGGGATGATGTGGAGGCTGCCATGGTACCGATGGTGATGGCGTGGACCAGAAGTCATCCCGGCCTGGATGGCGGGTGCCGTATCAGGTTGCGACAATGGCATGCCCCTAGGCCGCTCGTGCCCATCCCGCCATGCATTCCCTGAACGCCCCGCAGCGCGAGGCCGTGCTGTACACGCAGGGTCCCCTGCTCGTGCTCGCCGGCGCCGGCTCGGGCAAGACCCGCGTCATCACCGAGAAGATCGCCCACCTCATCGCGAGCGGCCAGCGCGAGGCGCGGCACATCGCGGCCATCACCTTCACCAACAAGTCGGCGAAGGAGATGAAGGAACGCGTGGCCAGGCGCGTGAAGGGCGATGCCGCGGAGGGGCTCACCATCAGCACCTTCCATGCGCTGGGACTGCGCTTTTTGCAGCAGGAGGCGGGCCGCGCCGGCCTCAAGCGCGGTTTCTCGGTGTTCGATCCCGACGACCAGATGGCGATCGTGAAGGATCTGATGCCCGCCGGCACCCGGCCGGACGTGCTGGAGCGCCTGCGCGGCCTGGTCTCGCGTGCCAAGAACGAGGCGCTGACGCCCGAGCAGGCGATGGAACGGGCGATGTCGGCGGTCGAGCGCGAGGCGGCGAACCTCTATGCGAAGTACCAGCAGCGTCTCGCCGCCTTCAATGCAGTGGATTTCGACGACCTCATCCGCCTGCCGGTGCAGCTGCTGGAGGCCGACCCGGACTTCGCCGCCGGCTGGCGCGAGCGCATCCGCTACCTGCTGGTGGACGAGTGCCAGGACACCAATGGCGCGCAGTACCGGCTGCTCAAGGCCCTGGCCGGGCCCAGGGGCAGCTTCACCTGCGTGGGCGACGACGATCAGAGCATCTACGCCTGGCGCGGGGCACAACCGGAGAACCTGAACCTGCTGGCCCGCGACTATCCGGAACTCCGGATCATCAAGCTGGAGCAGAACTACCGCTGCGGGCAGCGCATCCTCCGGCTCGCCAACACCCTGATCGCCCACAATCCGCACGAGCACCTGAAGACGCTCTGGAGTGACCAGCGCGAGGGCGACAGGATCCGGGTATGGCGCTGCGAGAACAGCGAGCACGAGGCCGACCGGGTCGCGGCCGAGATCGATTATCTGTCGAAGGCGAAGGACATCCCCTACGGCGAGTTCGCCGTGCTGTTCCGTGGCAACCACCAGAGCCGGCCGCTGGAGAAGGCCCTGCAGCTGCTGCGTATTCCCTACCATCTGACGGGCGGCACCGCCTTCCTCGAACGCGCCGAGGTGAAGGATGCGCTGGCCTGGCTGCGCCTCGTGGCCAACCCCGACGACGACGCGGCCTTTTTGCGGGCGGTGGCTTCGCCGGCCCGGGGCATCGGCGGCACCTCGCTGGCCAGGCTCGCGGAGCTGGCGCGGCAGCACCAGCTGTCGCTCGACGGCGCGGCGCGGCAGATGTCGGTCCTAAAGCAGCTGCAGCCGCGCATCGCGGCGGCGCTGGGCGAGTTTGCCGGCATCATCGACCGGCTGCGCGACGACGCCGAGCGCCTGCCGGCCAAGGACCTCGTCATGGCCCTGGCCGAGCGCAGCGGCATGCTCGAGGCCTTCCGTGCGACGAGCAAGGACAAAGCAGGCTACGAGCGGCGGAAGGCCAACCTGGAGGAGCTGGCCGGGTGGTTCGACGGCCCGAAATCGAGCGTCGGCGATCTTGCCGCGCAGATGATGCTGCTCAGCCACGCCGACCGCGGCGAGCCGGGCAACGCCGTGCGCCTGATGAGCCTGCATGCCAGCAAGGGCCTGGAGTTCCGCGCCGTGTTCCTGGTCGGTCTCGAGGACGGCACCCTGCCGCACGAGGCCAGCCTCGAGGAGGGGCGGCTGGAGGAGGAGCGCCGCCTGCTCTATGTCGGCATCACCCGCGCCAAGGAGCACCTCGTGCTCTCGCATTCGCTGGAGACCAGGCGCTGGGGCGAGACGGTGCGGCTCACTCCCAGCCGTTTCCTCGACGAGCTGCCACAGGGCGATCTTCTGCGCGATGGCGCCGATCCGGAGGCCGAGGCCGCATCGAGGAAGGCCCGCGGCCGCGCCCATCTCGCGGCCATGGCGGCCCTGTTCGAGGAGAGCAAGTAGCGGCGGGGCGCGATGCGCGCGCCGGAACGGATCCGTGACGGCGTTCCGGCTAGACTCGCGGGCCGTTTCCAAGTCTCCATGCCGGTGCCCGCCATGTCCCTGCTGCGTCCGCTCGCCCTTGCCCTCGGCTTCTCGCTTGCCCTGGCCGGCTGCCAGACCGTGGCCGAGGCGCCGGCCGCGGCCCCGGGTGCGCCGGCGGCGGTGCCGGCCCACGACAATCTCAATGCCACGGCCTGGCTGCAGCAGTCGGCCGAGGCTGCGATGTCGCACCGCCAGACCTGGCGCAGCGCGGCCCGGCTGCTGGATGCGGCGCTCGCCGACCCGGCCTGGGACGCGCTGACCCCGGAGGACCGGATCGCCCCGCTCGCCGGCCTGCCGCCGGCGATCATCGTCGACATGGACGAGACGGTGCTGGACAACAGCCCCTACCAGGCCCGGCTGATCCGCGACGATGCCCGCTTCGACGACGCCACCTGGAATGCCTGGGTGGCCGAGCGCCGTGCTCGCGCCGTCTCCGGGGCGCCGGAGTTCGCCCGCGAGGCGGCGCGACGCGGCATCACCATGATCTACCTCACGAACCGCGAGCACGCGCTCAATGCCGATAGCCGCGCCAACCTCGAGGCCCTGGGTTTCCCGCCGGTGGGCGAGGGGCAGATCCTCGGGCTTGGCATGGCGACCCCGGGCTGCGAGCCCAAGGGCAGCGACAAGGGTTGCCGGCGGCAGTGGGTCTCGCAGCGCTACCGCGTGCTGATGCAGTTCGGCGACCAGCTCGGCGATTTCTTCAGCATTGCCGACAACAGCCCCGAGGGCCGGGCCGCCGGGCTGCAGCGCTTCGATGCCTGGGTGGGCGAGCGCTGGTTCATGATCGCCAACCCCACCTACGGCAGCTGGGAGCCGGCGCTCTACGGCAATGACCGCAGCCTCTCGCCCGAGGCCCAGCGCGCCGCCAAGCGGGCCGCCCTGCAGTACTGAACGGCTGCCGCGGCGGGCAACGGGGACTTAAGCGGCGATCTGCTACCCTCCGCCGTCCTTCGACCGTGCCGGGGATTCCCTTGCCCAACCGCTGGACTTCGACTGCCGTGGCCCGTGCCTGCCTGCGAGGGGCCCTGCTCGCCCTGGTGCTGCTGGCGCTGGCGGCCTGCCGGCGCGAGCCCGAGCCCCTGCCCGGGGCGCCCGGCGAGCCGGTGGCGGCGATGCTGGCCCTGGCCGAGGCCCTGCGCGAGGACGACCTTGCCCGCTATGCCCGCCTCAATGTGCCGCCCGCGCTGCAGGCCGCGCAGGAAGCGGCCTGGCGCGCGCACTGGCAGGCGGCGGACGAGGAGGGCGCGGAGCGGGCCGCGCGCTATGCCGAGTGGATGGCCGAGCTCACCGCCGAGGATGCCGAGACGGCGCTGATGGCCCGCGCCGAGCCGCGGCTTGCCCAGCTCGAGCGCGAGCTGGGACCGCGCTGGACGGTGGGGGTGGCCATGCTGGCGAGTTTCGCCCAGGCCGCCATCGCCGCCAGCGAGGAGTTGAGCGAGCCGGACAAGGCCCATGCCCGCGGCGTGGTGGAGGCGCTGGCGAAATGGGCCGGCGAGCAGGCCGCCTTCACCGACCGCGAGCGGGCCCGCGCCGCCATCGCCGCCATGGTGCGCACCGCCCGCGCACTCGACCTGCCCCGCCTGGAGGCGGTGCAGGCCCTCGATTACGAGACCCTGCTCGCCAAGGGCGGCATCGCCCTGCGCGGCGCCAAGGACGTGGCGCTCGCCTATGGCATCGACCTCGATGCCTCGCTCTCGGCGCTGCAGGCCGAAGTGATCCGCCTCGAAGGCGAGGACCGGGCCGTGCTGCGGGTGCGCTATCCGCTGCTCGGCGAGACCGTGAGCTTCGAACAGGTCATGGTGCGGATCGATGATGGCTGGTATCGCGAGGAGGCGGTGCAGGCTCTCTCCGCCCCCGCTGACGGGGCGGCTCCGGCCATCGCCAGTCCGGCACCGGCACCTGCCGGCGCCACGCCCTGAGGCTGTCTGCCATGGCCGATGCGACGCTGACCGGCTACGTGCGCCCGCCCTGGTGGGCCCGCCTGTTCGAGGCCCTGCTCAAGCCCTGGATCGAGATCGTGCGCGATCCCGAGGTGCCGCCGGTCACCCTCGACCGTCCGGTGTGCTACGTGCTCGAGCACTACGGCATCTCCAACATGCTGATCCTCGATCGTGCCTGCCGCGAGGCCGGCCTGCCCTCGCCGCTGGCGCCGCTGCCGGGCGACCCGCTGGGCCGGGGCCGTGCCTACGTGGCGCTGTCGCGGCGCCGCAAGGGCGGCATGGGCCGCCCGGCCAACCGCACCCATTCCGATGCCCTGGCGCGCCTGCTGATGGCGCACCGCCTGAATCCGGCGCTCGACGTGCAGCTGGTGCCGGTGTCGATCCTCGTCGGCCGCGCTCCCGACCGCCAGAGCGGCTGGTTCTCGGTACTGTTCTCCGAGAACTGGGCGCTGGTGGGCCGCTTCCGCCGCCTGCTCGCCATCCTGTTGAACGGTCGCGACACCCTGGTGCGCTTCTCGCCGGCCTTCCCGGTGCGCGAGATCGTCGGCGAGGACCTGCCGCACGAGCGCGCGGTGCGCAAGACCGCGCGCGTGCTGCGCGGCCATTTCCGCCGCGTGCGCGAGGCGGTGATCGGCCCCGATCTCTCGACCCGCCGCCTGCTGGTCGACCGGGTGGTGGATGCCGAGCCGGTGCGCCGCGCCATCGCCGATACCGCGCGGCGCGAGAACATCAGCCCGGCCGAGGCCTGGAAGAAGGCCTACAAGTACGCCTGGGAGATCGCCGCCGACTACTCGCATCCGGTGGTGCGTTCGCTGAGCTTCGGCCTCACCGCGTTCTGGAACCGCATCTACGACGGCGTGCAGGTGCACCATCTCGACAGCCTCAAGGCCGTGGCCCCGGGGCGCGAGGTGATCTACGTGCCCAGCCACCGCAGCCACATGGACTACCTCCTGTTGAGCTACCTGCTCTACCGGAACGGCATCGTCCCGCCGCACATCGTGGCCGGCATCAACCTCAACATGCCGGTGATCGGTCCGATCCTGCGCCGCGGCGGCGCTTTTTTCATCCGCCGCAGCATCAAGGGCAATGCGCTCTACGCCGCCGTGCTCGGCGAGTACGTGGCCCAGCTGGTGGCCGAGGGCTTTTCCATCGAGTACTTCATCGAGGGCGGGCGTTCACGCACCGGCCGGCTGCTGCAGCCCAAGGGCGGCATGATCGCCATGACCCTGCGCGCCTTCCTGCGCTCGCCGCGCCGCCCGGTGGTGTTCCAGCCGGTGTACATCGGCTACGAGAAACTGATCGAGGGCGATTCCTACCTCGACGAACTCACCGGCCGGCCGAAGCAGAAGGAGAGCATCGGCGCCCTCGTGGTGGCGGCGATGGGCGTGCTGCGCCGCCGCTACGGCCAGGTGGCGGTGAGCTTCGGCGAGCCGATCCACCTCGAGGAGGTGCTGGCGAAACATGCCGAGGGCTGGGATGGCGGCGCCATCGACCCCGAGGAGAAGCCGGCCTGGTTCGGTGCCGTGGTGGACGAGCTCGCCGAGCGCATCAACGTCAACATCAACCGCGCCGCCGACGTCAATCCCATCAACCTCCTCGCCGTGGTGCTGCTCGCCACGCCCAAGCACTCGATGGACGAGGCCGACCTGCTGGCGCAGCTCGCGCTCTCGAAGAAGCTGCTCTCGGCCCTGCCCTACAGCGACCGCGTGACCGTGACGCCGATGTCGCCCGAGCAGGTGGTGGCCTACGGCGAGGCCATGGGCGTGATCCGCCGCATCCGGCACCCCCTGGGCGACGTGCTGGCGATGGAAGGCGACACCGCGGTACTGCAGAGCTACTTCCGCAACAACGTGCTGCACCTGTTCGCCGCCCCGGCCTGGATCGCCCTGTGCTTCCAGAACAACCGCCGCATCAGCCGCGCCGGCGTGCTGCGGCTGGGCCGCACCATCTATCCTTTCGTCAAGGGCGAGCTGTTCCTGCCCTGGAGCGAGGCGGAGTTCGCCGAGCGGCTGGACGCCACCATCGATCTTTTCATCGCCGAGGGCCTGCTCTCGCTCGCCAGCGAGGACGAGGGCGGCATCCTCACCCGCGGCCCCGGGCAGACCGACGAGGTCTTCCGCCTGCGCGCCATCGCCCACTCGCTGCAGCAGGCCTTCGAGCGCTACTTCATCGCCGTGGCCACCCTGGTACGGCGCGGGCCGCGCAGCATCAGCGCCTCGGAGCTCGAGAACTTCTGCCAGCTCGCCGCGCAGCGGCTCTCCCTGCTCTACGCCCCGGCGGCCCCGGAGTTCTTCGACAAGAGCCTGTTCCGTGGCTTCATCGCCAGGCTGCGCGAGCTGAAGCTGGTCTGGCCCTGCCCGGACGGCAAGCTCGACTTCGACGATGCCCTGCGCGCTTGGGACAAGGACGCCAAGATCGTCCTCGGCCGCGAGCTCAGGCAGACCATCACCCACATCACCAGCGAGCCCGCGGCACCTGCCGGGCGCAGCAGCGGGGAGCAGCCGGCCTACGGGGGCTGAGGCGCGGGCCCCGGGTGTCGAGCGCCTGCTGGCGTAGTCCATGGAGTCGCGGTCGGCTCTGGGGGGCGCAATCCCCGCAGGCGCGGCACTCGTGCCCCGAAACCGCGCAGCAGGCAGGCTGGTCCACGGGAGTGTGCCGGTCGTCAGGCGTCCAGGTCCGGGATCAGCTTGTCCTCGATCCAGGCGATCTGGTCCTTCACCGCCAGCTTGCGCTTCTTCATCCGCCTGAGCTGCAGCTCGTCGCAGTCCGGGCGGGCGGCCAGGGCGGCGATGGCGGCATCGAGGTCGCGGTGCTCGCTCTTGAGCTCCACGAGGCGCATCGCCAGCTGTCCGGGGTCGAGGGGGTGCATTCGGGCCTCCGGGCGTCGAGCTTACACCCGTGCCCGCCGGAGCGGTCACGGCCGCCGGCAGGGCAGGGGGTACAATGCCGGCCCCGTCCGCTCCACCCCCACGCCATGGCCTCCGCCGAGACGCGCCCCGCCCCGAATGCGGCCGACGCGCATGAGTTCAACAAACTGAGGAAGCGCCTGCGCCGCCAGGTGGGGCAGGCCATCGCCGACTTCGGCATGATCGAGGACGGCGACCGCATCATGGTCTGCCTCTCGGGCGGCAAGGACAGCTACACCCTGCTCGACATCCTGCGCCAGCTGCAGCAGAAGGCGCCGGTGCGCTTCGAGCTCATCGCCGTGAATCTCGACCAGAAGCAGCCGGGGTTCCCGGAGCACGTGCTGCCCGACTACCTGCGCTCGATCGGCCAGCCCTTCCACATCATCGAGCAGGACACCTACTCGGTGGTGAAGCGCGTGGTGCCCGAGGGCAAGACGATGTGCTCGCTCTGCTCGCGGCTGCGCCGCGGCGCGCTCTACACCTGGGCGGCGGAGAACGGCATCACCAAGATCGCGCTCGGCCACCACCGCGACGACCTGCTCGCCACCTTCTTCCTCAACCTGTTCTTCCACGCCAAGCTGAGCGGCATGCCGCCGAAGCTGCAGAGCGACGACGGCCGCCACGTGGTGATCCGCCCCCTGGCCTACGTGAAGGAGGCCGACATCGCCGCCTACGCTGAGGCCATGGCCTTCCCGATCATCCCCTGCACGCTCTGCGGCTCGCAGGAGAACCTGCAGCGCAAGGTGGTGCGGCGCATGCTGGAGGCCTGGGAGAAGGAATCGCCGGGCCGCCTCGAGACCATCAGCCGCGCGCTCGGCGACATCCGCCCCTCGCAGCTCTCCGACCGCCGCCTGTTCGATTTCCTCGCCCTTGGCCGCCGTGGCGAGGGGCCGCTGCCCGACCTGCAGGCGTGGATGGCGGGCTCGTCGGCCACGATCGCAGGCGATGCGACGGACGAGGCCGACGATGGCGCCGCGCCGTCGCCACCGAATCCTGATGCCTTGGCGCCACTTCGTGCCAGGACCTTCGACCCGATCTGGAACCCTTGATGTTCTTCAAGAATCTCAGCTTCTTCCGCTATCCCGCCTCCACCAATGCCGCGCTCGGGCAGCTCGAGGAGCGCCTTGCCGAGCATCCGCTCAAGCCCGTAGGGCCGCTGGAGCTCTCCAGCCGCGGCTTCGTCTCACCCTTCGGCCGCGACGAGCCGGCGCTGGTGCACCGGGTGGGCGACTGCGCCTGGCTCACCCTGGGGCGCGAGGACCGCCTGCTGCCCGGCGCCGTGGTGAACGAGGCACTGGCGAAGAAGCTGGCCGAGATCGAGGCGAAGGAAGGCCGCCGCCTCGGCGGCAAGGCGCGCCGGCAGCTCAAGGAAGACCTGGTGCACGAGATGCTGCCCAAGGCCTTCGTGAAGGGCTCGCGTCTCTCGGCCTCGATCGATGCCCGGCACGGCATCATCGCCATCGATGCGGCCTCGAAGAAATCGGCCGAGGCCTTCGTCTCCGAGCTGCGCCACGCCCTCGGCAGCTTCCCGGCGGTGCCGGTGAATGCCGAGGTCTCGGTGCGCGCCCTGATGACCGGCTGGCTCACCGGCGAGCCGCTGCCCGAAGGCCTCGCGCTCGGCGACGAGTGCGAGCTGAAGGACCCGGTGGACGGGGGGGCGGTGGTGAAGGCGCAGCGCCAGGAGCTCACCGCCGAGGAGATGGTGAAGCACCTCGAGGGCGGCAAGCAGGTGACCCGGCTTGCCCTGGTGCTCGACGAGCAGGTGAGTTTCGTGCTCGGCGAAGACCTCGTGCTGCGCAAGTTCAGGCTGCTCGACGGCGCGGTGGAGTCACTGGAGAACACCGAGCGCGATTCCCTGGCCGCCGAACTGGATGCCCGCTACGCGCTGTTCAGCGCCGAAGTGCACCGGGTGTTCGGCGTGCTGGAAAAGGCGCTGAAACTGAGCCGGGTCGATTGAGCACGGCCCGCGCTAGCATCGGCGCGTGAGCCTGTTCCGCGCCCTGCGTCCTGCCCGCCCCGCCCCGCCCTCGCGGGTGCAGGTGCCGGGCGAATGGCGGCTGGCCGATGGCACCGTGCTGCCCCTGCTGCGGGTGCGCGACCGCCGGGCGCGCCGCCTGCGCCTCACCCTGCGCGAGCATGGCCTGCGCCTGTCGATTCCCTGGCGCCTCGATGCCGCCGCGGCCGAGGCCTTCCTCCGCGAGCAGGCGGCCTGGATCGAGGCGCAGTGGCGGCGCTATGCCGTGGCCGGCACGGCCCCGGCGTGGCGCTTCGCCGGCATCGGCGCCCTGCCGCTCTGGGGCCATGACTGGCCGGTGGCCTGGCAGCCGGCGCGGGCAGCCCGGCTGCAGGTCGATGCCGGGGCCGGGCTGCTGCGCTTCCATGCCCCGGAAGCGGCCGGCGAGGCCGCCCTGCGGCAGGCCCTGCGCGAGGCCTATGCAGCCGAGGCCCGGGCGCGTATCGGCCGCCTCCTGCCGCGTTTCCTGCCCGGCCTGCCGCGGCCGCCGCGCGAGTTCCGCCTGCGTCCGCTGTCCTCGCTCTGGGGCAGCCTTTCGGCCGATGGCCGGGTCTCGCTGGACCTCGCCCTGGTGCTGGGGCCGCCCGAGGCTTTCGACTACGTGCTGGTGCACGAGCTCTGCCACCTGCTGCGGGCCGACCACTCGCCGGCCTTCTGGGCCGAGGTGCAGGCCCGCTTTCCGGGCTGGCGCGGGCAGCGCCAGTACCTGCGCAGCGATGCTGGCCTTGCATTGAAGGCCCGCTGGCGCCATCTGCTCGGTGGCTGAAGGTTCATCCGCCCCGGCTACGCTCGTCCCTCCTGCCCCGAGGAAGCCCCCATGCCCCGACTGCTCACTCCCGCTGCCACCCGCCTGCTGCTGATCACCGCCGCTTCCCTGCTGTTCACCGCCGCCTGCGGCAAGACCGAGGACCGGGCCGCCGAGACGGCCACGGCCGCGGCCATCGAGGCTGCCACCGGCGCCCGCGATGTCGAGGTGGACGAGGGGGGCGCCGGCATCCGCGGCGTGGGCGAGGACGGCCGGGCCTTCTCCCTGCAGCAGGGCGGGCAGGCCCGCCTGCCGGCCGATTTCCCCGCCGATGTCGCCCTGCCCGAGGGCCTGGCGCTCGACATGGTGCTCACCGTCGAAGGCAGCACCTCGATCGCTGGCCGGGTGCCGGCACGCCGCGCCGCCGAGCTCGTGGCCGCCATCGAGCGCCGGATGGGGGCCGAGGGCTGGAGCCGGGAACTCGATACCCGCCAGGACGGCAGCACCATGCTGGTGTGGAAGAAGGACGGGCGGCATGCCAACTACCTGTTCGAGGACCATGCCGACGGCCATGTGCTGGTGAACCTCGGCCACTTCGTGCAGGCCAAGGACCGCTGAGCCTCAGCCGGCGAGGAAGGCCCGCAGCCGCGCCCCGACCTCGGCAGCGCGCTCCATGTGCAGGTGGTGGCCGCCCTCCAGTGCCTGCACTTCGATCCGGGGCACGCAGGCCGCTCGGGCGGCGCGCTGGGCCGGGCTGAAATAGGGTGGGGCCGGCGTGGCGGCGATCAGCAGGGTAGGGGCCTCGATGCCGGCGAGTACCGCCCGGATGCCTTCCTCGGTGAGCCGCAGGGCGGAAGGCAGGCGCAGCCGCGGGTCGGAGCGCCAGGCGAAGCCGCCCTCCACCGGGCGCAGGTTGCGCCGCACGATGCGCTCGGCATCCGCGTATCGCATCGGCGTGGCCAGCAGGCGCGCCTGCACTGCGGTGGCGAGGTCCGGGATCACCCGCGGCGGCGCCCCGTTCCTGCTCTGCAGGTCCCGCCGGGCCGCCACCGCCTCGCGCAGCCGGGCGCCGGCGCTTTCGGCGGGCGCCCCGAGCGGCCCCAGGCCTTCGATGAGGGCCAGCCGTTCCACCCGCGCCGGGCAGGCCGAGGCGAGGGTGCTGGCGATGGTGGCGCCCATCGAGTGGCCGAGCAGGTGGGCACGCTCCCAGCCGAGCGCATCGAGGGCGTCGAGCACATCGTGCAGCCAGTCTACGTAGGCGTAGTCGTGGCCCGGGGCGCGGTGCGCCGAGGCGCCGTGGCCGGGCAGGTCGAGGGCCACGAGATCGAAGCCGTCGAGCTCCGGGAACAGCGGCTCGAAGCTGGCGGCATTGTCCAGCCAGCCGTGCAGGGCGAGCAGCTTCGGGCCTGCGGGATCGCCGGCACGCAGCGCCGCCAGCGGGCCGCGACCGCCGGGGAGCCGGATCTCGCGCGCCCCGCTCATCCGCCGCCGCCCGGCCGGGCGAGATGCGGCCGCAGCAGGCCGGCCAGGGCCGCCACGTGGGCCGGCTGCGCGTTCAGGGCCGGGATGTAGCGTAGGGCGGTGCCGCCGGCGGCCTGGTAGGCCTTCCGGTTCTGCACCGCGATCTCCTCCAGGGTCTCCAGGCAGTCCACGGCGAAGCCGGGGCAGAGCACGTCCACCACCCCGGCCCGCTCGCGGCCCCAGGCCTCGAGGGTCTGGTCGGTATAGGGCTGCAGCCAGGGCTCGCGGCCGAAGCGCGACTGGTAGCTCATCGCCCACTCGCCCTCGCGCAGGTCCAGCGCCGCGGCAATCGCCTCGGCGCTGGCGCGGCACTGCGCGGCGTAGGGGTCGCCCTTCGCCACGAAGCGCTGCGGCAGGCCGTGGAAGCTCATCAGCAGGCGGTCGCCCCGGCCCTGCGCGGCCCAGTGTGCGCGCACGCTCTCCGCCACCGCCGCCACCCAGGCGGGGTCCCGGTGGTAGTCCTGCAGCAGCACCAGCTCGGGCTGGCAACGCCAGCGCAGCAGCTCGCGCATCACCGCATCGTGGCTGGAGGCGGTGGTACTGGCCGAGTACTGCGGGTAGAGCGGCAGCACCACGATGCGGCCGCAGCCTGCGGCCTCCAGTTCGCGCAGCATGGCCGGCACGGAGGGATTGCCGTAGCGCATGGCCAGCCGCAGCTCCACCTCCGGCAGGGCCGAGGCCACGCCCTCGGCGAGCTGCCGCGAGAGGGCCAGCAGGGGCGAGCCGTCCTCGCCCCAGATGCTGGCATAGGCATGCGCCACCTTGCCCGAGCGCAGCGGCAGGATGAGGAAGTGCAGCACCGGGCACCAGATCCAGCGCGTGAGATCGACCACCCGGTGGTCGTGCAGGAACTCGGCCAGGTAGCGCCGCACCGCGCCGCGGGTGGGCGCGTCGGGGGTGCCGAGGTTGACCAGCAGCACGCCGGTGCGGCTTCGGTCGGTGGCGGCGGGCGGATGGAAAGCGGTGTGCATGCGCGGGACCGGCGTGGGAAGGCCGGGCATTATCATGGGGCCCGTGTCACGGCAGATTCATCCGGCGCTCAAACGCCGGCGCCGACACTCCGAACGATCCCAGACGAAGGAGCGCCCCATGCGACTCGCCCTCACCGCCCTGCTCGCCCTCCTGCTTCCCTTCGCCGCCCAGGCCCAGCAGCGCGAGGCCGAGCGCGCCGAGAATGCCTCGCGCGTGCTGGCCGAGATCCTGCGCATCCCCGAGGAATCCATCCCCGAGCGCCTGCTGCGCGAGGCCGAGGCGATCGCCGTGCTGCCCGACGTGATCAAGGCCGGCCTCGGCTTCGGCGGCCGCGGCGGCAAGGGCCTGCTGGCCGTGCGCGGCCGCGACGGCACCTGGTCGAACCCCAGCTTCATCACCCTCGGCGGCGGCAGCATCGGTTTCCAGGCCGGCGTGCAGTCGGCCGACGTGGTGCTGGTCTTCCGCACCCGCCGCGGCGTGGAGAACATCGTGAATGGCAAGTTCACTCTCGGCGCCGATGCCGCGGTGGCCGCCGGCCCGGTGGGCCGCAATGCCCAGGCCAGCACCGATGGTCGCCTGCAGGCCGAGATCTACAGCTACTCGCGCGCCCGCGGCCTGTTCGCCGGCATCGCCCTCGACGGCGCGGTGATCGCCATCGACAACCGCGCCAACCGCCGCGTGTATGGCCGCGACGTGACCGCCCGGATGATTCTCGAGAACCGCGCCCGGCCGCAGGTGGACGCGGTGGTGGCCTTCCGCGACCGCCTCGAGGAGGCGGCCGCCCAGGCGGCGCGCTGAAGGTCGCCGCCCGCTGCGCCGCCGCCCGCGCGGCGGGCGGGTGGCGTTCCGCCTGCTATCCTTGGCGCCCGATTTCGGAGCACGGCCATGTTGGGTTTCCGCGAACTCGTCATCATCCTGCTGATCGTGCTGATCGTGTTCGGCACCAAGCGCCTGATCAGCGCCGGCGGCGATCTTGGCAAGGCCATCCAGAGCTTCAAGAAGGGCATGCGCGAGGCCGCCGACGAGCCGGCCAGGCTCGACCCGCCGGCGCAGTCGCGCGAGGGCGAGGGCGCCGCCGACCGCGAGCGCCAGGACCGCTGAGCGGCGGGCCGCCGCCATGTTCGAGCTGGGCTGGGTCGAGATCGGGCTGATCGGCGTGATCGCGCTGGTGGTGCTCGGGCCCGAGCGCCTGCCCAAGGTGGCCCGCTTCGCCGGCCTCTGGGTGCGCAAGGGCCGCGCCCAGTGGTACGCAGTGAAGGCCGAGTTCGAGCGCGAGATCGCCGCCGAGGAACTGAAGGCCACGCTGGAGGCCGAGCGCCGCGCCATCCGCGAGGCCGCTGCCGCTCTCGAGGCCGAGGCCCGGGAGGCCATGCAGGCAGCCCGTGGCACCGGGGACCCGGAAGCGGCGCCCCCGCTCTCCGCGCCTTCCGCTGAGGCGACCAGAGCCGTGCCCCCGGCCGTGCCGCCGCGCGATCCGCCCGGCAGCTCCGCGCCATGAGCGAGGAGAGCCCGCCGCCTGGCGAGGGCCTGATGGCTCACCTGCTGGAGCTGCGCCTGCGCCTGATGCGGGCGCTGCTGGCCCTGGCCCTGGCCTTCCTCGGCCTCTTGCCCTTCGCCAACACGCTCTACGCAAAGCTTGCCGCGCCCTTGCTGCGCTACCTGCCGGAAGGCGGAAGCCTGGTCGCCATCGATGTTGCCTCGCCCTTCTTCGCGCCGATGAAGCTGGCTCTCTTCGTCGCCCTGCTGCTCGCCGCGCCGGTCATGCTCTATCAGGCCTGGGCCTTCGTCGCCCCCGGGCTCTACCGCCACGAGAAGCGGCTCGCGCTGCCCCTGCTGCTGGCCTCGGTGCTGCTGTTCTACCTCGGGCTTGCCTTCGCCTACTTCGTGCTGCTGCCGGCGATGTTCGCCTTCCTCACCACCACCGTGCCCGAGGGCGTGGTGATGACCACCGACATCAGCGCCTACCTCAGCTTCGTGCTGGTCATGGGCCTGGCCTCCGGCATCGCCTTCGAGGTGCCGGTAGCGGTGCTGGTGGCGATGATGCTGGGCTGGGTCACGCCGGCGCAGCTCTCCGAGTGGCGCGGCTACGTCATCGTCGCCATCGCCATCCTCGCCGCCCTGCTCACCCCGCCCGACGGCCTCTCGATGGTCTTGCTGATGCTGCCGATGTGGCTGCTCTACGAGGCAGGATTGGTGGTCGGGCGACTCTTGGTGCGCCCACGCGCGGAGGAGGCCGCCGGGTGAGCGCGCAGGCCTTCCGCGTGCGCTACGCCGCCTACAGCCTCGACCTCCTGCTGCTCTCGCCGCTGCTCGCGCTGGCGGCGTGGCGACCAGCGATGCGTGCCGTGGCGGCGCATGCCGAACTGCAGGGCGCCGTCGAGGCAGCGATCGAACGGGCCTTCCTGCAAGGCCATTTCGCCTTGCTCTCGCTGACCGCCGCCCTGCGCGAGGACGCGGTGTTCCGCGAGGCTCTCGCCACGGGAACGGCGGGCATCGCCGCCGGCGTGCTGGGTGCGGTACTCGCCGCCGTCGCCGTGTTCGCGCTGTGGTTCGTCGGCTTCGAGGCCTCGCCCTGGCAGGCCAGCCCGGGCAAGCGGGCCTTCGGCCTGCGGGTGGTGGGGGCCGACGGCGGGCGGGTGCCGCTGTTGCGCCTGCTGCTGCGCTTCCTGGCCGCCGCCCCGAGCTGGCTCCTACTGCACCTCGGCCATGCCCTGGTGCTGTTCCGCGCCGATGGCCGTGCCCTCCACGACCTCGTGGCCGGCACCCGCGTGGACGGGGGGCACTGGCCGCGCTGGGCCGGGCTCTGGCTCGGGCTGCAGGGCCTTGCCGTGTGCGCCCTGCTTTCATGGGTGGCCTGGGTGTTCCTGCAGGCGCTGTTGGTTCTCGGGCTCTAGGTGATCCTGGATTCCCCTGTATGGCGAAGAGCCCCGAGTAGTCGCCGTGGTGCGCTCTCGATCTGTCTTGACCACGGGCGGCAGCATCGCTGCCGCCGTGGTTGTTTCCCTGGTGCTGCAGGCAATCGGCCTTCTTCCCGTCGTCCTCTCGGACCAGTACGACGTGGCCTATCGTTTCACCGCGTATGCCGGGAGCGATGCCCCGCAGACGGCCCCGTCGTACTTCGAGCTTGAAGGCCAAGGTTTCGAGTGCCAGTGGTCTGGTGTTCAAAACCAGCCCTTGGCGAGGAACGCAAATCCGAGCGCCTACGACGTTCGCTGCATTACCGTCGATGCGGACGGTCAAGGACTTCGTCGCCTCGAAGTCGGTTTGAAGCGTTCCGGCTGGGACACGGCTTCTAGCGGCATCGAGATGGATATGCAGCGCAGGGCCAGCGCCGGTTGGGTGCTCCTGTCGATCTCGGCGTTCGTTCTGCTAGCGCTCGTGCTCGTCCGGGCAAGCTCGGAAGGATGGGGGTGGGGCAGCCTTGCCCGCCTCCGCTGGCGGGTTGTCCCGCTCCTGCTGGCGCCGTTCTTGAGTGCGGTTGTGGTGGTCTTCGTCGGCAGCCTGTGGCTTGGCCCGGCACCGGGCCACGCCGCGCCGTTGGCGGGCGGCATGGCAGGCTCGATGGCGGGCGTACCGCTGTTCTACCTGATGCCGCTCGTCGCCGCGCTGCCCGAGGAGGCAATGTTCCGGGGCTGGCTTCACGAACGCCTGTTCAAGCGCCTTCCAGCCTGGCTTGCGTACCTCGTGATTGCGGAACTGTTCCTCCTGCTGCACCTCGGGCTGGTGGCGGCCATGTTCAGCGGCGGAGCCTCTGCCGTGGTCGCGGTGGTTCAGGCTGCGGGCGTGTTCTGCATTTCCCTGGCGCTGACTTGGGTGCGTCGCAGGAGCGGTTCGCTGGGGCTTTGTGTCCTTGCCCACGCCATCAGCAATCTTGGCGCGATGGCGATGGTTCTCGCGGGGTGATGCGCCTCAGGCCACGAAGCGGCCTTCCTCCGCGTCCGCGGGCGGCAGCTCGCCGCCATCGCAGGTGGCGCGCCAGCCGGCCAGCACGAAGCCGTAGAAGATCGCCGTCAGCACCACGGCGATGGCCAGCATCAGCGCCAGCGCGAGCAGTTGCCCCAGCACCGGGCCGAGCAGCATGAACAGGGCCATGAGGCCGCCGAACAGCAGGCCGAGCAGGAAGAAGAGCAGCATCGCGGGCAGGAATAGCACGGTTACCAGCGCCAGCAGGGGCAGGGCGTTGAGAAACACGGCGCGCAGGCCCTGCAGTAGGGCGGCCACTGGCGCATGGCCGCGCAGGGCCACGCCGATCAGTCCCCAGAGCGTGCCGAGCATGACGAAGCCCCAGAGCGGGGCGAAGGCGAACAGCACGGCCACTAGCGAGGCGAGGCCTTCCGGCGGGGCGGGGAACTGCTCGGGCGGGATGGGCTTTCCTGCTTCGGCCTGCGCCTGCAGGGCCATGAGCTGCTCGGCCCAGACGCGCAGGGCCTCGAGGCTGCCGGCGTCGGTGACGGCGGCCGCCACCAGCACCATGGCCACGAACAGCAGGGCATAAAGGCCGAAACCCATGGCGGTGAGCAGCACCAGCGGCCGGAAGCTGCCGTCGCGGAAGCCTTCGAGCAGCATCGGCTGCGCCACCGGCTGGCCGCGCTCGGCGCGGTCCATGATGCGGAATACCCCGGCCCGCAGCACCGGCGAGACCAGCAGGGCCACCACGAAGGCCAGGGCCTGGGTGAGCAGGCCGAGCGCCATGCCCGGCTGGCCACCGAAGAGGCCCACCAGCGACTGCGGCAGCGAGGGCAGGAAGCCGACGAAGACGGTGGTGGCGATGGCGCCCAGCACGACGGCGGGCTGGTGGCGGCCGACGTCGATGGCGGCGAGCAGCCAGCGGAAGGGAGCGATGAAACCGGCCCAGCGGATGTCCATGATGCGAGGAAGCCTGTAGGGAGAACGCCGGCGAAGTGTAGGCCGGGTGGGATGTCAGCGGTGGCGCTGCGCCCGGGCGTGGCGCACGAAGCGTTGCAGCACCCGCCGTGCCAGCGGCGCCGGACGGATGCCGGCGGCGATGCGGTGGTGGCAGTGGCCCTCGCGCTGCAGGGCCTCGCGCCGGGCGGCGACATAGCCGTGCATATGGGCGGTGCTGAACTCCGGGTGGAACTGCAGGCCCCAGGCGTGTTCACGCCAGCGGTAGGCCTGGCAGTCGTCGAGCGCCGAGCGCGCCAGCACCACGGCGCCCTCCGGCGGGGCGAGCACGGTCTGCAGATGGGTGGCCTGGGCCGGGAAGCGTGAGGGCAGGCCGCGGAACAGCGGGTCCTCGCGGGCGCTGTCGTGCAGCTCCACGGCGACCGTGCCCATCTCGCGGCCGCGCGGGTTGTCGGCCACGGTGCCGCCGAGGGCATGGGCGATCAGCTGGTGGCCGTAGCAGATGCCGAGCATCGGCAGGCCGGCGTGGGCGGCCTCGCGCAGCCAGCCGGCGGTGGCCTCGGACCAGGGCTCGCGATGGGTGACCATGGCCGCCGAGCCGGTGACCAGCACTCCGGCGAAGGGGCCGGGATCGGGCGGCTGCCGGCCCTCCAGCACCGGCACCACCTCGACCTCGTGGCGCCCGAGGCCGGCTGCCGTGCGGATCCAGTGGGTGAAGTCGCCATGCCGCCGCAGGCTGGGCAGCGGGCGGCCGGTCTCGAGGATCAGGAAGCGGCGGTTCTGGGGGGCGGGAGAAGGCACCCCGCTATACTGCGGGCTTGTTTTTCCTGCGTCGAGTCCGATGCCCGCCCCCACCTTCCAGGAACTGATCACACGCCTGAACGCCTACTGGGCGGAGCAGGGCTGTGTGCTCATCCAGCCGCTCGACCTCGAGGTCGGTGCCGGCACCTTCCACCCCGCCACCTTCCTCCGCGCCCTCGGCCCCGAGCCCTGGAACGCCGCCTACGTGCAGCCCTCGCGCCGACCCGGCGACGGGCGCTACGGCGAGAACCCGAACCGCCTGCAGCACTACTACCAGTACCAGGTGGTGATGAAGCCGAACCCCGACGACATCGTCGAGCGCTATTTCGGCTCCCTGAAGGCGCTCGGCATCGATCCTTCGGTGCACGACCTGCGCCTCGTCGAGGACAACTGGGAATCGCCGACCCTCGGCGCCTGGGGCTTGGGCTGGGAGGTATGGCTGAACGGCATGGAGGTGACGCAGTTCACCTATTTCCAGCAGGCCGGTGGCCTCGAGTGCAGGCCGGTGACCGGCGAGATCACCTACGGCCTCGAGCGCCTGTGCATGTACCTGCAGGCCTGCGACAACGTCTACGACCTCGTGTGGACGGTAGGGCCGCAGGGGCCGGTGACCTATGGCGATGTCTTCCTGCAGAACGAGCGCGAGCAGAGCGCCTACAACTTCGAGCATGCCGACGTGGCCGAACTCTTCCACCGCTTCGATGCCTGCGAGGCAGAAGCGCTGAAGCTGGTCGGGCTCGGCCTGCCGCTGCCGGCCTACGACCAGGTCTGCAAGGCCTCGCACAGCTTCAACCTGCTCGATGCGCGTCGCGCGATCTCGGTCACCGAGCGCCAGCGCTACATCCTGCGCGTGCGCACCCTGGCGCGCTCGGTGGCCGAGGCCTATTTCGCCCAGCGCCAGAAGCTCGGCTTCCCCGGCGTGAAGGATGCGGCAGAACGCGCCCGGCTCGGCCTCGATGCGCCGGAGGTGGCGGCATGAGCGCCTCCCTGCTGATCGAGCTCGGCACCGAGGAGCTGCCGGTCAAGGCCCTGCCGGAACTGGCGGCCACGTTCGCAGACGGGATCGCCGAAGGGCTTGCCCGGCGCGGCGTCGCGATGGGTGCTGCCCGCAGGCTGTACTCGCCGCGTCGCCTCGCGGTGCTGATCGAGGGCGTGGCGCCCGAGCAGCCCGAGCAGCGCTCGGAAGTGCTGGGTCCCTACCTCAACGTCGGTCTCGACGCGAATGGTGCCCCGACCAGGGCGCTGGAGGGCTTCGCGGCCAGGGCCGGGGTGGCGTGGACCGAGCTCGAGCGCATCACGGATGCCAAGGGCGAGCGCTTCGTCTACCGCGCGGTGAAGCCCGGCGCGCGCACCGTGGATCTGCTGCAGGCAGTGCTGGATGAGGCCCTGAAGGCCATGCCGATCCCGAAGCCGATGCGCTGGGGGGCGCACGAGCATGCCTTCGCCCGCCCGGTGCTGTGGCTGGTGGCGCTGTATGGCGCCGAGGTGTTGCCGATTTCCGCCTTCGGCAAGATGGCCGACCGCATGAGCCGGGGTCACCGCTTCCTGCACGACAGGGCGGTGTGGGTGAGCGATGCCGAGGCCTATGTCGAGGCCCTGCGCGGCGCCAAGGTGCTGGTGGATGCCGACGAGCGCCGCGCGGCCATCGTCCGCGAGGTGGAAGCCGCGGCTGCGCAGGCCGGCGGCACGGCGCGCATCACCGAGGACAACCTCGAGCAGGTGAACGGCCTCGTGGAATGGCCGAAGGCCGTGCTCTGCAGCTTCGAGAGCGCCTTCCTGCGCGTGCCGCAGGAGGCGCTGATCTCGACCATGGAAGCGAACCAGAAGTTCTTCCCGGTGCTGGATGCGCAGGGCCGTCTCACCGAGGCCTTCATTGGCATCGCCAACATCGTTTCCACGAACGAGGCGGAGGTGCGCAAGGGCTACGAGCGGGTGATCCGCCCGCGCTTCGCCGATGCCGCCTTCTTCTTCGACGAGGACCTCAAGCAGGGCCTCGCGGCGATGAACGAGGGGCTTGCCAGCGTCACCTACCAGCAGAAGCTCGGCAGCTATGCCGACAAGGTGGCGCGCATCGCCCAGCTTTCCCGTGCCATCGCGATGGCGCTGGACGACGACGCCGATCTCGCCCAGGTCGCGGCCCGGCTGTGCAAGGCCGACCTGCAAAGCCGCCTGGTGGGCGAGTTCCCCGAGCTGCAGGGCATTGCCGGCCGCTACTACGCGATGAACGATGCCAGCCTCGCCGAACTGCCGGCCGAAGCCCGCGCCGCCGTGGCCGTGGCTCTGGACGAGGTCTATGCGCCGCGGTTCTCGGGCGATGCCATCGCCTCGACGCGGCTGGGCCAGGTGCTGGCGATCGCCGAACGCCTCGACACTCTCGCCGGTGGCTTCGCCGCCGGCCTGAAGCCTTCGGGGAACAAGGACCCCTTCGCCCTGCGCCGCAATGCGCTGGGCCTTGCCCGCACCCTGATCGAGGGCGGGCTCGACCTGAACCTCGTCGGCATGATCGATGCGGCGGTGGCCCTGCTGCCGGAGGCGGTGGCGCCGCATGCCGACCGCGACAAGGAAACCCTGCGCCTCGACCTGTACGAATTCATCCTCGAGCGCCTGCGCGGCTATTTTTCCGAGCGCGGCATCGCTCCGGCGCTGTTCGATGCGGTGGCGGCGGTGCGGCCGGTCTCGCTGGCCGATTTCGCCCAGCGCCTCTGGGCCCTGCAGCGCTTCGCCGAGCGCCCGGAGGCCGCGGCCCTGGCCGCGGCCAACAAGCGCGCGCGCAACCTCCTGAAGAAGGTGGAGGGCGCGCTGCCCGAGCGCATCGATGCGGCCACCCTCGTCGAGCCGGCCGAGCGCGAGCTGCACGCGGCCCTGCTCGCGGCGCTGGCCGAGACCGATGCGGCGCTCGCCGCCCGCGACTACGAGGCGGTGCTGACACGGCTGGCCGCGCTTCGACAGCCCGTCGACGCCTTCTTCGACACCGTGATGGTCATGGCCGAGGATCCCGTCATCCGCGACAACCGCCTGGCCCTGCTGAAGGTGCTGGCCGACCGTTTCGCCGCGGTGGCGGCGATCGAGCAGCTGGCCGGCTGAGGTTCGTGCCGGTACGGCCCGCCGCCGCCCTGCTCGTCCTGGCCCTGCTCGCGGGGCCGCCGGTGGCGCAGGCGGTGCCGGCCCCGGAATCCGAGGTGGCACCTGTGACGGAGCCGCCGGCCGCCGCGGCGCCCCGCGCTGAGCGGCCGCGCCGCTGGGCCCCGGCCCCGCCGGTTCGCCTGCTCGGCGTGGAGGTGGAAGGCCTGCCGGAGGCGGAGCGCGAGAACGTGCGCCTGGCCCTGGGCTTCACCCGGCTGACGCCGGCGCAGCGGGCGCGCATGGGCGAGGCGAGGCTGCGCTTCCTTTCCCGCCGGGCCGAGGCCGAGGCGGCCGCCGCGCTCGAGCCCTTCGGCTATTACGCGCCGCGCGTCGAGGTGCGGCGGGTGGCGGAAGCGGACGGGGTACGCATCGTGGTGCAGGTCGAGGCCGGCGAGCCGGTGCGGGTGGCCCGCCTCGATGCGCGCATGGCCGGCGAGGCCGAGGGCGATGCCGCGGTGGCGGCGGCGCTCGCCACGCTGGGGCCGAAACCGGGCGAGGTGCTGGTGCATGCCGAGTACGAGGCCGGCAAGCAGCGCGTGGACCGCCTGCTGGCCGAGCGTGGCTACTTCGATGCCCGCCTCGAGCGGCACCGGGTGGAGGTGCGGCGGGCCGCGCATTCGGCGGATATCGCGCTCTTCTGGAACTCCGGCCCGCGGCACCGGCTGGGCGAGGCGCGCTTTGCCGAGACCGGCTTCCGCGAGGGCCTGTTCGATCCCTTCGTCGAATGGTCGCCCGGCGACCCGTACGAGCGCGGCAAGCTCTCGCGTCTGCAGCAGCGGCTGGCGGCGCTCGACTACTTCGCCCTGGTCGAGGTGGCGCCGGACGAGGAAGGCATCGACGAAGACCTGCGGGTGCCGGTGGACGTGCGCACCACGCCGGCGAAGCGCACCACCTACACCGCGGCCCTGAGCTTCGGCACCGACACCGGGCTTGGCCTGCGCGGCGGCCTCAACCGCCGCTGGGTGAACGCGCGCGGGCACAAGTGGCTGGCCGAGGCCGAGTGGAGCGAGCTGCGCACCTCGCTCTCCACCCAGTACCGCGTGCCGGCCTTCCGCGTCTGGCAGGGCTGGTATGCCGCCGAGGGCGGCCTCGTGCGCGAGGACCCGACCGCTGCGCTCGGCTTCGAGCGCGCCTCGCTGCGCGCCGGCTGGCGCGGCCAGCGCGAGCCCTGGACCCTGGGCGCCGACCTCGTGGCCGCCCGCGAGCGCGCCGTCACCCGCTCGCGCATCGCCAGCCGCGCCGCCAACCTCGCCTATCCGGAGCTCAGCCTGCAGTACCGGCGCATGGACGACCCGCTCTCGCCCGAGTCCGGCTGGCATGGGCGTGCCCTGCTGCGCGGCGGCCTGTTCGACAGCGAAGCCGGGCGGCGCGATTTCCTGCAGGTGCAGCTCGGCGCGCTCTGGGTGTGGCCGATCGGCGAACGCCAGCGCCTGGTGCTGCGCGGCGAGTTCGGCACCACCCGCCTCGACGGCGAGGACGCGGTGCTCGCCTATCCCACCTCGCTGCGCTTCTTCGTCGGCGGCGACCGCAGCATCCGCGGCTACGGCTACCGCGAGGTCGGGCCGCGTTTCGAGGGCCAGGTCATCGGCGGCCTGCACATGGCGGTGGCCAGCGTCGAGCTGCAGCACTTCCTCGACGATCAGTGGGGCGTGGCCCTGTTCGCCGATGCCGGCGATGCCGCCAACACCCGGCGCGGGCTCGATCCCAAGCTCGGCGTCGGGGTGGGCGCGCGCTGGCGTTCGCCGGTGGGCCTGCTGGGCGTGGACGTGGCGCAGGGCCTCGACCGCGAGGCGGGCGGCGGCACGCGCCTGCACATCAGCTTCGGGATCAGCTTCTGATGCGTGCGATGAAGGCGCTGGCGATGCTGCTGCTGGCGGGCCTGCTGCTCGCTGCGGGAGGGCTGTGGTGGCTGCTCGGCAGCGGCGGTGGCCGCGAGCTGCTGCTGGGCCGGGCGCTCGCCGCCCTGCCGGAGGGCCAGCTCGCGCTCGGGGAGCGCGAGGGCAGCCTGGCCGGCGGCCTGCGCCTGCGCGGCCTCGTCTTCGACGATGGCCGCCAGCGCATCGAGATCGAGCGCCTCGAGCTCGGCCCGCTGCGGCCGCGGATCGGCGGTCTTGCCCTGCGCTCGCTGCGGGCCGAAGGCGTCCGGGTCTGGCAGCGCGAAGACGGGGAGGCGCCGCCCTCGCCGCCCTGGCCCGAGGCGCTGCCCACGCTCGCGCTGCCGCTCGGCCTCGATATCGAGGCACTGGCGCTGCGCGGGCTGCGGGTCTGGAGCCTGCCGGTGGGCGAGGCGCCGTCCACCGAGGTTCCGCCGCGCCTGCAGCTCGACGAGGCGGGCGCGCGCCTGCGCCTGCGCCGCGGCGAGCTCGCCCTGGAGGCGCTGGCCCTGCGAGGCCCCGGGCTCGCCCTGGCAGGGAGGCTCGCCTATGCCCCGGCGCGGGACTTCGCCACGGCCCTGCAGCTCGAGGGCGAGGCTGCCGGTCTGGAAGCGCTCGCCCTGCGCCTCGAAGGCAGGCTGGCCGCGGGCGAATTGCAGCTGCAGGCCCGGGCCGGCGGGCCGCTGGCCCTGCGCGGCGGATGGCGTGACGCAGGATCGCTGGACACCCTGGCCTGGACGCTGGAGGCGAGCGGCGAGGCGCTGACCCTTGCCGAGGCCGCGCCGCTCGATCTCGGCCTGCGCCTCGCGGGGGGCCGTGCCGCCGCGGCGCCGGGCCATGCCGTGGCGCTGGAAGGCCGGCTCGTGCGCGAGGGGCTCGCCATCGACATCGCGCCCTCGCAGCTGCGCCTCGACGGCGAGCGCCTGTATCTCGACGCCCTCGTGCTCGGCCTGCTGGACGGCCGCCTCACCCTGCGTGGCGAGATCGCGCTTGACGAGGCCCGCGCGCGGCTGGAGGCCGAGGGGCGCGGCCTCATCTGGGGCGAGGGCGAGGCCCGGGTCCGGGCCGATGCCACGGCGCAGGTCGAGGGCAGGCTGGAGGACTGGCAGGCCGCGCTGCGCGGCGAGCTGCGGCGCGGCGCGCAGCAGGCCCGGATCGAGGCCGAGGCGCGCCGCGAAGGCGAGGCCCTGCACCTGCCGCGCCTGCGCTTCGACTCGCCGGGCGGCGGCCTCGAGGGCGAGGCGCGGCTCGGGCTGGCCGGTGATCGCCCGCTCGCGCTCGAGGCCCGGCTGCGCGCCCTCGACCCGTCCTGGCTGCTGCCCGGCTGGCCGGGGCGGCTGGACGGCCGGCTCTCGGTGAACGGCACCTGGCCCGCCAAGGGCGCCCCGGCGCTCGCCGCCCGGCTGGAGGGACTGACAGGGCAGCTGCGCGGCCAGCCGCTGTCGGGCCGGCTTGCCCTCGACAGCGAAGCCGGCCGCAGCCGCGGCGAGGCCGAGCTGGCGCTGGGCGAGGGCCGGCTCAGGGCCCGCGGCCGGCTCGCGCCCGAGTTCGATCTCGACGCCTCACTGCGCCGCCTGCCGTTGGCGCCCTGGCTGGAGGGGGCGGAGGGCATCGCGGCGCTCGACCTGCGCCTCGCCGGCCGCCACGAGGATCCACGGCTCGAGGCCAGGCTCTCGGTGCTGGCGCCGGCCTATGCCGGCTGGACGGCCGAGGGCCTCGAGGCCGAGGCCGAGGGGCGGCTTTCCCGGCTGCGCCATCGCCTCGTCATCGAGGGGCTGGCGGGCGAGGGCTTCGCCCCGCGCGAGGGGCCGGCGGGGCGGATCGAGGCCGAGGGCGGCTGGCAGCGCCTGCCGGGAGGTGCCTCGCGGCTCACGCTCTCCCGCCTCGATGCCCGCCTGCCGCGCCTGCCCGCCGCCACCCTGGCCGAGCCGGTGGATGTCCGCTTCGAGCCACGCGGCTGGCGGCTCGCAAGTCCGGCCTGCCTCGGTCTTGGCCGAAGTAGCCGGCTCTGCGCCGAGGGCGATGCCCGCGAACTGCGGCTCGATGGCAGCGATCTTTTGCTGAGCTGGCTCGGCCCCTTCCTGCCGGAGGGCGAGGGCCAGCTGCGGCCGGTGGGCCGGCTGAGCCTCGAGGCGCGGCTGGAACCCTCGGCGCCGGCGCTGCGGGGCGAGCTGCGGCTGGCATCGCCGCGCGGCCGCCTGCGCAGCCTCGGCGGCGCCAGCGAGGCCGCGCTGCGCTGGGAGGCCCTGCGCATCGACGCGGCCCGCGGCGCGGACGGCCTGCGCCTCGAAGCCAGCGCCGGGCTGCCGCCCGAGGGACGGCTCATCGCCACGCTGCGCGCCGATGCCGCGGGCGCGCTCGATGGCCGGCTCACCCTGGAGGCGAACGATCTCGGCATCGTCGAGGCCTTCGTTGCCGACCTTGCTGAACCGCGCGGGGAACTGCGCGGCGAACTGCGGGTCGCCGGCACGCTGGAGGCCCCGCGCTGGAGCGGCGAACTCGCGCTGGCGCCCTTCCATGTCGAGCTGCCGGCGCTCGGCATCGCCGTGGAGGCGGGCGAGCTGCGGGCCAGCGGCGACGAGGGGGGGCGCCTGCGCCTCGAGGGCCGCCTGCCCACTGGCGATGGCGCGCTGGCCCTGGCCGGCGACTGGCAGCCCGGCGTCTCGCCGATCCGCCTTGGCGTGCGCGGCGAGGCGGTGCGCGTGCTGGACACGCCCGAGGCCCGGGCCTGGATCTCGCCGGAACTCGAGGTCGAGGTGCAGGGCGGCGTGGCCCGGGTGCGCGGCCGGGTGGCGGTGCCGCGCGCCCTGCTGCAGGTGGAGCAGGGCACGCAGAGCGTGCCGGTCTCGGCCGATGTGGTGGTGGTCGATGCCGGCGCACCGGAGGCCGCGCCCGGCCCGGCGCTGGATGCCGACCTGCGGCTGGTGCTCGGCGAGGACGTGCGGCTCGTGGGCTATGGCTTCGATGGCCGGGTGGCCGGCGAGCTGCGGGTGCGTGACCGCATCGACCGCGAGCCGCGTGCCACCGGCACCCTCGAGCTTTCCGGCGGGGTGCGCGCCTACGGGCAGGCGCTGCGGCTCACCCGCGGCAGCCTGCGCTGGGCCAATGCCCCGCTCGACCAGCCGGTGGTGGACGTGCGCGCCGAGCGCCCGGACACCTCGCCCGAGGTCGGCGTGGCGCTGGCCGGCACCCCGGACCGGCTGCGCGCCGAGGTCTGGTCGCAGCCGCCGCTGCCGCAGGCCGAGGCCCTCTCGCTGCTGATGTTCGGCCGCCCGCTCTCCACCGCCGACGGACAGGATGCCGCGCAGCTCGAGCAGGCGGCGCTGGCTCTCGGCGGCAATGCCGTGGCCCAGGCCTTCGCCGGGGCCGTGGGCCTCGATGTCGCCAGCGTCGGCCAGTCGCGTGCCCTCGGTGGCACCGCCCTCACCGTGGGCAAGCGCATCACGCCGAAGCTCTACGTCAGCTACGGCATGTCGCTCAGCGGCGCCGGCCAGGTGTTCGGCGCCACCTACGCCCTGCGGCGCTGGCTTTCCCTGCAGCTGGAGAGCAGCGAGGAGCAGCGCCTGCTGCTCGAGGCCCGCTTCGACCGCGACTGAGGAAGGGCGGGGCGGGCTGCTGCCGGGGGCGAATCCCGGCCGGCCCTAGAAACGCCAGCCAAGGCCGAACAGGGTGCCGGGGCTGGGTGGCAGGCCGGCCACTTCGCGGCGCGGATCGAGGTCGAGCACGTCGGGGTGGCGGCCGGCATCGCCGAGGGCATTGTCGATGCCGAGCTCGAGCCAGAACGCCGGGCGCTCGAAGCGGTACTGCAGGGAGAGCAGGGCCATCGGGCCGGCGGCGGCGCGGCGCCCCACGTAACGCAGCGCGCCGCCCCAGTGGTGCGGCCCCTGCCGGTAGGCAAGCCCCAGGCTCGCCTGCCAGCGCGGCGCCACCCGGGCGAAGGCATCGGCCCCGGAGTCGCCTTCGCGCTGCCAGTGCAGGCTGGCGTACTGCTGCCAGCCGGCCCGGCGCCGGCGCCATTCGCCTTCGATGCCATGGCGCTCGAAGGCCGGCAGGTTGGCAAAGCCGACGGTGCTGCCACCGCCGAGGCGCTGGCGCTGGATCGCCTGGTCGATGCGCAGGCGGTAGGCCGAGAGCACCAGGGCCTGGCCCTCTCCCTGCCAGCTCCAGGCCAGCTCGAGATTGCGCACGGCCTCCGGCCGGAGCTCCGGGTTGCCGCGCAGGGCATCGGGCGGGATGGCCACGTTGCGCTGCAGCGGCGTGGGCGCGTTGTAGCCCTCCGAGAACACCAGGCGCCAGCTCTGCCGCTCGCTGGCCTGCCAGAGCAGCGAGCCGCGCGGCAGCCAGCGCTGGCCGAACACCTCGCTGTCGACATGGCGCAGGCCGAGCACCGCGCGCCAGTCACCGAAGCGGCCGTCGAACTGCAGCCAGCCCGCGGTTTCGTACCGTGATTCCGCCGGCAGCTGCACGGCCAGCAGGGCGCCGCTCGCGGCATCGCGCAGCTGGTACTCGGCAGTATTGCGGCGCTCGCGTTCCAGCCCGGCCTGCAGGAAGTGCGCCTCCCCCAGCTGCCATTGCCAGGCAAGGCCGCTGCGCAGCCGGGTATTGCCGCGGCCATCGTCGGCGAAGGTTTGCAGGCCGTCGATGGTACCGCCGAGCTGGCGGGCCGTGGGGATGGCGAGGGTGAAGCGGGTCCAGTCGGCATGCAGCGCCAGCATGTGCCGTTCGCCGAAAGTGCGTTCGTGGCTGGCGGCCAGCTGCTGGCCCTCGTAGTGCAGGGTGGAGCGGTTGAGCAGGCTGGCGGCCGCCGCCAGCCCCCGGGCCTCGCGTTCGAAGCCATGCCAGCGCAGGGTGAAACCGGGCGCCTGCCAGGCGACGAGGGCCGAGCGCTGGCCACCGCCGCGTGGCACCCGGCCATCTTCCGGGGTATCCGGCGGGAAGCCGGGAGGACGGGGGCGGGCAGTGAACAGGCCGGCGTAGCGCGGGTCCTCGCTGGCCGAGACGGCGAGCTGCAGGGACTGGCCCGTGCCCAGCGCCTGCCGCCAGTGCCCCTCGGCACGCCAGCGCCCGCGCCCGCCGCCCTGCAGCCAGGCCTCGCCCCCCTCGTCGCGGCGGGTCACGATGTTGATCACCCCGCCGGTGGCATTGGTGCCGAACAGCACCCCACCCGGCCCGCGTACCAGTTCGATGCGCTCGATGGCCGCGAGCGGGATCGCCGGCAGCGGCGAATCGCCGTGGCTCGGCTGCCAGTAGGGCACGCCGTCGAGCAGGAACAGCACCTTCTGGTTGAAGCCCTCGACCAGTCCGCGGACCATCACCGCCTGGGTGCCGATGGCGCTCTCCTGCACCACTACGCCCGGCAGCAGCGACAGCCATTCGGCCAGGGTCTGCAGGCCGTAGGCGCGGGCTTCCGCGGCATCGAGACGCGATACCAGCACCGGGGTCTCGCGCAGCGCCTCGCTGCGGCCGCTGGCCACCGAGACCCGCAGCTCCAGCAGGGCCTCCAGTTCCAGGTCGAGCAGCGCGCGGGTGTCCTGCGCCGGAACCGGCATGGCCAGGGCCGGCAGCAGGGCACAGGCGAGATGCGCAGGGCGGGGCGGCGGTCGCGGCATCGTCGGCGCAGGGGGGGCGTTGCCGCCTACGATGCGCCGGCGGCCGGAAAAAGAGAAGGCCGCCCTGCGGCGGCCTTCCCGTGCTCCATGCCGGTGGCGGTCAGAAGCGGTAGCTGAGGCCGAGGCCGAGGCGGTCGCGGTCCACCACGTCGTCGCCGAAGCGGCCCGAGTACACCACGTGGCCGCCGAGGTTCTCGGAGAAGGTGAAGCCGAGGCCCAGCTCGACGCTGGTCCAGTCCTTCGCCGGGGCGAAGCCCTCGAGGGCGAAGCGGCCGCCCATGCTGTTCGAGCCGGCGTTCACCACCGTGCGGCCGGTCTTGTCCTCGCGGTTCCAGGCCGCGCGGACGAAGGGCTGCAGGGCGTCGAAGTCGGCCTTCAGCTGGTAGCCGGCGAAGCTCACCATCGACTCGCGGGTGAAGTCGCGGAAGTTCATGCTGGTGCTGTTCACGCCGTCCTCGGCGTAGGCGGCCACCTCGACCTCCTGCCAGGTGACGCCGGCGAAGGGGCCGTGGGCATAGCCGTCGCCCTTGAAGGTGTAGGCCAGCATCAGCTCGGCGCCGACATGGTCGCCGTCGGTCTCGCCCTTGTCGGAGCGCACGCCGGGGCCGAGCGGGATGTCGCGGCGGATGTCGAGGTTGGTGGAGCCGCCGCTGAGGATGGCGGTAGCCGAGAAGCCGCCGAAGTTCAGCACGCCATAGCCCGAGAGCAGCACCGTGTTGCTCTTGATGTCGCCGCCCACCGGCTTCAGGTTCTGGTTGCCGAAGCTGGCCGCAAGGCCGAAGGTGAAGGCCTCGCTCAGGCGGTAGTTGGCGCCGAAGCTGGCATTGAAGGCACTGGTGTCGGCCTCGGGCGAGAAGGCGCTGCCGGCCAGGCTGCCGCTGCCGCCGCCGAGCACGGCCCAGGTGCGCACGCTGCCGTCCTCGCGCTCGCCGAAGTGCTCGTCGAACAGGGCGTTGCGGATGGCGCCGCCGTGCTCCTCGTAGGCGGCGATCGAGGCCTCGGGGGCCAGCGCGACGATGGTCGGCGCGTTGATGGTGGCGATGGTGACGTTCGTGAGCAGGCGGTGCGCCGCGCCCGTGGGGTGCACGCCGTCGGCGAACAGGTAGGTGTTGTTGGCACCCGGCGCCACCAGCGTGTTCTGGGTGCAGAGCAGCGAGGAGGGCACGGTGCAGGCCACGCCGGTCACGTTGGTGAAGCCGAAGGCGGCGGGATTGGCCCGCACCTCGTTGACGAGGCCGAAGACGTTGATCGGGATGATGCCGGTGCCGAGCTGGGCGAGGCCCTGGCTCAGCGCGCCGTTGAAGCTCACCGTGGCCAGGGTGGCGAGCGGACCGGCTGCGGCCAGAGGGCCGGAGGAGAACTGCGGGGTCACGCCGAGATCGGGCAGGTTCAGCACCACGATGTTGCGGGCGCCGGCGGCCTGCAGCCGCGCCACCTGCTGCACCACCGCCGTGGCCACCGGAATGCCGCCCACCTGGGCATTCGCCGAGGCGGTGGCCGGGTTGGCGGCCCAGACCGGGATGTCGCCGAACAGGTCGTTGGCGCCCATCCACACGGTGTAGAGCGCATTCGGGTTGGCGGCGCCGCCGGCCAGCGCGAGGTCGATCTGCTGGTTCAGCCGCGGCACGGTGTAGGAGCTGCAGGGCGGCGAGGTCGGGCCGGTGGCGGTACGGGCGCAGGCGCCGCCGAAGGCGAAGTTGCTGCCGCCAGCCAGCGAGGGCGCCTGGGTGAAGCCGAAGTAGCGCGCCAGCAGTTCCACCATCACCGGATCGGGATTGGTGGTGAAGCTCTGGCTCGGGCCGCCGGCCGGATTGGTGGCGAGGCCGACGTTGCCGGCGTCGGAGAGGCTGTCGCCGAAGCTGATGACGCCGCTGAAGCGCTGGGCGTGCGCCGAGGAGGCGGCGAGGGCCAGCGCGACGGCGCCGACGATGAGACGGGTGCGGGGCATGCGGAACTCCTGGATCGGGCCTGGACGGCGGTGGTTCGACAGGGAGGATCACGCGGCGGGGGGCGCCCGACCGCGACCCGGCCGACATTAAAACAAAGTTACGGGGCGTGCCATACGGCGCCGTGCGTTGCCCATCCGGCATCATGCAGGGCCCTGATTTCCCCTCGAGGAGCGCCCGAGGATGCGCTGGAACGCCCTACCCGCCCTGCTGCTCTGGTGCTGCGTTGCAGCAGGCGGCGCTCCGCCATCCGCCCATGCGGCAGGAGAGCCGGGTACGCGTGCTGCCACTCTGGCCGCGGCCACCGATGCCGGGCGCCGGCCCTGCATCGGCCTCGTGCTCGGCGGCGGCGGAGCGCGCGGCGCGGCGCACGTCGGCGTGCTCAAGGTGCTGGAGCGCGAGCGCATCCCGGTCTGCGCCATCGCCGGCACCAGCATGGGCGCCATCGTCGGCGCCCTGTACGCCAGCGGCATGCGCCCGGAGGAAATCGAAGCCGCGCTGGCGGCGGTGGACTGGCAGGCCCTGTTCCGCGACGACCCCGAGCGCGCCGCCCTGCCGATGCGGCGCAAGGAGGCCCAGCTCAACTACCGGCTCGAGCTCGAGGCTGGCTGGCGCGACGGCGGCGTGGTCCTGCCCACTGGCGCGGTGCAGGGGCAGAAGCTCGGCCTGCTGCTGCGAAGGCTGATGCTGGATGCCTCGGGCATCACCCGCTTCGACGACCTGCCCATCCCCTTCCGCGCGGTGGCCACCGACATCGTGCGCGGCGAGCGGGTGGTGCTCGCGGAGGGCGACCTGCCGCTGGCGGTGCGCGCCTCGATGGCGGTGCCGGCGGTGTTCGCCCCGGCCGAGATCGGCGATCGCCTGCTGGTGGACGGCGGCATCGTCGACAACGTGCCGGTGGACGTGGTGCGCGACATGGGCGCCGACGTGGTGATCGCCGTCGATGTCGGCAGCCCGCTGCTCGATCGGGAGGAGCTGCGCTCGCCGGCGACCATCGCCTACCAGATGGTCTCGGTGCTGATGCAGGAGAAGACCCAGCGCACTCTCGCCACCCTGGGCGAGCGGGACGTGCTGATCGTGCCGCCGCTTGGGAACTTCTCCAGCGCCGCCTTCAACGAAGCGGTGAGCGTCATCCCGCGCGGCGAGGCCGCCGCCGAGGCGGAACTGCCACGCCTGCGCCGCTATGCCCTGTCCGAGGCCGAGTTCGCCGGGTGGCGGAAGGCCCGGGCCCGCGCCCCGGCCAGCGAAGTGCCGACGATTGCTTTCGTCGAGGTGGTGGAAGGGCGCTCGCGCACCGCGCGCCTGGTGGCCAACCGGGCGCAGGGGCTGGTGGGCGAGCCGATGGAGCCGGAGCGCATCGAGCGCGCCGTGGCCTCGGCCTATGCCGAGGGCAGCTACCAGCAGATCGGCTGGCGGCCGGTACGCCGCGGCGATGCATATGGGGTGGAGCTGAGTCCGGTGGACAAGGGCTGGGGGCCGATGTTCTTCAACATCGGCCTGCAGCTCTCCGACGACTTCGCCGGCCGCAGCGACTACCAGCTCACCGCCGAACTGCTGAAGACCGGGGTGAGCGGCGATGGCGACGAGCTGCGCGGCCTGCTGCGGCTCGGCCGCACCACCGAACTCTCGCTCGACTGGTTCGCGCCGCTCGACCTCGACCGGCGCTTCTTCTTCGGCGCCGATCTCGGCTACCGCGCCTTCAACGTGCCGCTCACCGCCTTCACCCAGCAGGCCGGCGAGTACCGGGTGTCGCGTCGGGCCCTGGGCCTGCGCCTCGGCCTGCAGACCGATCCGCGCTGGCTGCTCGAGGCCACCGTGCGCCGCGCCGACCTCGATGCCCGCGAGGTGGTGGGCACCTTCGCCCCGCGCCGCATCGACCAGCAGGCCATGGCCTTCGGCGGCCGCGCCGTGTGGGACACCCTGGACCGGCTGAGCTTCCCCTCCGATGGCACCCGCGCGGTGCTCGCCCTCGAGCGCTACGAGGACTGGCTGGGCGCGGAGGACGAGGGCTGGGCCGCCCGCCTGCGCGCCGATACCGTGTTCAGCCGCGGCAACCACCACCTGCTGCTCGGCACGCGCTGGGCCAGCACCGCGGGCGCGCCGCCCCGGCTTGCCACCTTCTCCAGCCTCGGCGGCTTCCTCAATCTTTCCGGCGTGCTGGAGCGCGGCTTCATCGGCGACCGGCTGGGCTATGGGCGGGCCGTGTACTACCGGCGGCTGGGCGATACCAATGCCCTGTTCGCCGTGCCCACCTACCTCGGCTTCAGTCTCGAGGGCGGGCAGGTGTGGAACACCGGTCAGGCCTTCGACCGCTCGCGCACCGTGATCGCCGGCAGCGCCTTCGTCGGCATGTCGAGCCCCTTCGGCCCGATCCTGTTCGGCTTCGGCCGCACCGACCGCGGCGACGACACCTGGTCCATCAACTTCGGCAACCTGATCCGCAATGACGACTGAGCCCTTCCGGGCCCCGGGCGCGCGTTGGCTGCCCGCCGCCTGGCGCGCCCGCTACGACGCCGCCTGGCGGCTGATGCGCGCCGACCGGCCGATCGGCTGGCTGCTGCTGCTCTGGCCCACCCTGATGGCCCTCTGGCTGGCGGCGGAGGGCTGGCCGCCCGTGGGGCCGCTGCTGGTCTTCGTGGCCGGGGTCTGGCTCACCCGATCCGCCGGCTGCGTCATCAACGACTACGCCGACCGCTGGCTGGACGGCCAGGTGCGGCGCACGAAGGCGCGGCCGCTGGTGGCCGGCGAGCTCTCGGGGCGCTTCGCCCTTGGCCTGTTCGCCGCCCTCATGCTGGCCGCCTTCGGCCTCGTGCTGCTCACCAATGCGAAGACCGTGCTGCTGAGCGGCGTGGCCCTGCTGCTGGCCGCCGCCTACCCCTACATGAAGCGGCATACCTGGCTGCCGCAGGTCTGGCTGGGCCTTGCCTTCTCCTGGGGCATCCCGATGGCCTACACGGCGGTGCGCGATGTCTGGCCGCCGCAGGAGGCCTGGCTGCTCTTGATCGCCAACCTGCTCTGGACCACGGCCTACGACACCTGGTACGCGATGGTGGACCGCGAGGACGACCGCCGGGCCGGGGCGAAGAGCACCGCCCTGCTGTTCGGCGACCTCGACATCCCCATCCTCGCCGCCCTTTACGCCCTGTTCGGGCTCTGCCTCGTGCTGCTCGGCCAGCGCCTCCAGCTGGGCACCGCCTACTGGCTGGGCCTCGCGGTGGCCGCCGCCTTCGTCGTCCGGCAGTTCCAGCGCGGCCGCTCGCGCCACCCGGAAGACTGCTTCGCCGCCTTCCTCGGCAACAACGCCGTGGGCGCGGCCCTGTTCGGCGGCGTGGCACTGCACTACTTCATCGCCGCGGGCTGAGCCCCGCCCCCGGGCGGCGCGGCCCAGGCCAGCACCCAGGCATCTACCCGCCGTGCCCCGGCGGCGAACAGGGCCTCGGCGGCCGCGGCCACCGTGCTGCCGGTGGTGAGCACATCGTCCACCAGGGCCACGTGGGCCGGGCAGGGACCGTGGGCCTCGAAGGCCCCCGCCACGTTGCCGGCGCGGCCCCGGGCATCCAGCGTGGTCTGGGGCAGGGTGGCGCGCTGCCGCCGAAGCAGCCCGGCTCGAACCGGCAGACCGAGGGCGCGGCCCCAGTCGCGGGCGAGGCCGAGGGCTTGGTCGTGCCCGCGCTGCCGCAGGCGCTGGCGGTGCAGGGGTACCGGCACCAGGGCCTCGGGGCGGTCGGCCTCGCGCAGGGCGGGCAGGGCGAGCCGGGCCAGTACCCGCCCGGCGGCGAGGTCCTCGCCGAACTTGTAGGCGGTGATCAGCGCTGCTGCCGTGCCTTCGTAGCGGAAGGCGGCGAGGCGCACGCCGCCGCAGGGCGCCGGCGCCTCCGGCAGGGCGGGGGCGGGGCGCAGGCCGGCGGCGCAGTCGGCGCAGATCGGCAATGCGCTGGGCACCGCTCCGTGGCAGTGCAGGCAGCAGGGGGCGAGCAACCCGGCCTCGAGCCAGCGGCACAGGCGGGTGAGCATGTGGGGGAACAGGCAGGCCTCGCGGTTGACAGGGGAGGGGGCGGTTTCCAGACTGCCGGGGCTCGCGGCCTTGCCGCCGTCGGAAAACCCTCCATGCCTGCCGTCATCCGCCACGACTGGACGCGCGAGGAAGTGCTCGCGCTCTTCGACCTGCCCTTCCCCGAATTGCTGCACCGCGCCGCCAGCGTGCACCGCGAGCGCTTCGACCCCACCGAGGTGCAGGTCAGCACCCTGCTCTCGATCAAGACCGGCGGCTGCCCCGAAGACTGCGCCTACTGCCCGCAGAGCGCGCGCTACGACACCGGCCTGAAAGCGCAGAAGCTGATGGCCGTGGACGAGGTGGTGGCGCGCGCCGCCGCCGCCAAGGCCGCGGGCGCCACCCGTTTCTGCATGGGTGCGGCCTGGCGCTCGCCCAAGGACCGCGACGTGGCCGAGGTGGCGAAGATGGTCGGCGCCGTGAAGGCGATGGGCCTCGAGACCTGCGCCACGCTCGGCATGCTCAAGCCCGAGCAGGCCCGCGCCCTGAAGGAGGCCGGGCTCGATTACTACAACCACAATCTCGACACGGCGCCGGAGTTCTACGCCGACATCATCAAGACCCGCGAATACCAGGACCGCCTCGATACCCTCGAGGCGGTGCGCGCGGCCGGCCTCAAGACCTGCTGTGGCGGCATCGTCGGTATGGGCGAGAGCCGCGAACAGCGCGCCGGCCTGCTGCAGACCCTGGCCAACCTGCCGGAACACCCCGACTCGGTGCCGATCAACCGCCTGGTGCAGGTGGAAGGCACGCCGCTGCATGGCACGGCCCTGCTCGATCCCTTCGAGTTCGTGCGCACCATCGCCGTGGCCCGCCTGCTGATGCCGGCCTCGATGGTGCGGCTCTCGGCCGGCCGCAACGAGATGAGCGAAGAGCTGCAGGCCCTGTGCTTCCTTGCCGGCGCCAACTCGATCTTCTACGGCGAGAAGCTGCTGACCACCGGCAACCCCGATGTCGAGGCCGACCAGGCCCTGTTCGCCCGCCTCGGCCTGCGGCCGATGCCGGTGGTCGAGGAGAGCCGCACGGTGCACGCCGACATTGCCTGCGCCAAGCCGGAAGCCGCGTAAGCCCGATGCCGCGCCCGCGCTGGCCAGACCGCCTCGCCGTCGCCCAGACGAGCCGCGCCCGCAGCGACGCGCTGCGCCGGCGCCGGGTGGTGGAGCAGGCCGAAGGCATGCATGTGCGGGTGGACGGGCAGTCGCTGCTCAGCTTCTGCAGCAACGACTACCTCGGCCTTGCCACCTCGCTGGACGCCGTGGCCGCGCTGCAGGAGGCCGCGGCCCGGCATGGCCTGGGCAGTGGCGCCTCGGCCCTGGTGAGCGGCCACCATGCCCTGCATGCCCGCTTCGAGCGCGAGGCGGCGGAGTGGATGGGCCATGAGCGGGCCCTGTACTTCCCCAGCGGCTACCAGGCCAATCTCGCCGTGCTGCAGGCCCTGCTGGAGCCCGGCGATCTTTGCGTGCAGGACAAGCTCAACCATGCCTGCCTGCTCGATGGCGCGCGGCTGGCCGGCGCCGAGCTGAGGCGCTACCCGCACCGCGACTATGCCGCCGCCCTGCGCCAGCTGCAGTCGCTGCCGGAAGCCGCCGCCGTGCTGGCCACCGACAGTGTGTTCAGCATGGACGGCGATGTCGCGCCGCTGCGCGAACTGGCGCTCGCCGCCACCGGCGAGCATGCCCTGTTCATGGTGGACGAGGCGCATGGCGTGGGCGTGCTCGGGCCGGAGGGCCGAGGCGCCTGGGCGGCCGCGGGGCTCTCGGCGCGCGACGTACCGGTGCTGGTGGCGCCGCTCGGCAAGGCCTTCGGCGGGCAGGGGGCGCTGGTGTTCGGCGCCGCCTCGCTCATCGAACACCTGCTGCAGAGCGCCCGGCCCTATGTCTTCAGCACCGCCGTCGCGCCGGCACTGGCGGCCGCGATGTCGGCCAATCTGCACCGCCTGCGCCACGACGCCTGGCGGCGCGCCAAGCTGGCCTCGCTGGTGGCGCGCTTCCGCCGCGGCGCCCTGCGCCACGGCCTGCCGGTGCTGGATTCCAGCACCCCCATCCAGCCCTTGCTGCTCGGCAGCAACAGCCTCGCCCTCGCCGTGGCGCGCAGCCTCGAGCAGCGCGGCTTCTGGGTGCCAGCGATCCGCCCGCCCACGGTGCCCGATGGCAAGGCGAGGCTGCGCATCACCCTGAGCGCCGCCCATACCGAGGCCGAGGTGGATGCCCTGCTGGATGCGCTGGCGGCCTGCCTGGAAGACGCGGGCGTCGAGGCATGAGCGCGCTGCATCTCGAGATCGCCGGGCAGGGCCCGGCGCTGCTGCTGCTGCATGGATGGGCCATGCACGGCGGCATCTTCGCCCCGCTGCTGCCGGCGCTCACCGAAGGCTTCACCGTGCTGCGCGTCGATCTGCCGGGGCATGGCCACAGCCGCGACAGCGCCCTGCCGCTGGACCTCGGGCGGCTGGTCGATGCGCTTGCCGAAGGCCTTGCCGCGCAGGGCGCCGCGCCCGCCCTGGTGGCCGGCTGGTCATTGGGCGGCCTCGTGGCCACGGCCCTGGCCGCGCGCCACCCGGCGCGGGTGCGGGGCCTCGTGATGCTGGCCGCCAGCCCGCGCTTCGTGGCCGCGCCCGACTGGCCGGCGGGCATGGACCCGCGGGTCTTCGAGGCCTTCGGCGAGGAGCTGGAACGCGATTACCGCGGCACCCTCGACCGCTTCCTGATGCTGGAAGCGCAAGGCTCGGCGCAACTGCGCGAGGAACTGCGTTTCCTGCGCGATGCCGTTTATGCGCGGGGCGAACCGGCCCCGCGCGCCCTGCGCGAGGGCCTTTCCCTGCTGCATGACGGCGACCTGCGCGGTCTGCTGCCCGGGCTCGTCATGCCGAGCCTGTGGCTGGCCGGCCGCCGCGACCGGCTGGTGAGCCCGGCGGCGATGCAGGCCGCGGCGGCGCTGGCGCCGGCCAGCCGCTTCCGGCTGTTCGAGCGCGCCGGGCATGCCCCCTTCCTCACCGAACCCGAGGCCGTGGCCAGGGCCCTCATCGAGTTTTCCGGAGCCTGCCCGTCATGAGCGTGTTCGACCCCCGCGCCGTGCGCCGCGCCTTCGGCCGCGCCGCCCGCGGCTATTCCCAGGCCGCGGTGCTGCAGCGCGAGGTGGAATCGCGGCTGCTGGAGCAACTGCAGTACCTCGACGATCGCGTGCCGGCCACGGTGCTCGACCTCGGCAGCGGTCCTGGCAGCGCCAGTGCCGCGCTCAAGGCGCGCTGGGGGCGGAAGTGCCGGGTGCTGGCGCTCGACCTCGCCCTGCCGATGCTGCGCGAGGTGCAGGCGAAATCGCGCTTCTGGCGGCCGATCCATGCCGTGCAGGCCGATGCCCGCGCCCTGCCCCTCGCCGATGGCAGTCTCGATCTCGTGTTCTCCAACCTCTGCCTGCAGTGGGTGGATGATCTGCCGCGGGCGCTTTCCGAGCTGCGCCGGGTGCTGCGCGAGGGCGGGCTGCTGGTCTTCAGCACCTTCGGCCCGGACACCCTCATCGAACTGCGCGAGGCCTATGCCCGGGCCGGCATCCCCCCGCCGCTCTCGCCCTTCGCGGCGATCCAGCAGGTGGGCGATGCGCTGGTGGCGCAGGGCTTCAAGAACCCGGTGCTCGAACGCGACCGCTTCACCCTCACCTACCCGGACACCACGGCCCTGATGCGCGACCTCAAGGCGATCGGCGCCACCGATGCCCGCGTCGACCGTCCCCGCGGCCTTGGAGGGCGCGGCCGCCACCGCGCGGTGGCCGCGGCCTACGAGCCCCTGCGCCACGAGGGCCGGCTGCCCAGCACCTGGGAGGTGATCAGCGCCATGGCCTGGGCGCCGCCGCCGGGCACCGCCCGCCGCGAGGGCGGGGCGGACATCGCCCACTTCCCGGTCGAGAAGCTCAGGGTGCGGCGGCGCGGCGCCGACGGCGCCGGGTGAGGGCGGTCAGCGCGAGACCTGCGCGATCCAGTCCTCGAGGTTGTAGTAGTTGGTGACGCGGGTGATGCGGCCCTCGCGCACCTCGAAGAAGGCGCCACCCGGCAGCACGTAGCGCTGGCCGCGGGCCGGGGGCAGGCCCTCGTCGTCGGCCAGGTACTCGCCGTGCACCACGTACTCCGCGGCGGCATGGCGGCCATCGGCCGAGACGAGGAAGCGCAGGTCCTCGAGGCGCTCGCGGTAGCAGCGGTCCATGCGCTGCAGGAAGGCGCGGAAGGCCGGCTTGCCGCATTCGCGTGGGCCCTGGTTGAGGTCGTGGATCACGTCGTCGGCGAGGCAGTCGAGCATGGCCTCACGGTCGCCGGCATTGAAGGCGGCGTAGTAGCGCTGGATCAGGTCGAGGGACATGGAGGCGGGTGGCTGGGTGAGGGATCAGGGGGCGAGGGCCAGCAGGCCGGGCAGGGCATCGAGATCGACGTTGCCGCCGGAGAGAATGATGCCGACGCGCAGCCCGGCAAAGCGTTCGCGCTGGCGGAGCAGGGCGGCGAGCGGCACCGCGCCGCTCGGTTCGACCACCAGCTTCAGGCGCTCCCAGAGGAGGCGCATCGCCGCCACCGTCTCGGCATCGCTGGCGAGCAGCACGTCCTCGCAGTGCTCGCGCAGGATGGCGAAGGTGAGCGGTCCGAGCTCGGCGCGCAGCCCGTCGCTGATCGTGTTCGCGCTGCGGCCGGTGATGCGGGTGCCGGATTTCAGCGAATCATGGCCGTCGCAGGCGCCCTCCGGCTCGGCGGCGAGCGCGCGGATGCGCGGGTCGATGCCGTGGGCGGCGAGCGCCGTGCCGCTCATCAGCCCGCCGCCCGAGAGCGGGGCCAGCACCAGGTCGAGCACGGGGCGGGGCTCGTCGCCATCGCCTGCCCGGGCGCGGGCGCGCCGCTCGACCTGGCCGAGCAGCTCGAGGGTGGCAGTGCCCTGGCCGGCGATCACCCGCGCATCGTTGAAGGGGTGGATGAGCTCGCCGCCGGTCTCTTCGAGCACGGCCCGGGTGGCCTCGTCGCGCGCCGATTGCCCGACCTCGCAGTCGACGATGCGCGCGCCGTTGCGGGCGATGGCCTCGCGCTTGATGCGCGGGGCGCTGTGCGGCACCACCACGGTGCAGGGAATGCCGCGCAGGCGGCAGGCGAGGGCTACGGCGGCGCCATGGTTGCCGGAACTCTGGGTCACCACGCCGCGCGCCGCCTGTTCCGGCGTGAGCGAGAACACCGCATTGGCCGCGCCGCGGAACTTGAAGGCTCCGGCGCGCTGCAGGTTCTCGGCCTTGAAGTAGAGCTCGCAGCCGGCCAGCGCATCGAGCGAGCGCGAGCGCAGCACCGAGGTCACATGGGCGAGGCCGCGCAGGCGGGCGGCGGCATCGAGGAGGTCGGAAAAGCGCGGGACGTGGCAGGCGGGATCATGCATGGCGCGCAGTATGCGGCATGGCCGGGCGCTATCCTTGCGGAGTCCTTCGCACACACCGACGAAACCATGCGCGATCCCGACGCCGCCCCGGTCCGCCTTGCCGACTACCGCCCGCCGGCCTGGACGGTGGAGGCCGTGGACCTCGTGTTCGAGCTCGACCGTGAGGAAAGCGAGGTCGAGGCGGTGCTGGCGCTGCGCTGCGACGTGCCGGGCGCGCCCCTGCGCCTCGATGGCGAGGCGCTCGCGCTGCGCTGGCTGGAGCTGGATGGCCGCCGCCTCGCGGTGGACGAGTTCCACCTCACGAACGAAGGCCTCGAAGTCTTCCCCGCGCAGGGGCTTGCGCGCTGCCGCCTGCGCAGCCGGGTGGGGCTGCGACCCGCGGCCAATACCCGGCTCGAGGGCCTGTATGCCAGTGGCCGCCTGCTGCTCACCCAGTGCGAGGCCGAGGGCTTCCGCCGCATCAGCTTCTTCATCGACCGCCCGGACGTGCTGGCGCGCTGGCGCACCACCCTGCGCGCCGAGCGCGCGCGCTATCCGGTGCTGCTGGCCGGCGGCAACCGCATCAGTGAGCGCGTACTCGAGGACGGCCGCCACGAGGCGGTGTGGGAGAACCCGCATCCCACGCCCTGCTACCTGTTCGCCCTGGCCGCGGGGCCGATGGCGCGGGTCTCGAAGCGGCTCACCGGCGCCGATAGCCGGGAGATCGAACTCAATGTCTGGGTCGAGGGCGAGGACCCGGAGCCCTGCCGTTACGCCCTCGGCGCGGTGGAGCGGGCGCTGCGCTGGGACGAGCAGCGCTTCGGCCGCTGCTATGACCTTGGCGTGTTCAACGTGGTGGCGGCGCAGGACTTCACCATGGGGGCGATGGAGAACAAGGGCCTCAACATCTTCAATGCCCGCTACATCCTCGCCGACGAACGCAGCGCCACCGATGCCGATTTCCTCGCCATCGAATCGGTGGTGGGGCACGAGTACTTCCACAACTGGTCCGGCAACCGCGTCACCCTGCGCGACTGGTTCCAGCTCTCGCTGAAGGAAGGGCTCACGGTGTTCCGCGACCAGGAGTTCACCGCCGACCTGCACTCCCGCGACCTCAAACGCATCGAGGACGTGCGCCTGCTGCGCGGCCGGCAGTTCGCCGAGGACGCAGGCGCGCTCGCGCACCCGGTGCGGCCCGCCGAATACCGCGAGATCAACAACTTCTACACCCTCACCGTCTACGAGAAGGGTGCGGAGATCATCCGCATGCTGCACACCCGGCTCGGCGAGGCGGCTTTCCGGGCCGGCATGGACCGCTACTTCTCCGAGCACGATGGCCGTGCGGCGACGCTGGAGGACTTCTATGCCGCCCACAGCGCGGCCTCCGGCGTGGACTGCAGGGACATGCTGGCCTGGTACGCCCAGGCCGGCACGCCGGTGCTCGCCGTCGAGCGGCATTTCGATGCGGAACATGGCCGCTTCGAGCTGCGGATCGAGCAGCGGCCGCCGGCGAACGTGCCGGGGGCCGGGCCGCTGCCCATCCCCTTGCGCTTCGCCCTGCTCGATGCCTTCGGACATGCGTTGCCGCCACCTGCCGTGCACGATGCCGAGGCCATGCCCGGCGGCGGCCTGCTGCTGCGCCATGCGCGCCATGTGCTGCGCTGGGAGGGGCTGGCCGCCGAGCCGCTGCCGGTGCTGAACCTCGGCTTTTCCGCCCCGGTGCGGCTGGAACTGGCCTATACCGCCCTCGAGCGCGGGCGCCTCGTCCGCGAGGCCCGCGATGGTTTCGCCCGCTGGGATGCCCTGCAGGCCCTGGCCCTCGAGGTGCTGCTGGACCGGGCCGGCGCCAGGCCCGCCCCGGCGCCGGCGGAGGCCGAGGCCGCGCTCTTCGCTGCCTTGGGCGCTCTGCTCGGGGATGCCGCGGCGCATCCGGCCTTCGTTGCCGAATGCTTCGTGCTGCCCGACATCGACACCCTTGCCGATGCCGTGCCCGTGGCCGATCCGCTGGCCCTGGTGGCGGCGCGCGAGGCCCTGCTGGAGCGGCTGGCGGAGACCCATGCCGAGGCGCTGGCGGCACGGTTCGCCGCGCTCGAGGCCGCGGCGGGCGGCGGTCTTGCGGATGCCGCGATGGCGGCACGGCGCCTGCGCCATGCCCTGCTGCCGCTGATCACCCGCCGCGATGGCGGGGCGGCGGCCCGCGCCCTGTTCGCGGGCGCGCGCGGCATGGACGAGCGCTTCGCCGCCCTGCGCGCCCTCCTGCATGCCGGGGTGGAGGGAGCCGAGGCGGCGCGGGTCCGGTTCGCCGCCGAGTTCGCCGATGACCCGCTGGTCACCGACAAGTGGATCGGCCTCGTGGCCACCCGGCCCCGGCCGGAGGCCCTGGAGGCCGTGCAGGCCCTGATGGCCACCCCGCTCTGGCTGCCGGCGAACCCCAACCGGGTGCGCGCCCTGCTGGGTGGCTTCGCGCGCTCGAACCCGGCGGCCTTCCACCGCGCCGACGGCGCCGGCTACCGCCTGGTGGCCGAGCAGGTGGCCCTGCTCGATGCAATCAATCCGCAGGTGGCGGCGCGGCTGCTCGGTGCCTTCGAGGGCCTGCCGCGCTGGGCGCCGGCCTTCGCCGGGCGGGCGCGGGCAGCGCTGGCGCCGCTGCGGCAGGGCGAGCGCTCGCGCGACGTGGCCGAACTGCTGGCGCGGCTGCCGGCCTGAGCGCCGGCTCAGCCCTCCGGCAGATCGATCTCCACCCGGTTGCGGCCCAGTTCCTTGGCCCGGTAGAGCGCCTCGTCGGCGCGACCGAACCAGTGGTCGCGGTCTTCGCCGGGGCGCAGCACGGCGCCGCCGATCGACACCGTCACCTCGCGCCCGCCGGCCCTGAGGCCCTCGCGCAGCCGGCTGCGCAGATGGCTCATGGCGAGTTCGAGGCCCAGCTCGTCGGTGCCCGGCATCAGCAGCACGAACTCCTCGCCGCCATAGCGGAACAGGCGGTCGGTGCGGCGCACCGAGCCCTGCACCAGCCGGGTGAAGGCCTGCAGCACGCGGTCGCCCTCGTCATGGCCGAGCTCGTCGTTGATGCGCTTGAAGTGGTCGAGATCGACGAGGGCCAGGGCCACCGGCCGGCCATCGCGGCGGAAGGCGGCAATGGCCCGTTCCAGCTCGGCCTCGAGGGCGCGCCGGTTCTCGGCGCCGGTGAGTGCATCGCAGGTGGCCAGGCGTTCGAGCTGCTGGCGCCGGCGGCCCGACTGGCCGGCGAAGATCGCGGCGAATACGCCGTTCACCGCGAGCGCGCTGAGCACGGCGAGCGGCTGGCCGCTGCGTGCCAGCGCCCGGCCGTCCAGCAGCAGGTAGACGAGCACGCCAGCGCAGAGCAGCAGGGCGAGCCGCGGCCCCACCATGAAGGCCGAGGCCATGAGGATGGGGAACAGCCAGTACAGCCCGCCGGGGCTGAAATGGCTGGCGAGCAGGCCCAGTGCATTCACCAGCAGGGTGATGGAAAGCCCGATGCGGTCGAGGTTGCCGCCCCGCCAGGCATGGGCCATGGCGGCGAGGATGACGAGGCTCACCCCGAAATCGATCAGGGCGAGCGGCAGGTTGCCCTGCAGCAGGCGCACCAGGCCGAGCGGGGCCAGTACCAGCACCGCCAGCAGGCCGAACACCAGGTAGAGCCCGAGCCGGAAATCGGCGCGGGCCCGTCGCCGCAGGCCGGCGAGCAGGCGGGTCATCGGCGGCAGGGCATCCAGGCCATGGGCCGACGATAGCGCAGCCCGGTGGCAGCCGTTTGCCGCCGGTCAAGCCGGGGGCGGGGCGTCCAGCACCAGCCGGTCGCGGCCCGCCTGCTTGGCCCGGTACAGGGCGGCATCGGCGCGCGCGAACCAGGCCTCGCGCGTCTCGCCATGGCGCAGCACGGCCGCCCCGGCCGAGACCGTGACCGCCTCGCCGCGGGCCCGCAGCTCGGCATGCACGCGCCGCCTCAGGTTGGCGAAGGCCCGTTCCACGGCGATCTCGTCGGTGTGTTCCATGAGCAGCACGAATTCCTCGCCGCCATAGCGGAACAGGCGGTCGGTGGCGCGGGTGCTGCGCTTGACGAGATCGACGAAGCGGCGCAGCACGCGGTCGCCCTCCTCGTGGCCGAAGCGGTCGTTGATGCGCTTGAAGTGGTCGAGGTCGAGCACCATCAGCGTCACCGGCCGGCCGCTGCGGGCATGCGCCGTGAGCGCGACCGCCACTTCCTCCTCCATGGCACGGCGGTTGCGGGCGCCGGTGAGCGGGTCGAGGGTGGCGATCTCCTCCAGCATGCGCCGCTGCAGGGCCGTGCGTTTGGCGAAGATGTAGGCGAACAGGGCCACCAGGAACTGCGTGGTCAGCACCGTGGCCCGCTGCCCCGGGGAATCGAAGATGCCCGGATGGAACTGGGCGCCGACGATGCCGGCCGAGGCCAGGCCGACGGCGATCGCCGGGCGGACGATGAAGAAGTTCGAGAGCAGGGCGGGAAACAGCCAGTACAGGCCGGTCTTGCCGAGCAGGGCGGTGATGGCGAGGCTGCCCGCCGTATTGTTGATGGCGATCCACAGGCCGGCGAGATCGAGGCTGCCGCCACGCCAGGCATAGACGGCGGGCAGCATGATGCCGAGCGCCACCAGGAAATCGACCGTGCCCGCGGCCCAGTTGCCCTGGGCGAAGCGGAGCAGGCCGAAGGGAAGGATCGCCACCACGCCGATGGCACCGAACACCGAGACGATGCTCAGGCGGAAGTCCTGTCGCAGCCGGAACAGCAGGGAAGCAATGAAGGGAGGCATGGCCGGTCCGTGGGGCGTGGCCCAAGCCTACCCCGGGGCGGCGGCCGGTGCAGCACAGTGGCTACACTTCCCGCCATGAAGATCGCCAGCTGGAACGTCAATTCCCTCAATGCCCGGCAGGCGCATCTGCTGGCCTGGCTCGGCTCGCGTCGCCCCGACGTGGTGGCCCTGCAGGAGACCAAGCTCGAGGACCACCGCTTCCCCGACGCCGAACTCGCCGCCGCCGGCTACCGCTCGGTGTTCGCCGGGCAGAAGACCTACAACGGCGTGGCCCTGCTCGCCCGTAGCGAGGCCGGCCTGGTGCCGGAGGCGGTGCAGGTGGGCATCCCGGGCTTCGAAGACGAGCAGAAGCGGGTGATCGCGGCGACGGTCGGCGGGGTCCGCATCGTCAATCTCTACGTGGTGAACGGCCAGGCCGTGGGCAGCGAGAAATACGACTACAAGCTGCGATTCCTCGAGGCCCTGCACGGCTGGCTGGCCGAAGAGCTCCGCCGCCACCCGGCGCTGGTGGTGCTGGGCGACTTCAACATCGCCCCGGACGAGCGCGACGTGCACGATCCCGCGGTCTGGAACGAGGACAGCATCCTGACCTCGACGGCCGAGCGCGCGGCCCTGCGCCGCCTGTTCGCGCTCGGCCTCGTCGACAGCTACCGCGCCCTGCAGCCGGAGGGCGCGGAGTTCAGCTGGTGGGACTACCGGGCCGCCGGCTTCCGCCGCAACCTCGGCCTGCGCATCGACCTCGTGCTGCTTTCCCAAGGCCTGCTGCCGCGCTGCACCGAGGCCATGATCGACCGCGAGCCGCGCACCTGGGAGCGGCCCAGCGACCATGCCCCGGTGATGGTGAACCTCCAGCCCTAGCCGGCCGGCGCCGCGGCTTCAGCGCCGCGCCTGGTAGAAGGCCTCTTCGGAAACCGAGTGCCAGGCCTGGGCCTGGGCGCGGAAGGCGCGCATCGAGTCGTAGACCCGGCGGGCGAAGGGATCGGCGCCGGCCAGCGCCTCCAGCACCTCGTCGGCGGCGCGCTTGAGCGCCACCAGCACGTCCTCGGGCAGGCGCCGCAGCTGCGTGCCATGCTCGCGCACCAGGAGATCGAGGGCCTGCTGGTTGCGGGCGGTGTACTCGGCCAGCATCTCATCGTTCACCGCCGCGCAGCAGGCCTCGACGATCGCCTTGAGGTCGTCCGGCAGGGCATCGAAAGCCGGCTTGTGGAACATCGCCTCGAGCGTGGGGCCGGGCTCCTGCCAGCCCGGGTAGTAGGCGTACTTCGCCACCCGGTGCAGGCCGAAGGCGAGGTCGTTGTACGGGCCCACCCATTCCGCGGCGTCGATGGCACCGCTCTGCAGGCTGGTGAAGATCTCGGCCCCCGGCAGGTTCACCGGCACCGCGCCCAAGGCCTGCATCACGTCGCCGCCGAGGCCGGGGATGCGCATCTTAAGACCTCGGAGGTCGGCCACCCCCTCGATGGGTTTGCGGAACCAGCCGGCCAGCTGCACCCCGGTGTTGCCGGCAGGGAAGGGCACGAGGTTGAAGGGCGCGTACAGCTCCCGCCACAGCTCCAGCCCGCCGCCGAAGCGCAGCCAGGCGGTCATCTCCTGGGCATTGAGGCCGAAGGGCACGGCGCAGAAGAAGGGCGCGGCGGCGGCCTTGCCGCGCCAGTAGTAGGCGGCGCTGTGGCCGATCTCGGCGGTGCCGCGGCTCACCGCGTCGAAGACCTCGAAGGGCGGCACCAGCTCGCCGGAGCCGAACACCTTCACCGTGATGCGCCCGCCGGTGGCCTGGGTGATGCGCTCGGCGAGCTTCGCCGCGCCGGTGCCGAGGCCGGGGAAGTTGGTGGGCCAGCTGGTCACCATCTTCCACTGCAGGCGCACCTCGCTGGCGCCGCCTGCCGCACCGTTACCGCCGGGCGCGCAGGCCGCCAGCCCGGCCGCTGCCGTCGCCAGCCCCATGCCCCGCAGCACATCCCGTCGCTTCATGGCTCCTCCTCACCGAAGACCTGGCCCCGGAGTGTAACAACGGGCGGCATGGCCTCCGGGACGGCCTGCGTTGCACCGCCGCACGGGCGGCGTAGGATTTGCCCATCCCCCCTCGCGGACGCACCGCCATGAAGACCTCCCTCGGGCATTACGAGATCGTGGCCGAGCTCGGCCGCGGCGGCATGGGCGTGGTCTACAAGGGCTACGAGCCGGCACTGGCGCGCTATGTCGCCATCAAGGAGCTGTCGCCGGCCCTGGCCCACGACCACAACCTGGTCGAGCGCTTCCTGCGCGAGGCGCGCTCGATGGCGGCGCTCAACGACCCGCACATCATCCAGGTCTATTTCATCGGCCAGGCCGAGGGGCAGCCCTTCTTCGCCATGGAGTTCGTGGAGGGCGAGAGCCTCTCGCAGCTGATCAAGCGCGAAGGCCGCCTGCCGATTGCCGACGTGCTGAAGATCCTGCTGCAGACCGCGCGCGGCCTGCAGACCGCCCACGAACGCGGGGTGATCCACCGCGACATCAAGCCGGCCAACCTGATGCTCGACCTGCGCGGGCGGGTGAAGATCGCCGACTTCGGCATCGCCCTGGCGCGCCAGGAGTTCGATGCCAAGCTCACCGGCACCGGCGAGTTCGTCGGCACCCCGGGCTACCTCTCACCGGAGATCTGCCTCGGCCGGCCGGTGGATGCCCGCTCCGACCTGTTCGCCCTCGGCATCGTGATGTTCGAGGCGCTCACCGGCCGCCTGCCCTTCTCCGACGAGTCGCCGCTGAAGCTGATGCTCGACGTGGTGCAGGCCGAGATCCCGGACATCCGCGAGCTCAACCGCGAAGTGGACGAGGACACCGCCCGCATCCTCGCGAAGCTGGTGGCCAAGGAACCGGCCGACCGCTACGCCAGCGCCGCCCTGCTCGCCGCCGACCTCGAGAAGCACCCCCTGCTCGCCGGCCAGGGCACCCAGCTTGCGCTGCAGGTGCGCAGGCCGGTCGGGGCAGCGGCCACGCTCTACACCGCCCCGGCCACCGCGCCCACGGCGCCGCGCCGGCCCACGCCGCCGCCGGTGGTGGACGGCAGCGCGAGTGCCAGCCCACCCACCGTGCCCGCGGCCGGGATGCCGACCGCGGCCGGGGGGGCGCCCGCTCCGGCGCCGCCCGCACCCCCCGCCCGCCCGGCCTCGAAGGCCCCGATGCTGGTGGCCGGCGTGCTGGCGCTGGGCGTGGTGGGCGCGGCGGCCTTCGGCGCATGGCGGGTCTTCGGCCCCGGCGCCGCCGGCACGGACCCCGCGCCCGCGGCGACGACCGTGGCCGCGGTACCGCCCACCGGGGGCGAGGGCGGTGGCCCGGCGGGAGGCGGGGAGGCATCGTCGGGACCCGCCGGCGAGGGGGCGACGCAGGCGGGTGGTGCCGGAGACCTGGCGGCGACCACTGCGCTGGTCGCGGGCGCCGCGGCCAGCGGCGCTGCCGCGGCCTCGTCCCCGGAGTCCGGCGGTCCGCCTGCCGCGCCTTCTGAGCTTGCGTCGGTGGCACCGGCCGGCTCGTCCACGGCGGCGGCCGCTGCTCCGGTGGCGGCGGCGCCCGCCCCGCGTCCCGCGGCGCCGCGCGTGCCCACCACCGTGGCCGTGGTGGGCAGCGGCGATCCGGCCATCATCGGGCCTGCGGTGCAGGCCATCGAGGAGCGTGCCGTGGCCGCCGGCTGGCAGCTGGTGGGCAATGCCAGCCGCGCCGACCGCGTGATCCGCGTGAACTTCGAGCAGACCGGCACCCAGCAGCTGCAGTACTACGGCCGCAGCAGCGAGATGGTGATCGGCCAGCTCAGCGTGCGTGCCTTCGGCCAGGGCGGGGCGGCACTGGGCGCGGGCCTGCGTTCGCGCATCGAGTACACGCCAATGACCGCCGACGCCAAGGTGCAGGCCGCCCTGCAGGGCAGTCAGGTCGAGGCCGTGGTCGGGGCGCCGGGGCGCTGAGATCGGGCAATGCCGTCGGGCCACTTTCTGGCAATGCGGGGGGTCTTGAAACGTTCTTCGGGGGGGGGGGTAATGTGCAACCTGCCCGCAGGCTCGCGGGCTCCCCCCGACCCACAGAAGGAATTGACCATGTTTCGAACCATTCAATGTTGCCTGCTGCTCCTGATCGCTGGCCTCACGGCATCCGGCGCTGCTGCGCAGAACTCAGGCAGCTCCCCTCCGGTTCACGAGTGCACGAACGGCTGCTACATCGTCACCTGCCAAGGCAACGTTTGCACCATGTCTTACTGTTCGAACGGCCGTTGTAATTTCGCTACGAGCTTCACCAGGCCGCAGGAGCAGCAGAAGTCCGGCCTGCTCTCCGGGAGTGCGCCACGAAGCACGCTGTTGAGCTCCCATCCCGTGGACTCCGGTATCGCCGTCGACGGCCCCGTTGGCGTCAATACCTGCAGTGCCACGACCTGCAGCCAGTTCGTGTTGCACCAAGGCGGCATCATCGCCGCGGGCAGTTCGGAGAACCCTCGGAATGTCCTGCGCCGAACCCTCGAGAGCCAGCAACAGCGGCGCTGAATCGCCTCACCGGAATGTGAGTTCCTACGCGGCCCTTCGGGGCCGCTTTTCTTGCGGTACCCGGCGTCAGGCCGCCGAGAGCGGAGCGTAGGCCAGCACCAGCCATTTCGCTCCGCCAGTCTCGAACTCCACCTGCACCCGCAAGTGGTTGCCGCTGCCCTCGGCGTCCTTGAGCACGCCGACGCCGAAGTTGGGGTGGCGCACCCGCTGGCCCAGCCGGAAGCCCTTCAGTGGCGTGGTTTCGGCGTACTGGAGGTCGCGCTCGCCGGCCCAGCCGCCGCTGCCCATGGGGCGTGAGACCGCCACCTTCGGCCGCACCTCGCGCAGCAGCCGGGCCGGGATCTCGCGCAGGAAGCGCGAGGGCGCGCCGTAGTGCTCCTGGCCGTGCAGGCGCCGGGATTCCGCCCAGGTGATGAGCAGCTGTTCGCGGGCGCGGGTGATGCCGACATAGGCCAGACGGCGCTCCTCGGCGAGGCGGTCGCCCTCGCTGGAGCGCTGCGAGGGGAACAGGCCTTCCTCGACGCCGGCCAGGGCCACGAAGGGGAACTCGAGGCCCTTGGCCGAGTGCAGGGTCATCAGCTGCACGGCATCGCTGCCGGCCTCGGCCTGCGCCTCTCCAGCCTCCAGCGCCGCATAGCCGAGGAAGGCCACCAGTTCCGGCAGCTCGGGGTCGATGTCCTCGCTGCGGAGAAAGCGGCTGGCCACCGAGACCAGTTCGTCGAGGTTGTCGATGCGCGAATCGAGCGGGTGCTTGCCTTCCTTCGCGTAGTGTTCGCGCAGGCCGGTATCGGTGATCGCTTTTTCCACCTGCGCCGGCAGCGCAAGGTCCGAGACTTCGGCGGCGAGCCGGTCGACGAGGTCGAGAAAGCCCGTGAGCGCGTTGCGGGCGCGGGCGGCGAGGGTGGTGCCCGCGGCAAGCCGCCGTGCCGCCGTCCATAGCGGTTCGGCGCCCTCGCGGGCGGCGCGTCGCACCTCGTCCAAGGTCTTCTCGCCGATGCCGCGGGCCGGGGTGTTCACCGCGCGCTCGAAGGCGGCATCGTCGCTGCGCGAGGCGAACAGGCGCAGGTAGGCCAGCGCATCCTTCACCTCCATGCGCTCGAAGAAGCGCAGGCCGCCGTAGACGCGGTAGGGCAGCTGGAGCTTCAGCAGCTCTTCTTCGATGGCCCGCGACTGGGCGTTGTTGCGGTAGAGCACCGCGCACTGCCCGAGCCGGCCGCCGGCCGCCGCGTGCTGGCGGATGCGCTCGACGATGTAGCGCGCCTCGTCCATCTCGTTGTAGGCCGCATAGACATCGATGGCGCTGCCCTCGCCGGCCTCGGTCCAGAGCTTCTTGCCGAGCCGGTCGGAGTTGTGCGCGATCACCGCATTGGCGGCGGCGAGGATGGTGCCGGTGCTGCGGTAGTTCTGTTCCAGCTTCAGGGTCCGAACGCCGGGGTAGTCGGCCAGCACCCGCTGCACGTTCTCGACGCGCGCGCCGCGCCAGCCGTAGATGGCCTGGTCGTCGTCGCCGACGATGAACACCTGCCCGGTCTCGCCGGCCAGCAGGCGCACGAAGGCGTACTGGATGGCATTGGTGTCCTGGAACTCGTCGATCAGCAGCTGGCGGAAGCGCCGCTGGTAGTGGCCGAGCAGGGCAGGGCGGTCGCGCAGGGTCTCGTGGGCCCTGAGCAGGATCTCGGCGAAATCGACGAGGCCGGCGCGGCGGCAGCGCAGTTCGTATTCGGCGTAGGCGCGTAGCATTTCGCGGCCGAAAGGATCGCCAATACCGATCTGGATGTGCTCGGGGCGCCGGCCTTCGTCCTTCTGGGCATTGATCCACCAGGCCACCTGGCGCGGCGGGAATCGCGAATCGTCGAGGTCGAGGTCATGGATGACGCGCTTGACGAGGCGCAGCTGGTCGTCGGCATCGAGGATCTGGAAGCCTTCGGGCAGGCCGGCTTCCTGCCAGTGCAGACGCAGCAGGCGGTGGGCGATGCCGTGGAAGGTGCCCACCCACAGGCCCCGGGGCTCGATGCTCAGGGTGGCGGCGATGCGCTGGCGCATCTCGTGCGCCGCCTTGTTGGTGAAGGTGACGGCGAGGATGCCGTGCAGCGGCACGCCCTCCACCGCATGCAGCCAGCCGATGCGATGGGTGAGCACGCGGGTCTTGCCCGAGCCGGCGCCGGCCAGCACGAGGTAGTGGCCGGGCGGCGCGGAAACGGCCTCGCGCTGGGCCGCGTTCAGCCCGTCGAGCAGATGGGAGACGTCCATGCGCGGATTCTACCGGCCGGGCTGCGCATGGTCCTGCCGGCCGTCCCGTGGGCACGGCACTCTGCAAGCGATGCCGTCGCCGGTAAGCTCGCCCGGACGACCATCAGGCGCCTGTCCATGATCGATCTGTACTACTGGCCCACGCCGAACGGGCACAAGATCACCCTGTTCCTCGAGGAGGCCGGCCTACCCTATACCCTGAGGCCGGTGAACATCGGCAGCGGCGAGCAGTTCCACCCGGACTTCCTCGCCATCGCCCCGAACAACCGCATCCCGGCGATCGTGGATTCGCAGCCCATGGACGGCGGTCCGCCGCTCAGCGTGTTCGAGTCCGGGGCCATCCTGCTCTACCTTGCGGAAAAAACCGGCCGCTTCCTGCCTGCCGACCTGCGCGGCCGGACGGTGGCGCTGGAATGGCTGTTCTGGCAGATGGCGGGCTTAGGTCCGATGACGGGCCAGTACGGGCATTTCCATGTCTATGCCCCGGAGGCCATCCCCTACGCGCAGGAGCGCTATGCCCGCGAGGCGCAGCGCCTGCTCGGCGTGCTCGATCGCCGGCTCGAGGGCCGGGCCTTCCTCGCCGGCGACGAGTACACCATCGCCGACATGGCCTGCTATCCGTGGATTTCGCCCTATGCCAAGGCACCGCTCGACCTCGCACCGCATGCCAATGTGCGGCGCTGGCACGCCGCCATCGCCGCGCGCCCGGCCACCCAGCGCGCGTATGCGCGGGCGGCGGACCCGCGGTTTGCCCGCCCCGCCGAACTCGACGAGGCCCAGCGCCGCGTCCTGTTCGGCGCGCCGCCCACGCCCTGAGTCACCGACGCCCCACGGACGCCCCGAATGCGCCTTTCGCCCCTGCTCCTCGCCCTCACCCTTGCCTGCCACGCGCCTGCCGCCATGAGCTCCCCCGTGCCTGCTGCGACTGTCGAGCGCCTCACGCTCGAGGCCATCACCGGCGACACGCCGCTCTCCGGCCCCACCCTGGTGCAGCCCCGGTTCTCGCCGGACGGCGCCCGCATCAGCTTCCTGCGCGGCAAGGCGGAGAACCGCAACCAGCTCGACCTCTGGGCCTACGACGTGGCCGCCGGCCGCGCCGGTCTGCTGGTCGATTCGCGGGCCCTGCGGCCCGACGGCGAGGGCGAGCTCTCCGACGAGGAGAAGGCGAGGCGTGAGCGCCAGCGCACCGCCGCGCTCTCCGGCATCGTCGAATACGCCTGGTTCCCGGATTCGCGCCGCCTGCTCTTTCCGCTGGGCGGCGAGCTCTATCTGTTCGATCTGGCCACCCCCGAGGCCGGCGCCCGCCAGCTCACCTCCGGCAAGGGCTTCGCCACCGATCCCAAGGTCTCGCCGCAGGGCGCCTTCGTCAGCTTCATCCGCGGCCGCAACCTCTGGGTGGTGGAGGTGGCGAGCGGCCGCGAGCTGCAGCTCACCCACGACGGCAGCGAGGTGATCGGCAATGGCGTGGCCGAGTTCGTGGCCGACGAGGAGATGGGCCGCCACACCGGCTACTGGTGGGCGCCCGACGACAGCGCGATCGCCTTTGCCCGCATCGACGAGTCGCCGGTGCCGGTGCGCGAGCGCTTCGAGATCTATCCCGACCGCACCGAGGTGGTGCGCCAGCGCTACCCGGCGGCCGGCGAGCCCAACGTCCTCGTGCGGCTCGGGGTGATCGCCCCGAAGGCCGGGGCGGAGCCGCGCTGGCTGGACCTCGGCGCCAACCCCGACATCTACCTCGCCCGCGTGGACTGGGCCTCGCCCACCCGCCTGCTGTTCCAGCGCCAGAGCCGCGACCAGCGCCGGCTCGACCTCATCGAGGCCGACCTCGCCGCCGGCACCCAGCGCACCCTGCTTGGCGAGCGCAGCGACAGCTGGATCAACCTGCACGACCTGCTGCACGTGCTCGCCGATGGCCGTCTGCTCTGGGGCAGCGAGCGTAGTGGTTTCATGCACCTCTACCTCGTCGATCCCGCGAGCGGGGACGCCAGCCCGCTGACTCGCGGCGAGTGGATGGTGGAGGAGCTGCTGGCGGTGGACGAGGCCCGCGGGTCCGTCTACGTGAGCGGCACCAGGGACGGTGCGCTGGAACGCCACGTCTACCGCGTGCCGCTCACGGGCGGCGAGCCCGAGCGCCTGACCCGCGATGCCGGCATGCATGCGGCCCGCTTCGACCGCCAGGCCGAGCGCTTCGTCTCGCTGTGGTCGAACGCCGGCACCCCGCCGCAGACCCAGCTCTTCGACCGCGAGGGCAGGAAGCTCGCCGATCTCGTCGACAATGCCCTGGTCGAGGGTCATCCCTACTTCCCCTACCGCGCCATCCACCGCCCGGTGGAGTTCGGCACCCTCACCGCCGCCGATGGCGCGACGCCCCTGCACTACAGCCTGATCAAGCCGCCCAGCTTCGATGCGCGCCGGAAGTACCCGGTGGTGGTCTATGTCTATGGCGGCCCGGCGGCGCAGACCGTGACCAACAGCTGGCCCGGCCGCGGCGACCACTTCTTCAGCCGCTACCTCGCCCAGCAGGGCTACGTGGTGTTCTCGCTCGACAACCGCGGCACCCCGCGCCGCGGCCAGGCCTTCCTCTCGGCCCTGCACCGCCGGCAGGGCACCGTGGAGGTGGAGGACCAGCTCAACGGCATCGCCTGGCTGCGCGCCCAGCCCTGGGTGGATGCGAAGCGCATCGGCGTGTTCGGCTGGAGCAATGGCGGCTACATGACCCTCATGCTGCTGGCCCGCAGTCGCGACGCCTATGCCTGCGGCGTGGCCGGCGCCCCGGTCACCGACTGGGCGCTCTACGACACCCACTACACCGAGCGCTACATGGACCTGCCGCAGGCCAACCCCGAGGGCTACCGCCAGGCCAGTGTGATGACCCACGTGGCCGGACTCACCGAGCCCCTGCTGCTGATCCACGGCATGGCCGACGACAACGTGCTGTTCTCCAACGCCACCGCCCTGATGTCGGCGCTGCAGCAGCGCGGAATGCCCTTCGAGCTGATGACCTACCCCGGCGCCAAGCACGGCCTGCGCGGCGCCGACCTGCTGCACCGCTACCGCATGACCGAAGCCTTCTTCGCCCGCTGCCTGAAGTGAGGGGCCTCAGGCGAGATAGCCGCCATCCACGGTGAGCGTCGTGCCAGTCACGTAGCTCGCCGCGTCAGAGAGCAGGAACAGCACCGCCGGGGCGATCTCGGCGGGCTCTGCGGCCCGGCCCAGGGGGATGAGCTGGCGCATCAGGTCCATCAGCTTCGGGTTGCCGGTGATGGCGCTGGCGAACCTGGTGTCGGTCAGGCCTGGCAGCACGGCATTCACGCGGATGCCCTGGGCGGCGAGTTCCTTGGCGAAGCCTTCGGTCATATTGACGATGCCGGCCTTGGTCATCGAGTAGATACCCTGGCCGAAGGCGGGGCGCTTCGCGTTCACCGAGGCCACGTTGACGATGGCGCCGCCACCGGCCTTCGCCATGCGCTTCGCCGCCTGCACCGTGGTCCAGAAGTAGCCGCGCAGGTTCACCTCCACCGTCTTCTCGTAGGCCGCGAGGTCCATGTCCAGCATCGGCCCGAAGTAGGGGTTGGCGGCGGCGTTGTTCACCAGCCGCGAGACCGTCCTGCCCTCGGCGTCGAGTGCCGCGAACAGGGCCTCGATGGCGGCCGGGTCGCCGATATGCGCCGCCCGCGCCTCGGCGCTGCCGCCGGCGGCGCGGATGGCCCCGGCCACCGCCTCGCAGGCCTCGAGCTTTCGGCTGCTGCAGACGACGTGCGCGCCCTGCGCTGCGAGCAGGTGGGCGATGGCCTCGCCGATGCCGCGCGAGGCGCCGGTGACGAGGGCGGTGCGACCGTGCAGGGAGAACAGCCGGGTGGGGGAATCGCTCATGGTCACTCCATCGCAGGGCGGCGTTGCGTTAGGCTCGCGAACCTACCACACCCCGGCGTACGGACCCGATGGCCAGCGGAACCAGTCCCCCGAAGCGCGAGCGCGTCCTCATCACCGGCGGCGGCAGCGGGCTTGGTCTCGCGCTGGCGCAGCGCTATGCCGCCGACGGAGCGCAGGTGCTGGTGGTCGACATCGATCCCGTCCGCGCCGAGGCGGCGCGGGCCGGGCTGCCCGGCGAGGGCCATCTCGCCTTCGCTGCCGATGTTGGCGACGATGCCTCGATGCTGGCCCTGAAGCAGGCGGTCGAGGCGGCCGTGGGCGGGGTGGACGTGCTGGTGAACAACGCCGGCATCGCCAGCGGCGGTCCGCTGCTCGGCACCGATATGGCCGAATGGCGGCGCCTGCTGGAGGTGGACCTGCTGAGCGTGGTGCGCGGCACCCTGCATTTCCTGCCCGGCATGGTGGAGCGCGGCCGCGGCCACGTGGTCAGCACCGCCAGCTTCGCCGGCCTCGCCGGTGCGCCGGGCATCATGAGCTACGGCGTGGCCAAGGCCGGCGTGGTGGCCTTTGCAGAGCAGCTGCGTGCCGAGTTGCATGGCAGCGGTGTCGCGGTCTCGGTGCTCTGCCCGGCCTTCTTCCGCACTCGGCTGCTGGAGAACTTCCACGGCGATACGAAGGTGCGCGGCATGGCAGAGCGGATGATGGAGCGCAGCCCCGACACCCTCGACTCGGTGGCCGACCGTGCCTACGCCGCCCTGAAGGCGCGCACCTTCCTCGTGCTGCCGACCCGCAGGGAACCGATGCGCTGGCGTCTCAAGCGCTGGTTCCCGGAGTGGTACTTCAGGAAACTGGTGCAGGGTGCTGCGCTTTCGCGGCGCGGCTGAACGGACGGAGTACTGGCGATGCAGTGGATGATCTATGGCGCGAACGGCTATACCGGCCGGCTGATGGCGAAGGAGGCCGCGGCCCGCGGCCTCAAGCCCATCCTCGCCGGCCGCCGGCGCGAGGCCCTGGAAGCCCTGGGGCGCGAGCTCGGTCTCGAGGTGCGGGCATTCGAGCTCGAACCGGCGGCCCTCGACCTCGGTCTGCGCGGCGTGGGCCTGGTGCTGCACTGCGCCGGGCCGTTCTCGGCCACCTGCGCGCCGATGCTGGAGGCCTGCCTGCGCGCGAAGGCGCACTACCTCGACATCACCGGCGAGATCGACGTCTTCGCCCACTGCCACCAGCAGGACGCGCGGGCGAAGGCGGCGGGCATCGTGGTGCTGCCGGGCGCCGGCTTCGACGTGGTGCCCACCGATTGCCTTGCCGCCCAGCTCAAGCGCGAGCTGCCCGATGCCACCTCGCTGGTGCTGGCCTTCGAGGCCGGCGGCGGTCCCAGCCCGGGCACTGCCAAGACCAGCGTGGAGGGCCTCGGCAAGGGCGGGCGGGCGCGCATCGGCGGGAAGATGACCACCGTGCCGCTGGCCTGGAAGAGCCGCACCTTCGACCGCGACGGCGAGCCGCGCAGCGCCATGACCATCCCCTGGGGCGATGTCTATACCGCCTACCTCAGCACTGGCATCCCCGACATCGAGGTCTACATGGCGGTGCCGCCGGCGGTGATCGGCCGGGTGCGCCGGCTGCGCCTCATCCGCCCGCTGCTCGGCCTCGGCCCGGTGCAACGCTTCATGAAGGCACGCATCGAGAAGACCGTGCAGGGCCCCTCCGAGGCCAGGCGCGGCAAGACCGACACCCTGGTCTGGGGCGAGGTGCGCAATGCCGCCGGCCAGGAGGTGAAGCGCCAGCTGCGCACCCCGAACGGCTACGATCTCACCGTGAGCGCGGCCCTCGGCATCGTCTCCCGCCTGCTCGCCGGTCCGGCCGAGCCCGGCTTCAAGACGCCCTCGCTGCTGATGGGGGCCGATTACGTGCTCACCTTGCCCGGGGTGCGGCGCGTGGATTGATGCCCGTGCCGCCGGCCCGTAGGCTGGCGGCATTCCCCGGGAGAGCCCATGCCGCCCAGCGCCGCGCCGATGCCGAGCCTTGCCGCCGTCGTTTCCGGCCCGGCCGCCGTCCTCATCCTCGGCCTGCTCGCCCTGATGGGCGTGGTGCTGGTGGCGCTGTGGCGCTCGCGCCGCCGCGAGGCGCGCGAGAAGGAGCGTTTCGCCCTGATCGCCCGTGCCACCAGCGACGGCATCTACGATGCCGACCTGGTGCACAACACCCTCTGGCGCAGCGAGGCCTTCTGCCGCATGTTCGGCCTGCCGGCCGACGCCGCCGCCCACGAGGTGGCCGACTGGCTGGCGAAGATCCATCCCGAGGACCGCGAGCGGGTGCGGCTCGGCTATGCCCGCGCCCTCGATACCGGGCTCACGGAGTGGAACATCGCCTACCGCTTCCTGCGCCCCGACGGCTCGGTGGGCCATGCCCGCGACCGCCTGCTGATCCTGCGCGATGCCGCCGGCCATCCGGTGCGGGCCATCGGCGGGGTCACCGACGTCAGCGACGAGCAGGAGGCGCTGGAGAGCCATGCCCTGCTCAAGCGGGCGCTGGATGCCACCAGCACCGGCGTGGCCATCGTCGATGCCCGTGCCGAGGGCTGGCCCACGGTCTATGTCAATGCCGCGCTGGAGGCCCTGAGCGGCTATTCCGCCGCCGAGCTGATCGGGCGCAACCTCGGCTTCCTGCAGGGCAACGAGCGCGAACAGCCCGGCATCGAGACCCTGCGCCATGCCCTGCGCGAGGGCCGCGATGCCCAGGTGATGCTGCGCAACTACCGCAAGGACGGCACCCCGTACTGGATCGACCTCGTGGTCTCCCCGGTGCGTGATGCCGAGGGGAGGCTCACCCACTATGTCGGCTCGCAGATCGACGTGAGCGAGCGGGTGGCCACCGAGCAGGCGCTGGCCCACCGCGCCACCCACGACGAGCTCACCACCCTGCCGAACCGCCAGCTGTTCCGCGATCGCCTCGCCCAGGCCCTGCGCGAGAGCAAGCGCTTCGGCCTGAACCTCGTGGTGCTGTTCGTCGATCTCGACAACTTCAAGCTGGTGAACGACTCGCTCGGCCATGCCGCCGGCGATGAGCTGCTGCGTACCGTGGCGCGGCGCCTGCAGGGTTGCCTGCGCCAGACCGATACCGTGGCCCGCTTCGGCGGCGACGAGTTCGTGGTGCTGCTGCTCGGCGAGGTGGAGACCGACGTGCTGCGGGTGGTCGACCGCATCACCGAGGCCCTGCGCCGGCCGGTGGAGCTGGCCGGGTCCATGCACTACGTCACCGCCAGCATCGGCTATGCCCGCTGCCCGGTGGACGGCGACGAGGCCGGGGTGCTGCTGCAGCGCGCCGACATCGCCATGTACCAGGCCAAGGCCCGCGGGCGGAATTGCGCCGTGGGCTACGAACCGGCCTTCGACCAGGGCGCCACCGAGCGCCTGTTCCTGATCTCGCAGCTGCGCGAGGCAGTGGAGCGCCAGGAGTTCGAGCTGCACTACCAGCCGCAGTTCCGCTGGGATGGCCGCGCCCAGGGCATGGAAGCGCTGATCCGCTGGCGCCATCCCTCGCGCGGCCTGCTCGCCCCGGGCCACTTCATCGACGCGCTCGAGGAGAGCGGCCTGATGGTGGAAGTGGGCCGCTGGGTGCTGCGCGACGCCGCCCGCCGCCATGCCGAGCTGGTGGCCGCCGGACTCGCCGATGTGCGTCTCTCGGTGAACGTCTCCGCCACCCAGCTGCACCATCACCTGCTCGAGGACGTGGAAGCCGTGGTGCGCGATTTCCAGCTGCCGCCTGGTGCCCTCGAGCTCGAGCTCACCGAAAGCGTGCTGATGGTGAATGCCGAGAGCACCATCGAGCAGATGCGGCGCGTGGCGCGGCTGGGCGTGGGCATCGCGGTGGACGACTTCGGCACCGGCTACTCCTCGCTGTCCTACCTCAAGCGCCTGCCGATCCAGCGCCTGAAGATCGACCGCAGCTTCGTGCGCGGCCTCGGCAGCGATCCGGACGACGAGGCGATCTGCGCCTCGGTGATCCTGCTGGCGAGCAGCCTCGGCCTCGATACCGTGGCCGAAGGCGTGGAAACCGAGGCCCAGCGTGACTGGCTCGCCGAGCACGGCTGCGGCGAGCTGCAGGGCTATCTGCTCGGCCGCCCGGTGCCCTTCGACGAGGTGCTGGCGATGATCCGGGCGCAGCGCGGCTGAAGGCCGGCACCGGGGCTTCAGCGGTACAGCAGGCCTGGCAGCCAGGTGGCGAGCCCGGGCCACAGGGCCAGCAGGCCCAGCATGCTGAGCTGGAGGGCGATGAAGGGCAGCACGCCGCGGTACATGGCCAGCATCGGCAGGTCCGGCGGCGCCACCCCGCGCAGGTAGAACAGGGCGAAGCCGAAGGGCGGGGTGAGGAAGCTGGTCTGCAGGTTGATCGCCATCATCACCCCCAGCCAGACCGGATCGACGCCGAGCGCGAACAGCACCGGCGCGACGATCGGCACCACGATGAAGGTGATCTCGATGAAGTCGAGCACGAAGCCGAGCAAGAACATCAGCAGCATCACCGCGAACACCGCGGTGCCGCGGCCTCCGGGCAGGCCGGAGAGCGCGGCATGCACCAGCTCGTCGCCGCCAAGGCCTCGGAACACCAGCGAGAACAGCGCGGCGCCGAACAGGATGGCGAAGACCATGGCGCTCACCTTCACCGTCTCCCGCGCCACGTCGAGCAGCCGGGAAAGCGAGAACTGGCCGCGCAGGGCGGCGAACACGCAGGCGCCCACCGCGCCCACCGCCGCGGCCTCGGTGGGCGTGGCGATGCCGGCGAGGATCGAGCCCAGCACCAGCAGCACGAGGCCCACCGCGGGCAGCACGTCGCGCAGCAGCGGCAGCAGGCCTGGGTGCTGGGTCGCGGGCAGGGCGGGGGCCTGTGCCGGCCGGCGCCAGGCCACCCACAGCACCCAGCCGAGGTAGAGCAGCACCAGGCCGAGGCCGGGCAGCAGGGCGCCGGCGAACAGGTCGCCCACCGAGAGCGTTTCCGGGGCGAAGTTGCCGGCGGCGAGCTGGGCGCGCTGGTAGGCGCTGCCGAGCTGGTCGCCGAGCAGCACCAGCACGATCGAGGGCGGGATGATCTGGCCCAGGGTGCCGGAGGCGGCGATGGCGCCGGTGGCGAGGCGCGGATCGTAGCCGGCGCGCAGCATCACCGGCAGGGCGATCAGGCCCATGGTGACCACGGTGGCGCCGACGATGCCGGTGCTGGCGGCGAGCAGGCCGCCCACCAGCACCACCGCCACCGCGAGGCCGCCGCGGCGCGGGCCGAACAGGCCGGCCACGCGGGTCAGCAGGTCTTCGGCCAGCCGGCTGCGTTCCAGCATCACGCCCATGAAGACGAACAGCGGCACCGCGAGCAGGGTGGCGCTGGTCAGGGTGTCGAACAGCCGGCCGGGCAGGGCGGCGAGGAAGGCGGCGTCGAAGGCGCCGAGCCCCATGCCGAGCAGAGCCACCATCAGGGCGCTGCCGCCGAGCGCGAAGGCCACCGGGATGCCGCCGGCCATGGCCGCGCACAGCCCGAGCAGCAGCAGGCCGAGCAGCAGGGCATGCAGGACTTCGAGGCTCATGCCCGGCCCCCGAAGGCCACGGGCCAGCGGCGCAGCAGCTCGGCCAGCCCCTGCAGGGCCAGCAGCAGGCTGCCGAGCGGCAGCAGGCTCTTGGCGAGGTAGAGGCCGGGCAGGCCGCCGGTGCTGGCCGAGCGCTCGCGGATGCTCCAGCCCAGGGCCACGTAGTCGAGGCTGAGCCAGAAGAGCGCGGCGCAGAAGGGCAGCAGGAACAGCGCCAGCCCGAACAGCTCCACCCGCGCCTGGGTGCGCGCCGACCAGCGGGCGGCGAAGGCATCGATGCGCACGTGGCGGCCGTGCTTCAGCGCGTAGCCGAGGCCGAGCATCACCATCGCCGCATTGAGCCAGAGCACGGCGTCCTGCAGCTTCACCGAGCCGATGCCGACGAGCCGCCCGAGCACCAGGGCCAGCATCAGCAGCACCACGAGCAGGGCGCAGAGCGCGGCCAGCCCCCCCGCCGCCTCGGAAAGCGCATCGGCGAGACGCAGGGGCAGCGGGGGCGGGGCATCGGTCATGGGCGTCGTGCGGCGCGTGGCGAGGCGACGGGCGAGGATGGCACCGCGCCGCGGCCGGCCTCAAGCGCCCCGGCGCTACACTGCCCGCCCCACCGTTCCCGGCCGCTGCCATGCCGCGCCTCGTCCTCATCGACGGCTCCTCCTACCTCTACCGCGCCTTCCACGCCCTGCCGCCGCTCACCGCGCCGGACGGCACGCCCACCGGCGCCCTGTTCGGCGTGGTCAACATGCTGCGCGCCATCCGCAAGGAGGCGCCGGAGCATGCCGCCTTCGTGCTCGATGCCCCGGGGCCGGGCTTCCGCGAGGCGCTCGATCCGCAGTACAAGGCCAACCGCCCGCCGATGCCGGAAGAGCTGCGGGCGCAGGTCGAGCCGCTGCTCGCCATCGTCGAGGCGCTCGGCTTCCCGATCCTGCGCGTGCCGGGGGTCGAGGCCGACGACGTGATCGGCACCCTGGCGGTGCAGGGCGCGGCGCAGGGCATGGAAGTCACGATCTCGACCTCGGACAAGGACTTCGCCCAGCTGGTCCGCCCCGGCATCGTCCTCGTCAACACCATGACCCAGTCGAGGCTGGCGAGCGACGAGGACGTGATGGCCAAGTTCGGTGTGCGCGCCGGCCAGATCGTCGACTACCTCGCCCTGATGGGCGATAGCGTGGACAACGTGCCCGGCGTGGAGAAATGCGGGCCGAAGACCGCGGCCAAATGGCTGGCGGAATACGGCAGCCTGGATGCCGTCATCGCCAATGCGGACAAGGTCGCGGGCAAGCTCGGCGAGCACCTGCGCGCCGCCCTGCCGCGCCTGCCGCTCAACCGTATGCTCGTCACCATCAAGACCGACGTGCCGCTGGAGCAGGGGCCGGCCGAGCTGCGGCTGCGGCCCCCCGAGACCGGGGTCCTGCGCGCGCTCTACCAGCGCTTCGGCTTTGCCGCCGCCCTGCGCGAGCTGGACGGGGGGGCGGCGGGCGATGCCCCGTCGAAAGCAGCGGCGGGGCAGGCCGCCGGACGCGCTGCGGCCCCAGCCATGCCGGTCGATCCCGCCCTTTCCGCCCGGAGCGAGGGGGAGTGCGTGCTCGACGAGGCCCGGCTCGCGCACTGGGTGGCGGTGCTGCGCGAGGCGCCGCTGATCGCCTTCGACACCGAGACCGATGGCCTCGATCCGCAGCAGTGCACGCTCGTTGGCCTGAGCCTCTGCGTCGAGCCGGGCCGCGCCTGCTACATCCCGCTCATGCATGCCTATCCCGGGGCTCCGGCGCAGCTGCCTTGGGCCACCGTGCGCGAGGCCCTGCGGCCGATCCTCGAGGACGCCGCCCGGCCCAAGCTCGGCCAGAACGGCAAGTTCGACCTCGAGGTGCTGGCCCGCCACGGTATCGAAGTGCAGGGCTATGCCGAGGACACCCTGCTGATGAGCTTCGTGCTCGATGCCGGGCTCAACCGCCACGACATGGATGCCCTGGCCGAACGCCACCTCGGCTACACCACCCTCAAGTACGAGGAGGTCTGCGGCAAGGGGGCGAAGCAGATCACCTTCGACCAGGTCGATCTCGAGCGCGCCACCGCCTACGCCGCCGAGGACGCCGACATCACCCTGCGCCTGCATGCAGTGCTGGCGCCGCGGCTGGCGGCCGAGCCGGCGCTGGCCGCGGTCTACCGCGACATCGAGATGCCCCTGGTGCCGGTGCTGGCACGGATGGAGCGCACCGGCGTGCTCATCGACGTCGAGGCGCTCCGGCGGCAGAGCGCCGACCACGCCAGGCGCCTGCACGCCATCGAGCAGGAGGCGCACGCCATCGCCGGCCGCGCCTTCAACCTCGATTCCCCAAAGCAGCTGCAGGCCCTGCTGTTCGATGAGCTGGGGCTGCCGGCGCTGGTGAAGACGCCCACCGGCCAGCCCAGCACCAACGAGGAGGCGCTCGAGGCCATCGCCGACCAGCATGCCCTGCCGCGCCTGATCCTCGAGCACCGCAGCCTCGCCAAGCTCAAGGGCACCTACACCGACAGGCTGCCGGAGAGCGTCAATCCGCAGACCGGCCGCGTGCACACCCGCTACAACCAGGCCGGGGCCGCCACCGGGCGCCTGTCCTCGAACGACCCGAACCTGCAGAACATCCCGATCCGCACCGCCGAGGGGCGGCGCATCCGCGAGGCCTTCATCGCCCCGGAAGGCCGGGTGATCCTCGCCTGCGACTACTCGCAGATCGAGCTGCGCATCATGGCCCATCTCTCGGAAGACCCGGGCCTGCTGCGCGCCTTCGCCGAGGGGCTGGACGTGCACCGCGCCACCGCGGCGGAAGTCTTCGGCGTGCCGCTCTCCGAGGTCAGTAGCGAGCAGCGCCGCGCCGCCAAGGCCATCAACTTCGGCCTCATCTACGGCATGAGCGCCTTCGGCCTCGCCCGCCAGCTCGGCATCGAGCGTGGGCAGGCGCAGGACTACATCGGCGTCTACTTCGCCCGCTACCCCGGCGTGCGCGCCTACATGGAGCGCACCCGCGAGCAGGCCCGCGAGAAGGGCTATGTCGAGACGGTGTTCGGCCGCCGCCTGCATCTTTCCGAGATCCGCTCGCGAAACCCGGCCCAGCGCGCCGGCGCCGAACGTGCGGCGATCAATGCGCCGATGCAGGGCACGGCCGCCGACATCATCAAGCGGGCGATGGTGGCGGTGGATGCCTGGATCCGGCCGCAGGCCGCACGCCTCGCCATGCTGATGCAGGTGCATGACGAACTGGTGTTCGAGGTCGACGCCGATTTCGTGGACGAGGCGCGGGAGGCCATCCGCGGCCTGATGCAGCAGGCGGCCACGCTGCGGGTGCCGCTGGTGGTGGAGGCCGGCGTGGGCCGGAGCTGGGACGAGGCGCACTGAGTGCGGCGGCCAGGGCCGGGCGTGCAGAAGATTCACGCGCGAATAGCGATTCCGTCACGCTTTCGACACGAAGCCGTGAATCGAGCCTGAATCCGGACCTTTGGAGGGCCCGGGATTCACGAACTCCTCAGTCCCCGAGTGGTCAGATGGCACGCAACGGATGCAACGTCCGTTGCCGTGGACTCGATCCCTCCCCTGGTCGACCCACACCGAGGCGGAAAGCCCTCCCCTGCTGGCCGCCTCACCGGCCCCGCGAACTCCTCCCCTGGTTCGCGGGGCTTTTTCTTTGCCCGGCATTCCCGGCCCCCTCTCCGGCATGGCATAAGCCGCGCCATGTCCTCCCCATACGATCTCGCCATCGTCGGCGGCGGCCCGGCAGCCGTTGCCCTGCTGCGCGCCGCGCGCCGCCTCCTGCCCGGCTGGCGTATCGCCTGGTGCCGCGGCCCCGACACCGCCTTCCTGCCCGCCTACGGCGGCAACAGCGATCTTCATCGCCTCAACGTGCCGGTGGAGCGCATGGGGCTCGATGCCGAGGCGCCGCTGGATTTCCTCGAGTGGCTGCAGCGCAGGCATCCGGCGCGGGCCGTGCGGCCCGGGCAGTTCGTGCCGCGGCACTGGTTCGGCGAGTACCTCGCCGCCTGCGCCGAAGGGCAGGCCGATGTCGAACACCGTCAGCCGGTGGTGGCGCTCCACCGCGAGGGCGGTCTCTGGCATCTCGCGCTGGCGGCGGGCGGGGCCGTGGTGACGCGCCGGGTGGCGCTCTGCCTTGGACTGCCCGCCACGGTTCCTCCGCCCTTCGCGCCGCCGCACTGGATCGCCGATGCCTGGGCCTGGTGGCGTTCCTTGCCAGAACGCGGCCTCCCGCTCGATGCGGACGGGCGCGTGCTGCTGGTGGGCAGTGGTCTCACGGCCGTGGACATGGTGCTCGGCCTGCGCGAGCGCGGCTTCCGTGGCCGGATCGAGGCGGTGTCGATCGAGGGCGCCTGGCCCGAGGCGCATGCCGATACCCCGCCACTGGACCCGGAGACCCGCGAGTGGCTGGAGACCCGTCTCGACGCGGTGGCGGATGCCCGCGGCCTGGTACGCCTGCTGCGCACGGCCTGTGCCCGGCAGCCCTGGCGCGCGGTCGTCGACGCCCTGCGCGGCGGCAGCAACCGCCTCTGGGCCGGACTGCCGCTGCCGGAGCGCCGGCGCCTGCTGCGCCATGCCTTCGGGCAGTGGACGCGGCACCGCCACCGCATGGCCCCCGATGTGCTCGCCGCCCTGCAGGGCGATCCGGCCCTCGTGCTCGGGCGCGGTCGCATCCATATCGATACCGCCGGCCGGATATGGAGGCGTACGGGAGGCGTGGATACCGCGGTGACGGCCGCCCTGGTGATCGATTGCCGGGGGCCCGGTTTCCGCCGAGCCCTTGCCGGCGATGCCCTGCTCGCCAGGCTGGTGCGCGAGGGCGTGCTCGAGGCCAACGCCCTCGGCACCGGCGTGCGCACGCCGGCCGATCCCACGCTGGCCGTGCTGGGCGCGGCGTTGTTCGGCGAGCGCATCGAAACCACGGCGGTGCCGGAGCTGCGGCAGCAGGCGCTGGCGGCGGTGCGGGGCTGGCGGGAGGGCGAGCGCCTGAGCTCGCGGTGACGGTTCACCCGGTGCGGCATGGCGCGAGCCTGCCTGCCGCGTGCGATTCCATCTTGAGTGCGATCCCGAGTGCGCCTGCCTCGTGTGGACGGCGGTCGCGGGCGCCTCAGATTCCGCGTCCGGCTCCATATTCGGCGCCGCAGGCCATCCCTGGCCTGCTCCCGCTGACCGCCATCCGCACGGGCGCGGCGTGGGAAGTTCGTCGCGGTGATGTCAGGAAAAGCAAGGCTCGCCGCAGCCGCGCCGGAGCGCCGCGCCCGCGCACTCACCGCGAAGGCAGGCGCTCTCCGATGAAATGCCGCGTGCGGCCTCAGCCCTCCGCCAGCCAGTCGCGCGGCACCAGGTACTCCGAAAGCCGCGCCTCCGCGCTGCCCGGCTCGGGCACGTAGCCATACTCGAAGCGCACCCGCGGCGGCAGGCTCATCAGGATGCTCTCGGTGCGGCCGCCGCTTTGCAGGCCGAACAGGGTGCCGCGGTCCCAGACCAGGTTGAACTCGACGTAGCGGCCGCGGCGGTAGAGCTGGAACTCGCGCTCGCGCTCGCCGTAGGGCATGGCCTTCCGCCTCGCCACGATCGGCCGGTAGGCCGCGAGATAGCCTTCGCCCACGGCGCGCAGGTAGGCGAAGCTGCGCTCGAAGCCGTCGGCATGGAGGTCGTCGAAGAACAGCCCGCCCACGCCGCGGCATTCGTTGCGGTGCTTGAGGAAGAAGTAGCGGTCGCACCAGGCTTTGTGCTCGGCGTAGCGGGTGGCGCCGAAGGGCGCGCAGAGGTCCCGCGCCACGCCGTGCCAGTGCCGCACGTCCTCGTCGAAGGGATAGAAGGGCGTGAGGTCGAAGCCGCCGCCGAACCACCAGATCGGCTCGCGGCCTTCCGGGCGGGCCTCGAAGTAGCGCACGTTGGCATGCGAGGTGGGCACGTAGGGATTGCGCGGGTGGATCACCAGCGATACGCCCACCGCGCGCCACGGGGCGCCGGCCAGCTCCGGGCGGTGGGCGGTGGCCGAGGCGGGCAGGGTCTGGCCGCTCACCTCGGAGAAGCCCACGCCGGCCTGTTCGAACACCGCGCCCTCCTTCATCACCCGCGAGCGGCCTCCGCCGCCCTCGGCGCGGGTCCAGGCATCCTCGGCGAAGCGGCCCTGGCCATCCTCCTCCTCGAGGCCTCGGCAGATGCGGTCCTGCAGGCCGCGCAGCCAGTCGCGGACGGTATCGAAGTTCGGGGTGGGCTCGGTCACGGCGGGGCAGCGTGCAGGGAATGCGATGCCGCGCAGTCTAGCCGCCGCGCCGCCCGCTGCCTTGCGCGGCGTCAACCGCAGGCCCCGTCGCTATACTTCGCGGCCCTGCCTCCAGCCCGCCTGCCGTGCGCGTCAGCGACCGCTCCAGTCCCGATGCCCTGCTCGACATCGATTTCGCCGATGCGGCGGGCCGGCTCGGCAGCGGCTGTCTCTGGCTCGGTGGAGCGCGGCGCGAGGTCTGGCAGGCGGCCCTTCCGGCCGGCGACTGGCAGGCGGACGCCGGGCTATGGCGGCGCGAGGCGGGGGCGCTCGGGGTGCTGGCCCTGCGCCTGCCGCTTCCGGCCAGCGCCGATCCGGCCGGCGCCACCGAACATGCCTACCGCAGCCTGCTCGCCGCCGCGCGGCCGGGCCCGCGTCCCTACCTGATCCGGGTGTGGAACTACCTCGGCGCGATCAATGCCGGCGAGGGCGATGCCGAGCGCTACCGCCGCTTCTGCGTCGGCCGCGATGCTGCGGTGGACGCCATGTTCCGCGACCCGCCGCCGGCCGCCACCGCTATCGGTGCGCCGAAGGCGGATGCACCGCTCTCGCTGCTGGCCCTGTGCAGCGCCGGGCCCGGCATCGCGCTGGAGAACCCGCGCCAGACCCCGGCCTGGCAGTACCCGCGCGAGTACGGCCCGGTGCCGCCCGGCTTCTCGCGCGGGGCGGTGCTGCGCGATGGCGACACGGCGGTGCTGCTGGCCTCGGGCACGGCCAGCATCGTCGGCCATGTCTCCCTGCATCCCGGCGACGTGCTCGCCCAGCTCGACGAGAGCCTCGCCAACCTCGAGGTGCTGCTGGAGGAGGGCCGGCGCCGCGCCGGCGCCGACTTCCATCCGGGCACGCTGCAGGCCCTGCGCGTCTACCTGCGCGATCCGGCGGCCATGCCGGCGGTGGCAGCGCGCCTAGCCGCCCGCGGCTGGCCCCTGCCGCGCATCGCCTTCCTGCACGGCGACATCTGCCGCCGCGAGCTCGACATCGAGCTCGAGGGCGTGTTCGGCGAGGACCGGTAACGCGACTGCAGCGCCGCAGTCGCGCTCCGGGGGGCTCGGGCGTGATCGCTCCTACTGCCCCAAGCGGCTTTCCACTTGGGCAATCGCACGATCAAGCTCGTGCAGCGAGGAGGGGGGTGTCAGCCCTCGGCGCACAAGATCCTCGTAAGAGGAGTAATTACAGAGCCCGGCCGCGAGGCAGGTGTGCGTCATCAGCCGGCCGGAGGGGCCGCATGTTTGGCTGCCCGCTCTCCGGCAAGCGGCGATCGCCCAAGCGTGGCCGTACCGCTCCGATCCGGAGAGCATTGAGAGTCCGCCCGGGAGGGTTCGCTGCGCCGCAAGCTGGGACAAGGCCATCAGTTCATCCGGCCGTGCCGCGTGCACGATGGACTCGAGGAGGCGTTCCGCTCCTTCGGGATTGGCGTCCTGGAGTGCTTCGAAGTTCGCCAGCTCGGAGACCCTATCGCCTCTTTCCCGTGCGCGATCACGATAGAGCCCCACGAGTTCGGGAACGATGGGAACGCCACCATCCAGCGTCTTGCAACGGGCGTCCTGGAGCTTGGCGATCTCGGCAAGGCGACTCGCATTCTCGGGTCGGAGTGTTGCCAGGAATTCGGCTTGGCGCCTTGCCTTGGCCGGATCGAGTGAATAGATGAAACAGTACTCGTAGATCTCTGCGATCATGCGGAGGGCAACGGCATCGCCCTGCGATTCCAAGAGGCGCAATGCTTCCCTGAGGGCGCCGTAATCGACGGATGCATCGAGATCGAGGGTGGTGCGTTCGACGAGCGGCGTGGCGGGACTGTTGGCGGAAGTGCTGGCTCGTTCTTCCGGCGTGCCTGCCGGGGCGGGGGATGGCGAAGAATCCGCGGCTTGATCAGCCGCGGCCCTGTTCCAGAAAAAGTGGCCCGCGAGGATGCCACCCAAGACGACAAGCAGTGCGGGAAGCAGATGTCGTGCGCGGTTCATCTCAGCCCGCCCGCCGCGCCCGGCGGGCGCGGATCTCGCGGTACAGCACCACCCCGAGGGTGAGCACGGTGATCGGCACCACGAAGTGCAGCATCACGCTGCTGTACACCGGCAGCACGGCGTGCCCGGTGCTGTCGAGGATCAGGTAGGCGGTGTAGGCCACGTAGTAGCCGAGGAAGAGCGCGCCCTCCCAGCGGTTGATCGAGTAGCCGACGAAGAAGATCGGCAGGCAGGCCACGGCCACCGCCAGCATCACCGGGTAGTCGAAGCGCAGGGCGGCATCGGGCACCGGCAGACCGCCGGGTGCCACCAGTGCCGTCAGGCCGAGCACGCAGAGGAGGTTGAAGATATTGCTGCCCACCACGTTGCCCACGGCGATGTCGCGCTGGCCGCGGATGGCGGCCACCACCGAGGTCGCCACCTCCGGCATCGAGGTGCCGGCGGCGACGATGGTCAGGCCGATGACGAGCTCGCTCACCCCCAGTGCGGTGGCGATCTCGATGGAGGCCGAGACCAGCCAGCGTGAGCCGAGCACGAGCAGGGCGAGGCCGACCACGATGAGGCCGAGATTGATGCCCCAGTGGTGGCTGCCCTCGATGGCCTCACCGGTCTCGCCGCTGGCCTTGCCAAGCCGCACCAGAAGCACGATGTAGGCCGCCAGCAGGGCGGCCAGCACGCCGCCTTCGAGCACCGAGAGCCGGCCGTCGAGCGAGAGCAGGAAGCTCAGCACCGAGACGCCGATCATGATCGGCACGTCGAGCTTCACCAGCTGCTTGCTCACCAGCATCGGCGTGATGAGCGCCGAGAGGCCGAGGATCACCAGCACGTTGAAGATATTGCTGCCGATGACGTTGCCGACCGCAATCTCGGCCTCGCCGCGGAAGGCCGAGCTCACCGAGATGGCGAGCTCGGGCGAGCTGGTGCCGAAGGCGACCACGGTGAGGCCGACTACCAGTGGGGAGAGGCCGAAGCTGGTGGCGAGGCGGGCGGCGCCCTTGACCAGCAGGTCGGCGCCCCAGATGAGCAGGGCGAGGCCGGCGAGGAGGGTGAGCAGGGTGAGAATCATGGGGCGTCGGGCTTGAGGGTGGCGTCCATCAGTTCGAGGATGCGCCGGTACTGGTCGTACCAGCTCTCCGGCTGCACGTAGGCGTGGCGCTCCAGCGGGTAGCTGGCCAGCTCCCAGCCGGGTTTCTTCAGCTCGATCAGGCGCTGGGCGAGGCGCACCGAATCCTGGAAGAACACGTTGTCGTCGATCATGCCGTGGGCGATCAGCAGGCGGCCCTGCAGATGCTCGGCGTGCTCGATCGGCGAGCTCTCGGCATAGACCTCGGGGCCGAGCTCCGGCGTATCGAGGATGTTGCTGGTGTAGGGGTGGTTGTAGTGGCGCCAGTCAGTGACCGGGCGCAGCGCGGCGCCGGCCTGGAACACGCCCGGGGCCTTGAACATCGCCATCAGGGTCATGAAGCCGCCGTAGCTGCCGCCGTAGATGCCGACGCGGGCGCGGTCGGCCTGGTAGTGCTCCACCAGCCAGTCGATCCCGTCCTTGTAGTCCTGCAGTTCCGGACTGCCCATGCGGCGGTAGATCGCCGTGCGCCAGTCGCGGCCATAGCCCTCGGAGGCGCGGAAGTCGAGATCCAGCACGAGGTAGCCGCGGTCGGTGAGCAGCTGGTGGAACATCTGCTCGCGGAAGTACACCGGCCAGCGCTGGTGCACGTTCTGCAGGTAGCCGGCACCATGCACGAACATCACCACCGGATACGTCCTGCCGGGCTCCAGGCGCGGCGGCGTGTAGAGCTTGCCCCAGATCGTGCCAGCACCATCGCTGCTCGGCACCTGCACGAAGCGCGGCTCGCGCCAGGGCATGGCGCGGAAGGCGGGGCTGCGGGTGTCGGTGAGCTTCACCGCCTCGCCACCGTCCACGCCCACCACCGCCGCCTGCGGCGGGATGAAGGGCGCCGACCAGCGCAGGGCGAGGCGCCGGCCATCGGGGGAGAGGGTGAAGTCCTCCACGCCGTCCAGCGCGGTGAGCTCGCGCACCTCGCCGCCGGCCACCGGTACCTGGCAGACCTCGTAGTCGCCGGGCCAGGCGCGGTTGCAGAGGAACAAGAAGTGGCGGCGCGCGGCATCCAGCATCGGCTGCGAGGCCTCCCAGCGGCCGGTGGTCAGAGCGCGGGGGCGGCGGCCGTCCTCGACATAGAGGTGCGAATGGCCGCTCTCCTCCGACAGCCACCAGGCGCGGCCGTCGGGCAGGGCGCCGAAGTCGTTGAAGTTCCAGTTGATCCAGGCCGGGTCGCTGAGCCGGTGCACGGTGGCGAGGCGGGCCTGGGCGCGGTCGATGCGGACGATCCAGCGGTCCTTGTTGTCGACGCTGCGCAGCATGGCGAGCGGGGTGCCGTCATCGGCGAACTGAAGGCCGATCAGGCGCACCGGACGCGGCCCGTTGAGCGCCGGCTGGCCGTGCTCGCGCTTCAGGGCCGCCAGCGGATCGACGTCGATGCCGGGCAGGGCAGTGAGGTCGAGCGCCCGCATCTGGCCTTCGGCCAGGTCCACGAGGCGCAGGCTCTGGCCCACCGGCGGGTTGCGGCCGACGCGGGTGCGCACGTCTTCGGCCTCCTCGTAGCCGCTCTCGTTGATGAAGCGCGGCATCTTGCCGCCGCGGCCGGCATCGGCGTTCTTCGGCTCCAGCGCCACCACGAGGTGGCGGCCATCCGGCGAGAGGCCGCTCGAGGCGATGCTGACGTCGTCGCCGAGGAAGACCGGCGCCGGCACGCTGCCGGGGTCGGCTTCGCGCTGCACCTTCGCCTCGGCGGCCAGGGCCTCGCGTTCGCCGCGCTGGCGGGCGAGGGTGGCGATCAGCCGCAGTTCCGTCTCGCGCAGCAGGTCGGGCTTCGGCGCCTCCTGCGGGTCCTTCTCGGCACGCAGCAGCGCCACGCTGCGCACGCGGCCGCTCATGAGGTCGGCGGCGCGCCATTCCTGGCCGACGCGGAAGAACAGCTCGGCGCCATCGCGGCTGAAGCGCAGGTCGCTCTCGGTCTCGCTGCTCTGGGTGAGCTGGCGGCGCTCGCCGCGGGCGAGCTCGACCACGAAGACATCGCCGTTGCGCACATAGGCCATGCGCTGCCGCGCTGGGTCGTACACCGGGTTCGCGGCGTCGGCCAGGGCCTGTGCCTCGGGACCGAGGCGGCGGCCCGGGGCGCTGCCGTCGGCCGGCTGCAGCCAGGTGTCGCGCACCGGCGAGCCCTCGCGCTTCAGGGCGTAGGCCACCTGCGCGGAATCCGCGCTCCACCACAGGCGCTCCACCGGCGGGCCGATCCAGTCGGGGTGCGACATGGCGAGATCGAGGCTGAGCGGCGGCGCGGTTTCGGCGCCGGCCACCGGCGCGAGCAGGGCGAGGGCGAGCGCCAGTCGGCGCAGCGGAGTGGCGGGCACGGAGGGCTCCATCGGCAGGATCGAGGCGGCGAAGCCTAGCAGGGCCGCGGCAAGGCCTTGCGAGGGCCTGGCCGGACGCTTCCCGGCCGGGGCGGGAGCGGCGACAATCGGGCTCTCTCCCGCTGCCATGGAAGCTGCCGCCGGCGATGCAGGCCTACGTCTACAAGTCGACCCGCAAGGCCGAGACCTACGTCTACCTGCGCGAGCGCGAGGCCTTCGAGCTCCTGCCGCCGGCCCTGCGGGCGCAGCTCGGGGGGCTGCAGTTCGTGCTCGAGGTGGCGCTGACGCCGGAGCGGCGGCTGGCCCGCGAGGATGCAGCGACCGTGCGGCGCAACCTGGCCAGCGCCGGCTTCCATCTGCAGTTGCCCCCGCCTCCGGCGGAGGGGCCCGTGGATGCCTGAGCCGCCCTCGCCCCTGCGCCGCGGTCTGGCCCTCCTTCTGCTGTTCGCCGGCCTCGGGCTAGCCGTCCTGCCTGCGGCCTGGCCGCTTGGCCTGGCGGCGATCGCCGGGCCCTGGCTCGCCCAGCCCTTGTTCGCCCTCGGTCTTGCCCTCCTCGCCCCGGCACCGGAGGCGCCGGGGCGGCGCCTGTGGTGGCGCGATGGCCTGGCCCTGCTCATGCTCTGGGGGCTGACCCTCGGCCTTCTGGGCCTCGGCTTCGCCTGGCCCTACAGCGGGCTTGCCCAGACCGGCAGCCTGAGGGCGGCCCTTGGGCTTGGCGCGGTGGTTGGGCTGGCCTGGGTGGTGCTGTGGCGGCAATGGCCCCTGTTTGCCCAGGCCGGTCGGCAGGGCGGCGGGCTTTCGGCCCTGGCTGCGGCGCCGCCGGGCACCTGGGCGCCGCTGCGTGGCCTGCTGCTGGGCCTCGCGGTGCTGTTCGCCGGCCTTGGCGCTTGGCTGCTGGTCTGGCCCCCTGCCGGCCTCTCGCCCGGATGGCTGGCCGTGCCCTATGCCCTGGGCGCGCTGGCCTGTCACGCCGCCCTGCAGTGGAAAGGCGAGCCGCCGGCACCGCCGCCGCTGCCTGCCGAGCCGGCGCCGGTGGTGGCCGGGGCGGAGCTGCCGGCCTTCGAGCCCGCCGATCCCGAGGCCGATCTCTATGCCCATGCCCGGGCCGGCCGGGTCGAGGCCGCCCTGGCCGCCCTCGAGGCCGGTGCCGACCCCGAGGCCCTGCCCGAGCCTGGTGCCCCGGACCAGCGCAGCCTGCCCATGCTGGCCGCCCTGCTGCCCGACCTGCGCCTGCTGCGCGCCCTGATCGCCCGCGGCGTCGACCTCAACCGGGCGCATGCCGGCCTCACCCCACTGCTCGCCGCCACCCGCGATTCCTGGCATGGCCGCTTCGATGCCGTGGCCATGCTGCTCGCCAACGGCGCCGATCCCAGGATTGCCGACCGCGACGGCAACACCCCGCTGCACCATGCCGCCCGCAGCACCGACCCGGCGGTGGCCGCCCAGCTGCTCGATGCCGGGGCCGATCTTGCTGCGCTCAACCACGAGGGCCAGCCGCCGCTCGCCCTGGCCCTGGCCTCGGGCAACTGGCGGGTGGCCCGTTTCCTGCTGGAGCGCGGGGCGCGGCCGGAGCTGCCGGAGGCCCCGCCGGCCCTGCTGGCCGCGGCCTCCGGCGAGGACGACGATCCGGCGGGCGTGCAGCTCCTGCTCAGGCACCGGGCGAAGGTGGATGCCCGTGATGCTCGCGGCCGCACGGCCCTGCTCGAGGCCATCGCCGCCGGCCATGCCGCGATCGCCGAGGCCCTGCTGGATGCCGGGGCCTCGGTGACCCTGGCCGATGGCGAGGGCCGGAATGCCCTGCTCGAAGCCGCCGCCTCGCCCAATCCGGCCCTGTTGCCCCTGGTGCTGGCCCGCCGGCCCGACCCCGCCAGCACCGACCTCGGCGGCCGCAATGCCCTCGCCCTGGCCTGTGAGGCCGGGGTGGAGCCGGCCCGCCTGCGGGCACTGATCGATTACGGGGTCGATCCCCAGGCCCGCGACGCCGCCGGCCGCCGGCCGCTCGACCATGCCATCGGCGCCGGCCGCTGGCCGCTGGTGGCCGTACTCGACCCCGATTACCCGCTGCCCGCCGGCCTTGCCGGGGCGGGCGGGCCCGGCGCCTTGCGGCCTGCCCGCGAGCGCCTGCGCGAGGCGCTCGTCCGGCAGGAGTTCGATGCCGCGCTGGCCGTGCTCGGGGCCGAGGACGCCCCTTCGCCCCTGGCCCTGTCGATGCTGCTGCTCGATTTCGCCGAACCCGGGGGCGAGGCGGCCTTCGCCTGGCTGCTCACCTTCGGTGCCAGCCTCGACCACCGCCCGGCCGGGATGGACAGCGTCGGCCTTCTGCTGCTCGACCGCGGCCTCGAGGCGGCCCCGGCCCTGCGTCTTGCCTTGGAGCACGGGCAGTGCCCGCAGGGCGCCGGCGCCCTCGCGCGCTGGCTCGCTGCCACCGCCCGCGAGCCGCGCCTGGCCGGCGAACTCGCCCTCGCCCTGCTCGAGCGGGGGGTCGATCCCTTCGGTGCCGGCCCCGCCGGCGAGACCGCCCTCGGCCTCGCCGTCGAAACCGGGCAGACGCGCCTGCTGGAGGCTTTGCTCGCCCGTGGTCTCGACCCCAATGCCCGCGATGCCCGCGGCACCACGCCCCTGCACCATGCCGTGGCGCGCGGCGACGAGGCGGCCATCCGCCGGCTGGTGGCCCATGGCGCCTCGGCCGAGGCCCGTGCCGCCGATGGCCAGACGCCGAAGGGCGCGGCCCTGGCCCGGGGCCGGCGCGACCTCGCCGAATGGCTGGACTGGGGCCCCTGGCCCCTGCCAGGGCGGCCTTTGCGCCCCGGCGATCTTCCCGCCGCGGCCATGGCCGGCGATTTCGCCGCCGTGGTGCGGCTCATCGCCCTCGGGCTGCCGGTGGACGGCACCGATGCCCAGGGCTGCACCGCCCTGCTGCGGGCGGCCGGCGGCGGCCACCTCGCCCTGGTGGAGCACCTGCTGGGCCTGGGCGCCGACCCGGCGCGGGCGGCGCGGACCGGCGCCACCCCGCTCTCGGCGGCGATCAGCATGCGCCATGCAGCGGTGGTCGACCGCCTGCTCGTCGCCGGTGCCGACCCGGAACAGGCCATGCCCGGCGGCATCACCCCGCTGATGCTGGCCGCCGCCCTCGGCCTGCCCGATCTCGCCGCGCGCCTGTTGCGCGCCGGCGCCAGGGTCGAGGCCCGCGATGCCCAAGGACTCACCCCGTTGCACTGCGCCGCCCTGTTCGGTTTCGCCTCGCGCGACCACGCCCGTGTGCTGGCCCTGTTCGACACCCTGCTGCTCGCCGATGCCGACCCGGAGCTCAGCAGCAACGCCGAGCAGACCCCGCTGCTGCTGCTGCTCGGCGCTCGCGCCGAGCCCGGCGCCGGCTACGACGAGACGGTGCTGCTGGCCGGCCTCGACCGACTGCTGGCCGAGGGCGTCTCGCTCGCCCAGGCCGAGCACCGCGGCCTGACCGCCCTGCACCTCGCCGCCCTGCACGGCATGGGGCGCATCGTCGAGCGCCTCTTGCGCGAGGGTGCCGACCCGGCGGCCCGCGACCGCCTCGGCCGCACCCCGCAGGACCTCGCCCTGATCCGCGGCTTCGTCGATATCGCCGCACTGTTCCCCTCGCGCCCGTCCATGCCGTGGCCGGTGGGAGGGCGGGCGGGTTCCGAAGCCGCCCGGCCACCGCCCCCGGCAGGCGAGGCCGCTACGCGCCCGCCCTCGCTGGCCCGCCTGCTCAGGCCGCGCGACCCCTGACGCCGGCGCAGGGCGGCGGAAACGCCGAGGCCCCGCGATGCGGGGCCTCGGTGCGTGAGAATGGCCGGGCGAAGCCCGTCGGCGGGCGCCTAGCCCCCGTCCTGGCGAGCTTCAGCGCTTCATGAAATTGAAGAACTCGTCGTTCGACTTGGTGTTCTTCATCTTGTCGAGCAGGAACTCCATCGCGGCGAGCTCGTCCATCGGGTGCAGAAGCTTGCGCAGGATCCAGATCTTCTGCAGCGTGTCCGGCTCGATCAGCAGCTCTTCGCGGCGGGTGCCGGAGCGGTTGATGTTGATGGCAGGATAGACGCGCTTCTCGGTGATGCGGCGGTCGAGGTGCACCTCGGAGTTGCCGGTGCCCTTGAACTCCTCGTAGATCACCTCGTCCATCTTGCTGCCAGTGTCGATCAGCGCGGTGGCGATGATGGTCAGCGAGCCGCCTTCCTCCACCTTGCGCGCGGCGCCGAAGAAGCGCTTCGGGCGGTGCAGGGCGTTGGCGTCCACGCCGCCGGTCAGCACCTTGCCAGAGCTCGGCACCACGGTGTTGTAGGCGCGGGCGAGGCGGGTGATCGAATCGAGCAGGATCACCACGTCGCGCTTGTGCTCGACGAGGCGCTTGGCGCGTTCGATCACCATCTCGGCCACCTGCACGTGGCGTGCGGCGGGTTCGTCGAAAGTCGAGCTGATCACCTCGCCGCGCACGGTGCGCTGCATCTCGGTCACCTCTTCCGGGCGCTCGTCGATGAGCAGCACGATCAGGTGCACGTCCGGGTGATTGGTGGTGATGGCGGTGGCGATCTGTTGCAGCATCATCGTCTTGCCGGCCTTCGGCGGCGAGACGATCAGCGAGCGTTGGCCCTTGCCCTGGGGGGCGATCAGGTCGAGCACGCGGCCGGTGATGTCCTCCGAGCTGCCGTTGCCGCGCTCGAGGCGGAAGCGCTCGCGCGGGAACAGCGGTGTGAGGTTCTCGAACAGCACCTTGCCCTTGCTGGCCTCCAGCGGCTCGCCGTTGATGGTGTCGAGCTGGTTGAGGGCAACGTAACGCTCGCCGTCCTTCGGGTTGCGGATGCGGCCGGCGATGTAGTCGCCGGTGCGCAGGTTGAAGCGGCGGATCTGGGAAGGGGAGATGTAGACGTCGTCCGGGCCGGCGAGGTAGCTCGCCTCGGCGCCGCGCAGGAAGCCGTAGCCGTCGGGCAGGATCTCCAGCACGCCATCGGCGGCCACGCCCTGCGGATGGCGCGAGAGCACCTTCAGCAACTGGAAGATCACGTCCTGCTTGCGCATGCGGGCCACGCCCTCATGCAGGTTCAGCTTCTCGGCCAGCTCCAGCAGCTTCCAGGCCGGCATCCGCTTCATTTCGGTGAGCGAGGGCACCACGAAGCCTTCGGGGAACTGGATGGCGGGGCGCGGCGGCTCGTGGCCGCCCGGGCCGGGCTCCTCGCCCTCGCCGCCCTCGACCGGGAAGCCCTGGGCGGCGCGGCGCAGCTCGCGCTGGCGCTCACGGCGCTCCTTCATGCGCTGCTTGAAGCGTTCACGGCGCGACAGGCGCGGCTCGCCACCGGCGGGGGCGGCGCTCGCGGAGGGGGCCTCGCCGCCGCGCGGAGTCTCGTCGCCGCGCGGAGCCTCGTCGCCGCCCTCGTCCTCGCTCATGGCATCGGCGATCGCTTCGCGTACGGCCTCCTGCTGGGCGGCGGGCGGCGGGCTGGTGGATGCCTCGTCCGCGGGGCCGGCGGGGACATCGTCGGGCGGGGCGGCATCGGGGCTGACATCGGCAGCCGTACGGCTGCGGGGGCGGCGCGGACGCTTTTCCGCGGCTTCGGCAGGCGCGTCGGCGCCTTCGATCTCGTTTTCAGACACAGGGAAGGTCTCGCGATTGCGAGTGGGCACACTCAGGGGATGAGCGGGAAGGGGGGCGGGAGGCGTCGCCGGTCGCGCCGCGGCCGCATCAGGGTCGCTTCGACACTACACCCGGGCCGGCGCCGGGGCAAGCCCCGGCGCGGGCGCGGTTCAGGCCGGCCGGGGCCGGCCCCGGGGGGCTTACAGGCTCTTGTCGAGGAAGGCGCTGAGCTGCGGCTTGCCCGCTAGGCCGACATGGGTGCCGGCCACCTTGCCGCCCTTGAACAGCATCAGGGTGGGGATGCCGCGCACCGCGTACTGGCGCGGGGTCTGCGGGTTCTCGTCGATGTTGAGCTTCACCACCTTCACCTTGCCGGCGTAGGTCTTGGCGACGTCGTCGAGCAGCGGGGCGATGGCCTTGCAGGGGCCGCACCACTCGGCCCAGAAGTCCACCAGCACCGGCAGCTCGCTGCCGAGCACGGCGGTGGCGAAGTCGGCGTCGCCGACGTGGGAGATCGAATCGCTCATGGGAAGTCCTCGGAAGGGCGCGGCGGTCACCGCGGCCATGGCTGTTACACTTGGGGGCCCTCGGAGCGGTACGCAACCCCGGGGTGCCGGCCGCAATCGGCCGTTGAGTGTGCGGCCGCGTGCGAAGCGGGCGCAAGACCAGACCCCGTGAGGTTCCCCGCCGGCGCGCCGCGCCGCCGTTCCACGCCAAGGATTCCATGAGCGACAAACCGCTGACCGACATCCCGCTGTCCAGCTTCGACCTCCATCCGGCCCTGATGGCCGGGCTCGAGGCGGCCGGCTTCACCCGCTGCACCCCGATCCAGGCCCTGACCTTCCCGGTGGCCCTGGCCGGCCGCGACGTCGCCGGCCAGGCCCAGACCGGCACCGGCAAGACCCTCGCCTTCCTGGTGAGCATGGTGAACCGCCTGCTCACCCGCCCGGCGCTGGCCAACCGCAAGGACAGCGATCCTCGCGCCCTGATCCTCGCCCCGACCCGCGAGCTCGCGATCCAGATCCACAAGGATGCGCTGAAGTTCGGCAGCCAGCTCGGCCTGCGCTACACCCTGGTGTACGGCGGCGTCGACTACGAGCGCCAGCGCGAGCTGCTGCAGGCCGGTACCGACGTGATCATCGCCACCCCGGGCCGCCTGATCGACTACGTGAAGCAGCACGTGGTCAGCCTGCATGCCTGCGAGGTCTGCATCCTCGACGAGGCCGACCGCATGTTCGACCTCGGCTTCATCAAGGACCTGCGCTTCCTGATGCGCCGCCTGCCGGCCCGCGAGGAGCGCCAGACCCTGCTGTTCTCGGCCACGCTCAGCCACCGCGTGCTGGAGCTCGCTTACGAACACATGAACGAGCCGGAGAAGCTGGTGGTGGAGGCCGAGACCGTCACCGCCGCCCGTGTGCGCCAGCGCATGTACTTCCCGGCCAACGAGGAGAAGATCCCGCTGCTGCTCGGCCTGCTCTCACGCAGCCCGGGCAACCGCACCATGGTGTTCGTCAATACCAAGGCCATGGTGGAGCGCGTGGCCCGCGCCCTCGAGCGCGCCGGCTACCTCGTCGGCGTGCTCTCCGGCGACGTGCCGCAGAAAAAGCGCCAGAGCCTGCTCGGCAAGTTCCAGCGCGGCGAGCTCGAGATCCTGGTGGCCACCGACGTGGCCGCCCGAGGTCTGCACATCGACGGGGTGAGCCATGTCTACAACTTCGATCTGCCCTTCGAGGCCGAGGATTACGTGCACCGCATCGGCCGCACCGCCCGCCTCGGCGCCGAGGGCGATGCCATCACCTTCGCCTGCGAGCTCTACGCCGAGCACCTGCCGGCGGTGGAGGCCTACATCGGCCAGAAGATCCCGGTCGAGCCGGTGACCACCGACCTGCTCACCCCGCTGCCGCGTCCGGAGCGCGCGCCCCTGCCCGAAGGGGCCGAGCCGGTGGAGCGGATCAGCGACATCTTCCGCGAGGCCCGCGCCGAGATGGCGGAGAAGGACGCCCGGCGTGGCCGCGGCGGGCGCGGGGGCCGCGGCGAGGGGCGGGGTGAAGGTCGGGACGGACGCGGTCCGCGGCGCGAGGGCGAGCGGGGGCCGCGGTCCGAGCGGGGCGCCCGCCCGGCGCCCGCAGATGCGCCAGCACCTCCTGGCCGTGAGTCCGCGCCGGAGGCGCTGTCGGCGACGAAGGCTCCGGTGTCTGCGCCGGCGGGCGAGACCGTGGCCGAGGGCGAGCGCCGTCGTCGCCGCCGCCGCCGCAAGCCGCGCGCCGAGCGGGCCGAGACGGCCAGCGCGCCGGCCACCGCTGCGCCGCCGGCCCCGGTCGGGGTATCGAAAGAGAGCTTCTTCGCCCGCATGGCGGCCCGAGTGAAGGGCTGGTTCGGCGGCTGACGCCCATGTCCCTGCTGCGCGTCGAAGGCGTGCACAAACGGTATCCGGGCGGGCGCACCGCGCTGGAGGACGTGAGTTTCCGCGTCGAGGCCGGCGAGATGCTGTTCCTCACCGGCCATAGCGGGGCGGGCAAGACCACCCTGCTGCGCCTGTTGCAGCTTGCCGAGCGGCCCGACCGCGGCGCGGTGCTGGTGGAGGAGCGCAATCTCGCCGCGGTGCGCGGCCGCGACGTGGCGCGTTACCGCCGTCGCCTCGGCATGGTGTTCCAGGACCACCGGCTGCTGCCGCACTGGAGCATTGCCGAGAACGTCGGCCTGCCGCTGCGCCTCGCCGGCCGTCCGGAGGCCGAGATCGCCGCCCGGGTGGGCGCGGTGCTGGAGCGGGTGGGGCTGGGCGACCGGCTTTCGGCGAAACCGCCCCAGCTCTCCACCGGCGAGCAGCAGCGCGTCGGCATCGCCCGTGCCATCGTCGCTGCGCCGGTGCTGCTGATCGCCGACGAGCCCACCGGCAACCTCGATCCACAGCTTGCCGCCGAGGTCATGCAGCTGTTCCTCGAACTGCCCGAGCAGGGCACCACGGTGCTGATCGCCAGCCACGACCTGGCGCTCATCAAGCGTACCCGGCGCCGTACCCTCGTCCTCGACCGTGGCCGTCTCATCGACGACATCGCCGCGCAGGACCTCGCCGCATGAGCGCTGATCGTCGTGCGGTATATGCCGGCAGCGGCTGGGGCGCGCGCCTGCGCAGCCACCGCCGGGCTTTCGCCGATGCCCGGGCGCGGCTGCGCGCCGCGCCGCTCGCCAGCCTCGCCACCCTCTCCGCGGTGGCGCTCGCCCTGCTGCTGCCTTTGCTGTTCGGGCTGGGGCTGGCTAACGCCCTGCGTTTCGCCGGCCACCTCGCCGCCTCCGGCGAGATTGCGGTTTTTCTCGCGCCCGGTACCACGGCCGATGAGGCGGAGGCCCTGGCTCGGCGGCTGCGCGAGCGCGGCGACGTGGTGGCGGTGCAGGTCCGCACGCCGGAGGAGGGACTGGCCGAGTTCCGCCAGATGAGTGATCTTGCCGGCGCGCTCGAGCTGCTCGAGGGCAATCCGTTGCCTTTCGTGCTGCTGCTCTCGCCCGCGGGCGAGGCGGACTCGCTCGTCGCGGCCCTGGCCACCGAGCCGGGCGTGGAGGGCGTGCATCACGATGCCGCCTGGCGGGCCCGGCTCGAGGCCTGGCTCGGCCTCGGCCGCCGGCTGGTCGCGGTGCTGGCCCTGCTGCTCGCCGCCGGCGCCCTGCTGGTGGTGGGCAACACGGTGCGCCTCGACCTTGCCGCGCGCCGCGACGAGATCGAACTGATGCAACTGCTTGGTGCCGAGGACGCCGATATCCGCCGCCCCATGCTCTGGTTCGGCCTGTTGCTCGGCCTGCTCTCCGGGGCGCTGGCCCTGACGGGAGCGCTGGCGGTGGGGGCCGTGCTGTGGCCGGTCATCGCCGGACTCGCCGCCACCTATGCCGGCGGCTTTGCCCCGGCCGGCCCGGGGCTTGCCGGCGTGGCCGGCGTGCTGGCCGCCGCCGCGGCGCTGGGCTGGCTTGGCGCGCGAGTGGCGGCGGGCCATTATCTGCGAACCTCGCGTCCGCCCCCCGCATGATGAGCAGTCCCGCCTTCCGTACCTTCGACAGCCAGTCACCGCGCATCCTCGTGGTGGACGGCTCCAAGGTCGTGCGCAAGATGATCGAGGGCGTGCTAAAGCAGCAGCTGCCGCAGGCCGAGGTCATCCTCTGCGAGACCGGGGCCGAGGCCCAGGAGGCGCTGCAGCAGGGGGCCATCAACCTCGTCAGCACCGCCCTGCGCCTGCCCGACATGGATGGCCTCGAGCTCGCCCGCTATCTGCGCGAGCACACCCCGCAGGCCTACATCCCGATCATCGTCGTCTCCGGTGACGTGCAGGACCGGCTCGAGACCCGCGCCATCACCGACGATGTCACCGACTATTTCGACAAGTCGCTCGGCTTCACCGCGCTCGCTGCCTTCATCAAGGGCTATGTGGCCCCCGAGGGCGCGCCGGGTGGCGAGGTGCTCTACGTCGAGGACAGCAAGGTGGTGGCGGTGGCCACCCGCCGCATGCTGGAGAAGCATGGCCTCAAGGTGGCGCACTGCAGCGGCGTGGAGGACGCTATCGCCTGGCTGGAGTCCGCCCTCACCCAGGGCCGGGTACCGGGCGTCGATGTGGTGCTCACCGATGTCTATCTGAAGGGCGAACTGACCGGGAAGGACCTGGTCAAGGCCATCCGCAACGACTTCGGCTATCCCAAGGGCCAGCTGCCGGTGCTGGTGATGACCGGCGACGCCAACCCCGCGAACCAGACCGAGCTGCTGCGTGCCGGCGCCAACGACCTCGTGCTGAAACCGATCGAGGAGCGGCTCCTCGTGACCAAGCTGCTGTTCCAGCTGCGCGTGGGGCGGATGCTGCGCGAGCGCCACGGGCATGGCTGAGGCCGCACGCGGCGTCGCGGCCACCGCGCCGGGCGCTCCCGGCATCCAGCTCGAGGCCTCCTGGCGCGCCCGTGTCGGCGATTACCTCCTGCGCGAGGACATGCGCGCGCTGGCTGCTTTCCTGCGCGCCGAGAAGGCCGCCGGCAAGGCCATCTACCCGCCGGGCCGGCAGATGTTCGCCGCCCTCGACGCCGTGCCCTTCGAGGCGGTGAAGGTGGTGATCCTCGGCCAGGACCCCTACCACGGCCCGGGCCAGGCCCACGGGCTCAGCTTCTCGGTGCCCCCGGGCGTACCGATCCCGCCCTCGCTGCTCAACATCTTCAAGGAGATCGAACGCGACCTCGGCCTGCCGGTGCCGCGCCATGGCTGCCTTGCCCACTGGGCGGCGCAGGGCGTGCTGCTGCTCAACGCCGTGCTCAGCGTCGAGGCCGGGAAGGCGGGCAGCCATGCCGGCCGCGGCTGGGAGGGCTTCACCGACGCCGTGATCGAGGCGCTCTCCCGCGAGCGCGAGGGCCTCGTGTTCCTGCTCTGGGGCAGCTACGCGCAGAAGAAGGGCGAGCTGATCGACCGCCAGCGCCACTGCGTGCTGAAGGCCCCGCATCCCTCGCCGCTCTCGGCCCACCGCGGGTTCTTCGGCTGCGGGCACTTCGGCAAGGCGAACCGCTGGCTGCAGGGCCGGGGCCTGGCGCCGATCGACTGGTCCCTGCCCGCCGCTGGCTGAGGGCTTCGCCGGGCGTCTCTCCGGCCTGGGAGACGCCTTCGGGCCCCGGCCGTTGCCCGGCTGGAACACAGCGGAACTTTTCCGGGCTTTAGCACTCTCAGTGGCCGAGTGCTAAATTCACCCCATGACCCTTCCGAGGGAGCCCGGAATGACCACTGCCCTGACCACTGCCAATTTCCCCGTGCCCAGCGCGCTCGGCTCGCTGGAGGCCTATGTGGCGGCCGTGCACCAGATCCCCGTGCTCAGCGCCGAGGAAGAGCAGACGCTGGCGCGCCGCCTGCGCGACGAGGGCGACCTCGAAGCCGCCAAGGCCCTCGTGCTCTCCCATCTGCGCTTCGTCGTCCATGTCGCCCGCGGCTACCAGGGCTATGGCCTTGGCATGGGCGATCTGGTGCAGGAAGGCAACATCGGCCTGATGAAGGCGGTGAAGCGCTTCGACCCCGACATGGGGGTGCGCCTCGTCAGCTTCGCCGTGCACTGGATCCGCGCCGAGATCCACGAGTTCATCCTCAAGAACTGGCGCATCGTCAAGGTGGCCACCACCAAGGCGCAGCGCAAGCTGTTCTTCAACCTGCGCAAGGCCAAGACCCGGCTGGGCTGGATGAATGCCGCCGAGGTGGCCGCGGTGGCGCGGGACCTCAACGTCTCGGAGCGCGAGGTGCTGGAGATGGAATCGCGGCTGGCCGGCCGCGACATCGGCTTCGACGCCCCGGCCGACGAGGACGAGGAGCACGGGCCGCCGGCGCCGATCGCCTATCTCGAGCAGGCCGATGCCGATCCGGCGGCCCGTTTCGAGCGCGAGAACCACGAGGAAAAGCAGCTCGACGCCCTGGCCGAGGGCCTGGAGCGCCTCGACGCGCGTTCGCGCGCCATCCTCGAGCGCCGCTTCCTCGCCGAGGAGAAGGCCACCCTGCAGGAGCTGGCCGCCGAGTACGGCGTGTCGGCCGAGCGCGTGCGCCAGATCGAGGCCAATGCCCTGAAGAAGATGCGCGGCCTGCTGCTGGCCTGAGCGAGGGTCTCTCGCCGCCCGCCCACCACCGACGGCGCCCCTGGGGGCGCCGTCGCCGTTTCCGCCGCCGGCGCTGCTAGCATGCGGGCCTTCCCCCCTCGCCTATCAAGGAGCTGCCGATGAACACTCCCGCCCCGACTGCCGCCAGGCCGCGCAGGCTCTGGCCCTGGGTCCTTGGCGGCTGCCTCGTGCTGGTGCTGCTGGCCGTGGCCGCCCTGGTGGCCCTGGGCTGGTTCGGCATGAAGATGGTGGGCGAGACGACCCGCCAGGCCGTGGCCGAGGTGCCGCTGGTGCAGGAACACTTCGGCCGGGTGGAGGATGTCGGCATGGATTTCGGCGGCATCGTGGAGGCCGGCCAGGCCGGGCAGCAGGCCATGGTGTTCCGCCTGCGCGGCGAGAAGGGCGAAGGCCGCCTCGTGATCACCACCGATCCGGCGAGCGGCGAGTTCCGCTCGGCCACCCTCACCCTGCCGAACGGCGAGGTGCACGAGCTCGACCAGCGCACCCTGGAGCAGCTCAAGGCCCTGCAGGGCGGCGGCCTGCCGCCCGGCTGAGGCCGGGCGTCGGCGTCAGTAGAGGTCGATCGGGTCGATATCGATCGACCAGCGCACCCGCCGCGCCTCCGGCAGCGCGTACCAGCCCGGCATGGCGCGGGCGAGGGCGGCCTGCAGCGCCTCGCGGCGGCCGGCGCGCAGCAGCAGCTGCATCCGCGCCAGGCCGGCGCGGCGCGCCATCGGCGCCGGCAGCGGGCCGGCCCAGCCGAGGCCGTCCGGCGTCTCGCTGCCGGCCACGGCCCGCAGATGGTCCCGGGCCGCCTCGAGGAAGGCCGAGGCGGCGCTGGCCTCGCGTGCCTCGGCGCGCAGCAGGGCCCAGTGGGCGAAGGGCGGTAGGGCGGCGGCCTCGCGCTCGGCCAGCAGGGTGGCGGCCAGGGCCGCATAGCCGCCGGAGAGCAGCAGGGCGAGCCAGGGGTGCTCCGGGTGATGGGTCTGCAGCAGCAGCTGCCCTGGGCGGTCGGCGCGTCCCGCGCGCCCGGCCACCTGCACCAGCAGCTGGCCCAGGCGCTCGCCGGCACGGAAGTCGGCGGAGAACAGGCTCTCGTCCAGCGAGACCACCGCGGCCAGGGTGAGCCGCGGCAGGTCGTGGCCCTTGGCCAGCATCTGGGTGCCGACATAGATGCCAGGACCTCCGCCGAGCTCGGCGAGCTTCTTCGCCAGCCCGTTCTTCACTGCCGTGGTGTCGCGGTCCACGCGCACGATGCGGGCCTCGGGGAAACGCGCGGCCAGCGCCTCCTCGAGGCGTTCGGTGCCCTGGCCCTGCGGCTGCAGGGCGAGGCTGCCGCAGTCCGGGCAGGCCAGCGGCCGCGCTGCCCGGTGCCCGCAGTGGTGGCAGACGAGGCGGCGGCCGCCGGCATGCACGGTGAGCGGGGCGTCGCAGCGCGGGCAGGGCGTGCTCCAGCCGCAGTCGTGGCAGAGCAGCACCGGGGCATAGCCGCGGCGGTTGCGGAACACCAGGGCCTGCTCACCGCGCGCCAGGGTGGCCTCGATCGCATCCAGCAGCTCGCCCGAGAGCCCGGCCTCGAGCCGCCGCTTGCGCAGGTCGAGCACCCGCACCGTCGGCGCGCTGGCCCCGGGCCGGGCACGTTGCGGCAGCCCGTGGCGCTGCAGCCGGCCGGTCTGCACCCCGCGCAGGCTCTCCAGGGACGGGGTGGCGCTGCCGAGCAGCACCGGCACCCCGAGCTGCCGGCCGCGGAACAGGGCGAGGTCGCGGGCGTGGTAGCGGATGCCGTCCTGCTGCTTGTAGCTGGTGTCGTGTTCCTCGTCGACCACGATCAGCCCGGCCTCGGGCAGGGGGGTGAACACCGCCGAGCGGGTGCCCACCAGCACCCGGCCTTCGCCACGGCGCATCGCCGTCCAGGCGCGGGCCCGCTCGCCGTCGGCGAGCCCGGAGTGCAGGGCCTGCACCGGCACCGGCAGGCCGCGCTGCAGGCGGGCGATGGTCTGGGCGGTGAGGCCGATCTCGGGCACCAGCAGCAGGGCCTGGCGGCCCTCGGCCAGGCAGCGGCGAATCAGTTCGAGATAGACCTCGGTCTTGCCCGAACCGGTCACGCCGTCGAGCAGGTGGGCGGTGAAACCGGGCTGGGCGCGCACCGCCTCCACCACCGCCTGCTGCGCGGCATTGAGCGGGGGCGTGCCGGCCACCGGCAGCGGCGCCAGGGCGGCCTCGGTCCGTTCGGCCAAGCCACGGGCGGCGAGGCGGCGGGCGGCCTCGCGCCAGCCGGGCAGGCGGGCGTCGAGCGCGGCCTCGGCCAGACCGCCGGCCTCGGCCAGCACCAAGGCCAGCGCGCGCGGCCGCCCTTCGCGCAGGGTACCGAGCGCCTGCCGGCCGGCCTCGGTCAGGCGCCAGCCGCGGTGCCGGGGCTCGGGCAGGGGCTCGCCCGCGCGCAGCGGGCCGGGCAGGGCGGTGGCCCAGACCTCGCCGAACGGGGCGTGGTAGTAGCGGCTGGCGAAGCGCAGGCAGGCCTCCAGCTCCGGGGTGAGCAGGGGCGCGGCATCCAGGCGCTCCAGCACCGGCCGCAGCCGGCGGGGGGCGTCGGCCGCGCCGGCCTCGCCCAGGCCCACCACCGGCGCCACCTCGCTCCCGCGGCCCAGGGGTACCCGGACCCGGCAGCCGATCCAGCCGGCATCGGCCACCTGCCCGGGCGGGGGCAGGTAGTCGAAGGGCCGGGGCAGGGGGCGGGGCAGGGCCACCTGCAGGGTGAGCTCGGGCATTCCCGCAGTGTAGCCGCGCCTGCCCCGGCCCCGGGGCCTGCCACCGCGGGCTTGCGGCATGGAGTTCGCCCCGCCGGCAGGAATGCGCCCCAAGCGCCTGATTCCCAATGCCCGGGGGCCTTATCCACATCTCCTGTGGATAAGACTGTGGAAGGGCTTTGGGCGGGAACTGCGCAGGCCGCGTCCCACGCGGCTTCTTCATGCCTTGATGATTTTTTAGTCAAACTGAAATAGGCCTTCAGAATCAATCACTTGCCTTTGTCAACCGGGGCGGGGGCGGTGGTGTCGCGCGGCTGAACCGCAGTGCAACGCGGCCTCGGGCGGGGTGTGCACAAGTGCAGCCGCCGGGAGCCCAGAAAAGACGCGGGGGAGCCTCGCCTGCCGGCGCTGTCAACCGTCTGCCCGGGGCGATCCGTGGTGCCCGTCACGGCCTTGCGGTGGGCGGCAAAACGTGACGCCGGCGGCCTGTCTGCCTAGACTGCCGGCCGTGAGCCCTTCCCGCCCCACGGCCCTCGCCGCCTTCCTCCGCAGCATCGAGCCCCGGGCCCGGGTACTGGCGCTGGCGCAGGCCGGCCCGGCGCTCGAGGTCGAGGCCCTGCTGGCGGAGCTCAGGCAGGCCTTCGGCGAACGGGCGCCCCGGCTGCCGCTGGCCGAGTGGCCCCTGCGTTACTGGGGCCTGCTGCTGGCCCGCGAGGCGCTGATGGATCCGCCTGCCGGCCGCCTCGATCATCCGCTCTACCTGCTCTCCCCCACCCGGCGCCTCGCCCTGCTGCTGCGTCTGGTGGTCGGCCTCGAGCCGGCCGGCGCGGCCCGGGTGATGGGGCTTTCGGCCGAAGCCTTCTCCACCCTGCTTGCCGATGCCGAGGAGAAGCTGGCCGTGGCCGGCGTGGGGCCAGCGGTGCTGCTGCGCTGGCAGGAGGAGTTCCAGGCCGCGGTGCGGGAGGCGGCCGCTCCGGCCCCGTCGGCCGGGCCCGTGCCGCCGCCCGCCCGCCCACCCGGCGCGCGCCGCCTGCCTGGCCTGTCCGGCGGCTGGCGCGGCTGGCGGCCGGGGCCCCTGCAGGTCGGCCTCGGTCTCGTGGCCCTGCTGCTGCTGGCCGTGCTGGTGGCCACCTTCGTCTGGCCGCCCGGCCCGATGGCGCCGGCGTCCCCTGCCGCCAGCCCGGAGGCCGCGCCGGCCGCCCTGGCCCCCGCGGCCCCGGCTGCGCCACGTCGCCAGCTCGATGCCGAACTGCCGCTGGATCCGGATTTCGCCCTGCTCGCCGAACCCGCGGCCTCGCCCTGGCGCGAGGACCTCGGTTTCCTCGCCTGGTGGGTGGCCCAGCAGGGCCGCCTGCCGCCGCCCCCGCCGTCCGCTGCGCCGCCCCCGGCCGACTGGAGCGGCCTGCCGGCCGAGGCCCGCCGCCTCCTGGCCCCCCTGCAGGCCGCCTGGCCGGCGCTCGAGCCGGAGGCGCGGGCGGGCCTGCTGGCGAATGTCGAGCGCTGGCAGGGGGCCGAGGCCGGGCAGCGCACGGCCTGGGTGGCGGCCTATGCCGAGTGGCTGGCCCTGCCGGCCCAGGAGCGCTCGCAGCGCCGGGCGGCCTACGCCCGCTGGCGCAGCCTCGATGCGGTGGAGCGCGACGCTCTCACGGCCGCCGCGGCGCGCTTTGCCGCCCTGCCCGAGGCGGAGCGCCAGGCCCTGCGCGAGCGCTTTACCGCCCTCGACGAGGCGGCGCGGAGCGACTGGGCGCTGGGGCCGCGTCTCGGCGCCCAGCTGCCGGCCCTAAGGCCGCTGTTCGCCTTCCTGCCGGCCGGTGAGCAGGCGGCCCTGCTCGAGGCCCTGGATGCCCTCGACGAGGCGCAGCGGCAGCGGCTCGGTGCCCGGGTGGCGGCGATGGGCGTGGCCGAGCGCGCGGCCCTGCGCGGCCGGGTGCTGGCGGCCGAGCCGGAGGCGCGGGCGGCCCTGCTGGCCGAGGCGGCGGGCCCCTGAGGACCCGCCTGGGCCTCAAAGCCAGACGAGGGCTACGAGCAGGGCGGCGCCGGCCACCAGCGACAGCAGGATCGCCTCGGCCGCGCCAAGCAGAAGGAACTTGGCGCTGGTCATGAGCCAGCCCTGGCGGTACACCCGCTGCAGCAGCAGCCACAGATAGGCCGGGATCCACAGCCAGAGCAGGCCCTGCAGCCAGGCGAGCGGGCGCGCCAGCCAGAGCAGTCCGTCCGCCAGGCCCTCCAGCACCGAGAGTCCGACCAGCAGCAGGCCGGTGGCGCAGAGGAAGGCGTGGCCATGCAGGGAGACCACGAGGTGCTCCATGTAGAGCCGGCGCGTGAACAGGTACAGGCCCTTCAGCAGCAGGGCGAACACCGGGACGAGGACGAAGACCGCACTCGGCAGGGCCGAGTAGAAGGCCTTGTTCAGCAGCCCGGGATCCTCGCGGATGCGCTTCCAGTTCTTCGGCAGGTGGCCGATCTGTGCGTTGAGCCAGCGGTTCCCGACCTCCGGCAGCCAGCCGACCACCAGCGGGTTGTCGGTGGCGTGCCAGGGCTGGCCGTTGAAGTTGATGACCGGCTCGTCGTCGTCCTCGGGCAGCGTGAGCCCGAGGCCCGGCGCGCTGTGTCCGGGCCGCGCCTGCGATTCGGCCATGTCCATCACCGCGTCCATGCCGGGCATCCGCGCGGTCTCGGCGCGGCCCTTGGCGATCCCGGCCAGCTTGGCGTCGTGCCGCGCGATCACCGCCGCCTCGGTGTCGAGGGCCGCGTAGGCGTCGCGGGTGGTGTCGGCGATCTGCACCTCGCCGTCGCCGCTGCCGATGTCGAAGGCCGGCGTGGCGAGGCCGGCGGCGAAGAAGGTGGCGATGCACAGGAACACGAACAGGCGCACCGGCGAGACGTAGCGTGCCCGGCGCCCGGCAAGGTATTCGGTGCTGAGCCATCCGGGCCGGAACAGCAGGGCGGGCAGGGTGCGCAGGAGCCGGCTGTCCAGTTCGAACAGGCTATCGAGGGCATCGCCGAGCAGGCGGGCCATGGGACGCACCAGGCCCTGCGCCGCCTGGCCGCAGGCATGGCAGTGCTCGCCCAGCAGGGGCACGCCGCAGTTGCGGCAGAAGGCGTCGCGGCGACCGGCCATGGGAGTGGCGGGAGGGATGGCCATGGCAGGCTCCGGTGGGCGACCTCGCGACTATAGTAGGCGCCCGCTCTTCCGGTGCCCTGCCATGCCCCATGCCGAATCGCCCCGCGCGCGCCTCTGGCGCGAGGTGCGGGCGACCACCCTGCTTTCCGCCCCGCTGGTGGTAGGGCAGCTGAGCTCGATGGGCATGAACGTGGTCGATACCTGGCTCGCCGGCCGGCACGGCACCCAGACCCTGGCGGCGATCGGCGTCGGCGCCCCGGCCTGGTCGGTGGTGATCCTGCTCTGCATCGGCGTGCTGATGGCAGTGCCGCCCTCGGTGGCCCAGCTCGACGGCGCCGGGCGCCGCGCCGAGATCGGCCCGCTGTTCCGCCAGGCCCTGTGGCTGGCCCTGGCCCTCGGCCTCGCGCTGTTCCTGGTGATCCGCACGGCCCCGCGGGTGCTGGCCGGCTTCATCGCCCCGGAGGTGATGCCCGGGGTGGCCGGCTTCCTCACCGGCATCGGCTGGGGCGCGCCGGCGCTCGCCTTCTATTTCTGCCTGCGCTACCTCGCCGAGGGCGTGGCCTGGACCGTGCCGACCATGGCGATCGGCGCCGGCGGCCTTGCCCTGCTGCTGCCGGTGGGATGGGGGCTGATGGAGGGCTGGGGGCCGGTGCCCGGCCTCGGCGCCTACGGCCTCGGCCTCGCCACCGCCCTCGTGCTCTGGACCCAGGTAGCCTGCTTCGTCCTCGTGCTCGCCCGCTCGCGGCGCTGCGCCGATCTCGCCCTGTTCGCCCGCTTCGAGCGTCCGGACCCGCGGGCCATCGGGGCGCTCCTGCGCCTTGGCGTGCCGATGGGCATCGCCATCTTCATGGAGGGCAGCCTGTTCGTGGCCACCGCCCTGCTGATCGCCACCCTCGGCACCACCGCGATTGCCGCCCACCAGGTGGCCATCCTCGCCGCCTCGGCCACCTTCATGGTGCCGCTCGGCGTGGCCATGGGCACCACCGTGCGGGTGGGGCAGGCCAAGGGCGCCGGCGACCCCGAGGGCGTGCGCTGGGCGGCGCGCGCCGGCTGGACGGTGGGCGTGGCCACCCAGACCCTCTCCGCCCTGCTGCTGGCCTTAGGCGGGGCCTGGATCGCCGCGCTGTTCACCCGCGATCCTGCGGTGGTGGCGCTGGCCGCCACCCTGATGCTGTTCGCTGCGGTGTTCCAGTACACCGACGGCCTGCAGGCGATCTCGGCCGGCGCCCTGCGCGGCCTGAAGGACACCCGCATCCCGGCCTGGATCACTGTGCTGAGCTACTGGGGCCTCGGCCTGCCGGTGGCGATCGGTCTGGGCGGCATCGGCGCCGAGGGCGGCGCGCGCATCGTGTTCGGCCTCGGCTGGGGCCCCACCGGCTACTGGACCGGGCTGATCGTCGGCCTCTCGGCGGCCGCCGTGCTGCTCACCTGGCGCTTCCTCACGCGTTCTTCCCGTGACCTTCGGGCGGTGACCGCGGCCACGCCGAGCGGGTAAGGTCAGGGCCTCGTCTTTCGGAGACCCCCCATGGCCCAGACCCCGCGCCCCGGCCCCCTGCGCCGCCTCTTCGGCGGCCTGTGGGCGGCCCTCGATTTCAGCCGCCGCCTCGTCTTCAACCTGCTCTTCCTCGCCCTGCTGCTGTTCGTGCTGGCGGCCATCCTGGGTGGGCCGAAGCTAAAGCCGCTGGAAGAGAAGACCGCCCTGGTGCTCGACCTCGACGCCCGCCTCGTCGAGCAGCGCACCGGCTCGCCGCTCGACCGCCTCACCGGCCAGCTCACCGGCGACGGCCCCGGCACCGAGGTGCAGCTGCGCGACCTGCTGCGTGCCATCGAGGCGGCCCGGGACGACAAGCGCATCGAGCGCATCGTGCTGCGCACCGACGGCTTCTCCGCCAGCGGCCTTGCCGCCCTGCGCGAGCTGGCCGCGGCGATCCGCCAGTTCCGCGAGAGCGGCAAGCAGGTGGTGGCCTGGGGCACCGGCTTCGACCAGGTGAGCTACTACCTCGCCGCCCAGGCCGACGAGGTCTACATGGACGAGGAGGGCCTGGTGCTGATCGAGGGCCTCGGCCGCTACCGCCCCTACTACCGCGAGCTTCTGCAGGACAAGCTCGGCATCGACGTGCACCTGTTCCGCGTGGGCGAGTACAAGAGTGCCGCCGAGCCCTACATCCTCGACGGCAGCTCGAAGGAGGCCAAGGAGGCCGACCTCTACTGGATGGGCGATCTGTGGCAGCGCTACCTCGAGGACGTGAGCCGTGCCCGCGGCCTTGCCGAAGGCCAGCTCGCCGCCCTCGTCAATGGCATCGGCGCGCGGCTGAAGGCCGTGGGCGGCGATTTTGCCAGGCTGGCCCTCGAGGAGAAGCTGATCGACGGCACCCTGACCGAGGAGGCGCTCGAGACCCTGCTCGCCGAGCGCGGCGCCGCCGATGACGAAGCCGGCTTCCGCCAGGTCGATCTCGACGGCTACCTTGCCCGCCTCGGCCCGGCCAAGGCCCCCAGCGCCGCCGCGCCCGGCATCGGCGTGGTGGTGGCCCAGGGCCCGATCACCTTCGGCGAGCAGCCGCCCGGCACCATCGGTGGCGAGAGCACCTCGGCCCTGCTGCGCAAGGCCCGCGAGGACGAGGCGATCAAGGCCGTGGTGCTGCGCGTCGATTCCCCCGGCGGCGGCGTCTTCCCCTCCGAGCAGATCCGCCGCGAAGTGGTGGCCCTGCGCGAGGCCGGCAAGCCGGTGGTGGTCTCGATGGCCAATGTGGCGGCCTCGGGCGGCTACTGGATCTCGATGGACGCCGACGCGATCTATGCCGACCCGTCCACCATCACCGGCTCGATCGGCATCTTCGGCCTCTTCCTCAACGGCCCGCGGGCGCTGGAGAAGATCGGCGTGCGCACCGACGGCGTGGGCACCACGCCGCTCGCCGGCGCCTTCGACCCGACCCGGCCGCTGGCGCCGGAAGTGGGCGAGCTCATCCAGGCGGTGATCGACCGCGGCTACCGCCAGTTCATCGGCAAGGTGGCCGAGGCCCGCGAGGCCGAGGTGGAGGCCATCGACCGGGTGGCCCGCGGCCGGGTGTGGAGCGGCGCGCAGGCGAAGGAATTCGGCCTGGTGGACGAGCTCGGCGGCCTGCGCGAGGCCATCGCCCGGGCCGGCGAACTCGCCAAGCTCGAGGCCCCGGCCGTGACCTACGTCGAGCGCGAGCTCTCGCCCTTCGAACAGGCCATCGCCAACCTGAACCGCAATGCCGCCGGCCGCGCCCTGCTCGGTCTTGCCGGCCCTGCGCTGGGTCTGCTCGGCGAGCGCCAGGCGGCGCAGGTGCAGGACGAACTCCGCTTCCTGCTCGACGCCCGAGGCCGTCCGCTGCGCGCCGTGGCCCACTGCTTCTGCGGCCTTTGAGCACGATGGCGACGCCCCTGCGCTGGCGTCTCGACGGCCAGGTGGCCCTGGTCACCGGCGCCAGCGCCGGCATCGGCCGCGCCACCGCCGCCGAGCTGCTCGGCCTCGGCGCCACCGTGCTGGCCTGTGCCCGCGACCCCGGCCCCCTCGAGGCCGCGGCCGCCGAATGGCGCGAGGACCAGCCCGGCGCCGAGGTGCACGTGCTGGCCTGCGACGTGGCCGATCCTGCCGGGCGCGAGCGCCTGTTCGACTGGATCGAGGGCCTCGGCCTCGGGCTTTCGATCCTCGTCAACAACGTCGGCACCAACCAGCGCCGCGCCACCATCGATTACGACGAGGCCGAGTGGCGCGCCATCTTCGAGACCAACCTGTTCTCGGCCTTCGAGCTCTGCCGCGGCGCCTACCCGCTGCTGCGGCAGCACGCCAGCGCGTCCATCGTCAACGTCGGCTCGGTCTCCGGCGCCACCCACGTGCGCACCGGCTCGCCCTACGGCGCCAGCAAGGCGGCCCTGCACCAGCTCACCCGCAATCTCGCCGCCGAGTGGGCCGCCGAGGGCATCCGCGTGAACGCCGTGCTGCCCTGGTACATCCGCACCCGCCGCACCTCGCCCACGCTCGCCGACCCCGACTACCTCGAGGCGGTGCTGGAGCGCACGCCCATGGGGCGCATCGGCGAGCCGGAGGAAGTGGCTGCGGCCATCGCCTTCCTCTGCCTGCCGGCCGCGAGCTACGTCACCGGGCAGTGCCTCGCAGTGGACGGCGGCTTCCTTCACTACGGCTTCTGAGCCCGGGGAGAGGGCGTCCGGGCAGCGGCCTGCCCCTGCCTCGTGCCTCCGCGGGCTCAGCCCCCGCAGTCGGATTCGAGCACCGCGCGGGCGCGGTCGCGCTCGCGCCGCCGCTCGGCGGCCGTATCGCTGAAGGCCTGGCGCAGGGCCGATTCCGCCACGTCCAGGCGTTCCTTCCAGGCCGCGCAGGCCGCCTCGCCGCTCAGCTCCACGCAGGGGTCCTCCACCCAGCGGCACAGCGTGGCCGCGGCGGGCGGGGCGCGCGAGAGGTCCACCCCGAGCACCGAGAGCGGCACGCAGCGCGGCTGCGGGTCGTAGGCATCGACGAGGCGGTCCTTGCCGTTGAGATCGGTGCAGCGCCACAGCGGCGGCGGCATCGACAGGGGCCGGGGCGCGGCGGGTTCGGCGGGGCCGAACTCGATGCGCGGGGGGCTGCCCCCGGCGTCGGCGGCGGTGGTGGAGGGGGGCGCGGTGGGACTGGCTGCGCTGGCCGGGGGCTCCGCTGCGCCCGCACCGGTTCCGCCCTGCGTCGGGGCCGCTGCCGGCGCCTCTGCCGGTGCCGCGGGTGGGGCGAAGGCGGCGATCTCGCGCCGCTCGCTGCGGTGCCCGGCAGGGCAGGGGGCGTCCTGCAGGGCCACCGCGCCCTGCGGCGAGGTGCAGCGGTAGACCACCCCGGGTGCGCGCTCCGCGGCTGCGGCGGGCAGCACGCAGGCAAGGAGCGGGGCCAGCAGCCGCGCCGGCCAGCGGCGGCGCAGTGTCGGGGCGGGGGCCATCCCGGGCCTCAGATCTTGGTCAGCGTCAGCGTACGGTTCACGATGCCGTCGTTGAAGCTGAGCGTGGCCTGGCTCTCCGAGAGGAAGGTGAGGGTGGCGCTGCCCACCGAGGTGAAGACGATGCCGCCGGCGTTGTAGGGCGCGGCCCAGGGCGGGCCGCTCGGCCGTTCCAGCGTCGCGGTGATGGTGTCCACGCCGGTCCAGGGGCCCTGCATGCGGTACCAGGCCGGGCGCCCGGCGCTGTCGTAGACGAAGAACAGCACGAAGAGCTGGCCGGGGAAGTCGAACACCTGGATGCCCCAGCCCGACTCGCTCGGCAGGAACCAGTTGCCGCTGTAGTTGCGGGTCGGGCCCACGGTCGGGTCGAGCCACTGGCGGATCGAGGGGAAGACCTGGTCGAAGCGCGAGTAGTAGTCGACATTGCCCGCCGCCTCGCTCTGGCCGCTGTTGGCGCAGGAGGCCGCGCCGCCGGCCAGGCCGCCGCGCAGCCGGTACTCGCCCGAGTTCAGGGTGAACAGGCCGGAGCCGGAGCTGCCGCCCTCGGTGGTGCCCTCGGCCCAGCTCGCGCGGGCCACGCTGGTCACGTTCTGGCCGCCGATGTCGACGTTGGAACTAAAGCCGCTGTGGTTGCCGCGGCTGTATTTCTTGTTGTCGCCGCTCGGATGGTGGATGCCGATGACCTGGGTCGAGGGACTGAGCGTGGCGGCGTCCCAGCCGGCGAAGAAGGCTCCCGCCGGCGGCGTGCTGCGCAGGCGCAGCAGCAGGGCATCGGAGGAGAGCTGGGCGAACAGCAGGTCGGCGCCGCCGGTGAGCTGGGTATTGGCCCCGGCGCTGGCCACCCCGCAGGTGGGGGTTTCGTAGTTCCAGAAGGTGGTGAGGGTATTGGCCTCGCTCTGCAGGCTGATGCAGTGCGCCGCGGAGTAGAAGTAGGGCACCTGGGTGGCGGCGACGGTGTCGTTGAGCAGGGTGCCGGTGCAGGTGAACGTGCCGTCGCTGGTGCTGAACACCATCCGCGCCACGGCGTTCTTGGCGTTGATGAAGGCCTGGCCCAGGCTGCCGGTGCGGCAGGCCACGTCGATGTTGCAGCTGCCCGAGCTGCCGAGGCTCTTGGCCAGGGCGAGCGGACGGAAGGGCGAGGCTACGAGGTGCGAGAGGGCGGCCACCCGCAGCACGGTGCCGGCCGGTTCGGTGGTGCCCGGCACGAAGACCTCGATCTGCTGGCGCTCGCCTTCGGTCACCGGGCTCCAGAACAGGCCGGCGCCGTCGAGCTGGGAGCGGGCCTCGCTGGCGCGGACCAGTTCCACCACCGGCAGTTCCGGGCTGGCGACGCGGATCTCGGCTCCCGGCGGCAGGCCGCGCGGATCAAGGGCCACGCGCAGCGCGGCGGCCCCCGGCGAGACCACGTCGAGGCGGGCCACCCGGCCGCCCGGCACCGGCAGCCACAGGGGCTCCGGCGGGCTAGCTGCGGCCTCGTCCGCCACCCGGCGCACCAGGCCGATCTGCAGGCGCTTGCCCTGCTCGGCGTTGTGGCGCTGCAGGGCGGCCAGGCGCCCGGCGGGCAGGGCCTGGAAGTGCAGGGCGGGGGCGGCGCTGGCGGCCGGCGAGCGGAAGGCTTCGGCCTGGGCGCGCTTGGCATTCTCCGGCCGCAGCGGTTCGCCGGCCACGCTCTGGGCCAGCAGGGGCAGGGGCAGCAGGGCGATCAGGCCGGCGGCGGCGATCGAGCGGATGGACATGGCAGGACTCCGTGACGCGGGCCGTCCATGGCCTCGAGTTCGAGGGGGGGGGGGTAGACCTCCGATCCTACCCCCGCCGGCCGCCGCCGGGAACGCGGCCCGGGTGAATGCCCGCTGTCCGGGCGCCGGGCTCAGGCGCCGGCCGCGGCCTTGCGCGTGGCGGCCTTCTTCGCCGGGGCCTTCGTTGCCGGAGACTTCCCGACGGCCTTCTTCGCCGCGGTCTTCGCACCGGCCTTTCCGGCCGCGGCCTGCTTCGTCGCGCGCTTCTTCGCGGCGGTCTTCTTCATCGCAGGGGCGGCGTCGGTGGCCTTGGCCGTCTTCTTCGCGGCGGCCTTCCTGGCCGGGGCCTTCTTCGCGGCCGCCTTGCGGGCGAAGCGGCCCCTGGCCTCCGGCGCGGCCTCGAGGATGGCCTGGCATTCCTCGAGCGTCAGCGAGGCCGGGTCGCGGTCCTTGGGCACCTTGCCGTTCTTGCTGCCATCGGTGATGTAGGGGCCGAAGCGGCCGTTCAGCACCTCGATGCCGGCCTCGTCCCAGCGCTTGATGGTGCGGTTGGCGATCGCCTGCTCCTTGGCCTCGATCAGTTCCAGCGCGCGCGCAAGGTCGATGGTGTAGGGGTCGTCGTCCTTGCCCAGCGAGGCATAGGTGCTGCCGCGCTTGGCGAAGGGGCCGAAGCGGCCCACTGCCACCGTCACCGGCTCGCCGTTCGAGGTGCCGAGCGTGCGCGGCAGCTCGAACAGCTTCAGGGCCTCTTCGAGGGTGATGGTGTGCATGCTCTGGCCGCCACGCAGCGAGGCGAAGCGCGGCTTCTCCTCGTCCTCGGCGCTGCCGATCTGGGCGAAGGGCCCGTAGCGGCCGAGGCGCACGCTCACCGGCTTGCCGCTCGCCGGATCCACGCCCAGCAGGCGCGCGCCCGAGGCCTCGCTGCGCTCCACGCTCTCGCCCTTCTCCTCCACGGTCTTCGAGAACGGCTTCCAGAAGCGCTCGAGCAGCGGAATCCAGTCGGTCTCGCCGCGCGAGACCTCGTCGAGCTCGTCCTCCAGGCGGGCGGTGAAGTCGTAATCCACGTACTGGGTGAAGTGCGCCGAGAGGAACTTCGCCACCGCGCGGCCCACGTCGGTGGGGCGGAAGCGGCGTGCGTCGAGGTAGACGTACTCGCGGTTGAGCAGGGTCTGGATGATGCTGGCGTAGGTGGAGGGGCGGCCGATGCCGTACTCCTCGAGCGCCTTCACCAGCGAGGCCTCCGAATAGCGCGGCGGCGGCTCGGTGAAGTGCTGGGTGGCGGTGACGGCGGCCAGTGGCACGCGGTCGCCGGGTTTCATCTCCGGCAGTTTGCGGCCCTCCTCGTCGTCTTCCTCGCCCCTGGCGTCCTTGCCCTCCTCGTAGACGGCGAGGAAGCCGGGTTCCACCACCGTGGTGCCGCTCACGCGGAAGGCGTGCTGGCTGCCGGCGGCGAGATCCACCGAGACGGTGTTGAGAGTGGCCGGCACCATCTGCGAGGCCACCGTGCGCTTCCAGATCAGCTCGTACAGCCGGCGCTCGTCATCGGCGAGGAAGCGCGCCACCGAGGCCGGGGTGCGCAGGGCCGAGGTCGGGCGGATCGCCTCGTGGGCCTCCTGCGCGTTCTTCGACTTGGTCTGGTAGAAGTTCGGCCGGTCCGGCAGGGCCTGGGTGCCGAAGTCGCGGGCGATCACGTCGCGGATCTCGGCCAGGGCCTCGGCGCTCAGGTTCACCGAGTCGGTACGCATGTAGCTGATCAGGCCCACCGTGCCTTCCTCGCCCAGCGCCACGCCCTCGTAGAGCTTCTGCGCCACGCGCATGGTGCGGCTGGTGGAGAAGCCGAGCTTGCGCGCCGCCTCCTGCTGCAGGGTGGACGTGATGAAGGGCGGCGCCGGCCGGCGCTTGCGCTGCTTGCTCTCGACATCGGTGACCACCAGCAGGCCTTGCGCGTCGCGGATGATCCGCGCGCGCGCGGCCTCGGCCGTCTCGCCGTCGGTGATCGTGAACTGCTCGACCCTGGCGCCATCGAGCCGGGTCAGCTTGGCGCTGAAGGCCTGCTTCGGATGCGCGGCCTCGGCGGCGATCGACCAGTACTCGCGCGGCACGAAGGCCTCGATCTCCTCCTCACGCTCGACGATCATGCGCAGCGCCGGCGACTGCACGCGTCCGGCCGAGAGGCCGCGCTGCACCTTGCGCCAGAGCAGAGGCGAGAGATTGAAGCCGACGAGATAGTCGAGCGCGCGGCGCGCCTGCTGGGCATTCACCAGGGCATCGCTCACCGTGCGCGGGTGTTCCACCGCCTCGCGGATGGCGCGCGGCGTGATCTCGGTGAACACCACCCGGTGCAGCGGCTTGTCCTTCAGCAGCCTGCGCTCCTTCAGGATCTCGGCGATGTGCCAGCTGATCGCCTCGCCTTCGCGGTCCGGGTCGGTGGCAAGGTAGATGGCATCGGCGTCCTTCGCCGCCCGGGCGATGGCATCGACGTGCTTCTCGTTCTTGTCGATCAGCTCGTAGCGCATGGCGAAGCCATGCTCGGGATCGACCGCGCCCTCCTTGGGCACGAGATCGCGCACATGGCCGTAGCTGGCCAGCACCTGGAAGTCCTTGCCCAGGTACTTGTTGATGGTTTTCGCCTTCGCGGGCGATTCGACGATGAGGAGGTTCTTCGCCATGTCCGGAGGTCCGTGAGGGCCGCGCGCGGCGGGTCGCGCGAAGGGGCGAAGGCCCGCCATGCGGCGGGCCTTCCTTTTTTCATTAGGGGCACCGCCGTGGTGGCGGTGTCAAGCTCAACCGCGGCAGGCCGGCGGCAGCAGTTCGTCTGCCGCACTGCTGCGGCAGCGGAATCCATCGCGGCTGCCCACGCTGAACCAGACGTATTCGCCGGCCAGCGCGCCGAGCGCCTGGTCCTGCTCCAGCACCAGTTGCAGCACGCATTCCCCGAGGCCGTTCTCGCCGAGTTCGGCCTCTGCCACCAGGGCGTGCGCAAATGGCGCAAGTCCGATTTCGCCGAAGTCGTCGGGGCAGCGGTCGGTATTGGCAAGGAAGTCGTCCATCGCCGTCTGGTAGGGCGCGGCCTGCCCCATGAGTTCGCTGATGTGCGAGCGCTGGGTGTACTCCTGGTAGGCGGGCAGGGCGATGGCGGCCAGGGTGGCGAGGAAGACCAGGGCGAAGAACAGCCCGCCTGCCGCCAGCGTGGCGATGGCGCAGCCGCCAAGCCCGCGCTGCTGGCGCTCGGGATGCGCGGTGTAGGCCCACTGGTCGACCACGCGGGTGCCGGCCAGCATGTCGTGCAGGGCCAGCTTGCGCCGGGTGAAGGCCGCCATCAGGAAGCCGAGGTAGAGCGTGAGATAGGACAGGGCAGCGGCGAACCAGCGCCCGGCCGAGCGCCCGAGGCCGAGGCGCCGGCCTTCGGCATCGACCACCTTGATGCCCACGGCGCGCTTGCCCGGCGTGGCCTGCCAGGCCGAGGCGGTGAACAGGATGTGGTAGGCGCCCTGCATCAGGATCGGCAGCCCGTAGAGGCCGACGAGGAGGAGGGCCAGCAGGCCGTCGTCCGGGGGCAGGGCCTCGGGATCGAAGAGTGCCACCATGCCGGCCAGACCGATGCCGGAGCCCAGGAGCAGCAGGAAGAGAAGCGCGTAGCCGGCACCGGCGAGCAGGACGGTATCGATCAGATGGGCCGCGAGACGGCGCAGGAAGCCGGCGTCCACCACGGCATCGGCACCGGCTGGCACGGGGGCGGCACCGGGGCCGTGGCCGGTCGCGGCGCCATCGCCGTTGCCATCGCCGGCGGGAAGCGGCGGCGGCGTGCTTCCGGGGGCGAGGCCGAGCTCGGCGGCGAGGGTGGAAAGCGGCTGCCATTCCGACAGGCCCTCGCGCCAGACCAGGCTGGTGGCGGTGAGGCTGCCATCGGCGGCGAGTGCGCGAAGCACGTCGGCCCCTACCGGGCCATGGCGCTGGCGGTCGGCACTGACGTAGTACCACAGGGTGTTGGACATGCCTGGAATCCTTGGCAGGAAGGGGGGAAGCGCGGGAGGGGCCGCGGGGGGCGGGAGGCGACGGGGTGCGGCGCCGTCCTTCAGTGGGTCGGCAGCGGCGCCTCGCCGAACATCAGGTTCTCCATCCAGGCATAGGCGGCCTCGGCCCCCGGCTGGTTGAAGAGCACCATCAGCACCACCCACTTGAGGTCATCGAGGTCGATCTCGTCCTGGTCGAGCGCCATCGCCCGGTCGACCACCAGCTCGCGCTGCTCGGGGCCGAGCACGCCGTTCTGCTCGAGGAACATCAGGAAGCCGATGCCCTCGGCGTCGAGCTTGGCGTACTCGGGCGCGGTGTAGAGCCGCACCGGACCATCGACGCGCGCATTGGCCACCGCCGGCCGCTGTTCGGCCAGTTCGTCGAGCCATTCGAAGGCCTTGTGGATCTCGGCGGGGCTGAAGCCGGCCTCGAGCAGGCTGGCCTGGAGGGAGTCGCGGTCGCGGACGAGGTCGGCCTCGTCGTTGAAGTAGTGTTCGAAGAGATAGAGCAGTACGTCGAGGATCGATTCTTTCATCACACCCTAGCGCCTGCGCTGGGACCCAGCGCGTGTGGGAGGGGCGGAGCCGCAGGGGAGGTACACCCCGTGCTGCTGCGTGAGACGACCTTCCAACTCCATGTCGAGCAGGATGGGGGCGAGGGCGGCCGGCGTCAATCCCGCGCGGGCGGCGAGGACCTCGAGGCTGGCGCCGGCGCCGTCCAGTGCGGCCAGCACCCGCCCGGCCTCTGCGCTGACTAGTGCCGACCCGGCAGGCGCCTGCGCCGCGGGCAGGGCCGCCGGGGGCGGGGAGCGGCCGTCTCCTGCCTCCAGCCGGGCGGCCAGGGCCGGGGCGAGCTGGCACGCCGCGCCGGCCAGGGCCTCGACCACCTGTGCGGGATCGTCGGCCAGGGTGGCGCCTTCACGGATCAGGCGGTGGCAGCCGCGGGCCTTGGGGTTCTCCGGGGCGCCGGGCAGGGCGAAGACCTCGCGCCCGGCCTCGGCGGCGAGCCGGGCGGTGATCAGGGAGCCGGAGCGCAGCGCCGCCTCCACCACCACGGTGGCCAGCGAGAGCCCGGCGATGATCCGGTTGCGCGAGGGGAAGTGCGCGGCCCGCGCCCGCGTGCCGGGCGGGTGTTCGCTCACCACGCAGCCCTCGCGGGCCACCTCCGCCTGCAGCGGCCGGTGCGCGGCCGGGTAGGCGAGGTCGGGCCCGGTGCCGATGACGGCGATGCTGCCCGGGGCCCCGAGGCAGGCGGTGTGCGCAGCGGCGTCGATGCCGTTGGCCAGCCCGCTGGTGACGACGAAGCCCGCTTCGGCGAAGGCCCGGGCCCAGCGCTGCGCGCGCTCGCGGCCCGCCGGGCTCGGGGCGCGGCTGCCCACCACGGCGATCTGCGGCCACCAGAGCCGTTCTGCCTGCCCTTCGACGTAGAGCAGGCTGGGCGGCGAGGGCGCTTCGCGCAGCAGGCCGGGGTAGGCAGCATCGCCCCAGGGGATGAGATGGCGCTCCGGTCCGCCGGCCTGCCAGGCGCGGGCGAGGGCGGCGGCCTGCCGGGCCCCGGCGCCCAGCGCGGCGGCACGCAGCGCGGCAGGAGCGCCGGCGGCCTGCCAGTCGGCCGCCGTGCCGCCCATGAGATGCCTGGCGAGAGCGAGCGGCCCGCCCGCGGTGTCGATGGCCTGGCGCAGCCAGGCGGCGTTGCCGGCGGCATGCTGGAGCTGGAGGAAGGCGTCGAGGGCGTCCATGCCGCAGAAACGATGAGGGCGCCCGAAGGCGCCCTGCATCGGAAATCCCTGCGCGCGGGGGTCTTACTGCACCGCGTCGGGATGCTTGAGCCGGTCGCCCACGGTGATGGGGCGGATGCCCTCCATCACCAGCGCGTAGCTCACGCGCTCGAAGGTGCGGAACACCATCAGCCGGCCGGTGAACTCGTCGGGCAGCTGCACCTTGTCGGCATCGGCGCGCAGGCGGTTGCGGTGCCGGGCATCGTCCGGCACGGCGCTGCCGGGCCGCCAGGTGGAGAACACGGTGCCGTTGCGCACGCCATCGGCGCTGCCCACCGAGAGCGCCACCACGCTGTTCGGACCACCGGCGAGCGCGGCATCGGCGATGGCCAGCACCGCCGCATGCCCGGGCACCGAGGCCGGCGCCTGCGGCAGGAAGCTGTCGTCGTAGGGCTGGGCTTCGGCGGGCACCACGCGGTCGCCCACGCGCACATCGGCGGTGCTGTCGACCAGCAGCACCAGGGTGACGTCGCCCTGCACCTGGGTCACCCGGCCCAGGCCCTGGCGGGTGAGCTCATAGCCCAGGCTCTCGCCGCGGGCGAGGTCGCGGCCCCAGGCGCTGCGCACGTCGCGGTAGGTCTCGTCGCCGCGGAAGTCGAGCTCGGTGGGGATGGTGTTGAGACGGCGGCGCTCGGCCGGCAGGCGGAAGTGATGGGTGGGGCGCACCAGCATCACCGTATCGCCCACCGACACTCCGGAGAGGCCGCGCACATAGGCCATCTGGCCCTCGGCGCCGCGCAGCCGCTCGCTCTCCAGGCTGACCACGTGCGGCAGGCCCTCGAGGCTCGAGACCACCTGGCTCTGGCGCAGGAAGGGCTCGATGTCGGAGAGCGGGATGGTGGTGATGGCAGGCTCGCTGCGCGGGCCGGGCTGGGTGCTCAGCACCGGCTTGCCATCGAGGTAGGCAAGGCTGATCACGTCGCCGGGGAAGATGCGGTGCGGATTCTCGATCTGCGGGTTGGCCTGCCAGATCTCCGGCCACAGCCAGGGCTTCGAGAGGAAGCGGCCGGCGATGCCCCAGAGCGTGTCTCCGCGCTGCACGACGTAGGTCGATGGATGCCCTTCCCGCATCTCGACCGCGGCGGCGTACGTTCCGATCGTCAGCAGCGCGGCGGCGGTCACCGCACAAAGCCGTTTAAACATGGCCGCTATCCCCCTGATTTTCCGCAAGGTTAACACTTGTCACTATAGACCAGAACATTCACGCCGGCGCAACGGGGGCCGTCCGGGCGCGCGGGAAGGGCCGCGCCATCCCGCCGGCCGGGCAATTCAGCCAGCGCCCCGGGGGCAGGCCGCTACACTGTCGCGGTGGCGGCCGCGAGGCCGCGCTCTGCCAAGCGAGTGTCCATGGCCCTGCTGCCCATCCTGCGTTTCCCCGACCCCCGCCTGCGCACCGTCGCCAAGCCCGTCGAGCGGGTGGACGACGAGCTCCGCGCCCTGATCGACGACATGTTCGAGACCATGTACCACGAGCCGGGCATCGGGCTTGCCGCCACCCAGGTGGACCGCCACCTGCGCCTGATCGTGATGGACGTGTCAGACGACAAATCGCGGCAGAAGGTGCTGATCAATCCGGAGATCGTGGCCTCGAGCGGCACCCAGGTGTGCAAGGAGGGCTGCCTCTCGGTGCCCACGGTGTTCGCCGAGGTGAAGCGCGCCGAGCGTGTGACGGTGCGCGCCCTCGACCGCGACGGCGCGCCCTACGAGTTCACCGCCGAGGGACTCGAGGCGGTGTGCGTGCAGCACGAGATGGACCATCTCGACGGCAAGGTCTTCGTCGATTACCTCACGCCGCTCAAGCGCGAGATGGCGATGAAGAAGCTGGCCAAGCTGGCGAAGGTCGAGCAGGGCTGATGGCCTTGCGCGCGGTGTTCGCGGGCACGCCCGAGTTCGGCCTGCCCTGCCTCGAGGCGCTCGTTGCGCGGGCCGAGGTGCTGGCGGTGTACACCCAGCCCGACCGCCCGGCGGGGCGCGGCCGCGGGCTCGCCGAATCGCCGGTGAAGCAGCGCGCCCGCGCCCTCGGCCTTGCCGTGCGGCAGCCGGCGAGCCTGCGCGATGCCGCCGAGCAGGAGGCCCTGCGGGCGCTGGCGCCCGATCTGCTGGTGGTGGTGGCCTATGGCCTGATCCTGCCGCAGGCGGTGCTCGACATCCCGCGCCATGGCTGCTGGAACGTGCATGCCTCGCTGCTGCCGCGTTGGCGCGGCGCGGCGCCGATCCAGCGCGCGCTGGAGGCCGGCGACGCCGAGACCGGGGTCGATTTGATGCAGATGGAGAAGGGCCTCGATACCGGGCCGGTGCTGCTCCGGCGGCGCACCCCGATCGAGGACGGCGACACCGGCGGCAGCCTGCACGACCGGCTCTCGCGGCTGGGCGGCGAGGTGTTAGCCGACGGCTTGGAACGCCTCGCCCGCGGCGAGCCGCTGCCGCCCATGCCGCAGCCGGCCGAGGGCGTGACCTATGCGCGCAAGCTGGAGAAGGCCGAGGCGCGCCTCGATTTCACCCAGCCGGCGCTGGTGCTCTGGCGCAAGCTGCGGGCCTTCCAGCCCTGGCCGGTGGCCGAGTGCGAGCTGGCCGGCGAGCGCCTGCGGGTGCATGCCGCCGTCCCGCTGGACGAGGCCGCGGTGGCGGCCCTGGGCGGGACGGGGAGGCCGCCGGGCAGCCTGCTCTCGGCAGACCGCGAGGGCCTCGTGCTGCGCTGTGGCGAGGGCGCCCTGCGCCTGACCACGGTGCAGCGCGAGGGCGGCCGGCCGATGGCGGCCGCCGACTATCTCAATGCCCGCCCGCAGCTGAGGACGGCATGAGCGTGGCGCCGGCCGGCGCCCGGCTGCGCGTGACGGCGGCGCGGGCCCTGTGCGCCGTGCTCGACGAGGGCCGCTCGCTGAAGGCGGTGCTGGCCGAGGTGTTGCCGAGCATCGCCGATGCCCGCGACCGCGCCCTGCTGGAGGCGATGCTGTTCGCCGCCCTGCGCCAGCAGGCCCGGCACGCCCGGGTGCTCGCGGCCTGGCTGGCGAAGCCCCTGCCGATGCGCACGGCGAAGGACCGCGAGGCGGCGCGCCTGCTCGCCCTCGGCCTCGCCCAGCTCGATCCGCTCGGCCTGCCGGCGCATGCCGCGGTGGGCGCCACGGTGGATGCGGTGAAGCTGCTCGGCCGCCCGGGCCTCGCCGGCCTGTTCAATGCCCTGCTGCGCCGCGCCAGCCGCGAGCCCTGGCCCCCGCCGGCCGATCCGCGCGCCGATGCCGGCTACCCCGCGTGGTGGCTGGCCCGGCTGGAGCGCGACTGGCCGGAGCGGCTGGAGGCCCTGCTGGCGGCGGGCGAGGGACCAGCACCGCTGTGGCTGCGCGCCAATGCCCCGCGGGTGGCGCGCGAGGCGCTCGCGGCCCGCCTCGCCGCCGCCGGCATCGCCACCCGGCCCGGCATCGCGGCGCACAGCCTGCGCCTGTGCGAGCGCGCCAATCCGGCCAGCCTGCCCGGCCATGCCGAGGGCGCCTTCCATGTGCAGGACCTCGCCGCCCAGCTGGCGGTGGAGGCCCTGGCGCCCGCGCCGGGCAGCCGCGTGCTGGATGCCTGCGCTGCGCCGGGTGGCAAGACCGTGGGCCTGCTTTCCGCGGTGGGCGCGGCGGGCGAGGTGCTGGCCCTCGATGTCGATGCGGCGCGGCTGGCGCGGGTGCGCGCGCTGGTGGACTTCCTTGCGCCCTCGCCGGCGCGCTTCACCGCGAGGACCGCCGATGCCACCCGGCCCGAGGCCTGGCACGACGGCCGCGCCTTCGATGCCATCCTGCTCGATGCCCCCTGTTCGGCCAGCGGCATCCTGCGCCGCCAGCCGGACATCCGCCTGCACCGCCGCGCCACCGATCTCGAGGCTCTGGGGGACACCCAGGCCCGCCTGCTCGATGCCCTGTTCCCGCTGCTGCGCCCGGGCGGGCGCCTGCTCTACGCCACCTGCTCGGTGTTCCGCGACGAGAACGACCGCCAGGTGGCCGCCTTCCTCGCCCGCACGCCCGCGGCGCGCCTGCGGCCGCTGCCGCCGCGCTTCGGCCTCGATACCGGCCACGGCCACCAGCGCTTTCCCGGCGAGGACGATGGCGATGGCTTCTTCTATGCCCTGATCGAACGCGAGGCCCGCGCATGACCCCGGCGTTTCCCGCTTCCCCGGCCCTCTCGCCGCAAGACCGCCGCGAGGCCTGGGTCTTCTTCGCGCTCGCCTTCCTGGTGATCGCGGCCGGCTTCGGCCTGCGCGATCCCTGGCCGGCCGACGAGCCGCGCTTCGTGCTGGTGGCGCGGCAGATGCTGGAGAGCGGCGACTGGTGGTTCCCGCGCCGCGGCGCCGAGCTCTACCCCGACAAGCCGCCGCTCTTCCTCTGGCTGCTCGCCCTGGGGCAGGCCCTCACCGGCTCGATCCGCTGGAGCTTCCTGCTGCCCTCGCTGCTCGCCGCCATGGCCACCCTGGGCCTGACCTACGACCTCGGGCGTCGCCTGTGGAACCCGCGCGCCGGCCTGCTCGCGGCCACGGCGGTGCTGGTGGCGCCGGCCTTCGTCTACCAGGCCAAGCGGGCGCAGATCGATCCCGTGCTGGTCGGGCTCACCACGCTGGCGCTCTATGGCCTGCTGCGCCACCTGCTGCTCGGCCCGGCCTGGCGCTGGGCCTGGCTCGGCGGCTTCGCCGCCGGGCTTGGCGTGGTGGCGAAGGGCGTGGGCTTCCTGCCGCTCTTCGCCCTGCTGCCCTTCGCCCTGATGCGCCGCGCCGGCTGGGGCGGCCTGCGGCCTGCGGCGCCGGGCGATGCCTGGCGCTGGGCGGCGCTGGCCGGCAGCTTCCTCGCCGCCATCCTGCTCTGGTTCCTGCCGATGCTTTTGCTCGCCCTCACCGACGGCGACCCGGCGCACCGCGCCTACCTCGACGAGCTGCTGTTCCGGCAGACCGTGACGCGCTACGTCGATGCCTGGCACCACCACGAGCCGGTCTGGTACTACGCCTATGTGATCGCGCTGTTCTGGGCGCCCTTCGCCCTGCTCTGGCCCTGGCTGCTCGCGCCCTGGCGCGACGCCTGGCGCGGGCGCGAGGCCCGGGTCTGGCTGCCGCTGGCCTGGGGCCTGCTGGTGCTGCTGTTCTTCACCGGTAGCACCGGCAAGCGCGACATGTACATCCTGCCGGCCCTGCCGGCCTTCGCGCTGGCTGCCGCGCCCTTCCTCGAGGGCCTGCTGCGCCGCCCGGGGCCGCGCCGCGCGCTGCTCGCCTATGCCGTGGGCCTCGCGGTCCTGCTGCTCCTGGCCGGCGGCTGGGCGCTGTTGGGCGAGCCGCGCTTCGAGGCCCGGCTGCTGGCCGAACGTGGCCTCGGGGCGGAGGCCCTCTGGCTCTGGGGCATGCTGGTGGCGGTGGGCCTGCTCACCCTCGCCACCCTGCTGCTAGCGAGGCGGCGGGCGCCGCTCGCGGCGCCGGCGGTGCTGCTCGGCGGCCTGTGGCTGGGCTGGGGCTTCGTGGTGCATCCGGTGCTCGACGACGAGAACTCGGCGCGGGCGGTGATGCAGGCGGCGCGCGAGCGCGCCGGGCCCGAGACCACGCTGGGCCTGGTGGCCTGGCGCGAGCAGAACCTGCTGCAGGCCAGCGGGCCGGTGGCCGAGTTCGGCTTCCGCGCGCCCTGGGAGCGGCAGTGGCTGCGGGCGATTGCCTGGCTGCGCGAGGCTCCGGCGGAACGCCGGGTGTTCGCCGAGGCGGCCTCGGTGCCCGCCTGCGTGCCGGAGGCGGCGCGCGAGCCGGTGGGCCGTGGCAACCGCCGGGCCTGGGTGCTGGTGCGGGCCGAGGGCGTGGCCGCCTGCCCGCTCGACGAGGCGGTGCTTGCGGTGCCGCAGGCGCCTCCGGAATGATGCCGCCCCCCGGCTGCCGATCCTCATCCGAGATGCTCCCGAGCCCCGAATCGCCCGCCCAGGCGCCCGCTTCGCCCTGGCTCAGCGTGCTCGTGCCGGCCTACCGGGTCGAGGCCTGGCTGCCCGCCTGCCTCGACTCGGTGCTCTCGCAGTACCAGCCCGGGATCGAGGTGCTGGTGCTGGACGATGCCTCGCCCGATGCCAGTGGCGCCATCGCCCGGGAGTACGCGGCGCGCCACCCCGGGGGGCTGCGGGTGCTGGCCCACGGGCAGAACCGCGGCCTTGCCGCCGCGCGCAACACCCTGCTGGCGGCGGCCCGGGGCGACTATGTGTGGTTCCTCGATTCCGACGACGTGCTGCTGCCCGGCGCCATCGCCGGGCTGGCGGCGGTGGTCCGGCATTCCGCCCCGGACCTCGTGATGTGCGATTTCGCCCTGCTGCGCGAGCGCCCGCGCCTGCACCACCGGCTGCGCCGCCGCGAGCGCCACACTCCGTCCTTCCGCGGCCCGGTGGACGGCGAGGCGGCCCCGGAGCGCCTCGCCTTCGGCCTGCTGGGCGGCGGCCAGCTGCATGCCTGGTCGAAGATCGCCAGGCGCTCGGTCTGGCAGCAGGCCCCGTTCCCGGAAGGCCGCTATTTCGAGGACATTCCCACCATCCCGGCCCTGGTGCGGGCGGTGCGGCGCTGGCACCACGTGGCCAGCCCCTGGGTGGGCTACCGGCAGCGTGCCGGCAGCATCCTCGCCAGCGACTCGCCGGCCAAGGTGCGCGACCTGCTGCTGGGCCTGCGCGAGCTGCACGCCGGGCTGGCAACGCCGGCGATGGCATCGGCCCGGGGCGCGCTCGATGCCTATGTGCTGCGCACCCTGGCCTCGGCGGCACGGCGCCTGCGCCGGCTCTCCGGGCGGGCCGAGCCCGAGGCGCTGGCGCCGGTGCAGCGCCTGCATGCCGAGGTGCTGGCCGCCTGCTTCCCCGACGGCGGGGCGGCGGTGCTGCGGGCTTGGCGGCGCCAGGGCGCCTGGCTCCGGGCCTGGCGCATCGGGCAGCGACTCGGGTCACTTGCCCAAGGCCAGCCCGCGAAGGGGCGCTGAGGGGCGCCGGCGGAGGACTTCAGCCCGGCCTGCGGCCCGGCAGCAGTGGCGGTGCCGGCAGCCACAGCCGCGCCTGCAGCCCGCCCAGCGGGCTGCGGCCGAACTCGAGCCGGCCGCCATAGCTTTCGGCGATGTCGCGGCTGATCGATACCCCGAGGCCGGTGCCGGGCTGCTGCTGGTCGAAGCGCAGGCCGCGTTCGCCCAGGCGCTGCAGGGCCTCCCCGTCGAGGCCCGGGCCGTCGTCGTCGATCCGTAGCCGCACCCCGCCGTCCTCGCTCTCGACGGCCAGATGGACTTCGCCGCGGGCGGCGCGCAGGGCGTTGTCGAGCAGATTGCCGAGCATCTCCTGAAGATCGCTGGCCTCGCAGGCGGCCTCCAGCCCGCCGCCGCCGGGTGCGAGTCGCAGCTGCTTTCCCGGGTGCAGCTGGCCCAGGAGGGCCGCCAGCTGCACGGCCTCGGCGCGCGGGGCGCAGCGCGAGCGCCGGCGTCGCGCCTCGGCCGAGGCGCGGGCGAGATGGCGGTCGACCACCTCGTCGATGCGGTCGAGGGCCGCCCGTTCCGCGCCGGCATCGCGGGGGATGCGGCTGCGCAGCAGGGCCAGCGGGGTCTTGATGGCGTGTGCAAGATCGCCGGCCAGCTTGCGCCCAGCCTCGGCCAGCCGGTGGTTCTGCTCCAGCACCTCGCGCAGCTCGCCCGCCACCTCGTCGAGTTCGCGCACCCCCACCGGTCCGGGCAGCTCGCGCTGGCCGGCGGCCAGCTCGACCAGCTGGCGGCCGAAGGCGCGCAGCGGCGCCAGGCCGAGCCGCAGCTGCACGCCGATGGCGAGCAGGGCAAGGCCGACGAAGCCGGCCCCGCCCAGCCACAGCAGCTGGGCGAAGGCCTCCACCTCCTCGTCGATCTCGGCCCGTGGGCCGGCGACGATCACGGTGGCCTGGGCGATGCCGCCGGTCATCACCACCGTGCGCACGGCCACGCGCAGCGGTCCCGGGGGCAGGCCTTCGAGGTCGCGGTGCTGCACCGTGCCGTCGGGCGGCCCCTCGAGGGGCGGCAGTTCGAGATCCCAGAGCGAGCGCGAGCGCAGCATGCGGCCCTCGCCATCCCGTACCTGCCAGTACCAGCCCGAGTGCACGCGCTCGAACTCCGTGGCGGCCGGGCGGCGGCGCAGCACGAGGCGGCCATCGGCGTCGGCACGCAGGCCGGCCACCGCGGCATCGAGGCTGCGCGAGAGCCGGGCGTCGAAGGCACGCTCCACCGCATGGGCGAAGGCGAGCTGCAGCAGCAGCAGGCCGCAGGCCGCCAGCGCCAGGGTAGGCAATGCCGCGGCGCGCCAGAGGCGTCCCTGCAGGCTGGCACTCATTCCAGCCCCAGCCGGAAGCCGAGGCCGCGTTCGGTGTGCAGCAGGCGGTGGGGGGCGAGCTTGCGGCGGATGCGGCCGATCTGTACGTCGATCACGTTGGAATCGAGGTCGAAATCGCGTTCGTAGAGATGCTCGGCCAGTTCGGCGCGGGGCACGGTGCGGCCGGCATGGTGGGCGAGGTAGGCGAGCAGGCGGTATTCGCCGGCGGTGAGCGCGAGCGGCCGGCCGTCGAGGCGGAAGCGGCAGGCGAGGGTGTCGAGTTCCAGCGGGCCGATGCCGATCACCGGCGTGGCATGGCCGCTGGCACGGCGGATCAGGGCCTTCAGCCGCAGCACCAGTTCGTCGGTGTCGAAGGGTTTGGTGAGGTAGTCGTCGGCACCGGCGCCGAAGCCGGCCAGCTTGTCGTTCCAGCGCTGGCGGGCGGTGAGCAGCAGCACCGGGAAGCGCCGGCCGGCCTCACGCCAGCCCTGCAGTACCGAGATGCCATCGCGCCGCGGCAGTCCGAGATCGAGCACGGCAGCATCGTAGGGTTCCTCGGTGCCGAGCCAGAGCGCCTCCTCGCCGTCCCCGCAGGGGTCCACCACCCAGCCCTCGGCGCGCAGGGCCCCGGCCAGACTGTCGCGCAGGGGCGCGTCGTCCTCCACCAGCAGCAGGCGCATCAGTCTTCCTCCAGCACTTCGCCGGTGAGCGCGTCCACCTCCAGTTCGCGCACCCGTCCGTCCGGGCCGATCAGCTCGATCTCGTACACCCAGCGGCCGTCCTCGCGCTCGAACTCCACTTCCAGCAGGCGCTCGCCCGGGCGCAGCGGCAGGCCGCGCAGGATCTGCTCGAGCGGCAGGGCCTCGCCACGGGCCACGGCGGCGCGGGCGCGCTCATGGTCGTCCTGGCGAGCCCCGGCGGGCGGGGTGGCAAGCAGGGCCAGGGCGAGCAGCGGCAGGGCGAGGGCAGGGCGCGGAAGCATGGGCGGGATGGTGCCGCGCCCGGCTTTAAACCGTTCGTGAAAAGCGGTCTCAAGCCCGGTTGAAGACGGGGGAGGAAGACTGTGCCCACCCCAAGCAACGAGGAGGATTGCCATGCGAACCCTGAATGCCACTGCCCTGTTTGCCGCCCTGGCCGTCGCAGGCGCGGCCCTCGCCACGCCTGTCGCCGGTTCCGGCATCGATCTGCGCGAGGCCACGCGCATCGTCGAGCAGGCCGGCTACGGCCCGGTGCGCGGTGCCGAGCGTGACGACGGCGCCTGGGAGGTGGCCGCGAGCCGTGCCGACGGCCGGCCGCTCACGGTCTACGTCGATGCCCGCAGCGGCGAGATCCTCTGGCCCGCCCAGCCCGGCCAGCGCCAGCTCGAGGCCGCCGAGGTGATGGCGAAGCTGGCCGAGGCCGGCTACACCGACGTGCGAGAGCTGGAGCGCGACGACGGCTTCTGGAAGGCCGAGGTGCGGGTAGCCGGCGGTTTCGAGCGCGATCTGCGCATCCACCCGCTGAGCGGCGAGATCCAGGCCGAGCGCTGGGACGACTGAGGGGCTGCTGGCCGGAGCGGGCGGCGTCCGGCGATCATCGTCGGACGCCCTTGATTTCGCCGCAGGTGCCCGATGCCCGCCGAACCGCCGTCCGCCGCTCCGCTTCCCATCCCCCCGGGCCCGGCCGCGGCGGGCGGACGGCGTCTGCGGGTGCTGCATTTCGTCACCGGCGGCTTTTCCGGCGGGGCCACCCAGGTGGCCATCGCCCTCACCGAGGCGATGCGCGCCGAGCCCGACCTCGAGCCCCTGCTGGTGCTGCGGCGCAAGCGCCGCACGCCGGCGCAGCGCCTGCGCGAGCTCGAGGCTGCCGGCCTGCCGCTGCGGGTGGTGCCGGGCTGGTCGCATGCCGCCACCATCTGGGCCCTGGTGCGGCTGTGCCGCGAATTCCGGCCCGACGTGCTGATCGCCCACGGCTTCAGCGAGCACCTCTGGGGCCGCTATGCCGGACTGCTGGCCGGGGTGCCGCACCTCGTGCACGTGGAGCACAACACGAAAGAGCGCTACACCCGCTGGCGGCTGGCGCAGTCGCGCTGGCTGGCCCGGCGCACCGCGCGCATCGTCGGCTGCTCGGAAGGGGTGCGGCAGGTGCTGCTGGCGCAGGGCATGCCGCCCGAGCGCACCCTGGCCATTCCCAACGGCATCCGCCTCGCGCCCTTTGCCGCTGCCGATACCCGCGACTTCGCCGCCCGCGTGCCCGGCATCGTGATGGTGGCGCGGTTTTCGGCGCAGAAAGACCATGCCACCCTGCTGCACGCCGTGGCCCGGCTGGCGGCGCGCGGCCTGCATCCGCCGGTGCTGTTCGCCGGCGGCGGCAAGGCCCGTTACCGGGCGCGCCTGGAGCGGCTGGCGCAGGCGCTCGGCATCGCGTCGCAGGTACGTTTCCTCGGGGTGGTGCGCAATGTGCCCGAGCTGCTGATGGGCCACCGCATCGCCTGCCTGTCCACCCATTACGAGGGCATGCCGCTGGCCCTGATCGAGGGCATGGCGGCGGGCTGCGCGGCCGTGGCCAGCGCCGTGCCCGGGGTGCGGGAGGTGCTGCAGGACGGCATCGATGGCCGCCTGGTGCCGCCCGGCGACCCCGAGGCCCTGGCCGGAGTGCTGGAAACCCTGCTGCGCGAGCCGGCCGCGGCCGCCCGGCTGGCCGCCGCCGGCCGCGCCCGGGCGCTGGCCGAGTTCAGCCGCGAGCGCATGTGCCGCGACTACGCCGCACTCTGCCGGGCCCTGGCCGGCGTATGATCCGCCCGCGTCGTCGGGCAGCGGAGTGCGCGTGAACATCCTGATCCTCGGTGCGGGCCAAGTGGGGTCCTCGGTGGCGGCGGCGCTGGCCTCCGAGAACAACGACATCACCGTCGTCGATACCGACCACCAGCGCCTGCGCGATCTGGCCGAGCGCCTCGACATCCGCACCGTGGTGGGGCATGCCTCGCTGCCCTCGGTGCTGGCCCAGGCCGGCGCCGAGGACGCCGAGCTGCTGGTGGCGGTGACCTCGAGCGACGAGGTGAACCTGCTGGCCTGCCAGATCGCCCAGCACCGTTTCCGCACCCCGACCCGGGTGGCGCGCCTGCGCGAATCGGAATACCTCGATCTTGCGGTGCTGAAGGACGCCCGCAGCTCGCCGGTCACCACCGCCATCAGCCCCGAACACCTCGTCGTGCAGCACGTCGAGCGGCTGATCGCCTATCCCGGCGCCCTGCAGGTGCTGGACTTCGCCGAGGGCCATGCCCAGCTGGTGGCGGTGCGCGCCGTCGAGGGCGGCGCCCTGGTGGGACACCAGATCCGCGAGCTGCGCGGCCATCTGCCGCCGGGGGTGGATGCGCGGGTGGCGGCGATCTTCCGCCGCGGCCGGCCGGTGAAGCCGGAGGCCGGCACGGTGATCGAGATCGACGACGAGGTGTTCTTCCTCGCCGAGCGCCGGCACATCCCGGTGGTGATGGCCGAGCTGCGGCGGGTGGAGAAGAAGCCGACGCGCCGGGTGCTGATCGCCGGCGGCGGCAACATCGGCCGCACGCTCGCCCGCAGCCTCGAGAACCGCTACTCGGTGAAGGTGATGGAACGCTCGCGCGAGCGCGCCCGGCGCATCGCCGAGGATCTGCTGAACTCCATCGTGCTGGTGGGCGACTGCGCCGACGAGGAGCTGCTGCGCGAGGAGAACATCGACCAGACCGACATCTACTGCGCGCTCACCAACGACGACGAGGCCAACATCCTCTCGGCCATGCTGGCCAAGCGCCTCGGCTGCCCGCGGGTACTGGCCCTGATCAACCGCCCCTCCTATGCCGAGCTGGTGGAGGGCGGCAGCATCGACATCGCGGTCAGTCCGCAGCAGATCACCCTTGGCGCCCTCCTGGCGCACATCCGCGAAGGCGCGCCGGCCAAGGTCTATTCCCTGCGCCGCGGCGTGGCCGAGGCGGTGGAGGTGGTGGCGCGCGGCGACCGCCGCAGCTCGCAGGTGATCGGCCGCGGGCTGGAGGAACTGGAGCTGCCGCCCTCGGCCACCATCGGCGGCATCGTGCGCGGCGACAAGCTCCTGATCGCCCACCACGACGTGGTGGTCGAGCCCGAGGACCACCTGATCGTCTTCGTGATGGACAAGCGCGAGATGCCGCAGGTGACGGCGCTGTTCCAGGCCGGAGCCACCTGGCTGTGAGCGAGGGCGTGCTGCTCGGCGAGCGTGGCCGCACCCTGCTGCGGATCTTCGGCGCCATCGTCGGGCTCTCGGCCCTGATGTCGCTGCCCTCCCTGCTCTACGCTCTCGCCAATGGCGAGGCCACGGCGGTGGCCTTCCTCGAGGCCATGCTGCTCTCCGGCGCGGTGGGTTTCGTGCTCTGGTACCCGGTGCGCCATGCCCGCTACGAGCTGCGCCTGCGCGACGGCTTCCTGATCGTCTCCGGCGTCTGGGTGATCGCGGTGCTGGTGGCGGCCCTGCCCTTCATGCTCGCCGAGCCGCGGCTCGGCCTCGCCGACGCGGTGTTCGAATCGGCCTCCGGGCTCACCACCACCGGGGCCACGGTGATCACCGGCATCGAGCAGCTGCCGCGCAGCGTGCAGCTCTACCGCATGGTGCTGCACTACTTCGGCGGCATGGGCATCGTGATCCTCGCCGTGGCCATCCTGCCGATGCTGCGCATCGGCGGCATGCAGCTGTTCCGCGCCGAGGCCACCGGCCCGCAGAAGGACAGCAAGCTCACCCCGCGCATCGCCGATACCGCCAAGGCCCTGTGGCTGGTCTACACCGGCCTCGTGGTGCTCTGTGCCCTTGCCTACTGGGTGGGCGGCATGGATTTCTTCGATGCCGCCTGCCATGCCATGGCCACCGTGGCCACCGGCGGCTTTTCCAACTACGACGCCAGCTTCGGCCATTTCGACAGCGCCCTGCTCGAGGCCATCGCCATCGTCTTCATGATCCTGGGCGGCCTCAACTTCGGCCTGCACTGGTACGCCTGGCGCCGCGCCACCCTCGGGCACTACCTCGCCGATTCCGAGGTGCGGCAGTTCCTGCGCATCGTGGTGGCGGCCAGCCTGGTGGTGGCGCTCTCCGCCTGGTGGGGCGGGCGCTTCGAGCATGGCGGCGAGGCGCTGCGGCATTCCGCCTTCCACGTGGTCTCGAACCTCACCACCACCGGCTTTGGCACCACCGGTTTCGCCGACTGGCCGGGCCTGGCGCCGCTGGGGCTCATGGTGCTGTCCTTCATCGGCGGCTGCGCTGGCTCCACCACCGGCGGCATGAAGCTGGCGCGGGTACAGATGATCGTCCGCCAGGGCCTGCGCGAGCTAAAGCAGCTGGTGCACCCCAAGGGCCAGTTCCTGGTGAAGGTGGGCGGCAAGCGGGTCTCGGAGAGCGTGGTGATCACCGTGGCGGGCTTCTGCACGCTCTACGTGCTGGTCTTCGTGGCCATCATGCTGGCGCTCACCGCCACCGGCGTGGACATCCTCACCGCCTTCGGCGCCACCACTGCCACCCTCAACAACCTCGGCCCCGGCCTCGGCGAGGTGGCGACCACCTTCCAGGCCTTCGATGGGCTGCAGCTCTGGCTGGCCAGCTTCGCCATGGTGGCGGGCCGCCTCGAGGTCTTCACCCTGCTGGTGCTGCTCACGCCGCAGTTCTGGCGCGACTGACGCCGGCATCGCGCGGCATGCCGGCGCGCAGGGCGGCGGCGAGGCGCACCGCCTCTGCCACCGGCAGGTAGGGAATGCGCAGCGGCGGGGCCATCGGGTGCGCCCCCAGGCTGTCCAGGTGCAGGCTGGCCATGCCGTGGCGGCGGTCGAAGGGTGACTGCCGCAGCTCCAGGGCATGCAGCTTGCGCACCTCGGCGAAGCGCCAGTGGCGGTCGAGCCAGCCCTGGCGGACGCTGATGACGCCGCCCTCGAGCGACCAGGCCGAGTAGCGGGCCCAGATCCGGGCCCGCAGCACCACGAGCGGCAGGAGCAGCAGCAGCCAGAGTCCGGGAAGGCCCTTCCAGGCCACCAGCAGCCCGCTGGCGGCGAGCGTGGCCAGCAGCCCGGGAAAGGCCACCCGGCGCCAGGCCCGCGGATGCAGCGGCTGCCAGTGCCGGGGCGGCCAGCTGCCCTCGGGCAGCAGCCGTTGCAGCATGCCGTCCATGGCCTCGGGCGTGGCGAGCGGCACCAGCTCGCGCAGGGCGGCGGCCTCGTTGCCGGTCTCCAGGGCGGCGCGGTCCACGCTCAGGCTGCGGCGTCCGAACCAGCGGTGCAGCAGGCTCTCGTGCAGGGTGTAGGCCTGGACGCGGCGCTTCGGCAGGTGGGCGCGCACCCGGCTCAGCAGGCCGCGCTCCACGCTCAGCTCGCGTTCTCCGGCCAGCAGGCGGAAATCGTGGAACTGCACGATGGCGAGCGCCACCGAGAGCGCCCGCACCAGGGCCAGCAGGCCGAGCAGCAACAGCAGGCTGGCAAGGCCATAGGCCAGCGGCCCCAGGTGCAGGCTGGCGGCCCAGCTCTCGCCTTCCTTGAGGCCGGCGTAGAGCTGGTTGCCGAGCGGCTTCATCACCGCATCGCCGGCCTGCGAGAGCGCGGCGAAGAGGGCCGCCACCACCAGCATGCCGCGGTTGGAGATCAGGCCGAGGCGCACGAGCTCGCGCATGGGCAGGTGCAGCCAGAGCACGGGCGCGGGCTCGGCGGGCGTGGCTGCCTCGGGCCCCTCGCCACTGGCCGCGGCGGCAGCCCGCGCGCGCTGCGCGCCCTGCCGCACCAGGGCCTCGAGGGCCCGGGCCTGATCGAGCCGGAGCACGTCCATCTGCGCCTCGGCCTGGCCGAGGCCGCCGGCCGATTCCAGCCGCACCGAGGCCACGCCGAACAGGCGGTGCAGCAGGTTCTGGTGCACGGTGACGTTCTGCACCCGGTCGAAGGGCACGAGCCGCAGGTTGCGCTGCAAAAGGCCGCTGCGGATCACCAGGGCCTGGCCAAGGAAGCCGTAGTGGTAGGTGAAGTAGCGCCACACCGCCGTGAGGGCCAGCAGGCCGGCGGCCAGCAGGCCGATGAGATCGGCGATCCCGTCCTCGCGCCGCCCGCCGCCGAACAGCAGCACCAGGAGCGGCAGGGCAAAGGCCCGCAGCTGCGCCAGCAGCAAGAACAGCCAGGACAGCGGATGCAGGCGCTGGCTGGCCGCGGCCTGCAGGGCGGCGCGCGAGGGCGGCTCAGCGGGCAGGCTCATCGTCGTGCTCGCGCTCGCCGGGCACCAGGGCATCGCGCAGGGCCTCGGCATCGGCTTCGGCAAGCCCAGGCTGGCGCAGGGCGTTCAGGCGGGTGCCGGCGGTGTGCACCACCAGGGTGGCGAGGCCGAGGTGGCGCTCGATCGGGCCGCGTTCGATGTCGAGGTGCTGCACCCGCGCCCGCGGCACCAGCACTTCGCGGCGCCAGAACCGGCCGCGGCGCACCCGCAGGCCATCGCCGTCCAGCCACCAGCGGGTATGGCGCCAGGCCAGGCCCGCCCGCCACCAGCCGAGGCCCAGGGCCAGCAGCAGGGTGCCGGGCCCGGCGATCGCCGCCGCGGCCCAGGACAGCGTGGTGGCGGCGAGCAGGGCCGCGCCGGTGCCTGCCGCGAGGCCGAGCAGCCCGGCGCCCAGCAGCGAGGCCAGGCGGAAGCTCGACAGGGCCTCCGGGGGCAGGGGGCGCCAGGGCGGGCCGCCGGGCCAGTCGGCGCCGAAATCGGGCAGGGGCGGGGGCGTGTCCGGGCTCATGCGGGTTCAGTAGCAGTGCGGCCAGTAAGGGTTGACGGCAGGCTCGCCGGGGCGGCGTGCCATGAAGCGCTTGTAGGTCCACTGGTACTGGGCCAGGGCCGGGCGCACGAAGGCTTCCACCGCGCGGTTGAGGGCATCGACCCCGGCCTCGAGGGGCGGCGCGGTGACCGCCTCCGGCAGTGCCTGCAGGCGGACGGTGAAGCGGCCGTCCGCGCGGCGTTCGGCGGCGCCGAGCACCAGCCGGGCGCCGCTGTGCCCGGCCAGGCGGTGGATCAGGGTCATGGTGAGCGCCGGCTGGCCGAAGAAGGTGGACCACAGGGCTCCGGGGCCTTCCGGCACCTGGTCGGGCGTGATGCCCACCGTCTCGCCGCGCTGCAGGGCGCGCAGCAGCGGCTTCATGCCATGGGCGTCGGCGGCCACCGCAGTGACGCCGCCGCGCTCGCGCGAGCGGCGCAGGAAGGCGTCGAGGGCCGGCGAGGCGCCGCGGGTGTAGAGCAGCGAGAAGGGGCCGCGGGCGGCCATCCACTGCACCAGGAGTTCCCAGTTGCCATGGTGCGGGGCCACCAGCAGCACGCCGCGGCCGGCGGCCTCGGCCTCGCGCAGCACGGCCTCGCCCTCCACGGCCACCACCTCGCGCAGGTTGCGTGCAGGCGGCCGCGTCCACAGCCGCAGGCTTTCCAGCACGGTGAGGGCGGTGTGTTCCAGCACCTCGGCGCGCAGCGCCGGGTCGGCGCCGATCAGGGCCAGGTTGGTGGCGACGATGCGCGCGCGCTTGCTGTTCCGGCGCAGCTCGCGGGCGGCGAAACGGCGCGCCAGGCGCCGCCGCAGGCCGCGGCCGGGCAGGCCGAGCAGCCAGGCGAGGCCGCGCAGCAGGGGGGCCGGGAAAGGCATCGACATGCCGGCAGTCTAGCGAATGCGCGCATTGACGCCGGTATGCCCGGCCCGGAGCATCGCCGCCATGATCGCCCTCATCCAGCGCGTGCGCTCGGCCTCGGTCGAGGTCGGCCAGGAAGTCCTCGGTGCCATCGGTCCTGGCCTGCTCGCCTTCGCCTGCGTGCAGCCGGGCGATACGCCGGCGCGCATCGAGCGCATGGCCGAGCGGCTCGCCGCCTACCGGGTGTTCCCCGATGCCGCGGGGCGCATGAACCTCGGCCTGCGCGAGGCCGGCGGCGGCCTGCTGCTGGTTAGCCAGTTCACCCTCGGCGCCGATACCCGCTCCGGGCTGCGCCCGAGCTTCTCCCGCGCCGCGCCGCCCGACGAGGCCCGGGCCGGCTTCGAGGCCCTGCTGGCGGCCTGCCGGGCGCGGCTGCCGGTGGTCGAGACGGGTCGCTTCGGCGCCGACATGCAGGTGGCCCTCATCAACGACGGCCCGGTCACCTTCTGGCTCGAGACCTGAACGGAAACCCGTTTTCTTTCAATCACTTGGCGGCCCATTCCGGGGCGTGGGTATAATACGCGGTTCCCGCTCTCTCCTCCTCGGTACCCCCTCCATGGCAACTCCGCGTCCGGAGCAGCAGTCCGAAATCAAGAAGCTGATCAGCAAGGGTCTGGAACAGGGCTATCTGACCTACGCCGAAGTCAACGACCACCTCCCCGACGACGTCGTCGATCCGGAGCAGATCGAGGACATCATCGGCATGATCAACAGCATGGGCATCGAGGTGCACGAAGTGGCGCCGGATGCCGAGACCCTGCTGCTGACCGACGCCACCAGCACCCGCGACGCCGACGATACCGCGGCCGAGGAAGCCGCCGCGGCGCTCTCGGCGCTGGACGCCGAGGGCGGGCGCACCACCGACCCGGTGCGCATGTACATGCGCGAGATGGGCACGGTGGAACTGCTCACCCGCGAGGGCGAGATCGCGATCGCCAAGCGCATCGAGGAGGGCCTGCACCAGGTGCAGAGCTCGCTCGCCGCCTTCCCCTGGACCATCCAGCTCATCCTCGACGACTACGCCCAGCACCAGGAGGGCAAGAAGCGCCTCAACGAGATCGTCACCGGCTTCGCCGACCTCGAGACCCCGGAGCTGTTCGGCGGCGTGCCGATCGAGGCCGCGGCCGACGAGGTGGACGAGGACGAGGACGAGGTGGAGGGCGCCGGCGAGGACGCCGAGGCGAGCAGCGGCCCCGATCCGGTGGAAGTGGCCCGGCGCATGGAGCTTCTCAAGGCCCATTACGCCAAGTTCGAGAAGACCCACGCCAAGTACGGCCCGACCGACAAGAAGACGGTCAAGGCCCGCGAGGAGATGGCCGGCGAGTTCATGAAGCTCAAGCTGCCGCTCTCCCTGATCGACGCCCTGGTGCGCAAGGTGCGCGACGTGGTGGCCGAGACCAAGGAGCACGAGCGCAAGGTGCTCGACATCGCCACCCGGCTCGCCAAGATGCCGCGCAAGGACTTCATCAAGGCCTGGCCGGGCAACGAGACCAACCTCGAGTGGGTGGACGAGATCATCCGCCGCAAGCAGAAGTGGTCCTCCGGCATGCGCGAGCACCGCGAGGCCATCCTCGCCCAGCAGCAGGCGCTGATCGCGCTCGAGAAGGCGCTGTGCCTGCCGCTTCCGGAGATCAAGGAGACCGCCCGCGCCATGGCCTATGGCGAGGCCAAGGCACGCAAGGCCAAGCGCGAGATGGTGGAGGCCAACCTGCGCCTCGTGATCTCCATCGCCAAGAAGTACACCAACCGCGGCCTGCAGTTCCTCGACCTCATCCAGGAAGGCAACATCGGCCTGATGAAGGCGGTGGACAAGTTCGAGTACCGCCGCGGCTACAAGTTCTCGACCTACGCCACCTGGTGGATCCGCCAGGCCATCACCCGCTCGATCGCCGACCAGGCCCGCACCATCCGCATCCCGGTGCACATGATCGAGACGATCAACAAGCTGAACCGCATCAGCCGGCAGATGCTGCAGCAGTTCGGCCGCGAGCCGACGCCGGAGGAACTGGCGAAGGAGATGGACATGCCGGAGGACAAGATCCGCAAGGTCCTGAAGATCGCCAAGGAACCGATCTCGATGGAGACGCCGATCGGCGACGACGAGGACTCCCACCTCGGCGACTTCATCGAGGACACCAACGCCGAATCGCCGCTGGAGAACGCCACCACCACCGGCCTGCAGGAGACGGTGCGCAACGTGCTGGCCGGGCTCACCCCGCGCGAGGCGAAGGTGCTGCGGATGCGCTTCGGCATCGACATGAACACCGACCACACCCTCGAGGAAGTGGGCAAGCAGTTCGACGTGACCCGCGAGCGCATCCGCCAGATCGAGGCCAAGGCCCTGCGCAAGCTGCGCCACCCCACCCGCAGCGAGCAGCTGCGCAGCTTCCTCGACCTCGAGTAAGCCCGGTGCGGGCCCATAGCTCAATGGTCAGAGCACGGGACTCATAATCCCTTGGTTGCAGGTTCGAGTCCTGCTGGGCCTACCACTCCACGCCACCTTCATCCCGGGCCACGCGAACCCCAGACCCGGCCTTCACGGCGGTGAAAGCCGGTGAAGCCCGGCTTCCCGGGCGCTGCGGGGCGCTGCGGGAGCGGCTAGGCTGGTGCCAGCCCTTCGCGGGAGGCCCCGATGCAGTGGAGTGATGTCTTCGCCTGGCGCAGCGAGGCGGTGCCGCTGGCCCCGGTGGAGTACAGCGGCTGGCTGGTGCTGCTCTCGGTGGCCATCGCCATGTTCGGCGGGGTGGCGGCCATGCAGCTCGTCGCCGTGGCCCGCCACGCTCCGCGCTTCGGCCGTGGCCTAGCCACCGCCGCCTACCTGGCGGCCGTGCTGGCGATGGGGGCCAGCGTCTGGAGCATGCATTTCATCGGCATGCTGGCGGTGGATCTCTGCCAGCCGGTGACCTACGACCCCACCATCACCGCGCTCTCGATCCTGCCCAGCCTCGCCGCCTCGGCGGTGGGTCTGCGCCTGTTCCTGCGCCCGCAGGCGAGTGCCCTGCAGGTGGTGCATGCCGGCGTCTGGCTCGGCGCCGGCATCGGGGTGATGCATTACAGCGGCATGGCGGCGATGCAGCTGGAGAGCCTGATCCGCTACGACCCGCTGTGGTTCGCCGCCTCGCTGGTGGTGGCGATCTCGCTGGCGATCGCCGGTCTTGGCGCCCGCGAGCTGCTGCGCCAGCGCTGGGGCCTGGCGCCGGCGCAGGTCTCGCTGGTCTCCGGGGCCATCCTCGGCCTTGCGGTCTCGGGCATGCACTACACGGCGATGCAGGCCGCGCTGTTCGTCGGCCAGATCTCCGCCGACTACGTGCCCTGGTCGAGCCGGCAGGTGGAGCTGGCGCTGGCCGTGGCAGTGGTGACCTGCGTCGTGTTCGGCGTGGCCTGGGGTACGGTGGCCCTCACCGCCTACCGCAGCACCGCGAACCGCCTGCGCGAGCGCGAGCGCCTGCTGAGCGACATCCTGAGCAACCTGCCCGGCGCCGTGGTGCGCATCGGGGTGGGGCAGACGCGCCGCCGGGTGCTGGCCTCGCCCACCCTCGCCGAACTCGTGGGCTGCGACGAGGCGCTCGGCGACCCGGGGCAGGAGTGCCGGCTCGGCGAGCGGGTGCTGGAATCGGACCGCCCGGCCCTGCAGCGGGCCATCGAGCTGGCGCTGGCCGACGGCGACCGCGAGCAGGCCACGGTGCGCCTGCTGCGCGGCGATGGTGCCCAGCGCTGGGTCAACGTCCGCGTGCAGGCGGTGACGGTGGAGCCGGGCGAGGAGCCGCTGGTCGACCTCTACCTCAGCGACGTGACCGAGGAGTACGAGATCCGCGCCCGCGAGCGCCAGCTCCTGTGGTCGATCGACCAGGTGATCGGCCGTGCCGTGCTCACGCCGCAGGGGGTGTTCCAGGAGGTCAATGCCCGCCTCGCGCAGACCCTGGGCTATGCGCCGGAGGAAATGCCGGGCCTGCCGCACCGCCTGGTCTGGCCGGAGGCCGCCGCCGGCGAGGTGGAGCGCTTCTGGAGCGGCCTGCGCGCCGGCGAGGCCCAGCATGGCGAGTTCCTGCGGGTGGCGAAGGACGGCAGCCAGCGCGTGCTGCAGGGCTGGTACCAGCCGCTGCGCAACACCGAGGGCCAGATCTATGCCGTGCTGAAGCTGGTGGTGGATGTCACCGAGCGGGCGCGGATGGTGGAGGACCTGCTCAAGACCCAGGCCGAGCTGCGCGCGGCGCTGGCCAGCCGCAGCGCCTTCTTCGCCAATGTGAGCCACGAGATCCGCACGCCGATGAACGCGGTGGTGGGCTTTGCCGAGCTGCTGCGTGACGACCTCAACGACCCGCACAAGCGGGCCCAGGCGCAGTCCATCCTCGAGGCCGCGCGCGCCCTGCTGCGCATCCTCAACGACCTGCTCGATGCCGCCAAGCTGGAGCGCGGCGAGTTCAGCCTGGTCGAGGCGCCGTTCCGCCTCGACCGCCTGCTCAACGGCCTCGTCTCGCAGTTCGGCGCCCTGGCCTCGGCCAAGGGCATCGACCTGAGGCTGGAGCTTGCGGAGGACTGTCCGCGCTGCTGGCAGGGCGATGGTGACCGGGTACGGCAGATCCTCACCAACCTGCTCGGCAATGCCATCAAGTTCACCGAGCGCGGCCACGTCACCCTGCGTGCCCGGCGCGAGGACGGGGGGCTGTGGCTCGAGGTGGAGGACAGCGGCATCGGGATCCCGAAGGACCGCCAGCAGGCCATCTTCGATCCCTTCGTGCAGGCCGATGCCGGCACCGCCCGGCGCTACGGCGGCACCGGGCTCGGCATGGGCATCGTGCGCCAGCTGGCCGAGCGCATGGGCGGCGGCGTGGCCTTGGAGAGCGAACCCGGCCTCGGCACCACGGTGCGGGTGCGCCTGCCCCTGCCGGTGCTGCCCGACGGCGCCTGCGCCGAGGCGGCGGCCACCACTGGCCCTGCCGCCACCACGACGCGGCCGCTGCGCCTGCTGGCGGTGGACGACGTGGCGCAGAACCGCGAGCTGCTGCAGGCCCTGCTGCGCCGGGCCGGCCATGCCGTGGAGGTCTACGATGCCGCCGAGGCCCTGCTGGCCCGTTACGAGGCCGAGCCGCAGGGCTGGGACGGCGTGCTGCTCGACCTGCACATGCCCGGGGTGGACGGGTTCAGCGCCTGCCGCCGCCTGCGCGCCTTCGAGGCCGCGCATGGCCTGCCGCCGGTGACCGTGTTCGCCCTCAGCGCCAGCGTGCACGAGGAAGACCGCCGCGCCGCCGAAGCCGCCGGCATGGACGGTTTCCTCGAGAAACCGATCCAGCTCGAGGCCCTGCACCGGGCGTTGGGCCAGCTCGCCGGCGCGCCCGAGCCGCCGGCCTCGCCGGCGGGCGGAGTGGCCGATGCCGCCCGCGGCGAAGCCCTGTGGGGGGCGGACTGGCTGCCCCGGTTGCGCGACTGGGTGGCCTGCAGCGCCGGCGAGTGGAGTGCCATCGATGGCTGGGCCCTGGCCGACTGGCACCGGATGGCCGGGGTGGCGGCGAATTTCGCCCTGCCCGCGCTGGCGGCGGTGCTGCGCCGCGGGGAGGCGGCCCTGAAGCTCGGCGACTCGCCGCCGGTGGCCGAGGCCCTGGCCTGTTGGGCTGAGCTGCGGCAGTGGCTGTCCACCCAGGGCGGGGCTGCCGCCCCCGCGCCAGACGGCGTCGCGTCCGGGCCGACGGCCGGGGTGCCGGACGCCGCGGCGGTCGATGCCGCGCTCGCGCGCTGCCGGCGCGCCTGCGAGGAGGGCGAGATCGACGAGGCGGCCCTGGCCGTCCTGGCGCGCGCCGATGCGCCGCGCGCCGCCGCGCTGCGTGCCGCCTTCGATGCCTTCGATTTCGATGCCGCCCGCGAAGGTCTCGAGGCTTGGCAGGCGGCCTGCCGGGCCGATGAGGAGATGACGCGATGAGCATGGGCGAAGGCGGCCTCGACTGGGGCGCCTGGGTGGAGGCGCAGGCGCGGCCGCGCCTGCTGCTGGTGGACGACGAGCCGGCCAACCTGCAGCTCCTCAAGCGCGTGCTCGAGGCCGACTACCGGCTGGTGTTCGCGCGCAGCGGCGAGGAGGCCCTGGCGCGGGTGCGGGCGGGCGCGCCGGACCTGATCCTGCTCGACGTGATGATGCCGGGCATGAGCGGCCATGAGGTGATCCGCGCGCTGAAGGCCGATCCAGCCACCGCGGGCATCCCGGTGCTGTTCTGCACCGCCCTCGACCAGGACGAGGACGAGGCCCTGGGCCTCGGCCTCGGGGCCGTGGACTACGTCACCAAGCCGGTCTCGCCGGCGGTGCTGAAGGCCCGGGTGCGCACCCACCTGCAGCTGGTGCAGCGCGGCGAGATCGAGCGCACCCGCCTCGAGGTGATCCACCGCCTTGGCCGGGCCGCCGAGTTCAAGGACAACGAGACCGGCATGCACGTGATCCGCATGAGCCACTTCAGCCGGCTCGCCGCCGAGACCCTGGGCGCCCCGGCCTCCTGGTGCGAGTTGTTGCAGGCCGCAGCGCCGATGCATGACATCGGCAAGATCGGCATCCCCGACGGCATCCTGCTCAAGCCTGGCAAGCTCGACGAGCGCGAGTGGGCGGTGATGCGCACCCACCCGCAGATCGGGGCCGAGATCCTCGGCGAGGATCCAAGCCCGCTGATCCGTATGGCGCGGCGCATCGCGCTCGAGCACCACGAGAAATGGGACGGCAGCGGCTACCCCAATGCCCTGGCGGGCGAGGCGATCAGCCTCGAGGCCCGGCTGGTGGCGGTGGCCGACGTGTTCGACGCCCTCACCAGCGTGCGGCCCTACAAGCAGGCCTGGAGCAACGAGGAGGCGGTGGCCTGGCTGCGCGAGCAGCAGGGCCGGCATTTCTGGCCCGAGGCCGTGGAAGGCCTGTGCCGCCGCCTCGACGAGGTGCGGGCGGTGCAGGCCCGCTTCGCCGACGAGCCCGGGGTCTGAGCCGCGCCGCGGCGGCTCAGTGCGGGCGTGGGCTGGGCGCGGGGAGCCGGCGCGCGGCGGCGAGGCGCATCGCCCGGATCAGCTCGGCGGCGCTGGGGTAGCGGCGGCCGGAGGCCGAGCCGCCCGAGAAGGCCCAGGCCTCGGCGAGCGTGGTGTGGCCGGCGATGGCGCGGTGGCGCAGGCGCTCCCAGGCCGGGGCATTCGGCTTGCCGAGGTAGGCGAGGATGGCGTCCTTGGTGGCCGCGGTGAGCGGGCCCTGGGGTTCCGAGCAGCCCTTGAAGATGCCGGGCTCGCGCATGGCGTCATGGGCGGCGGGGCGCTCGAGGGTGGCGGGGGCGTCGTGCATGGCCGGCTCCGGTCGGGGATGCCGGGAATCCAGCAAGTTTCGTGCCAGCCTGCTGACGCTTTTATCGTCTGGTTTCCGTCACCTCTCGTGCAGGATGTCTGACGCCGCGCCCTGGCCGGGGCGGGGACCGTCCGGCGGGTCGAGGAAGCCCTCGAAGCGCCAGGTGATGACCAGGGTGTCGCGGTGCCCGTGGCCGGCCTCCGGCTGCAGCGGGGTGGTCTCGTGCACCACCCGGGCATCGTCCAGCAGCAGGGTGGTGCCGGGCTCGGCCATGGTGAAGCGCAGGCCGGCCGGGCCCTCGGCCTCGAACACCCGGGTCTCGCCGCCGCGCACGCCGTGCCGGGCCAGCAACAGCACCGCCACGAAATCGACGCCGTCGCGGTGCGCGCCCTCGGGAGTGGGGCGGCCGATGCCATCGGTGGTGTCGATGCGGAAGGCATGCGCCTCGACGAAGCGGGGCGCGCGCCCGGCCATGCCGGCGCAGAGCCGCCCGAGCCCGGCCAGCAGGGCGGGCAGGGCCGGTTCGGCCAGCAGGGCCTCGGTGAAGGGGGCGAACCAGCGCTCGAAACCGCCGTGCAGGGCGTTGTAGTCGGTGGGCTGCCAGTGCGGGCGCTCGACACGGCGGAGGATGCGCTGGCCCGTCTCGTCCATCAGCAGCGAGGCATGGCGGCGGCGGCGGTAGCGGCCACCGTCGCGCAGATGGGGATCGGGCGGCAGCCCCTCCCAGTGGCGGGCCAGGGCGGCGAGGGCCGCGGCATCGACCCCGGTGGCCGCCGCGAGGCGGGCCGGCGAGAGTTTCACGAAGCCCTGGGCGGCCAGGGTCTCGAGGGGCGCCGCATCGTCGAGGCGCCAGCACGGGAAGGGCGTGGACATCCCGGCATTCTGCGGCCTCGGGGCCGGGGGAGGGCAGGGGACCGCGCCTCGGGCACAATGCCGCGCCCTCATCTGCTGATGCCGTACGGACCCGGACGATGCTCGAGACGATCGAAACCACCACCGGTGCGAAGCCGGTCTTCTCGGTGATCTGGCTGCACGGCCTCGGTGCCGACGGCCACGACTTCGCCCCGATCGTGCCCGAACTGGTGCGCCCGCACTGGCCGGCCCTGCGCTTCGTCTTCCCGCATGCGCCGGTGATGCCGATCACCCTCAACAACGGCTATCCGATGCGCGCCTGGTACGACATCGTGAGCCTCGATTTTGGCAAGGTGCGCGAGGACGCCGCCGGCGTGCGCCGCTCGATCGGCGAAGTGGAGGCGCTGGTCGCCCGCGAGCGCGACCGCGGCGTGCCGGCGAACCGGGTGCTCCTCGCCGGCTTCTCGCAGGGCGGGGCGATCACGCTGGCCACCGGCCTGCGCCGCGAGCAGGCCCTGCTTGGCCTGGTGGCGCTCTCCACCTATCTGCCGCTGGCCGCCGAGACACCGGCCGAGGCCACGCCGCAGGGCCTCGCCACCCCGCTGTTCATGGCGCATGGCACGCAGGATCCGGTGGTGCCGCTCGCGGCCGGGCAGAAATCCGTCGAGGCGCTGAAAGCGCTGGGCATGGAGGCGACGCTGCGCCGCTATCCGATGCCACATTCGGTGTGCGCCGAGGAGATCCGCGATCTCGGCGACTGGATGGAGGCGCGTTTCGCCAGCGCCTGAGGGCAGGCTGCGCCCCCCCGCCCCGGCCTTCAGCGCTCCTCGCGCTCGGCCAGCACGTGGGCGCCTTCCATGATCATCCGCAGCATCTGCACCATCTGCTCCACCACCTCGCCGCGGCGCTCGCGCGGCAGGTCGATGGCGGTGGCGGCCATGGCGAACACCAGCCGGGTCATGGCGGTGGCCACCAGGGCCGGGGCGTGGATCGGCCGGCCGCCGGCCTCGGACAGGCGCACGAGATCGGCGCAGAGTTCTTCCTCGAACGTCCGCAGCTCGCGCTCCACCGCGGCCTTGTAGGCATCCGAGCCGACGTTGCCTTCGCGCAGCAGGATGTGCAGCAGGCGCTCGTCGGCGTCGAGCTGCTCCATGAAGGTCTGGATCGAGGTGCGGATCACGCTGCGCCCGGGGCGCAGGCGCAGCCGCGCCTCGCGGATGATGGTGCGCAGGCTGCGGCCGCCCAGCTCGATGAGGGCGATGGCCAGCGCATCCATGTCGCGGAAGTGGCGGTAGAAGCTGTTCGGGGCGATGTCGGCCTCGCGCGCCACCTCGCGCAGGCTGAGGGTGGAGACGCTGCGGTGCGGTCCGAGCAGGCGCAGGGCGGCGGCGATCAGGTCCTCGCGGCTGATCTGCGGCTTGCGCCCGGGCTGGCCGGGGGCGGCGCGGGGCTGGGGCGGGCGGAGCGGGGTGGGCTGGGGCATGCGAAGGGACGGGCCGGGACGTGGCGCCTGAACGGTAGCACCCCGGCCGGGGGCGGGCTTTGAACACCTGTATGCACAAGTGTATAGAATCGCCCGCGCCCACCCCCGATGCTCCGCTCCTGCATGAGTGCCACGCTGTCCCTTCCCCCCTTCCGCCCGGCCTGGCACTACTGGCGCGGCCTGCTGCAGCCGGGCTGGAGCCCGTATGGCAATACCGCGCGGCTGCTGCGCCGTACGCCGGCCGCGGTGGATTCCGAGACCCTGTGGCTGAAGCCTTTCCGCCGCCTGCGCGACTGGCAGCCCGGGCAGCACCTCACCCTGGGCTTCGAACTGGATGGCCGGCGCTTCCAGCGCAGCTTCACCCTGGTGAGCCTGCCCGGCGAACGCGAACTCGCCATCACCGTGCGCCGGGTGGCCGGCGGGCGCTTCGCCGAGTGGCTGGCCCGGGCGCGGGACGGCGAGCGTCTCGCCATCAGCGAGCCCTGGGGCGGGCTGCGCTTCGCCCTGCCGCAGGCCAGCCAGCGCCTGCTGATGGCCGCGGGCAGCGGCATCACCGCCGCCATGGCCCAGATCCGCGCCGCCGCGGCCCGCGGCCAGCTCGCCGGTCTGGCGCTCGCCTACTGGGTGCGCGAGCGCGCCGAGGCCTGCTTCCTCGAGGAACTGCAGGCCCTGCAGGCGCGCTTCCCGGATTTCCGCTTCCGCCTCTTCCTCACCGGCGATGCGCCGCAGTCCGCCCACGAGGCGGCCGGCCGGCTGGAGGCCGGCCTGCTGCCCGCGCTGCCGGCGAGCCCGGAGGGGGCCGAGGTGCTGGCCTGCGGCCCTGCCGGCTTCGTGGCACGGGTCGAGGCCCTGCTGCGCGGAGCGGCCGCACGCATCGCCACCGAGAGCTTCACCCCGCCGCTCCTGCGCCTGCCCGAGGCGCCGGAGGCGAACGTCACGCTGCACCTCCGGCGCAGCGGCCGCACCCTGTCCATCCCTGCCGGCACGCCGCTGCTGGCCGCGCTGGAGGCCGCCGGCCTCACCCCGCCGCACGGCTGCCGCCAGGGCCTCTGCGGGCGCTGTGCCTGCGCCAAGGCCGAGGGCGTGCACCTCGACCTGCGCGACGACAGCCTGCACCCCGAGGCCAGCACGGCGCTGAAGCTCTGCATCAGCGCCGCGCGCAGCGACCTTGTGATCGACCTTTGATTCTGCGACCCCGGAACCCGCCCTGCATGTCTGCTGCTGCCGCCACGCCCCTGCTCACCGGGGAACGCCTCGAGGCCTTCGGCGCCGAGCTCGACGCCCTGCGCGAGAAGCACGTCCGCGACCTCGGTGCTGCCGATGCCCGCTACATCCGCCGCGTGCGCCATGCCGTGCGCTGGAGTGAGGCCATCGGCCGGCTCGCCCTCTACGGCGCGGCGCCGGCGCCCTGGATGCTCTGGCCGCTATGGTGCTTCGGCGTGTTCGCGCTGGCGGTGTCGAAGATCCTCGACAACATGGAGCTCGGCCACAACGTCATCCATGGCCAGTACGACTGGATGAACGACCCGAGCCTGCAGGGCGACCGCTTCCAGTGGGACCACCTCTGCCCCACCGAGTGGTGGCGCGAGACCCACAACCACCGCCACCACCAGTGGACCAATGTGCGCGGCAAGGACGACGACGTGGGCTACGGCCTGCTGCGCATCTTCCCCGAGCAGCGCTGGACGCCCTTCGCGCTCGGCCAGCCGCTCTATGCCCTGGTGCTGGCGGTGTTCTACCAGACCGGTATCGCCATCCAGAACCTCAAGCTCGGCAAGTACCTCAAGGGCCGCCGGCCCTGGCGCGAGTTCTGGATCGAGGCCCGGCCGCTCCTGCGCAAGCTGCCCTGGCAGGGCGGCAAGGACTACGTGGTCTTCCCGCTGCTGGCCGGCCCCTATTTCCTGCCGGTGCTGCTGGGGAACATGGCCGCCAACCTCGCCCGCAATCTCTGGACCTTCGTGGTGATCTTCTGCGGCCACTTCACCCGCGATGCCATCACCTTCACTCCGGCGCAGGTGAAGGACGAGACCCGCGCCGGCTGGTACCAGCGGCAGATCCGCGGTTCCTCGAACATCTCCGGCGGCTTTCTGATGCACCTGATGACCGGCAACCTGAGCCACCAGATCGAGCATCACCTCTTCCCCGACCTGCCGGCCCGCCGCTACGCCGCCATCGCCAGCGAGGTGCGGGCGATCTGTGCGAAGTACGGCGTGCCCTACAACACGGGCTCGCTGCCGCGGCAGTTTGGTTCGGTGCTCTGGCGCCTGTTCCGCCACGCCTTCCCCAGCCGGCCGCGCTGGGCGCCGGCGCCGGCCTGAGCCGGGGGACGATCGGCGATACTGGCGGCATGCCGCCCGCCGCCGACCGCCTCGTCCTGCCGGAGTTCTGCACCCCGCTGCGCCTGGCGGCGGCCATCGGCGCCGGCCAGCTCGTGGTGCTGGTGGTCGCCCTGGCGCCGACCCGGGCGGCGCGTTGGGATTTCATCGAGTTCGCCTCGGCCAGCGCGCTTGCCACCTGGATCGCCATCGCTTCCGCCGTGGCTCTGTGCAAGCTGCGGCCCTGGCTGCTCAGGCTGCCCCGGCACGCCGATTTCGTCGTGGCCACGGCCGTGCCGATGGGGGTCGCCGGGCTGGGGGCGGCGGCCCTGAACTACATCGCCGCCTCGCTCGGCGACTTCGTGCTGGATGCCGGCCTCAACCGGCAGTTCGTGCTGACCACCACCCTCCTGACCGGGCTCATCGCCGGGATCGCGCTTCGTTACTTTGCCGCCCAGGATCGCTGGCGGGCCCAGGTGAAGGCCCTTGCCCAGGCACAGATGGAAGCCCTGCAGGCCCGGATCCGGCCGCATTTCCTGTTCAACTCGATGAACTCCATCGCTGCCTTGGTCCGGCGGGATCCCGCCGCGGCCGAACGGGCCGTGGAGGATCTTTCCGAACTCTTCCGCGCCGCCCTGGGCCAGGGCGGGGCCGAGGGGACCCTGGCCGACGAGATCCATCTCGCCCAGCGCTTCCTCGGCATCGAGCAGCTGCGCCTCGGCGAGCGGCTCAGGGTTTCCTGGGAGGCCGAGCCCGGCCTGCCCCTGCATCTCCCCCTGCCGCGGCTGGTGCTCCAGCCTTTGCTGGAGAATGCCGTGGTGCACGGAATTGCGAGGCTTCGCGAGGGCGGCGAGATCCGCGTCATCCTGCGCGCGGACGGCCGTCGGCTCTGCATCGAGATCGGCAACCCTTATCCCGAGGGGCTGCCATCGAGGCCGGGGAACGGCCATGCCCTGGCGTCGATCCGGCAACGCCTGGCGCATCGCTTCGGGCGTGGAGCGACGCTCTTGGCCGAGGCCCGGGAGGGCTACTATCGGGTCCGGATCGAGTTGCCCCTGTCTTGAGCTTCCGCTGCCGATGGATGTCCTGATCGCCGACGACGAACCGCTGGCCCGCGAGCGTCTTGCCGCCCTCGTCGATGGGCTGGGCGGGCACCGGGTGGTGGGCGCGGTGGCCGATGGCCGGGCGGTGATCGAGGCCTGCACCGGCCCGGAGGCGCGCCCCGAGGTGGTGCTGCTCGACATCGAGATGCCCGGCATGGACGGTCTCGAGGCCGCCCGCCACCTCGCCGCGCTGGCCTCGCCGCCGGCGGTGGTGTTCTGCACTGCCTACGACGAGCATGCGCTCGCCGCCTTCGAGGCGGCGGCCGTCGATTACCTTCTGAAGCCGGTGCGCGCCGAGCGCCTCGCCGCCGCCCTGCAGCGCGCCGCCGAGCGTCGCGCCGGACGCCAGCAGATGGCGGCGCCGGCCCTGACGGGGCGGCAGCGCAGCCATCTCGCGGCGCGCCTGCGCGGCTCGCTGCGCCTGGTGCCGGTGGCCGACATCCACTACCTGCAGGCCGAAGAAAAGTACGTGGTGGTGCACCATGCCCGCGGCGAGGACCTGGTGGAGGATTCACTGAAAAGCCTCGAGGCCGAGTTCGCCCCGCGTTTCCTGCGCATCCACCGCAATTGCCTGGTGGCCCGCGAGCAGCTCGTCGAGCTGCGCCGCAATCCCGATGGCAGCGTGTACGCCCTGCTGCGCGACAGTCCGGCACGGCTGGAAGTGAGCCGCCGCTGCCTGCCCCTGCTCAAGGAAGAGCTCAAGCACCTCTAGACGCTTTGCCGAAGACCGACCGAATGCCCCAGCTCCGACTCGCCACCCGCGAGAGCGCGCTCGCGCTCTGGCAGACCGAACACGTCGCCGCCCGCCTGCGCGCCCTGCATCCCGGCCTCGAGGTGGTGCTGGTGCCGATGAGCACCCGAGGCGACCAGATCCTCGACCGCGCTCTGGCGGCGGTGGGAGGCAAGGGTCTGTTCCTGAAGGAACTGGAGGTGGCGATGCTGGAAGGCCGGGCCGATGCCGCCGTGCATTCGCTGAAGGACGTGCCGATGGAGCTCGATGGCCCCTTCGTGCTGCCGGCCATTCTCGAACGCGCCGATCCCTTCGATGCCTTCGTCTCCAATGCCTTCGACACCCTGGATGCGCTGCCGCGCGGCGCCCGGGTGGGCACGAGCTCGCTGCGCCGGCAGGCGCAGCTGCGGGCCCTGCGTCCCGACCTCGAGCTGCTCGACCTGCGCGGCAACGTCAATACGCGGCTGGCCAAGCTCGATGCCGGCCAGTACGAGGCGATCATCCTCGCCTGCGCCGGCCTGCAGCGGCTGGGCCTGGGCGAACGCATCCGCGAGCGGCTCGCTCCGCCGCGCCTTCTGCCCGCCGTGGCGCAGGGGGCGATCGCGCTGGAATGCCGGGCCGACGACGCGGCCACCGCGTCCCTGCTGGCGGCCCTCGACGACGGCGCCACCCGGGTCTGCGTCGAGGCCGAGCGCGCCATGAACCGCGCCCTGCACGGCAGCTGCCACGTGCCGGTGGCCGGCTTCGCCGAACTCTTCAACGAGAAGCTGCTGCTGCGCGGTGCCGTGGGCGATGCGGCGAGCGGCCGGCTCGTCCGTGCCGAGGCCCGGGGCAGCGCCGCCGAGCCCGAGGCCCTGGGCCGGCGCGTGGCCGAGGCCCTGCTGGCGCAGGGCGCCGGCGAACTGCTCGGGCACTAGCGCCGGCGCGCCGCCGGCGGCGGCTCAGGGGATGCGGATGTCGGCGCCAAGGTCGCTGTAGCGCACCCGTACCACCTTGCCGCGGGCGGTGTTGCCGCCGTCCACCTCGATCTGCAGCAGGGTGTCGCCCTCGCCCACCCAGGCCGTGGCGGTGGAGGGCCGCGGGTGCTGGGTGGTGAAGCGGTAGACCCTGGCCGGACGGCCGTCCACCTCACCGTCGGGCAGGGCCTCCACGGTCATCGTCTCGCGCTGCTTCCGCAGCATCTCCTCGTTGCGGTAGGCGCTGACGATCTGGTTGATCGGCACCGGCACGTTCATCATCCGGCCGCCCACCTCCATCTGCGCGGTATTGCCCACCACCACCATGGTCGGGCCGCCCTGCTCGTTGACGACGCGGTAGCGGTCGGGGGCGGCGTATTCCACCCGCACGTAGCGCTCGCCGGTCTTGGCGTCGCTCATGGTGGCGCGGAACGAGGGGGCCTCGAGGAAGCGGTCGAAGGCACGGCTGAGTTCGGCCTTGGCATCGGCCAGCACGGCGGCAGGCGCGGACAGGGCGAGCAGCAGGGCGAGGGCGGGCAGGGCGCGGGGCATGGCGGGGGTCCTCCGGGGGTGGGCCGCGACCCGGGCGGGTCAGGGCGAGAACGGAAAGTAGCGCGGGATGAAGACGATCGCCACGAGGAAGAACAGCACGTTCAGCGGCAGGCCGATGCGCAGGAAGTCGGCGAAGCGGTAGCCACCGGCGCTGTAGACCATGGTGTTGGTCTGGTAGCCCACCGGGGTGGCGAAGGCGGTGGAGGCGGCGAACATCACGGCGATCAGGAAGGGCTTGGCATCCACTCCGAGGGTGGAGGCGGTGCCCAGGGCGATCGGCGTCAGCAGCACGGCCGCCGCGTTGTTGCTCATCACCTCGGTGAGCAGGGTGGTGAGCAGATAGAGGGCGGCCAGCGCCGCCAGCGGGCCGAAGCCGCCGAGCGGCCCCAGGGTGTAGTCGACCACCAGCCGCGCCAGCCCGCTTTCCTGCATGGCGATGCCGAGCGGGAACACGCCGGCCAGCAGCACGATCACCCGCCAGTCGATGGCGGCATAGGCCTCGTCCGGCTCCAGCGCGCGCAGCACTACGAGGGCGATGCAGCCGAGGATGGCCGATTCGACGATGGGGATGATGTTGAGCGCGGCGAGCGTCACCACGGCCACCATCACCCCCACGGCGGTGAGGGCACGGCGCCAGTCGATGCGCTCCTCGTTGCGTTCGGAGACGATCACCAGCGCGGTGTCGCGGCGCAGCTCGGCCATCTCCGAGTCGGGGATGCTGAGCAGCACGAGGTCGCCGGCCGCGAGCGGCAGCGAGCGCAGCTGCTCGGCCACCCGCTCGCCGCGGCGGTGCAGGGCGATCACCCGCGCCTGGTGCTGCTGCGGCAGCGCCACCTCGTCCAGGGTACGGCCGGCGAGCCGGCTGTTTGGCGCCACCATGGCCTCGACCAGCACGGTGCGTTCCGCCTGCGGGGTGTCGAGCGAGAGGCCATGGGCGCGGGCGAACTCGGTGAGCCGCGGCCATTCGCCCTGCACCAGCAGCACGTCGCCGGCCTCGATGGCGGTGGCGCGCGGCGCCCAGTGCAGGGTCTCGCCGCGGATCAGTTCCAGCACATAGACCCGGTGGTTCTCCACCGCGCCGATCTCGGCCACGGTGCGACCCACCAGCTTCGAGCCTTCCGGCACCTTGAGCTCGGTGACGTACTTGCCGAGCTCGGCGGCCTGCGGCAGTGAGGGCGCCTCGCGTTCGGGCAGCAGGAAGGGCGAGGCGACGAGCAGGTAGGCAACGCCAAAACCGAGGAAGACCAGGCCGAGCTCGGAGAACTCGAACAGGGTGAAGCCCGGCTCGCCGGCCTGCTGCGCCAGCGAGTTCACGAGCAGGTTGGTCGAGGTGCCGATCAGGGTGCACACACCGCCCATCTGCGCCACGTAGGAGAGCGGGATCAGCATGCGCGAGGGGCTGCGCCGCGCCGCCGTGGCGGCCGCGAGCAGGATCGGCAGGAATACCGCCACCGCCGCGGTGTTGTTGATGAAGGCCGAGACCGGGGCGGCCACACCCAGCACCACGCCGAGCATGATCCAGGGATTGCGGATGCGCGCCAGCAGGCGGCCCAGGCCGAGCAGGGCGCCGCTGCGGGTGAGCCCGGCGCTCAGCACGAACATCGCCGCCACGGTGATGGTGGCCTCGCTGCTGAAGCCGCCGAGCGCCTCCTTCGGCTCCACCAGGCCGAGCAGCAGAAGGGCGCAGAGCACCATCAGCGCCACCACGTCCACCCGCAGCTTCTCGCTGACGAACAGGGCGGTGGCGGCGAGCACGACGGCGAGGGTGAGCAGGGCGTCCATGGGGTCTCCGGGGCGGAACGGCGCCGACTTTACCCTTGCGTGGCGTAGAGGCGGAGGCTTTGCCATCCTTGGCGTCCCGCCCCGGGCCCGCCGCCGATGGACCGCTACGAACGCATCCTCGCCCTGCACCGCAGCCTCAAGGCCTCCCGCTACCCGGTGCCCCTGCAGCGTCTGATGGACGAGCTCGGCTGCTCGCGCGCCACCCTCTACCGCGACCTTGCCTTCCTGCGCGATGCGCTCGGCGCCCCGCTGGAGCACGGCGAGGGCGAGGCCAGCTTCCGTTATGCCGAGAAGGAGGCCGAGCGTTTCGAGCTGCCCGGCCTGTGGCTGAGTTCGGAGGAACTGCATGCCCTCACCGCCGCCCAGCAGCTGCTCGACCGCACCGGCCCGGGCATCCTTTCGGCGGCCCTCGCCCCGCTCAAGAGCCGGATCGATGCCCTGCTGCAGCAGCATGCCGGGGGCAAGCGCTGGCCGATCGAGCGGGTGCGGGTGCTCGGCAGCGGCACCCGCCGGGTGGATGAGGCGGTGTTCCGCATGGTCGCCAGCGCCGTGCTCGAGCGCAGACGCCTGCGCTTCGACTACACCGCCCGCACCACCAATACCCGCACCCACCGCCAGGTCTCGCCACAGCGCCTCACCCACTACCGCGACAACTGGTATCTCGATGCCTACGACCACGAGCGCGAGGCCCTGCGCAGTTTCTCGGTGGACCGCATCGCCCATGCGCGCCTCGAAGACGCCCCGGCCCTCGACCTGCCGGAGACCGAGCTCGATGCCCATTTCGCTTCCAGCTACGGCATCTTCAGCGGCGCGCCCAAGGCCTGGGCCACCATCCGCTTCAGCGCCAAGGCAGCGCGCTGGGTGGCCGACGAGCACTGGCATTCCAGGCAGGAAGGGCGCTTCCTGCCCGACGGCCGCTACGAACTGCGCGTGCCCTACAGCCATGCCCGCGAGCTGCTGATGGACGTGCTGCGCTACGGCCCCGATGCCGAGGTGGTCGAACCGCTGCCCCTGCGCGAGCAGGTGCGTTCCCTGCTGCAGCTCAGTGCGAAGGTCTATGGCGACTGAGGGCAGGGGCCGCCGTGTCGCCCTGGCGCTCGGGGCCGGCGGGGCCCGGGGCCTCGCCCACATCGGCGTGATCGAGGTGCTGGAGGAGCGCGGCTACCAGGTGGCGGCAGTGGCCGGGTCCTCGATGGGCGCGCTCATCGGCGGCATCCATGCCGCCGGGCAGCTCGCCGCCTACCGCGACTGGGTCGAGACCCTGCAGCGCAACGATGTACTGCGCCTGCTCGACCTCACCCTGGGCGCGCCCGGTCTGATCCGCGGCGAGCGGGTGATCGCCACCCTGAAGGAACTGGTGGGCGAGCACCGCATCGAGGCGCTTTCCATCCCCTTCGTGGCCGTGGCCACCGACCTTGCCACCCAGCGCGAGGTCTGGTTCCAGCACGGGCCGCTGTTCGATGCCATCCGCGCCTCGATCGCCATCCCCATGGTGTTCACGCCGCATGTGGTGAATGGCCGGGAGCTGGTGGACGGCGGCCTGCTCGCACCCTTGCCGCTCGCGGCCACCCGGGCCTTCCATTGCGATGCGGTGATCGCGGTCGATCTCAGCGCCCGCGGCGAGCGGCCTGTGCCGCCCCCGCCGGCGCCCCTGCCGGAGGCCGAGATGTTCGACGACGAGCCCGAGCGCCGCACCAGCGGCTGGCGCCAGCGCGTGGCCGCCTGGTTCGGCGTGGCGGCGGCGCCGGAGACGGGCGCCACAGCCTCCGCCTCGGCGGCGGGCGGCGGCCTTTCCGGACTGCTCGACCTGATGTCGCGCTCGATGGACACCATGCAGTCGCAGATGACGCGCCTGCACCTCGCCCAGGATCCGCCCGACCTCGTGATCCGCATCCCGCGTGAATCGGCGAGCTTCTACGAGTTCTGGCGGGCGCGCGAGCTGCGCGAGCTCGGCCGGCGCATCGCCGCCGAGGCCCTCGACGCCTGGCCGGGCTGAAGCCTCCGGGCCTCCGGCCGGGCCAGGCCTTTCCCCTTCAGCGCAGGTCGACGTAGCAGCGTTTCTTGTGGCGGGGCGCGGGATCGGTGCCGAAGGCGCGGTTCGAGCACTCCACCCCGTTGCGGAAGGAACGCACCACCTCGCGCCCGTCATCCGCGGCGTAACGCACCGCGCGGCGGCCGCGGAAGCTGCAGAACTGGTCCTCCTCGGCGCAGTAGGACCAGGCGCCGCCGCCCCAGCCCTCGGCCTGGTACTCGCACTGCTTGCTGCGGCCCGGGGCCGGGTCGCCGAAGCTGCGGTTGTCGCAGCTCACGCTGCCGCCTTCGAAACGGCGGAAGGTGTATTGCCCGTTGGCGCCGTAGCGCACCGTGGCCGGGCCCGGCAGGCGGCAGATGCCACCCTCGCGGGCGCAGGCGGTCCAGGTGCCGCCGCCCGGGCCGGGTCCCGGGCCGATGCCGCCATGGCCGTAGCGCACGTCGCAGTGCTTGGTCACCCGCGGCGCCGGGTCGCCGAAGGTCTGTACGTCGCAGCCGACAGGGCCGCCGCGCACCTCGCGTTCGTAGTAGCGGCCATCCGCGCCGAAGCGCACGGTGGCCGGGCCCTGCACCTGGCAGACGCCGCCCTCGCGGGCGCAGCGGCTCCAGCCGCCGCCGGTCTCGCCGCCGCCCCAGCCCCCCTCCTCGTAGTAGCGCACCTCGCAGGCCTTCTCGCGGCCATGGGCTGGGTCGCCGAACAGGGTGTTGTCGCAGCGGAAGCTGGCGTTCCTCACTTCGCGGTACACATAGCGTCCCGCCGCGCCATAGCGCACCACGCCCCAGCCACGCACCTGGCAGCGCTCGCCCTCACGGGCGCAGAAGGTCCACCCGCCCTGCCAGCCGCCGGGGCCCCAGCCGCCGGAACGCGACTTCGAGGGTACGGGCTCGGCGCCCAGTTCCGGGCCGATGTAGCCGTCCGGCGGTGGCGACTGGGCGAAGGCCAGGCCCGCGGCGGCGAGCATGAGGCCGGTCAGGGTGGCGCGGGCGGCGGGCAGCATGGCGGGGCTCCTTGCAGTCGGATGCGCATGGCATAGCATGCGCCCCGCCCTGCCGCCACCGTGGCGGCAGGGTGGCGTTCAGCGCAGGATCGGTTCGCGCTCCTGCCCCGGCTGCTGCGGCACACGGCGCAGGGCATGGGCATCCACCCCCTGTCCGGCGAGCCGGCGCGCCAGGGCCTGAAGCTCTCCGTCCTCCAGCACCGGCTCGCGGGAGAAGATCCAGGCGAGTTTCCGGTCCGGGGTGGCGAGCAGGGCCGTGCGGCCATCCTCCGACACCTCCAGCACCTGCAGGCGGGTGGAGAAGGGCCAGACGAAGCGCACCTTCCATTCCCGGTTGCCGCTGCCCGGCACCACCGAGGACAGGCCGCGCCAGGTGCGGTCGGGCCCGTCGAAGCGGCGCCTGAAGACGAACAGGTTCTCCACCCGGCCGTCCTCGCGCAGGGCGTACACGTCGCGTGTGGCCACTTTTCCGTTCTCGAAGAAATAGGGCACGTGGGCCACCACATGCCAGGTGCCCATGAAGGCGGGGAGGTCGAGCGGGGTGGCATCGGCGGGCATGGGGCGGGGCTCCGGGGCGTGGGTGCAGGCGCCGAGCAGCAGCGCGGCAAGCAAGGTGAGGGCGGCGTGGCGAAGGCGGCGCATGGCGGTCTCCCGAGGAACCACGCGAGCCTCGCGCGGCGGGAGCGAACGCCCCGTGACTTTGGTCATGCGGGCCGGGCAGGGGGCGGGGGGTATGCTCGGGCCTTCCCATCCGGCCCCCGTGGAGACCCCATGCGTTCCCGCCGCCTCCCCCTCGCGATCACGCTTGCCGCCGCCCTGATGACCAGCGCCCTGTCCGCCGCCGATCCTGCCCCCGCTCCCGCCGATCCCTGGCTCTGGCTGGAAGAGGTGGAAGGCCAGCGTCCGCTCGACTGGGTGCGCGAGCAGAACGCCACCACCACGGCCCTGCTGGAGGCCGAGCCCGGCTTCCAGGCACTGCGCACCGACCTGCTCGCCATCCTCGATTCGAATGCGCGCATTCCCTTCGTCAGCAAGCAGGGCGAGTACTTCTACAACTTCTGGCGCGACGCCAAGAACCCGGCCGGCCTGTGGCGGCGCACCACGCTGGAGGAGTACCGCAAGCCCGAGCCGGCCTGGGAGGTACTGATCGACCTCGACGCCATCAACCAGGCCGAGAACATGAACTGGGTGTGGCGCGGCGCCAACTGCCTGCGCCCGGCCTACGCGCGCTGCCTCGTCTCGCTCTCGCGCGGCGGCGCCGATGCCATCGTGGTACGCGAATGGGACATGGCCAGCCGCCGCTTCGTCGAGGATGGCTTCGTGCTGCCCGAGGCCAAGGGCGGCGTGGCCTGGCGTGACGCCGACAGCGTCTATGTCTATACCGATTTCGGGCCCGGCTCGATGACCCGTTCGGGCTACCCGCGCATCGTGAAGGAGTGGCGGCGCGGCACGCCGCTTTCCGAGGCGAAGGTGGTGTACGAGGGCAAGGCCGATGACATGTACATCGCCGGCTACCGCGATCTTACCCCCGGCTTCGAGCGCGACTTCGTCAGCCGCACCCTGGCCTTCTACAACGACGAGCTCTACCTGCGCGGCGCCGATGGCAGCCTCACGAAGATCGACGCCCCCAACAGCGCCAGCAAGAGCGTCTACCGCGAATGGCTGGTGCTGGAGCTGCGCGAGGACTACACGGTGGGCGGCCGCACCTATCCCAAGGGCGCGCTGATCGCCACCAGGTTCGACGACTTCATGGCCGGTGGCCGCGACTTCGACCTGCTGTTCGAGCCCAGCGCCACCACGGCGCTCGCTGGCATGTCGCCCACCCGTAACCACCTCGTGCTCAACGTGCTCGAGGACGTGAAGAACCGCCTCTACGTGCTCACCTACGCCAATGGCCGCTGGAGCCGCGAGCCGCTGGCGGGGGCCCCGGCCTTCGGCACGGTCTCGCTCTCCCCGGTGGATGCCGATGAGGGCGACGACTATTTCCTCACCGTCACCGACTACCTCACGCCCACCACCCTGATGATGGGCAGCATCGGCCGCGCGCCAGAGCCGCTGAAGCAGCTCCCGGCCTTCTTCGACGCCACCGGCCTCGAGATCAGCCAGCACTTCGCCACCAGCAAGGATGGTACCCGCGTGCCCTACTTCATGGTGGCGCGGAAGGACCTTCCGAAGAACGGCAGGAACCCGACCCTGCTCTACGGCTACGGCGGCTTCGAGATCTCGCTCACCCCGTCCTATTCGGCCGCGGTCGGCCGTGCCTGGCTCAGCGAGGGCGGGGTGTACGTGGTGGCCAACATCCGCGGCGGCGGCGAGTACGGCCCGCGCTGGCACCAGGCGGCGCTGAAGGAGAACCGCCTGCGTGCCTACGAGGACTTCGCTGCCGTGGCGGAAGACCTGATCCAGCGCGGCATCACCTCGCCGAAGCATCTCGGCATCCAGGGCGGCAGCAACGGCGGCCTTTTGGTCGGCAACATGACCGTGCTCTACCCGGAGCTGTTCGGCGCCGTGGTCTGCCAGGTGCCCCTGCTCGACATGCGCCGCTACAACCAGCTGCTGGCCGGTGCCTCGTGGATGGCCGAGTACGGCAACCCGGATGATCCGGCGCAGTGGGAGTTCATCCGCCGCTTCTCGCCCTACCACAACGTGAAGCCGGACGTGAAATATCCGCCGGTGCTGTTCACCACCTCCACCCGCGACGACCGCGTGCACCCCGGCCACGCCCGCAAGATGTTCGCGCTGATGCAGTCGATGGGCCACCCGGTCTACTACTACGAGAACATCGAGGGGGGCCACGGTGGCGCTGCCAACAATGCCCAGAGCGCCTACATGAACGCGCTTGCCTACACCTTCCTCAAGAAGACGCTGTTCACGGAGTGATGCCGATGTCCCCCCGCCCTGCCCGCGCCCTGCCGCGCCGCCAGTCCTTCGCCCCCCTGGGCCTCGCCCTTGCCGCCGGCCTTGCCGCGCCGCTGGCCTCCGCCGCGCTGCCTGCGCCGCCGGTGGCGGAGAAGCGCCCGCACGAGGTGAAGGCGCCGCATGGCGCCGTGCGCATCGACGAGTACTACTGGCTGCGCGACGATACGCGCACCAATCCGGAGATGCTGGCCTATCTCGAGGCCGAGAACGCCTACGCCGATGCCGTACTGGCGCCGCTCGCGCCGCTGAAGCAGCGCCTCTACGACGAGATCGTCGGCCGCATCCAGCAGGACGATGCCAGCGTGCCCTACTTCGAGGATGGCTACTGGTACTACTCGCGCTTCGAGGCCGGGAAGGACTATCCCATCGTGGCCCGCCGCAAGGGCACGATGGAGGCGCCGGAGGAAATCCTGCTCGACCAGAACGCCATGGCCGCCGGCAAGGACTTCTTCCAGGTCGGCACCTGGGAGGTGAGCCCCGATGGCACGAAGCTGGCCTGGGCCGAAGACCTCAACGGCCGCCGCCAGTACACGATCAAGGTCAAGGACATCGCCAGCGGCGAGCTGCTGGACGAGGCCGTGACCGGGGCCAGCGCCAACATCGTCTGGGGCGACGACAACCGGACGATCTGGTACGTCGAGAACGACCCCAAGACCCTGCTCACCACCCACGTCAAGACGCATGTCATCGGCACTCCGGTCTCGCAGGACAAGACCGTCTACACCGAGGCCGACACCAGCTTCTACATGGGCATCGGCCGCACCCGCTCGAAGCAGTACATCTGCATTGGCGTGCAGAGCACGGTGTCCTCGGAGCAGCGCTGCACCAGGGCTTCCGAGCCCGGCGAGTTCTTCGTGATCGCCCCGCGCGAGCGCGACGTGGAGTACAACGCCGACCACTACGCCGGCCGCTGGGTCATCACCACCAACTGGCAGGCGCCGAACTACCGCATCATGACCGCGGCCGAGGACGCGCTCGGCAGCCGCGAGAACTGGCGCGAGCTGGTGCCGCACAAGGACGACGTGCTGATCGAGGGCATCGAGCTGTTCGACGGCTTCATGGCCATCGGCGAGCGCTCGGAAGGCCTGCGCCGCATCCGCATCCTCAAGGACGGCGGCGAGAGCCAGTACGTCAAGTCCGACGAGCCGGCCTACACCATGGGCCTTGGCATGAACCCGATGCCCGATACCCCGTGGGTGCGCTACACCTACACCTCCTTCACCACCCCGAACACCACCTACGAGGTGAACGTCGAGACCGGCGAGCGCCGGCTGCTGAAGCGCGACCCGGTGCTGGGGGGCTATGACCCCGCCAACTATGTCACCGAGCGCGTCTGGGTGCCGGCCCGCGACGGCAAGGCCCGCATCCCGGTCTCGCTGGTCTACCGCAAGGGCCTGGCGAAGGACGGCACGGCCCCGATGCTGCAGTACGCCTACGGCAGCTACGGCAGTTCGCAGGACCCGCGCTTCTCGGTGCAGCTGCCCTCGCTGCTCGACCGCGGCGTGGTCTATGCCCTGGCCCACATCCGCGGCGGGCAGGAACTGGGCCGCGCCTGGTACGACGACGGAAAGCTGTTCAACAAGAAGAACACCTTCACCGACTTCATCGACGTGACCGACTGGCTGGTGGCGAACGGCTACGCGGCGAAGGACCGGGTGGCGGCCATGGGCGGCAGCGCCGGCGGCCTGCTGATGGGCGCGGTGGCCAATATGGCGCCGGAGAAGTACCGGGTGATGCTCTCGCTGGTGCCCTTCGTCGACGTGGTGACCACCATGCTCGACCCCAGCATCCCGCTCACTACCAACGAGTACGACGAGTGGGGCAACCCCGAGCAGGAGGATTTCTACGCCTACATGCTCTCCTACTCGCCCTACGACCAGATCGAGGCCAAGGCCTACCCGGCGATGTTCGTCGGCACCGGCCTCTGGGATTCGCAGGTGCAGTACTGGGAGCCGGCGAAGTACGTGGCCCGGCTGCGGGCGAAGAAGACCGACGACAATCTCCTCGTCTTCCGCACCAACATGGAAGCCGGCCACGGCGGCAAGTCGGGGCGCTTCCGCCGCTTCGCCGAGGCCGCCGAGTACTACGCCTTCATGCTCGACCAGTTGGGGGTGGAGAAGGGGAACTAGGCGCTCTTCGCTGCATTCGATTGCATCCCGCGCCGCCCGGGGCGGCGCTGCGGCGCGGGCTGGCTACACTCGGGGCTCCCTCACTGCCGACGAGGCGATGAATGCGCCTGCTCCCGCTGCCCCTGCTGCTCGCCGCCCTGCTCGTCGCGCCGGTCGCCGCCCAAACGGGCAGCCCGGTGCGCCAGGACCTCGTCGGCACCACCGAGCCGATGGCCGAGCATGCGGTGTATTTCGTGCTCACCGACCGCTTCGTCAACGGCGATCCTACGAACGACCAGCGCGAACAGGGCCTGCCGGACCACGGCACTTTCGACCGGGTGACGCCCGGCGCGCCGCCGGGCCGCACCGACAACGCCGGCTATCTTGGCGGTGATTTCCGCGGCCTGCTCGACAACGCCGGCTACATCCGCGACATGGGCTTCGGCGCGGTCTGGCTCTCGCCCATCGTCGAGAACCCCAACGAGGCCTTCTCCGGCGGCGAGGCGGTGGTCTGGGGCGGGCACTTCACCGATCGCGGCAAGACCGGCTATCACGGCTACTGGGGCACCAACTTCTTCCGCGTGGACGAGCACTGGCCGAGCGAGGGCCTGGGCTTCCGCGAGCTCACCGAGGGCCTGCGCGCCCGCGGCCTCAAGACCGTGCTCGACATCGTGCTGAACCACGGCTCGCCGGCCTTCGGCGCGCCGGCGCAGCGCGACGACTTCGGCAAGCTCTTCGACGCCGAGGGCCGGCTGCTGGCCGACCACCAGAACCTGCATCCGAAGCGCCTGCGCCCGGACAGAGAGCCGCTGCACGCCTTCTTCAATACGAAGCCCGACATCGCCCAGCTCGCCGACTTCAACGAAGACAACCCGGCGGTGCTGGAGTACTTCGTGGCCGCCTACCTCAAGTGGATCGAGGAGGGCGCCGATGCCTTCCGGGTGGACACCATCAAGCACATGCCGCATTCGTTCTGGAAGCGCTTCACCGACCGCATCCGCGCCGTGCACCCGGGCTTCTTCCTGTTCGGCGAGGCCTTCGACTACGACCCCGAGGTACTGGGGGCCTTCACCCGGCCGGAGAACGGCGGCATCGCCGTGCTCGACTTCCCGCTGCAGAAGGCCATGGGTGAGGTGTTCGGCCGGCCGCGCACCGGCTTCGAGGCCATCGAGCGGGTGCTGTTCCTCGAGGGCGGGCCCTATGCCAACCCCTACGAGCTGATGACCTTCCACGACAACCACGACATGCCGCGGCTGGACGCCGACGATGCCGGTTTCATCAATGCCCACAACCTGCTGTTCACGGTGCGCGGCATCCCGGTCGTCTACTACGGCTCGGAGATCGGCTTCGAGCGCGGCACCGCCGAGCATGCCGGCAACCGCAATTACTTCGGCCAGGCACGCATCGACGCCGCGCCGGCACATCCCATCCACCAGGCGCTGCGGCGCATCGCCCGGCTGCGTGCCCAGACCCCGGCCCTGCAGCGCGGCCTGCAGCTCAACCTGCTGTTCGAGGGCGAGCGCGCGGCCTTCTACCGCGTGTACGAGCAGGGCGCGGTGGCGCAGACGGCGCTGGTGCTGCTGAACAAGGGCGATGCGGCGGCCGAGTTCCGGCTCACCGGTCCCCTGCAGCCGGGGCGCTGGCGCGAGGCCCTGGAGGGCCGCACGCTGGAGCTGCGCGAGGGTGAGGCCTTCGAGGCCCGGGTGCCGGCGAACGGCGTGCAGGTGTATCTCTACGAGCGGCCGCTCACCGCCCTGGCGCTGCGCGCGGCGGTGGAGGCGATGCGTCGGCCCTGAGCCGAAGCCGCCTCAGGGCTGGGGCGCGTCCCCGCCGGCCGGCGCGGCAAAGTCGATGGCGAGCGGCCGGCCGAGCAGGCGTTCCATGGGCAGGGGCCAGAGCCCCAGCGGTGCCACCCGCTGCATCGCCTCCTGCGGCGAGAGGCCGCGCTCGCGCACCAGCCAGGCGGCATAGAGCTGGCCGGCGCGGGCACCGGTGCCGCAGTGCAGCAGCAATTCGCCGCCCTTGGCCATCTCGGCGCTGAAGGCATCCAGCACCGCGGGGCTGAAGCCGCCGCTGCTCGGCACCGGCAGCACGCGGTAGTCGAGCCCGGCGGATGCAGCGGCAGCGGCGGGATCGAAGCCGAGGGTGGCGGTCTCCTCGGGCGTGCGCAGGTTGATCACCCGGGTGATGCCCCGGGCCCGGACCGCGGCGAAGTCTTCGGCGCCCGGCTGCGGGCCCAGCAGCACATTGTCGAGGCGCAGGCTGCGTTCGAGGAAGGGCGCGGCGGGCGCGCTGGCCGGAGGTGTGGCGGCGGTCTTGGCGGGCTCCGGACGGCTGGCGCAGGCGCCGAGCAGCAGGCTGGAGGCGAGGAGGGTGCAAAGGGCGGCGGGTTTCATGCTCATCGGGCCTGGCTGGACGTGGCGGGGCGGGAGCGGGGGAGGGCGGCGCCGCAGCTCTGCCGCACCACCAGGGTGGGCAGCAGCACTTCGCTTTCGACCGGCTCGCCGCGGATCTCGCGGATCAGGGTGTTCACCAGTTTCTCGCCGGCGAGCTTGGTGTCCTGCATCACGGTGGTGAGCGGCGGGTTGCAGAAAGCCGCCACCGGCTGGTCGTCGAAGCCGACCACGGCCACGTCCTCGGGCACGCGGCGCCCCTGTTCCAGCAGGGCGCGCAAAGCGCCGATGGCGATCAGGTCGGAGGCGCAGAACAGGGCATCGAAGGCCACGCCGCGGGCGAACAGGGCCTGGGCAGCGGCGTAGCCGGCGAGCTCGGTGGAATCCACCACGTCCACCTGCAGGGCCGGCTCGGTGCAAAGCCCGGCTTCGGCGAGGCTGTCGCACAGGCCGAGGTAGCGGTCGCGGAACTCGGGCGCGGTGGGGCGGTTGGCGCCGAGGAAGGCCACGCGGCGGCGGCCGAGGGCGGCGAGGTGGCGGCCCACCACCTGACCGCCATGGCGGTTGTCGCTGCCGATCGAGACCCCGGGCTGGTCCTCGAACACCGGTCCCCAGCGGACGAAATGCGTGCCTTGCTCCACGAGGCGCTGCAGGCGGCCACGGGTGCTGTGCCAGTCGCCGTAGCCGAGCAGGATCAGGCCGTCGGCCTTGTGCGCGTCCTGGTAGTCGGCATGCCAGTCTTCGCTGAACTGCTGGAAGCTCACCAAAAGGTCGTAGCCCTGGCGCGCGCAGGCGCGGGTGATCGAGCCCAGCATGGTGAGGAAGAAGGGGTTGATCAGGGTGTCGTTCGGGGTCGGGTCCTCGAACAGCAGCAGGGCCAGGGTGACCGCGCTCTGGCGCCGCAGATTGGAGGCGTTCTTGTCGACCTTGTAGTTGAGCTCGCGGGCGATCTGGCGGATGCGCCGGCGCGTTTCCTCGCTCACCAGCGGGCTGTCGCGCAGGGCGCGCGAGACCGTGGCCTGCGAGACCCCGGCGCGGTAGGCGATGTCGAAGGAAGTGGGGCGGGATTTCCGGGCCATCGGCCGGAGGATACCCCGGCGCGCCGGGGCGGGGCTCAAGGCGCCGTGGATGGCGGTGGCGCGCTCAGGCCGGGCGCAGGCCCACGGCCGCGCGTGCGAGAGCCTCGATCCGCGCCCAGTCGCCGCGGGCGATGGCGTCCTTCGGCAGCATCCACGAGCCGCCCACGGTGCCGACGTTCGGCAGGGCGAGGAAGGCCGGGGCGCTGCCGGCATCGAGGCCGCCGGTAGGACAGAAGCGCGCCTGCGGGAAGGGGCCGGCGAAGGCCTTGAGCGTGGCCGTGCCGCCCGCGGGCATGGCGGGGAAGAACTTGAAGCGCTGGTGGCCGTGGGCAAGGCCCTGCATCACCTCGCTGGCGGTGGCCACGGCCGGCAGCCAGGCGATCGGGCTGGCCTCGGCGGCGGCATACAGGGCGGGTGTTGCCCCAGGGCTGATGGCGAAGGTGCAGCCGGCGTTCGCCGCGGCGTCGAGGTCGGTCGGCGTGAGCACGGTGCCGGCACCGAGCACTGCCTCCGGCACCTCGGCAGCGATGCGCCGCATCGCCTCGAGCGCCGCCGGCGTGCGCAGCGTGACCTCCAGCACCGGCAGTCCCCCGGCCACGAGGGCGCGGGCCAGGGGGACGGCCTGATCGATGGTTTCGATGACGATCACCGGCAGCACCGGCGCCCTGGCGAATACGGCATCGATCGCCGCATTGCGCTTCTCCGTCGTCCAGTTCATCGCCCCGATACTCCCCTGCCTGTCGATGCCCGCTTCACTGTTCCCTCTTTCCTCTTTCCTCTTTCCTCGCTTCACCACTCGCTGCTCATTCTGCCGCCCGTAGTGCACAGGCAGCGCCCAGCAGGCCCGGCTGCGGATGGGTGATGACATGCAGGCTGACTTTCTCGAGGTAGGCGGCGAAACGGCCCTTGGCGAGAAAGCGTTCGCGGAAGGCGCTGGCCTGCAGGAAGGGGATGAAGCGCGGCACGATGCCGCCGGCGATCATCACACTCTTCGCCCCATGGATCAGCGCGGTATCGCCGGCCACGCTGCCGAGCACGGCGCAGAAGCGGGCGAGGGTGCGGCGGGCATCGAGGTCGTGGCCCTCCAGCGCCGCTTCGACGATGGCGGCGGGGTCGCGCAGCACGCTGGCGCGCTCGCCCAGGGGCCCGGGGCCGGTGCCGGGGTCGCGCAGGGCGGCTTCGATGTGCGAGAGCCCGGCGCCGCAGAGCAGGCGCTCGTTGCTGGTGCGGCCGAAGCGCTGGTTCATCCAGCGCTGGATCTTCTGCTCCTCCTCGCCGATGGGGGCGAAGCTGACGTGCCCGCCTTCGGTTTCCACCACCTGCCAGCCGCGCCGGGCATCGCCCACCAGCAGGGCCACGCCGAGGCCGGTGCCGGGGCCGAGCACGCTCACCGGGCCGCGCGTGGGCAGGGCAGGGTCGCCATGCAGCGGCACTACGTCGCCGGGCGCGAGCGCCGGCACCGACCAGGCCACGGCGCCGAAATCGTTCAGCACTTCGAGGCGCTCGAAGCCGAGCACGGCCTGCAGTTCGCGGCGGGAGAAGGCCCAGGCGCGGTTGGTGAGGCGGATGGCATCGCCATCCACCGGGCAGGCCACGGCGATCGCGGCCTGCACTGGCGCCACGCCGATGCCGGCGAGGTAGGCCTCGGCGGCGTGCTGCAGGCTGGCGTAGCCGCCGCAGGGCAGGTTCTGCACCGCGTGCAGGGCCGGGCGCGGCGCGGCGAGATCGGTGAGGGCGAAGCGGGCATTGGTGCCGCCGATGTCGGCGACCAGGGCGGGGCGCTGCAGCGCCGGGGCCGCGGCGGTGGCGGTGACGGGGTGCGGGTTCATGGGCCCTGGCTCCCGAACAGGGCGCAGGCGCCCTCCTCGGCATTGCCGGCGGCGGCGCGGAATACCGCGAACAGCTCGCGGCCTACGCCGAACTGGTTGCCCGAGACGTCCATGGGGGCGGGCGGGCGGGCCGCCCACTCGGCCTCCGGCACCGCCACCTCGAGGGTCGCGGCCTCGGCGTCGATGGTGACGAGGTCGCCTTCGCGCAGTTTCGCGATCGGCCCGTCGGCCACCGCCTCCGGCACGAGGTGGATGGCGGCCAGCACCTTGCCCGAGGCCCCGCTCATGCGCCCGTCGGTGAGCAGGGCCACGCGCTGGCCGCGGTCCTGCAGCAGGCCGAGCGTCGGCGTGAGCTTGTGCAGCTCCGGCATGCCATTCGCCCTGGGGCCCTGGCCGCGCACCACGGCCACGAAATCGCCTTCGAGCCGGCCCGCCCTGAAGGCGGCGAGCAGGGCGTCCTGGTCCTCGAACACCCGGGCCGGCGCAGTGATGCGCCGGTGCTCCGGGGCCACCGCCGAGACCTTCACCACGGCACGGCCGAGGCGGCCGGTGAGGAGGCGAAGGCCGCCTTCGGCATCGAAGGGCCGGACCACCGGGCGCAGGACGTCGAGGTCGCCACTGGCGCGTGGCGGCTCGTGCCAGACGAGCCGCGTGCCCTCGAGCCGCGGCTCGAGCGCCTGCCGGGAAAGATCGCCGCCATGCACGCATTTGATGTCGCCATGCAGCAGGCCGGCTTGCAGCAGCTCGCGGATCACGAAGCCAAGGCCGCCGGCGGCATGGAAGTGGTTCACGTCGGCCTGGCCGTTCGGATAGACGCGGGCCAGCAGCGGTGTGGCCCGCGACAGTTCATCGAGATCGCCCCAGTCGATGCGCAGGCCGGCGGCGCGGGCGATGGCGACGAGATGGATGGCATGGTTGGTGGAGCCGCCGGTGGCGGCCAGCCCGACCATGGCATTCACGATGGCCTTCTCGTCGACCACATGCCCGACGGGCCGCCAGTCCGGCCCCAGCGCGGTGATGCGCAGGGCCTGCTCGGTGGCGGCCACGGTGAGGGCGTCGCGCAGCGCGGTGCCCGGGTTGACGAAAGCCGCGCCCGGCAGGTGCAGGCCCATCACCTCCATCAGCATCTGGTTGGAGTTGGCGGTGCCGTAGAAGGTGCAGGTGCCGGGAGCGTGGTAGCTCGCCGATTCGGCCGCCAGCAGTTCCTCGCGCGTGGCCTTGCCCTCGGCATAGCGCTGGCGCACCGCCGCCTTCTCCTTGTTGGGCAGGCCGGAGGGCATGGGGCCGGCCGGCACGAAGATCACCGGCAGGTGGCCGAAGGCGAGCGCGCCCATCAGCATGCCGGGCACGATCTTGTCGCAGACGCCCAGCATCAGCGCGGCGTCGAACATGTCGTGCGAGAGGGCGATGGCGGTGGCCTGGGCGATGGTGTCGCGCGACCACAGCGAGAGCTCCATGCCGGTGCGGCCCTGGGTCACGCCGTCGCACATCGCCGGCACGCCGCCGGCCACCTGTGCGGTGCCGCCGGCATTGCGCGCGGCCATCCGGATCAGCTCGGGATAGGTGGCGAAGGGCTGGTGCGCCGAGAGCATGTCGTTGTACGCGGTGACGATGCCGAGGTTCGGCTTCACCTGCCGCTTCAGCGCGTCCTTGTCTTCGCCCGAGGCGGCGAAGCCATGGGCCAGGTTGCCGCAGGAGAGGCGGGCGCGGGCGGTGCCCCCGAGGCGCGCGGCCTCGATGCGGGCGAGGTAGGCGCGGCGGCTCTCCGCACTGTGTTCGCGGATGCGTTCGGTGACGCGCTCGACGACGGGATGCAGGGACATTCAGGGGCTCCAGTGGATCGCCAGGTCCGGCGCGGCGGCCAGCAGGGCATGGATCGGGGCCTCGCTGGCCGGGCGGGTGCGCGCCCATTCCAGCGCGGCGCGCTTGGCCTCACCGGAGATCATCAGCAGCAGGGCATGCGTGGCGACCAGACGGGAGAGCGTGAGCGAGACACGCGGGTAGGGAGCCTCGGGCGGCAGCGGGTCGGGGACGAGTGCCACCACCGGCCTGCGGTCACCGGCATCGAGCGCGGCAGGCGGCGTCACCTTGGGGAACAGCGAGGCGAAATGGGCATCGCTGCCCATGCCGAGCAGCACGGCGTCGAAGGCGCGCGGATGCAGGGGCGCGAGGCTGGCCTCGGCGGTGGCGAGGGTGGCGGCATGGCCTGGCGCGAAGGCGGCGGGATCGGCATCGGCCGGCGCCAGCGGGTGCAGCCGGACGCCAAAGGCCGCGGCGAAGGCCTCGGCCAGCGCGCGCTCGTTGCGCCGCTCGTGCCCGGCAGGCACCCAGCGCTCGTCGCTGGCCACGAGATGCACCCGCGACCAGGGCAGATCCATGGCCGCCAGCCGGCGATAGGCCGCGAAGGGCGTGCTGCCGCCGGCCAGGGCCAGCCAGGCCTCGCCCTGCGCCGCCACGCCGCGGCGGATCGCCTCGGCCAGGGCCGCGGCCACCGCGCCGGCGAGGGCCTCGGCATCGGCATGCACGGTGAGGGGCAGGGGGCTCATGCCGCGGCACTCCGGAGGCTCATTCGCGCCAGCTGTGGCCATGGCGTTCGGGCAGGGCCAGTGCCGCCGTCGGCCCCCAGGTGCCGGCGGGATAGGGCTTCGGCTCCTGGCCGCGTGCGGTCCAGCCGCCGAGGATCTGGTCCACCCAGGTCCAGGCCGCCTCGATCTCGTCGCGGCGCACGAACAGGGTGCCGTTGCCCTGCAGGGCGTCGAGGTAGAGCCGTTCGTAGGCGATGCGCCGCCGCTCGTGGGCGAAGGCATCGTGCAGGTCGAGGTCCAGCGCCACCTGCGAGAGCCGCAGGCCGCCGCGGTCGAGGCCGGGGGTCTTGCTCATCAGCATCATCGAGATGCGCTCCTCCGGCTGCAGGCGGATCAGCAGGGCATTCGGCTCCGGCCGTGCGCCCTCGCCATCGAAGATCGAGTGCGGCACGGCGCGCAGCTTCACGAAGATCTCGGTGGCGCGGCGCGGCAGGCGCTTGCCGGTGCGCAGGTAGAAGGGCACGCCGCTCCAGCGCCAGTTGTCGATGTGGGCGCGGATGGCCACGAAGCTCTCGGTGCGGCTCTTCCGGCCCAGCTCGTCGGCATAGCCCGGCACCGCCCGGCCGTCGATGGCGCCGGCGGTGTACTGGCCGGCCACGGTGTGGGTGGCCACGTCCTCGCCTTCGATGGGCCGCAGCGAGCGCAGCACCTTCAGCTTCTCGTTGCGCACCGCCGAGGGTTCGAAGTGGGAAGGGGGCTCCATGGCCGTCAGGGTGAGCAGCTGCAGCAGGTGGTTCTGCACCATGTCGCGCATGGCGCCGCTCTCGTCGTAGTAGCCGCCGCGGCCCTCGAGGCCCACCGTCTCGGCCACGGTGATCTGCACCTGCTCGACGAAGCGCGAGTTCCACAGCGGCTCGAACAGGGCATTGCCGAAGCGCAGGGCCAGCAGGTTCTGCACCCCCTCCTTGCCGAGGTAGTGGTCGACGCGGAACACCTGTGCCTCGCGGAATACCTGCGCCACGGCCTCGTTGATGGCGATGGAGCTTCCGAGGTCGTGGCCGATCGGCTTTTCCAGCATCACCCGCATGCGGGCGTCGGCCACGCCGCCGGCCGAGAGCGCCTGGCAGATCGGGCCGTAGAACTTCGGCGCGGTGGAGAGGTGCACCAGGGTGTCGCCCTCGCCGCGCAGGGCGGCGATGCGGGCGGAGAGGGCGGAGAGCGCGGCGGGATCGTCCACCGAGGCGGGCTGGTAGTCGCAGCGTGCGAGCAGCCGGGACAGCGCCTCCTCCTGCAGTTCGCCCCCCGGCACGGCACGGCGCACCGATTCGGCGACATGGGCGCGGAAGGCCTCGCCGTCCATGGGGCTGCGCGCCGTGCCCAGCAGCCGCAGCGGTCCTGGCAGCAGGCCGTCGCGCTCCAGCGCATAGAGCGAGGGCAGCAGCATGCGCTGGGCAAGATCGCCGGTGGCGCCGAAGAGCACGAAGAGGGAGGCGTCCTGGGTCATCGGAAGCAAGGCGCGGGGCATCGGCGGTACCGTGGCCCGCCAGCCTAATCCTTCGCATGAGCGGCTGCCCGTGCCGGCTGGCGAGGCGCAAACGTATTCATCGCCGGTGCCATGCCGTGGCTATACTCGGGAGCATTTCCCGACCGGCCTCCGCCCGGCCCGCCTGCTGCCATGAAGCGTCCCTGCCTCGCCCTCGTCCTCATCGCCGCCACGCTGCTGCTTCTTGCCGCCTGCGGCAACAAGGGCGATCTCGTGCGCCCTTCGCCGAAGGCCGAGGCCGCGTTGGCATGAGCGCCACGGCGCCGCGGCGCCGGCGCTTCAGCAAGATGCAGGGGGCCGGCAACGATTTCGTGCTGCTCGACCTGCGCGATGGCAGCCCGCCGCCCGGTGCCGGCGAGGTGGCGCGCATGGCCGACCGCCATTTCGGCATCGGCTGCGACCAGCTGCTCACCATCGAGCCGCCCTCGGCTCCCGGACTCGTGGCCGACTACCGGATCTGGAATGCCGATGGCAGCGCCGCCGGGCAGTGCGGCAACGGCGCCCGCTGCGTGGCCGCCTGGCTGCGCCGCGACGGGGCGGCGGCCGGCGCGCGCTTCGCGATGGGCAGTCCCGCCGGGCGCATCGAGGTGGAATGCCTGGACGATGGCACGGTGCGTCTTGCCATGGCAGTGCCCGATTTCCGCCCCGGAGCGGTCCCGCTCGCCGTGCCGGATGCGCGGCTGCGCTACGTGGCGCGCACCGCCGCCGGCGATCTTGCCTTTGGCGCGGTGTCGATGGGCAACCCGCATGCCGTGCTCGAGGTACAGGATCTCGCTGCCACCGAGGTGGCCCGGCTCGGCCCGGCCCTGCAGGCCAGCGGCCTGTTCCCCGAGGGGGTGAACGTGGGCTTCGCCGAGGTGCACGGCCCCGATCACCTCGGCCTCCGGGTCTTCGAACGCGGGGTCGGCGAGACCCTGGCCTGTGGCAGCGGCGCCTGCGCCGCGGTGGCGGTGCTGGCGCGGCAGGGGCGGGTCGGCCCGTCGGTGCGCATCGATCTGCCCGGCGGCAGCCTGCACATCGACTGGGCCGGCGAGGGCCACCCGGTGTTCATGCGCGGCCCGGCCGCGTTCGTCTTCGAAGGAGAGTGGATCGATGGCTGAGGAACGCAGTGCGCGGCTCGAGGCCGCGGAAGTCGCCAACTGGCTGCGCCGCCATCCGCGCTTCCTCGAGCAGCATCCCGATCTCGCCCTTCTCCTGGTGGTGCCGAAGGACCAGGGGGGCAGCGCCTCGCTGGCCGGCTACCAGCTCGAGGTGCTGCGCGAGAAGAACCGCGAACTCACCCGGCGGCTGCACGAGCTCTCGCTGAACGCGCAGGAAAACGAGCGGCTCGCGGTGCGTACCCACCAGCTCACCCTGGCCCTGATGCGGGCCCGCAGCGTGCCCGACACCCTGCGCACCCTGGTGGCGGTGCTCGGCGAGGATTTCGCCGGCGAGCAGGTGCGGGTACTGCTGCATGCCGCGCCCGTCGGGCTCGAGGCGGCCCCCTGGCTGCAGGTGCTGCCGGAGGCCGATCCGCGGTTTGCCGCCCTTCGTCCGCTGGTGGCCGGGGGCGAGCCCTACTGCGGCCGGCCCGATCCGGAGCGTGGCGCCCTGCTGTTCGGCGGGGCGGCTGCCGGCGTGGCCTCCTGCGTGCTGCTGCCCCTGCCCGGCCGGGGCCTCGTGGCCGTGGGCAGTTCCGATGCCAATCGCTTCTACCCTGGCATGGGCACCCTGTTCCTGCGGATGATGGCCGAGGCCCTGGCCACCGCCCTCGACCGCGCGGACTGAGCGCCATGGCGCCGGGCGAGGCGATCGCGGCCTTCCTCGAGCACCTCGCGGTGGAGAAACAGGCCTCGCCGCATACCCTCGATGCCTACCGCCGCGACCTTGCGGCCTTTACGGCCTGGCTGGAGGCGCAGGGGCTCGCCGCGGTGGCCGCCATCGATGGCCTCGCCCTGCGCCGCTTCGTCGCCGACGAGCACGCCCGCGGCCTTGCGCCGGCCAGCGTGCAGCGCCGGCTCTCGGCCTGCCGCGCCCTGTTCCGCTGGCTTCTGAAGCATGGCCATCTCGCCGCCGATCCCGCCGCCGGCCTGCGTGGCCCGAGGGCGCCGCGCAAGCTGCCGCAGGTGCTGGACGTCGATGAGATGGGCCAGCTCGTCGAAGTGCCGACGGCAGCGCCGCTCGGGGTGCGCGACCGGGCGATGCTGGAACTCTTCTATTCTTCGGGCCTGCGCGTCTCGGAGCTCTGCGCCCTGCGCTGGGGCGACCTCGACCTCGACGGCGGCGAAGTGCGGGTGCTGGGCAAGGGCCGCAAGACCCGCATCGTGCCGGTGGGGCGCCACGCGCGCGCGGCCCTGGCCGCGTGGCGGGCCGAGGCCCTGGCGACCGTGCCCGGCCCCGAGGCCGCGGCACGGCCGGTGTTCCCGGGCCGCGGCGGCGCGCCGATCAGCCCGCGCGCCGTGCAGAAGCGGGTGCGCGAGCTGGCGATGCGCCAGGGCGTGTGGAAGCGCGTGCATCCGCACCTGCTGCGCCACAGTTTCGCCAGCCACGTGCTGGAGAGTTCCGGCGACCTGCGCGGCGTGCAGGAACTGCTGGGCCACGCCAACATCGCCACCACCCAGATCTACACCCACCTCGATTTCCAGCATCTGGCGAAGGTGTACGACAGCGCCCATCCGCGGGCGCGGCGCAAGCCCTGAACGCCGAAGGCCCGGCGGGGCCGGGCCTTCGGCGAAGGATGAGGACGGAGGCGTTCAGCGCCCTGCGGTGCGCGGCTGCGCCACCCAGGCCGGCAGCCGGCGTGCCCACTGCGAGAAGGCGCGGTCGGTGTCCTGCCAGATGCCCACCCGCGGCACGCCATCGCTGAAGCTGCCCATGTAGCGGTCCTCCAGCACGGCCACCTCCTGCCCGTCGCGCTCCAGGCGGAAGCGCACCGCGGCGCCGCCGGCGTAGACGGACTCGAAGCCGAGGCCGGGTTCGCGCTGGTAGTCGGCCATGGTCGGCCGGCTGGACTCGAGGCGGGTGAGGGTGGGCTGCACCACCAGCACGCCGGGGCCGGGCGCATCGACCACGGTGAAGCCGCGGTCGAAGCCGCGGCGCAGGGCGGCCGCGAGATCGGCGGCCCGGGCCTCGGCATCGCGCTCCAGCACCGGGCGCGGGCCATCGCCGCGGCGGTCGAAGCGCCGGGCCTCGGGCAGCTCGAGCGTGGCCGGGGCGATGTAGACCTGCTGTACCTGGGCGAGGGCGGCGGGCAGCTTCACCTCGACCTGCTGGAAGGCGGATGCCGGCAGGGCGACGAGCAGGGCGGGCAGGGCGGCAATGAGCGGCAGGCGGCGCATGGCAGGCTCCTCGTGCAGCGGATGCCTCCGAGCATAGGCCCGCCATGGGCGCTGGCAAGGCCCGGCGCCACGTCCATTCAGCCGCCCGTCGCGCGGCGTTCAGCCCGGTCTTCACGGCGCGGGGCTCGCGGCAGGCCGCCGTTTCCGGCCATGCTTCGCGTCCTGCCGATGCCCCTGGCCCCGTTGCGCCGATGAACGCCCGTCCAACCGCGATCACCCTGCACCGCGTCTCGCGGCTGCTGGAAGTGGCCTTCGACGATGGCCAGACCTTCCGCCTGCCGGCGGAGTACCTGCGGGTGGAATCGCCCAGCGCCGAGGTGCAGGGGCATTCGCCAGACCAGAAAGTGCTGGTGGCGGGCAAGCGCGGGGTGGCCATCGAGGCGGTGGAGCCGGTGGGCCATTACGCCGTGCTGCTGCGCTTCAGCGATGGCCATGCCACCGGGCTCTACACCTGGGACTACCTGCACCGGCTGGGGCGTGAGCAGGCCGAGCGCTGGGCCGCCTACGAGCAGGCCCTGGCGGCGGCCGGGCTCGAGCGCGGCTGAGCCTGGCCGCTGGCCCCGGCCAGGGCGGGGGGCGGCTCCGGCATAATCGGCGGATGGACGAGACGAACCGCCCCGAGGGCACCACCCACTTCGGCTTCCGCGACGTGCCCGTGGCCGAGAAGGCCCGCCTGGTGCGCGGCGTGTTCACCTCGGTGGCCGGCAAGTACGACCTGATGAACGACCTGATGAGCCTGGGCGTGCACCGGCTCTGGAAGCGGCATTTCGTCGCCACCTCGGGGGTGGCGAAAGGCGACCGGGTCCTCGATCTTGCCGGTGGCACCGGCGACATCGCCGCCCTGCTGCACGAGCGGGTGGGCGAGAGCGGCGAGGTGGTGGTGGGCGACATCAACGCCGCCATGCTCGGGGTGGGCCGCGACCGCATGACCGACCGGGGCCTCGTGCGCGGCCTGCGCTGGGTGCAGCTGAACGCCGAGGCCCTGCCCTTCCCGGACGCCAGCTTCGACCTCGTCACCATCGCTTTTGGCCTGCGCAATGTCACCGACAAGGCCCGCGCCCTGCGCGAGATGCACCGGGTGCTGAAGCCCGGCGGCAAGGCCCTGGTGCTGGAGTTCTCCGAAGTGAAGCCAGAGTGGCTGCGGCCGCTCTACGACTTCCATAGCTTCCAGGTGCTGCCGCGGCTCGGCCGGCTCATCGCCAACGATGCCGGCAGCTACCAGTACCTCGCCGAGAGCATCCGCAAGCATCCGCCGCAGGAGGCGTTGAAGGCGATGATGGCCGAGGCCGGCTTCGAGCGCTGCGACTACCGCAATCTCTCGGCCGGCATCTGCGCCATCCATTCCGGCTGCAAGGCCTGAACGGCCGCTACGCGCTCAGTCGGTGCGGGCGCGGAAGGCCTCCTCCAGCGAGATCTCGCCGCGTGCCGCCATTGCCGCCGCGGTCGCGGTGAGCGGCACCATGCCTTCCTGCACCGCCACGGCATGGATGCGGTCGGCTTCCGCGCCCGCCCGGACCAGCGGCAGGATGCCGGGTGAGACGGTGAGCAGTTCGTAGGCGGCGGTGCGCCCGCGCATGCCGAGGCCCTCGCATTCCGCACAGCCCCGGCCTTTCCAGTAAGGGGCGTCTGCCGGCAGGCCGAGCAGGCCGGCAATGCGCGGGTCGGCCTGTGTCCTGGCCTTGCAGTGCGGGCAGATCCGGCGCACCAGACGTTGCGACATGGCGCCGAGCAGACTGGCCCGCAGCAGGTAGGGTTCGACGCCGAGGTCGAGCAGGCGGGTCACTGCCGTGGCAGCGGTATTGGTATGCAGGGTGCTGAGCACGAGGTGCCCGGTCAGGGCGCTCTCGATGGCGATCTCTGCGGTCTCCCGGTCGCGGATCTCGCCCACCATGATCACGTCGGGATCGTGGCGGAGGAAGTTGCGCATGGCCGAGGCGAAGGTGAAGCCGGCGGGGCCGCAGACGAGGAACAGGCCATGGTCGGCGGCCAGGAGGTCGTCGATGCGCTGGCGGTCGGTGGGCGAGAGCCCGATCTGGTCGAGGCTGCGCAGGCCCTGCGAGCTGTCCAGCAGCCGGATCGCCACGCTTTCGCCGTGGATGCTCGGCAGCACCGAGATGCGCAGGTCCACCGGCCGGCCATCGGGAAGCACGAAGGTGGTGCGGCCGTCCTGCGCCGTGCGGTGCTCGGCGAGGTTCATCCGGCCCAGCACCTTGATGCGCGACACCAGGGCCGGAAGCAGGTCGGGCAGGAAGCGCCGTACCGGTACCAGTTCGTCATCGATGCGGTACAGCAGTTCCGTCCCGTGCTCGCCCGGGCGGAGATGCAGGTCGGAGGCGCGCCGCGAGACGGCGTCGGCGATCGCGTCGTTGATCATGCGGATGATCGGTGCCTGCGCCGCCAGCCGCTCCATGTCGGCCGCCGCCACGGCCTCGGGGTCGCGCTCCCGGTCGAGGCCGAGCTGGCGGGCCACCTCGAGGTCGTCCTGGTAGTCGTAATGCGCCGCCAGTGCGGCCTCCAGCGCCTGCGGATCGGCGGCAAGCGGGATCACCGTGCAGTCGGTGAGGAAGCCAATGCCCTGGAGGGCCTCGAGGTCATGGGGGCGTGCCATCGCCACCGCGAGCAGGTGGCCATGGCGCCGCAGCGGCAGGCTGGCGAAGCGGCGCGCCGCCTGCCCCGGGACCTGGGCCAGGGCGCGCGGGTCGGGTTCGACATGGGCGACGTCCACCGAGGCCGCGAGGCCATGGGGCATCACCTCCAGTCCCGAGGCAAGGCGGGAGAGAAAGTGGTCCAGCTGGGCGCTGTCCTGGAACGTCGGCGGCAGGGGCGGGGGCATGCGCCCACTCTCTCCCGCCGGAACCGCACCGCGTTTGAGTAGACTCAAATGCTGCCCGGCCCCTGTTTGGACCGCCCGATGCGCCTGCTCTTCGCCCTTGCCCTCTCTGCCTTTGCCACCGTGGCCCTGGCCAGTTCCCGGGCCGATGATGAACACAGCCATGCCCAGCCGCAGCTGGTGCGGATCACCGACATGGCCCTCGACCTGCGGGTGGACTTCGCCACCCGCACCCTGCAGGGCGAGGTGGTGCACACCCTGGCCTGGGCCGATCCGAAGGCCACCGGCCCGGCGGAGCTGGTGCTCGACACCCGCGATCTTGCCATCGAGCGGGTGCAGGCCCGGGTGGGCGAGGGCCGCTGGCAGCGTGCTGCCTTCACCCTCGGCGAGCCGGACGAGATCCTCGGCCGCCGCCTCGTGATCTCCCTGCCGGGGCGGGTGGAGGCGGTGCGCATCCGCTACCGCACCTCGCCCGAGGCCTCGGGCCTGCAGTGGATGCCGCCTGCGCTCACCGCCACCGGCAGGCAGCCGCTGCTGTTCAGCCAGTCGCAGGCCATCCATGCCCGCAGCTGGGTGCCGCTGCAGGACACGCCCTCGGTACGCTTCACCTACAGCGCGCGGGTGCGCACCCCGGCCGGGCTGATGGCGCTGATGAGCGCCGACAACCGCCCGGACGCCCAGCCCACCGGCGACTACCGCTTCCGCATGCCGCAGCCGATCCCGAGCTACCTGCTCGCGATCGCGGTGGGCGATTTCCGCTTCAAGCCGCTCTCGCCGCGCGCCGGTATCTGGGCCGAGGCCCCGGTGCTCGACAGGGCCGTGGCCGAGTTCGCCGACACCGAGGCGATGATCGCGGCCACCGAGGCGCTCTACGGCCCCTACCGCTGGGAGCGCTACGACCTCCTGATCCTGCCCGCCAGCTTCCCCTACGGCGGCATGGAGAACCCGCGGCTTTCCTTCATCACTCCCACGGTCATCGTCGGCGACAAGTCGCTGGTCTCGCTGATCGCCCATGAACTGGCGCATTCCTGGTCGGGCAACCTGGTCACCAATGCCAGCTGGAAGGACTTCTGGTTGAACGAGGGCTTCACCAGCTACGTCGAGAACCGCATCGTCGAGCAGGTGTTCGGCGCCGAGCAGGCCGCGATGGAGAACGTGGTGGCCCAGGCCGGGCTGCGCGAGGCGCTGCGCAGCCTGCCCCCCGAGCGCCAGGTGCTGGCCCTGCCGGCCACGCCGGGAGGCGACCCGGAGGACGCCACCAATGACGTGGCCTACATCAAGGGCCAGTGGTTCCTGATCTTCCTCGAGCAGCGCTTCGGCCGCGAGGTGTTCGACCCCTTCCTGCGCAAGTGGTTCGACGAGCACGCCTTCAAGAGCGTGACCACCGACGATTTCCTCGCCTTCCTGCGCCGCGAGCTGCTGGCGAAGCATCCGGGCAAGGTCAGCGACGCGGAGGTGGCGGCGTGGATCGCCGGCCCCGGCCTGCCCGATACCGCAGTGCCGGCCACCTCGGCCCGTCTCGAGGCCGTGGACGCCGCGCGTACGCGCTGGCTCGAGGGCCAGACCACGGCCCGCGGCATCGACACCTCGCGCTGGATCACCCAGGAGTGGGTGCACTTCCTCGAGGGGCTGCCGGCCGACATCAGCGCCCAGCAGCTGCTGGAGATCGACGGCGCCTTCCGCCTCACCGGCACCGCCAATGGCGAGATCGCCCAGCGCTGGTATCCGATCACGGTGCGTGCCGGCTACTTCGAGGCGCGGCCGGCGCTGGCGCAGTTCCTGCGCAAGGTGGGGCGGCGCAAGCTGATCCTGCCGATCTACCGGGCGCTGGCCGAGCAGTCGGAGGGCGACCGCGTCTTCGCCCGCCAGGTGTTCCAGCAGGCCGCGCCGGGCTACCACCCGATCACCCGCGCCAGCGTGCAGGCCCTGCTCGACGCCAGGGCGCCCTGAGCCATGGCTGCGGCGCAGCGCCTGGCGGGGGAGCCGCGCAGCGATGCGCGCCGCAGGCGCTGGCGGCGGATCGTGTGGCTCTCGCTGGGCCTCGACCTGCTGCTGGTGATCGGCCTCCTCGCCTGGAAGCCGGAGTGGGCGCTGGCCGCCTACGTGGCGGTGCAGCGCTGGCAGGCCGGGGCCAGCGAGCGGACGGTCGAGGTGGAGGGGCAGCGCCTCGTGCAGCTCGAGGCCGGGCCGGAGTCGGCGCCGCTGGTGGTGCTGCTGCACGGCTTCACCGGCAGCAAGGAGAACTGGCTGCCGCTGATGGCGGCACTCTCCGGCGAGTACCGCCTCGTCGCTCCGGACCTGGCCGGCTGGGGCGAAAGCCAGCGCCTGCCGGGGGCCGACTACGGCGTGCGCGCCCAGGCCGGGCGCATCGCCGCCTGGCTCGACACCCTGCCGCGCCCGCCCGAGCTGCTCGTGGGCCATTCGATGGGGGGGCATATCGCCGCCCTGGTGGCCGCCACCCGGCCGGAGAAGATACGGCGCCTCGCCCTCGTCTCCGCCGCTGGCGTGCCCTTCGAGGAGAACGCCTTCGGTCGCGCCGTGCTCGCGGGCGGGCATCCCTTCGCGGTGGAGGATCGCGCCAGCCTCGACCGCTACCTCGGCCTGGTCTTCGCCGACCCGCCCTTCGTGCCCTGGCCGGTAGACCGCGCCTTCATCCGCCGCCGCATCGCCGACCGCGACTTCGAGCTGGCGGTGCTGGCCCGCCTGCGCGGCGAGGAGCGCTTCGCCGTGCAGCCCCTGCTGGGGCAGATCCGCGCTCCTACCCTGCTGCTGTGGTGCGAGGGCGACCGGGTGATCGACCCGAGCGCCGCCGCTGCCTACGCCGCCGGCCTTGCCGACTCGCGCACCGTGCTGCTGCCGGGCTGCGGGCACATGCCGATGATGGAGGACGTGGCGGGCACGGCGGCGGCGCTGCGGGAGGCGCTGGGGCGGTAGCGTCGCGGGCGGTGGTCGTCGCTGGCGAGCCTGCCTGCCGCGTGCGGCCCTTCTCTGGAGCGCCTGCCTCGTGCGGACGGCGGTCGTGGCTGGCGAGCCTGCCTGCCGCGTGCGGCATTTCGCTCTTCCCTCGGTCGGGGCAGTCCTGCCCCGACTCGGGCGCTCGCCATCCATGGCTCGCTTGCCGCGAAACGCCACCCGCGGCGTCGCGGCTCGCGGCGAAACACCCGGAGCGCCGCGAAGGCAGGCGCTTCTCGACCAACTGCCGCATGCCGCGGGCAGGCCCGCCAGCCGAGACGCCCGTCAGCACAAGGCAGGCGCTCCCCGCCCCGCTACCGCGCTCAGAACCGCCCGCGCTGCTCCGTCTTGCGGAAGGCATTGCCCTCCACGTAGTTCGGCCAGGCCTCGCTGGTCGCCAGCGTGTGGCCCACCGCGAACAGCAGCTGCAGGTCCTGCACCACGCCGCGAAGGTCCCAGGCGGGGTCGAAGTTGTCGCCCACCTTGTGGTAGCGGTTCGCCACGTAGTCGGCCTGCCAGGCAAGGCCGTACTCGCTGCCCTTCTCCACATGGTCCACGCCGCCCTTGGCGTACAGCGCCGGCACGCCGGCCTTGGCGAAGTTGAAGTGGTCGGAGCGGAAGAAGTAGCCGTTCTGCGGGGCGCTCTCCTCCACCAGCACGCGGCCCTGGGTCTTGGCGAAGCGGCGGGCGAGGTCGTCGAGTTCGGAATTGCCGAGGCCGATCACCACGAGGTCGCGGGTGGGGCCGATCACGCTCATGGCATCGAGGTTGATCGCCGCCACGGTCTTCTCCAGCGGTACCAGCGGGTGGGCGGCGTAGTACTTCGAGCCGAGCAGGCCGGATTCCTCGAGGGTGACGAACAGGAACACCACGCTGCGCTCGGGCGGGGTCTTGAGGGTGGTGAACAGCTCGGCGATCTCCAGCACGCCGGCCACGCCGGTGGCGTTGTCCACCGCGCCATTGAAGATGCGGTCGCCGAGGCCGGAGAAATTGCGGCCGAGGTGGTCCCAGTGGGCGAGGTAGACGATGGCTTCGTCCGGGCGGGTGCTGCCGGGCAGTACCGCCACCACGTTCTGCGAGGTGCCGCTGCGGGTGCTGCTCTCGAGCGTGAGCGAGAGGCGGGCCTCGAGTGGCACGGCGCGGAAGCCGGGGCGGCTGGCGGCGGCGCGCAGGGCCTCGAAATCGAGGCCGGCGTCGGCGAACAGGGCGCGGGCGGTGGCGTCGTTGATCCAGCCCTGGGCCGGCAGGCGCGGCTCCGGGTCCTCGCTCGGGGGCAGGTCGAACTGCGGGCCGCCCCAGCTGTTCTGCACCACTTCCCAGGGGTAGGCGGCACCGGCATCGTCGTGGATGATCAGCGCCGCCGCAGCGCCCTGGCGGGCCGCTTCCTCGTACTTGTAGGTCCAGCGGCCGTAGTAGGTCATGCGCCTGCCGCCGAACAGGGTCTCGTCGCCGACATGGAAGCCCGGGTCGTTGATCAGCATGACCACGGTCTTGCCCTTCACGTCGAGGCCTTCGTAGTCGTTCCAGCCGAGTTCCGGCGCGTTCACGCCATAGCCGACGAACACGAGCTCGCTGTCCTCGATCGTGACCGAGGCCTGGCCGCTGCGGGTGCCCACCACGGCCTCCGGGCCGAGGGCCGGGGCGAGGCTGCGCTTGGGCGTGGCGAGCGAGAGCCGGCTGGCCTCGAAGTCGGCCTTGGTCTCCACCATCGGCACGTCCTGGGTATAGGCCTCGCCGTTGCCGGGCTTGAGGCCGAGGCGCTTCAGCTGCTCGACGAGGTAGGCCACGGTCCTGGTCTCGCCCACGCTGCCGGGCGCGCGGCCGGCGAACTCGTCGCTGGCCAGCACCTCGACATGGGCGCGGAAGTCCTCGGCCGAGATCTCGGGGCCGAAGCCGTGGCGGTGGGTGCTGCCATCCACCGGCGGTACCGGTGCCGCCAGCGCGGCGGCGGAGAGCAGGACGAGGCCTGCGAAGGGAATCAGGCGCATCTCGGGCCATCCTTCAGGGAACGTGGCCCGATTGTAGGCGCCGCGGCGGCGCTTGCCCTGCCGCAGCGCCGCATGGATCAGAGCGGCGCTTCGTCGCCTTCGTAGCGCACCGGCGTGGCGCCCTGCACCTCGCCGATGCGGGCGCTGGCATGCACGAACAGGCGCACCTCGCGTTCGAACACCATCGGCCCGTGCACCCTGGCGTCGCGGCCGATCACCACCCGCGGCAGGGTCTCGGTGCCCCAGTTCCACCAGCCGCGGTTCGGCTTCTCGACCTGGATCGAGCCGGCCTCGGCGCCCTTGTCGAGCAGGATGTCGCCGTTCACCGTGCGCACCCGGCCGCGCACCACCGCGCCCTCGAGGGTGATGGCGCCGTTCACCGTGTCGGCGTTGCGGCCCACGCGGCTGCCCTGGCCGATGCGGATGCCGCCGTTCACCGTCTCCACCGAGCCGTCGATCTCGCAGGCCTCGCCGATGCGGATGCCGCCGTTCACCGTCTCGGCCTGGCCGAGGCGCACGCGGTTGGCCAGGGTGATGCCGCCGTTCACCGTCTCGGCCTTGCCCACCTCGGCGCCCTCGCCGAGGCTGATGCCGCCATTCACCGTCTCGGCGCCGCGCACCCGCGCCCCGGCCTGCACGGTGATGCCGCCGTTCACGGTGGACAGGCTGCCGTATTCCACCCCGGCCTCGGCATTGAGGGCGCCGAAGACCTTCGATTCGTTGCGCGGGGCCTCGGCCAGGGCGAGGCCGGCGGCCAGCAGGAGGCCGAGCGTCGGGGCGAGGCGCAGGCTGCGGCGGGAGCGTGGATGCGGGCGACGGGACGGGGCAGGCATGGCGGTGCTCCGGGCATTCGGGTGGCGTCGGGCACCATCCTGCGCCCCGGCCGCTAGACTTGTCGTCTCCCGTTCGTCACTGGTGCCTCCGTCATGGCCGTGCCGCCCAAACCCGTCCTGCTGCTCATCCTCGATGGCTGGGGCCATCGCGAGGACCCGGCGGACAATGCCATCGCCCTTGCCGAGCTGCCGCACTGGCGGCGCCTGCTGGCCGACTGCCCGCATACCCTCGTCCACACCGAGGGCCGCCATGTCGGCCTGCCGGACGGGCAGATGGGCAATTCCGAGGTCGGGCACATGAACATCGGCGCCGGCCGCATCGTCTACCAGGACCTGACCCGGGTGGATGCCGCCATCGAGGATGGCAGCTTCTTCACCAATGCCGAGTTCCTGGCCGCCTGCCATGCCGCCCGCGAGGCCGGCGGCACCCTGCACCTGATGGGCCTGCTCTCGCCGGGCGGCGTGCATTCGCACGAGGCGCACCTGTTCGCCCTGATCGAGCTGGCACGGCGCGAGGGCCTGCCGCGGGTGGCGGTGCATGCCTTCCTCGACGGCCGCGACATGCCGCCGAAGTCGGCCGCCCCCTCGCTGCGGGCCCTGGCGGAGGCCTGCGCCAGGGCAGGCAATGCCCGGCTCGCCAGCGTCTGCGGCCGCTACTACGCCATGGACCGCGACCAGCGCTGGGAGCGGATCGAGGCCGCCTACCGCGCCATCACCGATGCCCATGCCCCGTTCGCGGCGGCCGACGGCCTCGCGGCCCTCGAGGCGGCCTACGCCCGCGGCGAGAGCGACGAGTTCGTGAAGCCCACGGTCATCGAGGGCGCCCAGCCGATGCGCGATGGCGATGCCGTGGTGTTCTTCAACTTCCGCGCCGACCGCGCCCGCCAGCTCACCACCGCCTTCACCGTGCCCGGCTTCGAGGGCTTCGCCCGTCCGCGGCCGATCGCGCTTTCGCGCTTCGTCGGCATGGCCGAGTACGCCGCCGGCCTGCCGGCCGGGGTGGCCTTCCCGCCCGAGGACCTGCGCGACACCCTGGGCGAGGTGGTGTCTGCCGCGGGGCTTACCCAGCTGCGCATCGCCGAGACCGAGAAGTACGCCCACGTCACCTTCTTCTTCAGCGGCGGGCGCGAGCAGGAATATCCCGGCGAGACGCGCATCCTGGTGCCCTCGCCGAAGGTGGCCACCTACGACTTGAAGCCGGAGATGAGCTGCCCGGAAGTGACCGACCGTCTCGTCGAGGCGATCCGGCATGGCGGCTATGCCTTCATCGCCTGCAACATCGCCAACCCGGACATGGTGGGCCATACCGGCGACCTCGTTGCGGCGATCAAGGCCGCCGAGGCGGTGGATGCCGCCCTGGGCCGGCTGCGCGAGGCGATCGAGGCGGTGGGCGGGGCCATGCTGGTCACCGCCGACCATGGCAACCTCGAGCTGATGCGCGACCCGGAGACCGGCCAGCCGCATACCGCGCACACCGTGGGCCCGGTGCCTTTCGTCTACCTCGGCGGCCCCGGCCGGCGCCTGCGCGATGGTGGCGCCCTGCGCGACATCGCGCCCACCGTGCTCGAGCTGCTCGGCCTGCCGAAGCCAGCGGCGATGAGCGGCCAGAGCCTGCTGCTGCCTGCCTGATGGCGGGGGCCTCGCGGCTGGCGGCGGGACTGGCCCTGCTGGCGGCGCTGCTTGCCGCCCCGGCCTTCGCCCAGCCGGCCGATCCGGCCCGTGCCGCCCGCGAGGCGGAGCTGGAGCGCCAGCTCGCCGAACTGAAGCGCCGTGTCGTGGCCCTGGCTGCCGAGCAGCGCCGCGCCGAAGCCGAGCGCAGCGAAGCCTTGGCCGCCCTGCGCGAGGCCGACACCGCCGTGGCCCGCGCCGATGCCGCGCTCGCCGCGGCCGAGGCCGAGCAGCGGGCCCGGGAGGCCGAGCTGGCGGCCAAGGAAGCCGAGCAGGCCGCCGTGGCCGCGTCGCTCGCCACCCAGCGCGAGGCACTGGCCCGCCTGGTGCGGGCGGCCTATGCCGCCGGCCGGCACGAGCAGCTCAAGCTGCTGCTGGCCCAGGACCAGGTGGGGGCGATGGTGCGCGCGCTGGCCTACCACCGCTACGTGCAGGCCGACCGCGAGCGCCGGGTGCGCGCCCTGCTCGCCGAGATGGAGGCCCTGGCCCTGCTGGCGGCCGAGGTGCGCGAGCGCCGCGCCGAGGCAGCGGCCGCCGCCGCCGCTGCTGCCGAGGCCAGCCGGGCCCTCGCCGCCGAGCGCGATGCCCGGCGCGCCACCCTGGCCGGGCTCGAGGCCCGTTTCCGCGATGGCGAGGCACGGCTGGCCGCCCTGGGCCGCGACCAGCGCGCCGTCGAGGCCCTGCTCGCCGAACTGCGCGATGCCCTGTCCGACATCCCCAGGCAGCTCGGCGACGACCGTCCCTTCGCCACCCGTCGCGGGCAGTTGCCACTGCCGGTGGCCGGCGCCCGCGTGCTCCAGCGCTTCGGCAGCCCGCAACCCGGCGGCCAGGCCAGCGAGGGCCTGCGCTTTTCCGTGCCGCGCGGCAGCCCGGTACGTGCCGTGGCCCCGGGCCGGGTGGCCTATGCCGACTGGCTGCGCGGCTACGGCCTGCTGCTGATCCTCGACCACGGCGGCGGCTGGATGAGCCTGTATGCCAACAACGACGCCCTGGTGCGCGGAGTGGGCGACTGGGTGCAGCAGGGCGAGGTGCTGGCCCGCGCCGGCAGCTCGGGCGGGCAGGGCGAGCCTTCGCTCTACTTCGAGCTGCGCCGCGACGGCAGGCCCGTCGATCCGCGCGGCTGGTGGCGCTGAACGGCAGCCCCGCGGCGAGACGCGGCCTGCACACCGCGGCCCGCGACGGCGGGATAATGGCCCGTCCAACCGGGCCCGCCATGCGCCTCTCCCCCCTCGCCCATCTCCCGCTCCTGATCGCCGCCGCCGGCCTCGCGGCGGCTTTGCCCGTGGCCGCCACGCCGCCGGTCAATCCCGAGCCGCCGCTTGCCGTGCCGGACTCGCCGGCCGTGCCGCTGGAGGAGATCCGCCGCTTCGTCGAGGTGTTCCGCACCATCCAGCAGGGCTATGTCGATCCGATCGACGATGCCCGGCTGATGCGCTCGGCGATCCGCGCCCTGCTCGCCGATCTCGACCCGCACAGCGCCTACCTGCCTGCCACCAGCGCCGGGGCCCTGCGCGAGGAGATCGAGGGCGTGTACGACGGCATCGGCGTCGAGGTGGACGTGCGGCCCGACCGCAGCCTGCGCGTGGTGGGCGCCATCGAGGGTGGCCCGGCGCAGCAGGCCGGCCTGCGCACCGGCGATGTCATCGTGGCCATCGACGGCCGCCCGGTGGGCAGCCGCCGCGACGAGGCGCCGGCCCAGGCCCTGCGCGGCACCGCCGGCACCAGCGTGCGGCTCTCGGTGCTGCGCCCCGGCGAGGCCCAGCCCCGCGACTACACCCTGGTGCGGCGGCGCATCGCCGCCGGCAGCGTGGATGCCCGCCTGCTCGAACCCGGCTACGGCTACCTTCGCATCCGCTACTTCGAGGGAGATACCGCCGACGAGACGCGCCGCGCCGTCGAGCGCCTCGCCCGCGAGTCCGGCGGCCCGCTCGCCGGCCTGGTGCTCGACCTGCGCAACAACCCCGGCGGCCTGCTCACCACCGCCGTGGCCACCGCCGACCTCTTCCTCGAGGAAGGCCCCATCGTCAGCACCCGCGGCCGCACCCCGGTGGCCAACACCCTCTACCGCGCCACTCCCGGCGACCTGCTCGGCGGCGCCCCGATGGCCGTGCTGCTCGACGTCGGCACGGCAAGCTCGGCGGAAGTGGTGGCCGGCGCCCTGCGCGACCAGCGCCGCGCCCTGCTGCTCGGCGCCCGCAGCTTCGGCAAGGGCTCGGTACAGACCGTGGTCGACCTCGGCAATGGCGATGCGGTGAAGCTCACCACCGCCCGCTACTACACCCCTGCCGGACGTTCCATCCAGGCCGTGGGCATCGCCCCCGACGTGCGTCTGCCCGGCACCCCAGTGCGCGGCCTGCGCGAGCAGGACCTGCCGAGCCACCTGCAGGGCGAGGGCGAGGTGGCCGACGGCTATGCCACCGGCACCATCATCGAAGGCGAGTCGGCGGTGGCCGAGGCCCTGCGCCGGGTGAAGCAGGCCGCCGCCAGCCGGCAGGCCACGGCCCGGCGCCCCGGCGGTGCGGGCTGAGGCGGCGTTTTCAGCCCGAGGGCCGGTGGGCGACGACGAAGAGCCCGGCACCGATCAAAAGGCAGCCGAGCAGCACCCGCGGCGTGATCTGCTCCTTGAGCAGCAGCCAGGCCAGCAGCACGGCGACGATGAAGCTGCCCTTGTCGATCAGCGCCACGGTCGAGACCTCGCCGTCCTTCAGCGCCTTGTAGTAGAAGACCCAGGACACCGCCGTGGTCACCCCCGAGGCGCCGAGCCAGAACAGGTTGCGGGCATCGAGGGCGCCGAGTTCCTTCGTCTCCACGAAGACCGCGGCGAAGCCGAGCACGAACACGGCGACGAAGACGGTGCGCACCGCGAGGCCCAGTTCGCCCGAGATGCCCTGCAGGCCCATCTTGGCGATGACCGAGGTGAAACCCGCGAAGAGCATCGAGACGATGGCATAGCCAACCCACTTTTCCATGCGGCCTCCGGGGTGAGGTATCGGAAGACGGTTGCCTTGCCGTCTAGCTGTGATGTTTCAAGAGGTTGTTCCCCTCTGGCCGGAGGGCGAAGCTGATGTCGCCAAACACCCAGCTTCCATCCGCGAGGGGAACAACCATGCACAAGAATGCGCGCCTGACCGTGAAGGGTCGAGAGGTGCTGATCGGCCGCCTGCAGGCTGGACAACGCGTGGCCGAAGTCGCCCAGGCGATGGGCCTGTCGGAAACGACGGTCCGGAAGTGGTGGCGCCGCTTTCGCGACGGCGAAGGCCTGCACGACCGCAGCAGCCGGCCGCACTCGAGTCCACGGGCGATCGGGGCCGAGCGGCGCGCGCAGATCGAAGCGCTGCGCCGGCAGCGCCGTTGCGGGCGACTGATCGCGCAGACCCTCGGGCTTTCGGTCGCGACGGTGTCACGCGTGCTGCGCCGGGCCGGGCTGAGTCGCTGGCGCGAGCTGGAGCCGCAGGCGCCGGTGGTGCGCTACGAGCGCCAAGCGCCGGTCGAGCTGGTCCACATCGATACCAAGAAACTGGGGCGGATTGGCGCGCCCGGGCATCGGGTCACCGGGCATCGCACTCACCGCAGCCGTGGCATCGGCTGGGAGTTCGCGCACGTCGCGATCGACGACCATTCGCGCACGTCGCTGGTGACGATGGCCGAGGACGAGCGCCAGGACAGCGCGGTGGCGTTCCTGGAACAGGTGGTGGCGCACTACCGCGCCTGCGGCATCAAGGTGCAGCGGGTGATGACCGACAACGGGTCGGCTTACCAGTCCAAGGCGTTCGCGGCCGCCTGCCGGCGGCTGGGCGTGCGCCACCTGCGCACCCGGCCGTACACCCCGCAGACCAATGGCAAGGCCGAGCGGTTCATCCAGACCTGCCTGCGCGAATGGGCGTATGCCGCGAGCTATGCCACGTCGCAGCAGCGCCGCGAGGCGCTGCGGGACTGGCTGCATCACTACAACTGTCACCGCCCACACAGCGCACTCGGCGGTCGCCCACCCATCAGTCGTTTGCCGTTCGGGCAAAACAACCTGTTGAAACTCCACAGCTAGCCACGCATCTGATCGCAAAGCGCCGGTTCGCAAAGCTGCAAGGCTTGGCCGCTAGCCATTCGTCCAAGCCGACGCCGCTTCGCGGCGCGGCTTAACTCAGGTGTTAGCTCGCCGGCCGGAGCCGGCGGGCGAGGCGCAGCCCGAGCCACGCCGCGGGCAGGTAGGCCAGCAGCAGGTCGATGGCGAGGAACCACGCGGGCGCTGGCAGCATTGTCGCCGCTGCGATCCCGCCCAGCAGGAACAGCACGCCCACCGCCCAGGCCGGCCCGGCACTTCGCTGCGGCGCCAGCCCGCAGGCCAAGGTCGCGCCGCCGAAGGTGCCCAGCGCGTGGGCGAGGAAGGGGAACACGAAGTGCTGCGGAGCACCAGTCCGAGTATTCGTCGCAGTGGGCGGCGCGACCGACGACAAAGCGCGACTGAAGCAGCTCGAGAAGGAGAACCGCGAGCTGCGGCAGGCGAACGAGACCTACCACCTGCACAAGGCCCGCGAGGCGGCGCCCGAGACGCGGCCGGCGCGCTGGCATCGCGACGAGGCGCTGTCGGCCACGATCGAGCGCGTCTGGCGCGAGAACAAGTCGGTGTATGGCGCGGACAAGGTCTGGAAGCAGCTTCACCGCGAAGGTGTCGCGGCGGCGCGCTGCACGGTCGAGCGGCTGATGCGGCGGGCCGGGCTGAAAGGGGTGCGGCGCGGCGATCCGAAGCGTTGGCGGCCCATCGATGAGGTCGAGGAGAAGCCGCTGGACAAGGTCAACCGCCAGTTCAAGGCCGATCGGCCGAATGCGTTGTGGGTCTCGGACTTCACCTACATCGCCACGTGGCAGGGCTTCATCTACGCGGCCCTCGTCATCGACGTCTTCGCGAGGCGGATCGTCGGCTGGCGGGTATCGGGCTCGGCGCAGACGCAGTTCGTGCTGGACGCGCTGGAACAGGCGGTATGGAGCCGCCGGCCGGGCGAGAAGTTGGTGCACCACAGCGACCGCGGCAGCCAATACGTGTCGATCCGCTACACCGACCGCCTGCTGGACGCCGGGATCGAGCCCTCGGTGGGCAGTGTGGGCGATTCCTACGACAACGCGCTGGCCGAGACGGTGATCGGCCTGTTCAAAACCGAGGTGATCTACCGGCAGACCTGGCGGGGCCGCGAGGACGTCGAATGGGCGGTGGCTGATTGGGTGCAGTGGTACAACACAAAGCGACTGCTGGGGCCGATCGGCTACATTCCCCCGGCGGAAGCCGAGGCGGCGTTCTACGCCGAAACCAGTGGTTACGCCAAAGCGGCGTGACTCAATGAAAACAGCCTCCGGAAAAGCCGGGGCGGTTCAAACTTGCGCATGAAGTTCGTGTGAGGTAGCGTCCCGCTCGGAATTCCCCCGCCCCCCGATTGGCTCAGGATGAGTCCCTCCCCCCAATGCACACCTTGCTTTGTCTTTTCGCGCGCCCAGGAATTCTTCTTGGCGCCTTTTCGCTCGCGGCGCGCACCTCCCTTGTTGCGATTCCGCTTACCGTGGCCGCTTGCATTACGTTCATGCCTGCTCATGTGCAGGCGCAAACGCAGCCGCCTAGTGAGTGGCAAGGAACAACCTACTGCTATTCAAACAGCCAGCGTAATACGCCTGAACAGTGTTTCCCTACGCTGGGTGAAGCGCAGAGCTACCTAGAACAGACCTTCCCTGAATACCGGGGCAAGCTTCGAGCAAGTCAGTACCAGCCGTCTTTGGTTGCCGCAGAGGGTGCGGCAAAGCAAACAATCTCGTTTGTCGTTGATCGCGAAGAAGTGGAATGGCAGGGCACGCCGGCATTCGACGTCGGTGGGTGGAACACCTCGAACACGAGCTTTCACCTCTGTGCCGCAGTGGGTGAAGAAGCCCTGCGCGGCCCAGTATTCACTTCTGCTTGGTGTGCGAACGAAGCAGAGATGATTGGCAACGTGATTGCGATGTTCCGACAAAACAACCCGCAATGTGGTTACCAGGGAGAGCCCAAGGGTGCATTGGGCACCCCAAACCAGATCTTTCTCAACGTCTTGTACTTCGGTTCGGATCCGGGACGACGCTTAGAATTGAGTTGGCAGTGTCCGCACCATTCTGAGCGTCAAACGCTTGATATGGTGATTAGGCAGACCATCCCTTACCGCTGTGCAGAAGGGTTTTCCGCCGGGGGTAATCCTGAGATGTGGCCGCGCATCTGCCTGCCGCATGGCCCAAGTCACCAGATCACAAAGACCACGCGGCGCGCCGCAACCTGCCCCGCTAACGACCGCCCTTGCTTCCCCGCGACGGGCGACAAGGCGCGCTACGAGCGCGACTTCGTATTTGGCGGCATCCCTTTCACTCGCACCTATCACTCACTGGATTCCGACGGTGATTTCCCGGGCGCGATCGGCGCCTCATTCGGTGCCGGGTGGACCACCCTTCTGTCGCAGCGCGCCAATACCGCGGGGTGGCTGACCGACTCCAATGGTCACTACGACGGGGCGCGATATGCTGGTTCAGTGAGCATCGGCGGAGCGAGCGCTAATGCCTATCGCTCAAGTCGGGACGGCGAGCGCCTAACCTTGGTGCTGGCTAACGAGATTCGCGTGATTGATGCCAAGCGTCAGCAATGGGTCTTTCAACGTACGCCTTCAGGGTCGCCTGGCCTTCTGATCTCTGTTGTCAACCTGAGCGACCCCAGTGTTGGATTCACAATCCAACGGGGCGCTAATGGATTGGTCACGGCGTTGGTGGATAGGCATGGGCGCCGACTCACTTTCGTCCATGAGTCTCCAAAGATCCTGATCCCGAACATTGCGTGCGAACGCGCAAGCGAACGGTTTGGTTGCACCACCGAGCTTCGGTTGCCTCGCGTCACTCGAATTGAGCTGCCAGACGGCTCTTCGCTGGACTACACCTATGACCGCTGGGGCAATCTCGCCAGGGTGGCCTATCCGGATGGTCGCTACCGAAACTATCACTACGGTGAGCCAGATCTTGCCTCGACGCCAACGGGTCACTTTGGCATGCACCAGCTCACTGGCATTAGCGACGAGACCGGCGTGCGGGTGATGCGTTTCGGCTACACCCCCTATGGCAGCGTGCGCCTCAGTGAAGTGGTGACAGCGAATGGAGTCACTGAGAAGACTACATTGCGGTATCTGAGCCGCACCGAGGTTGAAACCACGCAGCCGGAAGGCTATCAGCGGCGCTATACGATCAGCGATGATCCTTATCGTCGCATTACCGCGATTGCTGCGCCAAATGGGACAGAGCGCTGGACCTACAACAGTAACAACCAGCTCACAGAGCATCAGGACGCAAAGGGCCAACGAACATCCTACGAGTATTCCAATGCTGCGCCCTCGGCAGTTGTTGAGGCGGCCGGAACGAGTCTGCAGCGGCGTGTAGAGACCGATTTGCATCCGATCTGGAACCAGCCGACGGAACGTCGGATCAAGAACGCAGCCGGACAGAGCGTGCGCCGCGAGACATTCACCTACGACGTCAAGGGCGCACTGCTCACGGCCTCGGTGCAGGACCCGTCCTCGCCCTTGATTCAGACCACGACGATGACGCGCGACCCCGAAGGCCGCCTCCTCACCATCGACGGCCCGCGCACGGATGTGGCGGACGTCACTACCTACACTTACTTCGATGCCGAGGATCCGGCCTGTGGCTCGTCGCCGACGACGTGCTTGTTCCGCAAGGGCGACCTGAAGTCCGTCACCAACGCGCTGGGCTACACCACGCACTTCGTCCGCTACGACGGCGCCGGTCGCCTGCTGGAAAGCCGCGACGCCAACGGGCTGCTGAGCACCTTCACCTACACCCCGCGCGGCTGGCTGGCCTCGCGCACGGTGGGCGGGCTCACCACCCGCATCGACTACACCGCGGTGGGCGACGTAGAGAAGGTCACCACGCCGGACGGCCGCTCGCTCACCTACACCTACGACACCGCGCGCCGCCTGACGGCCGTGCAGGACCAGCGCGGCAACCGCATCGACTGGACGCTGGACAACGCCGGCAACCGCACGGCGGAGGCGGTGAAGGACGCCTCGGGCACCCTGCGCCGCACGCTCACCCAGCAGTTCAACACGCTGGGCCGGCTCTCGCAGGCCGCCAACGCGGCGGGGCAGGCCACGCTGTTCACGCAGGACGCGAACGGCAACCTCGACCTCGTCAGCGACCCGCTGAACCGCACTACCGACCAGGACGTCGACGCGCTCGACCGCGTCACGAAGCAGCTGCAGGACGTGGCGGGGCTGAACGTCGAAACGCAGTTCGGCTACGACGCGCTGGACCAGCTCACTACGGTCACCGACCCGAAGGGCCTGATCACGCGTTACACCCACGACGGCTTGGGCAACCTGCTGAAACTGGAAAGCCCGGACACCGGCACCACCACCTACACGGTGGACGCCGCCGGCAACCGCCGCAGCCAGACCGACGCCCGCGGCGTGACGGTGAACTACGCCTACGACGCGCTGAACCGCCTCACCGGCATCACGTTCCCCACCGCCGCGCTGAACACCACGTTCGTCTACGACAGCGCCACCGGCTGCCCGGCGGGCGAGACCTTCGCGCTGGGCCGTCTGTCGTCGATGACGGACGCCAGCGGCAGCACGCGCTGGTGCTACGACCTGCTGGGCCGCCTCACCCGCAAGGTGCAGGTGACCAATGGCCGCACGTTCACCACGGCCTACGCCTACGACGCGCAAGGGCGCCTGAGCACGCAGACCCTGCCGAGCGGCGCCATCGTCAAGTTCGGCTATGCCACCGGCGAAGTGAGCACCGTGGCCGTGCGCCTGCCCGGCAGCAGCGTCGACCTGCCCCTGATCAACGGCATCGAGCGCCTGCCCTTCGGGCCGGTGTCGAAGCTGACCTACGGCAACGGCCGCACGCAGGCCCGCGCGTACGACCTCGATTACGCCATCGACCGCATCACCAGTAGCGAGGCCAGCGGCTGGACGCAGGACTACGGCGTGGACGCGGTGGGCAACCTCGCGGCCATCCTCGGCACCGGCGCGAACAACCGCTTCCGGTATGACGGCCTCGACCGCCTGACGCACGCCGACAACACCAGCAACGTCACGCAGCGCCAGTACCCGGTCGACAAGACGGGCAACCGCACGGGCAAGCAGACGGCGGCGAACGGCGCGATCACGCCGTACAGCTACGAGGCCACCAGCCACCGCCTGACCCAGACCGGCACCGAGGCCCGCACCTACGACGCGGTAGGCAACCCGCGCAGCATCGGTGCACGGCAGCTCACCTACGACGACCGCAGCCGCCTGACGGTGTTCGTCAACGGCAGCACCACGCGGCGCTACCAGTACACCGGCCAGGGCCTGCGCGTGCGGAAGTGGACGAGCAGCAACACCTCGGGCAACACCTACTTCGTCTACAACGAGAACGCGCAGCTGATCGGCGAGTACGACAACGCCGGCGCGCGCGTGCAGGAAATCATCTGGCTCGGCAACCTGCCGATCGGCGTGATCGCGGGCAGCGCGGCCACCCCGGTGCTGCACTACATCGAGAGCGACCACCTCGGCACGCCGCGCGTGATCGTGGAGGCCGCCCGCAACGTCGGGATCTGGCGCTGGAACCAGACGAACGACCCCTTCGGCGAGAGCACCCCGAACCAGAACCCGGACGGCGACACGACGAGCTTCACGTTCAATCTGAGGTTCGCCGGGCAGTACCGCGACAGCGAGAGCGGGTGGTACTACAACGTGCACCGCTACTACGACCCGAGCATCGGGCGGTATCTGGAGAGCGATCCGATTGGGCTGGGGGGTGGGATCAGCACCTACGGCTATGTGGGGGCGAATCCGCTTCGCTCTGTTGATCCACTTGGTTTAGCTGACTTGATCTTGCTAAAGCCTAGTGCAAATGGCTATGCGAATGCCGTTGCGCTTAAAAGCCCGCCGGGAGTGTTTTCCGTTGTGGGGCATGGCAACCCTGGTGCCGTAAATGATGGTTATGGTGGGTTGCTCACGCCGGCCGAACTTGCTCAAAGAATCAGGAGACACCCTAAGTACGCGGAGGGAATGCCTGTTGAGTTGTATGCGTGCCGTACCGGACAGGAAGACTACGCAAGAGATTTGGCTGAAGAGCTTGAAGCCGATGTCTCGGCGCCAAATGAAAGAGTTTGGATATACCGTGACGGCAGAGTGATTATTGCGCCACATACTTCGCCGCCGTCGGAGTGGCCTGATCTAAGCAGGCGGGGAAACATGATTTTGTTTCCGTATGGAGGTAAATAATGAATAGGCTGACTATTGCCGCTTTGGTTTTTCTCCTTTCCGCATCGACACAGGTTTTCGCTGAAGGGGGAGAGAAGCCCGTGGATATCTCGCATCAATTCGAAATTGAAGAATCCAATCTCAATTCCAAGGTCGAATCCGCATTAAACGGATCACCTCAGGATGCACTTGACGTTTTTTGGTTTTACCTTGACCGAGGGAACAAAGACGAGGCTCTGTATTGGTCTCGGGTGGCAATGGAAAATGGAAGCGACTTGGGACGAAAAAACTATGCGTCGCTCCTTTTGGAGCGGTGCGATCAGAGATCGGTCGCCAGGGCGAGATTTCATTTGCGGATTCTCGTCAATCAAGGAAACGAGGATGCGCAGGTGTTGCTCAATAAACTCAATGCAGAGTTGAGGCCACCTGCAGGCCATGGCAATCAAGCCTGTCCAGATGCCCCACCCGGCGACTAACCTCGCGCGTCCTCCGCTCGCGAAGTCGCTCCGGGGTTGGGCAATCCTGCCCAACCCGTTCACCACCGCGCGCGGCTGTGCCGCGCGAGCGCGGTGGCTCACCTTCGACACGGGCGCGAACACCCGCTTCCGCTACGACGGCCTCGACCGCCTGACGCATGCCGACAACACCAGCAACGTCACGCAGCGCCAGTACCCGGTCGACAAGACGGGCAACCGCACCGGCAAGCAGACGGCGGCGAACGGCGCGATCACGCCCTACAGCTACGAGACCACCAGCCACCGCCTGACCCAAACCGGCACCGAGGCCCGCACCTACGACGCGGTGGGTAACCCGATCACCATCGGTGCACGGCAGCTCACCTACGACGACCGCAGCCGTCTGACGGTGTTCGTCAACGGCACCACCACGCGGCGCTACCAGTACACCGGCCAGGGCCTGCGCGTGCGGAAGTGGACGAGCAGCAACACCAGCGGCAACACCTACTTCGTCTACAACGAGAGCGCGCAGCTCATCGGCGAGTACGACAACGCCGGCGCCCGCGTGCAGGAGATCATCTGGCTCGGCAACCTGCCGGTCGGCGTGATCGCTGGCACCGCGGCCACCCCGGTGCTGCACTACATCGAGAGCGACCACCTCGGCACGCCGCGCGTGATCGTGGAGGCCACCCGCAACGTCGGGATCTGGCGCTGGAACCAGAGCAACGACCCGTTCGGCGAGAGCAGCCCGAACCAGAACCCGGATGGCGACGCGACGAGCTTCACGTTCAACCTGCGCTTTGCCGGGCAGTACCGCGACAGCGAGAGCGGGTGGTACTACAACGTGCACCGCTACTACGACCCGAGCATCGGGCGGTATCTGGAGAGCGATCCGATTGGTCTAAACGGCGGCATCTCGACGTATAGCTACGTCGGAGCGGCGCCGCTTACGGCTAATGATCCGTTGGGGTTGTTTGGACAGTCTGCGTCGCAGGCCTTTGCCGGTGCTTATAGCGGCGGGCGCATGAATCAGATTCAAGGTCAAGGACGATTCCAGCAGGCGATGAGTAGGGAGTATTCCGTCGGTTTAGGCGGTACGGCATTCGGCTCGATCAAAGGGGGCTCGCTTGGCGTAAGCGTTGCTGTATCGGGGTGGGCGCTTAGCATTGTTGGGCAGTCGTGCTTCGGTCTCGGCGGTGGCGCATTCATTGGAGGTGGGCTCCAATTCGGTGCCCAGAACGTGACGTCGTGCGACCTTGAGAAGGATTCCTGGATCAGCCACCAGCTTCAGTTTGAAGGCGGGAAAGGGGTTGTAGGTGGCGCCGCTATCGATTTGAGTGGTTCCGGCATTTCGGTGAATCCGAGTGACAAGCTAAAGCTTGGAGTGGGCGCAGGCGGCTATGCGGCGGGCATGATGTGCATCAATGGGCGATGGATCATCGTCGACTGGAGATAGATGAATGCGCTTTGGTGATTTTCCTCTGCGGCCCCTCACTATTGGCGCAGTGGTTTTCGTTCTCCTCATGCGTGAGGTTTCGAATCAGTACTCGCTCCCATGGGTGCTTTGGGTCGCTACTGGGATCGCGTTAGCAGTGATGCTGTTGGATCTCTTTCGCTGGCTGTGACCTGCCTGGCGATTTTCGGTCCAGTTGAAAGTTGAGAGGATGGCTCCCGACGAAGACGAGGAGCCCATGCGTAAGTCCCGATTCACCGA
>NZ_AUBD01000001.1 GCF_000429065.1 Silanimonas lenta DSM 16282 | reverse complement strand
GGCGGCGCACTTGTCGATCAGCGCGCGCAGGTTCGGCGGCTCCAGCAACTCGAGCTGGCCGGAGCGGTCCTTGGCCGGGACGCCGTAGGGGTTCAGCGTGTGGCAGACGAAGGCGCGGTAGATTGATCCGTCCTCGGCCTTGATCTCGGCCAAGGTGACCACCTCGTCGACGATGCCGGGCAGTTCCGCGGCGGTCTTGGCGCCCTCGATCTGCGGCACGAAGACCTTGCGGTTGAAGTCGTCCAGGCGCTCGTCGAGGATGGCCACGAACACGACGTGCTTGCCGCGCGCGTGCTGTAGGTGAGTCAGCGCCCCGATGAGTTCCGAGCCGAGCAGGCCATAGGCGCCGCGGGTGTCGGGCTTGCCGGTGCGCTCGCTGTAGGCCTGCGGCTGGGTCTTGGCCCAAATCAGGGCGAGGCGCGCGAGCACCGTGATGCTGTCGACGAAGTAGGTGTCGTACTTCGCCAGTTGCGCCGGGTCGCCATAGCGCTCGCACACATGCCGGTAATGCGCCTCGGAGAACGGCGCATCCGCGGGCAGCGCCGGGTTCGCGCCGGCCAGGAACACCACCAGGTCGCGAAACTCCGGCCAGGTGGTCGGGCGCACGCAGTCGCCGCGCCAGTCCTTGACCGCCAAGTCGCCGGCCTCGAGGTCGACGAACAGGGTCGATCCTTCCGGCAGGGTCTTGAGCTGGCTGGTCTTGCCGATGCCGCTCTTGCCCAGCAGCACGAGCTTCACGCCCTGCTTCTCGCGCAGTCGCTGGTCGGCGGTGATGATGGGAAGGGCCATCACGCCACCTCCTTCAGCCGCTTGGCGACAGGGGTCGGAATTGAATTCCGGCCCTTTTCGTTCAGTTCGGTGCGCATGGATCACTCCTCCGAGACAAGGGCCAGCCGGAACGTGGGCTTGCCGGGCTTGACGGTGCGGGCGGCCTCGAATCCGGCGCGCAAGGCGCTCGGCCAGTGGTTGAAGCGGGACTCGGACACCGAGTACTCGACGTCCAGGTAGTCCTCGACCTTCTCGCCGGCGGCGGCGATGCGCCGGGCGATGGCGGCCAGTTGCGCCTGGTCCCAGGACACGCGCTTCGGGACCTCGACCGTCACGCGCAGCGGTCCGTCGTTCAGGTGCACGAGGCCGAAGTCCTTGCCCGCCTCGAGGCGTGCCGCACGGGCCTGCTCGCCGTAGGCGGCATCGAGTGCAGCGTCGAACTTGGCGCGGGCCTGCTTGAGCCAGGCGAGCGCTTCGTCCAGGTGGCGGCTGATCTGCGCCTTCTGGGCGGGCGGGAGTCGAGCCAGCTGGCCGACGGACATCGCGGCGAGGTCGGCGGGGTAGAGGGTCACATCGCTCATCGCATCCCCCTTCAGCGCGCCGCGCGCTCGGAGGTCGAGTCGTGCAGGGCGCCACGCTCGAACTCGATGACCGACTCCAGGGGGTAGCTGACGCGCTTGGACAGCTTCAGGTAGCGCGGGCCGCGCCCTTCGCTGCGCCAGCGCTGCAGGGTCTTGGGGCTCAGGCCCCAGCGCTGCGCGAGTTCGTTCTCGTTGAGGACCCGACGGTCGCCGGGAGACAGGCTGTTGATCGCATCGACCGGCGACCGGGGGATGGTGCTTGCCGTTGTCGGCATGGAAGCCTCCTATGACGCTGTTGAGGAACAGGTGTCATTGCAGGCTTCGGGTGGCGAACCTTGGAGGGACCGAATGGCGAACCACGCAGGAACTTCTGGTTTGCCGATGGCCACAAGCACGAACGGCGTGCACGCGGCTCGCCTGGCCGGACTGGATTGGGATGAGAGGGGTGCGACACAGGCTCCTTCGCACCGATGGAGCGCCGACGGGTCGTGCGGCGTCAGCGCCTACTGGACGAATGGCAGACTGTGGTGTTGCGGCCCTGGGACTTGGCGGCATACAGCGCCTCGTCGGCGTGTTGCAGCACCTCATAGAGATCAGCATCGTCGCTTAGCGCAGCGGCGGCGCCGATGCTCACCGTCACTGCCAGTCCACCGGGCCGGGCGCGGGCGATCTCCTCATGCGCCCGCGCGGCCACTACCAGCGCTTGCGAGACGTCCGCGTCGGGCAGCACCAGCGTGAACTCCTCTCCGCCATAGCGAACCACGGTGTCGCTTTGCCGCGCGCAGCGTCGCAGGCACTCGGCCACCCCCGCCAGCACCGCATCGCCCCGCGTATGGCCGTGCTGGTCGTTGATGGCCTTGAAGTGGTCGATGTCGATCATGAGCACCGCATATGGCCTCCTTGGTGCCGGGCGCGATGCCAGCGCCTGCGACAGCGCCTGCAGGCTGCGCCGGTTGCCCAACCCGGTGAGGGGATCATGGGCGGCCAGTTCGGACAGGGTGCGGTTCTCGGCCTGCGTCTGATGGATTTGCCGCTGGAGCTGCCCGTTGAGCAGGCGCAGCCGCGCGTGCGCCTCCTGCAACTGCTCGGTCTGGGATTGCGCGCGTTGCCGGGCCTGGATCAGCGCTTGTTCGAAAGCTTGGCGATCCTCGGCGGCGAACAGCAGCCACAAATACTGCGGCTCGGCGTCGTGTTCCATCCGCTTGGCGCTGACATAAGCCCCCGAGCGCCGGCCGCCTGGCTGCCAGTAGGCAAAGATTTCGACGATGAGGCCGTCGCGGCGCAGCGTGGGCCAGACGTGGGTTTCGAAGAAGATACGGCCGGCGGGCGTGAGCCAGTCGGTCATCGTCACGGCAACATCGCCTTGCGCACCCGAATCGGGCAAGCCCACCCACTCGGCCAGCCGAGCGTTGTAGCGCCGCAGCACGCCCTGGCCGTCGGTCACCCAACAGGGCGCGGGAATGTCGCTCAGGGGGACGTGGCTCATCAGGGGGGCGGCTGGGCTCGCGCCCCGCGCTAATCCTTCAACACTCCGCGCACCGCCTCGATGACCAGGTGGGGGTGGCTCATGTGGGCGCAGTGCCCGGTGACGTCGAGCACCTGCAAGGTGCTGCGCGGCAGATGGGCGTGCAAATACTCGCCCACCGCCAGCGGCGCCAGCGCGTCGCGGGCATGCTGCAAGATGAGGCAGGGGGTGCTCACCCGAGGCAGATCGGCGCGGTTGTCGGCAAAGAAGGTGGCCTCGGCGAAAGTCTTGGCCATCACCGGGTCGGTGGAGCAGAAGCTCTCGCGCAGTCTGGCGCGCGATGTGTCACTGTCGCTGGCGACCACGGGTGCCAAGAAATCCGCCCAGCCCATGTAGTTGCGCTGCATCAGCTCCAGAAGCTCTTGCAGGTCGCTGCGCTCGAAGCCGCCGACGTAGGGGGGATCGTTGACGAAGCAGGGGTTGGGGCCGATCAGGACCAGGTGCCGGAACCATTGCGGGCGTTCGATGGCCGCCAGCATGGCGATCGAGCAGCTCACCGAATGCGCCACCACTACCACGTCGCGGGTCAATCCGGTGGCCTCGCACACCTCCAGCAGGTCCTGCGCATAGCCGCGCAAATGGCAATAGCGCTGCACCGAAAACGCCGACGGATCGGAGCGGCCCGAGCCGACGTAGTCGAACAACACCTGCCGCTGCCGGCCGGCGAACGCTGGCGTGATATCGGCCCACATGTCTTGATGGCAGCCAAAGCCGTGGGCGTAGAGCACAGGGGTGCCTGGGCCCGCATGGTCGGTGACGTGATTGCGCCGCAGGATGTTCGTCATGGGTTTGAGCTCCCCCTCGAAGGACAGGCCAGCGTCAAACTGGTCGCTTTTCCCACGCCACTATCTTAGGGAAACGCTGATCAAGTTGCAGCAGGGGTAGCGATGCGGGCTGTACGGGCTTGGGCGGCACGATTTTGCTCGCTCTGGCGGCCCCTGCGGGCCCGTTTTCGGGCCACCTGGCCCGCATTGGGCGCACTATGGGCGCACCAACGCCGGCACGCGCCGCGCGGCCATATACAGATTGACCATCGCTAGCGCCGTGAAGACGCGGTTGGCGTTCTTGGCGAGTCCGCGGTAGCGCACCTTGACGAACCCCCACAGGCGCTTGAGCACGTGAAACGAGTGCTCCACGCGCGCTCGAGTGCGGCTCTTGGTGCGGTTGCGCAGCCGCTCGGCCTCGTCCTGCCCGTCGGGCTTGCGCACGCGCCGGTTGGTGAAGTCGCGCGCCTGGGGTGCTGCCGCCTTGATGATGTCGCGGCAGCCCTGGTAGCCGCGGTCGCCGTAGACGCGCTTTTCCGCACCGTGCAGCAGATCGGGCAAGGCATGCTTGTCATGCACGTTGGCACTGGTGACCACGGCGCTGTGCACCAGCCCGGTCTTGCTGTCGGCACCCACGTGCACTTTCATGCCGAAGTACCACTGCTTGCCCTTGCGCGTCTGCTTCATCTCGGCGTCGCGCTGCTGCTCGGCGTTCTTGGTCGAGCTCGGCGCGGCGATGATGGTGGCGTCCACGATCGTGCCCGCGCTCAGGCGAAGCCCTCGCTCCTGCAAGATGCGGCCAACCTCGGCGAAGATGGCTTGCCCCAGCTGGTGCCTCTCCAGCAGGTGACGAAACTTGAGGATCGTGGTGGCGTCGGGCACCGGCTCGCGACCCAGATCGATGCCAACGAAAGCGCGCAGCGCCGCCGAGTCGTACAGCGCCTCCTCGCACGCCGCATCGGCCAGGTTGAACCAGTGCTGCAGCAGGTGGATGCGCAGCATGCGCTCCAGCCCGATGGGCGGGCGGCCGTTGCCGGGCTTGGGGTAGTGCGGCTCGATCAGCGCCACCAGCCGCCCCCACGGCACGATCGTCTGCATCTGGGCCAGGAATGCGTCGCGGCGCGTAGGCTTACGAAAGCGCTCGAATCCCGCCGACGCATCGGCCGCCGCTGCCAAGGTCATCTGCTTCATCGTCATCCTCGCATCTTGCATCGACACCTCCAACGCATGTCACTACCATGCGGTGGGCTTGATCAGCGTTTCCCTAACATGGTGCACGCTGCCCGTCTCATGCGCGATCGTCTCGCGGCAAGGACGACAACGGACGTGGTCGCCTGATCCCTCGGAAGTGATCGCAGCAACGGCAGCATCCCGCACCCGACTCCACATCGGGATAGCGCGACGCGCTCCGGTATCACCCCGTCGCTGCTTCCATGGCGCCACAGGCCGGCATGAGACGCCTCGGGCCGTGCGCTGTCGGCCGCGGCGGCCGGCACAGGCTGAGCGCACTCACCCCGAGCGCTGGTGGCTGGTGTCAGCGCCCATGGCCAAGGCGCGCAGTTTGTCGAGGGCCCGCGCGTAGCGCATCTTGGCGGCCGACAGCCCTAGACCGGTCGCCTTGGCAATCTCGGCGAACTCCAGACCCACGAGCAGTCGCAGCAGCACCACCATGCGATCCTCGGGGGGCAACTGGCGCAGCAGCCGTTCCATGTCCATACGAGCCTGTGCGGCGGCGATCGGGTCGCGCGGATCGGCCGGCTCAGGCGTGTCCTCGTCGTCGGCCAATGAAACCAGCGCGGGACGCGAGTCCAGCCGCCGCTGATGGTCGATGCAAACGTTGGCCGTCACGCGCCACAGCCAGGTCGTGAAGGTCGCCTCCGCGCGAAAGCGCGGCAGCTCGAAAAAGACCTTAAGCATCACCTCTTGCGTCAGGTCCTCGGCATCGGCGGCGCTGGCGGCAAAGCGCCGCGCCAGTTGCTGGATGCGCGCGCCGTGGCGCCGCATCAGGGCCTCGAACGCACCGGTGCGGTAAGGCAGTTCGGCCTGCGCCTGAGCCACCAGGGCGGCATCGCTGGGTTCCTGCATGGTCGCCGCGACGAGGCCCAGTGCTTCACGACTGGCGCTGAACGATGACGTCTTGAGTGAGCAGCCGCGAATGGGCCACGCTCAGCTCGCGCCCGTCGTCGAGCACGAGTAGCGTCTTGAGCGTGCCCGCCTCCCGCACCGTGGCCTGCTGGCCGTTCCATTCGATGCGATCGCCTTCGCGCAGCCAGTCGCGCACATACACGCCACTGACGATCTCGCCCGAGAGCGCGCGCGTGCCCAGCCCCAGCGACAAGGCCACGGCCACGCCCAGGGCGGCGAGCGCGATGCCGATGACTTCCTGCAGTAGCACGATGCGGATGTCGAGCTGATCGACAGCCATCAGCGCCACCAGCGCCGAGAGCACGCCCATGGTGATGCGGCCCAGGGTGGGCGCGTACTCGACGCCGGCGCCATCCGCCGCGCGGCGCACCAGCCCGGCGAGCCAGCTGGCCGCCATCAGGCCCAGCACCAGCACGGCCATGGCTGCGACGAACTTGGGCAAGAACAGCATCACCTGCGCGACGGCCTGACCGGCCGCGGCCAGACCCAAAGCATCGGCCGCCGAGATGGCGAAGGCCAGCAGAATGAAGGCGAACGCCAGCGAGCCGACGAGAGACGACAGCGGCCGCTCCAGGCCCCACTGGCGGGACAACGCTGCAAGCCCCGAGCTTTCGGCGAGCCGGTCCGCCCCCAGTCGGGCCAGCCCTCGGCGCGTGATGGCCGCGGCGATCTTGCCCAGCACATAGCCGGCCAGCAGCAGCGCCAAGGCCCCGACCAGATTCGGGGCGAGCGCGGCCAAACGTTGATACAAAGCGATCAGCGGATCGCCCATCCAGGCAAGGGTTTGGTTCATCGTTTCCATGGCAAGACTCCTATCGAGAAGGGAAGTGAGCAGAAGAGCGCGACAAGCGATGCCAGCGCACGGCCACGGGCGCGAACAGCCGCGCCAGGGCCAGCCAGATGCGGCCCAGCGCGTGGGTCAACAGGTGACGCGCTGCCAGGCGGCGGCGTGCGCGGCGCAGAACCGGGGCGAGTTCGGGCGGGGGCTGCGGCTCGGCGCGCAAGGCGGCCGCCAACTCCGCCTCGAGACGTTGCGTGGTCTCGGGCTCGGACATACAAGCTCCTTCCAGCTATGTCGGGCTGGTACCGGCTTGGACGCATGCGCGGCGTCAAAGGTCACATGGCGCGCCCGCGGCCGTGTCCGGCTCGTCCGCTGTGCGCAGGGCGGCGCCTGCCGGCATCAGCGGCGCAAGGCCTCGATGAGCGGGCACGAAACCTTGCCTCTGGGCGTTCGATCGCATTGGGTCAACAGTCGTGTCAGCGCGTGCTCCATGCGCCTGAGATCCGCCAGTCGCGCGCGCACGTCGGCCAGATGGCGCGTCGCGAGCGCGGCAGCCTCGCGACAGCGCGTGCCGTCTTCCAGCGTCAGCAGTTCCGCGACCTGCTCGAGGCTGAAGCCCAGCCGCTGCGCCGACTTGACGAACCGCAAGCGCCCAAGATCGCGCGCCCCATAGCGGCGTATGCCGCCCGCAGGCCGATCCGGTTCGGGGATCAGCCCCTTGCGCTGGTAGAAGCGGATGGTTTCGACATGCACGCCGGCCGCGCGCGCCAGGGCGCCGATCGTCATCGAATCGTTCTTGGGCGCAGTGCTCATGGCTTGACTCCGTACTCAAGTACGGAAGTAAGCTTACGCCATGAAGTCGGATACCCCACCCGCGCAGACCGACGCCGCCCCGCGGTGTGGCCTTGGCGACCGGGTTCGTCGCCGCCCTGCTGGCCTCGACCTGTTGCCTCGGGCCGCTGGCGCTGATCACCGTCGGCTTCTCAGGCGCATGGATCAGCAACCTGACAGCGATCGAACCCTACCGCCCGGTCTTGATCGGCGCGGCCCTCGTCGCGTTGTTCCTCGCCGGGCGGCGCATCTGGGCGAAAGCCCCAGCGTGCACGTCTGGTCAGGTGTGCGCGGTGCCGACGGTTCGGCGCGGCTACAGGCTGCTGTTCGGGATCGTGGTCGCCCTGGTGATCGTGGCGCTCGGCTTTCCGCTGATCGTCCCCTGGTTCTATTGAAGAACGGAGGTCGTCATGAAAAAACGGCTGGCATGGTCCTGCCTCGCGCTCGCTCTCGCATCGAGCGCTCCGGCGACCGCGGCCCCCAAGACCGTCACGCTTGCCGTGCCGGGCATGAACTGCGCCGCCTGTCCCATCACGGTCAAGAAGGCCCTGGGCAAGGTGCCGGGCGTGGCGAAGACGGACGTGAACTTCGACAAGCGCGAGGCGACGGTGACCTTCGACGACGCGAGGACCGACGTCCAGGCGCTGTTGTGCGCCACCCAGGACGCGGGCTATCCCTCGACGGTGGTCGGGAGCGCGAAGTGAGCGCCGTCGTCCTCGAATCGACGCTGCGCTGTCCGGCGTGCGGGCACGCGAAGACCGAGGTCATGCCCACCGACGCCTGCCAGTGGTTCTATGAGTGCGAGGCCTGCCATACGGTGCTCAAGCCCAAGCACGGCGATTGCTGCGTCTATTGCTCCTATGGCACCGTGCCTTGCCCGCCCGTTCAAGAACGTGGCAAGGCGGGCTGTTGCGCCGGCTGAACGTCAGCTTTCGAGAGGCGAGAACCCCAAGGCTTCGCGCTGTTCGGCCCAATCCCGTGGCAGCAGATCGTGCCGGCCACGCAGGGTCTGCAGGTTCAGATGGCGGGGCTGGCGCCCGTCCAGGATGGCCTCGACGATGTCGGGGGCCAGCAGGGTCAGACGCAGCACCTCGGCCACCCACCCGGGCTCCAACTTCAGCGCGCGGGCCAGGTCGGTCGTCGTGGGATAGCGCCCCTCCTCGAGCAGCCGCTTCCAGTAGAAGGCCTTGCCGAGCGTCTTGATCATCGGCGCATCCAGGCCGCCCGCGGTCGCGGCGGCGGACTCGGGCGTCGGCGGGATCAGGAGCTTGCGGTTCTGCCGGCGCTTGATCGTCAGGGGCACCAGGGTCACCCGCTGCCCGTCGCTGACGTAGCTGCGCGCATCGTGGCCGACCTCGACGCGGATCGCGCGACGGCGGGAGTTCGGAGTCGGATCGGGAGGCGACCGGGTCATGCCAAGGCCTCCTCGGCAGGCGCGCGGCACTCATCGACCAAGGAATGCGCGCCGATCTCGGGCCCCAATCCCAGCCAGCCGTCCTCGCGCCAGAGGATGTCGAGTCCGTACTCATGCAGTTGGACCCGCTCGATCAGCAGCCGCGCGATGCGTTGCTGCTCGGCCGGGAACAACTGCGCCCACACGTCGCCGATGCGTCGCATCGCCACCACCACCTGCGCTTCGTCGAGGGCGGCACCCGCCGGGTGGCGCTGGCACGCCCGCCAGGTGCCGATCAGCACCTCCGGCGCCGAGAGCGCCGCGTGGATCTGCGCGAGCACCGCGTTCTCGATGTCGGCCGCGGGCAGATGGCCGACGTCCGGGGCGTCCGGCATCAAGTTCGCGCCCGCGTTGCGACGCTTGTGCAGGTAGGGGACGTAGTAGCGGTAGGTGCGCCCGCTCTTCTTCTTGACGAAGGTATGCAGCATGCGCTGGCCATCGGGCGCGAACAGCAGCCCTGCGAGCAGCGCCGGATGCTTGGCCCGGTGTTCACGCGGCGCCTGCTTGCGGCGCGCGATGAACGCGTGCGCGGCGTCCCACAGGTCTCGTGGCACGATCGCTTCGTGTTGGCCGGGATACCACGTGCCGTGGTTGCGAATCTCACCCAGGTAGATGCGGTTGCGCAGCAACGCGAAGATGTATTGCTGGTCGATGGGTCGGCCCGTGCGCCGGCGCCCGCCTTGGGTCACCCAGGCCTTGGTGGTGTGCCCCTCGATCGCCATCTCCCGCACCAGCCGCGCAGCCGAGCCATGCTCGGCGTAGCGCCGGAAGATGTCACGCACGAGTGCGGCCTCGCGCTCGTTGACGACGAGCTTGCGATCGACGACGTCGTAGCCCAGCGGCGGCATGCCGCCCATCCACATGCCCTTGGCCTTGGATGCAGCGATCTTGTCGCGGATGCGCTCGCCGGTGACCTCGCGCTCGAACTGCGCGAAGGACAGCAGGATGTTGAGCGTGAGCCGCCCCATCGAGGTGGTGGTGTTGAACTGCTGCGTGACCGAGACGAAGGAGACGCCGTTGCGGTCGAACACCTCCACCAACTTGGCGAAGTCCGCCAGGCTGCGGGTGAGTCGGTCGATCTTGTAGACGACCACGATGTCGATACGGCCGGCCTCGATGTCGGCGAGCAGCCGCTTGAGCGCCGGGCGTTCCAGGTTGCCGCCGGAGTAGCCGCCGTCGTCGTAGCCGTCGTCCACGGCGATCCAGCCTTCATGGCGCTGGCTGGCGATGTAGGCCAGGCCCGCATCGCGCTGTGCCTCCAGGCTGTTGTACTCCTGCTCCAGCCCTTCGTCGGTGGACTTGCGGGTGTAGACGGCGCAGCGCTTCTTCACCGTGAGGGCAGCGGCCGGCGTGAGCAGGGTTCGGTTCGGTCTCATGCCGGCTCCTTCCCCTTGTCGCCGGACTTCAGTCCGAAGAACGCCGGCCCGGACCATTGGGTGCCGGTGATGTGGCGCGCCACCGCCGACAGGCTCTTGAAGCGCTGCCCCTGGTATTCGTAGTCGAAGGGCCCGCGCACCAGCACGCGGTGCTCGACGTCGTCGTACATGCGAGTGAGCACCGTGCCCGGCAGCAAGTGGTTCGCCTGCCACTGCAGCGGACGCGGCAGGAGGCCCGTCTCGCCGATGGTTTCGAGCCGGCGGCGCGTCGAGGGCTTCAAGCCACCGAAGACGCGCGCCTGCATCGCATAGGCCAGGCGGCTCTCGATCCAGGTGCGATGGTGGTGGTTGGGGCGCCCGTCGAAATACTCGTCCCACAACGCCCAGAGGCTGTCCATCGGCAGGTCCGGCAGCTGGGCGATACGGGCGGCGAGGGTCTTGGCGTCAGCGGGGTTTGCGTGTGCTGTCATGGGCGAACTCCTTCGTGGTCATCGGGGTTCGCATTCACGCGCTGTTGGCCGAAGAAGCCAAGGCCAACTGGCTCTCTGGTGCCGAGGGCAGGGACTGCGCCGCGGGCGCGCAGCCGCAGTAGGCCTGCGGCCAGCAGGTCGACGACTTCCTGGTGCGCGTGCCGGGGGCGGCTGGTGGCAGGAATGGTGGAGGTGGGTTCGGGTTCGTGCATGGCAAGCGTTTCGATGGAAAACGCTTGTCATGCTAGGAATCGAAGGGGCTTCGCGTAACGGGTTTGGGCGGGGATGGGCGGGGCACTGTCGCCTGTCGCCGCTCGCCGAGGGTGGTTACCGCACACGCCCGATGTCTTGGTCTTCGGGGCGGCCGTCGAGCATCAGCGAGACCTCTTCCACGCAGTCAAAGCGGCCTGCGGCATCCAGACGGGCGAACAGGTAGACCTCTTGAACGACAGTGGCGCCATCGCGCTTACGCACATGGACCCGGTGCCGCGAGGCATAGCGCTGGTGGTCCTGCCACTCGTCGAGCACCTCGATATCGGCCGAGGCCACGATCTCACGCAGCTTGCGGGCATGGGCGCTAAAACCGGACAGATCGTCCCAATGCCCATTGGTGCGCTGCCGGTAGTTCGGGCTGAAGTCCCGATCCAACAAGGTGGACAAGGGCATGTCGGGACGGTTGAGCAAATCATCGAGCGTGGCGCGAATGGACGGCATGTCGGCTCCTGGTGTGGGTGATGAAAAACGATGGCCTCACTGTAGGCATATCCGCCTGGCGTAGATAAGCTATCGAGGCCAATGGATCACGCATCTGCGCCAATCTCTTCGCCGCCTTGGATATCTCCTGCGCGGGCCGATGCCGCTGAAGGCCTGCCGCTGCTGGCAGTGCGTCAGCGCAGCGCGGCCGTGCGCCACTCCCGCGCCCATCGCCATGCGCGTGGGCAACTGCTGGGAGCCGACGAGGGGCTGTTGAGCGTGGAGGCTGGCGACAGCCGCTGGGTGGTGCCGGCCGGCCATGCGGTGTGGATTCCGCCCGGCGTATCTCATGCCGCGCGCTCCCACGGCCCGTTTGCGGGCTGGAGTCTGTACGTCGTGCCTGCGGCCTGCGCGGCGCTGCCGCCGGCGCCGTGCGTCGTCTGCCCTTCGGCCTTGCTGCGCGAGGGGATGGCGCGTCTGGCCGCTTGGCCAGCGACAGGGCCAGATGCGCGCCGGCAACGCCTGGAGGCGGTGATGTTCGATGAACTCGCGGCGCTGGCGCCAGTGGCTTGGGAGCTGCCCATGCCTTCGGAACGGCGGCTGCGGCGCATCGCCCAAGCGCTGTGCGACCACCCAGCCAATGGGCGATCGCTGCCCGAGTGGGCCCGGTGGGCGGGGCTGTCGCCGCGTTCGGTGTCGCGCCATTTCGTGGCAGAGACGGGCTTGAGCTTCACCGCCTGGCGGCAACGTGTGCGCCTGATGCGGGCCTTGCAATGGCTGGCTGAAGGCAAGCCGGTCGCCGTCACCGCCTGGGACCTCGGCTACGAGAACCCCAGCGCCTTCATCGCGTTGTTCCGGCGTGCCTTTGGCATGACGCCGGGGCAGTATCTGGCCGGACAAGGCGCCTTGACGCAAAGCGCCTGAAACACCCCGGCCCCGTGGTGTGGTTCACTGGGGCCTACGCCACCCGAAGGTCCAGAAGGGATCATCGGCGCTGGGCGCTAGCAGCCGCTGCCAGCCCAGGGCGTCGAAAAAGGCTTGGGCGCCGGGGTTGTCATCGGCCACATAGGCGCGCCAGTTCGGGCGCTGCTGCATGGCCGGCAGGGCCAGCAAGCCTAGCAGGGCCTTGCGGCCCCAGCCCTGGCCGCGGCGGGCCGGATCGACGGCCAGATCGCTGATCACCCAGGCCTCATGCTCCGGGTCCAGGCTCAGGCCCACCACGGCCACCAACGCCTCGCCTGCCAGCGCCGCCCATTGCTCGCCTTCGGTGTCGGCCAGCACATGGGCCAGCCACTCGTCGTCCATCGGGCCCAGATGCTGGTCGAGCAGCGCATCGGCATACCAGTGTCGGTAAGTGGCAAAGTCCTCGGCGACGAAACGCCGCAGATGCAAAGGGGGTTCGTGGGGCGTGCGTTCCATCATGCTGCGATGCCGATCTGGATTTCGATGCGGTTGTCTGGCGCTTCAGGCCCGCGCCAGACGTGATAGACCTCGCGGCTGGCACCACTGGGGCGCAAGCCAGCTTCGGCGATGGCACGCAGCAGCGGCTGGTAGCCGTGAGTGAACAGCCCGGCCAAGGGCCCCACGTACTCCGTGCGGGCGCACGACAGCGGCGGCAGGACGGTCAGTTCGGTCTGGCCACTGGGAACGTGGGGCTCGTCCGCTGGCATGCCTTGGGCATCCGCGACCGGCAGGCAGGCCGCCCAGTCGAAAGGGGTTTCGGCATCGTCCGGCAAGCCTTGGGCGGTGAAGATGGGCGGGCCGTCGATCGCAAGGCTGCTGGCTTGGGCGTGGGCCTCCAACTCGGCGCACAGCAGGCCGGCGACGGCGGCGATTTCGGGCAAACACAGACGCTGCGAGCGGCGCAGCACGCGGATGGCGGGGGTCAGATGCAGGTCCATGAGGAGCTCCAGAGGCGTGGCAGGTGCACTGCCGATGTCGATGGGGTTTGCGTCATCGTCGTGTCCGGGCCAGTCGCGCGCCCAACAGCACGAACGCGGCCGCGAAACTGCGCCGCAGCCAGCGCAGCACGGCGGGGCGTTGCAACACCCGGTCGCGCATCTGCGCGACAAAGACGCCGTAGAGCGCAAACACCGCGAATGTCAGCGCCATGAACACGAGCGATAGCCGGATCATCGCGGCGGCCGGTTGGCTCGACGTAGTGTCGACGAACTTCGGCAAAAAGGCGTGGAAGAAGATCGACAGCTTGGGGTTGAGCACATTGGCCCACAGGGCATGGCCGATCCATTGCGAATGGGTTCTCGACATGCGAGAAGTGTCTAACAACAAAAACCGCTTCAAGCCATCGCGAGCACCTCGAGCCCGACTTGCACCGCCCACAAGCCCAGGTGTGACGCCGCATGCGCGGCCATGGCCGCTTCCAGATGGTGGCGCCAGAACAGCCAGCCGAACACCACGCCGCCCAAGCCATTGAGCACCAAGGTGCGTGCGACCAGCGCCGCATTCAGCTCGACCTGGGCCGCCAGTGCCGGCAGGTGAGCGGCTCCGAAGGCCAGGGCCGACAGACTGATGGCAAGCCCGATCGCCCATCCGCGGCGCTGGGGCCCCATGAGCCGCAGCAGGGTCCAGGCCAAGGCGCTCATCAAACCCCAGCGGGCGATGACCTCCTCGGCAAGGCCTCCATAAAGCACGCCCTGAACCAGCGTCGTTGCGCGGGGCGCGGCGGCAGACGTCTGCACCCAGGCTTGCCAGGCCTCGCCCAGCCAGGGCGTCCAGAGCCGATCGAGCGCCCCCACCGCCACGCCCACTGCGAGCCCCCAGCCCAGGGCTTGCAGCCACGTTTGCGACTTTGAGAGGCGTGTGTCCGTGCCCGCCACCAAGCTGCCCAGCCCGACCCGATGGGCGCAGACCGCACCGAGCGCGGCGGCGGCCAACACCAGCAACAGTGGGTTGAGCGCCAGCACTGCGCGTTGCGCCCAGGGCGGCAGGGCCGCCAGTTCGGGCGCGGCGACCAGCACCGCCGCCGGGGGTGGGGAGAGCAGCAGGCCCGTGATCCCCAACACGCCGAGGCTGGCGACCGTCAAAAACCGACGCGTGCCCGTGGCTTGTGGGCTGCGCCCGGAAGCGAGGGCATTCAGGCTTGGCACGTGTCTTCTCCTGGGTGCGTGTGAGGGCAAGGACGCCGGCGTTGCTGCCAAGCCAGTGCCGCTACCGCGATGAAAGCGAGCAGCAGACCGGCGACGGTCAACCCCATGACGCCCGCCACGCCGGCATCGAATGCCTGACGAGCGGCGTGAATGAGACGTTCGGCTTGCTCCGGGGGCAAGCGCTCCGCCACGCGCAGCGCTTCGTCCATGCCCGAGCGGGCCGCGTCGATCCTGGGCAGTCCCGCAGGCCATTGCCAATGACGCGTGTACAGCGCGGCCACCACGGTGCCCAGCACCGCCACCCCCAAGGCCCCACCGAGTTCATACGAGACCTCCTCCAGCGAAGCGGCCATGCCGGCGCGATGGGGCGGCGCCTGCTCGATGATGGTATGCGAGGCTGAAGTCATCGCTCCGCCAAAGCCCAATCCCAAGACGACGAGGCTCAACAGCAGTTCCGTATGCCGATCGAGCGTCATCCAGACCGCCGCCACACCGGCGGCGGTGACGAACAGGGCGCCAGCCATCATGGGCAGCGCGCCGACATGGCGGATGGTCCAGCCTGTCAGCGGACCCGCGGCGAATGCGCCGATGGCCAAAGGCAGCATCCAGTAAGCGGCGTGCAGCGGCGTCAGGCCGAGCACCAGTTGCAAGCGCTGCGCGAACACGAGCTCGATGCCCACGAGCGCGATTGATGCGACGACCGCCACTGCCACTCCGGTCACGAACAGAGGCCGCCGGAACAATCCCAGATCGAGCAGTGGCGCGACGCTTCGCCGCTGCCGGCGGACGAACATCAGCCCTGCGACGGCGGCGATCAGGGCGGCGGCCAAGGTGCCGGTCCAGGACGCATCGCGTGTGCCGAGATGCTTGATCGCCCAGGCCAGGGCCACCAGCGCCACCAGGGCTTGCAGTGAGCCGATCGCGTCCCAGCGCCGAGTGGCATCGCCGGGACGCGAGGGCACTAGCCACGCGCCCAGCAACAGCGCGAGCGCGGCGATCGGGACGTTGATGAGAAAGACCGATCCCCACCAGAAGGACGACAGCAACACCCCGCCGAGCACGGGACCCAACGCGGCGCCGCCACTGGCCACCGCGGCCCAGATGCCAATCGCCAAGCTGCGCTCGTCATCGCGCTCGAAGGTATGGCGGATGATGGCCAGCGTGGCCGGCATCATCATGGCGGCGCCCACGGCAAGGGCCACCCGGGCGCCGATCAAGGCTGTCGCCGTCGGCGCGAATGCGGCGGCGAGCGAAGCCAGCGCGAACACCGTCAAGCCGGCAAGAAACAGCCGCTTGTGGCCCCAGCGGTCGCCCAGGGTGCCCGCCCCCAACAGCAGTCCGGCCATGGTCAGGGAGTACGCGTTGACGATCCATAATTTCTCGGCGCCGGACGCTTGCAGGTCGTGCGTCAGGCGCGGCAGCGCGGTGTAGAGGACCGTCATGTCGATCACGATCAGCAACAGCGCCGTCGAGACGATGCCCAGCACGGTCCAGCGTTGTGGGCGAGTCGGTTGCGGGGCAGGAGTGGCGAGTGTCGATTCAGGGGTCATGGGCACATTTTAAATACAAACGTATTTATTTAAAATCGCCCTATGGGACGCCCGAAATCCATCGACCGTGACGCAGTGCTGGACTTGGCCGAGGCCATCGTGCGCACGCAGGGTGCGGCAGGCCTCACCATCGAGGCCGTGGCGCAGGCGGCGGGTATCAGCAAGGGCGGTGTGCAATCGTGCTTTGGCACCAAGGCCGCTTTGATCGACGCGCTGTTCGAGCGCTTTGGACAGGCTTACGAGGCACGTTATCAAGCGCTGGTGGATCACGACCCGACGCCGCTGGCCAAGGTGCGGGCGCATGTGGAGGCCACTTTTTGCTCGGACGAAATGTCCAGCGCCAAGGCGGCGGGCTTGTTGGCTGCGTTGCTGCAATCGCCGCAGGACCTGGACAGCACCCGGGCGTGGTATCAGGAGCGGCTGGCGGGCTTGAGTCTCGACGATCCCGAACAGCGGCAAGCCTGGCTGGCCTTCTTGGCCACCGAAGGCGCATTCATGTTGCGTTACTTCGGGCTGGTGCCGATGGATGAATCTCGATGGCGCGTGCTGCACGCCGCCGTGCGGGATGCGTGTCCGTCAGGACCAGGCGATTCGATCGGTCAGGCACAAACGCCCCATCGTCCCACCCGCAAAGCGCCCAGCCGGAACAAGCGCAGCCGGTAGGGCCTGCTCTGGCGTGGGGCGGGTCAGGCCACGATCATCGGCCGCCGGCGCACCATTCACAGGCTCGACCGCGCAAACAGCAACAGCACCTGCGACGCGCTCTTCGCGATGCACCACACCCGTATTTCCATCGTCTCATCACAGATCCTCCCCCCACCCCCGATCCCACCCCCGCGGCACAGCACTCTCCAACAGCAGAAGGGTCAATACCCGATCCTTCGCGCCATAGCTGTGCTTGAACTCCCGAAGCTTCATGTAGGGCGCTTCTTCCGGACACCAGATCGCGGCGGACATTTCCACCCCCTCCCATGCCTGCACGACGCTCGCGTCGGCGGCGAGCGTGCCGGGCAGCGGTTCTTGCGGATCGTCGGTGCGGCGGATGCGCGCCCTGGTCTTCACGGCACTGCTGCTACGCCACTCGTACTTCACAAAGCTGTTGTCCCAGTAGACGAGGATCGCGCGCTCGCCGGTGTACTTGATGAAGCGGATGCACAGCGCCTCGAACGAGACCTCAAAGCGCTGGGCGATGGCGCTGAGCACGTGCAGATCGATGCGCCGGTTCGCCGTCCATTGGCGCAGCAGGTCGCCAGGCATCAGCAAGTTGGCCGCGAAATCGTCGGCCTCGCGCTCGATCTGGCGCATGGTTTCGTGACCCGAGTAGACGCTCTCCTTGTCGCAGCCAAAGCGCGGCTGCCGGTCGCGGTGCAGCACGAAATGCCCGAGCTCGTGCGCGATGGTGAAGCGCTGGCGCTCGGGGCTGACGCTGCCGTTGTAGGCGATGCCCCAGACGGCGGGGTCGGTGGGATCGCGCGCCAGCATCCCTTCGAAGGCCGCGTCGTCGAACGGCACCGGCGGGCGGATTTCGCGCACCCCTACCCCGAAGGGGGTGGCGGGCAGCATCTGCTGCACGACCTCGAGATCGACCGCCTCCGGCACCGGCCCTTGGTACCAGGCCCGAAGCCAGTGATGCAGCTTGCTGGCGGCAATCGACCCGGTGAGCGGCTGCGCCGAAGTCATCCCTTGGGCTCCGGCAGGTCCTTGTCCGGGAAGATGAGCTTCAAGGCCTGGCGCACGCGGGCCTTCTCGTCCTCGCGCATGCCGGCGTAGGCCCGGAAGAAGGCCACATCCTCGGGGCTGGCCTCGGGCGCTGCGGGCAGGGGCTCGCCCATGATGTCCTCCATGGTCACGCCCAGCACCTTGGCCAGCGCCTGCACGCGCTCGGCCGAGGGGCGCTGCCCCTCTTTCATCTCCAGTTCCCAGATGTAGGCCTTGGTACAGCCGACCGCGTCGGCCACCTGCTGCAAGGTCAGTTTCTTCGCCTCGCGAAATCGCCGCAGGCGAGATCCGAATGTGGAAGCCATGGCGATGTCCTGTCTCGAATCACGGGAAGTGTTGGAATGCGGTCGGACAGTATAGCCCTGTGATACCAAAGGCCGCCAGATGTGCCATGCAGTTTGACAAGCAGGCCAGGCAGGGACACAATCGCGCTGTATCACGCTGCCTTACTTTTGTGTGATTCGAGTTCAGTCAGCTGTCGCCGGCCCGCGCGCCGAACCCTCGGTCCGCAGACCTCCGACGCCACCTCAGGGAAAGGACCGAGACGCGATGAAGAAGACCTATGTCGACGTGCTGCTGGCGCTGCCGCCGGACGAGACCCTGCACCAGTTCCTCGCCAGCCACGGGCTGGCGGTGCCGCCTGCGCCCGAGCCGCAGGCGGACGGGCCACCCAATCGGGACGTGATCGAAGCCATCAAGGCCTGGGGCGACACGGCAGCGCGTGACCGGCTGACGGCCGAGCTGATGGCCAGCGTCGCACTCGGCGATGCCGCGGGCAGCCAGGCGATGTTCGAGGCCGCGCTGGCCGATCCGGCGGTGTTGACGGGACTCACCTTTTGTCAGAGCGACCTGCATCGGTCGTTTTGGCTGTACGTGCGGCACCGGGCGCTGTTCGAGCGCGCCAGCGATCTCGATTTCTGGGCGCACCACAGCGCCCAGGCGCAGCAGTTCGACCTGGGGGTGCGGTGCCGACCCATCGAGACGGACGCGGCCCTGGCCGGCTTGCGCCAGGCGATTTCGGCCTATTACCAGCGCGAGCGGCAGTGCGGCGAGGGGTGTGTGGCCTATCTGGTGACCCGGAGCCCCGGCATCCACCTGCTGACGGTGCACGTCAAGGACTTGGCCATGCTGCGGCTGGAGTTCGAGGGCGTGGTGTTGAAGCAGCGCGTGGGCAATCCCAACATCCACATGGTGCTGGAGTACGCCGAGGCCACGGGCGTGGTGCGCACCCTCGTGCGCGGCGGGCACAAGGTACAGCAGATGCTGGTGCAGGCCTTCGCCGAGCATGTGCTCGGGGTGCAGGCCACGCCCGAGCGCATCAAGGCCCCGGCGCTGGATCTGTCGGCGCTGCGCACGGGCTTCGACGTACCCGAAGTGTTCGAGGACGGCTTCTCGCTGGTGCAGCTGAAGTCGCTGGCGCTGCTGAGCCCGGACGGCGAACTCAAGATCGAGTGCACCGCCATGCAGGCCAGCCGCCACCGCTCGGTGCACGAGCTGCTACGCGAGCAACTGCCCGCGCCGCTGGAAGGCCGCTGGACGGTGCTGGCCGCCCAGATCAACCTGTACTACCCGCCAGAGCCGGGACGCACCCGCGCCCGCGTGGTGCCCATCGAGGTCACCAGCCGCGGGCGGCTCAACCTGCACCAGTTCGATCCCAGGCTGCAAGCGCAGCTGGAGCGCTACCTGGTGCGCATCGGCATCCTGCGCCCCGGCCAGACCCTGAGCGCGCAGGAGGCGCCCTTGTCCGCGGGCCCGGTGGGGGCGACGACGCCCGAGGAAGCGTGAGATGTCGGCGCACGAGGGCTGGCAGTTGCTCTGCCGGCTGTTCGCCGCTGGCACGCCGGTGCTGCGAGCCACCTTGTCGCCGGGCGAGGTGGCGCTGCTGCCGCACCTGGGCCGCGCGATCCAGGCGGCGGTGACCGATCAATCCTGTGTGCTGTGCCCGCATTGCGCGCTGCATCGGGCACCGGTGTTCGGCGACGGGCGCGGCGGTCGCTTGTGCCGCTGCCCGGACTGCGGGCCGGTGCCGGTTTCACCGCAGGACGGCACCGCGCTGCGGCTGAACGAGGACTGGCTACGCCAGAAGCTGCGCCTGGCCCTTGCGATCGACAGCCGAGACGGCATCGACGACCTTGGCGACGGCGTGTGGCGGCTGGGGGACTCCCGCCGATCGCCGGTGCTGCTGGCACGCGACATCGTTCGTCTGTGGCGCGAGCCGGCGCTGCTGCAGCGGGTGCGCGTGGCCGGTGGTGACGTTCGGGTGATCACGCCCAAGCCCCGCGAGACGCGCGGCGCGCCCTTCGGGCCGGGCGTGCAGTGGTGGGCGCTGGAAGATCGCTTCAACCTCTACGGTGGCGGCATCGCTTTCATCGGCCTGCCGGGGGAGTCGCCAGCCCCGCAGCCCCTGGATCCAGCAGCGCCCGTGCATGGGCCGTTCTCGGGGGATTTCCGCTGGGTGACCTTGACCGACTGGCCACACGGCCCGATCCGGCTGACCGACGCGCAGGCCGCGGTGTTCAAGGCCCTGTGGTCGTTCAAAGGCGACCCGCGCACGGCCGAGCAGGTCATGCGGCGTGCGGGGCTGGACAGCGCCAAGCCCATCGACGTGTTCAAGGTCAAGGCGCGCGACCGGGGCAAGGTCGAGGCCGAGGGGGCGCTGTTCGCCTACCGTGCCCTCGTGGTCACGCAGCGGCGTGCGGGCTTGTACGCGATGCCCTGCGCGGCGGCGTCGAGTCCTGCGTCGGCCTGATGCCTTGGTCATCCAAGCGCGATGGACAACCGATGGCCGTGACGCACGCGCAAGTCGTTGACGCGCAAGGCCGTCTGCGTGCGCTTCCGCCGAGAAGTTGGCGCGGGTTTTGAGAGAACGGAGAGCGAAAGAGAGTCCAACCGGGCGGCTTCCGGGCCTCATGCCACCGCCGCGTGGCACACGCAGAACGGCCCGCAGCCCCGCGTTGCTTCGCGGAATCCGGAAATGAAAATGCCCAACCGATGAGGGTTGGGCATGGAATGGTGGTGGCCAGGGAGGGAATCGAACCCCCGACACGGGGATTTTCAATCCCCTGCTCTACCAACTGAGCTACCTAGCCAGTCGCTTTAAGCGAAGGCCGCAGAGTGTACCGGCGCAGCGTGGCGTGTGCAAGGCCACGGGGCAACTGTCCTCCGCCTGAATGCGGGCCCGTCCGTGATTGTCGAGGGGTTCCAGGCTCCGGTAGCGTGCCGTCATCCCCGTTGTGAGGAGTAGTGCCGATGCGCCCGATCCTCTTCGTTTTCGTCCTGCTGCTCGCTGCCTGCGCCACCCGCCCGGGCGACCGGGGGGCTGCCGCGCTGGCCCGCTACGAGGCGGCGGCAGCTGAGCCCGTGGCATCGTTCCGATTCCAGCGGCTCGATGGCTATACCGTGCTCGGCCCGGAGCGGGTGGTGGTCTGGACGCGGCCGCGGGAAGCCTTCCTGCTGGCGGTGGACGCGCCCTGCAGCGAGTTGCCCTGGGTTTCCGCCATCGGGCTCACCTCGAGTCTTGGCAGCGTGCACGCCCGCTTCGATGCGGTGCTGGCGGGCCGCGACCGCTGCCGCATCCGCGAGATCCGCCCGGTGGACGTGAAGGCACTCCGTGAGGCGGAGCGCAAGGCCCGCAGCAGCACGGTGGAGGCCAGCGGGCGCGACGAGGCGGGTCCTCAGGCCTCCGGCACGTAACCCGGGGGCTTCTCGGCGCCGCCGCCGAACAGGAACTTCTCCATCTCGCCTTCGAGGAAGGCGCGGTGCTTGGGGTCCATCGGCGAGAGGCGGTTCTCGTTGATCAGCATGGTCTGGTGGGCAAGCCACTCCTGCCAGGCCGGCTGGCCGATCTGTTCGAAGATGCGCTTGCCCAGGGGGCCGGGCCAGGGAGCGAAGGGCAGGCCAGGGGCTTCGACGCCGTGCTTGGCGCAATGGACGGTACGGCTCATGGCAGGGATTCCAGCAGGGTGCGGATCGGGGCGGGAAGGCCGATGGCGGGCCAGTCGGCCGGGCCGGCCCAGCGGCGCGGCGGTGGCGGGCCGGCATCGGCAGGGGCGAGCAGGGCCTCGGCGACGGCCGCGGGCTCGCTGAGAGGCCATAGCAGGGGCCGGGCCTCCAGCCGGTAATGGCTGAAAGTGTGGACGAAGGCGGGCAGGGGCTGCGCGGTCTGGCCGGGCGCCGGCGCGCCGCCCGGCGCCGTGGTGTCCTCGGGCCGCTCCGGCAGGCTCCAGAGGCCCTGCCACACTCCCTTGCCTTCGCGCCGTTCCAGCAGCACCCGCCCTTCGGCATCGCGCAGCACCAGCAGGGTGGCGCGCCGGGTGGGCAGGGCCTTGGCCGGGCGCCGCGCCGGCAGCTGGGTGGTGAGGCCCTGCGCATCGGCCACGCAGCCCTCGCGCACCGGGCAGTCGGGGCAGCGCGGGCGGCTTCGCGTGCACAGGGTGGCGCCAAGGTCCATCAGGGCCTGGGTGTAGTCGGCGAGCCGCGTCTCCGGCAGTCGGGCCTCGGCCTCGGCCCAGAGCCTGGCCTCCACCGCCGGCAGGCCGGGCCAGCCGGGTTCGCCAAGCTGGCGGGCGAGCACGCGCTTCACATTGCCATCGAGGATGGCATGGCGCATGCCGTGGGCCTGGGCGAGGATGGCGGCGGCGGTGCTGCGGCCGATGCCGGGCAGGGCGGCGAGGGTCTCGAGGCTGGCCGGCAGTTCGCCGCCGTGTTGTTCCATGCAGCGCCGGGCGGCGCGGTGCAGGTGGCGCCCGCGCGAGTAGTAGCCAAGGCCCGACCAGTGGGCGAGCACCTCGTCTTCGCTGGCGGCGGCGAGCGCGGGCAGGTCGGGGAAGCGGGCGACGAAGCGTTCGAAGTAGCGCAGCACGGTCTTGACCTGGGTCTGCTGCAGCATGATCTCGCTCACCCACACCCGGTAGGGCGTGCGCGGGTGTTGCCAGGGCAGGTCGTGGCGGCCGTGCCGGTCGAACCAGGCGAGCAGGCGGTCGGCAAAATGGTTCATTCGCCGAGCTCCCATTCCACGTCCTCGAGCACCACGCCCTCCAGTTCGAGCCGTGGCGTGCGGCCTTCCAGCCGGAGCGGCGGCAGGGCGTTCCGCGTGTCGTTCCCCAGCCAGTCGCGCAGGGCGGCGGGCCTGCCGCTGGCCTGCAGTCCGGTGGCGTCGCGGCGCAGGTCCAGCGAGGCCATTGCCTCCAGCGGGCCTTCGCCTTCCTGGCCCGCCTGCCTGAGGTGGAAGGCGATCGGGGTGCGACTGGCGGCGAGCGGGGCGGGCAGGGCGGGCCAGGCCGCCGGCCAGTGGGCGAGTTCGCCTGCGAGCTCGAGCCGCCAAGGCGTGAGGGAGAGTCCCCCCGTGGCCTGCAGCGGCGGGATGGGGCCGTCGTCCTCGCCTTTCAGGCGCAGGCTCAGGGCCTCGAGGCGCAGCGGTTCTGCCTGCGGGCGGCCTTCGAGGAGCACCGCCAGGGGCAGCGGGGCCTGCCCTTCGAGCACGAGGCGGCCCCGGGTCTCGAGCGCCAGCGGCTCGCCGGGGGCGAAGTGCGGGAGGGTGAGATCGAGGGCCTCGATCCGGCCACCGGCCCAGCGCAGTTCCCCCGCGCTGATGGCGAGAGCATGCAGTTCGGGCAGCGGGCCGGCCTGCGTGGCCGGGCGGCTTGCCCACCAGCGGCGGGCGGCTTCGAGGTCGAGGCGCGGTGCCGTGAGGCGCAGCCCGTCGATGCGCAGCGCCTCGCCGCGCAGCGTGCTCCAGGGCAGGGCGAGTTCCAGCTCGGCGGCCTCGAGCACCCGGGCGCCTTCGGCATCACGGGCCTCGAGGCCCGGGATCACCACCCGCGGGAAGGGGCGCCAGCGCAGGTCGGCGCGGCCCGTGTAGGTCCAGGCAAGCCCGCTCGCTTCCGAAGCGCGGGCGAGCGCGAGGCGGGTGAGGCGGTCGGCATCCAGCCAGCGCGGCAGCAGCAGGGCCGCCGCGCCCAGCAGCAGGAGGACGAGGAGCGCGGCGATCGCGAGGCGTCGTGGCCAGCGCCGCGCCGGCCTCGTGGCGGCCGTGCTCACGCCGCGGGCGCGTCCGCGCCGAGCCGGGCCGGCAGCAGGGCGTCGACGAAGGCCTCGGGGTCGAACTCGCGCAGGTCGTCGAGTTTCTCGCCCAGCCCGACGAAGCGGATTGGCAGGCCGAACTCGCGGGCCAGCGCGAACACCACGCCGCCCTTGGCGCTGCCGTCGAGCTTGGTCACGACAAGACCGCTCACCTTCGCGGCGGCGAGGAACTGCCGTACCTGGTTCACCGCGTTCTGGCCGGTGGTGCCGTCGATCACCATCAGCACCTCGTGCGGGGCGCTGGCATCGAGCTTGGCCAGCACCCGGCCGATCTTGGCGAGCTCCGCCATCAGGCCCTGCTGGGTGTGCAGGCGGCCGGCGGTATCGGCGATCAGCAGGTCGAGGCCGCGGGCCCTGGCCGACTGCAGGGCATCGAAGATGACGGCGGCGGGATCGGCATCCTGGCCTTGCGCCACCACGCTGACGCCGTTGCGCTCGCCCCAGACCCTGAGCTGCTCGACGGCGGCGGCGCGGAAGGTGTCGCCGGCGGCGAGGGCGAGCTTGAGCCCTTGCCCGAGGTAGCGGTGGGCGAGCTTGCCGATGGTGGTGGTCTTGCCGACGCCGTTGACGCCCACGGTGAGGATGACGAAGGGCGCGCGGGCCGGATCGACGATCAGCGGCTTTGCAACCGGCGTGAGGAGGGCGAGCAGGGCGCCGCGCAGATGGCGGCGCAGGGCCTCGGCATCGGCGAACTCGCGGGCGCGCATGCGGGTGCGCAGGTCTTCCACGAGCTGGGTGGTGGCGGTGACGCCGACATCGGCGCCGAGCAGCACGGTCTCGATCTCGTCGAGCAGGGCATCGTCGAGCTTCGGATTGGCCGAGAACAGGCCGCGCAGCCCGGCGGCGAAACGGCTCTGGCGCAGCCGGCCCCACCAGCCGCCCTCCTGCGCCGGCAGTGGGGCCGGAGTATCGGAGGCGGGAGAGGAGGGCGGGGCCGCGGATGGCTCGGGAGCGAGGGGCGCTGCGGCCACGGGGACGGGCGTGGCGGCGGCATCGGCCGGCGCGGCCGCCGGCCCGTCGCCGGAGGCAGGCGCGGCGGTATCGGCCCCGCTGGCCGGAACCGGTCCCGGCTCCGCGGGTTTCTTTTTCTTGAACCAGTCGAACATCGTCGCAGGGGCGGCGCGGGATCGCGCAGAATGGCCTCATGGTAGCACCCGCCCCCACGAGCCCCCGATGAACGCGAAGCGTGCCGGAATGGCCGGGGCGCCGGGCCAGGTCCGCATCATCGGCGGCGTCTGGCGCGGCTCGAGGCTGCCGGTGCCGGCCCTGCCCGGCCTGCGCCCGACTGCCGACCGGGTGCGCGAAACCCTGTTCAACTGGCTGCAGCCCGCCCTGCCGGGGGCGCGGGTGCTCGATCTGTTCGCCGGCAGCGGGGCGCTGGGCTTCGAGGCCGCCTCGCGCGGGGCGGCCCGGGTGGATCTGGTGGAGGCCGCGCCGGCGGCCCTGGCCGGGCTGCGCGAGAGTGCCGCGCGGCTGGGCCGCGACGGTTCCGGCGGCGCGCTCGTGGTGCATGGGGCGGAGGCGCTCGCCTTCCTTGCCGCCGAGCCCGGTCCCTGGGACATCGCCTTCGTCGATCCGCCCTTCGCCGCCGGGCTCTGGCCGGCGGCGCTTGCGGCCCTCTCGTCCCGGCTCGTGCCCGGCGCCTTCGTCTATGTCGAGGCGCCGGTGGCGGTGGCGCCCGGGGTGCCCGCGGCCTGGCACCTGCACCGCGAACTGGCCACGCGTGAGGCCAGAGCAGCGCTGTACCGGGTGCCCACGGCCTGAATTGCTACACTCGCCGGGTCATCCCTCGCGTGGCCCGGCATGTCGACCCGTCACCGCATCGCGCTCTATCCCGGCACCTTCGATCCGATCACCAATGGCCATGCGGATCTGGTGGCCCGGGCCGCGCCGCTGTTCGACAGGGTGATCGTGGGCGTGGCCGGCAGCACCGGAAAGAACCCGGTACTGCCGGTGGAGCAGCGCGAGGCCCTGGCCCGCGAGGCGCTCGCCCACCATCCGAACGTCGAGGTGCGTGCCTTCAACGGCCTGCTCGCCAACTTCGTCCGCGAGTGCGGCGCCGGCGTGCTGCTGCGCGGCCTGCGCGCGGTCTCGGATTTCGAGTACGAATTCCAGCTCGCCAGCATGAACCGCCACCTGATCCCGGAAGCCGAGACCCTGTTCCTCACCCCGGCCGAGCAGCACAGCTTCATTTCCTCGACCCTGGTACGCGAGGTGGCCCGCCTCGGCGGCGATGTGTCGGGCTTCGTTCCCCCGGTGGTCGCGCGGGCCCTCGCCGCGCGTTTCTCTGCCCCCTGATCCGCTACTTCACAGGAGACACCCGATGAACCGCTTTCCCCTGATGGCCGCCGCCCTTGCCGCCGCCTTCCTGCTCGCCGCCTGCCAGGCCGATGTGGGCGACGACGAGGAGCGCCCGGCCAAGGCCGCCGTGCAGGAGGCCCCGCTGGTGGCTCCCACCAGCAATGACGATAACGCCTGGAAGACCTATCTCGGCCAGGTCATCGGTCGCAACATGGACGGCATCACCGAGCGCACCTTCAACTACTACCTGCCGGCCGGCACCGATCCCAACGAGGCGGGCGGCCCCTTCGAGCGCATGCGCAACGAGGTGAACCAGGCGGTGTCGCGTTCGGTGCTGCCGGGCAACATGCTCACCTTCAGCTCGCCGGACAGCGCCATGATGGCCGATCTCGTGGTCTCGGCCTTCCAGGGCGAGTTCGTCACCGCCACCGCGCTCAAGGGCTCGCGCGTGCTGTTCATCGGCAAGGCCGAGGACAGGGAGCGCGTGCAGGCCGCCGTCGAGGCCGTGGGTGGCGAGTTCCGCTTCGTCGAAGTGAAGTAAGTCCCGGGCGGCCGGGGCGGCCGTGCCGCCCCGGTCCCTCATCACGTCGCCATGGCCCTGCGCATCCTCGAGACCTGCATCAACTGCGATGTCTGCGCTCCGGCCTGCCCGAACGGCGCGATCTCGCAGGGCGAGCTGATCTACGAGATCGCGCCGCCGAAGTGCACCGAGTGCGTGGGCCACTTCGACGAGCCGCAGTGCATGGTGGTCTGCCCGGTGGAATGCATCGAGCCGGACCCCGCGCATCCTGAATCCCCCGAGATGCTGCAGCGCAAGTTCGAGGCCCTGCAGCGGGAGATGGCCAATGCCTGAACCTCAGTTCCGCCTGCCGCGCTGGCTGGTGGCCTTCTTCCTTGCGCTGTCTGCGGGCCTCGTGGCCGCTGCCATGCCGGCCCTGCCGGCCGGGGCGAAGCCCGCGGGAGTGGCGATTGCCAGCGCGAACGCGCAGGCCACCGACGCGGGCATGGAGGTGCTGCGCAAGGGCGGCAATGCCTTCGATGCCGCGGTGGCGGTGAGCGCCGCGCTCGGCCTCGTCGAGCCGGAGAGCTCCGGGCTCGGCGGCGGTGGCTTCTTCCTGCTGCGCCGCGCCAGCGACGGCAGGCTGGTGTTCGTCGATGCCCGTGAGCGTGCGCCGCTTGCCGCCACCCGCGACATGTTCCTCGATCCGGCCACCGGCGAGCCACGGCCGCGGCAGACCATCGACGGCCCGCTGGCCGCCGCCATCCCTGGCCTGCCCGCCGGCCTCGTGCACGTGGCGGCCAACTACGGCCGGCTGCCGCTGGCCGAGAGCCTGGCGCCGGTGATCCGTCTTGCCGAGCAGGGCTGGATCTTCGGCGAGAAGAACCGGGCCATGATGGGCTGGCGCGAGGCGCAGCTCGCCGCCGATCCCGGTGCCGCGCCGCTGCTGCTGGTGGAGGGCAGGACGCCGGAGGTGGGCACCCGGATGCGCAACCCGGACTACGCCGCCGTGCTCCGCGCCCTGGCCGAACGCGGCGCCGCCGGCTTCTACGAGGGCGAGGTGGCGGAGCGCCTGGTGGCGGGCGTGCGCGCCGCCGGCGGCCTCTGGACGCAGGAAGACCTTGCCCAGTACCGGGTGGTCGAACGCGAGCCGCTGGTGTTCCGCCATCGCGGCCGCACCGTCGTCACCGCGCCGCCGCCCTCCTCGGGCGGGGTGGCCCTGGCCCAGACCCTGCAGATCCTCGATGGCTTTGCCTGGGCGGGGCGCGACGAGGCCGAGCGCCTGCATCTGCGCATCGAGGCCATGCGCCGCGCCTACCGCGACCGCGCCATCCATCTTGGCGATCCCGATTTCGTCGAGGTGCCGGTGGCCCTGCTCACCGACCCGGCCTATGCCGCTGGGCTGCGCGCCGGCATCCATCCGGAGAAGGCCACCCCGAGCGAGATGCTTCCGGGCATCAGCGCCATCGAGCGGCCCGATACCACGCATTTCTCCATCATCGATGCCGAGGGGAACCTCGCCGCGGTGACGCAGACGGTGAACCTGCCTTATGGCAACGCCATGGTGATTCCGGGCACCGGCTTCCTGCTCAACAACGAGATGGACGATTTCTCGATCAAGCCCGGGCTGCCGAATGCCTTCGGCCTGGTGGGCGAGGACGCCAACGCCATCGCCCCGGGCAAGCGCCCGCTCTCCTCCATGACCCCCACCTTCGTGATCGGCGAGGACCGGGTGGCGGTGCTCGGCACGCCCGGCGGCAGCCGCATCATCAGCATGGTGATCCAGGGCGTGCTGGCCTTCGACGAGGGCCTGGGCGCCGAGGCCATCGCCGCCGCCCCGCGCATCCACCACCAGTACCTGCCCGACCAGGTCTCGCTGGAGCCGGGCGCTCTCGATGCCGCCACCCGCGCCGCGCTCGAGGCGCGTGGCCACGTGCTGAAGGAGGAGCCGCGGCCCTGGGGCAACATGCAGGTGGCGATCTGGCATCTCGACAGCGGCAGGGTGGAGGCCGGCGCCGATCCGCGCTGGAAGCAGGTGGGCAAGGGCAGCACCGGCGAAGGGAGCATCTTCCGATGAGACTCTGGTCGATCATGGGCAATTCGCAGCGCCTCGATGGCGGGGCGATGTTCGGCAACGTACCGCGGGCGATGTGGGAGCGCTGGATCGCCCCCGACGAGCAGCACCGCATTCCGCTGGCCTGCCGCGCCCTGCTGGCCCGCGGGCTCGCCGGCAAGACCGTGCTGTTCGAGACCGGCATCGGGGCCTTCTTCGAGCCGAAGCTGCGCGAGCGCTTCGGCGTGGTGGAGCCGCGCCACGTGCTGCTCGACTCGCTGGCCGAGGCCGGGGTCTCGCACGAGGAGGTGGACGTGGTGGTGCTCTCGCACCTGCACTTCGACCATGCCGGTGGTCTGCTGGCTCCCTGGCAGGAGGGGCAGCCGCCGCGCCTGCTGTTCCCGAACGCGCATTTCCTGGTCGGCGCGGCGCACTGGGCGCGGGCCAGGCAGCCGCATCCGCGCGACCGCGCCAGCTTCATCCCGGAACTCGCCGGCCTGCTCGAGGCCAGCGGCCGGCTGGAGGTGGTGGATGGCCCGCACAGTGAGGCCCTCGGCGAGGCGGTGCGCTTCCATGTGAGCGATGGCCATACGCCGGGCCTGCTGCTGGCCGAGATCGTGGGCGAGGGCGGGCGCGGCGGCCTCGTGTTCTGCGCCGACCTGATCCCCGGCCGGCCCTGGGTGCACCTGCCGGTGACCATGGGCTACGACCGCGCCCCGGAACTGCTGATCGACGAGAAGCGGCGCTTCCTCGAGGACATGCTGGCCCGCGACGTGCGCCTGTTCTTCACCCACGACCACGGCTGCGCCGCCGCCCGCGTGCGCCGCGACGAGAACGGCCGTTTCGGCACCACCGACGAGCGCCCGGCGCTCCTCGGCGAGCCCCTGGCCGCCTGACCCCCGAACCCACCCCGAGGATCCCGACCATGCGCCTTCCGCTCCGCTCCCTGCTGCTCGCCGCCGGCTGCGCTCTTGCCCTGCCGGTCCTGGCCGCCGACACCTATGGCGCGCCCATGCCGGAGGGCCGGTCCCTGGCCGCCGGGACTCTGCTCGCCGAGGCCGAGGCCCATGCCGGCCAGACCCTGAAGGTCGAGGGCCGCATCACCGAGGTCTGCCAGGCCAAGGGCTGCTGGGTGATGCTGGATGCCGGGAACGGCGCCGGCATCCGGGTCAAGACCGCGCACCGGTTCTTCCTGCCCAAGGACGTCCGCGGCACCGCCGTGGTGCATGGTGAGTTCAAGGCCGTCGAGCTCTCCGAGGCGCAGGCCGCGCATTTCGCCGATGACGGCAACACCGCGGCCAGGCCCGGCAGGGAGTGGCAGATCGTCGCCACCTCCATCGTCGTCTCGCCCTGAACCGGGGCATACCGCGTCGACGGCCTTTCATCCGCCTGACCCCGAGCTCTGCTGCAATCGGGGCCGAGTCCGTTCCCGAGTGAGTTCCATGCGCCCCGATCCCGTGCTTGCCCGCCGCCGCTTCCTCGCCCTCTCTTCCGCCACCGCGGCGGCCGCGGCGCTCGGCCTCTCGCCCTTCGGCCGCCTGCTGGCCGCGGCCGGCCTGCCGGCGGGGCGGGTGGCCGGCTACGGCCCGCTGGCCCCGGTGGCCGACGAGAGCACCGGCCTGCCGCTGCTGCAGCTGCCGCCCGGCTTCCGCTACCGCAGCTTCGGCTGGGCCGGCACGCCGATGGCCGATGGCCTGCCCACGCCCACCCAGCACGATGGCATGGGCGTGGTGCATGCCGATGGCGCCCGGCTCACCCTGGTGCGCAACCACGAATGCGATGCCCAGCACCCGAGCCTGGCCCCCGCGGCCATGACCTACGACCCGGCCTCGAACGGCGGTACCAGCACCCTCGTCATCGATGCCGGCAGCGGCGAGCTGCTGGAGGCGCGCATGTCGCTCTCCGGCACCCTGCGTAACTGCGCCGGCGGCGTCACGCCCTGGCATAGCTGGCTGTCCTGCGAGGAGAGCGTGCTCGACGCCGGGCGGGTGGAGGGCAAGCGCCGCAGCGTGGAGTTCACCCGGCCGCATGGCTTCGTCTTCGAAGTGCCCTTCGACGGCGCCTCGCGCGCCGAGCCGCTGGTGGCCATGGGCCAGCGCCTGCACGAGGCGGCGGTGGTGCACGCAGCCAGCGGCGATGTGTACCTCACCGAAGACCTCGACCCGGCCGCCGGCTTCTACCGTTTCGTTCCGAAGGTGAAGGGCGAGCTGCAGCGTGGCGGTTCGCTGTGGATGCTGAAGGCCCATGGCGCCTCCGATCTGCGCCGTGGCCACCGCACGGGCGACCGCTTCAAGGCATCGTGGGTGCCCATCGAGCACCCCGAGCGCGGCCTCGGGCCCGAGGGCGGTCAGGACGGCAACCTGCGTGAAGGCGTGGCCAATGGCGGCAGCACCTTCGTGCGCCTGGAGGGCTGCTACGCCTCGGGCGACACCATCTATTTCATTTCCACGAGCGGCGGTGACGCCGGCGCCGGCCAGGTCTGGGCCTACGACGCCAGGGAGGAGAGCCTGCTGCTGGTCTACGAATCGCCGGCGCAGGAGACCCTCTACTACCCCGACAACGTGGTGCTCTCGCCGCGCGGCGGCCTCGTGCTCTGCCAGGACAGCTACCGCGACGAGCCGCAGTCGCTGTTCGGCCTGCAGCCCGATGGCGGCCTGTTCGAGTTCGCCCGCAACAACACCGTGCTCGACGGCCTGCACGGCTTCAGTGGCGATTTCCGCAACAGCGAGTTCGCCGGCGCCTGCTTCTCGCCGGATGGCCGCTGGCTGTTCGTGAACGTCTACACTCCGGGCTTCACCGTCGCCATCACCGGCCCGTGGAAGCCCGGGCTGGTCTGAGTCGACGCCGCCACGCCCTGGAGGTTCGCTGACCGATGCTCACCGGCCTGTACGCCGCGCTCTGCGCGCTGCTCGTCTTCGTGCTCTCGCTGCGCATCGCCCTGCTGCGCCGCCGCCTGCGGGTCGGCATCGGCGATGGCGGCGATGCCGGGCTGGCCCGGGCCATCCGCGCCCAGGCGAATGCCATCGAGTACATCCCGCTGCTGCTGGTGATGCTGCTGATCGCCGAGAACAACGGCGCCAGCGAGGTCTTCGTGCATGTCTGCGGCGCCGGGCTGGTGCTGGCCCGCGTGCTGCATGCGGTGGGCCTCTCCGGCTCGGCGGGGGTCAGCTTCGGCCGCTTCTGGGGCATCCTGCTCACCTGGGGCGTGCTGCTGGCGCTGGGCCTGCAGCTGATCTGGGGCTATATCGCCGCCCTGAGCGCCGCGTAATCGGCCTCGATGCGCTCCGCCCGGGCGGGCCGCGCCAGCAGGGCGGCGAAGGCCGGCGGCATCGCCGGGGCGTGCGCCAGTAGCGGGCCCACCACGTCGAGGAACTTGCTGGCGTGCGCCGTGGCCGCCACCGCCCAGTCGCGGGTGTCGCCGGCGGCGCGCAGGTCCTCCAGCGCGGCAAGGCCGCAGGCGGTATGCGGGCAGGGGGCGATGCCATGGCGCGCCCCGGCGCTGGCCACGGTGGCGCGGATGCGCGCATCGTCGATGCGCCGTACCTGCACCAGCGCGCGCGCCGCTGCCTCGTCGCCGCCCGCCAGCCAGCGCAGGCGTTCGAAGTTGCTGGGCGCGCCCACGTCCATGGCATTGGCCAGGGTAGGGATGGCGTCGCGGCCGCGGTAGGGGGCGCCGGCGGCGAATTCGGCCAGGGTGGGGTTGGCATTGGTGGCGAGCAGCACCTCGCCGAGGGGCAGGCCCATGGCGCGGGCCATGAGCGCCGCGAGCGCATTGCCGAGGTTGCCGCTGGGGATGATGAAGTTCAGCCGCCGGCCATGGCGGCGCTGGAAGCGCAGCGCGTGCATGGCGTACCAGCCCATCTGCGGCAGCAGCCGGCCGAGGCTGATCGAGTTGGCGGTGAGCAGGGGCCGCCCGGCGCGCAGCGCGGCATCGGCCAGGGCCTGCTTGGCGAGCCGCTGGCAGTCGTCGAACGTGCCGGCCACCCGCAGGGCGCGCACATTGCCGCCAAAGGCGCCGAGCGAATGGGCCTGGGCCGGCGAGACCTTGCCTTCCGGGTAGAGGATCAGCACGCGGAAGCCCTCACGGCCGTGGAAGGCCGCGCCCACCGCGGCGCCGGTGTCGCCGGAGGTGGCCACCAGCACCGTCTGCACCGGAGCCTCGGGCGGCCGCAGGGCCGAGAGCGCGGCGGCGAGGAAGCGCGCGGCGAGGTCCTTGAAGGCGGCGGTGGGGCCGTGGAACAGCTCGATCAGGTGATCGCCACGGCCGGCGAGCGGCACCAGCGGGATCTCGAAGGCCGCCGCCTCGGCGCAGAGCGCGGGGAGCTGCGGCGCCAGCGGGTCATCCCCCAGCAGGGGGCGCAGCAGGGCGGTAAGGGTGGCGGCGAGCGAGTCGTCCGGCAGGGCGGCGACATCGGCGGCATCGAGGCGCGGCAGGCGCTCGGGCACGTACAGCCCGCCATCGGGCGCGAGGCCGGCGCCGAGGGCTTCGCTGAAGCGCAGGGCCGGGGTGCCGCCGCGGGTGGAGAGGTAGCGCATCGTGTCAGTCCCTGGCAGTGAGCAGGCCGGCCGCCGGGCCGGCCACGGGGGAGACGAGCAGGGAGGCGGCGAGGCCCGCTTCCGCGAAGGCCTGCTGCATCGCCGCGCCGCCGGCCTCGGCGGTGGCCCGGCCTCGGAACCAGGCAAAGACGCTGGGCCCGGCGCCGGAGAGGCTGGCGCCGAGGGCGCCGGTATCGAGGGCGGCCTGCTTCACCGCCGCGAAGCCGGGCACCAGCGCCGCACGGCGCGGCTCCACCAGCACATCGTGCAGGCCGCGGCGCAGCAGGCCTTCATCCCCGCGCTCAAGGCCGAGCAGCAGGGCGGCGAGGTGGTGGGTCTGCCGCACCAGCGCGCCGATCGGATAGGGCTCGGCCAGCGCCGCGCGGGCCACCCGCGTTTCCAGCACCACCGCCGGGTGCACCACGGCGGTGAACAGCCAGTCCGGGGCCTTCAGGCGCACCGGGGCGCTGCCGTCCTCATGGAAGGCAGCCACGAGGCCGCCGAGCAGGGCTGGCGCGATGTTGTCGCCATGGCGGCTGCCGCTCGCCACGGCCTCGCCATCGAGGGCGAAGGGATAGAGCGCCTCCGCCGGCAGGGGCACGTCGAGCAGGGCATTCGCCGCCACCACCGCGGCCACCGCCGAGGCCGCCGAGCCGCCGAGGCCGGAGCCGAGCGGGATGCCCTTGCGCAGGCGCAGGGCGAAGCCGAAGGGCAGGTCGAGCGCGGCGCGCATCGACAGCAGGGCGGCCCCCGCGGTGTTGTCTTCGGGCCGGCCAGGCAGGGCGTCGGGGATGCCCTCGATGCCCTCGATCCGCACCTCGGGTGCGGCGATGCGGCGCACCGAGGCGAGGTCGTGCCAGCCCTCGAGGCTGTGCCCCAGCAGGTCGAAGCCCGGGCCGAGGTTGGCGCTGCTGGCCGGGGCGAAGGCCGTCGCCTCCGCCCTCACAGCCTGGCTCCGAGGTGGGCGGCGATGGCGAGCAGGTCGCCGAACACGCCGGCGGCGGTCACGTCCGGCCCGGCCCCGGGGCCTTTCACCACCAGCGGGCGGGAGTGGTAGCGCGCGGTGTGGAAGGCGAACAGGTTGTCGGTGCCCTGCGCGCTTGCCGCGGGGTGGTGGGGCTCCACCGCCCGCAGCGCCACCGAGGCGCCGCCGCTCGCGTCCACCTCGGCGAGATAGCGCAGCACCTTGCCCTCGGCCTTCGCGGCGGCGAGGCGTTCGGCCATCGGCGCGTCGAACTCGCCGAGGCGCTGCAGGAACTCGGGCAGGGGAAGGTCGCGCAGTGCCGGCGGCACGAGGGTCTCCACCGCCACCTGCGGCAGTGAGAGCGGCCAGCCGGCCTCGCGGGCGAGGATCACCGCCTTGCGCGCCACGTCGGTGCCCGAGAGGTCGTCGCGCGGGTCGGGCTCGGTATAGCCGGCGGCGCGGGCCTCGGCCAGCAGCGCGGAGAACGGCCGGCGGCCGTCGTAGTGGTTGAACAGCCAGGCCAGGGTGCCGGAGAACAGGCCGGCGATGCGCTGCGGCACATCGCCGGTATCGAGCAGGTTGCGCAGGGTGCCGATCACCGGCAGTCCGGCGCCCACCGTGGCCTCGTAGCGGAAGCGCGCGCCACTGCGCCGCCCGGCCTCGTGCAGGGCGGCGAGCCGGGCAGGATCGCCGCTGCCGGCATGCTTGCTCGGGGTGACGACGTGGATGCCCTGTGCCAGCCAGCCCTCGTAGCGCTCGGCCATTTCGGCCCGGCCCGAGCAGTCGACGATGATGGCGTGCGGAATGTGCTCGCTCTTCACGTGGCGGGTGAAAGCCTCGAGGTCGAGCGGCTCGCCGCGCTCGAGGTCGAGCGAGGCCAGCGTGGTATCGGAGCGCAGCATCCGCCGCGAGTTCGCCACGGCGCGGATGCGCAGGTCGAGCTGGCGCTCGCGCATCAGCCGGGGGCGGGCCTCGAGGATCTGCCGCAGCAGGGCGCCGCCCACGTTGCCGGGGCCGATCAGGCCGATCGACACCGTCTGCGGCGAGAGCCAGAAGGCGGTGTGCGCCACCCGCAGGGCGCGTTCGGCATCTTCCTCGCGCACGGCCAGCGAGACGTTGCGCTCGCTGGCGCCCTGGGCAATGGCCCGCAGGTTGATGCCGGCCCTGGCGATCGCGCTGGAGAGGCGGGCTACGATGCCGGGCGTGCCGATCATGCCGTCGCCCACCGCCGCCAGCACGGCAAGGTCGGGCTCGAGGTCGATGCCCTGCACCTGGCCGCTGGCGATGTCCTCGGCGAACTCGGCCCGCGCGGCCTCCAGCCCGGCCCCGGCCTGCTCGCGGCGCACCAGGGCGCAGATCGAGTGCTCGCTGGAGGCCTGGGTGATCATCACCACCGAAACGCCGGCCCGGTGCAGGGCGGCGAAGAAGCGCTCGGCGCTTCCCGGTACCCCCATCAGGCCGGAGCCGGCCAGTTCCAGCGCCGAGAGCCCGCGCACCAGCGAGAGGCCCTTCACCGGGCTGGCCGGGGCCGTGGGCCTGGCCACCACCCGCGTGCCCGGTTTTTCCGGCTGGCGCACGTCGCGCACGTGCAGCGGGATGCCGGCGGCCATGGCCGGGGCCAGGGCCTGCGGATGCAGGGCCTTGGTACCGAAATAGGCCAGTTCCATCGCCTCGGCGTAGCTGAGTTCCGGCAGCACCACGGCCTCGGGCTCGAGGCGTGGATCGGCCGACATCAGACCCTCGACTTCCTTCCAGATCGTCAGCTCGCGCGCCCCGAACAGCGCGGCGAACAGGGCCGCGGAGTAGTCGCTGCCGTTGCGGCCGAGCGTGGTGTGCGTGCCATCGGCGAGCCGGGCGAGGAAACCGGTGGCCACGAGATGGGGCTGCGGGTTGGCCTGCCGCCAGAGGGCAAGGCGCTCGCGGGTGGCATCTTCCTCCAGCCGCGCCCCGAGTTCGCCCTGCCGCACCACCAGCAGTTCGCGGGCGTCGAGCAGGGCCCAGTCCTCGCCGAGCAGGGCGGCGAGCAGGCGCGCCGACCACACCTCGCCCATGCCGCTGATGCGTGCGGCCTGGCCTGCATCCGGCCTGCCGGCGCGCAGATGCGCGAGGTCGGCCTCGAGCTGGGCGATGTCGCCATCGAGCAGGCTTGCCGGCAGGCCCAGCGTGGCGGGCAGGGCGCGGTGCGCGGCGAGCAGGAAGGGCAGGTCGGCATGTTCGCGCCCCGCGCGTGCTGCCGAGAGCGCGGCCAGCAGGCGGTCGGTGGTGCCCAGGGTGGCGGAGACCACGGCGAGCTGCGGTCGCGGCAGGCCGGCCTTCAGCAGCGCGGCGGCGCGTCGGAAGCCCGCGGCATCGGCCAGCGCCGCGCCGCCGAACTTGTGGGCATCGGGCGCGAGGCGGGCCTGCCGGTGCGCGTCGGCAGGGGCAGCGGAAGCGGAAGCGAGGGGGGCGGCATCCAAGGGGCGACTCCTTCGAGGAGGCCGGTCATTGGATGGGAAACCCCGCGTCCGTGACCGGCGCGGGGTGGTGGATCAGGTCGGCCACCCCGGCCCCTGGCAGGTGCCGGTCGTGGTGGTGAGGCCCACGACCGGCACGCCAATACCGATCACACCACCGCGGGTGGTGAGGCGAAGGGCAGGCGTGGCGAGTGCGTGGCGCATGACCCCACTTGAACCCGGCGCTCGTCGAGTTGTCAAGCCGGTGTCAAGTGGTTTCGTCGGAAACCACGCGGTTCCGGCCTTCCTGCTTGGCCCGGTACAGGGCGGCATCGGCACGGGCCAGCACGGCGGCGAAATCGGCATCGGTGGCACGCGCCTGCGCCACGCCCACGCTGACCGTCACCCGCAGGCCCGGCGCCACATCCCCGAGATCCAGGGCCTCGACGCCGGCCCGCAGCCGCCCGGCCACCTGCAGTGCCGCTTCGTTCGCGGTTTCCGTCAGCAGGCCGCAGAACTCCTCGCCGCCGATGCGGCCCATCAGGTCGAGGCGGCGCAGGGTGCGCTGGCACTCGCGGCCCACCCGCTGCAGCACCAGGTCGCCGACGGCATGGCCGAAGGTATCGTTCACCCGCTTGAAATGGTCGATGTCGATGGCGAGCACGCTGAAGGGCTGGCCCGAGGCGCGGGCCAGCCTGAAGGCCTCAGCGCCTCGGTACTCGGTCTGGCGGCGGTTGGCGAGGCCGGTGAGCGGGTCGGTCAGGGCCAGCAGGCGCAGGCGCCGCATCCGGGCCAGCTGACGCGCCATCAGGCCTGCCAGCACCAGCAGCAAAAGACCGCCGAGGACGAGCGCCACTCCCTGCCAGCGGCGCGCCGTCTCGAGCGCGCTGATCTCCTTGAGGCGTGCGGCTTCGCGGGCGCGCAGCTCGGCATTCTCGATCTCGCGCCGCGAGGCGTCGAACTGCTCGCGCATGAACTCGGTGCGCTGCGCCGAGCGCTGGCGGAAATCCTGCTCGTGTACTTCCACGAAGCGGTGCAGGTCGGCCAGCGCCTCGCGGTCCCGGCCTAGGCGCTCGTACAGGCGCGAGCGCTCGGGCAGGGCCAGGGCGAGGTAGCGCGCGTTCGATTCCGCCTCCCATGCCGCGATGGCGGCATCGAGCAGCGGCAGGGCTTCCTGTACGCGGCCGAGCCTGGCCAGCGCCTGCCCACGGATCAGGGCGACCATGCTGGGATCGCCCGGGTCGCCGGAGGCCTCGAAGTCGGCCTCTGCCTGCGAGAGCACGCCGAGGGCGCGCTGCGGAGCGCCGGCCCTGGTCTCGACGCTGGCCAGGGCGAGGCGGGCATAGCCGCAGTCGCTGCGGCTCTCGTTCGCGGTACAGAGCTCGAGGGCTTCGCCGATCACCCGGCGGGCATCCGCGAAGCGGTCGGTTTCCTCGAACAGGTAGCCGAGCTGCAGCAGGGTGATGAGCCGGTAGACCCAGTTGCCCTGGATCTCGGGCAGGGCGAGGCTGCGCAGCAGGTACTCCTCGGCCTGCCCGTACTCGCCCATGCGGCGGTAGGCGATGCCGGCGTTCTGCAGCACGATGGCATTGAGCGCGTCTTCGCCCAGGGCTTCCAGCAGGCGCTGCGCCTCGAGGGCGTCGGACAGGGCGCGGCCGAAGGCGTCGTTCATCGACTGCGCCCCCGCCCGTGCCGACAGCAGGGTGCCGAGCAGCAGGGTGTTGCCGCTCTCCCGGGCCTGTTCCACGGCGAGGTCGTAATCGGCCAGCACCAGCCCAGGCTCGCTGTTGCCCGGGCGGTAGATGCCGCGGCAGAGGTAGAGCAGGGCGAGGTTCGTCGGATCCGGCGCCGCCTCGGCCCGTTCCGCGGCGAGCAGGGTCTCGGCATGGCGCAGGGCCTCGCGGCGGTTGGCCCGTGGGGCGGAACAGGTGGCGGCCTCGAAACGGCGCAGGCGGAAGCGGTCGCCGTCCGGGACCAGGGCGCGCAGGCGGGCGATCAGTGGCGCGGCCTCGGCCGGGGTGCCCCCCAGACCCTCGCGGAGGCTCTGCTCGAAGGCCGCATCGAAGGCTGCGGCGTCCGCCGCCGGCGCACCGGCAAACCCACCCTCCGCGGCCGGAGTGGCGGCATGGAGGCGACAGACCGCCAGCAGGGCGAGCAGAAGAGCGATGGTACCGAGGCGTTGCATGGGCTTTCCTCGGGGATGCCGGCCCATCTTGACGGCATCCGCCATGAAAACAAGCCACCCGGCCGGAGCCGGGTGGCAGTCGCCTCGACGCGGGTGATGAAACCTCAGGCCGCCTCGGCCTCGGCAAGGCGCGGGCCGTGCAGCAGGGCCTGGCGTACCGCATCGACGATGAGCTCGGCCTCGGCGCTACCCACGGCGAACACCGGGGTGAAGCGCAGCGAGTTCGTGCCGCCGTGGATCACGTTCACCCCGCGCTCGCGGATGTATTCCTCGGTGCTGCCGGCGCCATAGCACTTGTAGTGCGGGGCGATCTCGCAGGAGAACAGCAGGCCGGTGCCCTGTACCTTGGTGATGGTGCCGGGCGGCAGCTCGGCCTTCAGCGCCTCCAAGCGGGCGAGGAACTCGGCACCGCGGGCGCGGATATTGGCCCGCAGCTCGGGAGTGAGTTGCGAGAGCGTGGCCGCGGCGGTGTCCATGGCGCGCGGGTTGGCGGTCATGGTGTTGCCGTAGGTGCCGCGGCGGTAGAGCGAGGCCGCGCGCTCGGTGACGGCGAGGATCGACATCGGGAACTGCGCGGCGTTCAGCGCCTTGGAGTAGGTCTCCATGTCCGGCGCCTCGAGGCCCTCGAAGCCCGGGTAGTCGACGATCGAGAGCACGCCATGGGCGCGCAGGCCGGCCTGGATGCTGTCGATGAGCAGCAGGGTGCCGTGCTCCTTGGTGAGTCGGCGGGCCTCGGCGTAGAACTCGGGCGGCAGGGCGCGGCCCGGGTCGCCTTCGCCCATCACCGGCTCGAGGAACATGGCCTCGAAGTACCAGCCATTGGCCTCGGCATCGGCGAAGGCCTGGCGCAGCGCCTCGATCGAGTAGGGCTCGATGGTGACGAGCTGGTCGGCGTGGTGCTTGTGGCTGGCGAGATGCTGGGCGTAGGTCTTGCGGCTGGAATCCGAGTACAGGGCCGGCAGCTCGGTGCGGCCGTGGAAGGCGCCCTTGATGGCGAGGCGCTTCACCCGCTTGCCGGCATGGCGGCCGCCCGGATCGGTGTGGAGCTTGGTGTTGACGTCGGCGATGCGTCCGGCCAGCGACACCGCCTCGGAGCCGGAGTTCAGCGCCAGGAACTTCGCGTAGGGGCAGCCGCCGCGGGTATGGCCGATCTCGGCGCGCAGGGCGCGCTCCAGCCGCAGGTGGCTGAGCGAGGGGGTCATGATGTTGGCCATCACCTGCGGCCTGGCCATGGCCGAGAGCACGGCGAAGGGCGTGTGGCCGAAACCGAGCATGCCATAGCCGCCGCAGTCATAGATCACCGCGCCCTTGAGCGTGACGATCCAGGGGCCGCGCGCGGCCAGCGCCACGTAGGGGTTCACCGCGTCGTCGGGGTAGAAGTTGAGGAAGCCGCCCTGTGCCAGCGCGATCTGCTCCGCCTCGCCGAGATCCAGCAGCTCCGGGAACTCGGCCTTCACCGCCGCGTACGCCTCCAGCGCGGCCTCGACGGCGGCGGACAGCTGCGGATGGGTGGCGGAGAAGCGCTCGATGACCTCGTCGGGAAGGCCGGGAGTGCGGACGGTGCCCGGATGGGCGCGGAGCGGTTGCAGGCGTGCGGCGAGGCTCATGGAAACTCCGTGTGGGCGGGAAACGAAAACAGCGCCAAGGCGGTGCTGGGCGCTGTTTTCCTTTGGAGAACAACAACTTGCCCCGATGCTAACACTGCCGGCGGGGGGTGGTAACCCCCGCTGCTTCAAACATGTGAATGAGGGCGGGGCCCGCCATGACAGCTGTCATGGCGCCGGGCTGACGCCGGCCACTGGGAGGGCGGACCGGCGGCGGGCGAGGCTGGACTCCCCCGTCCCGAGCCGACCGCCATGCCTGCCCTCCACGCCGCCCCCCGCCCGCTGCCCGAGGCCGCCGTCCTTGCCCGCCTCGCCGGCGTTCGCCACCGCTACGGCGCCGTCACCGCCCTCGATGGCCTCGATCTTTCTCTGCATGCCGGCGAGATGCTGGCCCTGCTGGGGCCGAACGGCGCCGGCAAGAGCACCGCCATCGGCCTGCTCACCGGCCTCTTGCGCGTGCAGGCGGGGCGGGTGGAGCTCTGCGGCGGCGATCCGCGCGACCCGGCCCGGCGGCAGGCCCTGGGCGCCATGCTGCAAGCGGCGCAGTTGCCCGAGACCCTGACGGTGCGCGAACTGCTGCAGCAGGCCAGCGCCGCCTATGCCATGCCGCGCCCGGAGGCCGAGACCCTGGCGCTCGCCGGTCTCGAGGCCCTGGCCCGGCGCCGCTACGGGGCGCTCTCGGGCGGCCAGCAGCGGCGGGTGCAGTTCGCCCTCGCCATCTGCGGGCGGCCGCGGGTGGTGCTGGTGGACGAGCCCACCACCGGCCTCGATGCCGAGGCCCGGCGCGCCTTCTGGGCGGTGCTGCGCAGCCTGCGCGAGGCCGGCGCGGCCCTGCTGCTGACCACGCATTACCTCGAGGAGGCCGATGCCCTGGCCGACCGGGTGGTGGTGCTGCGCGAGGGCCGCATCGCGGCCGAGGGCACGCCGCGCCAGCTCAAGGCGCGCAGCGGGGTGGCGCGTCTGCGGGCGGTGAGCGCCCTCGATCCGGCCGAAGTCGCCGGCCTGCCCGGGGTGCTCGAGGCCTGGCGCGAGGGCGCGGTGCTGCAGGTGCGCTGCCGCGACGCCAGCGCGCTCGCCCGCGAACTGCTGGCCCGCGATGCCGCGCTCAGCGGTCTGGAAATCCAGTCGGCCAGCCTCGAGGAGAGCGTGCTCGGTCTCGTCGCCGGCGATGCCGCCGCGCAGGATGCGGAGGCCGCGGCATGAACACCGCCGTCCTGCGCTTGCCGCCGCGCCGCCTGCTGCGCCTGCAGGCCCTCGAAACCCGCAATGCCCTGCTCGAGGTCTGGCGCCAGCCGTCCTTCGCCGTTCCCACCCTGCTGTTCCCCTTGCTGTTCTACGTGCTCTTCGGCCTCCTGTTGCCGAGCAGGACCGGCAGCGCCGCGCCGGCCCACTACCTGCTCGCCACCTATGGCGCCTTCGCGGTGATCGGCCCGGCCCTGTTCGGCTTCGGTGTGGGCATGGCAATGGACGAGGAGCGCGGCTGGCTGCGGCTGCGGCGCGTCTCGCCCATGCCGATGGCGGTGTATTTCCTCGCCCGCATCGCCACCGGCATGGTGTTCGCGCTGGCCGTGGTGCTGCTCTTGAGCGCGCTTGCCGCCCTGGCCGGCGGGGTGCGGCTGGAGCCCTGGCGCTGGGCCCTGCTCTGGGCAACCCTGGTGCTCGGCACGCTGCCCTTCAGTGCGCTCGGCCTGCTGGTGGGCTCGCTGGTACCGGCCCGGAGCGCGGTGGCGGTGGTGAACCTCATCTATCTTCCCCTGTCCCTGCTCTCCGGCCTCTGGGTGCCCATCCTGTTCTTCCCCGAGGGGCTGCAGCGCTTCGCCATCGCGCTGCCGGCTTTCCACCTCGGCGATCTCGCGCTCGCCATCGTGGGTATCGGTGAGGCCAATGTGCCGCTCTCGCTCACCGTGCTGGCCGGCTCGGGGCTGCTTTTCCTTGGCCTCGCGCTCGCCGTGCAGCGCCGCCGCCGCGGCTAGACTCGCCCCATGCGCACCTCCTCGCCCCAGGCCATCGGCCATTCCCCCGCGGATTCCGCCCCGGACTCCTGCGAGGCCCTGCGCGAACGCCTCGCCGCCGAGCCCGGCAGCCCCTCGCAGCGGGCCTGGCGCCGGCTCAACCTGGTCTACCTCGTCTTCGTCTTCCTGCCGCTCGTCTGGGCCCGGGGCGAGATGCTGCTGGCACTCGGCGCCACCCTGCTGGCCGTGGCCCTGTTCCTGCCGGTGTACTGGAAGGGCTACGAACTCGAGGGCCGGGCGGCCTGGGGCGCGGCGCTGGCGATGGCGGCACTGGGCTTCGCCCTCACGCCCTGGAACCCGGGCGGCAACACCTTCCTCGTCTACGCCTTCGCCAGCCTCGGCTTCTCCCAGCCCTGGCGCGCGGCCGTGGGCGGTGCGCTGCTGCTGATGCTGCTCTACGCCGGCTGGCTGCTGGCCCTGGGCCTGCCCATACCCTTCGCCATCGGCCCCGTCATCATCGGCGGCGCGGTGCTGGTGGGCGCCATCCTCGGCCGGCGCGAAATGCAGCGTAACGAGCGCCTGCGCCTCACCCAGGCCGAGGTGGAGCGCCTGGCCCGCGTGGCCGAGCGCGAGCGCATCGCCCGCGACCTGCACGACCTGCTGGGGCACACCCTGAGCGTGGTGGCGATGAAGAGCGAACTGGCGCGCAAGCTGGCCGAGCGCGACGGCTCGGCGGCGGCGGCGCACATCGGCGAAGTGGAGCAGGTGGCGCGCGAGGCCCTGAAGCAGGTGCGCGAGGCGGTGAGCGGCATGCGCTCGGCCCAGCTGGCGGTGGAACTGGTGAATGCCCGCCTCGCGGCGCTGGCGGTCGGTCTCGAGTTCGAGGCCCGGGTGGACCCGCTGCCGCCGCTCGATGCCGCGCAGGAGAACGCGCTCGCCATGGCCCTGCGCGAGGCCGTCACCAATGTGCTGCGCCATGCCGAGGCCTCCCGCATCGAGGTGGAACTGGCGCGCGAGGGCCGGGAACTGCGGCTTTGCGTGCAGGACGATGGCCGCGGCTGCCGGGGCGCGCCCGGCAACGGTCTGTCCGGCATGCGCGAGCGCGCCGGTGCCCTGGGCGGGCAGGTGCTGCTCGAGGTCCCGCCGGGCACCGGGCGCGGCACCCGGCTGTGCTTTGTGCTCCCTGTGGACGGGCGGCGGGCGGGCGAGGGGGCGCGGGCATGATCCGCCTCGTGCTGGCCGAGGACCAGGCCCTGCTGCGCGGCGCGCTCGCGGGCCTGCTGTCGCTGGAACCCGATCTGGAGGTCGTGGCCGAAGCCGGCGATGGCGACGCCGCCTGGGCCGCCGTGCAGCGCCACCGGCCCGACCTGCTGCTCACCGACATCGAGATGCCGGGCCTCACTGGCCTCGACCTCGCCGCCAGGGTGAAGGAGGCCGGCCTGCCCACCCGCGTGGTCATCGTCACCACCTTCGCCCGCGGCGGCTACCTGCGCCGCGCGCTGGACGCCGGCGTGCGCGGCTACCTCTTGAAGGACGCGCCGGTGGAGACCCTGGCCCGTGCCCTACGCGACGTGCATCGCGGCGGCCGCGCCATCGCCCCCGAGCTGGCGGTGGACGCCTGGCGCGAAGAGGCCGACCCGCTCACCGAGCGCGAGCGCGCCGTGCTGCGGCTGGCCGGCGAGGGCCTCTCCTCGCAGGACATCGCCCTGAAACTGCACCTCTCCAATGGCACCGTGCGCAACTACCTCAGCGAGGCCATCGGCAAGCTGGGTGCCAGCAACCGCGTCGAGGCGCACCGCCTCGCGCGGCAGAAGGGCTGGCTCTAGGCCGGCAGCGCCTCAGGCGAAGTCGGCATCCAGCACGATGCGATAGCGCGCCTTGCCGCTGTGCAGGTGCTCGAAGGCCTCGTTGATCCGCGACATCGGGAAGCGTTCCACCTGCGGGGCGATGCCGTGCCGGGCGCAGAACTCCAGCATCTGCGCCGTGGTGGCCGGGCTGCCCAGCGGCGAGCCGCTCACCGATTTCTGCCCGCCGATCAGGGCGAAGGCCGGCACCGGCACCGGCTCCAGCACCGCGCCCACAAAGTGCAGGCGGCCATTGGGCGCGAGTGCCGACAGGTAGGCGCCCCAGGGCAGGGTGACATTGGCGGTGACGAGGATGAAATCGAAGCGCCCGGCCTCCTTCGCCAGCGCCTTCGCATCGGTGCTGACCACCGTGCGGTGGGCGCCGAGCCGGATCGCTTCCTCGTGCTTGCCCTCGCTGGAGGTGAAGGCCGTGACCTCGCAGCCCCAGGCCTTGAGGAACTGCAGGGCGAGGTGGCCGAGGCCACCGATGCCGACCACGCCCACGCGGTCGGTGGGCTTGATGCCGAAATGGGCGATGGGGCCGAACACGGTGATGCCGCCGCAGAGCAGGGGGCCGGCGCTGGCGGCGTTCACGCCCTCGGGAATCGGCGTGGCCCAGACCCAGTGCGCGCGCACGCGCTCGCCAAAGCCGCCATGGCCGGAGACGATGAGCCCGCTCGATTTCCCGCAGACGTTGTGGTGGCCCGAGAGGCACTGTTCGCAGGCCATGCAGCTGCTCTGGTACCAGCCGATGCCCACGCGGTCGCCCACCTTCACCCGCTTCGCCTCGGGGCCGACCGCCACCACGCGGCCGATGGCCTCGTGGCCCGGTACCAGCGGGTAGCGGGCATTGCCCCAGTCGTTGTTCACCATGCTGAGGTCGGAGTGGCACAGGCCGCAGTGCTCGACCTGCACCTCGACGAACTCGGGCGGCAGCGGGCCGGGCTCGTACTCGAAGGCCTCGAGGCGGCCCTTCGGGGCCGTGGCGGCATAGGCGCGGATGGGCATGGCGGGCTCCGGGGTAGGTTCAATCAAGGGAAAGTGTGAGCTTGCACGCAGGCAAGGGAATGTCGAGGGGAGAGCGCGGTGATGGGAGTCCGACGCGTACAATCGCTACCCCGCGCCGCACGGCGCCTGCTGGAGGAGCGGCCAGTCAAGCCGGTCCATGAAAAAGTCTGATTTTGCTTACGAGCTGCCGCCGGAGCTGATCGCTCAGGCGCCGCTTCCGGAACGTTCCGCATCTCGCCTGCTGCATGTGCCGCCCGCTCCGGCGCCGTTCGAGGACCTCGGGGTGCGTGATCTGCCGGGCCTGCTGCGCCCCGGCGATCTCCTGGTCTTCAACGACACCCGGGTGATCCCGGCGCGGCTGTTCGGCCGGAAGGCCACCGGGGGGCGGGTCGAGGTCCTGCTCGAGCGCATCACCGGGGCGCACGAGGTGCGGGCGCAGGTGGGCGCCAGCAAGTCGCCGAAGCCGGGAAGCACCATCACCCTCGACGAGGGCACGGTGCTCACCGTGCTGGGCCGCGAGGGCGAGTTCTACCGCCTGCGCTTCGAGACCGCCGAGCCGCTGGAGAAGGTGCTGCTGCGTGCCGGGCGCATGCCGCTGCCGCCCTACATCCAGCGCGAGGCCGACATCCGCGACGACGAGCGCTACCAGACGGTGTTCTCGAAACACGTGGGCGCGGTGGCCGCGCCCACCGCCGGCCTGCATTTCGACGAGACCCTGCTGGGAGCGCTGCAGGCGCGCGGCATCGCCTTTGGCCACATCACCCTGCACGTGGGCGCGGGCACCTTCCAGCCCATGCGCGCCGAGCACGTGAAGGACCACGTGATGCACAGCGAGTGGCTGAACGTGGGCGCGGAACTCTGCCAGCAGATCCGGCAGACCAAGGCCCGGGGCGGTCGGGTGGTGGCGGTGGGCACCACGGTGATCCGGGCGCTGGAGACGGCCTGGCGCGATGGCGAGGTGCTGCCCTTCGCGGGCGATACGCAGATCTTCATCACCCCGGGCCACCGCATCCGCTCGGTCGATGCCCTGTTCACCAACTTCCACCTGCCGGAATCCACGCTGATGATGCTGGTGAGCGCTTTTGCCGGACATGCCCGCATCATGGCCGCCTACCGCCATGCGGTGCAGCAGCGCTACCGCTTCTTCAGCTATGGCGATGCGATGCTGCTCTGGCCCCCGGCGGAGGTGGGCGCATGAGCCGCATGCAGTTCGAGAAACTCGGGCAGGATGGCGCGGCCCGGCGCGGCCGCATCACGTTCCCGCGCGGCCGCATCGAGACGCCGGCCTTCATGCCGGTGGGCACCTATGGCACGGTGAAGGCCATGCGGCCGGCGGAGATCGAGGCCATCGGCGCTGAGATCATCCTCGGCAACACCTTCCACCTCTACCTGCGGCCGGGCCTCGAAGTGATCGAGGCACACGGCTCGCTGCATGGCTTCACCCAGTGGTCGAAGCCCATCCTCACCGACTCGGGGGGGTTCCAGGTCTTCTCGCTGGCGCACAGGCGCAAGATCACCGAAGCCGGCGTCACCTTCGCCTCGCCGGTGGACGGGGCCAGGGTCTTCCTCGGGCCCGAGGAGAGCATGCAGATCCAGCGCGTGCTGGGCTCGGACATCGTGATGATCTTCGACGAGTGCACGCCCTACCCGGCGACCGAGGCAGTGGCCCGGAAATCGATGGAGCTCAGCCTGCGCTGGGCCGAGCGTTCGAAGCGGGCGCACGAGGGCAATGACGCGGCCCTGTTCGGCATCGTGCAAGGGGGCGTGTACCCCGAGCTGCGCACGCGCTCCGCCGAGGGTCTGAAAGCCATCGGCTTCGACGGCTACGCGGTGGGCGGTCTTGCGGTGGGCGAGCCTGCCGAGGAACGCGAGCGCACCCTGGAGGCCATCTGCCCGCAGTTGCCCGAGGACAGGCCGCGCTACCTGATGGGCGTGGGCAAGCCCGAAGACATCGTCGAGGCCGTGGCCCGCGGGATCGACATGTTCGACTGCGTGATGCCCACCCGGAACGCCCGCAATGGCCACTACTTCACCGACTTCGGCCAGGTGCGCATCCGCAACAGGCGCTACGAGCACGACCTGCGGCCGATCGAGCCCGGCTGCGACTGCGCCACCTGCACGGGGGGCTTCACCCGCAGCTATCTTCGCCACCTCGACCGCTGCAATGAGATCCTGGCCTCGATGCTGGCCACCACCCACAACCTGCGCTACTACCTCAGGCTGATGGAGCGGATCCGGGCGGCGATCGAGCAGGGGCGCTTCGCCGAGTTCCGCGAGGCCTTCTACCGCGCCCGGGCGGCCGGCGAGCCGGCCTGAGCCGGTTCCCGGAGGCGGGCTGCCCCGGGGGCGGGCCGGCGGGGCGGGGGCGTGGCATACTTCCGGGCTGTTTCGGTCTGCTGGAAGCTGCACGCCCATGTCCCTGCTCGATCTCCTCATTCCTGCCGCCCATGCCCAGGCCGCCGGTGCCCCAGCCCAGCCCAGCCCGTGGCCGAGCTTCATCCTGCTCGCCGCGGTCTTCGTGCTGATGTACTTCATGATGATCCGGCCGCAGATGAAGCGGCAGAAGGAACACCGGCAGATGGTCGAGAAGCTGGCCAGGGGCGACGAGGTGATCACCAGTGGCGGCATCGCCGGCCGCATCGAGGAGGTGGGCGAGAGCTTCCTCACCGTCGAGATCGCCGAGGGCATCCGCATCCGCCTGCAGAAGGGCGCGATCAATGCCGTGCTGCCCAAGGGCACCTTGAAGTCGCTCTGAGCCACCCCCACCCCCCGGCTTCCTGCCGGATCCACACGGCTGGCGCCTGCCGGCCCGACCCACGCCCATGCTCGAATACCCCCGCTGGAAATTCATCCTGGCCGCGCTGATCCTGGTGCTGAGCACCCTGTACGCGCTGCCCAACCTCTACAAGCAGGATGCGGCGGTGCAGATCACCGCCAACCGCGGCTCGGTGGTGGATGCCGCCTTGCGTGACCGGGTGGCCGGCCTGCTGGATGCCGCTGGCATCCCCTACAAGTCGGTGGCCGAGGAGGGCGGCAACCTGCTGGTCAGGCTTGCCAGCGATGACCAGCTGCGCGCCGCGCAGCTGCTGCGGTCCGAGTTCGAGGGGGGCTACACGGTGGCGCAGAATCTCGCCTCCACCGTGCCGCGCTGGCTCGAGCTGATCGGCGCCCGGCCGATGCTGCTCGGCCTCGACCTGCAGGGCGGCGTGCACTTCCTGCTGCAGGTGGACCAGAAGGCCGCGCTGGAGAAGCGCGAGACCGCCTATGCCGAGCAGATCCGCGCGGTACTGCGCGAACAGCGCATCGGCGCCCAGGAAGTGCTGGTGCGTCCGAATGACATCCTGGTGCGCCTGAGCCGGGCCGAGGACCTCTCGCGGGCGATGGCGCGGGTGGCGGCCGATGCTCCGGAGCTGACCCTGCAGCTGCTTTCCGGCAGCGCCGGCCCCGGCTTCACCGCCGCGCTGCCGCCGACCGCGGTGCAGGCCCTGCTCACCGAGACCATCAACCAGAACGCGGCCATCCTGCGCAACCGCATCAACGCCCTGGGCGTGGCCGAGCCGGTCGTGCAGCGCCAGGGCGACTCGCGCATCGTGGTGCAGTTGCCGGGCGTGCAGGACACCGCGCTGGCCAAGCGGGTGATCGGCGCCACCGCCACCCTCGAGTACCGCGCCGCTCTGCTCACTGGCGCCGACGCCATCGAGGCCGAGCGCACCGGCCGCATTCCGCCGGAGGGCCGGCTTTACTACATGCGCGAGCGCGCGCCGGATGGCAGCCGCATTCCGGTGGTGCTGGCCAAGCGGGTGATCGCCTCCGGCGACCAGCTGGTGGCCGCCACCTCGATCACCGACCCCGAGACCGGCACGCCGGGCGTGTCGGTGACGCTGAACGCCTCGGCTGGCCAGCGCATGTTCGAGTTCACCTCGCAGAACGTCGGCAAGCCGATGGCGGTGGTCTACATCGAGCGCACCCCCGAGGTGCGCATCGTCAATGGCGAGGAAGTGCGCAGCACGCGGGTGACCGAGGAGATCATCTCGCTCGCCACCATCCGCGGCGTGTTCAGCCGCCAGTTCCAGACCACCGGCCTCGAGAGCCCGGCCGAGGCCCAGCAGCTCGCCCTGCTGCTGCGCTCGGGCGCGCTCGCCGCGCCGATGGAGTTCGTCGAGGAGCGCATCATCGGTCCTAGCCTCGGTGCCGAGAACATCGAGCGAGGCGTAAAGACCATCGTCGCCTCCTTCCTCATCGTGCTGGTGTTCTTCCTCGTCTACTACCGCATGTTCGGCCTGGTGACGAACCTCGCCCTGCTGCTCAACCTGCTGATGCTGGTGGCGATCATGTCGATCATGGGGGCCACCATCACCCTGCCGGGCCTGGCGGCGATCGCGCTCACCGTGGGCCTGTCGGTGGACGCCAACGTGCTGATCAACGAGCGTATCCGCGAGGAACTGCGGGCCGGCAACACGCCGCTCAACTCCATCGTGGTGGGCTACGAGAAGGCCTCGGGCACCATCTTCGACGCCAACATCACCACCCTGCTGGCGGGCGTGGCGCTGTTCGTGTTCGGCACCGGCCCGATCAAGGGCTTCGCCATCGCGCTCATCATCGGCATCCTGACCTCGATGTACACCGCCGTCTCGGTGTCGCGCGGCATCGTCACCCTGATCTATGGCGGCCGCCGGAAGCTGGCCGGCCTGGCCATCTGACCGGAGTCTCCGCGTGTTCCGCCTCATTCCCTACCAGACCAACATCGACTTCCTGCGCCTGCGCTGGGTGTGGCTTGCCATCGGCCTCGGGCTGATGCTGGCCTCGGCGCTGCTGATCCCCTTCAAGGGCTTCAACTTCGCGCTCGACTTCACCGGCGGCACCGTGGCCGAGCTGCGCTTCGAGCAGCCACCGGACCTCGAGCAGCTGCGCGCCAGGCTCACCGCCGAGGGCTTCAGCAGCCCGGTGGTGCAGACCTTTGGCTCGGACCGCGACGTGATCGTGCGCCTGCAGCCGCGTCCGCAGGACGTGGAGGGCGGCGCCGAGGCCATGGCGGCGGCCGGCGGCATCATCGCCGATGTGCTGAGCACGCCGGACAACCGCGCCACCGTGGTGCGCTCCGACTTCGTCGGCCCGCAGGTGGGCCGCGAGCTGGCCGAGGACGGCCTGCTGGCGCTCGGCTTCGTGGTGATCGGCTTCCTCGTCTACATCACCGCGCGCTTCGAGTGGAAGTTCGCCGTGGCCGCCATCATCACCTCGCTGCACGACGTGCTGCTGGTGCTGGGCTGGTTCTCGCTCAACGGCCACGAGTTCGACCTCTACGTGCTGGCCGGCGTGCTCTCGGTGATGGGTTACTCGATCAACGACACCATCGTGATCTTCGACCGCGTGCGCGAGAACTTCCGCAGCATGCACAAGGTGGAGCCGGTGAAGGTGCTGAACAACGCCATCAACGGCACGCTCTCGCGCACCATCATCACCTCCATGGCCACCTTCATGTCGGTGTTCGCGCTCTACCTGTTCGGCGGCGCCAGCCTGCAGGGCATGGCCGAGTCGCAGATGGTGGGCATCGTCGTTGGCACCCTGTCCTCGATCTTCCTTGCCTGCCCGCTGCTGCTGTGGATGAACGTGAGCAAGCAGGACCTGCTGCCCAAGGCGCGCGACACCTCGGATCTCGACCGCCGGCCCTGAGGCCGGCCTGACGGCGCTTTACGGTGAAGGCCGCGGGATTGCCGCGGCCTTCGTCGTTTCCGCCCCTGCGGCCACCGTGGCGCGTGGGGCTCCGGGGGGCAGCGGGGCGTTCAGCCCGGCGTGCCGGCGGGGTTCAGCGGCGGCGGGGCGAAGCTGGCCAGCCAGCCGCTCTCCTGCACCGCCTTCTGCACCCGCTCGACCACCTTCATCGGGCCGGCGATCACCTGGCCTTCGAACAGCATCTTCTCGGAGCGCCCGCGAAAATCGCAGGCGCGGCCGCCGGCCTCGCGCACCAGCAGGATGCCGGCGGCGATGTCCCAGGGCTTCACCCCGGCCTCGAAATAGCCGTCGCAGCGGCCGGCCGCCACCCAGGCGAGGTCGAGGGCGGCAGAACCGCTGCGACGCACGTCCTCGGCCTCGGCCAGCAGCATCTCGATGGCCTTGAGCTGCGGCGCGAGGCGCTTGCGCTCGCGCGGCGGGAAGCCGCTCACCAGCACCGCGCCGGGCAGCTCGCGCTGGGTGTTGAGGCGCAGGCGGCGGTCGTTCAGCACCGCGCCCGAGCCGCGGCTGGCGCAGAACAGCTCGTTGCGCAGTGGATCGTAGATGACGGCATCGGTCGGTTCGCCGTTGTCGACGAGAGCGATCGAGACGCAGAAGTGCGGGATGCCGCGCAGGTAGTTCGAGGTGCCGTCGAGCGGATCGACGACGAAGGTGTGGCGGCCCTTGCCGGTCTGGCCGGTTTCCTCGCCGAGGATGGCGTAGTCGGGGTAGGCGCGCTTGAGCTCGCGTATGATCTCGCGCTCGGCCAGGCCGTCGACTTCGCTGGCGTAGTCCTGGCGGGCCTTCTCGACCACGTTGAGGCTGTCGAGTCGCGCCATGTTGCGCAGCAGGACGCTGCCCGCGGCGCGCGCGGCCTTGACCATGACATTGACGACAGGGTTCTGCATGCGCTGCCCGCCTCTTATCCGCCCGGTTGAAGAAGAACGTCGGCCCGGTCCGTGCCGGGCCGGCGCGGAGTGTACCCGTTTTCCCGGAGGCTGCCTTGCGCGTGCTTGAACGGGTGCGGATGGTCCTGGTGGGCACCCAGCACCCGCGCAACATCGGCTCCTCGGCCCGGGCCCTGAAGACCATGGGCTTCCGGGCCCTGCACCTGGTGGCGCCGGAGCGCTTCCCGCACCCCGAGGCCCATGCCCTCGCCGCCGGGGCCGACGACCTGCTCGACGGGGCGCGGATCAGCGCCACGCTGGCCGAGGCGGTGGCCGGCTGCACCCTGGTGTTCGGCAGCACCGCCACCCAGCGCGCCGTGCCGATGCCCGAATACAGCCCGCGCGAGGCCGCGGCACGGCTGCTCGACGCGGCGGCATTGGGCGAGGTGGCGCTGGTGTTCGGCCCCGAGCGCACCGGCCTCGAGAACGCCGAGCTGCAGCAGTGCCATGCCTCGGTGTGCATCCCCACCGATCCCGGGTTCACCTCGCTCAACCTTGCCCAGGCGGTGCAGGTACTGGCCTACGAGCTGCGGCTGGCGGCCCTGGAGCGCGAGGGCCGGGACACGGCGCGCCCGCCGCTGGAGGTGCGCCGGCCGGCCACCCATGACGAGCTGGAACGCTTCTTTGCCCATCTCGACGAGACCCTGCGCGACATCGACTTCCACAAGGGCCGCAGCGGGGTGACGGTGATGCGCCGCCTGCGCCGGCTGTTCCTGCGCGCCGCCCCCGACGAGCGCGAGGTGCGCATCCTCCACGGCATCCTCGCCGATGCCCAGCGCATGGCCCGGCTGGCGCAAAGACGGGAATCACAATAATCGTCAAACCGTGTCACACTCGGCGGGTTTCCGTTTTCCAAGGTCGAGGATGGACGGGCGGTACCGGTTCTACGCATTCGCACTGATGGTGTTCATGGCCCTGGCCGCGGCGGCCCGGGCCGAGTCCGGCATCCTCGTCCTCGGCCGTATCAGCGATGATCCGCAGCGCCATTACGACCAGCTGAAGCCCCTGCTCGACTACGTAGTGCCGCGCATGGCCGATGTCGGCATCCGCGAGGGGCGCATCCTGATGGCCCCGGATGCCTCGCGCATGACGAGCTACCTGCGCCATGGCCGGGTGGACTGGGTGACCGAGACGGCTGGCAGCGGCCTTCTGCTGATCGACCGCGCCGGCGCGCTGCCGGTGCTGTTCACCGAGCGCGATGGCGTGCGCTACTACCGCTCGGTGCTGTTCGTGCGCCACGACTCGGCAGTGCAGGGCCTGCGCGACCTGCGTGGGCGGCGGCTGGCGCTGCAGCGCCCGGCCTCCACCAGCGCCTACCTGCTGCCGGCGATCACCCTGCTCGACCATGGGGTGCCGATGGAAATCCTGCCGAGCCCGGCCGACCGCCCGCGCTCCGGCAGCGTGGGCTATGTGTTCGCCAACTCCGAGGCCAATATCGCCACCTGGGTGCTGAAGGGCGTGGTGGACGCCGGCGCCTTCAGCGAGGTGGACCTGGAGCAGCTCCGCGCCCGCGACCCGCGGGCGGAGGCCTTGCGGGTGGTGGGCCGCAGCCCGCAGGCGCCACGGGCGATGGAGCTGGTGCGCCCGGATCTCGATGCGCGGGTACGGCGGCGCCTCACCGAGGTGCTGGCCGCCGCGGCCGAGGACCCGGAGGCGGCCCCGGCGCTGCGGCGTTTCTTCGACACCACCGCCTTCCTGCGCCCGGAGCCGGCCGACCTCGCCGCCCTCGCAGTGCTGGCCGATGCCGCCCGCCGCACCCGGGAGGCCATCGAATGAAGATCCGCTGGACTCTGCGCGCCCAGATGCTGGTTTGGGTGGGCCTGTGCGTGGGCACGATCGCCCTGGTGTTCGCCGGGCTGATCTGGCGTGAGCAACGCAGCTTCAGCGCCATGCGCGAGGGCGGCGATGCGCTGGTGCTGGAACTGCTGCGCGACGGACTCAGGCAGCGGGGCGACAGCCTCGCCGCACAGCTCGCCGCCGCGGTGGCCAACCCGTTGTACTTCCTCGATCTCGACCGCATCGGCGAGTACGTGCGCAGCACCGGGCAGCAGGCCGACGTGGTGTACGTGCGGGTGGTAGACGCCGCCGGGCGCATCGTGCACGACGGCAGCCGCGACATCGCCCGCTTCGGCGAGACGGAGGCGGGCGCGGGCCGCCAGCCCCCGGTGCGCTGGGAGGGCGACCTGCTGCATCTCGAGGCGCCGGTGACCCTGGGTGAACAGCGCATCGGCACGGTGCAGCTCGGACTGTCGATGGCGCAGGGCCGGGTGACAGCCCAAGCCTGGTCGCGCAGCGTCGAGCAGGGACTCGCCAGTACCCGGGCGGCGCATGTGCAGTGGCTGCTCGGCGGCCTTGCCTGCCTGTTCGGGTTCGGCCTGGTCGGGCTGTATTCCCTGCGCAAGCGGGTGCTGAAGCCGATCCGCCTGCTGGCCGAGGCGGCCGGCGCGGTGGAGGCCGGACGTTACGCCGAGGCCCGCGCCCTGCCGGTGCGCGACGACGAGATCGGCGACTTGACGCGGGTGTTCGTGCGGATGGCCGATTCGGTGGAGCGCCACGAGCGCGACATCCGCCGCATCGCCTACACCGATCCGCTCACCGGCCTCGGCAACCGCCTCGCGCTTTCCGAATCGCTGGAATCGCGCCTGCTCACCCTGCAGGCCAGCAGCGGCGAGCTGGCGCTGCTGTTCATCGATCTTGACGACATCAAGCGGGTGAACGACACCCTCGGTCACCACGTCGGCGATGAGCTCCTGGTGGAGGTAGCGGCACGCATTCGCGAGGCCTGTGCGGCCGAGGACCTCGACGTGGTGGAACTCGCGCGCTTCGGCGGCGACGAGTTCGTGGTGCTGTTCCCTGGCGCCGACGTGCGCCGGCGCGCCGAGGCTCTGGCGCGGCGCATCCTCGCGGCCATCGCCCGGCCGTTGCCGCTCGGCGAGCGTGATCTCGTGGTCTCGGGCTCGATCGGCATCACCGTGTTCCCCGAGGACGCCGCCTCGGCAGCGCAGATGGTGAAGAACGCCGACATGGCAATGTACCAGGCCAAGGCCGCCGGCAAGGGCTGCGTGCGCTTCTACTCGCGCGCCCTCGACGAAGCGGTGGAGCGTCGGGTGCGCCTCGAGCACGACCTGCGCGGGGCCTGGGAGCGCGGTGAGATGAGCCTTGCCTTCCAGCCGGTGTTCGATCTCACCGATGGCCGCGCGGTGGGTGCCGAGGCCCTGCTGCGCTGGAGCCATCCGCACCTCGGCCTGGTGCCGCCCTCGGTGTTCATCGGCATCGCCGAGGAGAGCGGCCAGGTGGAGGAGCTGGGCCGCCGGGTGCTGGAGGAGGCGATGCGCGCCGCCGCGGGCTGGGCGGCGCCGGCCGGCGGGCGCGGGCCCTTCGTGGCGATCAACATCTCGCCGCGCCAGCTCGCCCGCGGCGACCTGCCGGAGACCGTGGAGGCGGCGCTCGCGCGCAGCGGTCTTGATCCGCGGCGCCTGCACCTCGAGCTCACCGAGACCGCCATCCTGCGCGACGAGGCCCAGGCCACCGCGGCCTTCACCCGGCTGCGCGCGGCCGGCGTGGGCGTCTGGCTGGACGATTTCGGCACCGGGTTTTCCGGCCTCTCGCACCTGCGCCGCGTGCCGGTGGACGGGGTGAAGATCGACCGCAGCTTCGTCACCGACCTCCTGCGCGACCCGAACGATCTCGCGCTCACCACCGGCGTCATCGCCATGGCCCATTCGCTCGGCGTCACGGTGGTGGCCGAGGGCATCGAGAACGAGGGCCAGCACGGCCTGCTGCGCGAACGCGGCTGCCCCCTGGGGCAGGGCTTCTACCTTGGCAAGCCGATGCCCGGCGAGGAAGTGGCGCGGCTGTTCGGCTAGGCCGGAAAGGCGTCAGCCGAAGAGGGCGCCGAGCCGCTCCATCAGCCCCGGCAGGCTGCGCAGCAGGCCGTCCGAGAACAGGGCCAGCAGGCCGATCTGCAGCAGCCCGAGCGCCCAGGCCAGGGCGAGCGCATGGCCGTCGCGCTCGATCAGGGCCACGGCATGGACCACCAGCACCAGGCCGAAGGGGTAGTTGGTGAGCGGGATCGGCAGGGCCAGCAGGAAGCCCAGCACGAGCAGCAGAAGGCCGGTGAAGGCCCGTGCCGCGGGGTGCTCGAAGACGCCGGCGCCGCGCGGGCGGCTGAAGCGTTCCAGCCAGCCCAGCGGGCGCGCCAGCCGGCGCTGGAAGCCGGCGAGATGGCGGGCCTCGATGCGGCGGCGGCGCAGCCAGGCCGGCAGCCACGGGTGCTCGGCGAGGCAGAGCATCTGCAGGCCGGCGAACATCACCAGAGGGCCGCTGATGGCACCGGCACCGGCCGGCAGGGGCAGGAAGGCAGGGAGCACCGCCACCAGCAGGAACAGGCCATGGGCGCGTTCGCGGAAGCGGTCGAGCAGCTCGCCGAAACTCGGCGTGGCCGAGGGGTCGGCGGCGATGGCCTCGATCAGGCGGCGTGTGGTCCAGTCATCCTGCATGGCCGGCAGTGTGCCGTGGCCGGCATGACTGGCAGGTGGCTGGCATTCAGAGCAGGTCGCCACCGGCCGAGAGCAGGCGCTCCATGCGGTCGCCCTGGCCGCCGATCTGCAGGATCAGGCGGTCGATCTCGGCGGCATCGAGGGCGTCGTAGGGGCGGTTCTCGCAGAGCTGCAGGTAGGGCACGCCGTCGAGCTCGCCGATCGCCAGCCAGCCCACCCGCGACTGCCAGTTGAAGGCCAGCATGCGCCGGGCGTCGATGCCGGTGATGGGGGCGATGATGGTGCTGGCGCGCAGGAAGCGGCGGCCGTCGTCGTCCTCGAGTTCGGCGAGGAACACGCTCTGGTGGCGCCGGCCGCCCTCCAGCGAGAGCTCGGCGCAGAGCACGTAGGGCTCGTTGGTGGTCACGTGGAAATTGGCCTGCACGTGGCCACGGATCTGTTCGAAGTTCTGCATGGCACCGCTCCCGGGAAGGGCTATCGTAGCGCCATGGCGAAGAGCGGGCATGACGAGGCGATCCGCGCGGCGATCCTGGCCATCCCGCCCGGCGAGGTGAGGAGCTATGGCGAGGTGGCCCGCCGTGCCGGCCTGCCGCGCGGCGCGCGCCGGGTGGCGCGGCTGCTGGCGGCGGAGGGAGACGCCGGCCTGCCCTGGCACCGCGTGCTGCGCGCCGATGGCCGGATCGCCTTCCCGGCGGGAAGCCCCGGGCATGCCGAGCAGGTGGCGCGGCTGCGTGCCGAGGGGCTGCGGGTGGAGGACGGGCGGGTGCGCCGGCCGCCCCCGCCGGAGCCCGGACTCGACGCCCTGCTCTGGGCGCCGCGGGAGGCCTGAGGCCGCGGGCCCGGCGCTGATGTGGCGCCGACCTCTGCCCGCCACGGCCCCGGTATGATCGGCGGCCATCGTTCCTGCCCGGAGTGCCCCGTGCCCCGTCTGCCGCCCGCCACGCTCTACCTGCTCTGGATCATCACCGGCGGCTTCGTGCTGCAACTGCTGGCCGGCCCGGCGGTGCTGCAGTGGTTCGCGCTCTGGCCGATCGGCAGCGAGGCGCTGGGCGGGCCGGGCTTCCTGCCCTGGCAGCTGCTGAGCTACGCCGCCCTGCACGGCGATTTCATCCATCTCTTCTTCAACGGGCTGATGCTCTGGATGCTGGGCGCGGTGCTGGAGAGCACCTGGGGCACCCGCCGCTACGTGCAGTTCGCCCTGGCCTGCATCCTCGCCGCCGGCCTCACCCAGCTGGTGCTCGGCGCCCTCGGCGTGTTTCCGCCGCGGCCCACGGTGGGCATCTCGGGCCTGACCTTCGGCCTGCTGCTGGCCTACGGCATGATGTTCCCCAACCAGCAGCTCATGCTGCTGATCCCGCCGGTGCCGGTGAGGGCGAAGTACCTGGTGCTGATCTTCGCCGCCATCGCCCTGCTGATGGGGCTGTCCGGCGCCAGCGGCATCGCCCATTTCGCCCATCTCGGCGGCATGGCCGGCGGCTGGCTGATGATCCGCTACTGGCGCGGCCAGCCGCCCTTCGGCCGGCGCGGGCCGCGCATCGTGCGCTGAAGGTCGCCGGCCCGCGGCCCGGCATGCGGGCGCCGGATCGTCTCAGCGCCGCAGCAGCAGGAAGTCGGGGCTGGTGACGAGGCGCACCGCGTCCAGCCGCGGACGCGCGCCGGGCAGGGCGGCGAGGATGGCCTCGCGTTCCGCCTTCAGCGCCGCTATCTCGGCTTCGCCGACCGCCGGATTCACCGCGGCCAGGGCCTCGAGGCGCGCGATCTCGGCCGAGAGCCGGCGGTCGGCGGCCTCGGCGGCCTCGGCGATGATCGCCGCGGCATCGCGGCGCACCGCGGTCTCGCAGGCCCCCAGCATCGGCGGCACCAGGCTGTTCAGCACCTTGCGCATCGGCGAGAGGTCGAACTGGCGGTCGCCAGCCCTGGCCCGCGAATCGGCGTCGGGCTCGAAGCCATGACGGCGCTGCAGCCGGGTGTCGACCACCGCGCGCAGCGGCATCGGCGGCAGGAAGCGGGCGATGTTGAGCGCGGCATCGGCGATGCACTCCAGCACGTACACCGCCTCCAGCAGGGCGGTGCGGGGCGGCAGGGTCTCGTCGATCAGCAGGCAGGCATTGCCGGTTTCGCTGCCGAGCAGCAGGTCCTGCGCGCCCAGCACCATCGGGTGGTCGGCGCGCAGGTAGAGCAGGTCGTCGCGGGAAAGCGCGAGGCGGCGGTCGAAGGTGGCTTCGCGCGGCCCGGCCTTCAGTTCCTCGAAGCCGTCCACCGTGAGGTATTCCGGATCGAGCAGGAAGCGCTCGTCGGCGAGCGGCTCGTTCTGGATGCCGAAGGCCTCCAGCAGTTCCAGCATGGCCTCGCGGGAGGCGAGGTCGGCATCGTCGCCGGCCAGGGCGGCGGCGAGCTCGTCGGCATCGGCGCGCTGGCTGGCGCGCTCCAGCAGGCGGTCGCGGCCGCGGGCGATCTGCTCGGAGAGCTCGGCATGGGCCTGGCGGGTGGCGGCGAGCAGGGCTTCCACGGCCGGTTCGCGGCCGGCAGCATCGGCTTCCGCCAGCGCCACCAGTTCGTCGACGTGGCGGCGCAGCAGCTCGCGGCCATCGGGCACCACGCTGCGGAAGGCATCGAGGCCCTCGTGGTACCAGCGCAGCAGCACCTCCTGCGCGCTGCCGGCCACGGCGGCGGCATGCAGGTGCACGTCGCCGGGCTGGCCGATGCGGTCGAGGCGGCCGATGCGCTGCTCCAGCATGTCGGGGTGCAGGGGCAGGTCCCAGAGCACGAGGTGCTGGGCGAACTGGAAGTTGCGGCCCTCGGCGCCCACCTCGGAGGCGATCAGCACCCGCGCGCCCTCCGGGTCGGCGAAGAAGGCGGCGTTGCGATCGCGCTGCAGCAGGTTCATGTCCTCGTGGAAGCGCGCCACCGGGTGGCCCCAGCGCAGGCGCAGGGCCTCTTCCAGCGCCTGCACCTTGGCCCGCGAGCGGCACAGCACCAGCACTTTCTCGCTGCCCAGCGATTCCAGGGTGGAAAGCAGCCAGTCGAGGCGCGGGTCGCGGGTGTAGTCGTGGGTGGGCTCCTCGTCGAGGTCGCCGACCTCGAAGGCGAACTCGGCGCGCAGCCGGCCGAGCAGCTCCGGGTCGTCGCTGGCGGGCAGAAGATCGATGTGGGCGATGCGGCGCGGGAAGCCGCCCACCGCGGCGCGGCGGTTGCGCACCATCACCCGGCCGGTGCCGTGGCGGTCGACCAGGGCATCGAGCAGGGCCTCGCGGGCGGCGGTGTCGCCGGCATCGATGGCGGCGAGGGTGGCATCGAGCCAGGGGCGCTCGGCCGCGAACAGGCCGCGCAGGGTCTCGAGGTCGGCGGCCGTGGTCTCGCCGGCCTCCAGCCGCTCGGCCAGCGCCGAGAGCGCCACGAAGCGTTCGGATTCGGCGAGGAAGGCGGCAAGGTCGGTGTAGCGCGCCGGGTCGAGCAGGCGCAGGCGGGCGAAGTGGCCGCCGCGCCCGAGCTGTTCCGGGGTGGCGGTGAGCAGCAGCAGGCCGGGCACGCGCTTCGCCAGCGCCGCCACCAGGGTGTAGCCGGGGCTCTCGAACTCCGGCGTCCAGATCAGGTGGTGGGCCTCGTCCACCAGCAGCAGGTCCCAGCCGGCCTGCACCACCTGCTTCATGCGCTTGTCGTGCTCGGTGAGCCAGTCCACCGAGGCCAGCACGAACTGCTCGTCCTCGAACGGGTTGCGCGAGGGCTCGTTCATCTCGAGCGCCTCGCAGCGCTCCTCGTCGTAGATGGCGAAGGGCAGGTTGAAGCGCCGCAGCAGTTCGACGAACCACTGGTTCACCAGGCTCTCGGGCGTCAGCACCAGCACGCGCCTGGCGCGGCCGCTGGCGATCTGCTGGGCGGCGATGGCGCAGGCCTCGATGGTCTTGCCAAGGCCCACCTCGTCGGCCAGCAGCAGGCGCGGGGTGCGGCGCGCGGCGGCGGTCTCGATGACACGAAGCTGGTGCGGGATGAGGTCGATGCGCGCGCCGAGGATGCCCCAGCCGGGGTGGCGGCGGGCGCGGGCGCGCAGTTCCAGGGCCCGCACGCGGCGCTCGAACTGGTCGTTGCGGTCGATGCGCCCGCTGATCAGCCGCTGGTCGGCCTTGGAGACCGGCTGCTCGGCATCGAGCTGGCCTTCCATGAAGGTCTCGCTGCCGGCGCGGTACCAGACGAGGCCGTCGCGCTCCTCGACGGCCTCGATGGTGAGTTCCCGGCCGTCGATGCGCACGCGGTCGCCGGCGCGGAACACCGCCCGCACCAGCGGCGCGGCCTCCAGCGAGTATTGGCGCACGGTACCGGAGGCGGTGAACACGATCTGCACGCTGCGGCCGGCGATGCGCAGCACGGTGCCGAGGCCGAGCTCCGGCTCGGCCGAGGAGAACCAGCGTTGGCCGGGAACCAGCGGCATCAGCGCCACACTCCGATCGGATTGGCGGCGCGCATCGGCTGGCCCGGGCGGCAGCCGAAGGCCTCGGCGAAGGGCGGGAACTGCGCCAGCGGGCCATTCACCCGGAACGCGGCCGGAGCGTAGGGCGAGCCCTGCACCTCGGCGGCCAGGGCCTCCGGGGTCTGTGATTTCGCCCAGAGCTCGGCCCAGGCGCTGAAGAAGGCCTTCTTCGCCTCGGCATCGGCCTGCGGCTGCGCCTTCTGGAAGGCGGCCCAGGCGAACTCGAGGCCGGCGAGATCGGCGCGGTTCATCGGCAGGGTACGGTTGCCGTCCACGCGCAGGGCCGGCGTGGCCATGAAACCGTTGTACAGCGGTCCTAGGCCGGCGCCGCGGCTGCCGGGCTCGAGGCGCTTGGCGAGCTCGTGGCCGACGAGGGCGCCGAAGGCGCCGAAGTCGCGCGGCCCCGGGCTGGCATCGTTGCCGGCCAGCAGGGGCGGGGCGAGGGCGGCGGCCGAGACCGCCAGCAGGCCCTGGGCCGGAAGCCACTGCACTGCCGGCAGGCGCGCCGGCAGGGGATCGACCGGCGTGGGGCGGTTGGCCAGCACCCGGGCCTCCTGCCAGCGCGAGAGCCGCAGCAGGTTGCCCACGTGATCGTCGCGGCTGAACGCCAGGCCCTCGCCATCGAAGCCCGGCGTGGCCGAGCCGGCGATGTCGAAGCGGATCGCCTCCAGCTTGCGGGCCTCCTCCGGGCTGCCGGCCTTGGCCACCATCTCGATGGCGGCAGCGCGCACGCCCTCGGCCACCCGGGTGGCACGCTCGCGCAGCGGGGCCGGGGCATAGCGGCCGATGTAGGCGGCATCGTTGAGGCCGCCCAGATTGCGGCGCAGCAGGGTGGCCATGTGCTCCTCGCGCGCCGGAGCCGCGGGCAGGCCGCGCAGGGCGCTGGCAAAGAACGCGGCATGGGCGTTGCGGAACGGAGCGTGCAGGTCGGGGGCCAGGCGGTGCAGCACGCGGTAGCGCAGGTACCAGCGCAGGCGCTGCGGGTCACGCTCGCCGGCGAGGCGCGAGAGGGTGGCGAAATAGGCCGGGCTCACCACCACCAGGGTGTCGGTGCTGGCGTTCAGCGCCTTCATCAGGGCGGCGAAGCCGAGCGCGACATAGCGGCGGTCCTGGGCACGCAGCGAATCGCTGCTGCGGGCGTCCGGGCCTTCGCCGGCCAGCGCCTGGGCGAGCTGGGTCTCGATCTGCAGCACGGCCTCGGAGGCCGGGCCGATCTCGGCTTCCGGCAGGCCGGAGGCACGCAGCAGGGCTTCCACATAGCTGCGGTACTGGCCGAGCAGGCGGCGCGCCTCGGCCTCGGTGCTGAGATAGAAGGCCGGATCGACCAGACCGAGCGGGGCCGGCACCGCGGCCAGCGGCCGGCCGCTGCCCTGGCTGTCTTCCAGGCGCACGAACTCGGCCAGCGGGAACAGGCCCTTGCGGTGGAAGGCCGCGGCCACCTGCGGCAGGTCGCGCGGACGGCGGAACTGGGACAGCGGCGCCAGGGCCTCGCGCAGGGCCTCGGGGCCGCGGCGGTCGAGGCCGGCCTCGTCGAGGCCGGCGGCCCAGAAGGCGCCGAGCAGGGCCTCTTCCGGCGTGGCCGGAGCGCGCTGTGCCGCATCGAACAGAGCCTGCTGCCTTTGCTGGGCCTCGCTGGCGAGCAGGCCGAGGCGGCTGCGCTCGGGCTGGGCGGCGCTGGCCGGGTTGGCCTGCAGCCAGGCGCGGTTGGTGAAGGCGTGGAAATCGGTGCAGGCGGTCGGGGCCGGCGGCGGGGGCGGGGTACGGCCGCGCTGGGCCAGGGCGGGCAGGGCGGCGAGCGAGAGGCCGAGGGCGATCGACAGGGGCAGCAGGCGCATGGAGGGCTTCGACATCAGGGGACCGCGAAGTTTAACGGTCCCTCACCGGCCCTGCCGGTCTTCACCCCGGACGCATTGGGATGCCTATAATTTCAGGAAATCCTGAAATAACGGAACCTCCATGCTGCCACCTCTGGTTCAACGTTTCGTGCTCCACTTCGGCGAGATGGGCAGCCGCTGGGGCATCAACCGCACGGTGGGGCAGATCTACGCCCTGCTGTTCGTGAGTCCGCGGGCCCTGAATGCCGACGAGATCGCGGAAAGCCTCGGCTTCTCGCGCTCCAACGTCAGCATGGGCCTGAAAGAGCTGCAGAGCTGGCGGCTGGTGCGCCTGCAGCACCTGCCGGGTGACCGCCGCGACTATTTCTCGGCTCCCGAGGACGTGTGGACGATCTTCCAGACCCTGGCCGAGGAGCGGCGCAAACGCGAGGTCGACCCCACGCTGTCGATGCTGCGCGATGCGCTGATGGAAACCCCCGGCGATCCTGCCGAGCAGCATGCGCAGGACCGCATGCGCGAGATGCACGACCTCATCGAACTCACCACGGGCTGGTTCGAGGAGGTGCGGGCGATGGACCGCGAACGCCTGGTCGAGCTGATGCGGCTCGGCAAGAAGGTGGGGAAGCTGCTCGATGCCCGTGACCGTTTCCTTGGAGCCAAGAGCCATGCTTGAGTCGCTCGATCCCCTGCTGCTGGCGCGCATCCAGTTCGCCGCCAATGTCAGCTTCCACATCCTCTTCCCCACCATCACCATCGCCCTCGGGTGGGTGCTGCTGTTCTTCAAGTGGCGCTTCACGAAGACCGGCGATGCGAAGTGGATGGACGCCTACGGCTTCTGGGTGAAGGTGTTCGCGCTGTCCTTCGCCCTCGGCGTGGTCTCCGGCATCACCATGAGTTTCCAGTTCGGCACCAACTGGCCGGGCTTCATGGAGCGGGTGGGCAACATCGCCGGGCCGCTGCTGGCTTACGAGGTGCTCACGGCCTTCTTCCTCGAGGCCACCTTCCTCGGGATCATGCTGTTCGGCTTCAAGCGGGTGGGCAACCGCATCCATACCCTTGCCACCTTCCTCGTCGCCTTCGGCACCACCATGTCGGCGTTCTGGATCCTGGTGCTGAACTCCTGGATGCACACACCGGCCGGCTTCGAGCTGCGCGAGGGCGTGGCGCACGCCACCGACTGGTGGGCCATCGTGTTCAACCCCTCCATGCCCTGGCGTTTCAGCCACATGCTGCTGGCCTCCTTCCTCACCGTGGCCTTCCTGATGGCCGGCCTCTCGGCCTACCGCTGGCTGCGCGGCGACCGTGGCGCCGGGGTGCTGGCGGCCATGCGTACCGGCGTGTTCATGGGCGCGCTGCTGATCCCGGTGCAGATCGTGCTGGGCGACCTGCATGGCCTCAATACGCTGAAGCACCAGCCGCAGAAGATCGCCGCCATCGAGGCGATCTGGGAGACCGAGCGCGGCGTACCCCTGGTGCTGTTCGGCTTCCCCGACGAGGCCACCCGTACCACCCACCTCGCCATCGAGGTGCCGCGGCTCGCCTCGCTCATCCTCACCCACGATCCCGACGGCGAATTGAAGGGACTCAACGAGTTCGAAGGCCGGCATCCGCCGGTGGCGCCGGTGTTCTGGGCCTTCCGCATCATGGTGGGGCTGGGGGTCGCCATGCTGCTGGTAGGCGCCTGGGGTGCCTGGGTGCTGAAGCGGCGCGGCGAACCCACGCCCTGGCTCTCCCGCGCCCTGGTGGCCATGAGCTTCTCGGGCTGGGGCGCGGTGCTGGCCGGCTGGTACACCACCGAGATCGGTCGCCAGCCCTGGCTGGTGCAGGGCGTGCTCACCACCGCCGAGGCGGCGAGCGCGGTGCCGGCGCCGATGATCGGCCTTACCCTTTTCGGCTACCTCGCGCTGTATGCCGTGCTGCTGGCGGCCTATGTCAGCGTGGTCTTCTACATGGCGCGCAAGGCGGGGAGCCGCAAGGAGACGCCCGAGGCCGAGGGACCGGCCGTGCTGCCCTATGCCCAGCCCCAGCCCAGCGCCTGAAGGAGACCGCCATGTCCCGATCGATCGCTACCTTCCTCGCCCTGCTGGCCGGGGCTGCCGCCATGCCGGCCCTGGCCGCTCCCGCGGCCATCCCCGAACTGTCCACCCCGGCTGGCTGGCTGCCGGTGGCCTTCACCGTGGTGATGGGGCTTGCCATGCTGGCCTACGTCGTCCTGGATGGCTACGACCTCGGCGTGGGCGTGCTGATGCGCCGCGCCGCCGATGCCGACAAGGACCGCATGGTGGCCGCCATCGGTCCTTTCTGGGACGCCAACGAGACCTGGCTGGTGCTGGGCGTGGGCGTGCTGCTGGTGGCCTTCCCGCTGGCCCACGGGGTGATCCTGCAGGCGCTCTACCTGCCGGTGGCGCTGATGCTGCTCGGCCTGATCCTGCGCGGCGTGGCCTTCGACTTCCGGGTGAAGGCCCGGGCCGAGCACAAGGCGGCCTGGAACCGCGCCTTCTACGCAGGCTCGCTGATCGCCACCCTCGCCCAGGGCTACATGCTCGGCCTGCTCATCATGGGCTTCGAGCGCAGTGCTGGGGCGATGGCTTTCGGCGCCCTGATCGCGGTCTGCCTGGTGGCGGGCTACGCGCTGCTCGGCGCCGGCTGGCTCATCATCAAGACCGAGGGCGCGCTGCAGCAGCAGGCGGTGCGCTGGGCCCGCGGCAGCCTCTGGCTCACCGCGCTCGGCATCGCCGCCGTCTCGCTGGCCACGCCGCTGCTCTCCGAGCGCATCTTCGACAAGTGGTTCTCGCTGCCCTGGGTGGTGCTGCTCTCGCCGGTGCCGCTCGCCACCGCGGTGCTGTTCTTCGTGGTCGACCGCAGCCTGCGCCGTCTGCCGCTCAGGCTGGCCGAAGGCAATGAATACGGCGCCTGGGTGCCGTTCGCCGGGGCCATCGGCATCTTCGTGCTGGCCTTCTACGGGCTTGCCTACAGCCTCTTTCCCTACCTCGTGGTGGACCGCCTCACGGTATGGGACGCGGCGGCCGCGCCCGAGTCGCTGATGATCATCTTCGTCGGCGCCTGCGTGGTGCTGCCGGTGATCATCGGCTACACCGCCTTCGCCTACCGGGTGTTCCGCGGCAAGGCCCAGCCCCTCGACTACACTTGAACCTCCCCGTTCCCGGAGTCTTCCGCATGCGCCCGACCCACGGCCCCGCCCTTGCCACCGCCATCGCCCTGTCGCTGGCCGCCTGCTCCGGCAGCCACGGGTCCGGAGGCGATGCCGCGCACGAGGCCCATGCCGCGGCGGCCGCGCCGGCGGCGGGGCAGGAAGCCCATGCCCATGGCGAAGCCCACGCCGCCGCCCACGTGGGCCTGATGGCACACCAGCCCTGGAGCCGCCCGCTGGCCCCCGGCGCCACGGTGGCCGCCGGCTACATGCACCTCATGAACCACACCACGCAGCCCGAGACCCTGGTGGGGGCGCGGGCCGAGGGCGTGGAGCGGATCGAGATCCACGACATGGTCGAGGTGGACGGCGTGATGCAGATGCGCCCGGTGGAGGGCGGCGTGCCGCTGGCCGTGGACGGCATGGCGGCCTTCCAGCCCGGCGGCAGGCACCTGATGTTCTTCGGGGTCTCGCGCTCCTGGGCCGAGGGCGAGACGGTGCCGGTGACGCTGGTCTTCGAGAGCGGCGCCGAGGTAGCGGTCGAGTTCCGCATCGGCACCCCGGCGGAGGCCGAGGGAAGCGACGAGCACGCCCACCATTGAGGGCCTTCCTGCGCCCGGCGCTGGCGCGTGACTGGAAGATGACCGTTTCGCGGCGGCTGCCATGAAGCTGTAACGGCAGCGCCACAGACTCTCGCGGATTCCCGACCCGGACCTCCGCGATGAAGCGCTCCACCGCCCTTGCCCTTTCCTCGATCGCCGTTGCCGTCAAGCTGGCCCTCGCGCCGGTGCAGGCGCAGTCCCCGGCCACCGGCGCGGTGGTGCAGGCGCAGCCCCGGGGCGCGGCCCAGGTCTGGGTGTATGCCTACCGCGCCGGCCAGCCCGCGGCCGGCGTCGAAGTGAAGCTCGGCGCCCGCGTCCTCGGCGTCACTTCCGCCCAGGGCGTGGTCGGCGGCGCCGTCACCACCGGGGCGCAGACCCTGGAGGTGCGCGACGGCCAGCGCGTGGTGCCGATCGAACTCGACCTCGCCGAGGGCGAGCAGGTGCAGATCGCCCTGCAGTTCGTGCCTGGCCGCGCCCCGGCTTACACCCTGAAGAGCTCGGTCTCCGGCACCCGTACCGTCGATCTTGCCGCCGAGGAGGCGCGCGCCGCCGCCGCGGCCCAGGCGGCCGCCGAGGCCGAGCGCGGCGCCACCACGCTGGACGCGGTGGAGGTGGGCGCGGAAGCCTTCCGCACCGATGACCAGGCCGCCTACGTCGATCTCAAGCGCATGTCGGTGTCGGTGGACGACACGCTCTCCATCGAGCAGATCAGCCGCGCTGGCGACAGCGATGCGGCCGTGGCCCTGCGCCGCGTCACCGGCCTCACCCTGGTGAACAGCCGCTTCGTCTACGTGCGCGGCCTGGGCGAGCGCTATTCCTCGGTGCTGCTCAACGGCGCCCAGATCCCCTCGCCGGATCCCACCCGCCGCGTCATCCCGCTCGACCTGTTTCCCACCGAGGTACTGGAGGGCGTGGTGGTGCAGAAGAGCTATACCGCCGACATGCCAGGCGAGTTCGGCGGCGGCACCATCCAGCTGCGCACCCGTACCGTGCCGCTGGAGCCCTTCTTCAAGGCCACGGCGAGCATCGGCGGCACCCAGGGCACCACCTTCAGCGAAGGCCTGCGCGAGCAGGGCGGCAAGCGGGACTGGACCGGCCGCGACCGCAGCGCGCGCAATCCCGATCCCACCCTCGACGGCGTGCGCCGCGCCGGCGGCTTCTTCGCCCCGCAGACGCTCGCCAATCCGAATGGCTTCACCGCGACCCAGATCGAGCAGGTGGGCGAGCGGGTGGCGGCCAGCAGCAACTACGAGCCGCGCCGTGCCGACATCGCGCCGGACGTGGGCCTGGGCCTCGCGGCCGGCCAGCGCTTCGAGCTCTCCGACGACGTGCGTCTCGGCCTGCTCGGTTCCTTCCGCTGGTCGCAGGGCTGGGATACCCGCGAGGAAACCCGCCGCTTCCTGCAGGCGAGCTCCCAGGGCCTTCTGGTGCGCGACGAAACCGCGCTGACCGGCACCACCCGCGAGGTGGATGTCTCCGGCTTCAGTGTCCTCGGCCTGGAGCTGGGGGCCGACCACCGCCTTGCCCTCACCTCGATGCTGCTGCGCCAGACCGAGAACGAGGTGCGCGAGCAGATCGGCGTGGTGGACGCCCAGCCGCTGCAGCGCAACCTGCTGGAATGGGTGGAGAACTCGCTGCTGAGCCACCAGCTCGCCGGCACCCACCGCCTGCCCTGGTTCGAGGAAATGGCCGATTTCGAGTGGCAGTACACCGATGCCACGGCCCGCCGCTACGCCCCGAACACCCGCGAGTACCTCTACGTCTTCGACGACGACGGCAACCGCTCGCTCTCCACCTTCAGCGACATCAACCAGCAGAGCTGGGCCAACCTCGACGACGACTCGCGTTCGCTCGACCTGCGCTTCAAGGCGCCGTTCGCCTTCAACGACGGCGCTGCCTTCGGCACCGTGAGCCTCTCTGCCGGCCGCACCCTGCGCGACCGCGACAGCTACATCCGCCGCTACCAGTTCGGCCTGCGCTTCACCGACCCGAACCTGCGCCGCTTCGTGCTCTCGCTGCCGAACTTCGAGCAGATGCTGCAGCCCCAGTACATCGGCCCCAACGGCTTCGTGCTGCAGGAGATCACCGCCGCCACCGACAACTACGTGGCCGACCAGCGTCTCGACTACGTGGGCCTCGGCGTCGACGTGACCTTCGACGACCGCTTCCGCCTCAACGCCGGTGCCCGCCGCGAGCGCAACATGCAGTCGGTCTCCACCTTCTCGGTGCTGCAGGCTGGGCAGCAGATCGACAGCCGGCTCGACGAGGCCACCTGGCTGCCGAGCTTCGGCGCCACCTGGATGATCAACGACGAGCAGCAGCTGCGCTTCGGCTGGAGCCGCACGCTCTCGCGCCCGGACTTCCGCGAGCTCTCGCCCGCGCCCTTCCTCGATCCGATCCTCGACATCCTCACCTTCGGCAACCCGGACCTGCAGACGGCCCGCATCACCAATCTCGACCTGCGCTGGGAGTACTACTTCTCGGCCGACGAGAGCCTCTCGGTGGCCCTGTTCCGCAAGACCTTCGACAAGCCGATCGAGAAGCTGCTGCTGCCGGCCACCGGCTCGCTGCTGCAGACCCTGGCCAATGCCGAGTCGGCCACCAACCAGGGGCTCGAGATCGACTACTTCCAGCGCATGGGCTGGGCCGACGGCTGGTTCGGCGACGTGGACATGTCGAACTGGTTCATCGCCGCCAACTACTCCTGGATCGACTCCGAGATCCGCCTCGACCCGGCCCGCGCCGGCGTCAGCACCAGCCTGAACCGCCCGCTGGAAGGCCAGTCGCCCTACGTGGCCAACCTGCAGCTCGGCTACAGCAGCCCCGAGGGGACCCACGAGACGGCGCTCAGCTTCAACATCAGCGGCAAGCGCATCGTCCAGGTGGGCATCGATACCCAGCCCGACGTCTACGAGCAGCCGGCGCCGTCGCTGGACTTCAACTGGAAGTGGCAGTTCGCCCCCGAGTGGTCGACCCGCCTGCGCCTGCGCAATCTGCTCGACCCCTCGGTGGAGTTCCGCCAGGGCGACATCAACATCCGCGAGTTCAAGCGTGGCCGGGAGATCAACCTCTCGCTCGAATGGTCGCCCAAGCGGGGCGGCTGATCCGTCCTCTCCAACGGATCGGTGGCGGAGCCGGTGGGCCGGCAACGCCAAACGGGAAGGCCGGCACGTTCGGGTGCCGGCCTTTTCCTTAGGCGAGCCTGCTGAACAGGGGAGGGGGCGGGCCGCGCGCGGGCGCGCGAGGAAGGGCAGGCGATCCCGCGCAGTGCCGGGCCAGGGCCCAGAAACGCTGAAGGCCGCATCATGCGGCCTTCGTTGGTGCCCAGGAGAGGACTCGAACCTCCACGGTTTTACCCGCTAGTACCTGAAACTAGTGCGTCTACCAATTCCGCCACCTGGGCAGGTGCTTCCGCGGCAATCGCGCTGGAAGGCCGCGAAGATTACGGATCGCCCGCCGCAATGTCAACGCCCCGGGGCGGCGCAGGGTATGCTGCGCAGATGAAGAAGTCGAAAGGACCGTCGGGCCGCGGCCCGGCCCGGAAGCCCGGCGGAAAGACCGCAGCTGCCTCCTCCCGCCTGCCGCCCTGGATGCCACCTCCCGCCTCCGCGCCGGGAACGAAGCGCCCCCGCAGCTACGATCCCTTTGGCCGCGATGCGCCAGCGCCCCGGCAGGCCGGGGCCACGCCGCCGGCCGATCCCTTCGCCAGCCGCGAGGCCCGGCGCTACGAGCATCCCATCGTCAGCCGCGAGGCCATCCTCGCCCATCTGCGCGCCGCTCCCGGGCCGATGACGGCGGAAGACCTGGCCGCGGCCTTCGGACTGTCCGCTCCCGACCGCTTCGAGGCGCTCTCCAAGCGGCTGGCGGCGATGGTGCGCGATGGCCAGCTGCTCCTGAACCGGCGCGGCGGCTTTGCCCCGGCCGAGCAGCTCGACCTGATCCCGGGGCGGGTGGTGGCCAATCCCGATGGTTTTGGCTTCCTCAAGCCCGAGGACGGCAGCGACGATCTGTTCCTGCCGCCGAACGAACTGCGCAAGGCCATGCACGGCGACCGCGTGCTCGGCAGCGTCACCGGCGTCGACCGCCGCGGGCGGCGCGAGGGCGTGATCGTCGAGGTGCTGGAGCGCCGCCTCACCCGGGTGATGGGCCGCTTCGAGGAGCGCGCCGGCATCGGCTACGTGGTGCCGGACGACCGTCGCATCCTCTCCGAGGTGCTGATTCCGCCGCTCGCCCGCCATGGGGCGAAGGAGGGGCAGCGGGTGGTGGCCGAGATCACCGCGCCACCGGAGCCGGGGCGGCCGCCCTTCGGCCGCATCTTGGTGGTGCTGGGCGACCGTCTCACCGCCTCGCGGGTGGTGGAGGCCGCCATCCACACCCATGACCTGCCGCACGAGTTCCCGCCCGAGGTGCTGCAGGAGGCCGAGGCCGTGCCGCTCGAGGTGCCGCCCGAGGCGGCGCTGGCGCGCACCGACCTGCGCGCGCTGCCGCTCGTCACCATCGATGGCGAGGATGCCAAGGATTTCGATGACGCGGTGTGGTGCGAGGCCGACGCCCGCGGCTTCCGGCTGATCGTCGCCATCGCCGATGTCTCGGCCTACGTGCGCCCGGGCACGGCGCTCGATGCCGAGGCGGTGCGGCGCGGCACTTCGGTGTACTTCCCGGGCTACGTGGTGCCGATGCTGCCGGAAACGCTCAGCAACGGCATCTGCTCGCTCAATCCGAAGGTCGACCGGCTGTGCTTCGTCTGCGACATGCGCATCGACTTCGACGGCCGGGTGACGCGTTCGCGCTTCTATGAGGCGGTGATGCGCTCGCATGCCAGGCTCACCTACACCACCGTGGGCAAGGCCATCGACGGCGATGCCGAGGCAATCGCGCAGCTGGGAGAGCTCCGGCCCCGGATCGAGGCCCTGCACCAGCTCTACCGGGTGCTGGCCAAGGCCCGCCGCGAGCGCGGCGCGATCGAGTTCGAGTCCGGCGAGGTGCGCTTCGTCCTCGATGCCAAGGGCGAGGTGATCCAGGCCGGCATGCTGGAGCGCAACGACGCCCACAAGCTGATCGAGGAATGCATGATCGCGGCCAATGTCGAGGCTGCGAAGTTCGTCATCCGCAGGAAGATCCCGGCGCCGTTCCGCATCCACGACCGCCCGCCGGAGCGCAAGTACGCCGAGCTGCTCGAGTTCCTCGCCGAATTCGGCCTGCGCCTGCCGCCCTGGGAGAAGGTGCAGCCCAAGGACTTCACCGCCCTGTTGCGCAAGGTGCGCAAGCGCCCCGATGCCGCCCTGCTGGAGACGGTGCTGCTGCGCTCGCAGAGCCTCGCGCAGTACTCGATCGACAACATCGGTCACTTCGGCCTGGCGCTGGAGAGCTACGGGCACTTCACCTCGCCGATCCGCCGCTACCCCGACCTGCTGCTGCACCGCGCGATCAAGCATGTCCTCGGCGGCGGCACGGCCGCCGATTTCGCCTACACGGCAAAGGAGATGGGGGCGCTCTGTCTCGCCTGCTCGGAGAAGGAGCGCCGCGCCGACGAGGCCGAGCGCGAGGTCGACGAACGCTACCGCAGCGCCTGGATGGAGCAGCACGTCGGCAGCGATTTCGACGGCGTGGTGAGCGGCGTGACCAGCTTCGGGCTGTTCGTGGAACTCACCGAGAGCAAGGTGAACGGGCTCGTCCACGTGACCATGCTGCCGCACGATTACTACCACTTCGATGCCACCCGGAAGACGCTCTCCGGCGAGCGCCGCGGCCTTGCCTGGTCGCTCGGCGACACGGTGCGGGTGAAGGTGCTCAGGGCCTCGGTGGAGGACCGCCGCATCGACTTCAAACTGGTGCTGCCGGAATCGGTGGACACCCCACGCAAGGGCGGCACGCCGACCGCGCGCCCGCATCCCAATGCCAGGCCGCCGCGCGGCGGCGATATCCCGGCCCCGCCCCGAAAGGGCGGCAAGGGCGCGGCCAAGCGCCGCCGCTGACGGACACGACACGGACTCCATCATGAGCAAGACCAGCTGGATCGTCGGCATCAACGCCGTGGCCTCCGCCCTCGAGCACGACCTCGCCCATGTGCGCGAGCTTCTGCTGGAGAGCGGGGCGAAGAACCCCAGGCTCGCCGCGATCGAGAGCGAGGCCCGGGACTGCGGCATCCCGGTGCGCCGGGTGAGTACGCAATCGCTGGAGGGCATCGCCGGCGGTGCCCGCCACCAGGGGGTGGCGGCCCGCTATGAGGCAGCGAAGCTGCTCGACGAGAAGGATCTGAAGGGCCTGGTCGAGGGTGCGGCGGGCAGGACGCTCGTCCTCGTGCTCGATGGCGTGCAGGACCCGCACAACCTCGGCGCCTGCCTGCGCAGCGCGGCGGCGGCGGGCGTCACCTGCGTGGTCATCCCGAAGGACAAGGCCGTGGGCGTGACTGCCACCGTGCGCAAGACCTCGGCCGGGGCAGCCGACCGCATCCCGCTGGTGCAGGTGACCAATCTCGCCCGCGCGCTGCGCGAGCTGAAGGACCTCGGCGTCTGGCTGTACGGCTTCGCTGGCTCGGCATCAGACTCGTTCTACACCCTCGACCTGCGGGGCAACGTGGGCCTGGTGCTGGGCGGCGAAGGGGATGGCCTGCGCCGGCTCACCGCCGAGACCTGCGACCAGCTGGTCCGCATCCCGATGCCGGGCGACATGGAAAGCCTCAATGTCTCCGTGGCCGCCGGCGTGGCCCTGTTCGAGGCGGTGCGCCAGCGGGGGGCCGCATGAGCCTGCAGTGGTTCGATTTCGTCGGTCTTTCCGGCATCGGCTTCGTGCTGCTGGCCTATTTCCTGCTGCAGGCAGGAAAGCTGCATGGCGCCTCGCTCGGCTACCAGCTCGCCAACCTGTTCGGGGCGGTGTTCATCCTCGTCTCGATCATCGCCTCGCCCGCCTCGATCATCGATGTGCTCACTCCCACCCTGATGCAGCTGGCCTGGATCGCCATCAGCCTCTACGGGCTGTGGCGCGGACTGAGGGAGCGTGCAGCGAGGCTGCGGGCGCCGAAGCCGCCGGGCTGAGGCAGGGCTCAGCCGCCCGCCGCCGCGCGGGCGAGATCGAGGTCGTTGAACTGCTTCCAGCGGTTCATCACCGCGCAGAAGAGCTGGGCCGTGCGTTCGGTGTCGTAGACCGCGGAGTGCGCCTCGTTGCCATCCCAGGGCAGGCCGGCGGCCTGGCAGGCCTTGGCCAGCACGGTCTGGCCGTAGGCGAGCGCCGCCAGGGTCACCGTGTCCAGGGTGCTGAAGGGGTGGAAGGGGCTGCGCTTGTGCCCGGTGCGGGCAATGGCGGCATTGAGGAAGCCAAGGTCGAAGTGGGCGTTGTGGCCCACGAGGATGGCGCGCTGGCAGCCGTTGCGCTTCGCCGCCGCGCGTACCGGAATGAAGATGCGGTCCAGCGCCAGTCTCTCGGGCTGGGCGTCGCGGAAAGGGTGGTCGAGCCGGATGCCGGTGACTGCCAGCGACCTGGGATCGATCTCGAGGCCCGGCGCGGGCTCGACATGCACGCTCACCGTCTCGCCGGGAAACAGGAAGCCCTCCCCGTCCATCTCGATCGGCACCGCGGCGATCTCCAGCAGCGCATGGCGGCCGGCATCGAAGCCGCCGGTCTCGACATCGACCACTACCGGCAGGAAGCCGCGGAAGCGGCGGGCCATGGCGGGCGCACCAGCCGGGGCGGGGCTGCCCTCGGGGCCCTGTTCGTCGAAGTCGGACATCGGCTGCGAATGCGCGGCGGGCTGGGCTTGGCCGGCCTCACTCGCTGGTCTTGTCGGCCTTTTCGCGGTTGCCGCTCATCGGCTCGCCGTGCACCAGGAACCAGGTGTTCTCGGCGATGTTGGTGGCATGGTCGCCGATGCGTTCGATGTTCTTGGCCATGAACAGCAGATGGGTGCAGGGCGTGATCTGCTTCGGGTCCTCGGCCATGTAGGTGAGCAGCTCGCGGAACAGGCTGGTGTAGGCGGCATCCAGCTCGGCATCGCGGTTGCGCATGGCCAGCGCGCGGTCGGCGTCGCGCAGGCGGTAGGCCTCCAGGGCCTCGGAGAGCAGCTCGGAGGCGAGGCGGGCGAGGGCGGGCAGGCCACGGGCCGGGGCCACCGGGGCAGTCTGGTTCAGCACCATCGAGCGTTTTGCGACGTTCGAGGCGTAGTCGCCGATGCGCTCGATGTCGGAGGCGATGCGCAGGGCGGCGTAGACCTCGCGCAGGTCGCGGGCCATCGGCTGGCGCAGGGCGAGGATGCGCAGCACGTCGTTGGAGACGGTGCGCTCCAGTTCGTCGATGGCATCGTCGTTGATGGTGACGCGCTCGGCGGCCTTGCTGTCGCGCCGCTGCAGCACATCGATGGCCGCCTCGATCTGCGAGAGCGCCATTTCGCCCATGCGGGTGATCTCGCCGTTGATGCGCTCCAGCTCGGCGTCGTAGCTCTTGACGATGTGTTCGTGGGAGGTGGCCATCGCGATCTCCGGGGGTTCAGCCGAAACGGCCCGTGATGTAGTCCTCGGTCTGCTGCTTCGAGGGTTTGGTGAAGATTTGCTGGGTCACGCCGTGCTCGACCAGCTCGCCGAGGTACATGAAGGCGGTGAAGTCGGAACAGCGGGCCGCCTGCTGCATGTTGTGGGTGACGATCAGAATGGTGAAGTCCTGCTTCAACTCGGCGATCAGCTGCTCGATCTTGCCGGTGGCGATCGGGTCGAGGGCCGAGGTGGGCTCGTCGAACAGGATCACCTCGGGCTTCAGCGCCACGGCACGGGCGATGCACAAGCGCTGCTGCTGGCCGCCGGAGAGGCCGAGCGCGCTCTGCTTGAGCTTGTCCTTGACCTCGTCCCAGAGCGCGCCCTGGCGCAGGGCCTGCTCGACGCGCTCGTCCATCTCGGATTTCTTGAGCTTCTCGTAGTGGCCGATGCCGTAGGCGATGTTGTCATAGATCGACATCGGGAACGGCACCGGCTTCTGGAACACCATGCCCACCTTGCTGCGCAGGCGGTTGAGCGGATACTTCGGGTCGAGCAGGTCCTGGCCGTCGAGCAGGATCCGCCCTTCGGCACGCTGGCCGGGGTAGATCGAGTAGATCTTGTTGAAGATGCGAAGCAGGGTGGACTTGCCGCAGCCCGAGGGACCGATCAGCGCGGTGACGCGCTTCTCCGGGACCACGAGATTGATGTTCTTCAGCGCGCGGTATTCGCCGTAGAAGAAGTTGAGGTCCTGGGCGACCAGCTTGGCCGGCGCCTCGGCGACCGGCTCGGCGGCGGGAAGGCTGGTCTGCAGGGCGATCTGCACGTTAGTCATGGCTCATCTTCTTGCGCAGCAGGAGGGTGCGGGCCAGGACGCTGACCAGCAGGACGAAGCAGGTGACGAGGAAGGCGCCGGCCCAGGCCAGCAGCTGCCAGTTCTCGAAGGGGCTCATGGCGAACTGGTAGACCGTGACCGGCAGGTTGGCCATGGGCTCGCCAAGATCGAGGCTCCAGAAACTGTTGTTGAAGGCCGTGAACAGCAGCGGGGCGGTTTCGCCGGAGATGCGGGCGAGGCCCAGCATCACGCCGGTGAGGATGCCGGAGAGGGCGGCGCGGTAGAGTACGTTCACCGTGACCTTCCACTGCGGGATGCCGAGCGAGAGGGCGGCCTCGCGCATCTGTGGCGGCACCAGGCGCAGCATTTCGTCGGTGGTGCGCACCACCACCGGCAGCACGATGAAGCCGAGCGCCACGGCGCCGGCGATGGCGGAGAAGCCGGAGATGCCCTCCAGCCAGCCGGCGAAGGCCGCCAGCGCGCCCTGCTGCCCGACCTCGGTGGACTGGATCGCCCCGGCGAGCTGGCGCGGGGTGGCGATCAGCAGCATGTAGACGAACAGGCCGAGCACGATGGAGGGCGCCGAGAGCAGGATGTCGTTGACGAAGCGGATCACCGCGCCGATCTTGCGGAAATTGGCGTACTCGGCGAGGTAGGTGCCGGCGGCGATGCCGACGGGTGCGGCGAGCAGCACCGCCAGCACGCACATGATGATGCTGCCGACGATGGCATTGAGCAGGCCGCCCACGCCCACCTCGGCGCCCGGGGGCGGCGTCATCTCGGTGAACAGGGCGAGGCTCAGGCCATTCAGTCCCTTCGAGAGCGTGGTGAGCAGGATCCAGCCGAGGAAGAACAGGCCGATCAGCGCCGCGCCGCCGGAGAGCACCAGGGCGGCGGCATTGACGAGGCGGCGGCGGCGGTAGAGGCCTTCGGCGACGGCGAGGTCCATTACTTGCCCTCCCGGCGCTTGAGGCTCATCAGCATGAGCTTGGCGATGCTGAGCACGACGAAGGTGACGATGAAGAGCACGAAGCCGAGGGCCAGCAGCGAGCTGCGGTGCAGGTCGGCGAAGGCCTCGCCGAACTCGTTGGCTATGGTGGCGGCGATCGAGCTGGAGGGCTCGAGCAGGTTGGCGAGGCGGTTGGCGTTGCCGAGCACGAAGGTGACGGCCATGGTCTCGCCGAGCGCCCGGCCGAGGCCGAGGAAGATGCCGCCGATCACCGCCGAGCGGGTGTAGGGCAGCACGATGTCCCAGACCACCTCGAAGGTGGTGGAGCCGAGGGCGTAGGCCGACTCCTTGAGCCGGGTGGGCACGGTGAGGAAGACCTCGCGCATCACCGAGGCGATGAAGGGGATGATCATGATCGACAGCACGAGGCCGGCGGTGAGCATGCCGATGCCGATCGGCGGGGCGTCGAACCAGCTGCCGATGAGGGGCAGTTTCGAGCCATGCTCGCTGAGCGCCGGGTAGACGTGCTGGGAAAGGAAGGGCACCAGCACGAACAGGCCCCACATGCCGTAGATGATCGAGGGGATGCCGGCGAGCAGCTCGATGGCGGTGGACACCGGGCCACGCAGCCAGGGCGGCGCGACCTCGGTGAGGAAGAGCGCGATGCCGAAGCTCACCGGCACGGCGATCAGCAGGGCGATGGCGGCGGTGATCAGGGTGCCGACGATGGGGGCAAGACCGCCGAAGACGAGGTTGCCCGGGTCCCAGTTGTCGGAGGTGAAGAAGCCGCTGCCGAAGGTGGCGAAGGCCTCGCGACCGCCCCAGGCCATGGTCAGCGCCGCGCCCACCAGGCCGGCCAGCACGAAGAAGCCGGCGGCTGCCACGCTCAGGCGGAACAGCCGGTCGGCGCGGGCATCGCGGCGGGCGAGGAGGTCGAGTTCGGAGGTGGCGGGCGCCATCGGGAGCTACCGGCGGGATCGATCGAAAACGAGGGGCGCCGGACCTGCCGGCGGGGCAGGCGCGGCGCCCGGAAGGGCGAAGCGCGGATTGTACCGGGGATCAGAAACGGAAGTTCTCGCCCCAGTAGGCCTCGACCTGGGCCACCAGCTCGGGCGGCAGCGGCACATAGCCGAGTTCCTGGGCCCGGGCATCGCCCTCGGCATAGCCCCAGCGGAAGAAGTCGAGCACGGCGCGGGCGCGGGCCGGGTTGCGCGGCGCCTTCGAGAGCAGGATGAAGTTGGTGGCGGCGATCGGCCAGGCGGCCTCGCCCGGGGCATTGGTGATGACGAGATGGAAGTCCTTGGCATTCGCCCAGTCGGCGCTGGCGGCGGCGGCCTGGAAGCTCTCGATGTTCGGCCGCACCCAGTTGCCGGCGGCGTTCCGCAGGCTCACCGTGGTCATGTTGTTCTGCAGCGCGTAGCTCAACTCGACGTAGCCGATGGCGCCGGGCAGCTGCTTGGTGTAGGCCGCCACGCCCTCGTTGCCCTTGCCGCCCACGCCGGTGGGCCACTTCACCGCGGTGCCGGGCTGGCCCACCGTTTCCAGCCAGGCCGGGCTGACCTGCGAGAGGTAGTTGACGAAGTTGAAGGTGGTGCCCGAGCCGTCGGAGCGGTAGACCACGCGGATGCTGGTGTCGGGCAGGCTCACGCCGGGATTGATCTCGACGATGGCCGGGTCGTTCCAGCGCTGGATGCGGCCAAGGTAGATGTCGGCGACGAGCTCGCCGGTGAGGCGCAGCTGGCCATCGGCCACGCCCTCGAGGTTCACCACCGGCACCACGCCGCCCACCACCGAGGGGAACTGGCCGAGGTTGGCCGCGGCGAGCTCCTCCGGCGCGAGCGGGGCGTCGGTGGAGCCGAAGTCCACGGTGCCGGCCTTGGCCTGGGCGATGCCGCCGCCCGAGCCGATGCTCTGGTAGTTGATGCGGTGGCCGGTGGCGGCGGCGTAGTCGGTGGACCACTTGGAGAGCAGCGGGAAGACGAAGGTGGCGCCGGCGCCGGTGACATCGATGCGGGCGCTGCGGGCCGGGGCCTCGGCCCCTTCCTGCGGGGCGGGCGAGGCGCCGCAGGCGGCGAGCAGGCCGACGGTGCCGAGGAGGAGGGTGGTGCGCAGCAGCATCGAGGTCATGGGTGGACTCCGTCAGGGATTCGGGATCAGCGGGGCAGCTTCTCGGCCCAGTAGGCCTTCACCTGGGCCACCAGATCGTCGGGCAGGGGCACGTAGCCCAGGGCCTCGACCGCGGCATCGCCGTTGGCGTAGGCCCAGTCGAAGAAGTCGATCACCGCCCGGGCCTTGGCCGGGTCGCGGGGCTGGGCCGGCAGCAGGATGAAGTTGGTGGCAGCGATCGGCCAGGCGGCCTCGCCCGGGGCGTTGGTGATCACCAGGCTGAAGTCGGTGGCGTTCTTCCAGTCGGCGCTGTCGGCGGCGGCGCGGAAGCTGGCGATGCTGGGCTGCACCCAGTTGCCCGCGGCATTCCGCATCGAGGCATAGGTCATGCTGTTGGTGAGCGCATAGCTGAGCTCGACGTAGCCGATCGAGCCCTGCAGCTGCTTGACGTAGGCCGAGACGCCCTCGTTGCCGCGGCCGCCGAAGCCGGTGGGCCAGCGCACGGCGGTGCCGAACCCCACTTTCTGCTTCCACTCGGGGCTGACCTTCGAGAGGTAGTGCACGAAGTTGTAGGTGGTGCCCGAGCCGTCGGAGCGGTAGACCACGCGGATAGTGGTGGCCGGCAGGGCCAGGCCCGGGTTCAGTTCGGCGATGCGGGGATCGTCCCAGCGGGTGATCTTGCCAAGGTAGATGTCGGCGACGAGCTCGCCGGTGAGGCGCAGCTGGCCCGGCGCCACGCCGCGCAGGTTGACCACCGGCACCACGCCGCCGATCACCGAGGGGAACTGGATGAGCTTGCTGGCGGCCAGTTCCTCCGGCGGAAGCGGGGCGTCGGTGGAGCCGAAGTCCACGGTGCCGGCCTTGGCCTGGGCGATGCCGCCGCCCGAGCCGATGCTCTGGTAGTTGACGCGGCCCTTGCCGGCGGCGGCGTAGTCGCTGGACCACTTCGACATGGCCGGGAACACGAAGGTGGCGCCGGCGCCATTGATGTTCTGGGCATGGAGACCCGGGGCGGCCAGGGCGAGGCCGGCGAGCAGGGCGAAGGTGCGGGTGAGGGTACGGATCACGTTGGGCTCCCGGGCCGGGGCCTTGCGGCGCCGGCCAGTCAGTATGTGTCAGGTCGGTGTCGGTTCCGTGACAGGGCTCAGATGGTGATCTGGCCGCGCAGTTCGAGGATGTCCGGCCTGTTCTGGATCAGCACGCCGGACTGGCTGCGCTCGCTGTCCACCTTCACGTAGTTGGCCGAGAGGCGGAAGTTGCTGCGGATGTACCAGTTCACGCCGAGGGTGAGGGCCTTCTGCACGCCGCCCAGCACCGCGCCGTCGTTGGCGTCGAGATGGTCGTAGCGCAGGCCGAGCTGCCAGAGGCCGCGCACCGGGTCTTCCGGCATCGAGGTGGTGTAAAGGCCGCCGCGGTAGCCGTATTTCTCCGGCCCCAGGGTGTAGAGGGCCGAGACGTACCAGCCGTCGGTGTCGTAGGCGGGCTGGCCGTGGCGGCGGGTGCGCGAGGCCATGTATTCGCCCATCAGCTTCACCGGGCCGTCGAACCACACGGCCTCGAGGCCGCCGATGGTGGTGTCGCGGGCATCGGTGAGGCTGGCCGAGATGCCGTTGAAGCTCACGATGTCGGCCTGCGGGCGGGCGGAGAGGCTGAACCGGTCGCCCAGCGCATCGACGCGCACGGCCGAGGCGCCGAGGTGCAGGGCGCGGCCGGCCTCGAGGTCGAGCACCGGGGCCCAGGTGGCGCGGGTGCCCCAGCCGGTGCCCACGCGCTGGTTCACGTTGATCTCGCGGGTGAACCAGGTGCCGGTGAGGGTGACCGTCGGGCTGGTGTAGGCCAGTTCCGCGCCGATGCGGCGGGAAAGGCCATAGGCATTGGTGATGGTGGCCTTGGAGATGAACTCGTTGTTGCGGGTGGTGCTCAGCTCCTCGAGGCTGTTCGGCTGCTTGAACTGGCCCACGCGGTAGGTCCAGTCGGCGTTGATGCGGCCGCGGTAGCTCACGTCCAGCCAGCGGCCATTGCGGCCCGAGCCGCGGCTGCCCACGGTGTCGTAGCCCACCTGCCATTCGCCGGTGGGAGTCTTGCCGCGGAAGATCAGCTCGCCGCGGCGCAGCTGGCCGTTGTTCGACAGGGTGTTGGCCGCCAGTTGGGCCGGGGTGAGGGGCAGGCCGTCGGCGCGGCGGATGTCATTGCGGTACTGGTACAGGTCGAAATGCACCAGGGCGTCGAAATAGAGCTCGGTGTTGCCGATCACGTCGATCGGCACCTCGGCGCGGGCCGGGGCGGCGAGGGCGGCGAGCAGGGCGGAGACGAGGAGCGGGCGGGCAAGGTGCATGGTGGGCGGTCCGGTGGGCGGGGCGTGAGGAGCCTATGTCCGCTTCGTGACAGCCATGTTTCAGTTGACACGGGGATGAAATGCCAGCGTCGCCAGGCTGAAGCCTTTTGCTCATGATTCATTCACATTCGGAGCCGGGATGGCCGGTTCATGGGTTTTTCATCCGCCAGAGCGCCCCGGCTCATCGAGGGCGGACGGCGGCCACACGGGGCCGCTGGCGCAATGGCGGCCGAGCGGCGGGCATCGGGCCCGCCCCGCGCCATCCCGAGGTGTGACATGCCCCTTCGACTGCTCTCCGCTTCCCTCGCCCTGGCCCTCGCGGCCGGCGCTGCCGGTGCCGTGGCGGCGCCCAAGGTGTTCGATGCCAACATCACCAAGCCCGAGGTGCTCGCCGCCCAGGAGGCCTGGTGCAATGCCCTGGTGCAGATCAGCACGGTGGGCGCCCGTGAGGGCCAGGCCGCCGCCAGGGCCATCGCAGGCGAGGTGCTCGACACGGCCTACGGCTACAACCTCGGGCCGGTGCTGTTCAAGCCGACCCTGACCGAGGCCCCGCAGACCTTCCGCACCACCCGCGAGGGGGCGCTGGCCTATTTCGTGGGCGGCGATCCTGCCTTCCCCAAGGATGACGGCTTCGCCCTCAAGGGCTGGACGGCCTGCACGGTCGAGAACGTGGCCATCCACATCAACGGCGACGTGGCCACCACGATGGGCAACGTCATGATCACCAACCGCAACGGCAGCGTGACGACGGTGGACAAGACGTGGACCTTCAAGAAGACCGACGACGGCAGGCTGCGCATCGTGCTGCACCACAGCTCGCTGCCCTACACCTCGGGCTGACGGCGGTCGGCCCCGCATCCTCCCCGGCGGGCAGGCGATGATCCGCACCCGGCTGGCCATCGCCTTCGCCCTGCTCGCCCTGCTGGCCGGCCTGCAGGGCGGTTTTGCCTGGTGGGCGGCCTCCTCCGCCGCCCACCATGCCGAGCGCAGTGTGGTGGCCACCCGCCTGCTGGCCGGCTATCTCGCCCTCTCCGGTGACAAGCAGCGGCTCAAGGTCTGGTTCGCCGAGCGCATGCTCTCCGGCGAGGCCGATCCGAACGTCCGCGACCGGCTGATCGCCTCGATGTGGGCCAGCGTAGGGGAGCTGCGCGAACTGCTGCCGCTTGCCGAATCCGATCCGGCCGGCCCGGAGCGGCAGGCCGTCGAGGCCGTCTCGCTGAACATCTCGGCCCTCGAACGCGCGGTGCTGGAGGCCGACCGGGCCGATGGCGGGCCGATCCCGCCGCAGGAATGGCGCCGGGTGATCCTGGCCTTCGACGAATCCGCCGGCCAGGACATGCGCCTGCTGCTGCGCGAGGCGGTGCAGCGCCATCATGCCGCCAGCCTGCGTGAATCGGCGGCCCTGGCCCGGGCACTGGCGCATGCACGCAAGGCCAATACGGCGATGGCGCTGGCAGTCGTCCTGCTGGCCCTGGCAGCGGTGGTTTACTTCCTGCATGCCATCGAGCGGCCCTTCGCCCAACTGGCCCGGGTGACCGAAGACCTCGGTCGCGGCGACTTCCAGGCCCGCAGTGGGCTTTCTGGGCGCGACGAGTTTTCCCGTATCGGACAGCTGCTCGACAGCATGGCCGGGCGCCTTGAGGAAGCCCGTATCCGCAGCGCTGCGCTGCAGCAGCGTCTGGATGCCCTGGTGGGCGAGCGGACCCGGGCGGTGACGCAGGCGTATGAATCGCTGCTCGAGCTCGAGTCCCGCCGGCGCCGCTTCCTTGCCGAACTCGGGCACGAGCTGCGGACCCCGGCCACGGTGATCCGCGGTGAGGCCGACCTCGCCCTTCGTGGCAGCGGGGAGCCGGACACCCTGCGCCAGGCCTTGCGGCGCATCGTCGAGGCCTGCGAGGAACTGGCTGCGCGGGTGCGCGAACTGCTGGAGGCGGCGCGCGAGGGCCGGGTGGCCTATGCCCTGCAGGTACAGGGCGTGCCGCTGGCGGCGGTGGTGGCCGCGGCGGTGGAGCAGATGCAGGCCGTGGCCCAGCACCGTGGAATCCGGCTTGCCGTGCGGGCGGTGCCCGCCGGCGAGGCCATGGTGGCGGCGGACCGCGAGCGCCTGCAGCAGGCCCTGGTGGTGGTGCTGGACAATGCCCTGCGCTACCTCGATGCCGGTGGCCGGGTGGAGGTGGAAGTGGGCCAGGACGCCGATGGCGCCTGGGTGCAGGTGGATGACGACGGGCCGGGAATGGCGGCGGAAGAGCTCGAGCAGGCCTTCGAGCCGCATTTCCGGGGGCGCGCCGGCCGCGAGCGCGATGCGCGGGGGCTCGGTCTCGGGCTTTCGATCGCCCGCCGCATCGTCGCTGCGCATGGCGGCAACATCGAGCTCGTGCCGCGGCAGCCGCAGGGACTCTCGGTGCGTTTCACCCTTCCCGCAGGAGTGCCGGCATGAGGCTGCTGGTGGTGGAAGACGAGGCCCGGGTGGCCGATTTCCTGCAGCGCGGCCTGCGCGCCGAGGGCTATGCGCCCACGGTCGTCGGCAGCGCCGAGGAGGCCCTTCCGCTGCTGCGCGGTGGCGGCTTCGAACTGGCCCTGCTCGACGTGATGCTGCCCGGGCAGTCCGGGCTTGCGCTCTGCCAGCAGGTTCGCGCCGAGTGCAATCCGGTGCGGGTGCTGATGCTCACCGCCATGGGCACGGTGCAGGACCGGGTGGCTGGCCTGCGCTGCGGCGCCGACGACTATCTTGCCAAGCCCTTCGCCTTCGACGAACTGCTGGCCCGCATCGAGGCCCTGCTGCGCCGGCCGGCCCTGCTGGCGCCGCGCGAGGAGCAGCTGGTGGTGGGCGAGCTGGTGTTCGACCGGGTGCGCATGGAGGTCCGGCTCCGTGGCGAAGGGCTGCCGATGACCCCGAAGGAACTCGCCCTGCTCGAACTGCTGATGAGCTCGCCCGGGCGCATGTTCAGCCGCGAGCGCATCCTGTCGAATGTCTGGGGCCTCGATGCCGACCCGCTCACCAATGTGGTGGACGTGTATGTGCGCCGCCTGCGCGGCAAGCTCGATCTGCCCGGCCGGCCCTCGTGGATCACCACGGTGCGCGGCCTGGGCTACCGTCTCGATCCTCCCGATCCTGCTGCCTGAAGGACCTCGTGATGACTGCATTCCGTTCGGCGGCGCCGGCCGCGCTCCTGGCCCTGGCCGCCTCCCTGCCGCTCCTGCCGGGCCCCGCGCTCGCCGCGGCGCCGGAGGAGGAGATCGCCCGACTGCGGGCCGAACTCGCCGCGCTCCAGGCGCGGCTGGAGGCGCTCGAGCGCCGGGCCGCCGTGCCTGCTTCCGTCGATCCTGCCTCCGTGTCGGCGCCTGTGCCCACGCCGCCCGCCGTTGCCACCAACGAAGCGCCGGCCGCGCCGCCCGCCGCGCGCAGCCGCCCCGAGGTCAAGCTCGGCGGGCGCATCCACTGGGAGGCCTATGCCTTCGACACCGACCAGCGGCCGGCCACCGGCGGCACCGAGTTCCGCCGTGTGCGCTTCCAGCTGCAGGGCGCCCTGCATGGCTGGGGCTTCCGCCTGCAGCCGGAGTTCGCCGGCGGCGATGCCGAGCTGCGCGACGTCTACCTGCAGCACGCCCTCGGGGCGGGCACCCTGACCATCGGCCAGTTCAAGCCTTACCGCTCGATGGACGAGCTGACCAGTTCGAACGATGGCTGGGCGCTCGAGCGTGGCCCGACCTCGGCCTCCGGCCTGTTCACCGGCCGGCAGTGGCAGCAGGGCCTCGGCTGGCAGGTCGGCGGCGAGGCCGGTGGCTTTGGCATCGCCCTCTTTGGCCTGCGCAACAGCAACGAGCCGCGGAACGAGGGCCATGGCCTGTCCTTGCGCGGCACGCGGATGCTGCGCATCGATGAGCAGACCTTCTGGCATGTCGGCGGCTGGCTCAGCCTCGAGGAGGGCGGTGCCGGCACTCCGGCACGCGACATCGGTTTTTCCTACGGCGGCCGGCGCGGGCCGTCTGCCGTGCTGCGGCAGACCGCCGCGGGCAGCGCCTTTTCGCAGCAGTCGGCGGGCGTGGAACTGGCCGGCGCGCGTGGGCCATGGCACTGGCAGGGCGAGTGGGCGCGGGCGCGCCTCGCCCTGCCCGGGGGCGGCAGCGGCACGCTGGAGGGGGGCTATGCCCAGCTTGCCTGGCTGCCGGGCGGGCAGCGCAGCTATGACGCCGGCGATGGCGTGTTCGGTTCGCCGAAGAACATCGGCCGCGGCCTTTGGGAAGTGATCGCCCGCCTCGACCACCTGCAGGATGCCGACCGCTCCGGCGCCGATCTCAGCCGCTGGTCGCTGGGCCTGAACTGGTACGCCTCGCCGCAGGTGCGCTTCATGCTGCAGTGGACGCAGGGCCGCGACGAGGCGAGCGGCGACGATCCCGGCCAGCTCGGTTTCCGGGCCCAGTACGTGTTCTGAGCGACCGGGCTACACTGCCCCGGCAGGGCTTAGGGAGGGCCGTCGATGCAGGACCCGGGCAGTACCCCCCGCATCCTCGTGGCCGAGGACGACACCGGCATCCGCGCGGTGCTGAAAGCCACCCTGCGCTCCGCCGGCTACGTGGTGTACGAGGCTAGGAATGGCAGCGAGGCGCTGGGCCTCGCCATCGAGCATTTGCCCGATCTCATCCTCTCCGACGTGCTGATGCCGGGCGGCGACGGCCAGACCCTGCTTGCCGCCCTGCGTGCCGATGCCCGCACCAGCGAGCTGCCCTTCGTCTTCCTCACCGGCCTGGACGAGCGCCAGGCGGTGCGCGACGGCATGAACCTCGGCGCCGACGATTACCTCACCAAGCCCTTCCGCCCCACCGAGCTGCTCTCCCTGGTGCAGGCCCAGCTCAGGCGGTCGGCCAAGCGCATCGAGGCGCGGCGCCAGCTCGAGGCCGAGGCGCAGAAGCTGCGCGAGTTCGATTCCATCACCGGCCTGCCGAACCGCGGCCACTTCCTCGGCCGCATCGCCCGCGAGCAGGCAAGCGGCCCGGTTCATGCCCTCGCCAGCATTGCTCTCGGCCAGCTGCCGGTGCTGCGCCAGTCGCTGGGGCAGGCCCCGGCCGATGCGGTGATGCGCGAGGCCGCCAACCGCCTGCTCGACAGCGCCCGCCAGCATCTCGGCAGCGAGGCCCTGCTGGCGCGTTCGGGCGAGCACCGCTTCGCCCTCTCGCTTCGCGGTGAGCAGGACGAGGCGCGCATCGAGGCCCGGCTGCGCGAGGTGCTCGCCCCGCTGGCCGAACCGATGGAGGCCGGAGGGCGCCGGCTGTTCCTCGACGCCTCGGTGGGCGTGGCGGTGTCCCCGCGCGACGGTGATTCCCCCGAGGCCCTGCTGGACCATGCCGAGACCGCCGAGCCGGCCACCGCCCCCGGCGGCACCGTGGCCTTCTATTCCGCCGAGAACAGCGCCGTGCGCGGCCGCCGGGTGCGCCTGCTGCAGGATTTGCGCATCGCTCTCGAGCGCGGCGAACTCGGTCTCGCCTACCAGCCGCAGGTGGCCCTCGCAGGCGAGCGCCTGGTGGGTTTCGAGGCCCTGCTGCGCTGGCACCACCCGGAGCTGGGACAGGTGGCGCCCGCCGAGTTCATTCCGCTCGCCGAGGAGTCCGGCCTGATCCTGCCCATCGGCAGCTGGGTGCTGGCCGAGGCCGCGCGCCAGCTCGGCGAATGGCAGGCCGAAGGGCTGGCGGTGCCGCGGGTGGCGGTGAACCTCTCGCCGCGCCAGTTCGAGGACCCGGGCCTGCTGGACGGGGTACGCGCGGTGCTGGCGGGCAGCGGCCTGCCGCCGGGGGCGCTGGAACTGGAGGTCACCGAGAGCGCGGCCCTGCTCGACCCGGAGCGGGCGATCGGCCTGATGGCGCGGCTGCGCGAGATGGGCGTGGCCCTCGCGCTCGATGACTTCGGTACCGGCTACTCCAACCTCTCGCAGCTGAAGCGATTGCCGGTGGACGTGCTGAAGATCGACCAGCTCTTCGTGCGTCAGATCGTGCGCGATCCCGGCGATGCCGCGATCGTGAGCGCGGTGGTGACGCTGGCCCACGGCTTCGGCCTCAAGGTGGTGGCCGAGGGCGTGGAAGGCCAGGCGCAGGTGATCAAGCTGGCCCAGCTCGGCTGCGACATCTGCCAGGGCTACCACTATGGGGCGCCACTGGCGGCCAGTGCCGTGCCCGGCTGGATGCAGGAACGCGGCTTCGCCTGAGGCCGCGCGCCACGGCGCGGCGGGCCTATGCGGTGGCCGAGGTCTTGTCCCTGTAGCGGCAGAGATCGCGCACCGGGCAGGCGCCGCACAGCGGCTTTCGCGCCTTGCAGGTGTAGCGTCCGTGCAGGATCAGCCAGTGGTGGGCATCCTGCTTGAACTCGGCCGGCACCACCTTCAGCAGCTTTTTCTCCACCGCATCCACGGTCTTGCCGGGCGCGAGGCCGGTGCGGTTCGAGACGCGGAAGATGTGCGTGTCCACCGCGATGGTGGGTTCGCCAAACGCGGTGTTCAGCACCACGTTGGCGGTCTTGCGGCCCACGCCGGGCAGGGCCTCCAGCGATTCGCGGTCGCGCGGCACTTCGCCGCCGTGTCGCTCCAGCAGCAGGCGGCAGGTGGCGATCAGGTTCGCCGCCTTGGCGTTGTAAAGGCCGATGGTGTTGATGTAGGCCTTCAGGCCGGCCTCGCCGAGGGCGAGGATGCCGGCCGGCGTGTTGGCCACCGGGAACAGCCGGCGCGTGGCCTTGTTCACGCCCACGTCGGTGGCCTGCGCCGAGAGCATCACTGCCACCAGCAGCTCGAAGGGCGTGCGGTACTCCAGCTCGGTGGTGGGCTTCGGGTTCAGTTCGCGCAGGCGGCGGAAGAACTCGTGGCGGTCGGCGGGCTTCATGCGCGGCGGTCGTCCGGCAGGGGGCGGGGAGCGGTGCGTGTTGCCTGCCAGTGCTGGCGCAGGGCGATGAGCAGGGCGAGCAGCAGGAAGGCGCCCACCGGCAGCACCGCCAGCAGGAAGCCGCGGTAGCCGGGCAGCAGGGTCCATTCCAGGCCCGGCAGGCCGAGCAGCGGGCCGGCACCGGCGAACAGGGTGCCCCGGCCGATCAGCTCACGCAGGCCGCCCAGCGCCAGCAGCACCAGCAGGAAGCCGCTGCCCACGGCGAAGCCGTCGAGCGCGGCGCGGGCCGGGTCGTGGCGCGAGGCGAAGGCCTCGGCGCGCCCGAGCAGGGCGCAGTTGGTGACGATGAGCGGGATGAACAGGCCGAGCACGCCGTGCAGGGCGGGCAGGAAGGCGCGCATCGAAAGCTCGATGGCGGTGACTACGCAGGCGATGACGGTGATGAATACCGGGATGCGCACGTCGCGGCCGGTCTGCTTCCGCAGCAGGGCGATGATGGTGTTGGTGGCGGTGAGCGCCAGCACGCTGGCAAGACCGAGGCCGAGCGCCGGCACCAGCCCGGTGCTCACCGCCAGCAGCGGGCAGAGCCCGAGCAGTTGCACCATGGCGGCATTGCCGCTCGACAGGCCGTATTCGAGGATGGCGCGCGGCGCCGGGGCGGCGGGCAGGGGGGGAGGAAGGGCGCTCATCGCAGGGCCTCCGGGGCATCGTCGAGGCGCAGGGTACTGCCGGCCGGCGCCGCGGCCAGGGCCTCGCCATGGCGTTCGACGAGTTCCAGGGCACGCTGCACGGCCCCCAGTACCGCCCGCGAGGACAGGGTGGCGCCGGCCAGCGCATCGAAGGCGCCGCCCTCCTGCCGCAGGCGCCAGTCGGCGCGCGGCGGGTCGCGCAGGCGGCGGCCCTGCAGCTGCCGGCTCCAGTCGCTGCGCTCCGGGTCGATGCCATCGCCAAGGCCCGGGGTTTCCCGGTGCTCCAGCACCCGCAGGCCGAGGAGTTCGCCCCCGCGGCTGGCGGCGAGCAGCAGGCGGATGTCCCCGTTGTAGCCATCGGGCGCGACGGCCTCGATGACGAAGGCGGAGGCCCTTCCCTCGCGCCGGGCCCGGCGCAGGGGCAGGGCGGCCTCGCTGCCGAGCCAGCCGGGGGCGAGCAGCAGGATCCGGTCCTCGTCCGGGGCGTTGTCGTGCAGCGCCGGGGGCAGCACCCGGGCCAGGGCCGCGCGCTCGCGGGCGCGCTCCTGTTCGGTGATGCGTTCGGCGGTGAGGGCGCGCAGGCCGAGCAGGCCGCCCAGCCCCACGAGGGCCACGAGGGCCAGGGTCAGCGCCGGGCGCCACAGGGCGGTGCCGGGGGTCATGGCGCCCCCCGGTCTTCGCCGAACCAGCGCGGCCGGAGCAGGCGGTCGAGCAGCGGCGCGGCGCTGTTCATCAGCAGCACGGCGAAGGCCACGGCATCGGGGAAGGCGCCCCAGCGGCGGATGGCGAGGGTGAGCAGGGCCACGCCGGCGCCGAAGGCCAGCCGGCCGCGCGGCGTGGTGCAGCCGCTCACCGGGTCGGTGGCGATGAAGAAGGCGGCGAACACCAGTGCGCCGGCCCCGAGATGGAACAAGGGCGAGGGATGGCGGTCCGGTTCGAACAGCCAGAACGGCAGGCTGAGGAGCACCGTGGTGCCCAGCACCGCCACCGGCGTCTGCCACGGGATGACCCGCAGGGCCAGCAGGAACAGCCCGCCGAGCGCATGGGCAGCGGCGATCCAGGCCCAGGGCGCGAGCACGATCGCCGCGCGCAGCTCGGAGAGCGCCAGCGCCGCCTGCGTGCCCTCGCGCATGCGCGCGAGCGGCGTGGCCTGCGAGACGGCATCCCAGTGCCCGGGCACGGTCCACTGGCTGTACTCGTAGGGGAAGGCCAGCACCACCACGGCCACGCCCACCATGGCCGGGTTGAAGGGGTTGTGGCCGAGCCCGCCGAACAGGTGCTTGGCCACCGCGATCGCCGCCACGATGCCGACGAGCAGCATCCACCACGGAGCCGAAGGCGGCAGGGCGAGCGCGAACAGCACGCCGGCGAGCGGCGCCGAGAGGTCGGTGAGCGCGGGCCTCAGCGCCGCGCCGCGCAGGGCCAGCACGGCCGCCTCCACCGCCAGCGCCAGCAGGGCCGCCAGCGCCAGGTTCAGCAGCAGGCCGGGGCCGAAGGCCAGCACGCTGGCCGCGGTGCCCGGCACCAGCGCGAGCAGCACGAGGCCCATGGTGGCCGGCACGCTGCGCGCCTGCCGCAGCGAGGGCAGGGGGCTGTCGAGGAAGCGCGGCTCGCGGCTCATGCCGCCCCCCCGCGGCCGTCGCCGCCGCCATCCTTGCCGGCATCGCCACGCCGGGCGCGGGCCTTGGCCAGGGCCCGGGCAGCGGCGCTGGAGAGCCGCTTCGTGCGGTCTTCCGCATCGGCGCGGGCCTGTGCTTCCGCCTCGCGCTCCAGCCGCGCCGTGCGTGCCTCGAAGCGCTGCTTCGCCGCCTCGGCCTGGCGCTGCCGGAAGCGGTGCTCGCGCTCGGCCTCGCGGGCGGCGCGGAAGCCGGCACTCAGCGGGATCGCGCTCGGGCACACCACGTCGCAGGCGGCGCATTCCACGCAGGCCATCAGGCCGAGCGCCAGCGCCCCGCTGCGGTCGCGGGCCTGCAGCCGGGCATGCAGCTGCTGGGGCAGCAGCCGGGCCGGGCATACCCCGGCGCAGTCGCCGCAGCGGATGCAGGGCCGGGGCGGGGACGCGGGCGGTGCCGGCCAGGCAGTGAGGGCGATGGTGGTCTTGCCGATCGCCACCTCGGCATCCGGCAGCACCGTTCCCATCATCGGCCCACCGGCCCGCAGCACCAGGGCCTCGAGCGCCCAGCCGCCGGCCGCCTTCGCGAGCCAGTGCGCCGGCGTGCCGATCGCCACCTCCCACACCCCGGCGCCGCGCAGGCCCGGGCCGCCGGCGGTGACGAGACGCGAGACCAGCGGCTCGCCATCGCGCACGGCGCGCAGGGCTGCTACCGCCGTGGCCACGTTCTGCACCAGCACGCCGTGCTGGCGCGGCAGCTCGCCCTCCGGCAGCTCGAGGCCGGCCACGGCGAGGATCAGCGAGCGCTCGGCGCCGGCCGGGTAGCGGTCGGGCAGCACCACGAGGCGGCGGGCGGCCTCCTCGCCGGCCGCGGCGAGGGCCTGCCGCGCCGCGGCGATCGCCGCCTCCATCCCGGCCTCCAGGGCCAGCACCCAGTCACCAGCACCGCAGCAGCGCGCCAGCAGATGCGCCGCCTGCACGAGGTCGCCGGCATGGTGCTGCACCAGCGCGGCATCGCTGGCCACCACCGGTTCGCACTCGGCGCCGTTGAGGATCAGCAGGCGGCGCGCGGCGGCGAGTTTGTCGGCGGCGGGAAAACCGGCGCCGCCGAGGCCCGCCACCCCGGCCTCGGCCAGGCGTTCCAGCACGGCCTCTGCCGGCGTGCCCAGCGGATCGAGCGGTGGCAGGCGCCATGCCTCATCCGTGTCCCCGGTCTCGACCTCGACCAGCACGTGCAGGGCTTCGGGCCGGCCGGGTAGGGCGGTGGGGCCGGGCTCGATGGCCCGCACCCGGCCACCGGCCGGGCTGTGCACCGCCGCGCCCAGCGCCCCTGCCGGCACCCGGCCGAGCGGCTGGAAGCGGGCCACCCGCTCGCCCACCGCCACGCAGGGCTCGCAGGGCAGGCCGGCATGCTGCAGCAGGGGCACCCGCAGCACCGGGGGCAGCGGCAGGCGCGCGATGCCCGCCGCCGCCGGCTTCCACCCGGGCAGGGAAAGGCCTCCGGGGAAGCGGGGCAGGCCCATTCGCGCTCAGCGGCCGGTGAAGTTCGGCGTGCGCTTGGCGAGGAAGGCGCCGGTGCCTTCCTTCATGTCCTCGGTGGAGAAGGCGAGGGCGAAGCCCTGGGTCTCGTAGTCGAGGCCGGTGTCGATGCCGGCCTCGCCGCCCAGCAGCACGGCGTCGAGGATGCCGCGCAGGGCCTGCGGGGCGGCCCGGGCCAGCTGCTCGGCGAGGGCGAAGGTGGTGGCCTCCAGCTCGGCCGCCGGCACCACGCGGTTGACGATGCCGAGCTGCAGCGCGCGCTCGGCGCCGATGGGCGCGCCCAGCAGGCAGAGTTCCAGGGTGGCGGCGCGGCCGGCGAGGCGCAGCAGGCGCTGGGTGCCGCCGAAGCCCGGAATCAGGCCGAGGTTGATCTCGGGCTGTCCTACCTTGGCGCTGTCGGCGGCGAGGCGCAGGTGGCAGGCCATGGCGAGTTCCAGCCCGCCGCCCAGGGCGAAGCCGTTCAACATGGCGATGACCGGCTTGCCGAGGCGCTCGATGCGCGTCATCAGGGCCTGGCCGTGGCGGGAGAAATCCCGCGCCTGCACCGGCGTGAGGCCATTCATCTCGGCGATGTCGGCGCCGGCCACGAAGGCCTTCGGGCCGGCCCCGGTCAGCACCACCGCGCGCACCGAGGCCTCCCCGGCCGCCGCGGCGAAGGCCGCGTGCAGTTCGGTGAGCGTCTCGCGGTTGAGGGCGTTGAGCTTGTCGGGGCGGTTGACCGTGATGAGGCGGACGGCGCCGCGGTCTTCGGTTAGCAGGGTGTTAAACGGCATGCTCGCTCCGCGCGGGCTGTGGATAAGGGTGCGTCCGGGCCCGGAACGTCAGTGGCGATTCAGGCCCCCCGCCGCTATTCTACGTCGCCCTCGAGGCCGGCCCACGGCCTCGAACCGTTTGTGGGGCGGTGCCCCACGCCCTACGTCCCGCTGGAGACCTTGATGATCGTGCGCGTCCTTGCCGTTGCCCTTGCTGCCGCCGTCGCCACCGCCGCGACCGCGCAGGCCCCCGCCAACGCCGGTGCCCAGCAGGCTCCGCAGCAGATCCCCCAGCCCGACAAGAACACCCTGAGCTACGCGCTCGGCTTCGATGCCGGCTACTCGATCGTCAATGCCAAGGCCGACGTCGACATCAACCAGGTCATCCGCGGCCTGCAGGATGCCTACAACAAGCGCCAGCCGGCCTATCCCGAGGAGAACATGGCCCGCGCCGTGGCCTGGCTGCAGCAGAAGGTGCAGCAGGAGGCGATGGCCGAGTTCCAGAAGGCCGCCACCGAGAACAAGGCCAAGTCGGATGCCTTCCTCGCCGCCAACCGCGCCAAGCCGGGGGTGACCGTGCTGCCCTCGGGCGTGCAGTACCGGGTGATCGACGCCGGCACCGGCGCCCGTCCCACCGCTGCCAGCGAGGTGCAGCTGCACTTCCGCTACTCGCTGCACACCGGCCAGGAGCTGGCCAACACCTACGCCTCGCCGAATGCCCAGCCGGCCACCTTCAAGGTCGAGCAGTTCCCGATCGCCGGCGTGCGCGAAGTGCTGCCGCTGATGCCGGCCGGTTCGCGCTGGGAGATCTTCGTGCCCTCCGACAAGGCCTTCGGCAACGACCCGCGCTCGCCGGTGGGCCCGGGCCAGGCCCTGGTGTTCGACCTCAAGCTGGTCAACGTCAAGTAAGCGTCCCGTCGACGCCACGAGGCAGGGCGTCGCTCGCGCGGCGCCCTGTTTTCGTTTCCGTTCCCGTCCTCTTCGCTGCGCCCATGTCCACGCCCATCCTCAGCCCCTGCATCGGCATCTGCAGCCTCGACGAGGAGGGGTACTGCGAGGGCTGTTTCCGCACCGGCGAGGAGATCGCCGGCTGGGCGGCGATGAGCGAGGCCGAGCGCTGCCGCTGGATGGACGAGGTGCTGCCCGAGCGGGAAGCCCGCCGCGGTGCCTGAGGCCCTGCTGCCGCCGGAGCCCGGGCGCTGGCGCCAGGCCCTGCACCCGCTGCGGCCGGCGCCCACGATGCCGCCCTGGAACCTGCCGGCCCTGGCCGACCTGCTGCCGCCCGCGCCACTGGTGCCCGCCGCCGTGGTGGTGGGCCTGCGCCCACGGGACGGGGAGTGGCGGGTGCTGCTCACCCGCCGGCCCGAGACCCTGCGCCAGCACGCCGGGCAGGTGAGCTTCCCCGGCGGGCGCCTCGATGCCGCCGATGCCGACCCGCTGGCCGCGGCCCTGCGTGAGACCGAGGAGGAGGTGGGTCTGCCCGCCAGCGCCATCGAACCCTTAGGCTGGCTCGATCCCTTCGCCACCATCACCGGCTTCCATGTCTGGCCCCTGGTGGCCCTGCTCGATCCGGTGCAGCCCCTGCGGCCCAACGCCGCTGAAGTGGCCGAGGCCTTCGAGGTGCCGCTCGCCTTCCTGCTCGACCCGGCCAATGCCCGCGAGGTGGTGGTGGAATGGCGTGGCCAGGGCCGCCGTCTCACCGAGTTCCACTGGGGCGGGCACCGCATCTGGGGGGCGACCGCGGCGATGCTGGTGAACCTGCGCGAGCGTTTGCAGGCGGCCGGGGCCGGCTGAATACTCCGGGCCTGCTGCTACGAGGAACCGCCATGGCCGCGCCCGCCGATCCCGAGCCCGCCCCGCTGATCGACGTAGCCGGCCTGCGCGCCAGGCTGGGCGAGCCGGGGCTGCGCCTGCTCGATGCCCGGTTCGATCTTGCCGACCCCGAGGCCGGCCTGCGCGCCTTCCTTGCCGGGCATCTGCCCGGCGCCCGCTACGTGCATCTCGAGCGCGAGCTCTCCGGCCATGGCCGGCCCGCCAGCGAGGGGCGCCATCCCCTGCCTGCGCCCGACGCCTTCGCCACCACCCTGGCCCGGCTCGGCATCACCCCGGCCACGCCGGTGGTGGTCTACGACGCGGCCGGCGGCGCCCTGGCCGCGGCCCGTGCCTGGTGGCTGCTGCGCTGGATGGGACATCCGCGGGTGCAGGTGCTGGATGGCGGCTGGCAGGCCTGGTGTGCGGCCGGCGGACCGGTGGCCAGCGGGCCGGAGCCGGCGGTGGAGCCGGCGGCCGGAACGCCGCGCTGGCGCCCCGGCAGCCTGCCGGTGCTCGGAGCCGCGGCGGTGGCCGCCCTCGCCCCCGGGCAGATACTGGTCGATGCCCGGGCCCCGGAGCGCTACCGGGGGGAAGTGGAGCCGATCGACCGCCGGGCCGGGCATATCCCGGGAGCGATCAACCGCCCCTTCGCCGACAACCTCGAGGCCGGCCGCTTCAAGTCGCCGGAGCGCCTGCGTGCGGAATGGAGGGCGCTACTGCCCGCGGGCGCGCAGCCGGTGCTCTACTGCGGGTCGGGCGTGACCGCCTGCCACAACGCGCTGGCGCTCGTGCTGGCCGGATTCCCGGCGCCGGCGCTGTTCCCGCCCTCGTGGTCGGGCTGGATCGCAGACCCGGCGCACCCGGTGGCCTGAAGGGCCTCAGAAACCCAGCACCAGGTTCGTCGTGAACAGGGTGTCGGTCTTCTTCAGGGTCTCGGGCACCTCGGTGCTGTGGCGCACCTGGTAGGCCGCCTTCAGCGCCAGACGCTCGGTCATCTTCACCGTCAGCCCGAGGTCGTTCTTGAGGAAGGCCGAGCCGCCGCCGCTTTCCACCAGCAGGTCGTTGCCCAGCGTGGTGTTGGCCCCGAGGCGCTGGCTGTAGGCAAGGGTGCCACGCAGCACGGTGTCGGTTTCGGCCGGCACTGCCTCGGCCACCGGCGGCTGGCCCACCCAGCGATCGACCGGCTGCACCCGGCGCAGACCCGGGCCGGCCTCGACCATCAGGCTCAGGTCTTCGCGGTCGAAGAAGGCATAGCCAAAGCCGCCCGAGAACACCGTCTGCCAGCGGAAGGCGGCGAAGTCATCGTCCTCGTGGCGCAGGGCGCCGAAGCTGTAGGCCTTCTCGCTGAAGCGATAGCCGAACTTGCTGCCGGCCTCGTACCGGTTGGCCGAGAGCGCATCGTTCGATTCGGCGCGCAGGGCCGCGGCCTCCAGGGTGTAGAACCAGCGCTCCATTTCCCGCTTGAAACGGAACTTGCCGTTCAGCGTCTCGCTGTCGGCATTGCCGCTGGCGATGGCGAGGCCGAGTTCGGCCGAACCCGACCAGCTCTTCGCTCCGGCAAGGCCGGGCAGGGCGAGCAGGGCGGCGGCGAAAAGCAGGCAGGGGCGGGCGGTCATGCAGGGTCTCCAGCGGCCGGGCAAACGCCCGAAACGCCCCAGCCTAGGCGGCGGGCGTGGAATCGGCGATGAACTGCCGGTATCGCGCCTGCAACCGTATGCAGGCCGGCGGCAGCGGGCGGGGGGTTCCACCGGCCCTGCAGGCGCGCTAGTCTCGCCCTGCTGTTCAGGACTCCCATGCGTATGACGCCCCGTTTCCTGACCGTGCAACGGCCTTTCCACCGGCCCTTCCACCGTCATCCCGCCACCGCTGTGCTGTTGCCCGTGCGCCGTCGCGGTGGCGCGTCTTCCGTGGGTTTCCGTCGATTCCTTCCCGTGCTGGCCGCTCTGGCCGGCCTGTCCGTTCCCGACGTTTTCCCCCACCCACGGAGTGCTCCATGCGCGTTCTCGCCTGCGACGGTATCCACGAAGACGGCCTGACCCTGCTGCGCGAGGCCGGCTGGTCGGTCAAGACCGCCGATGCCATCAAGGACCCCGGTACGCTTTCGCGTGCCCTTGCCGATGTGGACATCCTCATCGTCCGCTCGGCCACCAAGGTGCCGGCCGAGGCCCTGGTCCATGCCAGCCACCTCAAGGTGATCGGCCGTGCCGGCGCCGGCGTCGACACCATCGATGTCGAGGCTGCCACCGACCGCGGCATCGCGGTGATGAACGCGCCGGATGGCAATACCCTGGCCGCCGCCGAGCAGGCGCTGGCCCTGCTGTTCGCCCTGGCCCGCCACGTGCCGGCCGCCGATGCCGGGATGAAGGCCGGGCTGTGGCCGAAGAACGGCCTCACCGGCTTCGAGCTGGAGGGCAAGCGCCTCGGCGTGATCGGCCTTGGCCGCATCGGCAGCACGGTGGCGCGCAAGGCCCGCGGCATCGGCATGGAGGTGGCGGCCTACGACCCCTTCCTGCCGCCGGCCGCCGCCGCCAAGACCGCGGTGCCGATGATGGAGCTGGAGGCCCTGCTGGCCTGGGCCGACATCATCACCCTGCACATCCCGCGCACCCGGGAGACCACCAACCTGCTCAGTGCCGAGCGGCTGGCGAAGATGAAGCGCGGCGCCTACCTCATCAATGCCGCGCGCGGCGGCCTGGTGGACGAGGAGGCGCTGCTGCGGCTGGTGGAGGAGGGGCATCTGGCCGGCGCCGGCCTCGATACCTTCGCCACCGAGCCGCTGCCCGAGGATTCACCGCTGCGGGCCTGCAAGAAGCTGGTGCTGGCCCCGCACCTCGGCGCCAGCACCTCGGAGGCCCAGCAGGCGGTCAGCACCATCCTGGCGCGGCAGATCATCGATTTCGTCACCACCGGCGCGGTGGCGGGCTGCGTGAACCTGCCGCCGCTCTCGGCCGAGGCCGCGCGCGAGATCGGGCCCTGGATGCCGCTGATGACGGCGCTGGGCAAGCTCGCCGCGCGCCTGGTGCCGGCGCCCTCGCGGCTCGACATCACCTATGCCGGGCGCACCGAGGCGCTGGATCCCAAGCCGCTCACCCGCCTGCTCACCGCTGCCGTGCTCGGCAGCGCCTCCGGCCGGGTGACGCCGGTGAACGCGCTGGCCGAGGCCGCGGCGCGTGGCCTCACCGTGGCCGAGACGGTGGGCGGCGATGGCGATGGCTTCGACCGCCTGCTCAAGCTGCGCATCGAGGGCGCCCAGGGAGTGCGCGAGCTCGAGGCCACCCTGCACCGTGGCCCGCGCGTGGTGCGCCTCGATGGCGTGGAGCTGGATTTCGACCCGAGCGCGCACTTCCTCATCATGCGCAACGAAGACCAGCCCGGCGTGGTGGGCAAGCTCGGCACCGGGCTCGGCGAGGCCGGGGTCAACATCATCAACTTCTCGCTCGGCGCCACCGGCGGGGGGCAGGCCGTGGCGGCGATCACCGTCGATCGCGAAGTGCCCGAGGCCACGCTGGCGCGGCTGCGTGCCATTCCCGGCATCCTCAGCCTGGAGATGGTGTGATGCGCGTGCTGCTCGCCCGCCACGGGGAAACGCCGTGGAACGCCGAGGGCCGCTACCAGGGCCAGATCGACATCCCGCTCTCGCCCGTCGGCGAGAAGCAGGCGGCGCTGCTGTCGGAGCGCCTCGCCGAGGTCCGCATCACCCGCGCCGTGGCCTCGCCCCTGTCGCGGGCAAGGCGCACCGCCGAGATCGCGTTGGGGCCGGCGCGGGCCGGCCAGTTGCTGCTGGAGCCCGAGCTGATGGAGATCGCCCACGGCACCTGGGAAGGCAAGCTCGCCAGCGAGATCCGCGCCGAGGATGGCGAGCGCCTCGCCGCCTGGCGCGAGGCGCCGGAAACGGTGTTGATGCCGGGGCCCGGCGGCGAGTCGCTGCCGATGGTGCTGGAGCGGGCCTGGCGTGGTTTCACCCGCGCCTGCGAAGGGCTCGGCGACGGGGACACGCTGCTGGTGGTGGCGCATGACGCGGTGAACCGCGTGCTGCTCTGCCGCATGCTCGGCATCCCGCTGCGCCGGGTCTGGGGCTTCCGCCAGGCCCCGACCACCCTGAACCTGCTCGAGGGTCCCTCCGTCGAGGCGCTGGAGGTGGTGCGGCTCAATGACTGCGCCCACCACACCCCGCTGTTCGGCGAAGCGGTGCACCGGGCGCTGTAGCTCAGGGCAGGGCGGCGGCCACCACCGGCGCCGCCCAGCGCGGGACCTCGCGCAGGCCCTCGGGGGGCGGCCAGCGCAGGCGGCCGTCCTCGATCCGCGCCACCCGGCGCGGCGGCCGCAACGGCTCGCCCTCGGGCACCTCGGTGGAGTTGTCGAACACCTCGATCGCCACCGCGTGCGGCACCAGGCGCACGAGGTTGGCCATCGAGCGCAGCCAGCGCTCGCGGATGCGCGCGGCCGGGATGTCGTGCCCGCCGTGGCGCACCCGCAGGGCCACGCGGGCGAGATGGCGCTCGACGCTGTCGAGGCCGACGTACCAGACCAGCACGTCGTGGCTGCGGGCGGCCTCGATCAGCGTGGCGGTGACGCTGCGGCCCCCCAGCGTGGTCTCGAAGGCGAAGCTGCGCCCGAGGCGGATCGCCTCGTGCAGGCGTCGCTGCCCTTCGGCCCAGGCCTCCGCATCGGCGGCCTCGCGCGGCCGGCCGGCGGCCTGCAGGGCCCGCGACCAGTCGTCCGGGTTGAACCAGTCGAGGCCGGCTTCGCGCAGCACCTGACCGCCCAGCGAACTCTTGCCTCCGCCGTTTACTCCGGCGAGGACATAGAGCACCGGGCGCCGGCTCAGAAGCGGCTCCCTGCCGTCGGGCCGGGCTCGAAGCGGCCTTCGCGGTCGAAGGCCGCGCGCAGGCGCTGGGCCGCATCTGGGGCCGCGAGGGCCGCCAGCCGGGCATCGAACTGGCGGCTGAGGCCGTCCAGCAGGGCGCGGTCGGCGGCCTCGGCGCGGGCGACCAGGGCGGCATAGGCGGCGGGATCGAGCAGCACGGCCTCGACCCGGTCGTGGCTGGTCAACGCCAGCGCCCCGTGGGCGCGCAGCCGCGCCTTCGCCGTGGACCAGTCGCGGCGGACGGTGGTGGCCGGCAGGGGCTCGAGGCCTTCGGCCGGGCCGGCATCGCGGACCTTCAGCAGGGGCATGACACACCTTCCGAGGAGTGTGCCTGCATTCTGCGCCAGAAATGCAGAAGGCGCAAATTGCGTTGATTGCAATCCGCTGGCTGGCCCTGACGGCCCCGCCGCCGCCGCGGCTAGCATCGGCACATGGACACCCTGACCCTCACCTTCGGCATCCTCGCCGCGGTCATCCTCTTCCTCTACGGCCTGCAGGGCTTCGCCCGCGAGGTGCAGGCGCATGGCCAGGCCACCCTGCAGGCCTGGTTCGGCAAGGTCACCCGGCATCGCGTGCCGGGCTTCCTGCTGGGCGCCCTCGCCACCGCGGTGGTGCAGTCCTCCAGCGCCATCTCCTCGATCGCGGTGGCCCTGGTCGGTTCCGGCGTGATCGGCTTCCGCCAGAGCCTGCCGGTGCTGTTCGGCGCCAACGTGGGCACCACCGCCACGGCCTGGCTGGTGGCCTTCAAGCTCACCGGCCTCGGGCCCTTCTTCCTGGTGATCGGCGGCCTGCTCTCGATGCTGCCGGGGCGCATGCAGGTGGTGGGCAAGAGCCTGTTCTACTTCGGCTTCATCTTCTTCAGCCTGGGCCTGATCTCGCAGTCGCTGGCGCCGCTGCAGGCCTCGCCGGCCTTCGCCGCCTGGCTGCAGGTGGTGGAGAGCCCCTGGGCCGGGGTGCTGGCCGGCATGGTGATCACCCTCGCGGTGCAGTCCTCCAGTGTCACCACCGGGCTCATCATCGTGCTGGTGCAGCAGGGGCTGATGGGCGCCGACGTGGCGATCGCGGTGGTGATCGGCGCCAACCTCGGCTCCACCGGCACCGCCCTGCTCGCCAGCCTGCCGCTGCAGCGCGAGGCGCACCGCGCCGCGCTGGCCAACCTGCTGTTCAACGTCGGCGGGCTGCTGCTCTGGGCGCCCTTCATCCCGTGGCTGGCGCGGGCGATCACCGGGGCGATGGAAACGCCGGCGATGGCGGTGGCCATGGCCCACGTGCTGTTCAATCTCTCGACCGCCCTGCTGTTCCTCGTGCTGCTGCGGCCCTTTGCCGCGGTGGTCGACCGGCTGCTGCCGCCGCGGCCGGCCACCTCGCCGGCCTGAAGGCCATCAGGGCACGGGCCGGCCCCGCGCTACCTGCCACACGGCGTACCAGAGATCGGCCGGCAGGGGGCGCTCCACCGCGCGCACGGCGGCGGCGAGGCGCTCGGGGCGGGTGCTGCCCAGCACCACCCGGGTGCCGGGCAGGCTGGCCACCCAGCGAAGCAGCAGGCCGGCGCGGTCGAGCCCGGCCTCGGCGGCCAGCGCGTCCAGGGCCGGGCCGCGGGCCTCGTCGGCGAGCAGGGCGCCCCCGCCCAGCGGCGACCAGGCCTGCACCTCGGCCCCGAGGGCGCGGCTGGCGGCATGGCTGCCGTCCTCCAGCGCGGTCGAGGCGGCGGCGCTGAGCTCGATCTGGTGCGCGGCCACCGGCAGGTGGGCATGCACGAGGGCCAGCGCCGGAGCAGGGAAGTTGGATACGCCGAAGGCCTGCAGCCGGCCGCGGTCGCGCTCCTTTGCCACCCAGTCGGCGAGGGCGGCGGGCGCGAGGCGCGGGTCGAAGCGGTGCAGCATCAGGGTGTCGACCGAGTCGCTGCCCAGATCGCGCTGGGTCTGTTCGAAGGCCGTGGCGAGATGCGCCGGCGAGAGATCGTAGTGCTGTACGCCGCGTGGATTACCGGGGCTCGTCGGCAGCACGATGCCGAGCTTGGCGATCAGGTGCAGGCGTGGCCGCAGGCCGGGGTCGTGGGCGAGGGCGGCCCCGACCAGGGGCGTGGTGGTATGGCCGCTGTAGATGTCGGCGAGGTCGAGGGTGTCGATGCCGAGCTCCAGCGCCGCGGCGAGCAGGCGCGCCACCTCGGCGGGGGCGAGGCGGGCGCCCCACTCGCCGAAGCGCATCGAGCCGAGGATCAGGGGCGGAGGGGACATGCGGCGATAATGGCCGCCCGCACTCGCTTCGTGAACCCATGCCGCTTCCGCTCTCCGACTGGCTCCTCCGCATCCAGCAGCAGCATCCGCAGGCGATCGCCCTGGGCCTCGAGCGGGTGCGGGCGGTGGCGGATGCCCTGGGCCTTGGCCGGCCTGCGCCCTGCGTGATCACCGTGGGCGGCACCAATGGCAAGGGCAGCACGGTGGCCTTCCTCGAGGCCATCGCAAGGGCCGCCGGGCTGCGGGTGGGCACCTACACCTCGCCACACCTGTGGCGCTTCAACGAGCGCATCCGCATCGACGGCGTGGAAGCGACCGATGCGGCGATCGTCGCGGCCTTCGAGCGCATCGATGCCGCGCGCGGCGATACCCCGCTCACCTACTTCGAGTACGCCACGCTGGCGGCGCTCGAACTGTTCGGTCGCGCCGGCCTCGACCTCGTCCTGCTCGAGGTGGGCATGGGCGGGCGGCTGGATGCCACCAACCTCGTCGATGCCGACGTGGCGGTGATCACCACGGTGGACCTCGACCACATGGAATACCTCGGGCCCGACCGCGAGCGCATCGGCGAGGAGAAGGCCGGCATCCTGCGCGCCGGCCGGCCCTGCGTGCTCGGCGAGAAGGACCCGCCGAGCAGCGTGCTGCGCCGCGCCTATGCCCTGGGGGCCATCGCCATCCGCGGCCACAGCGACTACCTCATCGACCGCCACCCCGACCACTGGGTCTGGCGCGAGCCAGGCTTCGCGCTTCCCCTGCCGTACCCGGCGCTGGCCGCGCCGGCCCAGCTCGACAATGCCGCGGCGGCGGTGGCGGCCCTGCGCGCCTCGGGCCTGCCCATCGGTGAGGCAGCCTTCGCCCGCGGGGTGGCCGAGGCCCGGCTGCCGGGGCGCCTGCAGCGCCTCGGCGAGCGCCCGGAGGTGGTGGCCGACGTGGCCCACAACCCGCAGGGCGCGCGGCAGCTGGCGGCCTGGCTGGCGGCGCACCCGGCGCCGACCCGGGCGGTGTTCTCGGCGCTCGGCGACAAGGACATCGAGGGCGTCGTTGCGCCCCTGCTGCCGCACATCGTGGCCTGGCACCTCGGACCGATCACCGATGCCGGGCCGCGTGGGCTCGATGGGGCCGAACTCGAGCGCCGGGTGCGCGCCGGCGGGGCGACCGAGGTCGTGTCGCATCCCAGCCTGATGGCGGCACTGCAGGCCGCCCGCGCCGCGGCCGGCGCGGAGGGCCGGGTGCTGGTGTTCGGCAGCTTCCACACCGTGGCGGCACTCGCGGCCCCGCCTGCCGACTGAATCCCCTCGCGGGGCAGGGCGGGCCGGGGGCGGCGAACGCCTATAATCACGCGTCCCTTAAGCGCGGGTTCTCGATGGACGTCAAGCTCAAGCAGCGGTTGATCGGCGCAGTGGTGCTCGGTGCCCTTGCGGTGATCTTCGTGCCCATGATCGTGCTCGGCCCGGAGTCGAAAGGCGCCGCCGAAGCCACCCGGGTGCCGATCGAGGTGCCGCCGCAGCCGCAGGGCGAGTTCGTGACCCGCGAGATCCCGCTCGGCCCCGCCGTGCCGGTGCCGACGCCGGACGCGCAGGGCGTGAGCCGTCCCGCGGGCGATGACCCGAATGCCCTCGCCACCGTCGATGCCTCGGCCAGCGTGGCGCCGCGCGTCGATGCCCTCGATGAGGCAGCGCCGGTGGCCGTGGATGCCGCCACCGGGCAGCCGGTGGCCGGTCCGGCGGCTCCGGCGCCCGCGCCCCCGTCTTCGGGCAGCCCGGCAGCAAGGCCTGCCGAGGCCGCGACTCCGGCCCTTGCCGGGGCCGTGCCCGCGGCGCCTGCCACGCCGCCGACGCCGGTACCTGCACCGACGGCCAGCCCGGCCCCGGTGGCCGCCACGGCGCGCCCGGCACCGGCAGGCAGCTTCATGGTGGCTGCCGGCACCTTCGCCAGCGCCGCCAATGCCGAGGCCCTGGTGGCCCGCCTGGTCTCGGCCGGGCTGCCGGCCACCACCGAGCCGGCGCAGATCAACGGCCAGCCGGCCACCCGGGTCAAGGTCGGGCCCTTCGCCGACCGTGCTGCCGCCGAGGCTGCCCGGGTGCGTACCGCCGCGATCGCCGGCGCCGCGGCCTCGGTAGTGTCCGCCGATGCCCCGGCGACGCGCACGGTGTCCACGGCCCCCCGGCCGGCAGGCGAGGCGCCGCGGGCCGCGGTGGTGGACCGGGGCTTTGCCGTGCAGCTCGGCGCCTTCTCCAGCCAGGCCGATGCCCAGGCCCTGGTGGCGCGCGCCCGCGGGGCCGGCTTCGTCGCCTTCGAGCAGCGCGTGCCCACCGCCAGCGGTCCGCTCTGGCGGGTGCGCCTCGGCCCGGTGGCCGACCGGCCGGCGGCCGAGCGCCTCAAGGGCGATGCCCAAGGCCGTCTCGGCATCGCCGGCAACGTCGTTCCCCATCCGTGAACGAGGCCGATGCCCTGATCCTCGTGGTGGTGGGGCTGTCTGCCCTGCTGGGCGCGGTGCGCGGCATGCTCACCGAGGTGCTCTCCCTGCTGCTCTGGGGGGCGGCCTTCTGGCTCGCCTTCGTGGGCGGCGAGGCGCTGGCGGGCGAACTGCATGGCATCGAGTCGCCGGCCCTGCGAAGCCTGGCCGGGCATCTCGGCCTGTTCGTGCTGGTGCTGCTGGTCGGCAACATCCTCATCTGGCTGCTGCGCACCCTCGTGCACGGGGCCGGGCTCTCGGGCACCGACCGCCTGCTTGGCTTCGGCTTTGGCGTGGCCCGGGGGCTTGCCGTGGTGCTGGCCGGGGTGCTGGTGGCCGGCTTCACCCCGGCCCTGCATGGCCCGGTCTGGCAGGGCTCGGCCCTCCTGCCCCTGTTCGAAGGCCCCCGGCTCTGGCTGGCTGCGCGCCTGCCCGAGATCGAGGTGAAGGCGGCCGAGCCCGCCGCGCTCGCCGCGGCCCGGCCGGTGCTCGAGGGCGCGGTACCCAAGGCGACCTACGATTTCCTCGTTCCGGCCCCCCGGCCCGCGCCCGCGCGGGAGCCGGCGGCCCAGACCCCAGACGCTCCGGAGACCCCCTGAATGTGCGGAATCATCGGCATCGTCGGCCGCAGCGACGTGGCCGCGAGGCTCCATGACGGCCTGACGGTGCTGCAGCACCGCGGCCAGGATGCCGCCGGCATGGCCACCATCGACGGTTCGCGCTTCCGCCTGCACAAGGGCACCGGCCTGGTGGCCGACGTATTCGCCCGCAGCGGCGTGCAGGAACTCACCGGCCGCCTCGGTATCGGCCACTGCCGCTACCCCACGGCGGGCTCGGCCGGCTCCGACGAGGCCCAGCCCTTCTACACCAGCGCGCCCTACGGCATCGCGCTGGCCCACAACGGCAACCTCATCAACACCGAATCGCTGCGCCGCGAGGTGTTCGAGCAGGACCGCCGCCATGTCAACACCACCTCCGATTCCGAGGTGCTGATGCACGTGCTGGCCCATGAGCTGGCAGTGCGCGGGCCGCTCGGCCCGGAAGCGGCGCTGGCGGCGGTGGGAGCGGTGCACCGCCGTGCCCGCGGCGGGTATGCCGTGGTGGCGCTGGTGATGGGCCTCGGCCTCGTTGCCTTCCGCGACCCCAACGGCATCCGCCCGCTGGTGCTCGGCCGGCGCGAGACCCCGGAAGGCGAGGAATGGGCGCTGGCCTCGGAGTCGGTGGCGCTCGACCTGCTCGGTTTCACCCTCGTGCGCGACGTGCGTCCCGGCGAGGCCATCGTGGTCACCGAGCGCGGCGAACTGCATGCCGAGGTGGTGGCCGAACCCGGCCGCTTCGCGCCCTGCATCTTCGAGTTCGTGTACTTCGCCCGGCCCGATTCGATGATCGACACCGTCTCGGTGCACAAGGCGCGCATGCGCATGGGCCAGAAGCTCGGCGAGAAGATCCTGCGCCTCTGGCCGGAGCACGACATCGACACCGTCATCCCGATCCCCGATTCCTCCCGCGACGCGGCACTGGAACTGGCCAACACCATCGGCGTGAAGTACCGCGAGGGCTTCGTCAAGAACCGCTACGTCGGCCGTACCTTCATCATGCCGGGGCAGGCGCTGCGCACGAAGTCGGTGCGGCGCAAGCTGAACCCGATCCCGCTGGAGTTCCGCAACCGCGTGGTGCTGCTGGTGGACGATTCCATCGTGCGCGGCACCACCAGCCAGCAGATCGTGCAGATGGCGCGCGAGGCCGGGGCGAAGAAGGTCTATCTCGCCTCCGCCGCGCCGCCGGTACGCCATCCCAACATCTATGGCATCGACATGCCGGCCGCCGAGGAACTGGTGGCGCATGGCCGCAGCGAGGCGGAGATCCAGCAGTTCCTGGGCTGCGACTGGCTGGTCTACCAGGACCTGGAAGACCTCGAGGCGGCGGTGGCGGGGCCAAAGCAGCGGATCAGCGGCTTTGATACGTCCTGCTTCTCCGGCGAATACGTCACCGGGGTGGAGCCGGGCTATTTCGAGCGGCTCCGCGGCGAGCGCGGCGATGCCGCGAGGGCCGCCCGCGGCGGCTGAGGCGATGGGCATGGCGGTCAGGGCCGAAGGGCAGGGCGGGGCGCGGGAGCTTTACGCGGCCGCGGCCGAGTGCCTTGCTACGGCCGATCCGCAGGAGAAATGCGCGAAGACCCGGGCCTATGCCGCGGCCTTCTTCGAAGGCCGCCTGCCCCTCGATCCCGAGGCGCCGCCCCCCGCGCCGATCCGCTTTCCCGGCCGCCCCGAACGGCCGCGCCTCGTGCATCCCAAGCACCTGCCCAAGCGGGGGCTCGGCAGCCTTGCGGGGCGGGCGGCCTTCCTGCATGCCATCGCCCATATCGAGCTCAATGCGGTCGATCTCGCCTGGGACGCGGTGTACCGCTTCCGCGATTTTCCCCCGGGCTTCGCCGAGGACTTCGTGCGCACCGCCGACGACGAGGCCCGGCATTTCCAGCTGCTGGCCGCGCGCCTTGCCGAGCTTGGCCATGCCTACGGCGATTTCGACGCCCACAACGGCCTGTGGGAGATGGCGGAGAAGACCGCCCACAGCGCGCTGGCGCGCATGGCCCTGGTGCCGCGGGTGCTGGAAGCCCGGGGGCTCGACGTGACGCCGGGCCTGATCGCGCGCCTGCGCGACGTGGGAGACATGGAGAGCATCGCGGTGCTGGAGGTGATCCTGCGCGAGGAGGTGGCGCACGTGGCCGCCGGTTCACGCTGGTTCCGCTGGCTCTGCGAGCAGGAGGGCCGGAAGCCCTGGCCGACCTTCGCCGGCCTCGTCCGCGCCTACGGCTCGCAGGCGGTGCGCGGGCCCTTCAACCTCGAGGCCCGGCGCGCCGCCGGCTTCGACGAGGAAGAGATCGCCGCCCTGCCGGGTCTGGCCGAGGGCTGAGGCCGCCTGCGGACTTGCTCAGGCCACGCCGCCGAGGGCGAAGCCCGCGGCATCCACCCGCAGCACCGAGCCCTGTTCGTACCAGTCGCCGAGCACGATGCGCTGGCCCTCGCTGCCGTCTGGCAGGGCCACGGGGTAGACGCCCGGGCGGTGGGTATGGCCGTGGATCATCCGTCGCACGCCGTGCAGGGCCATCAGTCGTGCCACTTCCGCCGGCGTGACATCGCCGATGCTTTCCTCGCGGCCCGACTGCGCGGCGGCGCTGGCCTTCCGCGCCTGCGCGGCGAAGGCGCGGCGTGCGGCCAGCGGCTGGGCGAGGAAGCCCTGTTGCCAGGCCGGGTCGCGCACCTGGCGCCGGAAGGCCTGGTAGGCGTGGTCGTCGAGGCAGAGCAGGTCGCCGTGCAGCAGCAGGGTCGGTTCGCCGGCGAGCAGGATCACCGCCGGGTCGGGCAGCAGGGTCCAGCCGGCCTTCGCGGCGTAGTCCGGGCCGACGAGGAAATCGCGGTTGCCGCGCTGGAAGAACACCGGCACGCCGGAGTCGCGCAGCGCGCGGGTGGCCGTGGCCACCCGGGTGGCGATCTCGCCATCGTCGTCGTCGCCGATGAAGGCCTCGAACAGGTCGCCGAGCAGATACACCGCCTCGGCCCCGCGCGCCTCGGTGGCGAGGAAGCGCTCGAACAGCGCGGTGATCTGCGGGCGCTCCGGGTCGAGGTGCAGGTCGGAGAGGAAGAGCAGGCTCATGGCCTCACCTCCTCCAGCCGGCTGGCGCGCTCGATCACGACCGGCATCTTCGGCACCCGCGAGGGGAAGGGGCCGGCCGGCCCGGTCTCGACGGCCGCGATGCGGTCGAGCACCTCCATGCCTTCCACCACCTCGCCGAATACCGCGTAGCCGGCACCGGTATCGCCGGCCCCCGGCACCGGATCGAACTGCGGGTTGTCGGCAAGATTGATGAAGAACTGCAGGGTGGCCGAGCCGGCGTCGTCCGGGCGGCGTGCCGCGGCCAGGCTGCCGCGGCGGTTCGGCAGGCCATTGCCGGCCTCGTTGGGAATGGGCGCGCGCTCGGGCTTGGGCTGCAGGTCGGGCGTGTAGGCGCCGCCCTGCACCAGCACGCCGGGAATCACCCGGTGGAACACCGTGCCGTTGTAGTGGCCGGCATCGACATAGGCGAGGAAGTTGGCCACCGTCGCCGGGGCGCGCTCGGCGTCCAGGGCCAGCACGATCCGGCCGAGGCTGGTCTCGAGCGCCACCCGCAGCGGGGCCGGGCGTGGCGCCGGGGCCTCGGGAGCGGCGTCCGTGGCGGGCGGCCCGGCCGTCTGGGCCCGCAGGGCGGAGGGCAGGGGCAGGGCGGCGAGCAGGGCCGCCAGGACGAGGGCGGCGGCGGGAATACGCATCCGGGAGCCTTGGGGCAGGACAGCCCGGGGATTATGCGGTTGCCCTGGCGAAGTACACTAGCGCCCCTCCGCGCCGGCCCCGGCGCGGTTCCTGTTTCCGACGCCGCCCGCCACCATGACCTGCCGCACCCGTTTCGCTCCCAGTCCCACCGGATACCTGCACATCGGCGGGGCGCGCACCGCGCTCTACTGCTGGCTCGAGGCCCGGGCCCGCGGCGGCCAGTTCGTGCTGCGGGTGGAGGACACCGACCAGGAGCGCAGCACGCCGGAGGCGGTGCAGGCCATCCTCGAGGGCATGGCCTGGCTCGGGCTCGAGGCCGACGAAGGCCCGGTATTCCAGACCCAGCGCCTCGAGCGCTACCGCCAGGTGGCCTCGGAACTGGTGCAGGCCGGCAAGGCCTACTACGCCTACGAGACCAAGGAAGAGATCCAGGCCATGCGCGATGCCGCCATGGCCGCGGGCATCAAGCCCCGCTACTCGGGCAGGTACCGCACGGAGAACGCGCCTTACCGCGACGATCCGAACCGGGTCATCCGCTTCCGCAACCCGGAGGCGGGAAGCGTGGTGTTCCACGATGCGGTGAAGGGCCGCATCGAGTGGGCCAATGCCGAGCTCGACGACCTCGTGATCCTGCGCTCCGACGACTATCCCACCTACAACTTCGCGGTGGTGGTGGACGATCTCGACATGCGCATCACCGACGTGATCCGCGGCGACGACCACGTCAACAACACCCCGCGCCAGATCAACATCTACGAGGCCCTCGGGGCCCGGCCGCCGCGCTTTGCCCACCTGCCGATGATCCTCGGCCCCGACGGCACCAAGCTCTCGAAGCGCCACGGCGCGGTGAGCGTGATGCAGTGGCGCGACGACGGCTACCTGCCGCATGCCCTGCTGAACTATCTGGTGCGCCTCGGCTGGTCGCATGGCGACCAGGAGATCTTCTCGATCGCCGACATGATCCGCCTGTTCCGGGTGGAGGACGTGAACCACAGCGCCTCGCGCTTCGACCGCGACAAGCTCGACTGGCTGAACCAGCACTACTTCAAGACCGATGATCCGGCGGCCACCGCCGTGCACCTGGAATGGCACCTGCGCGCCCAGGGCCTCGACCCGGCGCGCGGACCGAAGCCCGCCGAAGTGGTGGTGGCCCTGGCCGAGCGCTGCAAGACCCTGAAGGAAATGGCCGAGCGCGCCCGCGTCTGGTATGCCCCGCTCGCCGCCTATGACGAGGCGGCGGTGGAGAAGCACCTGGTGGCCGCCGCCGCGGCCCCGCTTGCCGAGGCGCGCGGGCGTCTTGCCACCCAGGCCGAGTGGACCCCGGCCGCCGTGCAGCAGAGCCTCGCCGAGGCCGTGGCAGCGCTCGGCATCGGCATGGGCAAGCTGGCCCAGCCCCTGCGCGTGGCCATCACCGGCACCCAGGTCTCGCCCTCGATCGAGCACACGGTCTACCTCGCCGGCCGCGACGAGGCCCTGAGGCGCATCGATGCGGCGCTGGAAAAGATCGCCGCGCGCACGTCCTGAAGGCAGCGGCCGCGCTAGGCTGGAGGCCATGGCCAAGGACCGCTGCGCCCACCCCGAGCTGCATGCCCACGGCGCCGCCGCCTACGTGCGGGCGGTGGAGGCCGCCTGCCGCGAGCGCCGGCTGAATCTCACGCCGATCCGCGCCGAGGCCCTGCGCCGCATCGCCGAGGCCGGCAAGCCGGTGAAGGCCTACGAACTGCTGGAGCTGATGCGCGGCGGGCCCGGGGCCTCGGCCCCGCCAACGGTCTACCGGGCCCTCGAGTTCCTGCTCAGCCACGGCTTCATCCACCGGCTCGCCTCGATCAACGCTTTCCTCGCCTGCCACCACCCGGCCGCCGGCCACGTGGTGCCGATCCTGATCTGCGAACGCTGCGAGCAGGCCCAGGAGCTGGAGGACGAGAGCCTGGCCGCTGGCCTCCGGGCCATGGCCGAGGCACAGGGCTTCCAGCCGCGCTCGGCCTACCTCGAGATGCTGGGCGTCTGCGCCCGCTGCGCCGGGGGGGCGGCATGAGGCGGCACCGCCTCGCCCTGGCGCTGCTGGCCCTGCTGGCCGGCAGTGCCGTAGCCCAGGACTTCCCGGTCGATCCGCCGCGCCGCGCCACCTCCGTGGGCCAGACGCCACCGCCCCTGCTCGCCCTGCCGGCGGGCGAGCCGCCCGCCGCCGAGCTGATCACGCCCTTCCAGCTGCTCGACCACTTCGTACTGCCGGGCACCCGCCAGCGCCTGCAGTGGCGCCCGCCCGACGGCCTCGCCCGCGGCGAGATCCCGAGCCCCATCATCGTTGCCCATGGCGCCCTGCCGGGGCCGGTGCTCTGCCTGGTGGCCGGCATCCATGGCGACGAGCTCAACGGCATCGAGGTGGTGCGGCGCATCGCCGAGGAGGTCGATCCGACCCGCCTCGAGGGCACGCTGGTGGCCGCGCCCATCGTCAACGTCTTCGGCTTCAGCCGCGGCAGCCGCTACCTGCCCGACCGCCGCGACCTCAACCGCCATTTCCCGGGCAGCCGCAGCGGCAGCATCGCCTCGCGCATGGCGCATGGCTTCTTCAACGACATCGTGCGTCGCTGCGATGCCGTGGTGGATTTCCACACCGGCTCCTTCCAGCGCGCCAACCTGCCGCAGGTGCGCGCCGATCTCTCGAACCCGGACGTGCTGGAGTTCACCCGCGGCTTCGGCGGTGCCCTGGTGCTGCACAGTCAGGGCTCGCGCGGCATGCTGCGCCTCGCCGCCGTGGCGGCCGGCATCCCCGCCGTCACCTTCGAGGTAGGCGGGCCACAGTTCCTCGAGGAAGAACACATCGCCGCGGCGGCCGAGACCATCCGCGCCCTGATGCATGCCATGGGGCTCTTGCCGCAGGAGGAACGCAACGGCAAGGCCACGCCGCCGCAGGCCATCTACCAGGGCTCGCGCTGGGTGCGCACCAATGCCGGTGGTTTCTTCTTTGCCGAAGTGAAGCTGGGCGAGCGGGTGCGCCCGGGGCAGCGCCTCGGCTGGGTGGTCGATCCGCTCACCAATACGCGCACCGAAATCCTCTCGCCCTTCGACGGGCGGGTGATCGGCAAGGCGCTGGACCAGCAGGTGCTGCCGGGCTATGCCGCCTTCCACATCGGGCGGCACACCAGTGAACAGCAGGCTGCCCTCGAGGCGGCGGAAGGAGCGGGCACGGCCGAGTCGGACGAGGAGGAAGATCCCGCCGACCGGCCGGCCGCCGACGCCGACCCCGAACGCGAGTAAGGGGCCGGCGGGGCGCTGCGCGTCAGAAGAAGACGCGCAGGCCGGCGGTGAGATTGCGGCCCATCAGCGGGGCCACGTCCTTCAGGAACGAGGTGTGCAGCCGGGCCTCGCGGTCGGTGAGGTTGCTGCCCTTGAGGTAGGCTTCCCAGCCGAAGGTGCGGGTGTCCCAGTGGTAGCTGAGCTGGGCGTTCACGAGGGTGAAACCGTCGGTGGGATCCTCGCCCGCGGCCACGCGATCCTGCTCGCGGTAGTGCACCGCGCCGAGGCCGGCACGCCAGGCGTCCAGCGCCCAGCCCAGCTCGGCGCCGAAGCGGCCCGGGGCGACGCGCGGCAGGTTGCCGCCGTCCTCGAGCCTCCCGCGCACGCCGTCGGCAAAGCCGCGCAGGGTCCAGGTGCCATTGGCCCCCTCGGCCAGGGTGGCGGTGGCCTCCAGCTCCCAGCCGGTGAAGCGGGCGTCGTCCTGCACCCACAGGCGCACCGGCAGCTCGTCGATCTCGAGGCCGGTGTCGGCCAGGTAGATGAAGTCCTTGAAGCGGGTCTGGTAGACCGCGGCGCGGGCGCGCAGACGCTCGGTATGCCAGTGGGCGCCCAGCTCGGCGCGGCGGGCCGTCTCCTCGTCCAGCCACGGGTCGCCGATCTCGTAGGTCGAGGTGGCGAGGTGGGCGCCTTCCGCATACAGCTCCTCGGCCGAGGGTGCGCGCTCGGCGCGGTCGAGGTTCAGGGTGAAATGCCAAGCCTCGACCGGGGCCCAGCGCAGGCCGAGCGAGCCGCTGTTGGTGCGGAAGTCGCGGGCGGCGAGGCCATCGGTCATCTTCACGTCGATGCGATCGTGGCGGGCGCCGAGCTCGAGCTTGAAGTCGCCGAAGCTGCGCTCCTGCAGCAGGAACAGGCCGCGGTCGCGGGTGAGGGTGGAGGGCACGTAGGCCTCGTCGCCGTCAGCCACGAAGTCGCGCTCGCCATACTGCAGGCCGAAGGCGCCGTTCCAGCCGGCGAACTCCTTCTGCACCGCCTCGAGGCGCAGTTCCAGCGCATCGTTGAGGAAGCGGGTGGCGATCTCGTTCTCCTCGATTTCGGTGTGGCGGTAATCGTTGAAGGCGCCGCGCAGGCTCAGCTGCTGGAATGGCCCGAGGTCGTTCATGCCGAGGCGGAAGTCGCTGCGGGTCTGGTCGAGCTTGATCAGCACCGCTTCCTCGTGGTCGTGGCCGTGGCCGCCTTCATGGCCATGGCCGGGCACGCCGTAGTCGGTCTCGAAGGAGGACAGCGAGGCGCCCCAGAAGAAGCGCTCGCCGAGGAAGGACAGGCCACCGGCGGCGGCGCGGGTGCTGGTGGCGCTGCTCTCCAGCGTACCTTCTGGGGTCTCGATGTCGTCGGTCTCGCGCAGCAGGCCGTCGAGGTGCCAGGCGAAGGGGCCGCTGCCGCCGTCGAGGCGGAACAGGCCGGCGGATTCGTTGTTGGCGCTGCCGGCGCGCAGTTCGGCGCGGCCGGAGATGAAGCGCTCGGCGCGCTCGGTGGGCAGGCGGCGGTCGACCACGTTCACCGCGCCGCCGATCGCGCCATTGCCGAAGAACAGGTTGGCCGGGCCTTTCAGCACCTCGATGCCGTCGGCGAGGAAGGGCTCGATCGAGACCGCATGGTCGGCGCTTACCGTCGAGGCATCGAGGGCACCGAGGCCATTGGCCAGCACCTGCACGCGGGCGCCGTCGAGGCCGCGGATGATCGGGCGGCCCACGCCCGGGCCGAACCAGCTCGACTGCACGCCGGGTAGCGAGGCCACGGTCTCGCCCAGAGTGGCCTCCCGGCGCTCGTCCAGGGCGATGCCGGTGAGCACCTCGGCCGGGCGGGCCAGTTCGTCGAGCGCCGTCTTCAGCGGCGTGGCCGTGACCGTCACCTCGTCCAGAGTGCGGGCCTCCTCGCGGGCCTTGTGCGGATGGCCGTCGGCGGCGAGGGCCGGCTGGACGAGGGCGGCGAGGATGCCGAGGGCGAGGGCATTGCGGGTCAGCGGTCGGGACATGGACTCCACCGTGGGTTGGGGAACGAAGCCTGACATGTTATAGTGTTTCGCCTCTGCTTCAAGACCGGCCCTCTGCCATGGCGCATGCCGCCCCCGATCCCCATTCCCCCGTCGAACGCCGCGGCCGCTGGTACGACCGCCTCGGCGCCTTCGTCGCCACCCTCTGCGCGATCCACTGCGCCGGCCTGCCTTTCGTGATGGCCCTGCTGCCGGCCCTCGGCCTCGAGTTCCTCGCCAGCCACGCCTTCGAGGGCATCTTCTTCGTCTGGACCCTGGTGTTCGCCGTGCTCTCGGTGGGCCATAGCCTGCGCCAGCACGGCCGCTTCCATGCCTGGGGGCTGCTGCTCGCCGGCCTTGCCCTGCTGGGCCTGGAACGCCTGGTGCCGGCCATCCATGACAACGAGCTCCTGCATGCCCTGGTGATGACCGCCGCCGGCATCCTGGTGGCCTGGGCCCACCTGCGCAATCTGCGGCGTGCCCATCCGCCGGCCTGTGGTGTTAGACTCGCGCCCCTTTCCGATCCCTCGAATCAGCATCCAGGAGTGTCCCATGGGTAAGGGTGACCGCAAGACGGCCAAAGGCAAGCGCTACAACGCGTCCTACGGCAATGCGCGTCCGCGCAAGGCGCTGGCCGGCTCGGCCGTTGCGGGCAAGGCCGCCGCGCCGGCCAAGGCCGCGGTGAAGAAGGTCGCCGCCAAGAAGGCGCCGGCCAAGAAGGCCTCGGCCTGAGCCCGGCGGCGCCTTGGCGCCGCCCTCTGCTCCGAACCACGCCCCGCCCCGTGCGGGGCGTCGTCGTTCAGGGGCGCCCCGCCACCCGCCGCCCCTCCACCCAGACGCCCAAGGCCGCAGGGCCGCCCAGCCAGTAGGCGAGTTCGGCCGGGTGGCGCAGGGGCCAGAGGGCGAGGTCGGCGCGCAGGCCCGGGGCCAGCCGGCCGCGGTCGGCGAGGCCGAGCGCCTGCGCGGCGACGTGGGTGGCCCCGCGCAGGGCCTCTTCCGGGGTCAACTGGAAGTGGGTGCAAGCGAGCGACATCGCCAGCGTCAGCGATTGCAGGGGCGAAGTGCCGGGATTGAGATCCGTGCTCACCGCCATCGGTACGCCGAGGCGGCGGCAGGCCTCGATCGGCGGGCGCCGGGTCTCGCGCAGCACGTGGAAGCTGCCGGGCAGCAGCACGGCCACCGTGCCGGCCCGGGCCATGGCGGCCACGGCGGCCTCGTCGGTGTATTCCAGATGGTCGGCAGAAAGACCTCGGTACTCGGCCACCAGGGCTGCGGCGCCGGAGTCGGAGAGCTGGTCGGCGTGCAGTTTCACCGGCAGGCCGAGGGCGCGGGCGGCCTCGAACATGCGCCGGGTCTGCGCCGGGCTGAAGGCGATGCGCTCGCAGAAGGCGTCCACGGCGTCCACCAGCCCCTCGGCGTGCAGGCCAGGCAGCCAGGCGCAGGCGGCGTCCAGATAGTCGTCGGGGCGGCCGGCGTACTCGGGGGGCAGGGCGTGGGCGGCGAGATAGGTGGTGCGCACCGACAGGCCCAGCCGTTCGCCGAGGCGGCGCGCCACGCGCAGCATCTTCGCCTCGCTGCCGGCATCGAGGCCGTAGCCGGACTTGATCTCGACCGTGGTGCAGCCCCCGGCCAGCAGGGCCTGGGCGCGCGGCAGCGATTCTTCGAGCAGCCGGGCCTCGTCGGCCTCGCGGGTGGCGCGCACGGTGGAGAGGATGCCGCCGCCGGCGCGGGCGATGGCCTCGTAACTCACCCCCTGCAGGCGCTGCTCGAACTCGCCGGCGCGGTTGCCGGCGAACACGAGGTGGGTGTGGCAGTCGACGAGGCCCGGGGTGAGCAGGGCACCGCCGCCGTCCACCCGCTCGAGGCCGGCGAAGGTGGCGGGGAGGGCCGCTTCCGCGCCACACCAGGCGATGCGGCCTTCGACGACGGCCAGTGCTCCCGCCTCGACGGGCTGCCAGCCCCCGGGGCCGTCGAGGCTGACGAGGCGGACGTGGTGCAGCAGGAAGGCGGCCATCGGTGTCACGGCAGGGAGCAGGCCCGCTAGCATAGCGGGCCCGTTCCGATCGCCGCCCGCGCGGCCCGACACCTGCCGATGAACCTTCCCCTCGCCCATGCCCAGGGCCCGCACTGGCGGGTGCCCGGCATCGCCAACCTGCATTCGCATGCCTTCCAGCGGGCGATGGCAGGGATGGCCGAGCGCCAGGGCAGCGAGGCCGACAGCTTCTGGACCTGGCGCGAGCTGATGTACCGCTTCGCCGCGGCACTGACGCCGGAGGATGTGCGCGCCATTGCCACCCAGCTCTATGTCGAGATGCTGGAGGCCGGCTACACCAGCGTCTGCGAGTTCCACTACCTGCACCATGGGCCCGAAGGACGCCCCTATGCCCCTCCCACGGCGATGGCCGAGGCGGTGCTGGAGGCGGCGCGGGAGACCGGCATCCGCCTCACCCTGCTGCCGGTGCTCTACCAGCGCGGCGGCTTCGATGGCCGGCCGCTGGCGCCGCGGCAGCAGCGCTTCTTCCACGACACCGGGGCCTTCCTGCGCCTGCTGGAAGCGCTCGAGGCCCATGCCTTCCCCGGCCTGCGCCTCGGTCTTGCCTTCCACAGCCTCAGGGCGGTGGACGTGGCGACGATGCGCGAGGTGCTGGCGGCCCGCGGCGCGGCCTCCGGCCCCATCCATCTCCACATCGCCGAGCAGCAGGCCGAGGTGGCGGACTGCCTTGCCCACCATGGGCGCCGCCCGGTGGCCTACCTGCTGGACGAACTGCCGGTGGATGCGTGCTGGACCCTGGTGCATGCCACCCACCTCGATGCCGAGGAAGTGCGTGGCCTCGCCGCCAGCGGCGCCACCGTGGCCCTGTGCCCGAGCACCGAAGGCAATCTCGGCGACGGCCTGTTCCCGCTGCGCGCCTTCCTCGCGGCCGGCGGGCGTTACGGCATCGGCTCGGACAGCCATGTCTCGGTCTCGCCGGTGGAGGACCTGCGCTGGCTGGAGTACGGCCAGCGCCTGCTCGAGCAGAAGCGCAACCGCGCGGTGATGGGGCCGGGCAGCACGGCCGCGGCCATGTTGCAGGCCGTGGCCGTCTCGGCCCCGGCGGCCACCGGCTTCGCTGCCGGGACCCTGGCCGAGGACTACCTGCTACTGGACGGCGAGGCCCCGGCCCTTGCCGCGGCCTCGGCGGAGGACGTGCCCGACCGCTGGCTGTTCTGCGGCAACCGGCCGCTGGTGCGCGAGGTCTGGGTGGCGGGGCGGCAGGTGGTGGCCGAGGGCCGGCACCCACTGCGCGAGCGCGCCGCCCGCGACTACGCCGCCACGCTGAAGCGCCTGCTGGCGTAGCGGCGGTCGCGCAGCTCGCTGGCGGCGGCGATCACGTCCCCGAGTACCCCAGCGGCGGTGATGGCCGGGCCGGCGCCGGGACCGCCGAGCCAGAGCGGGCGTTCCTGCTGCAGCTCGGTTTCGATGCGCACCAGGTTCTGCCCGGCGGGCAGGGCGGCGAAGGGGTGCTGGGCCGGCAGGCGGCGCAGGCCCACCCGGGCGCCGGCGCTCCCCACCTCGGCCAGCATCACGTAGCGCTCGCCGGCGGCGAGGGCCGCCTCGATCGCCGCGCGCCAGCGGCGGTCTTCGGCGGCGAGGAAGGCCGCTTCGTTGGTTTGCGGCGGGGGCGGGGCGCAGAAAGGCTCGACCTCGAGGGCCTCGTTCTCCAGCTCGAAACCCGCCACCCGGGCCAGCACCAGCAGTTTCCGGGCGAGGTCTTCGGCGCGCAGGTCCTCGAAGGGGTCGGGCTCGGTGTATCCGAGCCGCCGCGCCTCGGCGAGCGCGGCGGAGAAGGCCTCGCCGGCGTGCAGGCGCTCCAGCAGGAAGCTCAGCGAGCCGGAGAGCACGCCCTGCACCGAATGCACGCGCTCGCCGCGCAGCACGATCTCCTGCAGCGGGCCTAGGAGCGGAATGGCCGCGCCCACCGTGGTCTCGAAGCGGTAGGGGGCGCCCTGCGCCTGGGCCAGCTGGCGCAGCCGGCGGTAGAAGGCGAGCGGCCGGGCATTGGCGCGTTTGTTGGCGGTGGCGATCCCCACCCCGGCCGCCAGCCACTCCGGGTAGCGGTCGGCGATGGCCTCGGCGGCCGTGCAGTCCACCACCACGGTGGGCGTGGCCGCGGGCTCGCGCAGGCGGGCGAACAGGGCCTCGCGCTCCGCCTCGCCGTAGGGGCGCAGCCGCGCCTCGACCTCGGCCGGGGGCAGGCCCTCGAGGTCGAAGGCGAGCCCCCGGCGGTCGAAGGTGGCCAGCAGTCGCAGGTCGAGGCCGGCGCGGGCCCCGAGGGCCGCCTGCTGGGCCGCGAGCTGCTGGCGGAAGGCGCTGCCGACCTGGCCGCGGGTGCCGATCAGCACCAGGTCGATGCGCGCGGAAGACGAGGGGGGACAGGGGGGCATGATGGGCCTCGGATCAATAAATCGCTCAATCAAGATGAAGCGATATATTAATCCGGGGAAGTGAATTTTCGGCATGAGTGCGGCCTACGCGCCCTGCCGGGGCGCGCAGCACCGCCGATACCGTGGTTCAGTCGTAGCGCTTCAGCTGCTCGCGCCCCTCGCCCTCGAGGCGTTCCGGGGCGGCGGCGCGGGCCAGCATATGCGAGGCCACCGGCAGGGTGGCCATCAGCAGGCCCATGATGGCGAGGATGCGCCACCACCATTCGATGCTTGGGTTCCACAGGCCCACGGCCAGCAGCAGGAAACCCAGCGCCAGGGTGGCGGCCTTGGTGGCGGCGTGCTGGCGCGAGAGCGCATCGGGCAGGGTGAACAGGCCGAGCGCGGCCACTGCCAGCAGGCCAAGGCCGAGCAGCAGCGAGAGCGAGGCGAGCAGGCTCATCGGCCCCCTCCGGTGCGTTCCACCACCCGCGCCCAGACCACGGTGGCGACGAAGCCCACGAGGGCGAGGCCGAGCGCGATGTCGAGGAACAGCACGCGCCCGGTGGCGAGGGCCATGGCCGCGGTGAGGGCGAGGCTGGCCGAGAACACGATGTCGAGCGCCACCACCCGGTCGGCGGGAGTGGGCCCGCGCACCAGGCGCAGCAGGGCGAGCAGCAGGGCGAAGGCGCAGGCGGCGATGATCCAGAGCGGGGCGGTGCCGGCGTCAGGCATGGCGGTCCTCCGGGAACAGGGCCAGCAGCGGGCGTTCGAAATGGTGGCGGATGCCGGCGATGGCGGCTTCCGGGTCGCGGCCGTCGAGCATGTGCAGCAGGAGCTCGCGGCGGACGGGGTCGATGTCGAGGGTGGTGGTGCCCGGTGTGAGGCTGATCAGGCTGCCGAGGATGGCCGCGCCGCGCTCGTCCATCGGGCCGTAGCCCATGCGCACGAACACCGGCACCGGGCGGCGGCGGGGGCGGACGATCTGCCAGGCGGTGTCGAAGCCGGCGACCAGCACCTGCACGAGGAAGCGCAGCAGCAGCGCGAGGGCGATGGCGAGCCGCGTCATGGGCGCTCCTCCATGGCCGCGGCGGCGGCCTGGGCGATGGCATTGAGGCCATCGGGGGCGAAGCCGATCAGCAGGGTCAGGCCGGCCAGCACCGCCACCACCGCCACGGCAGTGCGGGGCAGGGGCGCGGTGGCCACCGCGCGGCCCTCGGGCGCCGGTTTCCAGAAGCCTTCCATCCAGACCTTCATCATCGAGTACAGGGTGAGGAAGCCCACCACCAGGGCCATCGCGCCCCAGAGGTAGTGCGCGCTGGCGAAGCTCTCGCGCACCACCATGAACTTCGCCCAGAAGCCGGAGAGCGGCGGGATGCCCACCAGCGACAGGGCTGGCACCAGGAACAGCAGGCCGAGCCAGGGGTGGGTCTTCCACAGGCCGCCGCTCTGGCGCAGGTCGAAGCTGCCGGTGAGACGGAACATCAGCGCGGCGATCAGGAACAGGTTCGCCTTCACGATGATGTGGTGGACGATGTAGAAGGTCGTGGCCGCCTTGCCCTCGCGGCTGTCGAGGGCGATGGCGAGCAGCATGTAGCCGATCTGGCTGATGATGTGGAAGGTGAGGATGCGGCGGATGTCCCAGTGGAAGGCCGCGCCCAGCACGCCCACCAGCATGGTGGCCATGGCCACGAGGCCAAGGCCCTCGAAGGCGATGGCGGGAAGATCGGGGATCACCTCGCCCCAGACCCTGAGCAGGGCGTACACGCCCACCTTGGTGAGCAGGCCGGCGAACAGCGCCAGCACCGGCGTGGGCAGCACGTGGTAGCTGGCGGGCAGCCAGCCGAACAGCGGGAAGGCGCCGGCCTTCAGCAGGAAGCCGAGGGCGAGGGCGAGGCCCAGCGCCAGCCGTTCGTTGGCCGGCAGCGCGGCCAGCGCCGGCTGCAGGGCGGCGAAGTTGAGGTGCCCGGTGCGGGCGTAGAGCCAGGCGATGGCGGCGAGGAAGAGCAGGGTGCCGAAGGCATTGAGCAGGAAATACTTGAAAGCCGCTTCCTGCGCCGCTGCGCCGCGCTGGTGGATGAACAGGCCCACCGCCGCCACCAGCATCACCTCGAACCAGACGTAGAGGTTGAACAGATCGCCGGTGAGGAAAGCGCCACACACGCCCGCCAGCAACAGGTGCAGCAGCGGGTGCAGGGTGTCGGTTTCCTCGGCGGCATCCACCCCGGCCCACTGGTAGCTGAGGCAGGCCGCGCCCATCAGGGCCGAGACCGCCACCATGGCCGCGCCGAGCGGGTCAGCGACGAAGACGATGGCGAAGGGCAGGGCCCAGTCGCCGAAGGCCATGCCGAGCGGCCCCTCGGCCATCACCCGCGCCAGCAGCACGAGGGCGGCCGCGAGCAGGGCGAAGGCGCCCACAAGGCTCACCGCCGGGGCGAAGCGGCGCGGCAGTACGCCGGCCAGGAGGCCGGTGCCGAGCGGCAGCAGCAGCGGAAGCACGACGAGGGCGGCGCTCATTCCGTTGCCTCCATCGGCAGCGGCTTGCCGTCGGCGCCGACGCCGGGCTCGGTGCGCGTGAGGGCATCCACGCCGTCGGCGCCGCTGTCCTCGCGCAGGGCCACGGCCAGCACCAGCGCGAGGCAGGTGAGGGCAAAGCCGATGACGATGGCGGTCAGCACCAGGGCCTGCGGCAGCGGGTTGGCCGCGGCCTCCAGTACCTCGGCGCCGGCCGGCACCAGCGGCGGGGACACCGGGCCGATGCGGCCGCTGGCGAACAGCAGCAGGTTCACCGCCGCCCCGAGCAGGGACAGCCCCACCACCGCGCGCAGCAGGTCACGCGAGAGCAGGAGATAGATGCCGGAGGCCACGAGGCTGGCGATGCCGAGCACGAGGAGCAGGCTCATGCCGTTTCCTCCTCGAGGCCGAGGGCCTTGGCGCAGATCGCGCCCAGACCGCCCCAGACGGCGAAGTACACGCCGATGTCGAACAGCAGCACGGTGGAGAGCTTCACGCCCAGCAGGTCTCCCCAGAGGTGGGTCATGTAGGGCTCGCCCAGCAGCAGCGCCGGCACGCCGCTCAGCAGCGAGAGCAGCACGCCGAGGCAGGCGAGGCGCAGGGGCGGCAGCGGCAGACCGCGCAGGGCTGCGTCGCCGCCGCGGGTGATGGCCACCAGCGAGGTGGCGGTGACCGCCACCATGCCGCCGATGAAGCCGCCGCCCGGATTGTTGTGGCCGCGCAGCAGCAGCCATACCGAAGCGAGCAGGATCACGGGGTGGAGCAGGCGGGTGGCCTGCACCAGCAGCACGCTCTGGCGTTTCATGCCCGGCCCTCCTTCCTGGCCCGCAGCAGCCGCATCAGCAGCGGCAACAGGGCGAGGGCGGCGGCGGCCACCACGGCGATCTCGCCCAGGGTGTCCACGGCGCGGAAGTCGACGAGGATGACGTTCACCACGTTCTGGCCATGGGCCTCGGGCACGCTGGTGCGGCCGAAGTACTCGGCCAGCGCGCCGTCCTGCGGCAGGGCGGTGGTGGCGAGCAGCAGCACCGCGCAGGCGGCGCCCGAGGCCAGGGCCACGGCGGCGCGCAGGGCGCGGCGCGGGGCCGGGGTGCTGGCCGGACGGCGGGCGCGGCTGAAGCGGATGATCAGCACCGAGGCGACGACGATGAAGGCCACTTCCACCGTGAACTGGGTGAGGGCCACGTCAGGCGCGCCGGCGAACAGGAACACCAGCGCCGAGGCCAGGCCGGAGAAACCGCTGCACAGCAGCAGGAGCAGGGGCGAGCGCGGCAGCAGCACCAGCAGCGAGACCACCACCAGCAGCAGGCCGCCCAGCGCGATGCCCGGATGCTCGCCCAGCAGCGGCAGGCCGGCGGGCAGGGCCGGTGAGACCAGCCAGGCCGCGAGCAGCAGCCCGGCAGCGCAGGCGGCCGCCGTCATCAGCAGGTAGTCGTCGAGGCGGCCATTCTGCACCCGGCGGGTGAGGGCGCCGGCGGCGGCGGGGATGGCGGCAAGGCCACGGGCATACCAGGCCGGCATCGACAGCGGCTCGAGTTTCGCGAACACCCGCTCCAGTACGTCGTGCAGCCGGTCCCAGGCGAGATAGAGGCCGATGCCCGCGGCCACGGCGAAGCCCACGGTGCCGAGCATGCTGGGCTCGAAGGCATCGCCGGCCTCGTCGCCGAAGCCCGGCGGGCGCATGGCCGCGGCGGCCGGATCGAGCAGCGGGGCCGCGAGCTGGTCGGGGAAGAGACCGAGCAGGATGCCCAGCGCGGCGGCGATGATCGGCGGCCAGCGCATGGTCCAGCCGGCCTCGTGGATCTCCGGGAAGGCATTCGCCGAGCGCTGGTGCCAGAACACCCGGTAGGCGGCCACGCCGGCCACCGCCACGGCGATCGCCGAGACGCCCACACTGCTGTAGCTCACCCAGGCCCAGGCCTCGCTCTCGAATTTCGCCGCCTTGATCAGGGTCTTGGCCGCGTAGCCGAGGGAGAAGGGCATGCCGGCCATCGAGGCGGCGGCGAGCAGGGCGGCGGCGGCGGTCCAGGGCATGCGCGGAGCAAGGCCGCAGACGCGGTCGATGTTGCGCGTGCCGGTGCAGTGGTCGACGTTGCCAGCCACGAAGAACAGCGGCGCCTTGTACAGGGCGTGGGCCAGCAGGAAGGCGGCCACCGCGCCGGCCGGCGCCGGCCCGGGCAGGCCGATCAGCATCACCAGGGTGCCGAGCGCGGAGACCGTGGACCAGGCCAGGATGCGTTTCAGGTCGCGCTCGCGTAGGGCCAGCACCATCGACCAGAAAGCGGTGATGGCGCCGACCACGATCAGCGGGTTGGTCCACCAGTCGCGGTCGCCCACGGTCGGGTCGAAGCGTGCCAGCAGGTACACGCCCAGCTTCACCATGGTGGCCGAGTGCAGGTAGGCCGAGACCGGGGTGGGGGCGGCCATGGCATTCGGCAGCCAGAAGTGGAAGGGCAGCTGCGCCGACTTGGTCGCGGCGCCAAGGCCCATCAGCAGGAAGGCCCAGGGCGTGAGTGGATGGTCCTGCCAGCCGGTGTCGCTGGCCAACAGGCCGCTGATCGAGTAGCTGCCGGCCACCTCGCCCAGCAGCACCACGCCGGCCAGCAGGGCAAGCCCGCCGCCGGCCGTCACCATCAGCGCCTGCTGCGCCGATTTCCGTGCCGATTCGTACTCGTGCTTGAAGCCCACCAGCAGGAAGGAGGCGAGGCTGGTCGCTTCCCAGAACACCAGCAGGAGCAGCAGGTGGTCGGCGCTCACGGTGCCGGCCATGGCCACCATGAACACCAGCAGGGTGGCGAACAGCCGGCCGCGCTGGGCCACGCCGGCCATATAGCCGGCGGCATAGACGAAGACCAGGGTGCCGATGCCGCCGATCAGGGCCAGCATCAGCAGGGCAAGACCGTCGATCCTGAAGGCGGCGGCCACGCCGAGTCCCGGGGCCCAGTCCCAGGTCCAGGCGAGTTCCTCGCCCACGACGAGCGAGCGCCAGAGCACGAAGACGAACAGGGCGAACGGCGCCGAGGCCGTAAGGATCCAGCGGCTGGTGGCGGCGGTGTGGGTGGGGGCGTGGGCGGTTACGGGCGTCATTCCCTGGCAGGGCCGATGGCTCAAACACCCGAGTATACCGATCGATGTGAAAGCGCCCGTGTTCGCGTTCACCTGGTCTCCATCCGCGGGGCATAATGCGCGACCTTCGGATGGTGGACCCGATGCTGAGCCTGATGCTCGCCGCGCCCTTCCTCGCGGCCTTCCTCCTCGTGCTGATGCCCGGTGCCGGGCGCGCCCGTTCGGCCCTGGTCGCCGGTGTCGGCGCCCTCGTGGGCCTGACCGCTCTGACCGCCCTGGCGCCGGCGGTGTTCGCCGGCGAGGTGCTGCGGACCAGCGTGGAATGGATGCCGCAGGTGGGGCTCGCGCTCTCGCTGCGGCTCGACGGGTTTGCCTGGATGTTCGCCCTGCTGGTTCTGGGCATCGGCGCGCTGGTGGTGCTCTACGCCCACTGGTACCTCGCCGAGGACGATCCGCCGCGGCGCTTCTTCGCCACGCTCTCGCTGTTCATGGGGGCGATGCTGGGCGTGGTGGTCTCCGGCAACCTGCTGCTGATGGTGGTGTTCTGGGAGCTCACCTCGATCGCCTCCTTCCTGCTGATCGGCTTCTGGAACGGCGAGCGTGATGCCCGCCGCGGCGCACGCATGGCGCTGGCCATCACCGGGGCCGGCGGACTGGCCCTGCTGGCCGGCGTGCTGATGCTGGGCCGCATCGCCGGCAGCTTCGAGCTGGACGTGGTGCTCGCCTCCGCTGAGCGCCTGCAGGCCCATCCGCTCTACCTGCCGGCCCTGGCCTGCGTGCTGCTCGGCGCCTTCACCAAGTCGGCGCAGTTCCCCTTCCACTTCTGGCTGCCGCATGCCATGGCGGCGCCCACGCCGGTCTCGGCCTACCTGCACTCGGCCACCATGGTGAAGTGCGGCGTGTTCCTGCTGGCGCGCCTGCACCCGGCGCTGGCCGGCAGCGAGGAATGGTTCCTGGTGGTGAGCGGCATCGGGCTCGCCACCCTGCTGGTGGGCAGCTTCCTCGCCATCTTCCAGCAGGACCTGAAGGGGCTGCTGGCCTACTCGACCATCAGCCACCTCGGCCTCATCACCCTGCTGTTCGGCATGGGCACGCCGATGGCCCTGGTGGCCGGCGTGTTCCACATCCTCAACCACGCCACTTTCAAGGCCAGCCTGTTCATGGCCGCCGGCATCATCGACCATGAGACCGGCACCCGCGATTTCCGCCGCCTGCACGGGCTGGCCAAGTACATGCCCATCACTGCCGCGCTCGCCGTGGTGGCCTCGCTGGCGATGGCCGGCGTGCCGCTGTTCAACGGCTTCCTCTCGAAGGAGATGTTCCTCACCGAGACCCTGAACGTGCCCCGGGTGGCGGGCCTGCACCTGCTGATCCCGGGGCTTTCGGTGCTGGCGGCGGCCTTCTCGGTGGCCTATTCGATCCGCTTCATCAAGGTGTTCTTCGGCGGCGAGCCGAAGTGCGAGGGCGGCATGCCGCACGAGCCGCCGCGTTTCATGCGCGTGCCGGTGGAAGTGCTGGTGCTGATCGTGCTGGCGGTGGGCCTGCTGCCCAACCTCACCATCGGCGAGCTGCTCGCCGTCGGCGCGGCCGGTGCGCTCGGCGCGCCGCTGCCCGAGTACCACCTCGCCATCTGGCATGGCTTCAACCTGCCTTTCGTGATGAGCCTGCTCGGCCTCGTCGGCGGCGCGGCGCTCTGGGCGGTCCTGCATCGCGCCGGCGCCCTGCACGAGGACCCGCGCGCCTCCTATGGCAGGCGCGGCTTCGATCGCTTCGTCGCGGCCCTGGTCGCGGTCTCCCGCGCCATCACCCGGCGTCTCGCCGTCGACCGCCTGCCGGCCTATCTCGGCTGGATGGTGCTGGTACTGATCGTGGCCGCCGCGGTGGCCTTTGCCGAAGGATCGCCGGCCGGCCCGCGCTCCGGCATCGAATCCACGCCCACCGGCATCGTGCTCTGGGCGATCGGCCTCGCCGCCGCCCTGGCCGTGGCCGTGCGCTACCGGCAGCGCGTGTTCGCGGTGCTGGCCGCGGGCTTCGTCGGCCTCGTGGTCGCGCTCACCTTCCTCGTGCTCTCGGCGCCCGACCTCGCGCTCACCCAGCTGCTGGTGGAGGCGCTCTCCCTGCTGCTCCTGCTGCTGGCCCTGCGCTACCTGCCGCAGGAGGCGCCGCCCGAGCGGCGCCCCCTGCGCGCCGCCTGGCATGGCCTGCTGGCCGTGGGCTCAGGCCTCGGGGTGGGGGCGCTCGCCTACGCCCTGCTCACCCGGCCCAGCACCAGCATCTCGGAGTACTACCTGCGCACCGCGGTGCCGGAGGGCGGCGGCACCAACGTGGTCAACGTCATCCTCGTCGACTACCGCGCCCTCGATACCCTGGGCGAGATCAGCGTGGTCGGCATCGTCGGCCTGATCGTGGCGGCCCTGCTGGCCCGCGCCCGGCCGCAGGCCCTGGCACCCGAGGGCAGGGGGCGGCGCCGGCCCACCCTGATGCTGCAGGTGGCGGCGCAGTGGCTGCTGCCGCTCGGCATGGTGGTGTCGGTGTACTTCTTCCTGCGTGGCCACAACGCCCCGGGCGGCGGCTTCATCGCCGCGCTGGCCCTGGTCTCGGCGCTCTACCTGCATACCGTGGGCCATGGCTCGGCGCAGGCGGAGAAGCATTTCCCGCTCGACTGGACCGCCTGGATCGGCTGGGGCCTGCTCCTTGCCATCGCCACCGGCCTCGGCGCCTTCGCCTTCGGCCATCCCTTCCTCACCAGCAGCACCCCTCACCTCACCCTGCCGCTGATCGGCGAGCTGCATCTCGCCAGCGCCATGGCCTTCGACACCGGGGTCTACCTCGTGGTCACCGGCTCGGTGATGCTCACCCTGGTGCTGCTCACGCGCCTGCTGCGCTCGGAGCCGAACGCATGAGCATCGAATTCCTCCTCGCCTCCGGCATCGCCGTGCTCACCGCGGCGGCAGTCTGGCTGGTGCTGCGCGCCCGCACCTTCGACGTGATCCTCGGCCTCACCCTGATGACCTATGCGGTCAACCTGTTCCTGCTGGCCTCGGGGCGGGTGATGGCCGGCAAGCCGCCGATCATCCGCGACGGCGCCGCGCCGCTGCTCTCGCAGTATGCCGATCCGCTGCCGCAGGCCCTGGTGCTCACCGCCATCGTCATCAGCATGGCGATGACGGCCTTAGTGCTGGTGCTGGCCCTGCAGGGCCGCAGCCTGCTCGGCAGCGACCATGTGGACGGCAGGGAGCCGCGCCGATGAGCGGGATGGCGCAGCACATCGCCGTGCTTCCAGTGCTGGTGCCGCTGATCGCGGCGGCGGTGCTGGTGGTGCTGCACCGCTCGCCGCTCGGCTGGCGGCGCTTCCTCTCCTTCGCGGCCACGCTGGTGATGGGCCTCGTGGTGGCAGGCCTGGCGCTCGCCGTCGAGGCCCAGGGCCTGCTGGTCTACCAGGTGGGCAACTGGCCCTCGGCAGTGGGCATCGTGTTCCTGGCCGACCGGCTCTCGGTGCTGATGCTGGGCCTGCTGGTGCTGCTGGCGCTGGCAAGCCAGCTGTTCGCCGCCGGGGCCCGCGAGGATGCCGGTGGCCTGCATTTCCACGGCCTGTTCCAGCTGCAGCTCGCCGGGCTTGCGGGGGCCTTCCTCACCCACGATCTCTTCAACCTGTTCGTATTCTTCGAAGTGCTGCTGGCCGCCAGCTACGGCCTGCTGTTGCACGGCCAGGGCGGCGAGCGCCTGCGCCAGGGCTTCCACTACGTGGTGCTGAACCTCGTCGCCTCCTCGCTGTTCCTGCTGGCGGTGGGCGTGTTCTACGGCGTGCTGGGCACGGTGAACCTGAGTGATCTTTCGGCGCGCATCGCCGCCGCCCCGGCCGAAGCCGTGCCCCTGCTGCGCGCCGCGGCCCTGCTGCTGCTGGCGGTGTTCGCGCTCAAGGGGGCGATCCTGCCGCTGTACTTCTGGCTGCCGCGCACCTATGCCGCGGCCCCGGCCTCGGCGGCGATCCTGTTCGCCATCATGACCAAGCTCGGCCTCTACGCCCTGCTGCGGGTGTACGGCCTGCTGGCCGGTGACGATGCCGGCGTGCTCTCGCCGATGGTGGGGCCGGTGCTGTTCTGGGCCGGCGCCGGCACGGTGCTGCTGGCCGCGCTGGGCGCGCTGGCGGCCGCCAAGCTGAGGCCGCTGCTCGGCTACCTCGTGGTCGGCTCGGCCGGCGTGCTGGCCATGGCGCTTGGCCTCGGCAGCGTGCAGGGCGTGGCCGCCGGCCTGTTCTACCTCGTGCATTCGACCCTGGCCATGGCCGCCTTCTTCCTGCTCGCCGACTGGGTGCGCCGCACCCGCCGCGGTGGCGATGCGCTCGAGCGTGTCGCTGCGATGCCGCGCATGGCCATGATGGGCGGGCTCTTCCTGGTGCTGGCGGTGGCTGCGGCCGGCCTGCCGCCGCTGGGCGGCTTCCTCGGCAAGGCCCTGCTGCTCGCCTATGCGGAACCGGTGGGGCAGGGCGCGGTGCTCTGGACCGTGGTGCTCGTCGCCAGCTTCCTCACCCTGCTGGCCCTGGCCCGTGCCGGCAGCCGCCTGTTCTGGCAGGGGCGCGAAGCGCCGGACGGCACCCTGCCGGTGCCGCCGCCGGCCGCTGCCGAGCGGCTGGCCCTGCTCCTGCTGCTCACTGCGCTGCTGGGGGTGGCCGTGCAGGCGGCCGCGCTCACCGATTACGTCGCCGGCAGCGCGGCCCAGCTCGCCGGGGTCGAGCATTACCGTGAGGTGGTGCTCGGCCGCACGCCCCTGCCCACCACGGTGCCGAACTGAATGGATGCCGTTTACCCCTACCTCGTGCTGCGCCTCGCGATCTTCGCGGTCTGGGTGCTGCTCAACGGGTTTTCCGCCGGGCAGCTCCTGCTCGGTCTGTTCCTCGCCTGGGGCATCCCGCGGCTCCTGCCGCCGCCGGTGCTGCCCTCGCCGCGGCTCGCCGCGCCGCTCACCGCGCTCCGGCTGGCCCTGCGGGTGCTGCACGACATCGTCAAGGCCAACCTCGAGATCGCCGTGCGCATCCTCGGGCCGGAATCGCGTATCCGCCCGGCCTGGGTCTGGGTACCGCTCGACATCGAATCGCCACAGGGCATCGCCCTGTTCGCCTCGATCATCACCATGACGCCCGGCACCCTGAGCTGCGAGGTCAGCGAAGACCGCCGCTGGCTGCTGGTGCACGCCTTCCACGCCGAGGACCCGCAGGCCGTGGCGGCCGAGGTGAAGACGCGCTACGAGGCGCCGCTGATGGAGATCTTCCCGTGATCACCCTGCTCGTCCTGCCCTGGGTGGCCGGGGCCTTCGCCCTGGCCCTGCTGTTCGCCCTGCTGCGCCTGCTGCGCGGCCCCAGCCTGGTCGACTGCCTGCTGGCCCTCGACACGCTCTACATCACCGCGCTGGCGCTGCTGATCGCCGTGGGCCTGTACCGCGGCAATGCCACCTACTTCGAATCGGCCCTGCTGATCGCCCTGTTCGGCTTCGTCGGCACCGTGGCCGCGGCCCGTTACATCAAGCGTGGGAGCATCGCCGAATGACCGACATCCCGCTCTGGCTCGACCTGCTGGTGGCCGCCCTGCTGGTGGCCGGCGCCGGTTTCACCCTGGTGGGCGCCTTCGGCCTGCTCAAGCTCGGCGACCTGCTCAAGCGCCTGCACGGGCCCACCAAGGCCAGCACCCTCGGCGTCGGCCTCTCGCTGCTGGCCTCGATGCTCTGGTTCGCCTGGGAGGGCAACTGGACCGGCCGCGAGTTCCTCGTTACCGCCTTCGTCTTCGTCACCGCCCCGGTCTCGGCACACCTCATGGTGACGGCGGCGATGCGGGTGGTGCCGGGCTGCGCTCCGCCACCGCGCCCTGTGCCGCCGCAGGACTGAGCCGTAGCGCCGCGGCGGTGGCCGCGGCATCGCCGTCTCCCACCATCGGCGGCAGGCCGAGCAGGGTGAGCAACAGCGGGTGCACGTCGGTGGCGTGAATCGGCGGCAGCCGGGTGCCCGGCACGATGCGCGGCCCGCGGGCGAGGAAGACCGCCCGCATGCTCGGCAGCTCCGGCGCATAGCCATGTGCTCCACGGCTGATGCTGCCGCCCTGGGCGAGCCGGGCGGCATGGGTGAGGTGCACGCCCTCGTCGGCCTGGCAGACGATCGGCGGGATGCGCGGGTGGCGGCCGAAGCGCCATGCCGGCGGCAGGGCCTCGCGGCGCCAGCACTCGAAACCCTCGTGGCGGCCGAGCAGGGCGGCCTCGATCTCGGCCTCGCGGCCCGGGCGCGGGGCGATGCCGGCCACTTCGCCACTCGTCACCACCTCATCCTCGTGCAGCATCACCCGGGCATCGAGCCGGCGCGGATGGGCCACGTCCACCTCGGCCATGCCGTGGTCGGAGACCAGCACGATGTCCACCGAATCGAACAGGCCGCGCTCGCGCAGGCCCTGCTCCAGCCGCGCCAGCGCGGCGTCGATCGCGGCCAGCGCCGCCGCGGCCTCGTCACTGTCCGGGCCATGGGCATGGCTGGCCTCGTCGAAGGCGGCGAAATAGAGCGTGATGAAGTGCGGCCGCCGCGATTCTTTGCGGTCCAGCCAGCCGAGCACGCGGTCGACGCGCGCCTCGTGCGGCATGTCGCCGGCATAGGGCAGCCAGTCGTTCGGGCGCAGACCGCGGATGCGTGCCTCGCTGCCGGGCCAGAACAGGGTGGCGCTGCGCAGGCCGGCGCGGCGCGCGGTGACCCAGAGCGGTTCGGCGCCCTCGTACCAGCGGCCGTCGCTCACCGCCGCGCGCAGCGAGAGCCGGAAGGGCCCGAGCTCGGGATCGAGCATGCGGTTGCCGACGATGCCGTGGCGGTCCGGCACCAGGCCGGTCACCAGGGTGTAGTGGTTGGGGAAGGTGAGGGTGGGGTAGGCCGGCGTCATCCACTCCGCCCACGCGCCTTCCGCCCGCCAGCGCAGCAGGGTGGGCGGGGCGAGGCGTTCGAGGCGCTCGGGATGCAGGCCGTCGATGCCGATGAGCAGCACCGTGGGCCGTTCGACGGCCGGCTGAGCGGTGGGGGCCGCGGCCGGGTGGCGGGCCGGCAGGCCGAGCAGCAGAAGGGCGAGCAGGAAGGCGGTGGCGCGGAAGGCGGGAACGGACACGGGAACGGAGCGATGCAGCGGACAGGGGGGGGGAGGGTAGGCGAGGCGGGGTTACGGGGCCGTGTCCATGGCATCGGACTGCCGCCTTCGCAGCCGTACAATCACGCTTTCCCCGCACAGGATGCCGCCGCGTGTCTTCGCCCCGCCACGACCCCTCCCGCGTCATCCGCGCTCCGCGCGGTTCCCAGAAACGCTGCAAGAGCTGGCTCACCGAGGCCGCTTTGCGCATGCTGATGAACAACCTCGATCCGGACGTGGCCGAGGATCCGGCCTCGCTGGTGGTCTATGGCGGCATCGGCCGCGCGGCCCGCGACTGGGCGAGTTTCGACCGGATCGTCGAGGTGCTGGAACGGCTCGAGGACGACCAGACCCTGCTGGTGCAGAGCGGCAAGCCGGTGGGCGTGTTCCCCACCCATCCCGATGCGCCGCGGGTGCTGATCGCCAACTCCAACCTGGTGCCGCACTGGGCCACCTGGCAGCACTTCAATGAGCTCGATGCAAAAGGCCTTGCCATGTACGGCCAGATGACGGCCGGCTCGTGGATCTACATCGGTTCGCAGGGCATCGTGCAGGGCACTTACGAGACCTTTGCCGAGATGGGGCGCCAGCACTACGGTGGTGACCTTTCCGGCAAGTGGATCCTCACCGCGGGCCTGGGCGGCATGGGCGGTGCGCAGCCGCTGGCCGCCACCATGGCCGGTGCCTGCATGCTCGCCATCGAATGCCGGCAGAGCCGCATCGACATGCGCCTGCGCACCCGCTACGTCGATGAACAGGCCACCGACCTCGATGACGCGCTCGCCCGCATCGAGCGCTATTGCGCCGAAGGCAAGGCGCGCTCGGTCGCATTGCTCGGCAATGCGGCGGAGATCCTGCCCGAGCTGGTGCGCCGCGGCGTGCGCCCGGACGCCGTCACCGACCAGACTTCGGCCCACGACCCGCTGCACGGCTACCTGCCCGCCGGCTGGACGGTGGAACGCTGGCTCGACGAGCAGAAGCACGCCCCGGAGCGGGTGATCGAGGCCGCCAAGCATTCGATGCGCCTCCACGTGGAGGCCATGCTGCACTTCGAAGACCAGGGCATCCCGGTCTTCGACTATGGCAACAACCTGCGCCAGATGGCGAAGGAAGCCGGCTGCACCGACGCCTTCGACTTCCCCGGTTTCGTGCCGGCCTACATCCGCCCGCTGTTCTGCCGCGGCATCGGCCCCTTCCGCTGGGTGGCGCTCTCCGGCGACCCGGAGGACATCGCCAGGACCGATGCCAAGGTGAAGGAACTCATCCCGAACGACCCGCACCTGCACCGCTGGCTCGACATGGCGAAGGAGCGCATCGCCTTCCAGGGCCTGCCGGCGCGCATCTGCTGGGTGGGCCTGGGCGACCGCCACCGCCTCGGCCTTGCCTTCAATGAAATGGTGCGGAATGGCGAACTGAAGGCCCCGATCGTGATCGGCCGCGACCACCTCGATTCCGGCAGCGTGGCGAGCCCGAACCGCGAGACCGAGGCGATGCTGGACGGCTCCGATGCCGTCTCCGACTGGCCGCTGCTGAACGCCATGCTCAACGTCGCCGGCGGCGCGACCTGGGTCTCGCTGCACCACGGCGGCGGCGTGGGCATGGGCTTCTCGCAGCACAGCGGCGTGGTCATCGTCTGCGATGGCAGCGAGGCCGCCGACCGCCGCCTCGCCCGCGTGCTCTGGAACGACCCCGGCACCGGCGTGATGCGCCATGCCGACGCGGGCTACGACATCGCCAGGGCCTGCGCGAAGGAGAAGGGGTTGGACCTGCCGATGCTGTGAGCGGCGATCAGGCCGCGGCGCCCGGGCGCCGCGGCACCGCCTCGGCGTCCAGCAGCTTCTCCACCCGGGCGAAGACCTCGAAGCGCGAGAAGGGTTTCTTCATGAAGTCGTCGGCGCCGATGCGCTGGGCGTAGAACTGCTCGGTGGCCTGCTCGTTGCCGCTCATCATGATGACCGGGATGGCGCGGGTGGCCTCGTCGCGGCGGATGCGGCGCAGGGCCTCGAAGCCGTTCATGCCCGGAAGCACGATGTCGAGGAAGATGATTTCCGGCGGGTTGGCGGCGATCTTCGCCAGCCCGGTCTCGGCATCGGCGGCGGTGTCGAGCTGGTAGCGGTTCTGCAGCAGCATGCGCGCCAGCGCCGCGGTGACGGTGGCCGAGTCGTCGATGATCAGGGCGCGGGTGCCGTCGCGGGCGCAGCGGCGGTCCGACTGCCGGCGCTCGATGCCGTTCGGCGGCCCCTTGGCCTCCTGCTCGAGTTCCGAGCGGTTCACGGCGTCCTCGGGATTCCCCGAGGGGGTGGACTGGGCGAGGAAGCGCTTGAGGCGGTCGATCAGGTTCACGGGGGGCTCCCTGCAGGGCCGGGGGGGGGGGGAAGCCTCGCATGCGAGGCGGCACTTGGAAAGCGGCGGGTACACGGCCCGCCGCGAGCCGGCTCAGCGCCGCGCCTTGCTGGCCGGGGCGGCCTTCTTCACCGAAGCCTTCTTTGTTGCGGCGGTCTTCCCGGCCGCAGCCGCTTTCTTCGCCGTGGCCTTCTTTGCTGCGGCAGCGGTCTTGGCCGGCGCGGCCTTGCGGGCGGAGGCCGCCTTCTTTGCCGGAGCCTTCTTCGCCGAGGCGGCCTGCTTTTCCACCGTCTTCGCCGGCCCGGCTTTCACCCCGAGATAGGCCAGCACCTCCTCGGCATGGCCCTCCGGGCTCACCTTGGCCCACACCTTCTCGATGCGCCCTTCGGCATCCACCACGAAGGTGGCGCGGGCCACGCCCATGTAGGTCTTGCCGTACATGCTCTTCTGCACCCAGACGCCGAGCGCCTTCAGCAGGGTGAGCTCCGGGTCGGCGAGCAGGGGGAAGTTCAGCTGGTACTTCGCGGCGAACTTCTGGTGCGAGGCGTCGGTGTCGGCCGAGACGCCGAACACCGGCACCCGGATGCCGTCGAAGCGCGGCATCTGGTCGCGGAAGCCGCAGGCTTCCTTGGTGCACCCCGGAGTGTCGTCCTTGGGATAGAAGTAGAGCACGTAGCGCTGGCCGCGCAGGCCCTCGGCGGTGACCACGCGGCCATCGCTGGCCTTGAGCGAGAAGTCCGGGATCGAAGCACCAACATCGAGCATGGGTCACACCTCGGGGACGAAAGCGACTCCCGATTATGCCCTGTCATGCGCGATTCAGGGATGCCATGGCTCAGCCCGGCGGGCGGCGCACCGGCAGGGGCACGTTGCACAGGTCGATGTGGCCGGCCTGCCGCAGGTACCAGGCATCGCGGCGGTTGCGCCGGGCCTCCACCAGGGCGGCGAAGCTCGGGCCTTCGGTAGAGAGGCGCTCGATACGCGGCCGCTCCGCCTCCGGCAAGGCCGAGACGAGGGCGATGCGGCGGATCGGGGTGCGCAGGGCGGGCTGGGCGTAGAAGCCGCCCGGCGCGAGGCTGCGCGGCAGGGCGGAGAGCAGGTGCATGCCCTCCAGCACCCGGCCCACGGCCGTGATGTTGAGATCGAGCTGGCGCGGCGACTGGCCGATCACCACGTAGAGCTGGCTGCCATTGCTGGAGTCCGGAGCGTTGCCGCGCCCGGCGCCGACGGTGCCGTAGCAGTGCGCCAGCCACTGCCGGCCCGAGGCAGGATCGCGGCCCACGGGAAAGCCCTCGCTGAAGCCCACCTGCGGCGCCCAGCCGTCCACGTCGGGCAGCCGGGTGAAGGGCAGGCCGTCGATTTCGGTGCTGAACTCGGCGGGCAGCCGTTCGCGGGCGCTGCCCAGCGGACGGCGTTTTTCCGGGTCGTCCGCGTCCGCATCGCCCCACTGCACCACGAAGTTGTCCTGCACGCGGTGGATGCCAAGGCCGTCGAAATAGCCCTCGCGCGCCAGTGTGCGGAGATTGGCCACGTGCTCCGGAGCGTGCGCCGGCGAGAGCTCGATCAGCACCGTGCCGGTATCGAGGGTCAGCACCAGCAGGTTGTCCGGATCGGGGCGGACCCATTCGGCGGCGGGTGCGGCGGCGAGGATCTCGTCCATGGTGCGCGGCGGCGCCGGGTTCGCCAGACCGTGGGCGGCGATGCCGAGGGCGAGGCTGGTGACGCTGGCATTCAGTAGACGCCGGCGCGTTCGCATGGCGGAGGAGAAGGACATTGGAAGCACTCCTGGTCGACGGCCGGGCCGCGGATGCCCCGATTGGGCCGCAGGGACGGGGCCGGGGGCAAGCGCGGGGGCTCAGGCCTCCTGCATCGTCGCCAGCTGTTCCCGCCATTCGCCGAGCACCCGCTCCCAGTGCCGGCGCTCGGCGAACTGCGGGAAGGCGGCGGGGAAGGCCGGGTCGTCCCAGCGCCGCGCCACCCAGGCGTGGAAATGCACGATGCGCAGGGCACGCAGGGCCTCGATCAGCGGAAGTTCGCCGCGGTCGAACTCGCAGAAGCGCTCGTAGCCGGCCATGAGTACTTCCAGCTGGCGCTCGCGGCGGCGCGGCTCGGGATCGAGCAGCATCCACAGGTCCTGCACCGCAGGGCCGCCGCGGGCATCGTCGAAATCGACGAGATGCGGCCGGCCCTCGCGCCAGAGCACGTTGCCGGGATGCAGATCACCATGCAGGCGGCGCGCTCGCGCAGGATGGGCCTCGAAGGCGGCCTCCACGGCGTCCAGCAGGGCAGCACCGGTGTCCTCGAAGGCGGCGTGCAGGGCGGGCTCGATCCAGGGGCCGTCGAGCAGGGTATCGAGCGCGGCCCAGCCGAGCGGTTCGACCGCGATCGCCTCGCGGTGGACGAAAGGACGGCGGGCACCCACGGCATGCAGCCGTCCCAGGGTTTCGCCAAGGGCCTTCAGCACCTCCTCGCGGTCCATCTCCGGCGCATGCCCGCCCTGCAGCGGGAACAGGGCGAAGCGCAGGCCGTCGGCGCGGTGCAGGGTTGCGCCGGAAAGGCGCAGTGGCGGCACGACCGAGAGGCCTTCCTCGAAGAGTTCCTCGGTGAAGGCATGCTCCTCGAGGATCTGCGCCTCGCTCCAGCGCCCGGGGCGGTAGAACTTCGCCACCACCGGCGGGCCGTCCTCGCGGCCCACGCGGAACACCCGGTTCTCGTAGCTGTTGAGCGCCAGCACCCGGCCGTCGCAGGCCAGCCCGAGCGACTCCACCGCGTCCACCACCGCCTCCGGCGTCAGCCCGGCGAACGGCGGCATGGCCTCAGGCCCGCTCCAGCGCGGTGGCCTGGCCGGCCAGCGCCGGCGAGAGCCAGCAGTGCTGGCCGAGGGCGGTGAAGCCGGCCCGCGCCAGGGCCCTGCGGTAGAAGGCCGCCGGGCGGTGCAGGAAGCCTTCGAAATCCCCCTCCACCTCGCCGCCCGCCACGTCTTCGGCGGTGTAGGTCTCGAGGAAGGCAAGACCGCCGCACAGGGCGGCGAGGCCGGGCAGGCCGGCGCGCAGTTCGGCATCGGGCACGTAGTGCAGCACGTCGGCGCAGACCAGCAGGTCGACCGGGGGACAGGGGCGCAGGGTGGCAAGATCGCCGAAGCGGGCCTGGCGCAGGTTGCGCGTGCGACCGAAACGCTGCACGGCATAGTCGCTGGGATCGAGCCCGAGGTAGCGCAGCCGCGGTCGCAGGCGCAGCAGCGGCCCGCGCCAGGCGCCTTCGCCGCAGCCCACGTCGAGCACGCTGCGCACCGGGTGGCCGAGCATGGCCTCGGTGGCGGCCAGGGCCAGGGCCACCGTGCGTTCAAGGCGGGCGCGCGAGCGCTTGCCGGCTCCCGGGGCGCGGTACCAGCGGTCGAAATAGGCGCGGTCGTAGGACTTCATGGGGCCGGGTGGCGAACGGGGCGGGCAGTGTAGGGCAGGCGGGGCGGCCATGCGGCGTGGTGGTGCTGGCGCCGGCAACGGCCTGCTGGTCAAATCGCGGGGTGAACCCGACTCCCCTGCGGCGCCAGTACGCCGATCCCGCCATCCCGCCGGTCCGGCGCCGCGAACTCTGGGCCTGGGCCGGGTTCGATTTCGCCAACTCCGGCTACACCACGGTCGTCATCACCGCGATCTTCAATGCCTACTTCGTGGGCGTGGTGGCCGGGGGCGCGCCCTGGGCCACCTTCGCCTGGACGGTGGCGCTCTCGGTCTCCTACCTGCTGGTGATGGCCAGTGCGCCGATCCTTGGCCTGTATGCCGATGCCCATGCCCGCAAGAAGCGGCTCCTCGTCGTCTCCACCGTGGCCTGCGCGGCCGGAACGGCGGCGCTCTGGCTCGTCGGGCCGGGCGAGGTGCCGCTGGCCCTGGCGCTGGTGGTGCTCACCAACACCGCCTTTGGCATCGGCGAGAACCTGATCGCGGCCTTCCTGCCGGAACTGGCGGAGGAGGAAGGCATGGGGCGGCTCTCCGGCTATGGCTGGGGCCTGGGCTATGTGGGGGCGGTGCTGCTGCTCGGCGCCTGCCTGTGGTGGGTGCAGGGCGCGGCCGGCCGCGGCAGCGACACCGGCACGGCGGTGCGCGAGACCCTGCTGCTCACCGGCGCTACCGTGCTGCTGGCAGCCCTGCCCACCTTCCTGCTGGTGCGCGAGCGCGTGCGCGCCGCGCCGGTGGCCTTCGCGGCACTGTGGCAGGCCTCGCTGGCACGCTGGCGCGGCATGCTGGGCGGGGCCTCGGACCTGCCGCAGCTGCGGCGCTTCCTCGCCTGCCTCGTGGCCTACCAGGCCGGGGTGGGCACGGTGATCGCGATTGCCGCCATCTACACCCAGCAGGCGCTCGGCTTCAGCACCGCCGAGAGCATCCAGCTCATCCTCGTGGTGAACGTCACCGCGGCGCTGGGGGCCATTGCCTTTGGCCATCTGCAGGACCGGCTCGGCCATCGGGCCACACTCTCGCTCTCGCTCTGCGGCTGGCTGCTGGCGATCGGCCTGCTCGCCGTCTCGGAGGCCCGGCCGGTGGTGTGGGCGGCGGCGAACCTCGCCGGCATCTGCATGGGCGCGAGCCAGTCGGCCGGGCGGGCGCTGGTGGGCGCCTTCTGCCCGCGCGGCCGCGAGGCCGAGGTCTTCGGACTCTGGGGCATCGCGGTAAAGGCTTCGATGGTGCTGGGGCCGCTCGCCTATGGCGCGATCAGCTGGGCCTCGGGCGGCCGGCACACCCTGGCCCTGCTCGCCACCGCCCTGTTCTTCCTCGCCGGCCTTGTGCTGCTGGCCCGGGTCGATGTGGCCCAGGGGAGGCGGGAAGCCGGACTCCAGGGCGCAAGGTGAAGATTTCTTCATGCAACCACTGTCAATCGGCGTCAAACGCGCTAGATTGGGGTCACGTCTACTGGGGTGAGGAGGGGTGCATGAACGCTTCCGGGTCCACCCGAGCGCTGCCTGCGGGCCTCGTCCCGGCGCCGCCTGCGGCCCTGCCGCCGGCCGCGCTCGACCTGCCGCCTCCGCTCACCGCCCGTCAGCAGCGTCGCGCTCGGCTCGTGGCCCGGCTCGCCCGGCGCCGCGCCGGCTTCCTGCTGCTGCACGTCGCGCTCGGCCTCGCTGGCTGGGGGCTGGTGCTCCTCGCCACCACCGGAGCGGCGGCGCTCATCCGCTGAGCGCGACCTCCCCCTGCTGCTGCAGGGCCCACATCGCGGCGTAGCGGCCGCCTGCCGCCAGCAGGGCCTGGTGGGTACCGCGCTCGACGATGCGCCCTGCCTCCATCACCAGGATCTGGTCGGCCTCCATCACCGTCGACAGGCGGTGGGCGATCACCAGCGTGGTGCGGCCCTCGGCGATGCGCGCGAGTTCGGCCTGGATCGCCCGCTCCGAGCGTGAGTCGAGGGCCGAGGTGGCCTCGTCGAAGATCAGGATCGCCGGGTCTTTCAGTAGGGCGCGGGCGATGGCCACGCGCTGCTTCTCGCCACCACTGAGCTTCAGGCCGCGCTCGCCCACTTCGCTCTCATGGCCGTCGGGCAGGGCGCGGATGAAGGTATCGATGTGCGCTGCCCGGGCCGCGGCCTCCACTTCGGCATCGCTGGCGTCGGGGCGGCCGTAGCGGATGTTGTAGCGGATGCTGTCGTTGAACAGCACGGTGTCCTGCGGAACGATACCGATCGCCGCGCGCAGTGAAGACTGGGTGAGCGAGCGAAGGTCTTGGCCGTCGATCTCGATGGCACCGGCATCGACATCGTAGAAGCGGTAGAGCAGGCGGGCGAGGGTGGACTTGCCGCTACCAGAATGGCCGACCACCGCCACCGTCTCGCCGGGGGCGATCTCGAAGTCGATGTCGTGGAGGATGGTGCGGCGGGCGTCGTAGCCGAAGCGCACGCCACGGAAACGCACCCGCGGGCGGCGGGTGGCAAGCACCGTGGCACCGGGGCGGTCCTGCACGTCGAGCGGCTCGTCCAGCAGGCCGAACAGCTTCTCGATGTTGGTGAGCGCCTGCTTCACCTCGCGGTACATCATGCCAAGGTAGTTCAGCGGGGCCGAGAGCTGTAGCAGGTAGGCGTTCACCAGTACGAGATCGCCGAGGCTCAGACTGCCCTCCACCACCCCGGCCGCCGCGCGCCACATCAGAGCGGTGACGCCGATGGCCACGATCGCCGCCTGGCCGAGGTTGAGCCCCCCGAGAGTCTTCAGACTCTTCACCTGCGCCTCCTCCACCGTGCGCAGGCTGGCGTCGTAGCGCCGTGCCTCGTGCTCCTCGTTGTTGAAGTACTTCACCGTCTCGTAGTTGAGCAGCGCGTCCACCGCCCGGGTACTGCTCGCCGATTCGGCGTCGATGGCGGCGCGGTAGAAGCGCGTGCGCCACTCGGTGACACGGAAGGTCCAGAGCGCGTAGACGGCGATGGTGCCGAGGGTGATGGCAGCGAAGCCCCAGTCGTAGAGCCAGACCAGCACCACCGTCACCAGCAGCACCTCGAGCAGGGTGGGCAGGATGGTGTAGAGCGTCCAGTCGAGCAGGTCGGAGATGGCGCTGCCGCCGCGCTCCACGTCGCGGGCGATGCCGCCGGTCTTGCGGTCGAGATGGAAGCGCAGCGAGAGCGCGTGCAGGTGGCGGAACACCTTGAGCTGCACGGTGCGTGCCGAGCGCGCCATCACCCGGGCGAAGACGATCTGCCGCAGTTCGGTGAACAGGGTGGAGGCGAGCCGCGCACCGCCGTAGGCCAGCAGCAGGCCGGCCGGCAGGGCCAGGGCGGTGGCGGGCGCACCCAGCGCATCGACGATGCGCTTGAGCAGCATCGGCACGCCGAGCAGGGCCAGTTTGGCCAGCACCAGACAGGCCAGGGCGATGAGGATGCGTCGCCAGTAGGGCGCGAGGAAGGGAAGCAGGTCGCGCAATACGAGGGCGACAGTGCCGTCGCCGCGGGCGGAGGACGGGGTATTCATGGCCCATTCTGGCAAGGAAGCAGCCGTCATGGGGTGCCCGCGTAGAATCGGCCGATGCCTCCTGCCGCCCCGCCTTCGCGCTTGCGCCTGGCCCTCGTGCTCGGCGCCCTGGCCATGTTCGGCCCCTTCTCGATCGACACCGTGTTCCCGGCCTTCGCAGCGATGGCGAAGGACCTCGGCAGCACGCCGCTGGCGATCCAGCAGACCATCAGCAGCTACCTCGTTGGCTATGGCCTGATGTCGCTGTTCCACGGCGCCATCTCCGACGCGCTCGGGCGGCGGCCGGTGATCCTCGCCGGCATCCTGGTGTTCACCTTGGCCTCGGTGGGCTGCGCGCTGAGCCCCGACCTCCCGACCCTGCTCGCCTTCCGTTTCCTGCAAGGCCTGTCGGCGGGCGTTGGCCTGATCGTGGGCCGCGCGGTGATCCGCGATGCGGTGGACGGCGAGGACGCGCAGCGGCTGATGAGCCAGGTATCGATGATCTTCAGCATCGCCCCGGCGCTGGCGCCGATCGTGGGCGGCTGGATCCTCGGCGTCGGCGACTGGCACGCGATCTTCTGGTTCCTCGCCGGCTTCGGCGCCCTCATCGGCCTGATGGTGCGCTTCGCCCTGCCGGAGACGCACCCGCCGGAGAAACGCCTGCCCCTGCATGCCGGGCTTCTCGTCGCCAACTATGCCGCCATGCTGCGCCACCGGCGCTTTCTCTGGCTGGTGACGGTGACCACACTGAACTTCGCCGCCCTGTTCCTCTACATCAGCTCGGCGCCGGTCTTCGTGCTGCAGCACCTCGGCATGGGCGAGCGCGACTTCGGCTGGTTCTTCGTGCCGGTGATCGGCGGCATGCTGGCCGGCGCCTTTGCCACCGGCCGGGCAGCGGGCCGGTTCCGGCCGCGGCAGATGGTGCTGGCGGGTTTCGGCGTCGGTCTTGCCGGCCTGTGCCTCAATCTCGCCTATGCCGGCCTGGCCCCGGCGTTTGCCTATCCCTGGGCCGTGCTGCCGCTGGTGCTGGTGTCCTTCGGCATCGCCCTGGTGTTCCCGCAGCTCATGCTGCAGATGCTCGATCTCTATCCGGCGCAGCGCGGCAGCGCCTCCTCGATGCAGGCCTTCCTCTCGCTGATGTTCCAGGCCGGCGTGGCCGGCCTGCTCTCGCCGCTGCTGTCCGCCTCGCCGGCCCGTCTCGCCCTGGCGGCGCTGGCGCTGGGCGGCGCCGCCCTGCTGCTCTGGGCCTGGGGCGACGCGGTGCTGCTGCGCCGTGCCGCCCCTGCCGGATGAGGACTTTCCCGGCGCTCAGCGCGCCGGCCAGCCGCAGGCCTTGCCGCGGTTCTGTTCTTCCAGCCAGGCCTTGAGCGGCGCGAAGTACTCCAGCACCGCCGAGGCGTCCATCCGCTCGCCGCCGGTCAGTTCCTTCAGGGTCTTCTGCCAGGGCTGGCTGGCCCCGGCCTGCATCATCGCCCAGTAGCGGCGCCCGGCCTCCGGGTTGCCGGCGAAGCTGCACTCGTGCAGCGGCCCCGTGTGTCCGGCGGCATCGCACAGCGCCTTGTAGAACTGGAACTGCAGCACGTGGGAGAGGAAGTAGCGGGTGTAGGGCGTATTGCCCGGCACGTGGTACTTCGCCCCGGGGTCGAAGAAGTCCTCGCCGCGCGGCGTGGCCGGGGCCACGCCCTGGTACTTCGCCTTCAGCTCCCACCAGGCGCTGTTGTAGCGCTCGGGCGGGATCGAGCCGTCGAACACGCCCCAGCGCCAGCGGTCGATCAGCAGGCCGAAGGGCATGAAGGCCACCTTGGCCAGCGCCATGCGCATCTGTGCGTTGATGGTGGCCTCGCGGCTCACCTCGGCCTCGCCCACGAGGCCGACCGACTGCAGGTACTTTGGCGTCATCGAGAGCACGATGGTGTCGCCGATGGCCTCGTGGAAGCCGTCGTGGGCGCCGGTCTGGAAGGACAGCGGCTGGTCCTTGTAGGCGAGGTAGTAATAGATGTGGCCGAGCTCGTGGTAGATGGTGGTGAGGTCGGTCTCGTTCGGCTCGATGCACATCTTCATGCGCACGTCCGAGGCATCGGGGTTCATCTGCCAGGCGCTGGCATGGCAGACCACCTCGCGGTCACGCGGGCGCAGGAACTGCGATTTTTCGTAGAAGCTCTCCGGCAGGGCCGGCATGCCAAGCCCGGTGTAGAAGCTCTCGGCCAGGCGGGTCATGGCGATGGCCGTCTCCATCGCCGCCTGGCGCTCGGCCTCGGCCTGCTGTGCCGGCGTCGGGTCCTTGAGCGCGGCCAGCGCTTTTTCCACCCGTTCGCGGTGCTGGCGCTCGAGCGTGCTGGTGACATCGAGCTTCGCCGCCTTCGGATAGGGCTGCAGAAGCTCCCAGAGGTTGCTCCAGTCCTGCTGCCAGAGGTTGCCGGTGAGGTGGGCCGGGATCATGCCGTCCACCTGCCCGCGCTCGCGGCCGTAGCGTTCCACCAGCTTCTCGCGGGTGTAGCACTGCAGCTGCTCGTAGAGCGGCCGCACCTGGTCCCAGAGGCGGTCGGTCTCGGCGGCGAAGGCATCGGCCGGCATGTCGTAGCCGGAGCGCCACATGGCGCCGGTATCGGCATAGCCCATCGCCCGCGCGCCCTCGTTCGTCAGCTCGACGAAGCGCACGTAGTCGCGGCGCATCGGCACCGAAATGGTGTGCCAGCCTTCCCAGGCCTCGAGCTGGGCCTCGTAATCGCGGTTGCTGGCGAGGGTCTGGCTGATCTGGCCGATGTTCTGGCAGACCTTCGCCGGGCCCTCGCCCCGGCACCACTGCCCGGCGCCATAGGCCTGCTCGAGGCGGGTGGCGATGGTGGCGAGTTCGCGCAGCCGCGCCGGATCGCGCGGGGCCGGCATGGCGGTGGAGAGCTTGAGCAGGGCCAGGGTGCGGGCGCTGGCCGCCGACATCGGCTGGCCCTCGAAGCGCCGCGCCTCCTCCACCAGGGCATTGAGCCGCCCGAGGCCGCGCTCGCTCACCAGCGAGGCGATGCGGGCGGTGTCGTCATTGATGTAGGTCTGCGAGAGCCAGGCGGCCGAAGTCCCTTCCTCGAAGTGTTCGGCGAAGGTGGCGTTCACCCGCGCGGCGAACTGGTCGGCGGTTTCCCGGGGCGGGACGGCGGTGGCGGGCAGGGCGCAGAGGGCGGCAAGGCTGGCCGCAAGCAGGCGGGGACGCAGGCGCATGGCAGAAGGGCGGGTAGAAAGGGTGCGCCGAGGCTAGGGCAGGGCCTGCACGGCCACAAGTGTCATCCGGCGACGACGCGGTTCCGGCCTTCCGCCTTGGCACGGTACAGCGCCGCATCGGCCCGGCGCAGCAGGGCCTCCAGGCCTTCCCGGCCCGCGGCCACCCCGATGCTGAGCTGTACCGGTACCGGCTCGCCGTCGTCCGCCCGCCATGGCCGCGCCGCCGCCGTGGCGCGCAGGGTCTCGGCGAGCGCGAGGGCCTCTTCCATCCCGGCGCCGGGCAGCAGCACCGCAAATTCCTCGCCCCCGAGCCGGGCCGCCAGCCGGCCCGCGGGCAGGGCGGCCCGGAATACCTGCCCGGCATGCGCCAGGGCAGCATCGCCGCCGGCATGGCCGAAGCGGTCGTTGATGGCCTTGAAGTGGTCGATGTCGACCATCAGCAGCGCCAGCGCCGTTCCCTCGGGGATCGCGCGGGCCTGCTCGAAGAAGGCGTGCCGGCTGGCCAGCCGGGTGAGAGCATCGACCTCGAGGGCGAAGCGCAGGCGGCGGTTCACCGCATCCATGGTGGAGAGCAGCATGCCCAGGGTGCCGAGGATCAGCCCGAGCGTGGCGGCGGCAAGGAAGACCACGTTCGCCGTGGTCGGATTGTCCATCAGCAGCACGGCCCGAAGATCGCCGAAGGCCACGAGGCTGGTGCGGAAGGCCACGGCGAGCGCCTCCAGCCCGAGCCCGGCAAGCAGCAGGCCGCGGGCGAGCGGCATGCGTTTGCGCCGGTCGCTGGCCGCCCAGTAGAAGGCGAGGCAGAACATCAGCACGATGTTCGGCCAGTTGAGCAGGCGCCCGAGCCGGAGGTCGCCGCCGAGGTGCGCCGCGGCGAGGAAGGCGAGCCAGGCCGCCGCGGCCCAGGCGGCGAAGAGGCCGATGCGCGGCTGCCGGCCGCTGCCCCAGCCCACCGATACCAGCACCAGCACCACCCAGGCGAGGAAGCAGGCATTGGCCAGCGCGATGGTGAGGGCCGTGGTGGGCAGGCTGACCAGCAGCAGCTGGTTCAGGCCGGCCACCAGCATGGCCACGCCCCAGAGCCACAGGGCGCGGTCGCGCTCGCGCAGGCCGCCAGCCACGCCGATCGCCACCAGGCCGAGCAGGCTCGGGATGAAGGCGCCGAAGACGAGCAGCGTGTCGCGGTCGAGCGGCATGGGCGGGCGGGGTACTCCCTCCGGCGGCGGCCGGTATTCCCCCGCAGGCTAGCCCCGGCCGGAGCGCTTCGCCAGCAGGCTGGCGGCCGCCGAGCCGGCGATCACCAGCCCGGCGCCGGTCCAGCCGGCGAGTCCGAGGCGTTCCGGGGCGATCAGCGTGGGCCAGAGCGCGTGCGTGGCGGCCACCGCGCCGATGCACAGCACCGGCGTGGTGGCGAGGATGGCGGAGACGCGCGAGGCCTCCCAGTGCGCCAGGGCCTCGGCGAAGGCGCCGTAGGCCACCAGGGTGTTGAGCGCGCAGTAGGCGAGCAGGCTGGCATGCAGGGCATCGAGGCCGGCGAGCCGCGCAGGATCGGCGAAGGGCCAGAGCAGCAGGGCCGAGAGCACGTAGACGGCCCAGAGGATCGAGGGCGAGGAAAGCCGCAGCAGCAGCTGCTTTTGCAGCAGCGCATAGCCGGCCCAGACCACCGCCGCCAGCACCACCAGCCCGGCGCCCAGCGCGTACCGGTCGCCATGCCCGGCGTTCTGCTCGAGGAAGAAGGCGAGCAGGCCGACGACGATCAGCAGCAGGCCTACCCACTGCGCCCGCGAGAAACGTTCGCGGAACACCACGATGCCGCCCAGGGCCATCAGCAGCGGGGCGAGCTGGATCAGCAGCTGGGCATTGCCTGGCGTGGTGAACTGCACGCCGAGCAGGTAGAACACGTAGTTGCCGAGCAGCAGGAGGCCGGCGCCGAGCAGCATCGCCCAGTGCCGCCGCGACAGCGCCCGGTAGGGCGCAATGGCCTGCCCTTTCCAGGCCAGCCAGGCGCCCATCAGCAAGGCCGCCACGAGGAAGCGGAACCAGGTGAGGGTGATCGCATCCACCTGCTCCAGGGTGAGCTTGAGCGCCACCGGCAGGGTGGCCCAGCAGGCCGCGGTGACGAGGGCGAGCAGCAGGCCGAGCTTCCAGCGGCCGGAGGAGGCGTGCAGGCTCATGCTGCCTGCTGTCCGCTGGCATGCCCGGTGGGCAGCAGGCCGGCGAGGTGCGGCAGGGAGGCCAGATGGGCCGCGGCGTCCTCGGCATCGCGTTCGAACCACGCTTGCGCCGACCCCAGGCGGAAGCTGTAGCCCCAGGCATCCATGTCGGCGAAGGCCTGCGCGCGGCCGAAGCCCGGAAGCGCGTCGGCGAGCAGCAGTTGCAGGTAGCACACCGCATCCTCGTCGCGCTGGGTGTCGGCGGCGTCGGTGTGGATGGCGGCGCGACGTTCCGGCGGCATCACCATCAGGTGCCCGGCCTCGTGCAGCAGGGAATGCACCGGGGTGTCGGCGCGGGCATATACCCTGTGACCGATGATGCCGGCCTCGCTCCCGCCCCAGTAGCTGCCGGGGATGGGGTCGCCCGCGGGCACGGCCACCAGTTCCAGGCCGAAGCGGGCGAGCAGGCGGCGCGGGGCCTCCCAGCCGATGTCGGAGAGCAGGCGCACGGAGGGGGTCGGGCCAGACATGCCAGGGGGCCCGCGGTGGCCGCGGGCCTGGGGCTCAGGGCGTGCGGTCGGGCAGGGAGACGGAGATGTCGAGCACGTCGTGCTCGCCGTCCTTCACCAGATCGACCTTCACCGCATCGACGTCGACATTGACGTACTTGCGGATCACTTCCAGCAGTTCGCGCTGCAGCAGCGGCAGGTAGTCCGGCCCGCCGCGGGTGGTGCGTTCCTGCGCCACGATGATGCGCAGACGCTCCTTGGCGAGGTTGGCGCTGCTCGGCTTCTTGCTGGTGAGGAAATCGAAGAGGCCCATGTTCAGCCCCCGAAGATCTTGGCGAAGAAACCCTTCTTCTCGGCCGTGGTGAAGCGCATCGGGCGGTCCTCGCCGAGCAGGCGGGCCACCGCATCGGCATAGGCCTGGCCGGCGGCGCTCTGCTCGTCGAGGATCACCGGGTTACCGGCGTTCGAGGCCTGCAGCACGTCGGGCGATTCGGGGATGACCCCGATCACCTTGAGGCCGAGGATTTCCTCGACATCGGCGATCGAGAGCATCTCGCCCTTCTCCACGCGCTCCGGGTTGTAGCGGGTGAGCAGCAGATGCTCGGTGATGCGCTCGCCTTTCTCGGCCTTCTGGGTCTTGCTCTGCAGCAGGCCGAGGATGCGGTCGGAGTCGCGCACCGAGGACACCTCCGGGTTCACCACGACGAGCGCGCGGTCGGCGAAGTACATGGCGAGGAAGGCGCCCTTCTCGATGCCCGCCGGGCTGTCGCAGACGATGTACTCGAAGCCGTCGGCGGCGAGGTCCTTCAGCACCTTTTCCACGCCCTCCTTGGTCAGGGCGTCCTTGTCGCGGGTCTGCGAGGCCGCCAGCACGTAGAGGTTGTCGAAGCGCTTGTCCTTGATCAGCGCCTGCTTCAGCGTGGCCTCGCCGTGCACGACGTTGACGAAGTCGTACACCACGCGGCGTTCGCAGCCCATGATCAGGTCGAGGTTGCGCAGGCCGACGTCGAAGTCGATGACGGCGGTCTTCTTGCCGGCGCGGGCAAGGCCCATGGCGATGCTGGCGGACGTGGTGGTCTTGCCCACGCCGCCCTTGCCCGAGGTGATGACGAGGATTTCAGCCAAGGTCGTGTCTCCGTGTGGGGCCGGCCTTCAGGCCAGCGGCTGGATCTGCAGGATGTCGTTCTCGTCGAGCCAGACCTGCACCGGCTTGCCGTGCAGGGCCTTCGGCACGTCGTCGAGCACCTTGTAGTGCCCGGCGATGGCCACGAGTTCGGCATGGAACTCGCGGCAGAAGATGCGCGCGCCGGTGAAGCCGGAGGCCCCGGCCAGGGCGCGGCCGCGCAGGGCGCCGTAGACGTGGATCGAGCCGTCGGCCAGCAGCTCGGCCCCGGCGCCGACGCTGGACAGCACGGTGAGGTCGCGGTTCACGGCCAGCAGCTGCTGGCCGGAGCGCACCGGCAGGGCGTGCACCAGGCCGGGCTCGGCCTCGGCCACGGGCGCCGGTGCGGCCGGGGCGGGGGGCGGCGCGGGCGCGGCAGGACGGGCGGCCAGCGCGGCATCGGTCATGGCGTCGGCGCCGGCGCGCTCGTACTGGGCGCGGAACTTCGCCAGCACCGGCAGGCCGAGGCGCTCGGCGAGGGCATCGTTCTCCGGGGTGCCGTAGGCCAGGGCCACCGGGTGCACGCCGGCGGCGGCCAGGGCCTCGACCAGGGCGCGGGCCGTGGCTTCGTCGGGCAGGCGCGGCAGGGCGCCGAAATCGAGGATCACCGCGGCGCGGGCGAACAGCTTCGGCGCCCGCTCGACGCGCTCGCGCATCTCGGCGGCGAGGCGCGGCAGGTCGAGGCTGCGGATCCGCAGGTTGGCGATGCCGACCTGGCCGAACTTCAGCTCGCCGGCCGGCTCGTAGTCGGGGAGGGGGGCGGTACTCGCCATGGGCTCAGGTTCCGGTGTCTCGGGCGGGGACGCGCGAGGGACGCTGCCGCGGCGCCAGCCAGGGTTCGTCGGGCAGCCGCTCGCCATAGGTGGCGGCGATCCACTCGTGGCTGCAGAGCTCCTTCATCAGCATGCAGGCGCGCAGCCCGGTGCCGTCCATGGTCTGCTGTCCGACCTCGCGGAAGCCGAAGCTGCCGTGGAACAGCAGGGCAGGGTCGTAGCCCACGCCGAGGAAGACCTCGCAGCACAGCTTCGCCCAGCGTGGCTCGGCGAAGCTCATCACGTCGGCATAGAAGGCGCGGCCCCGGCCGCCGCCGCGGCGCGGGGCGGCGATCACGATGCGGTCGATGTAGAGGAAGTTCTCGTAGCGCTCGCGGAACCAGCGGAAATTCGGGCTGTCGTGCGGGGCCCTGTCGCTGAAGCCGACGAGGAAGCCGGTGACCACGCCGTCCTGCTCCATCACCCGGAAGTAGTCGGCCTCGTTCCAGAAGAAACGCACCTTCTCCGCGTCCATCGGCAGGATGGAGGGACCCGCCGAGTTGTTGATCGCCGTCACGAGGTCCAGCTCGTGTTCGCGCACGTCGCGGATCAGGATCGGCACGCCTCGTCCTCCGGGCAGGCAGTAGAACAAGCGCCCAGTATCGCATGGGCGCCCCGGGGGAAGGGGGCGTGACTTCCGGGGGGCGGGCGGGGCGCCGGGGGAGGCTAGGATGCCGGCATGCTGCCGCGCCTCACCCATGCCACGCTGCTGCGCTATGCCGGCCTGTTCACCTGGGCCATGGTGGGCATTGGGCTTGCCATGAACATCCTGTTCGTGGCCGAGTTCGGCCCGCCCCGCCTGCGGCTGGCGGCCGTGGTCCTGCCGGTGCTGGTCTACCTTGCCTTCGGCCTCGCCTTCTGGGCCGCCACCCGGGTGCTCGGCCCCGGGCGCGGCTACCTCCTGCCCCTGCTGCTGATGCTGGTGATGGCCGGCTCGGCCATCGGCGTGAGCGCGCTCACCGGTACCGGGCTCGGCGCCATCCTGATGATGGTGATGGCGGCGGTGGTGCCCTGGCTGCTGCCCGGCTGGCCCGGGGTGGCCTGGATGGTGCTGCAGCACCTGCCGCTGGTGTACGTGTTCATGCGCGGCATGGAGTTCTCGCTGCTCGAGGCGCTGATGCAGTCGCTGCTCTATGTCGGGGTGTCCGGCTTCGTCTACGTGGCGGGGCTCGTGGCCAAGCAGCAGGCCGAGGCCCGCGAGGAGCAGCGCCGCCTCAATGCCGAGCTGCGCGCCACCCGCTCGCTGCTGGCCGACAGCGCCCGGGTGGGCGAGCGCCTGCGGATCTCGCGCGAGCTGCACGACCTGCTCGGCCACCACCTCACGGCCCTCAGCCTCAACCTCGAGGTGGCAGGTCACCTCACCGAGGGGCGGGCGCAGGAGCACGTGCGTCAAGCCCATACCCTGGCCCGATTGCTGCTCACTGACGTGCGCGAGGCGGTGAGTGCCATGCGCGGCGATGACCGCATCGACCTCGCGGCCGCCCTGCGCACCCTGGTCGAGGGCGTGCCGGCCCTGCAGGTCGAGCTCGACATCGCCTCGCCGCTGGCCCTCGACGACCCGGAGCGCGCCCACGTGCTGCTGCGCTGCACCCAGGAAGTGCTCACCAATGCCATCCGCCACGCCAATGCCGGGCGTCTCTGGCTGCGCCTGGCGCGCGAGGGCGATGCGCTGCGGCTGGTGGCCCGCGACGATGGCATGGGCAGCGAATCCTTCACCCCGGGCAATGGCCTTTCCGGCATGCGCGAGCGGCTGCGTGCCGTGGGCGGCCAGCTGTCGGTGAGCACGGCTCCCGGCCAGGGGTTCACCATCGACATCCACATCCCTCTCGAGGCCCCCGCATGATCCGCGTGATGCTCGTCGACGACCAGACCCTGGTGCGCCAGGGCGTGCGTTCCCTGCTCGAACTGGCCGACGGCATCGCCGTGGTGGCCGAGGCCGCCGACGGCCAGCAGGCGGTGGAGAAAGTGCCCGAAGTGGCCCCGGACGTGCTACTGATGGACATGCGTATGCCGGTGATGAGCGGCCTGGACGCCCTGCGGACGCTGGCCGCCAGGGGGCAGCTGCCGCCCACCATCATCCTCACCACCTTCGACGACGACCAGCTGGTACTGGCGGGCATCAAGCTGGGGGCCAAGGGCTACCTGCTGAAGGACGTGTCGCTGGACCAGCTCGTCTCCGCCATCCAGACCGTGGCGGCGGGCGGCTCGCTGGTGCAGCCGGTGGTCACGGCCCGCCTGCTCTCCGGCCTGGAGGGCTTGCAGACCGAGTTCCACAGCCTGGAGCAGCCCGACCCGCTCACCGAGCGCGAGACCGAGATCCTGCGCCTGATGGCCGGGGGGTTCTCGAACAAGGAGATCGCCAATTCGCTCGGGGTGGCCGAGGGCACGATCAAGAACCACGTCTCCAACATCCTCTCCAAGCTCGGGGTGCGCGACCGCACCCGTGCCGTGCTCAAGGCCTTCGAGTTGAAGCTGGTGTGACGGCGTTCGCGCCGGGGGTACCTGCCGCCGCCGTGACCGCGCTGTTGCCGGCCATGCCGTGCTGCTATCCTCTGCCGCTCCCCGGGGCGGCGCAGGCCATCCCGGGCCGATCCCCGGAGAGTATGAATGGCCCGATTCCTTGAACTCGTCGTCGCGCTGGTCCTGGTCGCCATCGTCGGCGTCGTGGTGGGTTTTTCCCTGCCCAAGCACCGCAGCTTCTCGCACTCGGTCGAAACCAACCGGCCGATCAACGTCGCCTTCGACATGCTGAACGGGTTCCAGCGCTTCAATGACTGGAACACCATGAGCCTGATCGACCCGAACGTGAAGTTCACTCTGAGTGGCCCGGCCTCCGGCGTGGGCGCCCGGCTCGAGTTCGAGTCGAAGAACCCGCGCATCGGCAAGGGCAGCTGGGAGATCACCGAGAGCATCCCGGGCGAGCGCATCGTGTTCCGCGTGGAAGACGGCGCCATGGGCCACAACAAGACCATGCGCTTCACCTTCGAGCGCGCCGGCCGCCAGCAGCGCAACGTCAGGATCACCCAGCGCTACCGCGTGGAGTATGGCAACAACCTGATCGGCCGCTACGCCGGCATGTACGTGGCCGCCAACGTCGGCAAGCGCATCCAGTCGGGCCTGCGCCTGCTCTCCAACGCCCTGGCCGGCATCCCGCGCGTCGACTACACCCTCTACGACCACCCGCTGCGCGTGGTCGAGGTGCCGGCGATGAACGCCCTCAAGGTGGATGTCACCGCGCCGCTGCGCGACGATGGCGTGGCCATCTCCATGACCAACCAGCTGAAGTGGATGGACCGCGTCATGGAGGAGAGCGGCTTCGTCAAGGACGGCCCGCTGCGCATCGTCACCATCGACCGCAGCTCCGAGGCCTATACCTTCACCATGCTGCTGCCGGTGCGCGAGAAGGGCGCCGAGGAAGGGGCCTCGCGCGCCGCCACGGTGGCCGAGCTGCCGGTGCTGAAGGCCAAGGTCACCGGCGAGGGCAACCAGGTGGAGCTGGTGCAGGTGCCGCCGATGCTGGCCGCCAACACCAAGTGGGTGGGGCCCGCCCCGGGCCTGCAGCGCGTGCGCGACACCCTGCGCGCCTGGGCGATGGTGCGCGGCTACGCCCTCGAGCCGGGCCAGGGCTTCGACGACTACAAGGTCGCGATCCCCGACATGCTCAGCATGGAGGCGGAGTTCGAGTCCTACCTCCCGCTGAAGCAGGATCGCTGATGCTTCCGACCGAGGCGGGCCACGAGCCCGCCTCGGCGTTTCCGGGGGCGGGAACTCCGCGCCGCCGGGGCTGTCCATCGCGTGCCGCGGCGCGCGAGCCGCAACGGGCCAAGCAATGATCGAAGTGGAACAGTTGACCAAGCGCTTCGGTGCGCTGGTCGCCGTGGAGGGTCTCGATTTCCGGGTCTGCCCGGGCGAGGTGGTGGCGCTCCTGGGGCCGAACGGCGCCGGCAAGTCCACCACCATGAAGATGATCGCCGGCTTCCTCGCCCCTGACGGCGGGCGGGTGCGCGTGGCCGGGCATGACGTGGCCGGCGACGGCCTCGCCGCCCGCCGGGCGCTGGGCTATCTGCCCGAAGGGGCGCCCGGGTACGGCGAGATGGAAGTGCTCGATTTCCTCGGTTTCGTGGCCGACGTGCGGGGGCTTTCCGGCGAGCGGCGCCGCGAACGCACCGGATACGTGGTCGAGCGCCTGCAGCTCGGCCGCGTGCTGCGCCAGCCGCTCGACACGCTCTCCAAGGGCTTCCGCCGCCGCGTCGGTTTCGCCGCGGCCATCCTCCACGACCCGCCGGTGCTGCTGCTCGATGAGCCCACCGATGGCCTCGATCCGAACCAGAAGCACGAGGTGCGCGGCCTGATCCAGTCGCTGGCCCGCGAGCGCACCATCATGCTCTCCACCCACCTTCTGGAGGAGGTGGAAGCCATCGCCACCCGCGCCCTGGTGATCGCCGGCGGCCGCCTGCGTGCCGACCATACGCCGGCCGAGCTGCTGGCCCGTTCGCGCTATCACGGCGCGCTCTCCTTCCGCGCCCCCGACAGCGTGGCCGCGGTGGCGGCGCTGGACGGCCTGGTGGCCCCTGCCGATACCGAGGTGGAACCCCGCGAGGGCCGGGTATTCCTGCTGTCGCGGGCCCGCCCGCTGGATCCCGGGGCGGTGGCGGCACGGCTTTCCGGGCGCGGCGTGGCCTTCTCCGACCTGCGCGTGGAGCGCGGCCGCCTCGACGACGTGTTCCGTGCCCTGACCCTCGGGGAGGCCGCATGAGCCCGCTGCTTGCCGTGGCCCGCCGCGAGTTCGCGGCTTATTTCGCCTCGCCGCTGGCGGCGGTGTTCGTCGTGCTGTTCGTGGCGGTGGCCGCGGCGCTGGCCTTCTACCTTGGCGGCCTGTTCGAGCGCGGACAGGCCGACCTGCAGCCCTTCTTCGCCTTCCACCCCTGGCTCTACCTCTTTCTCGTACCCGCGGTGGGCATGCGCCTCTGGGCCGAGGAGCGCAAGTCGGGCACCCTGGAGCTGCTGCTCACCCTGCCGCTCGCGCCCTGGCAGGCGGTGCTGGGCAAGTTCCTCGCCGGCTGGGCCCTGCTCGGCGTGGCCCTGGCGCTCACCACGCCGCTGTGGTGGACCATCAGCTGGCTTGGCGACCCCGACCACGGCGTGGTGCTGGCGAGCTACCTCGGCAGCTGGCTGCTCGCCGGCGCCATGCTCGCGGTGGGCAGCGCGCTCTCGGCCGCCACCCGCAGCCAGGTCGTGGCCTTCGTGGTGACGGTGGTGGTCTGTTTCCTGATGCTGCTCGCCGGCTACCCGCTGGTGCAGGACGCGGTGCAGGGCTGGGCGCCACGGGCCGCCATCGAGGCGGTGGCGCAGCTCAGCTTCCTCACCCACTTCCAGGCCATCCAGCGCGGCGTGCTCGACCTGCGCGACGTGCTGTTCTTCCTGTTCTCGATCACGGCCTGGCTGCTGGCCACGGTCGTCATCCTCGATGCCAAGAAGGCCGGCTGACGCATGAATCCCGTTCGCTTCCGCCGATCGCTCTGGGCGCTGCCCGCCATCGCCCTCGGCTTCCTGCTGCTGGTGGCGGTGTCCACCGTGGCCCTGCGCGGTGCCCGCATCGATCTCACCCAGGCCCGCGAGCACACGCTCTCGCCTGCCACCCTGGAGCTGCTGCGCGGCATCGAGGAGCCGGTCACCCTGCGCCTGTACTTCTCGGAGCGTGCCTCGTCCGACTTCCCGCAGGTGCGCGCCTATGCCCAGCGGGTGCGCGAGCTGCTGCTGGAGATCGCCGCCCGCTCCGCGGGCAAGGTGCGGGTGGAGGTGGTCGATCCCGAGCCCTTCTCGGAGGAGGAAGACCGGGCGGTGGCGCAGGGGCTCACCGCGGTTCCGCAGCCGCGTGGTGGCAACTTCTTCTTCGGCATCGTCGGCAGCAACAGCACCGATGGCGAGCTGCCCATTCCCTTCCTGCAGGCCGAGCGCGAGGCCTTCCTCGAATACAACCTCGCCAAGCTGATCGCCGCGCTCACCGTGGAGGCGCGTCCGGTGGTGGCGCTCTACTCCGGCCTGCCCATGGCCCCGGCCTTCGATCCTGCGGCTGGCGCGCCTTCGCCGGGCTGGGTGGTGGACCAGCAGCTGCGCGAGCTGTTCGACCTGCGCCGCCTCGAGCCGGGCTTCACCAGCATCGATCCGGAGGTGCAGCTGCTGATGCTGGTGCACCCGCGCGAGCTCTCCGAGGACTCGCTCTATGCCATCGACCAGTTCGCCCTGCGCGGCGGGCGGGTGCTGCTGTTCGTCGATCCCGATGCCGAGCACCAGCCTTCCGACGATCCGCTGGGCGGCGATCCTGCCGGCAGCCGCACCTCCAGCCTCGAGCCGCTCCTGGCGGCCTGGGGCATCGACTACGATCCTGCCCGGATCGTTGCCGACCCGGGCTCCGCGCTCTCGGTGCAGACCCGCGAGGGCGGCCCGCGCGAACCGCTCATCACCCTGCTCGGGCTGGGACCGGAGGCGATGTCCGGCGAGGACATCGTGACCGCGCAGATGGACCTGGTGAACGTCTCCAGTGCCGGCGTGCTGCGGCCGCGCGAGGGGGCCAGCACCCGCTTCGAGACCCTGCTGCGTACTTCCTCGCAGAGCGGCGAGCTGCCGGTGAGCCTGCTCGGCGGCGTTACCGCCACGCCGGCCAACCTGCTGCGCGCCTTCCGCGCCGAGGGCGGGCCGCGCACGGTCGCCGCCCGGCTCTCCGGCCCCATCGCCACCGCCTTTCCCGGGCGCAAGGGCGAAGGCCATCGCGAGCGCAGCGAAGCCGATTTCCAGGCCATCGTGGTGGCCGATACCGACCTGCTCGCCGATGCCTTCTGGGTCAATACCGTGCCCGGCATGCCGGCCCTGAGCGAGCCCTTCGCCAACAACGGCGATTTCGTCTACAACGCGGTGGAGAACCTGAGTGGCAAGGCCGGCCTGATCGCCCTGCGCACCCGGGCGGTGGCCTCGCGGCCCTTCCACCGGGTCGAGGCCCTGCGCCGCAACGCGGCGCAGGAGTTCCTGCAGACCGAGCAGCAGCTGCGCGAGCGGCTCGCCGATCTCGAGCGCAAGCTCACTGCCCTGCAGCGCGGCGAGGACGGCGGCGGCCTCGGGCCGGAGCAGCAGGCCGAGCTGCTGCGCTTCCAGCAGGAGAAGGCCGACGTGCGCCTGCAGCTGCGCGAGGTGCAGCGCCAGCTCAATGCCGACATCGACGCGCTGTCCGGCACCCTGCGTTTCCTCAACATCGTGCTGGTGCCGGCCTTCGTGGCCTTCCTGTTCCTGCTGGGCGGGCTCATCCGCCTGCAGCGCCGGCGCCGCGCCCTCGGCTGAGCGAGGCGCTGCCGCATGCCGTGCTCCATTCCGCGCTCCCCGGCCTTCGCGCTGGCCCTGGCCGGGCTGCTCGCGGCCTGCACGAAGGCGCCGGAGCCCGAGCCCCTGGTGCCCGGGCTGGCCGCGGCCCTGGCCGACCTGCCGGCCGTGGTGGTGGAGCAGGGCGGCGAGACCCTGCGGATGGAGCGGGCAGGCCCGCACTGGCGCCTGCCGGAGGCGGCCTGGCGGGCCGACCGCCGCTGGCTGCAGCCCCTGCTGCTGGGCCTGGCCGAAGCGCGCTGCGACGAGCCGCGGACGGCCGATCCCGGCCGCTTCGCCCGCATCGGCGTGGACTGGCCGCCTGCGGCCGAGGCATCGCCGGGGGCAGCCTTCGCCCGTCCCACGGCGCGCATCCGCCTTGCCGTGGCAGGCCGCGAGTGGGCCGTGGTGGTGGGGCACCCGCATCCGCGCGGCGGCACCTACGTGCGGGTGGAGGGCGCGGCCCACAGCTGCCTTAGCTTCACTGACCTGCGGCTGCCGGCGCGCCCTGGCGAGTGGCTCGATCCACGGCTGTGGCAGTGGCCGCCCTCCGAACTGCGCACGCTTTCGGTGGAAGACCCCGGCCAGCCGCCGCTGCGCCTGGTGCAGCGCGAGGGCCGCTTCCTGCCCGAGGGCGCGCTGCTGGCGCTCTCGCCCCTGCCCGATGCCCTCGCCGCCGCGGCCTCGGCGCCGCGCCAGCAGGGCCTGCGGCCGCGCAGCGAGCTGGAGCCCGCCACTGGCGAGGCCGCCCCGGTGCGCCGGCTGCGGCTCGAGCATGTCGATGGCCGCCGCTACGGCCTTGCCCTGTACCGCGAGGGGGCGCGGATCTGGGCCGTGGTGGAAGAGGCCCCGGAGGCCGAGCGCGACGAGTTCGCCCGGCGTGCCTTCGAGCTGCCGCCCGACGTCGCCACGCCCCTGCTCACCGCCCTCGACGCCCTGCGCGGCTGAAGCCGATGCCGCGCGGATTCGACCTCGATGCCGCCCGCCGCCACCTCGCCCGGCGTGACCCGGCACTCGGGCGCTGGCTGCGGCGCGTGGGACCGATCGATCCCGAGGGCTGGCGCCGCCCCTTCGAGCCGGTGGACGCGCTGGCCCGCTCGATCCTCTACCAGCAGCTCTCCGGCAAGGCCGCCGCCACCATCGTCGCCCGCGTCGAGGCCGCGGCGGCTGCCCGCCGTCTCGATGCCGCGGCGCTTGGCCGGCTGGACGACGCCACGCTGCGCGCCTGCGGGGTATCGGGGAACAAGGTGCAGGCCCTGCGCGACCTCTGCCGCCACCATGCCGCCGGCACCGTGCCCAGCGCACGGCGCATGGCCAGCATGGACGATGCCGAGCTCGTGGAACGGCTCACCCAGGTGCGCGGCATTGGCCGCTGGACGGTGGAGATGCTGCTGATCTTCCGCTTGGGCCGCCCCGACGTGCTGCCGGTGGACGATCTTGGCGTGCGCAAGGGCGCGCAGGTGCTGGATGGCCTCGAGGCCCTGCCGGCGCCCAGGGCCCTGCTGGCCCGCGGCGAGGCCTGGGCGCCGTTCCGCACCCTGGCGAGCCTCGTGCTCTGGCGGATGGCCGATGGCGAGGGCGTGGTCGAACCGGCGAAGGTGAAGCGCTCGGCTGACTGAGGCGGCGAGCCGCTGTCCGGAAGGGCTCAGGCCTCGTAGCGCACCGCCACCACGATGAAGCGCGTGGGCCCGGCGGGCAGGGGCGCCTCGAACTCCTCGTCGACGCGTTTCTTCAGGGCGGCGCGGGCCAGCGGCGAGTCGATGCTGATCCAGCCCCTGGCCGCATCGATCTCGTCCGGGCCGACGATGCGATAGGTGGCCTGTGTGCCATCGTCTTCGCGCTCCAGGGTGACCCAGGCGCCGAAGAACACGGCCTCGGGGTCGGAAGGCCGCCCCTCCACCACCTTCAGCACCTCGATGCGCTTGGCGAGGTAGCGCACCCGCCGGTCGATCTCGCCGAGCTGCTTTTTCCGGTAGGTGTATTCCGCATTCTCCGAGCGGTCGCCCTCGGCGGCGGCGGCGGCCAGGGCCTTCACCACCTCGGGGCGGCGTACCCGCCACAGCTCGTCGAGTTCGGCCTTGAGGCGCTCGAAGCCCTCGCGGGTGACGAGCGCCGTGGATGGCCCCTGCGGTGGCCGCCAGCGACCCATGCCGGTGTCAGCCCGCCTGGCCGGCGCCCGCGGTGGGCAGGTAGTGGAGCGGGGAATCCGGGCCGATCGGCAGTTCCAGCCAGATCCAGACGCCGAACATCGCGCTCCAGCCGACGAGGAACACCAGCGAGTAGGGCAGCATCGTCGCCACCAGGGTGCCGATGCCGGCCTTGGGCTCGTAGCGCTGGAAGAAGGCGATGATCAGGGCGAAGTAGCTCATCATCGGCGAGATGATGTTGGTCACGCTGTCGCCGACGCGATAGGCCACCTGGGTCATCTCCGGCGAGTAGCCGAGCAGCATGAACATCGGCACGAACACCGGGGCCATCAGCGCCCACTTCGCCGAGGCCGAGCCCATGAACAGGTTCACGGTGGCGGTGAGCAGGATGAAGCAGATGAACAGCGGGATGGTGGGCAGGTTCATGGCCTTCAGGAACTCGGCGCCCTCCACCGCGAAGATCAGGCCGAGCTGGGTCCAGTTGAAGAAGGCCACGAACTGGGCGGCGAAGAACACTAGCACCAGGTAGCCGCCGAGGGTGGCCATGCTGGCCGACATGCCCTTGATCACGTCGTTGTCGGAGCGGATGGTGCCGGCGCCGATGCCGAAGGCGATGCCGGCGAGCACGCCGTAGAGGAAGATGATCACCACCACGCCGCTGAGCAGGGGCGAGCGCAGGATGTCCTGCTTGTCATCCAGCAGGAAGCCCGAGCCCGGGACCTGCGGCAGCTGTAGCACGCTGCCGAACAGCTCGAGGCTGGCGCCGTGCGCGGGGTAGCCGCCCCAGACGACGAGGGCGGTGAAGGCCAGCACGGTGACGATGGCATAGCGCATGCCACGGCGCTCGGCCGGGCTTAAGGCCTGGTCGTCCGGCCTGGCATCGGCGGCCAGGGTGAGTGAGGGCAGGTCGGCTCCGGCGAAGCGCGGGGCCACGATCTTCTCGGTGACGAACCAGCCGAGCAGGGTGATCACCGGCGTCGAGGCGATCATGAAGTACCAGTTCGCCAGCGGGCTTACGGTGTAGTCGTGGTCGACGATCCGCGCCGCTTCCTGCGAGAGGCCGGAGAGCAGCGGGTCGATGGTGCCGATCAGCAGGTTGGCCGAATAGCCGCCCGAGACGCCGGCGAACACCGCGGCCATGCCGAGGATGGGGTGGCGGCCGGCGGAGAGGAAGATCAGCGCGCCGAGCGGTACCAGCAGTACATAGCCGATCTCGCTCGCCATGTTCGACATCACGCCGGCGAAGACCAGCACCGGCGTCAACAGGAAGCGCGGGGCCGAGAGCACCAGCAGGCGCAGCGAGGCGCCGATCAGGCCGGAGTGCTCGGCCACGCCGATGCCGATCAGCGCCACCAGCACCACGCCCAGGGGGGCGAAGCCGGTGAAGTTGGTGACGGCCCCGGTGAGCATGCGGTGCAGGCCGTCGATGCTGAGCAGGTTGACCGGGGTGACGGTCGCGCCGGTGGAGGGGTGGGCCACGCTCAGTTCCGCCAGCGAGGCGAGCCAGGAGAGCAGCACCACCACGAGCGCCAGCACCGCGAACAGGGTGGCCGGGTGGGGCAGGGCGTTGCCGCCGCGCTCGACGATGGTGAGGAAGCGGTCGATCGCGCCCTTGCGCGGGGCGGCGGCGCCGGGCTCCGGCGTCGGGCTGCCGGTGGTGGTCTGGCTCATGCGGACGGTGGTCCTGTTCGGTTCAAACTCCCGATTGTGCCGCAGCCCGGGCCGCGCGGGCGGCTTCGGCGAGGCGCGGCAGGCCGGCGCGTTCGGCGGCCTCGATCAGCGGCCCCCAGTCGGCGGGATCGGGCAGGGTGAGGGTGGGATCGAGCTCGAGGCATTCCTGCAGCAGCGCGAGCGCGCCGCGGGCGTCGTTCTCCAGCACCCTCTGGTGCAGCCACTGCCGCCCGTGCGCGAGCAGGGCGGCGCGGTCGCCGCGGCGTCGCAGCAGGGTCCGGTACTGCCGGTGCAGGGTGGCCGAGACCGCGCGCTCGCGGAGCTCGGCGTCCAGCGCGGCGAAGGCCTCGTCCTGCCTGCCGGCAGCGAGCAGGGCGTCGATCTCGTCCTCCAGCCGGTGGTCCCGGCTCAGGCGCAGGCGCTCCGGCTCCTCCGGGCCTTCGGGGCTGAAGCCCAGCGCGTCGCGGTACTGGAACACCAGCCGGCCGCAGACATGCGCCGCCATGAAGAGCACCCACAGCGCCAGCGCCATCGACACCATGGCCCCGAAGAAGGGCGGCAGCATGCGGTCGAGCCAGCCGGCGCCGGAGAGGCCCAGCGCGAGGCTGGTCCACACCATCGCCACGGCGCCGAGGTAGGGCAGGCCGATCCGCAGCAGCACCTCGACCCAGAACACCGGATTGATCGCGCGTCGCATCTGCTCGTCGATGGCCAGTGACATCGCTACCAGGGGCAGCACCAGGGCCATCAGCAGGCGCCAGGCGGTGGCGGCCGCCGCTGGGGCGAAGGACTGCAGGGCGAGATGCACCACGGCGAAGACCAGCAGCAGGACGAGGAAGGCGAACACCGCCCGGTCGCCGAGGTCCATGCCGAAGCGGGGAGGCTTGCGATGGCCGTGGGCCGAGTCACGCAGGACCTCCAGCGCGTGCTTCGGCACCGCCAGCAGCAGGAACAGGCTGACGAACAGGCCGATCACCGGCAGGACCTGCATCGAGGCGAGCACCGACAGTGCGCCGATCACCACCCCATTGCTTCTCTCCAACGGGTAGCGGGCCACGGCCGGCAGGTCGCGCCACCACGGGGGCAGGTCCTCGAGGCCGCGGCGGTAGGCCTCGCCCCGTCCCTTCATCGCCGCCCGCCGATCAGGCCGCCCAGCAGGCCGCGGAGCAGCTGCCGCCCGAGCTGGTTGCCGACGGTGCGGGCGGCGGACTTCGCCATCGCCTCGACCGCGCCCTGGCGGCGGCCCGTGCCCCAGAGGAAGTCGCTCACCGCGCTGCTGCTCTTCGCAGCCGGGGGCGCCGCGGTGCCGCGTCCTGCCGGGGCGTTCGTGCTTCCTGCCGGGGCGGGCGAGGCGCTGGCCTGTGCTGCGCGGGCGGCCAGCACCTCGAAGGCCGACTCGCGGTTCAGTGGGGCGTCGTACTTGCCGCCGAGCCCGCTCTGCGCCCGCAGCGCGGCGCGTTCGGCGGGGCTGATGGCGCCAAGCCGGCAGCCGGGCGGGGCCATCCGGGTGCGTTCCACCGGCATCGGCCGCCCGCCGGCCTGCAGGGTGGAGACGAGGGCCTCGCCCACGCCCAGCTCCGAGATCACCCGCGCCACGTCGAGCGCCGGGTTGGGGACGAAGGTCTCGGCGGCGGTGCGCACGGCCTTCTGGTCGCGCGGGGTGAAGGCGCGCAGGGCGTGCTGGATGCGGTGGCCGAGCTGGGAGAGCACCACGTCGGGGATGTCGCTGGGGCTCTGGGTGCAGAAGTACACGCCCACGCCCTTGGAGCGGATGAGCCGCACCACCTGCTCGATGCGCTGCTGCAGCGAGGGCGGGCAGTCGGCGAACAGCAGGTGCGCCTCGTCGAAGACGAAGACCAGCTTCGGTTTGTCGAGGTCGCCCACCTCTGGCAGCTGCTCGAACAGCTCGGAGAGCAGCCAGAGCAGGAAGCTGGCGTAGAGCCGAGGCTTGAGCACCAGGGTCTCGGCGGCGATCACATTGACCATGCCGCGGCCGTCGGCGGCAGAGCGCATCAGGTCCGGCAGCTCGATGGCCGGCTCGCCGAGCAGGCTGCGGGCGCCTTCCTGCTCGAACTTCAGCAGGGCGCGCTGCAGGGCGGCGAGGCTCTGTGGCGAGACGAGGCCATAGGCCTTCGACACCGCCTCGCGCTGCTCGCCGATATGGGCCAGCACGGCGCGCAGGTCGTCGAGGTCGAGCAGCAGCAGGCCCTCGGCATCGGCCAGGGCGAAGGCGATGTCGAGCACGCCGGCCTGGGCCTCCGAGAGTTCGAGGATGCGCGAGAGCAGCAGGGGACCGATCTCGCTCACCGTGGTGCGCAGCGGGTGGCCCTGCTGGCCGAACAGGTCCCAGAAGGTGACCGGCAGGCCGTCGAAGGCCATGCCTTCGAGGCCGATCTCCATGAGGCGCTGCTCGATGCGCGGATTCATCGTGCCGGGCAGGCCGAGGCCCGCCACGTCGCCCTTCACGTCGGCGATGATCACCGGCACCCCGGCCTTCGAGAAGCCTTCCACGAGGCGCAGCACCGAGACGGTCTTGCCGGTGCCGGTGGCGCCGGCGATCAGTCCGTGGCGGTTGCCGAGGCGCAGCGGCAGGGTGATGGGGCCGGCATCGCAGGCGCCGAGCAGCAGGGCGTCATCGGGGAGGGCGGTCATGGTTCGCGTCCTGACGGGGGCGTTCGCGAGTGTAGGCGGCGTGGAATGGGCGCGGCCAGCGCTTGAGGCAGGGGGAGGGCGGGGCTAGGCTGCAAGGCCTTCGTTCCCTGCGGTTCTTCCCGGATGTTCCTGCGTTTCCTGCCCCTCGCCCTTGCCTCGGCCCTTCTCTTCGTTCCTGCGTCGCCCTCGGTGGCGGCTCCGGCGGGGGCCGACCCTGGCGCCGAGGCCGAGCACGAAGGCGTCTATTCGGCGTTCGAGGAGGCGGGGAAGGCCTACCGCGAGGCCATTGCGCAGGCAGCCGCGGGGGATCGCCGCGGCGGGCGGCGGGCGGCGCAGCGGGCACTCGAGCGCATGCTGGATGCGGTGGACGCCTGCGCCCGCGCCACCGGCTGCGACCGCGAGCGCCTGATGGCGCGCTTCGATGCCCTGATGGGCGGCGGCGTGCGGGTGGCCGGCGAAGAGCAGGGGCGCGAGGAGACGGTGGAAGCGATGCCGGCAGAGGCCGGATCGCCGGTGCTGGCGGCGTTCCCGGAGGCCGGAAGCACGCTCACCCAGCTCAATGGCCGCGACCTGCGCGAGCTCATCGTGCACAACGAGGCGGTGCGCGCGGCCATGGCGGAATGGCTGACCACGCTGCGTCCGCAGCTCATCAATGCCCATGAGCAGTACCAGTACCTGCGTTTCCTGATGTGGCCGGAGTACGAGCGGGCGGGCCTGCCCGAGGCCCTGCTGTTCGCCATCATGGCCCGCGAGTCCGGTGGGCGCGTGCACGCCATCTCGCCGGCCGGTGCGGCCGGCCTGATGCAGTTCATGCCGGCCACCGGACGGCGCTTCGGCCTTGGCTGGGCCGAGGGCTTCGATACCCGCTTCGACCCGCAGCTCGCCGCACGCGCCAGCGTGCAGTATCTCAACGAGCGCTTCGCCGAGCTGGGCCACGACCTCGAACTGGCGCTGGCGGCCTACAACGGCGGCGAGGGCCGGGTGGGACGCCTCGCGCGGCAGCATCCCGGCAAGGGCTTCTGGGACCGCAACGTCTACGATGCCCTGCCGAAGGAAACCCGCGATTACGTGCCCTACATCCTGGCAGCGGCCTGGCTGTTCTTGCACCCCGAGGACTACGGCCTCGAGTTTCCGCGGGTGAACGGCGCCGCCACCCTGCTGGCCCTGCGCCAGCCGGCCTCGATCAACCAGCTCACCATCTGCCTTGGCAATGGCGGCACGCGTTACGGCTGGTTCCGTGCCCTGCGCAACCTCAATCCGCGCTGGCTGCCGGAAGCGGAACTCCCGGCCGGCACCGAGCTGCGGGTGCCGGTGGACGTGGTGCCACTCTACGAACGCCACTGCCTCGAGGGCGAGCGCGCCACGCAGGCGCTTGCTCTGGTGCAGGCCCGCAAGCCCGGCCCGCCGCCCGCCCTCGCCGGCGCGGCGTCCGGCCTGCGCCCAAGCCAGCGCTACACCGTGCGTGCCGGCGATACGCTGAGCGCGATTGCCCGCCGCCACGGCTGCGACGTGGCAGCCGTGGCGCGTGCCAACGGCCTGCGCGCACCCTATGCCCTGCGGCCCGGCCAGCACCTGCGGCTGGACGGCTGCCGGGCCTGAGGCAGCGGGTGGCCGTGGCCACCGTCCGCCTTCTCCTCGCCGGTCTCGCCATCTCGGCGCTCGCCTATGCGGCGCTGCTCGGGCTGCTCTATCTCAAGCAGCGCAGCCTGCTGTTCTATCCGCAGTTCACCCGCAACCCGCCCCTGGCCCCGGATTTCGAACTGCCGGTGGAGGGCGCCGTACTGCGTGGCTGGGTGGTGAACCCCGGCTGCGGCCCGGCCCTGCTGTATTTCGGCGGCAATGGCGAGGATGTGTCGCTGGCCCGCGACGAGGTGGCGCGCTGGGCTCCCGGCCACACCGGTTACCTCGTCTCCTACCGCGGCTACGGACACAGCAGCGGCGAACCCTCCGAGGCCGCGCTGGCGGCCGATGCCAAGGCCCTGTTCGACCACGTGGCAGCCCGCCACGCGGCGGTGGACGTGTTCGGGCGCAGTCTCGGTAGCGGCGTGGCGGTGCATGTGGCCGCCGCGCGGCCGGTGCGCCGGCTTGCGTTGGTCACGCCCTTCGACAGCGTGCTTCGCGTGGGACAGGCGCATTACCCGTGGGCGCCGCTGCCCTGGCTGCTGCGCGATCCCTTCGAGAGCTGGCGCCGCGCGCCCCGGCTCATCATGCCGACCCTGGTGGTGATCGCCGGGGAGGACGACGTGATCCCGCCCCGACACAGCGAGGCCCTGGTGGCGGCCCTGCCACGCCCTCCCGAACGGCTGTACCTGCCGCGGGCCCAGCACAGCAATGTGCAGGTATTCCCGGAGTATGCGGCGGCGCTGCGGGCCTTCTTCGGAGCGGAAGCCGGATGCTGATCGCGCTGGCCGGCCTGCCGGGGGCGGGCAAGTCCACGCTGGCGCGCGGGCTGCAGGCAAGCCTGCAGGCCGAGATCGTCTCCCGCGACAGCATCCGGCTCTCGCAGTTCCCGGACTGGGAGGAGGCAGCGGCGAAGCGGGCGGCCTTCGAGATCGTGCATCTCGATGCCGCGATGCTGCTGCGTGCGGGCGCCACCGTCATCGTCGATGGCGCCACCCTGGCGCGGGCGGCCGAGCGCCAGACCCTGCGCGAGCTGGCGGCGGGCATCGGGGTGCCGTTCTGCCTCCTTTGGCTGGACCTGCCTGCCGCGCTGGCGGCGATCCGCATCGCCGGCGACCGGAACGAGGCGCCGGCCGACCGGGTGCCGGCACTCGCCCATGCCGTGGCGCAGCGCTTCGAAGCACCGCAGGCGGCGGAGGGCGCGCTGCGTCTGGACGCCCGCCAGCCCGCCGGCGCCGTACTGGAGCAGGCCCTGGCAGCGATCCGCGCCATGCGGGCTGGACACGAAATGGCCGCCGCCAAAAAAGCACGGGCCCGGCCGGGAGGCTGGAACCCTTGATTCTGCTGGTGCCGGACGTGGGACTCGAACCCACACGCTTTTGAGGGCGGCGGATTTTGAGTCCGCTGCGTCTACCGATTCCGCCAGTCCGGCTGGCAGACGAAGTATAGCCGGCCCCTGCCGGCACCGTGCCTGGCCGCAGGCATCGGTGTTCAGTGTTCGAGGAACTCCCGCACCGCGGGTCCGAAGCGGGCGAGATCGACGAGGAAGGCGTCGTGGCCCTGCGGCGAGGGCAGGGGGAGGAAGCGGCTGTCCGTGCCGCCGCGGCGGAACCCTTCGGCGATCTGCTCCTGCTGCTGCAGCGGGAACAGGATGTCGGTATGCACGCCGATCGCCAGTGCCTGCTCGAGCCGCACCGTCGAAAGCGCGGCGATCACCTTGGCATCCTCGTCGCCGCCGTCGCCGCGCACGCTGCCCGGCGCGTAGTCGGCGGCGTCGAACCAGTCCATCGAGCGCGAGAGGTAAAGGTAGCTGTTCGGGTCGAACTGGCGCACGAAGCGGCGGGCATGGCCCTCGAGGTAGCGCTCCACCTCGAACTCCGGGCCGAAAGGATCATCCTCGCGGCATTCGGCCTCGAACTTCACCCGGCCGAAGCGGCCGTCCCACTCCATGGCCGAGCGGTAGGTGATGACGCCCAGCTTGCGTGCCATGCGCATCCCGTTTTCGGGGTAGCGCGTCTCGTCGTAGCGGCCCTCGTTCCAGTTCGGGTCGAGACGGATGGCCTCGCGCTGCAGCGAGCGGATGGCGATGGAAAAGGGCAGGGAGCGGGCGCTGCCGCTGATGTTGACGTGGCGGCGGGCGATGCCGGGGTGGCGCAGCAGCAGGGCGAGCGCGCTCATGCCGCCCATCGAGTTGCCGATCACGGTGTCGAGGCGCTCGATGCCGAGGGCGCGCACGAGGTGGGCGGCGGCATCGGCGCCGTCCTCGATGCTGAGGTCGGGAAAGCGCAGGCGGTAGGGTTCGCCATCGTCGGGATGCGGCGAGGCTGCGCCGGTCGAGCCCTTGCAGCTGCCCAGCGGGTTCACGCAGATCACGAACCAGCGTCCGGTGTCGATCGGCTTGCCGGGGCCGAGCATGCCTTCCCACCAGCCCGGTTCGGGATTGCCGGCATTGCTGGCGGCATGGGCATTCGGCGAGAGCCCCGGCAGGATCAGCAGGGCGTTGTCCCGCGCCGCATTCAGCGTCCCCCAGGTCTCATAGGCGAGGCGCGCGCCATGCAGCGTGCCACCGCGCCGCATCGGGAAGGGCGAGGGCAGGGCGAAGAAGCGGGTGCCCGGCGGGATGAACTCGCTCATGGGCCGAAGGTCGGCGCGCGTGCGGCATCGGTGGGCGTCTCGCTGCGGGCGAGGCGCAGGCGGATCGGCCCCGCGCTGGCGACCTCCACCACCACCGGCGCGGCCACCAGGTCGCCGGCCTCGGGCTGCACCGCGCCGGAGCGGGCGAAGCGGGCCGAGACCTCGACCTTCGGCGTGGCCGAGAGCGTGGCCGTGGGCATCAGCCGGTCCTCGTCGCTCAGGCTCACCGTGAGCGGCAGGCGGGCCGCCGGAATCCGCTTCGCCGCCACCGGCGGGCCTGCGGCCTCGGCATTGCGGGCGAAGACGAAGAGCACGGCCTGCGGCGGCAGGGTGGCGAGGTCCGCCGGGTCGGCCTCCAGGGTGACCTGGAGCGTGCGAGAAGCGGCGGCCGGGGGCGCGGCCGGGGCCTCCGGCGCTGCCTCTGCCGGCGGCAGCCCGGCCATGCGGCGGGCGCCGTCGATCTGCTCGCGCAGGGCCTCGGCGGTGGCGGCGTCCACCTGCGGCAGCAGGGCTTCCCAGCGGGTCACGGCGCCGGCGGCGTCGCCGGACTGCAGGGCGGCGATGCCGCGGAACCACAGCGCGCGCTGGTGGTTCGGCACCTTGGCCAGCGCTTCGTCGAGCAGGGCCGTGGCTTCGGCACCGAAATGCCGCTCCTCGTTGGCGAGTGACATGGCTTCCGCCGTTTCCACCAGCAGGTCGGTCTCGTGCGGCGCGATCGCCAGGGCGCGGCGGAAGGCCTGGGCCGAGGCGGCGAAATGCGCCATGGCCTCGTCGAAGCGGCCGGCGGCGGCGGTCTCGCGGCCCTGGTTCTTGCGGGTACGGCCAAGCAGCACCCAGCCCTCGAGGCTCTCCGGCTCGCGCTGCAGGCGGCGCTCCAGCTGTGCTACGGCCTCCTCGATGGTGCGCGGCGGGGCGCGGTTGCCGGGGTCCAGTGCATCGGGCGTGCCAAAGCGCAGATAGAGCAGGCCGGCAGCGAGCGGCAGGGCGATGGCGAGCACGATGGCACTGCGCCGTGCCGTGCTCCACAGGGCGGGTAGCACGAAGGCGAGGGCAAGGGCCACGAGGGCGGCGGCGCCCAGCAGGAATGCAGTCATCGGGTCACCATTCCTGGGAATCGTCCGGGGGCGGCTGGGCGGGCGCGGTGGCGCGCTGCCGGCGCACGATGGCCACCAGTACACCCGCTCCGGCCAGGAGCAGGAGGACGGGGCCGAACCACAGGGCCCAGGTCACCGGCTTCACCTGCGGGCGGTAGAGGATGAAATCGCCGTAGCGGGCCTGGAACCAGGCCTTGATCTCGGCATCCGACTTGCCCTCGCGGATCAGCACCAGCACCTGCTGCCGCATGTCGTCGGCCACGCCGGCCGGCGAATCGGAGAGCGACTGGTTCTGGCACATCACGCAGCGCAGCTCGCGGGCGATGGCGCGGTAGCGCGCCTCCTCCTCGGCATCGCGGAAGTCCTTCGGATGCAGGGCGACGGCGCCGGCGGCGAAGGCCAGTAGCAGGGCAGCGAGCAGGGTCTGCCAGATGCGGCGGGTCATGGGCCGGTCTCCAGCGCCGAAAGCCGCGGCAGTAGCTCGCGCTGCACCACCTCGGGCGTGACCGGACCCACATGCTTCCAGCGCACGGTGCCCGTGGCATCGACGAGGAAGGTCTCCGGAGCGCCGTAGATGCCCCAGTCGATGGCGGCCCGGCCCTCCACGTCGGCGATGATGCGGTGGAAGGGGTCGCCGAACTGCGCCAGCCAGCGTGCGGCATCGGCGGGGTCGTCCTTGTAGTTGTAGCCCACCACCATGATCCGGCCGCTGCGCGCCAGCTCGGCGATCACCGGGTGTTCGATGCGGCAGCTCGCGCACCAGCTCGCCCAGATGTTGAGCAGGTAGGGCCTGCCGAGCAGGTCGGCGCGGGTGACGGTGGTATCGGGGTCACGGAAGTCCGGCAGGGCGAAATCGGGTGCCGGCCGGCCGATCAGCGGCGACTGGATCTCGGTCTGGGTCTTGCCGGCATTCATCACCACGCCCACGCCGAGCAGCGCGGCGAGCGCAGCGAACAGCAGCAGGGGCAGCCAGCGGCCCATCAGCGCAGGGCCTCCGCCCCGTCCTTCACCGGTTTGCGGAAGCGGCGGTCGAAGGCCACCACGAAGGCGCCGATGGCCATCATCAGGGCGCCGAACCAGATCCAGCGGATGAAAGGCTTCACGTAGAGCCGCAAGGCCCATTCCCCTTTCTCTGCATCGAGGGGGTCGCCGAGGGCGACGTAGACATCGCGGAACAGTCCGGCATCGTAGCTGGCCTCGGTCATCACCTGCCGGGCGGCATTGTAGAAGCGCTTCTCGGGCTTCAGCACCGCCACCTCGCGGCCCTCGCGGAACAGGCGCACGGTGGCCACGTCGGCGTCGTAGTTGGGGCCGCGCTCGGCCGCCACGCCCTCGAAGGCGAAGGTGTACTCGCGCACCTCGAAGCGCATGCCCGGGCGGGCGGCCACGTCGCGCTCCACCATGGTGCTCTCCAGCACCAGCACGCCGATCACGAACACCCCGATGCCGGCATGCGCCAGCAGCATGCCCACCATCTCGGCGGTGAGACGTTGGCGCTGCAGCGTGAGGCGCCGCCACAGGAACACCCCGGTACCGGCCAGCACCCACAGCCCGCCGCCGATGCCGGCCGCGGTCTTGAAGGTGCCGGCCGGCCAGGTCAGCGCCACCAGCACGAGGGCGATGAAGGCCAGCGCGAACCAGGGCGCCATCAGCCGCCCCAAGGCCCCGGCGTCCTCGCGGCCCCAGCGGGCCAGCGGGCCGAAGGGCAGCAGCAGCACCAGCGGCGCCATCAGCAGGGTGAACATCAGGCCGAAGTAGGGCGGGCCCACCGAGATCTGCCCCAGCTTCAGCGCATCGACCAGCAGCGGGAACAGGGTGCCGAGCAGCACCATGGCGGTGGCGGCGGTGAGCAGCAGGTTGTTGGCGAGGATCAGGGTCTCGCGCGAGCTGCCGGCGAAGGGCTGGGCCTGCAGGTTGCGCGGCGCGCGGGTGGCGTAGAGCGCCAGCGAGCCGCCGACCACGGCCACGAGGAAGCCGAGGATGTACAGGCCGCGCTCGGGATCGCTGGCGAAGGCATGCACCGAGGTGAGCACGCCGGAGCGCACCAGGAAGGTGCCGAGCAGGGAGAGCGAGAAGGCGGCGATGGCGAGCAGCAAGGTCCAGCCATGGAAGCTGCCGCGCTTCTCGGCGGTGGCCTGCGAGTGCAGCAGGGCGGCGCCGACCAGCCAGGGCATGAAGCTGGCGTTCTCCACCGGGTCCCAGAACCACCAACCGCCCCAGCCGAGCTCGTAGTAGGCCCAGTAGCTGCCGAGGCCGATGCCGAGGGTGAGGAACCCCCAGGCGACATTGGTCCAAGGCCGCGACCAACGCACCCACTGCGCGTCCACGCGGCCGTCGAGCAGGGCGGCCACCGCGAAGGCGAAGGCCACGGCGAAGCCGACGTAGCCGGTGTAGAGCAGGGGCGGGTGGAATATCAGCCCGGGGTCCTGCAGCAGGGGGTTCAGGTCCTGCCCGGTGCTGGCGGCCGGCAGCAGGCGCTCGAAGGGATTGGAGGTGAAGGCGGTGAAGCTGAGGAAGCCCACGCTCACGAGGCCCATCACCGCCAGCACGCGGGAGACCACCGGCAGCGGCAGGGAGCGCGAGAAGCGCGCCACTGCCGCGATCCAGACAGCGAGGATCAGCACCCAGAGCAGCAGGGAGCCCTCGTGCCCGCCCCACACGCCGCTGATCTGGTACATCGTCGGCAGGTCGATGTGCGAATTACGAGCGACGTAGGCCACCGACAGGTCATGGTCGATGAAGGCCCAGGTGAGCAGGGCATAGCTGATGCCGATCAGCAGGAGCTGCCCGTAGGCCAGCGGCCGGGCGATCCGCATCCAGGGCTCGATGCCCCGGTGTGCGCCCAGCAGGGGCAGCACCGCCAGCGCGGTGGCGAGCAGGAGGGAGAGCAGCAGGGCGAGGTTGCCGAGTTCGGGCAGCATCGGTCAGGCGCCCGATTCGGGTCGCGCAGCGCCGGTGTTGGCGCTGTCCGGTGCGGGGCTGGAGTCGGCGGGCGTGGCCATGTCGGCATCGACCTCGCCCTCGGCGGCCGGTGCCGACGCGGCGGCGGCTGCTTCCTTGGCCTTGGCCGCGGCGATGGCATCGGCCACTTCCTTCGGCATGTACTGCTCGTCGTGCTTGGCCAGCACCTCGTCGGCCACCAGCACGCCGTCGCGGATGCGACCGGTGGCGATCACGCTGGTGCCCTCGCGGAACATGTCCGGCAGGATGCCGTCGTAGACCACCGGGAAATCATTGAAGCGGTCGGTGACCTTGAAGCCGACGCGCAGCGAGCCGGTCTCGCGCTGCACGCTGCCCTCGAGCAGGATGCCGCCCAGGCGGAACCGTGCCTCCTCGGGCACCTTCCCGGCCAGCACCTCGGTGGGCGAATGCAGGAAAGTGATGTTGCGCTGCAGGGCCCAGACGATCAGGGCGGTGCCGGCGGCACCGGCCAGCAGCACGAGGAGGACGGTCCAGAGGCGGCGGAGGCGGACGGGATTCATGGCGTGTCGGGAGAGGCTTTGGAACGCTGCTCGCGCCGGCGGATGGCGCGCAGCAGCGCAGTGAACCGGTACCGCGGCAGCAGGGCATCGACGGCCAGCATCACGGCGAAGAAGGCGTAGGCGGCGGCCACGAACCAGCCGTGCAGGTGTTCCATCAGCGGACCTCCGCGGCCAGGGCCCGGGCCCAGGGCTGGGCGTTCTCGTGCTCGAGGTTCATGGCCCGGGCGCGCTGCAGCAGCGAGCCCACGTACCAGGCCTTGGTGGCCAGCACCCCGAGCACCAGCGGCCAGAGCATCGAGGGATGCATCTGCGACTCCCCGCGCACGATGCTGATCGTGCGGCCCTGGTGCAGGCTGTTCCACCAGTCCACCGAGAAATGCACGATCGGCACGTTCACGAGGCCGATGAGGGCGAGGAAGCAGGCGGCGCGGGCGGCGGCGCGGCGGTCCTCGATGGCACCGTGCAGCGCGATGACGCCAAGGTAGAGGAAGAACATCACCAGCATCGAGGTGAGCCTGGGGTCCCACTCCCACCAGGTGCCCCAGGTGGGGCGGCCCCAGATCGCGCCGGTGACGAGGGTGATGGCGGCGAAGATCGCGCCCACCGGCGCGCTGGAGACCGCCAGTACCTCGCAGAGCTTGATCCGCCAGACGAGGGCGATGAAGGCCTGCACCGCCATGGCGATGAAGATCGACATCGCCGCCCAGGCCGCCGGCACGTGCACGTAGAGGATGCGGAAGGCATCGCCCTGCTTGTAGTCGGTGGGCACCACGAACAGGCCGCCGTAGACCGCCGGCAGCAGCAGCGCGAGGGCGATGCCGAAGCACCATGGCACCCAGCGGGCGGCGAAGCGGTCGAAGTTCGGCGGCGAGCCGGTGCGGTGGAACCAGAGCAGCAGGGCGTTCATGCGTGGGTGATCCGGAGGGCCGCCGCCGCCGCGAGCGGCGCCAGCACCAGGGCGAGCACGAGGCCGCCGGCCAGCAGCAGCAGGGCGCCGGCCGGGTCGAAGCCTTGGGCGGCGGCCGCCACGCTGCCCGCGCCGAAGACCAGCACCGGCACGTAGAGCGGCAGGACGAGCAGGGGCAGCAGGATACCAGAGCGCCTCAGGCCCACCGTGAGCCCCGCGACGACGGCGCCGACCAGGCTGAGCAGCGGGGTGCCGAGCAGCAGCGAGCCGAGCAGCACCGGCAGCAGGCCCGGGCCGAGTTGCAGCATCTCGGCCAACAGGGGCGAGAGCAGGATCAGGGGCAGGGCGGTGGTCAGCCAGTGCACGAGGATGCGCACCGCCAGCAGCAGGGCGAGCGGCGCCGGGGAGAGCAGCATCTGCTCCAGCGTGCCGTCCTCGGCATCGCCCCGGTACAGGGCGTCGAGCCCCAGCACGCCGGCCAGCAGCACGCAGACCCAGACGATGCCGGCGGCCAGCGGGGTGAGTTTCCCCGGCTCCGAGCCGAGGGCGAGCGGGAACAGGCTGGCCACCATCAGGGCGAAGAGCAGGGGCTGCAGGGCATCGCCGCGGCGCGCCCAGACGAGCCTGAGATCGCGTCGCAGCTGGGCGGCAGCCACCGCGGCGGGGCCGGGCTGGGCCTGGAGGGGGGCATCGGCACCGTTCATCCGGTCCGCCCCGTGTCCATGTCCAGGGTCCGTACCCGGCCGGGCGGGGCGGCGTAGGCGCCGTGGGTGGTGATGAAGGCCGCGCCCCCGGCTGCGGTATGGGCCTCGACCAGACGGTCGACGAGGGCGATGCCCTCGAGGTCGAGGTTGGCATAGGGCTCGTCCATCAGCCAGAGCCGCCCGGGATGCAGCGAGAGCCGGGCCAGGGCGAGGCGCTTGTTCTGCCCGGCGCTCATCCGGCCGGGCGGGGTGTCCTCGTAGCCGGCGAGTCCGACCCGCGCCAGGGCGGCCTCCAGCGCCTGCAGAGGGACTGCCCGGCCCTGCAGCAGGGCGGCATAGCGCAGGTTCTCGAGGGCCGGAAGCTCGGCCTTGTGTCCCGGGCGGTGGGCAAGGAAGCCGCAGTGGCGGGCCAGGTGGCGGCCATCCACCGGCCGGCCGTCGAGGGCCGCGCTGCCCGCCGTGGCCTCCAGCAGCCCGGCGAGCACCCGCAGCAGGGTGGTCTTGCCGGCCCCATTGCCGCCGCGCACCAGCAGGGCCTCGCCGGCGAAGACCTCGATGTCGAGGGGGCCGAAGATCCGGTCCTGGTTGCGGTGGTAGGTGAGGCCCCGGGCGACGAGCAGGGGCGCCGCGGCGCGTGTCATGCGGCGCGATGCTATCGGCCGGGGGCGGTGGAAGTCCATGCGGGTCTCATGCCCCTGCGGCAGGATGGATTTCCGCTTCCGCGCGGATACACTCGGTCTGGTTTCCTCCCCCCCTCGGATTTTCCCCCATGCGCTACCTCGCCCTCGCCGCCGCCATCGCGCTGGCGCTCCCGCCTGCCGTCTCCGTCGATGCCCGGGGGCCCGGTCTCCCGGCCGAGGCCATGGCCAGGGCGGACTCGCGTTCGACCTACCTCGTGAGCTTCGTCGAGCCGGCGGCGCCGCAGTTCCGCGGCTTCCAGGCCAAGGACGGAAAGCGCCCGGCGCTGGCTCCGGTGTCGATCGCGGTCACCGGCCAGCCCAAGTACGATCCGGCCCGCCCCGAGGCGCAGGCCTATCTCGACTATCTTGGCGACCTGCGCGAGCAGCGCCTCGCTGCGGCTTCCTCCCTGCTGGGCCGCCCGCTCGAGCCGCTGTTCGTCTACGAGCATGCCCTGAATGGCGTCGCCCTCGAACTCACCGCCGGGGAGGCGCAGCGTCTCGCCGGCCTGCCTGGCGTGCGTGCCGTCACGCCGGATTTCGAACGCTTCGCCCTCACCGACCGCGGCCCGGCCTGGATCAAGGCGCCCGATCTCTGGTCGGGGGCGGCCGGCGTCACCAGCCGGGGCGAGAGCATCGTGGTCGGTGTGATCGACTCCGGGGTGAATGCCACCCATCCCTCCTTTGCCGCCGTCTCGGGCAGCTTCACGCATTCCAATCCGAAGGGCCGTTTCTTTGGCTGGTGCGTTGCCAACCCCGCCAGCTGCAATACCAAGCTGATCGGCCTGTACGATTTCGTTGCCGGCGGCTCCAACGGTACCGGCGCCAGCGGCGCCGACCCCGATGGCCACGGAACCCATGTCGCCAGCACCGCCGTCGGCAACCCGGTGAATTCCACCTTCAGCGGCCAGCCGGTCACCATCAGCGGCGTGGCGCCGCGCGCCAACCTGATTTCCTACCGCGGCTGCGGCTCCACCCCCGACAACCGGTCCTGCGGCTCCGGGGCCCGCCTGGTCGCCTCGATCAACCAGGCGATCGCGGACGGGGTGGATGTCATCAACTACTCGATCGGCGGCAGCGCCTACGACCCCTGGCTGACGGTGGGGGGGGCGATCAACTCGGATACCGAAGCCTTTCTCGCCGCCCGCGAGGCCGGCATCGTCGTGGCGGCCGCGGCCGGCAACGAGGGCCCCAATCCGGGCACGCTGGGTTCGCCGGCGAACTCGCCCTGGGTGCTGGGGGTGGCCTCGGTCACCCACAACCGCAGCGGGCAGGGGGATGTGCTCGCCAGCAGCAGCGGTCGGGGTCCTGTCGTGCCCAGGAACGTGATCAAGCCCGACGTGGCTGCCCCGGGTGTCCAGATCCGGGCCGCCAGCAACACCGACAACGGCGTCCGCCAGATGAGCGGCACCTCCATGGCCTCGCCGCACGTGGCCGGTGCCGCGGCCCTGCTCAAGGCTGCCCGGCCCGGCTGGAATGCCGACCAGATCATTTCGGCCCTGATGCTCACGGCCCGCCCGGACACCGTGGTCGATGCCAACTTCACGCCGTCCAATCCCCATCAGCGGGGCGCCGGCACCCTCGACCTGTCCCTGGCGGTGAATGCCTCCCTGGCGCTGCGTCATGCCGCGGATGCCTTCCGCAACGCCAATGCCGGCAATGCCTCGGCCCTGAACCTGCCCTCGCTGGCGGCGGAGAACTGCGTCGATTCCTGCACGCTCACCCGCAGCTTCTCCGCCATGCCGGGCACCAGCGGCGGGACTTACCAGGTCATCGTCAACATGCCCGCGGACGTGGTGACCACCGGCACGCCATCCAGCCTCGTGGTGCCGGCCGGCGGAGCGGGCGCGAACATCGGCTTCCGGTTCGCCGCCGCCAGCAATGCCACCCTGAACGAGTGGAAGTACGGCTCGGTGACGCTTCGCCGCTCGGGCGGCGGCACGCCCGACCTGCGCCTGCCGGTGGCGATCTACCTGTCCTCGGGTACCGTACCGCCGCTGCAGGAGCGGAACGTCAGCGGCGAGCGCGGCTATGTCGACTTCGAACTCGGTGGAATCATCTCCCTGCCCAACGCCCGTTTCGGCTCGACCGAGCTCGCGGCACCGGAGGTGCGCGAGCAGGCGCTGGCCCAGGACAGCAACCGTACAAGCCCTTACGACAACCTCTCCGACGGGGTCACCTTCCTCACCCGCACGGTCAACTTCAATGACGGCCAGACCCGGACCGTGACCGTGCAGGGGTTCCTGCGCCCTGCGGCAACGCCGGGGGCCCAGGACCTCGACCTCTTCATGGGCATCGACGCCAATGGCAATGGCCAGCCGGATGAAGCCGAGGAACAGTGCGAGAGCATCAGCCCGGGGGCGGTCGAGTCCTGCACGCTCACCTTCACCCACTTCGGCAACAACGTGCCGGTGCGGGTCTGGGCGCTGGCCCAGAACTACCAGGCCAGCGCCGCTGGAGCGAGCGACCCGGTACGGCTGGAACTGGTGGCCATCGACAGCCGCCCCTCGGCGCGTCAGAAGGCCACCGGCCCCGGCAACGTGCCTTCGAACACCGCCTTCAAGGCCCGCCTCGTCTACGACGATCCCGGCTTCCTGCCAGGGCAGTCGCGCTATGGCTTCCTGCTGGTCGACCGGGGGCCGGGCCAGAACGCGATCCGCGTGCCCTTCAAGCTCAACCGCACTTCGTCCACGCCGGCGCCCTTCGCGCTCTCGGCCGGGGTCGACCGCAACGTGGTGCTGCCGGCCAATGCCGCGCACGAATACCTGTTCATCGACGTGCCGGCCGGCGCCACCCAGCTCGTCGCCACCACCAGCAGCGCCGCCAATGTCGATCTCTACCTCGCGCGCACGCCGGCCCCGGTGCCCAGCGAGGAGCTGCCCAGCATCGCCGCCGCCCCGGCCCGTGGCAGTGCCAATGCCAGCGCCACCACGCCCGGCGGCAACGAGACGATCACGGTGAACAACCCGGCCCCGGGCCGCTGGTACATCACCCCGGTGAACACCACCGGCAGTCCGGCCGAGGTGGTGGTGCGGGCCAGTGTCAGCGGCACGGCGCCCAGCATCCGTCCCGGCGGCTATTTCAATCCAGGACGCTCCGGCCACGGCCTGTTCCTGTTCCCGGCGCCGCCGGTGCTGGCCGGCGTCTGGTACGCCTACGAGGAGGATGGCTCGCCCACCTGGTACTACATCCAGGCCGATGCCCCGGGAGCCAATGGCATCTGGCCGGGCGTGCTCTACCGCAGCGCCTGGAATGGCTCGGCGAACGTGCTGGTGGAGGTGGGCACCCTGATCGTCACCCCGACCGCCACCGACGAGTTCACCTTCACCTACAACCTCGATGGCCAGACCGGCTCCGAGGCCTTCCGCAGCATGGGCGGCGGCTGCCCCAGCTTCGCTGGCGCACCGCTGAACGTGAGCTCGCACTGGTTCAACCCGGCGCGTTCGGGCAGCGGGTACAGCGTGCTCATGTACCCGAACTACGAGTTCATCGCCTCCTTCGTGTATGACGGGCTCGGCCGTCCGCGCTTCCTGCTGATGGAGCGCAACAGCTTCGGCGGCGCCACGGCGAGCGGCGCGCTCGAGCAGCTCACCGGGTTCTGCCCGCTCTGCCCGCGCAGCGGCAATCCCAGCCGTACGCCGATCGGCACGCTCTCGCGCAGCTTCGCAAATGGCACCTTCACCAACATCACCCTCAACGGCACCTACGTGAACGGTGTCCCCGGTAGCTGGAGTGCAAACGAGTCGGTGCGGTTGCTCGATCCCAACGCATCCCCCTCCAGCCTGCGGGGTTGCCCGTAAGGAGAACGCCATGCGCCTGCCACGCCGCCACCTCCTTGCCACCGGTCTTGCGCTGGCCCTGGGGGGCGGCGCGGCGACCGTCGCCGGGGCTGAGGAACCGGCGGAGGCTGGCGGGGTGACGGCGGGCGAGCGCTGGATCGTCCGCTTCGAGGAGCCGGCGCTCGCCTCCTATGCCGGCGGCGTGGTGGCGAAGCGTGGCGGCATGGCGCTGGCGGCCACCTCGCCACTCGCCACCGGGGCGGCCCGGCTGGACGTGCAGGCGCCGGCCTCGGTGGCCTACCTCGCCGAGCTGGCGCAGCGCCGCGAGTCGCGGCTCGCCGAGGCCTCGCGGCGCCTGGGCCGCGCCCTGCAGCCGGTGTTCGTCTACGACGTGGTGCTGAATGGCGTGGCGCTCGAACTCGATGCGGCGGAAGCGGCCGTGCTTGCCCGGGTGCCCGGCGTGGTGGCGGTCGAGCGCGAGCGCATCGAGCGCCCGCAGGACGATGTCGCCACGGCCTGGATCAAGGCCCCGGAGCTGTGGTCGGGCGCGGCGGGCATCGCCGCGCGCGGCGCCGGGGTGGTGGTGGGCGTGATCGATACCGGCATCAATCCCTCGCATCCTTCCTTCGCCGCGGTCTCGCCCACGGATGGCTATGTGCACAGCAATCCGAAGGGGCGGTTCTTCGGTCTGTGCGCCAGCGGGCAGGCGGGCTGCAATGCCAAGCTGATCGGCATCTGGGACTTTTCCACCGGCAGCGGCGATGCGGAGGCCAACAATGGCCTCGACCTCGATGGCCATGGCTCGCACGTGGCCGGCACGGCGGTGGGCAATCCGGTGGACCGGGTACGCAGCTTCCCCGGCGGCGGCACGCTGAACTACCAGATCCGCGGCGTGGCGCCACGCGCCAACCTGATTTCCTACAAGGCCTGCGAGAAGGACAGCTGCGCGGGCAGCTGGACGCTCGCGGCCCTGAACCAGGCGGTGGCCGACGGCGTCGACGTCATCAACTACTCGATCGGCGGCGGCAACGTGAACCCCTGGGGCAACAGCAATGCCCTGGCCATGCTCGATGCCCGCAATGCCGGCATCGTGGTGGCGGTGGCCGCCGGCAACCGCGGGCCGGACGTGGCCACGGTGACCAGCCCGAGCGATGCGCCCTGGGTGCTTTCGGTAGCCAACACCACGCATGGGCGCCGCTTCGTCAATCGCGTGCGCTTCTCGGGCGGCGGCCTGCCGCTGCCGGGAGGCGGCGTGCTGGAAGGCGAGGGGCTCACCGGCGGCACCGGCCCGGCGCCGCTGGCCCGCGACCCCCTGCATCCGCTGTGCAGCCAGGGCAGCGGCGATACCACGCTGCCGGTGACCGGCGCGAGCAACCCTTGGGGGCCGGGGCGCTGGAATGGTGAGATCGTGGTCTGCGACCGCGGGGTCCAGGCCCGGGTGGCGAAGAGCAACAACGTCCGGCTCTCGGGTGGCAGCGGCACCCTGCTGCTCAATACCGCGGCCGAGGGCGAATCCACCGTCGCCGACGAGCACAGCATCCCCACCGTGCACCTCGGCTACGAGGCCGGGCAGGCCGTGCTGCAGTGGCTGGCTTCCGGCGCCGGGCACCGCGCCGCGATCGATGGGGTCAGCGCCGAGGTGCAGCCCGTCTTCGCCGACGTGCTCAACGGCAGCAGCGGCCGGGGACCGTCCAGTGCCGTGCCTGCGGTGCTGAAGCCGGATCTCGCCGCTCCCGGCACCAGCATCCTTTCGGCCGCCCACCAGGGCAGCGGCGATGCCACCCTGACCGGCACCTCGATGGCCTCGCCGCATGTGGCCGGCGCCGCTGCCCTGCTGCGTTCCGCCCACCCGGCCTGGCGTGCCGACCAGATCATCTCCGCCCTCGTCACCACCGCCCGTCCGGCCGTGCGGCGTGATGCCTCCGGGGCTGCCGCCCACCCCCACGAGCAGGGGGGCGGGGTGATCGATCTTTCCCGTGCCGTGCGCGCCGCGCTGGCCCTCGAGGTGCCGGCGGGACAGTTCTCCGGTGGCAGCCTGGCGCCCGCCGCCCTCAACCTGCCCTCCCTGGTCTTCGACAACTGCGAACCGGCCTGCGCGCCGCTCAGCCGCCGGGTCACCGATCTCGCGGGCGGCGGCAGCTATGCCGTGGAGTTCGAACTGCCGGCCGGGGTGAGCCTCAGCAGCTCCACCAGCGGCTTTGCCCTTGCCGCCGGCGCCTCGCAGACCCTGCAGTTCTCGGCCCGCATCGACGATCCCGGCCTCTACGGGCGCTGGGTGTACGGCGCCATCGTGCTGCGCCGTACCAGCGGCGATGGCCGCCCGGATACCCGCCTGCCCGTGGCCCTGCGCGCCCCGGTCTCGGGCCTGCCCGGGCCGCAGAGCCGCTCGCTGGCGAGCGACCAGGGCCATTTCGACGTGCTGCTGCCGGGGCTCTCCCTGCCCCTGCCGCGGGCCCGGTTCGCCGGCACGGCCCTGGTGGGCCTGACCACCACCCCCTATACGCTCGGCCCCGATCCCACCCCGACCCAGCGCTACGACAACCTCAGCAACGGTGTCGGCTGGCATCTCATCACCGTGCCCTCGCTGGGGCAGCCGGCCCGCTATCGCATCGAGATCGACCTGCAGGTGCCGGGCGGCACCCAGACCTCGCTGCTGGTGGGCAATGGCGGCAGCCCGGGGTCGCGCAACCAGCTGTGCGAGTCGGCCACGCGCTGCGTGCTCGAGGTCGAGCATCCCGGCACCGGGGGCGCGCGCAGTTACTGGGCGATGGTGTGGAACCGCAGCGGCACGGGCAGTTTCACCGTCACCCACAGCGTGCTGCCGCTGGTGCCGGCCGCCGGGGATGCGCCGGCGCGGCTGGTGCTCACCGGGCCGGGCACTGCAGCCCCGAACGAGGCGTCGGCCCTGCGTGTCGGCTGGATCGATCCTCATGCCCAGCCGGGGGAGGTGCGCCGGGGGGCGCTGCTGGTGTATGCCGCCCCGGGCGAGCAGCCGATGGGCGTGGTGCCCTACACCTTCACCCGCGTGGCCGGCCCAATGGCGCCGCTGGCCCTGGCGAACGACCGGCCGCAGGCCTTCACCCTGCCGCCGGGAGGCAGCCACGAACTGCTGTTCATCGATGTGCCGTCTGGCAGCAGCGAGCTCGTGGTCGAAACCTCGGCGGCGGCCAGCCATGACCTGTTCCTTGCCCTGCGCCCCTGGGCGGCCCTGCCGGACACCGATTCCGGCATCCTGCCGGCCCCGCCGCGCAGCGAGGCCCTGCGCAGCGCCACCGGTCCCGGGGGCAGCAAGCGCATCAGCATCTCCCAGCCCACGCCGGGGCGCTGGTATCTCACCCCGGTGAACACCAGCGGCCAGCCCCTGACGCTGGAGGTGCGGGCCAGGATCCAGGCCGTGGCCCCGGAAGTGCGCCCTGGCGGGTACTTCAACACCGGTCGCTCCGGGCACGGGCTGTTCCTCTATCCGGCCGGCAGCGAGATCGCCGGGGTCTGGTTCACCTACCTGCAGGACGGCACGCCGACCTGGTACTACCTGCAGGGGCCGCAGCCCGGCGCGGATGGGCTCTGGCGCACCCCGATCTACCGCAGCGCCTGGGACGGGACACGCAATCACCTGAGCATCGTCGGCGAGGGCAGGCTCACCCCGGTGCAGCGTGACCGCTTCCGCTGGACCTATACCCTCGATGGGCAGACCGGCTCGGAGCCTTTCCTGCCCTTCGGCCGCGGCTGTCCGACGGTGGCGGGCGGCACGCCGGATGCCAGCGGCAACTGGTTCGACCCGGTGCGCGCCGGCACCGGCTACAGCGTGCAGCTCTTCCCGGTGGCCGAGTTCTATGCGGCCTTCATCTACGATGCCCGAGGCGTGCCGCGGTTCATCGCCGCACAGATCGACAGCGGCAGCAATGCCGCCGTCGAGACCCTGCCGGCCCTGCAGTACAACGGTTTCTGCCCGCTCTGCCCGCGCCTTGGCGAACCCGTGAAGCGGGCCTTCGGCAGCCTCGTGCGCACCTATGAGGGCGGAGTGCTGCGCCGCATCCGCCTGCAGGGCAGCTTCGGCGCCGGAGTGGCCGGCAGCTGGGACGTGGACGACGCCGTGATCCCGCTCGGCGGCCTGCAGGGCTGCGCCATCGACTGAGGCGGCGCGCGCTGCGTTTATCATCGCCGGCCGGCCTCGTGCCGGCCCCTTCGTTTCCGGGCATCCGCATGCAGATCGACACCAAGTTGCCGAAGGTCGGCACCACCATCTTCACCGTGATGAGCGTGCTCGCCGCCGAGCACGGGGCCGTGAACCTCGGCCAGGGCTTCCCCGATTTCGAGGTGCCATCGCCGCTGCGCGAGGCCCTGGCCCGCGCCATGGCGGAAGGCAGGAACCAGTACGCCCATATGGCCGGGGTGCCGGCCCTGCGCCAGGCCATCGCCGACAAGACCCTGCGCTGCTACGGCTACCGGCCGGACCCGGAGACCGAGATCACCGTGACATCCGGCGCCAGCGAGGCGATCTTCGATGCCATCGCCGCCGTCGTCCGCCCCGGCGAGGAGGTGATCGTCCTCGACCCCTGCTACGACTGCTACGAGCCGGCCATCGATCTTGCCGGCGGCCGTGCGGTGCATGTCCCGCTCGATCCGGCCACCTTCGCCGTGGACTGGCCCGCGGTGCGTGCCGCGGTGACGCCGAAGACCCGGCTGTTCCTGTTCAACACGCCGCACAATCCCTCGGGGGCGATGTTCGACGCCGGCGACATCGCCGAGCTGAAGCGCTTCGTGGCCGATTTCCCGCAGGTGCTGCTGCTCTCCGACGAGGTCTACGAGCACATCGTGTTCGACGGCCGCATCCACGAGAGCGTGCTGCGCCATCCCGAGCTTGCCGCGCGCGCCTTCGTCATCAGCAGTTTTGGCAAGACCTATCACTGCACCGGCTGGAAGGTCGGCTACTGCGTGGCGCCGCCCGCGCTCACCGCCGAGTTCCGCAAGGTGCACCAGTACAACACCTTCTGCACCTTCACCCCGGCGCAGTGGGCCTTTGCCGAGATGATCGAGAAGTTCCCTGAGCACTACGAGGAACTGGGCGCCTTCTACCAGGCCAAGCGCGACCGCTTCGCGGCCCAGCTCTCCACGACCAGGCTGAAGCCCCTGCCGGTGCCGGGGGGCTACTTCCAGCTCGTCGATTACTCGGCGGTGAGCGATCTCGACGATCTCGCGTTCTGCCGCTGGCTCACCATCGAGAAGGGCGTCACCGCCATCCCGTTGTCGCCGTTCTACGAGCGGCCCCCCGCGGGCCAGCGCCTGGCGCGCCTGTGCTTCGCCAAGAACGAGGCCACGCTGGATGCCGCCATCGAGCGGCTGGCGAAGCTTTGAGGCCGCGCTGATGAGCGAAGCCGCGTCCTCGAACGGGCCGGACCGTGACCTGCGCGTCGCCCTGGTGCAGGGCGACACCCGCTGGCACGACCCGGCGGGCAACCGCGCCTACTACGGCGGGCTGATCGCGCCGCTCGCCGGCCGCAGCGATCTTGTGGTGCTGCCGGAGACCTTCACCTCGGGCTTCAGCAACGAGGCGCTGGCGAGCGCCGAGGACATGCAGGGCCCGACCGTGGTCTGGATCCGGGAGCAGGCGAGGGCGCTCGATGCCGCCGTCTGCGGCAGCGTGCAGCTGCGGGTGGAGGGCGCGCAGGCCGAAGCGGAAGGCATCGCGCCGGGTGTCTACAACCGCCTGCTGTTCGCCACGCCGGAGGGCGGCCTCGTGCACTACGACAAGCGCCACCTGTTCCGCATGGCGAAGGAACACGAGCGCTATGCGGCCGGTGGCCGGCGCGTGTTCGTCGACTGGCGCGGCTGGCGGATCTTCCTGCAGGTCTGCTACGACCTGCGCTTCCCGGTGTACCTCCGCAACCGCTTCGACGCCACCCGCCCGGGCGCCTTCGACTACGACCTCGCGCTCTTCGTGGCGAACTGGCCGGCGGCCCGGGCATACGCCTGGACGACCCTGCTGCGCGCCCGCGCCATCGAGAACCTGGCCTGCGTGGTCGGCGTGAACCGTGTGGGCACCGACGGCAATGGCATTGCCTACCGCGGCGATTCCGCCGCGCTGGATCCGCTCGGTCAGCCGCTGGTCGAGGGCGATGCCGGGGAGCGCGTGCTGGAAGCGGTGCTCAGCGCCGAACAGCTCCGCGGACACCGCGAGCGCTTCCCGGCGCAGCTCGATGCCGACGACTTCGTGTTGCGCGACTGACGATGCGGCCGGGCTTCCAGATCCGCCACTGGGCCGCGCTCGCCCCGGGCCTGCGCGAGGCCGGGGACTGGCAGGCCTGGGCGCGTCATCCCGTGCCCCCCGCGGGGGCGCTGGAGGCGCCGCTGGCAGCGATGCCGGCGATGCAGCGCCGGCGCGTGGAGCGCGTCGGCCGTCTCGCTCTGGAAGTGGCCTATGCGGTGGACGGGCAGGGCGAGGCTCCCGATTTCGCCCGCCGCCCCATGGTCTTCGCCTCCCGCCATGGCGATGTGCTGCGCAGCGTGGGCCTGCTCGAGGCCCTGGACCGGGGCGAGCCGCTCTCGCCCACCCAGTTCGGGCTCTCGGTGCACAACGCCGTGGCCGCGCAGTACGGCATCGCCCGCGGCAGCACGGCCCCCTACAGCGCCGTGGCGGGGGGGCGCTGCAGTGCCGAAGCCGGACTCTGGGAGGCGCTGGCCTACCTCGACGAAGGCCATGACGAGGTGCTGCTGGTGGTTTTCGACGAGCCGCCGCCGGCCCTGTTCGCCCGCGATGCCGACGAGCCCGCCATCCCCTTCGCCTGGGCGCTGCGGATCGCGCCGGCCGCCGCCGGCGGGTTCCAGCTCCAGCCCGGGGCAGGGGCGGGGGAGATCGCTGCCCCCGAGGGGGCGGACCTGCCGCACGGGCTGGCCGTGCTGGCCTACCTGCTCGCCCCGACGGCGGCCTGGGCGGTCGAGGCCGATGACGGGGGCTGGTGCTGGCGGCATGCGGGCTGAGCTCGACCGGGCCTGGCGCATTCTCGCCACGGGCTTCAGTTTCCTGAGCTTCGGCCTCGGCGGGCTGCTGCTCTGGGCCTTCGTCTTTCCCTGGATCCGCTGGCGCCATCGCCACGATCCGCTGACCCGCCGCCTGGCCGCCCGGCGGGTGGTGCAGCGCAGCTTCGCCGCCTTCATCGAGGGCATGCGCCGCTTGGGCGTGCTCACCTACGAGTTCCACGGCGAGGAGAAGCTGGCCCGGCCGGGCCTGCTGGTGCTGGCCAACCACCCGACCCTGATCGACGTGGTGTTCCTGATCTCGCGCCTGCCGAACGCCGACTGCGTGGTGCGCGCCGGGCTCTTCTCCAATCCCTTCACCCGCGGGCCGGTGCGCGCCACCGACTACATCAGCAATGCCGGCGGCCCGGAACTGGTGGAGGACTGCATCCGCTCGGTCCGGGCCGGCAGCTGCCTCGTCATCTTTCCCGAGGGCACCCGCACCCGTCCCGGACAGCCGCCGGTGCTCCAGCGGGGTGCGGCCAACATCGCCGTACGTGGGGGGATCGACATCACTCCGGTGACGATCCGCTGCGATCCGCCCACCCTGAGCAAGGGCCTGCCCTGGTATCGGGTGCCAACACGCCGTTTTCACGTTACGATTCGGGTGCATGACGACATTTCCGTCACGTCCCTGACCGATCCGGGACGGGGAGAGGCCGTGCAGGCCCGGGATGTCACGGACTGGCTGAAGCGGTTTTTCTTCGAGGGTGGAGCGGATGGACGCACTGGTACGGGAGATCAAGGAACTGATCATCGAGTCGCTGGCGCTGGAGGACCTTCGGGTGGAGGACATCGATAGCAGCGCTCCTCTGTTCGTGGACGGCCTCGGGCTGGACTCGATCGACGCCCTCGAACTCGGCCTCGCCCTGCAGAAGCGCTTCGGGGTGCAGCTCTCCGCCGACGCCGCCGACAACCGCCGGCATTTCGCCTCGGTCGACAGCCTGGCGGCCTTCATCACCGCCCAGCGCGCCGCCTGATTCCGCAGGGAGCCCCGGCCATGACCCAGGACCAGATCTTCGAGCGGATCGTGCAGATCCTCGGCGAGACCTTCGGCATCGAGGCCGAGCGCGTCAGCCGCAGCGCGCGGCTCGGCGACGACCTCGACATCGACAGCATCGACGCGGTGGACCTCATCGTGCAGCTAAAGCCGATGATCGGCAGCAACCTCCGCCCGGAGGCCTTCAAGTCGGTGCGGACGGTCGGCGATGTCGTCGACGTGGTGCATTCGATGATGCACGCCACGGCCTGAGCCGCGTTCCCGTGTGGGTGGCGCTCACGGCGCTGGTGACCCTGGCCTATCCGCTGGTGGTCTACTGGGGCCTCGGCCATTGGGAACCGCGCGTGCTGGCCGGCCTCCTGGTGCTGGTGGCCCTGCTGCGCGCCTTTGCCAGCCGCGACCGGCTGTGGCGGGTGGCGGCGCTGGGGGCTGCCGCGCTGGCGCTCGTCTCGATGCTCGGCAATGCCCTGCTGCCGCTGAAGCTCTACCCGGTGCTGGTGAACGCGGTGCTGCTCGCGGTCTTCCTCTACAGCCTGCGGCATCCGCCGACGGTGATCGAGCGCCTGGCGCGCCTGCGCGAGCCGGCACTGCCCGAGCGCGGCGTGCGCTACACCCGCGGCGTGACCCGGGTCTGGGCGGGCTTCTTCGCCTTCAACGGCAGTATCGCGCTCGGCACCGCCCTGTTCGCCAGCGAGGCGGTGTGGGCCCTGTACAACGGTCTCGTCGCCTACGGGCTGATGGGCCTGCTGTTCGCCGGCGAATGGCTGGTGCGGCAGCGGGTGCGACGGGGGATCGGGGCATGAGCCGCCCGCGCCCCCTCGCCGACGTGGTCCGTGGCAGCGACGGGGCCTTCGGGCAGGCGGTGGCGCGCTCGGCCAGCGAGGCTGCCCGCGGGCCGATGGACCTCGCCCTGTTCGAGCCCGATCCCCTGCGTTTTGCCGCCGCCCTGCTCGGGGCCTGGCGGGCCGGCCGGCGGGTCTGGCTGGCCCCGGACCGGCAGCCGGCCACGCTGGCCGCCCTGCGGGCCGCGGGCGTGGCCCTCTGGGAACCCGGCGAGGCGGGAATCGATGCCGCCGGGCCGGCGCCGGCCTCGCCGATGGCGGACGCGGCCCTCGATCCGCAGCGCGAGTGCCTGGTGCTCTTCACCTCCGGCTCCACCGGGGCTCCCGAGCCCATCGGCAAGTCCCTGCGCCAGTTGGATGCCGAGATCGTGGCCCTCGAGGCCGTGTTCGGCCCCCGGATGGGAGGCGCGCGGGTGCTGGGCAGCGTCTCGCACCAGCACATCTACGGGCTGCTGTTCCGGGTGCTCTGGCCGCTGGCCTGCGGCCGCGACTTCGCCACGCCCCGGCTCGAGTTCCCCAGCCAGTGGCCGGCGCTGGCCGGGGCAGGGGAGGTACTGGTGACCACGCCCTCGGTGCTGGCGCAGTGGCCGGAGGCCGCTGCCCGCCCGGCGCCCCGGCGGGTGTTCTCGTCCGGCGGCCCCCTGCCGCCCGAGGTGGCCGAACGCGCTGCCCGGCACTTCGGCGCCCCGGTGCTGGAAGTGTTCGGCAGCACCGAGACCGGCGGCATCGCCTGGCGTGAGGCCAGCCCCGGCGCGGCCTGGCAGGCCCTGCCCGGGGTGGAGTGGCGGATCGAGGATGGGCGGCTCTGGCTGCGTTCGCCGCATCTGCCGGATCCGGCCGTCTGGCGCGACACCGCCGACCGCGCCGCCCCGGGCCCGGAGGGCGGTTTCCGCCTGCTCGGACGCGCCGACCGCATCGCCAAGATCGGCGAGAAGCGGGTCTCGCTGGACGGGCTGGAGCGGCAGCTTCTCGGCACCGGCCTGCTCGCCGAGGCGCGGGCCCTGCTGGTGCCGGGCCTGAAGCGGGCGCTGGCGGTGGTGGCGGTGCCCGATGCCGCGGGCCGCGCCCTGTGGCAGGCCGGCGGGCGGCGGCGCCTCGCCGCGGAGCTTCGGCATCGCCTGCTGGCCGAACGCGAGCCGGCCCAGGTGCCGCGGCACTGGCGCTTCGTGGCGACCCTGCCGCGCAATGCCCAGGGCAAGGTCACCGAGGCGGCACTGGCCGCCCTGTTCCGGCCCGGCGAACCGGAGCGCCTCGCGCGCTCGCGGGAGGGGAACGTGGCTTGCCTCAGCCTGCGCGTGCCCGAGGACCTGCGCTTCTTCGACGGCCACTTCGATGCCGCGCCGGTGGTGCCCGGGGTGGTGCTGCTCGACTGGGCGATCGCCAGCGCGGCCGAGGCCTTCGGCCATGTCCCGGCGCTCGGCGGGCTCGAGGTGCTGAAGTTCCAGCAGCTGGTGACGCCCGGCGCCATCCTGCAGCTGCGATTGGAGGCCGGGCCGGTGCCGGGCCTGGTCACGTTCCGCTACGAATCGGCGCTGGGCAGCCATGCCAGCGGCCGGTTGCGCTTCGCCGTGGGGGGCGAGGCATGAGCGGCATCCGGCCGATGGTGGTGATCCCGGTCTACGACCACGAGCATGCGATCGGCCATATGGTGGCGGCCGTGCGCCGCCACGGGCTGCCCTGCCTGCTGGTGGACGACGGCTCCTCGCCGCCCTGTGCCCGCGTGCTCGATGCCCTGGCCGCGGGCGACGAGGGGGTGCACCTCGAGCGCCTGCCGCAGAACCGCGGCAAGGGCGGGGCGGTGATGGCCGGCCTGCGCGCGGCGGCCCGCCTCGGGGCCAGCCATGCGGTGCAGATCGACGCCGACGGCCAGCACGATCCGGCGGATCTCCCGGCCTTCCTCGCCCTCGCCGAACGCCATCCGGAAGCCATCGTCTGCGGCGTGCCGCGCTACGACGCCTCGGTGCCGAAGGCGCGGCTCTATGGCCGCTACCTCACCCATGTCTGGGTGTGGATCAACACACTGAGCCTCGACATCCGCGATTCGATGTGCGGCTTCCGTGTCTATCCCCTGGCGTCGGTGCTGCCGCTCATCGAGGCCGAGGCGCCGGGCGAACGCATGGATTTCGACCCCGAGGTGCTGGTGCGCGCGCACTGGCGCGGCATCCCGGTGGTGAACCGCGAGACGCGGGTGACCTATCCGCTGGACGGCGTCTCGCACTTCGACGTGCTGCGCGACAACCTGCGCATCTCGGCCATGCATGCCCGGCTGTTCCTCGGCATGCTCCTGCGTCTGCCGCGCCTGCTCTGGCGCCGGGTGGCCGGATGAGCCTGGCCGCATCGCCACCGGCGCGGCCGGCCCCGCACTGGGCGCGGCTCGGCGAGAGCACCTTCGTGGCCGGGGTGTGGTTCCTCTACGGCTGTTACCGGCTGTTCGGGCGCTGGCCCTTCCGCCTGCTGCTGCTGCCGGTGGTGGCCTGGTACTGGGCCACGCGGCGGCTGGCGCGCAGGGCCTCGGCGGACTATCTCGGCCGCCTCGCCGCGGCCACCGGCCAGCCGCGCGCGGCGGGCAGCTTCGCCCACCTGTTCCGCTTCGCCGACACCCTGCTCGACAAGCTGGTGGCCACCAGCGGCCGCCTGCCGCGCGGCGCGGTGCGCTTCGAGGGCGCCGGCCATGTCGAGGCCCTGCTCGAGGCCGGCCGCGGCGGGCTCTTCCTCACCGCCCACATGGGCTGCCTCGAGGCCATGCAGGCGGCGGCCGGCTGGCGGCGCGGCCTGCGCATCACCATCCTCGTGCATACCGCGCATGCCGAACGCTTCAACCGGGTGCTGGAACGGCTGAACCCGGGTGGCCAGGTGCGGCTCCTGCAGGTCACGGCCCTGGGCCCGGAGCTGGCCCTCGATCTCGCCCGGCGGGTGGAGGCGGGCGAGTTCCTCGCCATCGCCGCCGACCGGGTGCCGCTGCAGGGCGATCGCGTGGTGCGGGTGCCCTTCCTCGGCCAGCCGGCGCCGTTCCCGGCCGGGCCCTACCTCGTGGCCTCGCTGCTGCAGTGCCCGGTGTTCACCCTCACCTGTACACGCGCCGCCGATGGGCGGGCCTACGAGGCCCGCATCGCGCCCTTCGCCGAACGCATCGTGCTGCCGCGGGCGCGCCGCGAGGCCGCACTCGCGGAACAGGCCGCCCGCTTCGCCGCCACGCTCGAGGCCGCCTGCCGGCGCTCGCCGCTCGACTGGTTCAACTTCTATCCGTTCTGGGATCAAGCCACCGATGGACGCCCGCCCGCGCCCTGACCTTCCCGCCATTCCCGTCGGCGAGCGCCCGCTCGCCATCGGCGAGGTGGCCGCCATCGCCGGGGGCCATGCCCGCGTCCGGCTCTCGGACGATGCCGCCTTCACCGCGCGCATCGAGCGCGGCGCCGCCTTCGTCGAGCGCCTGATCGCCGAGGATGGCGTGATCTACGGCGTCACCACCGGCTACGGCGACAGCTGCACCGTGGCCATCCCGCCGGCCCTGGTGAACGAGCTGCCGCACCACCTCTTCACCTACCACGGCTGCGGCGCCGGCCGCCTGCTCACGCCGGAGGAGACGCGCGCGGTGCTGGTGGCGCGGCTGGTCTCGCTGGCCCGCGGGATGTCCGGCGTCAGCCTCGGCCTCCTCCGGCAGATCGAGGCCTTCCTGCACCACGACCTGCTGCCGCGGATTCCCGCCGAGGGCTCGGTGGGGGCGAGCGGCGACCTCACGCCCCTGTCCTACCTCGCCGCCGCCCTCTGCGGCGAGCGCGAGGTGTGGCTGGCCGGCGAGGTGCTGCCCGCGGCCGAGGCCCTGCGCCGCGTCGGCCTTGCGCCGCTGCGCCTCAGGCCCAAGGAAGGCCTGGCGCTGATGAACGGCACCGCGGTGATGACCGGGCTGGCCTGCCTCGCCTTCGAGCGCGCCCGCTACCTCGCCGCGCTCGCCACCCGGATCACGGCGCTGAACGTGTTCGCCAGCGCCGGCAACGCTCACCACTTCGACGAGGGACTGTTCGCCGCCAAGCCGCACCCGGGGCAGGGCCGGGTGGCGGCGCGCCTGCGCGAGGACCTGGCCTCCGACCGCCCGCCGCGCAACGAACAGCGGCTGCAGGACCGCTACTCGCTGCGCTGCGCCCCGCACGTGATCGGCGTGCTCGAGGACGCGCTCGATCTCGTGCGCGGCCTGATCGAGACCGAGCTCAACAGCGCCAACGACAACCCGCTGATCGACCCCGACCGCGAGACCGTGCTGCATGGCGGGCACTTCTACGGCGGGCACATCGCCTTCGCGATGGACAGCCTGAAGAACGCCATCGCCAACGTCGCCGACCTGCTCGACCGCCAGCTCGCCCTGCTGGTCGATGCCCGCTACAGCCATGGCCTGCCGGCGAACCTCTCGGCCTCGACGGGCCCGCGGGCGGCGATCAACCATGGCCTGAAGGCGGTGCAGATCAGCGTCTCGGCCTGGACCGCGGAGGCCCTGAAGCAGACGATGCCGGCCTCGGTGTTCTCGCGCTCCACCGAGTGCCACAACCAGGACAAGGTGAGCATGGGTACCATCGCCGCCCGCGACTGCCTGCGCGTGCTCGAGCTTTCCGAGCAGGTGGCCGCGGCCCTGCTGCTGGCCGCCCGCCAGGGCGTGGCGCTCCGCCAGCGCCTCGAGCCCGGCCATGCCCTGCCGGCGCCGCTGGCCGCCATGCAGGCCGAGCTCGAGGAACGCATTCCCCTGATCGAAGAGGACCGCGCGCTCGATGGCGAACTGTCCGCCCTCGTCGCCGCCATCCGCCAGCGTGCCTGGAGGCTGTATGCGTCCTGAGTGGAGCCATGTGGTCGAGTTGAGCCCGGCCTTCCACGACCTCGACCCGATGGGCATCGTCTGGCACGGCCATTACTTCAAGTACTTCGAGATCGCCCGCTGCGCCCTGCTGCAGCGCCTCGACTACGACTACGAGCAGATGCGCGACAGCGGCTATGCCTGGCCGGTGGTGGACCTGCGCACCAAGTACATCCGCCCGCTGCGGTACGGGCAGGCCCTGCAGGTGGAGGCGCGCATCACCGAATGGGAGAACCGCCTGCGGGTGGACTACCTGATCCGCGACCGCGCAAGCGGCCTCGTGCACACCCGGGCGCATACCCTGCAGGTGGCGGTGGAACTCGCCAGCGGCGAGCTGCAACTCGTGACACCGGCGGTGTTCCGCGAGCGGCTGGGGGTGGCGGGATGAGCCGTCGTGCGTCGGCGCTGCTCGCCGCGCTCCTGCTCTGCCCGCTGGCAGGGGCGGCCGCGTCGCCGCCGGTCACGGAGCCGGTGGCGTCCGCCTTGCCGGTATCGCCGGCCGCCGTGCTTCGCGCCGGCTTCGTGCAGGAGCGCCGGCTGCCGGGCTTCCGCCAGCCGCTGCGCTCGGAGGGCGAACTGCTGCTGGTGCGCGGGGAGGGCCTGCGCTGGGAGGTGCGGGCGCCTTTCCCCAGCACCACGATCCTGCAGCGCGGCCGGCTGCGCCTGCGTGATGCCGAGGGGCGGGAGCAGGCCCCGGGGGCAGAAGCCGGGGCGGGCCTGGCGCGGCTGCTGCAGTCGCTGCTGGAGGCCCTGCTCTCGGCCGACCGCAAGGCCCTGGCGGAGCATTTCGTGGTGGAGGAGGCCCCTGCGCCGCGCGAGGGCGCCTGGGCCCTCGTGCTGACACCGAGCGACCCCCTGCTGGCCGCGGCCTTCCGCCGCATCGCGGTGGAGGGCGCTGCGCAGGTGGAGCGCCTCCGCCTCGAGGAACGCGAGGGCGCCGAAGTGCGCCTGCGCTTCCACGACACCCGCACCCTGCCGGTGGCAGGGGACGCCGAGCGCCGCGCCCTTGACTGAGGCCGGGCGCCACCGCTGGCAGCAGGGGCTGGCCGCCGCCTGGGGCCTGGCCGTGCTGGCGCTGGCCGTCGGGCTTTGGCAGTTCCTGCGCGCGCCGGCGCTCGACACCGACGTACTGGCGCTGCTGCCCACGGAGCAGCGCGATGCCCGCATCGCCCAGGCCGCCGAGGCGGTGGCCGGGCAGGGCACGGGCGAGCTGTTGTTCCTGCTGCGCTCCTCCGATGCAGCGGCGGCGCGGCAGGCGGCTGCGGTCCTGCGCGGGGTGCTGCACGAGCGCCACCTGCCGCTCGAGGAGCTCGTCGCGGCCCTGCCGGCGGCCGGGGCCCTCGATGTGTTGCGCCCCTGGCAGCGCGGGCTGGTGGCCGAGGCCCTGCGCGAGCCTTTGCGTTCGCGGCCGGCGGAGGACTGGGCCGAGGCCGCCCTGGCGCGGCTCTATTCGCCGCTCGCGTTCGCGCCGGGGCCGGGCGTGCTCGAAGACCCGCTGGGCCTCGCCTCGGCCTGGTGGCAGGCGCGGGCGCGCGGGCTCTCGTTCACCCAGGGCGAGTGGCAGCGGTCGTTCGCGGACGGGAGCGAGGCCGTGCTGCTGCGCTTCCGCCATGCCGGGGGCGCGTTCCGGGTGGATGGGGGAAGCCCGCTGGCCGGGGCGGTCAAGGAGGCGCGGGAGCGGATCGCCGCCCTCGATGGCGCGCCGGTGGCCCTGCTGGCGGCGGGCGTGCCCCTGATCGCCGAGGCCGCCGCCGCGCAGGCGGCCGCCGAGATGAACACCATCGGCCTTGGCTCCCTGCTGGCCGTGGTGCTGCTCGTCGCCCTGTGCTTCCGCAGCCCGCTTCCGGTGCTGCTGGTGGGCAGCTCCCTACTGGTCGGCGTGGGCGCCGCCCTGGTGGTCACCGGCTGGGTGTTCGGCGAGGTGCATGTGCTCACCCTGGTCTTCGGCGCCAGCCTCGTCGGCGTGGCCGAGGACTACGGCATCCATTACTTTGCTGCCCGGCAGGGCGACCCCGCGCGCCCGGGCATCGCCCAGCTCGACCACCTGCTGCCGGGCCTGCTGCTCGCTCTTGCCACCAGCGTGCTCGCCTATGCCGCGATCGGCCTCGCGCCTTTTCCGGGCCTGCGGCAGATGGCGCTGTTCTCGGCGGTGGGCCTACTGGCGGCCTTCCTCACCGTGGCCTGCTGGTTCCCGCTGTGGCCGAAGCGGGCCCCGGCGCCGTCCGGGCTCTCGCGCCGGGTGTCGCAAAGCCTCGCCGCCTGGCCGCGGCTTGGCGGAGGGGGCTGGGCTTCGCGCCGGTTCGCCCCGGCGCTGCTGCTGGGCACGCTGGCCATCGCCATCGCCGGCCTGTTCCAGCTGCGGGCCGACGACCAGCTGCGCGCGCTGCAGGGCGTGCCGGCGGGCGTGCTGGAGGAGCAGCAGGCGCTGGCCCGGCTGCTCGACCTGCCGAGCCCGGCGCAGTTCTTCCTCGTCGAGGCCGCGGACACCGAAGCCCTGCTGCAGCGCGAGGAGGCGCTCATCGAGGGGCTACGCCGGCTTCGCCATGAGGGCCTGCTGAGTGGCTGGCAGGCGCTGGCCGAGGCCGTGCCTTCGGCGCAGCGCCAGCGCGAGGACCGGGAGGTGGTGGCCGCACTCGAATCGGCCGTGCGCCAGCGCCTGGGCGAAGCCCTGGGCCAGCCGCTGCCGGCCCCCGCCGCCGATGCCGCGGACGGCCCCGAGGCCGCGCTCGGGCTCCATGACTGGCTGGCCTCGCCGCTGTCGCAGGCGGAGCGCCCCCTGTGGCTCGGCGAGCAGGAGGGCCGCGTGGCCAGCCTGGTGCGGGTCTCCGGCATCGGCCCCGAAAGCCTGCCGGCGCTCGCGGCGCTCGCCGGCGAGGGCGTGCGCTGGGTCGACCGCAGCGCCGAGTACTCAGAGCTGCTCGCCCGCTACCGCGTGCAGATCCAGGGCTGGCTGGCGCTGGGCGTGGCCGGCGTGGCCCTGCTGCTGTGGCTGCGCTTCGGCCGCCGCGCCTGGCGGGCGCTCCTGCCGACCCTGCTCGCCGGGGCGCTGGCGCTCGGCGTGCAGGGCCTGCTCGGCGAGCCCCTGCAGCTGTTCAACGTGCTGGCCCTGATGCTGCTGCTCGGCGTCGGCATCGACTACGGCATCTTCCTGCTCGAGCATCAGGACGATGGTGCCAGCTGGCTTGCCGTGTCGCTGGGCGCGGCGAGCACGCTGCTCGCCTTCGGCCTGCTCGCGCTTTCGCAGACCCCGGCCCTGCACGGCTTCGGCCTGACCATGCTGGTCGGCGTCGGGGCGGTCTGGGCGCTCTCCCCGCTGTTCCGTCCACCGCCGCGGGATGCGGCGCTCCTCCTCCGTTCCAGGGATCCTTTCCATGCGTCATGAAACCGCCGACATCCTGATCATCGGCGCCGGTCCGGCCGGCGCCGTGGCCGCCGGCCTGCTGCGCAAGCAGGGCCGCGAGGTGCTGATCCTCGAGCGCGAGCAGTTCCCGCGCTTCTCCATCGGCGAGAGCCTGCTGCCGCAGAGCATGCAGTTCATCGAGGCTGCCGGCATGCTGCAGGACGTGGTGGAGGCCGGCTTCCAGTACAAGAACGGCGCCGCCTTCGTGCGTGGCGACCAGCGCACCTTCTTCGATTTCCGCGACAAGTTCAGCCCCGGCTGGGGCACCACCTACCAGGTGCAGCGCGCCGATTTCGACAAGGTGCTGGCCGATGCCGCCGAGCGCGCCGGGGCCCGGGTGCGCTACCGCCACGAGGTGATGGCGGTCGACCTGAACGGTGGCTCGCCCATCGTCACCGTGCGTGACAACAGCGAGGGCGCAACGCAGGGCGAGGTCTACCAGGTGCAGGCCCGCTTCCTGCTCGATGCCAGCGGCTTCGGGCGCATCCTGCCGCGGCTGCTGAAGCTCGAGACGCCCTCGCGCTTCCCCGCGCGCGGGGCGATCTTCACCCACGTCGCCGACGGCACCGCGCCGGGCAGCTGGGACCGCAACAAGATCCTGATCAGCGTGCATCCCGAGCACTGCGACATCTGGTACTGGACCATTCCCTTCTCGAACGGGCGCTGCTCGCTCGGCGTGGTGGCCGAGACCCAGGTGCTGGAACGCTATGCCGGCACCGAGACCGAGCGCCTCAAGGCCATCGTCGCCGAAGAGCCCGGGCTGCGTGCCCTGCTCGCCAACGCCACCTGGGATACGCCGGCACGCTCGATCATCGGCTACTCGGCCAACGTCAGTTCGCTGTGGGGCCCGGGCTTCGCCCTGCTCGGCAATGCCGGCGAGTTCCTCGACCCGGTGTTCTCCTCCGGCGTCACCATCGCCTTCAAGTCGGCGCATCTCGCGGCCACCTGCCTCGAGCGCCAGGCGCGCGGCGAGGCGGTGGACTGGCAGGCCGACTATGCCGACCCGCTGCGCCGCGGCGTGGATACGTTCCGCGCCTTCGTCGAGTCGTGGTACGCGGGCGGCTTCCAGAACATCATCTTCCACCCCACGCCCTCGCCCGACATCCGCCGCATGATCAGCGCCATCCTCGCCGGCTACGCCTGGGACCCGTCGAATCCCTACGTCGCCGACACCAAGCGCCGCCTTGCCGTGCTGGAGGAGCTGTGCAGCCGCTGAAGCCTCCGGCCGCCAGCGCCCCCTGCCGCCTGCCGGCCTCCGCCCTGCTGGCGGGCCTGTGCGCGCTGCTGCTGGCGGCCTGTGCCAGTGCGCCGCGGGGCGGGGCGCCATGGCCGCTCTCGCCGCGCGAGCTGCCGGCCCCCCTGCACCTGCAGCAGCAGCTGCGGATCGAGCGGGGCGGCGAGTCGCGCCAGTTCGAGGCCCTGCTGGAGGCCGATGCCGAGGCCGTGCAGCTTGCCGTGCTGGCGCTGGGGCAGGTGGCCCTGCGCCTGCGCTGGGATGGCGAGCGGCTCGAGGAATGGCGCGCCGCCTGGCTGCCGCCGCAGCCCGGGGGCCGGGACGTGCTGCAGGACCTGCAGTTCGCGCTCTGGCCGCTCGCCGCCCTTCGGCGTGCCGCCCCGCAGGGCTGGCGCGTGGAGGAGCAGGAGGGGCAGCGCACGGTGTGGCAGGGCAGGGCACTGGTGGCGCGGATCGGGGCCGGCGAGCCCGGGCACTGGCGCATCGAGCGGCCTCGGGCCGGCTACGTGCTGGAGATCCGCTCGGTGGCGGCGGAGGGCGCGCCATGAGCGGAAACGCCGCGGCCCGGGCGCCGGTCTACCTCAATGCCCTCGGCCTGTGCTGCGCGCTCGGTCCCCGGGCCGAGGTGGTGGCGGCACGCCTCTTCCGTGACGCGCCCGAGCCGGGCGTGCAGCCCTCCACGGCCTTCCTCGGGCGTCGGCTCATGGTGGGCGAGGTGCCCGGCGAACTGCCCACGCTCGACGAATACCCGCTGCCCCTGCGCGGCCGGAACAATGCCCTGCTGCGGCTGGCGCTGGACGATCTCGGCGCGGCCCTGCCGGCGGCGCTGGAGGGCGTGGCGCCGGAGCGCGTCGCCATCGTGCTCGGCAGCAGCACCTCGGGCATCGGCGAGACCGAGCGCGCCTTCCGGCAGCGGGACCTCCACGGCGGCCTGCCCGCCGACTTCCATTACGCGATGCAGGAGATGGGCATGCCGGCGCGCTTCCTCGCCCATGTGCTTGGATTGCCGCAGGCGGCGCAGAGCGTGATCTCCACCGCCTGCTCCTCGAGCGCCAAGGCGCTGGCTACCGCGGCCCGGTTGGTGCAGGGCGGGCGGGCCGACCTGGTGATCGCCGGCGGCGCCGATTCGCTCTGCGGCTTCACCCTGGCCGGGTTCTCGGCGCTGGAGGCGGTGTCGGAGGAGCGCTGCAATCCGTTCTCGGCGAACCGCCGCGGCATCAACATCGGCGAGGGCGCGGCGCTGTTCCTGGTCTCGCGCCGGCCCGGCCCGGTGCGACTCTGCGGCTGGGGCGAGAGCGCCGATGCCCACCACATGTCGGCGCCCGATCCGGCGGGGCGGGGCGCACGCCTCGCCATCGAGGCCGCCCTGCACGGCGCCGGCCTCGATGGCAAAGCCATCGACTACGTCAACCTGCATGGCACGGCTACGGCGCAGAACGATGCGATGGAGGCGCCGGTCAGCGCGGCGCTCTACGGCGCGCAGGTGCCGATGAGCTCCACGAAGCCACTCACCGGGCATGCCTTGGGCGCTGCAGGGGCGATCGAGGCGGGCTTGTGCTGGCTGATGCTGGCGCGCAACCCGGACGCCTGGCTGCTGCCCCAGCTCTGGGATGGCCACCCGGATCCGGCCCTGCCGCCGCTGCGCTTCGTCGCGCCCGGCGAGCGCGCCACGCGGCCGCTGCGCCATGTCGCCAGCCACAGCTTCGCCTTCGGCGGCAGCAATGCCGCGCTGGTTCTGGGGGCGGCATGAGCGAGCCGATCGCCCCGCTGATGCCCCATGCCCGCGGCATGTGCTGGCTGCATACCCTGCACGAGGCCAGCGAGGAGCATGTGCTGGCCGAGGCCTTGCCCGGCTTCGACCATCCCTTCGCGAGGCCGGAGGGCATCGCCATCTGGCATGGCCTCGAATACATGGCCCAGGCCGTGGCCGCCTGGGCCGGCTGGCAGGCCCGCCGGCGCGGCGAGCCGCCGGCCATCGGCTTCCTGCTCGGTACCCGGCGCTATGCCTTCGGGCCCTCGCATATCGCGCTCGACCGCCCGCTGCTCATCCGCGTGCGGCGCGAATTCTTCTCCGACAACGGCCTCGGGCAGTTCCGCTGCGAGCTGGAGCAAGGAGGGCAGGGTATCGCCAGTGCCTCGCTCTCCGTGTTCGAGCCGCCCGATGCCCAGGCCTTCCTGCAAGGAACCCCCAGCCCATGAGCTCCACCGACTCCCGGCGCACGGTGCTCGTCACCGGCGCCAGCCGCGGCATCGGCCGCGCCATTGCCGAACGCCTCGGCCGCGAAGGCTATGCCGTGGTCGTGCACTACCGCCGCGGCCAGGCCGAGGCCGAGGCCGTGGCCGGCCGCATCCGCGAGATGGGCGGCGAGGCGCGCCTGCTCGGCTTCGACGTGGCCGACCGCGCCGCGGCCGCGGCCGCCCTCACAGCCGACATCGAGGCCCACGGCGCCTACTACGGCGTGGTCTGCAATGCCGGCATCGCCCGCGACAACGCCTTCCCGGCCATGAGCGGCGAGGACTGGGATGCCGTCATCCACACCAATCTCGATGCCTTCTACAACGTGCTGAACCCGCTGGTGATGCCGATGGTGCGCCGGCGCGCCCCGGGGCGGATCATCACCCTCGCCTCGGTGTCCGGCCTCGTTGGCAACCGCGGGCAGGCCAACTACAGCGCGGCCAAGGCCGGCATCATCGGCGCCACCAAGGCACTGGCGGTCGAACTCGCCAAGCGCGCCATCACCGTGAACTGCATCGCGCCGGGCCTGATCGATACCGAGATGCTGAGTCCGGAGATCGTCGAGGAGGCCCTGGCCATGGTGCCGGCCCGCCGCCTCGGGCGCCCCGAGGAAGTGGCGGCGCTGGCGGCCTTCCTGCTCTCCGACGAGGCGGGCTACATCACCCGGCAGGTGATCTCGGTGAACGGAGGCATGGTCGGATGAAGCGGGTCGTCATCACCGGGGCAGGCGTGCTCTCGCCCCTGGGCCACGACTGGGCCAGCGTGCGCGCCCGCCTCGAAGCCCGCCGCAATGCGGTGCGGGTCTTCCCCGACTGGGCGCAGTACCACGGCCTCAATACCCGCATGGGCGTGCCTTGCGAGCCCTTCGAACTGCCGCCGCACTACAACCGCAAGACCACCCGCAGCATGGGGCGCGTGGCCCTGATGGCGGTGCGCGCCAGCGAGCTCGCGCTGGCCGATGCCGGCCTGCTCGACTCGCCCCTGCTGCGTTCCGGCAAGCTCGGCATCAGCTACGGCTCCTCGGCCGGAACGCCGGCCTCGATGAGCGATTTCGGCCGCATGGTGCTGGAGAAGACCACCGACACCATCAATGCCACCACCTACATCAAGATGATGGCGCACACCGCGCCGGTGAACATCGGGGTGTTCTTTGGCATCACCGGCCGCATCATCACCACCAGCAGCGCCTGCACCTCCGGCAGCCAGGGCATCGGCTATGCCTACGAGGCGATCCGATCGGGGCGGCAGGTGGCAATGCTCGCCGGAGGGGCGGAAGAGCTCGACGTCACCGACGCCGCGGTGTTCGACGTGCTGTTCGCCACCAGCTGCCGCAACGAGGCCCCGGAGGCCACGCCGCGGCCCTTCGACGCCAAGCGCGATGGCCTCGTGATCGGCGAGGGCGCCTGCACCCTGGTGCTGGAGGAGCTGGAGCATGCCCGGGCGCGCGGCGCCCGCATCCTCGCCGAGGTCGTCGGCTACGGCACCAATTCCGACGGCCAGCACGTGACCCAGCCGAACGCCGCCACCATGGCGCAGGCCATGCGCCTCGCCCTCGAGGATGCCGGCCTGCCGCCCGAGGCCATCGGCTACGTGGCAGCGCACGGCACCGCCACCGAGCATGGCGACATCGCCGAGAGCCTGGCCACGCAGGACGTCTTCGGGCCGCGCCTGCCGGTGAGCGCCCTGAAGAGCTATACCGGCCATACCCTCGGCGCCTGTGGCGCCCTCGAGAGCTGGGTGGCCGTGCAGATGATGCGCGAGGGCTGGTTCCATCCCACCCTGAACCTCACCGAGCCCGACCCGCGCTGCGGCGAGCTCGACTACCTCGTGGGCGAGGGGCGTCGCATCGATACCGAGTACGTCGTCAACAACAACTTCGCCTTCGGCGGCATCAACACCTCGCTGGTGTTCCGCCGCTGGCCCTGATCCCCCCGCCCCGGGGCGTCCAGGGCATCCACCACCCAACGGAGTGACCGATGCGTTCCATCCTGCTTCCTGCCCTCGTTCTCGCCGCCTGCGCCAGCAGCAGCGCCGATGCCCGCAACACCCGCCACGAGATCGATTTCGCCGCCACCGTGGAGCGTGGCCTGCGCGAGGGCGTGCTCGATGGCAGCGTGCGCTTCTTCCTCGCCGGGCAGGCGCATCCGGCGGTGCGACAGGCGCTCGGCAACGGCGCCAGCAGCCGCAAGACCAATGCCGCCAACAAGAGCGACGAGGAAGCCTGCCAGTGGGCCGCGCTCACCGTGCTCAAGGCCTTCCAGCAGCAGGCGAAGACCCGGGGGGCGAACGCGGTGGTGAACCTCGTGAGCAACTACGACCGCGTCGAGTTCCGCGGCGAGGGCACCTACGAGTGCCGCGCCGGCGCGATCATGGCCGGCGTGGCCCTGAAGGGCGAGTACGCCCTGCTCGCCGACTGAAGGCCTCAGTCGACGTCCGGGGCGCCTTCGGGCAGGCGCGGACCACGTCCGCCCCGGCCCGGACGGCGCTGGCCGCCACGCGGCCCTTCCTGTCCGGCCTTGCCGAAGGGGCGTTCGCCGCGCGGCCTGCGCGGCGGCGCCACCCGGGAGACGGTGTCCACGCCTTCCGGCACATACCAGCTGCGGAAGGCTCCCGAGGCGCTGTCGACGCCGCCGGCCACGGCCTTCGGTCCGCGGCCCTTGCCACCGAAGGGCTTGGCGCCGGGCCCAGCCTTGCCGGCCCCGGGCTTGCCCGGGCCGGCTTTCTTGCCAAAGGCCTTCTTGCCTGCCGACTTCCCGGCGTTCCGGGGAGCGCGGCCATCCACCGGCAGGTCGGCGCCCATCGGGCCGACGAAGGCCTTGGCCCCCTTCTTGCCGTAGACCTTGCCTCCGGGACGCCCGCGCCCCCGAGTCGGGCGCTCCTCGCGGAGGTGGTCGAAGCGGCGCAGTTCGCGCTCTTCCTGGTCGAGAGCGCCATTCACGTAGGCCGGGCCGCGCTGCTCGCGGCGCACCTCGATCGCCTGTTTCGCGGCCCGGCGCTGGCCGATCACCGGCTGCAGGGTGAGCACCGGGGCCTGGTCCGTCAGCCCGAACTGGCGGCGCAGGGCCTCCACCTGCCCGGCCGGCATCTCCATGCTCTGGCCGCGCAGCAGTTCGCGCGGCAGCACCACGCTGCCGTAGCGCACGCGCTTGAGGCGGCTCACGGTGAAGCCCTGGCTGTCCCAGAGGCGGCGCACCTCGCGGTTGCGGCCCTCCTTGATGACCACGCGGAACCAGGCGTGCGATTCACTGGCGCCGATGGCCTCGATCTCGTCGAACTTCGCCGGGCCGTCGTCGAGCTGCACACCTCGCTTCAGGCGCTCGATCACCGCTTCCGGCACTTCGCCGTGGATGCGGCAGACGTACTCGCGCTCGACGCCATTCGAGGGGTGCATCAGGGCATTGGCCAGCTCGCCATCGGTGGTGAGCAGGAGCAGGCCGGTGGTATTGATGTCGAGCCGGCCCACGGCGATCCAGCGCGCGCCCTTCAGCCGCGGCAGCGATTCGAAGATGGTCGGTCGGCCCTCGGGGTCCTCGCGGGTGGTCACCTGGCCTTCGGGCTTGTTGTAGAGCAGCACCGCCGGCGGCTCGGTGAGGGCGGTGGCCACGAAGGCCTTGCCGTCCAGCTCGATGCGGTCGCCGCCGCGCACGGTACGGCCCAGCTCGGCCACTTCGCCATTCACCCGCACGTCGCCGCGGGCGATGCGTTCCTCGAGCGAGCGGCGCGAGCCGAGGCCGGCCTGCGCCAGCACCTTGTGCAGGCGTTCTTCGATGGCCGGCGTGGCCGGCGGGGTCCCGCGCTTCAGCGAGAGGGTCTTGCGTTGGGTCTGGTCGTTCATCGGGATCAGGGCGCGTCATCGCCAAGGGCGGGCGCGCGTTCTTCGGGGAGGGGCTCGGACGCCGTCACGACGTCGTTGGTATCGCCCGCGTCATCGGCGACGGGGGCGGCTTCCCCGGCCGGAGAGCCGGGGGCGGAAGGGGCGGGCGCGGCTGTGCCGTCCGCCGGCATCGCCGCGGCGAGGGCCTGCACCGGCAGGGGCGCCTCGAGCGGCAGCTGCGGTTCCAGCTCGCCGATGTCGCGGATCTCCGACAGCGGCGGCAGTTCGTCCAGGGACTTCAGGTTGAAGTAGTCGAGGAAGGCGCGGGTGGTGCCGAACAGCGCCGGCCGGCCCGGCACGTCGCGGTGGCCGACCACCCGGATCCACTCGCGTTCCTCGAGCATCTTGATGATGTTGGCATTCACCGCCACGCCGCGGATCTGCTCGATCTCGCCGCGGGTGATCGGCTGGCGGTAGGCGATCAGGGCGAGCGTCTCGAGGGTGGCGCGGGTGTAGCGCTGCGGCCGCTCGGCGAACAGCCGCGAGACCCAGGGCTGCAGTTCGCGCTGCACCTGGAAGCGGAAGCCGGAGGCCACCTCGACCAGGGCCACGCCGCGCTGGGCGCAGGCCTCCTGCAGGGCGGCGATGGCCTGCTCGATGCTGCCGCGCGGCGCCGGCTCGTCCTCCGGGAACAGGGCGTAGAGCTGGGCCAGCGTGAGCGGCTGCGGCGAAGCCAGCAGGGCGGCCTCGACGATGCGCTCCACCAGGCGTCCGTCGGCGAGCGGTACTTCCTTCGGCGGCGGCTCGAGGGCGAAGTCGGCAGGGAGGTCTTCGGTACTCATCGTCACGCAGGAAAGAGGATCAGGCCGTGGCGAGGCCATCGTCGCCATCGGCGGGGAGGGCGGGCCCGGCATCTCCGTCGCCGGTTTCCATGCCGGCGGCCGGGCCGCCGTCCTTGTCGAGGCGCTCGGAGAGCGCCCGCACGTAGATCGGGGAGAGCGGCGCCTCCTGCACGATCTCGATCAGACGCTCCTTGGCCAGTTCGAGGATCGCGAGGAAGGTCACCACCACGCCCAGCCGCCCTTCCGCCGGCTCGAACAGGGTGGTGAAGCCGGTGAAGGCATCCGCCGAGAGCCGCCCCAGCACCTCGCCCATGCGCTGGCGCACGCTCAGGGCCTCGCGCTTGATGGCGTGGCGGCTGAACAGCTCGGCGCGCTTCAGGACGTCGCGCAGGGCCAGCAGCATCTCGCGCAGTTCCACCCGGGGCGGTTCGCTGCGCAGCGAGCGCTCGCCAGGATCGGCATGCGCCACCACGGTGTCGCGCTCCAGCCGGGGCAGGGCGTCGAGATCCTCGGCCGCCTTCTTGAAACGCTCGTATTCCTGCAGCCGGCGCACCAGCTCGGCGCGCGGGTCGGCCTCCACGCCTTCCTCGGCCGGCGGGCGCGGCAGCAGCATCCGCGACTTGATCTCGGCGAGGATGGCGGCCATCACCAGGTACTCGGCGGCGAGTTCGAAGCGCAGTTCCCGCATCACCTCGATGTAGCCGATGTACTGGCGGGTGATCTCGGCCACCGGGATGTCGAGGATGTCGAGGTTCTGCCGGCGGATCAGGTAGAGCAGCAGGTCGAGCGGGCCCTCGAAGGCCTCGAGGATCACCTCGAGCGCATCCGGCGGGATGTAGAGATCCTGCGGCATCTGCAGGATCGGCTGGCCGTGGACGATGGCCAGCGGCATTTCCTGCTGCTGCGGCGGCGTCGGGAAGACGTCGGCGGTGCTCGGCACGCTGTCGCTGGGGACCACGGGCCCTCCGGGGCACTGGGTGGCGGGAATGGGGCCGGGGTCAGCCGGCGTCCACGGCTTGGAATCCTTGGCGGACCACCTCGGGGGTGGGGCCGGTGCAGTCGATGATGCTGGTCGGCCCGGGCTCGCAGTGGCCGGCATCCAGCATCACGTCCACCGCCTGCAGCCAGTGCCCGGCGACTTCCTCGGCCTCGTGTCCGAGGAAGGCGGCCTCGTCGGCGTCCATCCCGGGCGGCCTTGGCGTGGCGGACAGCAGCACGCCGCCCGAGGCCTCCAGCAGCGCCTGCGCGACGGGATGGCCGGGGATACGGATGCCGATGTCGCGCCGCTTGCTTCGGCTGCCCTGCTTCAAGCGGTTCGGAAGCTGGCCGGAAGCCGGCAGGACGAAAGTGACCGGCCCGGGGCTCAGGCGGCGCAGCAGGCGGAAGGCCGGATCATCGAGCCTTGCAAACCGGCTGGCGTCGCTGATGGACCGGCAGCATAGGGTGAAGGGATGGTGCTTGTCCAGTTGCCGCAGGCGGCGCACCCGTTCCTCCGCCGCGAGGCCGTCCAGGGCCCAGACGAGGGCATAGCCGGCATCGGTGGGGCAGAGCACCAGGCCGCCGCCCTCCAGCGCGCGGGCGGCGCGGTCGATGTGGCGGGCATGCGGCGTGGCGGGATGGACCTCCAGCCGCTGGGCATCGCCGCGGACCACCTAGGGCCGCGTCCCGGGCATCGCCAGTGCCTGCATGCCGCTCAACGGCGGGGCGCGGCCGGCTTCTTGGCCAGTTCGTCCACCATCGGGCCGAACTCGATCGGCTCGGGCGGCGCGAGCGAGCGCACCCGGTCGCGGGCCTGCGGACGGCCGCCACTGCTCACCGAGGCGATGCTGAAGCGCTCCTGCACCGAGATCACCTGCACCTCGCCCACCGGGGTCTCGGTGGCGCCGAGCGAGATGCCGGTCTCGGGGTCGATCAGGGCCTCGCCGGGGCGGACCACGGCGAGGCGGTCGCCGACGTCGACCGTGCCGGTGCCGAGGTTGAGGTAGGCCTGGTTGCCCTCGACCTTGATGATGCTGCCGGTGGCCGGCTTGGCGCCGATCTGCTTGGCCAGCTCGAACACCGCCTCGTTGATCGAGGCCATCACCGCCTGGCCGATCGGGGTGCGCGAGTAGGCGCCGACGAAGCCCCCCAGGGCGCCACCGCCGCCGAGGGCAAGACCGCCGAAGGCGATGCCCGATTCCGTCACCGTGCGCTCGATCTGCTTGGTGAACACCACCTCGCTGGTGGTGGCGTCGATCAGGCGGATGTTCATGCCGAGCGAGGCCGAGCCGGATTTCACGTTGACGCCGCTGGCGAGCGCCCCGAGCCCACCCAGGCGGCTGCCGCCGAAGGCGTTCGCCAGGCCGCCCAGGTTGGTGGTCTGGGCGTTGGTGCCCGGGTCGTAGGCGGTGATCACCGCCTCCACGAGGTACTCGGCGCCGAGGATCTGGCCCATGCCGGCCGCCGAGGGCGTGGCCACCCGGCCGCTGGCGCCGAAGTCCTGCTCCTGCAGCACGTTGCCGATGGCCTGGCGCTCGACGAGGCGGAAGCGGCCGCTCTGGTTGAGGGCATCGGTGATCATGGCCTCGATGCCGTTCACCGGCACCGTGCGGTAGGCCCATTCGATGTTGCTCGAGCCGTACTGGTCCATGGCGGTGTAGCTCGCCACGGTCGAGGTGTTGTCGATCTTGCTCACCGCCACGCGGGCCTTGCGCCCGGCATAGGGCGACCAGCGCAGCTGCACGAGGCGCAGGGTGTTCACCGGGCCGAGGTCGCGGGGCAGGGCGATCTCCTGGCCGCCCACCGCGGAGTAGGCAAGCGGTTCGGCGGCCACGCCGGAGGCGGCGAGGCTTGCCAGGAAGGCGAGGAGCAGGGGGCGGAGCGGGGTGCGGAAGGACGGCATTCGGAGGCTCCCGGCAGGAGGCAGGGCAGGGGGGAAGACGTCTTCCGGCCAGTCTAGCCCAAGGCCTGCCGCCCGCTACACTGGACGGATGCCGACGAGCGCAATTCCTACCCGCCACTACCTCATCCTCGGACGCGATGCCGCGGGGACGGCCGAGCGCCGTGCCGTGGCCCGTCCGGCCCATCTCGCCCGCCTCGAGGCCCTGCGTGCCGAGGGGCGGCTCGTGCTGGCCGGTCCGCTGCCGGCCCGGGACGGCGTACCGCCGGCCGAGGGCGGGGCCCAGGGCAGCCTGATCGTGGCCGCCTTCGAGGACCTGGCCGCCGCCCGGGCCTGGGCCGAGGCCGATCCCTACGTGGCCGCCGGGGTCTATGCCGCGGTCGAGGTGCTGCCTTTCCAGCCGGTGCTGCCATGAGGCCGGAGGAGCGCGTGGCGGCCATCGAGGCGCGGCTGCGGGCCGCCCTGGCCCCGCTCGAGCTCGAGGTGCAGGACGAGAGCCACCGCCACCGCGGCCATGCCGGGGCGGCTGACGGGCGGGGGCATTTCGCCGTCCGCCTCGTCAGCGAGGCCTTCCGCGGCCAGCGGCCGCTGGCCCGCCACCGCCTGGTCTACGCGGCGCTCGGAAGCCTGATGGAGACGGACATCCATGCCCTCGCCATCCGGGCGTTCGCCCCCGGCGAGGGCGAGCCGCTAGACTGACCGGCCGTCCGATCCGGCCCCCGCCCCGCGCATGCGCCTGTCCACCATCAAGCTCGCCGGCTTCAAGAGCTTCGTCGACCCGACCACGCTGCACCTGCCCACCAACATGACCGGCATCGTCGGTCCGAACGGCTGCGGCAAGTCGAACATCATCGACGCGGTGCGCTGGGTGATGGGCGAGAGCTCGGCCAGCCGCCTGCGCGGCGATTCCCTGACCGACGTGATCTTCTCCGGCTCCTCCTCCCGGAAGCCGGTCTCGCAGGCCACGGTCGAGCTGATCTTCGACAACAGCGACCAGGCGATCGGCGGCGAGTTCGCCAAGTACAACGAGATCTCGGTGAAGCGCAGCGTCTCGCGCGACGGCCAGAGCAGCTACTTCCTCAATGGCGCGCGCTGCCGCCGCCGCGACATCACCGATCTCTTCCTCGGCACCGGCCTCGGGCCGCGCAGCTACTCGATCATCGAGCAAGGCATGATCTCGCAGGTGATCGAGGCCAAGCCCGAGGAGCTGCGGCTGTTCCTCGAGGAGGCGGCCGGCATCTCCAAGTACAAGGAGCGGCGCCGGGAGACCGAGAACCGGATCAAGAGCACGCGCGACAACCTCGACCGCCTGAACGACCTGCGCGAGGAGATCGACAAGCAGCTTGAGCACCTGAAGCGCCAGGCCCGTGCCGCCGAGCAGTACCAGGCCCTGCAGGCCGAACACCGCGAGAAGGACGCCCAGATGAAGGCGCTCGAGTACCGCCGCCTGCAGCGCGAGGCCGAGGCCCTGCACGCCGCCCTGCTGGAGGACGAGACGGCGCTGCAGGGGCTGCTGGCCGAGCAGCGCGCCGCCGAGGAGCAGGGCGAGCTCACCCGCGAGCAGCATGCCGAGGCCAGCCAGGCGCTCGGCCGGGCGCAGGCCGAGAGCTATCGCATCGGTGGCGAGCTGGCCCGCGTCGAACAGCAGATCCAGCACCAGCGCGAGCTGAAGCGCCGCCTCGAGACCGCCCGCGCCGAGGCCGACGAGGCACTGGCCGAAGTGTTACGCCACATCGAGGGCGATGCCGCCCAACTCGCGCAGCTCGAGGCGCAGGTGGCAGAGGCCGAGCCGCGGCTGGAGGCCCTGCGCGAAGGCGACGCCGAGCGCCAGGAGGTGCTGCGCGAGGCCGAGGCGCGGCTCGCCGACTGGCAGCGCCGCTGGGACGACTATGCCCGGGCCTATGCCGAGGCTTCGCGGGCGGCCGAGGTCGAGCGCACCAAGATCGAGTTTCTCGAGCGCCAGTCGCTGGAGGCCAACCGCCGCCGCGAGGCCCTGGCCACCGAGCGCGCTGGTCTCGACGTGACGGCCCTGCGTGAGGCCATGGACGCCCTGGCCCTCGAGCACGAGACCCGGCGTGCCCAGCTCGATACCCTCGCCGAGCAGCTGGAGGCGAAGAAGGCTGCCCTGCTGGAACTGCAGGAACGGCAGCGCCAGCAGCAGGCCGAACTGGCCGAAGTGCGCAAGGCGGCCCAGGCCGCGAAGGGGCGCATGGCCTCGCTGGAGGCCCTGCAGCATGCCGCGCTCGGGCAGGAGAAGAACGGGGCGCTGGACTGGCTGAAGGCGCAGGGCCTCGCCGACCTGCCGCGCCTCGGCGAGGTGCTCGAGGTCGAGCCGGGCTGGGAGACCGCGGTGGAGGCCGTGCTCGGCCACCTGCTGGAAGCGGTGGTGCACGACGACGTGGGCCGCCTGCGCGAGGCCCTGCCCGGGTTGGCGCAGGGCCGGGTCGCCCTGGTCGATGGCGATGCTTCCGGGCTCGTGGTGCCGGAGCACAGCCTGGCCGCCCGGGTGAAGGGGCCGCGTGCCATCCGCGCCCTGCTGGCCCCGCTGCGGGCCGTCGAGTCCCTCGGCGCGCCCGAGGCCGCGGCATTCCGCGCCAGTCTCGGCGAGGGCGAGTCGCTGATCGACCGTGCCGGGCTCTGGGAAGGCCGCGGTTGGCTGCGCTTCACCAAGAGCGGCGAAGCCCAGCAGGGCGCGCTGGCCCGTGAGCGCGAGATCCAGGAACTGCGCCAGCGCATCGCCGAGCTCGCCGCCCGCGAACAGAGCCTGGTCGAGGGACAGCATGCCCAGCGCGATGCCCTGCTGGTGGCCGAGCAGGCCCGCGAGGATGCCCAGCGCAGCCTCTACCTCGCCCATCGCAGCGTCTCCGAGATGGGCGGGCAGCTGCAGAGCCAGAAGGGGCGGCTGGAGAACGCCCAGGGGCGCCTGGCAGCCCTCGAGGCCGAGCTCGCCGAACTCGCCGCCGCGATGGAGGCCGCCCAGGCCGAGGTGCGCGAGGCGCGCGGGCGGCTCGAGGTGGCGACCGAGCGCATGGGCGAGCTCGAGGTCCAGCGCGGCATGCTGGAGAACGAGCGGCGGCTGTTCACCGAGCAGCGCGAGGCAGCCCGGGCCGCCGCCCGCGAAGCCCGCGAGGCCACCCACCAGCTGGCGCTGGCGCTCGAGGCCCAGCGCACCCGCATCAATGCCCTGAACCAGTCGCTCTCCCGCCTGCGCGCCCAGCAGGGGCAGCTCGCCAGCCGCCGCGACGAGCTCGCCGCGCAGCTGCAGGAGGGCGATACCCCGATCCATACCCTCGACGGCGAGCGCCAGCTGCTGCTCGAGCAGCGCCTGATCGCCGAGAAGGATCTCGCCGCCGCCCGCGCCGCCCTCGATGGCATCGAGCAGGAACTGCGCGGCTACGAGCACAGGCGCCAGCAGCGCGACCAGGCCGCGCTGGCCCAGCGCGAGCGCATCGCCCAGCGGCGCATGGAGGCGCAGGCCCTGGAGCTCAAGGCGCAGCAGCAGGCCGAAGCGATCGCCCATGCCGGCCTGGAACTCGAGGCGGTGCTGGCCGGCCTGCCGGACGGCGCCGATGCCGCCGCCTGGGCGCGTAGCCTCACCGAGCTGGAAGGGCGGATGCGCCGCCTGGAGCCGGTGAACCTCGCCGCCATCCAGGAATACGCCGAGCAGAGCGAGCGCAAGGCCTATCTCGATACCCAGAACGCCGACCTCGTGGCGGCGCTGGAGCAGCTCGAGGAGGCGATCCGCAAGATCGACCGCGAGACCCGCGGCCGCTTCAAGGAGACCTTCGACCGCGTCAATGCCGGCGTGCAGGAGCTGTTCCCGCGCCTGTTCGGCGGCGGCCACGCCTATCTCGAGCTCACCGGCGAGGACCTGCTCGACACCGGCGTGGCGATCATGGCCCGCCCGCCGGGCAAGCGCGTCTCCAACATCACCCTGCTCTCGGGCGGCGAGAAGGCGCTCACCGCGGTCTCGCTGGTATTCGCCATCTTCCGCCTGAACCCGGCGCCGTTCTGCCTGCTCGACGAGGTGGACGCGCCGCTCGACGAGGCGAACGTGGGCCGCTTCTGCGCCATGGTGAGCGAGATGAGCGAGAAGGTGCAGTTCCTTTTCGTCAGCCACAACAAGGCCACGATGGAAGCCGCCAAGCAGCTTGCCGGCGTCACCATGCGCGAGCCGGGCGTGTCGCGCCTCGTCTCGGTGGATCTGGCCGAGGCCACCCGCCTCGCCGGTGCGGCATAATCCGCGGCATCCCCGACCCAGCGACCCTGCCACGGAGCACCGCGGATGGACCTGTCCAGCCTGAGTGAAGCCACCATCCTGCGCCTCGCCATCGCTGGCGCCTTCCTCGTGCTGATCGTGGTCATCCTGCTCACCGGCCGCCGCAGGCCCGACCAGGGCGTGCGCCGCGAGCCGGAGGCCGCCAGCGAGCGCACCCGCGAGCTCGCCTCGGGCTTTCCCGGCGCCCTGCGCGAGGCCGCACGGCGCGAGCCCACGTTCGGCGAGGCCCTGGCCGTGGCCGACGGCGAGGGCCCGGAACTGGAGGCCGAGCGCGGCATCGCCATCGACGACCCGGCGCCTGCACCGCCCACCCGTTCGACCCTGGGGGCGCGGCCCGAGGCCGATTTCGACCGCATCGTCACCCTCTACCTCGCGGCCCGCGCCGGCGAGGTGCTGCATGGCAGCGACATCGTGGTGGCCTGCGAGAAGGCCGGCCTCGCCTATGGCCACATGGGCATCTTCCACCGGCTCGACGACAACCATCCGGAGCGCGGCCCGATCTTCAGCCTCGCCAATCTCGTCAAGCCCGGCTCCTTCGACCTTTCGCGCCTGGGCGAGATCCGCACGCCGGGCGTCAGCCTGTTCATGACCCTGCCGGGCCCGCTGCCGGCGCTGGATGCCTGGGAGACCCTGCTGCCGGCCGCCCAGCGCATGGCCGAGCTGCTGGATGCGGTGCTGCTCGACGAGGAGCGTAATGCGCTCGGCCGCCAGCGCATCGCCCACATCCGTGAAGAGATGCGCGCCTACGACCGCCGGCGCGAAGCCCAGAACCTCCGCCTCTGAAGGCCACGGGCGCTGCCCGCCAGGCCGCAACCCGCATGAGCGCCCCTGATCGCATCGACGAACTGCGCCGGCTGATCGCCGAGGCCGATCACGCCTACTACCAGCTCGACGCCCCGCTCGTCCCCGACGCCGAATACGACCGCTGGATGCGCGAGCTGCAGGCGCTCGAGGCCGCGCATCCGGAGTGTGTCACGCCGGATTCGCCGACCCAGCGGGTGGCCGGCGCGCCTGCCCCGGCCTTTGCCGAGGTGCGGCATGCCGTGCCGATGCTGAGCCTCGCCAACGCCTTCAGCGACGGGGAAGTGGCCGACTTCGTGCGCCGCGTCGTCGAAGCCACCGGCGAGACCGCGCCCGCCTTCTCGGTGGAGCCGAAGATCGATGGCCTTGCCATCAGCCTGCGCTACGAGCAGGGCCGGCTGGTACAGGGCGCCACCCGCGGCGATGGTGCCACCGGCGAGGACGTAGTGGCCAACCTGCGCACCATCCGGGTGATTCCGCTCGTCCTGCGCCGCACGCCCGGCCTGCCGCTGCCCGAGGTGCTGGAAGTGCGGGGCGAGGTCTACATGCCGAAGGCCGCCTTCGAACGCTTCAATGCCGAGGCCCTGGCGCGTGGCGAGAAGCCGCTCGCCAACCCGCGCAATGGTGCGGCGGGCTCGCTGCGCCAGCTCGATCCGCGCATCACCGCGAAGCGTCCGCTGGCCTTCTTCGCCTATGGCGTGGGCGAAGTGCGCGGCCTCGAGCTGCCGCCCACCCACTCGGCCCTGTTGCACCTGCTGGGCCGCTACGGCCTGCCGCTCTCGCCGGAGATCGACGTGGCCCTGGGCCTCGAGGGGCTGCTGGCCTATTACCGGCGCATCGGCGCGGCCCGCGATGCACTGCCCTACGACATCGATGGCGTGGTCTACAAGCTCGACCGCCGGGATCTCCAGGAGCGCATGGGCTTCGTCGCCCGGGCGCCGCGCTGGGCCATCGCCCACAAGTTCCCGGCGCAGGAGGAGCTCACCGTGCTGGAGGGCATCGACCTGCAGGTGGGCCGTACCGGCGCCATCACCCCGGTGGCACGGCTGCGGCCGGTGCGGGTGGGCGGGGTCACCGTCACCAATGCCACCCTGCACAATGCCGACCAGATCGCCAGGCTCGATGCCCGGGTGGGCGACACCGTGGTGGTGCGCCGCGCCGGCGACGTGATCCCGGAAGTGCTGCGGGTGCTGCACGAACGCCGCCCGCTCGCCGGTGACGGCACGCCGCTCTCGCCGCCCTTCGTGATGCCGGCGGCCTGCCCGGAGTGCGGCTCGGCCATCGAGCGTGCCGAGGGCGAGGCGGTGGCGCGCTGCACCGGCGGGCTTTACTGCCCGGCCCAGCGCAAGCAGGCGCTGATCCACTTCGCCTCGCGCCGGGCCATGGACATCGAGGGCCTGGGCGAGCGTCTCGTCGAGGATCTCGTCGACTTCGGCTATGTGCAGACGGTGGCCGACCTCTACCGCCTCGGCCTCGACGATCTCATCGCCATGAAGCGCCGCGCCGACGCGCGCGACGGCGTGACGCCGGAGACGGTGAAGCAGGGCAGGATCGCCACCCGCTGGGCCGAGAACCTGCTCGGCGGCATCGACCAGAGCCGTCGCACCACGCTGGAGCGCCTGCTCTTCGCACTCGGTATCCGCGATGTCGGCGAGGCCACGGCCAAGCAGCTGGCGCGCTGGTTCGGCAGCCTCGATGCGCTGATGGCCGCCAGCCTCGAGGAACTGCAGGCGGTGCCCGACGTCGGGCCGGTGGTCTCGCAGCGCCTCCACGGCTTTTTCGCCGAGCCGCACAATCGCGAGGTGATCGCCGCCCTGCGCGCCGCCGGCGTGCACTGGCCGGAAGGCCCGCCGCAGCGGGCCGCAGAGGGGCCATTGGCAGGCCGGACCGTGGTGCTCACCGGAGCGCTGGCCGCGCTGACCCGCGACGAGGCGGGCGCCCATCTCGAGGCCCTGGGCGCCAGGGTGGCGGGCAGCGTGTCGAAGAAGACCCATCTGGTGGTGGCGGGCGAGGCGGCCGGCGCCAAGCTCGACAAGGCCCGCGAGCTCGGCATCGAGATCTGGGACGAGGCCGCGCTGCTCGATTTCCTGCGCGTCCACGGGCGCTGGCCGCCGGCATGAGCGGGCAGGGCGGCGAGGACCTGGGGCGGCGCCACGCCGCGCTGCGGCTGCGGGCGCGGCTCTATGCCCTGCTGCGCGGCTTCTTCGCCGAGCGTGGCGTCACCGAGGTCGAGACCCCGATGCTGAGCCGCTTTGGCAACACCGATCCCAACATCGCCAGCTTCCATCTCGAGTTCAGCGGACCTTCGCAGGCCGGGCCGCGCCGGCGCTGGCTGCGCACCTCGCCGGAGTTTCCGCTCAAGCGTCTGCTCGCCGAGGGTTTCGGCGACTGCTACGAGCTGGGGCGGGTGTTCCGCGATGGCGAGGCCGGCGGCCGGCACAATCCGGAGTTCACCCTGCTCGAGTGGTACCGCGTGGGCTGGGACCACCACCGGCTGGCCGCCGAGACCGTCGAGCTGGTGCGCCAGGCCCTGGCCCTCGTGGGGCGTGCGCCGGCCTCGGTACGGGTGCTCGATTTCGCCAGCCTCTATCGCGAGGCCTTCGGCTTCGATCCGCACAGCGCCGATCCTGCCACCCTGCGGGCGGCGCTGGGTCCGGTGGAGATCGATCCTGCCGGCCTCGAGCGCGAGGACTGGCTGGACCTGCTGATGACCCACCGCCTGCAGCCCGGATTCGCCCGCGATGCCATTACCGTGGTGCACGACTGGCCGGCCGCGCAGTGCGCGCTGGCGCGGATCCGCCCGGGCTCCCCGCCGCTCGCCGAGCGCTTCGAGCTCTACCTGGGGCCGCTGGAACTCGCCAATGGCTACCACGAACTCACCGATGCCGCCGAGCAGCGCGCCCGCTTCGAACGCGACCTGGCGCGGCGGGCCGCGCGCGGTGCTCCGCTGCCGCCGATGGACGAGGCCCTGCTCGCCGCCCTGCCGGCCATGCCGGCCTGTGCCGGCGTGGCACTGGGCGTAGACCGGCTGATGATGGGCCTGCTCGGCACCGAGCGCATCGCCGAGGTGCTGGCCTTCGACTTCGCCCGGGCCTGAGCCGGCGCGCCGGCTGAACGGCCGGCATCGGCCCGCTTCGCCTGCCTCCGGGTTGCCTGGCGGTTCAGACCGTGCGCCCGAAGCTGTCGTGGCCCATCCCCTCATCGCCCGCCGCTCCGGAGGAATCGCCATGGCCCTGCTTCCTTCCCCGTCCGTCTTCCCGGTACTGGCCCTCGCGCTCCTGTCGGCCGGCGCCGTTGCCGCGCAGTACCGGAGCTATCCGGAACCCGACCATGTGCGCTGCGAAAGCCACGAGGGGCGGGTGGCGTTCTGCCCGCTCGATACCCGTGGCGGGGTCATGCTGGTGCGCCAGCACTCGCGGGCGCCCTGCATCGAGGGGCAGAGCTGGGGTGTGGACCGTCGCGGGGTGTGGGTGGCCGAAGGCTGCCGGGCCGAGTTCGAGAGTGCCGGCTGGCGCTCCTGGCCCGGCGACGGCGGGTATGGCGATGGGCGTGGTCCGCGCCATGGCCGGGGCTGGGGCGGGGGATACGGCTACGGCGAGGGTTACTGGTATGGCGCCAGCCCCTCGCGGGTGGTGCGTTGCGAATCGCACGAGGGCCGGCTGGCCTGGTGCCCGGTCGGCAGGGTGCGCGACATCCGCGTGCACCGGCAGCTCTCCCGGGCCGCCTGCCACGAGGGCCATAGCTGGGGCTGGGACCGCGGGAATCTCTGGGTCGACCGTGGCTGCCGCGCCGAATTCGCGCTCTGGTGAGCCTGCGCGACTGCCTAGCGTGTGCGTTTCCGTGCCGGCTTTCGTGGCGCGGCAGGAGGGGATGAGCGTGCCGCCTTCGCCGCCGCCGAGGCCACGCGCCCGGAGGCGCGCAGCACCTGCCCGCCCCAGGCGGCGGCCAGCTTCAGCGGCGGCAGGGCCATGGTCAGGGCCTCGGCGCTGAAGTCACGCAGCTTCGAGGGCGCGATCTCCAGCGCCTCGCCGAGCGGTGCGGGCAGCCAGTCCATGCCGGCCTTGCGCACCCGGCATACGGCATCGGCGTAGCGCCCGGCCGCCCAGGTGGTGGCCACCGCGCGCGCGGTCTCCAAGACCAGCGGCTCTACTGGCGTGTAGCGCAGCAGGGGCTGGATGAGCGGTGCGGGCAGCCATTCGCGCAGCAGCCCGCGCAGGCCGTCCTTGCGGGTGAGCGGGCTCAGCTTCGCCTGCGTCTCGGCCACCGCCAGCACGCTCTCCACCTCCCAGCGCGCCGGCTTCAGCCCGTGGCGCTCATAGACCGTGCGCACCAGGGCGCGCCGCACCGTGCCGGGTTCCATGGCATCGGCGGCGTCCATCAGGCGCTTCGGGATGAAGGGTCGCAGCAGCGGTAGGGTGTGCAGGGCCACGCCGATGGCGGCCCCGGCGCCGGCACGTACCGAGGCGGCATGCAGGCGGGCTTCGGTGCCTGCCGTGCTGGCAGGGGCGCGGGTCGCTCGCGTCGGGGTGCGGGGCATGCGGGTAGCATAGCCGCATGAGCCTCCACATCGATTACGACCGCTACGACCGCATCCGCCCGATCGACTGGCAGGGCGACCACCTGCGCCTGCTCGACCAGCGCCGGCTGCCCTTCGAGATGAGCTACCTGCGTTGCGACAGCGCCGCCGAGGTGGCACTGGCCATCCGCGAACTTGTGGTGCGCGGCGCTCCGGCCATCGGCATTGCCGCGGCCTGGGGCGTGGTGCTGGCCGGGCAGGGCATCGAGTCTGCCGACGGCGCCGAGGCAGAGCGGAGGCTGGCCCCGCAGCTCGAAGCCCTGAACGCCTCGCGGCCCACGGCGGTGAACCTGATGTGGGCGATCCGCCGCATGCGCGGCGCGCTGCGCGCCGCCGGCGCGGACTGGCTCGCCGTGATCGCCGCCGAGGCGGCGGCCATCGCCCGCGAGGACCTGGCGGCGAACCGCCACATGGGGCGGCTCGGGGCCGCCCTGATCGCCCCGGGCAGCGGCGTGCTCACCCATTGCAATACCGGCTCGCTGGCCACTGCCGGCTTCGGCACCGCGCTCGGCGTCATCCGTGCCGGCGTGGCCGAAGGGCGCATCGCCAGGGTGTACGCCGGCGAGACCCGGCCCTGGGGGCAGGGCGCCCGGCTCACCGCCTGGGAGCTGCAGCAGGACGGCATCCCGCCCACCCTGATCGCCGATTCCGCCGCCGCCCACCTGATGAAGACCGGCGCCGTGCAGTGGCTGATCGTCGGCGCCGACCGCATCTGCGCCAATGGCGACACCGCCAACAAGATCGGCACCTATGCCCACGCCATCGCCGCGAAACACCACGGGGTGAAGGTGATGGTGGTGGCCCCGGCCTCCACCGTGGACATGGCCACGCCGCAGGGCGAGGCCATCGAGATCGAGCTGCGCGAGGCCCGCGAGCTGCTGTACGCCGGCGGGCAGCGGGTGGTGGCCGAGGGCGTGGCGGCCTGGAACCCGGTGTTCGACGTGACCCCGGCCGGGCTGATCGACGTGATCGTGACCGAGAAGGGCCTGATCGAGCGGCCCGACGAGGCCCGGATGCGGGCCGTTTTCGCCTCGTAAGTGATTGATTTTCTGGAAAAACGGGCCGGCATCGCGGCCCCCGTTCTGGTACACTCGGGACTTTCGCCCAGCGCCTGAGTCCGATGTCCGATCTCGCCAAGGAAATCATCCCGGTCAACCTCGAAGACGAGATGCGCAAGAGCTACCTCGATTACGCCATGAGCGTGATCGTAGGCCGCGCGCTCCCCGACGTCCGGGACGGCCTGAAGCCGGTCCACCGCCGCGTGCTGTTCGCCATGGACGAGCTCGGCGCGCACAGCAACAAGCCTTACTACAAGTCGGCGCGCATCGTCGGCGACGTGATCGGCAAGTACCACCCGCACGGCGACACCGCGGTGTACGACACCCTGGTGCGCATGGCCCAGCCCTTCTCGCTGCGCTACATGCTGGTGGACGGCCAGGGCAACTTCGGCTCGGTGGACGGCGATGCACCTGCGGCCATGCGCTACACCGAGGCGCGCATGTCGCGCATCGCCCACCAGATGCTGGCCGACATCGACAAGGACACGGTCGATTTCCAGCCCAACTACGACGAGAAGGAACTCGAACCCACGGTGCTGCCGACGCGCTTCCCGAACCTGCTGGTGAACGGTTCGGCGGGCATCGCGGTGGGCATGGCGACCAACATCCCGCCGCACAACCTCGGTGAGGTGGTGGATGCCACCATCGCCCTGATCGACGATCCCGAGGCCAGCATCGCCGATCTGATGCAGTACATCCCGGGCCCGGATTTCCCCACCGGCGGCATCATCAATGGCGCCGCCGGCATCCACGCCGCCTACCACACCGGCCGCGGCCGGGTGCGGGTGCGCGCCAGGGCCGAGATCGAGGTGGCGGCGAACGACCGCGAGGCCATCGTGGTCACCGAACTGCCCTACCAGGTGAACAAGGCCCGGCTGATCGAGAAGATCGCCGAGCTGGTGAAGGAAAAGAAGATCGAGGGCATCTCGGAGCTGCGCGACGAGTCCGACAAGGACGGCATGCGCGTCTACATCGAGGTCAAGCGCGGCGAGTCGGCCGAGGTGGTGCTGAACAACCTCTACGCCCAGACGCCGATGGAGTCGGTGTTCGGCATCAACATGGTGGCCCTGGTCGATGGCCGGCCGCAGACCCTCAACCTCAAGCAGCTGCTCGAGGCCTTCGTGCGCCACCGCCGCGAGGTGGTGACCCGGCGCACCCTGTTCGAGCTGCGTAAGGCCCGCGAGCGCGCCCACATCCTCGAAGGCCTGACCGTCGCGCTGGCCAACATCGACGAGATGATCGAGCTCATCAAGACCTCGGAAAGCCCGGTGGTGGCGAAGGAGCGCATGCTCGCCCGCACCTGGGCGCCGGGCCTGGTCTCGGCCCTGCTGGCCGCCGCCGGCGCCGAGGCCTCGCGCCCCGAGGACCTGCTGCCGGGCTTCGGCCTGGTCGAGGGCGGCTACCGGCTCTCCGAGGCGCAGGCCAAGGAGATCCTCGAGATGCGCCTCTCGAAGCTCACCGGCCTCGAGCAGGACAAGCTCACCGACGAGTACAAGGCGCTTTTGGAGACCATCCGAGGTCTTATCGAGATCCTCGAGGATCCGCAGGTCCTGCTGCGGGTGATCCGCGACGAGCTGCTCGCGGTGAAGGAGGAGTTCAACGACCCCCGCCGCACCGAGATCCGCGCCAGCGAGGAGGACCTCGACGTCCTCGACCTGATCGCCCCCGAGGACGTGGTGGTCACGCTCTCCCATACCGGCTACATCAAGCGCCAGCCGGTCTCGGCCTACCGGGCGCAGCGCCGTGGCGGCAAGGGCCGCTCGGCCACGGCGGTGAAGGACGAGGACTTCGTCGAGCGGCTGTGGGTGGTGAACACCCACGATACCCTGCTCGCCTTCACCAGCGCCGGGCGGGTGTTCTGGCTCTCGGTGTACCAGCTCCCCGAGGCCGGCCCGAACGCCCGTGGCCGGCCGATCGTCAACTGGATCGCGCTGGAGGACGGCGAGAAGGTGCAGGCGGTGCTGCCGGTGCACGAGTACCGCGAGGACCGCTTCGCCTTCTTCGCCACCCGCAGCGGCACGGTGAAGAAGACCCCGCTCTCGGAGTTCGCCTTCCGCCTCGCCAAGGGCAAGATCGCCATCAACCTCGAGGAGGGCGATGCCCTGGTGGACGTGCAGGTCACCGATGGCAGCCGCGACGTGATGCTGTTCGCCAGCGGCGGCAAGGCGGTGCGCTTCTCCGAGGAGGAAGTGCGGCCGATGGGCCGCACCGCCACCGGCGTGCGCGGCATGAAGCTGGCCGAGGGCGACCGCGTGGTGGCCATGGTGGTGGTGGACGGCGAGGGCGACATCCTCACCGCCTCCGAGAACGGCTTCGGCAAGCGCACCGACGTGGCCGAGTACCCGCGCAAGGGCCGCGGCACCATGGGCGTGATCGCCCTGCAGACCAGCGAGCGCAATGGCGCGCTGGTGGGCGCCCTGCAGCTCTCCGAGAAGCATGACGTGATGCTGATCTCCGATCAGGGCACGATGGTGCGCACGCGTGCCGCCGAGATCGCCCAGGTGGGCCGCAACACCCAGGGCGTGACCCTGATGAAGGTGGCCCCCGGCGAGCGCCTGATCGCGCTCGAGTCGATCGAGGTGGTGGAGGGCGAGGGCGGCGAGCCGGGCGAGGGCGCCGAGGCCGTGACCACGCCGGATTCCGCCGTATGAGTCGTGCGCGCTGCCTGCTGCTGGGAGTGACATTGCTGCTGGGCGGCACGCTGGCAGCCCGGCCGACCGAGGGCGAAACCCTACCTGAGGCCGCGTCCGTCGGTCGCGGCGAGCCTGCCGATGCCCTCGTCGCCCGTGCCCGCGACGCGGTGATGCCGCACGTGGTCAGCATCCTCGTGGTGCGCGAGGACTTCGAGAACGGCGAGCCCAAGCTCAGTGTCTCGAGCGGCAGCGGCACGGTGATCAGCGCCGATGGGCATGTGCTCACCAATGCCCATGTCACCGACCGCGGCCGCAGCTTCCGCGTGGTATTCGGCGATGGCCGCGAGCGCGAGGCGCGGCTCGTCGGTCAGGATGCCGCCACCGATCTTGCCGTGCTGGAAGTGCAGGGCGAGCCGCGGCCGATGCCGCATGCCCGCTTCTCGCCGCGCCAGACCCTGCGGCCGGGCGAGACGGTGCTGGCGATGGGCGCGCCCTGGGGGCTGTCGAACTCGCTCAGCGTGGGGGTCGTGAACAATCCGCGGCGCCTGCTCGTCTCGCTGTTCGGCGACGAGGCCGAGTACGAGGATCGCATCGACCAGGACCTGCCCACCGGCCGCTACTACGCCTGGATCCAGCACGATGCCGCGATCGCGCCGGGCAATTCCGGCGGACCGCTTGTCGATCTCGAGGGCGGTATCGTCGGCGTGAATACCCGCGGCATGCTGTTCGGGGGCGATCTGGCCTTCGCCATCCCGGCCGTGGAGGCCGAAGCCGTCAGCCGCCAGCTCATCGCCGAGGGGCGCGTGCGCCGCAGCAGCCTCGGCCTGCGCCTGCGTTCTCTGCGTGGCAGCGGTGAGACGCGCGGCGTCTTCGTCAATGCCGTGGAGGCCGACGGTCCGGCGGCCCGCGCCGGGCTGCAGCCGGGCGAGCGCCTGCTCGCCATCGACGGCGTGGCGGTCGATGCCCCGCAGGGGGTGGACGTGCCCGCCATCCAGCGCAGACTCGCCGAGCTGCCGCCGGGGCGCGCGGTGGAGCTCCATCTCGCCGGCAGCCGTGGCGAGCGCCGCCTGCGGCTGGTGCCGGAGCCGGTGTCGGAGCCGCGCGGACAGAGCGCGGCCTTCGCTCCCTTCGGCATCGCCGTGCAGGCGCTCACTCCGGCCATGGGCCGCCAGCGCCGCCTGCCGGTATCGAGCGGGCTTCTGGTCACGAGCCTGCGGCCCGGCGGCCCGGCGGCCACGGCGCGCCCGCCGCTGCCGGCCGGTGCGGTGATCCTCTCGGTGGACGGTACGGCGGTGGCCACGCCGGCCGATCTCGCGCCCTGGGCCCGCTCCCGGCGCCCGGCGAAGCCGGTGGTGCTCGAATACCTCGCCGGCGGCGAACGGCGGCTGTCGGCGCTCACGCCGAACTGGCAGGACCGCCAGCGCGACCCGCTGCCGGAGCTGCCCAAGGCCTGGGCCGGGGTGGAGGTACAGCCCGTGCCTGCCTCCCTGGCCACCCTGCTCGGTCTTCCGGCGCCCGGCTTCCGCATCACCCGGCTCTATCCGGGCAGCGCCCTTGGCAAGGCCGGCGCCCGGGTGGGCGATCTGCTCACGGCGCTCGACGGCGCCCCGCTGGAGGCCCTGAACGACACCCGGGCCGAGCTCTTCGAGCAGCGGGTGCGCGAATCGGCCATCGGCGATGCCGTGCTGTTCGAGGGCTACCGTGACGGCCAGCCGCGGCAGTGGCGGGTCACCCTCGGGCCCTCGCCGGTGCCCGAGGCCGGATTGCGCAGCCTCGAACTCTCCCTGCTGCGGGCGCAGTTCCGCGAGCTCGGGTTCCACGACCGCGTGGAGCGCGAACTGCCGATGGACCAGGCCGGCGTGGTGGTGCAGGGCGTGGAAGCCGGCGGCGCCGCCGGCCTTGCCCACCTGCAGGCCGGCGACGTGCTGCTGCGGGTCGGTGGGCGGCGCGTCGATGGCCTCGATGCCCTGCGCCCGGCGCTGGAGGCCGCCCTGGCCGAGGGCGAGCGCGTGCCCCTCGAGATCCTCCGCCGGGGCGACCGGCGTATCGTCCACCTTGAACGCCGCTGGATCCCGGAGTCTCCCCGATGAAGCCCTTCGCCCTTCTCCTCGCCGCCTCGGTCCTCGTCTCGCCGCTTGCCCGCGCCGCCGAGACCGAGCCCCGCAGCGACTACACCGCGGCCTACCGCACCCTGGTCGAGCAGCGCGCCGCCAGCGTGGTGCCGGTGAAGTACGTGGTCACCGTTTCCGCCGGCGGGCAGGAACAGCGCAACGAGGACCGCACCCAGGGCGTGCTGGTGAGCGCCGACGGCCTGGTGCTGGTATCCGGCCGCGCAGTGAGCCTCGACCTCAGCGCCCTTGCCGGTGGCCGCGGGCCGGCCGGCGCGATCGTGGCCAATGCCAGCGAGTTCCGCGTGCGCCTGCCGGGCTCGGACGAGTGGCGGGTGGCCGACCTCGTGACCCGCGATACCGAGCTCGGCCTTGCCTGGCTGCGGGTGCGCGGGGCGAGCGGCCAGCCCTACATCGATTTTGGCAGCCTCTCGCAGCCGGCTCCCGGCCGGGTGTTCTACACCCTGCTGCGCACCTCCGACGAGTGGGGGGCGGTGCCGCTGGTGCGCCCCGGCATGATCCTCGGCGAGACCCGGGTGCCGCGCAGCTCGCTGCTGGTGGATGGCATGCCGGGCCTGGCCTTCGACGCCGAGGGCCGGCCCATGGGCTACGTCGATCTCGATCTCGCCGCCATGGCCCGCTCCCAGGGCCGGGGCTTCGGCTTCGACATGGCCGACATGGTGATGCACATGCTGCCGGCCCGCCGGGTGGCCGCCGCCACCCGGCTGGCGGCCAGCCTGCCGGTCGCGCCGGCGGAGGCGGCCGCTCCCCAGCCCTGAGCGCCCGGCCATGCCCGCGCTCTCGGTCTTCGTCACCACGTTCAACAACGCCCGTACCCTCGAGGCCTGCCTGGCCTCGGTGGCCTTCGCCGACGAGATCGTGGTGCTGGACTCCGGCAGCCGCGACGAGACGCTGGAGATCGCCCGGCGCCACGGAGCGCGCATCGAGCACCAGCCCTTCCTCGGCTATGGCCGGCAGAAGCAGCGGGCGCTTGAACTCTGCCGCCACCCCTGGGTGCTGCTGCTCGACGCTGACGAGGCGCTCTCGCCCCGGGCCCAGGCCGAGGTGCGGGCGCTGATGGCGGGCGCCCCGGAAGCTGCGGGCTACCGGTTCCCGCGTCATGAGCAGCGCTTCTGGCGCATGTGCCACCCCGGGGTGCGGCACAACCGCTTCCTGCGCCTGTTCGAGGCCGCCCGGGGCCGCATCAGCGAGGAGCCGGTGCATGCCGCTCCGGTGGTGGAGGGCAAGGTCGCCAGCCTGTCCGGCCCGCTCTACCACTTCGGCGAGACCAGCGTGCGGGTGAAGCTCGCCAAGGTCTCGGCCTATGCCGCCGGGCTGGTGCCGGCGAAGCGGGCCAGCGGCCGGCGCGCACGGCCCTGGATGATGCTGCTCTATCCGCCCTTCGTCTTCCTGCGGGCCTTCCTGTTCAAGCGCCTGTTCCTCGACGGCTGGGCCGGCTTCATCGCCGCCGTGGTGATGGCGCAGTACGCCTTCCTCAAGCACGCCCTGTGGTACGAGGCGGAATCCTTCGAACGCGAGGCGGGGCGCGGGATGCCCGAGGGCGCCCCTCCACCCCCGCCTCCGGAGCACGGCCGCGGCTGAGGGACCGGCCTCAGGCCGGCAGGTGCTCCAGCACGTACTCGGCGGAAGACACCCGGAACTCGCCGGGGGCCTCGACGTGCAGCTGGCGCACGATGCCATCCTCGGCATAGAGCGCGAAGCGCTTGGCGCGGATGCCCATGCCAAAGGCGCTGGCATCCAGTTCCAGCCCGAGGGCGCGGGCGAAGCTGCCATTGCCGTCCGAGAGCATGGCGATGCCCTCGGGCACGCAGGCGCTCCTGGCCCAGGCGTCCATCACGAAGGCATCGTTCACCGCCAGGCAGGCCACGTCGATGCCACGGGCGCGGAAGGCGTCGAGATGCTCGATGAAGCCCGGCAGGTGCTTTGCCGAGCAGGTCGGGGTGAAGGCCCCGGGCACCGCGAACAGCACCACCTTGCGGCCGGCGAAGAACTCGCGGGTGTCGATGGCCTGGATGCCGTCCTTGACGAGGTTGAGGGTGGCCTGGGGGATGGCGTCGCCGATCGCGATGGTCATGGGGGTGATCCGTGGGAAGGGGAGGGGCAGTGTAGCCGCCGGCGGTGATGCCGGTGTCCGCGCCGGCCCGGTGCGGCTGCTTGTTTCCTGCCGGCCCCGGCCCCATTAAGGTGCCGCCATGGAATTCAAGGATTACTACGCCGTATTGGGGGTCGACCCGGGAGCGGGCGATGCCGAGATCAAGCAGGCCTTCCGCCGGCTGGCGCGCAAGTACCATCCGGATGTCAGCAAGGAGGCCGGGGCCGAGGAGCGCTTCAAGGCCATCAACGAGGCCTACGAGGTGCTGCGCGACCGCGAGAAGCGCGCGCAGTACGACGCCCTGCGCGCCAGCGGCTTCCGCCCGGGCCAGGACTTCCGGCCGCCGCCCGGCTTCGAGGGCATGGGCGCCGGAGGCTTCGATTTCGGCGGGCCTTCGGCCTTCAGCGAGTTCTTCGAGGCCTTTTTCGGCGCCCGGGCGCGGCAGCGCCAGCCCCGTGGCACGGGCAAGGCCCGCGTCCGCGAGGACCTGCGGCTGTCCCTCGCAGTGCCGCTGGAGACGGCCTATGCCGGCGGCAGCCGGCGGATCGAGATCGAGGGGCGCACCCTCGAGGTCAAGATCCCGGCCGGCATCCGCGCCGGGCAGGTGATCCGGCTGGCCGGGCAGGGCCCCGGGGGCGGCGATGTGCTGCTCGAGGTGGAGTATGCCCCGCACCCGCAGTTCGAGGTGGATGGCCGCAACATCCTCTACGTGCTGCCCGTGGCGCCATGGGACGCGGTGCTGGGCACCACGGTGACGGTGCCCACCCTGGGCGGGCCGGTGGAACTCAAGGTGCCCAAGGATTCCGATGCCGGACGCAAGCTGCGGCTGAAGGGGCGGGGCCTTCCCGGCACGCCGCCCGGCGACCAGATCGTGGAGCTCGAGATCACCGCGCCGAAGCCCGAGACCGAGGCCCAGCGTTCGCTTTACCGGCAGATGGCGCTGGCCTTCGGCGGCGTGGCCTGAGAGCCGCCTACCCCACGGCGCCCGGAACGAAAGAAGCCCCGCGCGGGGCGGGGCTTCGGCAGGGCGGATCAGGGCGGCGGTCAGCCGCCGAGGGCGCCGTTGATCGCCTCGGTGAGCTGGGCGTCGGTGAAGGGCTTGGTGATGTAGGCCTTCGCGCCCTGGCGCATGCCCCAGACCTTGTCGGTCTCCTGGTCCTTGGTGGTGACCAGGATGATCGGGATGTGCCCGGTTTCCGGGTCCTTCGAGATCGCGCGGGTGGCCTGGAAGCCGTTGAGGTTCGGCATCACCACGTCCATCAGGATCAGGTCGGGACGCTGGGCCTTCGCGACTTCGACGCCGCTGGCGCCGTCCTCGGCGGTGATCGCTTCGTGCCCGAGCTTCTCGACGATGCGCTTCATGCTGACGAGCTGCGACGGCGAATCGTCGACGATCAGGATACGTGCCATGGAGGTCTCCAAGAGTGCTCCGGCGATTGTATGCCCCCTTGCGCCCGCGTGGGCAAGACGGCGGTCACAGGCCCGGCGCGCCTTCCGGGGCCGGGCGGTGGGCTCAGGGCAGGCGTACCAGGGTCCGCCCCCGCGAGTTGCCGGCCAGCATGTCCTCGAACACCGCCGGCAGCCCCTCCAGCCCCACCTCGCGGGTGGCCAGGGCCTCCAGATGGGCGGGCTTCCAGTCGGACGAAAGGCGGCGCCAGACCTCGTCGCGCTGGCCGCGGGCAGTGCCCGCCGAGGCCACGCCGATCAACGAGACCCCGCGGATGATGAAGGGCATCACCGAAGTGGCGAGCTCGGGGCTGGCGGCCAGCCCGGCCGTGGCGACATTGCCGTAGGGCGCGGTCTGGGCGAGCAGGGCGTGCAGCATCGGCCCGCCCACGTTGTCGAGGCCGCCGCCGAAGCGGGCGGAATCCATGGGCCGGGGGGTCGACAGGGCTTCCCGCCCCAGCACCTCGGCGGCCCCCAGCGAGCGCAGCCAGCCGGCCTGGTCGGCCTTGCCGCTGACCGCATGCACCGTATAGCCGGCGCGCGAGAAGATGGCGACGGCAAGACTGCCCACGCCGCCGCTGGCGCCGGTGACGGCCAGCGGGCCCAGGTCCGGATGCTGGTGGTTGTCCTGCATGCGCAGCAGGGCGAGCCCGGCGGTGAAGCCGGCGGTGCCGAGCACCATGGCCTCGCGCAGGCCGAGGCCGGCAGGCAGCGGGATGGCCCAGCGCGATTCCAGCCGTGCGTAGGCGGCATAGCCGCCGTCGCGGGTCTCTGAGAGCCCGCAGCCGGTGCACAGCACGGCATCACCCTCCCGGAAGGCCGGGTCGCGGCTCTGCACCACGTGGCCGGCCACGTCGATGCCGCCGACCAGCGGGAAGCGGCGCAGGATCTTGCCGCGTCCGGTACCGGCCAGTGCGTCCTTGTAGTTCACCGAGGAGTAGGCGGCCTTGATGACGATCTCACCCGGTGCGAGTTCGTCGATGGACAGCGACTCGATGCCGCTGCGGTAGCCGGCAGCGTCGCTGTGGATGCGGAAGGCGGGGAAGGTGGCGGGGATCGACATTGGGAGCTCGGCAGGCGGAAAACGACGGGGGCGCCCCGAAGGCGCCCCCGAAGTATCGCCGATCCTGGCGGATGCGCTTTTCAGTTCACCTTGTGGATCGCCCGCTTGTGCACGGCCATGGCGGCATCGTGCACGGCCTCGCTCATCGAGGGGTGGGCGTGGCAGATGCGCGCGAGGTCGTCGGCGCTGCCCTTGAACTCCATGGTCAGCACGCCCTCGTGCACCAGCTCCGAGACGTTGGCGCCGACGAGGTGCATGCCGAGCACGGTGTCGGTCTCCTCGTGGGCGATCACCTTCACGAAGCCGGCCAGCTCGGCCATGGCCACGGCGCGGCCCACGGCGGCGAAGGGGAAGGTGCCCACCTTGTAGGGGATGCCTTCGGCCTTGAGCTGCTCCTCGGTCTTGCCCACCCAGGCGATTTCCGGCTCGGTGTAGATCACCCAGGGGATGGTCTCGAAGTTGACGTGGCCCGGCAGGCCGGCGATCAGCTCGGCCACCGCGATGCCTTCCTCGAAGCCCTTGTGCGCCAGCATCGGGCCGCGCACGCAGTCGCCGATCGCCCAGACACCCTCCACGCCGGTGTGGCAGTGCTCGTCCACCACGATACGGCCGCGCTCGTCGAGCTGCACGCCGGTGCCTTCGGCCAGGAGGCCTCGGCTCGCAGCCTTGCGGCCCACGGCCACCAGCAGCCTGTCGAACACCAGGGTCTGCTCGCCCTTGGCGTCGGTGTAGGTGAGGCGTACCTCGCCCTTCTTCACTTCCGCCTTGGTGCACTTGGCGCCGAGGCGGATGTCGAGCCCCTGCTTCTGGAATTCCTTGAGTGCCACCCGGGCCACGTCGCGGTCGGCGGCGGCGAGGAAGTCGGGCAGGCCTTCGAGAATGGTGACCTGGGCGCCGAGGCGGTTCCACACGCTGCCGAGCTCGAGGCCGATCACGCCGGCGCCGATCACGCCGAGCCGCTTCGGCACTTCGGTGAAGTCGAGCGCGCCCACGTTGTCGACGATGTGGGTGCCGTCGAACCTGGCGAAGGGCAGTTCGATGGATTCGGAGCCGGCGGCGAGGATCACGTGCCTGCCTTCCAGCGTGACTTCGCTGCCATCGTGCTGCCTGACCAGCACCTTCCTGCCCGGTTGCAGCTGGCCGAAGCCGTAGAAGGCCGACACTTTGTTGGCCTTGAACAGCTGGGCGATGCCGCCGGTGAACTGCTTCACGATCTTGTCCTTGCGGCCGATCATGGTCGGGATGTCGATCGCAGCACCCTGGGTGCTGATGCCGTGCTCGCCGAAGAGATGGCCCAGGTTCCACCACTGGCGCGAGCTGTCGAGCAGGGCCTTGGACGGGATGCAGCCCACGCGCAGGCAGGTGCCGCCGAGCGCCGGCTTGCCGTCCTTGCCGAGGGCGGCGTCGATGCAGGCGGTCTTCAGGCCGAGCTGGGCGGCGCGGATGGCCGCGTGGTAGCCGGCCGGGCCGGCCCCGATCACGACGACATCGAATTGTTCGGACATGCGGAGAACCTCAGGAGAGAGTGGGGGAGGAGTGAGTAAAGGGTGGGGGTGCGAGGACCATGACTCGGCCCTCTCTACTCCCCACCCGTTTCTCCGTTACAGGCCCAGCAGCATCCGGTGCGGGTTCTCGAGCTGGTTCTTGATGTCGACCAGGAACTGCACCGCGTCCTTGCCGTCGATGATGCGGTGGTCGTAGCTGAGCGCGATGTACATCATCGGCGCGATCACCACCTGGCCGTTCTCGGCGATCGGCCGATCCTTGATGGCGTGCATGCCGAGGATGGCGCTCTGCGGCGGGTTCACGATCGGCGTGCTCATCAGCGAGCCGAAGGTGCCGCCATTGGTGATGGTGAAGGTGCCGCCCTGCAGGTCCTCGAGGCCCAGCTTGCCCTCGCGCGCCTTCTTGGCGTAGCCGGCGATGGCGGCCTCGATGTCGGCGAAGCCCATGCGCTCGACGTTGCGCAGCACCGGGGTTACCAGGCCCTTGTCGGTGGCCACGGCGATCGAGATGTCGGCATAGCCGTGATAGATGATGTCGTCGCCGTCGACCGAGGCATTGATGATCGGGAAGCGCTGCAGCGCGTTGGCGGCGGCCTTGGCGAAGAAGCTCATGAAGCCGAGCTTGATGCCGTGGGTCTTCTCGAACTGCTCGCCCATGGCCTTGCGCATGGCCATCACCTCGCGCAGGTTCACCTCGTTGAAGGAGGTGAGCATGGCGATGGAGTTCTTCGATTCCATCATCCGCTCGGCGATGCGCTTGCGCATGCGGGTCATCGGCACGCGCTCCTCGGGGCGCGCGCCGCCGCCCTTGGCGAAGTTCACCAGGTCTTCCTTAGTGACCATGCCGCGGCGGCCGGTACCGGCCACTTCGGCAGGATTGAGGTTGTTCTGCGCGGCGTAGAAGGCAGCCCCCGGCGGCAGGTCGGTCTCGGCCTTCGCGGCGGGCGCCGGGGCGGCGGCCTTCGCCGGCGCGGCGGCAGGGGGTTCCGCCTTGGCGGGGGCGGCCTCGGCCTTGGCCGGCGCCGCCTCGGGCTTGGCGGCCGGGGTGGCACCTTCCTCGACCAGGATCAGCAGCTGGTCGGAGGTGACGGTATCGCCCACCTTCACCTTCAGTTCCTTGACCACACCGTCGACGGTGGAAGGCACTTCCAGCACGACCTTGTCGGTCTCGAGGTCGACCAGGTTCTCGTCGCGGCGCACGGCCTCGCCCACCTTCTTGTGCAGGGCGGCGATCACGGCATCGGAGACGGATTCGGGCAGCGGCGGAACCTTGATTTCAGTGGCCATGGCGGGCGTTCTCGGTCGGGGTTCGGAAGGGATGATGTGAAGATCACTCGGCCACGGCGTGGACCTGCGGGCCGACGAGCGCGGCTTCGAGCAGGGCGGCCTGTTCGGCGTTGTGCTGGTTGAGGTGGCCGCAGGCCGGGGCGGCCGAGCGGGCGCGGCCGGCGTAGCTCAGGGTCTGGCCCTTGGCGAGGCAGGCCTCGATGTGGTGGCGGATCTGGTACCAGGCGCCCTGGTTCATCGGCTCTTCCTGACACCACACCACTTCCGCTGCCTTGCCGAAGCGCTTCAGCTCGGCGGCGAGCTCGGCACGCGGGAAGGGATAGAGCTGCTCGACGCGGACCAGGGCCACGTCCTCGATGCCGCGCTTCGTCGCCTCCTCGACGAGGTCGTAGTAGACCTTGCCGCCGCAGACCACCACGCGCCGGGTCTTCTTCGGGTCCCGGGCGGTGCTGTCGGGGATCAGGGTCTGGAAGCCGCCCTTGGCGAGGTCGTCGAGCGTGCTCACCGAGAGCTTGTGGCGCAGCATCGACTTTGGCGTCATCACCACCAGCGGCTTGCGGGTGCCGCGCAGCATCTGCCGGCGCAGCATGTGGAAGCTCTGGGCCGGGGTGGTGGGCGTGACCACCGAGATGTTCTGGTGGGCGCACAGCTGCAGGAAGCGCTCGAGGCGGGCCGAGCTGTGCTCGGGGCCCTGGCCTTCGTAGCCGTGCGGGAGGAACAGCACGAGGCCGCAGAGCCGGCCCCACTTCGCCTCGCCGGAGGTGATGAACTGGTCGATCACCACCTGTGCGCCATTGGCGAAATCGCCGAACTGGCCTTCCCAGATGTTGAGGGTGGTGGGCTCGGCGGTGCTGTAGCCGTACTCGAAGGCCATCACCGCTTCCTCGCTCAGCAGCGAGTCGACGACGAGCGCGTGCTCGGGGTTCGAGACCAGCTCACGCAGCGGCATGTAGGCCTCGCCCGTCACCTGGTCGTGCAGCACGGCATGGCGGTGGAAGAAGGTGCCGCGGCCGGCGTCCTGGCCCACGAGGCGCAGCTTGAAGCCCTCCTTCAGCAGGGTGGCGTAGGCGAGGTTTTCGGCGAAGCCCCAGTCCATCGGCAGCTCGCCCGCGGCCATCTTGCGGCGGTCCTCGTAGATCTTGGCCACGCGCGGGTGCAGGCTGAGCCCTTCGGGCAGGGTGTTGATCTGCTTTGCCAGCGATTCCAGGGTCTTGCGTGGCACTGCGGTCTTGACCACGTCGTCCAGCGAGCCCTTGAAGTAGGGCGACCAGTCGACGCTGACGCTGTCCTTGGCGGCGCTGGTGACATCGGCGGTGACCTCGCCCTTGTCGAGCCGGGCGCGGTAGGCATCGACCATTGCCTGTGCTTCCTCGGCGCTGAGCACACCGGCCTCGACGAGGCGGGCGGCATAAAGCTCGCGGGTGGTCTTGCGGGCGCGGATGTTCTTGTACATCAGCGGCTGCGTCGCCGCCGGCTCGTCGGCCTCGTTGTGGCCGTGGCGGCGGTAGCAGACGAGATCGATGACGACGTCACGCTTGAACTCCTGGCGGAAGTCGAAAGCGAGCTGGGCGCAGAAGGCCACGGCCTCCGGGTCATCGCCGTTCACGTGCAGCACCGGGGCGCCGACGATCTTCGCCGGGTCGGTGCAGTACAGGGTAGAGCGGGTGTCGTCCGGACGGCTGGTGGTGAAGCCGACCTGGTTGTTGACCACGATGTGTACCGTGCCGCCGACGGTGAAACCGCGCGCCTGCGACATCTGGAACAGTTCCATCACCACGCCCTGGCCGGCGAAGGCCGAGTCGCCGTGGATCAGTACCGGCACCACCTTGGCGCGCTCCCGGTCCTCGCGGCGCATCTGCCGGGCGCGCACCGAGCCGGCCACCACCGGGTCGACGATCTCGAGGTGCGAGGGGTTGAAGGCGAGCGCGATGTGCACCGGGCCGCCCTCGGTGGCGATGTCGGCGGAGAAGCCCATGTGGTACTTCACGTCGCCGGAATGCGCCGGGTCGTCCGGGTGGTCGAAGCGGCCTTCGAACTCGTCGAACAGCTTGGAGGGCGGCTTGCCGAGCGTGTTCACCAGCACGTTCAGGCGGCCGCGGTGGGCCATGCCGATCACCATGTCCTTGACGCCGGCGGCGCCGGCGCGGCGCACCAGTACGTCCATGGCCGGGATCAGGCTCTCGCCGCCCTCCAGCGAGAAGCGCTTCTGGCCCACGTAGCGGGTGTGCAGATAGCGCTCGAGTCCTTCGGCGGCGGTGGTGCGCTCGAGGATGCGGCGCTTCTGCTCGGCGCTGAAGCCGAAATTGCCGGCGGCCTTCTCCAGCCGCTCCTGCATCCAGTGGCGCTGCCGGGCGTCGCTGATGTGCATGAACTCGGCGCCGATCGGGCCGCAGTAGGTGGCGCGCAGCCTGGCGAGCAGGTCGCGCAGGCGGAACTTCGGCGCGCCGAAATAGGTATTCACCGGAAACTCGGTGTCGAGGTCAGCCTTCGACAGGCCGTGGAACTCGAGCTCGAGGTCGGGCGCCTCGGGCTTCTCGGCCATGCCGAGCGGGTCGAGGTTGGCGCCGAGATGGCCGCGCGAGCGGTAGGCGGTGACGAGCTTGCTCGCCGCCATCTGCTTTTTCGCAGTCTCCTCGTCGACGCCGCCGGCCAGCCCCCTGGCCGCCAGCATGCCGGCCACCTGCACGCGGGCGATGGCATCGGAGTGCGGCACGTCGCCGCTGCCACCGAAGCCGTCGAAATACGCCTTCCATTTCGGATCGACCGAAGCCGGGTCGCGCAGGTACTGCTCGTAGAGGTCTTCGACGAAGGCGGCATTGCCGCCGGAGAGTTGCGAGGACTGGGCGAAGGTCTTGAGCAGGCTGGCCACGACGATCCCTTGGCGTCCGCGCAGGCGGACGGATTTAAGTGCTTGATTGGAATGGAAATGCCCGGGGGCAACGGCGAAACGCGCGGCGATTATAGACGCTTGCCGGGGAAATGGGGCTTGACGCCGGCCTTCTGTATTGGGCTATTGATACACATGGACATGACGCAGTGGCAGATCGATCCGGCCTCGCCAACCCCGCTGTTCCGGCAGATCGCCGCCCAGGTGGCAAGGCTCGTCGCCTCCGGCCAGTTGCACGAGGGCGAGCGCCTGCCCTCGGTGCGCACCATGGCGGCACGGCTGGGGGTGAACCCGATGACGGTGAGCCGGGCCTATGCCGGCCTGGTCGAGGATGGCGTGCTGCTGCGCCGCCGCGGCGCCGGCATGGTGGTGGCCCCGCGCCCGGCCAGGGCCGGGCTCACTGCCGAGGCGCGGATGCGGCTCCTGGAGTCGCGGATGCGCGAGCTGATCCGCGAGGCGAACGATCTCGGACTGGCCGCCGGCCCGGTCTGCGAACGCCTGCACGCCCTGTTCCTGACGCCCCGCGCAGGAGGCGTTCCGGCGAAGGGCCTCAAAGCCCGAGGGCGCGCAGCTCGCTGAGTTCCCGGGCGCGCTCCCAGCGGCGGTCGAAGCTCTCCGCGAGCTGCCGCGCCCGCGCCGGGCCGTCGAGGCAGGCCACGCCCTCCGGCCGGGTGGCGAGGGCGCGGAACACGTAGGCCGTTTCATCGGCCAGGAGGAAGCTTTCGGCCGCCTGCCGGTCCTCGGGGTCGACCGGGGTGCGCAGGGCGAAGACCGAACTCAGGCGCTGGGCCAGCGGCAGCAGGGCATGTCCGCTCGCCGCCAGCCCTTCCGGCTCGACCACGAGCAGGCGTACCGAAGGCTGGCGGCCGCGGGTGGCGAAGTGCCGGAAGGCCTCGACGAGCGCGGCCTGGGCGTAGAGGCCGGCTTCGAGATCGCGGGTGAAGACGCGGATCTCGCGCCGGGCCCGGGCGATCACGGCAAGGCTGGCCTCGCGCAGTCCGGCCTCGCTGGCGAGTTCCTGCAGCGCGGCATCGCCGCCGGGGGCCGGCCGCGGCCGCCGGCCCGGATCGGGGGCGCCGAGCAGCCGGCGCATCTTGCGGTGCGGGATGCCGGCTTCCATGAACTCCTCGCCGAAGGCCTCGAAGCCATGGCGGGCGTAGAAGGGAATGGCGTGGGTCTGGGCATGCAGCGTGACCTCCGGCCAGCCCAGGCGCCGCGCCTCGTCCAGCAGGGCCTCCAGCAGGGCGCCGCCCACGCCCTTGCCGCGCCACTCGGGCAGCACCGCCATGCGGCCGATCTTGCGCTCCGGCGTCAGCCGGCCCGTGCCGATGGGACGGTTCGCGCTGTCGCGCGCGATGACGTGCCGGCACTTCGGGTCGAGTTCGTCCCACTCCTCCTCGATCGGCACCTGCTGCTCGACGACGAACACCGGCTCGCGCACGGCGCGCAGGTCGGCGAAGTCGGTGCGGTAGTCGGCGGGCTCGACGCGGAAATCGGGAGTCATCAGGGTCTCCGTGGCCATGCGCGAAGCCTAGCGTCCGAGGGGGACGACGGTCAGCCCTTGGGCCTTCTCGTGCGCGCTTTTCCTGCGGGTACCGCCCGGTAGTGGCCAAGGGCGGCGAGTGCGACCACCGCTTCGCGGGCCTGCTCGTCGAGGCGGGCCCAGGCCGCGGCATCGAGCGTGTCCCGACGGCAGAGATGGGCGGCATCCGCGGGACGCAGGCCGTCGATATCACTGCCGCTCACGAACCACAGGGCCTTCGTGCGCCCTTCGCGCAGCCAGGCCACGCGCGAGAAGGGATGGCGCTGCAGCAGGCCGCCGGCCGCCAGCGCGGCCTCGAAGCCGGCACGGGTCGGGGCGCGGCGCGGCGGGCGGATGTCGCCCGAGGCGCGGTAGCGGGTGATGAAGCGGCCGAACCAGCGGCGCAGCAGGGCCTCGTCGCCCGCCTCCGCCATGCCGCCCAGGGCCTGGCGCACCCGGGCGAGGGCACGGGCATCGATCTCGAAGGCATCCGCCGGCACGGTGAGGTCCGGATCGGCATAGCGCGCTTTCTCGTCAATGCGGCTGGCCAGTTCCAGCGCGAAGTCCTCGATCAGCTCGGCCCGGGCCGGAGCGCGCATGCCGAGCGAGAAAGTGAGGCAGGGATCGAGCGCCACGCCGTGGTGGCCGAGCCCGGGCGGCAGGTAGAGCATGTCGCCGGGGGCGAGCACCCACTCGTGGCTGGGGGTGAAGTGCTTCAGCAGCTTGATCGGCGCGTCGTCGCGGAAATCGACGGGCTGGTCCGGATTGGCATCGATCTGCCAGCGGCGATGGCCCATGCCCTGCAGCAGGAATACGTCGTACTGGTCGATGTGCGCGCCCACCGAGCCGCCCTCGACGGCGAAGCTGATCATCACGTCATCGATGCGCCAGCGCGGCAGGAAGGGGAAGGCCTCGACCAGTTGGCGGACATCGGCATCCCACTTGTCCACGTCCTGCACCAGCAGGGTCCAGTCGCGTGCCGGCACGCGATCGAAGCGGTCCTCCGGCAGTGGGCCGGTCTCCACCGTCCAGCGGTCCTTCCTGCGGTCCCAGAGGATCAGCCGCGAGAGCGCGGCAGGCTGCAGCGAGAGCGCGCCGAGGTCGTCTGGGCTGATCGGGCTTGCGAAGCCGGGGAAGGCGTTGCGGATCAGCAGGGGGCGCTTCTGCCAGTAATCGCGCAGGAAGGTTTCGGCCGGCATGCCGAGCGGGCCTTTGCCGCGGGCATCGATCTCGATCGGCAGGCGGGGGGCGGCAGGGCGGCGGGGCGGACGCGGCATGGCAGGACGATCGCGGCGCGGCAGGCGTCAGACCGACTTCGCCAGGGCTTCGGCGCGGCCGGTGTAGCTGGCTGGCGTCAGCGCGAGCAGGGCGCGTTTCGGCTCGTCGGGCAGATCGAGGCCGGCAATGAAGGCACGGATCGATTCCCGGGTGATGGCCTGGCCGCGGGTGAGCGCCTTGAGCTGCTCGTAGGGGTTCGGCAGGCCATGGCGGCGCATCACCGTCTGCACCGCCTCGGCCAGCACTTCCCAGCTGGCATCGAGGTCTTCGGCCAGCCGCGCCGGGTTCACCTTCAGCTTGCCAATGCCCCGGCCCAGGGCCTCGTAGGCAACCAGCGTATGGCCCCAGGCGGTGCCCAGGGCGCGCAGCACGGTGGAATCGGTGAGGTCGCGCTGCCAGCGGCTGATCGGCAGCTTGGCGCTGAAATGCTCGAACAGGGCATTGGCGATGCCGAGGTTGCCTTCGGCGTTCTCGAAATCGATCGGGTTGACCTTGTGCGGCATGGTCGAGCTGCCGACCTCGCCTTCCTTCAGGGCCTGCGAGAAATAGCCGAGCGAGATGTAGCCCCAGGTATCGCGGGCGAAGTCGATCAGGATGGTGTTGATGCGGCGCTGCACGTCGCCGAGCTCGGCGATGAAGTCGTGCGGTTCGATCTGCGTCGTCCAGGCATTGAACCGCAGGCCCAGCGACTCGACGAAGCCCTGTGCGAGGCGCGGCCAGTCCACGTCCGGATAGGCGGCGAAATGGGCGTTGTAGTTGCCCACCGCGCCATTGATCTTGCCCAGGATCTCCACCTGGACGAGCTGCTGGCGCTGGCGTTTCAGCCGCGCCACCACGTTGGCCAGCTCCTTGCCCAGGGTGGTGGGGCTGGCGGTCTGGCCGTGGGTGCGCGAGAGCATCGGCTCGTCGGCATATTCGTAAGCGAGCTTCTTCAGGGTTTCGATGAGGACATCGAGCTGCGGCAGCATCACCTCGTCGCGGGCCTGCTTCAGCATCAAGGCATAGCTGAGATTGTTGATGTCCTCGGAGGTGCAGGCGAAGTGCACGAACTCCAGGGCGGCCTTGAGCTCGGCGTTCTCCGAAAGCCGCTCCTTCAGGAAATACTCGACGGCCTTGACGTCATGGTTGGTGGTGCCCTCGATCGCCTTGACCCGCGCGGCGTCTTCCACCGAGAAGCCATCGGCGAGGCGTTGCAGCAGCGAGGCGGCGGTCTCCGAGAAGGGCGGCAGCTCGCGCACGCCCGGCTCGGCCGAGAGGGCGAGCAGCCAGGCGATCTCCACGCAGACGCGGGCGCGGATCAGGCCGTACTCGGAGAAGATCGGCCTCAGGGCATCGACCTTGCCGGCATAGCGGCCATCGAGCGGCGAGAGGGCGGTGAGGGCGTGGGACATGGCGGGGCCGGAAGACGGGCGGCAGGGCCGCGGAAGCCCGCCATTCTACCTGCCGGGTAGGATGGACGCCCCGTCTAGGAGGCCTTCCGATGTCCGCCACCCGCATCGAACGCGACAGCATGGGCGAGCTTGCCGTGCCCGCCGAGGCCCTGTGGGGCGCCCAGACCCAGCGTGCCATCGAGAACTTCCCGATCTCCGGCTGGCGGATGCCGCGCGGCTTCCTGCGCGCCCTCGGCCTCATCAAGGCCGCCGCCGCCGAAGCCAATGCCGGGCTTGGCCTGCTCGACCCCGGGCGTGGGGCGGCGATCCGTGAGGCCGCCCTGAAGGTGGCCGCCGGCGAGTTCGATGCCGAGTTCCCGGTGGACGTGTTCCAGACCGGCTCGGGTACTTCCAGCAATATGAATGCCAACGAGGTGATCGCCCGCGTGGCACACTCGCTGGGCGGCATGGCCGTGCACCCGAACGACCACGTCAACCTCGGGCAGAGCTCGAACGACGTGGTGCCCACGGCCATCCAGGTGGGTGCCTGCCTGGGTCTGCGCGAACGTCTGCTGCCGGCGCTGGCGCACCTGCGCGAGACCATCGCCCGCCGCGCGCATGAACATCGCGGCACGGTGAAGACCGGGCGCACCCACCTGATGGATGCCATGCCGCTCACGCTGGGGCAGGAGCTGTCCGCCTGGGCAAGCCAGGTGGAGCAGGTCGAGGAGCGTCTGGGAGATGCCGGACGCCGCCTGCGCGCGCTGCCGCTCGGCGGCACGGCAGTGGGCACCGGCATCAATGCGCATCCCCAGTTCGCCGAGCGCGCCTGTGCCGGGCTTGCGCGTCTTTCCGGGCTGCCCTTCACGCCGGCGGCCAATCCCTTCGCCGGCATCGCCGCACAGGATGGTGCGGTGGAACTCTCCGGCCAGTTGAACGGCCTTGCCGTGGTGCTGATGAAACTCAGCAACGATCTGCGCTGGATGAATTCCGGGCCGCTGGCGGGCCTGGGCGAGATCGAACTGCCGGCCCTGCAGCCGGGCAGCTCGATCATGCCGGGCAAGGTGAACCCGGTGATTCCGGAGGCCGTGGCGATGGTGGCCGCACAAATGATGGGCATGCACGCGACCATTTCGGTAGCGGGGCAGAGCGGTAATTTCCAGCTCAATGTGATGCTGCCGCTGATCGCCCACACCCTGCTCTGGGCCATCGAGCTCGGCGCCAGTGCCGCGCGCCTGCTCGCCGACCGCGCGATCGCCGGTTTTGCCGTGCGCGAGGATCGGCTGCGGGCGGCGCTCGCCCGCAACCCCATTCTGGTGACCGCCCTGAACCCGCTGATCGGCTACGAGAAGGCCGCCGCGATCGCCAAGAAGGCCTATGCGAGCGGGCGGCCGATCCTCGAGGTGGCGGTGGAAGAAACCGGGCTCGACCGCGAGCGGCTCGAAAAGGCGCTCGACCCGCTGGCCCTGACCCGGGGGGGCATCGTCGAGGGCCTGCCGGGCGGCGGCTGAGCCCTTACTCCGTGGTGCTCGGCGCCCAGAAGGCCTGCCGTACCCCGGGCCGGGCGGCGATGCGCCGGACCACGGCGTCGAGTTCGTCGCCATCCACGGAAGTAGCGGCCAGGGTGGCCTCGATCTCGATCTCGGCCTCGCCGAAGGCGCGCACGTCGAGATCCCGGATGGGATAGCTGGAGCGCTCGAGTTCGGCCTCCACGGCGGTGCGCTGGCGGTACTGCCGCTCGAGGCCGATGGCCGTGCCGAGCACGAAGGCCATCACCAGGCTGGTGAGGGTATTGGCCGAGGCAGCGAGGCTGAAATGCTCGACGAGGTGCATGGAGAAGCCCGGGCAGGTGGGAGAGGGGCCCCGGAGGATACCGGGGCCCGGTGGCAGGCGTTCGCGTCAGTTCGTCAGCAGGTCGCCGAGGAACAGATAGGCGAAGCCGAAGTAGATGAACACGCCGAGCAGGTCCATGATCGAGGTGATCAGGGGCGAGGACAGGGTGGCAGGATCGGTGCCGATCCGCCGGGCGGCGAAGGGCAGCAGGGCGCCGATCACCCCGCCCAGGGCGGTGCAGGCCAGCATGGAGAGGCCCACCACCATCAGCACGTCCCAGCCGATGCCCTTGGAGAACCAGGCCAGCACCATCTCCAGCACGGCGATGCTGAGGCCGAGGGCGCCGGCGACGGGCAGTTCGCGCTTGATGATGAACCAGACGTCGGACCAGCGCAGCCTGAGCTCGCCCAGCGCCATGGCGCGGATCACCAGGGTGGCCGACTGGCTGCCGGTATTGCCGCCCATGTCGACGATCGGGGCGATGAAGGCCGCGAGCACGATGACCTCGGAGAGGATCTCCTCCTGGCTGGCGACGAAGGTGCTGGTGAGTACGCCGAAGAAGGTCAGGATGGCGAGCCAGAACACCCGCACCCCGAACATCTTGCGGAAGGGCGAGCTGATCACGTCGAGGTCCGGGCCGCCGAGCGCGCTGGTGCCACCGAAGCGGGCCAGCTGGGTGGCGTCTTCCTGCTTCTCGATGTCCATGGCGTCATCGACGGTGACGATGCCGATCATCCGCTCGCCGCCGTTCACTACCGGCAGGGCCAGCAGGTCGTAGCGGCGGATCAGCTCGGCAGCCTGGGCACGCGGCCACTGGGCGCGCGCGAACACCGGATCGCCCTGCATGATCTCGCGGATGCGCGTGCCTTCCTGCGCCACCACGAGGTCGCGCAGGGAGACCGTGCCCACCAGCCGGGCATTCCCGTCGAGCACATAGATGACGTAGACGCTCTCGCCGTCCGGCGCCGTGGTGCGGATGTGGGTCAAGGCCTCGGCGACCGTCATCTCGGGGCCGACATAGACGTAGTCCGAGCTGGTCACCGAGCCGACCGAGCCCTCCGGGTAGGCGGCGAGCTTGAGGATGTCCTCGCGCTCGACCTTGGCCATGGCCGGCAGCAGGCTGCGCTTCACTTCCTCGCCGAGGCGGTTGAACACGTCGGCGCGGTCGTCGGAGGGCATGGCCTCGAACAGGCGCACCACCGCCTCGCGCGGCAGGGCGCGCAGCAGGATGTCCTGGCGGGTGGGGCTGAAGTAGGCGAACAGGTCGGCCCGTGCCTGGGGATCGAGCAGCATCAGCAGGGAGACCACTTCCGCCGCGGTCAGGGCGTCGAGCGCCTCGGCAAGATCGGCGGGCTGGGTCTGGCGGAACAGCAGCTTCAGGGCCTCGGCGTCCTGCGAGAGGGCGAGGTGGCGGACGGCGAAGAGCAGGTTCTCGCGGTTCATCGGGGTTTCCTCGTCGATTGGGGGCGCATCAGCGCAGGAAGGGAAGGCCGGCGATCACGAAGCCGACGGAGAACTGGCGGGTGTCGTTCCAGCGCCCGAAGCGGCTTCCGCCACTGGCATCGAGCTGCACGCGCCCGGAGGCGAGTTCACGGCGCAGGCCGAGCTGCCAGCCGGCGCGCTCGCCTTCGCTGGCGAAGGCCTCGGCCGACAGCCAGGTCGTGTCGCCAATGGACTGGTCGAGGGCCACGGCGCCGCGCACTCCGGTCTGGAAGGCCTCGTCCTCGCGCTCGCGGAAAAGGCCGAGGTTCAGATGGAGGAAGCGGCGCCCCTCGGCGAGGGGCAGCGAGGCGATGCCGGTGGCGAACCATTCCCGGGCCGGGAGTCCGCGTGCCTGTCCTCCGCCGAGGGCGAAGGCGAAATGGGGAAGGCCCTCATCCCCTTCGATGAGCAGGGTCTTGAGCTGCCAGGCAAGCTCGGTGCGCCGTGGGGCGTCCTGGGCAAAGCCGCGCCCGATGCCGATGGCGAGTTCCGTGGTTCTGGGCAGGGCGCAGCCGGGCGAGAGCCAGCGGGTGGAATCCCCGCGCCGGCCCTCGATCCAGGCTTCGATCTGGCAGGTGCCGGCCTCGACGACGGCGGCATCGTCGGTGATGAGTGGGCGGGCGGCATGCGCCGTGGCCGAGAACAGGACAAGGCCGGCCAGCAGGCTGCGGACGAGGGGCGGGGCCGGGCGGAGGCCGGAGATGAGCGTTTTCATGGGCGTGCTCCAGTGCGGCCGCGCAAGGCCACCGGCACGCCCCGGCGCTCAGGTCGGGGGCGGGCCGCGGTGGGGGCGGGCCGGGAAAGCGGAATGGGCGCGGCCGTGACGCCGCGTGGGGGGCATGTGCAATCGCAATCGACCTGGATCCGGGTCCATGGGACACCTCCTCGCGTTCGCGGAGAGCCTGCGTGCGGCCGGGATTCGGAGCACGACGGGCACGCAGGTGCACGCGCCCCGGAGCCTGTGGGCAAAGCCTCAGGCAAACGAAGACGCGGCCCATGCGGGCCGAAGCAGGGAAGGGACTGGGATCACCCCGTGGGGTGCCAAGGCCGCTTCACGCTCGAGGCGCGATAGCGGCGGAGCGCGCGCGCTATCGAGCCAGGATGCCGACGGTCAGCGCCGCCGGACTGCAACTGTCGCTCGAATCCTGACCCACGCGCAGGGCCTCCAGAAATAAAGACCCGGAATTATAGTCCGCCCCGCTGCATCGGGGGCAAGTCCGGCGATGCGCTCCGGGGCCTGTGTTCAGCCGGCATCGCGCAGCTCGAGCGCCCCTGCCGGCGAGGCGCCCCCGAGGGCCGCGGCGATGAGGTCCTGCTGCGCGGCGCTGGGGGCAAGGCCCTGCGCCGTCAGCCAGGCATCGTCGTAGTAGGTGTCGAGATAGCGTTCACCGCCATCGCAGATCAGGGTGACGACGGCGCCGGTCTCGCCCTTTGCCTTCATCTCGCTCATCACCTGCAGGGCGCCGACGAAATTGGTCCCCGTGGAGCCGCCGACCTTGCGCCCCAGCAAGCCCTCCAGCGCGCGCATGGCGGCGAGGCTCAGGGCATCGGGCACTTTGATCATGCGGTCGATGGTGTCGGGCAGGAAGCTGGGCTCGACGATGGGCCGGCCGATGCCCTCGATACGCGAACCGCGGTCGAGGCGGTGGCAGCGCTTGTGGTCCTTGAAGGCATCGAAGAACACCGAGTGCTCGGGATCGACCACGGCGAGCCGGGTGCAGGCGTTGCGGGCGGGCTGGTAGCGGATGTAGCGCCCGATGGTGGCGGCCGTACCGCCGGTGCCGGCCGAGACCACGATCCAGCGCGGGCAGGGATGGGGCTCGAGCCGCAGCTGCTGGAAGATCGATTCGGCGATGTTGTTGTTGCCGCGCCAGTCGGTGGCCCGTTCGGCGTAGGTGAACTGGTCCATGAAGTGGCCGCCGAGCTCGGCGGCCAGCGCGCGCGAGGCGGCGCTCACGTCGGCGCCTTCGATCATGTGGCAGCGCCCGCCGTAGAACTCGATGCGCGCCACCTTCTCGCGCGAGGTGGTGTCCGGCATCACGGCGATGAAGGGCAGGCCGATCAGGCGGGCGAAATAGGCTTCGGAGACGGCCGTGCTGCCGCTGCTGGCCTCGATCACGGTCTGGCCCTCGCGCAGCCAGCCGTTGCACAAGGCGTACAGGAACAGCGAGCGTGCGAGGCGGTGCTTGAGGCTGCCGGTGGGGTGCGAGCTCTCGTCCTTGAAGTACAGCGGGATGCCCGGATAGGCCGGCAGGTCGAGGCGGATCAGGTGGGTGTCGGCCGAGCGCTGGAAGTCGGCTTCGAGGGCCGCGATCGCGGCATTGACCCAGTGGCGTGACATGGCGGCGGGGCGGGCCCATCGGGAGACAGGCCCGCATTCTCGCCGATGTGGCGCCCGGTGGAACCCGGGCGCCGGGGCTCAGATCACCGTCCCGGGGGCCGGCTTGCAGTCGGTGTCGACCTGGATTTTCTTGGCATAAGGGCGGAATTCCGGCACGAGTTCGGCAAACCGTGCCTGCGCCGGCTCCAGGCCTTCGAGGTCCTTGCACAGGGCCAGGGCGGCCTCCTCGATCTTCTTCGCTTCGGCCTCGATGCGGGCCGCGGCCTCCTCGGCTTTGCCGGTGAACAGGCCGCCGAGCACCTGCGTCACCGCCTGCCCGGCGATGGCGGCACCCTGCTGCCCGAGGACCATGCCCGCCTCGGCCACCTTCAGCAGCTCGGCGCGGTAGGCCAGGGCGGCCTCGCGCTGTGCCTCGTCCATGGGCACCGCGGTGCCGCCGATCAGCAGATCGCCCTGCGGGGTGAGTTTGGCCTTGGGCAGCCCTTCGCCATCGAGCCCGAGGTTTTCCTCGTGCAGCTTTCGACGGGCTTCGGCGATAGCCCGGGCGACCGTGCCGCCCTCGGCGGTGGCCGTCTCCACGGTTTGCCGAGCCTCGGAAAGACTGCGCTCGATCTCGGCACGGTCCTGGCCGGTGCAGGCGCTGGTGGCGGCGAGGGTGACGAGAAGCCATGCCGTGGCGAACGGATGGCGAGGCACGACAGCAAGGGAATGCATGGTGGGCTCCGGGGCGGAAGGAAATGCGGTCGGTGCGGCTCAGCTGGCGTCCTCGCGCCAGCGGCGCAGGCGGATGGCAAGGGCGACGAAGACCACCCCCACGGCCAGGCCGATCCACAGCGCCGGCGAGGCCAGGCTGGCATAGCTCTGGGCCACGAGTTCCAGCACGCTGGACTCGCCCGGTGTAAAGCCATCCAGCCCCCCCTCACGGGTGTCGAAGGCGAACCACAGTCCGGGGATGAAGCTGCCAAAGAAACGGCCGACCACATGCTTCCAGAAGCCACCGGCACCCAGCGCGACATCGAACATGGCCTCCTGCCAGGAAAGCAGCATGCCGGCGCCGAGCGGGAGTCCCACGGCCCAGAGGAAGGGCGCACGCCGTGCCCAGGCGGAGACCGCCATGCACCAGGCGATGCTGGGAAGCACCCAGAGGGCATACACCGGCACCAGGGCCACGATGGCGAGGGGGGTGAGATAGAGGTCGGGCGTGGCGAGGACCCGGCCGAGAATGCCGGTCCCGAGCATGTTCGCCGCGAGGGCGATGGCGAGCACCAGCACCACACCGAGCAGGCCGCCGATGAGCGCCGTGATGAGCGGCGCGACCACCAGCATCGAAGCCAGCTTCGAGAGTACCGTGGCAGTGTCGGAGACCGGCATCGACTTCCAGAACAGCACGCTGCGGTCCTTGCGCTCGTCGTAGAGCGAGCCTAAGGCATAGAAGAACAGCACCAGAGCCAGCACCCCGGCCAGCGGTGCCATCGAGGGAAGGGCAGCGAACACCATGCCGCCGGCGATCTTCGCCTGCGCCGTCGCGTCGATGAGCTGGCCGTCGACGACGATGCGCTCGCCATTCATTGTGAAGGCACCGCCTTTGAACGCCAGGCCGAGCAGCAGGCTGCCGAGGGCGAACAGCAGCAGCAGGCCGCCGACCACGGCCGGCGCCCAGAGCATGCCGCCCTTGTGTTCCCAGAACTCACGCTTCAGCAGGGTGGGGAAGGTGTTCATGCATAGGTTCCTTTCATCGTGGCGACGAACAGGTCGGCGATGCCGGGAGTGCGCAGCTCGCCCAGGGCGGCGAGGCGTTCGCGCGGCTGGCCGTCGAACAGGAAGACGCTCTTGCCGAATACGCTGCGCTCGTCGATGGGCCCGAGTGCCCGGGCCTCTTCGGCGCGGTCGCTGGCGACCATCACCTCGAAGAAGCGCTGCTCGATCTCGTCCATGCTGGCGCGCAGCACCAGTTTTCCGTCACGGATGAACAGGAGATCGGTGAGGATGTGCTCGATCTCCTCTACCTGGTGGGTGGTGACGATGATCGTCTTCTCCTCGTCGAAATAGCGCTCCAGCAGATCCTTGTAGAACTGCTTGCGGTAGAGGATGTCGAGGCCAAGGGTGGGCTCGTCCAGTACCAGCAGTTTGGCGTCGATGGCCATGACGAGGGCGAGGTGCAGTTGCACGATCATGCCCTTCGACATCTGCTTGACCTTCATCTTCCGGTCGAGCTTGGTGTGCGAGAGGAAGTCCTCGCACTTGCGGCGGTCGAAGCGCGGGTGCACGCCGGCCACGTAGTCGATGGCCTGGCCGACGCTGATCCAGCGCGGCAGCACGGCCACGTCGGCGATGAAGCAGACTTCGCGCATCAAGGCGTCGCGTTGGGTGCGTGGGTCGTGGCCCAGCACGTGCAGCTCGCCCTCGAAGCCGGTCAGGCCGAGCAGGGCCTTCAGCGTGGTGGTCTTGCCCGAGCCGTTCGGGCCGATCAGGCCGACGATGCGCCCAGGCGCGATATCGAAGTCGATGCCGGCGACGGCCGTGGTCTTGCCGTAGCGTTTCTCGAGGCCGCGGGCGGAAATGGTGGGGGTGCTCATGCCGATGCTCCGTTCTTCGGCCGGGTGGCCAGTAGTTCCTGCGGCGTGAGGCCGAGGCGCTCGATGCGCGCCAGGACCTGCGGCCATTCCTCCTTCAGGAAGCGTTCGCGCTCCGAGGCGAGCAGGCGCTGCCGCGCGCCCTCGACGACGTACATGCCAAGTCCACGCCGTTTTTCCACCAGGGCCTCGTCGGCCAGTTCCTGGTAGGCGCGCGAGACGGTGATCGGGTTGAGCTGGAATTCGGCGGCCACCTGCCGTACCGAGGGCAGGGCATCGCCTTCCTTCAGCTCGCCATCGAGCACCATGGCCACCACACGCTCCTTCAGTTGCCGGTAGATCGGCGTGCTGTCGCTCCAGGCGATGCTCATGACCGGGCCTCGCGGCTGCGCTTGCCGAAGGAGAAGTAGGGCATGGCAAGACCGATCTGGGCCCGGGAGCGTTCCAGTCCCGGGTCGGTTCCTTCGGCGGGTGCCGGGCCGGGGGCGGCGGGGGGGGCGCTGCCGAGCGCGAGGGCCAGGGCCAGGCTGGCCAGCCCGAGGGCCAGCAGGCCGGCGCGGGGGCGGAGTCGGAAGGACATGGCGGGCCTCGGTGAGGTAACGGACTGGTGTTGTAGTCAACTATAACACCAATCTTCCCGGGGTCAACACCTCCTGCACGCCCGCACGACCAGACTGACGGCAGGTGCCGGCCTGCCGCCGGCGTTCGGGAGAGACGAGGGATGAAGGCGTGGATCGCGGCCCTGTTCGTGGGCCTGGGCGTGGGGCTGGCGGCCCGGCCGGTGGCCGCCGCGGGCGTGCTGCAGCATGAATACCGCCGGCTGGCGAGCCAGGAGCGGGTGAACCTGGCCGAGGCCTATGGCGGAAAGGTGCTGCTGGTGGTGAATACCGCCAGCAAATGCGGGTTCACCCCGCAGTACGAGGGGCTCGAGGCCCTGAATGCCACCTACGGGCCACAGGGCTTTGCCGTGCTCGGCTTTCCTTCCAACGATTTCATGGGCCAGGAGCCGGGCAGCGAGGAGCAGATCCAGGAGTTCTGCACCCTTACCTATGGGGTGAAGTTCCCGATGTTCGAGAAGGTGGTGGTGCGCGGCCGCGATGCCACGCCGCTCTACCGTGAGCTTGCCGCCGCCACCGGCGAGCAGCCGGGCTGGAATTTCCACAAGTACCTGATCGGCCGGGATGGCCGGGTGCTGGGCAGCTTCGGCAGCCGGGTGAAGCCGGAGGCCCCGGAACTGCGGGCGGCGATCGAGAAGGCGCTGGCGGCGCCAGTGCCGGCCGCTGCTCCCGCCACCTCGCGCTGAGCGCTTTACCGGCAGTGGGCGGGCGGCGGATGATCGCCGGCTCGCGCGAACGGATCGTCAGGGGATGCGATGGGGCATGGGGAGACCGGCCTGCGCCGGGAATGGATGAAACTGCAGGACCTCCACCAGCCGCCCCTGCCGCGGGCGGCCCACTGGCTGACCTGGGCCGGGCTGCTGCCCTTCCTCGGCGCGCTTCTCGCCTGGGGAATCGCCCTGTGGCTCGCCGAGCCCCGGGGTGTAGCCATCGCCGCCCGGGCCTTCCTCGTCTACTCGGCGGTGATCCTGAGCTTCCTTGGCGGGCTGCGCTGGGGTCGGGCGATGAGCGCCGGAGCCCCGCCCTCGGCCTATGTGCTGGCCGTGCTGCCGAGCCTCTGGGCCTATCCGGCGCTGTTCCTGCCGCGGCCCTGGGCCGTGCTGGCCCTGGGCGTGGGCTTTGCCCTCGCCCTCTGGTTCGACACCCGGGCCGACCACCTGCCGGCAACGCCGGGTTTCCGCGTCCTGCGCTCGAGGATCTCGGCCGCCGTGATCGCGGCGCACGGGCTGGCCCTGGGGCTTGCGCTCGGCAGCGCCTGATTGCCGAACCGGGGCCGGGGGGCGACAATCGGCGGCCCGCCGCGCCGCGGCGGTCCTGACCGACGGAGTGCTTGCCCCCATGCTGAATCCCCGCCCCCTGACGAGTGCCGTGCTGCTCGGCCTGAGCCTGATCGCCGGTAGCGCCTTCGCGCAGGCTCCGGAAGCCGCCCCGGCCGCTCCGGCCACCCTCGAGCTTCCGGCCATCGAGGGCCTGAAGACCGACAACGAGAAGATCAGCTACATGATCGGTCTGCAGATGGCCAACAGCCTGCAGCAGGTGAAGGAGTACGTCGATGCCGACGCGCTCGCCAAGGCCGTCAAGGCCGGGCTCTCCGGCCAGGGCCGGCTGATGACCGACCAGCAGGCGCAGGAAGTGGGCATGGCCTTCGGCATGTTCCTGCAGCAGAAGGAAATGGCGCGCCGTGCCGAGCAGGGCGCGAAGAACCTTGCCGAGGGCGAGGCCTTCCTGGCCGCCAACAAGGGCAAGCCCGGCGTGCGTACCACCGAGAGCGGCCTGCAGTACCAGGTGCTGCGCGCCGGCTCCGGGGCCCGCCCGAGCGCCGCTGATACCGTGAAGGTGCACTACCGCGGCACCCTGCTCGATGGCAAGGAGTTCGACAGCTCCTATGCCCGTGGCGAGCCGGCCACCTTCCCGCTGGCCGGCGTGATCCCGGGCTGGACGGAGGGCGTGCAGCTGATGCCGGTGGGGTCGAAGTACGTGTTCTGGATCCCGGCGGCGCTTGCGTACGGCCAGAACGGCGCCGGCGCGGAGATCCCGCCGAATGCCACCCTCAAGTTCGAGGTCGAACTGCTGGAGATCGTCTCCTCCGCCGCCACGGAGTGAGTTCCGGCGCGGCTGTCATGCAAGGGTCGCGGGATGCCGCGACCCTTGCGCGTTTCCAACCCCTGGGAGGACGCGCATGCGCGTCAGCGTTTTTGGCACCGGCTATGTCGGCCTGGTGACCGGCACCTGCCTCGCGGAAGTGGGGCACCAAGTGACCTGCGTCGATGTCGATGCCGCCAAGATCGAGGGCCTGCGCCGTGGCGTGGTGCCGATCTTCGAGCCGGGCCTGGAAGACATGGTGCGCGCCAATCACGCCGCCGGCCGGCTGCACTTCACCACCGATGCCGCGGAGGCCATCGCCTCGGCGCGCATCGTCTTCATCGCCGTGGGCACGCCGCCCGACGAGGATGGCAGCGCCGACCTGCGCCATGTGCTGGCCGTGGCCCGCACGCTCGGCGAGCACCTTGCCGAGCCCACCGTGGTGGTGAACAAGAGCACGGTGCCGGTGGGCACCGCCGACCGGGTGCGCGAGGTCATCGCCGAGGGCCTGGCGGCGCGTGGCGTGGCGGTGGAGTTCCAGGTGGTCTCCAACCCCGAGTTCCTGAAGGAGGGCGCGGCGGTGGCCGACTGCATGCGCCCCGACCGCATCATCCTTGGCAGCCGCGACGCCCGCGCCATCGAGCTGATGAAGCGCCTGTACGCGCCGTTCAACCGCAATCACGAGCGGGTGATCGTGATGGACGAGCGCTCGGCCGAGCTCACCAAGTACGCGGCCAATGCCATGCTGGCCACCAAGATCAGCTTCATGAACGAGATGGCGGGCATCGCCGAGCGGGTGGGGGCCGATATCGAGGCCGTGCGCCACGGCATCGGCTCCGACCCGCGCATCGGCTGGCACTTCATCTACCCTGGCGCCGGCTACGGCGGCAGCTGCTTTCCCAAGGACGTGCAGGCGCTGGAGCGCACCGCCCGCCAGCATGGCATGCAGGCCGAGATCCTCGCCGCCGTCGAGCGGGTGAACGGCCGGCAGAAGCAGAAGCTCTTCGAGCTGATCCAGCGCCACTTCGGCGGCGAGCTGGCCGGCCGCACCTTCGCGCTCTGGGGGCTTGCCTTCAAGCCCAATACCGACGACATGCGCGAGGCGCCGAGCCGCGCCCTGCTCGCCAGCCTGTGGGCGGCGGGCGCCCGGGTCCGGGCCCATGATCCCGAGGCCATGGGGGAGGCGCGGCGGATCTTCGGCGAGCGCGGGGACCTCGTGCTTTGCGACACCCCGGAGGCGGCCCTGGAAGGCGCCGACGCGCTCGTCCTCATCACCGAGTGGAAGGCCTTCTGGAGTCCGGATTTCGAGGTCCTGAAGCGCGAGCTGCGCGCCGGCGTGGTGTTCGACGGCCGCAACATCTACGATCCTGCCGAAGTCGAGGAAGCGGGGCTGGCCTATTACGGCATCGGCCGCGGCCGCAGCCTCGCCCGGAACTGCCATGCCAAGCCCTGACCGCGATCTCCGCGCCGAACGCAGGCTCACCGAGCTCGAGACCCGCCTCGCCTTCCAGGAGCAGGCGATGCAGGAGCTCTCGGAAGCGCTGGCCGAGGCCCGCATCGAAGGCCAGAAGAACCGCGAGCTGCTCTCCCGCGTGCTCGAAGACCTAAAGCAGCTGCGCCGGGCCCTGATGGCCGATCCCGCCTCGGAACCCCCGCCGCCGCATTACTGAGCCGCCCCGCGTTCGTCCCTGTTCCCGATCAATGAGCGACAGCCTGAAAGACCAGCTCCTCGGCCTTGGCTTCAAGCCGCTGCCGAAGGCCCCGAAGCCTGCCAAGCCGGCCCCCGGCGCACGCCCCGGCGGCGGGGCCGGGCGGGGCAGGGGCGGAGACAGGCCCGGGCGCTCGCAGGAGGAGATCGATCTCGCCAGGGCCTACGCGCTGCGCGCCGAGGCCGAGAAGCGTGAGCGCGAGGCCGCCCAGCGTGCCCGCCAGGAGGCCGCCCGCGCCCGCCGCGAGGCCAGGGCGAAGCTGGATGCCTTCCTCGCCGACAAGGCGCTCAACGATCCCGCCGCCGAGCATGTCCGCCACTTCCCCTATGGCGGCAAGATCAAGCGCGTCCACGTCACGGCCGAGCAGCTGCGCGCGCTCAATGCCGGCGAGCTCGGCGTGGTGCAGAGCAATGGCCGCTACCTGCTGGTGACGGCGGCCGTGCTGGCCGAAGCAAAAGCGATCTGCCCCGAGGCGATCGCCCTCGAGGTCGATCCCGCGGCCCCGGCGCCGGAGGATGACTACAGCGATCCTCGCTACCAGGTGCCCGACGATCTGATCTGGTGAACCACGTCGCTTGCCCGCTGCCCTGAACCGGCGCAACATCTCTCGGGGAATGATTCCGGTTTCCGCTGGAAAGCCGTGATCCCTGAGGAGGCGACGAGCATGGCGGCACAGGCGCGCGTGATGGACCGGGAAAGCCTGCGGCAGCGTCCGGTCACCGGAGTCGAGGTGCCTTTCCGCGACGGCGAGACCATCGTCTCCGCCACCGATCCGGAAGGCAGGATCACCTACGTCAACGGCTATTTCATCGAGATCAGCGGCTATGCCGAGGCCGAACTGCTCGGCCAGCCGCACCGCATCATCCGCCACCCCGACATGCCGGCTGCGGCCTTCGCCGACATGTGGGCCACCCTCAAGCAGGGGCGCCCCTGGGTGGGGATGGTGAAGAACCGCTGCAAGAACGGCGACCACTACTGGGTCGAGGCCAATGTCACCCCGGTCTACGATGCCGGCGGCCGGCTCGAGGGCTATGTCTCGGTACGCCGCAAGCCGAGCCGGGCGCAGGTGGCCGAAGCCGAGCGGGTCTACCGCGAGATCCGCGAGGGCCGGCTCACCCGCTTCGAGATCGAGAACGGGGTGGTGCACCCGCCCAGCCTCGGGCGGGCCCTGAACCCGCTGTGGCGGCTGTCGCTCACGGTTCGCCTGTTCCTGCTCGCCCTGTTCGGCATCGGCCTCGCCGCCGGCCTCCTCCTGCTGCAGGTTCGCGGGGCCGGCGTGGGGCTGCTCGCCGGCCTGCTGGCGGCGGGGGCGGCCTTCGCCGCCTATTCGGCCTGGTGGCTGTCGCGCGACGTGGTCGGGCGGCTGTCGCGGGCCCGGGAGCTGTTCCGCGAGATCGCCGCCGAGAAGCACGACGGCCCGGTGGACATCTCGCGGGCCGACGAGGTCGGTGCGGTGCTGCTCGGCCTGAAGTCGATGCAGGTGCGGCTGGAGTTCAGCACCCAGCGCCTGCGCCGCCGGGCGGCCGAGGCCTCGCGCATCAACCAGGCCCTGGACCGGGCCGAGACCAACATCATGGTGGCCGACCGCCGTTTCACCGTGGTCTTCGCCAACCGCGCGGTGCTCGAGACCTTCCGTCGCCACGAGGCGCGTATCGCCTCGGTCATTCCCGGCTTCCGGGCCGATGACATCGTCGGCTCCCCCATCGACCGCTTCCACCGCGATCCGGCGCACCAGCGCGCCATGCTCGAGGGCATGACCGAGCCCCACCATGCCCGGATCGAGATCGCCGGCCTCATCTTCGACCTCACCGTGACCCCGGCCTTCGGCCATGAGGGGCGGCTCATCGGCTACGTGGTGGAATGGAAGGACCGCACCCTCGAACTCGCCATCGAGCGCGAGGTGCAGGACGTGGTGGAGGCCGCCACCCGCGGCGAACTCGGCCACCGCATCGATACCGCCAGCAAGGAAGGCTATGTGCGTGAGCTCGGTCAGGGCATCAACCGCGTGCTGGAGATCTTCGAGGACATCACGGCCAGTCTGCAGGGCTTCATGGCCGGGCTCGCCCGGGGCGACCTGCGGGTGCGGATGGACGAGAGCCGCTATGCCGGCAGCTTCGCGCGCATGGCCGCCGATGCCAACCGCACGGTGGCGGAGCTGGCCGACATCGTGGGCCGCATCCAGCAGGCCGTGGAGGTGTTCCGCACCGTCTCCGCCGAGCTGGCGGCCGGCAACAACGACCTGCAGGCACGCACCGAACAGCAGGCGGCCAGCCTCGAGGAAACCGCCTCCTCGATGGAGGAGCTCACCAGCACCGTGCAGCAGAACGCCGAGAATGCCCGCAGCGCCCGACGCCTCTCCGAGGGCGTGGGCCGCATCGCCCAGGAAGGCGGCGCGGTGGCGGAGGAAGCGGTGGCCGCCATGCACGAGGTGGCGGAGGCCTCGACGAAGATCGAGGACATCATCACCGTCATCGACGGTATTGCCTTCCAGACCAACATCCTCGCCCTCAATGCCGCGGTGGAGGCGGCGCGCGCCGGCGAGCAGGGCCGCGGCTTTGCCGTGGTGGCGGCCGAGGTACGGGCGCTGGCGCAGCGCTCGGCGGCCTCGGCGCGCGAGATCAAGGCGCTGATCGGCCATTCGGTGGAGGCCGTGCGTTCCGGCACGGCCAAGGTCTCGCAGGCCGGCGAGGCGATCCGCAGCCTGGTGGGCGAGGTGGAGAAGATGGGCCGGCTGGTGGCCGAGATCAGCGCCGCCAGCGAGGAGCAGGCCCAGGGCATCGTCACCGTGAACCAGACGGTGAGCCAGCTCGACACCGCCACCCAGCAGAATGCCGCCCTGGTGGAGGAGGCCAGCGCCTCGGCGCGGGCGCTGGAGGAGCAGAGCAACCAGCTCGCCGAGGCAGCGTCGAGCTTCCGGCTTCCCTGAGCGCCGCTGTCTTCAGTCGGGGTCGTAGTCGAGGTTGGCGGCCAGCCAGCGTTCGGCCTGTGCCAGCGGGATGCCCTTGCGCCGGGCATAGTCGGCCACCTGCTCGCGCGAGAGCCGCCCCACCACGAAGTACTGGCTGTCTGGATGGCTGAAGTACAGGCCGCTCACCGAGGAGGCCGGGTGCATGGCGAAGTTTTCGGTGAGTGAAAGCCCGATCGCCGTTTCGGCGCCGAGCAGGTCGAAGATCGTGCGCTTCTCGCTGTGCTCCGGGCAGGCCGGATAGCCGGGGGCGGGGCGGATGCCACGGTAGTCCTCGCGGATCAGGGCCTCGTTGTCGAGGGTTTCGTCGGGGGCGTAGCCCCAGAGGCGCGTTCGCACCTCGCGGTGCAGCCATTCGGCCGCGGCCTCGGCGAAGCGGTCGGCGAGCGCCTTGAGCAGGATGGCGGAATAGTCGTCGTTGGCCGCCTCGAAGCGGGCGACCCGCGGCTCGAGCCCGAGCCCGGCGTTCACCGCGAAGGCACCCACCCAGTCCCGGTGGCCGGCCGGCGCGATGAAATCAGCCAGGGCGAGGTTGGGGCGGGCATCGGGCTTGTCGGCCTGCTGCCGCAGGGTGTGGAAGGTGGCGATGCGATGCGCCGGCCGTCCGGGGTCGAAGACGGCGATGTCATCGCCCTCCTGGGCGGCAGGCCAGAGCCCGGCCACCGCCCGCACGCCCAGCCAGCGCTCTTCCACCAGCCGTTCCAGCATGGCCTGGGCATCGCGCCACAGCTCGCGGGCCTGGGCGCCGACGACGGGGTCGTCGAGGATGGCCGGGAAGCGGCCGGCCAGTTCCCAGGTCTGGAAGAAGGGCGTCCAGTCGATGAAGCTGCGCAGGGTGGCGAGCGGGACATCCCCGAAGACCGTGACGCCGGGCACGCGTGGCTGCGGCGGTGCATAGCGGCTCCAGTCCGGCATGAAACGCTTGGCACGGGCGCGCTCCAGCGGCAGCAGGGGCCTGGCATCGCCGCGGCTGGCATGGCGCTGGCGCACCTCCGCGTAGTCGGCCTCGATCGCCGCCACGAAAGGCTCGCGCAGGTCTTTCGAGAGCAGCGACTGCGCCACGCCCACCGCGCGCGAGGCATCCTTCACCCAGACCACCGGCGCATCGTAGTGCGGGTCGATCTTCAGCGCGGTATGGGCGCGGCTGGTGGTGGCGCCGCCGATCAGCAGCGGGATGGAGAAGCCCTGACGCTTCATCTCCTTCGCTACGTGGCTCATTTCCTCGAGCGAGGGCGTGATGAGGCCGGAAAGCCCGACCAGGTCGACCTTCTCCTCCCTCGCCCGGTCGAGGATCGTCTGCGCCGGCACCATCACCCCGAGGTCGATCACCTCGAAGTTGTTGCAGCCGAGCACCACGCCGACGATGTTCTTGCCGATGTCGTGCACATCGCCCTTCACCGTGGCCATGAGGATCCTGCCGCGGGTCTTCGCTTCCCCGCCGGCAGCCGCCTTCTCCGCCTCGAGGTGCGGCAGCAGCACCGCCACGGCCTTCTTCATCACCCGGGCCGACTTCACCACCTGGGGCAGGAACATCTTGCCGGCCCCGAACAGGTCGCCTACCACGTTCATGCCGGCCATCAGCGGGCCTTCGATCACCTCGAGGGGGCGGCCGAGATGGCGCAGCGCCTCTTCGGTGTCGGTCTCGATGAAGGCGTCGATGCCATGCACCAGTGCGTGCTTGAGGCGCTCCATCACCGCAAGCTCGCGCCAGCCCGTGTCCTCGGGCCGGGCCTCGCCCTTCTTCGCCCGGTAGCGATCGGCGATGGCGAGCAGGCGCTCGGTGGCATCCGGGCGGCGGTTCAGCACCACGTCCTCGACCCGTTCGCGCAGCTCCGGCTCGAGATCGTCCACCAGCACCAGAGCGCCGGCATTGACGATGCCGAAGTCCATGCCGGCGCGGATGGCGTGGTACAGGAATACGGCGTGGATCGCCTCGCGCACCGCGGTGTTGCCGCGGAAGGCGAAGCTGACGTTGGAGACGCCGCCCGAGACATGCGCCAGTGGGAAGCGGGCCTTGAGCGCGCGGGTGGCCTCGATGAAGGCCACGGCATAGCCGGCATGCTCCTCGATGCCGGTGGCGATGGCGAAGATGTTGGGGTCGAAGACGATGTCCTCGGGGGCGATGCCGGCCTCCTCCGTGAGCAGCGCATAGGCCCGCGAGCAGATCTCGACCTTGCGCTCGAAGGTGTCGGCCTGGCCCTGCTCGTCGAAGGCCATCACCACCACGGCGGCGCCGTAACGGCGCAGCAGGCGGGCCTGGCGCAGGAACTCGGCCTCGCCTTCTTTCAGGGAGATCGAGTTGACGATGGGCCTGCCCTGCACGTTCTTCAGCCCGGCCTCGATCACGCTCCATTTCGAGGAGTCGATCATCACCGGCACCCGGGCGATGTCCGGCTCGCCGGCGATCAGGCGCAGGAAGCGCGCCATCGCCGCCTCGGCATCGAGCATGCCCTCGTCCATGTTGATGTCGATGAGCTGGGCGCCGTTCTCCACCTGCTGCCGGGCCACGGCGAGCGCCTCGTCGTAGCGGCCTTCGAGGATCAGCTTCTTGAACTGCGCCGAGCCGGTGACATTGGTGCGCTCGCCGACATTGACGAAGTTGCTCTCCGGCGTGATGACCGTGGCTTCCAGTCCGGCAAGACGCATGTGCGGGGCCAGGGCGGGCAGGGGGCGCGGAGGCAGGCCGGCCACGGCCTCGGCGATCGCGGCGATGTGCTCCGGGGTGGTACCGCAGCAGCCACCAACGATGTTGAGCAGCCCCGCTTCGGCGAACTCGCGCAGCACCGCCGCGGTTTCCGCCGGCTGCTCGTCGTAGCCGCCGAAGGCGTTCGGCAGCCCGGCGTTCGGATGGCAGCTGATGGCGCAGTCGGCCACCGAGGACAGGACATCGATATGGGCGCGCAGGTCGCGGGCCCCGAGCGCGCAGTTGAGGCCCACCGACAGGGGCCGCGCATGCCGCAGCGAGTACCAGAAGGCCTCGGCCGTCTGGCCCGAGAGCGTGCGGCCGGAGCGGTCGGTGATGGTGCCGGAGAGCATCACCGGCCAGCGGGCGCCCTGTTCCTCGAACAGGGTTTCGAGCGCGAACACCGCCGCCTTGGCGTTCAGGGTATCGAAGATGGTTTCGACCATCAGGATGTCCGCGCCGCCCTCCACCAGCGCCTCCGCGGCCTCGCGGTACTGGGCCACCAGGGTGTCGAAGTCGATGTTGCGCAAGGCCGGATCGTTGACATCGGGCGAGATCGAGGCGGTGCGCGGCGTGGGTCCGAGGACCCCGACCACGAAGCGGGGCTTGCCGGGATCGCGGGCTTCGAACTCGGCGCAGGCCGCCCGTGCCAGCCGCGCGGCCTCCCGGTTCAGTTCCGGCACCAGGTGTTCGAGCCGGTAGTCGCCCTGCGCCACCCGGGTGCCGTTGAAGGTATTGGTCTCGATCAGGTCGGCCCCGGCCTCGAGATAGGCGCGATGGATGCCGGCGATGAGGTCCGGCCGGGTCAGCACCAGGAGATCGTTGTTGCCCTTGAGGTCGGTGCCGCAGCCGCAGCCCTCGCCGTGCACGTGGCCGGCGGCGAGCGGGGCGCGTTCATGGCCCGACGGCACATCGGCGGCCCGCGGCGCGGACGCCGGCGCGAACTGCAGGCCATCGTAGCCATGCCTGAAGCGATCCCCCCGGTAATCGGCCTCGGTGAGCCCGTGCTTCTGCACCATGGTGCCCATGGCGCCATCGAGCACCAGGATGCGGCTGGCCATCGCATCCCGCAGCTGCCGGACACGGTCGGGGTGCTTCCAGGGCAGGGCGCTCATCCGCGCTTGCGCTCCTGCGGCACCGGGCCGGGTTTGTGGGCGATCAGGCTGATGACCTCGAAGTGCGGGGGGCGCTTCTCCTTCGCCACCACTTCGCAGACCCGCACCTCCAGCCCGGCCTTCTCGGCGAGCTTGCGCAGTTCCTTCTCGGTGAAGCCGAGATTGAGATGGCCGTAGGGCTCGACCACCGCCTTGTGCTCATGCTTTGCAAGGCAGGTGGCGAGCAGCCGGCCGCCCGGGCGCAGGGCCCGGGCAGCCTCGGCGAGCGCCTTGGCCGGCCGTTCGGCATAGGTGAGGGCGTGCATCAGCAGCACCAGGTCGAAGGCGGCGTCCGGGCAGTCGATGGCGTGCATGTCGCCTTCGCGCAGTTCCACGTGGGCATACTTCGACAGGCGCTCGCGGGCGGCGGCGATCACCTTGGGGCTCGCATCCACGCAGAGGTAGCGGCGGGCGTGCGGGGCCAGCATCTCGGCCATCAGGCCATCGCCCGAGGCGATGTCGAGCACGTCCACCGGCTCCAGCAGCGGCAGGGCGCTGCGCGCCAGCGCCTCCCAGGTGCGGCCCGGCGAGTAGTGCCGTTCCATGTCGCCGGCCACCGAATCGGCCCAGTTCTGGTCGGCGGCACGGGCCGCCAGTACCTGCGGCAGGCGTTCGGCGTCCTGGCGCAGCAGCGGGTCCTTCGCCCCGTCGCGCAGGGTGCGCCAGAGCGCGGCCTCGGCCTCTTCCATGGCGTCGTTGAAGCGGTAATAGGCCGAGACCCCGGCGCGGCGGTCCACCACCAGGCCCGCCTCGCGCAGCTTGGCGAGATGGGTGGAGACCCGCGGCTGGGCGAGATGGGTGATGGTGGCGAGTTCCGCCACCGTGAGCTCCTCGCGCTCGACGAGGGCCAGGAGGCGGACGCGGGTGGGGTCGGCGAGCACCTTGAGGCAATCCGACCAGGCTTGCAGGTCCATGTGTATCTTTGTATCCGAATCCAGCGATGAATCAGTCTGGGGGCTGGCCGGCGGCCGGTCAAGGCAGGTCTTCACCCCGGCACCATGCCGTGGGGTATGGCCAAGCGGTTACACTCGGCGCTTTCCCTAAATCCGACCCGGGGTGTGCTGTGGATTTCGCTTTCACCGAAGAGCAGTTGATGATCCAGGACGTGGCCCGCCGCATCGCGCAGGAGAAGATCGCGCCGAGCGCCGAGCACTACGACCGTACCGGCGAGTTCCCGCTGGAGAACATCCGCCTGCTCGGCGAGAACGGCCTGATGGGTATCGAGGTGCCCACCGAATACGGTGGCGCCGGCATGGATCCGATCAGCTACGTGCTCGCCATGATCGAGGTGGCGGCGGGCGACTGCGCGCACTCCACCATCATGTCGGTGAACAACTCGCTGTTCTGCAACGGCATCCTGAAGTTCGGCACCGAGGCGCAGAAGCAGAAGTACGTGCGGGCCATCGCCGAGGGGCGCGAGATCGGCGCCTTCGCGCTCACCGAGCCGCAGTCCGGCTCCGATGCCACGGCCATGCGCTGCCGCGCGGTGAAGCAGGCCGACGGCACCTTCCTGATCAACGGCAAGAAGAGCTGGATCACCTCCGGCCCGGTGGCGAAGTACATCATCCTGTTCGCCATGACCGATCCGGCGAAGGGCGCCAAGGGCATCACCGCCTTCATGGTCGATACCGCCAAGCCGGGGTTCTTCCGTGGCAAGACCGAGCCCAAGCTCGGCATCCGCGCCTCGGCCACCTGCGAGATCGAGTTCCAGGACTACGTGGCCACGCCGGACGAGGTGGTGGGCGTGGAGGGCGAGGGCTTCAAGATCGCCATGGGTGTGCTGGACGCCGGCCGCATCGGTATCGCCTCGCAGGCCGTGGGTCTGGCCCGTGCCGCCTACGAGGCCAGCGTGGCCTATGTGAAGGAACGCAAGAGCTTCGGCCAGCCGATCGGCTCCTTCCAGATGATCCAGCAGAAGATCGCCGACATGAAGTGCAAGCTGGACGCTGCCTACCTGCTCACTCTGCGCGCGGCCTGGGCCAAGGCGCAGGCCGACCGGCATGGCGGCCGCTTCAGCACCGAGGCCTCGGTGGCCAAGCTCACTGCCTCGGAGGCGGCGATGTGGATCACCCACCAGGCGGTGCAGATCCACGGCGGCATGGGCTATTCGAAGGAGATGCCGCTCGAGCGCTATTTCCGTGATGCCAAGATCACCGAGATCTACGAGGGCACCAGTGAGGTGCAGCGCATGGTGATCGCCCGCAACGAGACCGGACTGCGCTGAGCGGGCACGTCGCTGCGGGCGGTGGCCCGAATGACGAAGGCCCGCTCGCGCGGGCCTTCGTATTTCCGCCGGGCGGGGCGCCCGCGGCTCAGCCGAAGTCGTAGTTCATCGCCGGCCCGGCGGCGGCGAGGAAGTCGCCCTCCACGTAGTCCACGCCGATGCCGAACAGGATGGTCATGCTGGCGGCATCCTGCACGTAGTGCACCACGCAGGTCTTGCCGAGCTCGCGGGCCTTCTCGGCGAACTCGCGCACCTTGGCCTGATTGTCGGGGTTCTTCGCCAGGTCGGTGATGTAGCTGCGGTCGACCTTGATGATGTCGGCATCGACGTGCTGCAGCAGCTGGAAGGAATTGAGGCCGGTGCCGAAGTGCTCCAGCGCCAGCCGCACGCCCGCGGCATGCAGGGTCTGGGCGAAGCCCTGGATGGCCTTGAGATGGGTGAACACCGAGGGTTCATGCAGCTCCAGCACCAGACGCTCGCCCGGGACTCCGGCCCTGCGGATGGCCTCCACGATCTCGGCGCCCAGCCGGTCGTTGGCGGCGATGGTCTCCGGGGTGAGCTTCACGTAGAGCGTGGTGGCCTTGCCGGCGGCATGGCGTTCGGCGATCACGGCGATGGCGCGGTGGATCACCCAGCGGTCGATCTCCGGGCCGAGGCCCTGTTCGATGGCCAGCGGCAGGAAGGTGGCCGGGGAGACGATCTCGCCGGCGTTGCCCTTGAGCCGCAGGTAGGCCTCGTAGGTTTCGCCGGGCTCGCCATTGAGCGAGATGATGGGCTGGTAGTGCAGGGTGAAGCCGTCGCTGGCCAGCGCCTCGCGCAGGCGCTGCACCCAGGCCTGGATGCGTTCCTCCTCGGCGCGGTCGCGGGCGGCGGGGTCGTAGATCTCGACGCGGTCGCCGCCCACGCCCATGGCCGACTGCAGGTTGGCCTCGGCGCGGCTCAGCACCTGGCCGATCTGCGCGTTGCGCTCGCCGATCTGCACGCCGCCGATGCTCACGGTGAGTGTGAGCGAGCGGTCGCCGACTTCGAGGATGCGGCCGCGGAAGGCCGCCAGCAGACGCTCGGCGCGTTCCTGGGTGGCCTTGTGGTCGTGCAGGCGGCAGATCACCGCGAAGCGGTGGTCGGAGAGCCGGCCGGCGAGGGTGCGCTCGTCCAGACATTCGCCCATCCGCGCCGCAAAGGCCTTCAGCAGCTCGTCGGCCTGGGCAAGCCCGATCGAGCTCACCATGGCGTCGTAGTTGTCGGGCTCCACGAGCAGCAGGGACTGGTGGTGGCGGCCACCGGCCGCGGCGGCCACTGCCTGCTCGAGCTCGCCCATGAAGTGGGCGCGGTTGGCAAGGCCGGTGAGCGGATCCCGCACCTTGAGCTGCTCCAGCTCGGCGGCGATGGCGGCATCCACCATCTGCGGCCGGAACACGATCTGCAGGCAGGGCTCGCCCTCGTAGGAGGCGGCGGCGAATTCCATCAGGGCGTCGAAGTCATTGCCATCGGCGCCCATGGCGCGGATCTCGAGCTGCTTGGGTGGCGCCTCGCCCTTGGAGAGGCGCTTCAGCAGCTGCTTGAACTCGTCGGCATGCGAGGGGGCGATGAGGTCGAGCACCGACAGCCCCTCGATGTCCTCGAAGCTCTCATAGCCGAACATCTCGAGGTAGGCCTCGTTGGCGCGGATGTGCATGCCCTCGTGGATGTAGGCGATGGGGTCGCGCGAGGAGGCGATCAGGGCGTCGCAGCGGCGCTCGGTCTCGCGTAGCTGGGCCTCCAGCACCCGCACCTCGCGGCGGGTACGCACGCCCTCGGCCTCGATGCGCACGATAGCCTGGGCCTGGGCCGGCTGGTGGCGCAGCACCACGTCGCGGGCCCCGGCCTTCAGGGCCTCGACCACCGCAGCTTCGCTGAGCGAATCGAGCAGGGCCAGCACCGGCACGTCCTTGCCCGAGGCCTCGACCTCGGCCACGGCGGAGGCGAAGGGGATGAGCCGCCCGGCATGGGCCGCCACCAGCATGTCCACGGCCTGGGTGGCGAGCAGTTCGCGCAGGGCCTCGAGGCTCTCCGGGCGCTGCGGGCGCACGGCCATGCCGCCATTGCGCAGCATGCTGGTGAACTGCTCGGCGTCCTCGAGGCGGTCGTCGACGAGGATCAGGCGCAGGACGGCATCGTTGGTGGACATTCAGGCCGGGATCAGGGGGATGTCCGCGGCAGTATACGGGCCATGGCGCGGCGCACCAGCCGCCGCTGCGGTCAGAGCGGGGTCTTGGCGGGCTCGCCGGCCACTTCGCGCACCAGCTTCGGCACCAGGAAGCCGGGCAGCCGCGCCCGCAGGGCCGCGAGCAGGGCCAGCGACTCGGCCTCCGGCACCTCGAAATGCGCCGCGCCCTGCACCCGGTCGAGCTGGTGCAGGTAGTAGGGCAGCACGCCGGCGTCGAACAGGGCTTCCGAGAGGGCTTCCAGCGCCTCCACGCTGTCGTTCACTCCGCGCAGCAGCACCGCCTGGTTCAGCAGGTGCACGCCGCGGGCGCGCAGGGCGGCACAGGCTTCGCGAACCGCGGCATCGATCTCGTTGGCATGGTTGGCATGCAGCACCAGGACCACGGGCCAGGGCAGGGCGCCGATCCAGTCAAGGAAATCCGCATCGATGCGCTCCGGCAGCACCACGGGCAGGCGGCTATGGATCCGCAGCCGGCGTACCTGGGGGAGGGTCCGCAGGCCGTCGCCGAGCTCGGCGAGCTTGGCGGTGGCAAGGCTCAGGGGGTCGCCGCCGGAGAGGATCACCTCGCCCACCGAGGGGTGCGCCCGAAGGTAGTCGAGGGCCGGTTTCCAGCCTCCGGCGGCGGCGTTCTCCTCGGCATAGGGGAAGTGGCGGCGGAAGCAGTAGCGGCAGTGGATGGCGCAGCTGCCGGTGGCCACCAGCAGGGCGCGGCCGTGGTACTTGTGCAGCAGCCCGCTGCTGCCCCGGGCGGCAGCGTCGCCCACGGCATCGAGGCTGAAGCCCGGCACCACCCGGTCCTCCTCGTCGAGCGGCAGCACCTGGCGCAGCAGCGGGTCGGCAGGATCGCCAGGGCGCATCCGTGCCACGTAGCCGCGCGGCACCCGCAGCGGGAACTGCGCCTGCGCCGTGGCGGAGACGCGTGAGGCGAGGGCGGGGAGGCCGAGGGCCTCCAGCAGTTCCCTGGGGTCGCGGATGGCCTCGCGCCACAGGGCCTGCCAGCGGGCAGGCTGCCGGGCGGGGGCGGGAAGGGGTATCATCTCGGGTCTTTCACCGCGGCCCGGGCCGGGCCGTGAACCCCGCATTGTAAAGGTCCAGGAGCACCCGCATGGCCAGCTACGGCATGAATGACGTCAAGAACGGCATGAAGATCATCGTCAACAACGAGCCGTGCGTCATCACCGAGACGGAGTACATCAAGCCAGGCAAGGGCCAGGCCTTCACCCGCGTGAAGTACCGCTTCATCAAGACCGGCCGGGTGGTGGAAATGACCATGAAGGCCACCGACAGCGTCGAGGCCGCCGACGTGGTCGACACCGACATGCAGTACCTCTACAACGACGGCGAGTTCTGGCACTTCATGCAGCAGGAGACCTTCGAGCAGGTGCAGGCCGACGCCGCCAGCGTGGGCGATGCGGCCAAGTGGCTGAAGGGCGAGGAACCCTGCGTGGTCACGCTCTGGAACGGCAGCCCGATCGCCGTGCAGCCGCCGAACTTCGTCGAGCTGAAGATCGTCGAGACCGATCCCGGCGTGCGCGGCGACACCTCGGGCGGCGGCGGCAAGCCGGCCAAGCTGGAGACCGGCGCGGTGGTCCGCGTGCCGCTGTTCGTGGCCCAGGACGAGGTCATCCGCGTCGATACCCGCACCGGTGAGTACGTCAGCCGGGTCAAGTGAGCGCCGCCCGGCGGCGGGGCCGTCCCGACCGCCGGAACTGCCGTCGCCGGCCCGCCGCCACGGGCTGGCCATCCTCGCGGCGCGCCCCTTCCGGCGCGCCGCGTCCATGTCCGGGGAGCGAACGTGCTGCAAGCCTGCGACCTGTTGATCGAAGCCGGCTGGGTGGTGCCGGTGGCGCCGAAAGGGGCCGTGCTCGCCGACCATGCGGTGGCAGTGGCGGGGGGGCGCATCCTCGCCGTGCTGCCGCGCGCCGAGGCCCGAGCCCGCTTCCTGCCGGCCGAGGTGGTATCGCGCCCGGAGGGCGTCCTGATCCCGGGCCTCGTCAATCTCCACACCCACAACCCGATGACCCTGCTGCGCGGGGTGGCCGACGACCTGCCGCTGATGCCCTGGCTGCAGGAACACATCTGGCCGATCGAGGGGGCGGTGATGGCGCCGGACTTCATCGCCGACGGCATCGAGCTTGCCGTGGCCGAGATGCTGCGCGGCGGCACCACTGCCTGCAACGAGAACTACTTCTTCCCCGACGTGCAGGCCCAGACCTACGCCCGGCTCGGCTTCCGCGCCACCGTCGGCCTGCCGGTGATCGAATTCCCCTCGCCCTGGGCGCGGACGACCGCCGAGTACTTCGACAAGGCGCTGGAGACCTTCGACGCCTGGCGCGGCCATCCGCTGCTGCGTTTCGCCTTCGCCCCGCACGCCCCCTACACCGTCTCGGATGCCAGCTTCGAGCGCATCGCCATGCTCGCCGCCCAGCTCGATCTGCCGGTGCACTGCCATGTGCACGAGACGGCGCAGGAGATCGAGGATTCGCGCCGCGAGCATGGCCAGCGCCCGCTGGCCCGCCTCGACCGCCTCGGCCTCCTCGATGCCCGGCTGATCGCCGTGCACATGACCCAGCTCACCGAGGGCGAGATCCGCCTCTGCGCCGAGCGTGGCGTGCACATCGCCCACTGTCCGCAGTCGAACCTCAAGCTGGCCTCCGGCTTCTGCCCGGTGGAGGCCCTGCGCCGGGCCGGGGCCAATGTGGGCATCGGCACCGATGGCTGTGCCAGCAACAACGACCTCGACATGGTGGAGGAGATGCGCCATGCCGCCCTGCTGGCCAAGGCCGTGGCCGGCGATGCCCGGGCGCTGGACGCGGCCTCGGCGCTGGAGGCCGCCACCCTGGGTGGCGCCCGCGCCCTCGGGCTCGAGGAGGAGATCGGCTCGATCGAGCCGGGCAAGCAGGCCGACCTCGCCTGCATCGAACTCTCGCCGCTCGAACTGCAGCCCTGCTACCACGTGATCTCGCATCTGGTATACGCCGCCAGCCGCCGTGACGTGCGCGACGTCTGGATCGCTGGCCGGCCGCGGCTGCGCGACCACCGCCTGGTCGATGTCGATGCCGAGGCGCTCGGCGCCAAGGCCCGGGCCTGGGCCCGGCGCATCGCCAGCCTTCCCCGTCCCGGAGCTCCGGCATGAACCCCGTCATTCCCGCGGACCGCGCCCGGCCCAATGCCGACCCCGCCGAGATCGCGAAGTTCTCGGCACTGGCCCACCGCTGGTGGGATCCGCAGGGGCCGCAGGCACCCCTGCATGCCCTGAATCCGGCACGGCTCGCCTACGTGGCCGCGCGCCAGCCCCTGCGCGGCGCCCGGGTGCTCGACCTCGGCTGTGGCGGCGGTCTTCTGAGCGAGGCCCTGGCCCGGGCCGGGGCCTCGGTGCTGGGTATCGACCTCTCGCCGGAACTGATCGACATCGCCCGCCTGCACCTGCTCGAGCGCCGCCAGGCGGGCGAGTCCCTGGCCGTGGAATACCGCGTGGCCGATGTCGAGGCGCTGGCCGAGGCCATGCCGGGCAGTTTCGATGCCATCACCTGCATGGAAATGCTCGAGCACGTGCCCGACCCGCGCCGGGTGCTCGCCGCCTCGGCCCGCCTGCTCAAACCCGGCGGCCGGCTGTTCCTCTCCACTCTCAACCGCACGCCGGCCGCCTTTGCCCTTGCCATCGTCGGCGCCGAGTACCTGGCCGGCCTGCTGCCCCGCGGCACCCACGACTACCGCCAGTTCATCCGTCCCGCGGAGCTGGCCGCCGGGCTGCGTGAAGCCGGCCTCGAACCCGAGGAGGTGAGCGGTCTTCGCTACGACCCGCTGCGGCGCAGCGCCCGGGTCGGCGGGGCGCCCTCGGTGAACTACCTGTGCGTCGCCCGGAAGCCGGAATGAGTGGCCGGGCCTGCCGGGCGGTGCTGTTCGATCTCGACGGTACCCTTGCCGACACCGCCCCTGACCTGATCGCGGCCGTGAACCGGCTGCGGGCCGAGGCGGGCAGGGCGGCCCTGCCCGAAGCCGCCCTGCGTCCGCTGGTGTCCAAGGGCGGGCGGGCGCTGCTGGCCCGCGCTTTCGAGGATCTCGGGGAGGCGGCCCGCGAGGCCCTGCTGCCGCGTTTCCTCACCCACTACGCCGCGGCGCTGGCGGTGCATACCCGGCCGTTTGCCGGCATTGAGCCGCTGCTGGCGGCGATCGAGGCACGCGGCCTGCGCTGGGGCATCGTCACCAACAAGCCCGAGGCGCTCGCCCGCGCCGTGGTGCAGGGCCTGGGCTGGGCCGGCCGCAGCGCTGCCCTGGTCGGCGGCGATACCCTGCCGGTGCGCAAGCCGGCTCCCGATCCGCTGTGGCTGGCGGCGCGCCAGCTGGGGCTGGCGCCGGGCGACTGCCTGTACGTGGGCGACGATGCGCGGGACATCGAGGCCGCCGTCGCCGCCGGCATGCCGGGCATCGCCGCACTCTGGGGCTACCGCGAGGCCCACGAGGATCCGCAGGCCTGGCCCGCCACGGCCTGGATCGCGGCGCCCGCCGAACTCCTCCCGCACCTCGGGAACGCCAGCGCATGAGCCGTGCCGTGCCGGGCAGCGAGGGCCTCGAAGAGGGGCTGCGCGCCAGCTTTGCCAAGGCCGCGGCACGCGAGCCGCTGCTCGGCGCCGGCCTCGGCTTCGTGCCGCCGGAGTCGCGTCCGGCCTACGCGGCCTGGTGTGCCCTGCTGGGCGAGCTGCGCGAGTGCCTGTTCGAGCGCAGCGACCCCAGGGTCTCGGGGCTCAAGGCCGGCTGGTGGGCGGAGGAACTGCGGGGCTGGGGGCAGGGCGCCTGGCGCCATCCGGTGGGGCGCCCGCTGGCCGCCCTCTCCGGGCTGGGACCGGCCTTCCCGCGCATCGCCGCGCATCTCGCCGCGGTGGCCGCCGATTCCGATCCGCCGGCCGACGAATCGGCGGCCTTCGCCGCCCTGCGCCCGCTGGCCGAGGCCCTCGTGCAGGGCGAAGCCCGGCTGTTCGGGGCGGCCTGCGATGCCGCCACGGTCGATGCACTCGCCACCCACTGGCTGCGGCAGCGTCTCGAACATGGCCTCGAGGCGGCCGACCGTGCCCGGGTGCCGCTGGTGTTCTTCGCCCGCCACGGCCTGCGCCGCGAGCAGCTACCCGCCCCGGAGGCCGCGGCCCTGCGCCGCGACTGGGCCCTGCGCCTGCGCGACCGCCTGCCCACCGGTGCCGTCGCGGGGCTTGCCTACCCGCGCCAGCTCAGCCTGCGCGGCGACCGTATCGCCCTCGAGGCACTCGCGGCGGGGCGGAAGGCGCCGGGAACCTACGCCCTGGGCCTCGTCTGGCAGGCCTGGCGCCTCGCCCGGCGCAGCGCCATTGCGACACAGCGTTCCACTGGCTTGACATCCACTGCACCGCCACCCACCTAGGGTGGTGCCATCTCCCCCGAGGACCTTCCATGTCCCCCACCCGCGAGAACGTCGTCCGCATCATGCCGGACATCGCCAACGAAGCCCGTCCCGTCGCCGCCGGCCAGCTGGCCTGGGTGGGCATGGGCGAGATCGAGGCGCCGGTCCGCATCGCCTCGCCCGAAGGCGGCGAGACCGTGGCGGCGGCGCGCGTCAATGCCTTCGTCAACCTGCACCGTCCCGATGTGCGTGGCATCCACATGTCGCGGCTGTACCTGCACATCGACCGCCACCTTGGCGCCGAGCCCCTGAGCGCCGCCTCGCTGCGCCGCCTGCTGCGCGACTTCCTCGACTCGCATGCCGAGCTCTCGGACCGGGCGATGGTGGAGCTGCGCTTCGACTACCTCGTGCGCCGCAAGGCCCTCATCAGCGACAACACCGGCTGGAAAGCCTATCCGGTGACGGTGGCCGCCACCCTCGACCGCACGGGCTTCGAGCTCGAGCTCGGGGTCCGCGTGGCCTATTCCAGCACCTGCCCCTGCTCGGCAGCGCTGGCCCGCCAGCTCATCCAGGAACAGTTCCGCCAGGATTTCGGCACCGACCGTCCGCTGGATCCGGACGCGGTGCTGCGCTGGCTCGGTTCCGAGCAGGGCATCGTCGCCACCCCGCACAGCCAGCGCAGCCATGCCGACGTGAAGGTGCGGCTCTCGCCCCATGCCGCCGAACTGCCGGTGATCGATCTCGTGGACACCATCGAGGGCGCGCTCAAGACCCCGGTGCAGACGGCGGTGAAGCGCGAGGACGAGCAGGCCTTCGCCCGGCTCAACGGCCAGAACCTGATGTTCTGCGAAGATGCCGCCCGGCGCATGCAGGCGGCACTCAATGCCGACGAGCGCGTGACCGATTTCTGGATCCGCGCCTCGCACTTCGAGAGCCTGCACCCGCACGACGCCGTGGCGGTGGCGGTCAAGGGTGTCGAGGGCGGCTACGGCCCGCGCGGCTGAGCCCTTTCAGGGCACCGGATCGTAGCCACCCGGGTGCAGCGGGTGGCAGCGGCACAGCCGCTTCGTTCCCAGCCACACGCCGTGCAGCGTGCCGTGCTTCTGCACCGCCTCGTACATGTACATCGAGCAGCTGGGGTGGAAGCGGCAGTGCTGGCCGAGCAGCGGGCTGACGAAGCGCTTGTAGCCACGCAGGCTGGCGAGGATCAGGCGTTGCACGGAAGCGGGCGAGGGCGGCGGAAGGCGGGTTGCCCCGCGGGTGCCGACAGGCTATAACACGCCGCCCGAACGGCTCAACGACTCCAGAGGACACTCGTGGCTGCCAAGAAACCCGCGAAGAAGGCCGCCAAGGCACCGGCGAAGAAGGCCAGTGCCGTTGGCAAGGTGGCGAAGGCCGTAGGCAAGGTGGCCCGCGCGGTGAAGAAGGCGGTCTCCGCCCCGGTGAAGAAGGCCGCGGCCAAGTCCGCCGCCAAGCCCGCGGCGAAGCCGGCCGCGAAGGCCGCGAAGCCGGCAGCGAAGAAGGCGGCGAAGCCCGCTGCCAGGCCCGGCAAGGCCCCCGCGGCGAAGCCGGCCGCGAAGGCTGCGAAGCCGGTGGCGAAGAAGGCGGCGAAGCCCGCCGCCAGCCCTGCCAAGGCCCCTGTGGCGAAGCCGGCCGCGAAGGTCACGAAACCGGCCACGCCCAAGGCGCCCCCGGCAAAGCCCGAAGCGGCAGGCAGTCCGGCCGCCGCCGCGCCGAAGCCGCCGCTCGTCCGGGCCCCCGAATCCACGTCGCCGCCCTCCAGGGCGCCGGCCCGTTCCACCGACTCCCGTGCCACGGGTGCCCGCGCCGGCTACGTCAAGCCGGAGCGGCCCCGCGAAGAACCCAAGCGACCCGCCCCCGTGATCGAACGCGTCACCCTCCCGGCCGGCTACAAGCCCTCGCCGACCGAGGAGTACATGAATCCCTACCAGCTCGAATACTTCCGCCAGAAGCTCCTGGCCTGGCGCCAGGAACTGGTGGAGGAGTCGCAGCAGACCATCGAGAACCTCAAGGACGAGGTGCGCGACGTCGGCGACGAGGCCGAGCGTGCCACCCGCGAGACCGAGAACGCGCTGGAGCTCCGCACCCGCGACCGCTACCGCAAGCTGATCAACAAGATCGACAGCACCCTGCGCCGGCTGGAGGAGGGTGACTACGGCTACTGCGTGGACACCGGCGAGCCGATCGGCCTCGAACGCCTCGAGGCCCGGCCCACCGCCGAGCGCACCCTGGATGCCCAGGAGCGCTGGGAGCACATGCAAAGGCAGATGGGCGACTGAAACGCCCCGGCCGGCGCTCGTCAGCGGGCGCTGGCGTTCGCCGCCGAGTCGAGGAAGCGCCACGCCTGCCGTGGCGCTTCGTTTTCCACCCGGTCGAACAGCCGCTCGCGCAGCAGGTGGATGGGCATCGAGCCCTCGCGCAGCACGCGGTCGTGGAACTCGCGCTCGCTCCAGCCGCCCTGCCGCACCCGTTCCTCGTGCAGGGCACGGAACTGCCAGCCACCCACCAGATAGGCCACCTGGTAGAGCGGGCCATAGTCGCCGGCGATCGAGCGGCGCACCTCGGCGCGGGCGTTCTCCGGCTCGTGGCCCACGCGTTCCACCAGCAGGCGCACTGCCTCTTCCGGGCTCATGCGGCCAGACTGGATTCCCAGCGAAAAGAGGATGCGGGCGGCGCGGTGGCTGCGCCAGAACAGCATGCCCACGCGGTCCTCGGGTGTTGTGGCGAAGCCGAGATCGTAGAGCCGGAGCTCCCAGTACAGCGCCCAGCCCTCGTCCCAGAACGGCGAGCCGAAGCCCTCGCGGTGGCGGGCATGGCGCTGGGCATGCCAGTACTGCAGGTGGTGGCCGGGGACGAGTTCGTGGTGCACTACGGCCCGGGAGAAATGCCGGTTGTTGCCGCGGATGGCATTGAGCTTGCGTTCGTGCGGCATGCCGGCGGCCGGGTAGGCCACCCAGACGTCGCGGCCGCCGAGGAAGAAGGGCGCCTGCAGCTGCCACTCCGGCGAGAGCATGTTCATGCGCCAGCCGCGGCGGGTGCCGGGCGGCACGCTCACGAGGTCGTGCGCCTCGAGGAAGGCCATCGCCTCGTCGGCGAGTTCCACCACCAGGGCGGGCTGGCCGCCGGGGGGCAGCTGCACCTGCTTCACCCGCTCGATGGCCTCGCGCCAGTCGCGGGCGCCCATCTCGCGGGCCGCCTTCTCCAGTTCGGCGCGGCACCAGGCCAGTTCGCGCTCGGCCGCGGCCATCAGCTCGGCGGGCGAGTAGGGAATGCCCTCGGCGCGCAGGGCGCGGACGATGGCCGCATCGCCGATCGGATCGGCGCTCAGGGCCTCGGCGCCGCTGCCGCCGCCCAGGGTCTCGCGCAGCAGGCTGATGTGCTTGCCGAGCTGTTCGTCCAGGGCCTTGTAGGGCGCGTCCACCCACCAGCCGAACTCCGGGTCGAAGCCGGCCTGGTGGGCCTGCCAGTCGGCCAGGGCGCGCTTCAGCGCCTCGGCATGCTGGGCGGCGCGCAGGGCGAGGGTGGGCGAGGGCGGCGTCTTGGCCTGCGACAGGGCGGCATGGGCCTCGGCCAGCTGGAGGCGGGCCGCTTCGAGGGTGTCGGCGGCGGCGCGCCCCTCGGCCTGTCGGAGGTCGCGCCGCGCTTCGAGCAGGGCCACGAGGGCCTCATAGCCGGGCAGCAGGGGGCGGATGGCCTCGAAGCGCTCGCGCTCGAAGGTCTCGGCCTCGAGGGCGAGGGCGATGTCGCGTTGCAGCAGCAGGCGGTCGAGGCGGTCGTCCTGCGAGAGCCCGTCGCTGGGGAGAGCCTCGAGCGTGCGCTGCCAGGAGATGAGCAGCGCGTGGCGCAGGGCATTCCGGCGCGGGGCGAAGAGCGGATCGCTGGCGGCGTCGGCCAGGGCCCGCACGTGTTCGAGCGTGCGGCGGTCGGCGCGGTAGCGTTCCACCAGTGGCCGCAGCCGCGATCCGGCCTCCATGGGCAGGGCCTCGAGCGGCGGCGCGGCGAAGCCCGCCTGCGTGCCCTCGGCGGCCTCCGGTATCGCGGCGAGCAGGGGGCCGGCCAGCGGCAGCAGGGCGGCGAGTGTGAGCGGCAGCCGGGCGCGGCGCGGGAGGGTGGGTTTCTGGGAAGGGCTCACGTGGGCTCCATGGCCCGCCGGGCCTGGTCCTGGATGAAGGCGAGCAGGGCGGCGAGCCCGTTGCTGCGGGTGGGCGAGAGGTGCCTGGAAAGCCCGATGGCAGCGATGTAGTCGGGCGTGGTGGCGAGGATCTCGGCGGCGCTGCGCCCCGAGTAGACGCGCAGGGCGAGGAACACCAGCCCGGAAACGATCGCAGAATCGCTGATGGCATGGAAATCGAGCCGCGCCGCATCACCGCGGGCCACGATCCAGACCCGGGACTGGCAGCCCTGCAGGCGGTGCTCCTCGGTCTTCCAGGCCTCCGGCAGGTCGGGCAGCTTGCGCCCGAGGTCGATCAGGTACTGGTAGCGCTCCGACCAGTCGCCAAAGAAGCCGAACTCCTCGGCGATGGCGGCCTGGGCCTCGGCAGCCGAGGCCTCCATCGGGAAGGGCGAGGCGGGGATCGGCGGGCAATCCGTGCTCATGCCCGCTTCCTCGACCAGCGCACGCCCTGCGGGGTGTCCTCGAGCACGATGCCGGCCGCGGCGAGTTCCGCGCGGATGGCATCGGCCCGGGCGAAATCGCGGGCCTGCTTCGCCGCCGTGCGTTCCGCCACCAGGGCCTCGATCCGGGCCTCGTCCCCGTCCCCGGCGCCGTGGCCGAACCAGGCGGCCGGCGCCTGCTGCAGAAGGCCGAGGGCGGCGCCGGCGCCCAGCAGCCGGGCCTTGGCCGTGCGCGCCCGGGCGGCGGCCTCGGCCCTGGCCAGGCCTTCCGGAGCCTGCGCCCAGTCGCGCTGGGCGGCCCTGGCCTCGCCGGCCAGCCGCGAGAGCTCGGCGAGTGCTGCCGGGGTGTTGAGGTCGTCGGCCAGCGCCAGTTCTACGCTCTCCGGCAGTTCCGGGGCGGCGGCGATGGCCTCGAGGTCACGCAGGGTGCCGTAGAGCCGGTCGAGGGTGTGGATGCTCTGCTCGATCAGCGCCGCCGACCAGTCCAGCGGCTGGCGGTAGTGCGCCGAGAGCAGGGCATAGCGCAGGGCCTCGGCCGGATACTCGCGCAGCAGCTCGTGCACGGTACGGATGTTGCCCACCGACTTCGACATCTTGCTGCCATCGAAGGTCAGCATGCCGTTGTGCAGCCACCAGCGGGCGAAGGTGGCGCCGTTCGCACACTGACTCTGGGCGATCTCGTTCTCGTGGTGCGGGAACTGCAGGTCCACGCCGCCGGCATGGATGTCGATGGTGTCGCCGAAATGGGCATGGCACATCGCCGAGCATTCGATGTGCCAGCCCGGCCGGCCGCGGCCCCAGGGCGAGTCCCAGCCCGGCAGTTCCGGCGGCGAGGGCTTCCAGAGCACGAAATCGCCCGGCTCGCGCTTGTAGGGCGCCACTTCGACCCGGGCCCCGGCCAGCATCTCGTCCGGGCTGCGGCGGGAGAGGGCGCCGTACTGCGGGAAGGTGGAGACCTGGAACAGCACGTGGCCTTCGGCGGCATAGGCATGGCCGCGGGCGATCAGGCGCTCGATCATCGCGATGATGTCGGCGATGTGGTGGGTGGCATGCGGCTCGAGATCCGGCAGCTTCACCCCGAGGGCGCCCATGTCCTCGCGGTAGATCCGGGCGTACTTCTCGGTGATGGCGCTGATCGGCACGCCCTGTTCCAGCGCCGACTGGTTGATCTTGTCGTCGATGTCGGTGATGTTCCGGGCATAGACGAGCTTCGGGAAGTGCCGCCGCAGCAGGTCGGCCAGCACGCCGAACACCACCGGGCCGCGGGCATTGCCGATGTGGGCGTAGTGGTAGACCGTGGGGCCGCAGACGTACATGGTCACGCGGTCCGGATGGGCGGGCTTGAACTCCTCGACCTGGCGCGAGAGGCTGTTGAAAAGGCGGATCGGCACGGGCGCGGCCCCTGTCTGAACAGGCCGTGGAGTGTAGCAACGCACCCGGTGCGCTTAACGGAAATCTTAGGCCGGGGTTCAGGCGCCCGGTGCTGCAATCGAGGCCATCCGATCCCCGTGGAGCCTCCGATGATCCGACGCCCGATCCATGGCCTCGCCCTCCTCGCGCTCGCCGCCGCCGGCTCCGTTCCGGCGCAGTACCGGGGCGAGGCGGTTCCGGTGGCCGCTTCCGGATCCGAGAACGTCACCTATGCCTACGCCCAGGTCACCCGCGTCGATCCGGTCTACGAGACCGTCCGCACCCGGGTGCCGGAAGAGCGCTGCGATGGCGAACCCGTGCGTGATGGCGGCGACCCCACCGGCGGCACGGTGATCGGCGCGATCGCCGGCGCCGCCCTCGGCAACCAGGTGGGCAAGGGCGACGGGCGCAAGGCCGCCACCGTGGCCGGCGCCATCGTCGGCGGCGCCATCGGCCGCAATATCGACCGCAATGACGGCTCGGCGAGCCGTGGCGGCTGCCGCATCGTCGAGGTCGAGCGCGAATCCCGCCGCGTGGCCTCCTACGACGTGGAATACGTGCACCAGGGCAAGACCTACATGTCGCGCCTGCCCTACGACCCGGGCGACCGCCTGCGGGTACGGGTGTCCGTCACTCCGGTGGACGAGGGCATCGGCTACCGCTGATGCCGGGTGCCCGCCCGGGCAGTCCCGGCGCGGGCCGGTTCCCGGCGCTTGCATGAGCGGCCCGGCTCTGCGACCCTAGACCCCATGACGACTTTCCTGCCCGCCTCCGGCGTCCTGACCTCGGCCTATATGGCCGCGGGCATGACCTCGCGCGCGCGCCGACCGGAAGCCCACGTTCCCGCTGGGTAACCGGTCCGTTTCGTTTTCCTGAAACCACCAACGCCCAGCCTCGTGCTGGGCGTTGGTGTTTTGCGTTCCTGCATTCTTGCCCCTCGATCCGATACCCCTGGAGCCCCACCCGATGAAGCACTTCCTGAACACCCAGGACTGGTCCCGCGCCGAGCTCGATGCCCTGCTCGACGAGGCCGCGGCCTTCAAGGCCTCGAAGTTCGGCCAGCAGATGGCCGGCAAGAGCATCGCCCTGGTGTTCTTCAACCCCTCGCTGCGCACCCGCACCAGCTTCGAGATCGGGGCCCGCCAGCTGGGGGGGCATGCCGTGGTGCTGGCGCCGGGCAAGGATGCCTGGCCGATCGAGTTCGAGCTGGGCACGGTGATGGACGGGGAGGCCGAGGAGCACATCGCCGAGGTGGCGCGGGTGCTCTCCCGCTACGTCGACCTGATCGGCGTGCGCGCCTTCCCGAAGTTCGTCGACTGGTCGGTGGACCGGCAGGACCGGGTGCTGATGGGCTTCGCGAAGTACGCCACGGTGCCGGTGATCAACCTCGAGACCATCACCCACCCCTGCCAGGAACTGGCGCATGCCCTGGCCTTGCGCGAGCGCTTCGGCAAGGACCTGCGCGGCCGCAAGTACGTGCTGACCTGGACCTACCACCCCAAGGCCCTGAACACCGCCGTGGCCAACTCGGCCCTCACCATCGCCACGCGGCTCGGCATGGACGTGACCCTGCTGTGCCCGAACCAGCAGTACCTGCTCGACGAGCGCTACATGGACTGGGCGAGGCAGAACGTGGCCGAGAGCGGCGGTTCGCTCACGGTCTCGCATGACATCGACGCGGCCTACCGGGATGCCGACGTGGTCTATGCCAAGAGCTGGGGCGCCCTGCCTTTCTTCGGTAACTGGGAGGCGGAGAAACCCCTGCGCGACCAGTACAAGCACTTCATCGTCGATGAGCGGAAGATGGCGCTCACCCGCGATGGCGGAAAAGGCCTCTTCTCGCACTGCCTGCCGTTGCGCCGCAACGTCAAGGCCACCGACGGGGTGATGGATTCGCCGAACTGCATCGCCATCGATGAGGCAGAGAACCGACTGCACGTGCAGAAAGCGGTGATGGCCCGTCTCTTGCGGGGCTGATCCGCGGGGGCAGGCGTCGGCGTAGGCCGCCGGCCTGCGATACGTGCCCCCACTCCCCTCACTCTCTCCTTTCCCCTCTTTTCTCTCTCCTCTCCACTTTTTCCTCCCCACGCCCATGACCAAGAAAATCGTCCTCGCCTTTTCCGGCGGCCTCGATACCAGCTTCTGTGTGCCCTACCTGCAGGAACGCGGCTGGGAAGTGCATACCGTGTTCGCCGATACCGGCGGCGTGGATGCCAAGGAGAAGGCCTGGATCGAGGCGCGCGCCCACGAGCTGAAGGTGGCGAGTCACGTCACCGTCGATGGCGGTCCGGCCATCTGGGCCGGCTTCGTCAAGCCCTTCATCTGGGCCGGCGAGCCCTATCAGGGCCAGTACCCGCTGCTGGTCTCCGACCGTTATCTGATCGTCGAGGCGGCGCTGAAGCGTTGCGCCGAGCTGGGCACCCGGGCCATCGCGCATGGTTGCACCGGCATGGGCAATGACCAGGTGCGCTTCGATCTCGCGATCAAGGCGCTGGGCGATTACGAGATCGTGGCGCCGATCCGCGAGATCCAGAAGGAGCACAAGGAGGTTCGCGCTTACGAGCAGGCGTATCTGGAGGCCCGCGGCTTTGGCGTGCGCGCCAAGCAGAAGAGCTACACGATCAATGAGAACCTGCTGGGCGTGACCATGAGCGGCGGCGAGATCGACCGCTGGGAAGCGCCGGGCCCGGGCGCCAGGGGCTGGTGCGCGCCGCGCAGCGAGTGGCCGACCACGCCATTGGCGCTGACGCTGGGCTTCGAGAAGGGCGAGGCGGTCTCGCTGAACGGCGAGGCCCTGCCGGGCCATGTGATCCTGGCCCGGCTCAATGCGGCGCTGGCGCCCTATGGCGTGGGCCGGGGGCTCTACACCGGCGATACGACCATCGGACTCAAGGGCCGGATCATCTACGAGGCTCCGGGCCTCGTGGCCCTGCTCACCGCGCACCGGGCGCTGGAGGAGGCCGTGCTGACCAAGCAGCAGAACCGCTTCAAGCCGGAGATCGGCCGCAAGTGGACCGAGCTGGTCTACGAGGGCTTCTTCCACGACCCGCTGAAGACCGATCTCGAGGCCTTCCTCGCCTCCTCGCAGCGCATGGTCAACGGCACCGTGACCCTGCGCACCGAGGGCGGCCGGGTGGATGCGGTGGCCATCCAGTCGCCGCACATTCTCAATGCCAAGGGCGCGACCTATGCGCAGGCCGCCGACTGGGGCGTGGCCGAGGCCGAGGGCTTCATCCGCCTTTATGGCATGAGCAGCACGCTGTGGGCCGAGGTGAACCGGTGAGCGAGGCCCTTGCCAGCACGCTGACACACCTCGAGGCCCTGGTCGGCTTCGATACCCGCAATCCGCCGCGGGCCATCGGCACGGGGGGAATGTTCGACTACCTCAAGGCGAACCTGCCGGGCTTCCGCTTCGAGCTCACCGACTTCGGCGCCGGCGCAGTGGCCCTGCTGGCCGTGCGCAGCAGCCCGCGCCGTCTGTTCAACGTGCACATGGACACCGTGCCGGACTCCCCGGCCTGGACGGCCAGCCCGCATGTCTTGCGCGTGACGCCCGACCGCGCCATCGGCCTTGGCGCCTGCGACATCAAGGGCGCCGCGGCGGCCATGCTGACGGCGGCGGCCTGCACCACCGGGGATGCGGCCTTTCTGTTCACCACCGACGAGGAGGCCAATGATGCCCGCTGCATCGCCGGCTTCCTTGCCCAGGGGCACGGATTTTCCGAAGCCATCGTGGCCGAACCGACGCACTGCGAGGCGGTGCTGGCGCACCGCGGCATCGCCTCGGTGCTGATGAAGTTTCAGGGCCAGGCCGGCCATGCCTCGGCGGCGAATGCGCTGAAACTCTCGGCCCTGCACCAGGCCATCCACTGGGGCGAAGCCGCGCTGGCCTTCGTGGAATCGCAGGCGCACCAGCGCTTTGGCGGTCTTACCGGCCTGCGCTTCAACATCGGCCGCATCGAGGGCGGCATCAAGGCGAACATGATCGCGCCGAGCGCCGAGCTGCGCTTCGGCTTCCGGCCGCTGCCCTCGATGGACACGGCGCATCTGCATGCGCACTTCCGGAGCCTTGCCGATCCGGCCGCACTGGCGCACTACGAGCCGACCTTCTTCGGCCCTCCGCTGCCGGCCGGCGACGTGGCCGCGGCCGAATCGAAGCGGCTTGCCGCCCGCGATCTCGCCGATGGGCTCGGCCTGCCCATCGGCAATGCCGTGGACTTCTGGACCGAGGCCAGCCTGTTCTCGCAGGCCGGCATGACGGCCTTCGTGTTCGGCCCCGGCGACATCGCCCAGGCCCACACCGCCGACGAGTGGGTCGCCCTCGACCAGCTCGCTACCTACACCGACCACCTGATCCGCCTGCTTTCCCGCCATGACTGACCTGCGCACCACCATCGTCCGCCTGCTGTCCAACATGGCGAGCGCGAAGGAAATCCAGCAGTACCTGAAGCGTTTCAGCGCCGTGGACGCCACCCGCTTCGCCGTGGTGAAGGTGGGCGGCGCCATTCTGCGTGACGACCTGGAGTCGCTCGTATCCTCGCTGTCCTTCCTCCAGCAGGTAGGACTGACGCCGGTGGTGATCCACGGCGCCGGTCCACAGCTCGACGAGGAGATGGCGGCGGCGGGCATCCCGAAGCAGGTGGTGGATGGTCTGCGGGTGACTCCGCCGGAGGTGCTGGCCGTGGTGCGCCGCGTGCTGGTGCGCGAGAACCTGCGCCTCGTCGATGCCCTGCAGGAGGCCGGCGTGCGCGCCACCTCGATCCAGACCGGCGTGTTCGAGGCCGAACTCGTCGACCGCGAGCGCCTGGGCCTGGTCGGCGAGGTGGTGCGGGTCGAGCGCGAAGGCGTGGTGGCGGCGATCCACGCCAACTCCATCCCGGTGATCTGCTCGCTCGGCGAGACGAAGGACGGCCAGATCGTCAACATCAATGCCGACTGGGCCGCCAACGAGCTGGTGAAGACCCTGCAGCCCTACAAGATCATCTTCCTCACCGGCACCGGCGGCCTCCTGGACGGGGAGGGCAGGCTGATCGACTCGATCAACCTCAGTACCGAGCGCGAACGCCTGATGGCCGCGCCCTGGCTCACCGGCGGGATGCGGGTGAAGATCGAGCAGATCGCCGATCTCCTCGATGCCCTGCCGCCGTCTTCGTCGGTGTCGATCACCCGGCCGGACGAGCTCGCCAAGGAGCTGTTCACGCACCGCGGCTCGGGCACCCTGGTGCGTCGCGGCGAGGCGATCCATGTCTACCGGTGCTGGGAAGCGCTCGATCTTCCACGGCTTCGCGCCCTGATCGAATCCGGCTTTGGCCGGGCGCTGACCGCGGATTACTTCGAGCGCACCCGGCCATGGCGGGTCTATGTCTCGGCGAACTACCGCGCGGCCCTCGTGCTGACCGAGGAGGAGGGCATTCCGCATCTCGACAAGTTCGCCGTGGCCGAGGACGCCAAGGGAGAGGGCCTCGGCCGTGCCGCCTGGGAGGTGATGCGGGCGGAGACGCCACGCCTGTTCTGGCGTTCGCGCAGCACCAATCCGATCAACGAGTTCTATTTCGAGCAGAGCGATGGTGCGCTGAAGGGCGATCCGTGGACGGTGTTCTGGTACGGGCTGGAGCATTTCGACGAAATCCGCTTCGCCGTCGAGCATTGCCGCACCCGCCCCGCCACCCTGAAGCTGGGGGCGGCGGCATGAGCCGGATCCGGATCGGCCTCATCGGCGCACGGGGCCATGTGGGCAGCGAACTGATCCGCCTGCTGGCCCGGCACCCGGCCTTCGAGATCGCTTTCGTCTCCTCGCGCGAGCGTGCCGGGCAACCCCTGTCCGGGCACGAGCCGGCCTACCGTGGGGACCTGTGCTATTCCGCCCTCGATGCCGGGGCGGTGGCGGCGAGCGGCGTCGATGCGGTGGTGCTCGGGCTTCCCAATGGCCTGGCGGCTCCCTATGTCGCCGCGGTCGAGGCCATGGCCCCGGGCATGGTCCTCGTCGATCTCTCGGCCGATTTCCGTTTCGATGCGGGCTGGGCCTATGGCCTGCCGGAGCGGAACCGGGCCGCACTCGCCGGCGCAAGGCGCATCAGCAACCCGGGCTGCTACGCCACGGCCATGCAGCTGGCGCTGGCGCCGGTGCTCGATCTCCTCGATGGACCGGCCCAGTGCTTCGGTGTCTCCGGCTACAGCGGTGCTGGCACCACGCCCAGCGAGCGGAACGATCCGGCCAGATTGCGCGACAACCTCATGCCCTATTCGCTGGTGGGCCACGTGCATGAGCGCGAGGTGACACGCCACCTCGGGCATGCCGTGGAGTTCCTGCCGCACGTGGCGCCGCATTTCCGCGGCATCACGATGACGGTCAACGCGCATCTGCACACCTCCATCGGCCTCGATGCCCTGCGGGCGCGCTATGCCGCGGCCTATGCCGGCGAGCCCCTGGTCCGGCTGGTGGACGAGGCGCCCTGGGTCTCGCGGATCGCTGGCCGCCACGGCGTGGAGATCGGTGGCCTGGCACTCTCGGCGGATGGACGGCGGATGGTGGTGGTGGCTACCCTCGACAACCTGTTGAAGGGCGCAGCCACGCAGGCCCTGCAGAACCTCAACCTGGCCTTCGGCCAGCCGGAGACCTCGGGTATCCCGCAGGAGGACGCATGAGCGGCGTGCTATGGGCCAAGCCGGGCATCGACATCGATGCCGACATCCAGCGCTTCTGTGCTGGCGACGACGTGGTGCTCGACCGCGAGTTCATCCGTTACGACATCCGCGCCAGCGCCGCCCATGCCGAGGGCCTGCGCAACATCGGCGTGCTCGACGAGCGGGAATGCGCCTCCCTGCTGGCCGAACTGGAGCGCCTGGATGCCGACGTGGCCGAAGGCCGCTTCCTGCTCGATGCGCCCTTCGAGGACATGCACTCGGCCATCGAGGCGCGGCTGATCGAGCGCCTGGGTGATGTCGGCAAGAAGATCCACACCGGGCGCAGCCGCAATGACCAGGTGCTGGTGGCCTCGCGGCTGTGGCTGCGCGACCGCCTGCGGCATGCCGAGGCGCTCTGCCTCGAGGTGGTGGAAGTGGCCCTGCTGCGCGCCGAGCGCGAGCAGCACCTGCCGCTGCCGGGCTATACGCATCTGCAGCGGGCCATGGTGAGCAGCGCGGCGATGTGGTGGGCGGGCTTCGCCGAGGCCTTCCTCGATGATGCCGAGCGCCTGCGCGCCACCACCCGCTGGATCGATGCCAATCCGCTCGGCTCGGCCGCGGGCTACGGGGTGAACCTGCCGCTCGACCGCGACCACACCACCGCGGCGCTCGGCTTCGGCCGCCTGCAGGTGGCCGCCACCTACGCCCAGCTCTCGCGCGGCAAGTTCGAACTGGCGGCGCTGGAGGCCCTGGGCTCGGCCCTGCTCGACCTGCGCCGCCTGGCCTGGGACCTCTCGCTGTTCACCAGCGCCGAGTTCCGTTTCGTCAGCCTGCCGGCGAAGTACACCACCGGCAGCTCGCTGATGCCGAACAAGCGCAATCCCGACGTGGTGGAACTGATGCGCGGCGCTTACGCCTCGGTGGCCGCGGCCAAGATCGAGGTAGAACAGCTGCTCAGCCTGCCGTCGGGCTACCACCGCGACCTGCAGTTCTCCAAGGGCGCACTGGTGCATGGCTTCGGCCGCGGGCTGGCGGCGCTTGGCCTGCTGCCCGGCCTGCTGCGCGAGCTGCTGTGGATCGAGGACCGCATGCGCGCGGCCATCGAGCCGTCGATGTACGCCACCGATCTCGCCGTGGAGCTGGCGGCCTCGGGCCAGCCCTTCCGCGACGCCTACCGCGAGGCGGCGAACCCGGCGCGCTGGGCCGAGCGCGACCCGCAGGCCAGCCTGAGGGCACGCACCTCGCCGGGCGCGGCGGGCGACCTGCAGCTCGGCGTGCTGGCCGCCCGCTGGGAAGCGATGAAGCAGGGCTGAAGGCCAGCGCTGCTTCCATTGCCCTGGACTGCCCCTGCCCGTGCTCAGGCACGGGGCAGGGGGGATGGCTCAGGGACGCGGCGGCGTGGTTTCGCCGGAGGTTTCGGGAGTGGCGGCCGGCGTTTCCGGCAGCGGTGCCGGGGGCGCTTCGGCGGCGGCCTGGGCTGCCGGTGCGGGCGCGGGTTCCGGCAGGGGGGCGAGGGCGCCGAGCAGGTCGGCCTGCCGCGGCAGCGCCGCAGGGGCCGCGGCCTCCAGGCTGGCCGGGGCGGTGGCCGCCTCCTCCGTGGCAGGGGCCGGCGGTTCCGCGGGAATGGCGGCCGGGGCCGGTTCCGCCGGAGCAGGGGCCACCACGGGAGCCGGAGCCGGTTCCACCGGGGCCGCGGTGGCCGCAGGCGGCGGCAGGTCCTCGAAATCGCTCTCGGCCACCGTCAGCACGGCGGCAGCGGCCGCCGGCAGGCTGGCCGGACGCAGCGCCTCGGCCTGGCCTTCGTCTTCCTCGGCGCCGTCCTCGTCCTCGTGCAGCGCGGTCGCCAGCGCCCCCTCGGCCGTGGCGCCTTCGCCATTGCCGCGGCGACGGCGGCGGCCGCCCCGGCGGCCACGCCGGCGCTTGCCGCTGGCCTGGGCTTCGCTGCTGCCCTCCGCCGTCCCGGCCTCGCCGGCCATGGCCTCGGCCGCCGCCGTGGTGCTGGCCTGGGGAGGCATGCCCTCGGCTTCCGGGCTGGCGGCCGGAGACGGGGCCGGGGAGGCTGCGGTTTCACCCGCCGGGGTGGAGGCCGCGGTGGCTGCCGGTGCGGCAGCGGCGCGCTCGCGCGCCTCCTGCTGGCGGCGGGCCTGTTCGGCCTTGCGCGCCTCGGCCTTCTCGGCCTCGCGGCGCTGCTGCTCTTCACGGCGCTGCTGCTTTTCCAGCCGGCGCTGTTCTTCCAGACGGCGCTGCTCCTCGATGCGCTTCTGCTCTTCCGGGCTGCGTTCGGGCTTGCCGTTGCGCTCCTTGCGGCCGCGTTCACCGCGTTCCTGGCGCGGGCCGCGCTCGGTCCGGCTGCCACGCTCCTCGCGCTTGGGCCGCCCGGTCTGGGACTCGCCGGCTGGCGGGGCCGCCGGCGTGGCGGGGGCTTCGCCGGCATCGCCGGTGAAGACCGAGAGCAGGCGGCTCCAGAAGCCCCGCTTTGCCGAGGCCGGGGCCGGGGCTGCGGACGGCGGCGCCGCGGCCGGAGCGGGGGCAGCGGCCTCCTCGCCCTCGAAGGTCTGCACCGGGCGGCTCGGCATCGGCTGCGCCGGCTGCACCTTGGTCACTGCCGGCGCGGGCGGGATGTTGAGCTGGTTCTTGGTGAGGGCATGCACCTCGAGGCGGCGCGGCACGGTGCGCTGGTAGCTGGGGCGCGAGCTCTCCTCGCCCAGCTCGCTCTCGCGGATGCGTACCACGTTGTAATGCGGCGTCTCCAGCGAGGGATCGGCGACGATGACGATCGGGGCGTCGTGGCGCTGCTCGATCTCGATCAGGGCGCGGCGCTTCTCGTTCGAGAGGTAGTTGGCGATCTGCGCGGGCACCTGCACCAGCACCTGGCCGGTGTTCTCCTTCATCGCATGCTCTTCCACCACGCGCAGGATGGAGAGCGACAGCGATTCGACGCTGCGCACCCGGCCATGGCCGCTGCAGCGCGGGCAGACCATCTGGCTGCTCTCCCCGAGGCTGGGGCGCAGGCGCTGGCGGCTCATCTCCAGCAGGCCGAAGCGCGAGATGCGGCCGATCTGCACCCGGGCGCGGTCGTGCTTCAGGGCCTGGGCGAGGCGCTCCTCGACCTGGCGCTGGGCCTTGCTCGAGCCCATGTCGATGAAGTCGATGACCACGAGGCCGCCGAGGTCGCGCAGGCGCAGCTGCCTTGCCACCTCGTCGGCCGCCTCGAGGTTGGTCTGCAGGGCCGTCTCCTCGATGTCGCCGCCCTTGGTGGCACGGGCCGAGTTCACGTCGATGGCGGTGAGGGCCTCGGTCTGGTCGATCACCAGGGCGCCGCCCGAGGGCAGGCGCACGTTACGCTCGTAGGCGTTCTCGATCTGCGACTCGATCTGGAAGCGGTTGAACAGCGGGATCGGGTCTTTGTAGAGCTTGAGCTTGCGCAGGGCGTTCGGCATCACCTGCTGCATGAACTCACGCGCTTCTTCGTACATCGGCTCGGTATCGACGAGGATCTCGCCGATGTCGTTGCGCAGGTAGTCGCGCAGGGCGCGCACGATCAGCCGCGATTCCTGGTAGATCAGGAAGGGCGCCGGCTTCGAGAGCGCGGCCTCGCAGATGGCGCGCCAGACCTGCAGCAGGTAGTTGAGGTCCCACTGCAGTTCCTCGGCATCGCGGCCGACACCGGCGGTGCGGATGATGACCCCCATGTCCTCGGGGATGCTGATGGCATCGAGGGCCTCCTTCAGGGCCTGCCGGTCCTCGCCCTCGATGCGGCGCGACACCCCGCCGGCGTTCGGCGAGTTCGGCATCAGCACCATGTAGCGGCCGGCCAGCGAGATGAAGGTGGTGAGGGCGGCGCCCTTGTTGCCGCGCTCCTCCTTGTCCACCTGCACCACCACCTCCTGGCCCTCGCGCAGGCATTCCCTGATCGAGTTCTTGTCGGGGTGGGTGCCGGGCTGGAAGTACTCGCGGGCGATCTCCTTCAGCGGCAGGAAGCCGTGGCGCTCGACGCCGTACTCGACGAAGGCGGCCTCGAGGGAGGGTTCGAGGCGGGTGATGCGGCCCTTGTAGATGTTGGACTTGCGCTGTTCCTTGGCCGACTGCTCGATGTCGATGTCGTACAGGGTCTGCCCGTCCACGATCGCCACGCGCAGTTCTTCGGCCTGCGTGGCATTGATCAGCATCCGCTTCATTGTTCAGGTTCCTCACGCGCTCTACCGCGAGGAACGCCGGCTCGGGGCCCGTCATCCGGCGCTGCGGGGCAGCGCCTGGCACCTTGTCCAGCGCGTCGGACCGTCGGGCCGGGCCCGCGGGAGCGCTACTTGGTATTCCATGGTTCCGGCCCCCGCCCCCGCGGGGACGGCACCGGTGCTAGCCGCCTGGCCGTCGGGCTGACCCTCGGGGCAGATGGGCAGGGGCGGGTTTGCCCGCGCGAAAGTCGCTAACATGATCGCCCCCGTGGGGCGTGGTCGCGTTTCGGCGGGAACTCCCGGGAGGGGGCTTTCGGCCAACTCCCAAGCGAATCAGAACCTTAGCCTGCGCGCGGACTTTAACAGATGCGCCCCGGCCCGCCCAGCCCATCGGTTTCGCCCATGAATGAGCCTTCAGGCGGCGTGCGTCTCGTCCGGGTTCCGGACGACCGCGACGGCCAGCGTCTCGACAACTTCCTGCTCGGCCAGCTCAAGGGGGCGCCGCGTTCGGTCGTCTACAAGATCGTGCGCTCGGGCCAGGTGCGGGTGAACGGGGGCCGCGCCAGGCCCGAGACCCGGCTGAGCGGCGGCGACGAGGTGCGCATCCCGCCGGTGCGGCTCGCCCCGGAGGGCGAGGCCAAGGCGCCCCCCCGCGGCCTTTTGGACCGGCTGGCGGCCAGCATCGTCTTCGAGGACCGGGCCATCCTCGTCCTCAACAAGCCCGCCGGGATTGCCGCGCACGGTGGATCGGGGGTGGGCTTCGGGGTGATCGAGGGCCTGCGCGCCCTGCGGCCGGGGCAGACGCTCGAACTCGTGCACCGCCTCGACCGCGATACCTCGGGCGTCATCGTGCTGGCGAAGAAGCGCTCGGCCCTGCTGGAACTGCAGGCCCTGATGCGCGGCGGGGAGGACGACGAAGGCCCGGGCAAGCGCTACCTCGCCCTGCTGGTCGGTCGGGTGCCGGATGGCACGCTCACCGTCGATGCCCCGCTCAGGAAGTCGGTGCTGCAGGGGGGCGAGCGCATGGTGCGGGTCGATCCGGCGGGCAAGCCCTCGGTGAGCCACATCCGGGTGCTGGAGCGACGCGGCGGCCACAGCTTCTGCGAGATCCGCATCGAGACCGGGCGCACCCACCAGATCCGCGTGCATGCGGCCCATATCGGGCATCCGGTGGCGGGCGATCCGAAGTACGGCGACCGGGAGGCCAACAGGCGGCTGGCCGAGCAGGCCGGGCTGAAGCGCCTGTTCCTGCATGCCGCCTCGATGGAGTTCGCGCTCGAGGGGGGGGCGAAACCCTATCTCGTGACGGCGCCGCTGGGCGAGGAACTGCGGACGGTGCTCGACCGCCTGGCCTGAACCTCCGGATGCCCGCCGCGCCGGGGCCCTGGCTCAGCCGCCCTGCAGCAGGGCCTCGGCCTTGGCCGCGCAGATGAAGTCGTTGAGCGAGAGCCCGCCCACGTCGTGGGTGGAGTAGCGCACCACGCAGCGGTTGTAGTGCACGCCGAGGTCGGGATGGTGGTCCTCGGCATGGGCCACGAAGGCCAGGGCGTTCACGAAGGCCATCGTCCGGTAGTAGTCGTCGAAGCGGAAGGTCTTGTGGATGGCCTTGCCGTCCTCGATGCGCATCCAGCCCTCGGGCAGCAGGGCGAGCAGCTCGGCCACGCGTTCGTTCGGCAACTGGTGCTCGAGGCCGCGGAGCGGGGTGCAGCGGGCGCGGCAGAGGTCGTCGAAGGTCTTCATGTCGGTCTCCGGTCGAGGGCGCCTAGAATAGCGGCCATGATCCAGATCACCGAATCCGCCCAGACCCATTTCCGCCATTTGCTGCAGACCCAGGGGGGCGATGCCATCGGCATCCGGCTCTCGGCCCTGCATGCCGGCACGCCGCGTGCCGATGTGCGGCTCGAGTTCGCCGAGCGGGGCGACCTCGATGGCAACGAATGGGCGGTGGACTGCGAGGGCTTCACCCTGTTCGTGGACGGCGACAGCGCCCGTTACCTCGAGGGCGCGGAGATCGATTACCGCCGCCATGCCACCGGGGGCGAACTCAACATCCGTGCGCCGCGGCTCAAGGGGCAGGCCCCGGCCGAGGGCGCCAGCCTGCCGGAGCGGGTGCGCTGGCTGCTGGACAACGAGATCAACCCGCAGCTCGCGGCACACAAGGGCCATGTCCGGCTCGATTCCATCACCGCCGACAATGTGGTGCTGCTGCGCTTCGGCGGTGGCTGCCATGGCTGCGGCATGGCCGATGTCACGCTCAAGCAGGGCATCGAGAAGACGCTGATGGCCAGGCTGCCGGAGATCCGCGCGGTGCGCGACGCCACCGACCACAGCACCGGTGATGCCCCCTACATCCCCCGCTGAGCAGCCATCCGCCCGCTGAACGGGCGGCGCGGCGGGGCAGGGACTTTAACCCGGGCTTACGAGGCGGCTCGCCAGCATCGCCGCTTTCGAATCACGGCGAGGCGGCATGCGGGACGAGGGCAGGACGTTCTCTTTCAGGCGCAGCATTGCCCTGGCCGTGACACTCGGCCTGCATGCCGGTGCGCTGCTGCTGCTCACCCGCCCCCTGCCGCCGGAGCCTGCGGGGCAGGCGGTGGTCGATCCGGTCCCGGGGGACGACTGGGTGGCCGTCGAGATCGGGCCATGGGACGAGCCGCCACCGCGCAGTGCTCCAGCCCTTCCGGTGGTCAGCACCGGCGCGGGCCGTCCTGCGGCCCGTTCGCGGCCAGAGCGACGCACGCGCGTGCCGGCGGCACTGGTGCGCAGCGTCGCATCGCCGCCAGTGCAGGCCCCCGGGACCGCCGACGCCGCGGGAGATCCTGGTGCCCTGCGTCCCGGGCAGGGACTGCGGGCGCACGACGGCATGGCGCGGCCGCAGCTGCCCTACGAGCCGCTCTACGGCGGCGGGCCCAAGGCCGCGACGGCGGACTTCCACACCCCGGGCGACGGCAGCGAGGACGACGTGTTCTACCGCCCGCCTGCCCTGGAACCTCGGACGACACGTTTCGCCAAGGCCTGGCGGGGCGATGCCACTCTCCTGGACGAATGGCTGGGGACATTGATCGAGGCCACCTCGGGCGAGGTGAGCGTGCCGCTCAATCCGAAGTTCAACCTGGTATGCCGCGGCAGTCTCGCCGGCCTGGGCGGCGAATGCCGGATCCTCCGCAATGCCGGCAGCGGCGTGATCGTCGAGCGTCCTCCACCCGCGCCCTGGGAGCGCTCCACCCGGGTGCAGTGCGCGGAACTTCGGGCGCAGCTCGCCAATGCCGCCGACGAGGAGTCCCTGCTGCACCTGCTGGAGCGTCTCTCGGCGCTGTGCACCGGAAACGGAGAAGCCCGGCGCGAGGCCGGGCTTCCCGTCGAGCGCTGAGGGCCTGTACGGCCGGATCAGCGCGAGTACTTGTAGACCTGCACCGCCTCGCGCTGCGCCGCAAGATAGGCGGCGATGTTGGCGATGTCGGCATCGCTCAGCTGGTTGGTGCCCTCGGGACCGACCTGGGCATTCATCAGCACGTTGACGCGGGCGCCGGAACGGTAGTCCTTCAGCGCTTTTTCGAGATAGTCGGCGTACTGGCCGGCGAGCAGGGGCGTGTTGCCGTCGATCGACTTGCTGCCCCCCTCGAGATGGCAGCTGGCGCAGCTCTGGCCGCCTTCCGGGGTGGCCTCGAAACGCTGCTGGCCGGCGGCGGCATTGCCGCGCGGGCCGCCCACGGCGAGCGCGCTGCCGGCGAACAGGGTGGCGAGGGCGAGGACGAGGATCTTCTGGCTCATGGGGCGCGGTTCCTTGCTCACTGGGCCTTGCGGGAGGCGAGGTAGGCCGCGAGGTCGGCCAGATCCTGCTCGGAGAAGCTGCTGGCCTGCGCCGACATGGTCGGGTGCTGGCGGTCGCCGTTGCGGTAGGCCTTGAGGGCGTTCAGCAGATAGCCTTCGTTCTGGCCGGCGATCTTCGGCACGCGGTAGCTCGGGTAGGCATTCTTGTAGTCGGGAATGCCATGGCAGCCCGCGCAGGTGTAGGCGAGGGTCTTGCCGTTCTCGGCATTGCCGGCGGCCTGGGCCGGGGACAGCAGCAGCGCAAGCGCGGCGCCGGTGAAGGCGGGCAGGAGTCGACGCATCAGACGATCCAGGGAAAGGGTGGGAAGTCGCGGCGGGAGTATAGCCGCCGCCCGCCGCGCTGCGACAGCCTGCGTTCCTCACGGCCCCGGCACGAGGTCATGCTGACTCTTGGCATATGCGGCCCGGGCAGGGTGGGGATTAGTGTTGTATCAAACCAGCACACCTGACCCGATCATGAACCGTTCCGTCCGTCCTGCCACGTCTTCCCGCCTGCTGCTCGCTGCCGCACTGGGCCTCTCCCTGGTGCTCGCGGCCTGCGCGAAGGGGGGGAAGGAGGAAGCCGCGGGCGAGGCGGCAGGCGAGACCCGCTCCGGGCGCCCGGGAGGGAAGCCGGGGGCGGCCGATCCGGTGCCGGTCGAGGTGGTGCCCGCCACCACGCGCCGCATCGCTGCCCGTTACACCGGCACGGCCAACCTCGAGGTGCCGGCCGATGCCCAGGTGGTCGCCAAGACCAGCGGCGTGCTGCTGCGCGTGTTCGTGGAAGAGGGCGACCCGGTGCGGGCCGGGCAGGTGCTGGCCCAGCTCGACCCCGAGCGGCCGCGGCTGGAGCTGGCGCGTGCCGAGGCCACGTTGCGCCGGCTGGAAAGCAACTTTGCCCGTTCGAAGGAACTGTTCGAGCGCAAGCTGGTGAGCGCCGAGGCCAACGAACAGCTGCGCTACGAGTATGAGTCGGCCAAGGCGGCCTATGAGCTGGCGAAACTGGAGCTGAGCTACACCACCATCACCGCGCCGATCTCCGGCGTGGTGGCGCAGCGCCTGGCCAAGCCGGGCAACCTGATCACGGTGAATGCGCCGCTCTACCGCATCGTCGACAACTCGCGGCTCGAGGCCGTGCTCAACGTGCCGGAGCGTGAGCTCGCCACCATGCGCCCGGGGCTGCCGATCCGCATGGCGGTGGACGCCCTGCCCGGACAGGCCTTCGAGGGTGTGGTGGACCGGGTGAGCCCGGTGGTCGATTCGCAGACCGGCACCTTCCGTGTGGTCGGGGTGTTCCGCGACCAGCCGCAGCTGCGCCCCGGCATGTTCGGCCGGCTTGCCATCGTCTATGACGAGCGCGAGGCCGCGCTGACGGTGCCGCGCGAGGCGCTGGCGGAATCGGCCGGTGAATCGGCGGTGTTCGTGGTGAAGGACGGCAGGGCCGAGCGGCGCGTGCTGCGCCTCGGCTACGTGAATGGCGAGTATGCCGAGGTGCTGGAAGGCCTGGCGCCGGGCGAGCCGGTGGTCACCCAGGGCCGCATCGCGGTACGCGACGGAGTGCCGGTGGAGGTGCTGAACGCCGCGGCACTGGCGGCCAAGGGGGCCGTGGCCGGCAGCGACGCCACCACGCCCTGAGGCCCTTGCCATGAGCCTGATCGAACTCGCGACCCGCCGCCGCGTGACGGTGGCGATGGCCATGCTGACCCTGGTGCTCTTCGGCCTGATCGCGCTGAAGGACCTGAAGGTCAACCTGCTGCCGGACCTGAGCTACCCCACGCTCACCGTGCGCACCGAGTACACCGGCGCCGCGCCGAGCGAGGTGGAGGCGCTGATCACCGAGCCGATCGAGCAGGCGGTGGGCGTGGTGAAGGGCCTGCGCAAGCTGCGCTCGGTCTCGCGCACCGGGCAGAGTGACGTGGTGCTGGAGTTCGCCTGGGGCACCGACATGGACCAGGCCAGCCTCGAGACCCGCGACAAGATCGAGCTGCTGCGCCTGCCGCTGGAGGCCAAGGCCCCGGTGCTGCTGCGCTTCAACCCGAGTACCCAGCCGATCCTGCGGCTGGCCCTGGCCTCCTCGGGGGCGCAGGCCAGCGAGGCGGAGCTGATGGCCCTTCGGCGCTACGCCGAGGAGACGCTCAAGCGCCGGCTGGAGCCGGTGCCCGGCGTGGCGGCAGTCAAGGTGGGCGGCGGCCTCGAGGACGAGGTGCAGGTGCTGATCGACCAGGAGAAGCTCTCCCAGCTCAACCTCGACGTGAATGCGGTGATCCAGCGCCTCGCGCAGGAGAACGTGAACCTCTCCGGCGGCCGCATCGAGGAAGGGACGCAGCGCTACCTGGTGCGGACGGTGAACCAGTTCGCCACCGTGGCGCAGATGCGCGAGCTTCTGGTGGCCACTGTCAATGGCGTTCCGGTGCGCCTGGGCGACATCGCCACCGTGGAGCAGGGGCACAAGGAGCGCGAGGCGGTGATCCGCATCGGCTCGGCCGAAGCGGTGGAACTCGCCGTCTACAAGGAAGGCGACGCCAACACCGTGGCGGTGGCCGAGGCCGTGCGCAAGGCGCTGCGTGCCATGGAGCAGGATGCGGCCCCGAAGCCGCCGGGGAGCCGCCGGCCGGCATCGGGCCGGGCCGATGCCGACCCGAATGTCTACGTGATCGACGGCATCTCCCTGCGGATGGTGGAGGACCAGTCGGTATTCATCCGCGCTGCCCTGGCCGAGGTGCGCACCGAGGCGGTGCTGGGCGGCTTCTTCGCCATCCTCGTCATCTTCTTCTTCCTGCGCGATCCGTGGAGCACCTTCGTCATCGCGCTCTCGCTGCCGGTATCGATCATCGCCACCTTCTTCTTCATGGGGCAGCTCGGACTGTCGCTGAACGTGATGTCGCTGGCCGGGCTGGCGCTCGCCACCGGCATGGTGGTGGACGATTCCATCGTGGTGCTGGAGAACATCGCCAAGGCCCGTGAGCGCGGCCTGGGCCTGCTGGAGGCGGCCATCACCGGCACCCGCGAGGTCGGCATGCCGGTGGTCGCCACTACCCTCACCACGGTGGCGGTGTTCCTGCCGCTGGTGTTCGTGGAAGGGGTGGCCGGCCAGCTGTTCCGCGACCAGGCGCTCACCGTCTCGATCGCCCTGCTGATCTCGATGGTGGTGGCGCTCACCCTGATCCCGATGCTGAGCTCGCTCAAGGCCACGGCGCCGATGGGGTTTCCGCTGGAGCGCGAGCCCGGCGTGCTCGCCCTGCCACGCGACCGGGCGGCCTTCCTGGCCTACCTGCGTGCTCCCTTCGTCGCGGTGGCGGGCCGCCTGCCGCGCCCCTGGGGCGCGCTGCCGGGCGCGCTGGCCTTCCTGGCCGCGCTGCCCTGGCTGCTGCTGCGCTGGGGGCTCATCGCCCTCGGCACCGCGCTGGTACGCGCCGCCCTGCTGGCCTGGCGGGCCTTCCTGCAAGGCCTGCTGCCGCTGCTCGGCCGCCTCGGCGCCTGGCTGCTCCAGCCCTATGAGCGGCTGGCACGGCTCTATACCCAGCGCCTGCTGCCAGGCGCACTGCAGCGCCCCGGCCTGGTGCTGGGCTCGGCCGGGGCCGCCTTCGCCCTCTCGCTGCTGCTCGCCACCACGCTCGGCACCGACCTGATCCCGCAGCTGGCGCAGGACCGCTTCGAGATGACGGCGCGCCTGCCGCCCGGCACCCCGCTGCGCGACACCGACCGCCTGCTCTCCGTGGTGCAGGGGCGCTTCGAGGGCGATCCGCGCATCCAGGCCCTGTTCGGGGTCAGTGGCACCGGAACCCGGCTGGACGCCAATCCCACGGAGTCGGGCGAGAACATCGCGCGGATGTCGGTGGTGCTGGGCCGGGGGTACAGCCGGGCCACCGAGGAGGCGCTCACCGAGGAGATCCGGGCCTTCATGGCCCAGTATCCCGGTGTGGACGTGAAGTTCAGCCGCCCGGAGCTGGTGAGCCTGTCCACGCCGCTGGAGATCGAGGTGCGCGGCAGCGATCTTGCCGCGATCGAGGCCGCGGGGCGCCGGGTGGCCGCCATGCTCGAGGCCTCGCCGCATTTCGCCGACGTGAAGTCCAGCGTGGAGCAGGGCTTCCCCGAAGTACAGATCCGCTTCGACCAGGAGCGCGCCGCCGCCCTTGGCCTCACCACCCGGCAGATCGCCGACGAGGTGGTGCGCAAGGTGCGCGGCGAGGTGGCCACCCGCTACAGCTTCCGCGACCGCAAGATCGACGTGCTGGTGCGCTCGCGCGAGGCCGACCGCGCCTCGGTGGAGGCCATCCGTGACCTGATCGTGAACCCGCAGAGCGAGCGCCCGGTGCCGCTCTCGGCGGTGGCCGAGGTGGTGCAGACGGTGGGGCCGGGCGAGATCAACCGCGTCGACCAGACCCGGGCCGCCATCATCTCGGCCAACCTGCGCGGCATCGACCTCGGCACGGCGGTGGCCGAGGTGCAGCGGATGGTGGCCGAGCAGCCGCTGGGGGCCGACCTGCGGCTGGCCTTCGGCGGCCAGAGCGAGGAACTGGGACGTTCGATCCAGTCGCTGCTGTTCGCCTTCGGGCTGGCCATCTTCCTCGTCTACCTGGTGATGGCCTCGCAGTTCGAATCGCTGCTGCACCCCTTCGTCATCCTGTTCACCATCCCGCTCGCCATCGTCGGCGCCGTGCTGGCCCTGGTGCTGAGCGGCTCCACGCTCTCGGTGGTGGTGTTCATCGGTCTGATCCTGCTGGTCGGCATCGTGGTGAAGAACGCCATCGTGCTGATCGACAAGGTGAACCAGCTGAGGCTCTCCGGCCTCTCCAAGCGCGAGGCCCTGGTCGAGGGCGCCAGCACCCGCCTGCGGCCGATCATCATGACCACCCTCACCACCCTGTTCGGCTTCGCCCCGCTGGCCTTCTTCGGTGGCGAGGGGGCCGAGGTGAAGGCGCCGATGGCGATCACGGTGATCGGTGGCCTGCTCGTCTCCACCCTGCTCACCCTGGTGGTGATCCCGGTGGTCTACCTGCTGCTCGACCGCAGCACCGACGAGGCCTGGACCCGCGAGGGCGAGCGTCTGCGCGCCATCGCCGGCGCCGGCCGCGAGGCGGAGGCGGCGCCATGACCCTGGCCGAGCTCAGCCTGCGCCGGCCGGTCTCGGCCATCATGTTCTACGTCTCGCTGCTGGTGCTGGGGCTCATCGCCGCCTGGAAGCTGCCGCTCGAGCGCTTTCCGGCGGTGACCGCCCCCTTCCTCTACATCGACCTTCCCTATCCCGGCTCGACGCCGGAGGAAGTGGAGCGCACCGTGGTGCGCCCGGTGGAAGAGGCGCTCGCCACCCTGCCGGGCATCAAGAACCTGTATTCCCGCGCCGGACCGGATGGTGGTGGCGTGTTCATGGAGTTCAGCGACTGGAGCCGCAACACCAACATCGCCGCTTCCGAGGCCCGCGACCGGCTCGACGCGATCCGCAGTGAACTGCCCGACGACTTCCAGCGCTGGTTCGTGCTCAAGTTCTCCACCACCGACGAGCCGGTACTGCGCCTGCGCTTTTCCAGCGAGCGCGACCTGCGTGGCGAGTACCCGATGCTGGAGCGGGTGTTCAAGCGCCGGATCGAGCGCATCCCCGGGGTGGCCCGGGTGGACATCGTCGGCGTCGAGCCGCCGGAGGTGGAGATCGGCATCGACCCGGTCCGCCTCGGCGCCCACAACGTGGCGCTCAACGAACTGGCGGCGAAGCTGCAGGCCATCAACTTCTCGGTTTCGGCCGGCGAGATCGACGATGCCGGGAAGCGCATCCGGGTGCAGCCGGTGGGCGAGATCCGTGATCTCGACGAACTGCGCAACCTGGTGCTGAACCCGCAGGGGCTCAGGCTCTCCGACATCGCCTCGGTGGAACTGAAACCGCGCCGGACCACGGTGGGGCGACGGCTCGATGGCCGGCCCGCGGTGGGCATCGACATCCAGCGCGAGGCCGATGCCAACCTGGTGGAGATGGCCGCGGCGGTGCTGGCGGAGATGCGCGAGATCGAGAAGCTGCCGGAGCTGCACGGCATCCGGCTGTTCATCGCCGACAACCAGGCCGACAGCGTGAAGAGCTCGCTGCGCGAGCTGGTGAATGCCGGCATCGTCGGCTGCCTGCTCTCGGTACTGGTGCTGTTCTATTTCCTGCGCCACTGGCCGAGCACCCTGATGGTGGCGCTGGCCATCCCGATCTGCATCGTGATGACCCTGGGGGTGATGTACTTCCTCGGCATGACCCTCAACGTGCTGACCATGATGGGCCTGCTGCTCGGGCTTGGCATGCTGGTGGACAATGCCGTGGTGGTGGTGGAGAGCATCCACCAGTACCGCGAGAAATATCCCGGCGACCCCTACCGCTGCGCCATCGAAGGCACCCGCAGCGTGCAGCTGGCGATCAGTGCCGGCACGCTCACCAGCATCATCGTCTTCGTGCCGAACCTGTTCGGCGCAGTGAACCAGATCAGCATCTTCCTCGGCCAGGTGGCGCTCGCCATCACCATCGCCCTGCTGGCCTCCTGGCTGGTGGCGGTGAGCCTGATCCCGATGCTCTCGGCGCGCATCCAGAGCCCCGCCGATTTCGAACGCCGCCAGGGCTTCATCCACCGCCTGCAGGAGCGCTACGCGAAGGGGCTGCGCTGGTCGCTGCAGCACCGCGCCGCCTCGGTGGCAGGGATCGTGCTGATCGTGGCGGCCAGCCTGGTGCCGGTCGTCACCGGGATGATGAAGGTCGACATGTTCAAGAACGATCCGGGGCGCGAGCTCAGGATCTTCTTCAACTGGAACGGCGCCTATCGCCTGGAGCAGATGATGGAGGAGATGCTCAAGGTCGAGGCCATCTTCGACGCCGAGCGCGAGGCCCTGCAGATCGAGCAGATCTTCACCGTCTGGAGCGAGCAGGGCTGGGGCGGCATCACCCTCACCCTGCGTTCGGAGGGCCCCGGCCTGCTGCCGGTGGAGGAACTGGAGAAGCGGGTGCGCGAGAAGCTGCCGAAATCGGCGCTCGCCGAGATCGGGTTGCGCGGCAGTGGCCCCGGTGGCGGCGGTGCCGGCGGCGGGCAGGGCCAGGGCATCCGGGTGAGCCTGCGCGGCGATTCCAGCGAGGAGCTGCAGGCTCTGGCCGGCGAGATCGTGCCCCTGCTCGCACGGCGCCCGGAACTGCGCGACGTGCGCATCGACGAGGGCGACGAGAGCAGCGAGATCCGGGTGCGGGTGGACCGCGAGCGGGCCGCGGCTTATGGCTTCAGCACCCGCGAGGTGGCGCAGTACCTCGCCATCGCCCTGCGCGGCCTGCCGCTGCGCGAGTTCCGCCGCCCGGGGCAGGAGGTGCCGATGACGGTGCGCTTCGCCGGCAGCGAGCAGTTCCGCACCGAAGACCTGGCCTCGCTCTCGCTCACCCGCCGCGATGGCAGCCGGGTGCCGCTGATGTCGATGGTGGACGTGGAGGTGCTGCGGGGCAGCGGCCAGATCAACCGCGAGAACCGCCGCACCTCGCTCGGCATCGTGGCCAATCTCGCCGAGGGCAGGACCACCGAGGACGCACGCAAGGCGATGGAGGAGGTGCTCTCGCGGGTGACGTTCCCGCCGGGCTACGGCTATGGCTATGGCGGCGATTTCAGCCGCAACGAGGAAGCCGCGCAGCAGATGGCCTTCAATACCGTGGTGGCCATCGTGATGATCTTCATCGTGATGGCGGCGCTGTTCGAATCGCTGCTCTATCCGCTCGCCATCATGAGCAGCATCGTGTTCTCGGCCTTCGGCGTGTTCTGGTTTTTCGTGTTCACCGATACCACCTTCACCATCATGTCGGCCATTGGCATCCTGGTGCTGATGGGCGTGGTGGTGAACAACGGCATCGTGATGATCGAGCACATCAACAATCTGCGGCGCGCCGGCATGAACCGCCTCGATGCCCTGGTGGAGGGCAGCCGTGAGCGCCTGCGGCCGATCCTGATGACCATGGGTACCACCATCCTCGGCATGCTGCCGCTCACGCTCGCCGGGGCGCAGATCGGCGGCGATGGGCCGGCCTACTACCCGATGGCCCGCGCCATCGTCGGCGGCCTCCTCTTCTCCACCGTGGTGAGCCTGCTGTTCCTGCCCACCATCTACGCCCTCCTCGACGATCTGGGCAACTGGGCCGGCGCGGCCTTCCGCCGCGCTCAGGTGGCGACCGGCGTGCGGGTGTGACCCTCGCCCTCGACCACCCACTTCCGGGTGGTCAGGGCCTCGAGGCCCATCGGGCCGTAGGCGTGCAGCTTGGTGGTGGAGATGCCGATCTCGGCGCCGAGGCCGAGCTCGCCGCCGTCGTTGAAGCGGGTGGAGGCATTCACCATCACCGCCGAGGCATCGACCTCGCGGCGGAAGCGTGCGGCGAGCCCCGGGTCGCGGGTGGCGATGGCCTCGGTATGCAGCGAGCCGTGGCGGGCGATGTGGGCGAGTGCGGCATCGAAACTCTCCACCACGCGCACTGACAGCACGAGGTCGAGGTATTCGCGGTCCCAGTCCTCCGCGCTGGCGGGCTCGGCACCCGGCAACAGCGGCAGGGCGGCGGGACAGGCGCGCAGGCGCACGCCGCGGGCGGCGAGCGCGGCGGCGGCGCGGGACAGGAAGCTGGCGGCGATCGGGGCATCGACCAGCAGGGTCTCGAGTGCATTGCAGGCGGAAGGGCGGGCGCACTTGCCATCGATGAGCAGGCGCAGCGCGGCCTCGGGATCGGCGCTGCGTTCCACGAACAGGTGGCAGACGCCCTTGTAGTGGCGGATCACCGGCACCCGGCTCACCGCCGCCACCTGGCGGATCAGGCCCTCGCCGCCGCGCGGGATCACGAGGTCGAGGCAGTCGTCGTGACGCAGCAGTTCGGCCACCGCCTCGCGCCCCGGCACCGGCACGCCGCTCGCGGCCTCCGGCGGCAGCCCGAGGCCTTCCAGCGCGGCTTGCACGCAGGCGAGCAGGGCGGCATTGCTGTGCCGGGCCTCGGAACCGCCGCGCAGCACGCAGGCATTGCCGGCCTTGAGACAGAGCACGGCGGCATCCACGGTCACGTTCGGCCGCGACTCGTAGACCATGGCGATGGCGCCGAGCGGGGCGCGCAGGCGGCCGATCCGCAGGCCGTCGGGGCGGGTGCGTTCCCAGGCCACTTCGCCCAGCGGATCGGGCAGGGCATTCACCGCCCGCACGGCGGCGATCAGGGCCTCGAGCCGCACAGGGTCGAGGGCGAGGCGGTCGAGCATGGCGGCACCGAGGCCGGCGGCGCGGCCGGCCTCGAGGTCGCGGGCATTGGCGGCGAGGATGGCCTCGCGCCCGGCCTCGAGTTCGCGGGCCACGGCCTCCAGCAGGGCCTCGCGGGTGGCGGCATCGGTGGCGGCCATGCGCCGCGCGGCGGCACGCGCGGCCTCGGCGCAGCGGCGGATCAGCAGGGTCTCGTCGGGGCTCACAGCAGCACCAGGTCGTCGCGATGGATGGCGGTTTCGGGGCCCTCGTAGCCGAGCAGGGCGGGGAACTCGGTACTGGGGCGGCCGGCGATGCGCCTAAGATCGCTGGCATCGTACTGGGCGATGCCCTTGGCGAAGGGGCGTTCCTCGCCTTCCGCCAGCACCTCGACGGCATCGCCGGCGCGGAAGCTGCCCTGCACCTCGCGCACCCCGGCAGGCAGCAACGAGGCCCCGCGCTCGCGCAGTGCGCGCACGGCGCCGGCATCGATGCGCAGCCGGCCCTCGCAGCCGAGCGCGTGGTGCATCCAGTGGCGCTTGGCGCTCACCCGTGAGGCGGTGGCGGCGAACAGGGTGCCCGGGCATTCACCGCGGGCCAGCGCCTCCAGCGCCATGGGGCAGCTGCCGCGCGCCACCACCGTGGCGATGCCGCGGGCGGCGGCCTTGGCCGCGGCCTCCAGCTTGGTCCGCATGCCGCCGGTGCCCACCGCCGAGCCGGCCCCGCCCGCGAGGGCCATCACCGCCTCGTCGATGGCCTCGACGCGGGCGATGCGGCCTGCCCCGGGGTGGCGGCGCGGATCGGCCTCGTAGAGCGCATCGACATCGGAGAGGATCAGCAGCAGGTCGGCATCCACCAGCACTGCCACATGGGCGGCGAGGTTGTCGTTGTCGCCCACCCGGAGCTCGTCCACCGCCACCGAGTCGTTCTCGTTGACGATCGGCAGCACGCCGAGCCGCAGCAGCTCGCGCAGGGTGTTCTTGGCATTGACGAAGCGGCGGCGGTTGCGCAGGTCGTCGTAGGCCAGCAGCACCTGGGCGCTGGGGCCGTCGAAGAGCCGTGCCCAGGCCTCGAACATGCGCGGCTGGCCGAGGGCGGCCAGGGCCTGCTTGGCCGGGATGGCGCGGCCCTCGTGGCCGCCGAGCAGGGCGCGGCCGGCCGCCACGGCGCCGGAGGACACCAGCACCACCTCGCGCCCGCCCTCGCGCAGGCCGGCGATGAGGCGGGCGATGCCGAGCAGGTGGCGGGTGGACAGCCGCCCGCCCTCCGGGGCGATCAGGTTGCTGCCCACCTTCACCACCGCCCGGTTCCAGCGCGGCAGCGCCACGCGCTCTCCGGACGGGGCGTGGGAGGCGGCGGGCAGGGGCGGGGGCGTCGAGGCCACGGGACGGGCTTCCAGCAGGCGGGCGCCCGAGTTCACCCCAGTGCGCTGGAGCCGTCAAATCACCGCGGGTTCTTTGCCGGTGCTCAGAGCAGTTTCGCCAGCATGCCGGCGCCGGCCACCCACACCGCCAGCGCCGTGCCGAGCGAGGTAAGGAAGAAGTTGAGCAGGGTGCGGGCCACGCGGTTGCGCCACCAGCCGCCGAGCCGGCGCGTGTCCTCGCGCAGGGCGAGGAAATCGGCGTAGCCCGGGCTGCGCACCCAGGCCTCGACGAGGGCGCTCACCGTGCCCGAGCCGAGGGCCGGGTGCAGGGGCGTGAGCGGCGAGGCGGCCGCCGCGGCGAGGATGCTCAAGGGGTGCCCGCCCGCAGCGAGGCAGCCCAGCGCCCCGCCGGCGGCGGTGACCAGCACCCAGTGCAGCAGCACCGCGCCGCCGGTCTCGATCCCGCCCTGTTGCCAGCCCCAGGCAAAGCCGCCGAGCAGCAAGGCGGCGAGCAGCAGGGTGAACCAGGGGATGCGGCTGCCTTGCGGCAGAGCCTCGAGCGACGCGATCTCGGCCTCCGGTGTGCCTTCCCCGTGCTCCAGGGCCTGGGCGAGGCCAGCGAGATGCCCGGCCCCCACCACCGCCAGCACGCGGCTTCCGGCGGGCAGGGCGGCGGCACGCAGCTTGGCCGCCATGTAGCGGTCGCGTTCGGCGATCACGGATTCATAGAGCTCGGGGCTCGTGCCGGCGAACTCGGCGAAGCTGGCCTCCAGCACGTCGCCCTGCTTGAGCTTCTCGATCGCGGTGTCGTCCACCCTCTCGTCCACCACGAGGCCGGTGGCGATGCCCGCCCCGAGCATGGCCCGCTTCCAGAAGCCCAGCCGGGCCCAGGCGCGCCGGAAGGTGGTGCCGATGTCGCGGTCGACCAGCAGCAGGCGCAGGCCTCGGGCCGTGGCCCCCACGGCAGCGGCCTTGAGCTCGGCGCCGGGCTCGATGCCGAGCTGCTCGGAGAGCCGGCGCTGGTAGGCGGCGAGCGCGAGGTTGGCGGCCAGCAGTCCGGCCTTGCCAGATTTGATCGCCGCCACCAGGTCGATCGAGGCGAGGGCCTCGGGCGCCACGAGGGCGCGGTGCCGTGCCGGATCCAGCTCCACCGCCACCACGTCGAAGGCCCCGCTTTCCAGCGCGGCCTGCACCGCCTCCACGCTCTCCTTCGAGACATGCGCGGTGCCGAGCAGGGTGTAGTGCACGCCCTCGCGTTCCACGCGGGCGAGGGGTTGGCCGGCCAGCGCGGCCGGGAGGGAGTGCGCGTCCATGGCGGCCGGCGCTCAGTCGCGGAAGCGCTTCACGAGATCGCCGTAGGCGTCGATCCTGCGGTCGCGCAGGAAGGGCCAGATGCGGCGCACCGCCTCGCCGCGGGCGAGGTCGACCTCGCAGAACAGCACCTCGGCCGCATCGCGCGAGGCCTCGGCCAGCACCTCGCCTTGCGGGCCGAACACGGCGCTGGAGCCCCAGAACTGGATGCCCGGGCCGCCCGCGGGCGAGGCCTCGAAGCCGGTCCGGTTGCAGGTGAGCACCGGCAGGCCGTTCGCGACCGCGTGGCCGCGGTGCGAGAGGATCCAGGCCATGCGCTGACGCTCCTTCTCGGCCTCGGCATCGCGCGGGTCCCAACCGATCGCGGTCGGGTAGAGCAGCAGGTCGGCGCCGGCCAGGGCCATCAGCCGGGCGGCTTCCGGGTACCACTGGTCCCAGCAGACGAGCACACCAAGACGCCCCACCGAGGTATCGATCGGGGTGAAGCCAAGATCGCCCGGGGTGAAGTAGAACTTCTCGTTGAAGCCCGGGTCGTCGGGGATGTGCATCTTCCGGTACTTGCCGGCGAAGCGGCCGTCGGTGTCGAAGACCACCGCCGTGTTGTGGGCGAGGCCCGGCGCCCGGCGTTCGAACAGCGATCCGATCAGCACCACGCCGTGCCGCTTCGCGAGCGCGGACAGGCGCGCAGTGCTGGGGCCCGGGATGGGTTCGGCGCGGTCGAACTCGTCGACACTCTGGTGCTGGCAGAAATAGGGGCCGTTGTGCAGTTCCTGCAGCAGCACCAGCTTCGCGCCGCCGGCAGCCGCCTCCGCCACGCGCTGCTCGATGCAGGCGAGGTTGGCTTCGGCATCCCCCCGGTTCATTTCCTGGACGAGGGCGACTTTCAGCATCCGGTTCATGGGCTTGCTCGCGGGAGAGGAGGAGTGTCTTGCGGAATCAGGCCAGCAGTCCGGCGGGCAGCTGCATGGTGATGCAGTGCAGGCTGCCGTTCTGCCAGATCAGCGGGCGGCAGGGGACGGGCACGATGGCATGGTTCGGGAAGGCATTGCCCAGCATTACGGCCGCGGCGGCATCCGCCCTGTCGCCATAGGCCGGCATCAGCACCGCGCCATTGATGATCAGGAAGTTCGCGTAGGAGGCGGCGAGGCGGCGGCCTTCGTCGATGATCGGCCGTGCCCAGGGCAGCGGGTAGAGGCGATAGGGCCGGTTGTCGGTGGTGCGCAGGGCAGCGAGTTCCGCCGCCATGGCCTTGAGGCCGGCATAGTGCGAGTCGGCAGGATCGTCGCAGTCCTGGAACACGATGGCGTCGCGCGCGGCGAAGCGGGCGAGGGTGTCGATGTGGGCGTCGGTGTCGTCGCCATCGAGGGCGCCATGGTCGAGCCAGAGCACGCGCTGCTGCTGCAGGGCATTCTCCAGCTGCCAGGCGATCTCCTGGCGGGTGAGCCCCGGGTGGCGCTCGTGCAGGCACTGCCAGGTGGTGAGCAGGGTGCCCGCGCCATCGGTCTCGATGCCGCCGCCCTCGAGGGCGAAGTCGATGCGTTGGTGCTTCGCGCGCGTGAACAGGCCGGCTGCGACGAGCTGTGAAATGAGCGCGTCGTCCCGGGCCGCGCCGTACTTGCCGCCCCAGCCGGTGAAACGGAAATCGAGCAGGCGGAAGGCCTCGCCCTCGCGCAGCGTGATCGGACCGGAATCGCGCAGCCAGGTGTCGTCGTAGGCCGCGTGAACGAAGCGCAGGCGGGCGGGGTCGGCGCCCGCCGCGGCGAGCAGACCGCGCGCATGGGCCTCGAGTGCGGCGTCGGCCACGATGATGACGAGGCGCTGGAAGCGCGTGATGGCCACGCCGAGCGCCACGTAGGTCGATTCGACCTCCGCGAGGCGTTCGGCCCAGTCGGTGCCGGCATGTGGCCAGGCAATCAGGACGGCGTCCTGGGGTTCCCATTCGGCGGGAAAGCGGAGGCTCATCGGCATCACCAAGAAAAAGGCGCGGCGTCGGGCCGCGCCTCGCAGGACATCATCAGGCGATCAGCGGGCGCCGACGGGGGCCGGGCCGGTCTCGTTGGGGGAGGCGCGGTTCAGCACCGCGTTCACCACGCGGTCGCGCTCGAAGTAGACGGTGAACTGCGGGTAGACCCAGCGGTGGATCACCGGCCACTGCGGGCGCTGGCCGCCGCGCGGTTCCAGTTTCTGTGCCGGCGCGCCGAACCGGGCCTCGACCTGGGCCATGGTCATGCCCCGGGCCGGCAGGTTGGCAGCCTCGGCGGCGCGGGTGCGCTCGATCAGCAGACGGTCGGCATGGGCCGGGGCGGCGGCCCCGAGCAGCAGCAGGGTGGCGATGAGGGCGGTACGCATCATGGAATCGGTCTCCGTGGCCGAGGGGCGGGCCGATTGTGGCACTGCGGCGCGGCTTCGCCAAACCCCGGAAACGGCGACGCCGGCACGGGGCCGGCGTCGCAGGCGCAGGGCGGGGCGTAGCTCAGCGCTGACGGGCCTTGAAGCGCGGGTTCGACTTGCAGATCACGAAGACCTTGCCACGGCGACGCACGACCTTGCAGTCGCGGTGACGGGCCTTCGCGGACTTCAGGGACGAAAGGACTTTCATGCGGCACCTGTGGGCGAGAGGGAGGATTGCGGAAAGCACCCGAGTATGCGGCATCGGCGGCGGGATGTTCAAGGCGCGGGGCGGCGGGCGTTCAGGAAACCTGCGGGCTGTTCCCGGTTATCTGCAGCCGGCCGGCGTTTTCACACCCGGTAGAAATCCCGGTACCACTCGACGAAGCGCCTCACCCCCACCTCCACCGGCGTGCCGGGCGAGTAGCCGGTGTCGCGCATCAGGGCGGAGACATCGGCCTCGGTGTCGGGCACGTCGCCCGGCTGCAGCGGCAGCAGGCGCTTCTCGGCGCGGCGGCCGGTGGCCTCCTCGATCAGCTCGATGTAGCGCGAGAGCTTCACCGGGGTGTGGTTGCCGATGTTGTAGACGCGGTAGGGCGCGCTGCTGCTGGCCGGCGTGGGCTGCATCGGGTCGAAGGCGGGGTCCGGGCCGGGCACGCGGTCGAGCGTGCGCACCACGCCCTCGACGATGTCGTCGATGTAGGTGAAGTCGCGGCTGTGGTTGCCGTAGTTGAAGACGTCGATCGGCTCGCCGGCGAGGATCTTCCTCGTGAACAGGAACAGCGCCATGTCCGGGCGACCCCAGGGGCCGTAGACGGTGAAGAAGCGCAGGCCGGTGGTGGGCAGGCCGAAGAGGTGGCTGTAGGTGTGCGCCATCAGCTCGTTGGCCTTCTTGCTGGCGGCGTACAGGCTCACCGGGTGGTCCACACTGTCCTCCACCGCGAAGGGCAGCTTGCGGTTGCTGCCGTAGACCGAGCTCGAGGAGGCGTAGACGAGGTGCTCGACGCCCTTGTGCCGGCAGGCCTCGAGGATGTTGAGAAAACCGACGATGTTGGCATCGACGTAGGCGCGCGGGTTTTCCAGCGAGTAGCGCACCCCGGCCTGGGCCGCCAGGTTCACCACCCGCTGCGGCCTGAACGTGTCGAAGGCGGCTTCGAGCGCCGCGCGGTCCTCGAGCGCCGCCTTCACGAAGGAGAAGCCCGGGCGTGGTGTCAGGCGGTCGAGCCGCGCCTGTTTCAGGCGCACGTCGTAGTAGTCGTTGAGGTTGTCGTAGCCGAGCACCTCGTCGCCGCGGTCGAGCAGGCGGTGGGCCAGCGTCGAGCCGATGAAGCCGGCGGCGCCGGTGATGAGGATGCGCATCGGGAACTCCAGGGGGCCGCGTCATGCGACCGGGCGGGGGCGTTGGAGGGTCAGCCGGGACACGATACCCCGGCCGCAGGACATTTTGATGATTCCGTCACACTTTTTGACGGGTGGTTCACAGGCGATCGTCGACGGCCGCGCGGGGCAGGACGCATTTCACGTCGAACAGCACGCCCCCGGGGCGGGTCAGGGCACGGACCGCCTCCGCCCCCAGGGCCTGGAACTCGCGGTGGGCCACCGCCAGCACCACGGCATCGTAGCGGCCCGGTTCCGGTGTGCCGGCCAACAGCTCGAGCCCGTACTCGGCCCGGGCCTCGGCCGCGTCCACCCAGGGGTCCCAGACCTCCACGGCCATGCCGAAGCCCGAGAGTTCGTGGATCACGTCGATCACCCGGGTGTTGCGCAGGTCCGGGCAGTTCTCCTTGAAGGCGAGGCCCATCACCAGCACCCGCGCGCCGACGAGGTGCAGGCCGCGGCGGCTCATCAGCTTCACCACCCGGTGCGCCACATGGGCGCCCATGCCGTCGTTGATGCGCCGGCCGGCGAGGATCACCTCGGGGTGGTAGCCCACTTCCTGGGCCTTGTGGGTGAGGTAGTAGGGGTCGACGCCGATGCAGTGGCCGCCCACCAGCCCGGGACGGAAGGGCAGGAAGTTCCATTTGGTGCCGGCGGCCTGCAGGACTTCGTGGGTGTCGATGCCGAGGCGCGAGAACAGCTTGGCCAGCTCGTTCATCAGCGCGATGTTGAGGTCGCGCTGGGTGTTTTCGATCACCTTCGCGGCCTCGGCCACCCGGATGCTGGAGGCCTTGTGGGTGCCGGCGCGGATGATCCGGCGGTAGAGCGCGTCCACGGTTTCCGCCACTTCGGGGGTGGAGCCGGAGGTCACCTTCACGATGTCCGGCAGGCGGTGCTGCTTGTCGCCGGGGTTGATGCGCTCGGGGCTGTAGCCGCAGAAGAAATCGATGTTGTAGCGCAGGCCGGACTCGCGCTCGATCACCGGCACGCAGACCTCCTCGGTGGCCCCGGGGTACACGGTGGACTCGAAGACCACGATGTCGCCGCGCTTCAGGGTGCGGCCCACGGTGCGGCTGGCGCCGAGCAGGGGGCCGAAGTCCGGGCGGCGGGCCGCATCGATCGGGGTGGGGACGGTGACGATGTAGACGTTGCAGGCCTCGAGATCGGTCATCTCCGTCGAAAACCGCAGGTTCGTCGCCGAACGCAGCTCTTCCGGGTCGACCTCCAGGGTGTGGTCGACGCCCTCGCGCAGTGCCGCGATGCGCCGGGCATCGATGTCGAAGCCCAGGGTGGGCAGCTGCTTGCCGAACTCGACGGCGAGGGGGAGGCCGACATAGCCAAGGCCGATGATGCCAAGGCGCAGCGAGGCAATGTCCGATGCCGTCATTCGATCAGCCCGGCGGCATGGCGGGCATCCAGCCATTCCATGGCATCGCGCGGTTTCAGCGAGGCGGCCTTCTCGTAGGCCGCGGCGGCCGCGTCCTCGCCTTTCCCGCCCTGCAGCAGCAGGATGACGTTGCCCTTCTCCAGCCAGGCCACCGGTGCTTCCGGCATCCGCCCGAGTGCGGCCTCCAGCTGCTTTTCCGCCTCGCTGGCCTTCGCCCCGTAGGTCAGGCCGGCGATCATGGCCCCCACCTTCGACACGATCTCGGCGTGGTACACCGCCAGTGCCAGCCGTGCCTCGGCATGCCCGGGCTCGAGGGACAGCGTGCGGTCCAGGCATTCGCGCACCTTGCCCGCCAGCCCCTGCTTGAGCGCGGAAAGGATGCTGATGCCCTGGCTGTAGCGGCCAAGGCCGAAGGCCTTGCGGTAATGGCTGTTGGCTTCGTCGGGCAGGGCGGCGATGGCGGCGTCCGCCAGCGCGGCCACCTGCTCGAAGCGCGCCAGGCGTTCCTTGTCGTCGTCGACGAGATAGGCGGCATGGATGCCCATGGCCTTGGTCGCCAGCGAGGCGCCCACCGGCCCGAGGGCGACGCCGGCCTCGTAGGCGGCCTCGAACCTGCCTTCGTGGAAGGCGCGCCAGCCTTCCTGCAGGGCCGCGGCGAGAGCGTCGGCATCGAGTCCTTTCGGGGCGGCCTTGCCGGCGGCCTTCAGCAAGACCGCGGCGCGCTTCGCATCGGGGAAGGGCTCGGCATCGCCGGCGTGCAGCGCCTTCCAGTGCTTCTTCAGCGCCTCGCCGCCGAAATCGAACCTCGGTGCCTTCGCCGGCAGGGCCGCCCAGCCGCCTTTCTTCTTCGCCGCCATCGCCGCTCTCTCCTCCGGAACGATGCGCGAAGCCTGCGTCGAGATTGCGTTCGCGTCTAGTGTGAAAGCTCGGCGGGTGGATTCGAGACTCGCCCTGCTGCCAATCCCGGCGCGATGTCCCACGGTGTCCCCATGGCCACGAACCGCACCCGCACCTCCCCGGCGCGCCGCCGCGCTCCCGAAGCCGTCACGCCCCGCACCCTGTTCCTCGCCGGTCTCGGGGCGGCCATCGTCACCCGCCGCGAAGCCGGCCGTCTCGCGGCCCAGGCCGTCGCCCTGCCGCAGCGCCTGAAGGCCGGGGCCGAGGCCGCCGTCGCCACCGCCCAGAAGGAAGCCTGCAAGCTGCGCCGGGAGGCCGAGGGCCGCCTCGCCCCGGTGCGCCGCGAACTCGCCGCCATCGGCGATCGGGCCGGCAGGATCGCGGGGCAGGGCATCGACGCGCTGGGCCAGCGTCTCAACCCGCTGCTTGCCCGTGCCGGCCTGCCCACCTTCGCCCGGCCGGCGAAGCCGAAGGCCCCGCGCAAAGCGGCCAAGACGGGCCGGACCCGCCGCCCGGCGGCGAAGAAGGCGGCTCCTGCCCGCCGGCGTGCCGCGTAAGCCGGCACACGGCCGCCGCCGCAGTCCCGGCGGCGGTCAGTCGGCGTAGGCCTGGCTCAGCGTGTTGAGGTGGACACGCTCGGCGTCGCGCAGGAAGGGCGAGATCAGCATCATCACCTGGACGATGCCCTGGCGGATCGACCTGGCCTCGTCCTGGTCGCCGCGCGCCGCAGCGTAGTTCAGCCAGAAGGTGGCCAGCACCAGGAGGTTGGTGGCGAGAGCCTCCATCTCCGCCACCGAGGCGCGGAGGATGCCGGCCTGGGCAAGGCCGCGGATCACCGTCGTGGCATTCTCGGTGGCGCGCTTGAGGATCCGGGCGAAGCGCAGGCGCAGGCGCCGGTTGCGGCTCAGGATGTCCACGAGATCACGGTAGAGGAAGCGGTAGTCCCAGATGCACTCGAACACGAGGTGCATCTGCAGCCAGATGTCCTCGAGATCGGGCAGGCGCCCGTCCGGCACCGTCATCGCCGCGCCGATCCGCTCCTCGTAGCGGCCGAACAGCTGCTCGATGATGTCGTCCTTGTTGCGGAAGTGGTAGTACAGGTTGCCCGGGCTGATCTCCAGCTCGTCGGCGATGTGGTTGGTGGTCACGTTCGGCTCGCCCTGGGCGTTGAACATCGCCAGGGCACAGTCGAGGATCCGTTGCCGGGTCTGGGGAGCCATCCGCGGGAGCCCGCCGCCGTCAGGCGGTCAGCTTCTTCACGAGGTCGACGTACTTCTGCATCGCCTCCTCGCGGCTCATGCCCTTGAGCTTCTCCCAGGCCTCGTACTTGGCATTGCCGACGAAATCGAAGAAGCCGGGGCGGGCGCCATTGACGTCGCCCTCCGAGCCCTGCTTGTAGAGGGCGTACAGGCGCAGCAGGGTGTCGTTGTCGGGGCGCTCGGCCAGGGCCATCACGGCTTCCTTGGCCTGTTCGAACTGGGTCTTGAGGTCGGCCATCGCGGGCATCCTGGAAGAACGTCGCGCTCTGGATAGCATGTGCCTCCGGGGCGGTCAACGCGCGGATGCGATTGTCAGTGCCGTGGGCCTCTGGCACCGTAGCCACGAGGCCGCGCGGCTCGTGGCGAAGCGGCCGTCCAACGTCGATCTGGGGAGACTGCGACATGACCTACTTCGTGACCGGCGGCACCGGTTTCATCGGCCGATTCCTGGTCAGCAAGCTGCTGCAGCGCCGGGGCACCGTGCACGTGCTGGTGCGCAAGGGCTCGCAGAAGAAGTTCAACGAGACGGCGGCGCGCATGGGCTGGGACCCGAAGCGGGTGCTCCCGGTGGTCGGCGACCTTGCCAGGCCGAAGCTCGGCCTCACGGCCGCCCAGCTCAAGGCGCTTACCGGCAAGGTGAAGCACGTCTTCCACCTCGCCGCCATCTACGACCTCACCGCCGATGCCGAATCGCAGCGCATCGCCAATGTCGAGGGCACGAGGTACGCGATGGAGTTCGCCGGCGCGGTGAAGGCGCAGTGCTTCCACCACACCAGCTCGATTGCCGCGGCCGGCCTCTACCCCGGTGTATTCCGCGAGGACATGTTCGAGGAGGCAGAGGGGCTGAACGACCCCTATTTCCGCACCAAGCACGAGTCGGAAGGGCTGGTGCGCACGGGCTGCCCGGTGCCCTTCCGCATCTACCGCCCGGGCGTGGTCATCGGCCACAGCAAGACCGGCGAGATCGACAAGATCGACGGCCCCTACTATCTCTTCACCCTGATCAAGAAGATCCGCAAGACCCTGCCGCAGTGGATGCCCACCCTGGGCATCGAGGGCGGCAGGATCAACCTGGTGCCGGTGGACTTCGTGGTCGATGCCATGGACCACATCGCCCACAAGCGGGGGCTGGACGGCAAATGCTTCCACCTCGTCGACCCGGAGCCGATGCGCATCGGCGAGGTGATGAACCTGTTCGCCCGCGCCGCCCATGCCCCCGAGATGAGCATGCGCATCGACGCCAGGATGTTCGCCGTGGTGCCGGGCTACATCCGCAGCGCGATCAGGAACCTGCCGCCGGTGCAGCGCTTCACCCGCGCGGTGCTGCGCGACCTGCGGATCCCGGAGCAGGCGCTGGGCTACATCACCTATCCCACCCGCTTCGATACCCGCGAGGTGGAGCGCGCCCTGAAGGGCAGCGGCATTGCCGTGCCGAAACTCGAGGACTACGCCTGGCGCCTGTGGGACTACTGGGAACGCCATCTCGACCCCGACCTGTTCGTCGACCGCTCGCTGCGCGGCAAGGTCGAGGGCCGGGTGGTGCTCATCACCGGCGGTTCCTCGGGCATCGGGCTTGCCGCCGCGCACAAGATCGCCGAGGCCGGCGCCCGGGTGGTGATCTGCGCCCGCGGCGAGGAAGAGCTGTTCAAGGCCCGCGACGAGATCCGGGCCAAGGGCGGGCAGTGCTTCGCCTACACCGCCGACCTCACCGACTACGCCAGCTGCGACCAGCTCATCCAGACCATCCAGGCCGAGATCGGCCCGGTGGACATCCTCGTCAACAACGCCGGCCGTTCGATCCGCCGCTCGATCGAGCTCAGCTTCGACCGCTTCCACGACTTCGAGCGGACCATGCAGCTCAACTACTTCGGCAGCCTGCGCCTGATCATGAACGTGCTGCCGTCGATGATCGAGCGCCGCGGCGGGCACATCATCAACATCTCCTCGATCGGCGTGCTGGCGAACTCGCCGCGCTTCTCTGCCTACGTGGCCTCGAAGGCGGCGCTCGATGCCTTCAGCCGCTGTGCCCAGGGCGAGCTGTCGAACAAGAACATCGCTTTCACCACCATCAACATGCCGCTGGTGAAGACCCCGATGATCGCGCCGACCAAGGTATACGACTCGGTGCCGACGCTCTCGCCGGAGGAGGCTGCCGACCTCATCGTCCAGGCCATCATCGATCGGCCCAGCCGGGTAGCCACGCGGCTCGGCATCTTCGCCGCGGTGCTCAATGCCGTGGCGCCCAAGGCCTATGAGATCGTGATGAATACCGCCTACGAGCTGTTCCCGGACTCGGCGGCGGCCAAGGGCATCAAGGGCGTGCGCGAGGGCGAGAAGCCGACCAACGAACAGATTGCCTTCGCTGCACTGATGCGCGGCGTGCACTGGTAAGGCATTCGCGGCGAGTGCCGCCGTGCGGTCTTCAGCCGCAGCGGCGCCAGCGTACGTCCTGTCCGGCCTCGATCTGCAGCCGCACCTCGCGCAGCTCGGGGTAGCGCTCGGCGAGAGTGCAGGCGCGGGCCACCGCCTCCTCGGCATCGACGCGGGCCTTGAGTGTCAGCACCAGGGTGGTGTTGCTGGACCACACTGCGGTGCCGAACTCGGGCAGGGCGATCAGGGCCGTGGCCAGGGCAGCGCGGCGCGTTGCCGGGTCTTCGCTCCGGGCCGTTTTTTCCGGGGTCGCCACTCCGGCGCCGGCTTCCGCCAGCGCGGACGGCGCCGGGCGAGCGGTGGCCGGAAGCGGCGATGATGCGACCGGGGTTCCCTCCGGAGACGGGGCCGGAAGCTCGGAGAGCAGGCCGCCGCCGCCCACCACGATCGCCAGGCCGGCGACGGCCGCGCCCAGGGTGGCCAGTTGGCGCGGCCGGGTGACCTTGGTCTCGGCCTCGGCCTGGATGCCTTCGCGGGTGGGGCCGTCGAGCAACGGCTCCACCCGGCGCCAGACCTCGGCGCCGTCCAGGCAGCGCACCGGCAGGCGCGCGGCCTGGGCCAGGGTCTCGGGCTCGATGCTGCCCAGGGTGGCGAGCAGCACATCGTCGGCCTCGGTCTCCTGGCGCCGCCGCTCGACCTCGCGCAGGACGGCAGGGGCGAGGCTGTAGGCGGTGCCATGCTTGTAGACGAACAGGGTGCTGCCGCCTGCGCGGCGCAGCAGTTTCTCGCCAGTGGGAGCGCCGGCCGGGGCATCGGCCTCGGCGTGGTAGCCCTCGGCCTCGAGAGCGCGCAGGAGCAGGCCCATGCCATCGCGCCAGTGGCGGGCAGCCAGTACCTCGATGCCGATCTGTCCGACGAGGCGCCGCCGTTGCACGCGGTCGAACCACAGGCGGCTGGCGGCGATCAGGCCGGCGACGACGAGCAGGGCGAGGAGCAGGGGGAGGAAGACACTCATCCGGTCAAAACCACGTACGGCGGGGGGAGCGAAGGGTAGCCCAAAAGCCACGCGGCGCCCTATGGGCGCCGCGGCGGGAACCAGCCCGGCCCGAGGCCGCCGGGGAGGGCGGCAGCCGGAAGGCGCGGGTGGAAAACGGGATCAGCCCTGCGGGGCCTCGGGAGCGGCGACGCTGGCCAGCGCGGCCTTGCGGGCCCGGGCCGGAGCCTTGGGGGCCGCCGGCTTCGCCGCGCGCGGAGCGGGCTTGGCCTTCTTCACCGCGGCCTTCTTCGCCACGGCCTTGCCGGCCGGCTTCGCGGCCGGGGCGCTGCCGCGCTGCTTCACCGCGCGGGTCAGGGCATCGACGCGGGTGCTGAGCTCGGCGAGATCCTCGCGCGTGGGCACGCCAAGCCGGGTGAGGGCGCGCTGCACGCGCTCCTCGAACACCTTCTCGAGGCGGTCCCAGGTATCGACGGCCCGCTCACGCACCGAACCGACGCGCTCCTCGACGGCATCGCGCACGGCATCGACGCGGCCGGTGGCGAGCTTGCGGGTCACGGCCTCGAAGGAGGCGCCTTCCTTCACCAGGGCGTCGAACAGCTTGCTGCCCTCCTGCTGGGCGCGCTGGAATGCCCCGATGCCGGCCAGCCAGACCTGCTGGGCGGAATCGGCGAGGCTGCGGGAGAGCTGCTCGGCCTTGGCCTGCAGATCCGCGGGGGCGGCGGATTTCTTGGCGGTGCGGGTCGACTTCTTCAGCTTGGCCATGGGCCTCGGTCCTGTGCAGGGGGAGGGGGTACGGTGATGGCAGTCTCGGTACGGGGGCTAGAGCATTCACACCAGCCCCGGGCTAGCCGTCCAGGGCTCTCGCCGCCTTGCGCGGCCGTGGCCGGCGGCCGCCGCGCGGGCGGCTTTCTTCGCGCAGGCGCGCCTCCAGCTCGTCGAGCGAACGGGCGAGGCGCGCCGTGGTCTCGGTGCGGTGGCGGCGAGGTCCCACGCCATCGAGGATCGACGGATTGGGAGCACCGAGCACCTCGTCGCGCAGGCGCAGGCCGTGGCGGGCAAACAGCGGAGCCAGGGTTTCGCGGCGCTCGCGCAGATCCTTGAGGGTGGCGCGGAAGGCGTATTCGCAGACCCGCAGACGGTGGTCATAACTGAACACGCTGGTGAAGAACATCTCGCCGTCGTCCTCGTCGGGCTCCATCACCAGCTGGTCGGTGTGCGGGTACTGCCGGGCGTATTTCTCCAGCCCCACCTGCATCCGGCTCTGCAGCAGGGTGCGGAAGGTCTGCGAGAGCACCACCGGCAGGCCGCCCTGCTCGAGCCGGTCGAGCCCGGCCGGACGCTTACCGCCGCGGCTGGCATTGAAGGGCACGAACGGGTTCACGCCGAGTAGCAGGTCGATGCCCTTGTCCAGCGCGACGGAGGCATGCATGGTGCGACGCAGCGCGCCGTCCACGAAATGGTGGCCGCGGATGCACACCGGCGGATAGAGGCCGGGTAGGGCGGCGCTGGCCTGTACGGCACGGGAGATCGGCACGTCCTCCCAGTGCGGACCGCCGAAGCGCACGGCCTTGCCGCTGTCGAGATCCACCGCCACCACATACAGGGCGGCGGCGAGCTCGCGGAAATCGTTGCTGCGTCCGCCCGAGGTGAACAGCCGGCGCAGGAACAGCTCGACCTCGTCATTGTCGAACAGGCCGTTCGGCACCACGCCGCCGAGCCGCGTCAGCAGTTCGCCGAGCGAGGCTCGCGCCGGGTCGGCCACGGCCTCGCGCGCCCAGCGCAGCAGCAGCCGTGGCGCGTTCGCGGCCCGCCGCAGGTATTCGCCGAAGGCCGGCTTGAGGAACATCTCGGGGCGGAACTGCACCTCGGCATCGCCGGTGAGGAAGATGCGGCACATCTCCTCGGTGCTGAGGCGGTTGGCCAGCCCTGCGGCGAGGAAGGCCCCGGAACTCACGCCCACATAGACCTCGAGGCGGGTGAGGTCGAGGCCTTCGATGGCACGGTCGAGGGCGCGCAGCGCGCCGAGCTCGTACATGCCCCCGGTAGGGCCGCCGCCGGCGATGGCAAGGCCGATCCGGCCTTGGCTTGGCGTGCGGGGAGCGGCGGGCTGGACGACGAGCATGGGCACTGCCTTGTCGGGAGAGCGCCCGGATTCTAGCCCCAAGCCCGGGCGGCGGTTCATGATGGCCCCGGTATTCCCTCCGATACGACCATGGCCGACGACAGCTCCCGGCGCCCGCTTCTCAAGGCTGCCATCGCCCGGCGGCTGCGCTGGCGCGCCGAGGTGTTCGCGCCCGACGATCCGAGGAACCGCTCGCCGGCCCTGTCGGTGCTCCGCGCCTGGCAGGCCGCCCGGCTCGAGCGCAGCTTCACCGACGTCCTGGCCGACCCGGCAATGGCGCCGGCCGGACGCTTCTTCCTGTCCGACCTCTACGGCGATCGCGACTACAGCGCCCGCGACCGTGACGTGGACCGGATCATGCCGGTGATGGTGCACCTGCTGCCGGAAAGCTTGCTGGCGGCGGCCCGGGATGCGATCGAATTGCATGCCTTGAGCCATGCCTTCGACCTGAGGCTGGTGGATGCGATGCGCCGGCGCCGTTATCAGCGGCTCGACGTGCGGCGCTATGCCGAGATCTACCGCGATGCCGGCTTCCCGCGGCTGCGCCGGCGGCAGATCCGCCTGGTGGTGGCGGTGGGCCAGAGCCTCGATGCCGCAGTGCGGCGCCACGGGGTGTACCGGCTGCTGCGGGCTGCCCGCCTGCCGGCGAAGGCGGCCGGGCTCTCCGAACTGCAGTCCTTCCTCGAGCGCGGCTTCCAGGCCTTCGACGCCCTGGGCGGGGCCGGGCCCTTCCTCGCCCGTGTCGAGCGCGGCGAGAGCGAAGTCAGCCGGCGCCTGTTCGCCGGCCATCCGGAGCCCTTCGGCGCGGGCTTCGGCGAGCCCTGAGGCCAGGGCCTCGGCCTCGCCTTCAGGACTCGAACTGCTCGACGAAGGTGCGCTCGATCTCGCGCTCGATCGCCGGCCGCAGGGCGAACAGCAGGAAGCCGAGCCGCACCAGCACGTGCACTTCCTTCGCCGTTACCGTGATCTCGCCTTCCACCCCGCTGCGCGAGAAGGCGAGGGTGTTGCCGCGCCAGCCATAGTCGAGGTCGAAGCGCCCGGCGATGTGTTCGGCGATGCGCTCCACCCGCGCCTTGGCGTCCTTGAGCGGGAGGGCATGCCTGCGGCGGAAATCGATGTCGGCCATCCGCCGATTCTGCGCCAGCCGGCGGCCGGCGGCCAGCGCGCCGGGGCTTGTGCTACCTTTCGGCCGGCAGGAGGCCCCATGCGACTGACGTTCCCCAACGGCGAGCACGCCGCGATCAACATCGAGCAGGGTCAGGTGGGTGTCGGCAGCGCGGCCGGCGGCGGCACGTCGGTCATCATTCCCGGACTCTCGCCGCTGCATGCGGTCTTCGCCGCCGGGCGTCGTGGCCAGTGGCTCACGGTGCCGCAGGAGGCCCCGGTGGTGGTGAATGCCCGCCCGGTGAAACGCATCGCCCACCTGCGCCCGGGCGACCTCGTCTGCCTCTCCGGCGTGCAGGTGCGCATCGAATCCGACCAGCCGCCCCCCGAGGCCGCCGAGAACGGCCAGGGCCGGCGCAGCGGCGGCGACTGGGCCAGTGCCGCGCCCCGAGCCGTGCTGCGCGGCATGGCCGGAATCTGGTTCGGCCGCAGCCTGCCGCTGCAGGGGCCGCGGGTGCTGGGCAGCGGCAGCGGCTGCGATCCGCGGGTCGAGGGGGAGGGCGTGCTGGAGCGCCACGCCCTGATCGACCTCGAGGACGGCCGGCTGGTCATCCGCGCGGTCGCTCCGGGAGCCAGCCTGCGGGTGAATGGCCATGCCGTGCGCTCCGCCGTGCTTGCCGCCGGCGACCAGATCGAGATCGGCACCGTCCGCTTCGTGCTCGAAGTGCCGGTTCTCAACCGGGCGCCGCAGACCGCCGCCGCCCGCGCCCGCGAAGCCAAGACCGTGGCCTCGATGCAGGCCATCCGGGTGCCGGTGCAGGGCAGCACGCCCGCGCCGGCGAAACGCCGCGACCCCACCGGCATCTACCTTCTGATCGCCGCCGCCGCCGCGCTCGCCGCGGCGCTCACCGCCTTCTTCGTCTACGCGCCGAAAGGCTGAGCCTCCGGCCGGCCACGGTGGAGGCCGGGCCATGCCCAACGGGCATTTCGAGATTCGGCTCTAGGCATCTTGCCTACTGTCGGCACGATGCCGGCGCGTGCTAGCGTCGGCGCTTCGTCCATGGGAGGTGGAAAGATGTCGCGGGGATTCAACTTCAGTGCCGGTCCGGCGGTGCTTCCGGAGCCGGTGCTGCGCCGGGCGCAGGCCGAGCTGCTCGAATGGGGCGGCGAGCGTGCCTCGGTGATGGAGGTCTCGCACCGCGGCAAGGCCTTCATCGCCCTTGCGGAGAAGGCCGAGGCCGACCTCCGCGCCCTGATGGGCATCCCCGGAGACTACGCCGTGCTCTTCCTCCAGGGCGGCGCGACCACCCACTTCGCCCTGCTGCCGATGAACCTCGCCAGCCCCGGGCAGCGCGCCGACTACCTCGTCACCGGCGCCTGGAGCAAGAAGGCCGCCAGCGAGGGCAAGGCGCACTGCGCGGTGAACGTCGTCGCCGACACCGCCGCCAGCCAGTACACCACGCTGCCGGCCGCCGGCAGCTACACCATCGATCCCGGAGCCGCCTTCGTCCACCTCGCGGCCAATGAAACCATCCACGGCGTCGAGTTCCCCGAGGCCATCGACACCGGCGGCGTACCGCTGGTGGCGGACTTCAGTTCCTCGATCCTCTCGCGCCCGATCGACGTGACGAAGTATGGCGTCATCTATGCGGGCGCGCAGAAGAACATCGGGCCCTCCGGGCTCGTGGTGATGGTGATCCGCAAGGACCTGCTGGAGCGCCCCGGCCAGCCGCGGGCCAAGATCCTCAGCTACAAGGAGCATGCGGCCCAGGGCTCGATGCTCAATACGCCCCCCACCTTTGCCTGGTACCTCGCCGGCCTGGTCTTCGAGTGGATGCGCGAGCAGGGCGGGGTGGCCGAGTTCGCCGCCCGCAACCGCCGCAAGGCCGAGGCCCTGTACGCGGCCATCGACGGCAGCGGGGGCTTCTACCGCAACCCGGTGACGAAGGAAGCGCGCTCGCTGATGAACGTACCCTTCATGCTGCACGATCCAGCCCTCGATGCCGCCTTCCTCAGGGAATCGGAGGCTGCCGGCCTGCTGGCGCTGAAAGGCCACCGCGATCTCGGCGGCATGCGCGCCTCGCTCTACAACGCCCTGCCGTACGAAGCGGTGGCGGCCCTGGTCGATTTCATGGGCGATTTCGCCCGCCGCCACGGGTGAGGGCATGAGCGACGAGTCGCAGGCCAGTCCGCCCTCCGGCGAGGCGGCTCCCCTGGATCTCGCCGCGGTGCGCGCCCGCATCGACGGCATCGACGAGCAGATCCAGCGGCTGATTGCCGAGCGCGCCCGCTGGGCGCAGCAGGTAGGGCGTGCGAAAGGCCCGCTGAAGGCCGCGGTCGACTATTACCGCCCGGAGCGCGAGGCGCAGATCCTGCGCCGGGTGGTCGACCGCAACGAGGGCCCGCTGGCCGACGAGGTGCTGGTGCGCCTGTTCCGCGAGATCATGTCGGCCTGCCTCGCCCAGCAAGAACCGCTCAAGGTGGGCTACCTCGGCCCCGAGGGCACCTTCTCGCAGCAGGCGGTGCACAAGCACTTCGGCCATTCGGCACGAGGCCTGCCGCTCGCCAGCATCGAGGAGGTGTTCCAGGAAGTGGAGGCCGGCAACGCCGACTTCGGCGTGGTCCCGGTCGAGAACTCGGGGCAGGGCACCATCCAGTCCACGCTCGACATGTTCCTCACCTCTTCGCTGAAGATCTGCGGCGAGGTCGAACTCGGCATCCACCAGTACCTGCTGGGCCGCACCGGCCGCATCGAGGACATCGAGCGCGTCTACGCCCACCCGCAGTCGCTGGCACAGTGCAAGGCCTGGCTGCGCGCCAACCTGCCGAAGGCCGAGCTGGTGCCGACCCCCAGCAATGCCGATGCCGCCCGCCGCGCCCGCAACGCCGATGATGCGGCCGCGCTGGCCGGCGAGAGCGCGGCCCATGTCTATGGCCTCAAGACCATCGCCGGGCCGGTGAACGACCGGGCCGACAACACCACCCGCTTCCTGGTGCTGGGCCGCGAGCTGCTGCCGCCCTGCGGCCACGACCGCACCTCGCTGCTGGTATTCGTCAACGACCAGCCGGGCGCCCTGTTCGGCGTGCTCAAGCCCTTCGCCGAGAACGGCCTGTCGCTGAACCGCATCGAGTCGCGCCCGGCCCATACCCGGCGCTGGGAATACGCCTTCTTCATCGATGTCTCGGGCCATGTGGAACAGCCGGAGATGCGTGCCGCCCTGGACCAGCTCGGCGCCTTCGCCTCCTCGGTGAAGATCCTCGGCGCCTATCCGGTGGCGGTGCTCTGATGGCCGGCTTCGCCCGTCTCGCGGCCCCCGGCATCCGGGGCCTCGCCAGCTACGACCCCGGCCATGACATCGTGGCCCTGCGGAACCGGGCCGGCGGGCAGGGCCTGCTCGAGCTCGGCGGCAACGAGAGCGCCTGGGGCCCCAGCCCGCGCGCGCTCGCCGCCCTGCGCAGCGAACTGGACCGCCTCGAGCTGTACCCCGATCCGCGCGGGGGCCTTCTCAAGCAGGCCCTGTCCGGGGCCTTCGGCCTTTCCGCTGAACACCTGCTGCTCGGCAACGGCACCCACGAGCTGCTGATGCAGCTCGCCCAGGTCTTCGCCGGCCCGGAGCGGCCGGTGCTGGTCTCGCGCTACTGCTTTGCCGTGTACCCGCTCGCCGCCCAGGCCGCGAATGCCCGGCTCGAGGTGGTGGAGGCCCTGCCGCCGGAGCATCCGGAGCAGCCGCGCGGCCACGACATCGAGGCCATGATCGCCGCCCTGCGTCCCGATCACGGCCTGGTGATGCTGGCCAATCCGAACAATCCCACCGGCACCTGGCTGCCGCTGTCTGCCATCGAGCGCCTGCTGCAGGCCGCCGGCCCGGACACCCTGGTGGTGGTGGACGAGGCCTATGGCGAGTTCCTCGACCAGCCGGGCTGTGGCAGCGCGCTTTCGCTGCTTTCCACGTACCCGAACCTGCTGGTCACCCGCACGTTCTCCAAGCTCCACGGGCTCGCCGCCCTGCGGATCGGGGTGCTGGTCGGCCATCCCGAGGCGATCGCGGTGATGGAGCGGGTGCGCGAGAGCTTCAACGTCAACAGCCTGGGCCTTGCCGCCGCGGCGGCCGCCCTCGGCGATGTCCGGCACATCGCCCATGTGCTGCGCGAGACCGCGGCGAGTCGCGAGGCGCTGGCGACCGAGCTGAAGGCCCGTGGCTGGTTCGTACATCCCTCGCAGACCAACTTCCTGCTGGTGGATTTCGGCACGCCGGAAGCCGCGGCCGCGATCGACCGCGGCCTGCTGGCGCGCGACATCGTGGTGCGGCCGATGCGCGGCTATGGCCTGCCGCAGTGCTTGCGGATCACGGTGGGGCGGCTCGAGCAGAACGCCCGCCTGCTCACGGCCCTCGATGCCGTGGTGGGCGAGGCCGACTTGCACGCGGGGGCAGGGGCATGAGCGGGGCGGCGCCGGGCCTCGATTGGATCGCCGCGCCAGGCGGCCCGCTCCTCGGTCGGGTTCGGGTGCCGGGCGACAAGTCGGTCTCCCACCGCGCGGTGATGCTGGGCGCCATTGCCGAGGGCCGCACCCGCATCACCGGTTTCCTCGAGGGCGAGGACACCCGCGCCACCGCGGCCATCCTGCAGCGCCTCGGGGTACGCATCGAGGCCCCCGCCGGGGGCGAACGCCTCGTGCATGGCGTGGGCCTGCGCGGCCTGCGACCGGCCGGCAGCCCGCTCGACTGCGGCAATGCCGGCACCGGCATGCGCCTGCTCGCCGGCCTGCTGGCCGGGCAGGGCTTCGAGAGCGTGCTGGTGGGCGATGCCTCGCTGTCGAAGCGGCCGATGCGCCGGGTGATCGAACCGCTCTCGCGCATGGGGGCGGTGATCGACAGCGCCGAGGGCGGGCTTCCCCCCTTGCGAATCCACGCGAAGAATGTTCTTCAAGGCATTGATTATGAATGCCCGGTGGCCAGTGCGCAGGTGAAGTCCGCCCTGTTGCTGGCCGGCCTCTACGCCGAGGGGCCGACCTCCGTGCGCGAGCCGCATCCCACCCGGGATTACACCGAACGCATGCTGGCCGCCTTCGGGGCCGACATCGACTTCGCGCCGGGGCGGGCCACGCTCCGCCCCGGTCGCCCGCTCCTCGCCGGCGAGGTCGAGGTGCCGGCCGATTTCAGCTCCGCGGCCTTCTTCCTGGTGGCCGCCAGCCTCGTGCCCGGTTCGCAGCTGGTGCTCGAGCGGGTCGGGGTGAATCCGCGCCGCACCGGCCTGCTGGACGCCCTGCGCCTGATGGGCGCGGACATCCGCGTGCGGCCGGCGGGCGAGCAGGGCGGGGAGCCCGTGGCCGACCTCGAGGTACGCCATGCGCCCCTGCGCGGGGCGCGCATCCCCGAGGCGTTGGTGCCGGACATGATCGACGAGTTCCCGGTCCTGTTCGCCGCCGCCGCGCTGGCCGAGGGCGAGACCGTGGTGAGCGGTGCGGCCGAGCTGCGGGTCAAGGAGTCCGACCGCATCGCCGTGATGGCCGAGGGCCTGCGGGTCCTGGGGGCCGACATCGAGGAACGCCCGGATGGCGCCCTGATCCGCGGTGGCCGCCTGCACGGTGGCCGGGCCGACAGCCGCGGCGACCATCGCATCGCCATGGCCCTCGCCGTGGCGGCGCAATGCGCTTCCGGCGAGGTCAGGATCGGCGATGTGGCGAATGTCGCCACCTCCTTCCCCGGCTTCGATGGGCTGGCGCGCGGGGTCGGGTTCGGGCTGCGGATCGCGTAGACTGCGATCCTGCATGCCGTCCTCCATCCCCGTCCTCACCATCGACGGCCCTTCCGGTTCCGGCAAGGGCACCGTCAGTCGTCTCGTCGCCCAAGCCCTGGGCTGGCACTACCTCGACTCCGGCGCGCTGTACCGGGCCGTGGGCCTCGCCGCCGCCTGGGAGCAGATCGACCTCTCGGACGCCGAGGCCGTGGCCGCCTGCGCCGCCCGCACCCGGATCCGCTTCGACGGCGACGGGGAAGGGGAGCCGAAGGTCTGGGTGAACGGCAAGGACGCCACCCACCAGCTGCGCATGGAAACGGCGGGCGCGGCCGCCTCGGCGATTGCCGCCCATTCGCAGGTTCGCAGTGCGTTGACCGAACTTCAGCGCAGTTTCCGCAGACTTCCCGGCCTGGTGGCCGATGGCCGCGACATGGGCACGGTGATCTTCCCCGACGCCCCGTACAAGGTCTTCCTCACCGCCAGCGCCGAGGAGCGCGCCCGGCGCCGGCATAAGCAGTTGAAGGAAAAGGGGGTTTCTGTTAATTTCGACAGCCTCCTGCACGAGATCGCGGCCCGCGACGAGCGCGATGCCAGCCGTGCGGTGGCGCCCCTGAAACCCGCAGACGATGCGCTTTTCCTGGATTCCACCGGCCGGTCGATCGGCGAGGTGGTCCAGCAGGTGCTGGCCATCGTCCCGGCATCGCTGCGCCGGCCCTGAGGGCCTGCGCCAGCGGCCCGTCCGGCCACCGCGCGATCGCGCAGGAGATCCGCCCCGCGAGGCATTCCGCCACGCGGGTTTCCAACCCATGCGCATGCAAGGCGCAACAGCAGGTGGGCGCGTGCCCGGAAAGCCGGGGCGTTGCCTGGTGTCCAACCAGAGAAACTCCAATGACTGAATCCTTTGCCGAACTGTTTGAACAGAGCCAGACCGCGATCGCCAAGCTCAAGCCCGGCGCCATCGTCACCGGCACCGTCGTCGACATCCGCAACGACGTGGTCGTCGTCAATGCTGGCCTGAAGTCCGAGGGCATCGTCCCGATCGAACAGTTCCGGAACGACGCCGGCGAGATCGAAGTGTCCATCGGCGACACCGTCAAGGTGGCGCTGGACGCGCTCGAGAACGGCTTCGGCGAGACCGTGCTCTCGCGCGAGAAGGCCAAGCGCGCGATGGTGTGGGACGAACTCGAGGAGGCGATGGAGAAGTCCGAGACCGTGACCGGCCGCATCAGCGGCAAGGTCAAGGGCGGCTTCACCGTCGACATCCGCGACGTGCGCGCCTTCCTTCCGGGCTCGCTGGTCGACGTGCGCCCGGTGCGCGACCCGGTCTACCTCGAGGGCAAGGAGCTCGAGTTCAAGATCATCAAGCTCGACCGCAAGCGCAACAACGTGGTCGTGTCGCGCCGCGCCGTGGTCGAGTCGGAGCACTCGGAGGAGCGCGAGCAGCTGCTCGAGCGCCTGCAGGAAGGCGCGATCGTCACCGGCGTGGTCAAGAACCTCACCGACTACGGCGCGTTCGTGGACCTCGGCGGCATCGACGGCCTGCTGCACATCACCGACATGGCGTGGAAGCGCGTCCGCCATCCGTCGGAAGTCGTCAACGTCGGCGACGAGCTGCAGGTGCGCGTGCTGAAGTTCGACCGCGAGCGCAACCGCGTCTCGCTCGGCCTGAAGCAGCTCGGCGAGGATCCGTGGGACAACATCACCCGCCGCTACCCGAACGGCGCCCGCGTGTTCGGCAAGGTCTCGAACGTCACCGACTACGGCGCCTTCGTCGAGATCGAGCCGGGCGTCGAGGGCCTGGTGCACGTCTCCGAGATGGACTGGACCAACAAGAACGTCAACCCGTCGAAGGTGGTGCAGCTCGGTGACGAGGTGCAGGTGATGATCCTCGACGTGGACGCCGAGCGCCGCCGCATCTCGCTCGGCATGAAGCAGTGCATGCCGAACCCGTGGGAAGCCTTCGCCGCCATGCACAAGAAGGGCGACAAGGTCTCCGGCCAGGTCAAGTCGATCACCGACTTCGGCATCTTCATCGGTCTTGAAGGCGGCATCGACGGCCTCGTGCACCTGTCCGACATCAGCTGGAACACCACCGGCGAGGACGTGGTCCGCAACTTCAAGAAGGGCGACACCGTCGAGGCCGTGGTGCTGGCCGTGGACCCGGAGCGTGAGCGCATCTCGCTCGGCATCAAGCAGCTCGAGCAGGATCCGTTCGGTTCCTTCGTGGCCCAGCGCCAGAAGGGCGCCATCGTCTCCGGCACGGTGAAGGAAGTGGACGCCCGCGGCGCCACGGTGGACCTGGGGGACGGCGTGGAGGGCTACATCCGCGCCTCCGACATCGCCAAGGAGCGCATCGACGACGCCAGCCAGCACCTGAAGGTGGGTGACACCGTCGAGGCCAAGATCGTCGGCACCGACCGCAAGAGCCGCGTGCTGCAGCTCTCGATCCGCGCCAAGGACGAGGCCGAGGTGCAGGAGACCCTCGCCGAGTACAACAAGGCGGCGGCCGAGGCCTCGAGCGGCACCACCAAGCTGGGCGCGCTGCTGCGCGAGCAGCTCGGCAACCGCGAGTAAGCCCCTCGCACCCCACGGCGGCCCGGGCCTTCCCGGGCCGCTGCCCCTGAACGTGGCCGTCGAAGGGATCGATGACCAAGTCCGAACTGATCGAAGCGCTGGCCCTGCGCCAGCCCCACCTCAAGCCCGAGGACGTCGAGCTGGCCGTGAAGAGCCTGCTCGAGATGATGGGGGACGCCCTGGCCTCCGGCCAGCGCATCGAGGTGCGCGGCTTCGGCAGTTTCTCCCTGCATTACCGCCCCCCGCGCATCGGCCGCAATCCCAAGACCGGCGAATCGGTCGACCTGCCCGGCAAGTACGTTCCGCACTTCAAGCCCGGCAAGGAACTGCGGGAGCGGGTCAATCCCGTGATTCCCGAAGCCGGCTGAAGCAGGGGATAATCCCGGCGTCCCCCGACCCCGCCGGCCGAATGCCCTTCCTCCGCCTCCTGCTCGCCCTTGCCTGCATCGCCTTCGGCATCGCCTTCGTCGCCCTGAACGGCGGCGCGGTGCGGCTCGACCTGCTGTGGATCGAGTTCGAACTGCCGCTTGGCCTGCTGCTGCTCTCCACGCTGCTGCTCGGCGCTCTCGCGGGCGGGCTTGCCATGGTGCTCTCCGGCCTGCTGGCACGGCTGCGGCCGACCGCCGGTGATGACGAGGCGAGGGAAGGATGATCGAGGCCTGGTGGCTGCTCCTGCTCGTCCCCGCGGTCGGGACGCTGGGGTGGTTCATGGGCCGCAGGGCCAGCGAGCGGCGCGGCGGCGCCCGCCTCTCGAGGCTCTCGGCCACCTATTTCCGGGGCCTGAACTACCTGCTCAACGAACAGCAGGACAAGGCCATCGAGGTCTTCCTGCAGATCGCCGAGCGCGACCGCGAGACCCTCGAAACCCAGTTCACCCTGGGCACCCTGTTCCGCCGCCGTGGCGAAGTGGACCGCGCCATCCGCCTGCACCAGAGCGTGATCTCGCGCCCCGGGCTCAGTGACGAGCAGAAGACCCGGGCCATCCTTGCCCTCGGCGAGGACTACATGCGGGCCGGCCTGCTCGACCGCGCCGAGACCCTGTTCACCGATCTCGTGAAACTGGGCGCTGCAGCGCCCCAGGCCCTGCGCCACCTGATGTCGATCTACCAGGCCGAGCGCGACTGGCAGCAGGCCATCGACCACGCCCGCCGCTACGAGCAGGCCACCGGCGAGCCGATGGGCCGGCTCATCGCCCAGTTCGAATGCGAGCTGGCGGAGAAGGCGCGGCTGCAGAACGATCTGGCCGCAGCCCGTGAGCACCTCGGCCGGGCCAATGCCGCCGATGCCAACTCGGTGCGGGCGGCCCTGCTGGAAGGCCAGCTGGAGCTGGCGGCCGGCAACGACCTGGCGGCCATCCGCGCCTATGAGCGGGCGGCCCGGCAGGACATCGAATTCTTGCCCGAGGTGCTGGCGCCGCTGCTGGCGGCCTACGACCGCGCCGGCGACCCTTCGCGGGCGCGCAGCTTCCTGCTCGAGATGGTGGAACGCTATCCCGGCGTCTCGCCGGCCCTGGCCCTGTGCCGCCGGCTGGAACAGGAGGCCGGACCGAAGGCTGCCCTCGACTTCCTGCGCAACCATCTGCGCGAACGCCCCTCGATCCGCGGCGAGGCGGCCCTGATCGAACTCGCCCTGCGCACCGAGGGGGAAGACCCGCGAGGCCTGCTGCTCACCCTGCGCGAGATCAACGAGCAGCTGATCGTCCGCAGCCCCGGCTACCGCTGCCAGGGCTGCGGCTTCGGCGCCCGGGCGCACCACTGGCAGTGCCCGAGCTGCAAGCAGTGGGCCACCATCAAGCCCCTGCCGCACGTCGCCGTGGAGTAAGCCGGATGAGCGGAGGATGGGAGGCCTCGCTGCCCTGGGCCGTGCGGTTCGCCGGCCTCGCGGGGGTGCTGCTGCTGGCCGCGGCCGGTACCGCCCTGTGGCGCCGCTGGGCCCTGCGCCGCGGCATCCTCGACCTGCCGGTGGCGCGCAGCAGCCATGCCGAGCCGGTGCCGCGCGGTGCGGGCGTGGCCATGGCCTCGGCCATGCTGCTGGGCCTTGCCCTGCTGGGCGAGGATTCCGACCGGCGGGCCGGGCTGCTGGCCAGCATCGCGCTCGCCGCCATGCTCGGCCTGATGGACGATCTGCGCCCGCTGCCCGTGGCACGCAAGCTGGCGGGGCAGGGCCTGGCCGCCCTGCCGCTGGCCCTCGCCTTCCCGCTGCCCGCCGCCCTGCTGCCCTTCGACCTGCCGCCCGGGCTGGCAGTGCTGGGCAGTCTCGGCCTGGGCGTGCTGTTCATGAATGTCTGGAACTTCATGGACGGCATCAATGGCATCGCCGCCGGCGCGGCCTCGGCCGTGGCCCTCGCCGGCCTCGGGGCGGCAGCCCTGGGGCTTGCCGCGCCGGGCCTGCTGGCCGGGGTGCTGCTGGCCGCCTGCCTGGGCTTCCTGCCTTTCAACGCCCCACGGGCCCGGGTCTTCATGGGCGACTGCGGCAGCCATGCACTCGGCATCGCCCTGGCCGCCCTGCTGCTGCAGTCCCGCACGCCGGCCGAGGCCGGGGTGCTGCTGGCCGCGGCCGCCCCCTTCCTGGTCGACGTGCTCGGCACCCTGGTGCAGCGCGCCCGCGACCGTGAACCGTTGGGCACTGCCCATCGCCGGCATCTCTACCAGCGGCTGGTGCGCAGCGGGTACAGTCATGCCTCGGTCGCGGCAGCCTATGCCGCGTGGATGGCCGGAAATGGACTGGTGGTGGCGATGATCGAGGCAGGGACCGGGCAGGGCATCGCGGCAGCCGTCGGCGTGGGCCTGCTCACCCTGCTGGCCTGGGTCTGGCTGTCGTCCTGGACGGGACGCCGGCTGGCGGGGCAGGGGGGCGGCTGATGCGCCACTGGCTGGCAAGGCTCTCCTGGAGCCGCCTCCTCGTCGTGCTGCACGATCTCGTGATGGTGCTCGCCGCCTGGCAGGGCCTGCTCGCCCTGCGCTATCTCTCCGTCGGCGCCGTCCTGCCGGCGCACGGCTTCCTCGTCGAGACCCTGCTGGTCGCCGCGGTGCAGCTCACCGTGTTCTGGCGCATGGGGCTCTACCGCGGTCTCTGGCGATTCGCCAGCCTGCCCGACCTGCGCAACATCCTCATGAGCAGCCTGCTCGGCGGCGGCGTGGTGGCGCTCGCCCTGTTCCTGTTCCGGGACCGCGCCGAGGGCGTGCCGCGCCTCGCCCTCGTGGCCTATCCCTTCGTGCTGATGCTGCTGCTGGGCGCGCCGCGCCTGCTCTACCGGGCCTGGAAGGACCATCAGGCGCAGCGCTCCGCCCGCGGCCAGCGCGAGCGCCTGCTGATCCTCGGTGCCGGCCCCACGGCCGAGAGCCTGGCGCGCGACCTGATGCGCAGCGATGGCTACCGGGTGGTGGGCTTCCTCGACGACGACCGCAGCCTGCAGGGGGCGAAGATCTACGGCCTGCCGGTGCTGGGGCGCCTCAACCAGCTGCCGCGCATCGCCGAGGAGGCGGCGGTGAGCCATGTCGCCATCGCCCTGCCGCCGGGCCAGAGCGAGGCCCTGGGGCGGATCGCCGCCCAGTGCGAGCGCCTCAAGCTGCGCTTCAGCCGCGTGCCGACCCCGGAAGAGCTGCTGCAGGAACAGTGGATGCACGGCGGGCTCAAGGACGTCTCGATCGAGGACCTGCTCGGCCGCGAACCGGTGGTGCCCGACTGGACCGCGATCCGCGCCTCGCTGGCCGGGCGCACGATCCTCGTCACCGGCGCCGGCGGCTCGATCGGCAGCGAGCTCGTCCGGCAGTGCGCCCGCCTCGGCGCGGCGCGGCTGGTGCTGCTGGAGCGCTCGGAGGTGGCCCTGCACGAGCTGCGGCTGGATCTGCGCGCCCGCTTCCCGGCCGTCGAGGCGGAGTATGTCCTCGGCGACTGCGCCGACGAGCTGCTGCTGCGCCGCCTGCTCGCCGAATGGCGGCCCGACGAAGTGTTCCATGCCGCGGCCTACAAGCACGTGCCGCTCCTGGAGGCGCACCCGCGCGAGGCCATCCGCAACAATTTCCTCGTCACCGAGACACTGGCGCGGCTGGTGGTGGAGGCCGGGGTGGGCACCCTGGTGCTCATCTCCACCGACAAGGCGGTGAACCCGGCGAACATGCTGGGGGCGAGCAAGCGGCTGGCCGAGCTGGCCTGCCTGGCGCGCTGCGAGGGCAGCGCCACCCGGCTGGTGACGGTGCGCTTCGGCAATGTGCTCGATTCCGCCGGCAGCGTGGTGCCGCTGTTCCGCGAGCAGATCCGCCGCGGCGGCCCGGTGACCGTGACCCACCCCGACGTAACCCGCTACTTCATGACCATCCCCGAGGCCTGCCAGCTGATCCTGCAGGCCACCACCCTGCGCGAGGCCTCGGGCGTGTTCACCCTCGACATGGGCCAGCCGGTGCGCATCCGCGAGCTCGCAGAACAGATGATCCGGCTGGCCGGCTTCGCGCCCTACCGCGACATCGCCATCCAGTACACCGGCCTGCGTCCCGGCGAGAAGCTGCACGAGGAGCTCTTCCACGCCGACGAGCCCTACACCCAGACCGAGCATCCGAAGATCTTCATGGCCGAACCCCGCCCCGTGGACATCCTGCAGTTCGAAAAAACCCTGAAGGCCCTGCGCCTTGCCATCCAGCGCGACGACGAGCTCGAGCTCCGCCGCCTGGTCGGCGAGGCCATCCCCGAGTTCGCCCAGCCACAGGGCCGCAGCAGCGGCTCCTTCCGGCCGCAGGTGATCAGCGGAGGACGCACGCCGTGAGGGGCCGGGTGCGCTGCGCGGTGTTCCCGGTCGCCGGCCTCGGAACCCGCTTCCTTCCCGCCACCAAGACCGTGCCCAAGGAGATGCTGCCGGTGGTCGACCGGCCGCTGATCCAGTACGCGGTGGACGAGGCCATCGACGCCGGCTGCGACACCCTGGTCTTCGTCACCAACCGCTACAAGCACGCGGTGGCCGACTACTTCGACAAGGCCTACGAGCTCGAGCAGAAGCTGGAGCGGGCGGGCAAGTCGGAGCTGCTGGCGATGATCCGCGACGTGCTGCCGCGCCATGTGCGGGCGGTGTTCGTCACCCAGGCGGAGGCCCTGGGCCTGGGGCATGCCGTGCTCTGCGCCCGGCCGGTGGTAGGAGAGCAGCCCTTCGCCGTGCTGCTGCCCGACGACCTGATCTGGAACCGCGGCAAGGGCGCGACCCGGCAGCTCGTGGAACTGGCCGAGCGCGAGTCGGCCAGCGTCATCGCGGTGCAGGACGTGCCGATCGAGCAGACCCGCAGCTACGGCATCGTGGCCACCCGCGGCGGCGGCACCTCGTCGGAGATCGGCGCCATCGTCGAGAAGCCGAAGCCAGAGGATGCGCCGAGCACGCTCGCCGTGGTCGGCCGCTACGTGCTCTCGCCGCGCATCTTCGAGCTGCTGGCCCACACCCGGCCGGGAGCAGGCGGCGAGATCCAGCTCACCGACGGCATTGCCGCCCTGCTCGCCGAGGATCGGGTGCTGGCGCACCGCTTCGAGGGCCGGCGCTTCGACTGCGGCAGCCGCATCGGCCTGATCGAGGCCACCCTGCGCTACGCCCTCGAAGACCCTGGCCTGCGCGAGGCCGCGAAGGCCCTGATGCGCGAGGCCCTGGCCGAAGGCTGAGCGGCGCGCCCCGGCACCGGCGCGCGCCGTCTCAGGCAGGCAGGGCGTGAAGCGCCGCGCCCAGCGCCAGTGTGCCCAAGACGAATGCCGCCACCGCGGCGACGAGCAGGCCGGCGCGCAGGCGGCGCAGGGACTGCGCGCCGAGCGGGCGGGGAACCGGCCAGGGGCCGCCCGGCGGCCAGTGGCGCGTCGCGCCGACGCGCGCCCGCAGGCGCAGCAGGCTGGCCGCCAGCCCGAGCGCCGTCAGCCCCAGAGCCGCCCGCAGTGCCAGATTCCACTGCTGCATCAGCGCCAGCGCGGCCTGCGGCGAGCGGTGCCCCGACAGGACCCGGCCCTCCAGCCACCACTGCAGGGCCCAGGCTGCGCCCACCAGCACGCAGGCCCAGGCGAGAAAGGCGAGAAGGAGGCGGGAGCGGTGTCGTGGCGGCATGGCTCGTCGGCGGCAGGGGGAGGCGGCATCCTAGCCGGATCCGATCTCCGGGGAACGTCGTGCCGGCACCCTCCAGCTACTACCGCGCCAGCCTCCCGCCACCGCCCGGCCTGCCGCGCCTGCAGGGCCGCCATGCGGCCCGGGTCTGCATCGTCGGCGCCGGGTTCGCCGGTCTGGGCACGGCCTGTTCGCTGCTCGAGCGCGGCGTTCGCGAGGTGCTGGTGCTGGAAGCGGAGACGGTGGCCCACGGGGCCTCGGGCCGCAACGGCGGTTTCGTCTTCGCCGGCTATTCGCTGGGCGAGGCCGCCCTGCTCGCCAGGCTCGGCCCGGAGCAGGCCCGGGCCCTCTACCGCCGCACCCGCGAGGCCGTGGCCCGGGTGCGCGAGCGGACGCGGCGGTACACCATCGACTGCGACCGGGTGGAAGGTGGCGTGCTATGGGCCAACTGGTTCCGCGACCCGGCAGTGCTCGAGGCGCGCCGTTGCCTGCTTGCCGAGCACTTCGATACCCGCTGGGAACCGGTGCCGCGGGAGGAACTCGCCGCCCTGCTTGGTACGACACGCTATTCCGGCGCGCTCTTCGAGCGCGAGGCTTTCCACTTCCACCCCCTGAAATACGCCCTCGGCCTGGCCTCGGCCATCGGTCAGGCAGGCGGGCGCTGCTTCGAGCACAGCCCGGCCCTGGCGCTGGAGCGCCGGGGCGCCGGCTGGCGGGTGCGCACGCCGGAAGGGGAGGTCGAAGCCGAGCACGTGCTGCTGGCCTGCGGCGGCTACCTTGCCGGACTCGTACCGCGCATCGACGCGGCCGTGCTGCCGATCGCCACCTACATCATCGTCACCGAACCGCTCGGAGACGAGGCCGCGGCCTTCATCCGCACGCGGGCCGCGGTCTACGACACCCGGTTTGCCTTCGACTACTACCGCCTGCTGCCCGATACCCGCCTGCTCTGGGGCGGGCGCATCTCGGTGCGCGACCGCCCGCCTGCCGCCGTGGAACGCCTGCTGCGCCGCGACCTCGCCCGGGTCTTTCCGGGGCTGGCCGGCGTGCGCATCGACTACGCCTGGTCGGGACTCATGAGCTACGCCCGCCATGAAATGCCGCAGCTCGGCCAGCTCGCGCCGGGGCTCTGGTACGCCCAGGCTTTCGGCGGCCATGGCGTGGCCCCGACCACGGTGGCGGGCGAGATGCTGGCCGCCGCCATCGCCGAGGGCGACCCGGCCTGGCAGGACTTCGCCCCCTTCGGCCTCGACTCTGCGCTGAAGCCCTTGGGCTACCTCGGCGCCCAGGCCACCTACTGGTGGCTGCAGGCCAGGGACGCGTGGAAGGACTGGCGTGAGCGCCTTGCCGGCTAGACGGCGGGTGGCCCGCGGCCGGAGGGCAGGGGGCCGCAGACGGAAAGGCCCGGCAGTGCCGGGCCTTTCCATGCCATGCCGGCGGCCGCGGGCCGGACTGCGGCACGCGCCAGGGCCGGATTTCAGAGGGCTTCGAAGATGCCCGCCGCGCCCATGCCGGTGCCGATGCACATGGTCACCATGCCGTACTTCTGCTTCCGGCGGCGCAGGCCATGCACCAGGGTGGCGGTACGGATCGCGCCGGTGGCACCCAGCGGGTGGCCGAGCGCGATGGCGCCGCCCAGCGGATTGACCTTCGCCGGGTCGAGCCCGCAGGTACGGATCACCGCCAGGGCCTGGGCGGCGAAGGCTTCGTTGAGCTCGATCCAGTCCAGCTGGTCCTGCGTGAGGCCGGCCTGCTTCAGGGCCTTCGGGATCGCCTCGACCGGGCCGATGCCCATCACCTCCGGGCGCACGCCGGCCACCGAGAAGCTGACGAAACGGGCGAGCGGGGTCAGGCCGTAGTCCTTGATGGCCTGTTCCGAGGCCAGCAGCACCGCGCCAGCGCCATCGCTCATCTGCGAGCTGTTGCCGGCGGTCACCGAACCGCCCATGCGGAACACCGGCCGCAGTTTGGCCAGGCCCTCCAGCGAGGTGTCGGCGCGCGGCCCCTCGTCGGTATCCACCAGCTTCTCGACGACCCGGACGGTATTGCCGCCCGGCACCGGCTGGCGGGAGCGCACCGTGTAGGGGCTGATCTCCTCACGGAACTCGCCGGCGGCGATCGCGGCGAGCGCCTTCTGGTGCGAGGCAAGCGCGAAGGCATCCTGGTCCTCGCGGCCCACCTTCCACTCCTCGGCCACCTTCTCGGCGGTGATGCCCATGCCATAGGCGATCGCGACGTGGTCGTTGTCGAACACGGAGGGAGCCATGGCCACCTTGTTGCCCATCATCGGCACCATGCTCATGGATTCGGTGCCGCCGGCCAGCATCAGGTCGGCATTGCCGAGGCGGATCTGGTCGGCCGCCAGCGCCACGGCCTGCAGGCCCGAGGAGCAGAAGCGGTTGATGGTCTGCGCGGCCACGGTGTTCGGCAGGCCGGCCAGCAGCACGCCGATGCGCGCCACGTTCATGCCCTGCTCGGCCTCTGGCATGGCGCAGCCGATGATGGCGTCGTCGATGCGTGAGACATCGATGCCCGGCGCCTGGGCCACCACGCGCTTCAGCACGTGGGCGAGCAGGTCGTCGGGGCGGGTGTTGCGGAAGAAGCCACGCGGAGCCTTGCCCACCGGAGTGCGGGTGGCGGCGACGATGTAGGCGTCTTGAACTTGCTTGCTCATGGGAGTGTCCTCGTCGTCCGTCAGTTACGCAGCGGCTTGCCGGTCTTCAGCATGTGGGCGATGCGCTCCTGGGTCTTCGGCATCTGGGCAAGCGCGACGAAATGCTCGCGCTCGAGGCGGATCAGCCAGTCCTCGTCCACGGTGGCGCCGCGGTCGATCTCGCCGCCCGAGAGCACGGTGGCGATACGGGTGGCGATCTCCATGTCGTGCGGGCTGATCATCCGCCCCTCGAGCATGTTCACCAGCATCATCTTGAAGGTGGCGATGCCAACATCGCCGGCGGCGGTGATCTGGCGGTTCGGCAGCGGCGGGCGGTAGCCGGCCTCGGCCATGGCCAGCGCGGTCTGGCGCGCCACGTGCAGCAGCTCATGCTCGTGGAAGACCACGATGTCGGACTCGCGCAGCAGGCCGAGTTCCTTCGCCTCGAGCGCCGAGGACGACACCTTGCCCATGGCCACGGTCTCGAACATCGGCCTGAGCTCAGCGAACACATCACCGTTCTTCGCCCGGGCCGAGGCCCGGGCGGCGATCTCCTTCAGGCCGCCGCCCGCCGGCAGCAGGCCCACACCGGCCTCGACAAGACCGATGTAGCTCTCGAGATGGGCCACGGTGCGGGCCGCATGCATCTGGAACTCGCAGCCACCGCCGAGGGCGAGGCCGCGCACCGCCGCCACCACCGGCACCAGCGCGTACTTGATGCGCTGGCTGGTGGCCTGGAAGGTGGCCACCATCGCGGTGAAGTCGTCGAGGCGGCCGGCCTGCAGCGCCGCCAGCGCACCGGCGAGATCGGCACCGGCCGAGAACGGGGCCTTCGGCTGCCAGATGACCAGGCCGCGGAAGTCCTTCTCGGCGATGTCGATGGCCTGCTGAATGCCGGCCAGTACGCCGTCCGAGACGGTGTGCATCTTGGTCTTGAAACCGAGCACGGCAATGCCGTCGCCATCGGTCCACAGGCGCACCGCGTCGGTCTCGAATACCGTGGCGCCCGGGTTGGCCGGGGCCTCGCCGATCACGGTTTCCGGGAAGCGCTGGCGGGCATAGACGGGCAGGGTGGAGCGGGGCAGGGCGGCATTGCGGGCCGGGCTGAAGCTGCCCTCGGCCGAGTGCACCCCGGCACGGCCATCGCTCACCCAGGCCGGCAGCGGCGCGCTGGCCATGGCCCTGCCGGCGGCGATGTCCTCGGCGATCCAGGCGGCCACCTGCTGCCAGCCGGCGGCCTGCCAGGTCTCGAAGGGGCCGAGACTCCAGCCATAGCCCCAGCGCATGGCGAAGTCGACGTCACGCGCAGTGTCGGCGATGGAATGCAGGTGGAAGGCGGCGTAGTGGAAGAGATCGCGGAAGATCGCCCACAGGAACTGCGCCTGCGGATGCGAATGCGCACGCAGCTTGGCGAACTTCTCGGCCGGGTTCTTGATCTTCAGGATCTCGACGACCTCGGCATTCGCCTCGGCGCCGCTCGGGCGGTAGTCCTGCTTGGCGAGGTCGAGGACGAGGATGTCTTTGCCCTGCTTCCGGTAGATGCCGGCGCCGGCCTTCTGGCCCAGCGCGCCCCTGGCGATCAGCGCCTGCAGCCAGTCGGGGGCCTTGAAGTACGCGTGCCAAGGGTCATCCGGCAGGGTGTCGGCCATGGTCTTGATGACGTGGGCCATAGTGTCGAGGCCGACCACGTCCGAGGTGCGGTAGGTCGCCGACTTCGGGCGGCCGATCAGCGGGCCGGTGATGGCATCGACCTCATCGAAACCGAGGCCCAGGCGCTCGGTGTGGTGCATGCCGGCGAGGATCGAGAACACGCCGATGCGGTTGCCGATGAAGTTCGGCGTGTCCTTGGCATAGACCACGCCCTTGCCCAGCGTGGTGGTGAGGAAGGTCTCGAGCCCCTGCAGCACCGCCGGCTCGGTGCCGGCGCAGGGAATCAGCTCGGCAAGGTGCATGTAGCGCGGCGGGTTGAAGAAGTGCACGCCGCAGAAGCGCGGGCGCACCGCCGCCGGCATGGCCTCGGCCAGCGCGTTGATCGAGAGCCCGGAGGTGTTCGAGGCGACGATGGCATGCGGCGCCACGTGCGGGGCGATCTTCTCGTAGAGCGCCTTCTTCCACTCCATCTTCTCGGCGATGGCCTCGATGATGAGGTCGCAGTCCGCGAGTTGGGGGAGGTGTTGCTCGTAGTTGGCCGGGATGATCGCAGCGGCCTTGGCCTTGCTGGCGAGCGGGGCCGGCGAGAGCTTGCCCAGGTTGGCGATGGCCTTCTGGACGATGCCGTTCTTGTCGCCTTCCTGGGCCGGAAGGTCGAAGAGCAGGGTGTCGACGTCGGCATTGACGAGGTGGGCGGCGATCTGCGCGCCCATCACGCCGGCGCCGAGCACCGCCACTTTGCGGATTCGAAGCTGGGACATGGGGACTCCGTTGGGGGAGGGAGGGCCGGTTCGGGCCGGGCGGGGCAGGGCCTCGCCCGGCAAAGCATACGCCAGCGTATGGGTCCTTCGTAAAGAGGGGGCGTCTCAGGCCGCCCGCAGGCCGGCGGCGGCGAAGCGCACCAGCTGCCGCGCCGCCTGCTCGCAGTGCTGCTTCTCGCTGGTGCCGGCCGGCCGTTTGATCAGGCCGAAGTCGGCCATGGCATAGGTGAGCGCCCCGGCCACGAAGTCGAGGCGCCAGTAGAGGTCCTCTTTCGCCAGGCCCGGCACGCACTCGGCGATGGCCTTGGCGAACTCGCGCAGCACGTGGCCGTAGTTGTCGGACAGGAACTTGCGCAGGCCGTCGTTCTTCTCGGCGAAGGCGCGGGCCAGCACGCGGACGAAGGCGGCCCCGCCGTGCTGGCGGTCGAGGGTGAGCGCGAGCGGCGGCCCGATGAAGGCCTCGAGCACCGCCTCGAGGTCCCCGGGTCTTGCCTGGCGGGCCTCGGCGAGCTGCCTCAGGCGCCTCTCGCTCATGTCGTCCATGCGCCGCCGGAATACTTCGTTGATGAGGTTTTCCTTCGATCCGAAGTGGTAGTTCACCGCGGCGATGTTGACATCGGCCCGGCTGGTGACCTGCCGCAGCGAGGTGCCGGCGAAACCGTGGATGGCGAACAGTTCCTCCGCGGCTCCGAGGATGCGTTCCTTGGTGTTGAAGTGGGTGCTGCTCATGGCGGGCCTCGTTCAAACGCTTGCTGCAAGCCTGCGCTGGAGAGCCGCCTTGGTCAAGCACTTGATTGAATCGATGTGGCGGGCGGCGCGGCCGCGCCGCCTGCCGTTCCGTGAACCGGCCTCCACAATGCACCGTAAGCGCTTGTCTCGGAAAAAAAAGTCCGCCTATACTGGCAGTCTTACCCGCTTTTCCTATTGACAAAGGTTTGCAAACATGGCCATCGAGCGCACCATTTCGATCATCAAGCCGGATGCCGTCGCGAAGAACGTGATCGGCAAGATCTACTCCCGTTTCGAGGAGGCCGGCCTGAAGATCGTGGCGGCGAAGATGAAGCAACTCTCCCGCAAGGAGGCCGAAGGCTTCTACGCGGTGCACAAGGAGCGCCCGTTCTTCAATGCCCTGGTCGAATTCATGACCTCGGGGCCGGTGATGATCCAGGTGCTGGAAGGCGAGAACGCGGTGGCCAAGAACCGCGAGCTGATGGGCGCCACCAATCCGAAGGATGCCGCCCCGGGCACCATCCGCGCCGATTTCGCGCAGTCGATCGATGCCAATGCCGTGCACGGCTCGGACAGCCTCGAGAACGCGGCGATCGAGATCGCCTACTTCTTCAGCGCCACCGAGCTCTGCCCGCGCTGATCCATCGAACCCCGCCGGCCGTGCCGCGGTGAACACGCCAGTCATCCCGCCCCAAGCCTCTCCTGCGCCGGACGACGCCCCGGCGCCCGGGTCGCTGCGCGCACTGGCGATGGCGGCACCGAAGGACGGCCGGGTGAACCTGCTGGGTCTCGACCGCTCCGCGCTCGAAGACTTCTTCGAGCGCGAGCTGGGCGAGAAGCGCTACCGCGCCCATCAGGTCATGAAGTGGATGTACCACCGCCATGTCACCGACTTCGGCGGCATGACCGATCTCGGCAAGGCCCTGCGCGGCAAGCTCGAGGAGCGCTGCGAGGTGCGGCCGCCGGCGGTGGTGTTCGACAAGCCCTCGGCCGACGGCACCCACAAGTGGCTGCTCGGGATGGACGCCGGCAATGCCATCGAGACCGTGTTCATCCCGGACAAGGGCCGGGGCACGCTCTGCGTCTCGAGCCAGGTGGGCTGCGGCCTGAACTGCCAGTTCTGCTCCACTGCCACCCAGGGCTTCAACCGCAACCTGTCCGCCGCCGAGGTCATCGGCCAGGTGTTCGTGGCGGCGCGCCACCTCGGCAACGTGCCACACCGCGAGCGCAAGCTCACCAACGTGGTGATGATGGGCATGGGCGAGCCCCTGCTCAACTTCGAGAACGTGGTGACGGCGATGAGCCTGATGCGCGACGACCTCGGTTTCGGTCTCGCCGGCAAGCGCGTCACCCTGAGCACCGCCGGCCTCGTGCCGATGATCGATGCGCTCGCCGCCCGTGCCGACGTGGCGCTGGCCGTCTCGCTGCACGCGCCGAACGACGAGCTGCGCACCCGCCTGGTGCCGCTCAACAAGAAGCATCCGATCGCCGAGCTGATGGCAGCGTGCCTGCGTTACCTGCGCTCGACGAAGATCGATTCGATCACCTTCGAATACACCCTGATGCGCGGGGTGAACGACCAGCCCGAGCATGCCCGCGAACTGGCGGCGCTGATGCGCCAGTTCTGCCGCCAGGCCCAGGATGCCCACGCGGCGAAGGTGAACCTGATCCCCTTCAATCCCTTCCCCGGCACGCGCTTCGAGCGCAGCGGCGAGGCCGAGATCCGCGCCTTCCAAAAGCAGCTGCTCGATGCCGGCGTGCTGACGATGGTGCGCCGCACCCGCGGTGATGACATCGATGCCGCCTGCGGGCAGCTCAAGGGGCAGGTGATGGACCGGACACGGCGGCAGGCGGAGTTCCGCCGCCGGCTCGAGGGAGGCGCCGATGCGGCGGCCTGAGCCCCGGCTCACCGTCGTGCTCCTCGCCCTCCTGCCGCTGGCGCTGGCCGGCTGCGCCTCGACCCCGGCTCCCGCCCAGGCCAGCGGCTCGGCGGTGGCGCAGCGCTCGATCAATGCCGCCCAGGGCCTGCTCGACCAGGGCGATGCGGAGGCAGCGCTCGCCGAGGCATCGGCCGCCGTGCGCGCCGATCCGCGCAATGCCCTGGCATACCTGGCGCGCTCCCAGGCGCTGGAGGCCCTGGGCCGCGGCGAGGAGGCGGCGCGCGACCTGCAGCGGGCCTTCGCGCTGGCGCCGAAGAGCGGCCCGGTGCTGAATGCCTACGGCGCCTGGCTGTGCCGCAACGGGCGGGCCGAGGAGGCCATGCAGCGCTTCGTCGAGGCACTCGCCGACGAGGCCTATGCCCGTCCGGCCCAGGCCATGGCCAATGCCGGCAGCTGCGCGGCATCGGCCGGCTGGATGGAGCGGGCCGAACTGAACTTCCGCGCCGCGCTCACGCTGGTGCCCAACGACGCGCAGTCGCTGGTGGGCATGGCCAAGCTCGAGCACGACCGCGGCGACCACCTGCGCGCCCGCGCCTTCCTGCAGCGCCGCGAGGCCCTGGCCCCGCTGACCGCGCCGGAACTGGTGCTGGCCATCGCCATCGAGGAGGCGGCCGGGGATGCCCGGGCCGCGGAGCGTTATCGCAAGCAGTTGTCCGGCCTCGGGGGAGTCCCGGGGGCGGGGTCATCCACGTTCGACCAGGGGGGTTCGAAGCGGTGAGCATGGCGGAAGAGAACCAGGACATCGGCGGGCGCCTGCGCTCGGCTCGGCTCCGGCAGGGGCTGGAGATCGACGCGCTGGCCCGCGAGCTGAAGTACACGCGGGCGATCCTGCAGGCGATCGAAGCCGGTGACTGGGAGCGCCTCGGCGCCCCGGTGTTCGCCCGCAACCTGGTGGGGCGCTATGCCGCCCGGCTCGGCGTGCCGGTGGATCTCGACGCGGTGGCGCAGCGCCTCCATGCCCCCGTCCTGCGCTCGCAGGTGCCGGTCTCGCGCTTCGGCCGCTTCGCCGAGTTCTCCGCCCGCCACGCGGCCTATGCCGGCGGCTCGCTGCTGGTGCTGTCGATGGTGTACGGCGCGCTGAGCCTCGTGCCTTCCGGCCCGGTGCAGGTGCGCTCGCTCGACCCCGCACTCGACCAGCCCCTGGCCCAGGCCATCCTCGCCAGCCCCGGAGCGGAAGCGCCGGCCGGGGAGCCGGCACAGCTTCCGGCAGACGCGCCGGCGGCGCCGGTCCCGGAGGAAACGCCGGAGCGCATGGCGGCGGCCGCGGGCGTCGCGCCGCCTCCTGCCACTTCGGAGACCGAAGCCGCGGCAGGACCGGCCGCCACGCCGCGCCCGGTGGCCGCCAGCTTCACCGGTGGCGTGCTGCCGCGCCAGCTCGAGATGCGTTTCAGCGGCGAGAGCTGGATCGAGGTGATGCGCCGCGACGGCAGCGCCATCGAGCGCGTGCTCGCGCGTGCCGGCGAGGTGCGCCGTTACCCGTCGGCCGAGGTGGGGCGCGTCACGGTGGGCAATGTCGATGCCACCGAGGTCATCGTGGATGGCTCGCGGGTGAATCTCGATGGCGTGCGCGCGGCGAACGTGGCCCGCTTTGCGCTATCCTCGGACGGTTCCATCGAGGCCATCGCGCGCTGAAGGCGCCGGGGCCTCGCCCTTTCCCCGAACCGGCCGCGGGCACCGCGGCGATGGCCCATGTCCACCGACCAGATCGACGAATACGAACAGGGCGAACGCGTCCGCAAGTGGCTGCGAGACAACGGTGTCTCCATCATCGGCGGCATCGGCATCGGTTTCGCCGCCATCCTCGGCTTCCAGGCCTGGCAGGCCAGCAAGGCCGGCCACCGCGAGGAGGCCGCCCGCCAGTACGGCAGCTTCCTGCAGGCCCAGGAGGGCGGCAATGCCGACCAGGCCGCGGCGCTCGCCGAGTCGCTGCGCGCCAACTACGCCGACACCGCCTATCCGGCCCTGGCGGCGCTGCGCCGTGCCGCGGCCCTGGTCGAGGCGGGCAGCCCGGAAGAGGCCGTGCCCCTGCTCGATGCCACCTTGCCCGGGGTGAAGGACCCGGCGCTTGCCGAACTGCTGGCCCTGCGCGCCGCCCGCGCCGAGCTGCTGCTGGGTCGCCATGACGCCGCACTGGCCCGCCTCTCGGCGCTGCGCCTGCCGGCCTATGCCGCGGTGCGCGAGGAACTCATGGGCGATGCCCATGCCGCACAAGGGCGGCGCGACGAGGCGCATGCGGCCTACCAGCGCGCCCTGACCCATACCGACACCGCCACGCCGACCCGCGTGCTGCTCGAACTCAAGCTCGCCGATGCCGGCGGCACCACGACCCCGGAAGCCTGATCCATGCGAAAGCTCCTCGGCATCGCGCTCGTCGCGGCCCTCGTCGTCCTTCCCGGCTGCGGCACGATGCGCGACTGGTTCCGCAGCGACAAGAGCAAGGCCACCGATCCCGCGCCCCTGCAGAAGATCGAGGGCGCGGCCCGCGTGCAGCGCCTCTGGTCGGTATCCCTGGGCGAGGGCGAGGGCCGGCTCGGCCTGCGCCAGCGCCCGGGCATCGACGGCAGCAGCGTGTATGCCGTGACCGACAAAGGCCGGCTGCGCGCCATCGACATCGAGACCGGCAAGCGCCGCTGGGAGGTCGAACTGGAGCCGCTCTCGAGCGGTCGCGGCTGGCGGGTATGGCGCAACAAGGTGCGCGAGGGCGGCCTGATGTCCTCGGTGGGCGTGGGCGAGGGCCTCGTGGTGGTGGCCGGCCGCAGCGGCCAGGTCTACGCCGTCTCGGCCGAGGATGGCAGCCCGCGCTGGCAGTACCAGGCCAGCGCCGAGGTGCTGGCCGCGCCGCTGGTGCTGCCGCGTCTCGTGGTGCTGCGCTCGCAGGATGGCCGGGTGGTGGGCCTCGACCGCAATGACGGCAGCCGCCGCTGGAGCTTCGAAAGCCCGATCCCGACCCTGAGTTCGCGCGGGGCCAGCACCCCGGCCTTCGCCGCCGGCCTCGTGCTGGTGGGCAACGACGACGGCACCGTGGTGGCCCTGCGCGCCGATGACGGCGCCCCGATCTGGGAGGCTGCGGTGGCCGAGCCCGAGGGTCGCAGCGAGCTCGAACGCCTGGTGGACATCGACGGCGATCTCGCCCTGGGCGCCGATGCCGTCTATGCCAGCAGCGTGCGCGGCATCACCGCGGCGATCGCGCTGGCGAGCGGCCAGGTCGTCTGGACCCGCGACAACGGCGGCAGCAACCGCCTCGACCTGACCGCCGACGGCGTGCTGCTGACCGACCGCGACGGTGTGCTCTGGTCGCTGGACCGGGCCAGCGGCAGTGCCCTGTGGAAGCAGGACGCCCTGCTGCGCCGCCAGCCCACCGGCCCGGTGCTGGCAGGCTCGCTGGCGGTGGTGGGCGACCTCGAAGGCTACCTGCACTGGTTCGATCCCTTCACTGGTGTGCTGCGCGCCCGCGAGCGCGTGGGCCGGGCCCGGGTCCTCGCCACGCCGCTCGCCACGCCTTCCGGCACCGTCATCGCCGTCACCGACGAAGGCCGTCTCGCGGCCTTCCGCATCGCCGAGTAAGCCCGTATGCTGCCGCTGGTCGCGCTGGTCGGTCGACCGAACGTCGGCAAGAGCACCCTGTTCAACGCGCTCACGCGCAGCCGGGACGCTCTGGTACACGACCAGCCGGGCGTGACCCGTGACCGCCACTACGGCGTCTGCCGTCTCGATCCGGCACGGCCTTTCGCGGTGGTCGATACCGGCGGCCTTTCCGGTGAAGAAGAAGGTCTGGCCGGAGCCACCGCCCGCCAGGCCCGCGCCGGGGTGGAGGAGGCCGATCTGGTGGTCTTCGTGGTCGATGCCCGCGATGGCCTGACCCCGCTCGACCGCGAGATCGTCGGCTGGCTGCGCAAGCTCGGCAAGCCACTGGTGCTGGCAGTGAACAAGACCGACGGCCTCGTCGAGGCCGACTGCCTTGCCGAGTTCGCCCGCTTCGGCATCGCCGACACCCTGCCGCTTGCCGCCTCGCACCAGCGCGGCGTACCGGCCCTGCTGGAGCTCGTGCAGCGGCGGCTGCCGCCCGACCGCGATCTTTCGGTGCTGGAAGACGACCCGGCGCGCATCCGCGTGGCCTTCGTCGGCCGCCCGAACGTCGGCAAGAGCACCCTGGTGAACCGCATGCTCGGCGAGGAACGGATGATCGCCTCCGACGTGCCGGGCACCACCCGCGATTCCATCGCCGTCGACCTCGAACGCGACGGCCGCCGCTACCGGCTGATCGACACCGCCGGCCTGCGCCGCCGCAGCCGGGTGGAGGAAGCGGTGGAGAAGTTCAGTGCCTTCAAGACCTTGGCCTCGATCGAGCACTGCCAGGTGGCCGTGGTGCTGGTGGATGGCACCGAGGGCATCACCGATCAGGATGCCACCGTGCTCGGCCACGTGCTGGAGGCGGGCCGCGGCCTGGTGGTGGCGGTGAACAAATGGGACGGCCTTTCCGCCTACGAACGCGAGCAGAACCGGGTGATGCTGGAGCGCCGCCTGGCCTTCGTGCCCTGGGCCGAGCGCGTCACCATCTCCGCCCTGCACGGCAGCGGGCTGCGCGAGCTGTTCCGGGCGGTGAACCGTGCCCATGCCTCGGTGACCCGGAGCTTCAGCACCAGCGAGATCAACCGGGCGCTGGAAGTGGCCTACGAGAGCAATCCGCCGCCGGCGGTGCGCGGCCACGCGCCGAAGATGCGCTACGCCCATTCCGGGGGCAACACGCCGCCCACCTTCGTCATCCATGGCACCCGGCTGCGTGGCCTGCCGGAGAGCTACCGGCGCTATCTCGAGAATTTCTTCCGCAAGCGCTTCAAGCTGGTGGGCACGCCGCTGCGCTTCGAGTTCCGTGAGGGCGAGAACCCCTTCGAGGGGCGGAAGAACGAACTCACCGAGCGCCAGATCGCCAAGCGCCGGCGCCTGCTGCGCTTCGCCAAGAAGCGCTGAGGCATGCCGGTGGTGCCGGCCACGCTCACTCTGGGAAAGGCCCTGCCGCTGCTGCGGCGTTTCGGTGCCGCCCGGCGCCGCGATGCCGAGCGCGTGCCGCTCGCCCGCGCCGCGGGGCGGGTGCTGGCCGAGGCCTGCCAGGACGGGGAGGGTGCGCTGCCGGCAGGACATCGCCTCGGGGTGTTCGATCTCGGCAGGCTGGCGGCCGCCGGTCATGCCGAACTGCCATGCGTGCGCCGGCCCACGGTGGCCCTGTTCACCCTGGGCGCCGACCGCATTCCGCCCGGCCAGGCCCTGCCCCCCGGGGGGCGCCACGATGCCGCACGCCCGGTGCTGATGGCCTGGCTCCAGGCCCAGGGCCTGGAGCCGGTGGCCTGGCCAGTCCTGCCGGTACTCGGCAGTGCGCTGGACGATGCCGCCCAGGCCTTCGACCTGGTGCTGATCGCCGCCGCCCCAGGGCCAGACGGGCTACCCGTCGGTCTGCCGCCGGTGGCAGGCCATCCTTCGGCGCTGCGGATCGACCTTGGGCTGACGGCCCCGGCCGTAGCCCTGCTCATCCCGCTCGAGGCCGGACCACGGCAGCCCCTGTGCCTGTTCCTGCCCGATGCGCCGGAAGCCCTGCGCCGGGCCTGCGAACAGGTGCTGCCGCCCCTGCTGGCCGGGCTGCTGGGCGAACGTGAACCGGCCTCCATCGCGGACACGGCCGTGGGAGACGGGGCGGACGGCGGCTGGCCGCTCGAGATCGAGGCTGCTGCCGTGCCACGGGCGCTGGCTGCGGGAGCCCGGCTGATCGACCTGCGGGAGGCGGAGGAGACCGCCTCCGGCCTGCCCGCGGGAGCCGAGGCCGTGCCCCGGGCCCGCCTGCTCGCCGAACCCGATGCCTTCGGGGCGGGGCAGGGCCCCCTGCTGCTGCTCTGTGCCAGCGGCGTGCGCTCTCTGGCCGCGGCGCGGGCGCTGCGCGAGGCGGGGCACGCCCGCGTGGCCAGTGTGCGCGGCGGCCTCGTGGCCTGGCGGGCCGCAGGGCTGGCGATGCAGGGCGAGGCGGCCGGCGAGCCCCGCCTGGATGCCGATGCCCGCGAACGCTATGCCCGGCATCTGCTGCTGCCGCAGGTGGGCGTGGAAGGCCAGGCCCGGCTGCTGGCCTCACGGGTGCTGCTGGTGGGGGCGGGCGGACTCGGCTCCCCGGCGGCCTTCTATCTCGCCGCGGCCGGGGTGGGCCGGCTGCGCCTCGTCGATGACGACCAAGTGGAGCGCAGCAACCTGCAGCGCCAGATCCTGCACGTCGATGCCGGGGTCGGCCAGCCGAAGGTGGCCTCGGCCCGTGAGCGCCTGCTTGCCTTGAACCCGCGATTGCAGCTGGAGACGGTGCAGGCCAGGCTCGACGAGGGGAATGTCGATGCGCTGCTCGCCGGCATCGACGTGGTGCTCGATGGCAGCGACAACTTCCGTGCACGCCATTGCCTCAACCGCGCCTGCCTGCGCCTCGGCATCCCGCTGGTGTACGGGGCGGTGGAGCGCTTCCAGGGCCAGGTGTCGGTGTTCGATGCCGGCCGCCGGCGTGGGGAACGGCCCTGCTACCAGTGCCTGTTCCCGGAACCCGAAGGCGCGGGCGGGGCGCCGAACTGCGCCGAGGCCGGCGTGCTCGGCGTGCTGCCCGGCGTGATCGGGCTCTTGCAGGCCACCGAGGTGCTGAAGCTGCTCTTGGGGCAGGGAGAGTCGCTGGCGGGGCGCCTGCTGATCTTCGATGCGCTGGCGATGCGCTTCCGCGAACTGCCCGTGCCGGTCGATCCGGCCTGCCCGGCGTGCGGGGGAGGCGGCGAGCGGCGATAATGCGCGGCTTTCCCGCCCAGGAGCCCCTCCGCCCCATGACCGCCCGCCTGCTCGACGGCAAAGGCATCGCCGACCGGCTCCTCGAGGACCTTGCCGCCCGCGTCCAGGCGCGGATCGCCGCCGGCCGGCCCCGTCCCGGCCTCGCCGTGGTGCTGGTGGGCGACGACCCGGCTTCGGCGGTGTACGTGCGCAACAAGCGCCGGGCCTGCCTGAAGGTGGGCATCGAAGCCCGCGATTTCGACCTGCCGGCGTCTACCAGCGACGCCGAGCTGCTGGCACTGATCGAGCGCCTGAACGCCGATCCGGCGATCCACGGCATCCTGCTGCAGCTGCCGCTGCCCGGTGGCCGCGACGGCCGCGAGATCATCCAGCGCATCGACCCGCGCAAGGACGTGGACGGCTTCCACCCGGAGAACGTCGGCCGCCTGGCGCTGCGGCAGTTCGGCCTCAGGCCCTGCACGCCGCGGGGCATCACCACCCTGCTGGGCTACACCGACCGCCCGGTGCGCGGCGCCAATGCCGTAGTGGTGGGGGTGAGCAACCACGTCGGCCGGCCGATGGTGCTGGAACTGCTGATCGCCGGCTGCACCGTCACCGCCTGCCACAAGTTCACCCCGCGCGAGGTGCTGCAGCGGCAGGTGGAGCAGGCCGACATCGTGGTGGTGGCCGTGGGCCGCCCCGGCATCGTGCCCGGCGAGTGGATCAAGCCCGGCGCGGTGGTGATCGATGTGGGCATCAACCGCATGGAGGATGGCCGGCTGGTGGGCGATGTCGGCTTCGAGGCCGCCCGCGAGCGGGCGAGCTGGATCACCCCGGTGCCGGGCGGCGTGGGCCCGATGACCGTGGCCACCCTGATGCAGAACACCCTCGAAGCGGCCGACGCCGCCGACCTGCCCGGTCACGAGGCCTACACCTACGCCCGCTAGGCTGGCGCGATGCTTGCCATGCCACCCCGCCGCCCTCCTGCCGTGACGCTCCGGACGCCCGCGCTCGCCCTCTGCCTCGTTCTCGGCCTGTCGGGCTGCGCCTCGCTGGTGGGAAACGCCACCGCGCGGCTGGCCGACAACCTCGGCAAGGCGGTGCTCGATGCCGAGGACCCAGCCACGGTGCGCGACGGCCTGCCGGCCTACCTGCTGCTGCTCGATGGCCTGATCGAGGGCGATCCCGGGAACGTGGATACCCTGCTGGCGGCAGCCCGGCTCAATGGCGCCTATGCCGGCAACTTCACCGGCGCGGATAGCGCCCGCGCCCAGCGCCTCGCCCGCAAGGCCCTCGCGCTCGCGCAGCGCGCCACCTGCCTGCAGGAGCCGCGGCTCTGCGAGCGCCTCGAGGGCAACCCGGACGACTTCGCCAGCGCCCTCGCCGCGGTGAGCGACCGCCGCCTGCCGCTCTTCTACACCCTCGGCACCGCCTGGGCCGGCCACATCCAGGCCCACCGCGAGGACTGGGCTGCGGTGGCCGACCTGCCGAAGGTGGAGGCCCTGCTGCAGCGCGTGGTGGCGGTGGACCCCGGGCATGACGGCGGGCTTGCCCTGGTCTACCTCGGGGTGCTGCACTCGCTGCGCCCCGAGGCCGTGGGCGGGCAGCCCGAGCGGGGGCGGGCTTACTTCGAGCAGGCGATCGAGGCCTCGGGTGGGCGCAATCTCTACGCCAAGACCCTGATGGCCGAATTCCATGCCCGGCTGGTCTTCGATCAGGCCCTGCATGACCGGCTGCTGCGGGAAGTGCTGGAGGCCGATCCGCGTGCCCGGGGCTACACCCTGATGAACACCCTCGCCCAGGAGCGCGCCCGCGCCCTGCTGGAGAGCGGCAAGGACTACTTCTGAGCACCGCATGATGCCAAGCCCCTTCCTCCGTCTTCTCGGTCTGCTCGCCCTGCTGCTGGCCGCCCCCCTCGTCCTCGCCCAGACCCAGACCCTGCGCCTTGCCACCCTCGCGCCGGACGGCTCGCCCTGGATGCGCGAGCTGCGCGCCGCCGCCGAAGCGGTGAAGGCCGAGACGAAGGGGCGGGTGGAGATCCGCTACTTCCCCGGCGGCGTGATGGGCAATGACCAGGCCGTGCTCCGACGCATCCGCCAGGGCGGACAGCTGCAGGGTGGGGTGCTCACCTCGAGCGAGCTCTCGCTGGTCTACCCGGATGCCCCGGTCTACACCCTGCCGTTCCTGTTCGAGGACTGGGCGGCGGTGGACCGTGTGCGGCCCCGGGTCGATCCGCTGCTGGCCAAGGGCTTCGCCGAGCGCGGCTTCCACATGCTCGGAGCCTCGGGCGTGGGTTTCGCCTACCTGATGAGCACCCGGCCCCTGCGCGGCCCCGACGACGTGCGCCGCGCCAAGCTCTGGGTGCCGCAGAACGACCGCATCGCCGAGCTGACCTTCCGCGAAGGCGGCGCCAGCCCGATCCCGTTGCCGATCGGCGACGTGTTCACCGGCCTGCAGACCGGCATGGTGGACATGGTGGCCAACACGCCGGCAGGTGCCGTCGCCCTGCAGTGGCATGGGCGCCTGCGCTACCTCTACGACCTGCCGCTGGCCTATGTGGTGGGCTACATCATCGTCGATACCCGCGCCTGGAACCGCATCGCGCCCGCCGACCAGGCGGTGGTGGACCGCATCTTCAAGGCGGCGGCCGCCCGCGTCGATGCGAGCATCCGCCGCGATGATGCCGCCGCACTGGAGGCGATGAAGAAGCAGGGGCTCACGGTGGTGACGCCCAGCGCCGCGGACGCCGCCTATTTCCGCCAAATCGGCGAAACCGTGGTGCGCCGCCTCTACGAGGAAGGGCGGATGGATGCCTCCCTGCTGACTGCCATCCGCGAGGCCAAGGCCGCTTCGGGCAGCGCGGATTGAGTACCGCTGCCGCCCGCCTGCTGGCCCTGCTGCACCGGCTCGAGGACGGTCTCCTCGCGCTGGCGGCCTTGTTGCTGCTCCTGCTCGCCCTGGCGCAGATCGTGCTGCGGGCGGGCTTCGACGCCGGCTGGAGCTGGGCCGAGCCGGTGAGCCGCGCCGGCGTGCTGTGGCTTGCCATGCTGGGCGCGCTGGGGGCGGCACGCCAGCAGCGGCACATCGCCATCGATGCTTTGCCGCGCCTGCTTCCCGGCCCCTGGCGCCGGCTCGTGCATGCGCTCTCGACCCTGGCCGCCGCCGCGGTCTGCGGCTGGGCGGCCTGGATCGGCGCCGGGCTGGTGGCCGCCGAGCGCGAGTTCCCGCTGGTCTTCGCGCTGGGCATCCCGAGCTGGATGCCGATGCTGGTGCTGCCGGCGGGCTTCGGCCTGCTGGCCCTGCGGCTGGCGATCGGCGCCTTCTCGGCGCCCCCGCCGCCCGGTGCCGAGGGCGGGGAAGGGCAGGGCACATGAGCCTGGAACTGCAGCTCGGCCTGCTGCTCCTGCTCGCCGCGCTGGGCATGCCGCTGTTCGCGGTGATCCTCGGCATCGCCCTGGTCGGCCTGCAGGCTGCCGGCTACGGGGAGGCGGCGCTCACCGAGTTCTACGGCCTTGGCGACATGCCGGGCCTGATCGCCATCCCGCTGTTCACCCTGGCCGGCTACCTGCTGAGCGAAAGCCAGGCCCCGCGCCGGCTGGTGCGTCTGTCGAATGCGCTGCTCGGCGGCCTGCCCGGCGGGCTGGCCATCGTCGCCATCGTCGCCTGCGCCTTCTTCACCGCCTTCACCGGCGCCTCGGGGGTCACCGTGGTGGCCATGGGCGCCCTGCTGTTCCCGGCCCTGGTGGCGGCAGGCTATCCGAAGGCCTACAGCCTCGGCCTCGTGACCGCAGGCGGCAGCCTCGGCCTGCTGTTCGCCCCCTCGCTGCCGCTCATCCTCTATGGCTTCGTGGCCGGGCCGATCGCTGGCGATCCCGGGGTCAGCATCCCTGATCTCTTCCTCGCCGGCCTGCTGCCAGGCTTGCTGATGCTGCTCGTGCTCTCGGCCCATGCCATGTGGGTGGGGCGCTCGGTACCGGCACCGCCGCAGGGCTTCGATGCCGGCGAGCTCCGGGCCGCCCTGTGGGAAGCGCGCTGGGAACTGCCCCTGCCGCTGATCGTGCTCACCGCGGTCTACCAGGGCGTGCTGGCGGTGAGCGAGGTGGCCGCGCTCACCGCGGCCTACGTGCTCGTGGTGACGGTGCTCGTGCGCCGGGAGATCGGTTTCCACCAGCTGCCCGGGGTGATGGCCGAGGCCATGCGCATGGTCGGCGCCATCCTGCTCATCCTCGGCGCCGCCCGGGCGCTGTCGAACTGGTTCATCGACCAGGACGTGCCCGGGCGCCTGTACGCCTTCGTTAGCGCCTACGTCGACAGCCCGCTGGAGTTCCTGCTGCTGCTCAACCTGTTTCTGCTGGTGGTCGGCATGCTGGTGGACATCTTCTCCGCCATCGTCATCCTGACCCCGCTGCTGATGCCCCTTGCCGCCCAGTTCGGGGTGCACCCGGCCCACCTCGGGGTGGTCATGCTGGCCAACCTGCAGATCGGCTATTTCACCCCCCCGGTGGGCATGAACCTGTTCATCGCCGCCTACCGCTTCCAGCAGCCGGTCACCACCCTAGTCCGTGCCACGCTGCCCTTCCTGCTGCTGCTGGGGGCCACGGTGCTGCTCATCACCTGGTGGCCCGGCCTCTCGCTCGCCCTGCTGGCGGGCTGAAGCCCGGGCAACCCGTCCGCCGCGGCCGTCCCGCCGGCGGCCAGCGGGGCAGGGCAGGGAACGGGTAGAATGTCGCGCTCCCCAGTTCCGGAGCAGTCCATGCTGCGCATCCAGGCGGAAGCCCTCACCTTCGACGACGTCTCCCTGATCCCGGCCCATTCTGCGGTACTGCCGAAGGACGTCTCCCTCAAGACCCGCCTCACCCGGGGCCTCGAGCTGAACCTGCCGATCGTCGCCGCCGCCATGGACACCGTGTCCGAGGCCAGGCTGGCCATCGCCATGGCCCAGCTCGGCGGCATCGCCATCATCCACAAGAATATGAGCCTCGAACGCCAGGCCGCTGAGGTGGCCGAGGTGAAGAAGTTCGAGGCCGGAGTGATCCGCGAGCCCTTCACCGTCTCGCCCGATACTTCGGTGGGCGAGGTGCTCAAGCTCACCCGGGCCCGACGCATCTCCGGCGTGCCGGTGGTGGCCGACGGCCAGCTGGTGGGCATCGTCACCGGACGCGACATGCGCTTCGAGAAGCACCTCGACGCCCCGGTGAGCAGCATCATGACCGGCCGCGACCGTCTGGTGACGGTGCGCGAGGGCGCCAGCGACGAGGAAGTACTGGCCAAGCTGCACCAGCACCGCATCGAGAAGGTGTTGGTGGTCGACGACCAGTTCGCCCTGCGCGGACTGATCACCGTCAAGGACATTCAGAAAGCGCGTGACAACCCGGATGCCGCCAAGGACAGCAGCGAGCGCCTGGTGGTCGGTGCCGCGGTGGGCGTGGGCGGGGACACCGAGGCGCGGGTCGAAGCCCTGGTCGCCGCCGGCGTGGACGTGATCGTGGTCGATACCGCGCATGGCCATTCCCAGGGCGTGCTCGACCGCGTGGCCTGGGTGAAGAAGCACTTCCCGAACCTGCAGGTCATCGGCGGCAACATCGTCACCGGCGAGGCGGCGCTGGCCCTCGAGGCCGCGGGCGCCGATGCGGTGAAGGTGGGCGTGGGCCCGGGCTCGATCTGCACCACCCGCATCGTCGCCGGCGTGGGCGTGCCGCAGGTGACCGCGGTGGGCATGGTGGCCGATGCGCTCAAGGGCCGCATCCCGCTGATCGCCGATGGCGGCATCCGCTATTCGGGCGACATCGCCAAGGCCATCGCCGCCGGCGCCTCCAGCGTGATGATCGGCGGCCTGTTCGCCGGCACCGAGGAATCGCCGGGCGAGATCGAGCTGTTCCAGGGCCGCAGCTACAAGAGCTACCGCGGCATGGGCAGCCTCGGCGCCATGCAGCAGGGCAGCAAGGACCGTTACTTCCAGGATGCCTCCGATGCCGACAAGCTGGTGCCGGAAGGCATCGAGGGCCGCGTGCCCTACCGCGGCCCACTGGCCAACGTGGTGCACCAGCTCGCTGGCGGTCTGCGCGCCTCGATGGGCTATGTCGGCTGCGCCAGCATCGAGGAGATGCGCACCCGGCCGAGCTTCGTGCGCGTGACCAATGCCGGCACCCGCGAAGCTCACGTGCACGACGTGCAGATCACCAAGGAACCGCCGAATTACCGGCAGTGATCCCCCGAGCCCCGCTGCCGAGCCGCCCTCCGCATGACCGACATCCACAGCGACAAGATCCTCATCCTTGACTTCGGCGCGCAGTACACCCAGCTGATCGCCCGCCGGGTGCGCGAACTCGGCGTGTACTGCGAGATCTGGGCCTGGGACCACGACCCGGCCGACATCGCCCGCTTCGCCCCGAAGGGCATCATCCTCTCCGGCGGCCCGGAATCGACCACCGAGGCCGGCTCGCCGCGCGCCCCGCGCGAGGTGTTCGAACTCGGCGCACCGCTGCTCGGCATCTGCTATGGCATGCAGACCATGGCCGTGCAGCTCGGCGGCACCGTGGAAGGCGGGCATGATCGCGAGTTCGGCTATGCCGAGGTGGAGGTGGTTTCGGCCTGCCGCCTGCTCGACGAACAGAAGGACCATCCCGGCACGCCACCGCGCATCGACGTGTGGATGAGCCATGGCGACCGCGTCACCGCACTGCCGCCGGGCTTCAAGACCACCGCCCGCACCATCAGCGTCCCCATCGTGGGCATGGCCGACGAGGCCCGCCGCTACTACGGCGTGCAGTGGCACCCGGAAGTGACGCACACGAAGCAGGGCACCGAGCAGCTGCGCCGCTTCGTGGTGGAGATCTGCGGCTGCGCCACCCTGTGGACGGCGGCCAACATCATCGAGGACCAGATCGCGCGCGTGCGCGCCCAGGTGGGCGAGGACGAAGTGCTGCTCGGGCTCTCGGGTGGCGTCGATTCCTCGGTAGTGGCCGCCCTGCTGCACCGGGCCATCGGCGAGCGGCTCACCTGCGTGTTCGTCGACACCGGCCTGCTGCGCTGGAACGAGGGCGACCAGGTGATGGCGATGTTCGCCGAGCACATGGGCGTGCGGGTGATCCGCGTCGATGCCTCGGAACGCTTCTACCGCGAACTGGCCGGGGTGCAGGACCCGGAGGCCAAGCGCAAGATCATCGGCCGGCTGTTCATCGAGGTCTTCGAGGAGGAAGCCGGAAAACTGCCGAACGTGAAGTGGCTGGCGCAGGGCACCATCTACCCCGACGTGATCGAGTCGGCCGGCAGCAAGACCGGCAAGGCGCACGTCATCAAGAGCCATCACAACGTGGGCGGCCTGCCGGAACGCATGCAGCTCAGGCTGGTCGAGCCGCTGCGCGAGCTGTTCAAGGACGAGGTGCGGCGCATCGGCCTCGAACTCGGCTTGCCGCGCGAAATGGTGTTCCGCCATCCCTTCCCTGGCCCGGGCCTCGGCGTGCGCATCCTCGGCGAAGTGAAGCGCGAGTACGCCGAGATCCTCGCCCGAGCCGATGCCATCTTCATCGAGGAACTGCGCAAGGCCGGCTGGTACGACCGGACCTCACAGGCTTTCGCCGTCTTCTTGCCGGTGAAGTCGGTGGGGGTGGTGGGCGATGCCCGCGCCTACGAGTGGGTGATTGCCCTGCGGGCAGTCGAGACGGTCGACTTCATGACCGCGCACTGGGCGCACCTGCCCTACGAGCTGCTGGACGTGGTAGCGCGCCGCATCGTCAATGAGCTGCGCGGCGTGAGCCGCGTGGTCTACGACATCTCCGGCAAGCCGCCGGCGACCATCGAGTGGGAGTGAGCGACACCGACTGGCACTGGATGCGCCATGCCCTCGCGCTCGCCCGCGAGGCCGCCGATGTGCACGGCGAGGTGCCGGTGGCGGCCGTGCTGGTGGGGGCCGATGGCCGGCGACTCGCCGAGGGGTGGAACCGCAACATCGCCGAGCACGACCCCAGCGCGCATGCCGAGATCGTGGCCCTACGCGAAGGCGGGCGGGCGCTCGGCAACCACCGCCTGCTCGGCACCACGCTCTACGTCACCCTGGAACCCTGCGCGATGTGCGCCATGGCCATGGTGCATGCCCGCATCACCCGTCTGGTGTTCGCGGCCCGTGATCCCAAGACCGGGGCCTGCGGCAGCGTCTTCGACCTGCTCGCCGACCCGCGCCACAACCATCGCGTGCAGGTGGAGGCGGGCGTGCTGGCCGAAGAGGCCTCGGCGATGCTCAGCAACTACTTCCGCGCCAAGCGCGGCAAGCCGCCGGTCGGCGGCTGAAACCGGGAGCGCGCCGGCTCAGGGCGCCCGCCGCCGCGCCTCGGCCTCGTCGAGTTCGGCATCCAGGCTGCGCACGGCAAGGCTCACTTCCAGGCCCATCGCCGCGCTGGCGAGCAGCAGGCAGAGCGTGCCGAGCAGGGCCACGGCCGTGGCGAGGATGCCGAAACGGCCGGCGAACAGGGCATCGGCCGCCAGGGCCAGGCTGGTGCCGACGAAGCAGCCCAGCGCCAGGTAGAGCAGGCGACAGGCCCGCAGCACCAGCGCGGCACGGCGGCGATGCTCGGCGAGGGCGCGCTCGCGGGCCGCGTCCCAGCCGGTCGTACCCTCGATGGCGAGCAAGGCCCGCAGACGGTCCACTACCCGCGCCAGCCGGGCATTGGCCGAGATCAGCAGCGAACCGGTGGCCGCCATCAGCAGGGCCGGAGCGAGCATGGCGCTGATCACGCCGGGGTGGGCGAGGGGGTGGGGCATGCAGCCGTCCTCGGAAGTGGCACGGCCCGCATCATCGCCGCTCGCCGCCTCGGCGGGAAAGCCGGCCTGCCCGGGAAGCGCCGACGGGCGGCGGGAACCGGCCCGCCTGCGGCAGAGCGCCGGCCACCCCGGCACCGGGCAGGACCGCTACACTGCCGCGATGACCAGCGCCCCTGCCGACGACGCCCGACTCATCTGGGTCGATCTCGAGATGACCGGCCTCGACCCGGCCACCGACTCGATCCTCGAGATCGCCACCGTGGTGACCGACCACGACCTCAACATCCTCGCCGAGGGGCCGGAACTCGCCATCCACCACCCGCTTACCGTGCTCGAGGCGATGGACGAGTGGAACCGCAATACCCACCGCAAGTCCGGGCTGTGGCAGCGGGTGCTGGAAAGCCGGGTATCGCTCGCCGAGGCCGAGGCTCTGACCTGTGACTTCCTCTCGCGCTGGGTGCCGGCCGGCAAGTCGCCGATCTGCGGCAATTCCATCTGCCAAGACCGCCGTTTCCTGGCCCGTCTGATGCCACGGCTGGAGCGCTGGTTCCATTACCGCAACCTCGACGTCTCCACGGTCAAGGAACTGGCCCGGCGCTGGGCGCCGGCGGTGGTGGAAGGCGTGAAGAAGCAGGGCGCGCACACGGCGCTCGCCGACGTGCGCGAATCCATCGAGGAACTCAGGCACTATCGGCGTCACATGGGCGCATTGGGCGGCCACCCCGACTGAAGGGAACGACATCGGCATGGCACGGCGCTCCGCTCGCTTTTCCGCGTTCCTGCTCCTGCTGCTCCTCGCCCTGCCGGCCGTCGCGCTCGAGACCAAGCCGCTCGCCTCGCACGCCCGCGACGTCTGGACCACCCGCAACGGCCTACCGCACAACCAGGTCAACGACATCACCCAGTCCGATGAGGGCTATCTCTGGCTCGCTACCTGGGAAGGCCTGGTGCGCCACAACGGCCAGGACTTCGATCTGTTCGGGCCGCACAACGTCGAGGCCTTCACCGACCAAGGCATCCGCGCGGTCTCGGCGCGTCAGCCGGGCAGCCTGGTGGTGGCCACCTCCCGGGGCGGAGTGATGCTACTGCGCGAAGGCCGCTGGAGCCGCGTCGGCGTAGCCCAGGGCCTGGCGCAAGAAGAGACCATGCGCGCCGAGCTCGACCGTAACGGTCGGCTATGGGTAGCGCACGAAACCCAGGGACTGGTGCGGATCGATGCCGACGGGGCCGTGCGCCGCTTCACCGAGGCCGATGGCCTGCCCTCGAACCAGATGTTCGCGCTCCACATCGATGTCGATGACGTGGTGTGGGCCGGCAGCAGCCGGGGACTGGTACGGATCGAGAACGACCGGGTGCGTACCTTCGACGACGCGGACGGCATGCCGTCCGGCGCTGTGTACGCCATCCTCGGTGCCCGCGACGGCGGGCTGGTGATCGGCACCCACCGCGGAGTGTTCCGCGGCCGCAATGCCGAGTTCCGTCCGCACGAAGCCGGCTTCCCAGACGATGCGGTGGCCAGCCTGGCCTTCGATCCGCAAGGCAACTTGATCGTGGGCACGGTGAACCGCGGCCTGTTCCGCGCCACCCCGCAGGGCCTCGAGCGCTTCAGCCGGGCAGGCGGCCTGCCCAATAACCGCGTGCCAGCCCTGTTCGTCGACCGCGAAGGCTCGATCTGGGTGGGCACCAATGCCGGCCTACTGCGTTTCGCCGACACCCCGTTCGGCAGCTACGACACCTACCAGGGCCTGGCCGACAACTACGTGCGCGCCCTGCTGCAGCTGCCCGACGGCAGCATCCTGATCGGCAACAGCGGCGGGCTCGACCGCTGGCAGGACGGGCGCATCACCCCGGTGACGCGTGAACCGGGCGGCATCGGCACCGAGGCGGTGCTGAGCCTTGCCCATGGCAAGGCCGGCGAGGTCTGGGTGGGCATGTATTCCCGGGGCCTCTACCGGCTGCGCGACGGCGTGGTGACGGAGCACCTGGGCGAACGCGAAGGCCTGAGCGGCCTGCAGGTGCGTGCCATCCACGAGGCCGACAACGGCGACCTGTGGATCGGCACCAGCACCGGCCTGTTCCGCCGCCGCCCCGGCGAGCCGGTCCGCCGCTTCGGCGAGGAGGAGGGCCTGCCCAGCGCCTTCATCGTCAGCCTGCTGCAGTCGCGCGATGGCCGGCTCTGGGTGGGCACTTCGAACGGCCTCGCGGTACGCGAGGGCGAGGGCTTCCGTCCGATCCCGGTGCGCAGCCTGTTCGATGCCGAGGACGTGTTCGGCCTGCACGAGGACGCCGAGGGCGCCCTGTGGCTGGCCACCGACCGCGGGCTTCTGCGCCTGAAGGACGGCCGGCTCGCCGGCGTGGGCGTGCGCAATGGCCTGCCGGTGGCCACGGTCTTCCAGGTGGTGGAAGACGGCTACGGCAACCTCTGGCTCACCTCGAACCGCGGGGTCATCCGCCTGCAGCGCCAGCAGGTGGAGCAGGTGCTGGCCGGCAGCCTCGAACGCCTGGAAGCGCTGAGCTTCGCCGAGGCCGACGGCCTTGCCAGCGCGCAGTGCAACGGCGGCGCCGGCCCAGCCGCGCTGCGGGCCTTCGATGGCAGCCTGTGGGTGGCCACCGCACGCGGCGTCTCGGTGGTGCAGCCCGACCAGCTCGCCCGCTACCAGCGGGCGCCGCCGCCGGTGATCCTGGAGCGCCTGCGCGTCGATGGCCGCGAGCGTCCGCCCGGGGAGCGGGTGGTACTGGCGCCGGGCGAGAGCCGGCTGGACGTGGAGTTCGCCAGCCTGAGCTACCGCATGCCGGAGCAGATCCGTTACCGCTACCGGCTGCTCGGCTTCGACGATGCCTGGACCGACAGCGGTGCTGTGCGCCTGGCGCGCTTCAACCGCCTGCCACCCGGCAAGTACCGGTTCGAGGTGGGCGCCGAGACGCGCGGCAGCGGCACCGCCAGCGAGATCGTCGGCTTCGACCTGGAGGTGAAGCCCCGCTTCTGGCAGCAGCCCCTGTTCCTGGTGCTCTCGGCCATCCTCGCCGCCCTCGCCCTGTACGCCCTGTACGCGATGCGGGTGGACGCCCTGCGGGCCCGCGAGCAGCAGCTACGCCGCCTGGTGGACGAGCGCACCCAGGCGCTGGTGGAAAAGAACCTCGAACTCGAGCGTCTGGCCGAGCAGGTGCGGCGGCAGAGCAGCGCCTATGAGCTGCAGGCCCGTACCGATGCCCTGACCGGACTGCCGAACCGCCGGCACATGGAGGAACGCCTCGCCGATGCCTTTGCCGAGGCCTGCCGCGACGGCAAGCCCCTCTGCCTCGGCCTGCTCGATCTCGACCACTTCAAGACCGTCAACGACAGCTTCTCGCATGCCGCCGGCGACCGCCTGCTGCAGGAGGTGGCGAAGGTGATGGTCGAGGTGATGGGGGGCGAACATCCTCTGGCCCGCTGGGGCGGCGAGGAATTCGCCCTGCTGTTCGTGGATGCCACGCTGGAGCAGGCCACCGATACCGCCGAACGCATCCGCCGGCGGATCGAGGCCATCGACACCTCGGACTTCGCCCCCGGCTACCGGCCCTCGGCCAGCATCGGGCTGGCGAGCCGCACCGGCTACACCCACCACGAACGCATGATCTACCGGGCCGACGAACGCCTGTACGCCGCGAAGCGCGGCGGGCGCAACCGCGTCGAGAGTTGAGGCAGGAGCGCTTCCGGCCGGCCCGCGGCCTGCTATCCTGCGGCGCATGTCCTCCGGTGCGTCCCGCTGCCTGCCGCTTTTCACGGCCCTGCTCGCCGTGTGGCTGGCCCTCGTGCCCGCCCTGACCGCACTGGCCGACTCCCATGCCGCGCTCCATGCGCTCGATGCCGCAGGGCAGGGCAGGGCTGCGGTGGAAACGCCGGAACATGCCCACGCTGCCGAGGCGGCGCCGGTCCATCCCTCCGGCTTCGACCACTGGGTGCATGAACTCGCCCATGGCCTCCAGGCCTGCGGCCTCGTCTTCGCCTGGCTGCCGTCCCGCATGCCGGCGCTGGCCAGCGCCCTGCCGGCTCCGGCCTTCCCCGAGCACTCCGGCCGCGCCCTGCCGCACCGCGCCTCCTCGCCGTTCCGCCCGCCGATCCGCTGATCCTCGAGAGCACGCCGCTTCCGCGGCCCTTCCTGTCTCCCGGATCATCGGAGTCTCCCCATGCCTTTCCGTCTGGCTGTGCTCGCAGCCGGGGCCCTGGCCCTGGCCGCCATTCCCTGCCTGGCCACCCCGCAACGCCCCTTTCTCACCCTCGCCGAGGCGCAGGCGCGCGTCGCCGCGGATCATCCCGACCTGCAACGTTTCCTGCCGCAGCAGGATGCCCTGGCGGCCGAGGCCCGCGCCGCCGACCTGGTGCCGCCGCTGACGGTGCGGGCGGAACTCGCCGACTTCCTCGGCAGTGGCCGCCTGCAGGCCGGCCGCTCCGCCGAGCTGACCCTCAGCCTCGAGGGGCTGCTGGAACGTGGCGGCAAGCGCGAAGCACGCCGCGCGCTCGCCGCCGCCCGCCTCGATGCCCTGAGCCCCCGGCGCGCTGCGGCCCAGCTCGACCTGTTCGCCGAAACCACCCGCCGCTACCTCGAACTGGCTGCCCTGCAAGCCCGCCAGCCCCTGATGGCAGCCGATCTGGAAGAACGCCGGCGCATCGCCCGCGCAGCCCGCCAGCGCTTTCTTGCCGGTGCCGGCCCCGAAGCCTCGGCCCTGGCCGCCGAGGCCGAGGTGGCCCGGGCCGAGGCGGAACTCGCCGCCTCGGCACAGCGGCAGCGGGCGGCCTGGCATCGGCTCTCCCTGCTCTGGGGCGGGAACACCACCGACGGGGCGATGCCGGTCCTGGAAGCCGTCCCGGCCACTCGCCCAACCCTGCCTTCGCTCGAATCGCTACGGGCCGAGATCGGTCGGCACCCTAGCCTGCTCGCCTTCGCCGACGAGGCCCGGGTGCAGGATGCCCGCCACCGGCTCGCTGCCAGCAGCGCCCGGGCGGATCTGGCCTGGAGCCTCGGTCTCCGGCATCTGCGTGCCGAGGGAGATACCGGGCTGGTGGCCACGCTGAGCCTCCCGCTGGGCAGCCCACGCCGGGCCGAGCCGGCCATCGCCGAGGCCCGGGCCCTGCAGGCGGAGCTGGTCCTGGCCCGAGAGTCGGCCGCGCGGGCGCTGGAGGCGGCCGCCACCGAAGCCTGGTGGCAGGTCGAGGCCCAGGGCCTGCGCGCCGAGCGCCTGGAAGGCGCCGTGCTGCCGAGGCTCGAGCGTGCCGCGGCCGGTGCCGAGCGGGCCTACCGGGCCGGAGCCCTCGGCTATCTGGAATGGGCCGCCCTGCAAAGCGAGGTCACGGCCGCCCGGCTTGCCCTGCTCGAGGCCCGGGTGGCCCTGCAGCAGGCCCTCATCGAACTGCAACGCCTGACCGCGGAGAGCTGGGTGGTCCCGGTCATGGCGCACGGAGAGCACGAATGAACCGTCGATACATCCTCCTGCCATGGTTGCTTTCCCTCGCCCTGCTCACGGCCTGTGGCGAGGGCGATCCCCAGAGGCAGGCACCGGACCACGGGCATGACCCGGCCGTGGAGCAGGAACGCGGGCCGCATGGCGGCGCCTGCACCGCGAACATGACTTCAGCGTGGAACTGGCGATCGAGGAACAGGGACAGCCGCCGCGCTATGCCGCCTGGGTGAGCGTGGGCGGCACACCGGTGCCGCCAGCCGAGGCCCGGGTCACGGTTCGGCTGGAACGTCTGGGCGGCAGGGTCGAGACCCATGTCCTGAAGCCTGCCGAAGACCGCCTGGTGGGCCCTGAAACCGTGCCGGAGCCGCACAGCTTCATCGTCACCCTCGAGGCCTCCGCCCGCGGCCGCACGGCCCGCTGGCAGTACGAAAGCTTCGAGGGTCGCACCCGCATCCCGGCGGCCCTGGCCGAGGAGGCCGGCATCCGGGTGCAGGCGGTCGGTCCGGGCGTGGTGGCCGGCCTGCTCGACAGTGCCGGGCGCGTGGAACTCCTGCCGGAGCGCCGCGCCATCGTGGCAGCCCCGTATCCGGGCACGCTCCGTTCCCTCGCAGCCGCTCCGGGCGACCGGGTACGCCGCGGCGCCGTGCTGGCCCAGGTGGACAGTGCGGCCAGCCTCTCCACCTATGCCGTACGGAGCCCGATCGCGGGGACAGTGCTTGCGCGCATGGCCGAACGCGGCCAGCAGACCGACGGCCAGCCCCTGTTCGAGATCGCCGATCTTGGCCGGCTGGCGGTCGATCTGCCCCTGCATGGCGCCGATGCCCTCGCGGTGGCGCCGGGCATGCCGGTGCGTTTGCGCCGCCTGCTCGACGGCCATGCCGTGGAAGCCCGCATCGAACGCCTGCTGCCGGCCACCGATGCCCTCTCGCAGGGGCTGGTCGCCCGCGTGGCCTTCGACAATGACGATGCACGCTGGCGGCCCGGCATGGCGGTGGAGGCCCGCATCACCACCCGTCTCGACGAAGTGGGCCTGCGGCTCCCGCGCACGGCCCTGCAACGCTTCCGCGACTGGACGGTGGCCTTCGTGCGGGTAGGCGAGACCTACGAGGTCCGGCCGCTGCTTCTGGGCCGGAGCGATGGCGAGTGGGTCGAAGTGCTGGAGGGGCTGGAAACAGGCGACGAGGTCGTCGTCGCCCAGAGCTTCCTCGTCAAGGCCGACATCGAGAAGTCCGGCGCCAGCCACGATCACTGAGGCCCCCATGATCGATCTCATCGTCCGGACCACCATCAAGCACCGCTGGCCGGTGCTCGTGCTGGTGCTCCTCTTCGCCCTGTGGGGCGCGTCGAACCTCGCCCGCCTGCCGATCGATGCCGTCCCCGACATCACCAACGTGCAGGTGCAGATCAACACCACCGCGCCGGGCTATTCGCCCCTCGAGGCCGAGCAGCGGGTCACCTATCCCGTCGAGACGGCGCTGGCCGGCATCCCCGGCCTGCGCTATACGCGCTCGCTGTCGCGCTACGGGCTCTCGCAGGTCACCGCCGTGTTCGAGGACGGTACCGACATCTACTGGGCACGGCAGCAGGTGGGAGAACGCCTGCTGCAGGTCCGTGGTCAGCTGCCGCCGGGCCTGGTGCCGGCGCTCGGTCCGGTGGCCACCGGGCTGGGCGAGATCTACCTCTACACCCTCGAGGCCGAGCCCGGCGCCCGGCGTGCCGATGGGCGGCCCTGGACCACCACCGACCTGCGCGGCGTGCAGGACTGGGTGGTCAGGCCACAGCTGCGCACCGTGCCCGGCGTGGTCGAGGTCAACAGTATCGGCGGCCATGTGCGCGAGATCCGGGTGGCTCCCGACCTGGCGCGGCTGGCCGCGAGCCGGCTCGGCCTCGACGACCTCGTCGCAGCACTGGAACGCGGCAATGCCAGTGTCGGCGCCGGCTACATCGAGTCGAACGGCGAACAGGTGCTGGTGCGCGTTCCCGGCCAGTTCGACGGCCCCGAGGCAATCGCCGGACTGGTGGTTGCCCGGCGTGGTGCCTCGGTGCTGCGCGTGCGCGATCTCGCAACGGTGTCCGAGAGCCATGAGCTGCGCACCGGTGCCGCCACCGAGAATGGGGCCGAGGTGGTGCTCGGCACCGTGTTCATGCGCATGGGCGCGAACAGCCGCGAAGTGGCGCGGGCGGTGGGCGAGCGGATCGAGGCGATCCGTGCCTCGCTTCCCGAAGGCGTGCGGCTGCGCCCGGTCTACGACCGCACCACCCTGGTCGAGCGCACCATCGCCACGGTCTCGGGCTCGCTGGCCGAGGGTGCCCTGCTGGTGGTGCTGGTGCTGTTCCTGCTGCTCGGCAACCTGCGGGCGGCACTGATCACGGCCATGGTGATCCCGCTCTCCATGCTCGCGACCGCCAGCGGCATGCGCTTCGCCGGCGTCTCGGGGAACCTGATGAGCCTGGGCGCCCTCGACTTCGGGCTGATCGTCGATGGCGCAGTCATCATCATGGAGAACTGCATCCGCCGCTTCGGCGAGGCCCAGCAGCAGCTTGGGCGGGCGCTGGAGCGCGCCGAACGCGAGGCCCTGGCGGTCTCGGCCACCACCGAGGTGATCCGTCCCAGCCTGTTCGGCGTCGGCATCATCACCGCCGTCTATCTGCCTGTCTTCGCCCTCGAGGGAGTCGAGGGAAAGATGTTCCACCCCATGGCCTTCACCGTGGTACTCGCCCTGACCGCAGCGATGCTGCTCTGCCTGAGCTTCGTGCCGGCCATGGTGGCGGTAGCGCTGGGAGGGCGGATCGAAGAACGCGAAAACCGCGTACTGCGCTGGCTGAAGCATGCGTATGCTCCGGTACTGGAACGGGTGCTGACCCTGCGCTGGCGGGTGGTGCTGGTGGCCCTGCTGCTGGTCGCCGGAGCCGGGATCGCCACCGGCCGCATGGGCCGGGAGTTCATCCCCAGCCTCGACGAGGGCGACATCGCCCTGCATGCGATGCGCATCCCGGGCACCTCCCTCTCGCAGGCGGTCCAGATGCAGGCCCAGCTGGAGCGGAGGATCGCCGCCCTGCCCGAAGTGGCGCGGGTAGTCTCGAAGATCGGCACCGCCGAGGTGGCCACCGATCCCATGCCGCCCTCGGTGGCCGATACCTATGTGCTCCTGAAGCCGCGCCGGGAATGGCCCGATCCGCGCACCCCCAAGGCCGAGGTGCTGGCGCGCCTGGAGGCCGCCGTGGCCGATGTTCCGGGGAACAACTACGAGTTCACCCAGCCAATCCAGATGCGCTTCAACGAGCTGATCTCCGGCGTCCGTGCCGACGTGGCGGTGAAGGTGTTCGGCGACGACCTCGACACCCTCGCGGCCCTGGCGCGGCGGATCGAAGGCATCGTTTCGGAGATCGGAGGCGCCGCCGACGTCGCCATCGAACAGACCACCGGCCTGCCCATGCTGGTAGTGGAACCAGACCGCGAGGCCCTGGCGCGATACGGCCTGGACGTGGCTGGACTCCAGTCGCTGGTGGCCACCGCCGTCGGCGGGCGCGAGGCCGGCCTGCTCTATGAAGGCGACCGTCGCACCCCGATCGTGGTCCGGCTGGACGAAGCGATACGCAACGATCCCGGGCGCCTTGCCCGCCTACCGGTCCCCCTGCCCGGTGAGGGCGGGGCAGGGACGGGAAGCGTGCCGCTCGGCGAACTGGCCCGCCTTGCCATCGAGACCGGGCCGAACCAGGTCAACCGCGAGAACGGCAAGCGGCGGGTGGTGGTGACGGCCAATGTCCGTGGCCGCGATCTCGGTTCCTTCGTCGCCGAACTGCAGCGCCGCGTGGCGGCCGAGGCCGGCATTCCGGCCGGCTACTGGGTGGATTACGGCGGCACCTTCGAGCAGCTGCTCTCGGCCTCGAGGCGCCTTGCCCTGGTGGTGCCGCTCACCCTGCTGCTGATCCTCGGCCTGCTGCTGCTCGCCTTCGGCTCGGGCCGCGATGCCCTGGTGGTGTTCTCCGGCGTACCGCTGGCGCTCACCGGCGGCGTGGCCGCCCTGCTGCTGCGCGGGCTACCGCTGTCGATCTCGGCCGGCGTGGGCTTCATCGCCCTGAGCGGCATTGCCGTGCTCAACGGCATCGTGATGCTGAGCTTCATCCGCCAGCTGCGTGCCGGCGGCATGGCACTGGAACCGGCGATCCGCGAGGGTGCCCTGACGCGCCTGCGCCCGGTGCTGATGACCGCCCTCGTGGCCAGCCTGGGCTTCCTGCCCATGGCCCTGGCCACCGGTGCCGGCGCCGAGGTGCAGCGGCCACTCGCCACCGTGGTGGTGGGGGGCGTTCTGTCCTCGACCCTGCTCACCCTGTTCGTCCTGCCGGCCCTGTACCGCCTGGTGCATTCCCCCGGGCGGAAGCGGGGATGCGGCTGAGCCGGTGCCTCAGGCCGGGGCATCGCCCCCGGCCTGGGGATGGGTGTACAGATGCACGTCGCGCTGCGGAAAGGGGATGCTGATGCCGCGGCGGTTGAACTCGGCATGGATCGCCTCGATCAGCTCGCTGCGGGCGATGATCACGTCCGGCGTCGGCACCCAGGCCCGCAGCAAGAGGTTGATGCTGCTGTCGGCAAAGGCGGTGAACACCACGTCGGCCGGCGGCTCCTTCGCCACCCTCGGGCTGGCCGCCGCGACCGCCAGCAGGGCCTCGCGGGCCTTGCCGAGCTCGGAGCCGTAGGCCACGCCCACCGGGATGTCGAGGCGGCGCACCGGGCGGGCGGTGAAGTTGATGATCGGCGCCGTGGTGATCTGGCTGTTCGGCAGCACGATGATGCGGTTGTCCACCGTGCGCATGCGGGTCTGGAACACATTCACCTGCTCGATCACGCCCTCCAGCCCGGCGATCTGCACGAAATCGCCGGCGCGGAAGGGGCGCAGCAGGATCAGCATCACGCCCGAGGCGAAGTTCGACAGCGAGTCCTTGAGGGCGAGGCCGACGGCGAGACCGGCGGCGCCGAGCACGGCGATCAGCGAGGCCGGCGGCACCCCGAGCTGGGTCAGCGCGGCCACGCCGATCACGATGGAGCCGGCGAAGCGGGCAATGTTGTGCAGGAACTTGCGCAACATCGGATCGACATTCGCCCGGCCCAGGGCCCGCTCCATGGCATTGGCCAGCAGGCGCACCACCCACAGGCCGAGGACCAGGATCAGCGCGGCGGTGAACAGCCGCAGGCCCCAGGTCTCGAGCAGGCGCACCCAGTCAATGCCGCCCATGAGCTCGCCGAGGCGGGCCCAGATGCCCAGCGCATCCGCCACCTCGGGCGGCAGCGGGGCAGGGGAGGGCGGCGTGCCCGGCGGCGTGGCGGCCATCCCGCTCACCGCCCCTTGTGCTGCGCCAGCCGCAGCCAGGTATCGACCACGGTGTCCGGGTTCAACGACACCGATTCGATGCCCTGGTCCATCAGCCATTCGGCGAGATCCGGGTGGTCGCTGGGTCCCTGGCCGCAGATGCCGACGTACTTGCCCTTGGCGCGGGCCGCGGCGATGGCCATCGACAGCATCTTCTTCACTGCCGGGTTCCGCTCGTCGAACAGGCTGGCGACGATGCCGGAATCGCGGTCGAGGCCGAGCGTGAGCTGGGTGAGGTCGTTCGAGCCGATCGAGAAGCCGTCGAAGATCTCGAGGAATTCATCCGCCAGCAGGGCGTTCGAAGGCACCTCGCACATCATGATCACCTTGAGGCCTTCGGGATCCCCGTGGCGGCTGCCCTGCTTCAGCCCATTGGCCTCCAGCACCTCGATCACCGCGCGGCCCTCTTCCAGCGTCCGCACGAAGGGAATCATCACCCAGAGGTTGGTGAGGCCCATCTCCTCGCGCACCTTGCGCACCGCACGGCACTCGAGGGCGAAGCACTCGCGGAAGTCCGGGTGGATGTAGCGCGAGGCGCCGCGGAACCCGATCATCGGGTTCTCCTCGTGCGGCTCGTAGGCCGCGCCGGCGATCAGGTTGGCGTATTCGTTCGACTTGAAGTCGGACAGGCGCACGATCACCGGGTGCGGAGCGAAGGCCGCCGAGAGCGTGGCGATGCCCTCGGCAAGGCGCTCGACATAGAAGCCGACAGGGTCGCTGTAGCCCGCCATCAGCGGCTCGATCTGGGCGCGGATGTTGGCCGGCTGCCGGTCGTACTCGAGCAGGGCGCGCGGGTGCACGCCGATCTGGCGGGCGATGATGAACTCGAGGCGGGCAAGGCCGATGCCCTGGTGCGGCAGCTGGGCGAAGTCGAAGGCCCGCTCCGGGTTGCCCACGTTCATCATGATCTTGAGCGGGGCGGGCGGCATCTTGTCGAGGTCGGCCACCACCTTCTCGAAGGGCAGCTGCCCGGCGTAGATGAAGCCGGTATCGCCCTCGGCGCAGCTCACCGTCACCGGCGTGCCGTCCGGAATCACCTTCAGCGCGTCGCCGGTGCCCACCACTGCCGGCACGCCGAGCTCGCGGGCGATGATGGCGGCATGGCAGGTGCGGCCACCGCGGTTGGTGACGATGGCGGCGGCACGCTTCATCACCGGCTCCCAGTCGGGGTCGGTCATGTCGGCGATCAGCACGTCGCCGGGCTGTACCCGGTTCATCTCGGCCACGCTGCGGATCACCCGGGCGATGCCGGTGCCGATCTTCTGGCCGATGGCCCGGCCCTGGGCCAGCACCTCGCCGCGCTGCTTGAGGCGGAAGCGCTCGACCTGGGTGGCGCGGGCGCGCGACTTCACGGTCTCCGGGCGGGCCTGCACGATGTAGAGCTTGCCGGTGATGCCGTCCTTCGCCCACTCCACGTCCATCGGCCGGCCATAGTGCTTCTCGATGACGAGCGCCTGGCGCGCCAGTTCCTCCACGTCATGGTCGCTGATCGAGAAGCGCGCCCGCAGCTCGGCCGGCGTGTCCTCGTTGCGCACCCGCTCGCCGGGCCGGTCGGAGTACACCATGCGGATCTGCTTGGCGCCGAGCGTGCGGCGCAGGATGGCCGGGCGGCCGGCCAGCAGGTTCGGCTTGTAGGCGTAGAACTCGTCCGGGTTCACCGCGCCCTGCACCACGTTCTCGCCAAGGCCATAGCTGGCGGTCACGAACACCACATCGCGGAAACCGGATTCGGTGTCGAGGGTGAACAGCACGCCGGAGGCGCCGACATCGGAGCGCACCATCAGCTGCACGCCGGCCGAGAGGAACACGTCCTCGTGCTTGAAGCCGTGGTGCACGCGGTAGGCGATGGCGCGGTCGTTGTAGAGCGAGGCGAAGACCTCCTTCACCTTGTGCACCACCTCGTCGGCGCCGCGCACGTTGAGGAAGGTCTCCTGCTGGCCGGCGAAGCTGGCATCCGGCAGGTCCTCGGCGGTGGCCGAGGAGCGCACGGCCACCGAGACCTCGGCGGCCCCGGCCTCGGTGCACATCCGGGCATAGGCCTCGCGGATGGCGGCATCCAGCGCCTTGGGCAGCGGGGCATCGATGACCCAGCCGCGGATCTCGCGGCCGGCGGCGGCAAGCGCATCGACGTCGTCCACGTCGAGGGTGGCGAGCTTCGAATAGATGCGCTCGTGCAGGTGGTTCTCGGCGATGAACTCGCGGAAGGCATCGGCCGTGGTGGCGAAGCCGCCGGGCACGGAAACGCCCAGCTGGGCGAGGTTGCCGATCATCTCGCCGAGGGAGGCGTTCTTGCCCCCCACCTGCGCCAGATCGGTCAAACGAAGGTCCTGCAGCCAAAGCACATGGGCGTTCAAGGGCAACTCCGGCATACCGCGTGGGGGAAACCGGTATTTTCCGGGCTGGGCCGCGCATGGACAAGTTCGCCATCCAGGCGAGACCATCCGGGGGAGGATCGCCCTTCGTCCAGCCAAACCGTCCGCCCATGCCCCTGCGCCCCGTGTATTTCGTCTCCGATGGCACCGGCATCACCGCCGAGACCATCGGCAACAGCCTGCTCACCCAGTTCTCCGGCCTCGAGTTCGAACGCCACCGCCTGCCCTTCGTCGATACCCTCGAGAAGGCACGGCAGGCCGCCGCCAGCATCCGCGAGGGCGGCGAGCGCCTGGGGGTGCGGCCCATCGTCATCAACACCGTGGTGGACGAGGCGCAGATGAAGGTGCTCGCCGAGAGCGGGGCGCTGATCCTCGATGTCTTCGCTCCCTTCATCAGCCCGCTCGAGCAGGAACTGGGCCAGGCCCGCCAGCCGCGGGTGGGGCAGGCCCATGCGCTGGTGGACTTCGATGCCTATGAACGGCGCATGGATGCCACCAACTTCGCGCTCACCCACGATGACGGCACCGACCTCGACTACGACGAGGCCGACGTGCTGCTGGTCGGCGTATCGCGTTCGGGCAAGACCCCGACCTGCCTCTACCTGGCGCTCCACTACAGCATCCGCGCCGCGAACTACCCGCTCACCCCCGAGGATCTCGAGGCCGACCGCCTGCCGGAAAAGCTGCGCCGCCACCGCCGCAAGCTGTTCGGCCTGACCATCGACCCTGCGCGCCTGCAGAAGATCCGCGAGGAGCGCAAGCCCGGCTCGCGCTATGCCACGCTGGACGTCTGCCGCCGCGAGGTGGCCATCGCCGAGGCCATGTTCCGCCGCGAGCAGATCCCGGTGCTGAGCACCACCCATACCTCGATCGAGGAGATCGCCTCGAAGATCGTGGTGCACTTCGGCTTCCAGCGCAGCCATTTCTGAAGCCGTCGGGAAATGCGGTTGCCGCCGAGGCAGGGCACCCCTACAGTGGCCCGATGCGCCAGAACCGCGCCAATCTGCCGTATCCCGCCCTCGGCCGCTTCGCCTGGCTGATGGGCCTGTACGGCGAGAATTACGAACGCCTGCTGCGCCTCGCTGACCTGCGCGCGATGGCGCCGGGGCATTACCTGTCCAGCGTGGGCGACGGCCTCGACCTGCACCTCGAGGTGCTGGAACGGCACGCGCACACCGTGGAACTGCGGCTTTCCTACGCCATCCTCGATCCGCTCACCGGGCGCCCCGACCCCTCGGCCGTGCTGCGCGCCTACACCGATTCACGGCAGGCCGAGGCGCTGACCTGCCACATCGGCCGGCACTGGCAGGACGTGCTGGGCCTGCGCCCCTCGCCGCGGGTGATGATGGGCCACCGGCTGCGGATGAACGGCTTCCTCGGCAAGTGGCTCGGCTACCTCGAAGGGCTGGGGCATGGCCGGGGAACGCTGCGCAGCGCCCGCGAAGACGAACGCCCGCAGAACCTTTCGATGACAGACGCTTGACGGGCGCGAAATGGCTGACTATGATGCGCGCCTCTCCTGAATCGGTGGGGCTATAGCTCAGCTGGGAGAGCGCTACAATGGCATTGTAGAGGTCATCGGTTCGATCCCGATTAGCTCCACCAACTTCTTCTCCTGCGTCACCTCTGTTCGTCCCCATCGTCTAGAGGCCTAGGACACCTCCCTTTCACGGAGGCGACCGGGGTTCGAATCCCCGTGGGGACGCCAAAGGCCAGGCCACGCACGAAAGCCACCTCCGGGTGGCTTTCGGCGTTTCGGGGCAGGGAATCCCCATGAGCCGGATTCGGGCCGGCGATTCTAGAGCACGAAACACTGCAGGAAGGTGCCCACGAGCAGCAACGCGCAGAGCACCAGCAGGAACCGGTCCCGCCGCCTCCGGGAGTCGGTGGCCCCGGGTGCTGGCAGGCGTGTCTTCGTGGCAGGCGCAGGCCGCGGCGGAAAGACACGCCGGGCGACCGGGCGCAGAACCCCGTGCAGCACCGAGTGGATGCCAGCCAGCAGTGCCATGGCGAGAAGGATCAGCAGAACGTCCATGCCATGCGCTCAGGCGGGAAAGGCTGCGTCCAGCCAGCCGGGAAGCGGCAGGCCGGCGGGCAGGGTACCCAGCGCCCGGCCGCCCTCGCCGCCGAGCCGGCTGCGGCAGAAGGCCTCGGCGCCCGGCGCCCCGGCCTCGAACAGCAGGGCGGCCTGCCACAGCAGCGCCAGCCGCTCGACGAGCCAGCGGGCCCGCGCCTCGAGTTCCTGCGGCGGCAGCCCAAGCAGCCGTTCCAGTCCATCGAGGGCGGCGGCATAGGCCGGATGCGCCCCGCGCTGCGACCCGAGTACCGCCAGCAGGGCCTCGCGGGCATCCGGCTCGCGTGCCAGGGCACGCAGGACATCGAGACACTGGATGTTGCCGCAGCCTTCCCAGATCGAGTTGAGGGGCGCCTCGCGGTAGAGGCGGGCGAGCAGCGACTCCTCGATGTAGCCGGCGCCGCCCAGGCACTCCTGGGCCTCGTTCACCACGGCCGGCGCGCGGCGGCAGATCCAGTACTTGCCAATGCCGGTGCCGATGCGGGCGAGGGCGGCCTCCACCGGATCGTTGCCGGCGCGGTCGATGGCCGAGGCGATGCGGAAGGCCAGCCGGGTAGCGGCCTCCGATTCCAGTGCCAGATCGGCCAGTACCTGCTGCATCAGGGCATGGTCCACGAGCCGGCGGCCGAAGGCCTGGCGGTGGCGGGCATGGTGCAGGGCCTCGATGAAGGCGCGGCGCATTTCGGCGGCGGAACCGAGCATGCAGTCGAGGCGGGTGAGCGCCACCATCTCGATGATGGTGGCCACCCCGCGCCCCGGCTCGCCGATGCGCCGCGCCCAGGCGCCCTGGAACTCGACCTCGCTCGAGGCATTCGCCCAGTTGCCGAGCTTGTCCTTCAGGCGTTGCAGGCGCAGGGCATTGCGGCTGCCATCGGGCAGCACCCGCGGCAGCAGGAAGCAGGAGAGCCCGGCCGCCTCCTGCGCCAGCACCAGGAAGGCATCGCTCATCGGCGCCGAGAAGAACCATTTGTGGCCGACCAGCGCCACCTCCGCGCCGCCGCAGGGATGGGCCACGGTGGTGTTCGCACGCACGTCGGAGCCGCCCTGTTTCTCCGTCATGCCCATGCCGAGGCCCAGCCCCGGTTTGTCGGCCGGCACGGCCAGTTCCGGGGCGTAGCAGCGGCTGGTGAGCCCGGCCAGCCAGTAAGGCTCCAGGTCCGGCTCGCGGCGCAGTACCGCGATGCCGGCATGGGTCATGGTCAGCGGGCAGGACGTGCCGGCCTCGGCCTGGTGGTGCAGGTAGCTCAGGGCGGCCCGGGCGACATGGCGGCCGGGCGCCTCGCTTTCCCAGCTCAGGGAATGCACGCCATGGGCGTAGGCCGTGGCCATCAGCCGGTGGTAGGCCGGATGGAAGTGCACCTCGTCGATGCGGTGCCCGAAGCGGTCGTAGGGCTCGAAGCGCGGGCGGTTCCGGTTGGCCTCCTCGCCGAGCGCGATGAGCTCGCCCCCCACCAGCCGGCCATACGCCGAAAGGGCTGCCGCGAAGCCATCGGCGCCGCCCGCGGCCACGCACTGGCGCAGCACCGGGTCGCTGGCATAGGCGTCGAAATCCTGCAGGGACGGCGGCTGGTTGAAGACGCGATGGGTGGCGAAGTCGGCGGGAGATGGCATGGGCGTGCCGGGGCTGGGGCCGGAAGACCGAGTGTCGGCACGCCGGGCCAGGCCGGCAAGCCGGACTGGGCCGCCATGCCGGGCATCGACCTGCCTCGGGGTCATCCATGGAATGACATAATATTCATTATGCGAACTCTTGGGCATGGTCCGCACGGGTTGATACAGGTCAACGCCCGGTGAGGACGGCCTGCCTAGAGTTCCGGCCATGCCGCCCACGCCGCTGCCCTTCGATGCCGAACTGATCGCCCGCCACGACCGGCCCGGGCCACGCTACACCTCGTATCCGCCCGCGCCGCGCTTCCACGAGGGCTTTGGCCGGCGCGAGTTCGAGGCCGCGATCGCCCGCAGCAACGAAGAGCCGCTGCCGCGGCGGCTCTCGCTCTACGTGCATGTGCCGTTCTGCCACAGCCCCTGCTTCTACTGCGGCTGCAACCGGGTGATCACCCGCGACGCAGCGCGCGGCCCGGCCTACCGGCAGCGCCTGCAGCACGAGATCGACCGCATCGCGCCGCTGTTCGCCCCGGACCGCGAGGTGGTGCAGCTGCATTTCGGCGGCGGCACGCCGAACTTCCTTCCGGTGCCGGAACTGGCCGCGATCGTCGGCCACCTGCGGCGGCATTTCGTCTTTGCCGACGAGCGCCAGGCCGACCTCTCGCTCGAGGTGGACCCGCGCACCCTGGGCCCGGATGCCATGCCCGGCCTGCGCGCCATCGGCTTCAACCGAATCAGCCTCGGCATCCAGGATTTCGACCCGGCGGTGCAGGCGGCGGTGAACCGCCGGCAGGGCTTCGAGGCCACCCATGCCCTGGTGGAAGCCGCCCGGGCCGTGGGCATGCGTTCGGTGAACGTCGATCTCATCTACGGCCTGCCGCGGCAGAGCGCGGCGGGCTTCGCCCGCACCCTGGAGCAGGTGCTCGCCCTGCGGCCAGACCGCATCGCGGTCTACAGCTACGCCCACCTGCCGCAGATGTTCCGCGCGCAGCGCCGGATCGATGCCGCCGAGCTGCCCGATCCGGCGCAGAAGATCGCCTTGCTCGGCCAGGCCATCGCCGCGCTCACCGCGGCCGGCTACGTCTACATCGGCATGGACCACTTCGCCCTGCCCTTCGACGAGCTGGCCGTGGCCCAGCGCCGGGGCGGTCTGCATCGCAACTTCATGGGCTACACCACCCATGCCGACACCGATCTCGTGGGCTTCGGCGCCAGCGCCATCAGCCGCATCGCCGATGCCTATGCCCAGAACCAGCGCGAACTGGCGGCCTGGGAGGCCGCGATCGATGCCGGCGGCCTTGCCATCTGGCGCGGGCTGGTGCTGGAAACCGAGGATCTGATCCGCGCCGACCTGATCCAGTCGCTGATGTGCCACGGCGAGGTGGATTTCCTGGAACTGGGACGGCGCTGGGACGTGGAGGCCATACGCCTGCTCGACGAAGCCCGGCCGCGGCTCGCGGCCCTGCTCGCCGACGGTCTGGTGGCGCTGGAGGGCGACAGGCTGCGGGTGCTGCCCCGGGGGCGCCTGCTGCTGCGCGTGGTGGCGGCCTGTTTCGACCCCGCCGCTCCACCCGCAGTGGCCGCCTGAGTGCGGACGGCCGCGTCTTCAGGAAGCAAGCAGGCAAAGGGCGGCGCAATAGCCTGCCGGAATGTCGGCAACGAGATCGTGGCCGAGGCATTCCCGGCCCTCGAAGCGGCAGACCCATGCCCTTCCCTCGCCGTCCCCGCCTCCAAGCTCGAGACGCCCCGGAGCGATCCGCAGTCCCTCACCAAAGGCTTTCAGCACCGCCTCCTTGCGGCACCAGGCACGGGTGAGCCAGGCCTGGCGCATGGCCTCGGGCTGCGATTGCCAGGCCCCGAACTCGGCGGGCGTGAGGATCTCCCGGCCCAGGGCTTCGCCGGGCCGGGCGATCAGGGCCTCGATGTCCACCCCCAGTTCTCCCGGCCCCCAGGCAAGCAGGCCGATGCCTTCGCTGTGGCTGAGATTGAAGCCCAGCGCCTGCCCGGGCAGATAGGGCTTGCCGCCCTCGCGGCGGGCGACCGTCAGGCCGGCCGGAGGCAGGCCGAGCACCGCGCCCAGGGTCTCGCGCAGGCACTGGAAGGAGGCCGCCTGGCGCTGGCGCAGCAGCGGCGTGCGCTTGCGTTCGACGCGGGCACGTTCCTCCGCCGAGAGCAGGCCCATGTCGACCGCGACCGCATCGAGATCGAACACGCGGTACTGGATGGCGGAAGGCAGCATCGCGGCAGCTTAACGCGGCCCCGGAAACGAAAACCCCGGCACGGGGCCGGGGTTTCGGAGCGTGGTGGGCGGTGTAGGGTTCGAACCTACGACCCCTGCCGTGTGAAAGCAGTGCTCTACCGCTGAGCTAACCGCCCGGAACCAGAGAAGAAGAACCGAGGCGCGAGAGAATAGCGGCGAGGCCGGGCGGCGTCAATGGCGGCCTGCCGGCAGCGCGAACTGCGGCGGCCTTGGCAGTTCGCGCAGGCCGCGCCCGGACTGTCGCCTGCCTGTCATCGCGGCATTCCAGTGTGCCGGCATGGCTGCTGCCGTTTCCGATCCCCTGCTCTCGCCCAAGGCCATCGTCGAGGCTGCCCTGGCTCCTGGGGGCCTGTTCCCGGTCTACCAGCCGGTGGTGCGTCTTGCCGACATGGTGGTGACGGGGCACGAGGGCCTGGTGCGCAGCGCCCTTGGCGTTCCGCCACCGCGGATATTCGATGCGGCCCGGCAGCTCGGGCGGCTGGTGGAGATCGAACTGCAGGCCGCGCGCACCGTCATTGGCGGCTATGGCTTCGCCGCCGGAGCCGGACGCCTGCTGGTCAACCTCAGCAGCAGCGCGCTCATGGACCCGGAGCTGCGGGCCTCGCAGGTGGTCGAGCTGATCGACCGCGCCGGCGTGGATGGCTCGCGGCTGATCGTCGAGATTTCCGAGCGTGACGTGGTGGAGGACATCGATGCGCTGGCCGGGCCCCTGCGCCAGCTGCGCGCCCGCGGCGTGCGGATCGCCCTCGACGACTTCGGCAGCGGCCATTCCAACTTCAGCCTCTGGCAGGCACTTGGTCCGGAGTACGTGAAGCTGGACCGCAGCATCGTCCATGGCGTGTCGCAAAGCTCGCGGCAGCTCGCCATCATCCGCGCCCTGATGCAGGTGGCCGAGGAGTTCAGCACCGATCTGGTGGCCGAGGGCATCGAAGACGAGGCCGACCTCGCCCTGCTGCGCGATCTCGGCATCCGCTGCGGCCAGGGCTATGCCCTGGCCCGGCCGGCCCGCGAACCGCGCCATGACGTGCCCGAGGCCCGGGAGCGCATGCGCGCCTGGCCGGTGCCGGTACTGCCCAGTTCCTCGCCCTCGATCGTGGCCCGCGAGGTGCTGGTCGCGAACCTGCTGATCGACTCGCCGGCCGTGGGGCTCGATACCCGCAACCTCGAGGTGAATGCCCTGTTCCGCAAGCACGGCGGCCTGCATGCGCTGGCGGTACTGGACGGAGAGCGGCCGGTGGGACTCATCAACCGGCGGGTATTCATGGAGCGCTTCGGCCAGCCCTTTGCCCAGGAGATCTTCGGCGCCAAGCCCTGCACCGAGTTCATGCACGCCAATCCGGTGGTATGCGAGGCCGACACGCCGGTCTCGGCGCTGCTCGACGTGCTGCGCGGCGAAGACCAGCGCTACCTGTCCGATGGCTTCGTCATCACCCGCAATGGCCGCTATGCCGGGCTCGGCACCGGCGAGGCCCTGGTGCGGCGGGTGAGCGAACTGCGCATCGAGGCGGCGCGCTATGCCAACCCGCTCACCTTCCTGCCGGGCAACATCCCCATCACCGTGCACCTGGAACGGCTGGTGGCCGGCGCCCTGCCCTTCGCCGCCTGCTACGCCGATCTCAACCATTTCAAGCCCTTCAACGACCAGTACGGCTACTTCCGGGGCGATGCCATGATCAAGCTGCTGGCCGAGGTGCTGAAGCGCCATGTCGATCCGCGCTTCGATTTCCTCGGCCATGTCGGGGGCGACGACTTCGTGCTGCTGTTCCAGAGCCAGGACTGGCGCGAGCGCTGCCTCGCGATCATCGCCGAATTCGATCGTGCGGCCCGGGGGCTGTTCGATGCCGAGGACCTGGCGCGCGGTGGCATCGAGGCCGAGGACCGCCTCGGCAATCCCTGTTTCTTCCCCATCACCACCCTGGTCATCGGCGCGGTGGTGGTGGTCCCCGGCGTGGCGCATGGCCCGGAGGCCATCGCCACCGCCTCGGCGCTGGCCAAGCGCAAGGCAAAATCGCGGCAGCAGGCCTTCTTCGAGATGCGCCTCGAGGCCTGAAAGCCGGCCTCCATGGCCGCCATCGCCGACGCGCCGCAAGGCGGATACGGACCGCGCGGGCGAGAAGATTTCAGGAGGATCGACGCACGAGGTGGGGGAAGTGCTGCTCGAGCTTCGCCACCTTCGGCAGTGCGACGCCAGCGACATAGGGCTGTGCCGGATTCCGCCCGGCATAGTCGTGGTGGTAGGCCTCGGCGGGATGGAAGGTCGAGAAAGGCTCGAGCGTGGTGGCGATGGGCGCGGCGAAGATGCCCGCGGCATCGAGCTCGGCGATGTAGGCGGCGGCCATGTCGCGCTGGCGGGCATCGACCGGAAAGATCGCCGAGCGGTACTGCGGGCCGATGTCATGGCCCTGGCGGTTGCGCTGGGTGGGGTCATGGGCCACGGTGAAGAACACCCTAAGTAGCTCGCCAAAACCGATGCGGTCGGGGTGATAGCGGATCCGGATGGCCTCGGCATGACCGCTGCGACCGCTGCATACCGCCTCGTAGTGGGCCAGGGCCGGATCGCCCCCCACATAGCCCGGCATCACGTTCAGCACCCCGGCCAGCCGGGCGAACACCGCCTCGGTGCACCAGAAGCAGCCCCCCGCCAGCACGGCAAGGCCGACATCGTCCCCGGCCGCCATCGCCTGCGTGGGCAGCGGCACGCGCTCGGGCGGCACCTTCAGGCCCTGCCCGGGGAGGGGGCAGAAGGCCGCCATCTCAGCTCTCCTCCGCCAATGCCGGCAGCAAGGCCTCGGCATCCTCCGGCGCCAGCTCGCGATCCCAGCCGGCCATCAGGGCGAGGTAGAGCAGCTTGTCGAACTCCGGCTCGAAACGGCGGATCACCGAATCCGGGTCGGGCATCAGCTTGGCATCGGCGATCAGGCCGAAATGCACCTGGCCGTTGTAGCTGAGGATGGACACGCCGATGCCGATGCCGCCGGTCTGCGGCACCCAGAACATCATGTCCTTGATCCGGCAGCCGGCGAGGTAGAGCGGGCTCTGCGGCCCCGGCACGTTGGTGGCCACCGCCGTGGCCTTGCGCGAGAACAGCTCGAGCGCCAGCCGCTGCACCGCGGTGGGCGCCATGCCGAGCGCGGCGAGCAGACCGAAGGCCATCACCGCCTGCCGCGACTTCCTGAGCTGGCGCATGTTGGCGGCCACTGCCTGCAGGCGGGCCACCGGATTCGGCTCGCCCACCGGCAGTTCGAGGAAGACGAGGCCGAAGTGGTTGCCGAGCTGCCTGGCATGTTCCAGCGGCCGCAGGTTCACCGGCACGGTGACGCGGATGTTGCGGCCATCCAGCACTTCGCCGCGCTCGATGAGATAGCTGCGCAGGGCGCCGGCCACCGAGGCCAGCAGCACGTCGTTCACCGTACAGTGGAAGGCCCGGCCCACTGCCTTCACGTCGGAGAGCGCCAGCGGTTCGGCCCAGGCGCAGCGTTTGCTCACCCCCAGCGGCATCTTCAGCACCGTGGGCGGGTCGTCCTCCAGCGCCAGCGCGTAGGCGAGCTCCTTGGCCAGTTCCAGCCCCTCGTTGGCCAGCACCCCGGCCAGCGAGGGATCTCGGGCGAAGTCCATGCCCTTCTCCAGCATTTTCTCGCCCATCTGCACGTAGCGGCCGATGGCCCCCACGCGCTGCGCCACCTTGGCGTGCTCCTCCTTCTTCAGCCAGCGCCGGGTGAGCGGTTCGGCCTTGGCGGGACGGGCCTCGACATCGGTCATCGAGAGCAGCACCTGCACCAGGGCGATGCCATCGGCATAGCAGTGGTGGATGCGGCAGACCAGGGCCGAGCCGCCGCCATAGCGCTCGACGAGATGGAACTGCCAGAGCGGCTTGGTCTGGTCGAGCGGCGTGCTCGCCATCTGGCTGACGAAGCGCTCGAGCTCGCGCTTGCCGCCCCGCCCCGGCAGGGCGGAGAGCCGCACATGCCAGTCGATGTCGAAGTCGGCATCGGTTTCCCAGGCCGGGCCCATCGCCGTCTCCACCACCTTCTGGCGGAAGCGCGGATAGGCGAGGAAGCGTTCGCGGACGACCTTCTTGAGCCGTTCCAGCGACATCGGCTCCTCGAACATCATCACCGCCGAGATCATCATCAGGTTGGTGCTGCGCTCCATGCGCAGCCAGGCGGTATCGACCCGCGACATCGGCTCGCGCCGGCGCCGGCGCAGCGGTGCCGCGCCCTCGGCGGACGGCGCTGCCGGAGGCGCCGGTGCCGGCCTGGCTCCGCCCCGCTTCTCTCTGGGTTTCCGCGCCTTCGCCTGCTTCGACATCACGCCCTCCCCGGCTTCTGCGGCAGGATGCCGCGCCGCTTCTCGGGGCGTCAACGCGCGTCGTCGGGCGGCAGGGTCTTCGGCCCCGAATAGGCCGCCAGGGCTTCGGCGCGGCTGGCCTTGAGATCGACGATGGGCGTGCGCGGGTAGCCGGGAGCCAGGCGCCGCAGCAGCTCGCCGTGCGTCCAGGGCTCTGCCAGTGCTGCTGCGGGCAGTGCCGCGAGTTCGGGCACCCACTGCCTGATGTAGGCCCCGTCCGGATCGAACTTCTGGGCCTGCGAGACCGGGCTGAAGATCCGGAAGTACGGCGCGGCATCGGCCCCGGTGCCGGCGGTCCACTGCCAGCCCTGGGTGTTGTTGGCCAGGTCGGCATCGAGCAGGGTGTCCCAGAACCAGCGCGCCCCGTGCTGCCAGTGGTAGCGCAGGTTCTTGGTGAGGAAGCTCGCCACGACCATGCGCACGCGGTTGTGCATCCAGCCCGTGGCCCAGAGCTCGCGCATGCCGGCATCGACGATCGGCACGCCGGTGCGGCCGCGCTGCCAGGCCGCCAGCCGGGTCTCGTCCACCTCGGCCCAGCGGAAGTCCTCGAAGCGTGGGTTGAGGTTCTGCTCCGGGGTATGCGGGAAGTGGAACAGCAGGTGGTGGCTGAACTCGCGCCAGCCCAGTTCCGACAGATAGTGGTCGAGGTCGGGCCGGGAGGCCGCCGGGACGCGGGCCGTCTGCAGGGCCGAGACGATGCGCCGCGGCGAGATTTCGCCGAAGTGCAGGTGCGGCGAGAGCTTCGAGGTGCCGGTGCGGTCGGGGAAGTTGCGCTGCGCCTTGTAGCCGTGCAGCGCGCCCTCGAGGAAGGCCTCCAGCAGATCGGCGGCTCCGGCCTCGCCGGGCTGCCAGTACCGCCAGAAGCCGAGATCCCAGCCCCCTTCGCGGGCCGGCGGGCGCAGGTCCAGGGCCTCGGGCTCGAGCGAGGCCAGAGGCGGCAGCGGCGGCAGGGATGCCGGCGCCGGCAGGGGGGAAAGCCCCTCGAGGCGCTGCCGGGCGTTCTTCCAGAACGGGGTGAACACGCGGTAGGGCTCGCCGCTGCCGGTCTTCACCTCCCAGGGCTCCGCCAGCAGGCTGCCGTTGAGGCTTTCGACGTGCAGGCCGCGCGCCTTCAGCGCCGCCTTGGTGGCGGTGTCGCGGGCGATGCTGGCCGGCTCGTAGAGGCGATGCCAGTACACCGCCTCGGCCCCGCATTCGGCCGCGAGCGCGAGCAGGGTCTCGGTGCTCGGGCCGCGGCGGAGGATGAGGTCGCTGCCGAGGCCACGCAGCGACGCGCGAAGCGAGTGCAGCGAACGCTCCAGCCAGACCCTCGAGGCAGCCCCCGGCGCCCAGGGCGCCTCCTCCTCCGGAGCATGGATGTAGACCGGCACGGGTGCATGCCCGGCCTCGATCGCCGCCTGCAGGGCCGGATGGTCGTCGAGCCGCAGGTCGCGGCGGAACCAGACGAGGGCGCGGCTCATGCGCCGGCCCTCAGCAGCGGGCGGACGGCAGTGAAGCCGCCATCGAGGGCGATCACCTGCCCGGTGATCCAGTCGCCGCCCGGGCCGAGCAGGAAGGCGGCCAGCCGCGCCGCATCCGCGGCCTCGCCATGCCGGCCGAGCGGATACTGCGCGGTGATGGCCTTCCTCGCCGCCTCGTTGGACAGCAGCCTGGCGGTGAGCGGGGTTTCCATGAGACCGGGGGCGATGGCGTTGACGCGCAGGCCCATGGCCGAGTGGTCGGCCGCCAGCGAGCGCACCAAGGCCTCGATGGCGCCCTTGGCCATGGCGATCGCGGCATGGTTGCCCACGCCGATGCCGGCCGCCACCGAGGAGAACAGCAGCAGCCGCCCTGCCCCGCTGCCCCCGGCCTTCTGCGCCTGCTGCAGCGCGCCCACGTAGGCCTTGGCGGTGAAGAAGGCGGTGTCGAGGTTGGCGGCCAGGCACTCGCGGTACTGTGCCTCGCTGGTGCGGGTGAGCGGCGCGAGCAGCAGGGCGCCGGCGGCATTCACCACCGCCGTGGGGGGCGCCCCGAAGCGCGTGCTGGCCTCGGCCACCGCCAGCAGCGCGCCGGCTTCCGTCGAGACATCGGCTTCGATCAGCAGGTCGCCCTCGTCGGGCTGCAGGGTCTCGTGGCGGCGGCCGGCGCGGGCCAGCTGCCAGCCCTCGGCGCGGAGGAGCGCGGCCAGGGCGCGCGCCAGCCCGCCAGAGCCGCCGGTGATGAGGCAGGTATTCGTCATGGCATCGTGTCCTCGAAAGGATCGTTCATCGGCACCGTGGAATGCGGATTCGGGCGCGCGGCCGGCGTGACGGGCTCCGTGCCGCCGCCCAGCCGGGCACGCAGCGCGGCGGCGGCCCCGCGGATGGCGGCGAGTTCCGCCTCCGGCTTGCGGGCGAGGTGCTTCCACTGCAGGGCGGTGCGCGGGTGGCGCTCGAAGCGCGCCCGGTGGCGGTCGAGGAAGTCCCAGTACAGCGTGGTAAAGGGGCAGGCCTCGGGGCCGGTGGCCCTGGCGGGGTCGTAGGGACAGTGCGCGCAGTAGTTCGACATGCGCTCGATGTACCTGCCGCTCGCCACGTAGGGCTTGCTGGTCATGCGCCCACCGTCGGCGTACTGGCTCATGCCCAGCACGTTCGGCAGCTCCACCCATTCCACCGCATCGACGTAGACCGCGAGGTACCAGGCGTGGACCTGCTTCGGCGCCACCCCGAGCAGCTGGGCGAACAGGCCGGTCACCATCAGGCGCTGGATGTGGTGGGCGTAGCCGTACTCCAGCGTCTGCCCGATCGCCTCCTTCAGGCAGCGCATCTCGGTCTCGCCGGTCCAGTAGAAGGCCGGCAGCGGGGCATGGGCGTCGAGGGCGTTGTCCTCGAGGAAGGCCGGCATGCGCAGCCAGTACAGGCCGCGCACGAACTCGCGCCAGCCGAGCACCTGGCGCACGAAGCCCTTCACCGCCGGCAGCGGGGCCTCGCCGGCCTGCCAGGCCTGCACCGCCGCCGCGATCACCCGGCGCGGATCGAGCAGCTTGAGGTTGAGCGCGGCGCTGATCCGCGAGTGGTAGAGCCAGGGCTCGCCGGTCCACATCGCGTCCTGCCAGCGCCCGAACAGCGGCAGGCGGTGGGCGATGAAGTCCTGCAGCGCCGCCTCGGCCTGCGCGGGGTCGAGCGGCCAGTCGAACTGCGCCAGCGAGCCCGGGTGGCCGGGGAAGCGGCGCTCCACGAGGGCCAGCACCTCGCGGGTGGAATCATCCGGCAAGAAGCGCCGCGGGGCCGGCAGGAAACCGGGCCCCCGGGCATCGAAGGCCTCGCGGTTCTCGGCATCGAAGTTCCAGCGCCCGCCCACCGGCTGCTCGCCATCCATCAACACACCGTGCCAGCGCCGCATCTCGCGGTAGAAGAACTCCATGCGGTACTCGCGCCGCCCCCGGGCCCAGCGGGCGAAGGTCTCGCGGCTGCAGAGGAAATGGGTGTCGTCGCGCTCGATCCAGGGGACGCCGGCGCGGGCGCAGGCGGCCGGCAGCGAGCGCGAGAGCCGCCACTCGCCCGGTGTCAGGGCCAGCACCGCCTGCGGGCGTAGCCGGCCAAGATCCTCCTCCAGCGCCGCCTCCAGGGTCGGGGCCGCATGGGCATCGAGCGCCCGGTAATGCACGGTGATGCCGCGGGCCCGCAGGGCATCGCGGAACCGCCGCATGGCGGCGAGGAAGAGGGCGATGCGCGGCTTGCTCGACCAGACCTGGGTGGCCTCGTGCGCCACCTCGGCCATCCACACCGCGTCGCGCTCGGGGTCGAAGCCCTCGAAGGCCGGCGAGCCGGGATCGAGCTGGTCGCCGAGCACGACGACGAGATGGCGAAGAGGGGGCGGCATCGCGGCAGTCTGGGGGCGGCGGCGTGCAAGGCGCGTCGCCGGAGGCCCCGGGCTGCCTACAATCGGCGGATGAGTGATCCTTTGAGCCAGCGCCCCACCCGCATCCGGGTAGACCTCGGGGCCATCGGCCACAACCTCGACGCCATCCGTGCCCATACCGGCCGGCCGGTGATGGGCATCGTCAAGGCCAATGCCTACGGCCACGGACTGGTGCCGGTGGCCCGGCACCTGGAAGCCCGGGGCGTCGAGCAGCTCGGGGTGGCCTTCGTCGAGGAGGGCATCGCCCTGCGCCGTGCCGGCATCCGGGTGCCGATCCTGGTGATGGGCGGCATCTTCGGCCGCCAGGCCCCGGAGTTCATCGCCCACGAGCTCGAGATCACCGTCTCCTCGATCGACAAGCTGCGGCAGGTGGAGGCCGCGGCCGAGCAGCTCGGACGACCGGCCACGGTGCACCTGAAGATCGATACCGGCATGGAGCGCATCGGGGTGCACAGCTATTCCGCCGCCCCCTTCATCGAGGCCGCGCTGGCCTCGCGCTGGTGCCGGATCAAGGGGATCTACTCGCACCTGGCCTGCGCCGACGACCCCGGCCACCCGATGACGGCCCGGCAGCTGGAGCGCTTCCTCGAGGCCTGCGCCCATTTCGAGCGCCTCGGTGCCCCCATGCCGCTGCGCCACCTGGCGAACTCCGGGGGCGTGCTGCATTTCCCCGAGACCTGGCTCGACCTGGTGCGACCGGGCATCGCGCTCTATGGCGTGCTGCCCGACCCGGCCTCGCGCCCTGCCCTGCCCCTGCGCCCGGCCCTCGCCCTGCACTCGCGGGTGGTCTACTTCAAGGTGGTACGGGCCGGGGCCTCGGTGAGCTATGGCGCCTCCTGGCATGCCGCGACCGACACCCGCGTGGTCACCATCCCGATCGGCTATGGCGATGGCTGGCCGCGGGCCCTGTCCTCGCGCGGCGAGGTGCTGGTGCGCGGCATCCGCCGCCCCATCGTCGGACGCATCTGCATGGACCAGTTCATGGTGGACCTGGGGCCGCAGGGCACGGCCTACAACGAGGACGAGGTGGTGCTGATCGGGACGCAGGGCGGAGAGTCGATCCGCGTCGAGGCGGTGGCAAAGGCCGCCGGCACCATCCCCTACGAGATCCTGACCGGCCTGAACGAACGCATCCCGCGGGAATACACCGGTGGCGAGCCGGCCATGGCCGGCTGAGCCGCAGCCCGCGGCTACTCGAAGCGGCCCTCCGCGTCGCGGGCCAGGTTGTCGAAGCGGGTGTACTCGCCGAAGAACTTCAGCTTCACCGTGCCGGTGGCGCCGTTTCGGTGCTTGCTGATGATGACCTCGGCCAGCCCCTTGTCCGGGCTGTCCTTGTGGTAGTACTCGTCGCGGTAGATGAACAGGATGATGTCGGCGTCCTGCTCGATGGCGCCCGACTCGCGCAGGTCGGACATCACCGGGCGCTTGTCGGTGCGCGATTCGAGACCGCGGTTGAGCTGCGAGAGCGCGATCACCGGCACGTTCAGCTCCTTGGCCATGGCCTTGAGCGAGCGGCTGATCTCCGAGATCTCGGTGGCGCGGTTCTCGCTGTTGCCGGGCACCTGCATCAGCTGCAGGTAGTCCACCACCACGAGGCCGAGGTCGTGCTCGCGCTTGATGCGACGGGCCTTGGACATCAGCTTGGCCGGCGAGAGCGCCGGCTCGTCGTCGATGAAGATCTTGCTCTCCGAGAGCAGCCGCATCGCCATGGTGACGCGCGACCAGTCCTCGTCCTCGAGCTGGCCGGTCTTGAGCCGCCCGGCGTTGATGCGGCCGATCGAGGAGATCAGGCGGAAGGCGAGCTGGCTCGCCGACATCTCCATCGAGAACACCACCACCGCCTTCTTGCTCTTGAGCGCGGCGTACTCGGCCATGTTGAGCGCCAGGGTGGTCTTGCCCATGGCCGGGCGCGCCGCCAGCACGATCAGGTCGGAGGGTTGCAGGCCAGCGGTCATCTCGTCGAAATCGTGGAAGCCGGTGGGCAGGCCGGTGACGGTGCCCTGGGTCTCGTAGCGGACCTGCAGGATCTCGAAAGCCTCCTTCATCGCCTCCTTGAGCGGGATGATGTCCTTGCGCCCGGTGCGGTTCTGGTCGGCGATGCGGAACACCCGCTGCTCGGCCTCGGCCAGCAGCTCGGGCGTCTCGCGGTCGCCCGGGGCGAAGCCGTCCTCGGCGATCTGGGTGCCCACCTCGATCAGGCTGCGCAGCACCGACTTGTCGCGCACGATGTCGGCATAGGCGCGGACGTTGGCGGCCGAGGGCGTGGTCTGGGCCAGTTCGACGAGATACGCGGTGCCGCCCACCTGGTCGGCGAGCGCATGGGCCTCGAACCACTCGCCCAGGGTCACGGCGTCATAGGGTCTGTTCTTCTCCGCGAGCTCGGAGATCGCCTTGAAGATGAGCTGGTGGTCGCGGCGGTAGAAATCGGTGTGGGAGAGCACGCCCACCACCTTCTCCAGGGCCTGCGGATCCAGCATCAGGGCGCCCAGCACCGCCTGCTCGGCATCGATCGAATGCGGCGGGACGCGCAGGGCTTCGACGCGGGGATCGACGGGGCGGGAAGGAAGACGTGCGGCCATGGAGAGTGAACCAGTGCATCCGGGCGGTCGCACAGGGTAGGCCCTGGCAGGCCGCGGGAGTTGCAGACAAGTCTGTGGATAAGCGGTGCGTATCGGGTGGGAAACACCGGTCTACCCGAGTCCCGTCTCAGGTGGCGAGACGGAGCACGCCGCAGCGGCCCCGCTGCCGGAGCGCGGGGGCGATGGGGGCCTGAAACGGCGACGGGCGCCTTGCGGCGCCCGTCGCGGAAGCCTTGCGGGCAGGCCGGATCAGGCTTCGGCCTTGACCACCAGCTTGATGGTGACCTCGACGTCGGCGTGCAGGTGCAGCAGCACCTCGTACTCGCCCACGGCGCGGATCGGACCGGCGAGGATCACCTCCGACTTCGCCACCTTGTGGCCGGCGGCGGTCAGGGCCTCGGCGATGTCGCGGGCGCTGATCGAGCCGTAGAGCTTGCCTTCCGGCGAGGCATTGGCAGCGATGGCGATCTCGACGCCCTCGAGGCCGGCCTTGCGCGACTCGGCCTCGGCGAGCACGGCCTTGGCCTTGGCCTCGTACTCGGCGCGCTTGGCCTCGAAGGCGGCGATGTTCTCGGCGGTGGCCGGAACGGCCTTGCCATAGGGAATGAGGTAGTTGCGGCCGTAGCCCGGCTTGACGCGGACCTTGTCGCCGAGGCCGCCCAGGTTGACGACCTTCTGCAGGAGGATCAGTTCCATTTCTTCGGTTCCTGAACGTTAGCGGGCGCAGGGGCCCGCAGCGGGTGCTGTCCGTTGGGACGCGGGATGGAGGGACGCCGCGCGGGCGCCGCCTCCGGGCTTTCATCAGTTGCGGTGGCTGTCGCTGTAGGGCAGCAGGGCCAGGAAGCGGGCACGCTTCACGGCGGTGGCCAGCTGGCGCTGGTACTTCGACTTGGTGCCGGTGATGCGGGCCGGCACGATCTTGCCGGTCTCGGTGAGGTACTGGCGCAGGGTGTTGAGGTCCTTGTAGTCGACCTCGGTGACGCCCTCGGCGGTGAACTTGCAGAACTTGCGGCGGCGGAAGAACTTGGACATGGGGTCGCTCCGGTTCGTGATTCGCGGGGTCTGGGGCGTCGTCAGGCGGCTTCGGCGCCTTCGGCCTCGACGTTGCCCTCGGCCTCGTCGTCGCGACGGCGGCGCTCGCCGCGGTCACCCTTCTCGTCCTTGCTCTTGAGGATCGGCGACTGCTCGGTGATGGCCTCGTCGCGGGCGATCACGAGGTGGCGCAGCACCGCGTCGTTGAAGCGGAACAGCTCGACCAGCTCGTTCAGCGTGGCCTGGCCGCACTCGATGTTCATCAGGGCGTAGTGGGCCTTGACCAGGTTGTTGATCGGGTAGGCGAGCTGGCGGCGGCCCCAGTCCTCGAGGCGGTGGATCCGGCCGCCGGCGGCCTCGATCGAGCTCTTGTAGCGCTCGATCATCGCCGGGACCTGCTCGCTTTGGTCCGGGTGGACCATGAACACGATTTCGTAATGGCGCATGTGATGCTTCCTTGTGGATGGCGGCCGGAAGGCCGGACAGCCCCCGGCCGGGCCGTGGGGCAAGGGCTGCCCGAATGCAGGGCAGCACGTGATTATGGCAGGAAGCGACGCCTGGTTCAAGCCAGCCCAGCACCGGGCGGGCTCAGGCCGGCAGGTCGCTGCGGGTGGTGAAGCTCTCGCCGCAGCCGCAGGCGCCGGTGGCCTGCGGATTGCGGAACACGAACTCCTGGTTCAGGCCGCGGCGCTGGAAATCGATCTCGGTGCCCTCGACATGCGGCAGGCTGGCAGGATCGATGAAGACCTTGAGTCCTCCGGCCTCGACCACGGTATCGCCAGGCAGGTTCTCCGCCGCCACCTCGACCACGTAGGCAAGGCCCGAGCAGCCGGTGCGGCGCACGCCGAAGCGCAGCCCCAGGGCCTGCGGCTCGCGGGCGAGGAACTGGCGGGCGCGTTCGAGGGCGGCGGGGGTCAGGGTGACGGCCATGCCGCGATTGTATGCCGGGCCGCGCGGAAGCGGCGGAAGGCTGCGTGAACCGCCCCGCGCAGGCTATCCTCGGCGGCTTGTCCGCACGACCTCCTTCCCGCAATGAGCGCCATCCGCATCCAGCAGGCCCTCGCCGGCGAACCCGCCCCCGGCAGCACCGTCACCGTCCGCGGCTGGGTCCGCACCCGGCGCGACGCCAAGGCCGGCCTGAGCTTCATCCATCTCTCCGACGGCTCCTGCTTCGCCCCGATCCAGGTGGTCTGCACCGATGCCCTGCCGAACTACGCCTCCGAGGTCACGCGGCTCGGCAGCGGCTGCGCGGTGGTGGCCACCGGTACCCTGGTGCCCTCGCAGGGCAAGGGCCAGGCCTACGAGATCCAGGCCACGAAGATCGAGGTGTTGGGCTGGGTGGACGACCCCGAGACCTACCCGATCCAGCCGAAAGCCCATTCGCTGGAGTTCCTGCGCGAGGTGGCGCACCTGCGCCCGCGCACCAATCTGTTCGGCGCCATCAGCCGCATCCGCCACTGCCTCGCCCAGGCCATCCACCGCTTCTTCCACGAGGAAGGCTTCTTCTGGGTCAACACCCCGATCATCTCCACCTCCGACGCCGAGGGCGCGGGGCAGATGTTCCGCGTCTCCACCCTGGATTTCGCCAACTTGCCGCGCCGGCCCGACGGCAGCGTCGATTTCTCCCGCGACTTCTTCGGCAAGGAAGCCTTCCTCACCGTCTCCGGCCAGCTCAACGTCGAGGGCTACTGCCTCGCGCTCAGTAAGGTCTACACCTTCGGCCCGACCTTCCGCGCCGAGAACTCGAATACTGCGCGCCACCTGGCCGAGTTCTGGATGGTGGAGCCGGAGATCGCCTTCGCCGACCTCGATGACGATGCCGCCCTCGCCGAGCGCTTCCTGAAATCCGTGTTCAAAGCCGTGCTCGAGGAACGCGGCGACGACATGGCCTTCATCGCCGAGCGGGGGCAGAAAGACGCCATCAGCCGCCTGCAGGCCTTCATCGACCAGCCCTTCGAGCGCATCGACTACACCGAGGCCGTCCGCCTGCTGCAGAAGGCGCCACACACGTTCGAGTTCCCGGTGGAATGGGGCCTCGACTTGCAGACCGAGCACGAGCGCTGGCTCACCGAGACCCATGTCGGCCGTCCGGTGGTGGTGATGAACTACCCGGAACAGATCAAGGCCTTCTACATGCGCCTGAACGACGACGGCAGGACCGTGGCGGCCATGGACGTGCTGGCGCCGGGCATCGGCGAGATCATCGGCGGCAGCCAGCGCGAGGAGCGGCTCGAGGTGCTCGACGCGCGCATGGCGCAGTTCGGCCTGGACCCGGCGAACTACCAGTGGTACCGCGACTTCCGCCGCTACGGCACGGTGCCGCATGCCGGCTTCGGCCTCGGCTTCGAGCGGCTCGTGGTGTACGTCTGCGGGCTGTCGAACATCCGCGATGCCATCCCCTACCCGCGCGCGCCGGGGCTGGCGACGTTCTGAGGCGGGCGGCAGCGGTGGAGGATTTCCTGCTCTTCCTGATGCTGGGGCTGGTGGGCTCGGCCGGGCCGGCGCATTTCGGTTTCCGCCTGCTGGCCCACCGCCACCACCGCGACCGCGGGTGGCCGTTCGCCGCGGGCACCGAGGAGGGCGGCTTTTCCTACAGTGCATGGCTGATGCGGCGGGGGTATCGTGCCTTCGCCGACCGCGACATGGCCTTCTTCGGCTTCTGGGGCATGCTGAGTGGCTGGATCGCCAGCCTCGCCCTGGCCGCCGCCACGGTCATGATCGCGCTGCGCGCCTGATCCACGTCGTCCACGAGGGGGAACGTCCATGAACAGCGGCATCGAAGGCGGGCTCGACGCGGCACCCGACGAGCGCAGTCCGGTGGTGGCCAGCGAATGGTGGGTGGCCTGCCCGGCCCGCATGCTGGTGTGGGCGCGGCTGCAAGTCCGCGAGTCCGGGGTGGCCGACATCCTCGACTGCGACGGTCAGGTGCTGGTCTACGACAGCGAGGACTCGGCGCGTGCCGCGCTGATGGACGCCGAGTTCCGGGCGCTGGACGGCCTCGATGATGATGACGTGGCCGGCTGGGGCATCCTGCTCGAGGATCTCGTGCCGCCCGAGGGCGAGTTCGACGACGACCTCGTGCCGCAAATGATGCGGGCGCTCGAGGTGCCGCGCCGATGAGCGCCGCCCCGCTCGCCGGCCATCTCGCCCTGGTCTGCGGCGGCTCGGCCGGCATCGGCCTTGCCTCGGCCCAGGCCCTCGCCGGCATGGGCGCCGAGGTCTGGCTCCTGGCGCGCACGCCGGCCACGCTGGAGGCCGCCCTGCGCCGCCTGCCCGGGAGCGCCCCGCACCGGGCGCTGGTGGCCGACCTGGCACGCCCCGAGACCGCCGTGGCCACCCTGCGCGAGGCCCTGGCCGGCCGTGCGGCCTCGGTGCTGGTGAACAACTCCGCCGGCCCGCCGCCGGGGCCGATCGCCGAGGCCGGGGCCGCGGCCTTCCGCAGCACCTTCGAGCAGCAGCTGCTGGCGGCGCACGCACTCGTGCAGTGCCTGCTGCCCGGCATGCGCGCCCGGCGCTTCGGGCGCATCGTCAACATCATCTCCACCTCGGTACGCGAGCCGCTGGCCGGGCTCGGGGTCTCCAACACCGTGCGCGCCGCGGTGGCCGCCTGGGCCAAGACCCTGGCCGGCGAGCTGGCGGCCGAGGGCATCACCGTGAACAGCGTGCTGCCGGGCTATACCCGAACCGCGCGACTGGACCAGATCATCGAGGCGCGCATGGCCGCCACCGGCCAGAGCCGCGCCGAAGTCGAAGCGGCGATGCTCTCGCAGGTGCCCGCGGGCCGCTTCGCAGAGCCGGAGGAGGTGGCGGCCGCGGTAGCCTTCTACGCCTCGCCGGCAGCCGGCTATGTCACCGGCACCACCCTAGCCGTGGACGGCGGCCGCACCCGAGCCCTCTGACCCCCGGAGCGCCATGCCCATGGACGAGACCGAACGCCGCGACGAGCCCCGCCTGCCCTTCGCCGCCGAAGTGCTGGTGGCCCGCGAGGACCGTGGCTGGCGCAGTGCCGTGCTCGATCTTTCCAGCGGCGGCTGCGCCCTGCTGCGCCCGGCCGGTTTCGACCTGCACGTGGGCGCCGTGGTAACCCTCTATTTCCTCACCCGCAACGGGCCCGGTCCGGCGGTGGGCGCGCGGGTGGCGCGGGTTGGCGCACGCGACCTCGGTTTCGAGTATCACGAGCCACAGGCCGTGCCTCCCGCCCTGGCGGGCCCGGTGCGTGTCCCCTCGGCCGGCTGAAGCATCCCGAACCTGTCCGTACGGCGGGACGAACCGCTACCCTTGCGCGATGACCACGCGCTACCGGCTGCACATCGACGGCGAGGATCGCGATGCCCACGACGGGGGCGTGCTGCCGGTCTTCGATCCCTGCCGCGGCCTCGCCGTGGCCGAGGTGGCGGCGGCCACGCCGGGCGACGTGGAGGACGCGGTGGCCGCGGCGCACCGCGCCTTCCCGGCCTGGGCCGCGCTCCGCCCCTCCGAACGCGGCCGCTGGCTGCAGCGCCTCGCCGATGCGCTGGAGGCCGAAGCCGCGGCTTTCGCCGCCCTCGAATCGGCCGATACCGGCAAGCCGCTCGCGCTCTGCCGCGAGATCGAGATCCCGCGCGCCGTGGCCAACCTGCGCTTCTTCGCTGCCGCGGCCAGCACCTTCGCCAGCGAGGCCCACCACGGCGAGGCCGGGCTCAACCTCACCCTGCGCCTGCCGCTGGGCGTGGTGGCCACGATCAGCCCCTGGAACCTGCCGCTCTACCTCTTCACCTGGAAACTGGCGCCGGCACTCGCCGCAGGCAATACGGTGGTGGCCAAGCCCTCGGAGATCACCCCGGCCAGTGCCAGCGCCTTCGTGCAGCTCGCTCGGCGCATCGGCCTGCCGCGCGGGGTGCTGAACCTCGTGCAGGGCGCGGGGCCGGTGGCCGGCGAGGCCCTGGTGCGCCACCCCGGCGTGAAGGCGGTGAGCTTCACCGGCAGTACGGCGGTGGGGCGGCGCATCGGCGCCCTGTGCGGCGAGCAGCTGAAGAAGTGCTCGCTGGAACTCGGCGGCAAGAACGCCCTGCTGGCCGGCGAGGACGTGGACGCCGCCCCGGTGGCCGAGCTGGTGCTGCGCTCGGCCTTCCAGAACGCCGGGCAAATCTGCCTGTGCAACTCGCGCCTGCTGGTGCCGCGGGGGCGCCTCGAGGAATGGCGTTTCGCGCTGGCCACGGCCATCGGCGACTGGGTGGCCGGGCCGCCCTCCGACGCCTCGGCACGCTTAGGACCGCTGGCCTCGCAGGCGCAGTTCGACAAGGTACGGGGCTACCTCGCGCTGGCCCGGGCCGAGGGCGGGCGCGTGGTGGCCGAGGGCAGGATCGCCGCCAGCGCCGATCCCGCGGGCTGGTTCGTGGCCCCGGTACTGCTGGAAGGACTCGGGGCCGCCAGCCGCTGCGCCAGCGAGGAGATCTTCGGCCCGGTGCTGAGCCTGCACCCCTACGACGACGAGGCGGAGGCCGTGGCCTTGGCCAATGCCACGCCCTACGGGCTCGCCGCCACCGTGCTCACCCACGACCTCGGGCGGGCGCAGCGCCTCGCCGCCGCGCTCGACGTGGGGCTGGTATGGGTGAACACCTGGATGCAGCGCGACCTGCGCACGCCCTTCGGCGGCGCCCGGCAGTCCGGCCTCGGCCGCGAGGGCGGCTGGGAGGCGATGCGCTTCTTCACCGAGGCGAGGAACGTATGCCTCGGTACCTGACCCGGCTCGATGCCGCGGGGATGCCGGCATGAGCGGCATCGAGGCCAGGGGCGCGCCGCGGGCCGTGGGCCGCTACCCGCATGCCCGGCGGGTGGGGAACCTGCTCTTCCTCTCCGGCATCGGCCCGCGCAACCCCACCGACGATTCGGTGCCCGGCAACGTGCTCGATGCCGGGGGACGCCTGGTCTCCTACGACATCGTGGCGCAATGCCATTCGGTGTTCGCCAATGTGCGGGCGGTGCTGGAGGCCAGCGGCGCTCGCTGGGAGGACCTCGTCGACGTCACCGTCTACCTCACCGACATGGCCCGCGACTTCCCGGCCTACAACGCGGTCTGGGCCGAGTACTTCCCCGACCCCGCCCTTGCGCCCTGCCGCACCACGCTCGGCATCCACGCCCTGCCCACCCCCATCGCCATCGAACTCAAGTGCATCGCGCAGCTGCGCGACTGACCCGGAGCCCTCCCATGCTCGGCCATGCCTTCAACCTCCAGCAGTGGATCGAAGAACACCGCCATCTGCTCAAGCCGCCGGTGGGCAACAAGTGCATCGTCGCCGGCGACTACATCGTGATGGTGGTGGGCGGCCCCAACGAGCGCGACGACTACCACGTCGAGGAAGGCCCCGAGTGGTTCCAGCAGCTCGAGGGCGAGATGGTGCTGCGGGTGCAGGAGGAAGGCGGCCCGCGCGACATCCCGATCCGCGCCGGGGAATGCTTCTACCTGCCACCGCGGGTGCCGCACTCGCCGCAGCGCCGGCCCGGCTCGGTGGGCCTGGTGATCGAACGCAGGCGCCTGCCGCAGGAGCTCGATGCCCTGCGCTGGTACTGCCCGGCCTGCAACCACCTGCTCTACGAGGAGCGCTTCCCGCTCGTGGACATCGAGACCCAGTTCGGCGCGGTGTTCGACCGCTTCTACCGCTCTGAGGCCCACCGCACCTGCCCCGCCTGCGGCACCCTGCATCCGGCGCCGGCGCGCTACGCGGAGGGCGCGGCGTGACCCTCTCACCGGAGCTGCTGGTCAGCAACCTGCTCTCCCCGGTGGTGCTGGCCTTCGTGCTGGGCCTGGTGGCCCGCGGCCTGCGCAGCGATCTTGCGATCCCGCCGGCGATCCAGGGCTACCTGTCGATCTTCCTGCTGCTCGCCATCGGCCTCAAGGGCGGCGTGGCCCTGCGCAGCACCCACTTCGGCGAGGTGGCCCTGCTGGTCGCCGTCACCCTGCTGGCCGGCCTCGCCACCTGCGCCTCGGCCTACGCCCTCGCCCGCCTGTGGCTGCGCGACAGCCGGCTGGAGGCCGGGGCCATTGCCGCGCACTTCGGTTCCGTCTCGGCGGTGACCTTCATCGCCGCCCAGCAGTTCGGTGAACGCACCGGGCAGGCGCCGGAGGGCGTGCTGGTGGCCCTGGTGGTGGCGCTGGAGATCCCGGCCATCCTGCTCGGCCTGTCGCTGGCCAGGCGCGGCGGCGGGCTGCAGTGGCACAGCGTACGCGAGGTGCTGGTGGGCAAGACCGCCCTGCTGCTGATCGGCGGCATGGTGATCGGCGCCGTGGCCACCAAGGAAGGCACCGATGCGGTGAACCTGATGTATGGCCAGCTGTTCCAGGGCATGCTGATGCTGTTCATGCTCGACATGGGCATGGTGGCCGCCGGGCAGCTGCGCGGCATCGGCCGCGGCGGGCTGCGGCTCGTGGCCTATGGCATCGCCCTGCCGCTGCTGCATGGCGTGGGTGGCACCGCGCTCGGCTTCGTCGCCGGACTCTCGCCGGCCGGCGCCGCGGTGTTCGGCACCATGACCGCCAGCGCCTCCTACATCGCCGCCCCGGCCTCGGTGCGCGCCTCGCTGCCCGAGGCCAACGTGGGGCGCTGCATCAGCGCCGCGCTCGGCATCACCTTCCCCTTCAACCTCGCGCTCGGCATCCCGGTCTACTTCGCCTTTTCCGCCTGGCTGGCCCGCTGACATGCTGAAGATCGACACCCACGCGCACTTCCTGCCCGACCGCTGGCCCGATCTGGCGGCCAAGTACGGCGACCCGCGCTTCCCGGTGATCCACCACGGCGACGACGGCCGCTGCCGCATCTACAAGGACGGCAAGTTCTTCCGCGAGATCTGGCCCAAGACCTGGGACCCGGCGATCCGCATCGCCGACTACGCCCGCTTCGGCGTGCAGGTGCAGGTGATCAGCACCGTGCCGGTGATGTTCAGCTACTGGGCGAAGGGCCACCAGGCACTGGAGCTGCATGCCGCCCTGAACGACCACATCGCCGAGGCCTGCCGCGCCCACCCGCGCCACTACGCCGGCCTCGGCACCGTGCCGCTGCAGGCCCCGAGCCTGGCAGTGCGCGAGCTGGAGCGCTGCATGGACGGCCTCGACCTGCAGGGCGTGCAGATCGGCTCGCACGTGAACCAGTGGAACCTCGACGCCCCGGAGCTGGAGCCCTTCTGGGAGGCCGCGCAGGATCTCGGCGCCGCCATCCTCGTCCACCCCTGGGACATGATGGGTGCGGAATCGATGCCGAAGTACTGGATGCCCTGGCTGGTCGGCATGCCGGCCGAGCAGGCGCGCGCCGCCTGCGCCCTGATCTTCGGCGGCGTGCTGGAGCGCTTCCCGAAGCTGCGCGTCTGCCTCGCCCATGGCGGCGGCAGCTTCCCTTACACCATCGGTCGCATCGAGCACGGCTTCCGCATGCGCCCCGACCTCGTGGCCACCGACAACCCGCGCAATCCACGCGAGTACTTCGGCCGGCTGTACTTCGATTCCTGCGTGCACGACCCGCGCGCCCTGCGCTACCTGCTCGACGTGGCCGGCGTCGCCACCGTGATGCTCGGCACCGACTATCCCTTCCCGCTCGGCGAGCAGGAGCCGGGGGCCGGCATCGCCGCGCTCGGCCTGCCCGAAGCCGACCAGGCCCGGCTGTTCCACGGCACCGCCCTCGAATGGCTGGGCCTGCCGGCCTCGCGCTTCGCCTGAGCTCCCGCATCTTCATCCCGACCGTGCTTTTCCCTGCTCCTCGCCTGCCGATGGATCTCTCGCTCGACCACGATGCCTGGGCCCTGGCCCAGGATGCCGCCGACCCGCTGGCCCGCTTCCGCAGCCAGTTCCACATTCCGCGGCACGACGGCCGGGAGATGCACTACTTCGTCGGCAACTCCCTCGGCCTGCAGCCCCTGGGCGCCGCCACCGCCATCACCGAGGAGCTGCAGCGCTGGGCCGAGATCGCGGTGGAGGGGCATTTCCGTGGCGAGCGGCCCTGGATGCACTACCACGCCACGCTGCGCGAGCCGATGGCGCGGGTGGTGGGCGCCCTGCCCTCGGAAGTGGTGGTGATGAACAGCCTCACCGCCAACCTGCACCTGCTGATGGCGAGCTTCTACCGGCCCAGCCGCGAGCGGCCGGCGATCCTGATCGAGGCCGGCGCCTTCCCCTCCGACCGCCACGCGGTGGAATCGCAGATCCGCTTCCATGGCTTCGACCCGGCCCGCGACCTGATCGAACTGGAGGCCGACCTGCCCAACGGCCTCATCAGCCTCGAGGCCATCGAGCGGGTGCTGGCAGAACAGGGCGAGCGCATCGCCCTCGTGCTCTGGCCCGGCGTGCAGTACCGCACCGGCCAGGCCTTCGATCTCGCCGCCATCACCCGGCTGGCAAAGGCCCGGGGCTGCACGGTGGGCTTCGACCTTGCCCATGCCGCCGGCAACCTCGAACTCGCCCTGCACGACAGCGGGGCCGACTTCGCCGCCTGGTGCACCTACAAGTACCTCAACAGCGGGCCTGGCGCGGTGGCCGCGGCCTTCGTCCACGAGCGCCACGCGAACCGCCCCGAGCTGCCGCGGCTGGCCGGCTGGTGGGGCCACCGCCCGGAGACCCGCTTCCTGATGGGCCCCGCCTTCGAGCCGGCTCCCGGCGCCGACGGCTGGCAGCTCAGCAACCCGCCAGTGCTGGCCATGGCCCCGATCCGCGCTTCGCTCGAACTCTTCGATGCCGCCACCCTGCCTGCCCTGCGCAGGAAGTCGGTGGCGCTCACCGGCTACCTCGAGGCCCTGGTGAAGACCCACCTCGCCGACTGCATCGAGGTGCTCACCCCGGCCGATCCGGCGCAGCGCGGCGCCCAGCTCTCGCTGCGGGTGACGGGCGGGCGCGAGCGTGGCCGCGCCCTGTTCGAGCATCTCGCCGCCCGCGGCGTGCTCGGCGACTGGCGCGAGCCGGACGTGATCCGCATCAGCCCGGCGCCGCTCTACAACCGCTTCACTGACGTGCTGGCCTTCGCCCGCGCCGTGCGCGACTGGCATCCAGCCTGAGGAGGCATCGCATGGCCCGTTCCCATGCCATCGTCGGCGGCGGCCTGGCCGGCGCCCTGCTCGCCCTCCTGCTGGCCCGCCGCGGCCATGCAGTGGACGTGTTCGAACGCCGCCCCGATCCGCGCCTGCGCGGCTACGAGGGGGGGCGCTCGATCAATCTCGCCCTCGCCGCCCGCGGGCTTGCCGTGCTGCAGGAAGCCGGACTGGGCGAGGCCGTGCTGCAGCAGGCGGTGGCGATGCGCGGCCGCATGGTGCACCCGCGCGAAGGCGCAACGAGCTTCCTGCCCTATGGCCGGGTGGACCGCGAATGCATCTGGTCGGTGCACCGCGGCCGCCTCAACCTGCTGCTGCTGGAGGCCGCCGAACGCGCCGGCGCCCGCCTGCATTTCCACCAGCGCCTGAACTACGTGGATTTCTTCGCCCGTCGCGCCGAACTGGTGGACGACCACGAACGCCGCGTGCGCTGGATCGACTTCGAATCGCTGATCGGCGCCGATGGCGCCGGCAGCGCCCTGCGCGCCGCCATGCAGCGCCACATCGACCTTGGCGAGCGCTTCGAACCGCTGGGCCACGGCTACAAGGAACTGGAGATTCCGCCGGAAGCCGACGGCAGCTTCCGCATCGCCCGCGATGCCCTGCACATCTGGCCGCGCGGCGGCTACATGCTGATCGCCCTGCCGAACACCGAGGGCACCTTCACCGCCACCCTGTTCCTCGCCCACCGCGGCAGCTCGCCCTGCTTCGACGAACTGGCCGATGCCGCCGCCGCCCGCGCCTTCTTCGAGCGCGAGTTCCCCGACGCGCTTGCTCTGATGCCCGGCCTCGCCGACGACTGGGCCGAGCACCCCACCAGCGGCCTTGCCACCCTGCGCCTGCAACACTGGCATTTCGAGGGCCGCGCCGTGCTGCTGGGCGATGCCGCCCACGCCATGGTGCCCTTCCACGGCCAGGGCATGAACTGTGCCTTCGAGGACGTGGCCGCCCTCGACCGGCTGATGCAGGAACACACCGACACCCATGCCGCCTTCGCTGCCTTCGAGGCCGAGCGCCGGCCCAATGCCGAGGCCATCCAGGCCATGGCGCTGGAGAACTACGTGGAGATGCGCGATTCGGTGGACGACCCCGACTGGCGGCGCCAGCGCGCCCTCGAACTGCGGCTGGCCGAACGCCACCCCGGCCGCTTCGTGCCGCGTTACTCCATGGTGAGCTTCACCCGCACGCCCTATGCCGTGGCCTTCGAGCGCGGCCGGGTGCAGCGCGCCCTGCTGGTGGAGGCCACCCGCGGCGTGGAGGACATCGACACCCTCGACCTCGCCGCGCTCGACGGCCGGGTGCATGCCCTGCTGGAGCCCCTGCCCGCGCACTGGCTGGCCGGCGCCGCATGAACTTCCTCTGGTACGACCTCGAGACCTTCGGCCGCGACCCGAGGCGCAGCCGCATCGCCCAGTTCGCCGCCCTCCGCACCGACGAGGACCTGCGCGAGATCGAGGCCCCCGTCTCCCTGTTCTGCAAGCCGGCGGGCGACCTGCTGCCCTCGCCCCTGGCCGCGCTGGTCACCGGTATCAGCCCGCAGCGCGCCGAGCGCGAGGGCCTCGTCGAAGCCGAGCTGTTCGCCCGCATCGCCGAGCTGATGGCGGTGCCCGGCACCTGCAGCCTCGGCTACAACAGCCTGCGCTTCGACGACGAGTTCATCCGCTTCGGCCTGTACCGCAACTTCTTCGATCCCTACGAACGCGAGTGGCGCCACGGCAACCGCCGCTGGGACCTGCTCGACGTACTTCGTCTCGCCCATGCCCTGCGCCCCGAGGGCCTCGTCTGGCCGAAGCGCGAGGATGGCCATACCAGCTTCCGGCTCGAGGACCTCGCCACCGCCAACGGCGTGCGCGAGGGCATGGCCCACGAGGCCCTGAGCGACGTGCGCGCCCTGGTGGCCCTGGCCCGCCGCCTGCGCGAGGCCCAGCCTCGGCTCTGGGACTACGCCCTCACCCTGCGTGACAAGCACGCCGTACTGGCACTCTGCGACGTGGCCGGCCATACCCCGCTGCTGCATGTCTCCGGCCGCTTCCCGGCCGAACGCCGCCACGCCGCTCTGGTGGCCCCGCTGACCTTCCACCCGGCCCTGCCCGGGCGCGTGCTGGCCTACGACCTCGATACCGACCCGCGCCACTTCGAGGCCCTCGACGAGACCGAACTCGCCACCCGCCTCTACACCCCGCGCAGCGCCCTGCCCGAGGGCCAGCCGCGCCTGCCGCTCAAGGCCATCCATGCCAACCGCTGCCCGGTGCTGCTGCCGCTCGCGCATGTGCGCCCCGCCGAGCTCGCCGCCCTCGGCCTCGATGCCCGCCTCGCCGCCGAGCGGGCCGCCTGGCTTAGCACCCACCCCGGCTTCGTGGCGCGCCTCGTCGACGTGATGGCCGCCGAGCGGCCCTTCCCGCCCGGCGATGCCGACGGCGCGCTCTACGACGGTTTTCCCCCGGAGGCCGACAAGCGCCTGTTCCCGCGCATCCGCAGCGCCGCCCCGGCCGACCTGCCGGGCCTCGCCACGCGCCTTACCGACCCGCGCTATCGCGAACTGCTGTTCCGCTACCAGGCCCGCAACTGGCCGGAAAGCCTCGATCCCGCGCAGCGCGAGGCCTGGGACGCCTGGCGGCGCGAGCGCTTCGCCGACCCCGAAGGCCAGGAAGGCAGCCTGGCCGCCTTCCGCAGCGAACTGGCCGAGGCGCGGGCGCGCGCCGCCACTGCCGAGGCGCAGGCCCTGCTCGATGCACTGGAGGACTGGACGCGGGCGCGCTGCGCCGAGGTGGGGCTGGTGCCCGGGTAAGTCTGGCGAGAAGGTTGGCTAGCCATGACCCCATCGGCCAAGGGCGAGGCTGGGGAATTACTCAACTTGTACACTACGCCGGTAACACGGGTCACGCCATGGCGGCGTGACTCAGATGGAATGGCCTCCGGAGAAGCTGGGGTGATTCAGGGCGATTCAAACCGAACATGCTGACCGAACTGCACATTCAAAACTTCAAAGCTTGGCAGGACACCGGCTCCGTGCGAATGGCGCCACTAACCGTCATCTTTGGGGCCAACAGCGCGGGCAAGAGCAGTATCGGCCATTTACTGCTGGCTTTGAAACAGACTGCTCGGCTCGCCGACCGCAAACGCGCGCTGCATCTGGGTGATCTGCAGTCTGATATTGATCTGGGCACCTTTGACGACTGCCTGCATGGTCATGACCGCAAGGCCAGGCTTAGCTTCACGCTGGGCTGGAGGCCGCCCGAGCCGGTCACGATCCGGGATCCGTTGACCAAATCGGGCTACGCAGGTGATGTGCTGAGGCTGCAATCGAACCTCAAGGCCGACGCAAGGGGGCTGCCCGAAATCGAATCGTTCCACTACGAATTGCTGGCGCAAGGCAGCCGCACGCTCAGCGTGAGACATGGGCTCGATGAAGGCGGCAAACCCTTGTTGGATGTGGATCCGATACGCCTGGTGCACGCGCCGGGGCGAAAATGGGGGATCGAGCGCCCGGAAAAGTTTTATCGGTTCTCCGACGTGACGCTGGCGCGCTACCAGAACGCCGATGCGCTGGCACTGCTGCCGTTGGAGGTCGAGCGTCTGCTCGACGCCCTGATTTATCTGGGACCGCTGCGTGAACCGCCGCGCCGCACCTACCACTGGGCGGGCGACACCGTGCCGAACGTGGGCGTACGCGGCGAGCTGGCCATCGCTGCCATCTTGGCTGCCACCGATGCCGGGCGCGAACTCAATCGCGGCTACAAACAGCGCCGCCAGCGTTTTGACGCCTTCATCGCTGCCTGGCTCCAAGATCTGGGTGTGATTCACAGCTTCAACGTGCGTCCCATCGCCAAGGGACGCAAAGAATACGAAGTGGTGCTGCGCACGCGCGCGCAGTCGCCCGAGGTGAAGCTCACGGATGTCGGCTTTGGCGTCTCGCAGGTGCTGCCGGCGTTGGTGCAAGCGTTCTACGCGCCACGGCATGCCACCGTGTGGATGGAGCAACCGGAGATCCACCTGCACCCGCGCGTGCAGGCCGAGCTGGCTGACGCGTTCATCAGTGCCGTGCAGTCCTATGAGGACGGTCAGCCGCGCCGCGTCCAGTTGGTCATCGAGAGCCACTCCGAACACTTCCTGCTGCGCCTGCAGCGCCGGGTCGCTGAGGGGCTTCTCAAACCCGAGGAAGTGGCCATCTACTTCGTGCGCGATGGCAAGACCGGTGCGCAGTTCGAGGAACTCAAGCTGGACATCTTTGGAGAAATCGAAAACTGGCCGGAAGGGTTCTTCGGAGACGATCTGGGTGAAATCACTGCCCGCACCAAAGCGGCCATGCAACGGCGCATCCAGGGTGAAGGACAGACGCATGCCTGAGGTGGTGATCGACACCAATGTGCTGCTGGTGGCCAGCCAGCGTCATCCCGAGGTTTCGCCCGAGTGCGTTCTGGCGTGCGTACAGCGGCTCGAGGAAGTTGAAAAGCGTGAAAGAGTCGTCATTGATGATGCGCACCGAATCCTGGGCGAGTATCAGAACAAGCTGGACGCCAATAAGGGCAAAGGCGTTGGGGAAGCGTTTCTCAAGTGGGTCCTGCAGAATCAGGCCAACCCGAAGCGTGTGGCCTTGGTCGCTCTTACTGAGCGTGCTCCCAACGATTTCGCCGAGTTTCCCGACAAGGCGTTGGCCACAGAGTTCGATCCGCCCGACCGCAAGTTCGTGGCTGTGGCGCATGCGCACCCAAGTAAGCCTGCGGTGCTTCAGGCCACCGACAGCAAATGGCTGCGCTGGCATGGGCGTCTTGCCGCTCATGGCATGAGGGTCGAGTTTCTCTGCAGGCGTGACATCTGCCGCTTTTTTAGCGGCAGATACCCTGACGACCCTATCCCGCCGATCCCATGAGCGAGGAGTTTTTCCGCTTTCCGCACACGCCCCACCTCGTCTGGCTGGGAACGGGGCGTCCGCGCGATGACAAGGTGCTTTCCCCTCCAGAGGCCAGCGAGTTCCTCAGTGGCGAGATTGTTGTGGAGGAGAAGCTCGATGGCGCCAACCTGGGCCTCTCGATTGGCCCGGAAGCCAGCCTGCGCGTGCAGCACCGTGGCGGCTGGTTGTTGCCGCCGTATCATGGCCAGTTCGGCCGGCTGCCAGCTTGGCTGGATCAGCACCAGGAGCGTCTGTTCGATGCGCTCGAGCCGCATTTGATTGTCTTTGGGGAATGGTGCGCTGCCCGCCACTCATTGGATTACGACCAGCTGCCGGACTGGTGGGTGGTGTTTGATGTGTGGGACCGCAACGCGCAGTGCTTCTGGAGCACGACGCGGCGCAATGCCTGGGCGTTGGCGGCCGGCGTGCCCCACATGGCTCGGCTGAATCAGGGCCGCTTCACGCTGCAGCAGTTGCAGGATGCCGCCATCAAAAGTGCCAGCCAATACCGCTTAGGTCCTCCGGAGGGTCTCATCCTGCGTCGGGAAGACGATGCGTGGTTACGTGCGCGAGCCAAACTCGTGCGTCCCGACTTTGTTCAGGGCATCATCACTCACTGGCGCCGTCAACCGCTGCAATGGAACCGGCTTCAGGCAAGTGCGACCTACTGACCCCCAATCACCGCACCTCCGATCACCGGGAGAGTCCTGGCTTGGGGACTTGGTGTTGCGGGCTTTGGTAACGCCCCCTACTCGTTCGACACCCCGTGCGGCACATGCCCGGCGGCCACGTGCTGCAGGGCGCTCTCGATGTTGTGCATGGAATCGTCGAAGAAGATGTCGGCGCCGAAGGTGTCGAGGAAGGGGCCCTTGGGCCGGCCGCCGAGGAACAGGGCCTCGTCGAGGCGGATGCCCCACTCGCGCAGGGTGAGGATCACGCGCTTGTGCGCCGGGGCGGAACGGGCGGTGACGAGGGCGATGCGGATCGGCGGGTCGTCGGCCGGCAGGGCCTGCTGCAGGGTGTGCAGGGCCGAAAGAAAGCCCCGGAACGGGCCGCCCGAGAGCGGTTCCTCGGCGCGTTCGGCCTCGTGCTCGTGGAAGGCGGCCAAGCCCGCCTCCTGCGAGACGCGCTCGCTCTCGTCACCGAAGATCACCGCGTCACCGTCGAAGGCGATGCGCAGCTGCGGATGGCGCTCCACCACCGGGCGGCCGGTGGGCAGGATGGTGGCGGCAGCCACGCCATGCTCCAGCGCGCTGCGCACACTGGCCGGGTTGGCGCTCAGGAAGAGCTGGGCGCCGAAGGGCCGAATGTAGGGATGGGTGTCGGCGCCGGCGGTGAACACGGCGCGCACGATGCCGAGGCGGTAATGCTCGATGGCATTGAAGATGCGCAGGCCGGTGTCGGCCGAGTTGCGCGAGAGCAGGATCACCTCGACCGGCGGCACGCCCTCGGGCAGCAGGTCGTTCAGGGCCAGCAGTTTGCGCACCAGCGGGAAGGCGATGCCGGGCTGCAGCGGTTCGTTCTCGTGCTCGCGCTGGTAGGCGGCATAGGCATCGAGGCCCTCGCGCTGGAACAGGGCATGGCCGTCCTCGAGATCGAACAGGGCCCGGGCGGTGATGGCGACGACGAGCGGCTTCATCAGCTCTCGAACTGTTCGTTGAGGATGCGGTCGGCGAGGTCGTGCTCGGGGTCGAACAGCAGGGTGACGGTGCGGTGACGGGACTCGCGGATGCGCACTTCCACCACGTCGCGCACTTCATGCGAATCGGCAGTGGCGCTGACCGGGCGCTTGTGAGGTTCCAGCACCTCGATGCCGACCTCGGCATCGGAGCGCAGCAGGGCGCCGCGCCAGCGCCGCGGGCGGAAGGCCGCCAGCGGCGTCAGGGCGATCACGTCGGTGCCGAGCGGCAGGATCGGCCCGTGCGCGGAATAGTTGTAGGCGGTGGAACCGGCCGGGGTGGCCACCAGCACGCCGTCGCAGACGAGTTCCGGCAGCTTGCACTGGCCGTTCACGCGGATGCGCAGATGCGCGGCCTGGCGGGTCTGGCGCAGCAGCGAGACCTCGTTGTAGGCAAGCGAACCGATGGTGGCGCCGCCCTCGGTCACCGCCTCCATCTCCAGCGGGCGCAGCACCGTGGGCCGGGCCTGCTCGAGACGTTCGAGCAGACCTTCGGGGCGGTACTGGTTCATCAGGAAGCCCACGCTGCCGAGCTTCATGCCGTACACCGGCACGCCGAGCTGGCCGTGCCGGTGCAGGGTCTGCAGCATGAAGCCATCGCCGCCGAGGGCCACCAGTACGTCGGCCTCGGCCGGCGGGCAAGGCCCCACCTCGGCCTCCAGCCGGCGCCGGGCGGCCTCCGCCTCGGGCGTGGGGCTGGCGAGGAAGGCGATGCGCGCGGTCATCAGCAGGCGGCGTCGGCGCAGGCCGCGATCTGGCCGAGACGGCGCACCGCCACCAGCAGGGTGGCGTAGTCCATGCCGCGCAGATTGCGCATGTCGGCGAACATGGCCAGCGTGTAGCGCAGGGTCTGGTCGTCGCGCGAGAGCCACTGTTCCACCGCCTCGGCCGGGCCCTGCCCCTTGCCGGCGCCGGCCAGCACCTGGCCCACCAGCACGCTCTGCTGCGACTGCAGTTCGTCGCGCAGGGCGCCGCGGGCCTGGGCATGCCAGCGGCCTTCCACCGGCAGCTGCTCCACCTGGTCCATCAGCCACTTGGTGTGCAGGGCGTCGGAGAGGGTGAAGTAGACCGCCGCCACGTCGGCCACCGGCAGACCGCGGGCCAGGGCCACCTCGACGATGTCGAGGCCGTAGGCAAGGAAGGGCAGCGCGGCGAAATCAGCGGCGAGATGGGCAGCGAAGCCCTGGCGGGTCCAGGTCTCGACGCTGGCCTCGTACTGCGCCCGGGCCTCGCCCGGCAGCACCTCCGCCAGCACCCGGCGCAGCTCGCCGAGCGGCGCGGCATAGCGCTCGACCATGGCGGCGATCTGCAGGTTGCCGCCGGGGCGGTTGAGCATCCAGCGGGTGTACTGGCGCAGCAGGTGCCAGATCGCCATCAGGGCATCGATCTGGGCCGGCTCGGGCACCTTGAGGTCGGCGGCATCGATGGCCGCCCACCAGTCGCGGGCGCTCAGGATCTCGCGGGCGATGGTGTAGGCCTTGGCGATCTGCGCCGGCTGCTCGCCGGTGTCCTCCTGCATGCGCAGCACGAAGGTGGCGCCCATGCGGTTGACCATGGAGTTGGTCACCGCGGTGGCGATGATCTCGCGGCGCAGGCGGTGCTGCTCCATGTCGGCGGCGTAGCGCTCCTGCAGCGGCCTTGGGAAATAGCGCTGCAGCTCGCGCGAGAGGTAGGGGTCCTCCGGCACGTCCGACTCGAGCATCTGGTTGTAGATGACGATCTTGTCGTAGCTCAGCAGGATCGACAGTTCGGGGCGGGTCAGGCCGATGCCGCGCGAGCGCCGGTCGCTGAACTCGGCATCCGAGGGCAGGAACTCCAGCGCGCGGTCGAGCAGACCCTGCGATTCCAGGGTGCGGATCAGGTGCTGGAAGCTGCCGAGGCGCGGCACGCTCATGCGCTCCATCAGGCTGATGGCCTGGTTCTGGCGGTAGTTGTCGTTGAGCACCAGCTCGGCCACCTCGTCGGTCATCTCGGCCAGCAGGGCGTTGCGCTGCTCGAGGGTGAGGCCGCCGCGGGCCATCACGCCGCCGAGCAGGATCTTGATGTTCACCTCGTGGTCGGAGGTATCGACGCCGGCCGAGTTGTCGATGAAGTCGGTGTTCAGCAGCACGCCGTTGAAGGCGGCCTCGATGCGACCCTTTTGGGTCATGCCGAGGTTGCCGCCCTCGCCCACCACCCGGCAGCGCAGTTCGCAGCCATCCACGCGCAGGGCGTTGTTGGCGCGGTCGCCGGCATCGGCATGGCTCTCGCTGCTGGCCTTGACATAGGTGCCGATGCCGCCGTTCCAGAGCAGATCCACCGGCGCCTTGAGGATGGCGTTCATGAGTTGCGCCGGGGTCATCTGCTCGACTTCGCCCTCGATGCCGAGTGCGGCGCGCACCTCGGGGCTCACCGGGATGTGCTTGGCCGAGCGCGGGAACACGCCGCCGCCCTTCGAGATCAGGGCCTTGTCGTAGTCCTCCCAGCTCGAGCGCGGCAGGCGGAACAGACGCTCGCGCTCGGCATAGGAACGGGCGGCGTCCGGGTTCGGGTCGAGGAAGATGTGGCGGTGGTCGAAGGCGGCCACGAGGCGGATGTGGCGCGAGAGCAGCATGCCGTTGCCGAACACGTCGCCGCTCATGTCGCCGATGCCGACGCAGGTGAAGTCCTGGTTCTGGCAGTCGATGCCAAGGGCCCGGAAGTGGCGCTTCACCGACTCCCAGGCGCCACGCGCGGTGATGCCCATGCCCTTGTGGTCGTAGCCCACCGAGCCGCCGGAGGCGAAGGCGTCGCCCAGCCAGAAGCCGTGCTCGGCGGAGATGCCGTTGGCGATGTCGGAGAAGGTGGCGGTGCCCTTGTCGGCCGCCACCACCAGGTAGGGGTCGTCGGCGTCGTGGCGCACCACGTCGACGGGCGGCACGATGGCGCCATCGACGATGTTGTCGGTGATGTCGAGCAGGCCGTTGATGAAGCGCTTGTAGCTGGCGATGCCCTCGGCCATCCAGGCGTCGCGGTCGCCGGGCGGCGGCAGGCGCTTGGCGAAGAAGCCGCCCTTCGAGCCCACCGGCACGATCACGGTGTTCTTCACCATCTGCGCCTTGACGAGGCCCAGCACCTCGGTGCGGAAGTCCTCGCGACGGTCGGACCAGCGCAGGCCGCCGCGGGCCACCGGGCCGAAGCGCAGGTGCACGCCCTCCACCCAGGGCGAGTAGACGAAGATCTCGCGGTAGGGGCGCGGCTTCGGCAGGTCGGGGATCTGCGCCGGGTCGAACTTGAAGCTGATGTAGTCGCGATGCGTGCCGCCCTTCTTCTGGAAGAAGCTGGTGCGCAGGGTGGCGCGGATCACGCCCTTGATGGCGCGCAGGATGCGGTCCTCGTCGAGGCTGGAGACGCGCTCCAGCGCCGCGTTCAGGGCCTCTTCCACCGCGGCCATCTGCTGCTCGCGGTCACCGCCGGCCGCCGCGGCCAGGGCCTCGGCCACCGGGCCGAGGGCATGGCGCTCGGCCTCCGGCAGCGGGGCCAGCACGCGGGCCAGGGCGGCGCGCAGGGCCGCGCCGCGGGTGCCGTCGGCCGCGCCACGGGCCGGATCGAAGCGGGCCTCGAACAGCTCCACCAGCAGCCGCGCCACCAGCGGATAGCGCACCAGGGCCTCTTCCATGTAGGGCTGGGAGAAGGGCACGCCGGTCTGCAGCAGGTACTTGGCGTAGCCGCGCAGCATGGCCACCTGCCGCCAGTCGAGGCCGGCGGCCAGCACCAGGCGGTTGAAGCCGTCGTTCTCGGCCTCGCCCGACCAGGTGCGGGCGAAGGCTTCCTCGAAGGTGGCGCGCACCGCCCCGAGGTCGGCGATCGGCCACTGCGGCTGCACCACGAAGTCCTGCACGGCGATGCTGCGCCCCTCGGCCTCGAGCTCGAAGGGATGCTCGGAGAGGATGCGCAGGCCCAGGTTCTCGAGCATGGGCAGGGCATCGGAGAGGGCGATGACGCGCTCGAGGCGGATGGCCTTGAAGCGCAGGCCCTCCTCGTCGAGGTAGAGGTTGAGTCCGAGGTCCTCGGGGCCCTGGAGGCGCTCGGCGCGGATCAGGTCCTGGGCGGCGCTCTCGGGACTCACGCTGTCGATGTAGCCGGGCGGCAGGCCGCGGGCATAGCGGCGGGCCAGGCGCAGGCCTTCCGATTCCCCCAGCTCGCGCACCAGGGCCTCGCGCAGGCCGTCGTGCCAGTTGCGCACGATGGCCGCCACCCGCTGCTCGATGCGTGCGGCATCGGCCGTGCCCACCACGCCGGACTTCGGCCGCACCACGAGGTACATCTGCGCCAGCGGCGATTCGCCCATGGCGATGCTGGAATCGATGCGCTCGCCCTCCAGTTCCTCGCGCAGCACGGCCTCGATGCGGTTGCGCACCTCGCCGCTGAAGCGGTCGCGGGGAATGTAGACCAGGGCCGAATAGAAGCGGCCGAAGCGGTCACGGCGCAGGAACAGCCGGCTGCGGGCCCGCTCCTGCAGGGCGAGGATGCCCATCGCCGTGGCGAAGAGCTCGTCGGTGGAGCTCTGGAACAGCTCGTCGCGCGGCAGGGTGTCGAGGATGTGGCGCAGGGCCTTGCCGCTGTGGCTGCCGGGGGCGAGGCCGGAGCGTTCCATGATCTGGTCGTGGCGGCGCCGCACCAGCGGGATCTCCCAGGGACGGCGGTTGTAGGCGCCCGAGGTGTAGAGACCGAGGAAGCGCTGCTCGCCCACGGCGATGCCGTTCTCGTCGTAGACGAGGATGCCGATGTAGTCCATGTAGCCCGGCCGGTGCACGGTGGAACGGGCATTGGTCTTGGTCAGGATCAGCACGTCGCGCTCGCCGCCCTGGCGGGTGAGGGCGAAATCGGCCACCGCCCGCGGGCTGTGGCCCGGCGCCGTGCGCATCAGGCCAAGGCCGCTGCCCTCCACCGGGGCCAGGCGGCGTTCGCCCCCGACCTCCACCACGCGGTACTCGCGGTAGCCGAGCAGGGTGAAATGGTTGTCGGCGGCCCAGCGCAGGAAATCCTGCGATTCGGCGCGGACCACGTCGTTCACCGGCAGCGGGCGGGTGGCGAGCTCATCGGCGATCCGCAGCATGGCGCTGCGCATCGCCGTCCAGTCGGCCACGCACACCCGCACATCGGCCAGGGCGCTGGCGATGGCCTGCTCGACCGCGGCGAACTCCTCCTGCGGCAGGCGGTCCACCTCGATGTGCATCAGCGATTCGGCGCCGATTACCGGGTGGATGAGCAGGTGCACGCCGATGCCGCGCTCGGCGAGCGCCATGCTCACCGAGTCGACCAGGAAGGGCATGTCGTCATTGGCGATCTGCAGCACGGTATGGCTGCACTCGTAGCCATGCCGGGCCGGATCGGGATTGAACAGCCTGAGCCGCGGCTGGCCTGCCGCGCGGCCCTCGGCGAAGGCCCGCAGGTCGGCGGCCAGCGCCACCCAGGCCGGGGCCGGACGCAGGGCCAGGTCCTCGGCCGGCAGCCGGGCGTAGAACTGGCCGATGAACCCGGAGAGCGCCGCGCCCCCCTGTTTTTCTGCGGCCTCGGCCAGGGCGGAAAGCTCGGGGAAGACGGGAGTGGGGGCGCTCATGGGGGTCGTCGATCCAGCGACTGAGTGAAAGCTCGAAGTGTACGCCGGGTGGATGGCCTTCGGCCTCCCCTGCGGCCCGCCTTACCGTGCCGCGGTTCACGACAGGACGCCCTGCGCCGGGGTATGGTGTAGGCGACCGACTGCGCGGCGGACTGCCCATGGTCCTCGGCCCGTCCATCGTCCCCACCGCACCTGCGGCCGCCCCGGCCCGCACGGAGACGGCTGCGCCGATGCTGCCTTCGGTAGCCCTCCCCCCCGGCTCCTCGCAGCCCCAGACCCTGCGCGCCGCGGTGCCGGTGACGCCGGGCGCCCCGCGCAATCCGCTGGAGGACGTGCGTACCCGGGTGGCGATCCAGCAGCTGCAGGCCCGCGACCGCGAGGTGCGGCAACACGAGCAGGCCCATATGGCCGCCGCCGGCCCCCTGCTGAAGGGCGGGCCCTGGTACAGCTACGTCATCGGCCCCGATGGCCGGCGCTACGCCATCGGCGGCAGCGTGGAGATCGACACCAGCGAGTCTGGCGACGACCCGGAGGCCAATGCCGAGAAAGGGCGCCGGATCCAGAGCGCCGCCCTGGCGCCGGGCAATCCCTCGGCGGCCGACCTCGCCGTGGCGGCCAAGGGGGCGCGGATGGAGCAGCGGGCGCGGGCCGAGATCGCCCGCCGCGAATCGGCGGCGAGCGCCTATGCGCAGCAGGCGAGCCTCGCGGCCCAGCTGCGCGAGCGGGGCGAGGTGCCGAAGAGCCTGGGCGCGGTGCTCGAGAAAGTCGCCTGAGGCGCCGGGGCGCCGCGCTGCTCAGCCCTCGAGCTCGGTCCAGCGGGCATAGGCGCCGTCCAACTCGGCCTGCAGCTCGGCCATCCGCGCGTGATGCGCCGCCTGCGCCGCAGCCCCGCGGCTGTAGAACCCGGCCTCGGACAACTCGGCCGCCAGCGCCGCCAGCGCCGTTTCCAGGGCCTCGATGCGGGCCGGCAGGGCCTCCAGCTCGCGCTGTTCCTTGTAGCCGAGCCTGCGTTTGGCCGGGGCCGCGGGCGGGGACACGGCCAGGGCCGCGGGAGCCGCAGGCGCGGGCTTCGTCACCGCCGGGGCGGTCGTCGCCACGGCGGGCGCCGGGCGCTGCCGCAGCCAGTCGCTGTAGCCGCCCACGTACTCGCCCACCCGTCCATCGCCCTCCATCACCAGGGTCGAGGTCACCACGGCATCGAGGAAGTCGCGGTCGTGGCTCACCAGCAGCAGGGTGCCGGGATAGTCCGAGAGCAGTTCCTCCAGCAACTCCAGGGTCTCGACATCGAGGTCGTTGGTGGGCTCGTCCATCACCAGCAGGTTCGAGGGCTGGGCGAACAGCCGGGCCAGCAGCAGGCGGTTGCGCTCGCCGCCGCTCAGCTTGTGGATCGGCGCCCGGGCCCGCTCCGGGGTGAACAGGAAGTCCTGCAGATAGCCCATCACATGCTTGCGCTGGCCGCCGACCTCCACGAACTCGGCGCCCTGCGAGACGTTGTCCAGCGCGTTCCAGTCCTCGCGCAGGGCCTGGCGGTACTGGTCGAAGTAGGCCACCTGCAGGCCGGTGCCCCGCCTCACCTCGCCGGCCTGCGGGGCGAGTTCGCCGAGCAGCAGCCTGATCAGCGTGGTCTTGCCGCTGCCATTGGGGCCGACAAGACCGATGCGATCGCCGCGCATCACCGTGAGGTCGAGCCCGCGCACCAGGCAGCGCCCGCCGTGGGAAAAGCCGAGCCCTCGCGCCTCGATCACCTTGCGCCCGCTCTGCTGCCCCTCGGCCAGGGCCATCCGCACGTTGCCGGTGCGCTCGCGGCGCTCGGCACGCTCGCGGCGCATCGCCTCCAGCCGGCGCACCCGGCCCTCGTCGCGGGTGCGGCGGGCCTTGATGCCCTGGCGGATCCAGACCTCCTCCTGGGCGAGCAGCCTGTCGAAGCGGGCGTTCTCCTGCGCCTCGGCATGCGCCCGCTCCTCCTGCCGGCGCCGGTAGTTGGCCCAGTCGCCGGGCCAGCTGGTCAGGCGGCCGCGATCGATCTCGACGATGCGGGTGGCCAGGGCCTTGAGGAAACGCCGGTCGTGGGTCACGAAGACGATCGCCCCCTTCCAGTCGAGCAGGGTGGCCTCGAGCGCCTCGATGGCGGCGATGTCGAGGTGGTTGGTGGGCTCGTCGAGCAGCAGCACCTGGGGTTCGGCCACGAAGGCACGGGCCAGCAGCACGCGGCGCTTGAGGCCGCCCGACTGCGAATCGAAGGGCAGTTCCCCGTCGAGGCCGAGCCGGGTCAGCGTGGCCGCCACCCGCGCCTCCAGCCGCCAGCCGTCGGCGGCGTCGATCCGCGCCTGCACCCGCCCGAGCGCCTCCATGTCGAGCGGCTCGGCGTGGCTCAGGCGGTGGAACTCGGCGATATCGCGACCGATCGCGCCGAGGCCGTCGGCCACTACGTCGTAGATCGAGCCCCCGAGCCCGGAAGGCACCTCCTGCTCGAGCCGCGCCACCTGCACCCCGGCGGCAAGCCGGCGCTCGCCATCGTCGGGCACGATCTCCCCGGCGATCAGTTTCAGCAGGGTGGATTTGCCGGCGCCATTGCGGCCGATGAGGGCGATGCGTTCGCCGGCCTCGATGGCGAGATCGACGCCCTCGAGCAGGCGCGGGCCGCCGACGCCATAGTCGACGCGATTCAGGGTGAGCAGGGGCATGGGCGCATTCTACGGGGTACACTGCGCGCCGTTCCCGACCGGCCGTGCGCCGGCGCATCGAGGCCGCCATGAGCGCCGAATCCCAGAGCCCCAACGAGGCGCCGCTGCGCTTCTCCGACCTCGCTTTGCCCGAGCCCCTGCTGCAGGCCCTGGCGGAAGTCGGCTATGAATCGCCCTCCCCCATCCAGGCCGCCACCATCCCGCCCCTGCTGGAAGGCCGCGACGTGCTGGGCATGGCCCAGACCGGCACCGGCAAGACCGCGGCCTTCGCCCTGCCGGTGCTGGCCCGCATCGCCCGCCGTCCGCCGGGCGCGCCCGGCGCCCTGGTGCTGGCCCCCACCCGCGAGCTCGCCATCCAGGTGGCCGAGGCCTTCCACAAGTACGCCGCCCACCTGCCCGGCTTCCAGGTGCTGCCGGTCTACGGCGGCCAGGCCTATGGGCCGCAGCTCGGCGCGCTCAAGCGCGGGGTACACGTGGTGGTGGGAACGCCGGGGCGGATCATCGACCATCTCGAGCGCGGCTCGCTGGATCTTTCCTCGCTCGAGGTGCTGGTGCTCGACGAGGCCGACGAGATGCTGCGCATGGGCTTCATCGACGATGTCGAGGCGGTGCTGAAGAAGACCCCGCCGGAGCGCCAGGTGGCGCTGTTCTCGGCCACCATGCCGCCGCCGGTCAGGCGCATCGCCCAGACCTACCTGCGCGAGCCGGTGGAGGTCTCGATCAGGGCCAGCACCACCACCGCCACCACCATCCGCCAGCGCCTGTGGATGGTGAGCGGCCTGCACAAGCTGGATGCCCTGACCCGCATCCTCGAGGCCGAGCCTTTCGACGCCATGATCGTGTTCGCCCGCACCAAGCAGGCCACCGAGGAACTGGCGGAGAAGCTGGCCGCCCGCGGCTTCGCCGCCGCCGCGCTCAATGGCGACGTGGCCCAGGCCCAGCGCGAGCGCACCATCCAGGCCCTCAAGGACGGCAGGATCGACATCCTCGTGGCCACCGACGTGGCCGCCCGCGGCCTCGACGTGGAGCGCATCAGCCACGTCCTGAACTACGACATCCCCTACGACACCGAGAGCTACGTCCACCGCATCGGCCGTACCGGCCGGGCGGGTCGCAGCGGCGAGGCCATCCTCTTCGTCACCCCGCGCGAGCGCGGCATGCTGAAGGCCATCGAGCGCGCCACCCGGCAGCCGATCGAGCCGATGGCCCTGCCCACCGTGCAGGCGGTGAACGACCGCCGGGTGCAGCGCTTCCTCGACCGCATCACCGAGGCGCGGCAGAAGGAAGGCCTCGGGGTGTTCCGCGAACTGGTGGAGCGCTACGAGCGCGAGAACGACGTGCCGGCGGTCGAGATCGCCGCCGCGCTGGCGAAGCTGCTGCATGGCGATACGCCCCTGCTACTGGAGCCGCCGGCCCGTGCCGAGCGCGAGGAGCGGCGGGAGCGTGTCGATTTCGACAGGCTGCCGCGCCAGCCGCGTGGCGAGCCGATGAGCTGGCGGCCGGAGCCGCGCCCCCGCGAGGACGGCCCGCCCAGGCCGCGGCCGCCGAAACCCGGCGCCCCGCGCACGCCCGAGCCCGGCTTTGCTACCTACTGGATCGCCGTGGGCCACCAGCACCGGGTGAAGCCCGGCAACATCGTTGGCGCCATCGCCAACGAGGCCGGCCTGGAGGCGGCGCACATCGGGCGCATCGACATCCGTGGCCACGACACCCTGGTCGATCTGCCGGAAGGCATGCCCAAGGCCCTGATGCAGCATCTGAAGAAGGTGCGGGTGGCCGGCCAGAAGCTCGAGATCAGGCCCTACGACCCGGACAAGGACGATGCGGCGGCCTTCGAGGCCCCGCCGCGCGTTCCGAAAAAGGGCGGCTACAGGGGAAAGAACTTCCAGCCGGGTTTCAGGGGCAAGCCGAAGCGCGGCGCCTGAGTCCTGCCCGGAAACACGCCCATGCCTGCCGATCCCCTGGTCTGCCCGGGCATCGCCATCCTCGGCGGCGGCCCTGCCGGCCTGATGGCCGCCGAAGCGGCGCGGGCACGGGGCGTGGAGGTGGACCTGTTCGAGGCCAAGCCCTCGGTGGGCCGCAAGTTCCTGATCGCCGGGCGCGGCGGGCTCAACCTCACGCATGGCGAGGCCCGCCCCGGCTTCGACACCCGCTACAGCCGCGGCACTGCGCAGGTGTCCCGCTGGCTCGACGGCTTCGATGCCGGGGCGCTGCGCGCCTGGGCACGCGGGCTCGGCATCGACACCTTCGTCGGCAGCTCTGGGCGGGTCTTCCCCACCGACATGAAAGCGGCACCCCTGCTTCGCGCCTGGGTGGCGCGCCTGCGCGAGCAGGGCGTGCGCCTGCACATGCGCCACCGCTGGCGCGGCTTCGATAGCGAAGGCCGGGCGCTACTCGAGACCCCGGCGGGCGAGCGCCGCCTCGAGGCCCGCGCCGTGGTGCTGGCCCTGGGCGGCGGCAGCTGGCCGCAGCTCGGCTCCGACGGCGCCTGGCTGCCCTGGCTCGCCGCCCGCGGGGTGGCGGTGCGGCCGCTGGAGGCCTCGAACTGCGGCTTTGCCGTGCCGTGGACGCCCTTCTTCGCCGAACGCTTCGCCGGGGCCCCGCTCAAGCCGGTGCGGGCCCACTGGCAGGCCGCCGACGGCCAGCCGCGGCAGCGCCAGGGCGAATGCGTGGTGAGCGAGTACGGGCTGGAGGGCAGCCTGCTCTACGCCATCGGCGCCGACCTGCGCGAGGCCCTGCGCAGCACCGGCCAGGCCGGACTGGCCCTCGACCTGCTGCCGGCCACGCCCGAGGCCGTGGTGCTCGAGGCGCTCAGTCGCGAGCGCCGCGGCCGCAGCCTGAGCGAGGTGCTGCGCCGCCGCCTGCGGCTGGAAGGCGTAAAGGCCGCCCTGCTGCGCGAATGCCTGCCCGCCGCGGCGCTGGCCGACCCGGCGCGGCTGGCCGCCACCATCAAGCGCCTGCCGATCCCGCTCGGCGCGCCACGGCCGGTCGCCGAGGCCATCAGCAGCGCCGGCGGCATCGCGCTGGAGGCGCTGGACGACGATCTCGCCCTGCGCGCCCTGCCCGGCTGGTTCGCCTGCGGCGAGATGCTGGACTGGGACGCCCCTACCGGCGGCTACCTGCTCACCGCCTGCTTCGCCAGCGGCCGGCTCGCCGGCGAGGCCGCCGCGGCCCATGCCGCCGCCTCTCCCGCCCCCGCCTGACGCAGCGCAACAACACGGGCTTCACCCCGGCGCCCTGCCGCGGCGCTAGGCTCGTGCTCCCCCCCGAAAGGATCGCCGCCATGCCCCTCGCCATGCCGCGTCCGTTCCGCGCCCTCGCGCTCGCCCTTACCGGCCTGCCTGCGCTGCTCGCCGCGCAGGCCAACGTCCAGAACACCCCCAGCGCGCTCGGTACGGTGCGGGTCACCACGGTGGCCACCGGCCTCGAGCACCCCTGGGGGCTTGCCTTCCTGCCCGATGGCCGCCTGCTGGTCACCGAGCGCCCCGGGCGGCTGCGCCTCGTCACCCCGCAGGGCGGGGTCTCCAGCCCGCTGACCGGCGTGCCGGCGGTCTTCGCCCGCGGCCAGGGCGGCCTGCTCGACATCGCCCTCGACCCGGCCTTCGAGAGCAACCGCCGGGTCTACCTCAGCTATGCCGAGGAAGGCAGCGGCGGCACGGCGGGCACCGCGGTGTACCGGGCCAGCCTGAATGCCGCAGCCACCGGGCTGGAGGCGGGCAGCGTGATCTTCCGCGTGGCACCGAAGCTCAGCACCCAGGGGCATTTCGGCTCGCGCCTCGCCTTCGGGCCGGACGGGCGGCTCTACATCACCTCGGGCGACAACCAGCACAACGCCACGGCCCAGCGGCAGGACCAGCACCAGGGCAAGATCCTGCGCCTGAACCCCGACGGCAGCGTGCCGGCCGACAACCCCTTCGCCGGCAACGCCGCGTGGCGGCCGGAGATCTTCAGCACCGGCCATCGCAGTCCGCAGGGCCTGGCCTTCCACCCGCGCACCGGCGCGCTGTGGATGACCGAGCACGGCCCCAAGGGCGGCGACGAGCTCAACCGCGTCGAGGCCGGCCGCAACTATGGCTGGCCCACCATCACCCACGGCATCGGCTACGACGACCGGCCCATCCCCGAATCGGTCGGCACCCATGCCCCGGGACTGGAACAGCCGCGGCATTTCTGGACGCCCTCGATCGGCACCAGCGGGCTCGCCTTCTACGAACACCCGCGCTCGCCCGAGTGGATGGGTAGCGTATTCGTCGGCGGCCTGGTCAGCCGCGCCCTGCACCGCCTGCGGCTCGATGCCGCAGGCGCGGTGGTGTTCGAGGAACGCCTGCTCGAAGGGCTGGGCTGGCGCATCCGCGATGTGCGGGTGGCCCCCGATGGCGCGCTCTACGTGCTGGTGGACGCCGCGAACGGCCGCCTGCTGAGGCTCGACCCACCCACCGTGACGCCGCGCGGCAAGCGTCCGGCCAACGCCCCGCCTGCCGTGCCCGCGAAACCGGGGCCGATGCCCGCGCCGACCGCGCCGCCCACGGAACGGCGGGGCCTTCCGCGCACTGCGGACGCGGATGTGGTGGCCGTGTGACGTCGTCTTGACCCGATGGCGGGAACACTCGGGGTTTCCTCATCTGTACCGAGTGCCCCGATGCCCGCCCTGCCCCTGCGCCGCCTGCGCCCCCTCGCCCTTGCCGCCCTGCTCGCCGCCACCAGCGTGGCCGCCGAGGTGCGCGAGTTCCCCAGCCAGCACGGCACGGTGCGGGTCACGACGCTGGTCTCGGGCCTCGAACACCCCTGGGGCCTCGCCTTCCTGCCCGATGGCCGCATGCTGGTCACCGAGCGCCCCGGGCGGCTGCGCCTCGTGGCGGCGGACGGCACGCTCTCTCGGCCGCTGGCCGGCGTGCCGCGGGTCTTCGCCCGGGGCCAGGGCGGCCTGCTCGACGTGGCCCTGCATCCGAAGTTCGCCGAGAACGGCCTCGTCTATCTCAGTTTCGCCGAGCCGGGCAGCGGCGGCGCCGGCACGGCGGTGGCGCGTGGGCGGCTGGAGGGCGAGGCATTGCAGGACGTGGAAGTGATCTTCCGCCAGTCGCCCAAGGTGGACACCGGCTTTCACTTCGGCTCGCGCCTGGTGTTCGACCGCGAGGGCCGGCTGTTCGTGAGCAGCGGCGACCGCGGCCTGCAGGACATGGCCCAGGGCCTCGACAAGGGCCAGGGCAAGGTCTTCCGCCTCAACGACGACGGCAGCCCGGCCACCGGCAATCCCTTCGCCGGCCGCAGCGACGTGCATCCGGGCGTCTGGAGCTACGGCCACCGCAACATCCAGGGCATGGCCCTGCATCCGCAGAGCGGCCTGCTCTGGACCCACGAGCATGGCCCGCGCGGCGGCGACGAGATCAACATCGCCCGCGCCGGCCGTAACTACGGCTGGCCGGTGATCACCTACGGCATCAACTACAACGGCACCAAGGTGGGTGAAGGCATCACCGAGAAGGCCGGCATGGAGCAGCCGCTGCACCAGTGGACGCCCTCGATCGGCCCCTCGGGCCTCGCCTTCGCCACCCGCGACCGCTTCCCCGCCTGGCAAGGCAATGCCTTCGTCGGCGCGCTGGCGCTCACCCACCTGCAGCGCCTGGTGCTGGACGGAGAGAAGGTGGTGGCGAGCGAGGAACTGCTGAGAGACTGGGGCCAGCGCATCCGCGACGTGCGCGAGGGGCCGGATGGCGCGCTCTACGTGCTCACCGACGCCCGCAACGGCCAGCTCGCCCGGGTCGAGCTGCTGGCACGCTGAGGCAGGGCCTCAGCGGTTGCACCGGGGCCGGGCCGGCCTCGCCGACCGCCGGCCTCAGGAGCCGGCGATCCAGTCCTCGACGAAGCGCACCGCCTCGGCCACGTCGCGATCCAGCGCACGGTCGCGGTCGATGAAGGCCACGCGCCGGCGGAAGGCCGCGTGCAGGGCCGCGATCGCCGGGCCGGGGCCGAACTCCGGCGCCGAGGCCAGCTCGGCGCGCAGGGCATCGCATTCGGCGAGGAAACGCGGGCGCAGCGGATGCGGGTCCGGCGGCGCATTGCCGATCTTGGCGGCGAAGGTGCCGAGGTCGGCCTCGCGGGCGAGGCGCCGGGCGGCATTGATGGTGTCGCGGCGGAAATCCAGCGCCTGGGCCGCCGTCATCAGCTCCAGCGCCAGTACCCGGGCGAGGTCCTGCGTCATGTCGAGCACGTGGCGGCCCTCGTTGGCGCCCATCGACACGTGGTCCTCGGCATTGGCGCTGGTGGGCACCGAGAACACCGTGGCCGGGTGCGCGCGCGAGGCGAGATCGTTGACGATGGCGGCCGCGGTGTACTGCACGATCATGCAGCCGGAGTCGGTGCCGTCCTCGTTGCCGACCAGGAAGGCCGGCAGCCCGTCATTGGTGGCCGGGTCCACCAGCTTGGCGAGGCGGCGCTCGGAGATCGCGGCCAGCACCGGGATGGCAGCCTTCACATAGCTCATCGCCAGGGCGATTGGCATGCCGTGGAAGTGCCCGGCGGACACCACCTGTTCCTCGACATGGCGCGCGCCGGGAAGATCGGGGAAGAGCAGCGGATTGTCGGTGACGGCATTGAGCTCGATGTCGATCACCCGCTCCAGCTGCGCTATGGCATCACGCACCGCACCATGCACCTGCGGCACGCAGCGCAGGCTGTAGCTGTCCTGCGGCTGGTGCTTCTTGCCGCCGCGGAAGGGCCGGAAGCGCTCATAGAAGCGCTCGCGGCCATGGCGCTGGTCGGCCGGCACCCAGTCCCAGCCGATGTCGAAGCGGAAGGCGGCGAGCGCCGCGTTCGGCCAGCTGCCGGGCAGCCAGGGCTTGGCCCGCGGCACCAGGTGATAGGGAATGTCGGCGAGCGTGGAGCCGGCGAGCAACTCGCGCAGGCGCGCGGCACTGGCCACCTGCCCGGGGTGCGGGCGCAGGGCGTGCACGTGCTCGTCGAAGGCGCGCAGGCGGCCGGCGAAGGCCTCGAGGCTCATCGCCGCGCAGTGCTCGGCAAGCTCGATGAGCTTCGACAGGCGCCCGGCGGCCAGCACCGCGGTGGCGAGCATCTGCGCCGTGCCATTGTTCAGCGCCAGGCCCTCCTTGTACGAGAGCCGGATCGGCGCCAGCCCGGCCCGCGCCAGGGCCTCGCCGCCGGGCAGGCGCTCTCCACGGTAGAAGGCCTCGCCCTTGCCGAGCAGCACGATGGCGAGATGCGAGAGCGGGGCAAGGTCGCCGCTCGCGCCCACCGAGCCGAGTTTCGGCACGACCGGCACCACGCCGGCATTCAGCATCGCGGCATAGGCCTCGAGGGTGGAGGCGCGCACCCCGGAATGCCCCTTCATCAGGGTATTGATGCGGATCACCAGCATGGCCCGCACCACCTCCTCGGGGAAGGGCTCGCCCACGCAGACCGCATGGCTGGTGATCAGGTTCTCCTGCAGCTCCTCGTTGAGCGACGGATCGCCTTCGGCGTCGCCACGCAGGCGGTGCGCTCCGAGCAGGCGGTCGGCATTGCTGCCAAAGCCGGTGGAGACGCCGTAGAGCGGCTCCTGCCGCCGCACCTGCTCGACCAGGAAATCGGCAGTGCGCTGCACCGCCCGCAGCTGCGCGGCATCCAGTTCCACCCGCGCCCCGCGCGCCACCGCCAGCACGTCGGCACGGGTGAGCGAGCGGCCATCGAGCCGCACCACCGCCCCCCCTGCCGCTTTCTCCGCCCCCGCGCCCGCCATCTCAGCGCCCCGCCAGAGCGCGCTGCTGCGCCAGTTCCACCTTCAGGGCCGCCACCACCTCGCCCTCGGGCAGTTCGAACTGCTCGTTGCGGCGCAGGTCCTTCACCGCCACCGTGGCCCTGGCCCGCTCGTCCTCGCCCTGCAGCAGCACGAAGCGGATGCCGGCGCGGTCGGCGTACTGGAACTGCTTGGCGAGCTTCTTCGGCTCGAGCTGCACCTCGGTATTGATGCCCCCGGCGCGCAGGCGGTTGCCGAGCGCCAGGGCCGCCGGCAGGCCGGCCTCGTCCATCAGCGCGACGAGGCATTCGACACTGCTCTCGGCGCTGGAGATCAACCCGGCCTCGCGCAGCTGCCAGAACAGACGGGTCACGCCGATCGAGATACCCACACCGGGCAGGTGCGACCTGGTGTAGTGGCTGGCGAGGTTGTCGTAGCGGCCGCCTGAGCAGATCGAGCCGATCTGCGGATGGTCGTCCAGCGTGGTCTCGTAGACCGTGCCGGTGTAGTAGTCGAGGCCGCGGGCAATCGAGAAGTTGAGCGCGTAGTCGGCCTCGGGCACGCCCAGCGCCCGCACCAGCTCCAGCACCTCGCGCAGCTCGGCCACGCCCTGCTCGAGGGTGGCATTGCCGCCGCCCAGCGCCTCGAGCTTCGCCAGCGCATCGGCATGACCGTTCGAGCGCACGGACACGAAGGCGAGGATCTGCGCCACCGCCTCGGCGGACAGCCCGAAGCCTTCACCGGTCAGGGTGTCGCGCACATAGTCGGCGCCGCGCTTGTCGAGCTTGTCCACCTCACGCAGCACCGCCATCTGCAGGGCGCCGTCGGCCACCCCGAGGCGCTCGAAGAAGCCGCGCATCAGCTTGCGGTTGTTCATCTGGATGGTGAACTTGCCGATGCCGAGCTCAGAGAAGATGGCATGGATCACCGCCGGCATCTCGGCATCGTGGCGCACGGACAGCGCGTCCTTGCCGATCACGTCGATGTCGCACTGGTAGAACTCGCGGAAGCGGCCGCGCTGCTGGCGCTCGCCGCGGTAGACGCGCTGCATCTGGTAGCGGCGGAACGGGAAGGCGAGCTCGTGCTCGTGCTCGGCCACGTAGCGCGCCAGCGGCACGGTGAGGTCGAAGCGCAGGGCGAGTTCCGGCAGGCCGGGTTCCTTCTTCTCCAGCGCTCCGGTGGACTGGGCGAAATAGACCTGGCGCTCGGTCTCGCCGCCGCTCTTGGTCAGCAGCACCTCGGTGAGTTCGAACACCGGCGTTTCCACCGGCAGGAAGCCGAAGCGCTCGTAGGTGCGGCGGATCACGTCGAGCACGCGCTGGAAGGCGATCTGGTCGCGGGGCAGCAGCTCCAGGACGCCGGGCGGGGTGCGGGGCTTGATCACGCGCAGGATCTCCGGGAATCACGAAAGCGGCGATTGTCGCAAATCGGCCGCCGGCCCGTGGCAGGCCCGCATCCTCCGGGTGACGGCGCGTGGGACTGTCCCGGGGGCTTGCGATGCCAAGTCCGCGGCACTAGGATATGCGGCTCCCGTCGGGGTGTAGCTCAGCCTGGTAGAGCGCTACGTTCGGGACGTAGAAGTCGCAGGTTCAAATCCTGTCTCCCCGACCATCCGAATGCTTTTCGCGAAGGCCCGCCCATGGCGGGCCTTCGTCGTTCATGGCGCACACGCCACGCGACCGCCGGATTCCGGGGCCCGGAAACGGCTTCGGGCAGTTTCCCGATTGACGGGCCGGCGGGCATCGTGATGATGGAGCCTCCCCCCAAGGACCGGATGTCCCATGCCCTTCCCCCTTGCGATGGTCGCGGCCATCGTCGCGGCCATCGCCGGTGCGTTCCTCGCCACGGAATCGCGCGCCCTGTTCGGCGCCATCGCCGGCGCTACGCTGGCCGCCCTGTTCGCCTCGCAGCGCCGGCTCGCGCAGCGCCTCGCGGCCCTCGAAGCCCGGCCTGCGTCTTCCGCCGCGCCCCGGGCAGCACCCGTGGCGGGCGCCGATCCCGCCCCGGCCGGTCCGACCGCCTCACCCTCACCGGCCGCCGCAACACCGCCCCCGCTGCCCGACCTGCCCCCCGCCGCCTCCGCCCCGGCCAGCCGCACGGCGGTTCCCGGCCGCGCCGGCCCGGGCGTCGCGCAACCCTCCCCTGCGCCCGCCGGGGCCGCGCCGGCCGCAGCGCCCTCGCCGCTGGAGACGGCTCTCGGCGTGCTGCGCCGCTTCCTGTTCGAAGGCAATGTGCCAGTGAAGCTCGGCCTGGTGGTGTCGCTGTTCGGCATCGGCGCCCTGCTGCGCTACGCCGCCAGTACCGGCTGGCTGGAAGTGCCGGTGGCCCTGCGCTATGCCGGCGTGGCTGCTGCTGGTCTCGCCCTGCTCGGCTATGGCCTGCGGCAGGCAGGGCATCGTCCGGCCTTCGGCCTCAGCCTGCAGGGCGGCGGCATCGCCGTGCTGCTGCTCACGGTGTTCGCGGCCTTCCGTGTGCCCGGGCTGCTGCCCGCCCCGGTGGCCTTCACGCTGGTCGTCGTGCTGGTGGCCGGGGCCGCCGTGCTCGCCCTGCGCCAGAACGCGGTCTGGCTGGCCGCCATCGGCCTTCTGGGCGGCTACCTCGCCCCGGTGCTGCTCTCCACCGGCGGCGGCAGCCATGTGGCCCTGTTCAGCTGGTATGCGGTGCTCAACCTCGCCGTCTTCGGGCTCGCCTGGGTCCGGCCCTGGCGTGCCCTGAACCTGCTGGGCTTCGCCTTCACCTTCGGCATCGGCGCGGCCTGGGGCGCGCGCCACTTCCGGCCGGAGCTGTTCGCCAGCACCGAGCCCTTCCTCGTCGGCTTCTTCCTGCTCTACGTCGCCATCCCGGTGCTCTACGCCCTGCGTGGCCGGGAACCGGGCAAGGTCGATGCCACCCTGCTCTTCGGCACGCCGCTGCTGGCCTTCCCGATGCAGGTGGCCCTGCTCGAGGGCGAGCGCCTGCCGCTGGCGTTCTCGGCGCTCGGCGTGGGCCTCGTGTATGCCGCGGTGGCCTGGCTTGCCCGCCGCCGGCCGGCTCTCAGGGTGCTGGGCCAGGGCGCGGCCGCGCTGGGCCTCGCCTTCGCCACGCTCGCCGTTCCGCTGGCACTCTCGGCCCAGTGGACGGCGGTGACCTGGGCCCTGCAGGGCGTGGCCCTGCTCTGGCTGGGCCAGGTGCAGCAGCGCCGCTGGCCGCGGGTGGGAGGCGTGCTGCTGCAGGGCCTCGCCGGCCTCGCCTTCCTCGCCAGCGATCCCTGGAGCTGGTTCGGGCCGGGGGGCGATGCCCGGCCCAGCCTGCCGCTCGCCCTGCTGGCCCTCGCCGCGGCGGCCTGCGCCCGCCTGCTCGACCGCCAGCGGGGATCGAGCCGGGGCCTTACCGGGGGGCTGCTCACGGCCGCGGCCCTGGGCTGGTGGGCGCTGCTCGGGATCGATCTCACCGACCTGGGCGTGGAACACGGCATGGCGACCGGCACCTGGGAGGAGCGGCTGGCCGGCATGGCCGCGCTCTGGCTCGGCTTCATCGCTGCCAGCAGCGCGCTCGCCGCCCTCGCCCTGCGCCGCCTGCCATGGCAGCGGCCTGCCTGGTGGCCCGCCCTGTTCGTGCCCACGGCCCTGCCGGCCCTCGGCCTCGCCTTCTCCCTGCAGCCCGGCTGGTGGCGCAGCCCGGTGGGCCTCGTGCTGCCGGTATTCGCCTCCGGCCTGCTGCTCGCCCTGCCTGCGCTGCGCCAGACCCCGCGCCGCCTCGCGCTCACCCACCTGGCCGGCCTCGCCGCCCTCGTCCTCGCCCTCGGGCTTGCCATCCGCGAAGGCCTGCAGGCCCTGAATCCCGAGCCACTGGGGGAGGGCTGGCACTGGGTGCTGCCCTGGCTGCCGCTGGTGGCGCTCACCGCGCTGCTCGCCACCCATCCGGCCCGGGCCACCTGGCCGGTGGCCGAGGCAGCGGCGCGCTACCGCCCGCTCGCCCTCTGGCTCGCCGGCCTGCTGCTCGGCGCCGTCTGGTGGGCCACGCAGGGCCTTGCCGGCTCGGCGGCGCCGTTGCCCTGGCTGCCCTTGCTCAATCCGTTGGAACTGTTCCATCTCGCCGGCCTGCTCGGGCTGCTCGCGGCCCTGCGACGGGCCAGGCCGGGCAGTCCGCCCAGGCAGGCCGGCATCCTGCTGCTGGGCGGCGCGGCGCTCGTGTTCCTCTCGATGGCCGCCCTGCGCGGCACCTGGCACGCGCTGTCGCCCGAGGCCATGCCCTGGGCCTATCACTGGCCGTCGGTACTGCGCTGGCCGCAGGCGCAGACCGCGCTTTCGGTGGTGTGGTCCCTGGCCGGCGTGACCTGCTGGGTGCTGGGCTCGCGCCGCGGCAGCCGCCCGCTGTGGACGGCCGGCGCCCTGCTGCTTGGCCTCGTGCTGCTGAAGCTCGTGGCCATCGACCGCCAGCACCTCGGCGACCTGATGGGCATCGTGTCTTTCCTCGCCGTCGGCGGCCTGCTGGTGCTGGTCGGGCGGCTCGCCCCACGCCCGCCCCGGCATGCCCCTCCCTCCACGGATCTGCCATGAGCCTTCCACGTCCTGCCGCGTCTTCCGCCTCCCGCTCCCGCCCGCATCCGGCCTCCGCTCCATGCCGGTGGCTGCCGCTCCTGCTGCTGGCCGCCGGCAGCCTCAATGCCGAGGACGGCCAGCGCTTCGCCCGCGCCTTCCCGGTGGAGGACGTGGGCGAGGCCCCGGTGTTCGCCATCGAGCTCACCCCCGAGGTGTACGCCACCCTGACCCGCCCCGACCGCAGCGATCTTGCGGTACTGGATGCCACCGGCCGACGCCTTGCCATCAGCCTCGGCAGCCCACCGCCGGTACCGCCCGAAGCACAGCGCTTCGCCCTGCCCCTGCCGCAGGCGCTTGCCCCCTCTGGCACGGCGCCCCTCGGGGAACGGCTGGCGGTCCAGGTCCGCGACGGCGGGCGCCGCTCGGTGGATGTCAGGATCGATGCCGCGCCGCCCGCCCCGGCGATGCAGTGGCTGGTGGATGCCGGCGAGACCGGCCGGGGTGGCATCGACGCCCTGGTGTTCTCGGTGCCCGAGTCGGCCGGAGACTTCCGCCTGAGCCTCGCCGTGCACGGTTCGGACGATCTCCTGCGCTGGCAGCCTCTCGAACCCGCCGCCCCCCTGCTCCGGGTCGGGCAAGGGGAAGGACGCATCCAGCGCCTTGAGGTGACCCTCCCGCACAGCCGCTACCGCCATCTGGCCCTGCAGCCCCTCGGAGGCGCCACCCTGCCTCCGATCGAGGCCCTGCACGCCCTGCGGCACGACCCGGCGAGCCCGCCACGCCGCCTGCACCTGCTCGATGCCGTGGCGGGTTCGGAGGATGGCCGCCGCCTGCAGTATCCGGCGCCGGGCCCGCTGCCCGTGGTCGCCGTCGAACCACGCCTCGAGGAGCGCAATGCCGTCAATGGCTTCCGCCTCGAACAGGGACAGGGAGCGCAGGCCTACCCGCTGCTGCAGGGAAGTGCGTGGCGGCTCGAGCTCGAAGAAGGCCCGCTGTACTCCGGGCCCTTCCCGGCCGTGCTTGGCGGCGAAGGGCCGCTCACCCTGGTCTTCGATGCCCCGGCCCGCGCGCCGCGGCTCGGCCTCTGGTACCACCCGGAACGCCTGCTGGTGCTGGCCTCGGGGGCGCCGCCCTACCGGCTGCTGGCCGGATCGGGCAGCGAGCGCAGCCGTTTCGAGGGCACGGAAGAGGCGCTGGCCATGCTCAAGGCCGCCCAGGCGCCGGGCTGGGAACCGCCGCTTGCCCGCCTCGGGCCCGGCGTGGAAGCCGGGGGCAGCGCTGCCCTGACGCCACCCGCACCCGACACCGGCGGGCGCTGGGTGCTGTGGGCCGTGCTGGTGCTGGGCGCCGTGGCAGTGGCGGGCGCCAGCTGGCGGGTGCTGCGGCAGCCGCCGTCCTGAGGCGGTGGTTGCAGTCGCAACGTTCACCTTCCCGGCGGCAAGACGTGCCAGACTTCACGCATTGACACGTTTTGACATCCCGCCAGGTCCATGGACGCGATCGACCCGATCCCACGCATCGAAGCCACCGACATCTCGGCCCGCGGCCGCATCGCCAGCCGCAGCGGCTGGCATGCCGCCGAGCGGCGGGTGAACACCCTGGCCCTGCGGCTCGATCCCGAGGGGCTGCCCCCGCCTCCGCAGCCGGCCTTCCCGGTCCTGCTGAAGGCCCTCGGCGGCAGCCTTGCGCTGGCCAACCGCAGCGTGGCCGAACTCGCCCCCACGGTCGCGGCAGTGAACCGCATCATCGAGGCACTGAACGCCCTGCCCCGTGATGCCAGCTACGCCGATCTCGAGCGCGCGCTCGGCCTGCGCCCGCCACGCGAAGCCCACGACCGCATCGGCGATGCCATGGCCCGGGTGCTGCGCACCCTGGCCCAGCGCCGCCACGATGCCAACCGCCTGCGCGAAGCCTGAGCTCAGGGCGGAGCGAGGTTGGCGTCGTGCACGCCGTACTGGGTCGCGAGCCGCGCCAGCGACACCGTGTCCTTGATCGCCAGCTTGTCGAGCAGGCGGTACTTGTGGGTGGCCACGGTCTTGCCGCTCAGGTGCAGCCGCCGCCCGATCTCCTCGAGCTTGAGGCCCTGGCAGAGCAGCTTGGCCACCTCCATTTCCCGCGGGGACAGGGCCTCGAAGGGCGATTCGCCCTGCGCCCCGGCCAGCGCCATGTGCTGCGCCACCTCACTGGCGAGGTAGCGCTTGCCGCGCGCTGCCTCGCGGATCGCCCTCAGCAGCTCGGCGGCATCGCAGCCCTTGCCGACATAGGCATGGGCACCGGCCGCCATCAGCCGGCGCGGCATCGGGCCGTCCTGCTGCACTGAACAGATCACCACCTTCGGCCCGCCCTCCACCTTGGCGAGGCGCTCGGTGATCTCGAGCCCGCTCACCCCGGGCAGGTGCAGGTCGCAGAGCACCACATGAGGCTTGAGCTGCCGGATCAGCGGCAGGCCGGTCTCGCCGTCTTCGGCCTCGCCCACCACCACCATGTCGGTCTCGCGCTCGAGGATCAGGCGGTAGCCCGTCCTCACCAGGGCATGGTCGTCCAGCAGGAACACCTTGATCATGGGAACGCCTCCGTCCACGGGGGTTGGGTGGGGGGAGAACACAGCCTAGGAGCGGCGGCGCGGCAGCGGCAAGGGGCGATGCTTCGGGGCCTGTAGGAAATCGTCCCACGCTACGCCTCCCAAGTCCCGGCGGGAGGAGTACGCTCCCTGCCATCGCCCCATCGCCGATGGCCGCCATGCCTGCCCTCTCCGCGCGCTGGACGTCGCTGCTCTGCCTGCTCGCCTTCCTCGGGCCGGAGCCGGCAATCGCCCAGGGAGCACGGGCGGAACGCGACCTGCTCGAACTCGAGCTGGAAGAACTGATGGATCTCGTGGTCGTCGCGCCCTCGCGCCAGGCCGAGCGGGCGCGGGATGCCCCGGCCACGATCCTCGTGCTCACCCGGCAGGATCTCGCACTGCGCGGCTACCGTGACCTGTCGGAGGTGTATGACGATCTTCCGGGCATGGACCTCGCGCGCGCCTACGGCGATTCCTGGCTGCGCAACCAGTGGCGCGGCCTGCGCCGGACCATGTCGGTGCCCTATCTCCTGCTGCTCGATGGCCAGCCGCTCAACCATCTCTACTTCAACCAGGACGAGATCATCACCGCCCTGCCGATGGCGCAGGTGGAGCGCGTCGAGGTGGTCTATGGCCCCTCGGCGGTGATCTACGGCGCGAACGCCTTCGTCGGCGTGGTGAACATCGTCACCGCTCCCGGCGCCGGGGTCGATCGCGCGTTTTCCGGCCGGATCAGCGCCGGCAGCTTCGGTCGCCGCCTCATCGACCTGCACCTCGCCCGGGGCTGGGGAGAACACCGCCTCTCCCTGGCCCTGCGCCACGACGAAGGCCGTCTCGACGACGGAGCACGGGGCGGGCTCGCGCCCTTCTCGGAGGCCTACTACGCCGACCGCCGGCTCTGGGGCGCCTTCGCCGATGGCCGATTCGGCGGGCGCTACGCCTCACGGCACCGCCACCAGGGCCTCGACCTGCGCTGGCGTTGGAACGCCTGGAGCGCCTATGCCCAGGCCTTCACCCTGTCGAGCGGCTATGGCAATGCCTATGCCGGCGATGCCGTGCAGAACGATGCCGTGTGGCGCGAGCCGGACCGCGTGCTCGGGATCGCCCACGAACTCGTCCTCGGGCGCTGGCATGGCGAGACCCACCTGCGCTGGCGCGAGAGCGGCGTGGCCGACGGCTCCTACTTCGTCGAGGGATACCCGGCCCTGCAGCCGGATGGCAGCCTGCGCCGGGTGGTGGATTTCAGCTACTGGGGCTCGGAGAACCGCAGCCTTACGCTCTCGCACGACGGCGAGCTGGCGATCGCGCCCGGCCTGTCGCTGGTGGCCGGTCTGCGCCGGGAGCACAAGGACCTGCAGAAGGCCTACCGCACGAACTACGGGCCTTCCGTTTTCCCGGAGGAATTCGACTCGCTCGAGGCCTACCCCTTCCCGCCCCGCGCCGGCTTCGACACCCTGCCCGGCAACCGCATCCGCACCCGGCAATGGAGCGCCTACGCCCAGCTACGGCGGCAGTGGGACGGGCGCTTCGGCGAGGGCGACCGCCATGTGCTGACCCTCGGCCTGCGGCATGACGACTTCAGCGCCATCGGCCCAGCCACCACCCTGCGCGGCGGCTACTCGGGCAACTGGGGCCCCTGGACGCTCAAGCTGCTGTATGGCGAATCGTTCAACGAACCCGCCCCGCGCGAGCTGTACGGCGGCTGGCAGGGCAGCGGCAGCGATCCTGCGCTGAAACCGGAGAGCGGGGCCACGCGGGAGTTGCACCTGGGCTGGCAGGGAAGGCAAGCTGGGGCCTGGATCTCGGCCTGGCGGCTGGCGACGCGCAATGACATCGTCACCGTGGCGGGCGGCGCGACCAACCTCGGACGCCGCGACGCGCGGGGAATCGACCTCGGCCTCCGGGCGCGCTGGGCGGATGGCCGCCACGAGGCCTGGATCTTCGCCAGCTGGATCGACGCCGAAGAACAGCGCGACGAAGGCAGCGGCATGCGCCGCCGGCCGGTGGGTGATGCGGCGGAACACAAGTTCTATGCCGGCTGGACCTGGCAGCCCACCCCGCGCTGGACGGCCACCCTGCGCGGCCGCTGGATGGCGGCGCGCGACACCGTCGCCAGCAACCCGGTCGGCCGGCTGCCCGCCTATGCCGTGGCGGATCTCAACCTGCGCTGGCAGGCCCTGCCGCGGCAGGGCCTCGTGCTCGCCCTGGGCATCACCAACCTCACCGACCGTCGCTACGCCCACCCCGGCCTCAACGACGCCTCTGCCGGCATCGAGCCCGGGCGCTTCGGCCCCGACGGGCAGTGGACCGGCAGCGCCGGTTTCTACAGCTCGCTGCTGCCGCAGCCCGGACGCGCCGTCCAGCTCTCGCTGGAATGGAACCAGTGACCGGGGCGAAGTGGCGGAGAGAGTGGGATTCGAACCCACGGTGGTGTCGCCACCACGGCGGTTTTCAAGACCGCTGCCTTAAACCACTCGGCCATCTCTCCGTGCGGGGGATTCTACAGCCGCGCCTCGTTCATCAGCCGCGGGAAGGCCTCGACCATGTGGTCGAGGAAGGCGCGCACCGCGGGAAGCTGGCCGCGGCGCGAGGGAAAGACGGCGTGGAAGATGCCGCGCTGCAGGCTCCAGTCGGGCATCACCACCTCCAGCCGTCCGGCGCGCACCGCATCGACGCAGGCAGCTTCCGGCAGCAGGGCGATGCCGATGCCGGCCATGGCCGACTCCAGCAGCAGGGGAAAATCCAGCGCCATCAGGCGCGGCTTGATCTCGACCTTGCGCGTCTCGCCGTTCGGCCCATGCAGTTCCCAGACCTGGCGGGCCTCGTCCTCGCTCATGCTCAGGGTGACATGGTCGGCGAGCACGGCGGGATCGACCGGCCGGCCATGGCGGGCGAGGTAGATCGGGCTCGCTACCAGGAGCTCGCGGAACTCGCCGAAGCGGCGCATGGCGAGCTCACCGTCGGTATCGAGCCGGGTGCGCACGCGCAGGGCCACGTCGAAGCCCTCCTCGATCACATCGACGCGGCGGTTCGAGACATGCACCTGCAGGCGCACCTTCGGATGCTCGACGAGGAAGCCGGGCACCACCCGCGAGAGCAGGCGCTGCGAGAGCGAGACCGGGCAGCTCACCCGGACGATGCCACGCGGCTCGGCGCTCAGCAGCTGCACGGCCTCCTCGGCGGCCTGGGCCTGGGCCAGCATCGCCTGGGCGTGGCGGAACACGTTCTGCCCCACCTCGGTGACGGCGAACTTGCGGGTGGAGCGCTGGATCAGCCGCACCCCGAGGTCCTGCTCGAGCTGGGCGATACGCCGCGACAGCCGCGACTTCGGCACGCCCGAGGCCCGCTCGGCGGCCGCATAGCCGCCATGCTCCACCACGAGGGCGAAGAGCTTCAGGTCGTTGAGGTCGAGGCTGCTGCCGGTCAAAGGCGCTCCGTGCCGCCGAGGTAGGGGCGGAGCACCTCGGGCACCGTGATGCTGCCGTCGGCCTCCTGGTAGTTCTCCATCACCGCGATCAGGGCGCGTCCCACGGCCACGCCGGAGCCGTTCAGCGTATGCAGCAGCTCGGGCTTGCCGGTATCCGGGTTGCGGAAGCGGGCCTGCATGCGCCGGGCCTGGAAATCGCCGCAGTTCGAGCAGGAGCTGATCTCGCGGTAGGTGTTCTGCGAGGGCAGCCAGACCTCGAGGTCATAGGTCTTCATGGCCGAGAAGCCCATGTCGCCGGTGCACAGCAGCACGCGGCGGTAAGGCAGGCCGAGCCGCTCCAGCACCACTTCGGCGGCCCGGGTCATGCGCTCATGCTCGGCGGCGCTCTGCGCCGGCGTGGCGATCGTCACCAGCTCGACCTTCTCGAACTGGTGCTGGCGGATCATGCCGCGCACATCGCGGCCACCGCTGCCGGCCTCGGCGCGGAAGCACAGGGAGTGGGCGGTGAGCCGCATCGGCAGGCGCGCAGCATCGACGATCTCCTCGCGCACGAGATTGGTGAGCGAAACCTCGGAGGTCGGGATCAGGTAGCGCTTTGCCTCGCCCACCATGGTCGAGAACAGGTCTTCCTCGAACTTCGGCAGCTGGCCGGTGCCGCGCATGCTCTCGGGATTGACGATCAGCGGCACATTGACCTCGAGGCAGCCGTGCTCCGCCACGTGCAGGTCGAGCATGAACTGCGCCAGCGCCCGGTGCAGGCGGGCGATGCCACCGCGCAGCACGGTGAAACGCGAGCCGCTGAGCCTGGCTCCGGCCTCGCCATCGAGCATGCCCTCGCGGGCGCCGAGCTCGACATGGTCCTTCACCGGGAAATCGAAGCGGCGCGGCGTGCCCCAGCGGTGCTGCTCGACATTGCCGGACTCGTCCGCCCCGAGCGGCACCGAGGCGTCGGGCAGGTTGGGGATGCCGAGCGCGATCGCCTCGATCCCGGCACGGATGGCCTCGAGACGGACCTCGGAGGCCTTCAGCTCATCGCCGATCGAGGCCACTTCGGCCATCAGCGGCGTCACGTCCTCGCCCCGGGCCTTGGCCATGCCGATGGCCTTGCTGCGGGTATTGCGCAGGTTCTGCAGTTCCTGGGTGCGCACCTGCAGCTGCTTTCGCTCGGCCTCCAGGGCCTGCAGGGCCGCCACGTCGAGCGTGAAGCCGCGGGTGGCAGCGAGGCGTTCGGCGGTGGCGGCAAGCTCGCTGCGCAGCAGGGTCGGATCCAGCATCGTGTTCTCCGGGGCGCGGCCCCTCGTTGCAAAGCTGGGATTATCGCCGCTGGGCCGGGGCGCTGTCCCGCCCGGACAGGCTCAGGCCAGCGGTCCGCGCAGCCAGGCGCCGAGGCGCATCCCGGCCCAGACCAGCAGCAGGCCGCCGGCCAGGGTGAGCGCGTAATAGACCACCGCGCGCTCGGCCTGGCCGGTCCGGCCGAAGGCCATCAGTTCCAGCATCAGCGAGGAATAGGTGGTGAGCCCCCCCATCACCCCCACGATCAGCAGGGCACGCAGGGCGGTGCCGGCGGTGCCGCGCCCTTCCAGCCACTCGAACAGCAGGCCGGCGAGGAAGGAGCCGAGGAAGTTGGCGGCCAGCGTGCCCCAGGGCAGGCGGTCGCCGAGGTGCAGCAGGGCGAAGTGGCCGAGGCTGTAGCGCAGGCCGGCTCCGAAGGCACCGCCCAGCATCACGAGGCCGAGGTAGGTCCAGTTCATGGCACAACGCTAGCACGCCCGGCAGGCGCGCTCAGCCTCCGCCCTGCCCGCCACGCCGGCCGGCCCGGGCCTGGGTCCGCGCCTCGCGCAGGGCGTCGAGCTTCTCCTTCAGCCGCAGCTCGAGCCCCCGTTCCAGGGGGCGGTAGTACACCCGCCCTTCCAGCGCCTCGGGCAGGCAGGTCTGGTCGAGGGCCACGCCGCCTTCCACGTCGTGGTCGTACTGGTAGCCCTTGCCATAGCCGAGCCCCTTCATGAGCTTCGTCGGGGCATTGCGCAGGTGCATGGGCACCGCCAGCGTGCCCTGCGCCGCCACGTCGGCGCGGGCCGCCTTCCAGGCCACATAGCCGGCATTGCTCTTGGCGCAGCTGGCGAGGTAGAGCACGAGCTGGGCGAGGGCGAGCTCGCCCTCGGGCGAGCCCAGCCGGTCGTAGGCCTCCCAGGCGCTGATCGCCATGTCGAGGGCGCGCGGGTCGGCCAGCCCGATGTCCTCCACCGCCATGCGGGTGAGGCGACGGGCGAGATAGGCAGGATCGCAGCCGCCATCGAGCATGCGCGCCAGCCAGTAGAGCGCGGCATCCGGGTCGGAGCTGCGCACCGATTTGTGCAGGGCCGAGATCTGGTCGTAGAACTGCTCGCCCTGCTTGTCGAAGCGCCGGGTGCGGTCGGCCAGCACCTGGGCCAGGGTGGCCTCGTCGATGCGTCCGTCCGTGGCCAGTTCGGCGGCGATCTCGAGCAAGGTCAGGGCGCGCCGCACGTCGCCATCGGCAGCCTCGGCGAGGCTCTCCAGCGCGCCATCGTCGATGGTGATGCCCTGCCCGCCCAGGCCCTGCTCCGCATCGTCGAGGGCGCGACGCAGGGCGGCGACGATGTCCTCGGCGGCCACCGCCTCCAGCACGTGCACCCGGCAGCGCGAGAGCAGGGCCGAGTTGAGCTCGAAGCTCGGGTTCTCGGTGGTGGCGCCGACGAACACGATGTGCCCGGCCTCGATATGCGGCAGGAAGGCATCCTGCTGGGCCTTGTTGAAACGGTGCACCTCGTCGACGAAGAGCACGGTGCGCTCGCCCCGGGCGAAGGCCTCGGCCGCCTCGGCCAGCACCCGGCGCACCTCGGGCAGGCCGCTCATCACCGCCGAGATCACATGGAACCGGGCCTGCGCACGCTCGGCGACGAGCCGGGCAAGCGTGGTCTTGCCACAGCCGGGCGGCCCCCAGAGGATCATCGAATGCACCCGCCCCGCCTCGAGGGCGCGGCGCAACGCGGCGCCGGGGCCGAGCAGGCGGCGCTGGCCGACGATGGCATCGAGCGAACGCGGGCGCATCCGCTCGGCGAGCGGCGCCAGCGCGTTCATGGCGTGCGCTCCTGCGGGCTCATTCCTGCAGCGGGCGGACGTCGGCGCCCTCACGCCGTTCGCCCACCACATCCACGCCCGGCGGCGGCTCGAAGCGGAACAGATCGGCCGGCAGCGCCCCGTTGCGGGTCCAGCCGTGGAAGCGCACCTCGGTGCGCTGGCCGAGCTGGTCCTCGAACACCATGCGCGCCAGGGTCTGGCCGGCGAAGCCGAGCCGCGCCGAGGCAAGGCCGGACTCGGCCGGCCTGCGGGCCTCGAGCCGCACCCAGGTGAGGCCCTCGGCCTGGCCGCCCTCGCGCACCAGGAACTGCCGGTCGAGCTCGCCAGGATCGATCAGCGCGGCCAGCGGGCTCGACTGCTCCTCGTAACTCTGCACCCGCACCGTGACCTGCTCGAGGTCCGGGTCGTAGAGCCAGAGATGGTCGCCATCGGCCACGATGAGCTGCGGGAACGGCGTCTGGTACTCCCAGCGGAACTGCCGCGGGGCTTTCAGCGAAATGCGCCCCGTGCTGCGCTCGCCGGCCTGGCCGCTGGCGTCGAACACCTGCTGCTCGAAACGGCCATCGAGGCTCTGCAGGCCCTTCGAGAAGGCCTCGATCGCCGCCCGGCCCGGCCCGCTGGCCGCCGCGGGCAGCGGCAGGCCCGGCAGCAGCAGCAGGGCGGCCAGCAGGGAGCGCAGCGGCGGAGAGCGGCGGGGAACGGAGGAGGAGACGGACATGGGCATGGCCTCGGGGGCGCGGGGCGATGGCGGGAAGTCTCTCCCGCCCCGCCTGAACGGTGGAATCAACGCGGCGGCGGCGGGGCGATGACCGTGCGGTCGCCGTTGTGTTCGGCAGCCGAGACGATACCGGCCTGCTCCATCGCCTCGACGAGGCGCGCGGCGCGGTTGTAGCCAATCTTGAGCCGGCGCTGCACCGCGGAGATGGAGGCCTTGCGGCTCTCGGTGACGAAGGCCACCGCCTGGTCGTAGAGCGGGTCGTTCTCGCTGTCCTCGGGGCCGGCGGCCTCGGGGAGTCCCGTGGCCCCCACCACGGTGCCGTCGCCCAGCGTCTGCACTTCGGCCAGCACGCCCTCGACGTAATCCGCGCCACCGCCGTGCTGCTTCAGGAACTCCACCACCCGGTGCACTTCCTCGTCGGAGACGAAGGCGCCATGCACGCGCTCCGGCAGGGCCGTGCCGGGCGGCAGGTAGAGCATGTCGCCGTGGCCGAGCAGCGTTTCTGCGCCAGACTGGTCGAGAATCGTGCGCGAGTCGATCTTGCTCGAGACCTGGAAGGCGATGCGGGTCGGGATGTTGGCCTTGATGAGGCCGGTGATCACGTCCACCGAAGGGCGCTGGGTGGCGAGGATGAGGTGGATGCCGGCGGCGCGGGCCTTCTGCGCCAGACGGGCGATCAACTCCTCCACCTTCTTGCCGACGATCATCATCATGTCGGCGAACTCGTCGATGAAGACGACGATGTAGGGCAGCGGCTCCAGCGGCCGTGGGGCCTCGCCCAGCTCCGGATTGGGCTTGAACAGCGGGTCCATCAGGGGCTGGCCGGCGTCGCTGGCCTCCTTCACCTTGCGGTTGAAACCGGCCAGGTTGCGCACGCCCACCGCGCTCATCAGCCTGTAGCGGCGCTCCATCTCGGCCACGCACCAGCGCAGGCCATTGGCCGCCTCCTTCATGTCGGTGACCACCGGCGCCAGCAGGTGCGGGATGCCCTGGTACACCGAAAGCTCGAGCATCTTGGGATCGATCATCAGCATCCGCACGTCCTTGGCGGAGGCCTTGTACAGCAGCGAGAGCACCATGGCGTTCACCGCCACCGACTTGCCCGAGCCGGTGGTGCCGGCCACCAGCAGGTGCGGCATGCGGGCGAGGTCGGCCACCGTGGGCCGGCCGGCGATGTCCTTGCCCAGTGCCAGGGTGAGCGGGCTTGGCGACTTGTCGTACTCCTTCGAGCGCAGCAGCTCGGAGAGGAAGATCATCTCGCGCTTGCCGTTCGGGATCTCGAGGCCGATCACCGACTTGCCGGGGATCACATCGACCACGCGCACCGACTTCACCGACAGGCCGCGGGCGATGTCCTTGTCCAGCGAGCTGATCTGGCTGCCCTTCACGCCGGGCGCCGGCTCCATCTCGAAGCGGGTGATCACCGGGCCGGGATAGGCCCCCACCACCTGCACCTCGATGCGGAAGTCCTTGAGCTTGAACTCGATCTGCCGCGAGAGCGCTTCCAGCGTTTCCTCGGAATAGCCCTTCTCCTGCACCCTGGGCTCGTCGAGCAGGGACAGCGGCGGCAGCCCGCCCTCGGGCACGGCATTGAACAGCGGGATCTGCTGCTCGCGCCTGGCGCGCTCGCTCTTCTCCACCACCGCCGGGGCCGGGGCCTCGATCCTGACCGGCTCGCGGCGGGCGCGCTTCTGCGTCTCGGCCTTGCGCACCTCCTCGCGCTCCTCTCGCAGGGCCCGGGTGCGCTGCCACTCGGCGGCCCGGGTGCGTCCGGCGCGAAGGCGCTCGAAGAGGCGCAGCACCGTCGCCCCGATCCACTCCATCACCGCGAACCAGGACAGGCCGGTGGCAAGGGTGACCGACACCAGGGCCAGGGCCAGCAGGAGGAGATGCCCGCCGGCAAGGCCGAACAGGGTGGACACGGAATGGCCGACGAGCCCGCCGAGCATGCCGCCGGCACCGGCGGGCAGCTCACCGCCGGTGGCGAACCACAGGGCCATCAGGCCGGTGCCGGCCACCAGCACGCCGGCGATGCCGACGAGGCGCAGGGCCGGGCCGAGGTCGAGATGGCCGTCGCCGTCCTCGTCCATGCCGAACAGGGCCACCCAGGCCACGCCGCCCAGGATCAGGGGAAGGGTGTAGGCCATCCAGCCGAACAGCCAGAAGGCGAGGTCGGCGATGTGCGCGCCGGCCACGCCGCCGAAGTTCTGCGTGCTGCCGGTGACACTGCCGGTGCGCGACCAGCCGGGATCGGCCGAGGAATAGCTGACGAGGCTGGCCAAAAGGTAGAGGAGGGCCGGCGCCGCCACCACCAGCGCCACTTCGCGCCACAGCTTCTGTCGACGATCCAGTGCCCTGCCCTCCAACGGCCATCATCGCCCGGTGGCCGCTCCCTGCGGCACCGGGCCGCAGGGAGTGTAGCGCGATGGCGTCAGAGCGCCATGTCCTTCAGGGCGGGGTGCACGATCTTCCCGGCCTCGACGTTGATGCCGCGAACCAGGGCCGGGTTGTCGCGCCACTGGCCCGAGGCGAGCTTCTGCACCCAGGGCAGGATGGCGGCGCAGATCGCCTGCGAGGAGGTCTGCGGCACCGCGCCCGGCATGTTGGTGACGGCGAAGTGGGTGATGCCCTCCTCGACGTAGGTCGGCTCCTTCCAGGTGGTGGCGCGGGTGGTCTCGAAGCAGCCGCCCTGGTCGACCGAGATATCGACCAGCACGCTGCCCTTCTCCATGCCCTGGATCATCTTGCGGGTGACCACGTGCGGCGCCTTGGCGCCGGTGACCAGCACCGCGCCGACCACGATGTCGGCGGTCTCCAGCTCGCGCGCCACCACGTCCTCGTAGGGATAGAGGGCGGTGACGTTGGGACCGAGGCGCATCATCTCGGCCATGCGGTCCTGGCGCTTCTCGAACACCACCACGTTGGCGCCGCCCGCGGCGGCCAGCGCCGCCGAGTTGCCGCCGGCCATGCCGGCGCCGAACACCACCACCTTGCCGCGCTCGGTGGAGGGCAGGCCGCCCAGCAGCTTGCCCTTGCCGCCCATCGGCTGGTGCAGGAGATGGGTGCCCACCTGCACGCCGATGCGGCCGGCGATGATCGACATCGGCGCCAGCAGCGGCAGGTCGCCGTTCTCCAGCTCCACCGTCTCGAAGGCCACGCCGGTCAGCCCGATGTCGAGCAGGCGGCGGGTGAGCACCGGCTCGGCGGCCAGATGCAGGTAGCAGAACAGCAGATGGTCCTTGCGGAGATGCTTCAAGTCGCCCTCGATCGGCTCCTTCACCTTCACCACCAGTTCGGCCTTCTCGTAGAGCGCCGCGGCATCCGGCGCCACCTTCACGCCGAGCGCGGTGTACTGGTCGTCGGTAAAACCGCTCTTGATGCCGGCATCCTTCTCGATCCACACCTCATGGCCTCGGCGCACGAGGTCGGCGCAGGCGGCGGGCACGAGGGCGACGCGACCTTCGAGGGTCTTGGTTTCGCGGGGGATACCGATACGCATGGTGCTTGGGCTCCAGGGGGCGACGAATCGCGCGTTGAACGAACGGAGCCGCCCTTGGGGCGGCTCGGGATGGGAACGGTGCAGCCTTGATTTGCGGGGGCGCGGCCCCCAAGCTTTGCAGCCCGCATGCCGCGCCTTTGTTGCGCCGCACCGACCGCCACGAAGCCGCGAAAGTATAGCCCCATGACCGCCACCAAGCATTCCCGCCTGCTCATCCTCGGTTCCGGCCCGGCCGGCTACACCGCCGCCGTGTACGCGGCCCGGGCCAACCTGAAGCCGGTGCTCGTGACCGGCCTGCAGCAGGGCGGCCAGCTGATGACCACCACCGAGGTGGACAACTGGCCGGGCGATGCCCATGGCCTCACCGGCCCCGACCTGATGGCGCGCATGCAGGCCCATGCCGAGCGCTTCGAGACCGAGATCGTGTTCGACCACATCCATACGGCGGAGTTGGGTTCGCGACCCTTCCGGCTGAAGGGCGATGCCGGCGAATACACCTGCGATGCACTCATCATCGCCACCGGCGCCAGCGCCAAGTACCTCGGCCTGCCCTCCGAGGAGGCCTTCAAGGGCCGCGGCGTCTCGGCCTGCGCCACCTGCGACGGCTTTTTCTTCCGCGGCCAGGACGTGGCGGTGATCGGCGGTGGCAATACCGCCGTGGAGGAGGCGCTCTACCTCGCCAACCTCGCCAACAAGGTCTACCTGGTGCACCGCCGCGACAAGCTGCGCGCCGAGAAGATCCTGCAGGACAAGCTCTTTGCCAAGGCCGCGGCCGGAAAGATCGAGATCCTCTGGGACCACGCCGTGGACGAGGTGCTGGGCGACGAGTCCGGCGTCACCGGCGCCCGGCTGCGCTCCACCCGCGATGGCAGCACCCGGCAGATCGCCGTCACCGGCTTCTTCGTGGCCATCGGCCACAGCCCGAACACCTCGCTGTTCGAGGGCCAGCTGGAGATGCGCGACGGCTACATCAAGGTGAGGAGCGGCCTCGACGGCATGGCCACCGCCACCAGCATCCCCGGCGTGTTCGCCGCCGGCGACGTGGCCGACCACGTCTACCGCCAGGCCATCACCTCGGCCGGCTCGGGCTGCATGGCGGCACTCGACGCCGACCGCTTCCTCGACCAGCAGGGATGAGCCGGCCCGGCCGATGCCCCAGTTCCGCCTCCACGCCTCGCTGGCCGGCATCCCGGCCGCCGCGTGGGATGCGCTGAACCGCGGCGGCCATCCCTTCACCCGCCATGCCTTCCTCGAGGGCCTGGAACGCCACGGCTGCCTCGATCCCGCCCATGGCTGGAGCCCCCTGCACGCCACGCTGTGGGAAGGTGGGGAACTGGTGGCGGCGGCCCCGGCCTACGTCAAGGGCAACTCCCATGGCGAGTTCGTGTTCGACCGGGCCTGGGCCGAGGCCTATGCCCGGCACGGCCTCGCCTACTACCCCAAGTGGCTGATCGGCGTGCCCTACACCCCGGTCACCGGCCCGCGCCTGCTGGCCGTGGATGAGGCGGCGAAACAGGCCCTGCTGGCAGCCATGCGCGAGGCCGCGCCGAGGCTCGGCCTGCACTCGATCCATGCCAACTTCCTCGACGCCGAGGACCTCCCCGCCTTCGATGACGACTGGCTGGCGCGCGAGGACGTGCAGTTCCACTGGCAGCGCCATCCCGACTGGCGGCACTTCGACGATTTCCTCGCCGCCCTCGACCACAAGCACCGCAAGAACCTGAAGGCCGACCGGCGCAAGGTGGAACAGGCCGGCATCCGCCTGCGCCTGCTCGACGGCCGGGCTGCGGCAGGCGCGCCGATGGCGGCCATGCACGGCTTCTATGCCGCCACCTTCGCCGGCAAATGGAACCACGCCGCCCTCACCCCGGCCTTCTTCCAGCACCTGTGCACGGCCATGCCCGAGACGGTGCTGCTGGCGCTGGCCGAGCGCGCGGGCGAAGCCGTGGCCGGGGCCCTGTTCCTGCACTCCCCCGGCACCCTGTACGGCCGCTACTGGGGCGCCCACGGATTCCACCCCGGGCTGCACTTCGAGACCTGTTACCACCAGGGCATTGCCTGGTGCCTCGAGCAGGGCCGGAACCGCTTCGAACCCGGCGCCCAGGGCGAGCACAAGCTGGCCCGCGGCTTCCTGCCCACCACCACCCACAGCCGGCACTGGCTGGCAGAGCCCCGGGTGCGCCCGGCGCTGGCCCGCTGGTGCGCCGCCGAACGCGAGGCCGTGGCCCGCTACCGCGCCGAAGCCGCGGCCCATGGCCCGTTCCGGCAGGGCAGCGGCCCGTTGCCCGCCGCGGAGGAAGTGCGCCGGTGAGCCGCCCCTTCCTGCTCGGCCCCGATCCCGAGGCCCCGTTCCCGCCCGCCGAATGGGCCCTCGCCGAACCCGACGGCCTGCTCTGCGTGGGCGGCGATCTTTCGCCCCCGCGCCTGGTCCGCGCCTACGCGGCCGGGCTGTTCCCCTGGTTCAACGAAGGCCAGCCCATCCTCTGGTGGTCGCCTTCGAGGCGCCTCGTGTTTGCAAGCAACGGCGTGCACCTCTCGCGGCGCTTCCGCCGCACGCTGCGCCGCAGTGCCTGGGAAGTGCGCTTCAACACCGCCTTCGAGGCGGTGGTGGCGGCCTGCGCCGAGACCCCGCGACCCGGTCAGCACGGCACCTGGATCACCCGCGACATGCGCCGGGCCTATGCCCGGCTGCATGCCCTGGGCCATGCCCACAGCGTCGAGGTCTGGCACGGCCCCCGGCTGGTGGGGGGGCTCTACGGCGTGAGCGTGGGCCGCGGCTTCCATGCCGAGAGCATGGTCAGCCTCGAGAGCGGCGGCTCGAAGGTGGCCCTGGCGGCCCTGGGGCGGCACCTGCAGGCCCTGGGCTGGCCGCAGTTCGACGCCCAGGTCGAGAACCCGCACTTGCGCTTCATGGGGGGCGAGGTCTGGCCGCGCGCGCGTTTCCTCGCCTGCTTCCGGCCGCTCACGGCCTCCCTCGCCCCCTGCCCGGACTGGGCCGGAGCCCCGTTCCCGGCCGCCTGGCTGGCCGATCCCCCGCCCCCGGCCGGCTGAACCCGCCTGCCCGCTTAACCGGATTTTTGCAAGCCCGCCCGGGCCGTGGCAGACTTCGCGCCTTCGCCGAACCCCCGCCCGTCCAGAGAAACCGCCCGCTGCATGTCCAAAGACGATTCCATCGAGTTCGAAGGCACCGTGACCGAAACCCTGCCGAACACCATGTTCCGCGTGAAACTGGAGAACGGCCACGTCATCACGGCGCACATCTCGGGGCGCATGCGCAAGAACTACATCCGCATCCTCACGGGCGACAAGGTAAAGGTGGAGATGACCCCCTACGACCTCACCAAGGGGCGCATCACCTACCGCATGAAGTAAGGGCCAAGGCCCGCTTCGCGCCAGACGGAAACGGCAGCCTCGCGGCTGCCGTTTCGCCTTCCGGGCCCGGGCGCCGGCCGTCCTCACTCCACGGTGGCGGGGAGCAGCTTCTCCGGCTCGGCGAAGGCCTCGACGGTGAGCTGGCCATCGGCCACGCCCACGGTCACCCGGCCACCATTGACCAGCTTGCCGAACAGCAGCTCGTCGGCCAGCGGGCGCTTGATCCGGTCCTGCAGCAGCCGGGCCATCGGCCGGGCGCCCATCTGCGGATCGAAGCCGTGCTCGGCCAGCCACTGCCGCGCCTCCGGGGTGGCCGTCAGGGCCACGTGCTTCTCCTGCAGCTGCGCTTCGAGCTCGATCAGGAACTTGTCCACCACCCGCAGGATGTGGTCGAAGCCGAGCGCGCTGAACTGCACCACGGCATCGAGGCGGTTGCGGAACTCCGGGGTGAAGGTCTTGCGGATCACCTCCATCGCATCGGTGGCGTGGTTCTGCTCGACGAAACCGATCGAGCGCCGCGCCGCCTGGGCCGCGCCGGCATTGGTGGTCATCACCAGGATCACGTTGCGGAAGTTCGCCTCGCGGCCGTTGGTGTCGGTGAGGATGCCGCGGTCCATCACCTGCAGCAGGATGTTGAAGACATCCGGGTGCGCCTTCTCGATCTCGTCGAGCAGCAGCACGCAGTGCGGGGTCTTGACGATCTTCTCGGTGAGCAGGCCGCCCTGGTCGAAACCGACGTAGCCCGGGGGCGCGCCGATCAGGCGGGAGACCGAGTGCGGCTCCATGTACTCCGACATGTCGAAGCGCACCAGCTCGATGCCGAGCTGCAGGGCGAGCTGGCGGGTGACCTCGGTCTTGCCCACGCCGGTGGGACCGGCGAACAGGAAGCTGCCGATCGGCTTGTCCGGGTTGCCGAGGCCGGAGCGGGCGAGCTTGATCGAGGCCACCAGCGATTCGATCGCCGGGTCCTGGCCGAAGATCACCATCTTCAGGTTGCGCTCGAGGTTCTGCAGCACGTCCTTGTCGGAGGCCGAGACCTGCTTGGGCGGGATGCGCGCCATCTTGGCGACGATGAGCTCGATCTCCTCGACGTCGACCAGGGTCTTGCGCTGCCCTTCCGGCAGCAGGCGCTGCCTGGCCCCGGCCTCGTCGATCACGTCGATGGCCTTGTCCGGCAGCAGCCGGTCGCCGATGTGCTTGACCGAGAGGTCCACGGCGGCCTGCAGCGCATCGGCGCTGTAGGTCACCTCGTGGTGGGCCTCGAACTTGGCCTTCAGGCCGTTGAGGATGGCCACGGCCTCGGCCACGGTGGGCTCGACCACGTCGATCTTCTGGAAGCGGCGCGCCAGGGCGCGGTCCTTCTCGAAGACCCCGCGGTACTCCTGGAAGGTGGTGGAGCCGATGCAGCGCAGCTCGCCGGTCTGCAGGGCCGGCTTGATCAGGTTGCTCGCATCCATGGTGCCGCCCGAGGCCGAGCCGGCGCCGATGATGGTGTGGATCTCGTCGATGAACAGGATGGCATCGGGCTCCTTGCGGATCTGCCCGATCACCGCCTTGAGGCGCTTCTCGAAATCGCCGCGGTACTTGGTGCCGGCCACCAGCGCGCCGAGGTCGAGCGAGTAGACGGTGGCCGACTTCAGCACATCCGGCACCTTCCCCTCGACGATGCGCCAGGCCAGGCCTTCGGCCAGCGCGGTCTTGCCCACGCCGGCCTCGCCCACGTAGAGCGGGTTGTTCTTGCGGCGACGGCAGAGCACCTGGATGGTGCGCTCGATCTCGGCCTCGCGGCCGATCAGCGGGTCGATCCTGCCCTCGCGCGCCAGCTGGTTGAGGTTGGTGGCGAACTCCTCGAGCGGGTTCTGCCGCGCCTGCCCCTCCTCGCCGCCCTCGCCCTCCTGCTTCGAGGACTCGGGCGCCTTCGGCTCCGGCGCCTCGCCGGACTTGGTGATGCCGTGCGAGATGTAGTTCACCACGTCGAGCCGGGTGATGTCCTGCTGCTGCAGGTGGTAGACGGCATGGCTGTCCTTCTCGCCGAAGATCGCCACCAGCACGTTGGCCCCGGTCACTTCCTTCCGGCCGCTGCTCTGCACGTGGTAGACGGCGCGCTGCAGCACGCGCTGGAAACCCAGCGTGGGCTGGGTGTCGCGGGTGTCGTCCTCCGGCAGGATCGGCACCGTCTCGGCGATCACGTTGCGCAGGTCCTGCGCCAGCCGGGCGTTGTCCGAGCCGCAGGCCTTCAGCACCTGCGCGGCGGAGGCGTTGTCGAGCAGGGCCAGCAGCAGGTGCTCGACCGTCATGAACTCATGGCGGGCTTCGCGGGCCTGCTTGTAGCACTGGCCGATGGTGTACTCGAGGTCTTTGCTGAACATCGTCGAAGCCTCCAGGGGATGACCCGGATATGGGGGCGGCTCAGGCCTTTTCCATGGTGCACATGAGCGGATGCTGGTGGGTGCGGGAGAAATCGTTCACCTGCGACACCTTGGTTTCTGCCACTTCCCGCGTGTAGACGCCGCACACGCCCCGTCCCCGGGTATGCACGTGCAGCATCACCTGCGTCGCCTTCTCGCGGTTCATGCCGAAGAACAGCTGCAGGACCTCGACCACGAAGTCCATCGGCGTGTAGTCGTCGTTCAGCAAAAGCACGCGGAACAGCGGCGGCCGCTCCAGTTCGGGCTTCGCCGTCTCCACGACGAGGCCGCGTTCGTGCTCGGATTCCGGGCGTTCGCGTTGGCTCATGCGGCCAGTATATGAGGCCCTGCCCGCGGCGCCACAAGGGCTTGCGGCCCTTGGACGGCACGCGTGCCGGGCGTCACAATCGGGGCTTCGTGCCCTGCCTTTCCGTGCCGGGCTGGAGACTGCGTTGAGCTATCGTGAAGGCCGCTTCTGGCAACCCGACGTCACCGTCGCCACCGTGGTGCTGCGCGAGGGCCGCCTGCTGATGGTGGAGGAGGAAGTGGGCGGGCGGCGGGTGCTGAACCAGCCGGCGGGCCACCTCGAACCAGACGAGGCGATCGTCGCGGCGGCGGTGCGCGAGACCCTGGAGGAGACCGGCTGGACGGTACGGCTCACCGGCTTCGTCGGCGCCTACCAGTGGCAGGCGCCGGAGACCGGCCGCAGCTACCTGCGGCTCGCCTTCACCGCCGAGGCGCTCTCCCACGACCCCATGCGGCCGCTGGATGCCGGCATCGTCCGCGCCCTCTGGCTCCCCCCCTCGGAGCTGGAAGCCCGGGCCGCCGAGCACCGCAGCCCGCTGGTCTGGCGGGTGGCCCGCGACGTGCTGCAGGGCCGTTGCCTGCCGCTGGAGGCGGTGGCCGCGCTGTGAACGGGAGCGCCCGCGTCATCGTGGGCATGTCCGGCGGCGTCGATTCCTCGGTGGCCGCCTGGCTGCTGCGCGAGCAAGGCATTCCCCTCGCCGGCCTGTTCATGCAGAACTGGAACGAGGACGGCGGTGGCGAATGCCGGGCCGAGGCCGACCGCCGCGACGCGCTCCGGGTCTGCGGCCAGCTCGGCATCCCCTTCCTCGCCCGCAACTTCGCCGCCGAGTACTGGCGCGGGGTGTTCGAAACCTTCCTCGCCGAGTACCGCGCCGGCCGCACGCCGAATCCCGACGTGCTCTGCAACCGCGAGGTGAAGTTCAAGACCTTCCTCGACGAGGCCCGTGCCCTCGGCGCGGAGCAGGTCGCCACCGGCCACTACGCCCGCATCGACCGCCACGAGGGGCGCTGGCGCCTGCTGCGCGGCCGCGACCCGGGCAAGGACCAGAGCTACTTCCTGCACCAGCTCGGCCAGGCCCAGCTCGCCGCCACCCGCTTCCCGGTGGGGGAGTTGCCGAAGACCGAGGTGCGGGCGATCGCCACCCGGCTGGGGCTCGCCACCGCGAGGAAGAAGGACTCCACCGGCATCTGCTTCATCGGTGAACGCGACTTCCGCGACTTCCTTTCCCGCTACATCGCCATCACCCCGGGCGAGATCGTCGATCCTGCCGGCGTGGTGCTGGGCCGGCACCCGGGCATCGCCTTCTTCACCCTCGGCCAGCGCGAGGGTCTCGGGCTCGGCGGCATGCGCGGCCGCCCGCAGGCCCCATGGTTCGTGGTGGGCAAGGACCCGGAGGGCAACCGGCTGATCGTCGACCAGGGCGACAGCCCCCTGCTCGCCTCGACCCGCCTGCGCACCGAGGCCATGCACTGGGTGGCCGGCGAAGCCCCGCCGCTGCCGCTGCGCTGCGAGGCTCAGGTGCGCTACCGGCAGGCGGCGCAAGCGTGTACCGTGCAGGCCCGCGACGACGGCGGCGTGGACGTGCGCTTCGACCAGCCGCAGCGCGCCGTCACGCCGGGCCAGTCGCTCGTCCTTTACCGTGGCGAGGAATGCCTCGGCGGCGCAGTGATCGCCGCCACCGATGCCCCCCTCGACCCGCTCCGCCACACCTGCCCATGATCGACCGCGTCATCGCCCTCTCCGCCCTCGCCCAGTCGCTGCGCCTCGTCCACCAGCTCGCCACCCTGGGGCAGACCGAGCAGGCGGCGGAATCGGTGCTGCTCGACAGCCTGTTCCGCTTCGAGGCCGAGGACGTGGAGGACATCTATGGCGGCCGCGGCGATCTTGCGCGCAACCTCGACCGTGGCCTGCGCGAGCTGCTGGCCCTGCTCGGCCATGGCCGCCGCGACCCGGCGGTGGCCAGCATGGGCGCCACCCTGCTCGCCGTGGAGCGTGCCTTCATGCGCCATCCGCAGGCCGGCGAACGGGTGCAGGCGGTGCTGCGCGACGTCGAACGCCAGCGCCAGCACCTAGGCCCTCAGCATCCCACCGTCTTCAAGCGCCTCGCCGACCTCTACAGCGAGGTCATCAGCCCGCTCGGCCCCCGGGTGCTGGTGCGCGGCAACCCGGTGTACCTCGGCCAGCCACAGGTGATCGCCGAGGTGCGCAGCCTGCTGCTCTGCGGCCTGCGGGCCGCCGTGCTGTGGCGCCAGGTGGGAGGCAGCCGCTGGGACTTCCTGCTGCGCCGGCGGGCCATGGTCGAGGCCGCCCACGGTCTGCTCTCGCCGCTCGACTGACCTCATCCATACCGCCCCGTACGGGGGCGGTTTGCGGCATAATGCGGGGCTGTCCGTGCCCGCGCCCTGCGAAGCGCGCAGGGCCGGCCCCTCCCCGCATCCCCAGCCTGGAGCCACCCATGAGCGACTCCTTCGCCACCCGCGACACGCTTGCCGTCAACGGCAAGACCTACGCCTACTACAGCCTGCCGAAGCTGGGCCAGCGCTTCGACATCAAGCGCCTGCCCTACTCGATGAAGATCCTCCTCGAGAACCTGCTGCGCTGCGAGGACGGCGTCACCGTCAACGCGGGCCACATCGAGGCGGTGGCGAAGTGGGAGCCGAAGAAGGAGCCGGACACCGAGATCGCGTTCATGCCGGCGCGCGTGGTGCTGCAGGACTTCACCGGCGTGCCCTGCGTGGTCGACCTCGCCGCCATGCGTGATGCGGTGAAGAAGCTGGGCGGCGACCCGAAGCGCATCAACCCCTTGATCCCCTCCGAGCTCGTGATCGATCACTCGGTGCAGGTCGACGTGTTCGGCAAGCCCACGGCCGCCGACGAGAACGGCGCCATCGAGTTCTCGCGCAACAAGGAGCGCTACAGCTTCCTGCGCTGGGGCCAGAAGGCCTTCGACAACTTCAAGGTGGTGCCGCCGAACACCGGCATCGTCCACCAGGTGAACCTCGAGCACCTGGCGCGCGTGGTCATGACCCGCACCATCGACGGCGTCGAGCATGCCTTCCCGGATACCGTGTACGGCACCGACTCGCACACCACCATGATCAATGGTATCGGTGTGCTGGGCTGGGGCGTGGGCGGCATCGAGGCCGAGGCGGCGATGCTCGGTCAGCCCTCCTCGATGCTGATCCCGCAGGTGGTGGGCTTCAAGCTCACCGGCAGGCTGCCGGAGGGCGCCACCGCCACCGACCTCGTGCTCACCGTCACCCAGATGCTGCGCAAGCACGGCGTGGTGGGCAAGTTCGTCGAGTTCTACGGCGAGGGCCTCGACCAGCTGCCGCTGGCCGACCGCGCCACGATCGCCAACATGGCCCCGGAGTACGGCGCCACCTGCGGCATCTTCCCGATCGACGCCGAGGCCCTGAACTACCTGCGCCTCTCGGGCCGCCCCGCCGAGCAGATCGCGCTCGTCGAGGCCTATGCCAAGGCCCAGGGCCTGTGGCGCGACCCGGCCGTGGAGGCCGAGTACAGCTCCACCCTGCACCTCGACATGGGCGACGTGAAGCCCTCGCTGGCCGGCCCGAAGCGCCCGCAGGACCGCGTGCTGCTCTCCGACATGCGATCGGTCTACCGCGAGGCCCTGAAGCCGATGGCCGAGGCGCGCGCCGCCAGGACCACCGCCAAGACCCCGGGCGAGGCCGAGTTCCAGGGCGGCAAGCTGAAGGACGGCGCAGTGGTGATCGCCGCCATCACCTCCTGCACCAACACCTCGAACCCGGCGGTGATGCTGGGCGCCGGCCTGCTGGCGCGCAATGCCGTGGCCAAGGGGCTGAAGACCGCCCCCTGGGTGAAGACCTCGCTCGGCCCGGGCTCGCTCGTCGTCACCGACTACCTCAAGAAGGCCGGCGTGATGGGCGATCTCGAAGCCCTCGGCTTCCACGTCGTCGGCTACGGCTGCACCACCTGCATCGGCAACTCCGGCCCGCTGCCGGAGGCCGTCTCGAAGGCGATCGCCGAAGGCGACCTGATCGTGACCTCGGTGCTCTCGGGCAACCGCAACTTCGAGGGCCGCGTGCACGCCGAGGTGAAGATGAACTACCTCGCCTCGCCGCCGCTGGTGGTGGCCTACGCCATCGCCGGCACCACCGACATCGACCTTGCCACCCAGCCGCTCGGCACCGGCAAGGATGGCCAGCCGGTCTACCTCAAGGACATCTGGCCCTCGAACAAGGAGATCGGCAACGCCATCGCCGCCACCATCGGGCCGGAGATGTTCGCCAAGAACTACGCCGACGTGTTCCGCGGCGACAGCCGCTGGAACGCCGTGGAATCGCCGGATGGCGAGAGCTACCAGTGGGACGAGTCCTCCACCTACATCAAGCACCCGCCCTACTTCGAGGGCATGACGATGCAGGTGGGCTCGATCGAGGACATCCACGGCGCCCGTGTCATGGGCATCTTCGGCGACTCGATCACCACCGACCACATCTCGCCCGCCGGCAACATCAAGCCGAGCTCGCCGGCCGGCAAGTTCCTGCAGTCGCGCGGCGTGGCTCCGGCCGACTTCAACAGCTACGGCTCGCGCCGCGGCAATGACGACGTGATGGTGCGCGGCACCTTCGCCAACATCCGTATCAAGAACCTGATGCTGGGGGGCGAGGAAGGCGGCAACACCATCCACTACCCCTCGGGCGAGAAGATGCCGATCTACGACGCGGCCATGAAGTACAAGGCCGAGGGCGTGGGCACCGTGGTGTTCGCCGGCAAGGAATACGGCACTGGCTCCTCGCGCGACTGGGCGGCCAAGGGCACCAAGCTGCTCGGCATCCGGGCCGTGATCGCCGAGAGCTTCGAGCGCATCCACCGCTCGAACCTGGTGGGCATGGGCGTGCTGCCGCTGCAGTTCATGGATGGCCAGAACGCCCAGAGCCTGGGCCTGAAGGGCGACGAGGTGGTCTCGATCACCGGTCTCGAGGACGGCGCCGGCAAGGTGGCCGACGTCACCGCCACCCGCCCCGACGGCTCGAGCATCACGTTCAAGGTGCAGGTGCTGCTGCTGACTCCGAAGGAGGTCGAGTACTTCCGCCACGGCGGCCTGCTGCACTACGTGCTGCGCCAGCTCGCCGCCGCGCCGAAGGCGGCCTGAGCCGGCGAGGCCCGGACACGGGCCTCCCGGGCCAGTGCGAAGGCCGCCTGCAGGCGGCCTTCGCCGTTTCAGTGGCCACCTGCGGGCTGCGACCAGTCGGCGGCCACCAGCCGCCATTCGCCTCCCTCGCGGCGCCAGACCGTCTCCACCCGCAGGACCTCGGCACTCCGCGGCAGCAGGCCGTCGGCCCCGGTGACGAGGGCGTCGAAGCGCGCGGCGGCACGGTCGCCATGGATGTCCACGGCCACCGGGCCGAGCACCACGCCGACCCGCTGCCGGCGCAGGAGCAGCAGCGTCACGTAGCGGCGCAGGCCCTCGCGGTCCATCCCCTCGGGGCCGGCGAAGTCCTCGGCCACGGCCTCGAGCAGGCGGCCGGCATCACGGGCTTCCACCGCCGCCTGCATCCCGGCCACGGTATCGCGCAGGGCCGCCTCGTCGGCAGGCCGCGCACAGGCCACCAGCAGGGCGAGCAGCGGAAGCAGGAGCCCGCCCGTCAGCAGTGCGCGAAGGCTGCGGCATTCCGGCTTGCCGCCGCCATCCCCCTGTGCTGCAATCGAGTGAATACTCGAAGAACTGCCGCGCGTCGCGCCGTGCGCCTGGCCCGTGGTCCTCGCAATGGGAGTGGAATCGATGAGCATTGAGCGTCCCTGGTTGTCCAGCTACCCGAAGGGCGTGCCCGCGACCATCGACGTGGACGAATTCCCGTCCATCGTCTCGGTGCTCGAGAACGCGATCGCCAAGTTCCGCGACCGCCCGGCCTTCCGCAACCTCGGCAAGACCATCACCTATGCCGAGGTCGACCGCCTCTCCGCCCAGTTCGCGAGCTTCCTCCTCAACGACCTCAAGCTCAAGAAGGGCGACCGCGTCGCCCTGATGATGCCCAACGTGCTGCAGTACCCGATCGCCATCTTCGGCGTGCTGCGCGCCGGGCTCACGGTGGTGAACACCAACCCGCTCTATACGCCGCGCGAACTGAAGCACCAGCTGGTCGATTCCGGCGCCAGCGTGCTGGTGGTGCTCTCCAACGTGGCGCACACCGCCGCCGAGGTGGTGGCCGAGACACCGGTGAAGCAGGTCATCGTCACCTCCATCGGCGAGATGCTGGGCTTCCCCAAGGGCGCCATCGTCGACTTCATGGTGAAGTACGTGAAGAAGATGGTGCCCGACTACGACATCCCTGGCGCCATCGACTTCCGCACCGCGCTGGCGCGGGGCGCGAAGCACGAACTGCCGGCAGTGTCGCTGCACCATGGCGACATCGCCTTCCTGCAGTACACCGGTGGCACCACCGGCGTGGCCAAGGGCGCCATGCTCACCCACCGCAACCTGGTGGCAAACATGCAGCAGGCCTCGGCCTGGATCGGCACCAATGCCAAGCCCGGCGAGGAAGTCATCATCACCGCACTGCCGCTCTACCACATCTTCGCGCTGACGGCGAACTGCCTCGTCTTCATGAAGTTCGGCGGCCTCAACCACCTGATCACCAATCCGCGCGACATGCCGGGTTTCGTCAGGGAACTGAAGTCCACGCGCTTCACCGCCATCACCGGCGTCAACACCCTGTTCAACGGCCTGCTCAATACCCCGGGCTTCGACACCGTGGATTTCTCCGCCCTGCACCTCACGCTCGGCGGCGGCATGGCGGTGCAGCGCGCCGTGGCCGAGCGCTGGAAGCAGGTCACCGGCTGCACTCTGGTGGAGGCCTACGGGCTCACCGAAACCTCGCCGGCGGCCTGCATCAATCCGATGGACCTCAAGGAGTTCAACGGCGCCATCGGCCTGCCGATCTCCTCCACCGACGCCTGCATCAAGGACGACGAGGGGCGGATGCTGCCAGTGGGCGAGGTGGGCGAGCTGTGCATCAAGGGCCCGCAGGTGATGCAGGGCTACTGGCAGCGCCCGGAGGAGACCGCCAAGGTGATCGACGCCGAGGGCTGGCTGCATACCGGCGACATGGCGAAGATGGACGCCGCCGGCTACTTCTATATCGTCGACCGCAAGAAGGACATGATCCTGGTCTCGGGCTTCAACGTGTACCCGAACGAGATCGAGGACGTGGTAGCCACCATGCCCGGCGTGCTCGAGGTGGCGGCGGTGGGCGTGCCCGACGACAAATCGGGCGAGGCGGTGAAGGTGGTGATCGTGCGCAAGGATCCGAACCTCACCGCCGAGCAGGTGAAGGCCTTCTGCAAGGACAAGCTCACCGGCTACAAGCTGCCACGCTACGTCGAATTCCGCAGCGAGCTGCCGAAGACCAACGTCGGCAAGATCCTGCGCCGCGAGCTGCGCGATTCGGCCGGTAAGGCGACGGCCTGACGGCGCCCAATGGCCGTCGAGGAAGTCAGGCTCAGCGTCAACGAGCTGCAGCCCGGCATGTTCGTGTGCCGGCTGGAGAACCGCCCCTGGGAAGGCACCCCCTTCCCGCTGCAGGGCGTGATGGTGCGCACGGTGGACGACATCATCGCCGTGCGCCGCTTCAGCGACTACGTCTACGTCGACCGCGTGCGCAGCGTGGACGGCACGCCCGAGGCGGTGCTGATGAGCCTGGATGTCGGGGGCGCCGGCAGCCGCCTGCGCTTCTCCGGCAGCCCCACGCGCTATACGGTGAGCGCCACGGTCGAGGAGGAACTGCCGCGCATCCGCTTCGCCGCCAATGAGGCGCAGCGGCTCTCGAAACGGCTCATCGACGACCTGCGCGAGGGGCGGAAGCTCTCGATCGACGAGATCGGCACCGTGGTCGAACCGGTGGTGGCCAGCATCATCCGCAACCCCGACGCCTACTTCTGGCTGGCCAGCCTGAAGGAGCGTGATCCCTACGCCTACAGCCATGCCGTGAACTGCGCCGCGCTGATGTCGGCCTTCGGCCGCCATCTCGGCTTCCCCGGCAGCACCCTGGTGGAGCTGGCCAGTGCCGGCATGCTGATGGACCTCGGCATGGTGGAGCTGCCCGAGGGCACGGTGAATCATCCCCACCCGCTCACCGAGGCGCAGCGTACCCTGGCGCAAAGCCATGTCGAACGCAGCCTGGCCCAGCTCGATGCCGCGCCCGGCACCACGCCACTGATCCGCAGCGCCATCGCCCATCACCACGAACGCCATGACGGCAGCGGGTATCCGGCTGGCCGCCGGGGGTTCGAGATCCCGCTGGAAGCCCGGATGCTGGGCATCGTCGACACCTTCGACGCCATGGGCAGCCACCGCCCGCACCAGCCGGCGGCGGCCCGCCACCACGTGCTACAGGTGCTCTACCGCGAGCGTGACCGGTTGTTCCAGGCAGAACTGGTCGAGCAGTTCAGCCAGAGCATCGGCGTCTACCCCACCGGCTCGCTGGTCGAGCTCAGCAGTGGCGAGGTGGCGGTGGTGACGGCGCAGAACAGCGCCCGCCGCCTGCTGCCGAAGGTCACCGTGCTCACCTGGCCGGACAAGACGGTGAATCCCGCCTTCCGCCAGATCGACCTGTGGCAGCAGGCCGGAGACGGCCCGCGGCTCTCGATCCAGCGCGCCCTGCAGCCGGGGGCCTATGGCCTCGACCTTGCCGAATTCTTCCTCTGAGCCTGCGCACGGCGATAGGCTGGCCGCAGCCACCGCCCCCCTGCTGGCGGCGGCCAGCGCCACCGCGCCGCTGGCCTGCGCGCATCTGCATTTCCGCCACCGGCTGGCGGTAGCGGCGGCGCATGGGCAGGCGGTGGCCGATGCCGCGCTCGACGAAGCCGAGCGGCGCATCGCCGGCCTGCTGCGCCCGGGCGACCACCTGCTGCGCTCGGCGCAGGGCGATTTCTTCCTGCTGCTGCCGCGCCTGCTCGGACTGGGGCATGCGGAACTGGCCGTGCAGCGCATCGTCCGCGAGTTCGATGCCCCCCTGGACATCGAGGGGCGCCTGCTGTTCCTCGGCCCGACCCTCGGCCTGGCACTGGCCACCGATCCTGCCGAAGCCCCGGAGGCCCTGCAGCGGCGGGCCAGCAGCGCCGTGCTCGAAGCCCTGCGCGCCGGCCTGCCCCATGCCCTCGCCCAGGATCTCGCCCACGCCGCCATCGCTGCCGAACTGCGCGAGGCCCTGGCCCGTAACGCCCTGGAACTCGTCTACCAGCCCATCGTCACCCTGCCCGAACGCCAGGTGGTGGGCTACGAGGCGCTGGCGCGCTGGCGGCGTCCGGAAGGCGGCAGCGTGGCGCCCTCGGTCTTCATCCCGATGGCCGAGGACGCCGGCCTGGCCGCCGAACTCACCCGCTGGACCCTGCAGGTGGCCCTGCGCGAGTTCGCCCCGCTGCATGCCCGGCAACCGGACAGCTACTGCGCGGTGAATCTCTCGGCCCGCGCCTTCGAGGACCCGGCCCTGTGCGAACAGGTGCTCTCGGCCCTGGCCATCTGGGGCCTGCCGCCGGAGGCCCTGATGGTGGAAGTCACCGAGACCGCGGTGCTGCACGACGTGGGCCGCAATGCCGGTGCCCTGGCCCGCCTGGCCGCCGCGGGGGTACGCCTCGCCATCGACGATTTCGGCCAGGGCTACTCCTCGCTGGGCTATCTGCGCCACCTGCCGGCGGCAGTGCTGAAGATCGACCAGGGCTTCGTGGCCGATGCCGCCACCCCGCGCACCCGGGCCCTGCTGGAGGCCATCACCCGCATGGCACACCGTCTCGGCATGCGCGCAGTGGCCGAGGGCGTCGAGGACGAGGCCAGGCTCGGGGCGGTGCTGGAGGCCGGCTGTGATTTCGCCCAGGGCTTCCTGTTCGCCCGCCCGGCCCCACTCGGCTACTGGCTGGAGACTCCCCCGCAGGCCTGAAAGCCCCTAAGGCAGACAGCCCTGGGTGGTTCCGGCCCCGCCGAGCAGCTGCACGCTCTCCGACTGCTGCCAGCGTCCCGGTACGCCAGCGATGAAGCTGGCATCGAGGCTCAGGCTGGCAAGCCGTCCCGCGGCGTAGGTCCGCCCCAGCACGCCCACCGGCTGGCGCAGCGGCGGGCCGCTGCGCGTGCACAGCGGGCAGAAGCCGGTGAGCTGTTCCAGGGTGAGGCTGGCGCTGGCCCCGCCAAAGCCGCTGCGCTCGGCCACCAGGAAGCGCGGCACGCCGGCGGCGTCGTAGACGAAAGCGGCATAGAACTCGTAGTCCGGGTAAAGCTGCACGCTGTAGCCGGTGCCGGAACGCGCCGGGTTGTACCAGTGACTGCTGGCATCGAGGGCTGTGCCGCCCAGGCTGGGGCAGCCCCGGCCGAAGCTGACGAAGGGTTCGTTGCCGGCCTGGCCGTCCAGGCGGTAGGCGAAACGGAAAGCGTCCGGCCCGGTGGGCGTGGTCACGGCCTCGCCGATCGCGGTGAGCACGTTGCGGCTGCCGTCCCAGGCCGAGCGATAGATGCGCCCCACCCACTGCCCGTTGGCACCGGGAGCCGGGCCCTGGAGGTAGTACCAGGTGCTGCGGCCATCCTGCAGGTAGGTGTACCAGAGCCCCGCCCACTGGTCGGCCGCCGGGTAGAGGAACAGGCCGTGGCCGGAACGCGCCGGGGCGAAATAGCCGCCCGGGCGCACCCGGGGGGCGCTGCCGCCGATGGTGGCGAGCAGGGCCACGTCGGCGGCGCGCGGGCCGGGATTGCTCGCCACCACGTACCAGCGCCCGGGACTCAGGGCCGTTCCCGAAACACTGAGCACCTGGCTCGGGGCCGCCGAGGCCGTGGACGGATGGGAGGCGGTCCGCGCCGGAGCCGGCGCCACTTCGGGCGGCGCACTGCCCGCCGCGGGCGGGTCGATCCGCGCCAGATAGAGCTGCAAGGGCTCGCTGCCACGGGCGCTGACGGAGAGCGAGGTGGCGCCGGCCGGCACGTCTACGTAAAGCCGCTCCGAGGCGCTGCCGGGCAGCAGGCGCAGCCGCTGCTCGCGGCCGCTGGCGAGCGCCAGCCCGGTCTCGTTGCGCCCCGAACGGGTGAGCCGCACCGGGAAGGCCCCGACCGGCACCTCGGCCCCCGCCCGCACCTCGACATAGGCCACCCGGCTCTGGCCATCGGCGAACTCGGGCGCATCCCAGGCAAGGCGCAGGGGGAAGGCGGCACGCGCAGGTACCTGGCCCGGGCCGGTGGCGACGAAGCTGCCGTCGCCCCCGGCCACTGGCACCTCGAAGGTCTCCACCCGGGCGGTATGGGCGCTGCTGCCGGCATTCTTCAACAGCATCCACCAGCCGAGGTTGCCGCAGGCCGGCACCAGCAATTCCATCTCGCAGCGCTCGATGCTGGTCGACATGCCGGCGGCACAACGCAGCTCGTCGGCCGAAGCCCTGCCATCGCCATTGGCATCGACGCCGAGGTAGACATCGACGTTGCCGCCGGAGAGCGAGCGGGCATCGACGAGGATGCGCCAGGTGCGCGCCTCGCCGCTGCTGGGGATGACCCGCAGCGAAAACGCGCCATTGCCGGCAAAGGGATTGGCCGGACTGGCGTCCACCGCCAGCGGGAACTCCGACACCTGCGCCTCGACCAGCGGCGAGGCCTGGAAACGCGCCGATGGCAGGGCCCGCAGCCCCCCGGCCTCGAGATCGAGGAACCCGCTGCCGCCGGGGACGGTGAGCGCCAGCCCCTCGCTGATGGGCCGCAGCACGATCGCCACCTCGGCCTCGGCGCAGGTGCCGCCACTGCAGATGCGGTAGCGCAGGGAATCCTGGCCGCTGCGGTCGGCCTGCGGGGTGTAGCGGATGACGTCATCGGCCGCCGAGGCGGTGTTGAAGGTCTCGACCGAGGCAGTGCCGAGGGCGGGGGGACGCAGCAGGGTGAGCACGCCATTCGCCAGTTCGGTGCCGGTGAGCCCGTCGTTCTGGAGCACCCGAAGGTCCGTGGCCGGGGCGTTCTCCTTCAGCACATAGCGGTCGGCGATGGGCCGGACCGCGGCCGGGAGGGCACCGGCCGCCAGCAGGGCCGCAGAGGCGAGGAGGACACGCAGGCAGTGGGGCATGGCGGAAACGGCGGGGGGGGATGCCGCATCCTATCGCCCGCTCCGGCATGGGAAGGCCCAGGGCGGACCGGATTGTCAAGCGATGTCAAAAAGCGTGATGGGATTCACGCTTTCATGCCTCGGGCCGCATGTAGGGGAACAGCAGCACGTCGCGGATCGAGGCCTGGCCGGTGAGCAGCATGACGAGGCGGTCGATGCCGATGCCAAGACCGCCGGTGGGCGGCAGCCCCACCTCGAGGGCGCGGATATAGTCGGCATCGAAGTGCATGGCCTCGTCGTCGCCGGCCTCCTTGGCCGCCACCTGGGCGAGGAAACGGGCCGCCTGGTCCTCCGGGTCATTGAGCTCGGAGAACCCATTGGCGATCTCCTTGCCGCCGATGAAGAGCTCGAAGCGGTCGGTGATGCCAGGCTCGGTGTCGCTCTCGCGGGCCAGCGGACTCACCTCCACCGGGTAATGGGTGATGAAGGTCGGTTGCACCAGACTGCCCTCGACGAGCGTCTCGAAGAGCTCCAGCAGCAGCTTGCCCCAGCCGTAGGACGGCTTCACGTGGATGCCGTGGCGGGCGCAGTGGCACGCCAGCGCCTCGCGGTCGCGGCAGTCGGCGGCGGTGATGGCAGGGTCGGCCTCGCGCACGGCCTCGTCCATGCGCCGGCGGCGGAAGGCAGGCCCGAGGTCGATCGCCCTGCCCTCCCATTCCAGCGCGGTGCGGCCCAGCACCTCCTGTGCCACGTCGCGGATGAGGCCTTCCGTCAGGTCCATGATCCCGGTGTAGGTGGCATAGGCCTCGTACAGCTCGAGCATGGTGAACTCGGGGTTGTGCCGGGTGGACACGCCCTCGTTGCGGAAGTTGCGGTTGATCTCGTAGACGCGCTCGAAACCGCCGACCACGAGGCGCTTGAGGTACAGCTCGGGCGCCACGCGCAGGTAAAGATCGATGTCGAGCGCATTGTGGTGGGTGACGAAGGGCCGCGCCGTGGCACCGCCAGGGATGTAATGCATCATCGGCGTCTCGACCTCGAGGAAGCGTCGGGCGTCCAGCCAGCGGCGGATGGCGCCGACGATGCGCGAGCGGGTCTCGAACACCGCCTTCGATTCGGGGCTGACGATGGTGTCGACATAGCGCATGCGGTAGCGCTGCTCGACGTCGGCAAGGCCATGGAACTTGTCGGGCAGCGGCCGCAGGGCCTTGGTCAGCAGGCGGATCGCCGAAACCTTCACCGAGAGCTCGCCGGTGCGGGTGCGGGTGAGCCCGCCCTCCACCGCCACGATGTCGCCGATGTCCCAGCCCTTGAAGGCCTCGTAGGCCTCGCCGAGGTCGGCGCCCACGAGATAGAGCTGGATGCGCCCGCTCATGTCCTGTACCTGGGCGAAGGCGGCCTTGCCCATCACCCGCTTGGCCATCAGCCGCCCGGCGATGCGCACCACCCGGCCCGAGGACTCGAGCGCCTCGGCGGTCCAGCGCTCCTTGTCGGCGTATTCGGCCTGCAGGTCGCCGGCGTAGTGCTCGCGCCGGGCATCGTTCGGAAAGGCCACGCCACGCGCACGCAGGGCCGCCAGTTTCGCCCGGCGCTCGGCGATGAGGCGGTTCTCGTCGAGGGCGGGCAAAGCAGTGTTCGGCTGGTCGGACATGGCGGGCGGTGGAGGGGAGATGCGGGAAAGGAGAGAGGGGAAAGGAGAGAGGGGAGAGGAGAGAGGAAAGAGGAAAGAGGGCGGGTGGCGGTCGCCTCAGGCCGCGTCGCTGCGCTTGGCGCCGGCCTCGAGCCCCATCTTCAGGCTGGCCTCGACGAACTCGTCGAGATCGCCATCCAGCACCTTCTGGGTATCGGAGCGCTCGACGCCGGTACGCAGATCCTTGATACGGCTCTGGTCGAGCACGTAGTTGCGGATCTGGCTGCCCCAGCCGATGTCGGACTTGGTGGCTTCCACCGCGTCCTTCTCGGCATTGCGCTTCTGCATCTCCAGCTCGTAGAGCTTGGCGGCCAGCATCTGCATCGCCATGTCGCGGTTCTGGTGCTGGCTGCGGCCGTTCTGGCAGGCCACCACGATGCCCGTCGGCACGTGGGTGATGCGCACCGCCGACTCGGTCTTGTTGACGTGCTGGCCGCCGGCGCCGGAGGAGCGGTAGACATCGACCTTGAGGTCGGCGGGATTGATCGCGATGTCGATCTTGTCGTCCACCTCGGGCGAGACGAACACCGAGGTGAAGCTGGTGTGGCGGCGGTTGTCGGAATCGAAGGGCGACTTGCGCACCAGGCGGTGCACGCCAGTCTCGGTCTTGAGCCAGCCATAGGCGTAGTCGCCCTCGACGCGCACGGTGGCCGACTTGATGCCGGCCACTTCGCCGCCGCTGACTTCCATCAGCTCGGTCTTCCAGCCGCGCGACTCGCACCAGCGCAGGTACATGCGCAGCAGCATCTCGGCCCAGTCCTGGGCTTCGGTGCCGCCGGCGCCGGCCTGGATGTCGAGGTAGGCATTGGCGGCATCCATCTTGCCGCTGAACATGCGCTGGAACTCGAGCTTCTCGAGCTTGGCCTGGCTGGCATCGACATCGGCCACCACGGCCTCGAAGGTCTCGAGGTCGTTCTCCATCTCCACGAGCTCGAGCAGCTCGAGTCCGCCGCTCAGCGCCTCGTCCAGCGACCTGATGCCGTGTACCACCTTTTCCAGCGAGGCCCGTTCGCGGCCGAGGGCCTGCGCCCGCTCCGGCTCGTTCCAGACCGTCGGGCTCTCCAGCTCGCGGCTGACTTCCTCAAGACGCTCGACCTTCCGGTCGTAGTCAAAGATACCCCCTCAGCGCATCCAGCCGGCCCTTGAGCTCGGCGATGCGCTGGCGCACGGGATTGGTTTCCATGGCGCGTTCCCGGTGATTCGAAAGACCGCGGATTCTAGCAGGCCCGGCCACATCAGGCCGGCCACCAGTGGCGCACCAGCAGCTGCACGTCGCGCCGGCCGGCAAAATCGTCGAGGTCGAGACCGAAGGCCAGACGCACGCGGGATGGCGGCGCGCCGAGGGCCGCGCCGCCGAAGTGGATCGCCGCCACCGGCCCGGGCCTGCCCGGCATGCCGAGTTCGAACTTCAGGTGCCGACCGGCCAGGACCCGCCAGTGCCGCACCTCGAACTCGCCGTCGAACAGCGGCTCGGGAAAGCCCTGCCCCCAGGGACCGGCAAGGCGCAGGGCCTCGGCGGTGGGGCGGTTGAGCTCCTGGGGAGCGAGTTCACCATCGCTCCAGAGCTCGGCCTCGCGCAGCTCGTCGGTGAGGTGGCGGGCCACGGCGGCTTCGAAGGCCCGCCGGAAGGACTCGAGGCGCGCCTGTTCGAGCGCCAGCCCTGCGGCCATGGCATGGCCGCCGTAGCGCAGGATCAGGCCGGGATGGGCGGCATCGACCTCGGCCAGCACATCGCGGATGTGCAGGCCGGGAATCGAGCGCGCCGAGCCGCGCAGGGTGGCCGCGCCGGGCTCGGCCGGAGCGAAGGCGATCACCGGGCGGTGCAGCTTCTCCTTCAGCCGGGAGGCCACGAGACCGACCACGCCGGGATGCCAGCCGGGATCGAACAGGCAGTAGGCATCATGCCCTCCTTCCGGCAGCGGCAGGGCCAGCGCCGCCGCCTCGGCCTCCTCCACCATCTGCTGCTGCAGCTCGCGGCGCTCGGCATTGATGGCATCGAGCTGGCGCGCCAGGATCTCGGCACGACCGGCATCGTCGGTGAGCAGGCATTCGATGCCGAGGGTCATGTCTTCCAGCCGCCCCGCGGCATTGATCCGCGGCCCGATGCCAAAGCCGATGTCGCTGGCGGTGAGCAGTGGCAGGCGGCGCTGCGCCACCGCGGCCAGGGCGAGCAGCCCGGGCTGCCCCTGACCGGCGCGCAGGCGCCTGAGGCCGGCGGCCACCAGCAGGCGGTTGTTGTAGTCGAGCGGCACGAGGTCGGCGACGGTGCCCACGGCCACCAGGTCGAGCAGGCTGGCGAGATCGGCCTCGCCGCCGGGCTCGCCCAGGGCGCGCAGGCGTGCCCGTAGGGCGAGCAGGAGGTAGAACACCACGCCCACCCCCGCCAGCGCCTTGCTCGGGAAGCCGTCGCCGCGCAGGTTGGGATTGACGATGGCATCGGCCCTGGGCAGCACCTCGCCAGGCAGGTGATGGTCGGTGACCAGCACCCGCCAGCCGCGGGCCCGGGCGGCCTCCACCCCGGCAAGGCAGGCGATGCCGGAATCGACGGTGATGACGAGGTCGGGCGCGATCGGCGCCAGCTCCTCCTCCACCAGGGCTGGAGAGAGCCCATAGCCATGGGCGATGCGGTGCGGCACGCGGTAGGAGACACGGCGCGCCCCGAGCAGGCGCAGGCCACGCACCGCCACCGCCGTGCCGGTGGCGCCATCGCAGTCGAAATCGCCCACCACCACGATGTGGGCATCATGGCGCAGGGCCTCGTGCAGCAGCGCCACGGCCGCCTCGATGCCGCCCAGTGCGGCCGGCGAGAGCAGCCGGGCGAGGCGCAGCTCCGCCTCCCCGGCCGAAGTGATGCCGCGCGCGGCATAGAGCCGGCGCAGCAGCGGCGGCGTGTCGGCGGGCCAGTCGCCCAGTGCCGGCACCGGCCGGCGGCGCAGGACCGGACCGGGACTCACGCCGGGAATCCCGGATAAGGTGGCTTCCAGACGTGCCAGCGCTGCGAGCGCATGAGATGCAGCACTTCGCCATCGGCGAAATCGAGCACGAGGCGGGCGAGCGCGCCCTGCCCCAGCGCCGACCGGCCGAGCGCCACCAGCGCCTCCACTGCCGCCCAGCGCCGCTCCGCCCGAAGATCGATGAGCCCGGGGCGCGTGGCATCGATCCCGGTCCCGACTTCGGCGCCCGCGGCGCGGGCATAGGCGGCGAGCTCGGGATCGGCCGTGGCCACCCGTCCCGCCGGGCCTTCCACCCGGTCGGGCAGCCGCCCCCCGCCCCAGAACCACAGGCTGTTGGCCGGTGGCAGACCGCGGCGCTGGCGCTCTGCATTCACCGGATGCTGGTGCAGCAGCATCTGGGCCTCGCCCAGCAGGCTGCGCCAACGGCGGGCCTCCGGCCCCTGCGGCAGGTGGGGGAAGGCATCGTCGCCGAGCGCCGCCAGTGGGTGCGGGAACCCGGGCAGGCGGGTCTCCGGCGGGCATTGCAGCACCCACGCCTCCGGGCCGCGCAGCACCAGGGCATGGCCGAACTCTCCGAACAGGGGCCGCAGCGGGGCGGCGAGCGCGTCCGCCTCCTCGGCAGCAAGCCCGAGATTGGCCCAGGCCATCAGCCGCGCGGTGCCGAGATCGGGACGCAGCCAGACCGGATCGGCCCGCAGCCAGAGGAAGGGCTGCAGATCCTGCTCCGGGCGCTCCAATGCCTCGATCAGTACGGCGCTCGGCCAGTGCCCGGCGGGCAGAGGCTGGAAGGTGCGGCGCAGCTGGGCCAGTTCCCCCGCCTCGGCCCGGACCGTGACGGCACGCCCCAGGGCCCGGGCGATGGCCGGGGAAACCGCCTGCCCGGCGAAATGGCGGCGGGCGGGCAACAGCAGCACCAGGGTCTGTGCCGCCTCGCCGGGAGTGCGCGCAGAAGGCGCCATCCGCGCCCCGTCAGCCGATATAGCGGACGGCGGTGATCTCGTACTCGCGCTGCCCGCCCGGAGCGTCGATGGTCACGGTATCGCCCTCGTGCTTGCCGATCAGCGCCCGCGCCACCGGCGAGGACACCGAGATCAGGCGCTGCCTGATGTCGCTCTCCAGATCGCCGACGATCGTGTAGGTCACCCGCTCGTCGGTATCGACATCGGCCAGTTCCACGGTGGCGCCGAAAACGATGCGCGAGCCGGCATTGAGCGAGCCGATGTCGATCACCTGGGCATGCGAAAGGGTGTATTCGAGTTCCTTGATGCGGCCCTCGATGAAGCCCTGCTGCTCGCGGGCGGCATGGTACTCGGCGTTCTCCTTGAGATCGCCATGGGCGCGGGCCTCGGCGATCGCCTCGATCACCTTCGGCCGGTCGACGGTCTTCAGGCGCTCGAGCTCCTCGCGCAGCCGTGCCGCGCCCTTGCTGGTGAGGGGGGCCCTCATGCGGAAATCTCCCTGTGCAGTTCCTGCAGCGAGCTGACGCGCGGGTTGTTGCGCGCATCGATGGCATTCACCAGGGCCCGGGCACCGGCAACGGTGGTCGAGTAGGTGATGCGGTGCTGCAGCGCCTCGCGGCGGATCGAGAAGGAATCGGCGATGGCCAGCTTCCCCTCGGTCGTATTGATGACGTAGCTGATCTCGCCGTTCTTGATCAGATCGACGATGTGCGGCCGTCCTTCGGCCACCTTGTTGACGCGCTCGACCGGCAGCCCCTGGGCGGCAAGGAACTTCGCCGTGCCATCGGTGGCCACCAGGGTGTAGCCGCGGGCCAGGAGGTCGCGGGCGATCGGGGTGAGCCGGGGCTTGTCGGCATCACGCACCGAGCAGAACACCTTACCCGGCGGGGGTGCCTTGATGTTGGCCGCCTCCTCGGCGCGGGCGAAGGCATCCTCGAAGGTCGGCCCGATGCCCATGATCTCGCCGGTGGAGCGCATCTCGGGGCCGAGGATCGGATCGACGTTCTGGAACTTGGCGAAGGGGAAGATCGCCTCCTTCACCGAGAAATACGGCGGAATGATCTCCTTCGTGGCGCCCTGCCCCGCCAGCGTCTGGCCGGCCATGCAGCGTGCCGCGATCTTCGCCAGCGGCCGGCCGATGGCCTTGGAGACGAAGGGCACGGTGCGCGAGGCACGCGGGTTCACCTCCAGCAGGTAGATGGTCTCCCCCTGGATGGCGAACTGGGTATTCATCAGGCCGACGACCTTCAGGGCACGGGCCAGCTTCACCACCTGCTCGCGCAGCCGGTCCTGGAGTTCCTTCGACAGGGAATACGGCGGCAGCGAGCAGGAGCTGTCGCCCGAGTGCACGCCAGCCTCCTCGATGTGCTCCATGATGCCGCCCACCAGCACGTCGCCGTCCCGGTCGGCGATCACGTCGACATCCACCTCGACGGCATTGTCGAGGAAGCGGTCGAGCAGCACCGGCGAGTCGTTCGAGACCTGCACCGCCTCGCGGATGTAGCGCGAGAGGTCCTCGTCGGAATACACGACCTCCATCGCCCGGCCGCCCAGCACGTAGCTCGGGCGCACCACCAGCGGATAGCCGATCTCGCGGGCCATGGCCAGGGCCTGCTCGGCATTGCGGGCCGTGCGGTTCGGCGGCTGCAGCAGGCCGAGGTCTTCCACCAGCTTCTGGAAACGCTCGCGATCCTCGGCAAGATCGATGCTGTCCGGCGAGGTGCCGATGATCGGCACGCCATTGGCCTCCAGCGCGCGGGCGAGCTTCAGCGGGGTCTGGCCGCCGTACTGCACGATCACGCCCTTCGGCTTCTCCAGATCGACGATCTCCAGCACGTCCTCGAGCGTCAGCGGCTCGAAGTACAGGCGGTCCGAGGTGTCGTAGTCGGTCGAGACCGTCTCCGGGTTGCAGTTGACCATGATGGTCTCGAACCCGTCCTCGCGCAGGGCGAGTGCCGCGTGCACGCAGCAGTAGTCGAACTCGATGCCCTGGCCGATGCGGTTCGGGCCGCCGCCGAGCACCATGATCTTCTCGCGGTCCGTCGGCTGCGCCTCGCACTCGTCCTCGTAGGTCGAGTACATGTAGGCGGTCGAGGTGGCGAATTCGGCGGCGCAGGAATCCACCCGCTTGTACACCGGGCGCACGCCGAAGGCCCGGCGCAGGGCGCGCACGGCCGACTCGTCGGTGCCAACGAGCTGGGCAAGGCGCGCATCGGAGAAGCCGGCGCGCTTGAGCGCGCGCAGGCGCGGCCCGTCGAGGCCGGAAAGGCCTGCGGCTGCCACCTCGCGCTCCATGGCGACGAGTTCCTCGATCTGGTCGAGGAACCAAGGATCGATGTACGAGAGCCGGTAGACCTCCTCCACCGACAGCCCGGCACGGAAGGCCTCGGCGACATGGAACAGCCGCTCCGGACGGGCCTCCTTGAGCTCGCGCTTGATCCGCGCCAGCCCCTCCTCGCCGCGCTCGGCATCGCCGGTCGGATCGAGGCCGACCTTGCCGATCTCGAGGCCCCGCAGGGCCTTCTGCAGCGATTCCTGGAAGGTGCGGCCCATGGCCATCACCTCGCCCACCGACTTCATCTGGGTCGTCAGGCGGGCGTCGGCGGCGGCGAACTTCTCGAAGGCGAAGCGCGGGATCTTGGTGACGACGTAGTCGATCGAGGGCTCGAACGAGGCCGGGGTCAGGCCGCCGGTGATGTCGTTCTTCAGCTCGTCCAGCGTATAGCCGACGGCCAGCTTCGCTGCGATCTTGGCGATCGGGAAGCCGGTGGCCTTGGAGGCCAGCGCCGAGGAGCGCGAGACGCGCGGATTCATCTCGATGACCACCATGCGGCCGGTCTGCGAGTTGATGCCGAACTGCACGTTCGAGCCGCCGGTATCGACGCCGATCTTGCGCAGCACGGCGATCGAGGCATCACGCAGGCGCTGGTATTCCTTGTCGGTCAGCGTCTGCGCCGGCGCCACGGTGATCGAGTCACCGGTATGCACGCCCATCGGATCGAGGTTCTCGATCGAGCAGACGATGATGCAGTTGTCCGCCTTGTCGCGGACGACCTCCATCTCGAATTCCTTCCAGCCGAGCACCGACTCCTCGACCAGGACCTCCCCCACCGGCGAGAGGTCGAGACCACGCTTGACGATCTCCTCGAACTCCTCGCGGTTGTAGGCAATCCCGCCGCCCGAGCCGCCGAGCGTGAAGCTCGGACGGATGATCGTGGGGTAACCGACCTTGGCCTGGATCTCGACCGCCTCCTCGAAGCTCCTGGCCACCGCGGCCTTCGGGCATTCGAGGCCGATCTCCTGCATCGCCACGCGGAACAGCTCGCGGTCCTCGGCCATGCGGATGGCCTCGCGCGAGGCGCCGATCAGCTCGACGCCGTGCGCCTCGAGCACACCGCTGTCGGCGAGCTCGAGGGCGCAGTTGAGCGCCGTCTGCCCGCCCATCGTCGGCAGCAGGGCATCCGGCTTTTCCTTGGCGATGATCCGCTCCACCGTGGCCGGGTTGATCGGCTCGATGTACACGGCATCCGCCATGTCCGGGTCGGTCATGATCGTCGCCGGATTCGAGTTCACCAGGATCACCCGGTAGCCCTCGGCCTTCAGCGCCTTGCAGGCCTGGGCGCCGGAGTAGTCGAACTCGCAGGCCTGGCCGATGACGATCGGGCCGGCGCCGATGATCAGGATCGATTGGAGATCGGTGCGCTTTGGCATCTCAGCGGGCTCCCTGCGGATGGGCCTGCATCAGCCCGATGAAACGGTCGAACAGGCCAGCCACGTCGTGCGGGCCAGGGCTGGCCTCGGGGTGGCCCTGGAAGCTGAAGGCCGGGACGTCGGTGCGGGCGATGCCCTGGTTGCTGCCATCGAACAGCGAGCGATGGGTGACGCGCAGGGTGGGCGGCAGCGTGGCCTCGTCGACGGCGAAGCCATGGTTCTGGCTGGTGATCATCACCCGGCCGGAGTCGAGGTCCTGCACCGGGTGGTTGGCGCCATGGTGGCCGAACTTCATCTTCAGCGTCTTCGCCCCGCTGGCCAGGGCCAGGAGCTGGTGACCAAGGCAGATCCCGAAGGTCGGGATCTTCGCCTCGAGGATCTCGACAATCGCGGCGATGGCGTAATCGCAGGGCGCCGGGTCGCCGGGGCCATTGGACAGGAACACGCCGTCGGGCTTCATCGCCAGCACCTCGGCCGCCGGGGTCTTGGCGGGCACCACCGCCAGGCGGCAGCCGCGGTCGGCCAGCAGGCGCAGGATATTGGTCTTGATGCCGAAGTCGTAGGCGACGACGTGGAAGCGCCCATCGGCCTTCGCAAAGGCGCCGCGGTCGAGGTCCAGCGAGCCTTCCGTCCACTCGTAGGCGCGGTCGGTGGTGACCACCTGCGCGAGGTCCAGCCCCTTCAGGCCTGGGAACTTGCGGGCCGCTTCGATGGCCGCCTCGGCGTCGATGTCGCCCGCCATCAGCGCCCCGTTCTGGGCACCGCGCTCGCGCAACAAGCGGGTGAGCTTGCGGGTGTCGATGCCGGCGATCGCCAGCACGCCACGCTTTTCCAGCCAGGCCGGCAGCGCCTCGCGGCTGCGCCAGTTGCTGGGGCGGCGCGGCACGTCGCGCACGATCAGGCCAGCGCACCAGACCTTCGCTGCCTCGTCGTCTTCCGGCGTGCAGCCGGTATTGCCGATGTGCGGATAGGTCAGGGTGACCATCTGCCGCGCATAGGAAGGGTCGGTGAGGATTTCCTGGTAACCGGTGAGCGCGGTGTTGAACACCACCTCGCCCACGGAGAGGCCAGGCGCACCGACGGAAACGCCCTCGAACACGGTTCCGTCTTCGAGTGCGAGGATGGCGGGTTGGGTCACTTCGATCGCCCTTGTGGTGGGGAGACTCGCGCGGCGTGCGCATCTCCTGCACCCGCCAGGGACGGGCGCAAGGGAGAGGAGTCAGGCGAGCCGGGATTGTAGCCGTGAAGCCAGGCGGGCGCCAGCGGAAACAGGCGCGGTGGAAGGCCGATGTCCGCTCGCCAGGTTCAGGCCCGTCGCTTGCCGGCCACCCAGTCACGCATGGTGTAGCAGCCGGGCGGACGGCCCGCCAGCCAGGCGCCCACGGCAAGGGCGCCGCGGGCGAAGATGTCGCGCGAGGTGGCGCGGTGCGCCAGTTCCAGCCGCTCGCCGGCCGAGGCGAACTGCAGCCAGTGCTCGCCCACGATGTCGCCCGCGCGCAGGCTGGCATAGCGCGGCCGGGCACCCCCGGCCTCGGCCGCGGCGCCGAGTGCCAGCGCCGTGCCCGAGGGCGCATCCTGCTTGTGTACGTGATGGCTCTCCACGATGTCGAGGTCCCAGCCCGGCAGGGCGCGCGCCGCCTGCTCGACGAGTTCGGAGAGCACAGCCACCCCGAGGCTGAAGTTGGCCGCCCACAGTACCGGCACCTGCCGGGCCGCGGCTTCGAGCGCCTCACGCTGGCGCGGGACAAGCCCGGTGGTGCCACTGACGAAGGCCGCCCGTCGCGCCACCGCCAGGGCCAGCGCGGCATCGAAGGCCTCGGGCAGGCTGAAGTCGATCATCAGGCCGAACGCCGGCGCCTCGGCAAGCCGTTCGGCCGGCAGCGCCAGTCCTTCCGGCAAGCCAAGACCGCTGGTACGACGTGCCACCGCGGCCACGAGGTGCAGCGCCGGGAATTCCGGCAGCAGGGCGAGAAGGCGCTGGCCCATGCGGCCGGAAGCGCCGTGGACCAGAAGATCGACGGGAGTGCTCATGCCGCCAAGGCTACGCGCCGCGGCACGGAGGCCGCAACGCGAATCAGCCGGTCATGCGGTCCCAGAACGCCCTCACGCCATCGAAGAAGGTGCTCGACTTCGGCGAGTGCCGCGCCGCGTCCTCGCCCTCGAAGGTCTGCTCGAATTCCTCGAGCAGCTGGCGCTGGCGCGCCGTGAGGTTCACCGGGGTTTCCACCACGACCCGGGCATGCAGATCGCCGGGCTGGCGCGAGCGTACCGAGCGCACACCCTTGCCGCGCAGACGGAACAGCCTGCCGGTCTGGGTTTCGGCGGGGATCTTGATCTCCACCTCGCCATCGAGGGTGGGCACCACGATGCTGGCGCCCAGCGCCGCCTGCGAGAAGCGGATCGGGATCTCGCAGTAGAGGTCGTCGCCGTCGCGCTCGAACACCGGATGCGGTCGCACCTGGATGTCGACATAGAGATCACCGTTCGGCGCCCCGGGCTGGCCGGCCTCGCCTTCGCCCTGCAGGCGGATGCGGTCGCCGGTATCGACGCCGGCTGGGATCTTCACCGACAGCGTCTTCTCGCGGCGCACCCGGCCAGTGCCATGGCAGGCGCGGCAGGGCTTGGGGATCAGCCGGCCGCTGCCACCGCACGCCGGGCAAGGCTGCTGCATTTGGAAGATGCCGCGCTGGATGCGCACATGGCCCATGCCACGGCAAGTGCCGCAGGTTTCGGTCCTGCGGTCCTCGGCTCCCGTGCCGTCGCAGGCCTCGCAGGCCGCCATGGTCGGCACTTCGATGCGCTTCTCGACGCCGGCCACGGCTTCCTCGAGATCGAGCTCCATCACATAGCGCAGGTCCGAGCCACGGCGCGGCCCACGTGGCCGGCCACCCCCGAAGATGTCGCCGAAAATATCGCCGAAGATGTCGCCCATGTCGGCATAGCCGCCATGACCGCTACCGCCCATGCCCTGCTCGAAGGCGGCATGGCCGTGCTGGTCGTAGATGCGGCGCTTGCTGGCGTCGGAGAGCACGTCGTAGGCCTCCTTGGCCTCCTTGAACGCCTCCTCCGCCGCTTTGTCGCCGGGATTGCGGTCAGGGTGGTATTTCATCGCCAGGCGGCGATAGGCCTTCTTGAGCTCGTCCTCCGACGCGCTCTTCGAAACGCCCAGCACCTCGTAGTAGTCCCGCTTGCTCATCGCCGCCCCGTTCCCGACGCAAAACACCTTCGCGCAAAACCCGCGACGAGCGTTCTTGCCGCTCGATCGCGGGCTGCCCTGACCCGACAGCGCATGCGCTGCCGGACCCGCATCACTTGTCCTTCTTCACCTCGGTGAACTCGGCATCCACCACGTCCTCGGCCTTGCCGGCCGGGGTACTGGGAGCCTCCTCCGAAGCCCCCGGAGCAGCGGCGGCCGCGGCATACAGCGACTGCGCGGCTTGGGCCAGAGCATTGGTCTTGGCCTCGATCTGCGCCTTGTCGTCGCCCTTCACCGCCGACTCCAGCTCTGAGAGCGCCGCCTCGACCGCGGCCAGCTGCTCGCCCGGCACCTTGCTGCCATGCTCCTTGATAGCGGTGCGGGTCTGGTGCACCAGGGCATCGGCCTGGTTACGGGCGGTCACCAGCTCGTGGAACTTCCTGTCCTCCTCGCGGTGCGCCTCGGCGTCCTGCACCATGCGCTGAATCTCCTCCTCGGACAGGCCCGAGCCGGCCTTGATCTCGATCTTCTGCTCCTTGCCGGTCTTCTTGTCCTTGGCCGAGACATGCAGGATGCCGTTGGCGTCGATGTCGAAGGTCACCTCGATCTGTGGCATGCCGCGCGGCGCCGGCTCGATGCCGGCGAGATCGAACTTCGCCAGCGACTTGTTGTAGCGGGCCTGCTCGCGCTCACCCTGCAGCACGTGCACGGTGACGGCGCTCTGGTTGTCCTCGGCGGTACTGAACACCTGCGAGGCGCGGGTCGGGATGGTGGTGTTCTTCTCGATGATCTTGGTCATCACGCCGCCCAGGGTCTCGATGCCCAGCGAGAGCGGAGTCACGTCGAGCAGCAGCACGTCCTTCACCGAGCCGCCCAGCACGCCGCCCTGGATGGCGGCACCCACGGCCACGGCCTCGTCCGGGTTCACGTCCTTGCGCGGCTCCTTGCCGAAGAACTCGGCCACCGCCTGCTGCACCTTCGGCATGCGGGTCATGCCGCCCACCAGGATCACCTCGGTGATGTCGGAGGGACGCAGGCCGGCATCGTTGAGGGCAATCCGGCAGGGCTCGATCGACTTCTTGATGAGATCGTCGACCAGCGCCTCGAGCTTGGCACGGGTGAGCTTGATGTTGAGGTGCTTCGGCCCCGAGGCATCGGCCGTGATGTAGGGCAGGTTCACCTCGGTCTGCTGCGAGCTGGAAAGCTCGATCTTGGCGCGTTCGGCGGCATCCTTCAGGCGCTGCAGGGCGAGCGGGTCCTTGCGCAGGTCGATGCCCTGCTCCTTCTGGAATTCCTCGACGAGGTAGTCGATGACGCGCTTGTCGAAGTCCTCGCCGCCGAGGAAGGTATCGCCGTTGGTGGCCAGCACTTCGAACTGCTTCTCGCCGTCGACGTTGGCGATCTCGATGATCGAGACGTCGAAGGTACCGCCGCCGAGGTCGTATACGGCGATCTTGCGGTCCTTGGCATCGCCCTTGTCGAGACCGTAGGCCAGGGCCGCCGCGGTCGGCTCGTTGATGATGCGCTTGACCTCGAGGCCGGCGATGCGACCGGCGTCCTTGGTGGCCTGGCGCTGGCTATCGTTGAAGTAGGCCGGCACGGTGATCACCGCCTCGGTGACCGGCTCGCCCAGGTAGGCCTCGGCGGTCTTCTTCATCTTCGCCAGCACTTCGGCCGAAATCTGCTGCGGCGCCATCTTCTTGCCGTCGGCCGTGACCACCCAGGCATCGCCGTTGTCATGGGCGACGATGCCGTAGGGCACGAGGTCGATGTCCTTCTTCACCTCCGGATCGGTGAACTTGCGGCCGATCAGGCGCTTCACCGCATAGAAGGTGTTCTTCGGATTGGTGACGGCCTGACGCTTGGCCGAGGCGCCGACGATGGTCTCGCCATCCTTGGTGAAAGCGACGATGGACGGCGTGGTGCGATCGCCTTCCGCGTTCTCGATCACCTTGACGTTGCCGCCTTCCATCACGGCCACGCAGCTGTTGGTGGTGCCGAGGTCGATACCGATGATCTTGCCCATGTGGGGTCTCCTCAAAAGGGGGTCGTAGCCAGTTCCGGGGGCGGCGCGGGACGCCGCGGTCTGCGTTCGGAGGTGGGTGCGGCGGCGGGGATTTCAAGCCCGCTTCACGCCACGGGGCGAAGCCATTCAGTTCGCGCCCTCGCTCTCGGCCGCGACGACGACCAGGGCCGGGCGCAGCAGGCGTTCGTTGAGCACGTAGCCGCGCTGCAGCACATCCACCACGGTCCCGGGCGCGGCGCCGGTGCCGGGCACCTGGGTCACGGCCTGGTGCCATTCCGGATTGAAGGCCTCGCCCTTGGGATGCAGCTCCGAGAGGCCGTTGTCGGAAGCAGCCTTGAGCAGCTGGCGCAGGGTCAGCTCCAACCCTTCCTTCAGCGGATGCGGTTCCTCGCCCGCGGCCTTGAGGCCGGCATGCAGGCTGTCGAACACCGGTAAAAGCTCGCCGAGCAGGCGCTCGTTGGCAAACCGGCGCGCCATCTCGATCTCGCGAGCCATGCGACGGCGCTGGTTCTCCAGTTCCGCCCGCTCGCGCAGGCTCTCCTCGCGCAGGCTGGCGAGCTGCATCCTGAGTTCGGCGTTCTCGGCTTCCAGCGCCGTCTCCGGGCGCTGCTCGCCGAGTGGCGCGCCGCCAGCGGCGGCCTCGGTCGATTCGACCGGGTCGTGTTCCTGGTTCATCGTGGTGCTTCCCCGCCGCAGGCGCGGCTGTTGACGGACGGATGAGACGGGTTATGGAGGCGGGGTATCGGTTTTCAAGGCCCGCCCCACGAGCTCGGCGGTGGCCTGCACCATCGGGATGACCTGCTCGTAGGCCATGCGGGTGGGACCGATCACCCCTAGCACCCCGAGTACCCGGCCGTTCACGGCATAGGGCGCGGTGACCACGGTGCAGCCGCCCAGCGGCGCCAGGCCGGTCTCCTCGCCAATGAAGATGCGCACCCCCTGGGCCCGGGCGCAGCGCTCCAGCAGACCGAGCAGCTCGCGCTTCTGGGCGAAGGCCTCGAACAGGCCGCGCAGGCGCTCGACATCGGCGAGATCGGGGCTGTCCATCAGCCGGGTCTGGCCGCTCACCAGCACGTCCTCGCTGCCCTCGGGCAGGGCCTGCTCGCTCAGGTCCACCGCCGCCGCCAGGGTACGCTCCAGCGCCGAGCGGGCCTCCTTCAGCTCGCGCAGCAGCGAGGCGCGGATCTCCGGCCAGGTGCGGCCGGCGTAGTGGCGGTTGAGGTAGTTCGAGGCCTGCTCCAGTTCCTCCGGCGTGTAGGGGCGGCGGGTCTGGATGATGCGGTTCTGCACCTCGTGATCCATGAACACGATCACCACCAGCACCCGCTGGGCATCGATCGACACGAACTCGATGTGGCGGAAGGCGAAGGCGGCGCGCTGCGGCACCGTGACCACGCCCACCGAATGGCTCATCGAGGACAGCAGCTCGGTGGCTCCGGCAAGCAAGCCCTGGGTGCCCTGTCCCTGCGGCAGCTGGCGGCCAAGCGCGCTGAGCAGGGCCTCGTCAGGGGCGGGCCACTCGATCAGGCTGTCCACGAACACCCGGTACCCCTGCACCGTGGGCACCCGTCCGGCACTGGTATGCGGCGCCGCCACCAGGCCCAGCTCTTCCAGGTCGGCCATGATGTTGCGAATGGTGGCCGCGCTCACGTCCAGCCCGGACTGCCGCGCCAGGGTGCGCGAGCCCACCGGCTCGCCATGCTCGATGTATTGCTGCACCAGGGAGCGCAGCAAGTGCCGGGCGCGGGGATCGAGACGGTCGGTGACGGGCGGCATGGGGCGGTACGGGGGTGGATGTCGCATAGATAAGACCGCCCCCTGCCGATGGCAAGCGTTGGCGTGCCGGTGGCTGGATGCTAGCGTTCGCGCTCGCTCGCGGCCGCTGGCCGGCCGCCGGACCCCGGATGCCATGCTCACCCTGCTCTCCTTGCGTGATTTCGCCGTCGTCCATGCCGCCGAACTGCGTCTCGGCCCCGGCATGACGGTGATCTCCGGCGAGACCGGCGCCGGCAAGTCGCTGCTGGTCGATGCCCTGCTCTGGCTTTCCGGTGCCCGCGCAGACGCCGGCATGGTCCGCGCCGGCGCCGCCCGCGCCGAACTGGCGGCCGAGTTCGAGCTCGCCGATGCCCCAGCCGCCGCCGCCTGGCTGGCCGAGAACGCGCTCGACGAAGATGGTCACTGCCAGCTGCGCCGGGTCGTGAAAGCCGACGGCGGCTCCAGGGCCTGGATCAATGGCCGGCCGGTGACTCTCTCCCAGCTCTCCCAACTCGCCACCCGGCTGGTGGGCATCCACGGCCAGCATGAACACCAGGCCCTGCTCGAGCGCCCGCGCCAACTGGCCCTGCTGGATGCCTTCGGCCGCCACGAGGCCCTGCTGGCGCCGGTGGTCGAGGCCGCCCGCGACTGGACCGAGGCCGACCGCGCCCTGCAGCAGCTGGAGGAACGTGGCGATGTCGGCGAGCGGGCCGCCTTCCTGCGCCACCAGTTGCAGGAACTGGAGGCCGAGGCCCTCGAGCCCGAGGCCCTCGACACCCTGCTCGCCCGGCACCGACGCGCCAGCCACGCCGGCGCCCTGCTGGAAGCCCTGGGCCGCGCGGCGGCCCTGCTCTCCGACGAGGACGGCGCGGCCGCAGCCATCGGCCCGGCGCTCTCGCAGCTTTCGCGCTGGACCGAGGCCGAGCCACGGCTCGGCGAGGTGCTGGAACTGCTGGAATCGGCCCGGCTGCAGCTGGGCGAGGCCAGCCAGCGGCTGGATGCCCTGCGCGAGGGCCTCGACCTCGATCCCGAGGCCCTGGCCGAGCTCGACCGCCGGCTCTCGCGCCTGCACGACCTGGCACGCAAGCACCGCACCGACCTGCCCGGCCTGGCCGGCCGCCGCAGCGCCCTGGCCGCCGAACTCGCCGGGCTCGAGAACGCCGGGGAGCGGCTGGCCGCCCTCGCCGACGCCCGCGAGGCCGCCGCCCGCCGCTGGCGCGAGGCCGCGGCGCGGCTCTCGGCGGCACGCCGCGAACAGGCCGCGCGGCTGGCCGAGGCCGTCACCGCCCTGATGCAGGAACTCGGCATGGCCGGCGGCCGCTTCGACGTGGCGCTCGAGCCGCTGGACGATCCCCGGCCCCAGCCCGGCGGGGCCGAGCGCGCCGAGTTCATGGTCAGCGCCAATCCTGGCCAGCCGCCGCGCCCCCTGCGCCGGGTGGCCTCGGGCGGCGAGCTGGCACGCCTGTCGCTGGCCATCGAGGTCGCCACCCTCGGCCTCGACGACACTCCCACCATGGTGTTCGACGAGGTGGATTCCGGCATCGGCGGCGCCGTGGCCGAGATCGTCGGCCGGCTGCTGCGCCGTCTCGGCAGCTCGCGCCAGGTGCTCTGCGTCACCCACCTGCCGCAGGTGGCGGCGCAGGGCCACACCCACTACCGGGTGAGCAAGGCGAGCGCCGACGGCGAGACCCGCAGCGCCCCGGAGAAGCTCGATGCCGCCGCGCGGGTGGAGGAGATCGCCCGCATGCTGGGCGGCGTGGACATCACCGCCGCGGTGCGCACCAGCGCCCGGCAGATGATCGAGCGCGCCGCCCGCGAGGCGGCATAAGACCGGCCTATTTCCGCTTCTTACGGACGTACAGCACCAGCGAGTGGTCCTCGATCTCGTAGCCGTGCTTGGCGGCGATGGCCTGCTGCAGGGCCTCGATCTCCGGGCTGTGGAACTCCACCACCTTGCCGCTGTCGAGATCGACCATGTGGTCGTGGTGGCCGCCCTGGTTCAGTTCGTACACCGCCTGGCCGCCCTCGAAGTGGTGCTTCAGCACCAGACCTGCGGCCTCGAACTGGGTGAGCACGCGGTACACGGTGGCAAGGCCGATGTCGTCGCCCTGCTCGAGAAGGACGCGGTAGATGTCCTCGGCGGTCATGTGCTTGGCCGCCGGCTGGCGCTCCAGGATCGAGAGGATCCGCATGCGCGGGATGGTGACCTTGAGGCCGGCCTTGCGCAGGTCCTGGGATTCCATCGGCATTCCTCGCGCGCTCCTGAACGGCGCCGCCGCAGCCGCGGCAGGCGATGGCTTCGAGTGTATCATCGCGGGATTCCCTGCCCAACGAGTTCCCATGCGCCGACTCCTGCTCGCCCTGGCCATCGCCGCTCCGGTCCTGCTCACCGGGTGCCTGTACCGGCAGCCGGTCTTCCAGGGCAACCTGCTCGAGGAACGCAACGTGGCGCAGCTCGAGGCCGGCATGAGCAAGCGCCAGGTATTCCTGCTGCTCGGCTCGCCCTCGGTGGCCGACCCCTTCCGCCAGAACCGCTGGGACTACGTCTCCAGCGAGCAGCGCGGACATGGCAAGCCCGAGGTCAAGGTCTTCACCGTGCACTTCGAGGGTGACCAGCTGGTGCGCTGGGAGGGCGAGTTCTTCCCCGAGGCCGACAGCGCCATCGCCCGCGAGCAGGTGCAGCGCTTCGGCCCCAACCTCGCCCGGGACAAGGACAAGCGCCGCGGCCGCTGAAGACCGCCCTGCTCTACCAAGTCCTGTCTGCCAGCGCTCGACGCCCCGCCCTTCAGCGGGGCGTTTTCGTTGCTGCCGCCCGCTCGCGGCGTGCCCGTTTCGGGTCGGTGGGCAGGGGGCGCAGCAGCTCCAGCCGGTCGCCATGACGCAATGGCGTCTCCGGCAGGACCGGACGGCCATACACCGCGCAGGCCGCCGGCGCCAGCGCCGCAGCGGGCCAGCCCGGGCAGGCCCGGCGCAGGGCCGCAAGCGCGTCTGCCACCGTGGGGGTTCCCTCCAGCCACAATGCCTGCCGCCAGGCCCGCCCGGCCTCGGCATAGACCACCTCGATCCCGGCAAGCGCCGTCACGGGCGCGCCCGGTCCTCGGCCCGCGCAATGCGGCAGAAGTCGTCGACCAGCCTGTCGGCCAGCCCCTGAAAGCCGATGGCAAGGGCATTGCCCACCAGGGCTCCGGCCACGTCGAAACCGAGATCGAGCGACACCTTGCAGGCCTCCTCGTCGAGCGCATGGAAGGCCCAGTGCCCCTCGAGGCGGCGGAACGGGCCATCCACGAGTTCGAGATCGAGGCGTACCGGCTCCACCCAGCGGTTGCGGGTGGTGAAGCTGGTGCGCAGCCCCGCCAGCTTCAGGTGCAGCCGCGCCACCATGCCTCCGGCATCGCGCTTCAGCACCTCGGCCCCCTCGCACCAGGCGAAATGCCGCGGGTAGTGCTCCACCTCGTTCACCAGGTGGAACATGCGGCTCGCCGAATGCATCACGAGGGCGTGGCGCTGGATGCGGGTCATCGTCCGGGGCTGCCCGTGCGACAATGACGGGCTATGGCGGGAAAAAAGAAAGCGAAGGATACCGAATCCGCGGGCGGCACCATCGCCCTCAACAAGCGTGCGCGCCACGAATACACGCTGGGCGACCGCTACGAGGCCGGGCTCGCCCTGCAGGGCTGGGAGCTCAAGGCGATCCGCGCCGGCCGGGCCAACATCGGCGATGCCTACGCCCTGGTGAAGGACGGCGAACTGTTCCTGTTCGGCGCCCAGATCACCCCGCTGGTACAGGCCAGCAGCCATGTGCTGGCCGACGACCGCCGCACCCGCAAGCTGCTGCTGCACCGGCACGAGATCGACCGGCTGGTGGGGCGGATCGAACGCGATGGCTACACCCTGGTACCCGTCGCCCTTTACTGGAAGCGGAACAAGGTGAAGCTGGAACTGGCCCTGGCCAAGGGCAAGCGCGAGCACGACAAGCGCGAGGCCAGCCGCGACCGTGACTGGCAGCGCGAGAAGCAGCGCGCCCTGCGCGCACGCAACAAGGACGCCTGAGCGCCTGAACACCGGCCGGCCGCGGGCTTGTGCCGCGGGCGGTGCGTCCCCATACTGCCGGGGTCAGTCATCACGACGACCGTCTCATCCGGGGGTGTCCTGGCTTCGACGGGGGTTGCGAAATGACCTGGCGCATGCCGAGGGGGCTGCTTTCCTCGTAAATCCAGCGGCAAACCATCAGACGCCAACGACGACGTCTACGCTCTGGCCGCCTAAGGCCTGGCCCCGAACCCACTTGTGTCCGTGCTCGTGGATGTAGGGTCACTATCACGGAATGGCCGGTGGCGGCGACCCGCCAACCGCCGGCGAGACCAAGCGGGTGTGTCCTGCGGCGTGCTTCGCACACCGTGTTGCCGCAGGCCGAGAACCAACGGTGAGCTAAGCATGTAGGGCCGGGCATGGAGTGCCTTCGGACGGGGGTTCAACTCCCCCCACCTCCACCAACACCCCAAGGCCAACCGATCTCGGTTGGCCTTTTTTCTGCCCGCAACGCCAGTATTGGCGCGGTTTCCGGGCGGCGCCTTGCGGACGCGCACGCCGTCCGAGCGCCGTTCCCGCCCCGACAGGGCCTCTCTGTTCTCGGTTTTTCTCTGCGGCCCGTGGTAGGAACCGAAGGCCACCTCCTTGCCTGACAAGGACTTAGAGACCCCGGGTTGCGGTCGGAGACTGCCTTGCAACGGCGACCGAAGTAAGTGGGTGAGCCCGACGTGAAAAAGACCCCTTCCGCGCTCAAGTGGCTCGCCGAGAGGCGCGCCCGCACGGCCCGCGACTTGGCGCAAAACCTGCGCTTTCTGCAGCGCGTGCAACACGAGATCAAGACGCTCGAACTCGGCCTCGAGAGTTTCTTCCCCAACTCTTCCCGTCATTGACGAACGCACGTCTTCAGGGCAATACTTTTGCAACACCGAATGGGACCAAAGCGATGCCGCGAGTCAGACGCAAGACCGAAGTCGCGACCATCAAACTCACGCCTGAAGTCAGGCGTGCATGGGTGGCCGCCGCCGAGGCCGAGCGCCGCTCGTTGGCCAACGTGTTCGAGGTCGCCATCCTCGAGTACGTCAAGCGCCACCACATAGCCGTGCCCGCTGCCGTCAAAGAAGAACAGCCCAGGGAAGACTGATGCCGACGACCCCGCAACACGGTTTGCTTACACGCCTGCTCGATTACATCGTCGAGCAGGGCAAGGAGATCGACCCCAGGGCCTACGTTCTCACAGGCGCCTCCGACTTCAGGCGCTTCCCAAAAGACCTGGCCGGGCTGCCCGGCGTCGACCTTGATCGCAAGGTCGAAGGCGACCACATCTGGCTGCAGGTTGCGCGCCTCGCGTCCACCTCGCCACCTGCTCCTGACGAGGAGGCGCGGCCCTATATCACCTATTCCGACGATCCGAGCGGGCCCGTGCCGACCCTCAACGAGCAGGCGCTGCAACATCGATTCGCAGCCGACAGACGCTCGATGAGTGAGGAGGTCGCGGCCACTCGCGACAAGCATCGCCGCGAGCGCGTCACGAGAGCCTTGACGGACTACATACCGCTTTGGCAGGCCTGGGCCGAAGGGGAGAAACCCCGGCGCCGCACCATCGCACTCTATGGCGATCTCTTCATGCTCAAGGGTCGGCTCGAAGCCGAGGAGACCTCCAACCCATCGGAACTGGTTTGGGGCATGGGCGTGTCGGCCTGGAAGTTCACCGGCACGCGCACGGAGGACGGAAACGGCAAGGGCGTCAGCGTCGACTACCAGTACCCGCTGCTGACACAAGTCGTCGAGATTGACCTCGACCCCCAGACGCACACGATTTCGGTGCGCCCCCGGGCCGTGGCCCCGCGCCTGGAGTTCGACGCCTTTGACGCCTGTCAAGTCATGGGAGCGGCCGAAGTCGAGAAGCAGGCCAAGGTGCTCCTGGAGAGCGACTCGGAACGCACGCTCACGCCGTTCGACATCGGCAGCTTCGAGCCCATCTTGAAGCTCGCCGCCGGAAGCCTCGACAAGGCAGGGCGCTACGACCCAGCCCATCAGGGACTGCCCACTCCGTCCGACCAACTGCTCGTCACGGCCGGATGGGTGTTGTTCGTTCGTCCGCGTTCGGCCAATTTCCTGGTCGAGGACATCCGTCGTTTGAAGGCACGCCTGCAAGCAGGCGATGCGATACCTGCCGGCCCTGCTTGCCTCGTGACGCCGCCCTCTGATGAGGTCGTCAAGTACGAAGCCATCTCGTTTCGAGGCCTGTGCAGCGGCAGCAGGGCCAAGGGTGAGCCGCGCGAACTCTACTTCCCGCTGCCCTATAACCAAGAGCAGGAGACCATCGTCGAGATGCTCGAGCGCGCTCCTGGCGTCTGCGTCCAAGGGCCGCCAGGCACCGGCAAAACGCACACGATCGCCAACATCATCTGTCACTACCTCGCCACTGGGCGCAAGGTGCTGGTGACCTCCAAGGGCGAGCATGCGTTGTCCGTGCTGCAGGAGAAGATCCCGGAGGACGTGCGGCCACTGACAGTGGCGCTGCTTTCAGGCGACAAGGAAGGGATGCGGCAGTTCCAGTCCTCCATCGAGGCCATCATCCACAACCTGTCGCAGCTCAACACACGCGCCATACAAGACGAGATTGAGCGCTGCAAGCAGCTGATCGACGCCGCACACGCCGAGATCGCCCGTATCGACAAGCGCGTTGACCAGATTGCCGTTCAGCAGTTGGCGGGCATCGAGGTCGATGGCGTGCAGATGCGCGCGCAGAAGATGGCCGAGCTGGTCGTCTGCGGCCAACAACAGCACGACTGGTTCGACGACGATCTGACGCTATTGCCGGAGCACGTCCCGCCCCTGAGCGACGCCGAGGCACAGACGCTCAGAGATGCCCGCCGCCGACTGGGAACCGACCTCATCTACGTCTCTTCACGGCTGCCCTCGAGCTTCGGGCTCTTGCCTACCGAAGAGGTGGCCAAGCTGCACGACGCTCTCGTGGGTATTCGCGAAATCGATGGTGCTGAGGCAGACGGCGAATTGCTGGCGCTGCGTGCCTTGACGCCCGAGGTGCTCGATGAAGCCCGCCGCATGCTCGCGGCAGTCGACCAGGTGCTCAAGATCGTGCACCACCTGGAAGAATTGGAGAGCCCCTGGGTCTTCGATCTGCGAACCAAGTGCCGACGCCCGGACTTCGCCAGCGAACAGGAGGCGCTGAAGGCACTGCTGGCCGAGGTCGACGAACTGGTGCAGGCTCGCGCGGCATTCCTGCAGCGGCCTGTGGCGTTGCCCGCCGAAGCATTGGGCAACCCGAAGGTCGTCCAAGCCATCGAGCGGGCGCGCGAGACGGGCAAGCCCTTCGGGTTGATGAGCTTTGGCAACGGTGATGCGAAGGAACAGGTGGGTGCCATCCGCGTGTCCGGACTACCGCCCCAAGCAGTCGAGGATTGGGTACATGTGCATCGCTATGTGCGATTGCACGAGAGGGTACTGTCGTTCTCCGTGCGATGGAATCAGTTCGCGCAGGAACTCTCGGTGCCTGAGGTCAAGGCTGACGTAGAGGCGCTGCGCTCGACCGAGCGGATTGCGCTCGCGGCTAAACTGGCGCACGAACTGGCGATCGCCCACGACGCCAATCTGCCTCGCATGGCCGAGAAGGTGTTTCGCGAGCCGCCGAAGAACGAACTCCTTGGCGGCTCGTCTCAACTGCAGACGGTGCGCGAACAGCTACGCCGCCACCTCACGCGCGCCGAGCTCGCGACTGCCGCCGCGCAGCTCGCCATTCTCCAGGAGAAGCTCGCCGGCACTTCGGGGCCGGTGGTCGAGCGGCTGCGCGCGTTCATCGACTCGCAGCTCGGCAATCCCGAAGTCGCCACCGAGCGCATCGTGGCGCAGTATGCGGAGATCATCGGTGAGATCAAGCGCGTCGAGTCGCTGTCGTCGAGCCTGGCAACCGTCAACGACCTGTGCGCGCGCATCGAGCGCGCCGGGGCGATGAAGTGGGCAGCCCGCCTGCGTTCTCAAGTACTCCCGCCCACCGGCGACGACGAGGTGTTGCCTGTCTCATGGCGCGATGCCTGGAACTGGGCGCGCATCAAGAACCACCTCGCAACCATCGAAGCCCGCGATGAACTCCTGACGCTCGCACAACGCCGCCGCGACCTCGAGAGAGTGCTCGCTCAGCAGTACGAGCAGTTGGTGGCCAAGTCGGCGTGGCTTGAGACAAAGGCCCAGGCATCAGCCAGGGTGCTATCGGCCCTGGAGAGCTACCGTGTGGCCATCCGGAGGATCGGCCAAGGCACCGGGCCCAACGCCACCCGCTATCGACGCGACGCACAAAAGGCGATGCTCGACGCTCAAGGCGCCATTCCCTGCTGGATCATGAGTCATGCCAAGGTCTCCGAGAGCATGCCGGCCCAGCTCGGTGTCTTTGACCTGGTCATCGTGGACGAAGCCAGCCAGTCCGACCTCTGGGCATTGCCAGCAGTGCTACGTGGCAAGAAGATCCTGGTGGTGGGCGACGATAAGCAAGTATCACCGAGCGGTGGCTTCATCTCGGCAGCCAAGATCGCAGTGCTCCGAGAGCGCTTCCTCTCTGACCAACCTTACGGGCGGGACCTGACTCCCGAGAAGTCGCTGTACGACATCGCGTCCACCGTCTTTGCGGCCGAGCGCGTGATGCTCGCGGAGCACTTCCGTTGCGTGCAGCCCATCATCGCCTACAGCAACAAGACCTTCTACAAGAACCAGATTCGACCCCTTCGCGTGCCCAAGGCCTCTGAGCGCATCGACCCACCGCTCGTGGACGTATTCATTGAGCATGGGGTGCGGGACAACCGGGACGTCAACCGGATGGAGGCCGAGTTCATCGCAGCTGAGATCGAGGCCATCCTGCGTAACCCCAAGCTGCGCAATCGCACGATCGGGGTCGTGTCGCTCTTGGGGCCTGAGCAGGCCAAGTTCATCCACAACTTGGTGGTCAGCCGGGTGGACCTGGCCGAACTCGAGCGCCGAAAGTTCGCCTGCGGCGACGCCTACGTGTTCCAGGGCAGCGAGCGCGACATCATGTTCCTGAGCATGGTGGCCGACGCCACCCGCCATCACGCGCTCTCCGGACAAATCTTCGAGCAGCGATTCAACGTCGCCGCCAGCCGTGCCCGCGACCGAATGTACCTCGTACGCTCAGTCAAGCTCGGTGAGCTGTCGATGACGGACGTCCGGCGCACGCTCGTCGAACACTTCACCATGCCGCTGGAGGGCGGCGAGGAGGAAAGGAGCCTCGTCGACCTGTGTGAGTCTGGTTTCGAGCGCGACGTGTATTCGTCGCTCGTCGATCTCGGCTATCGCGTCACGCCTCAGGTCAAGGTTGGTGCCTACCGCATCGACATGGTGGTGGAGGGAGCGAACGACACGCGCCTTGCTATCGAATGTGACGGCGACGAGTTCCACGGGCCGGACCGCTGGCCGGCAGACATGCAGCGCCAGCGCATACTCGAGCGCGCTGGCTGGGTCTTTTGGCGGTGCTTTGCGTCGACGTGGTCGCTGCGTAAGGACGAGGTGCTAGCCGAACTCAAGGCACGGCTACATGCAATGGGCATCGAGCCGCTTGGGGCTCTGGAGCGCATACCGTCGGTTGTCGAGAGTCGCGTGTGGTCGATGCCGAGTGCAGTTGCCGGCAGTTCGGTTGCAGATGAGGCTGGCGACGCGGTTGCGGTGTAGCGATGACTGGGCTTTCTCGCAATGCTCGCTGCCCTTGCTAAACAGGCAAGAAGTACGCACTGCTGCTGGGCAAACTCGATTGGGATGTTCGTCCCGCCGACTGGTTCAAGATCGCCTCAGTCAAGCAACCGCACCTGCTCGCGCCAGCCGTAAGGCCAAGGGCGGCCCAGCACCTTCTCGACGGCGAGGTCGGGCGATCCGACCAGCCGCTCGATCACCTCGGGCGCGAGCAGCGTCAGCCGCATCAGGCGATGCACTTTGGATACATCCAGCCCTTCGGCCTGGGCGATCTCGGCCGCCGACGCCACCCGCCCCTCATGGAGCAGCCGTTGCCAGTGGTGCGCCAGCCCGAGCGCGCGTATCAACGCCGTGTCCTTGGCCTCGGTGCGCGCCGGGCCGGCCCACGTCGAGTGAACCTCCACACCTTTCGGTGCGCCGGGCGGCGCGATCACCGCGCGCCGGATGCCGCGCTGCACCAGCCGCCAAGGCACGAAGGTTTCCAGTTTCACGCCGCCCGCCGGCGTCGGCAGTTTCTGGGTGACCGGCGCTCCCTCGATGCGTCCCCGGTGCTTCGTGCTCACGCTTTCTCCTCGAAGCGCCGCACGATCTCGCGCTGGGCCGCCCAGTCCACCGGCAGCGGGTGGCGCTGGAACCAGATCAGGCTCATCCGGCGTGGCTGCCGCCCGGCCATCAGCATCTCGACGATGTCGGGCGCGAGCAGCGTCAGGCGCAGCAGCTCGTTGACCACCGAGTGGTGCAGCCCTTCGGCACGCGCGATGGCCGAGCCGCTGGGCATCGCGCCGCTGTCCAGCAGCCGTTGCCAGTGGAAGGCCCGTGCCATCCCTTCGATGAGCGTGCTGTCGTGCGCGTCCCGGTCCTCGGCCTGGTGCTGAACCAGCCGGCGCACGCCGCGCCGCCGCAGGGTCAGCGGCACGAAGGTCTCGAGCGTCCCGTCCTTCATGCCTCGACCTCCAGCAGCTCGGCGCCGATGCTCCTGGGCGCGAACTCGCCGATCAAGGCGTCCCAGCCCAGTTCGCGCCACTTCACCCGGATGCCCTGCATCTCGTCGGTGTGGACGAGATCGATGCGCTCGATCATCAGGTTGGCGATGCGGTGCTGCTCAACCGGGAAGAGCTGATCCCACACGTCGTTGAGGCGCCCCATCGCCATCACGACCGTGGCCTCGTCGATCGGTGCGCCCTGGCGTTGGATGTGACGCACGACGGCGGCGATGGATTCGGGGCTGGTCAGCACGGTGCGGATCTGGGCCACGACCGCCGCCTCGATCTCGCGGGCGGGCAGGCGCTCGTAGCTCTTGCCCGGCGCGCCGAAGCGGCTCTCGGACTTGGAGACGTAGTACTGGTACTTGCGGCCGTTCTTGCGCGAGTACGTGGGGTACATGCGTTCGCCCGTCGGCGCGTACAGCAGCCCCCGCAGCAGCGCGTCGTTGCGCGAGCGGATCTTGGTCTCCACCCCGCGCGCGTGGCTGTCGCGGGCCAGCACGGCGTGGACCTGGTCCCACAGCTCGCGCTTGATGATCGGCTCGTGCACGCCGGGGTACCACTGGCCGCGGTTGGAGATCTCGCCGAGGTAGATGCGGTTGCGCAGCACGTGGTGAAGGTACTTCTTGTCGATGCGTGCGCCGGTGCGCACCCGGCCGTCCTGGGTCGTCCAGGCCTTGGTGGTGATGCCGTCGACCGTCAGTCGCGCGGCGATCTGCGTGGGTGAGCCGATGGTGAGCATTTCTTCGAAGATGCGGCGCACCACCGCCGCCTCGGCCGGGTTGACCACGAGTTGGCGGTCGTGCACGTCGTAGCCCAGGGGCGGCAGACCGCCCATCCACAGCCCCTTCTTCTTGGCCGCGGCGATCTTGTCGCGGATGCGCTCGCCCGTGACCTCGCGCTCGAACTGGGCGAAGGACAGCAGGATGTTGAGCGTGAGCCGCCCCATCGAGGTCGTGGTGTTGAACTGCTGCGTGACCGAGACGAAGGACACGCCGTGGCGCTCGAACACCTCGACCATCTTGGAGAAGTCGGCCAGGCTCCTCGTCAGGCGGTCGATCTTGTAGACCACCACGATGTCGATCAGCCCGCGCTGGATATCGGCCATCAGGCGCTTCAAGGCCGGGCGCTCGGTGTTGCCGCCGGAGTAGCCGGGGTCGTCGTAGTCGTCGGCCACCGCAATCCATCCCTCGGCGCGCTGGCTGGCGATGAAGGCGTGCCCGGCTTCCTTTTGCGCATCGATGGAGTTGAACTCCTGGTCGAGCCGCTCGTCCGACGACACCCGGCAGTAGACCGCACAGCGCTTGCGCGCCTTGGTGGAGGCGATTTCCGTCATCAGGCGCCTCCCTTCAGGCCGAAGAACAGCGGGCCGCTCCAATGCTGGCCGGTGATGTGCCGCGCCACGGCGGTCAGGCTCTTGAAGCGGCGGCCTTCGTATTCGAAGTGACCATCGGCGTCAACCGTCACCCGGTGCTCGCGCTCGCCCCATTCGCGTAGCAGCACGGTGCCCGGTGCGAAGTCGAACTTACGCGGGCGCGCGCGCAGTTTGATCTTGGAGTGCTTCGCGCCGATGGCCTCAAGGCGCTGGCGCGTTTCGGGTGCGAGTCCGCCGAAGGCTTCTTCCTGCAGCTTGTAGGCGATACGGGATTCGACATGGGTGCGGTTCGGAAACTCCGGGCGCCGCTCGAAGTACCGATCCCAGAGCACCCAGAGTTCGGCCATCGGCAGGTGACTCAGCTCGGCGATCCGCGCCGCGACGGAAGCTTGTTTCTCGTTCATCACAACTTCTCCTGTTGAGAGGGGGTTGTATGAACGCGCTGGTCGGGCAAGAAGCCAAGGCGAACCGCGCTCTGTTCCAGCCCGGAAGACCCGAGGGTACGGACGATGGCGGCCGCAAGGATGGTGGTGATTTCGCCAGCACGGGCGCTGGCGCTCATCTCTGCCGGAGATGCAAGTTCGAGGTTTCTCATGACGGCTCCAGGGAATCGAAACCGCCAGGGATGATGTGCGCAGATTTCCGAAGCGGATCGCAACGCCGATCAATCGGCGCGGCGCGCTGACGCCTCAACGGCGGTCAGACGTCTTCGGTGACTGCTTCGATCGCAGCGCTGCGCGTGTCGCTGTCATCGACGATCACTCGATCGAGTGGGGTCAGCGTCAGCTGCCACGCCCGCGTGCCTGGGACCCTTTCGAGATAGTCGCGCCAGGGCGAGTGCTTGCCGGTGAAGAGGTTGGCCGGAGACGTGCAGCCCGTGCCGGCCATCAGCGCCTTCGTGTTGACGTGGGGCGTTCCTGCGGCCCAGGCCTCCACCAGCCGCTGCAAGACGGCGATCCTTGCTTTGCCCGTGACCCGCCACGGCGCCTTGCCCGGAAGGTACAGCGTCGCCGCGTGACCATCGGGGGCGACCTTGAGCGTCACCGTCGACCCGCCCATGGCCGCCAGTTGCCCGTGGCGATAGGCCACCTTCAGCCGGTCCAGGTCGATGGCGCTGCCGTTGCCCGCATCGGCGAGCACATCCTCGATGGGAATGACGACATTGGTGCCGGCGAATGGCAGCGGCGTCGAGGTCGTCGTCAACACCACGCCCGCCACCGGGCGCGGACGAAGCCTCAGCGCAGCGTCGACTTTCGCGTACGCGCGCTCGTGGGACATCCTGGAGGCGAAGTACAGCGCCACGGCATGGCCGTCGATGTCGATCTCGCCAAGGAACACCGGCTCGTCGTCGAAGTGCCGACTGCGGGGTCCTTTCAAGGCCGATCCCAGCGCCGTGATCAATTCCTCGCGCAACCAGTCCAGCTGCACCTTCCAGCGCCGGGCGAGACGGGCCGGCATGACCACGTCGTTGCCCGTCAGAGGATCGCGGTAGCGCACGGTGTCGGCATCGGCGCAGCGTTCGAGCACCACCTTCATCGGCTCGCCTTCGTCGACGGGGACCGACAGCTCGGCGATGCGCTCGCCTTCGATGAGGATGCCTTCGTCCTGCAGCCGCTCGATGTCGATGCCGAGCTTATGCAGTGCGAAGCCGTCCATCGGGCTGCTGGCGCTCTCCAGAAGCCGGGCCACCTGCGCGATCAGGCTCGGATCGTCCCGCCCGCAGCCCGGGTGCAGCGGTTTGCGCACCCCCAGGGCCTCGAGCAGTTGCATCCCGGCGCGGCGCAGGCGTTGGTCTTTCTCGCCAGCCAGGCTGCAGCGACCGGGCTCGGCCAGCACGATGGCCAGCGGGGTGGCCGCCGTCTCCCCCTCGAACACCAGTTCGGCCACCAGGGTCACACCGAGCAAGGCACCAGGCTGCGCGAAGGGGTGGTTGCCCCAGCGCTCGTCGATCACCTCGTGCAGTTCTGCGCCGCTGTCGATGTGCAGCGTGACGGCGTCCGTGGCATGCCCAAGCAAAGCCTTGGCTTCGGTCAGATACAGCCGCTCGATGCGACCCCCGTCGATGCGCGGCTTGGTGTCCTTCAGTGGCCGCGCAAAGCGCGACAGGTCGTAGCGCGAGCGGTCCAGCGGACGGTTCGACAAGGGGGCTTTGAAGCCGTGACGGGACAGCACGTTGGCCAGCGGCGCACGGGTGCCCAGCGTCGGGGCAAAGACTTCGACGAGCCCACGATGAGGCGCGTAGATGAGGGTGGCGTCGCGCGCCGGGAAGTAGAAGAAGCTCTTGCGCTGGCGGTTGCGCATCTCCACCGCGGCCACCTGATCGCCGGCGAAACGCACCACGAGGTAGTGTGTCGCCTGGGTCTGGCCTTGCCGGTTCGGCTCCTCCATGGCCACGTGGATGACCTCGCAGGGCTCGGCCAGCCGCATCGCCTCGGTGAGTTGCGCTTCCAGCCGGTCCTTGACCGCATCGTTCCACAGGAAGGGCGGCGCCTCGCCAGGCACGTCGAACGCGTCGTGCAGGCGTTTGAGCCCCTTCAGGTCCTGGGTGTTGACGATGGACTCGGCAGTGTCGAAGAGCTTGATCGAGGCCTCGCTGTGCGTTCGCATCCACACCGCGCGACCGACCTCGCCGCCTTCTTGCGCACGAAACCGTGCGAGCAGGTCCTCGTCGTAGAGCTGCTCGGCGACGGTGGCGAGGATGGCGGCCCCGCGCACGGTGCTCAGGCGCAGCACCCGCAAAGCTTCGCGCTCGGCCGGATCGCGCTGCTCCTTGCGCAGGTGCTTGATGTGCTCGATGAGGGCAGCGCTCAGCCCCTCGTCGGGCTGCGTCCAATCAAACCCGCGCTGCAGTCCCAGGCACTCGGGCAGGCCGGCGAACAGCTTGAGGACTGATGCCGGCACGCGCTCGACCAGCTCCAGCAGACAGTGTGCGTTGGTCAGGGTCTTCTTGCCCATGCTCCCTCCGATACAGCGCGGTGCCTCACATGGCCATGACCCATGGGCGCATCACCGCCACCGATTGCGTCAGCCCCTGCGCCAGCAGGGTGTCCAGGTAGTCGTCCGCCGACTTGGGCGGGTTCTTCAGACTGCGGCGGTGGCGGGCGACTGCTTCGAGCACGCCGGCCGGGTGCAGATCCAGCAGATCGACGATGAAGTCGTCCGGATGCTGCGCCGCGAGGTTGTAGGGCTTGAGCGCCTCGGGCGGGAAGTCCTTGAGGTTGAAGGTCACGATGAGGCTGGCGCCGGCGTGGATGGCGGCCGCCACCACATGGCGGTCGCTGGGGTCGGGCAACTCGATCGAGGGAATCAGGTACTCGAAGCCGGTGACCAGGCAGTCGCGGACGTGGGCGTTCATCAGCCGCCGCGTGCGCTCGAGTTGCTCGGCAGTCAGATCGGGACGGCTGGCCAGCACGTTGCGCATCCACTCGTCGTGAATCCTGTCGCTCCAGCGCGCCCGGTACAGGTCCGACAGCGCCAGATGCATCAACAGATCGCGCAGGGGCGCGGGATAGAGCACGCAGGCGTCGTAGACGACGGTGAAGTGCGAGCTCATCCGCTCAGTACCCCATGCCGAGTTCCTGGGCCTGCGCGGCCAGTTCGTCGAGGGCCTTGCGGCGCTCGGCATCGATCCGGTGCTTGTAGGCGATCACGTCCTGGTAACGCACCCGACGATGCGTGCCGATCTTGTGGAACGGGATCTCGCCTTTTTCCAGCAACTGCACGAGGAAGGGCCGCGAGACGTTGAGCAGGTCCGCCGCTTCCTGCGTGGTCAGCTCGGCGTGGATGGGGATGACGGTGACGGCATTGCCCTGGCCGATCTCGGTCAGCACGTCCAGCAGCAACCGCAGCGCCGTGGTCGGCAGCGTCACTGAGCGCACCGCGCCCTTGTCGTCGTGGAAGTCGATCTGCTGGGTCTCGGCGCGCGTTTGCAGCACCGTCGAGAGCACGCGCCCGGACTCCCGGGCGAGCGCGACGTCCTCGGCCGAGGGCAGCGCCTTGGGGATGGCGGGGGTCGTCATGGGGCTCTCCAGGCAGGGGGTGATTCGCAGCAAGGGGCAGTATAACCGAAACAAACGAAATCGCAATAAACGAAATGTGCAGCGGATATTCTGTTGCATCAATGACTTAGGCGAGCGACTACCGGCCGGGCGGGGGCGGCCCATCGGCGCCATCGCCTAAAAGACTCGCGCCCAAGCCCAAAGCCCCGGCCCATGGAATAGAGGCTCCCAAACACAAGGAGCCTCGCCATGCAAATCCTCGCTGCACCTGTTCAATCCGGTGTTCAATCCGGCCGGGACGCCCGCCCGGCATCGGCACCGGATGCGACCCCCATCGCTCTGAACGAGTTCGAACTCGCCGCTCGCTGGCGGTTGTCCGTCCACACCCTGCGCCGTTGGCGCCAGGAACAACTCGGCCCGGTCTTCTGCAAGCTCGGCTCGCGCGTCACCTACCTGATCAGTGACGTCGAGGCCTTCGAGCGGCGCGTCTCGCGCTACTCGACCTTCGCACGGGCATACCAGTGAGGCGGCGGCCATGAGCGACCTCACCCTCTACCCCGCCGACATCGCCGCGATGTCCGTCGGCCAGCTGGCCGCGCTGCCGCCTGCCCAGAAGGCGGAGATCAGCCGCAACCTGGACGAAGCGCTCGCCTGGCTCAAGCAGGCCCGCGCGAAGTTCGACGCCGCGCTGGAGGCCGCCTACGGCGAGCAGGCCCGCGCCGCGCGCTTCGAGGCCGGCAAGGACTTCGGCGTCATCCATCTCCAGGACGGCCCGCTGCGCGTGACCGTCGACCAACCCAAGCGCGTGTCCTGGGACCAGGCGCAACTGGCCGCCATCGCCCGGCGCATCGCCGCCGCCGGCGAGAAGGTCGAGGACTACCTGGACGTCGAGTACTCCGTCTCGGAATCGCGCTTCTCCAACTGGCCGCCGGCACTGCGCGCCGGGTTCGAGGCCGCCCGCACCGTCAAGCCCGGCAAGCCCACGTTCCGGCTGGCCCTCGTCTCGGAGGAGTGATCCATGAGCACCGAACTGATCCCGTTTGATTTCGAAGGCCGTCCGGTCCGGGTCGTCACGGATGCCCAAGGCGAACCGTGGTTCGTCGCGGCGGATGTGTGCGCGGTTCTTGAACTGCCGAACACCACCCGCGCCCTGGCGCGACTGGACCCTGACGAGCAAGCCCTGATCTCAATTCAGGGCATCTCGCGCGGCAATGACCAGGTCAACGTCGTCAACGAGCCCGGCCTCTACAGCCTGGTGCTGGGTAGCCGCAAGCGCGAGGCCAAGCACTTCAAGCGCTGGGTGACACACGAGGTGCTGCCGGCGATCCGCAAGACGGGCAGCTACACGGCGCCAAGTGCACGCCCGACCCTGCCGGCACCCACCCAGGACCGCGTCGCCGCTCTGCTGCTGATCGGCGAGGCCGTGGCCAAGGTGCCGGGGGTCAAACCCGGCATCGCGATGGCGGCCACGCTCACCTGCATCCAGGAGAACACGGGCTTGGCGGTCGAGACGCTGCGCCGCGCCCTTCCTGCCCGGGACACTGCGGCGAACGAGGCGATCTGCTCGCTCAACGCCACCCGGCTCGGCAGGCTGCTCGGCCTGTCGGCCAAGGCCACCAACCAGCGTCTGGCCGCGCACGGCCTGCAGTTGCGCAACGAACGCGACGAGTGGGAACTGACCGAGGCCGGCGAGGCCTGGGCCGAGGCGATGCCGTACTCCCGCAACGGGCACAGCGGCTACCAGATCCTCTGGAACCCGGCGGTCGCGGAGCGGCTGAAGGAGGTGGCGTGATGGCCCTTCCCATCATCACCGCCGACCAGCGGCTGCGCGAGAAGCAGGGCGTCAAGCTGGTGCTGCTCGGCAAGAGCGGCATCGGCAAGACCAGCCAGCTCAAGACGCTGCCGGAAGGATCGACCCTGTTCGTCGACCTCGAGGCCGGGGATCTGGCCGTCAAGGACTGGCGCGGCGACTGCGTGCGCCCGACCACCTGGCCGGAGTTTCGCGACCTGGTGGTGTTCCTCGCCGGCCCGAACCCGGCGCTGCCCGCGGATGCGCCGTTCTCCGAGGCGCACTACCGGCACGTCTGCGAGCGCTACGGCGACCCGGCGCAACTGGCCAAGTACGACACCTACTTCGTCGACAGCATCACCGTGCTCGCGCGCCTGGCGCTCGTCTGGGCCAAGACCCAGCCGCAGGCCTACAGCGAGCGCACCGGCAAGCCCGACACCCGGGGCGCCTACGGCCTGCTCGGCTCGGAACTCATCGGGGCGCTGACCCACCTGCAGCACGCGCGCGGCAAGCACGTCGTGTTCGTCGCCATCCTCGACGAGCGCCTGGACGACTTCAACCGCAAGGTCTTCGTGCCGCAGATCGAGGGCGCCAAGACCGCGGCGGAACTGCCCGGCATCGTCGACGAGGTGGTCACCTTGGCCGAGATCAAGGCCGAGGACGGATCGTCCTACCGCGCCTTCGTCTGCCACACGGTGAACCCCTACGGCGTCCCGGCCAAGGACCGCTCCGGCCAGCTCGAGTTGCTGGAGCCGCCGAACCTGCGCGCGCTGATCGACAAGTGCGCCGCCGCCACCCGCCTTCCGCCATCCGCTACCGCCTTCGAGGAGTGAGCCATGACCGCCTGGAACGATTTCAACGACGCGCAGCAGCAGCAAAGCTTCGACCTCATCCCCAAGGGCACGCTCGCCCGCGTGCGCATGACGCTCAAGCCCGGGGGCTTTGATGATCCGGCGCAGGGCTGGACCGGGGGCTACGCCACGCAGAGCAACGAGTCCGGCTCGGTGTATCTGGCGGCCGAGTTCGTGGTGCTGGAGGGCGAGTACGCCCGGCGCAAGCTCTGGAGCAACATCGGCCTGCATTCCCCGAAGGGCCCGGCCTGGGGTCAGATGGGCCGCAGCTTCGTGCGCGCGATCCTCAACAGCGCCCGCAACGTCCATCCGCAGGACAATAGGCCGCAGGCCGCCGCCGCGCGGCGCATCCAGGGCTTCCACGAGCTCGACGGTATCGAGTTCCTCGCCCGCATCGACGTCGAGAAGGACGGCCGCGGGGAACTGAAGAACGTCGTCAAGAGCGCCGTCGAGCCCGACCACCCGGACTACGCCCGCCTGATGGGCGTGCCGCCGAAGAACCCTGGCACCGGTAACGAAGGCGCGCCGGCGGCGGCGACTCCGCCCCGTGCGATGCCTGCGCCGGTCGCCCTGCAACGCCCCGCCGTGCCGGGCAAGCCGGCCTGGGCGCGGTGAGAGGAGGGCCGGTGAAGTGTTGGGTCTGCAAACGACAGGCGCGCGGCTACGGCCACTCGGACATGCGGTATCCGGCGGGCGACGCGAGGCGCTATCCGATCGACTGGGTGTTCTGCTCACGGCGCTGCCAGGACGCGTTTCACACGCTCTACGGCCAGTGGCTGCGCGTGCAGGAGGGCCGCACGCCCAAGACGGAGGTGAGCATGATCGATCCGTCTGACGTCGAACTCGCCGCGATGAGGACGTGCCTCAAGGCCTTCGGCGCGGCGGCAGAGGGCATCGGCTTCGACAAGCCGCTGGGCGACTACTCCGAGGCCGAGGCGCTCCAGGTGATCGACGCCATCGTCACTTGTTACACGGAGGCGATGGTCGAGCACCACGAGGCGACCAAGTACCCGCCGGTGCGCGGGCTGAAGCGCCCGGTGTCCGATCCCTTCGCCGATCTGGAAGACGACCTGCCGTGGGAGGTGACGTCATGATGGACTTCAACGCCACCGCGAGCCTGTCGGGTCAGCTCACGGCGCTGATCGACGCCGGGATGCAGCGTGCCCGCGCCGAACAGGGTAAGCGCGGCTACCTGGGTGCCTCGCGCCTCGGGGCCGCGTGCGAGCGCGCGCTGCAGTACGAGGTCGCCGACGCCCCGGTCGATCCGGGTCGCGAGATCGACGGTCGCATGCTGCGCGTCTTCGAGCGCGGCCACGTCATCGAGGACTGCATGGTCGTGTGGCTGCGTGCCGCGGGCTTCGATCTGCGCACGCGTAACGACGCGGGGGAGCAATTCGGCTTCTCGGCGCTGGACGGGCGCCTGCAGGGCCACGTCGATGGCGTCATCGTCGCGGGGCCGGATCTCGGCCACGGCAGCGGCTATCCCGCGCTGTGGGAGAACAAGTGCCTGGGCGCCAAATCGTGGCGCGAGTTGGAGAGACATCGCCTCGCGGTCGCCAAGCCCGTCTACGCCGCGCAAGTGGCGCTCTACCAGGCCTACCTCGAACTGCACGCGCACCCGGCCCTGTTCACGGCGGTGAACGCCGACACCATGGAGATCCACGCCGAGCTGGTGCCGTTCGATGCGGCGTTGGCGCAGCGCATGTCCGACCGGGCGGTCAAGGTCATCACGGCCACCGAGGCGGGCGAACTGCTGCCGCGTGCCTTCGCCGATCCCACCCATGTCGAGTGCCGGATGTGCCCGTGGCAGGACCGGTGCTGGAGGAGTCAGGCATGAGCACCAGGCCCGATGCCGTCTCGGCCGTCGAACCGATGATCGACGCCAAGCAGGCGGCCGCCTCGCTTCGGCTTCCGTACTACTGGTTTGCCGACCCGGCGATGCGCAGCAAGTACCGCATCCCGCATTACCTCCTGGGCGGGCTGGTGCGCTACCGGCTGTCGGAACTGCAGGCTTGGGCCTCGCACCACGCGTCAGCCGTCGCCCGCCGCGCGTCGGATGGCAGCGAGGAGGGCGACGCATGATCGATTTCAACGATCGCCCGGCCCCGCCCACCGACGCCGACCCCACCGCGCGCCGCGAGGCGATTCGCGCCGCCCTGCTCGCGAGGCTGGAGTCGGTGCTGGCCACGCTGTTTCCCGCCGGTCGGACGCGCCGCGGCAAGTTCGTCATCGGCGACGTGCTCGGCAGCCCGGGCGACAGCCTGGAGGTCGTGCTCGACGGCGACAAGGCGGGACTGTGGACCGACCGCGCCACCGGCGACGGCGGCGATGTGTTCCACCTGATCGGCGCTCACTTCGGCGTGGACGTGCAGGGCGACTTCGCCCGCGTCCTCGATCTGGCCGAGGACCTCGTCGGCCGTGCGCTCACGGCGCCGGCGCGCAAGGCGGCCAAGAAGGCCCCGATCGACGACCTGGGTCCGGCCACCGCCAAGTGGGACTACCTCGACGCACAAGGGCGGCTCATCGCCGTCGTCTACCGCTACGACCCGCCTGGGCGCAAGAAGGAGTTCCGGCCCTGGGACGCGCGCCGCCGCAAGATGGCTCCGCCCGAGCCGCGGCCGCTCTACAACCAGCCGGGGATCCACAACGCCGCCCAGGTCGTGCTGGTCGAGGGCGAGAAGTGCGCCCAGGCCTTGATCGAGCTCGGGATCGTGGCCACCACCGCGATGCACGGGGCCAACGCCCCGGTGGACAAGACCGACTGGTCGCCGCTCGCCGGCAAGGCCGTCCTCCTCTGGCCCGATCGCGACAAACCCGGCTGGGACTACGCGATGGCCGCCGCGCAGGCCGTGTTGGCCGCCGGCGCCGCCTCCTGCGACGTGCTGCTGCCGCCCGACGACAAACCCGAGGGGTGGGATGCGGCCGATGCGGTCGCCGAGGGCTTCGACGTCGCCGCCTTCATCGCCTCGGGTCCGCGGATGAGCATCAAGCCCGCGCAGGGGCTGCCGATGCAGGAGCCTTCCGTCTGGGCCACCGACGACGCGCTGGCGCTGACCTTCACGGCCCGCTACAGCGAAGACTGGCGCTACTGCGCCGCCTGGGGCAAGTGGCTGGTGTGGGACGGCCGGCGCTGGCAGGCGGACGAGACGCTGTTGGTGCACCACCTCATCCGGGCGATCTGCCGCGAGGCCGCGCTCAAGGCCGATTCGCATCGGTTGGCGGCCAAGCTCGCCGCGAGCAGCACGGTGGGCGGCGTGGAGCGTCTGGCGCGCACCGACCGGCGGCACGCCTCCACCTCGCAGGAGTGGGACGCGGATCTGTTCGCGCTCAACACGCCGGGCGGCGTGGTCGACCTGCGCAGCGGGCGGCTGCGCCTGCACGACCGCGCCGACCGCATGACCAAGCTCGCCACCGCCACGCCCCGCGGCGACTGTCCCCGCTGGCGGGCGTTCCTGGCCGACGTCACCGGGGGCGATGCCGACCTGCAGGCCTACCTTCAGCGCATGGTGGGCTATTGCCTCACCGGCTCGACGGCGGCGCACGCGCTGTTCTTCCTCTACGGCACCGGCGCCAACGGCAAGTCGGTGTTCGTGAACACCTTGGCCACGATCCTCGGCGACTACGCCACCAGCGCGCCGATGGACACCTTCATGGAGGCGCGCGGTGACCGCCATCCGACCGATCTGGCGGGCCTGCGCGGGGCGCGCTTCGTCTCTTCCATCGAGACCGAGCAGGGCCGGCGCTGGAACGAGTCCAAGGTCAAGGCGATCACCGGCGGCGACAAGGTCTCGGCGCGCTTCATGCGCCAGGACTTCTTCGAGTACACGCCCCAGTTCAAGCTGGTCATCGCCGGCAACCACAAGCCTGCGATCCGCAACGTGGACGAGGCGATGAAACGCCGGCTGCACCTGATCCCCTTCACCGTGACCATCCCGCCCGAGCGGCGCGACGCTGTGTTTACCGACAAGCTCCTGGCCGAGCGCGACGGGATCCTCGCCTGGGCGGTGGAGGGGTGTCTGGCCTGGCAGCGCGAGGGGCTCCAGCCCCCGGCCAGCGTGGTGTCGGCCACCGCCGAGTACTTCGACGAGGAGGACGCCGTCGGCGACTTCCTGGACGAGGAGGCGCAGCGCCACCCGCAGGCCCGCGTGGCCGTGGCCGACGTGTTCCAGCGCTGGCAGGACTGGGCCGGCCGGCGCGGCGAGTACGTGGGCACGAGCCGCTGGCTCGCGCAGCAACTGGCCAACCGCGGCTTCGAGCGCACGCGCATCCACGGCGGCGTCAAGGCCCTGGCGGGCCTGTCGCTCAAGCCCAAGGACTACGGCGTACGGCTCCCGTACCGAGACGACTGAACCCCGAGGGTGACCGAAGGTGACCCGCCCAGGGATTGAGTCTCGTTACGCGCGTACGCGCGCGCAGGCGGAAGGACGATTCCCCACGGCGGTCACCTTCGGTCACCGGCACGAGAACATGAACGAAGGACTGCAACCATGACAGCGACGATTCTTGCCCTCGACCTGGGCACCTCCACCGGCTGGGCGCTGCGCGACCGCACGGGCCGAATCACCAGCGGCGCCGAGCAATTCAAGCCGCGACGCTTCGAAGGCGGCGGCATGCGTTTCCTGCGCTTCAAGCGCTGGCTGACCGAACTGAAGGCCCACGCCGACGGGATCGACGCGCTGGTCTTCGAGGAAGTGCGCCGCCACGTCTCGACCGACGCGGCGCACGCCTACGGCGGCTTCCTGGCCACGCTCACGGCCTGGTGCGAGCACCACGGCATCCCCTACCAGGGCGTGCCGGTGGGCACGATCAAGAAGCACGCCACCGGCTCTGGCCGCGCCGGCAAGGACGCGGTGATGGCGGCCGTGCGTGCGCAGGGTCACGCCCCGGCGGACGACGACGAGGCCGACGCCTTGGCGCTGTTGCACTGGGCCCTCCCGCTTCACGACGCGGCGCAGGAGGACTGAGATGATTGTTCCGACCCCTCGCTACCGCTGCCCGCTCGGTCGGTTGCAGCCCGAGCCGATGGACGTGGAAGCCGTCAAACTCCGCGGCTGGCGCGAGCAACGCCTGCTCGTCGTCTCCCTCGACGACGCCCGGCTCGACTGGGTGGAACGCGAGCTGATCCGCCGAATCGGCGAGCGGCTCTACGGTGCACGGGAGGCGCGCCATGGCTGAGTGGACCGTCGAGCGTGTGGCCGAACGCTTCCGGGAGGCGGCCATCACCGCCCACCGCCTGCCGCCCGTGCGGGTGCAGGGCTACTTCAACACCTGGCCCGCGATTCCTCGCATGCCCTGGGAGACGCTGGGGGCCGAGCCCACGATCCGGCGCTTCCCGCCCGCGCCCGAGACGGTCGAACGGATGCTCGAGACCATGCGCTGGGTGTTGTGGCTGGAGGAAGAAGAACGGCATCTCGTGTGGATGCGCGCCGAGCGCCACCGCTGGCGCGACATCTGCGCCCGCTTCGGCTGCGATCGGACCACAGCGTGGCGGCGCTGGCAGCGGGCGTTGCAGATCGTGGCCGACCGTCTGAACGGGTGAGTTCCACCCAGCGTCATGTATCAATAGGTGATAAAATGCGGTTCTCGGCGGAGCGGGTTTGAGCCGGGCGATCCGGATCGAGCGGAGGACATGTGATGAAACAGACCGTGGAAGCCATCATCGACGAACAGGGGCATGTCCGTCTGGCCGAGCCCGTCAAGATCAAAGGCCTGCATCGCGCCTTGGTGACCATCCTCGACGAGGCGCCGGTGGAGATCGACGAGGTCACTCAGCTGGCTGAAACGGCCCTCGCGGAGGATTGGCTGAAACCGGAAGAGGATGAGGCATGGACGCACCTGCAATAGGCGACGTGGTCCTCGTGCCTTTCCCGTTCTCCGATTTGTCGACATCCAAGCTGCGGCCGGCACTCGTTCTTGCCCATGCAGGACGGGAGGACTGGCTGTGCCTGCAGATCACCAGCCGGCCCTACGCCGACCCCTTCGCGATCGAATTGGCGGATGGGGACTTCTCCCGGGGCTCACTACAGCGGACCAGCTTCATCCGTCCCGGAAAACTGTTTACCGCGCATCAAGGCCTGTTCCAACGCGTGGCAGGACGAATCAGGGACGAGAAGCTGGAGCAGGTGCGAAACCGGGTCGTCGAGCTGGTACGCAAAGGCCGACTGTCCGAGTGATGGGCGATCGGAAGGATCGCCTTCCGCAGCAGGGTGGAATGACGATGAAACCGATCGTGATCGGGATCATGCCGCAGGACAAGATCCGCGAGCGTGTGCTCGCGATCGCGCGAGGCGAGCACAAGCCCAAGCCGGGCGAGCCGAAGATCTGGTTCACTTCGATGAAGTCGCTGGCCGAGGTGCTCAGCGACGACAACCGGGCATTGATCCGGGTGATCGCCGAGACCCGGCCCGGCTCGATCTCGGAACTGGCCGAGGCCACCGGGCGCAAGCCGAGCAACCTCTCGCGCACGCTCAAGACGATGTCGCGCTATGGCATCGTCGAGCTCAAGCGCGAGAAGAACCACGTCCGTCCTGTGGCCAAGGCGACGGAGTTTCGGATCGTCGCGGCTTGAGCGCTTTTTGTCGGCACACAACGAAGAATCGACCATGGCCGTGAAGAGAGGCAAGAGTCGCATCCTGCAAGAGGTTCATGAGACGGCCTCCGATCTGCATCGCCTGGGCTTCATCGACAAGCGCAAGATGCGCAAGTACGACGTGCTGTGCCTGGAGCCGGTGCATGAATACGACGCTGAGAAAGTGCGCGCCTTGCGCGAACGCCTGCACTTGAGTCAGGCCGTGCTGGCATCGGTCCTCAACACCAGCGTCTCGACCGTGCGCAAGTGGGAAGTGGGCGACAAGAAGCCCAGCGGTCCCTCGCAGAAGCTGCTCGACCTCATCGAACGCAAGGGGCTGGAGGCCGTGCTCTGAAGTCGCTGGGCACGAGCGCATGCCACCGCGCCTGCGTGTTTTGGCGTGATTTGGCGGGTGGGATCGTGCATCCGCGTGCGTCTGCGGCGAAATGCGGCTTTGGCCGCTGCAACAGATCCGCCGGTCCGGGGGTAGTATTTCCGCTAACTTCTGGACAGCGGTGACGGTCGAGGAAGCCGCCCGGACATCCACGGGTCCTTCCTGGCCAATAGCCCATGCGGGGGGCGCGAGCGCGGCGCTTGCCTAGCGTCTGACCGCGAATCGAGGTTACCGGGTTACCGGTTACCACCCGGGCGACCGGCCGCTTCCCGTCACCACCGCCACCCGAATCCACTCCACCCGCCCCGGGCCTCGGCGCTCGCGGCGGGTTTCGTTTTGCCCATGCGCAAAGGACTCAGCCTCGAATACCGCGACCTTGCCACGCTGATCCCCTACGCCCGCAACCCGCGCACGCATTCCGACGCGCAGATCGCCAAGATCGCCGCCTCCATCGTCGAGTTCGGCTGGACCAATCCGATCCTGGTCGATGGCGCAAACGGCATCATCGCCGGCCACGGGCGTCTGGCGGCAGCGCGCCGGCTCGGGCTCGAGAAGGTGCCGGTCATCGAACTCGCGCACCTGACCCCGGCGCAGAAGCGCGCGCTGGTGCTCGCCGACAACCGGCTGGCGCTGGACGCCGGCTGGGACGAGGAGATGCTCGCGCTGGAACTGACCGAACTCGCCGAGGCCGGCTACGACCTGGGGCTCACCGGCTTCATGGATGCCGAGATCGGGCGCTTGCTGGACGCGCTCGGGATGGAGGCCACGACCGAGGAGGCCGGCGCCGACGAGGACGCGGCCGAGGAAGACCTCCCCACCCCACCCGCGGTCCCGGTCACTCGGCCGGGCGATCTGTGGTGGCTGGGCGAGCACCGGCTGCTGTGCGCCGATGCCTCCGACCACAAAGCCGTGCAGCGCCTGATGGCCGGCGACCGGGCGCACCTGGTCTTCACCAGTCCCCCGTATGCCAACCAGCGCGACTACACCACCGGCGGGATCAAAGACTGGGGTGCCCTGATGCAGGGCGTGTTCGGCGCGGCTCAAACGGCCTTGCGCAAGGACGCGCAGGTGCTGGTCAACCTGGGGCTGGTGCACCGCGACGGCGAGTGGCAGCCGTACTGGGACGGCTGGATCGCATGGATGCGCACGCAGGGCTTTCGGCGCTTCGGCTGGTACGTGTGGGACCAGGCGGTGACCGTGCCCGGCGACTGGGCCGGGCGGCTGGCGCCCCGGCACGAGTTCGTCTTCCACTTCAACCGCCAGGCGCGCAAGCCGAACAAGATCGTGCCCTGCAAGTGGGCCGGGCAGGAAACCCACCTGCGCGCCGACGGATCGTCCACCGCGATGCGCGGCAAAGACGGCACGGTCGGCGCCTGGTGCCACGCGGGGCTGCCGACGCAGGACTTCCGCATCCCGGACTCGGTCATCGAGGTGACGCGCCAGCGCGGCCGCATCGGTGAGGGTATCGACCATCCGGCGGTGTTCCCGGTGGGGTTGCCCCGGTTCTTCATCGAGGCCTACACCGACGCGGGCGAGATCGTCCTGGAGCCGTTTGCAGGCTCGGGCACCACGATCCTCGCCGGTGAACTCACGGGTCGCCGGGTGCGCGCGGTCGAACTCGCTCCCGAGTACGTGGACGTGGCCCTGCGCCGCTGGAGGCAGCACCACCCGGACCGCGTGCCGGTGCTGGAGGGCAGCGGCCGGACCTTCGGCGAGGTGGCGGCCGAGCGCGAGGCGGAGGTGCCGGCATGACCGCCTCGTGGCTCGCCGAGAGAATCGAGCACTGGCCGACGACCAAGCTCGCGCCCTACGCGCGCAACGCCCGCACGCACTCGGACGCCCAGATCGCGAGCATCGCCGCCAGCATCGCCGAGTTCGGCTTCACCAATCCCATCCTCGCGGGGGCGGACGGTGTGATCGTCGCCGGGCACGGGCGGCTCGCCGCCGCGCAGAGGCTGGGGCTTTCCACCGTGCCGGTGGTGGTGCTCGATCATCTGACGCCCACCCAGCGCCGGGCGTTGGGTGTAGCCGACAACCGCATCGCCGAAGCCGCGGGGTGGGACGAGGAACTGCTGCGCCTGGAACTGCAAGACCTGCAGGCCGAGGGCTTCGATCTGGACCTGACCGGGTTCGACGCCGACGCGCTGGCCGATTTGCTGGCGGGAGACGGGCCCGACAACGAGGGCCAGACCGACGACGATGCGGTGCCCGAGACCCCCGAAGCGCCGGTGTCTCGGCCCGGCGACGTGTGGTTGCTCGGCCCCCATCGGCTGGTGTGCGGGGATGCGACCACGGCGGAGACCTACGCGCGCCTGTTCCCGGACGGCGAGCGGGCGGACATGGTCTTCACCGACCCGCCCTACAACGTCGACTACGGGAGCAGCGCGAAGGACAAGCTGCGCGGCAGGCACCGCCCGATCCTCAACGATGCGCTGGGCGACGGGTTCCACGACTTCCTGCGGGATGCGCTGACGCTCTTGATCGCCCACACCCAGGGCGCGATCTACGTGGCCATGTCCTCCAGCGAGCTCGACACCCTGCAGGCGGCCTTCCGCGCCGCCGGGGGCCACTGGTCGACGTTCATCATCTGGGCCAAGAACACCTTCACGCTGGGCCGCTCGGACTACCAGCGTCAGTACGAGCCGATCCTCTACGGCTGGCCGGAGGGGGCGACTCGCCACTGGTGCGGCGACCGCGACCAGGGCGACGTGTGGTACTTCAACAAGCCGCAGAAGAACGACCTGCACCCGACGATGAAGCCGGTCGAACTGGTCGAGCGTGCGATCCGCAACTCCAGCCGCCCGGGCCACAAAGTGCTCGACCCCTTCGGCGGCTCGGGCACGACGCTGATCGCCGCCGAGAAGTCGGGGCGCGTGGCGCGGCTGATCGAGCTCGATCCGAAGTACGTCGACGTGATCGTGCAGCGATGGCAGGAGTGGACGGGCCGGCAGGCCACCCGCGAGGCAGATGGCGTGGCCTTCGATCAGGCGGCGAGCGCCTCCTCTGCGATCGCGCAGTGAATCACGAAGCCGTCAGCTACGGCATCCCGTGCGGGATGCGCTGCCCCATCGCGACTCAGGCGAGCCGGTAGATGCGCTCGCCGCTCGGTACCTTCTCGGAGACGATGGTCAGGCCCAGCTTCTTCTTCAGCGCCCCGACCAAGGTGCCGCGCACCGTGTGCGGCTGCCAGCCGGTGGCCTCGACGATCTGGCGAACGGTGGCGCCCTCTGGGCGGCGCAGCATCGCGATGACCCGGGCCTGCTTGCTGTTCTGCCGGGTGCTGCGCACCCTCTCGGCTTCGCCTCGCGAAACTTCGCTGCGCTCGTTTTCGCGGGTGCGCGGGCGCGTGCGCGCAGCCTTGTCCTGGGACCACCCGGCTTCGGCGGCCGTCACCGCCGCCTCGATCTCGGGGTCCGCCTCCGGCGGCGCGGGTTCGGCGGTGGGACGGGGGCGGTTCATCGCCTCAAAACCCTCGTCGGCGACGACCCAGCCGTCTCCTTGGCGGACGATCAGGGCGCGGTTGGCGAGGCCTGCCAGCACCTTCTGGCGCGCGCCGCCTTTGATGTGGTCGGGGAACCATTCGATCCTGCCGCCGGTGTGTTCGAGGGCGTAGGCCAGGATCGCGTGCTGGGCCGGGGTCAGTGGGGTGGTGCTCATGTGCTGCTCCTTCGCGGTGGTGGGTCGGGTGATGGGATGAACGCGCTGTTCGCGGGTGAAGCCAAGCGCTTTCTGCTGGGCTTGTCCGATTCAGCGCGGGCGCAACACGGCAATCCCGGCCCGCGCGAGTTCGAGCGCGGCGGCGTGGAAGGCGGCCTCGGCCACCCAGGGCGCGGCGCGGGCGTCGTCGAGCAAGCGGTCGATCACGGGGCGCGCCTGGGCTCGCATCGCGGCGCAGGCGGCCTCCAGGTCGTCGCGGCTCGCGGCGGCCACCTCCTGGCGGCAGGTGCGGACCAGCACGGTCAGGGCGGCCTCGGCGAGCTTGGTGGCGAGAAGGTCGGGGGCGGCGGTGTTCATCATTCGTCCTTCCGAGGGAGTGGTCGGGTGAGGTGATGAACGCGCTGTTCCGGAAAGAAGCCAAGCCTCCTTTGCAAGAAATCTGAATCCGCATGGGCCTTTCGATCCGCGCCTACGCGCGTCACCGGGGCGTGTCCCACGTGGCGGTCAAGAAGGCGATCGACACCGGGCGCATCACGCCCCTGCCCGACGGCACCATCGACCCCGAGCAGGCCGATGCGCAGTGGGCGAAGAACACCGTCCATCCGCGCACCGCCGTCCCCCCGAAGGCCTCGCCCCGCGCCCGCGCGCCCGAGGAGGGTGGCGCGAGCCTGCCCGCGGGGCTGGGCACGGGCGGCGCCACCTTGCTGCAGGCGCGCACCGTCAACGAGGTGCTCAAGGCCAAGATCCGACAGGTGGAGCTGGCCGAGAAGAAGGACGAACTGGTCGACCGGGCGCGGGCGATCGCCCACGTCTTCAAGCTCGCGCGCGCCGAGCGCGATGCGTGGCTGAACTGGCCGGGTCGCGCCGCGCCGATGCTGGCCGCCCGGTTCGGCCTCGACGAGCACGCGCTGCACGTGGCGCTCGACGCCGCGGTACGCGAGCACCTGGCCGAACTCGGCGAGATCGCCCCGAGGATCGACGCATGAGGGACGACTACGAGGGCGCGGCCGAGATCGAGCGCGCCTGGCGGGAGGGGCTCACGCCCGACCCGCTGCTGACCGTCTCCGCGTGGGCGGATCGCTACCGGATGCTCTCGACCAAGGAGTCGGCCGAGCCGGGGCGCTGGCGCACCGCGCGCACGCCGTACCTGCGCGAGATCATGGACTGCCTCTCGCCCACCTCGCCCATCGAGCGGGTGGTGTTCATGAAGGGCGCCCAGGTGGGTGGCACGGAACTCGGCCTGAACTGGGTCGGCTACGCGATCCACCACGCGCCAGGGCCGATGATGATCGTCTGGCCCACCACCGAGATGGCGCAGCGCAACTCCAAGCACCGCATCGACCCCTTGGTCGAGGAGTCGCCGGTGCTGCGCGAGATCATCGCGCCGGCGCGAAGCCGCGACTCGGGCAACACCGTACTGATGAAGGAGTTTCGCGGCGGGGTGCTGGTGATGACCGGGGCCAACTCGGCCGTGGGCCTGCGCTCGATGCCGGTGCGCTATCTCTTCCTGGACGAGGTGGACGCCTATCCGCTGGACGTCGATGGCGAAGGCGATGCGATCCACTTGGCCGAAGCTCGGACCCGCACCTTTGCCCGGCGCAAGATCCTGCTGGTCTCCACCCCGACCATCGCCGGGGCCTCGATCATCGAGCGCGAGTACGAGGCGTCCGATCAGCGCCGCTACTTCGTGCCCTGCCCGCATTGCGCGCACCGCCAGTGGCTGCGCTTCGAGCAGCTGCGTTGGGAGCCCGGGCGGCCGGAGACGGCGGCCTACGTGTGCGAGGCCTGCGAGGAGCCCATCGCCGAGCACCACAAGCCGCGCATGCTCGAACTCGGCCAGTGGCAGGCGCAGGCCGAGAGCCGCACCGCGGGCTTCCACCTGTCCTCGCTCTACAGCCCCTGGCGCCGCTGGCGCGAGATCGCGGAGTCCTGGGAGAAGGCCACCCGCGCCGAAGGCCGGTCGGTGGCGATGATCAAGACCTTCAAGAACAACGAGCTCGGCGAGACCTGGGTCGAGGAGGGCGAGGCGCCGGACTGGCAGCGCCTGCTGGAGCGGCGCGAGGAGTACCCGATCGGCACCGTCCCCGCCGGAGGGCTCTTGCTCACCGCCGGCGCCGACGTGCAGAAGGACCGCATCGAGGTGTCGGTGTGGGCCTTCGGGCGCGGCAAGACGTGTTGGCTCGTCGAGCACCGGGTGCTGATGGGGGACACGGCGCGCGAAGCGGTCTGGCAGCGGCTGGCCGACCTGCTCGCCGAGACCTGGACGCACGAGAGCGGCGCGCCGCTGCCGCTGGCCCGCCTGGCGGTGGACACGGGCTTTGCGACGCAGGAGGCCTACGCCTTCGTGCGCCGGGTGCATGACGGCCGGGTGATGGCGGTCAAGGGCGCGGCCAAAGGCGCGGCGCTGATCGGCACCCCCACCGCGGTGGACGTGACTCAGGGCGGCAAGCGGCTGCGCCGTGGCGTTAAGGTGTACTCGGTGGCTGTTGGCATCGCCAAGCGCGAGCTCTACGACCACCTGCGCCTCGCCCCCGATGTGGCCGAGGACGGCACCGCCGCGGTCTACCCCGCCGGCTACGTGCACCTGCCGAAGATCGACGCCGAGTTCCTGCAGCAACTGTGCGCCGAGCAGCTCGTCACCCGGCGTGATCGCCACGGCTTTGCGGTGCGCGAGTGGCAGAAGATGCGCGAGCGCAACGAGGCCCTCGACTGCTACGTCTACGCCCGCGCCGCGGCCAGTGCCGCGGGGCTGGATCGTTTCGAGGAACGCCACTGGCGCGAACTGGAGCGGCAACTGGGGCTGCCACCGCCTGGCGAGTCCATGCCGTCGAACGAAATGCCCATCGAACGACCTCCCGAGGCCACCCATCGAGGTGGCATCAAGGTTTCTGCAACCCGCCACCCCGGCCGGCGTGTCATCCGCAGCCCCTGGCTGCGCTGATCCCCGCCGGCCGTCCCGAACCCCGAAGGAGAACCCATGTCCCTGGCCACCCGCATCGAGAGCCTCGTCCTCCGCGTCGCGCAGGAGTTCAACGACGTCCGCGCGAAGGCCGGGAATCTCGCCAACCTCACCACCACCGACAAGTCGAGCCTGGTGGCGGCCATCAACGAGCTGAAGGCCGCGGTGGTGGCCTCGGGAGCGATCGACGACGCCCAGGTCGCCACCACCAGCACCTACTCGTCGAGCAAGATCGTCACGCTGCTCGACACGCTCAAGGCCGAGATCCTGGGCGGGGCCGATGCCGCCTACGACACGCTGCTGGAGATCCAGCAGTTGCTGCAGGACGGCACCAGCGGCCTGGACGCCTTGCTCACTGCGGTGAACCACCGCGTGCGCTTCGACGCGGCGCAGACCCTGACGGCTGCCGAGCAGGCCCAGGCGCGCAGCAACATCGGTGCCGTGGCCGCGGCTGAGGTGGGCGACACCGACACCGACTTCGTTGCGATCTTCGAAGGGGCGCTGGTCTGATGAGCCTGGTCTCGCGCATCGGCGTCTTGGTCGGCCGCATCGGGCGGGAGGTCAAGTCCAAGGTCGATGCCGGCCACCCGGGGCTGGCGCGGGCCTGGGTGTGTTTCGGCTATGTCGGCAACCAGGTCGTCGTGCGTGCTGCGCACAACGTCGCTTCGGTCACGCGGCTGGCCGCAGGGCGCTACCGCGTGCACTTCGCCAGCCCGCTGCCGGACGCGAACTATGCCTGGGTGGGCGTGGCCCGCAGCAGCACCAACAGCGGCACGCAGCGGCTGCTGATCGTACGTGCGACCGCCGACGAGAAGGCGCCGATGCACGTCGATGTGGGCTGCGCGACCACCGCGGCGTCCTTCGCCGACTCCCCCGAGATCGACCTCGTGGTCTACCGCTGATGGCCTACACCCAAGCCGACCTCGAGGCCCTGCAAACCGCGCTCGCCAAGGGCGAGAAGCGCGTGACCTTCGGCGACAAGACCGTCGAGTACCGCAGCGTCGATGAACTCCAGGCCGCCATTGCGGCGGTCAAACGTGACCTCTTCGAGCAGGCCGTGGACACCGGACTGTGGCCGGGCGTTCCACGGCAGATCCGCCTTCACACGACCAAGGGGACGTGATGGGTTGGCTGCACACCCTCAAGCGCCGGCTGCTCGGCGCGAGCCCCACCTACGACGGCGTGGGCAGCGGCCGCAGGGCCGTGGCCTGGCAGGTCGGCAACCCCGGGGCGGTCGCGGCGCTCGCCTCCACCCAGGGCGAGCTGCGCGCCAAGAGCCGCGATCTCGCCCGGCGCAACGCCTGGGCGGCCGCGGGCATCGAGGCGTTCGTGGCCAACGCCATCGGCACCGGCATCAAGCCGCAGAGCATGGTGACTGATGCGGCCGTGCGCGAGGCCATCCACGCGCTGTGGTGGGACTGGGTGGAGGAGGCCGACGCCGCAGGACTCACCGACTTCTACGGCCTGCAGGCGCTCGCCTGCCGCGCGATGCTCGAAGGCGGCGAGGCGCTGGTGCGCCTGCGCTGGCGCCGTCCCGAGGACGGTCTGCCGGTGGGTCTGCAGCTGCAGGTGCTGGAGCCCGAGCACCTGCCGACCACCCTGAACCGGGACCTGCCCTCGGGCCACGTCATCCGTGCCGGCATCGAGTTCGACCGGCTCGGTCGGCGCGTGGCCTACCACCTGCACCGCTCGCACCCGGGCGACGGGAATCTGGCGCCGATGTCGGGCACGGGCGCCTCCGCGGGAGGTCTCGACACCGTGCGCGTGGGTGCATCCGAGGTCATCCACCTGTTCCGCCCGCTGCGCCCGGGGCAGATCCGCGGCGAGCCGTGGCTCGCGCGGGCGCTGGTGAAGCTGCACGAGCTCGACCAGTACGACGACGCGGAACTGGTGCGCAAGAAGACCGCGGCGATGTTCGCCGGCTTCATCACGCGGCTCGCCCCCGAGGACACCCTGATGGGCGAAGGGCTGCCGGACGCCCAGGGCGCGGCGCTCGCGGGGCTGGAACCCGGCACCTTGCAGATCCTGGAGCCCGGCGAGGACATCAAGTTCTCGGCGCCGGCCGACGTGGGCGCGAGCTACGGCGAGTTCATGCGCCAGCAGTTCCGGGCGGTGGCCGCCGCCATGGGCATCACCTACGAGATGCTCACCGGTGATCTCACCCAGGTGAACTACTCCAGCATCCGCGCGGGGCTGCTGGAGTTTCGCCGCCGCTGCGAGGCCATCCAGCACGGGGTGATCGTGCACCAGCTGTGTCGCCCGGTGTGGCGGGCCTGGATGGAACAGGCCGTGCTCGAAGGGGCGCTGAGCCTGCCCGGCTACGCGCGGCGCCCTCGCGCGTACCAGGCCGCCAAGTGGATCCCGCAGGGCTGGCAGTGGGTCGATCCGCTCAAGGAGTTCAACGCGCTCAAGCTCGCGATCCGCGCAGGACTGATGAGCCGCTCGGAGGCGATCTCGGCCTACGGCTACGACGCCGAGGACATCGACCGCGAGATCGCCGCGGACAATCGGCGCGCCGATGAACTGGGGCTTGTGTTCGACTCCGACCCTCGTCATGACCAAGGCCCCGCGCCGATTGCGGCGCAGGCTCACGTGAGCGAGAGCGAACGTGAAGCCGCGTAGCGGCGGCCGTAGCCACAACGCGCGAGCGGACGACCTCGGGCTGGTCTTCGACTCGGATCCGCGGCACGACCAACCGACGCCGCCGGTGCCGACACCTGCGCCCGACACCGAACTTCAGGACTGAACCGATGCTGCCCCATCTCGCCTCCCGGCTCTTTGGCACGCCCTTGCTCGTCCAGCGCGCCAAGCTCGACGTGATCCTCGCGGTGCTCTCCGACCGCCTGAATCTCGCCGCGCCGGACGTCGAACTCGCGCCGCCGCGGCCGAAGGCTTCGAACCCTCCGGCATTTCCGGACGGTTCGATCGCCGTGATCCCCATCCACGGCACCCTGGTCAAGCGCACGCTGGGGCTGGAGGCGGCCTCGGGGCTGATGAGCTACGCCGACATCGGCGCGCGGCTGGAGGCGGCACTGGCCGACCCTCTGGTGGCCGGCATCGTGCTCGACATCGACTCGCCCGGCGGCGAGACCGGCGGCTGCTTCGAGCTCGCACGCCGTGTGCGCGAGGCGGCAGCCGTGAAGCCCGTCTGGGCCGTGGCCAACGACGCCGCCTTCTCCGCGGCCTACGCCATCGGCTGCGCCGCCGAGCGGCTCTTCGTCACCGAGACCGGCGGCGTGGGCTCGATCGGCGTGATCGCGCTGCACGTCGACCAGTCGGTCAAGGACGCCCAGGAGGGCTACCGCTACACCGCGATCACCGCGGGCGCGCGCAAGAACGACTACTCGCCGCACGAGCCGCTTCACGACGCCGCGCGCGCGGCGCTGCAGGCCGAGGTGGACCGGCTCCACGGCCTCTTCGTCGCGCACGTGGCGGCGATGCGCGGCCTGTCCGAGGACGCGGTGCGCGCGACCGAGGCCGCGCTCTTCTTCGGCCCGCAGGCCGTCGATGCGGGTCTGGCCGATGGCGTGGCCACGCTGCCTGCGGTGCTCGCCGAACTCGACCGACAGCTTGCCACCCCGCGGCGTTTGCCTTCCCCGCCGCGCCAGAGATCGACCGGGAAGGCGAACACCTTGCGAGGAACCCCCGCGATGACCGACATCCCCACCCATCCCCCAACCACCCCACCAACCCACACCCCAGCCGATGCGTCACCCGACAGCACGTTCGAGCACACCCCCGAGGCGCTCGGCCCGGACACCGTCGCAGCGCTGGCCGCTGAGGCCCGCCGCGAGGTGGCGCAGTCCGCGAAAGTGATCGCCGAGCTGTGCCTGATCGCCGGCTGCCCCGAGCGCGCCGCCGAGTTCATCGCCGCCGGCCGCACCGAAGCCGAGGTGCGCCGCGCCCTGATCGAAGCGCGTGCTGAGCGCAGCACGGAGTCTGCCGTGCGCTCGACCCACGGCCCCAAGGACTGGGCCGCCCCTGGCGCCGACCCGGCCGCCTCACCCGTGGTCGCCGCCGTGAAGAAGCTCGTCCGTCGAGAACCCCTTGCCACGGAGTAAGCCATGCCCACGCTCACCCAAGCCCCCAACCTCGGCGACCTGCTGAAGTACGAGGCGCCGAATCTGTACTCGCGCGAGCAGGCGACCGTGGCCGCCGGGCAGAACCTGCCGCTCGGCGCCGTGGTCGGCCGCGAGACGGCCACCGGCAAGCTCAAGGCCCTCGACCCCGCGGCCGGCGACGGCAGCGAAGTTGCCGCGGGCGTGCTCGCGCTGGCCGTCGATGCGACGCTGATCGACCGCGACGACGCGATCCTGATCGCCCGCCACGCCATCGTCGCTCGAGACGCGCTCGTCTGGCCCGCGGGGATCACCACCGCGCAGCAGCTCGCTGCGATCGCACAGCTCGAAGCGCGCGGCATCGTGGTGCGCGACAGCGCCTGATTCCGCCCCTCCCCACACCTCGGACGACCCGCCATTCGGCGGGTTCGTCGTTTCTGGAGTCTCCCGATGCTCAACCCCTTCGATTCCCCCGGCTTCTCGATGGCGAGCCTGACCGCCGCCATCAACCTGATCCCCAACCGCTACGGGCGGCTGGAAGCCTTGAACCTGTTTCCGGCCAAGCCCGTGCGCACGCGCCAGGTCGTCATCGAGGAGTACGCCGGGCGCCTGAACCTGCTGCCCACCCGGCCGCCCGGCTCGCCGGGCACGGTGGGCGAGCGCGGCCAGCGCTGGTTGCGTTCCTTCGTCGTCCCGCACATCCCGCACGACGACGTGGTCCTGCCCGAGGAGGTCCAGGGCATCCGGGCCTTCGGCTCGGAGACGGAAATGGAGGCCGTGGCGGGCGTGCTGGCGCGGCACCTGGAGACCATGCGCAACAAGCACGCGATCACCCTCGAACACCTGCGCATGGGCGCGCTCAAGGGCCAGATCCTGGACGCCGACGGCAGCACGATCTACGACCTGTTCGACGAGTTCGATCTCAGGCCGACCACTATCGCCTTCGATCTGGCCAATGCCGCGAGCGACGTCAAGGGCCACTGCTACGAGGTGTTGGCCCACATCGAGGAGAACCTGAAGGGCGAGTTCATGACCGGCGTGCACGTCCTGTGTTCGCCCGAGTTCTTCCGTCAGCTCGCCGGCCACAAGTCGGTCAAGGAAGCCTACGCGCAGTGGCAACAGGGCGCGATCCTGATCAACGACGTGCGCGCGGGCTTCGTCTTCGCCGGCATCACCTTCGAGGAGTACCGGGGCCAGGCGACCGACGCCAACGGCAACGCGCGCCGCTTCATCTCCGCGGGCGAGGCCCACGCCTTCCCCCTGGGGACGGTGGACACCTTCGCCACCTACTTCGCCCCGGCCGACTTCAACGAGACGGTGGGCACCCTCGGCCAGCCGCTCTACGCCAAGCAGGAGCCGCGCAAGTTCGACCGCGGCACCGATCTGCACACCCAGAGCAACCCGCTGCCGATGTGCCACCGGCCCGGTGTGCTGGTGAAGCTGACGGCAGCGTGATGACGCAGGTGACGGATCTTTACGAGGCCGCCGGCCGCGCCGGGCTGCTCACCGACGTCATGGTGGGTTCGCTCACGGTGCAGTGCGTCTTCAGCGCCCCGGATGAGCTGGCGCTCGACGGGCTCGCACTGAACCGCGACTACCACCTCGAGTACCCGAGCGCCTGGCTCACCCTCGCCGCCGGCGACACGGTGGAGATCGCAGGAAGCCCGTATCGGGTGCGCGAGGTCCGCCAGCTGCGCGACGGCTCCGAGATGCAGGCCAAGCTGACCCGGCTATGACGTCCTCCGTCCGCGAGCGTCTGGTCCGGGCGGTCGTGGCGCGTATCGGTCCCGCGATCGCACCGACGCCGCTGCATCGCCAGCCCACCGTGCCGCTCCCGCGCGAGGCGAGCCCCGCGCTCCTGCTGTTCATCGAAGGCGATCAGGTCCTCACGCAGGCGAACAACCGGCTCGACCGCGCCCTGACGCTGAGGCTGGTCGCGCTCGCGCGCGAAGACGACGCCTTCGACGTGGCCGACGCGCTCATCGTCGCGGCGCACGGCGCGCTCATGGCCGAGCCGAGCCTCGGCGGGCTGGCCCTGGGCGTGCGCGAGATCGACTGCGAGTGGGACACGGAGGACGCCGACAGCCAAGCACTGGCCGTGCCCGCGCGCTACGAGATCCGCTACCGCACCCTGGCCTCCGACCTCACCCAAAAAGGATAGTCACCATGCACATCGAACTCATCGAACCGCACACCCACGCCGGCCGACTCCACGCCCCCGGCGAGATCCTCGATCTCGACGAGGCAGCGGCGGAATGGTTGATCGAGCGCGGGACCGCGCGGGGGCTGATCGAGCGCGGAGCTGCACGGCCGGCCGATTCCCAACCCCAGCCCCCGATCAAGACCCGTAAAGGAGACTGACCATGCCGTACTTTTCCGGACAGGGGCGCGTCTACATCGGCGCCCGCGACGCACTCGGCAACCCGCAGGGGTTGGCCTACGTGGGCAACGTGCCCGAGCTCAAGGTCTCCCTCTCGGTGGAGACCCTGGAGCACCAGGAGTCGGTGAGCGGCCAGCGCCTCACCGATCTGCAGCTCATCAAGACCAAGAAGGGCGAGTTCGCCTGCACGCTGGAGGAGCTCATCGCGACCAACCTGGCGCTCGCCCTCTACGGCGCCACCACCGCCCAGACCCCGGGCACGGTCACCGCCGAGGCGCTGCCGAACCCGGTCACCCCCGGCAGCCTCTACCTGCTCGCCAAGCAGGACGTCTCGTCGGTGGTGGTGAAGGACTCCAGCGCCACCCCGAAGACCCTGCCGGCCGCGCAGTACTCGGTGAACGCCAAACACGGCTCGCTCACGATCCTGGACGCCACCACCGGCGGACCCTATGTCGAGCCCTTCAAGGTCGACTACGCCTACGGCACGGCCTCGGTCACCGCGATGTTCACCCAGCCGCTGCCCGAGCGCTGGGTGCGCTTCGAGGGGCTCAACACCGCCGACGGCAACCGCGAGGTGGTGATCGATCTCTACCGCGTGGCCATCAACCCGGCCAAGGAGCTCTCGGTCATCACCGACGAGCTGCTGAAGTTCGAGCTTTCGGGCCAGGTGCTGGCCGACACGCTCAAGCCCGCCGCCGGCGACCTCGGCCAGTTCGGCCGCGTCGTGCTGCTGTGAGGGGGATGACGATGAGTGGCTCCGATCTGGATGTTCTCGTGCCGCAGCCTCAAGTTGTGGATCTGGCCGGCCAACGCCTCGCGATCAGCCCGCTGGTGCTCGGCGAGCTGCCGGCGATGCTCAAGGCCGTGCAGCCTTTCGCGCAACGACTGGCGGGCGAACCGGACTGGCTCGCCTTGCTCTCGGACCACGGCGATGCGTTGCTCACCGCGTTGGCGATCGCCAGTCGCCAACCGCGCGAGTGGGTGGACGCGCTGGCTCTCGACGATGCCATCACCCTGGCGGCGACCGTGTTCGAGGTGAACGCGGATTTTTTCGTGCGCCGGATCGCGCCGAAAGTCGGCGATCTGGCGCAGCGTCTGAACGGCCGTCTGGCTGGGCTGACGCCATCGCCCGCCTGATTCGGGGCGGTCACCGCTATCCGGACATCCTCGGCTACACGTTGGGCCAGCTGAACGCCTTCCTCGCCGCCGATCGCCGCCTCGAACACGAACGGCTCGCCACCCGGCTTGCCGTCATGACCGCTGCCGCTCAGGGCAGTCGCGACGGCATCCGTGAACTCCAGACCGAACTCCATCGGGGCATGCGTGATGAAGATCGATCTGGTCGCTGAGGGCTTGCTGGATCGCCGGCGCTTCAGCGCCTGGCAGGGCGACACCCGCAAGGCGATCCACACCGCCGTGGCCCGCGCGATGCGCGACACCGGCAAGGAGATGGCCGAGCGGGCGCGGAGCGACATGCGCGCCGGTTTCAAGGTCGTGAAGCCGAAGTTCCTCCGCTCGATGCACGCCAAGGTGTTCGATCGCAAGGCCGAGGAATTCCCGGCCCTCTACATCGGCTCGAAGGTGCCCTGGCTGGGTATCCACGAACAGGGCGGAACGATCCGGGGGCGGATGCTCATCCCGCTGCTGCCGCAGCACCGGCGCATCGGGCGCAAGGCGTTCGCCCGGGTGATCGATGCTTTGATGCGCTCCGGCAATGCCTTCTTCATCGAGAAGAACGGCCGGCAGATCCTGATGGCCGAGAACATCGCCGAGAACGCCCGGCCGCTCGCGCGCTTTCGTCGTGCCGAGCGGGAGCGCACCGGCGCCAGGCGCGTGCGGCGCGGCCAGGAGATTCCCATCGCCGTGCTCGTGCGACGTGTGAGCTTGAGAAAACGGTTCGACCTCGCCCGCTCGGTGCGAGGCGATCTTCCCCGCCTGACGGCGGCCATCCGTAAAGCAATGTCGAAGGTTTGAGATGAATCAGCCCCCACGCTCACTCCGTTCGCTGCCCCCCGAGGGGGCGCAGGCCTCCTTTGGGGCGGCCCGGCAGGAGGCCTGATGGCCGGTAACCGTGCCCAGATCCTCATCACCGCCGTCGATGAGACGCGACGGGCCTTCCAGTCCGTACAGGGAAATCTCGCCCGCCTGCGCGGCGAAGCCGCCCAGGTCGGCCAGGTACTCTCACGCATCGGCGGCGCGATCGGCCTTGGGCTGGGGGTGCGCGAACTGGTCGAGGTCGCCGACCAGTACAAGAACCTGCAGGCGCGCCTCAAGCTCGCGGTCACCTCGCAAGAGGAGTTCAACCGCGCCGACGCGGCCCTCTTCGAGATCGCCCAGAAAAACCGCGCGCCCCTGGCAGAGACCATCACCCTCTATGCGCGGCTCGCACCCTCGGTGCAGGCGTTGGGGCGTTCGCAGGCGGACGTGCTGGCGGCTACCGACGCCATCGGGCAGGCCGTGTCGCTCTCCGGCGCATCCAGCGACGCGGCGGCCGGTGCCCTGCTGCAGCTGGGGCAGGCCTTCGCCTCGGGCCAGCTGCGCGGTGAGGAGTTCAATTCCGTCATCGAGCAGACGCCGCGCCTGGCGCAGGCCATCGCCGACGGCATGGGCGTGCCGCTCGGCTCACTGCGAGCCCTGGCCCAGGAAGGCAAGATCACCTCGAAGGCCGTGCTCGACGCCTTGCTGAAGGAGCGGGCGCGCCTCGCCGAGGAGTACGCGAGCCTCCCCGATACGGTGTCGGGTGCGCTCACCCGCCTGAAGAACGCCTTCCAGCGGGCCTTTGGCGAACGCGACGCGAGCTCGGGTCTGACGGCGGGACTGGCGCAGGCGATCCAGTTCGTCGCCCGGCATCTCGAGCTGCTGATCGACCTGGCCGGTGTCGTGCTGGTCGCCGCCTTCGGGCGGATGGCAGGCGCCTTCGCGACCAGTGTTGCCGCCGCCCGGGCGGAAGCGGCCGCGCGCCTGGCCAACCTGCGCACGCTGGAAGCCGAGGCGCTCGCTCGGGTGCGGCTCGCCGATGCCGCCCTGGCTCAGGCACGTGCGCAAGGGCTTGCCACCGGCGCGCTGGTCGCGGATGCGGCCAAGGCCCGGCTGCAAGCCACCGCTGCTTCCGGTGCCGTGGCTCAGGCAGTAGCGTCCACGTCCCTGCTCGGTCGCGCCGCGGGTCTGTTGCGCGGGGTGCTCGCGCTCCTGGGCGGGCCCATCGGCGTCATCGTGACCGCCGCGGGGCTGCTCGCGGGCGCACTCTATTCGGCGCGCGACGCCGTGGTCGAGTTCGGCGGCAGGACCGCCTCGATCAAGCAGATCGTCGCCGCCGCCTGGGACCTGGTCGTCGAGAAGGTCGGCGAAGTCGTCAGAGCCTTAGGAAGGCTGGTCGGCACCAACGATCTCTCCTGGGTCCGCGTGCGCGCGGCGATGGTCGGCGCGCTGAACGCCATCGGCACGGCCGTCCGCGCGATGGTGAACGTCGTCATCGGCGCGTTCAACGCCATCGGCAGCGTCGTGGGCATCACGGCCGCCTTCCTGGTCGAGCGCTTTCGTAACGCCTTCTCCGACATCGGAGAGCTGGCGAAGGCCTTGGGCCAGGACGTGGCCGCGGCCTTCAGCGGCGACTTTTCGCTGCAGGCGCTGCGCGCAGCACTCGGCCGCCAGCTCGGCGAGGTGCGGGATTTCGGGAAGGAGCTGGCCGGAGCCGTGCGCGACGCCGTCACGCGTGACTACGTCGGGGAGGCCGCGCAAGCCCTCGCCCGGCGCATCCGCCCCGAGCAAACCCAGCCGGGCGTCTTCGGCCGTCCGCAGCCGCAGGCCTTGTCCGCCCCCGACAAGGGAGGCGAAGCAGCGAAGCTCGCCCTCGTGCAGGCCCAGGCCGAGACCGAATTCAAGCTCCTCAAGGACGCGTTGGACCGTCAGGCGCGGGCATTGGATGCCTCCCTCGAAGACCGGCTGATCTCGCTCAAGGACTACTACGCCGCCAAGACCCGGATCGAGCAGCAGGAGATCGATGCGGAGATCCGGCGCGTGCAGGTCTCGCTCGCGGAGCAGCAGCGCCTGCAAGAGACCGGCAAGGACGAACCGGCACGCCTCAAGGCGAAAGCCGAGGTCGCCAAGCTCGAAGCGGAGCTCACCGTCCTCAACAACAAGCGCGCGGACGTCGAGGTCGCCAATGCCCGCAAGGCCGCCCAGGCCGAGCGCGAGCTGCGCGAGGAGCTTGCCAAGGTGCGCGACGAACTGCTCGACCTCACCGGGGCGGCGACCAGCCAGGATCGACGCGCGGCGATCGAGCGGCAGTACCAGACGCTGATCGAGCGGCTGCGTGCCGAGGGCGACACCGAAGGCGTGGCCACGGTCGGGCGCCTCATCGACGTCAAGTCGGCGGCCGCCGATCTCGCCGACTACGAGCGCCAGTTCAACGACGCGCTCGCCCGGATGCGTGCATCCGAGGAGTCGATCAACCTGCAGCGCCAGTCGGGGCTGCTCACGGAATCCCAGGCCCGCCAGCAGATCCTCGCGCTGCATCGGGAAACCGGGGCGGCGCTGGAAGGACTACTGCCACAACTGGAGGCCGCCGCCGCGGCCATCGGCCCCGAGGCGGCGGCGCGCGTGCAGGCCTGGAAGAACGAGATCGCGCAGGTGAAGCTCGTGGTGGACGACGTGGCGGTCGCCATCGACGGGGCGGTGCAGGACGGCTTCGCGCAGATGTTCGAGGCCATCGGCAGCGGCGCCAAATCGGCCAAGGACGCCTTCGCCGACTTCGCCCGCTCGGTACTCGCCGCCATCAACCGCATCGCCTCGCAGAAGCTCGCCGAGGCGCTGTTCGGCAGCCTGTTCGGGGGCGGCGGCGCGGGCGGGTTCAGCCTGGGATCGCTGGTCTCGTCGTTGTTTCAGGGCTTCGCCGGCGGCGGCTACGTCACCGGCCCGGGCACCTCCACCAGCGACTCGATCCCGGCACGACTCTCCGCCGGCGAGTACGTAGTCAATGCCGCCGCCGTGAAGCGCGTGGGCGTGGCATTCCTGGAGGCGATCAACGGCATCGAAGGCGGACCGCGCATCCAGGGGCCCCGGCTCGCCTTCGCCGCCGGCGGGCTGGTGCCCGAGGCGCCGCCACCGCAACCGCAGGGCCAGGCGGTGCGCATCGTCAACGTGATCGACCCGGCGATGGCCGCCGACTACCTCAACTCGTCCGCGGGCGAGAAGACCATCCTCAACATCCTGCAACGCAATGCGGGAGCCGTCAGACAGGTGCTTGCGTAAATGGCGTTCGAAATCGGCACGGCCAGCGATTACCGCGATCTGCTGGACCGCTTCCATGCCTTCCTCACCACTCACCCGAATCTGGTCGCCGCGGGCCAGCAGTGGCAGGCGCTGCACTGGACGACGGACGCCGCCACGAAAGAGCTCATCCTCAAGGCGCCCGGCCTGGCCGGTGCCGAGGAGATCTACTGCGGCATCCGGGCCTACGAGAACGCCACGGCCGGCTACTACATGTGGGACCTGAACGGCTTCATCGGCTTCAACCCGGCCAACGACTTCTATACGCAACCGGGCGCGATCAGCGGCTGGCTGCCGATGATGTCGCTCTGGAACACAGCGATCCCGTACTGGTTCGTGGCCAACGGCCGGCGTGCCGTGGTGGTGGCGAAGATCTCGACCGTCTACCAGGCGGCGCACCTGGGCTTCGTCCTGCCCTACGCGACGCCGGGTCAGTACCCGTACCCGCTGCTCGTCGGCGGTTCGATGACCGGCCAGCGGGGCCGCAACTACAGCGTGACCTCGCCCAACCACCGCCATTTCGTCGACCCGGGCGAGGATGGACAGAACAACGCCAACACCGCCTGCATGCTGCGCGGCCCCTCGGGCGCTTGGCTGCCGTTCCAGAACGTCGCCTACTCGTCGTCCGAGTATCGCTACGACGGGCCGCGCCCGGTCTGGCCGACGAACTACACCTACCTCGGCAACCTGCGCGAGGCGCCGGACGGCACCTACGTGCTCTCGCCCGTGGTGCTCACGCAATACAACTCCGGCACCGATCACGACCTCTTCGGCGAGCTGGAAGGCGTCTATCACGTCTCCGGGTTCAACAACGCCGCCGAGAACCTGATCACGGTGGGCGGCGTGGACCACCTCGTGGTGCAGAACGTGTATCGCACCAGCGTGCGCGACTACTGGGCGCTGCGCCTTTCGTGACCGACCATGGCCTACCAGACTGGTACCTCCGCCAACGCCGATCAGCTGCTCGACGCCCTGCGCGTGTTCGCGGTGGCCAACGGCTGGACCCAGCTGCGCTGGGCCCCCGACGGCACCGGGCAGACCCTGTCGCTCGCCAAGGGCGGGCTCTACGTCCATCTGCGCTCCGCGGTGAATGAGCGCCTCTCCACACGCTACAACACCATCACCGGCATCTGGCTGATCGGCTCGACGGGATTCGATGCCGGCAAGCCCTGGTGGGATCAACCCGGATCGATCGTCAACGCCAGCTACGTGAGCAACACCACGAGCTACCGCGCCGAAGCCTGCGGCCTGTTCGAGGTGGGCACCGCCAACACCTACCACCTACTCTCGGCCGCCACGCCCGAACTGATCATGCTCGTCGCCGAGGTCTCGCCCGGCGTCTATCACCATCTCGCCTTCGGGGAACTCACGAAGTTCGGCAGCTACGGCGGCGGGGCGTTCGTGTCGGGCGCGTTCGGCCCGGACGCCTACACCTATACGTACAGCGGCTTCAACGACTATGTCTTCGGCTACGACCACGACCGGCACTTCGGCCTGCCGTTCAACGATTACAAGTACTACGGCGGCGCGAACTTCGTCCTCGCCGAGGTGGACGGCGCCACCGACTGGCACTCGGTCTGCAAGGACTGGGCGCTCACCGGCAAGCGCGCCAAGGCGCTGTGGGAACGGGGCACGGGCACGCCGCGCGACAGTCTGGCGCGCTACTGGTGGGGGCACGTGCCCAACACCTTGAACGGCGTGACGCCGATGCTGCCGTTCTACCTGTTCGTGGCGCGGCCTTCCGGCTTCTTCTCGCCCTTCGGCCACACCGCTCACCTGCGTTACCTCAACATCACCCACTACGCGCCGGCGGAGGCCTTCGCGTTGGGCGCCGAGCAGTGGATGGCCTTTCCGGCCCACTCCAAGAACGGCAAGAGCGGCCTGCACGGCTATGCCGTGAGACTCATCCCCTGAGCGGATCATGCCGACCTTTCCCGGTTCCATCCTGCCTGGTGCCGCCCGCCAGGAGCCGCCGACCTGGTCGCGCTCGCCGGAGGTCTCCGAGCGCGTGCCGGTCGCCTTTCCGTTCGACCCGAGTGCGAGCTCGGTCATGCGTCCGGGCGCGCGACTCGACACCCAGCCCGTCGACGAGCTGCGACTCGGCGTCAACGGCGCTCTGCTGCCCACCTTTGGGGCCGACTGGTATCACCGCATCCACGTCATCCCTTCGACCATCGATCTCGGCAACCTGGTGAGTCCGGTCGAGCGGGTGCTGGAGGTGTGGAACGCTCGGTTCGACGCGCAGACGCTCGATGCCATCGACGAGACCGGAACGGACGGGCTGCTGCTCTCGGGCCAGCCGGCGCCGCCGCTCGCCTTCGGGCCGCTGCAATCGCGCCTCTACACCTTCGCAGCGGGCACGCGCGGGGCGCCGGTGATCGACGCCGCCTACCGCTTCGTCTTTTCCGGCGGACTCACCGCGTTGCTGGTGGTCACCGGCCGCCGCGTGGTGGTCTTCGGCATGCGTCCGGACTGGTCGCAAGGGATCACCGAGCGGCTGGAATGGCTCACCGAGGTGCTGGAGTCCTACGACGGCACCGAGCAGCGGGTGCGCCTGCGGCAGCTGCCGCGACGCGGTTTCGAGTATGGATTCCTGATCGAGGGTCGAGACGCCCAGGTGCTGGATCACCTGCTGTTCGCCTGGGGCGCACGCATCTACTGCCTGCCGGTGTGGACCGACGTCTCCACCCTTGCGGGCGAGGCAGCCATCGGCAGCACCGCGCTCACCGTGCAGGATGTCGCCAACAGCGACTACCACGCGGGCGGCCTGGCGGTGCTGTGGCGCTCCAACACGCGGCACGAGGCGGTGGAGATCCTCTCCATCGCCGGCAACACGCTGACCCTCAAGCTCCCCCTGGCCGGGAGCTGGCCGGCCGGCACGCGGGTGTTCCCGGCGCGGCTCGCCCGCCTCGAGGGCGAGGTGGCCGTGGCGCGTCCCACCGACACCATCGCCGTCGGCCGCTGCCGTTTCGGCATCGAGGACATCACGGCGCCCGCGGTCGCCGACTATGGCCCGGCCTATCAGGGCTACCGGGTGTTCGACTGGCGGCCCAACCGGAGCACCGACCTCGAGGACAGGTGGCTTCGGCGCCTCTCCATCATCGACTACGGGACGGGACTGCCGACCTTCGACGACGAGTCGGGCTCCCCGCTCATCGGACGCACGCTGACCTGGCTGCTCACCGACCGGAGCAAGGCGACCGCCTTCCGGGGCTGGCTCGCCGCACGCGCGGGACGGGCGAATCCCTGCTGGTTGCCGACCTTCGAGTCCGACCTCGAAGTCAGCCGCACGGTGGCGGCCACGGATGCCGGCCTCGTCGTCCGCAACGTCGGCTACGCCCGCTTCGTCGCCGCCGATCCCTTGCGGCGCGACCTGCGGCTCCTCACCACGGCCGGCACCTTCCATCGCCGTATCACCGGGGCGAACGAGATCTCCGAGGACGAGGAGCTGCTCTCCCTGGACGCGCCGCTGGGCGTGACCCTCGATCCCCAGCAGTTCCTGCAGGTCTCGTACCTGGAGTTGGCCCGGCTCGACCAGGACGCGGTCGAGCTGCATTGGGAGACGGACGCCACGGCGCGCGTGCAGCTCTCCACCCGGACGTTGAGATCATGAGCTAAGACCATGAGCTATCTGGGCATCGAACAGTCCGCCCACGGCGGACAACCGCAGGAGCTCTACCGCTTCTCCCAGGGCGCGCAGCGCTGGCTCTACACCTCGGGGCAGGTGGCGGTGGACTACCAATCCGAGACCTATCAGCCGGCGACGATCTCGCGCGGCGGCCTCGAGCAGAGCAACGAGCTCGCGCGGCTGGGGCTGGAGATCCGCATGCCGCGCGACCTGGCCGTGGCGAGTCTGTTTCTCGCCGCCCCGCCCGAGGGTGTGGTGAGCGTGACCATCTACCGGCGCCATGTCGGCGACGCCGAGTTCATCACCTACTGGAAGGGGCGCATCACCGGCGCGCGGCTGTCCGGCGCCGAGGCCACCCTCAAGTGCGAGCCCATCGCCTCGAGCCTGAAGCGGCCGGGCTTGCGTGCCCGCTACCAGCTGCTGTGCCGCCACGTGCTGTACTCCAGCGGCTGCGGCGCATTGAAAGACAGCTTTCGGGTGGACGGCACCGTAGCGGCAGTGAGCGGCGTGACCGTCCAGGTCGCCGTCGCCGCCAGCCGGCCGGACGGCTACTTCGTGGGCGGCATGCTCGCCACCACCGCCGGCGCGCGCATGATCGTCGGTCACGCCGGGATCGACCTCACCCTGGTCGCTCCCATGGTCGGCCTCACGGCGGGCGATGCGGTCCAGCTCTATGCCGGCTGCGACCACACCATGGCGCATTGCAAGGACAGGTTCGGCAACCTCGACAACTTCGGCGGCTTCCCCTTCATCCCGGTGAAGAACCCCTTCACCGGCGACGCCATCGTGTGAGGCTTTCCTATGTGGCAGCAGATCATCATTTGGGTCGTCACCACGGTACTGTCCGCGCTGCTCGCGCCGCGCCCCAAGGTGCAGGACGCCCAGCCCGGCCAGATCGGCGACAAGGATGTGCCCATCGCCTCCCAGGATGCGCCCATCCCGGTGCTGTTCGGTACGCGGGTGATCTCCGGGCCCAACGTGGTCTGGTACGGCGACGTCCAGGTGCGGCCGATCCGCAAGTCCTCCGGGGGCAAGAAGTGACCGAGGTCATCGCTCGGCTGGAGCATGCCCGTGCCCTGGGCTACTGCGCCCGCGGCATGCGTCGCTGGTTCGAGGGGCGCAGCCACACCTGGGCCGAATTCGTGGAGCGAGGGGTCCCGGCCGATTGGCTGCGCGCCACGGGTGACGCGATGGCGATCCGCGTCGCCGAGGAAGCCGACAAGGCCCAAAGGGCCGCAGGACAGCACGAAGTGCTGGTCCCGAGCGCAGCGAGGGATGCGCGAAGCGCACAGAAGGAGCAGGCAGGATGAGCGGCGGCGGCAAAGGCAGTCAGGAGTACACGGTTGGCTATTGGTACGGCCTCGGCGCCCACCTCGCCCTGTGCCACGGCCCGCTGGACGCCATCACCGAGATCCGGGTGGGCGAGCGCGTCGCCTGGTCTGGCAACGTCACCGGCAACACCACCATCACCATCGACAACCCCAACCTCTTCGGCGGGGAGGAACGCGAGGGCGGCGTGCAGGGGCCGGTGGACATCCTGATGGGCGGGCCGACCCAGGGACGCAACGCCTACCTGCAGGAGCGCCTCGGCGCCGACATCCCGGCCTTCCGCGGCGTGGTGTCGCTGATCCTGCGCCGGGTGTGGGTGGCGGCCATGAACCCCTACATCAAGCCATGGTCGGTGCGCGCCAAGCGGGTGCCGAGGCAGTGGTACGCGGCCAAGGCCGAGATCTCCGGCGACGCCAACCCGGCCCACATCGTGCGCGAGTGCCTCACCAACGGCGAGTGGGGCATGGGTTACCCGACGAGCGACATCGACGATGCCAGCTTCATGGCGGCTGCCGACACGCTCCATGCCGAGGGCTTCGGGCTGTCGCTGCTGTGGAACAAGGAAGAGACCATCGAGGACTTCATCCTGTCGGTGCTCAGGCACGTGGACGGGCTGCTCTACGTCCATCCGCGCACCGGGCTCTTCACCCTCAAGCTCGCGCGCGCCGATTACACGCTCTCCAGCCTGCCGACCTTCGATCCGGGCAACATCCTGCGCATCGAGGAGTTCACGCGGCCCTCCTGGGGCGAGATCACCAACCAGGTGACCGTCGTCTACCGCGACGGCGCCACAGACAAGGACGGCAGCGTCACGGTGCAGGACATCGCCGCCGTGCAGCTCAACGGCGGCGTGGTGGCGACCACGGTCAACTACCCCGGCATCAGCCGAGCGGAGCTGGCCAACCGGGTGGCCATGCGCGAGTTGAAGCAACTCGTAAGCCCCCTCGCCAAATGCACCTTCGTCGCCAATCGCCAGGCCTCCGGCCTCAACATCGGCGACGTGGTGAAGCTCTCCTGGCCGCCCTACGGCATCGACCAGATGGTGATGCGCGTCGCCCGCATTGCCTACGGGGAACTGGCGAACGGGGCGGTGCGGGTGGAGTGCGTGCAGGACATCTTCGGCCTGCCGCAGTCGGTCTATTCGGCGCCGCCCCCCTCGGGCTGGACGGAGCCGACCAGCCTGCCGGCGCCGTGCCCCCACCAGACCCTGTTCGAGGTGCCGTACTGGTCGGTGGTCAAGGACTTCACCGGCGAGTCCCAGAGCCTGCTCGGCGACATCGACGATCTCGACGGCCTGGTGGCAGCCTGCGGTTCGCGCCCCTCGTCGGACGCCTTCGGCTTCAAGGCGCTGGCCCGCGTCAGCGGCAGTTTCGCCGACAAGGGCTTCGGCATCTTCACGCCCACGGCGCTCCTCACCGCAATGCTGCCGCAGTCGGCCGCGCAGGTGAGCGTGGGGCTGACCTCCGGCATCGACCTCGAGGAGGTGACTGCCGGAGGACTCACGGTGATCGACGGCGAATGGCTCAAGGTGGTGTCGCTCAACCTCGCGACCCAGACCGTCACCTTGGAGCGCGGGATGCTCGATACGGTGCCGGCGAGCCACCCCGCAGGCAGCCGCATCTGGTTCGTCGACGGCTTCCGCCACTACCTCACGCCCGAGTACGTCGCCGGCGAGACGGTGCGCGTGAAGCTCCTCACCCGCACGGCACGCGGCACGCTGCCCGAGGCGGCGGCCACAGAGATGAGCCTGCCACTCGACAAGCGCTTCATCCGTCCGTACTGCCCCGGCAACGCCCAGATCAACGGCAAGCGCTATCCGACCGTGGTGGCCGGCGAGATCAACGTAAGCTGGGCCACGCGCAACCGCCAGTCCCAGACCGCCTACCTCGTCCTGCAGACCGAGGGGGCGATCACGCCGGAGGCGGGCCAGACCACAACCGTGCGCTTCTACAACGAGAACGGCTCGCTGCGCCGCACGGTGAGCGGCATCACCGGCAACGGTACCACCTGGCCGCTGGCGCAGGAGCTCGCCGACTCCGGCCTCGGGCGCGTCAACGCGCACGTCAAGGTGGAGATCGAGGCGAGCCGCGACGGCCACGTGTCCTGGCAGAAACACGTCATCGAATTCGACCGTACCGGCTACGGCCTGCGTTACGGCGACTACTACGGAGGTGTCTGATGGCCTTGAATGACCCGAACCTCGGCCTCGCCTACGGCTGGGCCCAGGGCGAACACAACTGGAACGGCGGCATGGACGCCAACCTGAAGCGGCTCGGCGCCGTGGTGGGCCTGTCGGTCAAGGACCGCGATCTCGCCACCCCACCCGCGACACCCGTGGACGGCGATCGCTACATCGTCCCGGCAACCGCCACCGGCGCCTGGGCGGGTCGCACCGACCAGATCGCGGTGCGCATCGCCGGTGCGTGGGAGTACCACGCCCCCAAGATCGGCTGGACCTGCTTCGTCGAGGACGAGGGCGTGCTCTCCGTCTACAAAGCGACCGGCTGGAGCCCCGGCATCGCCGTCTGATCGCATTCTCTTTACTGCATCCACCGAACCCGCCGCCCGGCGGGTTCTTCGTTTCTGGAGACCAGCAATGAGCCCACCCACTCTGCAAGACGGCATGGTCGTCATGCCGCGCGACGAGTTCGAGGAGCTGCTCGCACGCGCAGCCGAACGCGGCGCGAGGCGCGCCCTTGCCGACGTCGGCCTTGACGGCGAGGACGCCGCCCACGATATCCGCGAGCTGCGCGGCCTGCTCGAAGCCTTCAACGCCGCCAAGCACACCGCCTGGCAGACCGTGATCCGGCTCGTCACCACCGGCTTCCTCCTGGCGCTAGTCGCGGGCGCCGTCATCAAGCTCAAGGTGTTCGGAGGTGGCCAATGATCGAGACCCTGCTCGGCGGCCTCCTCGGCGGGGCCTTCCGCCTCGCGCCCGAGATCCTCAAGTGGCTGGACCGCAAGGGCGAGCGCGGCCATGAGCTCGCCATGCAGGACAAGGCCTTGGAGTTCGAGAAGCTGCGCGGCGCCCAGCGCATGGCCGAGATCGGCGCCGCCGGCGAGGCTGCCTGGAACAGCGGTGCAGTCGAGGCGCTGCGGGAAGCCGTCGCCGCCCAGGGCCAACGGTCCGGCGTCCGCTGGGCCGATGCGCTGTCCAGCAGCGTCCGTCCGGTGATCACCTACTGGTTCATGGCGCTGTACTGCGCGGCCAAGACCGCCGCCTTCGCCGGCGCGGTCGATGCGGGTGTGGAATGGATTCCGGCCATCCAGGCCGCCTGGACCGACGCCGACCAGGCCCTCTGGGCCGGCGTGCTGAACTTCTGGTTCTTGGGCCGCGTGTTTGACCGGGTGCGCCCGTGATCGAAGTACCAACGGCCGCGGTCGACCTGGCCAAGCGCTTCGAGGGCTTCCATCGTGTTCCCAAGCACGACCCCGGCCGCGCGCACCCGTACCTCTGCCCGGCCGGCTACTGGACCATCGGCTACGGGCATCTGTGCGATCCGAAGCACCCGTCGATCACGAAAGGCGAGGCCGAGGCCTACCTCACCCAGGATCTGAAGGTGGCGCTCGCCGCCACGCTGCGCTACTGCCCGGTGCTGGCTACGGAGCCCGAGAACCGGCTCGCGGCCATCGTGGACTTCACCTTCAACCTTGGCGCGGGGCGGCTGCAGACCTCGACGCTGCGGCGGCGGGTCAATCAGCGGGATTGGGCTGCGACTGGTGACGAGCTGCGCCGGTGGGTCTATGGCGGCGGCCGAGTTTTGCCAGGGCTTGTCGCTCGTAGGAATGCGGAACGCTTGTTGTTGGAGGGGAGGACCTGAATCCATGCCTCCGAAACGTTCCCTACACGGTCATAGCCGTGTAAACTTTCACTTATATCCAAAAACGACGCCAAGCACAAGTACCAAGAACGTGGCCCTTGCTTACAGCAAAGAAAATGCACTGAACGCGATTTGCCCTTACTTTACGATGTTTCCGTTGGAGTACCCAATAAAGGTGCTCAAAAAACATCGAAAAGAGCGGCCTGTCGTTCTCGACCCATTCTGCGGTCGAGGCACGACATTATTCGCTGCACGGAGCTTCGAATTGAGTGCTTGGGGTATTGATTCATCCCCCGTTGCCGTTGCAATCGCGAAGGCGAAGCTCGCCAGTTGCGACGCCAACGAGCCGCTCGAAATGGCTGCCAGGTTAATTGCTGAAACGGCTCCGCAGCAGATACCAGAATCCGATTTTTTCCGCGCCGCGTATCATCCTCACACGCTTAGAGACATTTGTGCTCTGCGCGAAGCTCTTTTGCAACTCGACACGGAGAGCGATGCATCAGTAATTCTGCGTGCGGCCATGTTAGGATGCCTACACGGCCCTCTCCCCAAGAATACAGAGAAGGCCGGCTACTTCTCTAATCAAATGCCTCGAACCTATGCATCCAAGCCCGATTATGCAGTTCGGTATTGGAAAATCCGAGGCTTAAAAGCGCCTCGAATTGACGTTCTCCGAGTTTTACGGCGAAAGATTGAGCGCCTCACAGGATTAGCGACCAAGTCGCCAAACTCTTTCTCTCAAGTTGTACATGGAGATGCTCAATCAGACGATACCTTCCAAGCTATTGGTGCGGCACCGTCGATCGTTATTACATCTCCTCCGTACTATGGAATGCGTACCTACGTCCAAGACCAGTGGCTGAGGAACTGGTTTCTTGGAGGCCCCGATCACGTTGACTATTCGGCCGGCCCACAACTCGACCATGGCGGCAAAGATGCATTTGCCCGATCGCTAGGAACCGTCTGGCGGAACGTTGACAGGCTTGCGTCTAGCACCGAGTCCCTGCATATGTACGTTCGTTTCGGGATCATTCCTTCAGCCGCGGTAGATGCTAAGGAGATCTTCAGGAACTCACTGGAAGAATCCGGAACCACTTGGCGCTTAGTCTCAGTCCGGGCTGCCGATTCTGCGGATGCCGGCAAGCGGCAAGCAGATCAGATGAAGGCCGATTCTGCTGCCGCTGTGGAGTTTGATTTTCACGTCGAACGCGTCTAGCTCGACAGTCGCTATTGGTGGTAGCGCAGCTTCGCTTGCCTTGACGTTGGCCCGTAGCTGATTTGGTCCGCAATCTCCTGATTGCAGAATTCATCAACATAGTCTTTGATAGCGTGCGCTGTCTCTAGCGCCTTTTTGTCGTGGGGAACATGCCCGGCGAGAGTCATCGGCATAATCACCAGGCATTTAGCCATTGCTCGTGAGATCGCGACATTGGTGCGCTCAAGCTGCATGAGGAATGCTTCCTCCCCCATGATCACGTCGGCATCGCCAACCCCGAAAGTCACGATTACGGTGTGTCGCTGACCACCCTGGAACTTTTCAACAGTATCGACCGCAGAGTCGATCAGATCAGGTGGGTCGGCAGGGAAAATCGCTCTTAGCTCGCGAATCACCAGCGCGCGCTGCGCACGATGTGGAGTTACAATTCCAATGCAATGCCTCCAGAACTGATCAGGAGTTGGAGCGACATGCGTTACGACGCCTCGACCGCCCAATTCCGCACTCACTGTCTGCCGGAGGCACCAGGTCAACGCAGCGACAACCTTCGCCTCAAAGAAATTGCTTTGGGACGACAGGTCATCGTCATGGAGCAACGTCAGCACCTTCTTCTCGGGGTCCAGGATATGCGGCCACAGAGGCGACCAAGGCAAGCCCCCTGGAAAGCCGGATGCGGGAGTCGGCACCGGCGCCAAGACATGAAGTGCTGTCGCGGGGTTTGACGCCTTCAACGTCGCTCGGTAGCCAATAGTCCGAGCATAGGCAACGATGTCCTCCGCTGAACGGTAGTTCTCTTCGAGCGGACATGGAACGATTCGTCCGCCAAAAGGACGTTCGAGCAGGTATTTCTGGATGCTGCCCACCAAGTATTCGGCGCCCTTGGGTGGTTCAAGCGCCATTATTGGCGGCATTTGAAGATGGTCGCCAGCAACGATCAGTCTCGCGTCCTCTTTCAAGGTGGCCAGCGGCGAGATCGCATGCGTGACCTGAACCTGAGAGCTTTCATCGACAATCACGACGTCAAAAATCGGCGCGACGTGGCGGCCAAAGGTCCACTCGGCGAGCTTGTATGCCTGCATCGTCGTCGTGGCGACAATCGTTACGGCGTCTGTTCTCGCCAAGCTGATGAGACAGTCTTGAGTCTGTTGGTCACCCTGATGCAAATTGAATGATTCGACGCGCAGGTGGAAGTTTGCCGCGGCAAATGTTTTCGGGGTCTGCGATGAAGAGTACCCGACGAAGATTTCCGCCGGACAGGTCGTGTCGGTGTCCAACCACTCAATAACGCGACCGACTATTTCTTCCACGGCTTTGTAGGTTGGCCCCGAGATCAATACTTTCAGCGGTTGACTTCTATGTACGGCCTCATGGACGAGGCCATGAATGCATCCGGCAAGGGTTTGCGTTTTCCCCGTCCCTGGTGGCCCCCAAATGATCGTCAACCCTTTTTCTGCCGCATGCGCGACGGCATCCGTCTGGCTGACGTTCAAGTTATGCTTGGCCTGGGCATATGCAGCGACCGATGCTGCTTGCGTTGCGGCCACGACCGATGTTGCATGTACAGCGTCAGCCTCCCAAAGAATACGGGATAGCGGTGTGATGGGGTCTGAGCCAACCCTCGGCGGCGTTGCGCCCATTGCGGTGGCTGCATTGCTATCGGCTGTTGCAATCGGGGGATTGCCGACAGCCGTCAGAATTTCCCGGACTGTCTCGTACCACTTGAACGAACTCTGGCCTTTGGTAATAAAGACATCGTTCAGCAGGTCAACAGTCGAGTTGGCAAGCAAATACGGGACAAACGCCGTATCACGCCGGTTGGTTAGTTTCAAGACAGCCTTTCGCGTCCCTCTATCAAACGACACAAGTGTGACGGAAAGTGCGGACCACAATGGGGTGACCAGAGTATCAGCCTGACCAGGGTATGGTGATGCGGTGGCGGGGATCAGGTCCCTGCCGCGCTGCAAAGGAAGTCCGGGATGCCCGTCTTTGCCGAGAGCAAGGTAGCCTTCGTTGTCATCGAGTTTGGCTTCGGTTGAGCCTGGCAAGACATCAAAAACGTACTCGTTCGGCACCCCCGTTTGTTGTCCGTTGGTGAGTCGAACGCCCTCATAACTGGCCTCCAACGCTTCGGCATCGAGCGCCAAGCGCTGGTGAGCTTCAAGCTTCCTGGTCTGATACTGCAGCTCCTCCCACCAAACCCATAGCTTGCTGTCAAAAGCCATATGGGCAGCAAACCTCCATGCCGAAGGAATGGCTAAATCGAGCTTTGGCGCGTTGGCCTTAAGTTGGCCTCGGAAATCGGTGCGTAACCGCTCGACGACACTATTCAGCGCTCGGCATTGTTTCTCCAGCGCGTTGCCATATTCCTGAATAACAGTATTTCGTGGAACAGTAACCGAACCACGCTTGATTGTCGTGACGTTGCTCCAGATCTCGTAAATACGTTCCCTCGGGATACCGTTAGTCAGGAATTCACGATAGAACGCGTCCCCCATCCGTACTGGTCCCGGCCCGGAATAGTAGGATTCAGCAGTGTCAAACAGCGTGATCACATGGGGGGTCGGCGCAAAAACTACGCGCCGGACAATTTCATCGATGAAGACAATGCATGGGCTAACTGCTCCAACGGGCTTCTCGATAAGTTCATCAGCAGGGAATAGCCAAGCGAGCGCCTTTGTCTTCCGGTTGGTAAGACTCAACACCTTGGGCAGGTGGCGTCCCATCGCCGCACACAGCTCCTCGAACTGGCGCTTTTCCCAAAATGCGATCTGTGCGGTGAGAGGTGTTTTGCCCGCTGCACGAACGAACGCCTCAGCCTGATCCACCATGTCGGACAGGGTCGATAGAAGTCCTTCAAGAGCGACCCACTCATCGGCAAGACTCTTCTGATCGACGACAAAGCATTTGGTCGCGAACTGTCGCGGAGTTTGCCCGCTTACGTAAGCCGTTGCCCTGCCGAATATTGATAGGCCCGTAAGCAGGCCGGCACTGGGGTCGAAGTTAACTGTTATCGCCACGTGCAATTGCGGCCATGGAGCCAGGCTTGCCAGTACGGCTGAACTGTCCACACTGGTCGTCGACGAGATCAGAGCTTGGGCGCGGACAGGGATACGACTTCGTTCCTTCTTAAGATGGCTATGTTGCTGGAAAGCAGGATGTGCCGAAGAGGCTGCCGCGGCGCCCGCTGTGTCTTGAATGGCATTGATCTGAAGCGTCTTTCTTGCGCCTCGAGTCATGCCCGCAATTCGACTCAGGTGTCCAGTCAGCTTCGCTGCCGGATAACAGTAATGTGTTGGTTTTGCTGCAATTCGCGTCTTGTCCTTCGAATTCGCCCACTTCTCATGCCCCAGCCAGTCGCAGGCGCTACAGCGACCGTCGACGTGCCATTCGAGATTCTCCCAGCCATTGGCTGAAGCATCACCAATAGCGATGACCCGGAGCAAGTCTTCCCGAAAGAAGTGGAGTACGGTAGGGAGGTAGAAACGAAGATTGGCATCTTCGCTGTCGGCAATCAGCGCGCCGAGATACTGGTTTGGCGTTGCCGGGGCGGAGCCAGACATCAGAGCATCGAGCGCAGATTGGCCTTGCTTGAATCGGGTCCACAAGTAGCTACGTGTGGTTACAAAGTAGTTGTCCTGCAACCCTTGATCGACAATCCAATTGGCGAGAAAAACCGCGTAAAGCGCAACCTCAGCAGAGTAGCTGGGGTTGGCTTCACTGGTGTGCTTGACGTCAATAATACTCAGGGCACTACGGGTTTCCGTTGTTGGATCAATTGGTCGCCGGCATCCATCGGGACCAATTTCTTCGTCATCGATCGTGGCCCGACGCACAACAATAATGTCAGGAATGAGTCCTGCGATCGGTGGTACCTGGGTGACTTGCCCTGGTTGCAGCCCAATATTCGCCATGACTGCATTCTGAAAAGCTGAAGGTTCAAACTTCCCTTGCAAAATGATCGATGGCAAAGTCGTGACTTTGCCGAGCAAGGAAGCAAGCGGCGCCTTGACCGGCTTGTTTGCTCCACCTTTGTCGGGCTGATAGATGACCAGGCTGCCGAAGGCCTGGATCAATTGATCATTCCGCTCATCCTCAAAATCACGACCTGCGGTTTGCAGAACTCCAATTCCAGGCCGCGCCTGCAGCGGAACAGGCATGCCATTGGCCTCGAGCTCCGAGTCCTCGTGTAGTGACAGATATAGCTCGCGGTCGCACTTTGTTCGCAAGAACATTGAGAGTGTGCTTTTTGAGATTCTTTTTCTGGCCATAAAGCTCCCCTTCGCCCAAGAATACGAAATCAACTGCCGAAGGACTGCGTTACAACAAGGCCCGGAATAGTCGTTTATCCGCATCCGACGACTTAAGGATGCGGTATTCCATCCCACTGGCCACCGCGATCTGCTGAGCGAACTCCTTCTTGGCCTGCACCACGGCGTCCTCGATCTGGTTATCGGCCTTCACCTCGACGATCACGTACTTCAGGCTGCCATCCGGCTCTTCGCGCTGGAAGATGAAGTCGGGGTAGTAGCTGCGCACGGTGCGCGAATCGGGGTCGATGTACTGGATGAAGAAGTCGGACTGGCCGTGGGTCAGCATCCCGGTGAAGTAGATCTTCTTCACCCGCTGCTCGCGCAGCAGATCCCAGAACAACCAGTTCTCAGACTTCGAGTCGAAACAGTAGGTATCGAGGTGGAAGCTCTTGGCGCGCTCCTCGTCCTTGATTTGCGGGTCATTCATCCGGACGATCTTGTCCTTCGCCGCCGATACCTCGTAGTAGCCGTTCGGAGGCATCTTGATCAACTCGACCTCGTGCTCCTCGGTTTGCTGCGACTCGTCCAGGTCGTAGAGCTGGCGGAACAGGCGCGGGATGATCTCGTCGTAGAGCAGCTCGTTGAACTCATTGGTGATGGCCACCAGTTCGTCGGTACCTTCCTTGGTCGCGTCGAGTAGATCCTCGATTTCCAAAGGGCTGCGATTGAGATAGCGTGACACCTCGGCCACCAGCGATAGCCGCGAGAACACCCGCTTTTCCCGGCGCGCCGTCAGATCGAAGGTGCGACTTGCAGAAGCGCGCGCCGCGTCGGCGGCGGTCAGGCCGTCCTGCTGGGTTTCGATGAGGCGGTACTTCTCGACCAACTCCCCCCACTTCTGCGGGTCAGCGCGTTCGGGCATCAACGCTTGCCCGGTCACCAACTGCTTCTCGCGCATCTGGTACTGCTTACGCACGCGAACCAGCTTGATCTTGACCGGCGGCTCGACCACGCGCACCTCGACGCGCTCTTTGTCCTTGCCGGTCTTTTGCAGCTCGTCGGCGCTGATGCGGAAGTTCTGCTGCAGCTCGTCGTTCAGCGTGTTGAGGTTGTCGTCCGAGAGGAAGACGTGGCCGGTGTGCTGGGCCTGGCCGATGGCGCGCAGGCAGCGCATCGTGGCCTGCAGCACAAACACCTTGGACTTGGGCTCGCGGAACAAGCCAACGCCGAACAGCGAGCGGCAGTTCCAGCCCTCGCGGCCTTTGTTGACCAGCAGGATGAACTGCTTTTCCGATCCTTCGGTGTCCAGGCGGTTGAACTCGCGGATGTCGTCGTTGGTGGTGAGCTTGTCGTCGCCCACGTTGACCAGGATGCGCGAGGTCGGAATGCCGTGCTTGAGCAGCGCACGCTCCACCGCTGGGCGCAGTTCGCCGGTCAGCTCGTCGATGGTGGCTGCAAAGAAGGCCAGCTTGGGAAGCAGCCCTTCCGGTCGCAAGTCACCCGTTTCCTTCAGGAAGGTTTCGATGGCGATGTCGACAAACTCGTCGGTGCGGGTGTTGGCGTAGCCGTGCAGGGTCACCTTCTTGAGGAAACCCTTGTCGATGGCCTCCTTGAGGCCGTAGGCGTAGACCACCTCGGGCAACACCTCGCGCCCCACGTAGGGCGTGCCGGTGTAGTTGTAGCAGGCCACCACCCGCGTGCCCGCCGCGTTCAGGCTGGCGGCGAGGATGTCGATGGTGGTGCGCAGGCTGGTGTCGGTTTCCTTGGTGCCCAGGCCCATGTCCTTGGCCAGCGCCTTGCCGAAGGCGTGGTGCGCCTCGTCCACGTAGATACCCAGCTGCTCCAAGCGACGCAGTTTCTCAAAGCGCTGGTTGGTGGTCAGCTCGCCTTCCTCTTCCGGCTGGTCGAAGTTGTAGAGGTCGGCGGCTTCGGCATAGACACCGGTGGCGGCCAGGGTTTCGCCGGTCGCGCCGAACAGCTTGTCGACGGAGGTCTTTTCCTTGTGCTGGCGCTTGAGGATGATCTTCTGCGTGTTCGAGACGATGATGTTGAAGCGCGAGCGATCCAGCGTGTCGAGTGAGGTGCCCGCCTCCTCGAGGTAGTGGAAGCGCAGGTGGGTGGTGAGGAAGTTGACGTACTCCGGCGGCACCACGCGGGTCAGGTCGAACGACTCGATCTCCTTCAGCGACTGCAGCACGGTCTTGTCCGGGGCGAACACCAGCGCGTTGTGGCAGTAGCGCGGATCTTTCTCGAACTTGTTGCCCAGCAGGAACTCGTAGAAGATGCAGGTGGCCATGAGGATGGTTTTGCCCGTCCCCATCGTCAGCGCGAAGATGTAGTTCGGGTAGGCGCGCGAGTTTTTGCGCATCTTCTCGAACAGCCGCTTGTACGAATCCAGTTCCAGCTCGTCCGTTTCGCCGAACTGGAACATCTCCTGACCGGCGGTGCCGAGGAAGGAGCCGAACTTGCGGCCCTCGAACTTGCCGCTGCGCTCGTACCACGCCTTGAAGATCTCCTCGACCTTGGCGTTGCCGAGGAACTCCTTGAGGAAGACGTAGGTTTCCAGTGCCTCGAACTGCGGCTGGCGCAGGAAGGCCTTGGGGTTCTTTTCCGGGTTGTTGAAGTCGAGGAACTTGCGGGTCAGCTCTTTGTAGTGCGAGCGGATCGCTCCCCGGTTGTCCTGGTGGAACTGCCACAGGAAGCGGAAGAAGGCGAAGTCCAGCGACGCGCCGGACGAGCTGGCCTTGACAGCGGCGGTTGCGCGCTTGGTGGTGGGCTTAGTCGCCATGGGCCACGCTCCCTTCCCAAGACTCCGACAGCAGGTCGGTGATCTTCACGCGGATGGTGCCTGCATCCTCCGGCACCTTGTACCTGCCCTTGACCATCTCGTTCTTGCCAGGGATGTCCACCACCGCCGGTTGCAGCACCGCGCCGTCGTAGTTCCAGTCAATCAGCACCGACTCGACAAGCTCCTTCCAGTCCTCGACCGACTCCTTCTGCAAGGAGAGCTTTTGCAGCAGGTTCATCGGGTAGAAGCGCTCGATGACCAGCTCGCCGTTCTTCACCACGACCTTGGCCTCGGAGTCGCGCTTGAACTCCAGATTGGCCTTGTCGCGCAGGATGTCCACCACCTCCACGTCGATCTTGAAGGGCTTGGCGGCCAGCTCCAGCTGCGCGGCCAAGTCCGGCTCATGGCCCATGCAGACGAGGGTGATCCTCTCGACGGGGCGGTTCGGGCTCTCGTTCTGCTTGCGCTCCCAGGCCTTGTAGTCGAAGCCCGCGATCAGCTCGTTCAGGTCGGCGCGCGTGGCGATGCGGTTGACCGGCATGATCTTGATCATGCGGCCGTCCTTCTCGCCGTCGAACACGGTGTTGAATTCCAGCTTCTGCACCTCCAGCGCCTCCAGCAGCAGCTCCTTGGCCTGCACCGGGTTGCGGAAGATATCGTAGTGGTTGACGTTGTAGACCTCGAAGCCGGTGTAGTGCTTGGAGTCGGGGTCGAGCGGCTTCTGACGCAGTTCCTCGGCCGCCTTGATCAGCCGCTTGGTAGTCGTCTGGATCGCGCCGAGGTTGATATCCGCGCCGATGAAACGGCGGCCGAGTTTCATTGCTGCTGCCTGTGTTGTGCCTGCGCCCATGAAGCAGTCAAAAACGAGCGCGCCCTTTTCAGTTGAGGCATTGATGATTCGCTCCACAAGGGCCTCGGGCTTCTGCGTGGGATAGTCTTGGCGCTCTTTTGCCACCGGGTTTACCGGCGGAATGTCGTCCCACACAGAGTCGATGATGTCGCCTTCTATTTCATCCAGATAGATCACCCGCGTCCCGCCGCCTGTAGGGTTTACGTCATCGCGGTAAAGACGGCCATTCGCATCCTTTTTGAAACGCTTGATGTAGTCCTCACCATGAGGGCGGTATTGAACCTTCCAGTAGTAATCCTCTGATCTCACGTACGACAAAATGGTGTCGTGCTTCTGCGGAAACTTGCGAGATGTAGAACGTTTGAATCCGAAATAGCTCCAGATGATCTCGTTCCTGAAGTTCGCTGGTCCAAAAACTTCATCAAGAATCATTCGTATGAAGTGATTCTTGTGCCAGTCGCAGTGAACGTAGATGCTGCCTCTTTCCGAAAGTAGCTCACGGGCGAGGACAAGTCGTTCGTACATGAATTGGAGATACTCATCGTTCGTCCAGATGTCGGTGTACTGCTTTTCTTCAAAGACCGTCTGCTCCGACTCTGCTTGCTTGCCTTGCAGTTTGATCTTCTTCTTGTAGTCGGCCTTGGAGTCAAAAGGCGGGTCGATGTAGATCAGATCGACCTTCCCCCTGAACTCCTTCAGCAAGTGACTCATCACCTGCAGGTTGTCACCCCAAAAGATCTTGTTGCGCCAGCCATCCACCTCTTCGCCGTGGACTTCCTTCAGCTGCGCCGGGAAATACTGCGTCGAGGTGAACGGGCGCTTGCCGCGCCAGTTGAGCATCGGGTAGCCCTTGATCGGCGAGAACTCGTATTTTTCGACGTTGGTCTTGCCGACATCAGCAGCGGCTAGTGGCAGGGGTGCCTGCGAAGGTTGTTGGTCGCTCATGGTTGTTCTCTTTGGCGAATGGTTGAATGTCTTGGGGCTGGCAATTGACTGGCGGGTTGGCGTTGGCGTCGGCGTTGGCGTCGGCGACGCGGCTTCCAGCAGTCGAGCGATCAAGGCTTTCCTCCGCCCCCTCGGCTCTACGCCTGCGGCTTCGCAGACCTGCTTGACCTCCGGCTCGCCGAGGTAGCCAAGCAGGTCCTCCGGCCGGCAGCGCCGCGCCGACGAGATCGCGTCGACCAGGGCCTGGCGCCTGCGCTTGTCGGAGACCGAGAGCTCGAAGTCCTCGGCGATCTGCCGAAGGGTCGCGGTGCTGGCGACGGTCAGGATGTGCGGTTTGAGTCTCATCGTGCTTTGGAAAACTTCCAGTTCTTGTTGTCGCAGTAGGCGCGCATGTCGCAGCTCTGGCACAGCTTGGCCGGGCGTGCGGCCATCTGATAGTCCTGCCGCTCGATGCGCGCCACGATGTCGTCGAAGCGGGCGATGGTTTTGCCGATGGCGCGGTCGTCCTTGGTGAAGGAGACGTAAGGGTTGCCGCCGTCTTCGCCGGTGTAGTAGAGGTGCATGCGGCTGACCTTCTGGCCGGTGCGCTCTTCCACCAGGTGGGCGTACACCTCCAGCTGGTGCTGGTACTGGCGCAGCCGCTCCCGGTCCTTCTCCATGTCGGGCTTCTTCTCCGACTTGAAGTCGATGATCTCGACCGTGTCGTTCTCGCCCCGGATCAGGTCGACGCTGCCCTTGAGGATGTACTGATCCTTGACCAGCGAGATCTCGACCTCGGCCTCCTTGATGCGGTCCCAGTTGCCGTTCTCGCGCTCGTAGTAGCGCAGCACGTGCAGCAGCGCCGCCTGCTGTGAGGAGGGCGCGAGGTAGACGCGCTCTTTCTTGGAAAGCATCGCGTAGTTGGCCGAGAACCAGCCCCGGATGGCGTCCAGGGTGATGGTGTGCTCTTCGCCGCGCAGGACGGTCTTGTGGATGTCCTCGATGGTCTGGTGCACCAGAGTACCGAAGAGCATCGGGCTCTCGCGGATGGGCGCGAACTCCAGCTCCTTGAAAAAACGGTACTGCTCGGCGCAGTTCTCGAACACCGTGATGTGCGAGGTGAACGAGTACTCGCGCTTGAGGTTGATCTGCTTGACGGCCTCGAAGGTCAGCGCCGACAGATCGATGTCGCGCCAGCTGGGCAGCTCGTAGAACAAGCGCTCGAAATACTTCGATGGCGACTTGCCCAGGCCTCGGCCATTGCGTTCCTGCGCGGCCAGCACCAGCAGGTTCTGGGCGCGGGAGAAGGCTGTATAGAAGAGCCGCCGGAAATCGAAGTGCTTGATGTGCTCCAGCGGCTCGAAGCGGGGTTTCGACAAGTACCCGCCATCTTCCAGCAGCTCGTCGAGCGCGGTGTGCTGCTTGCGCGGCACCGCCTCCAGCGAGCCGCACACCACCACCGGGAACTCCAGCCCCTTGGACTGGTGGATGGTCAGGAACGAGACGCAGCCCTTGGGCGCGTACTCGGCCTCATCCTCGTACTCGCCGATACCGCCCTCCTGCAGGAAGCGCAGGAACTGGTTGAACAGGTCACGGAGGTTCTTTTCTAGAAAGTCCGGGTTGAGCACGCTGACGTAGTGCAGGTACTCGAACTTGGTGAGCAGCCTGGAGAAGGTGCCAAGATTGCGCGCCGCACGACCCTTGTCCACGCCTTGCACGGCCTCTTCGGTGAGGAAGCGCGAGAACAGCGGGAATTGCAACAGCTGGTAGAACAGGCCGGAGAAGGCGTAGTCGGTGTTCTGCGCAAGCACGGCGTGGCGCTTGGCCAGCGGGCGGGCCCAATCCAGCAGGGGCTTGTTTTCCGGCTTGCGCAGCTCGTCGGTGAAGGGCTTGAAGCACTGGTGGTCGTAGTAGTCCCAGATGTCCAGATGCACGCCTTCAGCCCACGCCCGCACCTTGGGAAACTGCGGGAACAGGAAAATCAGCGCGCCGATCATCAGGCGGATCTCCTCCCGCTCGAAAAACATGTTCGAGCGGGGCGAGAACACGGGCACGCCCTGCGCTTCGAGGAAGCGCGCCAGCGCCACTACCTTGTCATTCTTGACGGAGCGGAAGAGGAAGGCTACCTGGTTCCAGTCCGCGAGCTGACCGGATGCCTTCAACCCATTGAGGAAGGCCAGCACCTCCGCGTGCCAGTTGGTGGTGTCGTCCTTGTCGTCACTGGCCGCCAACCGCACCACCGTCGGCACGTCGGGGAAGACGTCGGCGCGTGGGACGATCTGCTTGGCGAAACGGAAGACGCGCGTGCCGTCGTCCCAGGTTTGTTCGCGCATCCACTCGTTGTAAAAGCGGATGATGTCCGGGTGCGAGCGATAGTTGACGGTCAACTTGACCTGCTTGCACTGGCCGTCGTCGAACAGCGCAGGGAACTCCAGGATGTTGCGGATGGTGGCCCCGCGAAAGCGATACAAGCCCTGGTCGTCGTCACCCACCACGCAGAGATTGCAGCGCTCGCCGGCGAGCAGGAGGAGGATGCGCTCCTGGATGGTGTTGGTGTCCTGATACTCGTCCACCATCAGGTAGGTGAGCTTGTCGCGCAGCTGCGCCAGCACCTCGGGGCGCTTTTCCAGCAGTTGCAGCGCCTCGTACTGGATGCCGGAGAAATCCAGCGCGTTGTGCTCATGAAGCAGCTCTTGGTACTTCACAAAGCAGGTAGCCAGGGCACGGATTTCGGGCTCGGGGGCAGCCGCTAGCGTGGAGGCATCGAGCGCCTCCTCGCTGACCTTGTTGAGCCACTTGAGCAGGTTCTCCGACTGCGCCCAGCGCCCCGTCTGGTCGTCGCCCATGACAAGCTGGGCGTCGGGCAGTTCACGGAAATCCTTGATGTGCTGGTAGAGGAAGTACTGCTGGTCGAACTGGTCGAACAGCGTGAAGCTGCGCTTGAGCCGGGTGAACTCGCGGAAGTCCTCCAGCAGCCGCAGGCAGATGGAGTGGAAGGTACCCAGGTACATCTCGTTCAAGTTGAACTTGATGCCGAGCTCGCTGAGACGGTTGGAGATGCGCGTGGTCAGCTCACGCGCGGCCTTGTCGGTGAATGTGACGACAAACAGCGACTCGGGCGCGACGCCTTTGTGGGTGATGAGGTAGACGATGCGCTCGACCAGCGTGAAGGTCTTGCCGGAACCGGGGCCCGCGATGATGAGCACCGGCCCCTCGGTGGCCAGAATGGCTTCCAGCTGCTGGGGGTTGGCCTTGGACTGGAGGGCGGTGGCGCTGGATGTCATTCCGCCCCCTCGCCGTCATCCACCGTCGCCTTGCCGATGCGGCTGGCGATCCACTCGTCCAGATCGCGGCGGCGGAAGCGCCACGTGCCACCCAGCTTGAAGGCGGGGAGCTTGCCGCTCGCTGCGAGGCGGTAGACCGTGCGCTTGCCAGCCTTGAGGTAGGCAGCAACCTCGTCAATGGTGAGGATTTCGTCCGGCTGGTCGCTCATCGGCTTTCCCGTGTCATCTGTGCTGTGCTTGGTTTACGGCCATGTCTCGTCATAATATTCCACAAGTGTGCAAACTTGGGCAAACCTGGCATCAAACAGGTTCCATGACACGGAGAGGGAGCGGCAGTGGCGTCCAACTACGAGGCAATTTGTAAGGAGAACCGGGAAAGCTACGGCACCAAGGGCGCCCAGAAATCCGGCAGCCTAGCCGCGGGGCTGTATGACGACCGCACGCACTTCATCTTTGAACTGCTGCAAAACGCGGAGGACGCGCTCGGCCGGCGTGGCGAGTGGCACGGATCACGCAAGGTTTCGTTCACCCTGAGCGCGACTCGCCTGACGCTCTCGCACTTCGGCAAGCCTTTTGATGAGGCCGATGTCCGCAGCGTCTGCGACATCGCCGAGAGCACCAAGAACGAGTCCTCCATTGGCCGCTTCGGCCTTGGCTTCAAGTCCGTCTACACCGTCACCGATCTCCCGGAGATCCACTCCGGCGATGAGGACTTCGCCATTGAGAACTACGTCTTCCCCAAGCGGCTGGAACGCTCCGCACGCGCCCCGGATGAGACGCAGATCATCCTGCCCCTGAAACCGCAGGACACGACGGCGGCGCAGGAGATCACGGCAGGGTTCCGACACTTGGGCCCGGGCGCGCTGCTGTTCCTGCGTCACATCGACGAAATCAACTGGAGCGTCGAAGGTGGCGCGTCCGGGTTCTATCTGCGCAACACCCCAGAAACGCTGGGGCCCAACGTGCAGCGCGTCACGGTGATCGGCCAAGAGAGTGGGCAACCCGAGGTCGATCAGAACTGGCTGGTGTTCCACCGTGACGTGTTCTCCGCCGAGGGAAAAAAGGTCGGACGGGTGGAGATTGCCTTCTCGCTGGTTGCGGTCAAGGACGCCCCGGGTCGCTGGGCTGTGCAGCCGCTGGCCAAGTCGCCGCTGGTGGTTTTTTTCCCGACGGTGGTTGAGAGCCACCTCGGTTTTCTCGTGCAGGGGCCGTATCGCACCACACCGAGCCGCGACAACATTCCTCCCGGCGACCCGTGGAACCAGCATCTGGTCAAGGAGACATCCAGCCTGCTGGTCGAAGCGATGCGCTGGATGCGAGACAACGCAATGCTGGATGTCGCGGCGCTGCGCTGCCTGCCGCTCGACCGCGAGAAGTTCCCAAAGGGCTCCCGGTTTGCACCAATGTTCGATGCCGTCCGGCAGGCGTTTCAGGACGAGGCGCTGCTTCCAACCTTCGACGGAGGGCATGTCACCGCCCAGCAGGCCAAGTTGGCGCGAACACAAGAGTTGCGCGAACTGTTCCGCCCGGAACAGGTTGCGGCGCTGTTCGGTTCGGAGGTCGCCGCTTGGTTGTCAGGCGACATTACCCAGGACAAGGCACCCGAGATTCGCCAGTACCTGATGCGCGAACTCGACATCGACGAGATCACGCCAACAAAACTGGTACCGAACCTGACGAAGGCGTTCCTTGAGGCGCAATCGGACGAGTGGGTGTTGCGGCTGTACGAGTTCCTGAGCGGCCAGGAGAAGGCGTTGCGTCGCCATCTGGACACTGTCCCGCTCATCCGCCTGGATGACGGGACGCACGTCGTTGCTCGCGAAAACGGGAAAGCCAAGGCCTTTCTTCCCAGCGCCATCGCCACCAGCTTTCCGACCGTTCGCCGCGCGGTATGTACGACGCCCGAGGTACGCCTGTTCCTGAGCTCGCTGGGCATCACCGAACCCGACCCGGTAGACGATGTGATCTGGAACATCCTGCCGAAGTACCAGCAGGCAGAGGTGGACGTGGACGACGATGTCTACGCAGCCGACATCGAGCGCATCCGTGCCGCTTTCAGTACCGATTCCACCGCGCAGAGGGAAAAGCTCCGGTCAGCCTTGCGCGACACCACCTTTGTGATGGTGGTCGATACCGGCGACGGCAAAACGTATGTCGCCAAGCCTGGCGAGGCCTACATCGCCACCGACCGCCTACAGCAGCTCTTCGCGGGCGTGCCCGATATCTTGATCGTCGACAATGAGTACGACTGCCTGCGGGGCGAGGAGATTCGTGACCTGCTGGTGTCGTGCGGGGCAAGCCGCTACCTCATTCCGGAAGCAGTACCGTCGAGTCTGGGGCATTCGGAGAAAGAGCGAATCCGCAGAGAAGCTGGTCTTGAGCGCGCAAGCTGGGAAAACCCGCCAGAAGATTTCACCCTTCGCGGACTGACAGCGCTGCTGGAGTTCTTACCAAAACTACCACCCAAGGATGCTGCCGCCCGAGCCAAGGTGCTATGGGAAGCCTTGGCCGATCTGGAGGCGCGTGGTACTGCCGCCTTCTACGGCTCCTACAAGTGGGGTTACTTCCACGAGACAAAGACCGCTCGGTTCGATGCCGCTTTCGTCCGGACGCTCAATCAGGTTGCCTGGGTGCCGAATGCCGACGGCGAGCTTGTACCGCCTGGGCTCGTCGTGTTCGACACCCTCGGCTGGAAGCCCAACCCGTTCCTGCAGACCAAGATCGTCTTCAAACCACCGGTCATCGATCAGCTTGCCAAGGAGGCAGGCATCGACCCGGCCATTCTCGATCTGCTACGAAGAGACCCTACTATCGTCGCCGAGCTGACGTCCCGACTGAGCGCGAGCTCAGCGCCCCAGACTGAGCCATCGGCAGAGTCCGAACAGGAGACCGACGAGCCGTCCGATGGCGACGTGTACGACGGTGCGAAAGATCTTTACGGCGATGACATGCCGGATATCCCGCCCGGCACCCCTGATCCGGACGGCGGTGATGGCGTGGGCACGGTGGCAGGAGGTGGTGGCCAAGGGCGCACTGGTACTGGGACTTCGCGCGGCGGCAGCCAGGGCAATGGGGGTGGCCACGGTGGCTCAGGCGGCCACGGCACTCCCGGAGACAAGGGCAGTGGCAAAGGCGGCGGGCAAGGAAAGAGGACACCCGGCCACGCCGGGGGGCGACCGTTCATCTCCTACGTCGGCACGCACCCCGATGAGGAAGGCCCAGACCCCGATGGCCTCGATCAGGCGGAACGGATGCAGATCGAGGAGCGAGCAATCGATCTGATCATTCGTCTTGAGCCAGGACTACGCCGTACTCCGGAAGGCAACCCAGGTTTTGACCTCTTCGAGGCCGACAGTAGTGGCAGGCAGATTCGATGGGTCGAAGTGAAGTCGATGACGGGCACCTTGCATGATCGCCCCGTGGGACTGTCACACACGCAGTTCGACTGCGCGCGCGAAAAGGGCGATGCGTACTGGCTATACGTGGTCGAGCGCGCAACCGATCCAGCTCAAGCCCGCGTGCTCAGAATTCAGAACCCCGTCGGCCATGCCCGGACCTTTACGTTCGACCACGGCTGGAGCGAGATAGCACGAACTGATCCTCCTCGTTGATGACCAGTCGGCCAATCGTCGAATCCACGCCCTCAAGGCCAAGGCGTTGCTATCTGGCTCGGGTATGGAGCGCGGGTTCGGTTCCGTGTTCCGCCACCATACACAAGGGCCCGGAAAGTCTCCGGGCCCTTTCCTTTTGACGCCGGCCCCGCGCCACGCGGGATTCTGGCCATCCGCCCTGCGGGTGGGGGCCAGCCAAAACACCCAAAATCGGCCATTGTCTCGGCCAGAGCCGTCTCTGTTCTCCGGCTGGCTTGCGGGTAGCCGCAGCGCCTGATTCATCAAAATCAACGACTTACGCGCGGCGGTTCATCGTCAACCAGGGCGGCGATCGCCCCAGCGAACTGGACCGCGTGCGTCGGTTGTACTAACATGGCGTCCATTGATCGAACAAGAAAGGCGCCGCCATGACCGCCATCGCATCCTCGCCTGCTGCCCGTACTGCCCGCCTGGGGCTGCGCGCCACGCCCGAACAGGAGGCCGTGCTGCGCCGTGCCGCCGAGGTGGCCCACAAGTCGCTGACCGACTTCATCCTCGACAGCGCCTGCCTGGCCGCCGAGCAGACCCTGCTGGACCAACGATTGTTCATGGTCTCGGGCAGCCAGTACCAGGCCCTGATGGAGTTGCTCGAGCGCTCCGAGCAGGCCAACGACGGCTTGGCCGACCTGTTCGCCCGCAAGGCCCCTTGGGACGCCAAGTGACGCTGCGGGCACCGGCGCCTCTGGCCGCACAGCATCGGCTGGAAGGCTTCGACTGCGGCAAGCCTGCGCTGAACGATTGGCTGCTGCGCCACGCCCGCCAGGCGCAGGGCAGTGGCTCGGCCAAGACCTTCGTCGTGGCCGCCGATGGTGACGACCGCGTCGCAGGCTACTTCAGCCTGACCGTAGGCCAGGTCGACACGCTGGAAGCGCCGGAGCGTATCCGCAAGGGCATGGGACAGTACCCGGTGCCGGTGGTGATCTTGGCCCGGCTCGCCGTGTCACGCGAGCACCAGGGCCGCGGGATCGGCATCGGGATGCTTCAGGATGCGATCCGCCGCACGCTGGTGATCGCCGAGCAGGCCGGTGTGCGGGCCATGCTGACCCATCCGATTGATGAAGACGCGACCAGGTTCTACACCCGATTTGGGTTCATCGCCTCGCCGCTGCGCGAGCAGCAGTTGCTACTGCTCTTGAAGGACGCCCGTCGCTGGGTTCGTTGAGTCACACCCTCACGCATCGAACCTCGCGAGCACCTCCCGCTGCGCCACCCAGTCGGTTGGCAGCGGATTGCGCTGGAACCACAGCAGGCTCATGCAGCGCGGCTGCTTGCCTGCCAGGATGGCCTGGATGATGGCGGGCTGCAGTAGCGTCAGACGCAGCAGTTCGTTGACCGTCGAATGATGCAGGCCTTCACGTCGGGCGATCTCGCTGCCGCTGGCGACCACGCCGTCGTCGAGCAGTTGCTGCCAGTAGAAGGCCCGCGTCAGTGCCACCAGCAAGGGTTGGTCGATCTGGCTGGCGACCTTGCCCGGCGACTCGACCTGGCCATCCGGGCGCAGCACCACCTTGCTGGCGCCGCGCTTCCTGATCTTCAGCGGGATGAAGGTGGACAGCTTGACCTGGCCGCCGTCCCGGCGCTCGCGCGCAACGGGTCCGCCCAAAGCCTGCACTTTGGGCTTCATACGGTTTCCTCCATCTCCTGCAGTTCCGCGCCGATGGTGCCGGGCAGCAGTTCCCCGGCCAGTTCCTGCCAGCCCTGATCGCGCCAGATGATTTCCAGCCCACCGTCGGCAATCACCACGCGCTCGATCAGCAACTGCGCCAGTCGACACTGTTCGGCGGGGAACAGCTGTTGCCACAGGCCCGCCAGATTTCGCATCGGAAGCACGACCTCAGGCTCCGACAAGTCTGGGCGGGCTGTCCGAATCCGATCCCACACCGATTGCACGATGTGCGGGGCCGAGAGCGCCGCCACGATTTGCTGCGTCACCAATTCCTCGATGGGTGCCGCTGGCAACGGTCCGTGGCTGCTGGCCCACGCGCCAAAGCGCCGGTGTCTGATCGGCGTGTAGTAGCGGTAGGTCTTGCCCTTCTTCCTGGTGTAGCTGGGCACCAGCCGTTCACCATCGGGCGTAAACAGCAGGCCACGCAACAACGCTGGCTCACGCTGGCGGTCGTTGGTCTCGCGCCGCCGTTCGATGCCATCGGTGGCGATCAGTGCGTGCACGGCATCCCACTGCGCCTGCGTCACGATGGCCTGATGCTGGCCAGGGAAACTCTGCCCCTTGTGGACGATCTCGCCCAGGTACATCCGGTTGTTCAGCATCTTGTAGATCGTCTGCTTGGTGAAGGGCTTGCCCCCCTTGGTGACCACGCCTTCTGCACCGTAGGCCTTGGCCATCAGCGTGGCTGACCGCATGGTCACGAAATCGTCGAAGATCCGGCGTACCAGCTTGGCCTCTACCTCATTGATCACCAGCAGACGATCCCGAACGTCGTAGCCGAGCGGCACCGGCCCGCCCATCCACATGCCCTTGCGCTTGCTGGCGGCGATCTTGTCGCGGATGCGCTCGCCGGTCACTTCCCGTTCGAACTGCGCAAAGGACAGCAGGACGTTGAGTATCAACCTGCCCATCGAGGTGGCCGAGTTGATCTGCTGCGTGACGGCGCTGAAGCTGACACGGTGGCGGTCGAACACATCGACCATCCGCGCGAAATCGGCCAACGAGCGCGACAGGCGGTCGATCTTGTAGACCACCACGATGTCGATCTTGCCGGCCTCGATGTCGGCCATCAGGCGGCGCAGGGCGGGCCGGTCCATGTTGCCGCCGGAGTAGCCGGGATCATCGTAGTCGTCGGCCACGGCGATCCAGCCCTCGTGGCTCTGGCTCTTGATGAAAGCGTGCCCGGCTTCTTTCTGGGCGTCGATGGAGTTGAACGACTGGTCCAAGCGCTCGTCGCTGGAGACGCGGCAGTACACCGCGCAGCGCTTCGGCGGCGCCAGCAGCGGCGCACTCATTGATCATCCCCCTTACGATCACGCAAACCGAAGAACTTCGGTCCGTTCCAGCGCGTGCCGGTGATGTGGCGTGCTGCCGCCGACAGGCTCTTGAACACCTGGCCATCCAGGGCATACAGACCATCGGGCGTGACCGTCACGCGGTACTCGCGCTCATCCCATTCCCTGATCAGCGTGGTGCCGGGCATGAGCAGTGTCTGGGCGCTGCGCCCGGCGGCCGACTTGATCTTGGAATGCTTGGCACCGGCCTCGACCAGCATCTTGCGGATGTTGGTCGGCAGCGCGCCGTATGCCTTCTCCTGGATGCGGTAGGCCAGACGCGACTCCACGTATTGGCGATTGGGATGACTGGGCCGCCGGGGAAAGTACTGATCCCACAGCGCCCAGAGGTCGGACATTGGCAGGGAGGGCAGTGCCGCCAACTGCGCCGAGATGCTGCCGTTGGGGGAGCCAGTCATTTCGAACTTCTCCTGTGGTTGAGACAGGTCCATGAACGCGCTGTGGCGACCAGAAGCCAAGTCAAACCGCGCTCTGGTCAACGTCATCGACCTGACCTGTCGCCACATCGATACGCTCGCCCAGCAGCGTCTGCGGCCGGCCGGTGCGCCGGTCCTTGATGCCCAGGATGTAGATCTCTCCGTTCCAAACGCCGCAGGCCACGTCAGTATCTTCAGCATCGGCAGGCAGCAGCCACCCGGTGATGCCATCAGGCAAATCGAGCAAGTCCTCCGGGCGTTGGATGGGCCAGCGCATCGCCGCCTGGAATCGGTCGGCAAACCGCAAGACCTGCGGCGGGACGTCTGGGAAGTTCTGCTGGCTGAGGATGGGAATCCAGACCAGCGGCTGGCCGCTGGCAAACCACTGCTGCACGCGCTGGTGGACTTCCGGGTCGTAGTGCTGCAGTCGTTCAACAGGCAACTGGCTGGCGCGGTTGCGGGCTTGGGGTTCTATCGTGTGGTTCATCAAAGACTCCTTGAGTGGTAACCCGGCGCATCGCCAGGTGGTAACCGGGGTGGTAACTGGTAACCCCGTTTCGGGGTCTGTCGGTAGCGGGGTAGCGCGGCTGCGCCCCCCGTATCGGTTCTTGTGAGGGAAGGACCCATTTCACCGGCGGCGACGCCAACGCGACGGGCGCTGGAAATGGCGCTGCCACCAATGCCAGAGGCGGCGTTCAATACGCGCGGCTGCACACAACCAACGCCACCACCACGGCAGCTTGATCCGGGCGCAGCGTGGTCTGCGCACGATACTTGTCGCCCCCTTGCCGGGTACGGTGAATGGGGACTCGCCCCATGCGGTTTGCGGCACAGAAGGCAATACACCGATGCCGTCATCACGCGCGATGGCGGCATGCGCTGCCGGTGGCAATACCCGCTGCAGGATGGGCTGGTGCTCCAGCCCCTCTGGCCCGGAGGCGATACGCGGCGACAGCGGCCCGAAACGATCAGGTTGGTGCCGGCGCGATGGCTGGATGTCCATAGCAGCCGCCCTCACACGTCCACGCGCACGACGGTCGACAGGCCCGTGCCATGACCGAGATGCTTCTTCGGCGGATTGGGATCGGGCGCGTAGATACGGCGCTCATCACCTTTGGCCCTCGGGTGATAGACCTTCAGCCCCCAGCCGTCGAATCCTGCACTGCGCAGGGCGGTGTCCAGCGCCTCGACCAGTTCGTTGTCGGTGCGGGTGAACTGGTCGTTCAGGTCACGCAGCTCTTCATACGGGATACCCGCGATCAAAGTTGGCAGCAGCTCGCCAGCGCGCGTTGGTCCGATCAGCTCGTGGTCGAAGTGAGTGCAGGTGTCGCCCGTCACGCGGGTGTGCGTCAGACGCACGCGCTGCAACAGCACTGCCTCCACGCTTTGCATCTCGCGCCAGGCCTGCACGAAGATCTTGGCGGCCTCCAGCATCCGCTGTGCGCTGGGCTGGAAGATGCGGCGGATTTCCTGATCGATGAGGGACTCATCTACCCCGGCCACCATCTGCCCAGCCAGATCGTTGAGGTACTGCTCCAGTGCCTTGACGCGGGTGGGCGCCTCCAGCACCTGCTGCGTGGCTTTCACGCGGGCGGCGTGTTCCTGTGCCAATGCCTGCTGGTGTTCCTGATCGAACTTGGCCAGTGCTTCGGTATCACCCAAGGCCAGCAGCACTTCGCGCTGGATGGTCAGCGTCATCTCCGGCTCGGCAGGTTTGTCCCAGCCGTTGCTGATACGGTTGGCCGCGATCAATGCGGCAATGGCCTGGTCGTATTGGGCGTTCTGCTGGCGCAGGCGCTCAAACATCTGCGCCACAGCGCTGACGTCCCCGATTTCATTCAGGGGTGATGCGCCCTCGGCGGATCTCGGGCTGACCGCTGTTGCGGCTTTCTTGGTGAAAGGGTTCATCTTCATTTGTGTTCTCCATATCGAATGCCGCCCACAGAGGTGCGGGAGACGCCGGGCGGCGTGGCGTACTGTTTTTGGGTGGTGATGCGCCAGCGCGCCCCCTCCCGGCTGTGGCCGAGGTGGGTGATGTCGATGCCTTTGGCGCGATAGGCTGGGGCGATGCGGCGCAACTGGTCCGACAGGCCCTTGGGCGAGCGCGGCCAAGTGCTCCGGTCCGGGGTGCTGTAGGTGTTGAGCAGTTCGTAGAGCTGACCGGCGGTGCCTTGCCAGTTGATGGGCAGCACGCGCTCGGCAAGGTACTTGTCGAGCGCCTGCGCGACGGCATTGCTCTCCAGCGCACGGTCGATGCCCGCGCGCACGAGATCAGCGTATTGCTGCTGGAATTCGCCAGCCTCGAAACCGAGAGCACGGGCTACCGCTTCGCCCAGCCGTTCGTAATCAGCCATGCGCTGCTTCTGGGTGAGCTTGACCGTCGGCAAAATGGCCAAGGCCGCTGAGAACAGATCGAGCAAGCCCGCGAACACCTTCGGCTGATCGCGTTCCCAGCCCGCGTGGGTGTCGGCATCGTCGCGCCGGGCATCCGCTGGGATGGTGGGCAGATCGACGTGAATCACTCGGTCGATCAAGTCGGGGCGTGTGGCGACCACGGCGATGCCGTTCAACACTACCGGCCGCTTGGTTTCCATGACGTGCTCTTCGCCGTTGGTGTAAAGCTGGCGCGAGGCAAAGCCACCGCCGGTGGCCAGGGTGCAGAACGCGTCTTGCTGCTCGGGCGTCAGGCCGGAGAGGTTCTCGTAGCTGACCAGCCAGTTGTTGGCGGCGGCGACGAAGATGTCCTCCACCGTCTTGGGACGGCCGCGCAAGCCCACCTTGTTGGGATCAACCAGGCTGCGCAGCACGGATTGCGTAGTGGACTTGGCCGAGCCTTGTTCGCCCACCAGTTCCAGCACCGGGAAGGGGGTGTCGGGGCGAAAGCAGTCCAGCAGCCACGCCAGCACCATCACGCGGCTGTGTGCCGGGATGTTGGTGTGCTGCCAGAGCAACCCGATATCGCCATGGGCCGCCGGCATCGGCAGCGGGCGCATCGAGGGCGTGCGGGTGAAGTACACCGGCGACCCGCTCACCACCCGCCAGCCCTGGGGGGTGACGTGAATGGCCTGCCACTGCGCATCGGCCAGATCGATCAGGTAGCCATCGCCATACCGGGCGGCGCGGACGTGAAGCTCGATCTGCTCGCCATCGTTGATGCCGGCAGCAGCGAGCGTGGCCAGGGCCGACTTCATCGTCGTTTCCGGCACGCCCATTTCCTTGGCACGCCAGTACGCCGCCCGCAGCCAGTCCTCGAAGCCGGACGAATACACGCGCCACACTTCGCGCCTGACCTGCCGGCTTTTTTCGGACCACCGATTAGTTGAGGACGGCTCGGTGGGTTGATGCGGGTTGCTGCTTCTGGAACTCGTCCTTGAACTGCTTGGGTGTCCGGTAGCCGAGGCTCGAGTGTGGCCGATCCTCGTTGTAATGGCGTCGCCACGTCTCGATGATCGCCCGGGCCTCGACCCGGTTCCGGAACCATTCCATGCTGAGGCACTCGTCTCGGAACTTCCCGTTCAAGCTCTCGGCGGTGCCATTCTGCCAAGGCTTGCCTGGATCGATCAGCGCGGTCTCGATGCCCGCCTGCTGCAGCCACTTCAGGATGGCATGGCTGACGAACTCGGGGCCATTGTCCGA